>CAXXHI010000007.1:0-28695 GCA_963692865.2 bacterium | reverse complement strand
AATGGTTCGGCTCGATCCGAAAGGACTTTTTCAACAACCCCATCAAGAGGGGAGTGATTCTCTGGCGCTTTGGTTTCGATATGCTCCGGGCTAGCGGGCGACGAAATTGCGGTGCACCCAGTGGCCGTTCCCCCGACGGACTTCCATGTAGAACGACCCGTCCGCCACGCGCGTCTCCTGGCTCATGCCGCCCGGCATCGCTCTCCCGGCGGGCTTCGCTACGCGCGCGGAGTCGATGAACGCGGCGACCTCGGCGAGCGTCGGCTGCTCGTTCCTCTGCGCCCCTTTTTCGGCGATGGCCTCCGTCGCCGCCGCCTTGAGCTGCCGCCGCCACAGTTTGCGGAACAGGCCGACGCTCGCGAACTCATCGCCGCTGTTGAGCCTGCCGCCTACGGCGAAGACATAGCCCACGGCATCCGGATGATTTTCCAGCAGGCCGCTCAGGGTTTTTTCATAACCCACCAGAGCCGAGGCGAGGCGCTTGTTCTCCAATGACAACAGGAGGCTCGTGAGCGAGCGTTCGTCGGCGACGCGCGCCCGCACCGCCCGGCCCAACCCCTTCTGCATCATCGCGACCGAGCGCCACACCTCGCCCTGATAGTACGAGCCTGTGCGCCGCCGCGCCCCGGGCCTGATTCTCAATCCGGGCCATCTCTCCCCCAATCTCCCGCTTCGACCGGCTTCGGGAGCGGTCTCTCGCCGCATGCTTTTCATGATCGCGATCTTGCCCGCCCTGGAAGGCATGCGGTACGCGGACGCCGAAAATGCGCTCACGCTCTCCAATCCGCGCGGGGCCCATCGTCCCGCCTCGACGCAAAAGGCGCCGATGGGGATGTAGCCCGAATGCGGGGGGATGATGAGGCTGGTGAGCAGGACGCGGTCCTGCTTGCCGCCCTTGACGATATCACCCGACTGGATGAAGACCTCACGACCGCCAAGATTGCGGACCATGAGGCGGCCGACGCTGCCGGTTTCGACGACCTTGACGAGGTCCCGCCTCATCGCTTCGGCGAGGGTGAGCGGCGCGGAGCCGGCGTTTCGGCCCTCGCGGTGGATCAGATAGACGGCGAGATTTTCCTGCGTGTAGGGGCCGCTCAGGCGATAACCCTTCCCCGCCGCCTCGGCGGGCGCCTGCAGCGGCAATCCGATTGCGACCGCGCAGGCGGCCAGAACGGCGGCGCCGTACGCCCGGAACGGTCTCGATACGGCCCATGCCCGGAGAACCGGGCCCTCGTTCGACAGTGTGGTGTGCATCGTGCGTCCCTCCCTGATCGTTTAATCCAGGCGGCGCAATCTCTTATGTATCGCTGGACACGCGGCGTTGCCGTTCATTCTCATCCGGCAGCCGTGGCGCGTATTCCTTCATTTCATCCTATCTAGAGTTACGACGGAGTAAGGTTCCAATCATGGGAATTCCGTGATGCGGCGGGAAAGCGGGATGAAGGTTCTTGATCGTCATTCCGGCGAAAGCCGGAATCCATTTGCGGATGCGGGTGAACATACGGCGGCGTTTCATTCCCCACCGATGCACGGGTATCCGGACGAAAGGCAAAAGGCGTAAAAATGGATTCCGGCTTTCGCCGGAATGACGGCTAAAAACAGAAACCGGGGGCGTAGGGGCGGCCCCCCGTGGCCGCCCGTATAATGTCTATCTCTGAGGTTGCGCTTGATAGGGACAGGCACAGGGGCCTGTCCCTACGGCTTATGAGCAAGAAAATGGAGACCTTCAAATTGTAGGGACAGGTCGCGACCTGTCCCTACTAAATCGGCAACAGCCCTCAAGGGGGGAGTGGTTTTTTTCTCTTAACGTCTTAACGGACGACGCAAAAACGCCCCGCAGCGCGTGCGGGGCGTTTTATGTTCAGTGAATGTCTGCTGATATGCTCGTCTAGCCTTGGCTTCCGTTCGTCTTGAGCCGCCCCAGCACCTCCAGCACGTGGTCCGGCGTGATGGGGATGCGCGTGATGCGCGCCCCAATCGCCTGGCCCGCCGCGCAGGCCACCGCCGCGGCGCCCGCCGTGCAGGGCGGCTCGCCGATGCCTTTCGCCCCGTAGGGGCCCAGGCCTTCGCCGGATTCCAGGATCACGTTGTCCCACTCGGGCGTGTCCACCGAGGTGGGGATGAGGTAGCCGTGGAACTCGTTGTTCAGGAGCGCGCCCTTTTGCGTGAGGACCTCTTCGGTCAGGGCGTGGCCGACGCCCATCATCGTGCCGCCCTCGAACTGGCCTTCCACGTGCTGCAAGTTGATGGACTGGCCCACGTCGTGGCCCGACCAGTAGTTGAGCACGCGAAGCTCGCCCGTATCGACGTTCACCTCGACCTCGGCGGCGTGGATGCCGAACACGTAGTCCATCCAGCCGCCCGCGTCGCCGTATTGCTCGTTGCCCTCGTACTCGTGGACGCCGAGCTTCGTCTTGCCCACGGTGTGGAGGTCGATTCCCATCTTTTTGCACTGGGCCACGGCTTCCCCGAAGGCGACCCCGCGCTCCTCGGCGGCCTTCACGTAGACGCGCCCCTCGCGGATGTCCAAGTCTTCCGGGTTCGCTTCGAGAAGCTCCGCCGCGCCCTTCAGGATTCTGTCTTTCAGCTCCGCCGAGGCGCGGTAGCACGAGCCGCCCGAGATCATCGTCTGGCGCGACCCAGCAGTGACCCCCACCAGCGGGGTGACGTGGGAATCCGACATCGTGACCGTCACGTCCTCCAAGGAAATGCCCAGCGCTTCGGCCGCTATCTGGCGGTTCGTCTCGGTCTGGCCCGCGCCCACGTCCGATGCGCCCGCGCGCACGTTCACGCTGCCGTCTGCGTCGATGCCCACGTAGACCTCGCCCTCGTTCCTCGGCCTCCCGTAACCGCCGATGTTCGCGACGTACCCGACGCCGGCGCGCCAGGGGCCGTGATCCTTCTCAGGAACCCGGCCCGCCGAGCGGCCGATGAGCTTTTTGGTCTCCTCGACCAGTTCGGGCAGCATCACGCGCGTGGGCACGGGCTGGTTCTGCATGAGGGTCTCGCCCCTGGCGATGAAGTTCTTCTCGCGGAACTCCAGGGGGTCCATCCCCAGCCGCGCGGCGAGCTCGTCCATCTGCGCCTCGTAGGCGAAGCACACCTGGTTCGCGCCCACGCCGCGCATCGCCTCGGTGAAGGGGTTGTTCGTCCTGACGGCGCGCGCGCGGCCCCGGGCGTTGGGGATCTCGTAGGGCCCCCCGCTCACCACGAGCGCGCCCAGGAGCAGGCCCTTGCTGTTGGCCGTGTAGCCGCCCGCGTCGCCGACGATGTCGACTTCTATCGCGGTGAGTTTTCCGTCCTTCGTGGCGCCCGTCCTGTACTTCATGAGGAAGGGGTGCTTCTTGCTGCCGGTGTTCATGGTCTCCTCGCGCGAGTAGGCCATGCGCACGGGGCGCCCCGTCCGGATCGACAAGAGCGCCATGAAAGCGCCGAGCAGGGGGTGCTCCTTGCCGCCGAACGCGCCGCCCAGCATCGGGCAGTCGTACCGCACGCGGCTGAGCGGAAGATCCAGCGTGCGCGCCACGTTCTGGTAGTTCTCGATCATCTGCGTGGGCACGCGGATGTTCACCACCCCGCGCTCGTCCACCCAGGCGACGCCGCCTTCGGGCTCGATGAAGGCGTGATCCAGACAGGCGGAGAAATAGGTCTTCTCCACGATCACGTCCGCCTCGGCGAAGCCCGCCTCCACGTCTCCCTTGTCCGTCTTCCAGTCGCAGACCACCTCGCCCTCTTCGAGACCGGCGAAATCGTAAGCGCCCGGCAGCGGCTCGTAGACGACGCGCACGAGCGAGGCCGCCTCTTCGGCCAAGTCCCGGGTGTCGGCGGCCACGAGCGCGACCGCGTCGCCGATGTCGACCACGAGGTCTTCGGCAAGCACCGGGTAATCGGGGTAGCGGCCCGCGTTCAGTCCGGGGATGTCCTTCGCCGTGAGGACGCAGTGCACGCCCGGCAGGGCGAGCGCCTCGCCTGCGTCTATTTTCTTGATCTTCGCCGGCGTCATCGTGGCGCGGACGGCTTTCCCGTATATCTCGCCCGGCATGTGGAAATCATCGCCGTAGACCGTATCGCCGACCGCCTTGGCCAGGGCGTCCTCTTTCGTCGGCGACGCGCCGACGTGCGTCAACTGAGCCATCGTCTCCTCCAGAGTAATTCCAAAAAGCTATCCGCGAAGGGCCGCCACGTCCACCACCTCGCCCGTCGCCGCGCTCCGCACGACCGCCTCGAGCACGGCGACGACCTCGAGCCCCTCGGGCCCGCCCGTCTCGGGAGTCGCCTCGCCCCGGATGCACTTGCAGAACTCGTCCATCTCATCCGCCAGGGCGTCTCCGCCCACGACCTCGACTTCCGTGCGGGCCTCCTCGCCCACCTTGGCCACGTAGAGCTTTCCGCCCTCTTCTTCGCTGTAGGCGCGCATCTTCGTGCCGAAGGCCGCCGTGTCGCAGATCTTGGGGACGACGAAAGAGGAGCCGATGTGGCCGAGGGGGCCGCTCTCGTACTCGATGATGATGCTCGTCGCGTCGTCCAGATTCGTCTTGCCGAGCAGCTTCTTGCTGAACGCGGCCACCCGCTTCGCGGGGCCGGCGAGGTACTGCAGGTTGTCGATCATGTGGACGCCGAGGCCCGTCATCGAGCCGGCGGGGCATTCGGCGGGGTCGTTGCGCCAGCCCGGCCTGGATTCGAAACCCATGGGGAGCGAGAGGTTCGCCTCCACCTGGTGCACCATGCCGAGCTCGCCGCCCTCGATCATCTCGCGCATCTTGCGGTTCGCGCCGAAGCGGCGGCGGTGATGGCCGACCTGCAGGGTGACGCTCGCGCTCGAGGTTGCCTCGACCGCCTTTTTGGCCTCATCGACCGTGAGGGTGAGCGGCTTTTCGACGAACACGTGCTTCCCCGCCGACGCGGCCGAGGAGATCATATCGAGGTGCGTGGAGTGGGGCGTCGCGACGATGACGCCCTCGACTTCCGGGTCGTTCCAGACTTCGTCCAGACTGCCCGCCGTCCGGCAGCCGTGTTTTTCGGAAAACGCCTTGCGGGCGTCCTCGCTGCGCGCGAAACCCGTCACCACCTCGCCCGCGCCGCTGCGGCCCAGCGCCTCCACCAGAACGCCGCCCCACCAGCCCAGCCCGATAGAGGCGAGGCGCACCTTGTCCGTAGCCATTGTTGACTCCTCACTCGCTGAATGGATGAATTCCCGGCGTCTCATCGAACGGACGCCGTATGATTTCGTACGGGACGCACCATAACCCAACGACGCGCGCTTGAAAACCGGGCGGAGGGAAATCAGGCCGATAAAAAACCTCCTCCCGTCTCCGGGAGGAGGCTCTCGCAGGGGATAGCCGCGAGACGTATGATTGCGTGGCGGAGGAGCGCCGACCCAATCGGCCACTCCTCTCGCCTGCCAACCGGGGCGTGCCGCCTATGAACGCCCCGATCAGCGATTATATGTTGTTTGGACGCCGCACGGTTCCATCTGCGTTCATCTTTCTCATGAACGCTCCGGCCAGCTTGCCCTTATATACAGCAATTCCCGTGCCATTTCCCAAAAACCTAAACAAGTCCTTACATATCAATGAAATACAAATGTGCGTTGGTTGGCCGAGTTGCCATTTTGTCACAAGACGCCGGACAGTGACGACAAAACGTCATGACGGGGGTTGTCCAAACAGCGGAAAACGGGAGCGTTGAAAAAGCCCGATGCGGGAGGGTTTGCCGTCATTCCGGCAAAAGCCGGAATGACGATGATCTGCGGGCCGAGACGGCGTAGGGGCGCTTCGTGAAGCGCCCGTTTCTCCGGGTGGGGCGTTTATGAACGCCCCACGTTCGCGAACGGCCCCTACCCGATATCCGTCACTGCGAGATTCCCGCCCTCACTCGGAAGAAGCCGATTTTCCGGGAAAGGCGTCGAGCGCCTCGGCGACGGCGGCCTTCATCTCGTCCCCCTGGGAGAACGCCGTCGTCGCGGCGGCTTGCGACCTCCACAACACTTCCCGGGAAGTCAAGTCCAGCAGGCGTATCTCCACCCTCGCGGCGCACACCTCGACGTCCGGGCAGGCGCGCCCGCCTCGGGCGACCACCACCGCCTGCGCGCCCGAATCCACGAGCAACGGAAGATGGGCCTCGGCGATTTCTCCTTCTTCGTTTAGCAAATCGTCCATCTTCTTTATTTCGAGACTTTTGGGCCAGCGGACGACCAGATGGCCCTTGGCGCTCAAGGCGTCTCGAATCAGGAAGGCGCCCTCTATCATCTCGATTTTCCTCACATCGGGCGCCCGGAGCCCCGCCTGCGCGTAGACGTCGCGGAAAAGCCCCGTCCAATCGTTCGGATAGCGAAAAGGAGCGACGGCGAGGCGTTCGAGCGCTCGTATCTTCTCCGGTCTGGCGACGCCTTGTATCGTCGATATCTCATAGGCGCAGCCCGTCGTCCCGAGGAGCAAAAGCGCTGCCCACCAAAGCCTGAACCTCAATTCATGCGCCATGCGATTCAAGAACCGATGCTCCATGCGATTCGCGCCACCAGGTCGAACAGAAGCGCATACGCATCCAGGCTTTCGCGCCATATCGACAAGCCGTACAAGGCCGCCACTCCCCACCCCCCCGCCGAGACGAGCGCGGCGCCGCCGATGAAGACGAGTCCGAAGAAAAAGATGAAGACCCAGGAGAAAATCCGCCCGCCGCGCGCGATGTCGGGCTGCGACGCGCCCAGCGCGCGCAGCGTCATGAGCACGTGCAGGCACAGCGTGAGGCCCGAGAGAAACGCCGCAGCCTGCCAAATCAGCGGGTATCCGAAAGCCCAGTCGAGCAGCGCGCCCAGAAGCAGGACCACCATCGTCGGGAGCGGGAAGAAATAGGGCGCCAAGGTGATCACGGGGTTCGTGCCGCTCAAACCGACCTTCCCGCTGCCCTGGTTCACCTCGAACGAGCGCACCTTCTTCCCCGTGAGCAGAGCGAAGGCCATGTGCGTGAACTCGTGCACGAAGGCGTAGAGAAACTCGGGCGGCTTCAGCCTGTGCCAGACGGCGTAGGCGGCCACGCCCGCGGTGAAGGCCCAGCCCTCGGGCGCAGGCAGATACGAACCGCCGCCCGCGAGAAATGCGGCCGGGAGAATCCTGGCGAACGAGACCGCCGCCCCCCAGCAGGCGGGCAGCAGGAATACGGCGGCCATCCAGGCCAGGGGCCTCATGAGAAGCTGCTTCATGGACTCACCCGCTCAAACCCTCGGGCGGCGAGGCGAACGCCACGCAAGCATGGCCCATATCCCGCTCCCCGGCAAGGCGGGTTGCCGGAACACCCCCTTCCAGCTCGGTCGATTCCTCCCTCATCGGGGTTGTTGAAAGAGTCCCGATGAACGAGTGTTCAGCATAACCGGGAAGGGTGGTTTTTGCAGGTGGCGCTCCCGAGGAGGGAGCGCCCCGCACATATCATGCGACCCGTATTGTAAAGAAAAGGCAGGGCCGCATGATATGCGGCCCCTACAGACCAAACCCGATTGATGAGGCTTTTTCAACAATCCCGGCAAGGCGGGCGGTCGCAAATCCGGTCCCGGCGGCGTGTTGACCGAAAGATCGGAAAGCTATATACTTAACCATGCGGTTAATCATTAAGTCGTTTCATGACCATTCAAAAGCAGGAGCTTCCCATGAACGGCGCGCAAATCGTTTCCGGCATACGGGGCCGAGCCATCGAAGCGGGAGACGACCTGGAGAGAAGACCGCCTTCCGCCGCTTCAAAAGCGGACGAGACATCCCCCATTCAACCGGGCGCGGGGGCGTGATGAAGGGCGCCGGGAAGCTGGTCATGGGGACCGCCGCCTATACGATCTGCACGTTCTCTCTCGCCGTGGTCTGGCATGTGGCGCTTTTCAAGGAGAGATACGAATCGTTCGGCTACTTCGAGGGGGAGCCGGATTTTCTCCTCGGTCTGCTGAGCATCGTGCTTCAGGGGGTTCTGCTCTGCGCCCTGTTTCCGATGCTGAAGACCGGGGGAAGCAGTTTCCGGCGAGGGATCAGGTTCGCCCTCATCACGGGCGCCTTCTTCTGGACTTCCCACGTGCTCGCCTTCGTCGCCAAGCAGGAGGTGGCGGGCGCGTCTGCGTTTGTCTTAATGGAAACGCTCTATCTCGCGCTGCAATTCGGAGCCTTCGGCCTTTGCATCGGCTTCATCCACCGCGAAGAGAAATTCATCTGAAAAGCATGGAACCAGAAACCGGGAGTTATATGATTCATCGTTAAATCATTTCACGCACTACTCAATGACAGGAGCTTTCCATGAACGGAGCGCAAATGATCGCCTTCACATTCGAGATGAGCGACGGACTCGTGAAACGGGCCCTGAAGGGTCTCGATGACGCGGACCTCATGAAACGGCCCAGCGACCAGGACAACCCCATCGGCTGGCTGATGTGGCACAAGACGAGGGTCGAGGATTGCGCCTTGGCGGCGATAGCCTGTGAGGAGCAGGTCTGGATCGCCGAGAAATGGCACGAGAAATTCGATATGGCGCCCGAGCCGAAACAGATCGGCTTCGGCGACTCGCTCGAACGGGTGATGCGCTTAAAAGTCACGAAACAGGACGTGATCGGCTACGCCAACGCCGTCCGGGCGAGGACGACTCCGGTACTGAAATCACTTTCGGCGGAAGACCTCGAAAAGGAAATCACCGACATCGGAGGAGGTGCCATCAAAACCGGAGAATACCTGGGAAGGGTAGCCAGCGACTATCACCAGCACTGCGGGCAGATCTGCTATCTGCGTGGATTCATCACCGGTTTCGGCTGGGCGTTTTAGATCCAACCTGACCGATGAGGGAAGGTTGGACCCGACCGGGAGGGGATTGTTGAAAAAGTCCCGGGAAGCGATTTGGGTTGCGCGCACGCTTTTGAAGTTCACTCCCCCCTTGAGGGGGAGTGATTCTCTTCTCTCTCGTTGGTTAGCAATGTTGTTCAAGAGAGAAGCCCGCAACCACGTTAGCTGGGAGTGAATTCCTCTCACCAAGGAGGTCATGCCGATCATGAACGCGCAAGCCGGTCTCGACGCGACTTTTTCCGCGCTTTCCGACCCCACGAGGCGGGCCATCCTCTCGCGTCTCTCCCGGGGAGAAGCGACCGTCACCGGCCTCGCCGCGCCATTCGATATTTCCCTGCCGGCGATTTCAAGACACCTGCGCGTTCTCGAGCGCGCCGGCCTGATCCATAGAGAGAAAAGGGGCCGCGTCCATCGTCTGAGCCTCAAGGCCGAAGCGATGCGCGAGGCGTCCGAATGGCTCGATTTCCACAAACGGTTCTGGGAGGAGGGACTCGATTCCCTCGCCCGATATCTCGATGAAACGACAGACACGGAGACTTCGAAATGATCGAAACGAAAATGACGCTGCTCATCAAACGAACCTTCCAGGCGCCCAGGGAGAGAGTCTTCGCCGCGTGGACGCAAGCCGAGGCGCTAAAGCAGTGGTGGGGAACGGAGGGCCACACCGCGCCCTCGGTCGAGATGGATGCAAGCGTCGGCGGGAGATACCGCGTCGAGATGCGGACCGACGAGGGGGAGTCGTTCTACCTGAACGGGGCGTTCGTCGAGATACGGCATCCTGAGCGTCTCGTCTTCACCTTCCGCTGGGAGCGGGGGGATTGGGATTATCCCGAAACCCTGGTGAGGGTCGATTTCACCGGAGAGGGCGATGAGACCACTGTCACCCTCACGCACGAGGGATTCCCCGACGAGAACATGCGCGACGAGCACCGGGGAGGCTGGGCCGAGTGCCTGGAGAATCTCAGCGCGTATCTGGGGGGATAGGGGGTCGCCCTGGAGGTGAATGGGTCGGGCGGACACACAGGTCCGCCCCTACGGGACCCACCCCTTTGGAGGGTCGCAACGCCCGTCATTCCGGCGAAAGCCGGAATCTAGAACCGATGAGAAGAGTAAATTACGGCGTTCCATTTCCTCGTTCATTCGACCGAAACGACGCCCAAAGAACGAAAAGCAAAGTCCCTGGATTCCGGCATGCGCCGGAATGACGATCAAAGGCCGCTTTTGCGAATGAAGGATTTTTGTGTAGGGGCCGCATACATGCGGCCCATGACAGGTGGCGAAAAAAGGCCAGGCCGCATGTATGCGGCCCCTACACACCCTTCGGCAAAGCGGTATCCCTGTGCCCCGAACCTTCATCCTGAGTAGACGCATAAGCGCCGTATCGAAGGATGGGGGAGCGCATCTCTCCGGCGGGCGCAAATTTCGCCCGATGACACCCGGCGCGCCGTTTTGCTATACTCCCTGAAACCACGTTCAATTTGCGCGTAAGAGGTTTATTCGTTCCTGAGTCAGGAGATATGCCGGGGGCGGCGCGGTTCCCCGCATTTCCTGCAGCATGGAGGAAAACGTCATGCCTCGTCGTTCGCTGTTTCTCCTGTTCGTCGTTGCGCTGGTTTGCCTGCCGATCCAGAGCGCGCATTCCGCAAAATACCCCGGCTACCCCGTTCAGTTCATCATCTCCTTCCCGCCGGGAGGGCCGGGAGACACCACGATCCGCATCATCCACCCCGCGCTCCAGAAGAATTTCGGCGGCGCCATCCAGCTCGTCAACAAGCCCGGCGCAGGCGGCGCCATCGCCTACACCTACGTCAAGAAGGCCAAGCCGGACGGCTACACCATTCTCTCGACCATGTCCGCGCCCCTCACCGTGGGAACGGCGCTGCGCACCCTGCCCTTCGGGCTGGATGACTACGAGTACATCGGCGCGTACGCCTTCGGGGCTACGGGCATCGTCTCCAAACCCGACATGCGCTGGAAGAACCTCGACGGCCTCCTCGCCCACATCAAGAAAAACCCCGGGAAACTGAACTACGGCACGAGCGGAGCGCCGACCGCGCCGTATCTCACCATGGCGGCCATTCTCGCCATGCAGGGCCTTAAGGCGACGCCCGTGCACTACAAGGGTTCCGGCCCCGCGCGAAACGCCGCCCTGGGCGGCCACGTGGACTTCTCGGCGGGTGGATTCGGCGCGATGCAGGCGCTCATCCGGGCGGGCAAACTGGTGGGCCTGGCCATCACGGACAACGCGCGGGACCCGAAGTTCCCCAAAATTCCGACGCTCAAGGAAAAGGGCCTCGGACGGGCGAGCATCGGGCTATGGGCCGGTCTGTGGGCGCCGAAGGGAACGCCCAAGGCCGTTCTCGACAAGCTCTCCGCAGCCCTCAGGAAGACCGCAGGCGATCCGGCAGTGGTGAAAAAGCTGAACAAGGCGGGCTTCCGGGTGGAATTCGTGGACGGGGCGGGCGCGAAGAAGCTCGCCCGCCAGGACCACGAGACTTCCAAGGAGATCATGAAGGCCGTCGGCATCAAGAAAAAATAGAGCGGGCTCATGCGAAAGATTGCCCCTCCCGCGGCGCTGCTCGCCGTCTCAATGCTCATGGGCTGGTTCGCCTACCGGTTAGGTCTTGGGAGCGTCAACCGGCCCGAACCGGGATTTTTCCCTTTCTGGATATGCGTAGGTCTCGCGGCCACATCGCTCTACCTGATGACGCGGCACCTCCGTCAAAGCCCGGAGGATGAGGCGTCCTCCGGGGCCGTATTCACGCTTGCCGGGTACAGACGGGTTCTCTCCGTCATGGCGGGGACGGCGCTATTCGGGCTTTTGCTTGAATTTGTTGGATTCCTCGCAACGACGTTCATCTTCATGGCGTTCTGCTGGCTCGTCATCGACCGCCAGTCCCTCCTCCGGGGTCTCCTGATCTCAGGCGTCGCCTCGGCGGCGGCTTTCCTCCTCTTCGTCAAGGCGTTGAACGTGCACTTCCCCCGCGGTCTGCTGGGGTTTTGATGGCCGATCTTTTCGCAAACCTCTATTTCGGCTTCTCGGTGAGCCTCGCCCCGCACAACCTCCTCGCCTGTTTCATGGGCGTTTTCGTGGGGACGGCCATCGGTGTGCTGCCGGGTCTCGGCCCGGTCGCCACCATGTCCCTCCTGCTCCCGATCACCATCAAGATGGAACCCACGGCCGCCATCATCATCATGGCGGGGGTGTTCTACGGGGCGATGTACGGCGGCTCCACCACGTCGATTCTGCTCAACCTGCCCGGCGAGGCGTCTTCGGTCGTGACCACCCTGGACGGCTACCAGATGGCGCGGAAAGGAAGGGCGGGGCCTGCGCTCGCCATCTGCGCCTGGGGCTCGTTCATCGCGGGAACGCTGGGCGTTCTGGGCATCACGCTCATGGCGCCCGCCCTGGCCGAGATGGCCGTCAAAATCGGCCCGCCCGAATTGGTCGCGCTCCTGTGCCTGAGCTTTCTGCTGGTGGTCCAGTTCAGCGGCGGCTCGCGCCCGCGCGCCGCGGCTTCGGCCCTGCTCGGATTTCTGCTCTCCACCGTCGGCCTGGACCCGGTGGAATCCACGCCGCGCTATGATTTCGGCACCTTCACCCTGATGGACGGGGTGGGCTTCGCTCCCCTGGTGATCGGGCTGTTCGGCATCTCGGAGGTGCTGATCAACCTGGAGAAATCAGAGAAGATGGAAGTGTTCAAGGGCCGCATCAAGGGGTTGTGGCCCACGCGCCAGGACTGGCGCGACTCCGCTCCGGCCATCGGGCGAGGGAGCGTCGTCGGGTTCTTCATGGGTATCCTGCCCGGCATGGGCACCATCGTGCCTCCTTTTCTCTCCTATTCCCTGGAGCGGCGCATCTCCAGGAAGCCTGAAAAGTTCGGCACGGGCGTCATCGAGGGCGTGGCGGGGCCCGAGGCGGCCAACAACTCCGCCACTGCGGGCAGCATGATTCCCCTGCTTACGCTGGGCATCGCCCCGAGTGC
Source organism: bacterium (assembly GCA_963692865.2). Classification (GTDB taxonomy): domain Bacteria; phylum UBA8248; class UBA8248; order UBA8248; family UBA8248; genus Bin107. Next base: position 15,905 of record CAXXHI010000007.1, on the reverse strand, counting down.
TGCAGTGGCCGTGCTCACGGCGGCCTTTCTCACCCACGGCGTGCAGCCGGGGCCGCTGCTGATCACCGAGCACCCCGCCATCTTCTGGGGTGTGGTGACGAGCATGTACACCGGAAACGCGTTGCTCCTCCTGCTTAACCTGCCGCTGGTGGGCATGTGGGCCCGCCTGCTCACCGTGCCCTACCGCTACCTCTGGCCCATGATACTTCTCTTCTGCGGAATCGGCGCCTACAGCGTGAGCAACAACCCGGTGGACGTCCTGCTCATGGCCGTCTTCGGGCTGCTGGGCTACATGATGCGCAAGCTGAACTATCCGGGCGCGCCGCTCGTGCTCGCGTTCGTCCTGGGCAGGCTCTTTGAAGAAAAGGTGCGCCAGTCGCTCGTCATCTCGCGGGGGAGCTATGAAACCTTCATCGCGCACCCGCTCGCCCTGCTCGCGTGGATCGCCTCGGCGATCCTTCTGCTTTATCCGTTCTTCATGCGCGGCAAGAGCGCCCCGCACTTCCCGCCGGAGGAGGAAGAATGAAGATCACCCTGCTCGGCACGGGCGGCCCCCGGCCGGACCCGGCGCGCCAGGGTTCCTCTCTCGTGGTCAACGTGGGCGATGAGTGGCTGCTCTTCGACTGCGGCCGCGGGGCGGTGACCCAACTCGTCCGCGCGGGCGCGCCCCTCGAGAAGCTGAATCCCGTCTTCATCACGCATCATCACTTCGATCACATCAGCGATCTGGGCGACGTGATCCTGAGCACCTGGCTACAGGGGCGTCCGGGCGCCTTGCGCGTATACGGGCCGGCGGGAACGGCGGAGATCGTAACCGCCCTCATCGATCGGGTCTACGCGAAGGACATCCGCTTCCGGGCCGAGGGAGAGCCCGCCGTCGGGGGCTGGAAGCCGGTGAAAGTCGAAGAAACCGGCGCGGGCCTCGTCTGTGAGGGCGGGAGCTGGAAGGTGTATGCGGAGTTCGTCGAGCACGGCCAGGGATTGGGAATCCCCGATTTCGACTGGGTGACGCTTGGCTATAGACTTGAGGCTGCGGGGAAGAGCGTCGCCATCAGCGGCGATACGATCCCCTGCGCAGGGCTTCAACGCCTGGCGCGGGGGGCGGACGCCCTCGTGCTGTGCTGTTATCTGGCCCAGGCGGAGGTCGTCGACGCGCACACCGAGCGCCTGACGCGCTACCTGTTCCCCTCCTCCGCACAGGCGGGAAAGATCGCCGCGAGCGCGGGCGTCAAGAAACTCGTCCTCACCCACTTCCGCCAGAAGCCGGAAAGCCTCATGCGCGCGATCGAAGAGGACGTCCGGCGGGATTTCGGCGGCGAAGTCATATTGGGACGGGATTTGCTGGAGATTGAGGTGTGAGGGGTTGTTGCTGTTGAGTGCGTACCCCTTTTTCAAGGGACCCGGGTGGACGGACTTCGGAAGTGTGGGAGGGACGGAAGCGATAATTTGACGAAAGCTGTTGACGGAAAGACGAACGCCCATTAGAATGGATATACAGATTCATTCCACGCCCGAACGAGACCCCGAAGCGTAATGAAACGCGACGAAACAACGTCTATCGAGTCCACCAATGAATCGACGGAAGCGAACCGGTCGAGAGGACACGAGATGCAGAGGTCGATCAACAGCAGGCGGATAGTCAAGAACGCGAGCCGAAGGCGGAAACAATGAAGTATGGCCTCTATCAGGAGCATTTGCTCTACTTGACGGATGCCGCAGTCGTTAGCTGGTGAAATAAACGAAGCGGAAGGGAATGGTTATATGGGCACGGGTAACAACGGGTATAGTGGATATCTTTCCAGCAACGGCGCAAAAGAGAAGGGAGCTTACTATACCCCCGACCCAGTAGTGCGCAGTCTGCTTGGTTGGGCCGTCAGGAAACCGGATGATCGCCTTCTGGATCCATCTTGCGGGGATGGACGTTTCATCGCCGGCCATCCAAATAGCGTCGGTATCGAACTGGACCCGTTCGCCACTCCCGCCGCCATCCGTCGCGCGCCTCATGCGATGGTTCACGAGGGTGATTTTTTCGCATGGGCGGGCAGCACCGAAGAGCGTTTCGAATGCGCCGCCGGGAATCCCCCCTTCATCCGTTATCAGCGATTCAAAGGCGCTCAACGTCAAAGGGCCATCGCCCTTTGCGCCGAACTTGGGGCCACTTTCTCAAAACTCACCTCTTCCTGGCCGCTTTTCCTGGTTGTAACGGCCCACCTCCTGCATCAAGGCGGACGCATGGCCTTCGTTGTTCCGGCGGAAATCGGACATGCGCCGTATAGCGCTCCGCTCATCGAATATCTGACGGAACGCTTTGACCACCTGCAAATCGTCGCGGTTAGAAAAAAACTTTTCCCAGAATTATCGGAAGACTGCTGGCTGCTCTACGCAGACGGCAAAGGCGGGTCTACCACCCATATCAAACTGAATGCTCTGGAGAAATTTACTTTCCATGAAAAGCCGCCAACCGGAACAACGCGCATAGATGTGGAAACTTGGCAGGACTCATGGAGCAAGCGCCTGCGGCCCTTTCTGTTGCCCGCCGCGGCCCGGGAACTCTACGAACGACTCGCTTCGGACGAGAACAGCCTGCGATTTCGCGAGTTTGCGCAAGTCAACATCGGCTACGTCTCGGGCGCAAACGACTTTTTCCACCTGAGTCCGTCCGAGGTCGAGAAACTTCGTATCCCGAACGACTGTCTGCAAACGACGGTGCGAAACGCGCGCTCCCTGCCGCCCGTGCAGGTCAATCCATCCACGGTCAGCCGCTGGCTCCGGGAGGATCAGAAAACGCTGCTTTTGCGCCTGAGAAAAGAACAGAGGCTCCCCAAATCAGTGCAGGCATACCTGCGCGGTTCGCAAGCCGCGCAAGCCGCCGGTGCATACAAATGCCGAACGCGCAATCCCTGGTACGTGGTCCCACACGTCAGGATTCCCGATTTCTTCCTCAGCTACATGTCCGGCCGCCGGGTCTCCTTCGTGCGGAATGCGGCGCGCTGCGCGTGCACGAATTCGCTACATGCAGTCATGCTCAAGGACAAGGCGATGCTGCCGCGTATCCAGGCGGCGCTTCGCTCGGGCGTATTCCAGTTCAGCTGCGAAATCGAAGGTCATCCTTTAGGCGGAGGCATGTTGAAGCTGGAACCCCGGGAGGCGGGCAATATCCTGACTCCATCCGAAACGGCGCTTTCAGAGGATGTAAAGAGGGTTGTGCAAGACGGCATCGCCGCGCTTCAGGCCTGGAGGCACTATGAAGCGGCTTGAAGAGTTCACGAAGAAGGATTGGCAAGTCTGCCACTGGCTCGGGGCCAAAGAGACCTTCCGTCACCTCGCCACATCCGAAGAGAAGCCGCAAAGCCAGAATATCGTAAAGCCGCTCCATTGGTATATCGCCTGCCGTCTGGTCGTCGAAGGCGGGTTTCATCCCGATGAAATAAAGCCCCATCCGCCGTTCAAAGCCGTCAAGAAGGGCGCGAGCCAGCTCTTGCGCTTCGACTTGAATGCGGCAAGCGGTAGCGAGGCGGTTGTATTAGGCGGTCTGAGGACCAAAGGCGTAGACGTAGTCGTGGAAAAACCCGGCATCGGCCCCGTCATTGGGGTCTCCTGTAAAACCACGGGGAAAGCGTTTCGCAATCTCACCAACCGAATGGAGGAAGCGGTTGGTGAGTGCACGAACCTGCACATGACCTACGCCGCGCTCGTGATCGGATACTTCTCGGTGCTTCGGGCGCATCGCGCCGGGAGCGTTTCTCCACTCGCCGATAACGACGTTGCGCTCCGGCAAGACGGAAACCCGGTGGACGGAATCGTCCGCTACCACGAAGCATTCAGGCAACTGGAGGGGCGCGCCGACTTGCGCGATACGATCAGCAAATACGAAGCGGTCGGCCTCGCTTTGGTGGAAACGAGCGGCCCGAACACCGGGAAGCTGCTCGACGCCTTCCCGCCAATGAAAAGCCCTTTACGCTTCGAACGATTCTTCGAGACGATTTACCGACGGTATGACGAGCGTTTTGTCTTTTCGGCGCCCATCCTGGCCGCGCGTAACGTAACGCCCCGTATTGAATGGGACTCGAATTCGCCTTTGTTCAACGAAGACTTGCCGAAGCAACCCGGGGAAGCGCCCCAACTCGATTATGAGCCTCGTATTTCTTCCAGACTATGAAATTTGTATAAGTTGTTGCAGTGTATACCCCACATTTCTTTTCTCAATCGACTTTACCCACGCATTTCCCCGCAATTCCTCTTCCCCCCGAAATCCCGCCCTGCGGTATCGTGCGCGCGGCGCGGGAAAGCGGTTTCCCGTATCGTCTGGAATTGAACGGAAAGAGCGGAGGTTTCTCATGGGATTCAGTGGTGCGGCGGGAGTGAAAACGGCAAATCTTTTTACTTGGCCCGGAAATCTCCCGTCATCGGGCTGTCAATTCCTGCTTCTTCGGTTGGAATGGATTCTTGCTCTTTGCCAAGGTTTGACCGCCGCAGCCGGAGGGGCGACGCCGGTGGGTTCAGGGAAACGATTGATAATAAAAATAATGATATTTTGTATAAATTTGTATAAATTCACGGGGTTTTTGGATAAATTCCTGAAAATTTTATCTCTTGCAAGTGGTTGTAATCAAAAGGGTTGTCATATAAATCTTAGCGTCCGGCACTCAGATACGGCGGCAAAAAAAGTTTTTCGCCGACTGCGCATTTCCCCGCAACCGCCCGCATTTCCTCTCGCATCGCATCACGCTGGCACCCCTTCTCCTCGGTCTGCAAACGCTCGCTCCTCACTCGCGTTTGACCCCCTAGGGAAGTTCGGCCTTGAGCGGACGCGCCATGAGGTCGCGCACGGCGTCTTCGGGATTGCGTCCCTCGAACAACACGGCGTGCACCTCGCGGCATATGGGCATCTCCACGCCGTGCTCATCCGCGAGCCCCACCGCCGCCGGCGCCGTGGATACGCCCTCGGCCACCGCCGTCATGGATTCGAGTATCTTCCGGAGAGGCTCTCCCCTGCCCAACCGCACGCCCACCGTCCTGTTCCGGCTCAGGTCGCCCGTGCACGTCAGCACCAGATCGCCCATTCCGGCCAGGCCCGCGAACGTCTCCGCCCGGCCGCCCATCGCGGCGCCGAGTCGAGCGATTTCCGCCAGACCGCGCACGATGAGCGCCGCCCGCGCGTTGTAGCCGAGCTCCATGCCGTCGGCGATACCCGCCGCCAGGGCGATGACGTTCTTGAGCGCCCCGCCGAGCTGGACGCCGACCGGGTCGGCGCCCGTGTATATCCTGAAACCAGGCGCCGAGAGCGCCTCCTGAATCGCCTTCGCCGCCCCGGAATCGTCCGACGCCGCCGTGATGGCCGTGGGTTTTCTCTCCGCGAGCTCGCGGGCGAACGTCGGTCCCGAGAAGCAGGCGAGGGCGCGCTCAGCGCCCCCCGCCTCGCCGATGCATTCGGAGATAATCCGGGTGGGCAGGAGGAGGGTCTTCTCCTCCACGCCCTTCGTGGCGCTCGCGATGAGCGTTTCCTCGTGAACCGAGGGCGCGAGCTTCGTCCACACCGCCCGGACGACATGGCTCGGCATCACGCTCACGAGAACGTCCTGGCCCGCCGAGGCGGCTTCGGCCAGATCGGAGGTGAAGCGCAAATTCTCGTGCAGGGCGACGCCGGGCAGATACAAGTCGTTCTCGCGATCCGACGCCATGCGGGCGCAAAGGTCGGCCTCGAAAACCCAGAGCATCACCTCGTGGCCGGTACCGGAGAACAAATCCGCCAACGCCGTCCCCCAGGCGCCGGCGCCGATGACGGCGATTCGCTGCGGCGTCATCGTCTCATCCCGAGCGGCGCGTCTTTCTCTTCGCCGCGGACCTCGCGGTGGCTCTTTTTTCGGCCAAGGCTTCCTTCCTCGCCGTGTCGCCTTTGGCTACGGCTTTTTTGCCCGCGGCCGACCTCGCCTCCCATTTCAGTTTGTGCTTGAGGTGCTTTTCTTCCTCCCAGACGTGCTGCGTGCCCTCGCCCATGAAGACGACGAAAACCTCGCAGCCGTCGGGATATTCATACGGGCCGTGCGGCAAGTCCCATCCGAAAACGTAATCGCCCGGCCTCAAATCCTTGCCCGCCACGCACATCCTGCCCCGGGTCACCAGAATGGAATGCCAGCTCTTGTGCGTGTGACGAGGCTCCACGTAGCCTTTCGGGAACTTCACCTTCATGTCGATCCGCTTCATCACCGGATCATGGGCGAAAATCTTCACCTTCACCCCCGGCGGCAGGGTCAGCAGTTCGTTGCTCACGTCTTCCTGCCACTCGACGTCCTTGTCGTAGGTGGCGCGGAAGCGGTGGTCGAAATCCTGTTTGGCGGTCTTTTTCCTGGTGGTCCTTTTCCTGGCGGGCATGTCTTCTCCTAATGAAATTGCGTCAAGAACGCAGCGATGATGGTTTTATTCATTCAGCGCGAAAATTCGAGAGGCGATATCGCGGCCCAAGGTATGTCTGGTTCCGTTTACGAGCAGCGTTACCGTGCCGGCGAGAGGCGATTGCTCGATGACCTCGATGGGCATTTCGGGGAAAAAGCCAAGCTCGCCCAGGTAGCGCAATATGTTCGGATCGTCCTGCAATACGCGGGTGATCTTCGTGGCCCGCCCCGCCTCGAGCGAGAGGAGGCCAATTTCCTTCGTGTCAACCATGGTGCCGTCTTTTGCGGGAATCGGATCCCCGTGGGGATCCAGGGTGGGGTAGCCGAGTTCCTTGTCCAAAACGGCTTCCAGCTCCTCGCTCAAGACGTGCTCCAATTCCTCGGCCTCGACATCCACCTTGTCCCACTCGATTCCCATCTTTTGGTTGAGATACAATTCGAGCAACCGGTGGTGCCTGATAATCTCCAGGGCGACCTTCTCTCCCCTTGAGCTTAAGACGACCCCCTTATACGGCGTATATGTGAGCAGTCCCTGGTGATCGAGCTTCTTGACCATGCTCGTCACCGACGCCGCCGAGATTTCCATGCACTCCGCAATCGCGCTCGTCGCCACGGGAGACGATTCCTGTTGAAGCTTGAAGATGTTCTTCAAATAATCTTCGATCTGTTTGCTCAACCGCGGCGATGATTCGGGCAAAGGGCAGTCCTCTGATTCGCAGTGAATCGCAGAAAAAATCATCCTAAAATCAGCACTTGCGGGTGTCAACCAAACAGATCGCCCCAAAATTCGGAAACGATGCCCCCGGCTCACTCATACACGAAAGTGGCGGTAATCGGCTTGCGTTCAAGACCTGCCGGAAACGGCTCGAACGGCGCCGCCTTGGTGACGGCGGCCATCGCCAGATCATCGAGAATTCGAACCCCTGCGGACCTGATCAGACGCACTTCCTCCAAAGTTCCGTTTTTTCTCAGCTTAAAGCGCAACAGCAGTTCGCCCCTGTTTTTCTGCGCCTCCACAGGCCAAATCCAGGCGTTCTGGATTCGCCTCTTGATATGGGCGAAATAAGAGGCGTACCGAAAATCGCGCGTGTCGAGCGAAATGGCATCGCCTTCTTCTTTTTTCAGATCTTCATCCGGCAAACTTCTTTTCGCGATTCTGTCCGCCGCCTCGTCCGAGAGCCCGAAGTTGGGGCGCTCGGGTTTACTTTCGGGCCGGGGCTTCACTCGAAACAGCGCCAAAGGGTCTTTCGGTTGTGGCTGTTTCGGAACTGGACGGCGCGGTCGGACGGGTCGAGAAACCGGTTTCAACGCGGCCAGTTCAACCCTCTCCTTCGTCTTTTTCTTCGCCTCGGCTTTCCTGTTCTTCTCTCGGGGCTTTTTCTTTACGACCACTTTTTCCGTTTTCTTCCTGACCACCGGTTTGGGCTTGCGCTTTATCTTCGGAATCGCTTCGGCCTCTATTTCTTCTCTCTCCGGCTTTTTATCCGCCGGCGGCTTTGCCTTCGGTTGCGCCTTTTGGGGAATCGCGGGCGACGGGGCCCTGACCGAAGGCTTTGGCGCCGGCGCCAGGCTCGCCGTCTCCGTCGGCCGGGGCGTTTCCGTTATCTCCGAAGTTGCGGGAGATTTCCTTTCCTTCGATTTTTCCGCCTTTCTAAGCTCAGGTTTTGGCGTTACGGCTGACGGGGGTTTTGGACTCGCCGGCGGGAGGGCTGGAACTTGGCCCTTCGGTTTTGGAACCGGCGCTAAAGGCGCAATCTCAGGGCCGAGCCTACCTCTACGAGATGGAATCTGGTCTTTAGATTCGCGCTTTAGGCGCGGGGTCTTGCCGGGTTTGCCGGAGCCACTTTCTTTTCGGTTGGCATTGGATAAAAACCGGCTTCGGGGGTTCGGGAGAAGTTTTTGCTCGGGTTTTTCGACGGATACCAACTGAAACTTGATGGGTCGATTCGTCCGGGCCGATTTTCTCCAAACGTATTCATGGCTCGAAGCCGCGAAGACGAACAGGTGCAGCGATAACGATATCAGGAAGAGGATGAGAGGGAGCCTTTTCGACTCATTTTTCCTCATATGCTCCCCTCCATTCGATCTCCGCCACCGGCTGAATACGCGCCGGAAGGCGAATCGTCGGAACGAGTCGTCGAACACTCCCCACGCTTCATCTTATGAGACGAGTTGCTCCTCTTCAAGACATCCATTTGAGAATCTTCACAAAAAAAGGGGGCCTCGGAGAGGCCCCCTTGAGCACCAGGCAAATGCTTACATCATGCCGCCCATGCCGCCCGGAGGCATTCCGCCCGGAGGCATCCCGGCGGCCGCATTTTCTTCGGGCTTGTCGCTGATGACGCACTCCGTCGTGAGCATCAAACCGGCCACGGAAGCGGCGTTCTGGAGGGCGGAGCGAACCACCTTGGTCGGGTCGATGATGCCGGCCTTGACCAAATCTTCATAATCGCCCGACGCCGCGTTATAGCCGTTGTTTCCTCTCTGGCCTTTCACGTGCTGCACGACCAGAGAGCCTTCCACGCCCGCATTGTTCGCAATCTCGCGCATCGGGGCTTCCAGCGTGCGGGACAGGATGTCGATGCCGACCAGCTGATCCCCCGCCACCTCGACGTCGCCCAGAGACTTCTGGGCGCGGACCAGAGCGACGCCGCCGCCGGCCACGACGCCCTCTTCCACGGCCGCGCGAGTCGCGTTCAGGGCGTCTTCGACGCGCGCCTTCTTCTCTTTCATCTCGGCTTCCGTGGCGGCGCCTACGTTAATCACGGCAACGCCGCCGACCAGCTTCGCCAGACGCTCTTGGAGTTTCTCGCGGTCGTAGTCGCTCGTCGTCTCTTCGATCTGGTTGCGAATCTGCTTGACGCGGCCTTCGATATCCTTGGCCTTGCCTTTGCCTTCGACGATGGTGCTGTTGTCCTTGTCGATGGTCACGCGCTTCGCCTGTCCGAGGTCGTCCACGGATACGTTCTCGAGCTTGATTCCCAAATCCTCGCTCAACATCTTTCCGCCGGTCAGAATCGCCATGTCCTCGAGCATGGCCTTGCGGCGATCCCCGAATCCCGGCGCCTTGACGGCCGAGCAGTTGAGCGTGCCGCGCAGCTTGTTCACCACCAGCGTCGCGAGCGCCTCGCCTTCGATGTCCTCGGCGACGATGAGGAGCGGGCGGCCCATTTTGGCGATTTTCTCGAGCAGCGGCAGAAGGTCCCGCATGTTGGAGATTTTCTTCTCATGGAAGAGGATGTACGGGTCTTCCAGAACGGCTTCCATGCGGTCCGGATTCGTCACGAAGTAAGGGCTCAGGTATCCCCTGTCGAACTGCATGCCCTCGACGATGTCGAGCGAAGTCTCCATGGATTTGGCTTCCTCGACGGTGATGACGCCGTCCTTGCCGACTTTGTCCATCGCTTCGGCGATGAGATCCCCGATGGTGGGGTCGTTGTTGGCCGAGATGGTGCCGACCTGCGCAATCTCTTTCTTGTCGCGAACGGGCTTGGAGAGTTTCTGCAACTGCCCGACGATCTGCTCTACGCCGGCGTCGATTCCGCGTTTCAGGTCAATCGGGTTGGCGCCGGCCGTCACGTTGCGCAGGCCTTCCTTGAACAGGGACTGCGCCAGCACGGTCGCCGTCGTGGTGCCGTCTCCGGCCACGTCCGAGGTCTTGCTCGCCACCTCGTTGACGACCTGGGCGCCCATGTTCTCGAACTGATCTTCAAGTTCTATTTCCTTGGCCACCGTCACGCCGTCCTTCGTGGAGGTAGGAGAGCCGAACTTCTTGTCGAGCAAAACGTTGCGCCCGCGGGGTCCGAGCGTCACCTTCACGGCATCGGCCAGCTGATCCACGCCACGCTTGATTTTCGAGCGGGCTTCTTCGTCAAAGATGATGATTTTCGCCATTTTCGTAATGCTCCTTATTTTGGGGACAACCGGCTAGTTGATGACCGCCAGCACGTCGTCTTCGCGCATGATCAGATATTCTTCGCCGTCGGACTTGACTTCCGTGCCCGCATACTTGGCGAAAAGAATTTTGTCGCCCTCGCCCACCTCGGGCGCCTGCCTCTTCCCGTCATCCGTCACCTTGCCGGGGCCTACGGCGATCACTTCCCCTTCCTGGGGCTTCTCTTTCGCGGAATCAGGGATGATGATCCCGCCGATCTGCTCCTCTTCCGCATCCAGGCGTTTCACCAAAATGCGGTCCTGAAGAGGCTGTATCCTGGTTTTGACCTTTGCCATCACTTCCTCCTTGTGGATTGCAATTGCTGCGATTGGAAACAAATATTTGGAACTGCGGGGCCGTCTTCGGGGGAAAGCGCTATCCGAAGACGAGGCCCTATGTTTCTGCGCGAGTCTGTATATGGAAAATGTGAATGTTTGTCAAGCGCCATTAGCACTCAGGTCGTCCGGCTGCTAACAATGAATTCTTTTCACTCAGCTTGCTGATTCTTTTTCACTTATCCGCCTGTCATGTAGAACGGAAAGAATCCGGCGCGGGAAATTTTCTGAAATTCTTTACAATCATCCCTCCCGTCGCATCACCGGATGACGAACGCCGTCCCATGAGCTATCTTCTCGCCGAATCAGAGTTTCCATACTTCTCCTCGCAATGGAGAACCCCGTATACGCAACGCGAAAGGAGTTCGACGAAATGACGTACGAGAACCTCTTGATCGAAAAATCGGAAGGAATCGCCCTCATCACCATCAACCGCCCCGAGAAGCGAAACGCGCTCGACCCCCGGACCTGGCGCGAGGTGGGAATCGTGGTGGAAGAACTCGAAGCCGACGATGAGGTCCACGTCATCATCTTCACGGGCGCGGGCGATAAATGCTTCGCCGCGGGTTCCGACATCGCCCAGATCAAGGAGCGGAGCCTCATCGACGGGCTGGCCGCCCCCTCGCAGCGCGCCCTCATGCGCCTCGAAGTTGTCGAGAAGCCCGTCATCGCCGCGGTCAACGGCTTCGCCCTCGGCGGAGGCTGTGAGCTTTCAATGGCTTGCGACGTCCGCATCGCGAGCGAAACCGCCAGGTTCGGCCAACCCGAAGTCAACCTCGGCATCATGCCCGGCGCGGGCGGCACCCAGAGGCTCGCCTCCCTGGTCGGCGTCGGGAGGGCGAAGGAACTCATCCTGACGGGCGACATTATCGACGCGCAAGAGGCGCGCCGCATCGGGCTGGTGAACCGGGTCGTCCCGGCCGGGGAATTGATGGAAGCCGCGCGCGAGTGCGCGAAAAAGATGATGAGCAAGGGCCCCCTGGCGGTGCGGGTCGCCAAGATCGCCATCAACACCGGCCTCAAGTTCGGCCCCGAAGCCGGCATGGTGGCCGAGCGGCTCGGCCAGGCCTGTCTCATGACGACCGAGGACAAGGTCGAGGGCGCCTCCGCGTTCCTCGAGAAAAGGGCCGCTGAATTCCGGGGAAGGTAAGCGATATCAATTCCTTACGGCGTAACGCCCCCAGGCGCGGCGCGCGGGATGAGAGCCGCTCGCGGCGTTCATGACCGGGAGAACGCCCTCTCGACGCGCCGGGCGCGCGCCCCGGGCGGGGGCGCAATTCCCCGCAATTCCGCGCATTTGCCGTCATCGCGCGGGAGGCGGATCGCGCCACAATCCCCCTGCGCCCGGATTCCGCGGCGCCGTATCCCCCAAAACAATTTGCCGTCTATTCATCGAAAAACCCCCTGAATTTATACAATTTTATCCAATTTTTCAGGAATTCCCCATCCCTCGAACGAACCGCCCGGCGCCGCCATCATACGCGCGCTCTTCCCTTCTGACGCCATCGCAGTTGCGGGGAAATGCGCGCGCCGGTCGCCACCAGCCTGTTCCTCACGGACGCGGGCCCCGAGTGGGGGCGCATCATGGCGATGGGCACGCTCATCGTGGTTCCGCCGCTCATATTCACCTTCTTCTCGGCGCGGCAGATCATCGCCGGCATGACGGCCGGCGCGGTGAAGGGCTGACCCTCCAGGGGTTGTTGAAAAACCCGGCCCCGTGCGCGGTTCCTGCGCGCCCCTCGATTGACGACCGCAGGGGCCGCATATCATGCCGCCCGTTGCCGGAAGGGCGAAAAAACAGGGCCGCATGGTATGTCGGACATATATGTCCGGCCTGCGGCGGGGTCCTGACCGACCGGCGGGGGAGGTTCGGCGGCCCCGTGCGCGGTTCCTGCGCGCCCCTCGATTGACGACTGTAGGGGCCGCATATCATGCGGCCCGCGTCCGGACGCGGCGAAAAATCAGGGCCGCATGGTATGCCGGACATATATGTCCGGCCTGCGGGGAGGGTTCGACGGTTTTGATCGTCATTCCGGCCTTGAGCCGGAATCCATTTTCGCCTTTGTCTTTGGCCCTTCGACCGGACGTCCTCGCTCCCGGACGGGGAAGATACGGACGCCCCATATATATCCGCCTCATCCGTTCCGGATCCGGGCGCGGCGCTCCCACCAGCGAGTCGGAATCAAATGCGAAAACGAAAGCGAAAATCATAAAATGGATTCCGGCTCAAGGCCGGAATGACGGTGGTTTTCCCGCATCGAGGGACTTTTCCAACAGCCCCTCGAGGGTTGCTTCCCGCAGGGGCCGCATACCATGCGGCCCGCGTCCGGGCGGCGAAAAATCAGGGTCGCATGGTATGTCGGACATATATGTCCGGCCTGCAATACCATTTTGAATGACGACTGCAGGGGCCGCATAGTATGCGGCCCGCGTCCGGGCGGCGAAAAAACAGGGCCGCATGATATGTCGGACATATATGTCCGACCTGCGGCGGGGTCCTGACCGACCGGCGGGGGAGGTTCGGCGGCCCCGTGCGCGGTTCCTGCGCGCCCCTCGATTCACGACTGTAGGGGCCGCATATCATGCGGCCCGTTGCCGGAAGGGCAAAAAAATCAGGGCCGCATGGTACGCCAGACATATATGTCCGGCCTGCAATACCATTTTGAATGACGACTGTAGGGGCCGCATAGTATGCGGCCCGTTGCCGGGCGGCGAAAAAACAGGGCCGCATGGTATGCGGCCCCTACGGGGAGGGTTCGACGGTTTTGATCGTCAATCCGGGCAAGGAGGGGTTTTCAACAACCGCTTGAAGGGGTCGGGGGTTCTGCGAAGCAAAAGGGCCGGGGCGCCCCTCGACGGCCGGCTGAAGGCGGGAATTGCGCGGCGCAACCCCCGAGGCGAAGCCGGTCCGGGCCGAACCGATGCGCCGCCTGGTTGCGTGAAGCGGGTCATGGCCTCCCGCCGCCGCTCGCCGCGTCTTCCGGGGCGGCGAGCGCCGCCCTCGCGTCCTTAAACGGCGCGTTTCGCCCCGCCGCGGCGGCCGCCTCGCCGCCGGGTCGTCCGTCAGGGGGTCCCGGGTCTCGCCGTTTTCGGAGCCGGCGCCCGCCTTGTTCGCGTCCGGCGCGTCGGCCTGTCCGCATGAAGCGCGAACGGGGGCTGCCCGGTTGTTCCCGCTCCCTCCTCGGAGGACTCAAACTCATAAGCAGGGAGCGGTACAGTTTGCTTATCACGAGGGAAGCAACCAACGGGCAACCCCCTTTTTCGCTATCCTTCACAACTCGCCTTCGGCCCCCGGGGCGGTAAAGCCCCGGTAGCCTGAGGCGTCTTGCTTTTCGCTGCTACTGCTTGTCCGCGCCGAAAGCGCCGACCATGCGGCCTATGGTGCTAAATTCGGAGGAGAACGTGCCGGTTACCGTGGTCGGGATATTGCTCCCGTCTCCGCCGTTCGTAGTTCCGGGCTTTTCGTCATACATCTGGCCCGACCAAGTGCCGGACGCATCCGCCTCATTGCCGTTGATCGACCAAACCGTGGGGTCGGAAGTGGGGGCGGTGATCGCGCCGCTGCTACCCCAAGTAGCGCGATTCAGCTTCACGCTCCAGCCCGGATCACCGGAGCCGCCGTTCAGCCGGAAATTGTCAATCGTGCCGGTCATGCCTGCCGTTGCGCCACTTCCGAACGTGGCCTCCAGCGTGGCGTCCGCCGTGAAGTCTCCGCCGTCGCCCGTGCCGTCAAGCGGGTTGCTCATGGCGAAAATTCCTGCGGCGTTGCCGGTATAAGTCGCCGAGCCGGTTATACCAGTTCCATCCCCGGCCGGGTCGAGGCTATCAGTGCTATCGCCGGGATCGGTTCCAAATCTACCCGTGAACGCGCTGGCCGCCGTGGGCGCGCCGTCCTTGTCGTTTCTCACCCACCAGCCGAAATACAGGTAGTGGGCATCGGGAACGGATACCATCGCGCCAACGTCGGGCTTGAAACTCCAGGTTCCACCCAATGCGCTCGGGCTGCCCTTGCCGTCATTCGTCGAGGTGCAGGTTCCCGTGCACTTAAACTGCCCCGGCGCGCCGTCATAAGTGCCTCTTACTTCGAACGCCGCCTCACCAGTGGCGTTATGGGCGTGATTCTGGGTTCCCGAATGTGTGAAGGTGGAACCCCCGACCAGCGACGCGGTAATAGTGGTCAAGTAACCAGCAGTCAAATCCGTATATTTCTTGGTGAACTCTTGCGTTTTCGCCGCGCTTTTGTTGGTAAACACCCTCGCTTCGTTGGTGATTTTCGAGGCGCCGGTTCCCGTTGTGAGGGCATAGTCCATACCCTTCCAACCACTCAGCGAACCGGCGGAATCACCGGCCTTGAGCGTTACGGACTCTGGGTTTGTGGTGAGTGCTCCCGCGCCTTCAGCGGCATCAACTGTGAGGCCTGTCGACGACAGGGAAACTGTGGCGTTGTCCAGCACGGTTGTGTTGTCGGCGGCGGGCGGCCCCAGCGCCGCGTGCATCGCCTTGCCCATCTTCGTCATGGCCGCCTTCATTGCTTTGTCGGCGTCGTCCCGCGCATCCGCGATGCTCGCTTTCTTGGTAGTGAGACTGCCTTCGATTGTCGAAACCGCCGTATTGAAGGCGGCTTTTTCTTCGGCGGGAATGTCGGCGGCGTCCGCGATAGCCTTCTTTGCCGCAGCAACCGCGCTATCGGCGGAATTGATAGCCGTATCCGAAGCATCGTCAGTCAGTCCGGCCACTGCGGTTTGCGCCGTCGTAATGGCGTTGCTGATAGCCGTGCGTTGCGCCGCCTGCTTTTCCTTGAGAAGGTCGGCTGCGGACGTGCAGGTGTCATTCGCGTTCCAACGGCCCCCGCCCGCTACGCAATCTTCTTGCGGCGTCGGGTCCGGATCGGCGGTTTTCCCGCCGCCGCCGCCGCAACCCGCCAGCGCCACGGCGAAGACCGCCGCCAGCGCGAAAGCGTAAAACTTGTGAATTGGTTTATTTCTCCACGTCATTGAGTGAATCCTCCTGAAAACATAGAAAAAGGGATTTTCCGTGAATTTCCGGCTTTCTCCGATGAACCTCCTTTCCTCTTGATATACGGGCCTTCACAAAACGGTTGTTTTCAAGCAATCCGAAATACTGCGGACTTGCCGGTTCATGGTCGGGGGCGGTAGCGGCGCGTTCACGCCTTTTTCGGCCTCCGGAAGCTGCGCATGTTTCAAGCGCCTCGCGCAAAATCTGCCCGCCGCTAATTATTGTTAC
>CAXXHI010000006.1:0-19487 GCA_963692865.2 bacterium | reverse complement strand
AAGAACTCAAGGGCTACGCGGTGAGTCAGGGATCACCATGATCGATCTCATCAAAGAAGACTTCGCTCCTTCAAATAAGCAGCGTGGATAATGACCATCTTCGGTTTCTCAATCCCCAGGCAGTATGACAGTCGCGCGCTGGCCCTTAGTGGGCAGCAATCCAAGGTGTCACCCATATGAGCGCAGAACTTTTCGACGCGGATACCCAGACTGGGTGGTTCACCGAGTTCGACCGAGATGACGCTGCATGTGTCATTGATGGTTTGGTCCGCGTCGAAAACTACGATCCTCTAGGTCGCCCGCCGGAAGAGGTGGCGACGATTGAGAAAGCGCTCACTTACAATGCACACTCAGTTTTCTTCGAGGCAGGGCGCAACGGCCGTGCTCCGATCCCTCAGGCGTTTGTCTATGTGTCAAAGGATGGAGCCGATGACGATAAATTCGCCGAACTTCATAAACGTCTCTGGAGTTGGGGGGGCGTGCCCTTACTGTATCGAAAAGTTCCAGGCCAGATGCAACTCTTTCGCTGTGCGCATGATCCAGATTTTATTTCAGGAAATGGTGTGCAGGTCTGCAAACCTTTCAGGATCTTAGAGATCGGGGCCAGAATCGCTGAACTCGATGCTTGGTGGGATGCTAAGCAGATCCGCAATGGTACTCTTTGGGATGATCCGGATGCCTGCAGGTTAATGCTTTCGGCTCAAAGAGCGGCACATCGAAATTTGATCGAAGTCGTTCGCAACCTCCATGCAGAACTTACTGAAAAGCGTGTACTCACCAAACAACTCCGCCGACGATTGCTGATCCTATCTTTATTGATAGCTTATTTAGAAGAGCGAGGAGTTCTCAAGCCAAATTTTTTTAATAGCTTCTTGTCAGGCGCGAACCGATTCTTCCACGTGTTACGAAATGGTGAAGCACTTATAGCTATGCTGCGAGCGCTTGAGGATCGTTTCAACGGAAATGTTTTCTCTCTAACGGCGGAAGAGAGAGCCACTTTAAGGACTAGCCAGCAACTTGAGCGTTTCGCGCGTCTCGTGGAAGGCTATGAGGAGCCCAGTGGCCAGATGGTCTTTTGGCGACTTTATTCGTTCAAGGATTTGCCAGTTGAGTTGCTCAGTCAAATTTACCAACTCTTTGTCAGAGATTCAGATACTTCGGTCTATACGCCACCGAAGTTAGTGCGTTTAATGCTCGAAGAAGCCCTCCCTTGGGAGAGCTTGGATAATCTCGTCGCTAACAACGAGGTTATTTTGGATCCGGCTTGTGGTTCCGGAGTGTTCTTGGTGGAGGCGTATAAGCGACTTGTGCTTCATTGGCGTAGCAAGAACCGCTGGGCAAAACCAAGCATCGATGAATTGCAAGAACTCCTAGAGCGGGTCCATGGGATTGACCTTGAGGAGGCCGCAGTCGAACTTGCAGCATTCAGCCTTTGCCTTGCTCTGTGTGATGCGCTTGAGCCAGAAGAAATTCGCGCGAGCGTGAATTTGTTCCCTAAACTCGCTAACGACTCGCTTCACCATAGCTGCTTCTTCGAAGCTAAAGAACGTTCCCTCGTTGATAAGCGTATCGGTGTTGTTGTCGGTAATCCTCCTTTTCAGTCTCGATTGACTACTCCCGCATCCCAGAGAAGCTATGATAAATACACTAAGAACCACGGCCAACTTGCCGACAAGCAGTTGGCCTATCTCTTTCTGCATGAGGCAATGATGCTGGTGGCCAATGGCGGTGTTCTTTGCATGGTTCAACCAGCAGGTTTTCTTTACAATCAGCACGCAGGGTCATTTCGTGAAAACTTCTTCAGACAATGGAACGTTCGAGAGGTACTGGATTTCATATCGGTGCGGGGCCTATTCAAAAAAGGCCACGCCGATCCCAAAGTTGTTATCGTGGTCGTGTCCTCGGAAAAACCAGATTCCTCCTCGAAGCTGCTTCATGCAGTTTTCCGCCGCAATGGGAGGATTAATGGCGAACAAGATTTTGATATAGATTACTATGATCTACATTGGCTGAACCCCTCACCTACATTCGGTAATAGCGACGTCTGGCGTGCAAACCTACTCGGCGGTGGTCGTATTCTCTCATTCATTAATCGTTTGAAAGAGTATCGAACGCTCGGTCAGTATGCATCCGAAAGGGGCTGGAATTTTGGCGAAGGCTACATCGCCGGACAAAAAGGTATCTCGAATCCGGCGGATCACCTCGTAGGTAGTCCATTGCTACCAACAACAGCTCTCACTTCAGGCGGGATAGATTCATCTTCTATTGCAAAGGTTCCCGACCAACCGATCAAGGATCCCAAGTCTGCAAGCCGGTTTACTCCACCGATGCTTCTCGTGAAAGAACACCAAGATTTGTATCATGCAATCTGGAACAAACATCATTTAGCTTATAAGAATGAGATTGTTGGATTTGCTGCTCCTGCCCTGGATATTGCTAAACTACGTCACATCCAAAAATGGCTTACGAAAAACGCTTCTGCACTGCAAGCCTATGTTGCTGGAATCAGTATACGACTATTTACACAACGGGCTACATCAATCGGCAGCGCCGACATCATGGCGCTTCCTTACCCGAAAGAAGGGTCGCTCAATCTAAGCGAGAACGAAGAAATTCTTGTGGGCGATGTAGTGAGTTTTATTCGAGAATTCATTCGTAAGGGCAGTGATTCAGTAGTGATGCGTTCCGGAACCGTAGAAGAGCTCAAACTATTTGCCGATGTCTTCGCCACTCAAATCAGCACCGTATATCCGGATACGCCGTTAACCCCTCTCAAGCCCTATCATTGGCCCGGTATTTTTTGTCAGCCGTTCTCATTTGGTGCTGGGCAGATAGATTGGGCCGGGGCGGAACAATTGCGCGACAAGCTGGACAATCTATTGCGAGAGGAACGAGGAGAAAGCCTGACAGTGACACGGATCGCCCGAATTTACGATGGGAACTTCGTCTTTTTGCTGAAACCCGACCGGCTGAGATTCTGGCTTCGGTCGATAGCTTTGCGTGATGCCGATGATGTTCGGGCGGATCTTCGGGCACAGGGTTTCTAACCTTGTTGGCAGATGAAGGACAGTTCAAATTATGGTCGGGAAAACTGGATCAAACGATCCATCTACCGGGTTCATGGCGAGAGTCCCTGTTAAGTTTTATCGTCAAAGAGCTACCAAAATGGCGTGATGACCCATACCGACCTGCGGAATCGGCCGAAACCGCTCTCACCTCGCAACTCTGCGCGTACATGAACAGTGCGACAAGGATGTCGCAGGGATGGGACTTCCTTCAGTTCCGAACCGAAGAGCCAGACGAAACAATCAAAAGCCGTAAAGTCGACTTGATTCCTGCACCAAGTGGCGCAACGATTTGGATTGAAGGTCGGGAATACTCTCGGTATGCCTCACTTATGCCCATTGAATGCAAACGGTTGCCGACGCCGACTGGCCCAGCGCGTGATGAGCGAGAGTATCTCTTTAGCTCCCATTCATCTACTGGAGGGGTGCAACGCTTTAAGGCAGGGCACCACGGCGCAGCCCACTCGATAGGTGCAATGATCGCCTATATCCAGGACCACGACATTGAGTTCTGGGCGCAGAAGATTCGCTCTTGGTTAAATGGCCTAGTCGCAGATCAAATCGCTTGTTGGGAGGAAGGGGACGCGCTCTGTATTGCATGTTTCGACGTCCAACAACGAACGGCAGTTCTGAAGTCTGCCCACAGTCGATGCGGTGATCTTCCACGTATTCAGCTATATCACCT
Source organism: bacterium (assembly GCA_963692865.2). Lineage (GTDB taxonomy): Bacteria > UBA8248 > UBA8248 > UBA8248 > UBA8248 > Bin107. The sequence goes on along the minus strand of CAXXHI010000006.1, from coordinate 15,737 downwards.
TTGGGTAGACATGACTGACGCATTCGTCCAAGCGTAAAGAATGAAAGAAATTAGAAGCAAAAACTTGCATTGCGATGGAACGGCCATGATATTTCTTCACTGATCAGAACTGCTACCTCATTAGCAAGGCGTGGGAAAACGTCCGAATCCTCATCGTTTGCTCTTTTCGCCTCGGTTGTCATCAAAAATCCCCTTGTGTAGGGTTGAACGAAATCAATTTTCGATTCTCTGAAAACCTGCGCAGGGGAGGATGCCATGGCAGCGAAGACCAAGGTGGATGTCCTGATCGAGAACGGAACCGTCGTCACCGTGGACCCGGAGCGGAGGGTCATCCGGCGCGGCGCGGTCGCCATCACGAGGAACCGGATCAAGGACGTCGGGAAGGCTTCGGCGCTCAAGAAAAAATACGAGGCCAGACGAACCTACGACGCCGCCATGAAGCTCGTCACCCCCGGCCTGATCAACGCGCACATCCACTTCTACCACCACATGCACCGGGGGCTTTCGCCCGAGACCCTGGCGGGGATGCCGTGGTCCGACTTCGTCCATCGCAAGGTCGCCACCATCGTGAACGCCGAGGACGAGATATGGGGCGGCCTCGGCATTCTGGTCGAAACCTTGAAGACGGGCGTGACGACCTTCCTCGAGGCGGGTTCCTACAACCCCGGCCCCGTCATCGAAGGCGTCTCGCGAATCGGGATGCGCGGCCTCATGGGCCGAAGGTCGTTCGACATGGTGAGCCAGGGCCACGAGATGCTGGTCGAGAGCACCCGGAAGTGCCTGAACGAGAACGAGAAGTTCATGAAGGACTACCGGGGCGGGGTGGGGCTGGTGAAGCCCTGCGTCGTCGTCGTCGGGATGGGGCGCTGCTCGGATCGCCTCTACGTCAAGTCCAAGGAGATGGCGGACAACTACAGGACCATCCTCCACATGCACCAGGCCAACATGATCGAGAACGTCCAGGAGAGCCTGAGCCTGAACGGCGCCCGCCCCATCGAGCATCTCTACGACATCGGCGTCCTCGGGAAGAACGTGGCCCTCACCCACATGATCCACGTGAGCGCAAAGGAGATCGGGCTTCTCGCCGAGACGCGGACGAACGTCCTGCACTGTCCGAGCACCGCCATGAAGATCAGCTACGGCCTCGCCGCCTTCGGGAAGTTCCCGGAGATGATGGAGGCGGGCGTCAACGTCGCCATCGGCACCGACGCGTCCGACTGCTCGAACTTCAACGACATGGTGCGCCTCATCTACCTGGCGGCGGCGACGCCCAAGGACTACCGCTACGACCCGGCCGCCGGCAGCGCAGAGAAGGCCATCGAGATGGCGACCATCAACGCCGCCAGGGCGTTGAACATGGAACAAGAGATCGGCTCCATCGAACCGGGGAAGAAGGCCGACATCGCCATCTTCGACATGAATCGGCCGGACTGGGTCCCCCTCTACAACGAGATACAGAATTTCGTCTATTCGGCCCAGGGGAACAGCTGCGAGAGCGTCATGGTCGACGGGAAGTTCCTGATGGAGAACCGCGAGGTCAAATCGGTGGACGAAGCGGAGATCGTGGAGCGGATCGGGCGCCTGGCGAAAGGAGTCCTGAAGCGGAGCAAGGTGCCGCTCTACAGCCCGTGGAAATTCGTCTAGGCGGGCGGAGCGCTTTCCCGGACGAGGAGGAGCCCCTCATGACGCGCATCGCCACCACGCACGTCGGCTCGCTTCCCAGAAGCCGTCGGACGCTCGATTTTCTCTTCGCCCGCGACCGGGGCGAGCCCTGCGACCCGGACGAGTTCGCCGCCTGCATGGCGGAGGAATGCGCGGAGACGGTCCGCCGGCAGGTCGAAGCCGGGGTCGACATCGTCTCCGACGGCGAGACCTCCAAGATTTCCTACACCACCTACGTCAAGAACCGCTACACGGGCTTCTCGGGCAACAGCGAGCGGGCCGTGCCGGGCGATCTCAAGCTCTTCCCGCGCTATCTCGAACGCCTCGCGCGCGAAGGCGGCACGCCGAAACTCGTCCGTCCGCAATGCACCGGGCCGGTGGCGCCCAAGGACGACGCGGAGCTTAAGGCCGACATCGAAAATTTCAGAAACGCGATGGCGGCGCACGGCGCCGAGCGCGGATTCCTGAACGCGGCGTCGCCCGGCGTCGTCGCGCTGTTCATGCCGAACGCCTACTACCCCTCGCGCGACGCCTACCTGGAAGCCCTCGCCGACGCGATGAAGCCCGAATACGACGCGATCCTCGCGGCGGGTTTCGACCTGCAGCTCGACTGCCCGGACCTGGGTCTCGCGCGCCACGTGCTGTACGAGGACCGCTCCGACGCCGAGTTCGGCGATATCGCGGCGGCCAACGTGGAAGTGCTGAACCACGCCCTGCGCGACGCCGACCCGGCGCGGGTGCGCGTCCACATCTGCTGGGGAAACTACGAGGGGCCGCACGTGTGCGACGTTGCGCTGGACCACGTGTTCTCCGCGCTCATGTCCGCCCGCGCGCGCTGCGTGCTGTTCGAGAACGCGAACCTGAGGCACGAGCACGAATGGACCGTATTCCGCGACCGCCGGGACGAGATTCCGGAAGACATGATCCTCGCGCCCGGCGTCATCGACACGACGAGCAACTTCGTGGAGCATCCCGAACTCGTCGCGCAGCGCATCGAGCGCTTCGTGGGGCTCGTGGGTCCCGAGCGGGTGGTCGCCGGGACCGACTGCGGGTTCGGGACGTTCGCCGGATTCGGTTCGGTCGATCCCGACATCGTCTACGTCAAGCTCGCGGCCCTGGCCGAGGGCGCCGCCATCGCTTCGGAGAGAATCTAAGGCCAACCGGAGCCGGCGCGCGAAACCCGGCGCCTCCCCCCTTACCGGCGATAAAGAGGAGTGAGAACAATTGGCTCGACGATGGGGCTTGCATGACGATCTGTTTATGGACTATATTTGGTTCGACAAGGAGAGAGTCGATGGGGTTGTCCAGCCGAATCAAGCCAATCAGTTATCTCAAGGCCCATGCCTCGGAAATCATGCGCACGCTTCGTGACGAACAGGAGCCCCTAATCGTCACCCAGAACGGCGAAGCCAAGGCGGTCGTGCAGGATATCGACGCCTACGAGCAGACGCAGGAGACCATGGCGCTGCTCAAGATACTTGCGCTTGGTAATCGCCAGATCGAAGCAGGCCGGGTACGGCCTGCCGCCGATCACATCGCGAGGCTGCGGGAGCGGCGACAAACTCCCTGATGCCTTTCTCGGTTCAATTGACCGATGACGCGGCGCGCGACCTTGAAGAACTCTACGATTACGTAGAAAGACACGATGCGCCGGGCAGGGCCGAGAATATTCTGGAGCGGCTCGAAAAGGTATTCGAAAGCCTTTCTGAACATCCCCACCGCGGAAATTACCCGAACGAATTGTTGGAAATCGGTATTCGAGAATACCGGGAAGTCTTCTTTAAGCCCTACCGCGTCATCTACCAAGTAATGGAAAACGACGTCTATGTGCTCCTTATCGCCGACGGGCGGCGTGACATGCAGACGTTGCTGCAGCGGCGCTTGCTCCAGACTTGAACCCCGGCTTGTGTGCTGTTTTCAAAAAGATTGGAGAGGAAGACGCAGTAGGTTCTGAACAAATGCGTATTTCCCGGGATCGGCCCCGTTCTCGCCAGATGATGAAAACTCCCCGGGGCGGAGTTTGTTACGCCGATTCCGTCTCCGACCTCACGGACGCGCCGCGCGGGACGAACCGGCCGTAGCCCGGCTCCTGCGCGAGCGCCCCGTCTCTCAGGAGCGGCTTTCCGCGCAGGAGGCTGAGTTCCAGCCGTCCGTTCAGTTCCCATCCCTCGAAGAGCGAGTAATCGGAGTTCGTGTGCTGCCCCGCCGCCGTCACGGTCGAGCTCCCATCGGGGTCGATAATGATGAGGTCGGCGTCCGAGCCGACTCCGAGCGCGCCTTTCTGCGGGTAGAGGCCCAGGGCGCGCGCCGGGTTCTCGCTCGTGAGTTGCACGAGGCGCTCCTCCGTAATCCGCCCGCGCGCCACGCCCTCGCTGTAGACGACGGGCAGCAGGGTCTCGATGCCGGGCGCGCCGTAGGGCGCCTCGGTGAAGGGCGGGTCGTTCTTCTGCGCCCTGGTGTAGGGGGCGTGGTCGCTCCCGATGAGGCCGATCCACCCCTCCCGAATCCCCTCCCATAGCGCTGCGACGTCCGCCTCCGTCCGCATCGGAGGCGCCACCTTGGCCGGGGCGCCCATCTCGCGCACGGCGTCCCCGGTGAGGGTCAGGTACTGCGGGCAGGTTTCCACGACGATGTCCTTGCCGGCCGCCAGCCCGCGCCGCGCCTCTTCGAGCGCCTGCGCCGAGGTCAAGTGAACGATGTAGAGCGGGCAGCCCGCCAGATCGGCGAGGTGGATGGAGCGCGCGACGTTTTCGGCCTCCAGTTCGGGCGGACGCGTGTATTCGAGGAAATCGGCGCCGTCCAGGCCTTCGCCCAGGGCCTTGTTCTCCAGGTAGTCGATGACCATGCCGTTTTCGGCGTGGACGAGCACGACGCCGCCGCGCCGCCCCACGATGTCGAGCGCGGCGTAGAAGTAATCGTCCGGGATGCAGCGGCCCCGGCCCCGCTTCCGGTAGCCCATCATGACCTTGAAGCTCGTGACGCCGCCCTCGATGGCCTTGGGGATATCGGCCAGGTAGTCGAAATCCTCGAATATCCAGGCGTGCAGCGCGAAGTCGACCACGCTCCCCGCCTCGCCCTCCTCGCGGATGCGCTCAAGCGTGGTGAGCATGGTCTCGTTCTCCTCGCCCGTGGCGAAGGCGACCATGGTCGTCACGCCCCCGTGCGCGGCGCTGCGCGCAACGTCTTCCAGGGAATCGATGTGGCTCGAATACGCCCGGAAGTGGACGTGGGGGTCGATGACGCCCGGCAGAACGAGCCTGCCCGAGGCGTCGATCACCTCATCGGCCGCGGGCATGCTCTCGGGCGCGCCCACGCAGGCGACCCTCCCGTCGCGAACGCCGACGGCGGCCTCCTGCCTGCCGTGGCCGGATACGACCGTGCCGCCCGCAACGATCAGGTCGAGCGGTTTCTCGTGGGTTCTATCCGTCATGAAAACCTCCCTTGGGGACAGCCGCCCGAGACGGGGCAAACCGTCGCTTCACGCCGTCTCCTCGTTCGTGAAACGACCCGGCATCGAGGCGGTAATCGAACTTTGGCGCTTTGGCCGATCAGGGGGGAAGCATACCATAAAACCCGGGCGGGCCGCCCCTTTCAACGCAAGCGCCACTCAACACGCAGGCCGTGCGCTCTCAGCCACGCGGACAATCGCATCCAGCGTTTCAGCGATTTCGGGAGCAATTTCCTCTTCGGGAACATGGGAGGCGAGTTCATAAAACTGCTTCTTGGCCATGAGGTTGGGCAACTCGAGTTTGTCGAAATACGTCTGGAACAAAGGGGTGAGGAAGTCATCGCTCGCCTTGATGTCGTCTCCCCATGGCGAACCTCTGCCGAGCCTCTCCAGGGCCCCTTCTATCTCGGCGATGGCTTCGCCCATCGCCCCGAGCCGCTTATCCACTTGTGGTGTGAAGAGGGTCTGTTCTCCCAGGTCCGCAGAACCTCGCGCATAGTCCTCCAGGGTCGCCCGGGTGCAGAAATAGTTTTCGATTTCGCACCTTCGCCACATCAGGCATTGAAGAGCGCCGCTCTCCGGCATACCGGCTTCGAGTCGGTCGAAGAGCGCCACGCCCTGAAGCGCCGGACACGCTTCCCGCAGACCGTGATAGTGGTCTGCGGCCCGCCTCGGCTGGTTCCCGACGTAATGCGCGAAAGGCCGCTCCAGCGCCTTTACCGCCCTCTCATGGCCGAGGCGTTCGGCGAAGGCGCGCAATATCGCCAGATCCGTCGAGCCTTCCAGATAAAGAACCCAGCCGGTCTGTTGGGCCTGGTAATACTGATCGAATCCGATCTCCCGGAGCGCCTTCTGCACCTGGCTCCCCTTGTCGTCGATGCGGTGAGGCGCGCCGACGAAGGCGATGACCATATCCTTGCCTGCGGCTTCGTTCAAAAGAACTTCCGAATGGCTCGCCGCGATGATCTGGTTGCCGCGTTCTTGCGCTACGTCGGTGATCAGCTTGTAGATTTGCCGCTGCCGAAGAATTTCGAGGTGCGCGTCGGGTTCGTCCAGAAGGATGATCGCGCCGGGATTCGCGTACATATACGCTAAGAGCAACAGGGTTTGCTGCAAACCCCGTCCGCTGGAGGAGAGATCGAGGAGCGTTTCATGCTCTCGGTAATCCATCACTATCTCCCCCCGTTCCGCAACGTAGCGGGGGTCGTTGAGTCTGGAGCCGAACAGGTCGTCAATCCGGTCCACCAACTCTTTCCATCGCTCCGGATCATCGCTCTTCACCTTGAAGCAGAGATTGCGCAACACCTCCGCCGTGCGCCCTTCTCCCACCCGCACATTCACGGCTCCCGTGTCGAGCCGCGTTTCCGTGGCCGCCAGCCCCGACATCGGGGGGAGGAAAGCGATTTGCGTGGAGCCGGCCTCCCCTGGAACCGGCATTCGTTCCGGCGTCTTGCCTTCCCCGAGACGCAGGGGCCGGCAATAAAACGACTCGGGGTTCGCGTAGTCGAATTCAAGGCCGCAGGCCCACGCCTTGTCTTGCGTGACTCCCTCGACGATGAGCTCGATCCGTATGTTGTCCGTCCGCTGGCTCCCCTCGACTCTTTGCACGACCCGCGTGTGGAGTTCTCGCCAGAGGAGAGCCGCGTTCGGAACGGGAATGGCGAGGAGATCCCTGCGGTTGATGGTTACGCCCGGGCGATTCTCCGGCGTCGTTTTGCCTGAGCGTTTCTCGTTCCAGCGCTTCAGCCCGATGTCCCAAAGGGCCAGGGCCTGCATGGCGGAGGTTTTGCCCGAATTGTTCGGGCCGATGAACACCACGGGGTTCCCCAACTCGATCTCGACCTCGCCGAAACGCTTGAAGTTGCGGGCGGTGAGTTTGGTGAGCATGGGAGAACTCCTCGCGGTTTCAATTTGCGCTCAGGGCGCGCATTCGTTCCATCAAACAGGCAGACAACATATCACGAAGGGCGGTAAGAACACGGCTGTGGAAACATTAAACCCGATTTTTCGAGCTGAAACTAGCCCGTAGGGGCGGTTGCGGCTTTACCCCGCCACTTCCCGGCGCGCCTGCTCAATGCGCGTCCGACCGCTCCGGAAGGCGTCGCAGCCCTCGCGCGGGAGGCCGCTCCGGTCGAACCGGCCCGCGCCCACCGCGCCTCCCGCGATTTCATTTTGTCGAAACAAGCCCTTGACAAAACCAGCCTGATTTTTCATCATGCTCTCGCCAAACAAATCCCAAGGCCCTGAAGTCGGGCCGCCTGCCGAATACAAGACCGCTTCCTCGCGGAAATAGGCAGGAACCCCTTCACAATTGGGATTTGTTTGGCGACCGACCCGGCCTCGCTGGGAGGTCGGAGAAATCTCAATACCTGAAAGGGGGAAAGTCATGAGAATCATCGTTGTGTTATCACTCGTCGTCGCATTCTGCTTCATGATGCTTTTGCCGGATCAAGCCGACGCATCCCCGCGGGACTCAAGACTGGCCAAATGTATCGAGGCGGGAATAGGCGGGCGTATGCCGAAGGACGTCGCCAAGGACCCCGTCGCCTTCATCAAGAAGGAAATCAAGGCGAAAAGCGCCCTGGGAACAGCTTGCGGGTGGATTCTTCGCGCCAATAGCGCCCTTCTCCAATTCATGTCGGAGCGCGACAAATGGGCCGATCTGTGCGCCGGCCTTCGAGACGGCCTTTCACGCGAGCATCCGGGCCTCGTCAACGAAAAGTTTTTCACTGCGATTGGATGCGCCCCTTCCCCGCTTTCGGGCGGCATGATAGGCGTTCACGGGCGCTCATACCCGAACTAGAATACGCCGCGAGGCATCTTTCGCGCCCCTCTTGGTGAGGGGCGCGAACAAGGGCGGAGCGGATGCCCCGCAGCCTAAAGCCCCTCTTCGGAGGGGCTTTTCGCTTCTGGAGGAAACAGAAACGACGCGTCCGGCGTCATGGCGCTTTTGTTCGCGCAAAGCAGCGTGCGGGTGCGCGGCGTCGACGCGCCCGAGATCAGGCGCGCCGAGTGCGGCGAACAACCCGACCGCGCGCGGCGGGCGTATTCCGCCTCCGCGCTGGGCGGTCGCCCGAAAGCCGCCCCGCTCCGCGGCGGGGCTTATGAGAGCTGCTTCGAAGCCGCCCGCAGGCCGACCCAGGTGCTGTAGCACATCGCCAGGAGCACCAGGGTGAACGGCAATCCGGTCGAGACCGTCATCGCCTGCAGGGCGCTCAGCGCTTCGGCGCCACCGACCAGCAGCAGCACCGCCGCCACCAGCCCCTCGAACGTGGCCCAGAACACCCGCTGGCTCTTCGGCGCGTTTTCCTTGCCGCCCGCGGTGATGGTGTCGATCACCAGCGAGCCGGAGTCCGACGAGGTAACGAAGAACACCAGCACCAGGATGATGCCGATGAACGAAAGCAGCCCGCTCAGCGGGAACTGCTGGGCCATGACGAACAGCTTGACCTCCAGGGCCGCGCTCGCCACCGGCGCCTTGGCGTTGGCCATCACCTGCGAGATCGCCGCGCCGCCGAACGCGGCCATCCAGATGGTGCAGACCAGGGTCGGAATCAGGATGACGCAGATCACGAATTCGCGCACCGTGCGGCCGCGCGAGACCCGCGCGATGAACATGCCGACGAACGGCGACCACGATACCCACCAGGCCCAGTAGAAGGAAGTCCAGCCCCGGGCGAAGTTGGCGTCTTCGCGGCCGAAGGGCATCGACAGCGGGACGAGCTCCTTGACGTAGGCGAGCCCGCCGCTCAGCGCGGTGGCGAGTATCTCGCCGGTGGGGCCGAGGAGGATGACCGCCAGCAACAGGAGAAACGCCAGCACCATGTTGATTTCGGACAGCACCTTGACCCCGCCGTCGAGGCCGCGCAGCACCGACGCCAGGGCGAGGCCGGTGATGATCGCGATCAGCACCACGACGGCCACCGCGCCGGTGCCCCAGCCGTACAGGAAATTGAACCCCGCCAGCGCCTGGGTGGTTCCGAAGCCGAGCGAGGTGGCCAGCCCGAACAGGGTCGCGAACACCGCCAGGGTGTCGACGATGTGCCCCCACCAGCCCCACACCCTCTCGCCCAGGATCGGGTAGAACGCCGAGCGCAGCGTCAACGGCAGGTTGTGGTTGTAGGCGAAGAACGCGAGCGCCAGGCCCACCACCGCGTAGATCGCCCACGGGTGCAGTCCCCAGTGGAAGATGCTTGCGGCCATGGCCAGATCGCGCGCTTCGGCGGCGGCGCCGGCCGCGCCGGCGAGCGGCGCCCAGTCGGTGCGCACCCCGTTCTCGATCGACGCGCCGCCTATCGACGACGCGTAGTGCGAGAGGGGCTCGGAGACGCCGAAGAACATCAGTCCGATGCCCATGCCGGCGGCGAACAGCATGGCGAACCAGCCGGGATAGCCGAAATCCGGGGTCGCGTCCTGGCCGCCGAGACGGACCTTCCCGACGGGCGGAAGCATCAGCAACACGGCGAAGATGACGAACAGGTTGCCCGCCGAAAGGAAGAACCAGTCGAAGGCGCCGGTGATGGCCGGGCGCAGCCAGCCGAAAAACGCCGCCGCCTGGGCCTGGAATATCAGCGTGCACGCGACGAATACGATGATGCTAAGTCCCGAGATCACGAATACCGGATTGTGGATATCCAGCCCGAAGGGCGTGATGTTGTCCTGCCCGATACGGTAGCTGGATTGCTTCGACTCATCCATGGCTCCCTCCCCCCTTGGATACACCGGGTTGTTTTCATCGGTCATGAAATCTTTCGCCCGATGAAACGATGATGGACTCCCATTTCTTGAACGTCGTTCGGAACCAGCATTCCATGAGACGCAACCCAAACGCAAGCGGACTCGTCAAAACTCCCGCGCATCCCGGCGCGTTTTTGCCCGATCGTCGCGGAGCCTTTCCCAAAAACCCGGCTCGCCTGCGCTCGCGCGCCGACACCCCGACGAGCAGGGAATGAACCTTTTCACCCCACCGCCTCCCGGCACGCACTCTCGATGTGCGCCTGGCCGATTTGCAAGGCGTCGTAGACCTCGTGCGGGAGGCCGCTCTGGCCGAACTGGTCGGTGCCCAGGCAGGTCTGCTCCGCGCCGAGCGCGCCGCCGAGGAACGAGAGGGCGAGCGAGTGGCCGTCCAGCACCGAGACGACGGGGTTATCAAGATGCTCGTCTCCCACCATCATCTCGAGGCGCGAGGCGCGGCCCGCGCGTTTCGCCTTCTTGTGCTCCGCATATATCCTGTCCGCGCTTGTTAAGACGTAGACGTTCGCGTATACCCCCTCCCCGGCAAGGGCGCGGGCGGCGGCGAGGGCTTCGGGCGTCATCACCCCGCTCACGAACAGGTTCACCGCGTTCACGCCCGCGCGGTAGCCGGGTTGGTCTTTCGCCGAGTGGAGCAGGTAGCCGCCGCCTAAAACATTTTGCCGCAATACCTCGCGCTTCATGGGGTCTGAGAGCCACTCGGCGGGCAGGAGGTTCTGATCCACCTGCTTCGTGCTTAAGCGCAGGTAGAAGGCCGGGCAATCGGCATCCCCCAGAACGCGGCCGATGGCTGACAAGAGCAGCCACTCGACCTCGACGGCGAAGGTCGGCTCGTAAGCCTCCAGCCCCGGCATCTCAAGCGAAATGGCGGGCGTGAGGATGCTCTGGTGCGCGCCGCCTTCGGGCGAGAGGCTCACGCCGCTCGGCGTCGCCACCACGATGAAGCGGCCGCCGTTATAGACCGCGTAGCGAAGCGCGTCGAGACAACGGCTGATGAAGGTGTCGTACACCGTGCCGATGGGGCATACGCGCACCCCGCAGAGCTCCTTCGAGACCCCGAAGGCGGCGAGAAGGAGCATGAGGTTGTTCTCGGAGATTCCCAGCTCGATGTGCCGGCCCGCGGGCGACTCCTCCCACTTGAGGAGCCTCTGCACCTGCTGTAAGGCGAAGAAATCCGCCTTGCCCTCGGGGTGGTACACGCCGCGCCGGTTGATCCAGCCGCCCAGGTTCGTGCTCACCGCCACGTCGGGCGAGGTGGTGACGATGTGGCGCGCGAGGGCGTCCTCCCGCGCAAGGTTCGTCATGATGGCGCCGAACGCCTCCTGCGTGGAAGTGGTGGAGGCGAAGTTCGCCCCCACTTCCCGGGGGACGGGAGCGGGGGTTATCTCTTCTCTTTCAAGGGCGGCCCTCGCGTCGTAGCGCGCCACCGCTCGTTCGACCGCGCGCGCCTCGGGGCTATCCGCCGCGAGGGGCGCGAGTTCCTCGCCCTCGCCCAGGCCCGCGGATTCGCGCAGGTCGGCGATTTGCGCTTCGGTCAGGAGCTGGGAGTGGTTCATCGGGTCGCCCGCGATGGGAAGCCCCCAGCCCTTGACGGTGTAGGCGAGGATCATCACGGGCTTGTCTCGAACGCCGTCCGCTTCTTCGAGCGCCTCCAATATGCACTCGATGTCGTGGCCGCCGAGGTCGGACAGGAGCGCGGGCAGGTCTTCATCCGCATATCGATCCAGAAGGCCCGCGAGACCCTCGTATTCGCCCGCCTCACCGCGCGTGAGGCCCTCCCTTATCTCGCGCCCGCTTCTTCCGATGAGCATCTGGTACTCGCCGTTCGACATGTCGTCGATGCGCCGCCTGAGCGACTCGCCTTTCGGGAGCGCGAACGCGGCCTGGAGGCGCTTTCCGTATTTGAGCTCCACCACGCGCCAGCCGTGCAGGCGGAACTGATCGCGTATCTGCTGCGCCTTGCCGTCGGGCACGACGCGGTCGAGGCTCTGGCGGTTCAGGTCCACCACCCAGATGACGTTGCCCAGGTGCGCGACGTATTCCTCCGCCAGCGCCTCCCAGACGTTGCCCTCGTCTAACTCCGCGTCCCCCACGAGGGAGATGAAGCGCTGCCTCGGGCCTTCGCCGAAGTGATCGTCGATGTAGGACTGCATGAGCGCGGCGAACGAGGCGGCGACCGAGGGCAGCCCGAGCGAGCCGGTCGAGAAATCGACGGGGTATTCGTCCTTCGAGCGGCTGGGATAGGCCTGGAGGCCGCCGAAGGCGCGCAGGTCCCGCAGGCGCTCCATCGGCAAATCGCCCCTGAGCGCATGGGCCGCGTGCAGGACGGGCGAGGCGTGGGGCTTTATCGCCAGCCTGTCTCCCGTCTTGAGCCAGCGGAAGAACATGGCCGTCATCAGGCTCACGACGGAGGATGAACTCGCCTGGTGGCCGCCTATCTTGATGCCCTCGGAGCCTGCGCGGAGGTTGTTCGCGTAATGAACGCTGTAGGTGGAAAGCCACAGGAGCCGCTTTTCGATGCGCCGCAGAACCTCGGCCTCGTCCGGTTCGATGGCGTTCGTCTCTGGCGGAGGGTTCACGCCCGTCCCTCCCTCGGGAGCGCGGGGTCTGCGGATTATCCACGCACCCCGGTGTGAAGCTCGGCGATGCCGCCCGTCATCGGGCGATGGCCCACCTCGCGGAAACCCGCATCGCGCATCATCGCCGAGAGCCTCTCGGCTTCGGGAAATTCATATACCGTGTTGGGAAGGTAATTATACGCGCTTCGGTGCGCGGAAACGAGCCTCCCCGCGACGGGGAGGAGCACCCGGAAATAAAAGGCGTACAACAGCCCGAACAGGCCCACAGGATGGCCGAATTCCAGAACGACGAGTCTGCCGCCCTCTTTCAATACGCGCCCCATCTCGGCCAGACCCGCCTCGCGGTCCTCGAAATTGCGCAGGCCGAACGCGATGATCACCCCGTCGAACGCGCCGTCATGAAAGGGCAGACTCAAGCCGTCTCCCTGAATCAGGGAGAGAGTTGCGCCCCGCTTCTCGGCCTTTACCTTCCCGCGCGCGAGCATGGGATACGCGAAATCGACGCCGAAGATGCGCGCGCCGCGTCCGGCTTGGGCGTGCGCTTCCAGCGCGACGTCCGCCGTCCCCGTCGCCAGATCGAGAAAACGCGCCTCTTCCCCGCCCGAACCTTGGAGAAGGCTCGCGACTGCGCGCGCGCGCCAGAGGCGGTCCACGCCGAAGCTTAAGATTCGGTTCAGGAGGTCGTAGGTGGGCGCAATGTCCGAGAACATCGCCTGGACTTGGCGTTTCTCGACGCGGGTCGGCACGAGCGCGTTCAACCCGCGCGGATGAGCACGTCGGCGACCGCGCCCGATGCGATGACCACGGACACCCAGGCGTTCAGGTTGAAGAACGATATGTCCACGCGGCTCAGGTCGTCGGGCCGAACGATCCAGTGCTCCCAGAAGAGGAGGCACCCCGCCGCCGCGAGCGCAGTCCAGTAAACGGGTCCCAGACCGAACGCCAGGCCCGCCGCGAAGAAACAGGCCATCGTCCCCAGATGGGCGACGGCGGAGACGATGAGCGCGCCCTTGACGCCCAGAAGGCGCGGCAGGGAATGGATGTCCTCCTCATCGTCGAAATCCACGTCCAGACAGGCGTATATCAGGTCGAACCCACCGACCCAGAGGGTGACGCCCAAGAAGAGCAAGACGGGCACGAAGCCCAGATCGCCGCGCACGGCCACCCACGCGCCCGCGGGCGCGCAACCCAGCACGAAGCCCAGGAACAGGTGCGTCGAGGAGGTGAAGCGCTTGGAATACGAATAGAAGACGATTGCTCCCGCCACGGCGAAGGAAAGCGCGAACGCGAGCGGATTCAGCATCCAGGCCGAGAGGATGAAGAGCGCCAGAAAGCCCGCCAGCATCCCGAGGATGGATTTCGAATGCAGCAGCGCCTGGAACTCGGCGCGGTCTTTCGTCCTCGGGTTTTTGGGGTCGATGTCCCTGTCGGCGAAGCGGTTGAGCGACATGGCGAAATTGCGCGCGCCCACCGCCGCCGTCACCATCCAGAACAGGACCCACGCCGAGGGCACCCCGCCTGCGGCCATCACGCCGCCCATCAGCACGAAGGGAAGGCCGAAGATGGTGTGCTCGAACTTCACCATGCGCAGGAACTGCCGGAAACTCCTCGCCATCGACGCCTCAGCCGCCAAGGCCGTACTCCTGCCAGCGCCTCGTGACGCGCTCCTTGATCTCGTCCGTCATCACGATCTCCGGCGGCCATTCGCGCTCGAAACCCTCGGACGCCCATTTGCGGGTGCCGTCCACCCCCACCTTGCTGCCCACGTGGAGGCGCGGCGCGGCGTGTTCGAGCGCGTCCACGGGGCCGTCGACGAACACCATGTCGCGCCTCGGGTCGATGCTGCCGAGCGCCTTCCAGGCGACCTCGCTGATGTCGTGCACGTTCACGTCCTCATCCACGATGACGATGACCTTCGCCAGCGCCATCTGCCCCATCCCCCACAGGGCGTACATCACCTTCCGCGCGTGGTAGGGATAGGACTTGCGTATCGAGACGATCACCATGTTGTGGAACACGCCCTCCGCCGGCATGTGCACGTCCACGATCTCAGGCAACTGCATCTTCATGAGCGGCAGGAATATGCGGCCCGTCGCCCCGCCGAGCCAGTAGTCCTCCATCGGCGGGCGGCCCACGATGGTGGTGGGGTAGATGGCCTCGCGCTTCCTCGTGATGGCCGTCACGTGAAAGACGGGGTAATCGTCCGCCAGGGAATACCAGCCCGTGTGATCGCCGAAGGGTCCCTCTTCCCTCAACTCGCCGGGGTTCAGGTAGCCCTCCACCACGATGTCCGAATCGGCGGGCACCTCCACGTCCACCGTCTTGCACTTGACGAGTTCGGCGCTCTTTCGCCTCAGGAAACCGGCGAGGTTCAGCTCGTCTATCGCGGGCGGCAGCGGCGCGCTCGCCGCGTAGACGTAGACGGGGTCGCCGCCCAGGGCGATGGCCATCTCCATGCGCGCGCCCATCTTCGTGCTGTCCTGGAAGTTCTGCGCCCCGTCGTGGTGTAAGTGCATGTGCATGCCCGCTGTCTTCTCGTCGAAGAACTGCACGCGGTAGAGGCCCACGTTCCGCCTGCCCGTCCGGGGGTTTCGCGAGTAGATGTGCCCGAAGGTGATGTAGCGGCCCGCGTCCTCGGGCCAGCACTTGATGGCGGGAATCGAGAAGAGGTTCGGGTTTTCGGTCTCCACGATCTCCTGGCACGGCGCCGCGCTCACCGTCTTGGGCGAGAAGGACGCGAGCCGCGCGAGCTTGGGCAGCATCTTCACCTTCTCGATGATGCCCTCGGGCGGCTTGATCTCCAGAAGCTCCGCCACCTCGTCCGCCACCGCGTCCATGCTGTCGACGCCGAGCGCCAGCTTCATGCGCAAGTCCGAGGCGTAGGCGTTGATGAGGACGGGAACGTCGTATTCATGCCCATCCGGGGCGACCGGCTTTTCGAACAACAGGGCGGGGCCGCCGCTCTTCACCGAGCGGTCGGCGATCTCGGTGATCTCGAGTTCGATATCGACCGGAACCCGGACGCGGCGCAACTCGCCCGCGCGCTCCAGGGAATCGACGAATTCTTTTAGGGAGGCGTACGCCATGTTTCCGGAAAAACTACTCGATGACCTTGGGAACGCGGAAATGGCCCCTTGCGAAATCGGGCGCCATCTTCTCGATATTCTCGATGGGGGATTCGGTGACTTCGTCCTCGCGGAACACGTTCACGATGTCGAGAACGTGCGATGTGGGCGCCACTCCTTCCGTATTCACCTCGTTCAGCTTGGCGATGTGCTCGAGAATGGCGCCGAGCT
>CAXXHI010000005.1:0-19509 GCA_963692865.2 bacterium | reverse complement strand
GCCTCGCGAAGGGACCCACGACCTCGGACCGCGTGGTGGCGGCGGACACCTCGCCACGAACGTGCTCGGCGTCATCGCGCTCTTCGCCGTCCAGACGCACAACAAGCTGTTCATCATCGCCGTGCTCGCCCTGGCCATCCTGAGCTTCGTGGGCACGACGGTGTACGCGAAGTTCCTCGAGAGGGGGAAGATCATTGAGTGACGCACTCGCCGCCGTCCTGCTGCTGGGGGGCTCGTTCTTCATGCTGGTCGCGAGCATCGGCCTCGTGCGCCTGCCCGACGTCTACTGCCGCATGCACGCGGCCACCAAGGCGACGACCTTCGGCATGGGCGGCATCCTCCTGGGCGCGCTCCTCATCTTCCAGAGCGCCGCCGTCACGACGCAGGCGCTTCTGGCCGTTTTCTTCCTGTTCCTGACCGCGCCCGTCGCCGCGCACCTCATATCGAGGGCGGCCTACAAGCGCGGGCCCGACCTCTGCGCCGAGACGGCGCACGATGCATACGGAAAGTATCTGGAGGGCCAAAAGTCGGAGGAGGAAGAGTCCCCGGAAAGGTATGGCGACGCGTAACAAAAAATTACATATTGGGTCTGTTGAAAAAGTCGATTCGCGTGATTCGGCGTATGTAAATAACAGACGAGAGAAAAGATTCACTCCCCCTTGAGGGGGAGGCGACGAGGTGAGGGCGTAAGCCCGAAAGCGAACTAGTGGGGGGACACGCCACAGAATAAAGCTCCCCCCACCGAATCGGCCTTCGCACAAACCGCTCGGCCTCTTCGTCGGGCTTTCCCTCGGGAAGCCCGATCCTCAAGGGGGGGAGTGTTTCCATATTGCGCGTTAATCGGCATTGCCCGCGAGGGGGGAATAAACTTCAAGACTGGCGAAGTCAACACGGGAGGTGTAGGGGCCGCATATCATGCGGCCCGGCCTTTTCGTCTTTACAATGCGGGTCGCATGATATGCGACCCCTACACGAACATTGACATCCCGACCAAGGGGGGATGGTTTCATAAGCGTATGTCGATTGAAAAATCCATGCCCCGTCATTGCGCATTTGTTCCGTCACGCCTAGAATCGGGCGCGTTTCCGCCGCCAATACCCATTCATACAGAGGAACGAACTCATGAACCGATTTGCGAAGTTTGCCGTGATGCTGTTAGCGGCGGCATGGCTGACGGCGCCCGCCCTCTCGAACGCCGCCGACTGGAGAATCGACGCCGCCCACACGACAGTAAGCTTCAAGGTGCGCCACCTGGGCGTCACCTGGGTGCGGGGGGAATTCCAAAAAGTGTCGGGCACGGTCCGCTACGACAGGAAGAACCCCGGCGCCTCGGCTGCGGACATCGTCATCGACGCCGACTCGATCAACACGCGCAACGCGCGGCGCGACAACCATCTCCGGAACGACGACTTCCTGCTCGTCGAGAAGCATCCCTCCATCACGTTCAAGTCGAAATCCGTGAAGAATGCGGGCGCGGAGGGCCTCGACCTCGTCGGGGATCTGACCATCCGCGGCGTCACGCGAGAAGTGGTCCTCAAGGTGGCCGACATCAGCGGGGAGGTCGAAACGCGGCGCGGAACCGTGAAGATGGGCGCCAGCGCCGCCACGCGGATCAACCGCAAGGATTTCGGGGTGAAGTACAACCGCCTGCTCGAAGCGGGCGGGCTCGTCGTGGGCGACGAGGTGCGCATCACCATCGACGTGGAGTTGAACAAGCGATAGCGCGAGGGCGCTCCGCACGGATAGCTTCCGCCGCTTTTTTTGGCGTTTTGTGGTATACTCGCGCCATCCGAAATAGGTCTCACTTAATAGAATTTCACAGACAACCCCGCACAAGACCCCCTTTGGGGAAAATGAGGAGGATAATCCTATGACAATCAAGAGAACGACTCTCTGGACCATCGCGTTCGGCTTGGCGCTGGCCGTCCTGGCGGCGCCCCTCGGCGCGGGCGCGCTCGAGAAGAAGCTCGTCATCGTCACGTCCTACCCGCCGGACACGACGACCACCGTCAAGAAGGCTTTCGAGAAGAAACACCCCGGCGTCAAGGTCGAGATGCTCAAGAAAAAGACCACCGCCGGCATCAAGTACTTACAAGAAACCGCCTCCAACAACCGCTCCGACATGTTCTGGGCATCCGCGCCCGACGCCTTCGAGGTGCTGAAGGGCGACAACCTGCTCCAGAAATACAAGGTCAAGATCAAGGGCATTCCCAAGAAGGTGGGCGCTTTCCCGATCAACGACCCCGAGGGCTACTACAAGGGGTTCGCGGCCTCGGGCTACGGCATCATGTGGAACACCCGCTACCTCAAGGCCAAGAAGCTGCCCGCGCCCGGGACCTGGGCCGATCTGGCCAAGCCCGTCTACCACGGCCACGTCGGCATGAGCGCGCCCTCGCGCTCGGGCACCACCCACCTCACCGTCGAGACCCTCCTGCAGGGCAAGGGCTGGGAGAAGGGCTGGGCCGAGTGGAAGGCCATCGCAGGGAACTTCAAGACAGTCACCGAGCGCAGCTTCGGCGTGCCCGACGGCGTGAACTCCGGCCAGTTCGGCCTGGGCATCGTGATCGACTTCTTCGGCCTCTCGTCGGAGGCTTCGGGCTTCCCCGTGAAGTTCATCTACCCGCCGGTGACGACGCTGGTGCCCGCGAACATCGCCATCGTCAAGAACGCGCCGCATCCCAAGGCCGCGGCGGCGTTCATCGAGTTCCTGCTCTCGCCCCCGGGCCAGGAAGTGCTGCTCAACCCGAAAATCAGGCGCCTGCCCGTCAACCCGGCGACCTACGCCAAGGCGCCCGCCGACTTCCCGAACCCGTTCAAGGACAAGTCCATCGGCGCGGCGGTCAAGTTCGACTTGCAACTTTCGAAGGGCCGCTACAACGTCATCAACTCGCTGTTCGACGTGATGGTCACCTACCGCCTGAGCGATCTGCGCGCGGCGACCAAGGCCATCCAGACCGCCGAGGCGCAAATGGGCGGCAAGAAGAACGCCGCGGCCAGGAAGCTGATCGACGAGGCGAAGGCGCTCGTCGCCAAGGTGCCCATCACCGCCGCCCAGGCGAGCAAGAAGGAATTCAACGCGATCTTCAAGAAAAAGCGCAAGAAGGCGACCACGAAGGTGACGGGCCGCCAGGCCGAGATCGAACGTGAATGGGACGCGCAGGTCAAGGCCAACTACGCCAGGGCGAAGGCGCTGGCCGTGAAGGCGGCGTCCATGCTCTAGCCTTCGGGCCGGCGCGGAGAAGGGGGAAGAATGTCTCTGGAAGCGATGGCGCGCGGCCAGTGGGGGCCGGCGGCGGTGGGCCTCATCGTCGGTCTGTTCCTGCTCGCCTTCCTGGTCGTGCCCGTCGTGAACGTGATATACGTCGCCTTCCAGGACCCGAACACGGGCGCGCTGACGCTCATCAACTTCGTCGACTTCTTCCGCAACAACCTGTTTCAGGAATCCGCCCTCAACTCGATCTACGTCGCCTTGATGTCGGTGGTGCTGGCGTCGTGCTTCGCGCTGCCGCTCTCCTATTTCACGACCCGCTTCAATTTCGGCGGCGCCATCCTCATCCAGACCCTCGGCGTGCTCCCGCTCATCATGCCGCCCTTCGTCGGCGCCGTGGCGATGCTCCTGCTGCTCGGCGAGAACGGCTCGGTCAACCTGCTGCTGGATGAGTGGTTCGGCTTCACCATCCCCTTCATGGAAGGGCTGAACGGCGTCATCCTGGTCGAGAGCATCCACTATTTCCCGTTCATCCTCATGAATCTTTCGGCCTCGCTCAACAACATCGACCGGGCAATGGAGGAATCCGCACAGAACCTGGGCGCCAGCGGGGTGCGCCTGTTCCGGCGCATCGTGTTCCCGCTGGCCATGCCCGGCTACGTCGCGGGCGCGTCCCTGGTGTTCCTCAAGGTGTTCGACGACATCGGCACGCCGCTATTGCTCAACATCAACAACATGCTGGCGCCCCAGGCGTATCTCCGCATCGCTTCCATCGGCATATCGGACCCGATGGGCTACGTGATCTCGGTCATCCTCGTCATATTCTCCCTGCTGGCGCTCTGGATCTCGTTCCTGGCGCTTCGGGGCAAGGACTACGCCACCGTCCAGAAGGGCGGCGGCGGGCTGATGAAGCGCGACCTGCGGCCCTGGGAGAAGGCCGTCTGCTACGGCGTCGTCATCTTCATCCTGCTTTTGGTGCTCTCGCCGCACTTCGGCCTCGCCATTCTTTCTCTCGGCACGGTCTGGTCGTTCAGCGTGCTGCCCGACGCCTATACTTACGCGCACTATATGCGGGTGGTCTCGGAATCATCGGAGTTCATCACGAACACGCTGCTATACGCCGGCCTCGCCGCGGGGATCGACGTCCTCTTCGGCACGGCCATCGCCTATATCGTCCTGCGCACGAATCTGGCCGCCCGGCAGTGGCTGGACTACGCCGCGATGGGGGCGGTGGCGATTCCCGGCGTGGTGCTCGGCATCGGCTATCTGCGCACGTTCTACGCGTTCAACGTGCCGATCATCGACAAGCCGCTGGCGTCGTGGTGGGTCATCATCGTCGTCGCCCTCGCCATCCGGCGCCTGCCCTACGCGCTACGCGCCTGCGTCGCGGCGTTGCAGCAGCTCAGCGTCATGCTCGAAGAGGCCGCCGAGAACCTGGGCGCCACCAAGGGCCGCACCATCCGCCGGATCGTCGTGCCGCTCATGTCGGGCGGCATCGTGGCCGGTTTCGTCACCAGCTTCGCCACCGCGTCGGTCGAGTTGTCCACGACCATCATGCTGGTGTCGCAGGAATCGGACGCCCCGCTCGCTTTCGGCATCTACGAGTTCATGCAGTCGGCGGCGGGCCGCGGCCCCGGCGCCGCGCTGGGCATCATCGCCGTGGTCATCGTCGGGGTCGCGACCTACGTCTCGCACCGCTTCATCCAGCGCAAAGAGACGCGCCAGACGCCCGACATGGCCATCGCCGCAGGAGTCTGAGAATGACATCATTACAAGCCGCAAGCGTCGTCATCGAACAGTTGAGCCTCGCCTACGATGCAACCGACGTGCTCAAGGACGTGAACCTGCGCATCGAACCGGGCGAGTTGTTCACCTTCCTGGGCCCCTCGGGGTCCGGCAAATCGACCCTGCTGCGCGCGGTCGCGGGTTTCGGCCCCACGCCCAGGGGGCGCATCCTCATCGGTGAGGACGACGTGACGCGGCTTCCGCCGTGGCGGCGCAACGTCGGCATGGTGTTCCAGTCCTACGCGCTGTGGCCGCACATGACGGTGCGCAGAAACGTCGCCTTCGGCCTGGAGGAGCGCAAGACGCCCGCCGCCGAGATTCCGAAGCGCGTCGACGCCGCACTCGATATGGTCGGGCTTCTGGAGTTCGGCGAGCGGCGCCCCTCGCAGCTATCCGGCGGACAGCAGCAGCGTGTCGCGCTGGCCCGCACCATCGTCGTCGAACCCCGCGTGCTCCTGCTGGATGAGCCGCTCTCGAACCTGGACGCCAACCTGCGCGTGCAGATGCGCCGCGAGATTCTGGACTTACAGCGCGAACTGGAACTCACCACCATCTTCGTCACCCACGACCAGGAGGAAGCCAACACCATCTCGGATCGCATCGCCGTGCTCGACGGCGGCGTCCTCCAGCAGGTGGGACAGCCCATGGAACTCTACGACGAGCCGGTCAACCGCTTCGTCGCCCACTTCCTGGGCACGGCGAACCTCATGGACGGGCGGGTCGAGACGGGGACGGAGGGGGCGCGCTTCGCCACGGCCGGCGGCATCGTCTTCCCGCTCGCGGGAGAAGCCCTTGCGGCAGGCGAAAACCGGACCGCCGTGTTCCGGCCGCAGGACGTGGCGGTCGCAGCGCCGGGCGAGACGCTTCCCGGAATCGTCCTGACGGGCCGGGTGCGGCACCGCGAGTTCCTCGGCAACCTCCTGCGCTACAGCGTCGCGGTCGGCGAGGACACCCTGCTGGTGGACGACACCCACCACCCGGGCCGCCGAGCCTTCGCCGTGGGCGATGAGGTCGCCCTGGGCCTGGGCGGAGAGCAGATACGCATTCTCGAACCTTGAAAAGCGGCGCACCGCAAATTCCCGTAAATCCGAGAACGCATACCCGGACAATACAATTCAAACCCCCGCGCAGGGGGTTGTCGAAAAAGTCCTGATTTCGCGGTTTGGCGGGTGCGTAGCGGACAGGCCCTTTGGCCTGTCCGAGGCCGCGACCCGTCCCTAAGCCAACGCCTCATCCACGAAGCGCATGTCCACGGCCTCATCATACGAGACGCCCGTGGAGATCAGTCCCCCGCTCAGGCACGCGGCCCGGAGCCACTCGAAGCTCTCCCGCGCAAGGTACGGCTCTTCGTTCCACAGGCCGAGGCTCTTGTAGCGCGCGACCGCCGCCGTCAGAAGATCGAAGTCCATGTCCTCGAACCAGGGCGCAACGAGCCGGGCGACGGCTTCGGCGTCGTTCTCCGCGAGCCAGCGTTCGGTCTTACGCATGGCGCGCGTCATGCCGAGAGCGGCTTCGGGGTTCTCCCGCAGGAACGAGGCCGACGCGTAAAACGCCGTGTAGGTCGTGAGGCCGCGCTCCGCCGCCTGATACCAGGCGTGGCCCGCGCCCTCCCGGATCAATTCCTCCGCGAATGGCTGGAACACCTGAATGACGTCCACCTCGCCCGCGCGCAGGGCGTCGGCGTTATCGCCCATCGTCCGGTACGGGATTCTGTTCAGCGCATCCGGCTCCAGCCCCGCCAGGCGCAGGTCGTGCTGCAGGCACATCCAGGGGGTGGGCACCTCGCTCACCGTGGCGATTTTGGGGCCCGCCAGATCGCTCATCCGGAAAGCCGGGTTCGGCTCGCGCCCGATGAGAAAAAACGGGTCGCGGCGAACGACCTCGCAGAACACCTTGAGGCCGCAGTCCGGGTCCCTGTCATAAGCCACCAGGACGCGCATGGGGCCGCCCCAGCTCACCTGCGCCTCGCCGGAGGCGAGCAGACTCGCGTTCCGGGCGGGGTCGGGCGAGGTTTCCATGCGAACGTCGGCGCCCTCCTCCTCGTAGGCCCCCAGACCGGATGCGGCGTAGAACGGCGTGTAGAAAACGGCCCTGAAATTCTCGAGCAGCGTGATGCTCACATGAACCTCCTTACAGGTGTGAATAACGAATCTATCTAACGACTCTACTCAGAGAATCGGCGTTATGGTCTTCGACATCAACTCGCGCTCGTCGATTTCGAACACCCCCGCCAGCCAGTCGGCGAGAATCTCCTGGCCGATGGTGGGGTTGTCGTGCTGGCAGTGGTCGGCGCCGGTCTCTTCTTGATCGACGAGCCTGAGCGTCACGTCCACGCCGGCGTCTTTGGCGGCATCATAGACCCTGCGCGCCTGGGCCACGCCGAGCACGTCGTAGCCCCCGTGGACGATGAGGTAGGGACACTTCATGCGCCCGATGTGGCCTTCCAGCGTATAGGGGGCGAGCTTCTCGACGGCTTCCTTGACGCTTTTCGCGCCGAATACCCACTTGATGGAATCGGCCAGGCGGTGCTCCTCGCCCGCGTCGCGCCATGTGTCATGCAGGCTCCACCCGGCGGTGTGGGAGAGCGCGGCGGCGAGCCTGTGCTCGTAACACGCCGCCCGGGCGGCGAAATGGCCTCCGATGCCTCCGCCGCAGACGGCGACCCGAGAGGCGTCCACGTCCCCCCTGCCCTCCAGATAGTCGATGCAGCGGCCCACGGGAACCTCGTAGTCGTGGCGGCTGGTGACGCCCCCCCGCCTCAGCGTGCCGCCCTGGCCGGGGCCGTCGATCATCAGGACCGATACGCCGCGCTGCAAAAAACCCCGGCCCGCCATAAACCACATCTCGTCCTTGTAGGCGTCCAGGCCGCCGAAGCTGATGACGGCGGGTTGTCTCTCGGCGCGGAAAGGCGCGGGCGCGAAATAGGCGTCCAGGTGCGCGCCGTTCTCGTAAGGGACGCGCACCACCTCGCCGGGCGGCGTGAGATGGGCGAGAAACGCCTTCGAGCACGCCTCCACCTTCTCGAAGGTCTCGAGCCTGCGCGGGTCGTCGGACGCGAGCCAGAACTCGGCGCTCCTGTAGTAATCCGCCGCGCGCAGCCAGCAGTTGCGCGCCGTCTGGATGCGCCCCGCGGCGGCGGCCGCATCCCCTCTCTCGCGGTTCCGGTCTCCTACCCGCGTCCACTCGGCGTGCCAGCTCTCGTTGTCGCCGGGCGTCATGCGGCTCGCCGCCTGGAAGCACTCGCTCACCGAGCCGCCGCCTTCCTGCGTCTCGCCCAGGGCGCGCCTGAACTGATAGGACATCCAGGGATGCTCGGGCCAGTGGTGCCAGCCGTAGGGCTCGTAGTGCGGCCCCCGGGATTCGTCGATCCGGTCGATCGCTTTTTCTTCCATGAGGAACCCTCCCTGTGGTCTGCCGGGAATGGCGGCGCGTCCGCCCGGTCGGCGGATGGAAGAGACTGCCCCCGCGCGAGCGGAAGTGAAATCAGATGGTGAACGATATCCGCCTTGTACTCAAGCGAAGCGCGCAGCCGAAAGGGAGACCTGCTGCCTTCTCACCTCTATACGGAAGCGGCGCCTCCGGCCACCGGGGCGGGCGCGGGTTCTCCCTCCTCGGCGAGGCGCCTTCTCTGCAGGATGAATACCGCGCCCAGCATGATCGCGCCGGCCAGGTGGTTCCAGTAGCCCGGCCAGAACAACAACCCCGCCGCCAGGAACAAAAGCCCGCGCATCGGGGTCGAGAAGCGGAAATACATGAACCCGACCATGGCGGCGGCCAGCGCCTGGAAGCCGAGAAGCCCCGCCGCGAAGGTCTCCAGCGAGAGCCAGGGCTGGCGGATGAGCAGAATCGGCGTGAAGGCGAACATGAGCGGCAGGATGTACATGCCCTTCGCCGTGCGGAAAGACGCCCAGGCGGCCTTCGCCGGGTTGGCGTCCGCTATCCCCGCCGCCGTATAGGCGGGGACGCATACAGGGGGCGTGAAGCAACTGTCCAGGCTGTACCAGAACACGATGAGGTGGGCCGAGAGCAGCGAGAGCTTGAACGGCTCTCCGAGCTCCAAAAGCGCGGGCACGGCCATGACGGACAAGACGATGTAGGCCGCGCTCGTCGGCAGGCCCATGCCGAGCACGAAAGAAGCGATGCCCACCAGGAGGATGCCGAGAAACAGGCTGTCGTTCGCCAGATTCGTAACCAATGAGGAGAACTTGAGGCCCAGGCCCGTCTGGAACAGCGCCCCCATGATGATGCCCACCGCGCCCACCGCCGCGCAGATGGAAAGCGATTGAATCGCGCCCTTCTCGAGCGCCAGGACGATGTTCCAAAGGCCGCGGCCGATTTCGCTCGCCACTTCCAGGAGGCTCGTGCCCTCCCTCCTGGCTTTTTCCAGCAATACGAGCGCGCCCTTGAGCCCCGCCAGGATCACGACGGAGAGAATGCCCGCGAGTCCCGCGTAGGGCACGGGTCTTCCCGTCATGAGAATCCCCAGGATCACGATGGGCGGCAGAAGATAGAACCACCCGTCTTTCATGATGGGGCCCAGAGGGGGAATCAATTCTCTGGGCATACCGACCAGGCCCTCTTTTCTCGCCTCCAGATGTACGGTCGCGTAGACGGAGAAGAAATACAAAACGGCGGGCAGAATCGATACCTTCACGATCTCCCAATACGATATGCCGGTGAACTCCACGATCAGGAACGCGGACGCCCCCATAATGGGCGGCATGATCTGCCCCCCTGTTGAAGCGGCCGTCTCGATGGCCGCCGCCATTTCGGGCTTGAAACCCGTGCGCTTCATCATCGGGATGGTGAACGAACCCGTGGTGACCACGTTCGCGTTCGCGCTGCCCATGATCGTGCCCGTCATCGCGCTGGCGAAAACGGCCGCCTTCGCAGGTCCGCCGCGCAGCCTGCCCGCGGCCGCCATGGAGAGTTTCACGTAGAAATCAGCGGCTCCCATGCGGTCGAGAAACGCGCCGAACAGAATGAACAGGAAGATGTAGACCGAAAAGACGCTCAAGGGCGCCGTCCAGATGCCATCGTAGGTCATGTACTGGTGATCCACGATGTGCATGTAGGTCGCCCCCTTGTGCGCGAGAAACCCGGGGAACCAGGGGCCGAAATACGAATAGACGATAAAGAAGAGCGATATCAGAGGAAGCGCGAGGTTGATGGTTCTGCGCGCCGCCTCGAAGGCGAGTACAAGAACCACCGTACCCAGTATCAAATCCATGGTTTCGAGCGGTTCCACGAAATGCAGGCGATCAAGGTAATAGTCGATGCGCAGTATCGGGTAGGAGATGGAGGCGACCGCGAGGAGGCAGATGGCGACCGATACGAGGGCTCGCCACCCGCCTCCCGCGGGCTTTCTGTAGATGATGAATATCAGGGTCATCCCGAAGAGGTACGAGAGCGCCCTCTGGGAAAGCGGTTCATACCCTCCCGTGTAGGCCACCTGGATGTGAAACCAGGACATGCCGACGGCTATCGCCAGGACGAGCCAGTCCAGAGGGGTTCTTTCCTTGATATCGCTCACGCTCTCGCCTCTTCCCTGTACGGTTACATCGAGCCCCCGATCTCCTTGTAGAAGCGCTTGGCGCCTTCATGCAGCGGCACGCCGAGATGCATGCCCGCCTTCTTGGGGTCCCACCTTTTGTAGATCTTGTGGACGCCCGAGAGGAACTTTTTCTCGTCTTTCGCGATTTTGAGAATCGAGTAGACGACGTCGGCGCTCATCTTGGTCGTGGTGAGCATTACGCCGAAGAGCCCCATCGAGTCTTTGGGCTTGGGGTTGCCCCTGTACATGCCGCCCGGAATCTGGCAGGGCGTGAAACCGTTACCCGCCAGCATCTTCTTCACGTCATCGGACATGTCGAGGAACACGAGGTCACGGCCCAGGGCCGCCTGGATGCCCGCGCCGTTGGGGTCGCCCGAATTGTGGAAATAGTAATCGATCTGACGCGCTTTTATCGCGCGCGACATGCCGTTCACACCCGCAAAGTTGAGCTTGTAGCCGCGCTCCCTGAGTTGCTTGTAGCTCGTCTTGTAGTGTTTGACGATCAGGCTCCCCACGTACTCCGTGCTGGTTCCCTTCTTGGCCACACCCACCTTCTGCGCCGTTTTCGACTTGATGATGTCGCCCCAGGTCTTGATGCCCCCGTCGTAAAGTTCCTTGGCGGCGTATTGGTGGTAGCAGGAAGGCCAGAAGCTGGCGATGCCGCGGAGGTTCTTGTACGATTTCTTGAAGGGAGTCCTGCCGGCCATCGCGGCGCCTGCGAAGTTCGAGAAGGTATAACCGAAATCCGCGCCTCCGCCGCCCACGCGCGCCGGGTTCGCCCGGCCGCCGCCGGGAACCACGCTGAGGATGACCTTTTTCTGCTTCCGGTTGACGATCTCCGTGAGGCCCGCGCCCAGCCTGCCCATCGTGCCGCCCAGGCTGCCGACCGCGACGTCGTGCTTCGCGGGCGCGGCGTAGGCGTCGCCCACCGTCAGAAACGGCAGGGTCAGGGCCAGAATTGCAAACATCATGACGATTCTCTTCATTTTTACTCTCCTTGATGAAGTGAGGTAATACTCCGGCAACATGAATCGAAAATTCTCGCTCGCCGAGACGCATTCCAGTGATAACCAACCGCCTCGCCGCGTTCTCAACGAGCGCTCTTTTCTGTATGCTTGGGCCTGAATCTTACAGACGGGAGCGTTTCGCTGTCAACGAATCTCGGGAGTCCGGCGAGCGTTCTCGCGGCTCTGGAGTGAAGTTGCGGGTTCTTCGCCGGAAAAGCGCTTGCGGTAGCTGTCTTGGGTGGCTGTCTTATTGATTGCGACGGCGATTGGATATCCGGCTCTGAGGAGGTTTTCGCTTGCGTGTGCGCCGCTCCGGTGTTAGCATGGGAATAATATACTAGCCGATAGCGTGCTGTCGGCTCAAGGGCCACTCTTCGGAGCGGCCTTTGCTTTTTTTTACCTGAAAGGAGCCGCAACATGCCGTTTTACCGTTGGGACGAGATGAAGCGAAAGAACCTGGCGAAGCCGTCCGATTCCGAAGGCAGCATCATCATCGGCGAACACGTAACCCTCAACCGCTCGGTGAGCCAGCCGGGCAAGCTGGCCCGCCCGCACACGCACGACTGCGAACAACTCATCAACGTCGTCGAGGGCGCCGCCTGGTTCCGCGTGGGCGATGAGGAGAAAACCGTCACGGCGGGCGACATCATCCACATCCCCGAGGGGACCGAGCACGAGTTCAAGAACGATGGCGATTCCGAATTCATCTACCTCTCGTTCAAGAACAAATCGGAGGGCTGGCCCCCGCCGACCGCGACGATGGACTAGTTTCTCGCTTTTAACCCCGCGTGAAGTTCTTCGGGGCCAAACCCGGCCGGGGAGGGGTTGTTGAAAAAACCTCGTCTGCAACCCCCGCAAACCGCCAACGCCTCTTTCCTCACCCTGAGTAGCCGCCGAAGGTCAAACGCGACTGAGAAAGGAGCGTTTGTATCGAAGGGCTTGCCCGAGTCTGTCGAGGGGAGCGCTCCCCTTTTTGGCCGACAATCGCTCCCGCATTGGTCGCGATTGACCTTCGATACGCGGCTTCGCCGCTACTCAGGATGAGGTGGTATGGTGCCCGGTTGTGCACAGGCAACCCCGTCTGCGGGCAAGTGTAGGGGCCGCATATATGCGGCCCACGTCGGGCGGCGAAAAAAGGCCGGGTCGCATGTATGCGACCCCTACACCCAACACCCCTTCGTCCCGCAGATCGCCAGAATAACGGTGGTTTTCTCGCATTGAGGGATTTTTTTTACAGCCCCTTGAGGAGGAGTGGTTCAACCCCACCTCAAGAGCTTTTTCAACAACCCCCCTTGAGGCCCGCTTCCAACTCCTTGGGGTCGATGGGCAGCTTCACGGCCTGCTTCCGCTTGGCGGACAGGTCGCACGCCATGCAGAGCATGAGGTTCCGGTGCCCCTCCGCCCCCGTGGCGTGGGGCATGTCGACGCCCGTGTAGAGGTGCGAGAGCCAGGCGATGGACTCATCGCGCATGGGGCCCCAGAACTGGCCCCTGGACATGTCCCCCGCCGGGTAGCTTTCGAGCAGGTGCACGTGGCGCTCCTCGCCCCGGTGGGAGGCCAGCGGGTTCTCGGACGCCATGATGAAATCCGCATGGGTGTCGTCGATGGTGAGCGCGCCCTCGGTCCCCACCACGCTGATGGTGACGCCGTAGGTCGAGGCGGGCCAGATGGTGGGCATCCCCCAGTTGCACTCCATGCTCCAGATGGCGCCGTCCTCGAAGGTGAAGATGCTGAAGGTGGCGTCCTGCGTGCCGATGCCCGTCATCACGCGCGATATCGAGCGCGATACGACCTCGGCGGGCTTCTTCTCCGGCCCCATTACGAACAGCATCACGTCCAGCGCGTGGGTTCCGGATATCACCATCGGCGTCAGCATGGAGCGGTCCTCGTTTTTCGACAGCCGCGTGATGCCGACCTGGCGGTTCAGCAGCGCGCGCGTCGTCGCGGAGGTGATCTCGCCCAGAACGCCCGATTGCACGTGCTCGCGCGCCGTGAGCCAGCGCCTCCTGAAGCGCTGGGTGTAGCCCACGAGCAACTCGGCGTCCGCCGCCTCCGCCGCCTCCACGATTCTGGCCGACTCCGCCACGCTCGTCGCCAGCGGTTTTTCGACCAGAATCCGGTGGCCCCGCCCTATCGCCTCCCAAAGCGGCTCCGCGTGCCATTCCTCGTCCGTGGCGATGACGACGGCGTTGACCTCGGGGCGCCGGATGAGTTCGGCGAAATCGGTCGTGAAGAAATCGGCCCCGAACTCCCCGGCCATGGCCCTGCCCTTCTTCTCGTCGATGTCGCAGCAGCCTAGCCATTCCGTGCCCGGGTACTCCCTGGCGCAGCGCGCACGAATGCGGCCCACGCGACCGCAGCCGACCACGGCCAGGCCAATCGGATTCCTCTCGCCTCCCGAAACCGCCATCATCCTCTCCCGTGAAATCATCGAGACGCATAAGAAAGCGCCGGAGCCTCATCGGGTGCCGTTAGGATTCCCCTTCATACCAGCTTCGGGGAATGGGCGCATCATTGGCCGCGTCTTTGCGCAGAGAGATTTTCGAACGATGGGAGGGACTACGCCTTCGCAAGAAACAGGAAATTACGCTGTAGGGACAGGCCCCCGTGCCTGTCCGGGAAGGGACAACCACAGGGGGTTGTCCCTACGAACAGCAAACCCTTTCGTCCCTACGAAGCTCTCCGAACCGAAGGTTGTCGTCACTCCGGCATCAGAACCAACCTAATCGAGAGGGTTTGACGGAATCAAGGATTTCCGAAATGTCCTGTGTAGGGGTCGCATACATGCGACCCGCATGCCACGAACCGGTCGGGCCGCATGTATGCGGCCCCTACAAATCAAAATCCTCAGGCTTGACCGGCAGCGGAACCGCTTGGCCGGTTTTTGCCGAATGGTCCATCGCCAGGCACAGCATGAGGTTCTCGTGCGCCTCGCGCGCCGTGGTGTGCGGCGTGGGGACGCCCAGGTAAATTCTGTCGAACCACGAGCGCGTCTCCTCGCGCATGGGGCCCCAGAGCTGTTCGAACACAAGATCGCCCGGCGGGTAGCTGGTCAGGAAACTCACGTTGCGCTCCTGCTTCAGGCGCGCGGATTCGTGCGGCTCGGCCGTGGCGAACACGATGTCGCGGTGCGTGTCGTCTATCGTGAGCACGCCCCCCGTGCCCACGATACCCAGTTCGAGCGAATAGACCTCCGCCGGCCAGACGCTCGGCAGCGCCCAGCTCACGTTCATGCTCCATATCGTCCCGTCCTCGTAGGTGACGATGGCGAAGGTGGAATCCTTCGTGAGGTAGGGCGCCATCGCCTTGTCCACCGAGCGCGCGTACACCTCGACGGGCCTGCGCCCCTCCAGAAGCCAGGAGCACAGATCGACGCTGTGCGTGCCGGAGATGACCATGGGGGTGAATTTCGTCGGGAATTCCGTCTTGGTGGAGTTCGCCACCGGGTTCATGCGGTTCAGGAAGGCGCGGCCCGTTACGGATGAGACGTCGCCCAACTCGCCCGAGCGAATCTTCTCCTTCGCCACCAGAAAGCGGCGGCGGAACCGCTGCGTATAGCCCAGGACGGCGTCCACGCCCGCCTCATCGATCGCGTGCGCGAGCCTCTCGGATACGCCTGCGTCCACCGCCAGGGGCTTTTCGATCAGCATCCGGTGGCCGCGCTCCACGCCGATGAGGATGGGCTCCAGACGCTCGTTCGCATACGTGGCCAAAACCGTGGCGTTCACCTCGTCTCGCTTCAGGAGTTCGCGGTAGTCGGTCGTGAAAAAATCCGCCTGAACGTCCTCGGCGAGCTTCCGGCCCGCCTTCTCGTCGATGTCGCACAACCCCATCCACTCGACTGCCGCGTTCTGGCGCGCGAACTCCGCGCGGATGCGCCCGATCTTCCCGCATCCCACCACCGCGAGGCCTATAGGCTTTCTCGTCTCGTTCAATATGTTCATGAGTTTCACCTTGAGCAGAGCGTCAATTCAAAACCGGCGCATCTTCCCACCCGGCCATTTGCGGCGCAAGCCGGGGCCCGATTCAGGCCGGGACGTGGTAGATAGTGACGCCGATGCCTCCGCCCGGTATCCGGTTTTTGGCCGTCATTCCGGCGAATGCCGGAATCCAGAGCGGATGAGACGGCCACGTTACGGCGTTCCATTCCCCACTCGTCGTCAGGAAACTGGAAGAAAAGCAAGAAAAAGACGAAAACCCTGGATTCCGGCATTCGCCGGAATGACGGCGGTGATCGATTCCGATCGACGAGGACCTGTTGAAAAACCCCCGCATGCGACCCCCGCAAACCGCCAACGCCTCTCCCCTCACCCTGAGTAGCCGCCAAAGGCGGCGTATCGAAGGGCGAGGGAGAGTCGAACGCTCGCGTCGGGGTGAGAGGAAATCCTTCGATACGCGGCTTCGCCGCTACTCAGGATGAAGCAGAGAGGACTTTTTCAGCAACCCGGTACGAGAGGCCGTAACTCCTGCAGCCGGTTCCGGCGAGCAACCATGATGATGACGGGAATGGTCAATTCAGAGAGGTTCTGCTGGTATTCGAGGCCCTGATCGACCGTGAGGAAGGCGTCGGATTAGCGTTTGAGCGCTTCGAGCGCCTGCCCTCGCGACACCGTCGGGAAATCTTCCAGAAAATCGTCGAGCCTATCGCCCGCTTCGAGATGCTCCATCAGGGTGCGCACGGGAACCCTGGCGCCTGCGAATACCGGCGTCCCGCCGAGGATATCCGGGTTTCTCTCGATTAGCGTATCGGACATCTTTCACTCCTTCAGCGCTGCGTACCAGTGAGAATCAAAAGGCGCTCACGAATTATATGGTTCAACAAACCTCCTCCCTGCACAACTCCCGCCAAAGAACGGCATCGCGGCGCAAGCCGGGGCTTGGAAGCCCGCCGCGGTTCCAAAAATCCGCGTTTCATCGGAGAATGGGCCGTTCCCCCGAAACCCGTAACCCCGAAAGGAGTGACCCCGTGTCCCGCGTACCCATGCTCGAATCAGGCGCCGACGACCCCGTCGTGAACCACCTCTTCGACCACGCAAGCGTCCTGCTGAACCGGATCCCCAACGCCTGGCGCGTGATGGCGAACCAGCCCTACATCACGAAGTTCATGCTGCCACTCACCTCATCGCTCCTGCGCCAGGGCCTTGGTTCGGCCCTCGACACGAAGACGAAGGAACTCGCCATCATCAACACCAGCCGTCTCAACGACTGCGCCTACTGACTGGCGCACACAACACGCCGGTTGGTCAATCGGTCGGAATCTCGGAAGAAGATATCACCGCCATCGGCAAGGGCGACTACGGCCCCTTCACCGAAAAGGAGCGCGCCGTCCTGCTCTGGGCGGAGCACGTGACGCTCAACACGGCCAGGGAGCGGGACGACATATTCCAAGAGGTCAAGCGGCATTTCACCGACGCGGAGATCGTGGAGCTCACCATGGTGATCACCTATTTCAACATGAGGAACAAGTTCAACGACGCACTGGCGATTCCCATCGAGGCGCAAGAGGAGATCGACAGGAACAAAATCCGCGAAAAAAATCCAGATGACCTCAAGGCCTATCTCGAAGCCCTGCTCGCCGACTGGCCGGACGAATACCCCGAGGCGGGAAGCTGAGGGCAAGCGTCGCTTATAGCGATAGAAACCTTTATCTGCTACAAAATGGAGAATTACACGGGCCAGTTCGAAGGACGGACCATGAAACTTCATTATTATCCCGAAACCGACAGCCTTTATATTGAGTTTAGAACCGAACCGGGAGCGGAGACACGCGAGGTTTCAGACGGACTCAATGTGGACATCGCCGCCGATGGCGGCGTGGTCGGCTTCGACATCGACCATGCGTCGCGGCGTATCGACCTCTCTACGCTGGAGACCGAGGCGCTGCCCCTGCGCTCCTTAAAGGCCGTTTGATCCATAACACGCAAGTCGTAGACTCCGGAAACATTGATTCATGAAAAAACCCTCCTTGCCAGATGAGTTCCTCTAAGCGGGAAGCTGATATGGCGAAAACCCTCATCAAAAACGCAAGCATCGTCTCGATGGACCCCGAGGTCGGGGAGATCGAGGGTGGCGGCGTCCTGATCGAGGACGGGCTGATCGCCGAGGTGGGAGAAAACCTCTCCGCGCCGGACGCCGAAACCATCGACGCCAGCGGCATGATCCTCCTGCCCGGCCTCATCAACGCCCACATGCACACTTGGCAGACCGCGCTTCGGGGCCTGGGCGGCGACTGGGGCGGGCGCAGCTATTTCGAGATCGCGCACGAGACGCTCGCCCCGCGCTACCGGCCCGAGGACATATATATCGCAACCCTCGTGGGCGCGTGGGCGCAGATGGACGCAGGAACCACGACGCTGTTCGACTGGTGCCACAACAACCCCACGCCCGAGCACACCGAACGCAGGGATAGACGCCCTGGAGGAATCCGGCATCCGCGCCCTTTTCGGGCACGGAACGCCCAAGCCGAAGCCCAGGGAGGGCGAACCTCACTATTCGCAAATCCCGCATCCCGAAGGCGAGATCAGGCGGCTGCGGACGGGCCGCCTGGCTTCCGATGAGGCCCGCGTCACCCTGGCGATGGCCATTCTGGGCGCCGACTATTCTCCCCTCGAAGTAGCGCTCCACGACATGCGTCTGGCGCGCGAATACGGGCTGCTGTCGAGCGCGCACATCTGGGGCGACGCGGGCAGGAAGGTGCAGGGCGGCTACCACACTCTGGCCAGAGAGGGCGTTCTCGGCCCCGACCACAACCTGGTGCACTGCAACTACGTGGACGATGAGGAACTCCGGGTGATCATCGACTCGGGCGCATCCATCACGGCCACCCCATCGGCCGAGATGCAGACGAACCGGGGCGAGGCCGTCTGCGGGCGCGTGAGCGCGCTCGGCGGCAGGCCGTCCATCGGCGTGGACCTCGAAACCTACGTAAGCGGGAACATGCTCCACGCGGTGCGGCACGCTTTGCAGGTCCAGCGCATTTTCGACAACCGCCGCCTGGACGAGAACACCTGCCGCGCGCCCGCTCTCTCCTTCTCGGCGCGCGACGCCCTCGCGTGGGCCACCATCAACAACGCGCACGCGCTGGACATGGCGGAGAGAATCGGCTCGGTCACGCCCGGCAAGCAGGCCGACTTCATCCTGATCCGAAAAGACGGCCTCGCCGTGACGCCCGCAGGCGACGCCGCCCGCGCCGTCGTCTTCTACGCGGAGCGCTCGGACGTGGACACCGTATTCATCGGCGGCGAGAAGGTGAAGGCGGGCGGTGAGCTGCTCATAGATTCAGAAAAGATTAACCGGGCGAAGGAGCGGCTCGCTGCGTCCGCGCGGTGGATTCGGGGCTCCGCCTAAGGCGGAGAGTAGCGTCATTCTGGCGTCATAACCAATAGATGAGGAATTGCGCCTCCGGCGCAGGGGTCGTATAGGGGGTCGTTGAAAAAATCCTCATTTCATGGTTCGGAGAATGGAGCCGACTGGGGAGGGAGGAAAAACACTCACCCGTGCAGAACGCCAATCAACCACTCCCCCCTTGAGGGGGAGTCAGCAAGACGAGGGCCAAGCCCGAAGTCGCGCTGGTGGGGGGAGCTTTTTTTGTGGCACGTCCCCCCGCCGGGTAGAAGGGGCTTTGCTTTTTCTTGCCCCCCCTGACAAGGGGGGGTTGTCTTTACCCTGTCAGGGGTGCTTTTCCAATTCTGGAATTACCCCCCCACCGGTTCACTTGCGGACTTCGTCCTTAGTTCACCGACTCCCCCTCAAGGGGGGAGTGGTTCTTGCTCTTTCATCGGTTTGCCGATGACCCTCAGGGGGATTCATTTCATGAGCGTATGTCGATTGAGAAATTTATTTTCCTGTTTCGGGGGACTCTTTCAACAACCCCGTATGCGGCCCCGATGGAGCAACGGGGCGCTCGAAATCCCCCTCACCGCCGATACGCCTCCCGTCGATGGGCGACGTGGATG
>CAXXHI010000004.1:0-40739 GCA_963692865.2 bacterium | reverse complement strand
GATGCGCGTAATCGGGCGGCTCCTCGGGGAACACGTCTATCCCCGCGCCGCGGATGACGCCGCTCTGAAGAGCCTCGGTAACGGCGTCGAGATCGAAGACGGGCCCCCGCGAGGTGTTGAAGACGTAGGCGTCGGGCTTCATGAGGCTTAATATCTCGCGGTTTATGATGTGCGTCGTCTCGGGCGTCAGGGGCACGTGGCAGGTCAGGTAGTCCGATTCCCTCGCAAGCTCCTCCAGGCTCACGAAGCGCACGCCCAACGCCTTCGCCGTCTCCTCGTCTTGCGCGACGTCGTGGGCGATCACCTTCATGTCGAAGGCGACGGCCCGCTTCGCCACCTGCTTGCCGATGTTGCCGAACCCCAGTATCCCCATCGTCATCCCGTTCAGGGGGCGCATGGGGGGCTGAATCTCGCGCCACAGGCCCTTCCGGATTTCCGAGTCCAGCCAGCCGATGCGCCGGACGGCGCAGAGCAGCATGCCGAAGAGGTGCTCGGCCACGGACTGTGAGTTCTGCCCCGCCGAGTTCGCGACGACCACCCCCCGCTCGGTGGCCGCCGGTACGTCCACGTTGTTCACGCCCACGCCCGCGCGCACGATGATCCGCACGCCCGGGGCGCCGTCCATCACCTTGGCCGTATAGGGCTCCGCCCCCGCGATGACGGCGGTGACGCCCGGCAGGGCCGCGATGACGTCTTCTTCGGGCATGTGGCCCCGGCACTCGTCGAGGCGCACCTCAAGGCCCTCCTCCACCAGGGGCCGGAACATCTCCATCGGGTCGTCGAAATTCAGGATAAAGGGGGTTCCCACCCAGACCACGGGTTTATCGCTCATCCGCTCTCGTCTCCATTTCGTTCGTTCTCGGCTGCATTGAGGGGAAATACGAAAATCAGAGCTTACCTGCCCCGCCAGACGGGCTTTCTCTTCTCGCGGAAGGCGAGGATGCCCTCCCTGGAATCCTCGGTCTGCAGGATGCGGTCCGCCACGTCGCGCGACATGTAGACCCTGTCGCGGTAGCCCAGGTCCTCGCCCCGGCGCGCCGCCTCCTTGATGGCGCAGACCGCCATGGGCGCGGCTTCGAGGATTTCGTGCGCATAGCGCACAGCCGTTGCGAGAAGCTCCTCGTGCGGCACCACCTCGGTGGCGATTCCCAGGCGGAGGCATTCCTCGGCGGGGATGAACTTGCCGCGCATCAGGTAGCTCATCGCCTGCGTCCAGGGAATCGCGTGCGCGCACATGGCCGGGCCGCTGACCGAGGATATTCCCCGGAGCACCTGCGGCCAGCCCATGGAACCGCGTTCTGAAAAAATGAGGATGTCCGAGTTCAGCGCGAAGCCCGCCCCCTGGGCCAGGCAGGGGCCGTTAATGGCGCAGATGACCGGCTTGTAGAGATAGCGGAGATAAAGATAAAGCTCGTCGTTCGACATCACCTGCGCGTCGCTCTCGGGCATCTTCTCCACGATGTCCTTGCCCGAGCAGAAAACGTCCCCCGCCGCCGTGATGATGGCCACCCAGACGTCCGGGTTGTGCTTGATGTCGGCGTAGGCGTCCTGCACCTCCTTGCGCATGGCGTAGTTGATGGCGTTTTTCTTCTCGGGCCGGTTGAGAGTCAGGTACGCGACGTGGTTCTTCACTTCATACGTGGTTGCTTCTCGATTCGCCATGGCCGGGCTTCCTTTTCTGATAGATGCGGGAGCGGCGCGGGCCGCTCCATGAAATCATCGTCGGGTCGAAGACGGCCATTGTAGCGAAAACCGCCGGAGCGCGCTCCCGCCCGCGTAAATTCGCAGACTGTGCGCTTGAGCGGCCAGCCCCGGCCCCGTTGGCCCTCCTCGAAGCGGGGGCAGCCGATCAAGACCCCTCTCGGAGGACTGTTGCCCCCCCCCCCCGACAAGGGGTAACAGCGACGCCCCCCGCCAAGGAGTTAAAAAAGGCCCCCCTGGCAAGGGGTTGTTGAAAAAGTCCTTCATGGGGGACATCGCCTTTGCGGGAAGGCCGCTTTCGCGCGAACCCCCTCGTCGGAATCAACCCCCCTACCCCCCCTTGTCGGGGATGTTGAAAAACACCTGATTTCGCGATTCGGCGAATGCAGCCGACCGGGAAGGGAGGGTTCGACGGTTTTGATCGTCATTCCGGTGTCGGAGCCGACCGCGGAGGGAGGGTTCGACGGAATCCAGAGCCGAGGTGAATTTCGAACCGCAGGACGACCATGAAAAACAATCATGCGAAAAGACACGAATTCAAAAGCAAAGTCCCTGGATTCCGGCATGCGCCGGAATGACGGCGTGCAATCTCGATTGCAGGGGCCGCATATCATGCGGCCCGTTGCCGGAGAGGCGAAAAAGGCCGGGCCGCATGATATGTCAGACATATATGTCTGACCTGCGGCGGGATTACCGACTGACCTGCAAAGGCTTTTTCAACAAACCCTTGTCAGGGGGGTACAAGAATGCGATGCGCTCCCCGCGGGGCAGAGGGGGGTTTTTCAACAGCCCCGACAAGGGGGGTTGGGGGGTTCAAGGCCGAAACAGGCATCTCCCGGGAGGGGGAGGCATGGCCGCGTAAATTTCCTTGACGATAAACTTGTGAGAAACTCCCTCCATCGTTCAAAGCGCGTCCACCGAACCTACAGGAGAAGCCACATGCGCGTCGTCGACGTCATCGCCGGAATCCTGAAGCGCGAAGGGGTGAGCCACCTGAACTGCTACCCCACCACCGTCCAGATCGAAGCGGCCGCCGCCCTCGGCATCCGGCCCATCGTCTGCCGCCAGGAGCGCGTGGGGGTGGGCATCGCCGATGGCTTCGCCCGCGTCACGAACGGCGCCGCGCCCTCGGTGTTCACCATGCAGTACGGGCCGGGGGCGGAAAACGCCTTTCCGGGCATCTCCACCGCGTATTCCGATTCCACGCCAATGCTGCTGCTCCCCCTCGGCCACGCCAGGGGGCGCGACCGCGTGTTCCCCATGTTCAGTTCGGTCGACTCCTACGCCTCGGTGACGAAATCGGCCGAGCAGATCAACGTGCCCGAACGCACCGCCGACGCCATGCGCCGCGCCTTCCACGCGCTCAGGAACGGACGGCCCGGCCCCGTGCTCGTGGAGTTGCCCGAAGACATCGCGGGAATGGAAGTCTCGGACGATATGCTCGAAGGCTACGCGCCCGTGAAGCGAACGCGCTCCCAGGCGGACCCGCAGGACGTGGAGAGCGCAGCAGAAGCGCTGCTGGCGGCCGAGCGTCCGGTGATTCTCGCGGGCGCGGGCGTGCTCTACGCGGAGGCGACCGAGGAGCTGCGCGAACTGGCGGAGCTCCTCCGGGTTCCCGTCCTGACCACCATGGAGGGCAAGAGCGCGATCTCGGAGGCGAACCACCCCCTGGCCCTCGGCGTGGGTTCGAGCGTCATGGCGGGTCCCGCCTACCATTTCCTGAAAGACGCAAGCCTGGTGTTCGCCGTCGGCACGAGCCTCACCGACCACGGCCTCGCCACGCGCGTGCCCGGCGGAAAAGCAATCGTCCACGCGACGAACGACCCGGTCGACCTGAACAAGAGCTACGCCGCCGATTACCCCGTACTCGGCGACGCGAAGCTCGTGCTGCGCCAGTTCATCGACTGCTGCGCGGAGCGGATGAAGAACGCGGAGGGGAGCGGGCGGGTAGGAGTACAGGCGCAGGTGGCGGAGGCGCGAAAGGCCTGGCTCGACGAGTGGGCGCCCAAGCTCGCATCTGATGAAAAACCCATCAACCCCTACCGCGTGATCCGGGAACTGATGCGCAACGTCCGCCCGCGGAAGCCGTCGTGACGCATGATTCGGGGAACCCGCGGTACGAGGTGCTGCCCATGTATCTGTGCGACACGCCGAGGTCCTATCTCGGCTGGGGGAAATCCCACCAGCTCGGCACCGGGCTCGGCCTCGCCATGGGGGCGAAGCTGGCCGCGCCCGACAAGTTCTGCGTGAACTTCATGGGAGACGCGGCGTTCGGCATGACCGGGCTCGATTTCGAGACCGCCGTGCGCGAGAATCTCCCCATCTGCACCGTGTTGCTCAAGAACTCCACCATGGCGGTGGAGACGAACCACATGGCGCTATCGCATGAGAAATACGGCACGCGCGACGTGGGCGGCGAATACGCCGACATCGCCAGAGCGCTCGGCGGCTGGGCGAAGCGCGTGGAGGAGCCGGGCGAGGTCGGCGCGGCCTTCCTGGAGGCGAGGCGTGTGACCGAAGAGGGAACGCCCGCCCTGCTCGAGTTCATCACGAGCGAGGAGATGGGCTACTCCCACCCCCGCCCGTTCGGGTAGAGAGGCCTACACCTCGACGACGATCTTGCCCATCTGCTGGTTGGATTCCATGTACTCGTACGCCCCCGCCGCCTCGTCGAGCGGGAACGTCCTGGCGATGATGGGCTTGAGCGCGCCCGATTCCAGGCCGTCGTAGATGAACTTCTTCCCCCGCTCCCTTTTTTCCGGGAACTTCGTGATCTCCATGATCGTATAGCACCGGAAGGTCAGCCCTTTCCGGAGGGCCGGGAACAAGGGAATCACCGCATCCTCGGGCGAGAGGCGGCCGTAGAGGAAAATCGCGCCCTGGTAGGCGGTCGCGTCTGCGAGCTTCGGCAGCGTGGACCCGACGACGGGGTCGAAGACGACGTCGGCGCCCGCGCCGGCCGTGATGTCCATCACCGACTCCGCCAGGTCCTCCTCGTCCGTCACGACGACCCGGTTCGCGCCGATGTTCAGGAGAAAATCCTTCTTGCCCGCCCCGCGCGTCGTGGCGATCACCCGCGCGCCCACGGATTTCGCTATCTGTATCGCCGCAACGCCGACGCTGCTGCTCGCCGCCGTGAGCAGGACGGTATCGCCCTCCTTCAATCCTCCGAATTCGATGAGCGCGCCGTATGCGGTGAAATACTGCATCCAGATGGCGGCGCCCTCGGCGGGCGAGAGTCTGTCGGGGTAGCGGGCGGCGGCGAACGCGGGCACGACCGCCTGCTCGCCGCACACGCCGTGCTCCACCATCGAGAAGCAAGGAATCGTGCTCACGCGCTCGCCGACCGCCAGTTCCGCCACGCCCGGACCCACGGCGTCTATCGCCCCGCAGGCCTCGTAGCCGATTCGGGAGGGGAATTCGGGCTTGTCGTGGTAAAGGCCATGGCGGAAGAGAATCTCCGCCCGGTTGAGCCCTATCGCCTCAACTTTGATGCGAACTTCCCCTTCTCCGGGCTGCAAGTCGGAAACCTCCGCCACGCGGAGCACGTCCGCGCCGCCCAATTCGTCGAACAAAACGGCTTTCGGCATTCCCTCACCCTCCTTCGCTGTCGCTCAAAGAGCGGGCCCGATGGGCCACTCGATTACCGTCACCCCCAGGAACCACAGGGGTTCTATCCGGTAGGTCCAAAGATTCGCCTCGGTGTCTCCGCTGAGAGCCGCGGCGGATATCCACGTCCTGATCTCGTTGCCCCCGTTCCCGCCCTTATCGATCTTCTCTTGCGGCCACGCGGAGAGACCCTTCGCGTCCGCGCGGCGCAGCATGTCG
Source organism: bacterium (assembly GCA_963692865.2). Classification (GTDB taxonomy): domain Bacteria; phylum UBA8248; class UBA8248; order UBA8248; family UBA8248; genus Bin107. Next base: position 35,210 of record CAXXHI010000004.1, on the reverse strand, counting down.
ATCACCTCGCGGTCCCACGCCTCGTCGATATCGCCCAGCTCGGGCGTCCCTATCCAGTGCGAGGGCGCGCCCGTCGCCACGACGGCGGCGCGCTCGCATCCCGTGTAGCTCTCCAGCAGTCGCCTGAGCGAGACGCCGAGATCGTACGCTCTCGCTGCGGGCGGCAGGGGCGGCGCCACCGTGTTTTGCAGGACCGGGACGACGGGGAGGCCCGTATCGCCCATCAAGGCCAGTGGCGAGACGAAGGAATGATCCAGCGCCAGTTCGCGGCAAACCAGGGGGTCGAAGCCGTTCGCCAGCAGCCCGCGCGCCAGATGGGAGGCCAGCCCCTCCGCGCCCTCGTAAACGTCGCCCGGCAGAAAAGGCTCGGTCTCCACCGGGCCGAACCGGGGGCCCGCGCCGACCGCCAGGGCGGGGTATCTGTCCATGGAGAAGGCGTGCAGGTGGTCGTTCCCCAGCAGGACCATCGCCTCGGCCCCTCTCTCCACGATCTCGCGCGCCATCCTGCGGTAGGCGGAGAAAACCTCTTCCCTCACCTCTTCTGCGGGCGCGTCATGCCTGAGCAGAAAAAGAGGCGTGTGGCTCGCCGCGAAGGCGCCGACGATCTGCGCCACCTTATATCTCCCCCTCGTCGGGCCGCGGATAGGATAGGCCCGCCAGCGCAGCCCTGTATTCCCCATCCGATATCCCGGCGCGCATCTGCAGCACGCGCAGCAGGTAGGGGTTCGCGCCGAACTTCCACAGCGCGCGCACGTCGGAATCGCGGACCGCCGCCAGTTCCGCGTCGGTTACGTCGTACCCGCGCGCGAACCCGTGCGGGTCGCGCAGGAACGCCTCGCGCTTCTCAAGGGGCTGGATGTCGTGGATCAAGCGGTTCAGGGCCAGTTTCGACATGGGGGAAGCCTACAGGAGTAGTCCGTGAAAATAAACGGGAATTTCATACGCCTCTCGACCGCGGGAAGGAGGTTCTGGATGTGGCAGGGAATGATGGAATCACTCCCTCTTGGAGGGTTGTTGAAAAACCTCTCCTTGCCCAAAAGTGACCACTGCCGTCATTCCAGCGTTATTGCCGCTCCTATTGTAGGGGCCGCATACATGCGGCCCAGCCTTTTCGCATTCACAATGCGGGTCGCATAATATGCGACCCCTACACTTCTATTGTCATCCCGACTAAGGGGGAGTGGTTCTTCTCTTTAGTCGGAAGGAAATGCTGCATAAGAGGGGAGTGGTTTGATAAGCGCACGTCGATGGGGAAATCCATCCTTTTGGGGGGAGACTTTTCCAACAGCCCCGAGATGCGGAGGCGTCGTTCGATGGCGTATACGTCCACAGGTTCGTCATCGCTGGCCGATTCGCCTCGGGCAACGGTATAATCCCGCCATCTCATCGAAGGAGGGGAGCGACATGGAATGCGCGCCGGACCCGACGATTCCGCCCGGGCGCGGAAAACCGGGCAAGGAGATGACCCCCGAGGAGGCGAACGGCTTCAAGCTCCTGGGCCACTGCGATTTCGGCGGCCGCAACAAGGGCGACGTCATGCAGCTTCTCGTGAAGGACGACTTCATCCTCTGCGGCCACGTGGGCATGTCGGGCGCGGGCACGAGCGTGGTCGACGCCTCGAACCCCCGCAAGCCCAGGCTCTTGAACCAGATTCCCGCCCCGCGCAACACGCACAACAACAAGCTCCAGATCGTGGGCGACATCATGGTCGTCAACAACGAGCAGTTCGGCGGGCGCGGCCCCGACTTCGAGCCCTTCAAGGCGGGAATCGACATCTACGACGTATCGAACCTGCCCGAACTCCGCCCGCTGGGCTATTTCCACACCGGCGGGCGCGGGGTGCACCGGTTCTGGTTCGGCGACGGGCGCTACGCGTTTCTGACGGCCGGGGACGATGAATACATCGACCAGTTCCTGAAGATCATCGATCTGGGAGACCCCACGCGCCCCAGGGAGGTGGGCCGCTGGGCGATGCCGGGCATGCGCATTGATGAGGAGCGCGACTGGCACCAGATGGGCCAGTTCCGCTTCAAGAAGAACCGCAAGGGCGAATACATCCCCCTCGGCGGCGAGGCGCCCGAGGGGATGCGGAAAAAACGCGCCTGCGTGCACATGTCCATGAACGTGGGCGAGAGGTGCTACGGCGCGTGGTGGGATTCGGGCTTCATCATTCTGGACATCGCCGACATCACGAATCCCGCGCTCATCAGCCACACCGAGTGGCCGCCCGAAGAGAGTTCGGCCACGCACTCCGTGCTGCCCCTGCCGGAGCGGAACATCTGCATCGTCTCGGATGAATGCACCGCCGAGGACATGGAAGATATTCAGAAGCAAATCCGCGTGATGGACATATCGGATGAGAAAAACCCGAAGGTGCTCTCCACCTTCCCCCACCCCGAGGGCGATTACGCCGAGCGCGGCGGACGCTCCGGCCCGCACAACCTGCACGAGAACCGCCCCGATTCGCTGATCGACGAAACCCGAGTTTACATGACGTGGTTCAACGGCGGCCTGCGCGTGTTCGACATCGAAGACCCGCTCAAGCCCAAGGAAGTCGCCCACTACGTGCCCGAGACGCCCCGGCGCGACCCCATCCGCCCCCTGTGGGGGAGAGACTACGAACTCCTGCAGGTCCAGGTGGACGACGTCTACATGGCGGCGGACGGCAGGGCCTACATCAGCGAACGCCTCGGCGCGGGCGTGTGGATTCTCGAGTCTGATTTTTAGGGGGGTTCGAGTATTCAACGACGCTTCAGAAATGAGCGAGATAATCGATTGAACGACTTCACACATATTTCCTTGGACGTAGAACATGATATCGATAATTGGGAGGTTGCCTATGAGCGCCCGACCGGTTCCCGGGCTAAGCTGACGCTCATCCGCGACAGAGACAATCAACATTTTATCTTCAAGCTGCCAAAAGAACATCGTGAGCATCAGATTTGGTCGGAACTTCTCGCATCGTTCATCGCAGGCGATCTTTTGTGCTGGGACGTCCAGCATGTATCTTTGGGCGTTCGAAACGGCAAGCCGGGGAATCTGCTCCACTATATTTACCAACCCGAAGTTCCAGAACATTTCATCGAAGGCTGGCAACTATGCAAAGAGGTTGACCCTGAATTCGACGTGGACAAAGGACAGCACCATACCTTGCCCTTGATTCTTCGAACCTACACCGATGTAATTGCCCCGAGCTTCAAGATTAAACGCTCTGATTTTATGATTTTCTGGTCACGGGCGCTTGCTCTGGATACACTGATATCCAACACGGATCGCCACGCGGAGAACTGGGCTGTTATTGTAACTTCAGAACCTGCAGTCCCGGCCAGAATGGCGGCACTTTACGATCACGGGTCGAGCATGGGATGTGGGCTGGATCTCGTAGGGCTGGATCGATATTTTGACGAAGATGGCCGCCTCAAAGTAGACCGCATGAACCGATTCAGAAAATCCGGGAGACATCACGTTCGTCTCGAAGAACCCATGAAGAATGGAGCCCACTTCGAGCCTCTATGTCACAAATTGTTGGAACATCACCCGGAGGGCCGCGTTGTCTTTGAAGAAGTAGCCGGAATCGACCTGGAGATCGTGAACAAGTTGGTACATGAGATTGTCGCACGCGTCGAACTGCCGGAGCCCTATGCGCTCACGGATAGAAGGGCAGAACACATCTATGCTATTCTGAAACTCGGCATGGAGCGCATCGAGAACATCCTCCGCGAGACGAAAAAATGACGGACTTGATCACCGACCCCATACAGACGCGCCGGGCTTTATTTACGTGGCAGCGCCCACTAGAACAGCCCGGTTCCCGCGACAGGTTCGCGGTCGCCGAATTGTTGCAGTGCGAGGGAGGCGTGGCGTTCTCTTATCTGGATGAAGGCAGCCTTGCTCCGGTTATGGAAGCTGGATTCCGTGGCTATCCCGGCTTGGCGCTCGGCGATGCGCACGAAGCCGAAACTGCGCTCGACGTGCTGGCCCGACGGCTGCCGCCCCGAGATCGGCCCGACTTTCATGAATTCCTGGAGACGTTCGGCCTCTCGCCGCAAGCCGATTTCTCCAACCTCAGCCTGTTGGCCTATACGGGCGCCCGCGTAACCGGCGACAGCTTCGGCGTCACCGAGACTTTCGATGGTTTCGACCGCCCCTTTCGCTACGTTTTCGACGTCTCGGGTTACCGACATTACCGAAACGATGCGCTTGACCTCGCTGTCGATGAACCCTTGATTTTCCGGCTCGAACCAACAAACGAGTATGATTCTGATGCAATCGAAATAGCCCGAGAAAATGACGTCCGACTCGGCTACATCAATCGGTTGCAAGCTCAAACGGTACGGGGCTGGATCGAGCACGGGAACATAGATGCGCGCGTGTTTAAGGTGAACGGTCGCTCGGCCTATCCACGATTATTCGTCATGGCCGATATCGAGCCGGCCATGCAAAAGGTCCATGCGGCTTGAAAATCCCTGCCGTTTAGCTGTTTTAGAGTTATCCTCACCCCAGCTTCTCGGCGAAAAACGCGAGCGTCTTCTCCCAGGAGTCCTCGCTCTGCGCGGCGCGGAAGCGCTCGGGGTTGTCCTCCCACTGGAAGGCGTGGCCGGCGCCGTCGTAGCGGTGGAATACGTATTCGGCGCCCGCGTTCTTGAGCGCCGCCTCGTAGTCGTCCACGTCTTCGGGCGAGGGGTTCTGATCCTCGTTCCCGAACACCCCGATGACGGGGCACGCGATGTTCGCGGTCAGCTCGATGGCGGGCGGGTTGCCCGCGCCGCGCACCTCCTTCATCCCGCCGCCGTAGAAGACCGCGCACGCGGCGTAGCGCGAATCCGTGCACGCGGCAAGCCAGCTCACGCGCCCGCCCCAGCAGTGCCCGACGACGCCGATCCGGGCCGCGTCCACGCTCTCGATCGCCGCCAGGGCGTCGAAGCCCGCTTTCAGGTCCAGTTCCGTCTGCGCGTCGTTGAACTCATCGCGCTTTATCTGCATGTCGTCTTCCTTGGGCCACCAGTGATAGAGAAAGGGGACGGACACCGCGTAGCCGTTCTCCCGGTAGCGCTCCGCCGTTTGGAGCGTGAAGGGGTCGCCATCGATCCCCGCGTGGCCCGGTATGTGCTGGCAGAGCACCAGCCCAGGAAAGGGCCCCGCTCCCTCCGGCTCATACAGGTAAATCTCCATCTCGCTGCCCTGTACCTGCGCCGTCTCGATTCGATAGCTCATCTCGTTCCCTCTCTTTTATAAGTATGAAGCCGCGTGATTTGCTCAAAGACTACAACAAGGAAACGCTTCGCGCATGGCCGGAAGCGCTCTCCCCGGGGTTGTTGGAAAAGCCCTCCTCGCTCAGAATTGACTACTGCCGTCATTCCGGCGAAAGCCGGAATCCATTTGCGGATGCGGGTGAATGAATAGCGGCGTTTCATTCCCTGACGATGCGCGGAAACCCTGACGAAAGGCAAAAAAGCGTAACAATGGATTCCGGCTTTCGCCGGAATGACGAACAAAACCGCATGGCCTCGTAGCTTCCTCGGACAGGCGCAGGGGTCTCGGACAACCATTGGGGGTTGTCCGCTACAAACCCCACTTCCCGGTCGATTCCATTCGCCAAATCACGAATACAGGGCTTTTTCAACAACCCTCCTGATGCGCCTCAGGCGTCCTCGAACACGAGATTCTGCGGGTTTCCACGAATGAAGGCCTCCACGTTGTCCACCGCGATGCGCGCTTCGCGCTCCACCGCCCCCTCGGTATGCGCGGCGACGTGGGGGGTGAGGACGACGTTATCGAGCGAGCGGAACGGGGAATCCCCCGCCAGGGGTTCTTCCGGCTCGAACACGTCGAGGCCCGCGCCCGCGATCCGCTTCTCCCGCAGCGCGTCGAGCAGGGCGTCCATGTCCACGAGCGCCGCGCGCGAGGTGTTTATCAGATACGCCGTGGGCTTCATCCGCGCGATGCGCTCGCGGGAGATGATTCCCCTCGTCTCGGGCGTCACGTGAAGCTGTATCGTCACGAAATCGGCGCGCATACACGCATCGAGCGTGGCCGCGCGCGCACCGGCCCCGGCGGCGCGCTCGGGCGTCATATTCTTCGACCAGGCGAGCGCCTCCATCCCGAAGCCCCGCGCCATGGGAACCACCTTGCTCCCGATGTGACCGAAGCCGATCACGGAGAGCGTCTTGCCGAGAAGCTCCACGCCCCGGACGCGCTCCCACGCCCCCGCCCGCATGGCGGGTCCCTGAAAGGGGAGCCGCTTCGCCAGCGCCAGGACCATCATCATCGTGTGCTCGGCCACGGAGGGACTCCCCGCACCCGGCGTCACGGCGACGGATACGCCGCGCTCCCGCGCGCGCTTCATGTCCACCGCCCGGGGGCGCGTGCCCCAGATAGAGATCAAACGCAATTTGCGCGCTGCGCCGAGCAATGCAGTGTTCTTGAAGTCCGTCTGGTAGCGAACGGTGAGGATAACGTCCGCACCTGCGATGCGCGCGGCCATCTCCTCCTCACTCGCAGGCCGCTCGGTGAAATGGTCCACCTCGCCAAGCTCCATGAGGCGCGCGAGCTGGGGCGAGTCCATGAAGTTGCCCTCGTAGTCATCCGGAATCACGATTTTCATGCGCGCACGCTCCCATCCTCGCCTTCCGGGCGCCACCGCCCCCTCAGGGGTCGGTCTTCCTTCCTCGGGAAGACCGAAACCTACGGTGCATTCGCCGCCCCGGTCGCGGCAAACGCTCGCTCATCGGGGTGGTTGAAAAAGTCCTCCTCGCTCGCAATTGGCCACCGCCGTCATTCCGGCGCATGCCGGAATCCAGAGCCGAGGAGAATGGCGACGCTCCGGTTTTTCATCCCCCACTCATTGGCGGGAATACAAAACAAACAAAAAAACAAAGGCAAGGTGAAATGTCCCGCGTGGGACATTTCTGGATTCCGCATTCTCTTCCTCATCAGGCGAGAATGATTGCCGGAATGACGAACAAAACCGCACCACCTGTAGGGACAGGCCCCCGCGCCTGTCCATGCGAAGCCAACCACGGGAATGGACATATTCGATACGGGCGGCCACGGGGGGCCGCCCCTACGTCTCAAAACTTGGGTGGGTATGTATCCCCTCCCCGGTCGGCTCAATACCCCGAATCACGAAATCAGGGATTTTTCAACAACCACCTCCGGGGCGGCGATACGCCTCATCGACCAAAAGGTTTACGCCTCCACGGTATACCCCAATATGATTGACAGAACATATCGTCTCAAGTAGTGCTATGGAATCGGACGAAACTACGCTTTCCCACCCCGTATCCGGAGGATGCGCCCGAACGCCATGATGCCGGACCTGACCCCCGAAGAATCAGAGATGGCGCGCCGCGCGCGAGCGATAGCGCGTGAGGACATCCTCCCCATCGCCGCGGCGAGGGACAGGAACTACGCGCCGGGCGAGGCCTATCCCTGGCATATCGCCGATAAAATCGACGCCGCAGGACTCAGAACGCTCACCGTCCCCGAGAGGTTCGGCGGCTTCGGCGCGCGTCATCTGGTGCAGGCCATGGTGGCCGAAGAGATAGCCTACGGAGACCTGGGCGTCGCCGTCTCGATGGATCAGACGTATAAATTCACGCAACTGCTCACGAACGAGACCACCCAGGTTCAGCGCGACCTGTACCTCGAAGACTTCATGAACGACCCGAGGGCGCTCCTCGCCCTCGCCACCACGGAGCCCCAGAGCGGAACCGACACCTTCCTCATGTACGACGCGCCGGGCGCAGGCCCGCGCATGACGGCGAAACAAGAGGGCGATTTCTACGTCCTGAACGGCACGAAGCACTACATCTCGAACGGAGGACTTGCGAAGTATTACTTCATCTTCGCGAGGACGGCGCCCGAGAAGAAGATGAGCGAGGGCCTCACCTGCTTCCTCGTGCCGCGCGACACGGAAGGCTTCGAGATCGGCGAGGCGCACTCGAAGCTCGGCAGGCGGCTGCTCCAAAACGGCGAACTCGTGCTCAGGAACTGCCGCGTGCCCGCGCACAACCTCTTCGGCGAGTGGAACGGCGGCTTATCCATCCTGAAGAGAATGGTCAGCGGCGCGCTCATCCCGGTGATGGGTCCCTCACGCTTGGCTTACGATCTCGCGCGAACGGCGGCGCAGGAGAACGGCGCGGCGGACGAGCAGTGGGCGCAGATGGCGCTCACGGAAATGTATATGCTGATTGAGGCGGCGCGGACCTACCTGTATTCTGCGGCATGGCATGCGGAAAAGCCGACGGACGATTCGAAGCGCCGCCTGATGTCCAAGGTGTTCGCCTCAGAAGCCGGCATCAGGGTCTGCCGCACCGCGATGGAGGTCTGGGGGAGGACGGGCGCGGCCTGGCATAACGACAGGCCGACGCCCGAGAAATGCTGGCGCGACGTGCTGAGCTATCTGCACGGCTTCGGCACGAACGAGGCGGTAAAGCTCAAGGCCGCGCCGCTTCTCGCCCCCGCCGGCGTGGATGAATGGTAAACTTGAAAATACGAGGTTTTTCGTCACATAACCGATAAGGAGACTGCAATGCCCGCATACAAGAAATCGGACGCGCGCGCCTACTGCAAGGAGAACATGCAGGGAATCTGGGCCGCCATCCCCTACCCCTTCGATGAGAACGACAACATCGACGAGGCGGGCCTGCGCGCCGACATCCGCCACTACATCGACGACCTCGACATCAAGGGGTTTTTCGTCGGCGGGTTGATCGGCGAGTTCTGGTGCCTCACCAAGGAAGAGCGCCTGCGCGGCCAGGCGATCGCCTGCGACGAGGCGGGGGACGTGCCCATCATCGCGCACACCGGCCACACCTCGGCGAAAGAAGCCATCGAACTCACCAACGCGGCGATTGAAGCGGGCGCGACTTATGCGATCCTGGCGAACCCCTATCTCGGCGCGCAGGGGATACCCGAGCGCGTGCGCGCTTATTTCCGGGAGTTCTGCAGCAACGTGGATATCGGCGTGTCCCTGTTCAACACGGCGGCGACGGGCTATTCCCTCTCGCCGGGCCTCGTCCGCCAGATCGTCGACGACAACGAGAACATCTGCTGCATCAAGAACGCGCAGCCCAAACCCCACTGCGACGGCGTGCGCGAAGCCGTCGGCGAGGACATAGTCGTCAGCGACCCGATGGAGACCCAGTGGTTCTTCAGCCGGGCGTATCACAAGCAGCAGACTTTCATGAGCGGCCCGGATCCCTTCCTCATGCAGCGCACGGGCAACCTGGGGATGCAGCGATACACCGACCTGATCGACGAGGGGAACCTCGAGGAAGCCTGGACCGCGCGCGAGTCCATGAACCCCATGCGCCGCGTGGCCGACAAGTGGCTGTGGGAGCCCTGGACGCGGGGAGCGTTCCCCATCGCCGCGCTCAAGAACTGGATGGACCTGATGGGCATGCGCGGCGGCCCCACGCGCGCGCCGATGATCCCCCTGAGCGCGGATGAGAAGGCGGAACTGACCTCGGACCTCAAGAGCGTGGGCCTCATCGACTAGCTCGCAGCGTTCCTCGCGTTATAAGGATTCGGCGCATGGATTTCGCTCCCGGGGAGGCCACTCTCGCGCTTCAGGGCCTGGCGCGCGACTTCGCGCGTCAGGAAATCGCACAGCACTCGGATGCGCTCGACGAGGAAAAAGACCCGGAGAAACGCTTTCCCGGGGAGATCCTGGACAAAGGCGACGCTCTCGGCCTGCGCACACTCTCCCTCCCGGAAAGCTACGGCGGAGGGGAAGCCGATCTGCTCAGCCTGTGCTTCGTGGCGGAGGAGATCGGCTGGGGGGATTTGGGCGTGGGCGTCATCTACGCTCAGGACTGGGCGCTCGCAAACGCCGTTTCCCGCCTGTGGGACGAAGCGGGCTTCGCGGCGTTCGCGGAAAATTTCGTACAGGATCGCGCGCTCCATCTGGCCCACGTGAAAATCGGCGAAGCGCCCGCGCCTGAAGATAAAAGCCCATATCCCTCCGATGCGCGCCAGAGTGCGGCCATACAGCAGGACGGCAACGGCCTGCGTCTCAATGGCGGTGCGCGGCACGTGCTGAACGGCGCGGCCGCCGGCCTATATCTGCTGGAATCAGGTCCTACGGACGAAAGCGGTCGGCGGGTCTTTCTGCTGGAAAACCGGAAGGGAGGAGGAATCGCAGTCGCTCATCATCATGACCCGATGGGGATGCGCTCCTGCCAGGACGTCGACCTGCGCTTTGAAGGCGTGCGGCTCGATCATCCGCTCGATTGCACGGACGAGAAGTGGCGGGACGCGGCGCACGCCACACGCATCCTGCCTGCGGCGGCGGCGGTCGGATGCGCGAGGAAATCCTTTGAGCACGCACACGACCATGCAAGAGAACGCGTGCAGGGAGGAAAACCCATCATCGAGCACCAGACGGTGGGCTTCATGCTTTGTGATAACCTGATGGAACTCGACGCCGCCAGGAGAAGCCTCCAGGCGGCGGCCTGGACGGCGGAGCATGGCGAGAACGCGGAACCCTGGCGGAGCTTTCTGGCGAAGGCCTTCGCAACCGAATCGTGCGAGCGCGTCGCGCGCCGCTCGATGGAGGTGTGGGGAGGCGCGGGCTACATGACAGAAGCGCCCATGGAACGGCTGGTGCGCGACGCCGTGGCCTTTTCTCATGCCTTCGGTATGGGCCACGCCGCGCGCTCCGCCGCGATGGAGTTGCTGTAAGATAAACCGTGAATGACGCGATGATGCCAAACCATGGAGGGTGTGGAATTGAGTGAGAGAATCGCCTACGTCAAGGGCCGGTTCGTGCCGGAATCAGAAGCGACCGTGTCCATCCTGGATCGCGGCTTCCTCTACGGCGATGGCGTGTACGACGCATCGCGCACGTTCGGCGGCCAGCCCTGGCGCCTGAGGGCGCACATCGACAGGCTCTATCTTTCATGCCGCTACGCGCGGCTCGACCCCGGCATGAACGCGGACGAGATGGAAGCCCTCACCATGGATCTCATCGAGCGAAACCGCGGCGTGTACGCCGAGGGAGAGGAATTCCGCATCAACCACTGGGTGACGCGCGGCGGCGGCATCAGTTCCGCCGCCACCCACACGCACGGGGCGCACACGGTGGTCATCTTCACCCTGCCGATGGATTACACGCGCTACGCCCACGGCTACAGGGAAGGCGTGCCCTCGGTCGTCACCGGCGTGCGCCGCATACCGCCGGAGTGCCTCGAACCCCGCGCCAAGGTAGGCAACAAGATGAACCACGTGCAGGCCGACTTCCAGGCCGCCGAGGCGGGCGCGTGGCCCATCATGCTCGACATCCACGGCTTCGTGGCCGAGGGGTCGGGCTACAACTGCTTCTTCGTGAGAGACGGCGAAATCCTCACTCCGACGGATCACAACTGCCTGGTCGGCGTCACGCGCACCCACGTCATCGACATGGCGAAGGAACTCGGCATCCCGGTTCGCGAAGCCAACCTGACGCGCTACGACCTGCTGATCGCGGACGAGGCCTTCCACACCGGGAACAGCATCTGCATCCTCCCGGTCTCCTCCATCGACGGAACCCGGATGGCGCACGGCGCTCCCGGCCCCGTCACCAAGCGCCTCATGGACCTGTGGGCGAGCCAGGTGGGCTGCGACTGGGCCGCGAAATCCCTCGCCGCCATAGAGGCCAGTTGAAAAAGCCCTCGCCGGGGGTGTCGCTTCTATCCCCTGAGGAGGGGGCAAGGGGGCTTTTTCTACAACCACATACATGCGCACCTTTGCTCTTGATCGTCATTCCGGCGAAAGCCGGAATCCATTTGCGGGCGCGGGTGAATACACGACGGCGTTTCATTCCCCCGCCGATGCGCGGGAACCCGGACGAAAAGCAAAAGGCGTAAAAATGGATTCCGGCTTTCGCCGGAATGACGGCAAAACCTCTCACATCAAGGTTTTTCAAGAGACCCCATAGAGGGAGAGTGGTTGTTGAGTGCTCTACAATGGGAGAGTGTTGTCTCCTCTCTTATCCCGGTCGGCTCCAAACCACCGTCCCGAACGGGCTTTGCAGAACCCCTGAAGCCCTCATCCTGAGTAGGCGCGCAAGCGCCGTATCGAAGGATGGGGGACATCTCCCCGGCGCGAGGCGTGATGATCCCGTAGGGACAGGCCTCCGTGCCTGTCCTTATTGTAACCATCCTACAATAGGACAACCACGGAGGCCTGTCCCTACGGTGAACAATTCGATGTTCGGGATTCCCTCCTCCCTTGAGGGTTTTCAACAGACCCTATAGAGGGAGTAAACAAGACACTCCGCTTCCATGCAGGATGGACAAGAAACGGAGCCTGCGAGTAGAGCCCTATCGTTTGCCCCCGAAGCCGGCGGAGAGGTCGGAGCGTTCGAGAACGCCGCCCATCCCCTCGTGCCTCGCGCCGAAGAACGCGCCCGTGACGACCCCTTCGTCTCCACCCGAACGGGAGAAGGCGTTGCCGCGCACTTCGACCGCGTAGCCGAGGCCGCCGTCCCCCCATCTCGCGCCGCCGTCGAACTGCATGTCGGTGAAGTCGAGTTGTCCGCCCAGATCCGCCAGATCGACCGAAAGAAGAGAATCGCCGACGACAACCTCGCCTGACGGCGTCAAACCCAGCAGCGCGCCGCTCCAGGCGGCGGTCCCGGACAACGCCGCGTTTTGCGCCAGAGCCATCGGCGGCTCAGGCCCCGTGGCCCAGGGTTGCGCCAGGCCGTTCCTGAAAGCGGCGCCGAAGGAAACCGCCCCGCCCGGAATGCCCAGATCGCCTCGAACGTGCGACGACGCCTCATCCCAGGGGGCCAAACTCTCCGCCGATATTTCTTCGGGCTGCGCGCCGGGCCGGAACCTGCCGTACGCCGCGAGCAGCGCCTCCCGGTCTATCAGGGAGAAGAGGAACGGGGGCAGATTCGCCGGGATATTGGGATTGAGAGTCGCGTCCGGGAAGCGCTTCGGATCGGTATGGTTGGCGAAACCCAGGGCGTGGAGCAGTTCGTGAACGAGGACGTAGACGGTTTTTTCCTCGGAGAAATACCGGACTTCTCCGGTGTCGATCAATATATGGGCGGAGTCGGCTTCCACGATGTCGTTTCGCCGCGTCCGGGAGTTGAACCTGGAGAGCGTTTGCAGTTGCGTACTGCCGACCGCCCTCTCGCCCGCAACGCTCCCCGCCGGCCATCGGGACTGCGGAATGAATTCGATATGGATGCCGCCGCGCGGCACGTCTTCGACGTCCACCGGATCCGGAGCGGGAGAATCATCGAACGAAACGCGCTTGTCGGGAGGCAAGGCGGCGTTGACGATTTGGACGGCGCGCACCGCATGGCCGGCGTATGTCTCGTTCGTCCCCTCGACGACGCGAACGGTCGGCGGACGAGAGAACGTCGCGAGTCCCGCGGCGTCGGGATAAGTCGCCATCAGCCGCAGATACGCGATGACGTCTGCGGCGGCGGCGCCGCCCTTCACCGACCCCTTCGAGACCGCCGCCCCGTTGCGTGCTCCCGCCGGTTCGAGTTCTCCGGGCGGAGGCGCGGCGGCCATCCCGATATGCGCGGCGCCGCCGAAATCGAAAACGGGCGCCTGCGCCGCCCGGGCGGGGGGTGGCGGCCCGGCCGGGGGCGTCGCCGCGGGCGGGGCGGGCGGTGGCCCGGCGGCGCCTCCCCCGCTCCCGCCGCCGCAACCGTGCAGCGACATGACGATGAGAACGATCGCGCAGAAGATTCCCGAGGGTTTCATCTCCATCCCTTTCCGAGGGCCGAACAACCCCCCCCCGGCTTTCACGCAACATCGGTCGGACGGCTAACACTACACGGAGTTTACGGCGCATTTTCATCCATGCCCATTGTATATAATTCCGCCGCTGCGCCGTAGTCATTTCTCCGCAATCCCGATATATTGTCCGCCATCGATCATACATGTTCGCGCCCTCGGCGGCGCGCGCGGAGATTCTCCCGGGAGGAGGTTCGCATGAAGGCCACGGCGTCGAAAGCGAACGTGATTCCACCTCCATGCGGCGCGGCCCGCATGATCCGTCTGATCCGCTTTTTGGCGATCTTCATGGCCGCCGCGTACGGCGGCCTCGCCGGGGCTGCGCTTGCGCACGCCGCCCCGCTGAAGCTCGGTCTGCTGATGAACTACAGCAGCGGCTCCAAAGAGGTGTACAGGGACAGGCAGCGCGCCTTCGAACTCGCCGCCAAACACGTCAACCAGGGCGGCGGCGTGCTCGGCCGGCCCGTGGAGTTCGCCGTCGGGGACACCACGTCGGACCCGGAAAAGGCGGTCGAGCAGGCGCGGCGTCTCATAGAAATCGAGCGCGTCCACGCCATCGTCGGCCCCAATTCCAGCGCCAACGCCCTGCCCGTGGCGGAGCGCGTCATCGGCCCGGCGGGGGTGCCCACGATCAGTTTCTCGGCCTCCTCGCCCAAACTGACGAAAGCGGCCGACCGCGGCTTCTTTTTTCGAACCGTCCTCTCCGACGTCGCGCAGGGCCCCGTCCTCGCCCGCATCACGCGCGAACGGGGCGGCGGCAACGTCGGGATGCTCTATGTCGACGACGCATGGGGAAGAGGACTCGCCGCCTCCTTCATGGCCGCGTGGAAGGGGAAGCTCAAGGCGGTTGCGTTTTCCCGGGGCCGGAGCAGCTTCGTCGACGCTCTGCGCGAATCCGCAAGCGAGGGCGCGAAGGCCCTGGTCGTGATCGCTTTCGAGACGGACGCCGAAACCATGGTGCAAGAGGCGCTCGCGCAGGGCATCTACCGCACCTTCACGTTCGGCGACGCCGCCAAGCGTCCGTATCTGGTCCGCTCTATCGGGGGAGACCGGCTCGGCGGCATGTACGGTTCCGGCGGCGGACTGGCGACCACGGCCCGGACCGCCTCCTCACGCGCGTGGGACGCCGCCTACGTCGCCGAATACGGTTCCCTGCCCGTGTTCGCCTACGTCCGGGAGACCTATGACGCCACCGTCGCTCTGGCCCTGGCGGCCCAGGCGGCCGGCAGTCTGGACGGCGCCGCCATCCGCGACCGGTTGCGCGCCGTCGGAGCGGGCCCGGGCGTCGTCGTGACCGCAGGCCCGCGGGGCGTCGCCGACGCTCTCCGCATTCTCGCCGGAGGCGGAGAGGTCGATTACGAGGGCGCGGCCACGTCGCTGGACTGGGACGAGAACGGCGACCTGCGCCGGGGCCACGTCGGCATCTGGCGTTTCACGCCGGACGAGCGGATCGAGACGGTCGGCGCGGAGCCGTATGAACGATAGGTCCGCCCCGCGATGCGGGCTTCGCCGTTCCTGGTGCAACGAACCCTCCCGCGATCTCGTTTCCGCGGGACCGGCGGCGGGTCAACCAAAATTCGGGCGCTTCGATTCCCCCGCCGCCCCCGCGCCTCCCCTGTGGCCATTTGCCTGCAATCCCGATATATTGTCCACTTTCACCCACAAATGCTCACGTTTTCGCGCCGCGAAGAGATTTCCGGGAAGGAGACTCTCATGAAAGCCATGGTTTTGAGGGAAAAAGGAGCGCCCTTTTCATTTGAAGACGTGCCCGACCCCGCGCCCGGAGAGGGCGAAGCCGTGGCGCGCGTCATCGCCTGCGGCTCGGGCCTCACGATTCACCACGCGCGCGCGGGCCGCGCGGAGATCGATTACCCTATGATCATCGGCCACGAGGTGGTTGGGGAGATCGTCGAGACGGGTGCCGGCGTCTCGAACGTGCGGGCGGGCGACGTCGTCACCTTCCACTGCTATCTCACGTGCGGGCACTGCCGCTGGTGCCGGGTGAACAGGGAACCGATATGCGACAACATGGCGGGCTTCGTCGGCAGGCACCGAGACGGCGGCTACGCCGAATACATCAACCTTCCCGCGAAGAATTACGTCCACATACCGGAGGGTCTGGACTACAAGGCCCACCCCGCCGAGGCGGCCGTCATCTGCGACGCCATCGCCACCCCCTACAAGGTGCTGCGCCGCGCGCGGATCGAACCGATGGAGACCGTCGCCGTCATCGGGGCGGGCGGCGGCGTGGGGATCCACATGGTCATGCTCGCCCGCTGGGCGAACGCGCGCGTCATCGCCGTGGACGTCTCAGAACAAAAACTGGCCCAGTGCAAAGAACTCGGGGCGGAGGCCACCGTCGACGCCTCGAAGGACGACGTGACGGAGGCGCTGCTCGAACTCACTGGGGGCTTGGGCGTGAACGTGGCTATCGATTTCGTCTCCCAGGACACCACGCTCGAAGCCGCCGCCGAAGCTCTCGATATGGGAGGCCGCCTGGTGACGCTGGGCGGCTTCACGCCCAAGCCGTTTCGCCTCTCCGCCGGGAGCCTCCTGAACGGGGAGCTCGAGGTCATGGGCAGCCGCTCGTTCACCAAGCAGGAGATCATCGAATCACTCGAACTTTGCGCGCGCGGAGACGTCTGGCCGCTGGTAACGGAAACCTACCGGCTCGAAGAAGCCGAAAAAGTGCACGAACGCCTCGAAGCGGGCGCGATTACGGGCCGCGCGGCGATCGTGATGGACTGAACGAATTTTCTCTTAACCTCAAGGCGAACGATGGATTTCACCCTCACCGAAAAACAGCTCGAACTGCAAAAGCTGGCGCACGATTACGCCAGAGATGAACTCAAACCCTACGCCCACGAACGCGAGCGGATAACGGACCCCGTCGAGCGATTCCCCTGGGATATTCTCGAGACCGGGAGCAGGCTGGGTTTAAGGACCCTCTCCATCTCGGAAGAAAAAGGCGGCGGCGGGGCCGACATTCTCACGCTCTGCATCGTGGGCGAGGAGATCGGCTGGGGGGATCTGGGCGTGGCCGTCACCTTCGACCAGACCTGGAAGGTCATTCATTTCCTGGACATCGTCTGGAACGAGGAACAGCGCGCGAAATTCCTGCCCGCTTTTCTGGAGGATCACCGCTTCCATCTCGCCGTCGGGATGACGGAGCCGGAGGTGGGTTCCGAGAACTTCATCCCCGAAGAAGGCCCCGACCGCGGCGTCCGCACGAGCGCAGTGCGAGACGGTGAGGACTGGATCATCAATGGAAAGAAGCACTACATCAGCAACGGGGGTATCGCCAGGCTCTACGTGCTCGTCTGCCGCACGGACCCCACTGTCGGCGTCTCCAAGGGCGTCACATACTTCATGGTGACGCCGGATATGGCGGGGTTTTCCATCGGAAAAATCCACGAGAAGATGGGCCAGCAGCTCTCCCAGAACGCGGAACTCATTTTCGAGAACTGCCGCGTTTCGGATGAATACCGCGTCACGCCGGTTGGCGGAGGCGTGGCGGCCCGCTCCGGTCCTTTCTCGCGCGGCTCTGTCATCGAATCCGCCGCCACGAACCTGGGACCCGCCCGCGCCGCCTACGAAGACGCGCTCGAATTCGCCAAAACGAGAATCCAGGGCGGAAAACCCATCATCGAACACCAGGGCGTGGGCTTCATGCTGGCGGACTGCTTCATCGAGTACGAGGCTTCGCGCCGGATGATCCACTACGCCGCCTGGCGGGCGATGCGCGAGGGCTACGACCCCAAGCTCGGCTACATGGCCAAGGCATACTCTTCGGAGGCCGGTTTTCGCATCGCCACGCGCGCGCTCGAGGTCTGGGGCGGAACGGGCTACATGACAGACGCGCCGATGGAGAAATACCTGCGCGACGTCATCAGCTTCCTCCACTCGGCGGGCACCAACCAGGCGCAGCGCATCCGCGCCATGAAGTATTTTTAGTCACCGAACGCATGTATTCGTCTCGATTCCCATTCTCTTGAGGGCGCAAGCCCCGAAAGGCCAGGTGCAGCATGAACAAGAAGATCGCCGTACTGGGCGCAGGCGCCATCGGCGGCAGCGTGGCCGCCGACCTGACCGACGCAGGCCCAGGCCTCGACGTCACCGTCATCGACCAATGGCCCGAACACGTGGAGGTAATGCGAAAAGACGGCTTACACGTCCAGATGCCGGATCTCGACCTCAAAACGCCGCCCTTGCGCGCGCACCATCTGTGCGAGCTGGCTTCGCTCAGGACGACCTTCGATATCGTCCTGCTGATCGTCAAATCCTACGACACGCACTGGATGTGCGAACTCATCAAGCCTTACTTGAAGAGCGACGGGGTATTCGTCGGGGCGCAGAACAGCATGAACAACGACATGATCGCGTCGGTCATCGGGCGCGAGCGCGTGGTGGGCTGCTGCGTGGAGCTTTCGGCGGAGATATTCACGCCCGGCTTCATCCAGCGGAACACCCCCCGCAAGGGCACCTGGTTCGCCGTGGGGGAGCTGGACGGCTCGGTAACCCCGCGCGCGGAGGAGGTTCGCGACATCTTCGCGCACGTCGCCGTCACCGAACTGAGCACGAACATCGAGGGCACCAAGTGGACGAAGCTCATCGCCAACTGCATGACGATGGGTCCCTTCGGCCTGCTGGGACTCAAGAACGCGGAGACCAGGGAGCTTCCGGGCGTCATCGATCTCTCGGTCGGACTCGGCAAAGAGGCGATGGCGGTGGGAGAAGCCCTGGGCTACGGCGTGGAGCCGGTGTTCGGCCTCTCCTCGGATGATTTCGCGGGTTCGGACGATCAGGTGCTCGTGACGGCCATGAAGACGCTGCTCGGCCACGTGGGGCCCCGTTCGCGCACCGCGCCGATTCAGGACCACATCAAGGGCCGGAAGAGCGAGATGGAATACATCAACGGACTCGTCTCGCGCCGGGCGAGAGAACTCGGCATCCCCACCCCGTTCAACGACGCGGTGACCGAGATCGCGCGGATGATAGACGACGGCGAAATCGAGATGGGCCGCGCAAACTACGAACTTCTCCAGGCGAAAATCGCCGAACTGGTCTAGGCCGTACGCCGGCCGCCGTAAAAGAGGGGATATGCGCCATGCCCTTTTACCGCTGGGACGACATGAAAAAGCGCAGCATCGTCTCCACCACGGATTCTCGGGGCAGCATGATCTTGGGCGCGTTCACCACCCTGACGCGCCAGGAGCAGCCTCCCGGAAAGGCGACGCGCCCGCACAGCCACGGCTGCGAGCAGATAATCCACGTTCTCGATGGCGTCGGCCGGTTCCGCGTCGGGGATGAAGAGAAGACATTGGGCGCGGGCGAGGTGGTCCACATACCCCTGGGCGTGGAGCATGAACTCGAAAATCCGGGACCCGGCGTTCTCGTCTATCTTTCGTTCAAGAACAGATCCCAAGACTGGCCGCCGCGAGAAGCGCTCGCAAGCGAAGCGGAGGGGGTCTGACCCGCAGAGCCGGACCGGATGAAAATTTCCATAAGGAGACAGCAGCCATGATCGATCCTTTCCGCATGTCCGCCGTGCCGCGCGTGCGCTTCGGCAGAGGCGAGGCCGCCTCCATCGGGGATGAGGCGAAGAGACTGAACATGACGCGCCCCATGCTGCTCGCGGACCCCGGCCTTTCGGGCGCGGGCGTGCTCGCTCCCGTGACGGATGGCCTCGATGCGGCGGGCGTCGATTACCGGCTGTATGAAGACGTGGAGCCCAATCCGTCGGACCCGAGCATCACGCGCGCGCAGGCGTTTTACGAGGCGAACGATTGCGGCGGAATCATCGCCGCGGGCGGGGGAAGCGCCATCGACACCGCCAAGGCGATGGGGGCGCTCTTAACGAACGGCGGGAAGATTAGCGACTATTACGGCGCGGACAAGGTGGAAAAATCCATTCCGCCCTTCATCACGGCCCCGACCACGGCGGGCACGGGCAGCGAGGTGACGCGCGCCTCCATCATCACCGACATCGAACGCGGAACCAAATCGAGCATCCACTCGGACGCGCTCTACGCCGACGCGGCGGTGGTGGATTCCTCCCTTCTGGCAACGCTGCCCAAATTCTTCGCCGCGGGCGCGCTGATGGACGCCCTCACCCACGCGGTGGAATCGCTAGGCTCCCCGCGCGCGAACCCCTGGACCCAGGCGCTCTGCTTCGAGGCGGTCGGGTTGATCGGCCGGAACGCGCGGCGCTTCGTCGCCGACCCCTCAGACCCCGACGCCGCCGACCCCCTGGCGCTGGCGGCGTGCCTCGCGGGCGCTTCTTTCACGAATACCGGCCTCGGCATCGTGCACGGACTCACGCACCCGGTCTTCAACTTCTTCGGCGGCCACCACGGCACCACGAACGGAATCCTCCTGGCCCCCGTGATGCGCTTCAACCTGCCCGCCATGCGCGATACCTACGCCCGGCTGGCCCCGCTTCTGGCGAACCCTGAGGAGGAAGCGGACGACACGCTGGATGCGGAACTCGCCATAGACCGCGTCCGCGCCCTGGCGGACGACATCGATATCCCGGAATCGCTCGCGGCCATCGGCGCGGAGATGGAATACCTCGACCGCATGGCGCACGAGGCGGCCGCCAGTGGCACAGTGGCGACGAACCCCGTCCCCGCCGATGCTGAGGACATGAAGCGGATTTATCTGGAGTTGATGTGATGGGATAAAGCGGCTGACGGCGTTATAGCCCGAGAAGCAATTTTAATTTCTTCACCGGGTCTTTCCGCGGCCCCGGCAGGGGGTTCACAAATCCCTCGACGTAGAGATCACGCAAAATCTCCGCTTTTTTTTCATCTTCAAGCAAAATACCCTTATTGGTTTGAACACCATACCCAAGCAATACGTTTTTGACGTAATCCACGTCCGGCATATTTTTAATCGGTTTCGACGGCTTAAAAATTCCCTTCTGTTTAGTAAATCGCGGCAGAAGGAAGATAACCGGCTGCCCTTTTCTTTTAATGACTTTTCCTCTTTCAAGACGTGTCTCGAAGCAGTTTTCTTCAAAACTCTTGTTATGAGCCATACCGACATACCAAGGAGTCGTGTTGCCTTTATTCCGCATGCCAACCACATATACGCCACAAGCGTTTCGGGTCTTTCCAAATTTTCTCCACATTTCTTCGATTCGTTCTGCGTCAATAGCCCTCTTTTTGACCTTGTTTGGATTCTTCATCGGAATGTCATGCGGACCATGTACGTCATATCGAAATTTCACTTCTTCGTGCCCGATTACTTTAGCGGGTTCATGCTTTATTCCAAATACGCCTTTGAGTTTGTCCACGCTAGGCGATGGATGATTTCTCGTATTCAAAAAACCCCGTATGGAAGTTTCCTTAATCATTTTCGTCATCGCTTTATTCAAAAGATCGTTATTTGCCGACAACGATTGCTGAATAAACATTTCTTCGACGAATCTCACCCCCAAGAACTCTTCCTGATTCGATGCCGGAGGAGAAAATCTGTCATTCTTATCATCAACTCGATCAACTCGCGCCAACAAGTACAAAAAAGGACGTCCCTCTCCGCCGTATTCGTTAATCAAGATGCTGTTGTAATAATAAAGGTTCTTGAAATTGAAACATTCTTTTTTGAATGTCAGCTTCTCAGCTTTTCCCACATACCAAGGCAGTGTCTGTGCGGCCGCTCCTTTCGTTCTGCCTTTTACGCCACCCATGCCAAACAGGTAAACACCGCAAGCATCCGGCAATTTACTATCATCGGAACAGACTGTTTCTTCCCAAAAAACCTTGATGTCTTGTTTATCAATCCACTTGGAATAGCCTTCACCGACCCCAATGTCATACGGGCCGTAAACCTTGAAGCGCATTCGTTCTCCTTTCCGGCATGGGATTTTAGGGGGATTATATACAAGAAAATGGCGTAAAAGGCATCCCGCAAATCCTTGCGGAGGGTTCCCGCCCGTTCCCGCAGGGAGCGGTCTTGTATTCAGCAGGCGACCCGACTCTCCGGAAACTGCGCTTGTCGCTTCACGAGGATAATTTTACAGATTTGCATACGGATTGCCGGTGTGTTAGCAAAGAGAACACGAAAGAGGGCTCAGGCATGGACGAAGAAACCAGGCAGGAATTCAATAAACTTCACGAACGACTCAACAAAATCCAGGAAGAAAACAACCACCGGCATAAGAAAATATATCAGCAGAATATAGGCAGAGACGCCAAAATCGAAGCGCTGGAAGAAAGGGTGTCCAGCATTGAAAGAGTCGTTTTTTCTTGAGGGATCAGAGTAAAGGGCCGGGCGGCGTCATGCGATGCGCCGTCAAGGCGGCAAGGATCGCCACCGGGAAAATCACCGAATCTTGAATCGACAGGCAAAAGATTGCTCGTGAGGGCGGCAAGGTCCATACCGGCTCACGGCACCCAGCGGCGCGCTTCTTCTCTGATCGCCCGCGCCTTTTCGGTCCCTTCCATCACCAGGTTCTCCGACGGCGGGCTACCGCTGAATTTCTCGTTGCGCCAGCAGTGGTAGCGAAGCGCCCTGGGATACGGCGTCAGGTCCATCTCCTGGAAGTAGGACTCGGGCACTTCGCCCGGCTTGTGGGGGTCCATGCGGTCTTTCTCGTAGATCATCGTGCGCTTGACGACGCGCCAGCGCCCGTCCCTGCGCTCGAACAGATCCACCACGCTGCTCCAGGTCGAGAAATCGAAAACATAGCCGTCCATCGTCCGCCTCTGGTGCAGGGTGAGGTAATACTCACACACGCCGCGCTCCCCGTTCACGCGGACGCGCACGTTGCCCGCAACGTGTTTCTGGGTGTCATCGGGGTGGTGGCTGCCCATCATGTCGCGCGATTCGGTGATGAACGCATGCGCGTTGCCCATGAACCACGAGGTGGTGATGTCCGCATCGGGGTGAAAGCAATCCAGCAGTCCGTCCCAGTCGCCCGTATCCCGGCAGACGTGCGAGAACATGGCGACCTCCATCATCTCGAGCTTGTCCGCCGCCGCGCGCAGCCTCGCTTCTTCGCTCATTCAATCCTCTCCTTCCGCGTGCCCTCGCCCGCCAATAGATGTTGGCCAAAAACACCTTCGCCGGGGCATCACCTTTACCCCCTTGTCGGGGCTGTTGAAAAAGACCCGCCGAGGCGACCCCCGGTTTTCGCCTTTGCTCGTCATTCCGGCGAATGCTGGTGACAACCGACAGGTTGGCCAGAACCGATGCGAGAACCGGAGTCCGTGGAATCCTGCCGCCTGCGACGGATCGACGTATTTCCGCATATCTTCCATTCGAGTCCGCTCTGGATTCCGTCGAACCCTCCCGTCTTGGTCGGCTCCGACACCGGAATGACGGTTGATAATCCCGATTGTAGGGGCTTCTTCAACACCGCCCCTACAAAACGGTTCGCTCGCCGATGGCCGGCTCCCCGTGCCCCAGGCCGGGCAACTCCCAGGCGCCGGCGCCGCCGGGGTTTTCCTCTCCCTGGATGTTCGCGTCGATCACATAGGGGCGTTCGGCCTTCACCGCCGCATCCACGGCCTCGCTCAAATCGGCCGCCCTGTCCACCCGCACGCCGGCAAGGCCCGCCGATTCGGCCATGGCGGCGAAATCGGGATTGTAGGGCTTGGCGGAGGCGTGCTCCTGGAAATCGGTGGCGAGTTCCCGGCCGCCCAGATAGCCGCGCTGAAGCCCCCGGATGGAGGCGAAGGCGTAGTTGTTCCAGACGACCCAGACGGCAGGGATGTCGTATTCCACCGCCGTCATGACGGCGCTCAGGTGCATGGCGAACGCGCCGTCTCCGCACACCGCCACGCAGGGCCTCTCCGGCGCGGCCAGCTTGGCCCCCAGCACCCCCGCCACGCCGAAGCCCATCGCGCCGAATCCCATCGAGCCGATGAGCGACTGCGGCCCCCTGGGGCGGCAGCACTGGAGCAGCCAGTTGTGGTGGACGCCGACGTCGCTGATGAGGATGGCGTCATCCGGCAGGGCCTTGTCGATCTCATAAGCCGCCCGCTGGGGGTGGATGGGCTCGGTGTCCTCCCGGTAGCCGGGCGCGGTGAACTCCTCCCACTCGTTTCGCCAGCCGTCGATCTCCCGGAGCCAGTCCGCCCGCGCCGGGGGGATTTCCGCGTCCGCCGCACCGAGCGCTTCGCTCACCTGATCGAGAAAGACGTCCACGTCCGCCATGAGGCCCAAGGCAACGGGGTAGTTCCGCGCGATCTCCTCGGGGTCGATATCCACGTGAATCAGCCTGGTGGGCGGGATGTTGAACGAATAGCCGGGCAGCCAACTGCTCGAGGTGCGATCGTCGAAGCGAACGCCGAGCGCGAGCAATACGTCCGCCTGGCGCGCGGCGTGGTTCGCAGGATAAGTCCCGTTTCTGGCGATGAGTCCCAAGGCCAGGGGGTGCTTCGCGTCGATGGCCCCCATCCCGCTCGATGAGCACGCCACGGGAATGTTCAGCTTCTCGGCGAGCGCGACCATCTTCGCCGCCGCGCCCGCGTATTTCACCCCCTGCCCCACGAGGATAACGGGCCGCTCGGCGGTCGAGAGCATCTGGACGGCCTTTTTCACCCCTTCGGGGTCCGCCCCGCAGCGGCAGGAGACGTTCGCGTTCCACTCCGACGCCTGCGGCATATCGACCTCGGTTTCCTCCTTGAAGACGTCGAAAGGCACGTCGAGCACGACGGGGCCGCGTCTGCCCGTCATCATCGTCTTCCACGCCTGGCGCGTGAACTGCGGCACCATCTCCGCCCGCGTGGGCTGGTACACCCGCTTGCAGTAGGCCTGCACGGTCGAGGGGAAATCCGCCTGGTAGTGGCGGTAGGTCTCCTGGAACGCGCCCCGGTTGAACTGGTTGGTGGGGACGTTGCCCGTCACGGCCAGGAAGGGGACCGAATCGAAAAAGGCGTTGGCCAGGGAAATCGGCATGTTGGCCGAACCCGGCCCGCAGGAGGTGAACGTCGCCACCGGCCTGCCCGCCACCCGGTAATAGGCGTCGGCCATGAAGCCCGAGAGCGACTCGTGGCGCACCGATAGTGTCTTGATCTCATCTGCGCGCTCATGAAGCGCGTCCAGAAAACTGATGTTCCCGTGTCCGCACAAGCCGAACACGTAGGGAACCTCTTCCTGAACGAGATAATCGACGATGATCTGGCCACCATTCATGCGGGTCAAAATGCGGCTCCTCAGGAGAGAATCGGGAAACTACCGGGGACGCATCGCCCGGAAAACAAAGAGCGACACATCAGATCTTGACCGGGATGATGCGGAAACATGAACGCCCGGAGTTACCAGCCTGACGGCTCGCTCTCGAAAATCCCGAGCGATTCGAGCGTCTTTCGCGTGTGGACCTTGGCGTCATCGTCTGGCGGCAGAATGGGTTTTCGCGTCTCCCCGACGGGCCGGCCCATGAGTTCCATCGCGTACTTGACGGTTGCGGGGTAGTTCGCCTGCAACAAGTGCAGGAGC
This sequence comes from bacterium, assembly GCA_963692865.2. Classification (GTDB taxonomy): domain Bacteria; phylum UBA8248; class UBA8248; order UBA8248; family UBA8248; genus Bin107. The sequence continues at coordinate 10,023 of CAXXHI010000004.1, read as the reverse complement.
ACGTCCATCTTGTATTGCAGGGCGCGCGCTTTGTCGTAATCTCCCGAGGCGCAGGCCTCATACAAGGACAGAACCATCCTCGGAGCGACCTCCCCGCAATTGGAGAACGACCCCGAGCCGCCGACGGGAATCGACGTGAGCAGCCATTCGATTCCGGTGAAGACCGAGAAATCCGCGCGAGCGGCCGAAGCGATGCGGCACGCGCCCGTAAAGTAGTTCATGTCGAAGCTGGCGTCTTTCAAGGCGTGTAAGTTCGGGAGTTTTTCGAGCATCTCTTCCAGCATGTCGTGGGAGATGGTCACCTGGAGCCTGGGGTTGTTGTAGGCGATCATCGCGACATCAACGCACTTGCCCATCGTGAGGAAATAATCCAGATGGGCTTCGTCATCAGGCGCCCAATGATAAGGCGAGAGCACGACGATTCCCGTTGCGCCGATTGCCTCGGAGTGCCTCGCCAAATCGATGGAAATATCCGGTCCCGAAGAGGTCACGTTCACGAATACGGGAACGCGGCCCGCAGCCGCTTCTACCAGGCGTTTAGCCAACTCCTTGCGCTCATGTTCACTGAGATTCAGGGACTCGCCGATGTGCATGGGATGGGCGATGAAGGGAAAACCCTGTTCGATCAGAAAATCGACTTGCCTGGCGAAAGTGTCGTAATCAACGGCGCCACCAGGTTTGAACGCCGTCGTGGGCGCTCCCATGATGCCCTTGAGCTTCATTCGGTCTCCCTCCCTCGGGTGGTGGATTCCGAAACCCATGCGCTCCAGGCGCCTTTCTGTCTCCGAGTCTCGTTCTCTTTATTAGACCGAGAGCTCTTCCATGCTTCCGAGTTTCCTGAAGACAATCGTTCCCAGCAGGAGGAGCGCAGTCTGAACGAGAGCGAACGCCGCCACGACGCCCAAAGCCTCGTTTTCCTGCAAGATGTAGAGCGCCACCGCCATGGGAGCGCTGTCTTCCGTCGCCAGGAGCACCGACACCGGCAATTCCCTGATGAACATGATGAACAACATCAGATAAGCCGCAAAGATGCCCGGCCTCAAGAGCGGCACCGTGATCTTCTTTATCGTGGCGACGAACGAGGAGCCGCAGATTCTGGCGCTTTCTTCGAGTTCGGAGCTCAGCGATTGGAGCACCGAAGATATTGTTCTGAGACCATAGGGCAGATAGCGCGTCATATACGCCATCATGAGCAATAGCATGGGCAACGCATAAAGCGGCGTCTTGATCCAAGTGATGAGAAAAGCCATGCCCATGATGAGGCCCGGCACGCCGATAGGCAGGGTGCTCAGGTAATCGACCGCGCCGCTGAGCTTCTTGTTCCTGCCCCTGAGAATCACCATGGAGAGGAACGTGCACAGCACCACCGTGATGAACCCTCCCACCAACCCGAGGATGAGACTGTTCTTGGTGGCGCGGACGGCGTACTCGTATTCAAACAAAACATACGCCCAGTTGTAGATGGAAAGTTGGCTCCAGCGGAATCCGCCCAGCCAGGCGCGGTTGAACGACGCCAGCATGAGCGCTCCCAGCGGGAGGATGACCGCCAGAAGAACGTAAAAACAATTGAAAGCGAGCGCGACGTATTTCCAGTGTCCCAAAGAAACGCGGCTGGGGCGGTAGCCTTTCCCCGTCACGGTCACGTAACTTCTCGGCGCGATAATCTTTCTCTGGATATAGAGTCCCAGCGCGGTAAACACCATCAGGACGCTTCCCAGCGCCGCCGCCCCGCCGATGTCCAGGGGGTATTCCTCCATCTTCGTATAAATGATCGTCGAGAGCGTCGATATTCTCGCGATAGGCCCCAGCAGGCTTGGCACGCCGAAAACACCCATGCTCACCACGAAAACGATGATCGCTCCGGAGAGCATCGCAGGCGTGGAAAGCGGAATCGTCACCCTCAGGGCCGTACGCAAAACGCCGGTCCCGCATACCCGCGCGGACTCCTCGAGGGCCGGGTCCATCCGATTCAGGGAGCCTATCGTAAACAGATACATGTAGGGCGTATAAAACAGCGCCATCACCATGACGATCCCGGTCATCGAATAGATATTGAAAGGCGGGGCCGACAACCCGAAGAGATCGATCATCCAGCGGTTCAACATGCCCGTCCTCGGGGCGGCCAGCGCCCACCAGGCGACGGCCCCCAGGAAGGAAGACAGAAAGAAGGGGATCAGGGTCAACGCCTCCAGAATCCTCCGGAAAGGCATATCGGTCCGCGCATGGAACCAGGCGAGCGAAACGCCCGTCAGACAAGAGAATACCGATGTTCCCAACGCAATGATCAGGGTATTCAGCGAAGCGTCGAACACTTCGGAAGTGGAAAAGGTCTTCGTGAAGTTCGTGAACGTGAATATGGACTTTCCGGATTCGGGGTGGGTCACGAACGCGCTGTAGAGAAACACGGATACCGGCAGGATGGCGAGAACGGTGAGCAGACCGAGGGAACCCAGTTTCAGCGTGTTTTCAGAGTTGAAAAAACGCCCCGCGGGAGCGGAGGCCGAAGCGGCCGGTTTCGCTCCGGCGCCTCGGGCCTCCAACTCCGTTTTTGATACGTTGCTCAATGCCTGACCCCTCGGGTATTACGCATCGCTATTTCTTCGTCCCCGATCCGAACACTTCGATGAATTCCGCCTTCCATTTCTTCACGTCCGAGGGCGTGATTTTGCTCCAGTCGGTCGGGATGACGTTGATCTTGTCGATGGGCGGCGCGATGCCGTCTTTCGCCAGGATGAGCTTGTTGATCTTCTCATCCTTGTGCGGCGGCAGCGGCCTGCCGGAATTGAGCGGATTATAGTTGAGGAGCATGTGGTGGCCTCTTACGCTCCGCCAGTAATCGACGAACAGCTTCGCCATGTTGGGGTTTTTCGCTTTCGCCATGATCACGGAACCGATGGGAAGCGCGACTACGCCTTCTTTGGGGTAGATGGGGTCCATCTTCACACCGGCTTTCTTCGCAATCCAGTTGTGCCTGGCCATAATCGTCGTTCCGAGCCAGTATTCCCCCGCCATGAGGGAGCGTCTCTGCGCGGAGCCTCTCGCCATCACGCCGGCGCCTGCGGCGCTTAATTTCTGAAAGTAGCTCTTTGGCAGCCGCTCGCGAAGTCCCTTGTACCAAAGCGTGTACGTCTCGGAGGGCCTCGCATCGCCGACCAGCACCTTGCCCTTGAACTCGGGTCTCAGCAAATCGTACCAACTCGTCAGCTTGACGTTGCCCGCCAAATCTCGGTTGACGGCCATCGTGTTGATTTGCCCATCGGACACCCAGTAGCCGTCACCGTTCATGTTCGCTTTTTCCGCCAGGTTGTAATGCTTGTCTTCCGGCGAGACGTATTTCATCAAATGCCCGCGCCGCTTCATCGAGTGCAGCCAGGAGGCCGCAGCCAGCACGACCACATCCACGGAAAGCTTGTTGGCCTTGATCTCCTGCTCGAAACGCTTGATGAGCGTACCGGAGCGCCTGTTGGCGAAACGGAATTTCACCTTCGGCAGTCCGTAGAGTTTCTTGAAGGCCTTTTCCATCGCTTTGGCCGCTTTCACGGGAGCAAGGTTCGTGGCCCAGGAGAAATTGCCTTCTTTTCTGGCGCCTTCAATCAATTTTGCCACGCGGGCTTTTTCCGCGCCTTTGAGTTCTTTCAGGATGGGCGCCTCTGCAGCGTGGGCGGGACCGCCCAGCGTGAACGTATATGCCAGTAATACCGCCACTCCAAGTGTGCAAATCAATCTTGTTTTCATCAACATTTCTCCCAAGGAAATAGTAAAGAAAAAACCGGTTCCGCGCAGGAAAGCATTCGGTATGCCCTCCCTTCAATCACGCAACACCACGCACCTTGAGGGAGATATGCTCATGGTTACGGGCTGACCAACCAGAATCTCCGCATCGCCACGAACGTGCACCCTCAATTCCAGACTGCCCGATTGAACCAGGCAATCCCAGGATTGCCCCAGATAAACGGCATCGCTTACCTGGCCCTTCAAAACGTTGTTGTCGTTCGGCCCGTCATCTGCGAATTCGATGTATTCGGGCCGAACGGTGACCAGCAGATCGGATCCGACCGGAATATCGCGCTCGATCCCTTTCGCGCAGAGGATTTTCGATTCCAGGGACGGGACTTCCACCCAAAGGCCTTTACTGTCGTCTCTTTCAGCCGCTTTGCCTTCGAGAATGTTCGTCACGCCGATGAAATCGGCGACGAAACTGTTGGCCGGCTCGTTGTATGTGGCGTGCGGGTCCCCTTCCTGTTGTATCCTTCCGTCTCTCATGACGATGATCCGATCGCTCATCACCATGGCTTCGGCCTGATCGTGAGTGACGTAAATGGCCGTCAGTTTGAGTTCCTTGATCAGGTTGGCCAATTCGACCCGCATGCGTTCACGCAGCTTCGCATCGAGGTTGCTCAGCGGCTCATCGAAAAGAAGAACGCGCGGGTTGTAGGCCAACGCGCGGGCGAGGGATACCCGCTGCTGTTGTCCTCCGGAGAGTTTCGTGGCGTTTCTTTCGCCCAGACCGCTCAAGCCGACGAGTTCGAGCGCATTGACGACCTTTTCGTTCACTTCAGCGCGACTCGCCCCCTGGGCCTGAATGCCGTAAGCGACGTTCTCTGAAACCGACATGTGGGGCCATATGGCGTAAGACTGAAACACCATGCCGAGGCGGCGCTTCTCGGGCGGCAGGCAAACTCCGTTGCGGCTCGAAGTGAACACTTCGTCCGCGATGAGGATGTCTCCCTCATCAGGGGTTTCGAGTCCTGCAATGCAGCGAAGCGTCGTCGTCTTCCCGCACCCGCTCGGACCCAGCAGGGTCACGAATTCACCCTCTCCCACGGTGAAGCTGACGTTATCCACCGCCAGGGTTTCCGTACCGAAGCGTTTCACCAAGTCCTTTACGACTACTTCCGCCATGCAGAGGTCCTATTCATAAGTGCCATGTATGTATTGGTAATACGTTCATCCTATTTCATATCCATCATCAAGAATGTAAGTCGTGCGGTCATGAATTCGCAGAATGCCCGATTGTGGCATCCTCTTGCTCGATTTCGTTCGGCATCAAATGAAAGCCCTCGTATCCCGCCTCCACGATTTTCGCGCATTTTTTCGAATACACGTCGAACCCGGCGATGTAGGGCATGAACACGCGCGGCTTGCCCGGTACGTTCGCCCCCAGATACCAGGAGGCGCACTTGTAGCGAATCGTCTTGGCGGTCTCCTCGTTGTTGTGCGCCACCCAGGCGTCTTCCGCCTCCACCGAAGCCTCGATGGACTTCATCCCGTTTTCGCGCAGATACGCGAGGCACGCGCCTATCCACTCGACGTGATGGTCGATGGAGGTCTGCATGTTCGTCAGCACCGAGGGGCTCCCCGGACCGGTGATGGTGAACATGTTCGGGAATCCGGCCGTCATGAGGCCGAGATAGGTGCGGGGGCCTTCTCTCCACTTGTCCTGCAGGGTGCGTCCGTCGCGCCCTCTGATGTCGATCCTGAGCAGGGTCCCCGTCATGGCGTCGAACCCCGTCGCCAGGATGAGGGTGTCGATGTCATACACTTGGCCCCCCCGTCATCACCCCCTCTGGCGTTATCTTCTCGATGGGCGATTCGCTCACGTCGACCAGGCGCACGTTCGGGCGGTTGTAAGCCTCGTAATACTCCGTAACGACGCAGAGGCGCTTGCATCCGATGACCGTCGTGGGGCAAAGCAGTTCCGCGGTTTTCGGATCCTTCACGACCGAGCGAATCTTGTTGCGGACGAATTCGCCCGCCGTCCGGTTCGCCTCCTCGCTGTAGCGCAAATCCGTGAAGGCGGAGAGGAAGGGCAGACCCCCGTGCGCCCAGCGTTTCTCGAATTCGCGCTCGCGTTCTTCTTCGCCGACCTTCAGGGCCTCCTGCTCGCCGAAGGTCTGATCGAATCCCGTGGCCGACTTCTTGGCTCTCGCCCGGATTTGCGGGTAGTTCGCCTTCACCTCGCGCTCGCGCTCCTCGCCGAGGGGGCCGTTGTGCGCGGGCACCGCGTAGTGCGCCGTTCGTTGGAAGACGAACACTTCGTCCGCCTCGCGCGCGATGATCGGAATCGACTGCATCGCGGACGACCCCGTGCCGATGACGCCCACGCGCTTGCCCGAGAAGTCCACCTTTTCGTGCGGCCAGAGTCCGGTGTGGTAGACGGGGCCGCCGAAGCCGTCCAGCCCCTCGAAGGCGGGAAAATTGGGCGAGGAGAGGCACCCGGTGGCCATCACGCAGAAGCCGGCCGAGACCCGCTCGCCGCCGTCCGTCTCGACGACCCAGCGGCTCGCCTCCTCATCGAATACGGCGGAGACGATTCGCGTGTTGAACACGACGTCCCTTCTCAAATCGAAGCGCTCGGCCACGTGCTCGATATAGCTGAGAATCTCGGGCTGGGCGGCGTAGCGCTCGCTCCACTCCCATTCCTGCTGGAGTTCTTCTGAGAACTGGTAGGAGTACTGGACGCTCTCCGTGTCGCATCGCGCGCCCGGGTAGCGGTTCCAGTACCAGGTGCCGCCCACGTCGCCGCCCGCCTCGTAGACGCGCGCCCTGAAACCGCGCGTGCGCAGCCTGTGGAGCATGAAAAGGCCGGCGACGCCCGCGCCGACGATGAGGACGTCGAGGTCCGGTTTATCGTTGCCTTTCAACCCTTACCCCTTTATTTCGTTTCTTTTTCCTGTAATCGGAGCATCGCACATTTTCTTTCATTTTTCGATGAACGTTGCATATTTATCGAATTTTTCACTTATTCCGCTCAAGTGGCTTATTTCCACTATACCCACCGCCGACTGATGCCAAAAGTTGATGAACAACTACGGGCGATTAAGGGGTATTGCCGACATTTGCAAGGACCATAAGGGAGAAAGTCGGGCCTCATCATGGGAAATATACGCTTGACTGGCCAAGCGTATATTTCCCGTTCGATGAATCGCTTCGGTATTTCCCTGTGGATTTTGGGGGCGGGAGCTACCTCACCGCTGAAACACGGTTCCGGGATCTTCGCTTTCGGCGCCTCCTGGGTGCGCCGGCTACGGGTCCACCAGGAGCGGTCCGCTTCCCGGAAAAACCCGGATATTCGGGTTTCGACCCATTCGAAGCCGGCACGTCTGGCGGGGTCTGCTGTTCGGGTACGTTTCCATTTGATGCGGATCGACGGCTGCCGCCCGATGCGCCACGGCGCTTGGACGCTGCCCGCCCGGAGGCGGACGGTTTGGACCGCTTCTGCCCTCCGGGCGCAGTGGCGCTTTGATGGGGGTGGTTTTCGACGATGGATATGGGCTGTTTCGTTACCCGCTCGATGTCGCGGAGAAAGGTCCGCTCTGAGGGGTCGCAGAATGAGAATGCGATTCCTTCGGCGCCCGCCCGTGCGGTTCTCCCGACACGGTGGACGTAGCTCTCGGGGATGTTGGGAAGCTCATAGTTGATGACGTGGCTGACGCCGGAGATGTCGATGCCGCGCGCAGCAACGTCGGTGGCGACGAGAAGACGGGCGCGCCCGTTCCGGAATTTCTCGAGGGCGCTCTGACGAGCGTTCTGGGTCTTGTTGCCGTGTATGGCCTCTGTCGAAAAACCTGCTTTTTCGAGCTGCTCGGCGAGGCGGTTGGCCCCTCGCTTCGTGCGCATGAATACGAGCACGCGGCTCATGTCGGCGTCCTTGAGAAGGTGCGTCAGCAGCGATCGCTTGTTCGGCGTGTCGGTAAAGAAAACCCGCTGGTCGACCTTCTCGACGGTGATAATTCTCGGGGAGACCTCGACCCGGACGGGATCGTTCAGTATGTCTCTGGCCAGGCGCGCGACGTCGGATGGCATGGTTGCCGAAAAAAGCATCGTCTGCCGCTTTTCAGGCAGGGAGACCATGATCTTCCGCACATCGCGCAGAAAGCCCATATCGAGCATTAGATCGGCCTCGTCCAGGACGAGGTGGGATATCTGATCAAGGCGGACGTGGCCCTGCTCTTTCAGATCCAGCAGACGCCCGGGTGTGGCTACGAGGATGTCCACCCCGCCAGAGAGCGCGCGAACCTGAGAATGCTGGCTCACGCCGCCCAGGATGACAGTGTGGCGCAACGGCAGGCGCCGCCCGTAGGCGCGGAAGCTCTCCCCAATCTGGATGGCGAGTTCACGCGTGGGCGCAAGAATGAGGGCGCGCGGGGCGGGTCGTCGGCGGTTTCTTTCGCCACGATCTCCTTTGCCGCCGGGGGTTCTATACTCGCCCGGCCGGCCGGCGGAAAGATGCTGCAAGATGGGCAGGGCGAAGGCGGCGGTTTTTCCCGTGCCGGTCTGGGCGATGCCGAGCAGATCCTTTCCGGCGAGGAGTTGCGGAATAGACTGTTCCTGAATTGGGGTCGGGTGGGCGTAGTTCTCCGCGCGAAGGGCGCGTAGGAGTGGCTCGGCCACGCCGAGAGCGGTGAATGAACTTTGAAGCATGTAATCGAACTTCCTTCTGCCAGTATTCGCCGCCCCTTTAGGCGGACGTATGCGTGGCTGGTACCGCTTTCCACACGCATCTGGAGAAGACGGAGGGTAAATGGATAGAACTCGGGATGAGAGGCGCTTCCGATCACCAGGAAACACAACGCGTGATCACGAGAAATGTCGAGGGGGTTTATGCACTCCCCGCGCCTGAATGTCAAGAGGGAGGGAAAAAGGCGCCTCCAATGGCGCGCGCAGTCATACTGATGCCGTTTTCTCGATGATTCCCATCGCGCCAAAGACCCTCGATAATTATCGGGTTTCAATGATACCTTTTGGATTGCCGATAAGCATTCATTTCCTCCCTCCTCGGTCGGCCAAGCGGAATCGGCGCAAGCGAAAAATACGGGCAAATGCGCGCGACGAACCGACGCGATACCGGAGGTCTCCGGTTCTTTCTCTCGTTCGGCCTCCCGCCGTTGCCAAAACCGGGCCTCACCCCTAGTATTCCCGCATCGTCTGAAACCGGAAACGCTCCCCCACCCACAGGGGAGCAGGAACACGGCACAACACGAAAGGATGCGTCATGGAGGATAAGTCCGGGGCGTTCCGTCTGGAGGAAGCGTCCATCGAATACCTGCACGCGGCGATTCGCGCGGGCCGTACGACTTGCGTAGAGGTGGTCGAGGGCTACCTCGCGCGCGTCCGCGCGTACAACGGCGTCGCCAGCATGCTCGTCACCGAAGACGGCGCGCCCGTTCCCGAAGCCAGGGGCGTCGTGCGCGGCGGCGCGCCGATCGAGTTCCCGACCGAAACCGTGAAGGCCGCCAACCACCTGCCCGATCTGGAGAAATACGCTGGCCCGCCGCTGGAGTTCGGGCGCATGGAGGCCACCGCGTCCGACCCCGAGGTCGAGCAACAGTACGGCATGATCGTCGGCATCCCCAACGCGGGCCAAGTGAACGCCCTCGCCACCCTGAACATCCGGGGCGAGCGCTCCGTGACGTGCAAGGGCGATTTCGACAGGCATCCCGCGGAAGGCCCCCTGCCGCCGGGCGCGCTCACCAGCACGATTTCATGATTCCTCTGCTGAAAAAATTTCCTGATCCTGAGTCGACTCAAACAGTAGGCTATGGATTTCGGTGAGCTTCTTCCTGAAGCGACGCTGTTATTGTTTCCTCAGCAACGTCAAAGAAGGCGTCGAGCATTTTTGCAAGTTCAGCCTGTGAGAGGCTGGACATACTCCTGATCTCATTCTGGATTCTGATGCGAAGTACTGCGTGCCGCATGATCGGTTCCATCCGACCTTTGCCATAGCGCATCGCAGCACGGACCCATGCCTCGGCGATTGCCCGGGCGAGAATCGGGTCGCCCCCTATGCTGGGCCGCTCGGTAATCTGGACGAGAGCATCCTCGGTCAACTCGTAGAGTAAATCCCAGCGCCCGTCTGAACCTGGACCGCGATCAAGGACCCATCCGCGCATCCAGAGACGCTGAAATGTATTCCGTATACCGCCTAGATAGCGCTCGCGTGAAGCGCCGAAACGCCAAAACACAATATCTGGTGTCATCACAACACCGATGAAAGTCCACGTATCGTCTCGTAGAGACTCT
>CAXXHI010000003.1:0-50489 GCA_963692865.2 bacterium | reverse complement strand
ACCTCCAGGGCGTCATCGAGCGCCGAGAGCCAGGCGTCCGCGCCTCTCAGGTAAGGCAGGCTCCGCGAGAAAAACTCCCATCTGGAGGCAAGGACGGGGTCGGCGGCGAGTTCCTCGAATCCGTATCGCCGCGCCGACTCCTTAAACCCCGGCGAGCCGCTGAAGCCTCCCTCACCCAGAAAACGCATCAACTCCGCGCGCGGGTAGCCCTCCACAGGCAGGCGGAGCATGAGGAGAAACAACCGCGCCGCGGGCGCTTCGGATAAGGGATTCCTCTCTTCCGTCCGGCGGGGAATATCGAGGGTGTGGAGCGTCTCCTCGAACAATTCCTGGTAGCCGCCCCGCTCGGTCATCAGGACGCATATCTCGTCATCGCTCTCGTAATCCTCCCGCGCCCGCAGCATCTCCCGGCAGGCCTCCCACGCCTCCCGGCCCCTCGTCGGCGCGGCCACGACGCGCAGGGCGTCCGCCGCAAGAGGCCCGGCTTCGTGGCCTGCGAAGAGCGCCGCCGCCAGGCACGAGAGCGGCCTTGGCGCAAGCGGCCCGGCTTCTTCTCTGCGGAAACCTTGCCGCTCGAACCAGTCGAGCAAGGGCCGCGCATGAGCGCACGCGGGCGCGCCCGTTTGCGCGGGAACCAGGGCTTGCGCCTCCGCCTCGCGGCAGACGGCCGCCGCCAGCCTGCGCTGGAGCGCGTTCATCTCGGCGAAGCCGTAGAAGATGGTGGGAACGCGCGGGGGTTCGTCTTCCGCCCGTTCGCAAGCCGTCAGGAACATCAAGGAGCGGTCGTAGTATTTCCGCTCCCGCATCTTGTGCTGGAAACGCTCGGCCAGAAGCGCCAAATCCCTTATTATCCGCTCCGCGTCGGGACCGGGGATTTCCGCGGAAAGCTCCCTCAGGGCATCGGGCGAGAGATTCGCCTCGGCCAGGTCGGTCAGCGTCGCGCAGAGGCTCTCTCCGTATCCTCTGGAACCGGGACGATAAAAGGCGAACTCCCCCCGCGCGCGCTCGAACGCTTCTTCCGCCAGGATTTCGGCGATGGCCGGATGAACCCGCGTGAGTCCCGCCAGCGCGCGCTGCGGCTCGGCAATCTCGCGCGCCAGGTCGATCATGCCCAGAACCTCCACCCCGGCGAAGCCGCCCGCGCGCGCGAGCACGCCCTGGACGTGGTCGCGCAGCCGGTTCGAGATGACGACCACGCGCCTGTGCGCCAGCGGGTCTCCGCGGTCCAAGCCGCGCACGCGAGAGGCGAGCGAAGATTCCAGATGGTGGAAGGGAGCGGTTACGAGAATTTTGGGGACCGACGCCATGGGGAGTTCCATATCAGCGGCGGCGGGCGGTTCCGCCGGATGAAGCGAATCCGAACGCTCGGCTAGGTGTTCCGCACGCTCTCGCCGAAGAGCTCCTCCACTTCGAGCAGACCGGGCGTGAGGCCCTGCGCGTGGGCGTAGGAGAGGAGCTTCTCCAGCGACGCGCGGTTCGCCTCCATCCCGTAGGGCCAGAAATCATCGCCGAATATCTCGCGCGTCTCGTCCATTACCGAGGGCAGAAACGGAATCATGGCCGAGAGCGCGCCGTTGTCGCTCAGAAGCGCCATCGTCTTCTCGCGCGCCTCGCACATGGCCTGGTAGATGGAGCCGAGCGCCCAGGGGGTTCGTTCGTGAACGTCCTTGCGCAGCACGACGCAGTGCATCATGGGGTGGACGCCCGTTCGCTTGTAATACGCCGTCTCGGCGGCCTTGTAGTCCGGGAAGAGGCGCTTCACGCTTGGTGAGCCCTTTGCGAAGCACTCGGGCACCTGGTGGATCAGCGCGCCGTCCACCTCGCCCGATTCGAGCATGTTCGATACCGTCCGGCCGGGCTTCATATAGCGGATACTTGCGCCGGACGGCATGGGAATCGGCACGCGCGGCTCGATGGCCGCCACCCAGTCCACCGAGCTTACGTCGAGGCCGTACTCTTCCGCGAGAATGCCGACGATCCACACCACCGCCGTCATCCCCCATTCGCGTATCGCGACCCGCTTGCCGTTCAGGTCCGCCACCGCATCGACGCCGGAATCCGTGTTGGCGTAGACCATCGAGTGCCGGAAGACGCGGCTCGGAAAGGCGGGCATCCCCACGAAGGGGCTCTCTCCCTGCCCGAGCAGGAACATGTGCGCGCCCATCGACATCTCCGACAAGTCGAACTCCTGGTATCTGCACATGCGGAAGAAAATCTCGGTGGGCGGCAGGGAGAGCACCCTGAGGTTCACGCCCTCCGGGCGCACCGCGCCCGTCTTGAGAATGTTGGTGCGGTCGTAATCGCCGAACGCCGCCGTGAGTTCCAGTTCGGCATCTTCTCCCCTTTCGCGAGATGAATCCTGAAAGCGCATGTTCATGAACGAGCAAAAGGTTTCTCATAGTTTCATCCGCTCGGCAACGAGGCGCGTGAAAACACCCGGTTGACCGCCCGCCGCCCGGCTAAGAAGAAGAAACAAGAGACCAACAGGTTTATGTCAACGCGCTATAGACGATAAGAGGAGGGCATACGTTTCGCAGATGAAGTCCAGGGCCATTTCGGGGAGATCGCGCAACCTAGCCAACGGCGACCTCGATATGGGTCACATAGACTTCGCTGCGCAGGCGTCTGTCGACTTCCCCGGCGGAAGCCGTCTCGAAGAACAAGGTGAGCGCTTCGGCCAGGTTGTCGCGCGCCTCGGACACGGTGTCTCCCTGGCTGGCGACATCCACTTCCGGGCACAGGGCGACGTATCCATCGCCCTCGCGTTCGACGATAGCGGTCAACCGTCTGTTCATGTCATGTCTCCTTGTCTGAATTTCACATGATGATCCTTGTGACGGGAGATGTCAGGTGCGTTTCGAAGACGGTGCAGAAAACCTTATTGTACCCTCATCATCGATGATGAGCGCATAAGTCGTTATCAAACAGACGACCTTTCATCCTTGATGCAATTTCCGTTCAATGTCTGCAGCATCGGAGACAACTCCGCTAAGGACCAAGACGAAGAGATATTTTTCAGCTTATTGCCCCTTTCGCGTCGTGAATCCTGAAAGCGCATCATATTTGTGGAACGGTCAACAGGTTTCTCATAGTTTCATCCGCTCGGCAACGAGGCGCGTGAAAACACCCGGTTGACCGCCCGCCGCCCGGCGTGGCATGAAGGGGCGGGAATTCCGAGCATCCCGCATCAACAACCGAAAAGGGTGACGCTTGGCTGAACAGATTAGAGTGATCGTTTGCGGGTTCGGGCGCGTGGGGCGCGAATTCGCGAGACTCATCCACGAGAAATCAGAACGCATGCGGACGGCTTACGGCCTGGACGCGATCATCGTCGGCGTGGGCGAGTTGAACGGGAGCCTGCATTGCCCCGGCGGACTCGACCCCGCAGCCGCCGCCGACGCCTTCGAGAGAAAGGGCGGCTTCGCGGGGCACCCGAACCTTGTGGCCGACTGGCAAGGACTCGACCTCGTCCGCTCGGCGAGCGCCGACGTACTCATCGAGACGACGCCCACAGACATCCGCACGGGCGAGCCGGCCATGAGCCACATCCGCGAGGCGCTTTCCAGGGGAATGCACGTCGTGAGCGCGAACAAGGGGCCTTTCATCCGCGCCTGGCGCGAACTGGCCGGGCTGGCGCGGGAGAAAAACTTGAGCCTCAAAATATCCGCCGCCGCGGCCGCCGCCCTCCCGACCATCGACGTGGCGGAGACCTGCCTGGCGGGGGCCGAGATTCTTAAGGTAGAGGGCGTCCTGAACGGGACGACGAATTTCATCCTCACGCGCATGAGGACGCGCGGCCAGAGCTACGAGGAGGCGCTCGCAGAGGCGCAGGCTCTCGGCATCGCGGAGACCGACCCCACGCTTGACGTGGAGGGTTTCGACACGGCGAACAAGCTCGCGCTCATCGCGAACGTCTCGATGGGGGCGGACCTTAGACCTGAGGACGTGGAGCGGACGGGCATCGCCGGAATCACTCTCGACGAGGTTGAGCGCGCGAGCGCGGAGGGCAAAATCATGCGCCTGGTGGGCGCCGCGAGGCGGGATGAGGCCGGGCGCGTCTCGGCCCGCGTCGCGCCCGAGCTTCTCCCGCCCGATCACCCCCTGGCGGGCGTGGACGGGGCGGAGAAGGGAATCACCTACACGAGCGATACGATGGATCGCGTCACCGTCGCGGGCGGCAAGAGCGACCCGCGCGGCGCGGCCGCGGCTTTGTTAAAGGACCTCATCAACATTTATCGTCATTCGTCATCCTGATACCGGAGATTTTCCATGAACAACGCGGACCTGATCGTCAAGACCATGAAGGAAGCGGGCGTCACGCACTGCTTCGGCATCCCGAGCGGAAACGTGCTGCCCATGCTGGAGGCCATGCGCAAGGGGGGGATCACCTTCGTCCTCACCGCGCACGAGGGCTCCGCGAGCTTCGCCGCCGACGTGATGGGCCGCCTGACGGGCGCGCCCGGCTTTTGCATCGCCACCTTGGGGCCGGGCGCCACCAACCTCTCGACCGGCGTGGGCAACGCCTATCTGGACCGCTCCCCGCTCATCGCCCTCACCTGCAACCTGCACACGCACCAGTTGGGGCGCCGCATCCAGATGTACATCGACCACCACACCCTCTACCGGCCCATCTCCAAAGCGAGCCTCCCGCTCAGGAAAGGCCGCGTCGCCTCCGTGCTGGAAGAGGCGATGGGCCTCGCCTTGAGCGAGCCGCACGGCCCCGTCCATCTCGACCTGCCCGAAGACGTATCGCTGGCGCCCGCCACCGAGGATACGCCGCCTCTCCCCGAGGGAAAGCGCCACCGTCCGGCGCCCGAGAGCGCATTCGCGAAACTCGAATCGCTTCTCCAGAACGCCAGGCGGCCCGTCGCCGTTCTGGGCTCCACGACCATGCGGATGGAAAACCCAGGCCTCCTGCGCGCCTTCATCGACCGCCACCAGCTTCCTTTCGCCACGACCACCATGGCCAAGGGGATGATAGACGAGGACCACCCGCTATCCATAGGGTGCATCGAACGCGGCAAGCGCCAGGTGCAGCGCGAGTTCCTGAGAAGCGCGGACCTGATCCTCGGGGTCGGCTACGACGTCGTCGAGGTGGAATACGAGCAGTGGATCAAGGACGCGCCCCTCGCAAGCGTGGACATCGACCCGGTGGACGCGGACGCTTCGGTCGATATCGCGCACGAGGTGGTGGGCGACCTCGACGCCTCTCTAAGGCGCATGAACGACATGACGCCCGGCAGCTACGAGTGGCCCTCCGACGCCGCCTTGCGCCACAAGGAAAAATTCCAGAAGGCCCTGCGGCCTGCGGTTCCGCACTTCGCGGCCCATGAGGCCATCGACGTGGTGCGCGAGGCGACGCCGAAGGAGGGAATCCTCTCCTTCGACGTGGGCGCGCACACGCACCAGATCGCCAGCCAGTGGACCGTGCACGACCCGCGCACGTTCCTCATCACGAACGGGTGGTCCTCGATGGGCTTCGGCCTGCCGGGGGCCATCGCCGCGAAACTGGCACACCCGGATAAACCCGTCGTCGCCCTCATCGGGGACGGGTGCTTCCAGATGACGTGCGGCGAGGTGGCCGTGGCCAAGAGGATGGGCCTCGCCATCCCCATCGTCGTGCTGGACGACCGCTGGCTCTCGCTCATCCAGGTCAAGCAGGACAGGCGCGATTACGGCCGCTACGGCACCGAACTCCAGGCGGAGGAATACCAGGCGCCGCCCGCCCACTACTTCGGCGTGCCCGCCGTGGGCGCGCGAACGCCGGAGGAACTCGGGCGCGCGCTCAAGGAGGCCTTCGACGCCGAGGGGCCGACCGTCATCGAGGCGGTGGTGGACGCCGCGCACTACGACGACACGGTGTTCGACTAGAAAACCCTGGAGCCGGACGGACGCCGGAGCCCGTTCCCTCGCGCAGTTTCACCATAACGCTTTCGTCTTCCATCCTCGTGGCGCCGCCGTTTTCTCTCCCGGCGCGTCCGAGAAACCAGCAAATCAGGCCATTATCCTTGTAAATTGAAAGTCTGACTTTTAATTTACAAGGATAATTGGCAAATATCCCGCCGGATCGTCCTGAAGAGGTCCTATCCGGGCAAGGCGGGGATCCGCCCGCACACGACTTCGCCGGCCTGAAACCCGGCGCCATCCCCCGTCCGATGACTTCCGGAGCCTCGTTCCCGCCTCGCCCCGAGCCGGGAGAAGACAGTTTATCCTTGTAAAATGAAAGTTAGACTTTTAATTTACAAGAAAAATTTGGATTATCCTTGCAAATTAAAAGTGTTTGTTTTAACTTACAAGGATGATATACAGACGATCATACCAAAACATACTGAAAGCGCTCGGCAGACAGGCCTCCGTCGCCCTGCTCGGCGCGCGCCAGGTCGGCAAGACGACGCTGGCCCTCGAGATCGCCGAAAGCGCGGACGCGATCTATCTCGACCTGGAATCCCGCACGGATCGGGAGAAACTCGCCGACCCCGCGCTCTATCTCGGCGAATACGAGGACCGCCTCGTCATCCTCGACGAGATCCACCGCGCCCCGGAGCTGTTCCAGGAGTTGCGCGGCCTGATCGACCGGGGCCGCAGGCGGGGGAAACGAACGGGCCGCTTTCTGATGCTGGGATCGGCGTCGCTCGACCTGCTCCGCCAATCGGGGGAGAGCCTCGCCGGGCGGATCGAATACGTCGAACTCGGCCCGCTCGACGTGAGCGAGGCCGCGCCCGACGCGCGGGCCGCCACGGAGCTGTGGGTGCGCGGCGGCTTCCCGGACAGCTTTTTGGCCGACGACGACGCCGACAGCATGACCTTCCGGCGGAATTTCATCCGCTCCTACCTGGAGCGCGACGTGACGCAGTTCGGCCGGCGCATCCCGGCGGAGACGCTGGAGCGGTTCTGGACCATGCTGGCCCACGGGCAGGGCACGCTGCTCAACGCGTCGAAGCTGGCCGCGGGGCTTGCGGTCAGCGCCCCGACGGTGACCGGCTACATCGACCTGCTGGTCGACCTGCTCCTCGTCCGCCGCCTGCGCCCGTTCCACGCGAACGTCAAGAAGCGGCTGGTCAAATCGCCCAAGACGTACGTGCGCGACAGCGGCATCGTCCACGCCCTGCTCGGGGTCGAGGATTACGACGCGCTCGCGGGCCACCCGGTCGTGGGGCCGAGCTGGGGAGGGTTTCGTCATCGAGAACCTCCTCGCCGTCGCCCCGCCCCGGACCATGGCGAGCTTCTACCGCACCCTGGCGGGCGCGGAGATCGACCTCGTGCTCGAACTCCCGGGGAGGCGGGGTCCGTGGGCGGTCGAGATCAAACGCGGCCTCTCCCCCGGTCCCCGGCAAGGGCTTCCACCACGCCTGCGAGGACGTGAAGCCCGAGCGCGCCTTCATCGTCTATTCGGGCGAGGAGCGCCACCCCGTCGCGAAGAACGTGGAGGCGGTCGGCCTGCGGGAGATGGTCTCCATCATATTACGCGGAGAGGAATAGGGCGGGGCCGGACCCAGCGCGCGCCCCCAAAGGGGGTTGTTGAAAAATCTCCGGGAAACAATTTTGGGTTGCGCGCACGCTTGAAGTTCACTCCCCCTTGAGGGTCCGGCTTCCCGAGGGGAAAGCCAGACGATGAAGCCGAGCGGTTTGTGCGAAGGCTGAATCGGTGGGGGGACGATTCCAAATGAAAAACTCCCCTCACCGTCGATCTTCCCCGAGGGAGACCGACCCTCAAGGGGCTGTTGAAAAAGCCCGTCAATGGGAAAATGCGCGCGGCGCATTCTCCGCACTTGCACGTCATACCTCCCACCCCCCGAGCTACCCGCCGCTCTGCTTCACCCTGAATAGCCGCCGAAGGCGGCGTATCGAAGGGCGAAGCGCGTCCGCCGGAGAGATGCGCCCCATCCTTCGATACGGCGCTTGCGCGCCTACTCAGGATGAGGGCTTGGGGCGCTTGCGCGGGATGAGGGCGTCAAGCGTTCTGCCAAGCCCGATGCCGCGCGGTGGGTCAATCCCGATCGGGCGACCCCTGCACATCCCCTCGAATGGCGACCGTAGGGACAGGCCTCCGTGCCTGTCCGATGGAGGACAACCACGGAGGGTTGTCCCTACGCAATACCGACAATCTCTCACTCATCGAGGGTTTTCAACAGCCCTGACAAGGGGGGTAGGGGGGTTGCCTTTATGAGGTCTTCCCCTCAAGGGGGTTGCCTTTGCCCTGCCACGAAGCTTTTTCAACGGCCCCCTCAAGGGGGGAGTGCATCTTATCTCTCGTCTGTCGATTACATGCGCCGAATCACGCAAACAGGGCCAACAACCCCTAGAGAAAACGCGCGTCCTCGATGATCGCCTCGTCGAAGTTCACGCCATCGACCTCAGCACCCGTCAAATCCGCATCCCGGAAGCTCGCCCCCGCGACGTCGGCGTCGCAAAGGTTCGCGTCGCGCAGGACGGCGCCCTCCAGATCGGCGTTCCTGAGATCCGCCTCGCGCAGGTCCGCGCCCGATAGATCGGCGCCCGAGAGATTGGCGCGCACCAGGCTCGCTCCCCTCAGGTTGGCGTCGGCGAGGTCGCATCCGCCCAGGTCCGCCCAGGAGAGGTCTTCCCCCTCCATCGAGAGAGGTTCGCCCGTCTGCGCGGCTTGTTCGATCAGTTGCTCCAGCTTCTCGCGCGAGATGTTCATGATGGGGAAAATCATAAACCGGATCGGCGAACTTGCAAGGGGTGGTTGGGGAAGTACACAGAAGGAGCACACTCAATTTCACTCCCCCCTTGAGGGTCGGTCTCCCTCGGGGAAGACCGACGGTGAGGTGAGGAAGTTTTTTTCCCGAAACCGAACCGGTGGGGGGAGTTTTTCATTTAGAATCGTCCCCCCACCGATTCAGCCTTCGCACAAACCGCTCGGCTTCATCGTCTGGCTTTCCCCTCGGGAAGCCAGACCCTCAAGGGGGGAGTGAATTGTTCTCTCGTCTGTCGATTACATGCGCCTAATCACGGAATCAGGCCTTTTTCAACAACCCCCGCAAGGCCGGATTGACAAGAATCCGGCGCGAAGCCTACAAAGAGACCCACGTACGGAAACTTTGAAGATGCGCGAGCGCCCCTCTTCGAAGAATTTTCATACCGGGAATGCGGTCTGAAACTTCATAAATCCACGCGGGGAAACGCGCCTCGCTCATGAAAAATGACAGGAGAATTCCATGAAAGTGAAACGGGTGGGCGTCGCCGGTCTGGGAACGATGGGTTCGAACATCGCCATCGTATGCGCCCGGGGCGGCAAGGAGACGGTCGTCTTCGAGGCGAACGCGGAGGCCATGGAGGCAGGGATGGGCCGGGTGCGCTCGTTCGTGGACGCGGGCGTGGCGAAGGGCAAGACCTCGCCCGAGGAGAGGGACGCGATGCTGGGCCGGATAAGCCGGGCCGAGTCGCTCTCGGGGCTGGAAGACTGCGACCTGGTGATCGAGGCCATCACCGAGGACCGCGAGGAAAAGAACAAGCTGCTCCGCAGCCTGAACGCCGTCCTGGACGGAAGCGCCATCATCGCGTCCAACACGAGCACGCTCTCCATCTCCCACATGGGGGCGGCGTCGGGGCGGCCTTCGAAGACCATCGGCGCGCATTTCTGCCTGCCCGCCGCGCTCAACAGGCTCGTGGAAGTCGCCCCCGGCCTCCTCACGAGCGATGAGACGGTAAGCGCGACAAGCACCTTTCTGGAGGAAGTCGGCCAGACGCCCGTCACGGTCAAGGACTGGCCCGGCTTCGTGATCAACTACTTCCTCGTGGCGTTCCAGAACGACTGCATCCGCTTGATCGAATCGGGCTACACGAACCCGGCGGACCTGGACGCGGGCGTACGGCTGGGCCTCGGCTACCGGATGGGCCCCATGCGCCTGCTCGACATCGAGGGGCTCGACATCCACCGCACGGTCTCGCTCTCGATGTACGAACAACTCAAGGACCCGCGCTACATCCCCCCGCCGCTGGTGGACCGCATGATAGACGCAGGATCCTTGGGCGCGAAGACGGGCAAGGGGTTCTACACCTACAAGTCCGCAGGACTGTTCGGCGTCGCGGAGCCGGAAGATGACTCCGCGCACGAGCGCGACCTCTCCCGGGGACAGCCCATCGCGGACGCGGTGCAAAAAGTGGGCGTGGTCGGTCTTGGGGCCATGGGGTCGGGCATCGCGCAGGTCTGCATCACCGCGGGACTCGACGTAACCGGGGTCGAGGTGAACGCAGGAGCCTTGGAAGCGGGCCTCACCCGCATTCGCAGGAACCTGGACGGCGCGGTCAAGCGCGGGAAGATGGACGAGGCCCAAAAAGAGGCGACGCTCGCGCGCCTCGGCGGCTCGACCGACCTGGGAGCGCTTGCGGACTGCGACCTCATCATCGAGGTGATCGTCGAGAACCTCGACGCCAAGCTCGAACTCTTCGAGAAGCTGGGAGAGATCGCGAAAGAAGGCGCCGTCATCGCGTCGAACACCTCGTGCCTTTCGGTCACCGCCATGGCGGCGAAGACGAAAACGCCCGAGCGCGTGGTGGGCCTGCACTTCTTCAACCCGCCCTACGCGATGCGGCTCGTCGAGGTAATCGAGGCCGTCCAGACGGCGCCAGAGATCACCGAGTTCGGCGTCGCGTTCTGCCGCCGCATCGGCAAGACGCCCATTCCCGTGAAGGACAGGCCGGGATTCCTCGTGAACCGCCTGCTCGTGCCCTATCTCAACCACGCCGCCCATGCGTTCGACGAGGGCCTCGCCGACAGGGAGAGCATGGACAAGGCCATCAGCATGGGCCTCGGCCACCCGATGGGGCCGCTCACGCTCATCGACCTGGTGGGCGCGGACGTGCAGACCTTCGTCGCCGACTCGATGGCCGAAGAACTGGGCGAGGCGAGGTTCTACGCGCCGCCCATCCTGCGGCGGATGACCTCGGCGGGCTGGCTGGGCAGAAAGACGGGCAAGGGCTTTTATGACTACGAATAGGCGGGTTCCCAAGTGGGATTGTTAAAATATTCCTCTGACCAGCAGGGAGGTTGTAGGGGTCGCATATATGCGACCCGGCCTTTTTTAGCCGCCCGTCATGGGCCGAATATATGCGGCCCCTACAGGCGAAGCACGATTGATGCTGGAGGGTCGCCTCTTCCCCGTCACCCGGCAAGCCCTCTCGCATCAGGGGAGTAGAAGCCATGTCCCTCCGCCGAGGCTTTTTCAACAGCCCCGAATAGCCGCCCCGGAACTCACGATGCGCATCGCCGCCGCGCCCATCAACTTGTGAGAGAGGCGATGAACCGCGCGTTCGCCAAACCCGTCGTCGTGGTGAGCAAGTGCCTGGAGTTCGAGGCGTGCCGCTACAACGGCGAGCGCATCTCCTCATCCTTCGTCGAGCGCCTGAAACCCCACGTGCGCTTCCGGCCCGTCTGCCCCGAGGTGGAGATCGGCCTCGGCACGCCGAGGGACCCGATACGAATCCACCTGCAAGGCGGGAGGAAACGCCTCTATCAGCCCAGCACGAAGAGACACCTGACTCGGGACATGAACGCTTTTTCCAGATTGTTTCTTGAGAATCTCGAAGAAGTCGACGGCTTTATCCTCAAGGCGAAATCGCCGTCCTGCGCGATCGCCGACGCCAGGATATTCCCCGCTCCCGACTCGGATGAGCAAATCGCCCAGGGGCCGGGCCTGTTCGCCGGAGCCGCGCTCGAAGCGTTCGGCGCCCTCGCGTTCGTAGACGAGGCCGGTCTGAACGACAGGCAAGTTCGCGCGGGTTTCCTCACCAGAATCTTCGCGCTCGCCGCCTTCCGCGAAGCCAGGGAATCAGGCCGCATCGACAGCCTCGCCCGCTACCACGCGGAGAACAAACTCCTGTTCCTGGCATTTGATCAGGAGACCATGCGCGAGATGGGGCGGGTCGCCGCGAACTTTGATAAACGCGCCTTCAGCGAGGTCGCCTCCGCTTACGAAAGCGCGCTCTTGCGGCTCCTCGCCCGCACGCCCGGCCAAGCCTCATGGGTGAACGCCCTCACCCACGCCATGGGGCATCTATCGGAGAAAATCACCAATGAAGAAAAAAGACGCTTTCTCGACGCGCTCGAAGCATACCGGGAGGGGAGAATCCCGCTGGGTGGGCCGCTTGAAACCCTCCGAGAGTGGACCGCGCGCTTGGGATCGGAATATCTGGAAGCGCAGACCCTTTTCGAGCCGTATCCGAAGGCGTTGGGCTGAGGGGGGATTGCGGCTCGCCCGCGAAAAGGGAAAAGCCGTCGCAGGGGCGGCTCGCGAGTTGCCCGGTGGTTTTTCATGATCGTGAATTATCTTGCCACGTGAGGAAAGGCTCGGTATGTTGGCGGGATGCGACCGGGAATGATTTTATCTTAATGAATCATTCCCATGAATATCCTTGCCACGAGGACAACATGCTCAAACATGAGAATGACCCAACACAAACGGTCAATTGGGCCGGAATGGATGGAGAACTAGGTTCCTATATCGCCGAGGAATCGCAAAAAACCCTCAGTGCCTATGGCGAACAACCCCATTTAGTGGGTGAGCACGCCAACCTTGAAGAAGGCACGACACGTGGCGGCTACGCTCATCGCCAGTTGTTCGAACTGGTACAGAACAGCGCCGATGCTTTGGCCGGCAAACCGGGCGGCGGACGTATCGAGATTCATTTGACCGAGGCTTATCTCTACTGCGCAGATGATGGAGAAACAATCGACGAGGCCGGTGTAACGGCACTCATGTTTTCGAATATGTCGCCCAAACGGGAAGCCAGCCAGATCGGGAGGTTCGGTCTTGGTTTCAAGTCTGTTCTCGGCGTCACCGATTCCCCGGAATTTTTCAGCCGCTCAGGTTCGTTCCGGTTTGATCGTGGTCGCACCCGCGAGTGCATTCGGCAGGTCGTGCCGGATGCCGAACACTATCCGGTGCTGCGCTTGGCCGATCCCATCGATCCTGTTGAAAATTGCGAGAGGGACAATATTCTCCGCCAACTCATGAGTTGGGCGACGAACATCGTGCGTCTTCGGCTAAAAACCGGCGCGCACGGCCACCTCAGTGAGCAAATGAGCGAATTCCCGCCGGAGTTTCTTTTATTTGTCGAGCACGTTCGCCAATTGAAGCTCAAGGATAACGGCCCATGGGATATCCTCAATCGAACTCTAGAACTCAAAAATGTAGATGGTGAATATCGTCTCACTGATGGAGAGACGACCAGCAAGTGGAAGCTATTCAGACGCACCCATCAGTTGTCGAGTAATGCCCAAGCGGATAAAAGTTCGCAAGGCGACGGCGACGAGGTACCGATCTGGTGGGCTGTGCCACTCGATCACTTGACCGATCCAGGCGTATTCTGGGCCTTCTTCCCTACAAAAACGGCAAGCCTTGTCGCTGGCATTCTGAACGCGCCTTGGAAAACGAATGAGGATCGGCAGAATCTCTTGCCCGGCATATACAACAACGAAATGATCGGGGTAGCGGCGAAGATGATCGCCGACGAATTGTCGGAACTGACGACGCAAACCGACCCCGCTCGCCATCTTGACGCGTTGCCCCGTCGACATGAACCGGGTGACTCAGAAGAGGCTGACCGGCTTCGCAAACACCTGTTTTCCAATCTTTACGGCCGCGAAGTTATCCCGGATCAGAAAGGGAAACTACGCGCTACCTCGGAAATTTCGTATCCCCCGAAGGAATTGACCGTGGACCGCCGGAAAGACAGAGAGGCTCTCGACCGGTGGGCGGCGTATTCGGACCGACCCCCCAACTGGCTCCACCATAGAGCTCTCTCACGCATTCGGTTCTCTACTATCAACAGACTATTTCATCCAGAAGGCGAACCACCTAGCTCGACGGCAGACGGAGTCCCCAGAGCCACTATCGCCAAATGGCTAAAATCTCTTACAAGAAAACAAGATCCCGACAAAATCATTGAAGCTGCTAAAGCGGCTATCCAGACGGCTGCTCTGATCTCGCCTGAGATTAGAGCAACACAGCATAAACTTGGCAGCATTATCCGGACGGCAAGCGATGAATGGAGGGAGCCGGACCCCGAACATCTATTCTTGCCAGAAGAGTTAGCCAATGACCACCACTCCCTAGAGCCTCCAGAGTCACGTGTCCACTGGCGACTGGTGGCAGACACGGACACGTTAGCAGCGTTGAAAAAACTGGGCATAAAACCACCATCGCCCGAAAGCATCTTTAGGCTCATCGCAGAGAAGGTTCTGAATAGCAACATGGGGGCGAACACAAATCCCTGGACTGAATTTTGGGAGCAGGCACGCAAAGTAGGGGAAATAGCCCATGACATCATTCGCGAGCATAGGGACTGGAAGTTAAAACTCCACGTGAGGACGCGATCCGGCGACTGGCGACCACGCCACGCCGTATTGCTGCCCGGCGATATTATCCCCGGGGACGGGAGCCGGGATAATAATGCCACCGTGAACGTAGATTTTCATGAACTTGACATTGAACTGTTGTGTAATCTCGGCGTGACAGATGCGCCGCACGAGAAATACGACTTGTGGCCAGAACTACAGCGTGGGAACTTCCAGTCCGAATGCCGCGAGAAATTCCTCAGAAAAGTCTCGCCCAGAAATCCCCTTCGCTCTCATTTGAATTTTGAATCAACAAAAGGAAGCGGTCCGCTCAGAGTCCTAACCGCTCTTTCCGAGGAAAGCAAGACGTTATACACAGATGCCTTGCTGTCGCTCGACGCCACTTATGAGAAGTGGACGATGCGGCACGACACCCAAGACGCCTATGGAAAATTGCCTTTCGAATCGCCAGCCCTTCAGATGTTGCTTGAACATGGGCGAGTTCGAACCTCTGACGGTATCGTCCCGCTCGCAGACGCACTCGGGCCGCAGCCCAAAAACCCGGCAGCGTTGCATACATTGCTGAATCACTCCAAGGCCGACAAGATTAAGAAAGCGCTCAATCTGGCGGAACCAACGCCAGAACTCATCGGCGAAGAATACCCGATCCCCCTACTCGACATCTGGCCGGGGTTGGAGGAGCATTTTGGCCTCGAACATTGGCAGTGGAAAACTTATCAACTCATACGCTGTGAAAAAATTCTTATCGGCGGCAGCGAATCAGAGCGGTTTTTTCAAGCTCCCAACATCTATGTGGCCCGCACGGACGACGAACGCAAGGAACTGCGCCTTGTCTGTGAGGACCTGAAACTCCATGAATATCAACTTGATAAGATATTACAATACAAAACTAGAATAGAAATCGAAGAGCGACGTGCCGAGATAAGGAAATGTTCAACTGACCCTGCACGCCTTCTGAAAGCGGTAGGAGAGCAAAATCTCCGCCGGGGTTTACCCAATTCGTTGCTCGCCATACTCGAGAGCGATAATAGTACGTTGTCTGGTGTAGATATTGCCGAAGCCGCCATAGCGACGTATCACTCGGACGCTCTGAGACAATATCGATGGGCTCTGGATCAATTGAACCCGCCGAAGAAATGGGCCGGTCTAAAACCTGCTATTGATTTTGTTCTTTCGCTTGGATTCTCGGCCGAATGGGCGGGAGAGCGAAACCGACGCCGCGATCCATTTCTCGAAATTGAGGGACCTTACTCGCTCCCGCCACTCCATGGTTATCAGCGAAACATCGTCGATAAGGTACGATCCATGTTCCGTAACGGCCGTGTAAACGGCAACGAACGGCGCGGCATGATTAGCATGCCCACAGGGTCGGGCAAAACGCGCGTCGCGGTGCAGGCGATTGTCGAAGCGATGCGTGATGACGCTTTCAAAGGTGGAATCCTTTGGGTCGCGGATCGCGACGAGTTGTGCGAACAGGCAGTCGAAGCATGGCGGCAGGCTTGGTATAGTATCGGCGCAAATGGGTCGTTTTTGCGTATCTCCAGAATGTGGGCCGGGCAGCCCAGACCCCTGCCGACGAGCGATCTCCATATTGTCGTCGCGACTATCCAGACACTCAACGCCAGACTCTTGAATCAGGCCACAGAGTACGATTTTCTAACGGATTTTAATCTCGTCGTTTTCGATGAGGCGCATAGATCGATTGCCCCGACTTTCACTTCAGTCATGCAGGATATCGGTTTGACTCGGCGGCAGGAAGCGAACGAGCCGTTTCTTCTCGGCCTCACCGCAACGCCATATCGTGGATACAACGAAGAGGAAACGGCTTGGCTGGCCAGACGTTACGGGAGCAATCGGCTGGATGCGGGGGCGTTCGAAAGCGATAACCCGCAGGATGTCATCGGCGAATTACAAAATATGGGCGTACTCGCACGCGCCGATCACGAAACTATTGAAGGGGGAGAATTTGTCCTGAACGAAGACGAATTGCAGGAAATGCAACGTGTTCCCTGGTGGCTCCCCCAAAGCGTGGAAGCGCGTATCGCGGAAGATGCAGAGCGCACTAAGCGGATCGTCGAAGCATACGAAAAGTATGTCAATCCGAATTGGCCCACTCTCATCTTTGCGACATCTGTTGAGCACGCAAAGACAGTAGCGGCGCTCTTGAACGCGAGAGGTATAAAGGCGAGAGCCGTGAGCGGAGAAACGGAGACTTCAACACGTCGCAGGGTGGTAGAGGAATTTCGGGGTGGTAGTATTAAAGCGCTCGTGAATTATGGGGTATTCCGTGAGGGTTTCGATGCTCCCAAGACACGGGCCATCATTGTGGCGCGTCCGGTCTACAGCCCGAATCTCTATTTCCAGATGATTGGCAGAGGTCTGAGAGGCATCAAGAACGGCGGCAATGACCGCTGCTTGATTCTCAACGTGCGGGACAACATACAGAACTTCGGGAGAGATCTCGCATTTTCGGACTTGGACTGGCTTTGGGACTGATTCATGGGCGGCTCGTGGGTTGCCCCTGCGTCCCTATGACCTTTTCACCTTCTCACTCCCACGGATAAATACGCAGGCTCTCCTCTTCGGAGAAGCAGCGCGGGCGGACACCTATGTCCGCCCCTGCATAAACAGATTGTCCGTCATTGCGCGCCAATGGCTTGAAGATATCCGCGCCCATGTAGATTCTCGGTTTCCTCACGGACATCATCGAAATCGAGGTAAGGTTTGACTCCGACGACTTTTTGAGAAAGTCCATCCATTGAATGGAAAGATTCCCGCTCTCTGGCGCTCCGGCCTATATAGATGATTGTACTAATCATCTCCAGTTCACCCGCGGTCCTGGAGCCGAACTCTTGGACCACCGACTCAATCTTATCATCATATTTCGTCAGAAAATCTTGAGCGTGCTTCTTTAATTCTTCACCTTTGGGAGCGAGTGAATACTCATAACCATACCCGCCGGAAAAACGAACCAGAGAACTTTCCACCCCTTTCAAGAACTCGGCATAGCTCAAATCATCAAGCACCCGGGAATCGAAAGGGCCGTAGGTGTAAAGCGTAAAGCGGTAGTCGAGCGGGACGCCCTTGAGTTCCTTCAAGAAATAAGCGAATTTCATCAGCGCGGTTCGCCCGGCTCGTCCTTCGCTCTTCTCAACCAAGCTGCAAATCAGGCCCAGTCTGTTCCACACGGAATCATCCATTGTCGCTCCCCCTATCTCTCAGCCTCCGATTGGCTTTTTCCCGATCTTCGGCTTTCACGTATAATCGAATCTGATGAATCGGTTGAATGCTGCTCGCAACAGACGAAAAAGAAGAAAGCGGTTTTCGCTCGCGAGCGGGAGTTTCCGTGAAAACAGGAATATCGGAACTTCCTGTATTGTACCAGGATTTTTTCGCCGGAATCTCAGCGACGAGCAGTTCACCCAATTTACTCTTCTTCTCCGCCAACTCCTTTTTGTCTTTCGTATCAGGCATCTCGGGCGTATGCCATACTTCCCGGCAATGATCCCGTTCGAGAATTCGCCGGCCATGTTCGCCGCCCTCGCCATTTTTCAGAGCGCCCAAGACCCGCCAATCGTCCCAATCGAGATATTCACCAAGGCGATCCGGAGTGGGCGGCGGAAAGCGCTCCCCGGGAAGAATTTCCTTGAGCGCTTCCTTGAGATGATGATCGTAGACGACGCGGGTTTTATGGAAATAGACCTGGGTGAACATGAAATAGCGCGCGAGAATCAAGCCTTCCGCCGCGTGCAACCCGCCCTCGGACACCCCGAGGGCCGGACTCCCGCCTCGCACACCCGGAACCGCCTCGACGGTTTGAACAAGGCGCCGCCAATCGAAACGGCCGTAGTCGACTCCCGCATGATGAGAATCTCTAAGCAGGTAATCAATCCGGTCCGCATCCATCTGGCTCGTTACAAGACCACGCCAAAACAGCGCGCTTTCGGTGTCTGCGCTTCCTTCCAGAAGGGCAGCGACATCATCGGCGGTAAACCCGTAATTGTTATTCGCGCGATGGCTGTCGATGACATCCGCAAAACGATTGCGTATGACCGCTGCGGAATACTCTTCATGCGCATACGGTTTTCCCGATTCGGAATCCTATTTGCTCGGAAAGATTTCTTCTCCGGCATGCGAAAACGGGGAATGGCCGACGTCATGAAGGAGCGCCGTCAATCGCACCAGGGCGCGATGCCGCCCAAGGCCCTCGTCGTTATATCCGAACGTCCTTTCCAGCAGGTCTCTGGAGCAAGCCACAATCCCGTCGTAAAGCATCGTCGCCATGTGCATGACGCCGAGCGAGTGCTCGAAACGCGTGTGCATTGCTCCGGGGTAGACATAGTTCGTAAAGGCGAGCTGGCCGATGCGCCTCAGTCTCTGAAACGCCGGCTAGGAAATGATATCCCTCTCCCATTCAGAGAGGGCGACGAACCCGTAAATCGGGCATCTGAACTCGAATTTCCCTTGCTCCAAGAATCATCTCATTTCATTCATTATCAGGTGGGGACGGAGTATTTTTTTCTGATTTATATCGCTATTTGTTCTCTGTCAACAACGTGAATTTTCACCCGAACGCATCAAAAACGCCGGAAACGATCCCTCCCCGGGCGGAAACGACGCCGGAACGACGGCAACCCGAAGAGCGCGGGCGGCTCGCGGGTTGCCGGGCGGACACGCGGGTCCGCCCCTACGAGGGTTGTTGAACATGTCCTCGTCGGAACCAACCCCCCCTTGTCAGGGGGGTAAAGGCAATGCCCCCGACGAGGGGTTTTTCAACAACCCCTCATCAACCGCGTCTGACCCCGCATTTCCCCGCAATTGCGATACGCCCCGAAACCCCGTGCTGCGGTATCGTGCGCGCGGCGCGGGGAAACGGTTTTCCCGTATCGGCCGGAATGGAGCGGAGGCTTTTTCATGGAATCGGGCGTCGGGGCGAAAATGAAGACGGCGAACGCATCCTTACCGGTCGGGGCCGACCCGCATCAGCCGGAACCGGCGCGCGCCGACGGCCATGCCGTGAATTTCGATAAATTAGTGAAAAATACGATAAATTTGGATAAATTCACGGGGTTTTTCGATAAAAAACGGGCGCGGGAAACCAGCGCAAGTCATTGTAATAAAAGGGATATGGATACAAACCTGAGCGCAGGCGACTCAAATACGGAGTCAAAGAAATTTTCGAGCGGCGCATTTGCCCGCATTTGCGCCGAATTGAGCGCGTCTCCCCGCATATCCGCGCAATTCGGCGCGTCTGCCCTTCCGGCAAGGGCCGTTCCCGAACGGCCCCTGCCATCCCTCCCTCCTCAGTCGGGATTGTCAATCCTCGAAGGCAGGCCGCCCATCTCGCGCAGCACCTCGAAGAAGGCGACGGTGTCCTCCTCGCCGTAGCCCCGCTCGTAGGCCATCTGCGCGACCTGGTACCACAGGTTCGTCAGCAGCATGGGCGAGCCGTGGAGGCGGCCCTGCTCCAGCATGAGGCGCGAATCCTTGAGCGAGGTCTTCACCTGGCCCTGCTTCGAGTAGTCCGCGCGGATCATCTTGGGTCCCTTGTCGATCATCGTCTTGGAGAAGCACGCGCCGTCCTTGAGCACCTCCAGCAGGGTGTCCATCTCGAGGCCCACCTTCGTGCCGAGCATCAGCCCCTCGGCCAGGGCGAGCCGGTTGCCCGCCAGGATCATGTTGATGACCAGCTTCGTCCGCGCGCCCGAACCCACCGGCCCCATGTGGTAGGCCGCCCGGCTGAAGCCCGCGAAGACGGCGCGGCAGGCGTCGAAATCCTCCGCCTCGCCGCCCGCGATGACCACCAGATCCTTCTCTACCGCCATCGCGCTCGTCCCGCTCACGGCGGAATCGAGAAATCGGACCCCCCGCCCGGCCAAATCCTCCGCGAGGCGGACCGAGTCCTCCGGACGCGAGGTCGTCGTGTCGAGCAGGTAGAGGCCCTCCTTCGCGCCCTCGGCGATTCCGCCCGCGCCCAGAACCGCCTCGCGCGCGACGCCGCTGGTGGGCAGGGAGGTGACGACGAAGTTCACGCCGCCGGCCGCCGCTGCGGGCGTCTCGACGGGCCGGCCGCCTTTTTCGCGCAAGTCGTCCATGCGGGCCGCGTCCACGTCGAAGCCCTGCACCTCGAAGCCCGTCTCGCGCAAGTTCTTGATGAACGCCTGGCCCATCAGCCCCATGCCCACGATACCCACGCGCTGCGACATTCTCCTGTCTCCTATGATGGCGATGAATTCCGCTCCCTTTTAGGACGTTCCTGCTCCCAGTACAAGCCGCGCGGCCCCCGCCTCGCGGCTTGGAGGCGCTCCAAATGCCAATGGCGCTTTCGCAGCCACGCCCGCCGTTGTATTCTCCTGGTGGGAGCGCATCGGCGCCGGTGTGCCGCCTGGACTTCAAATCCAGTGGACGGGGCTAATCACTTCGTCGGTGGGTTCGACTCCCACGCGTTCCCGCCACTTCCAAAAACATCACACGATGGTCAAACCGCCGTCGAGCACCAGAACCTGGCCCGTCATGAAGGACGAGCGGGGCGTCACCAGATACTCGATGGCGTCGAGCACCTCATCGACCCGGCCGAACCTGCCCATGGGGGATTTGCGGTAGCGCTCCGCCAGGTTTTCGGGGTCGCCCTCCCCCTGGGATTCCCTGAGCCTCGTCAGCACCGGCCCCGCCGCGACGGCGTTCACGCGGATGTTCGAATCCGCCAGTTCGACGGCCAGCGCGCGCGTGAGACCTTCGACGCCCCCCTTCACGGCGACGTAGACCACGCGCTCCTTCGCCGGCGTGCGCGCGTAGAAACTCGACATGTTGACGATGGCGCCGCCGCCGCGTTTTTTCATCTCCTGTGCCGCGCGCTTCGCGCACAGGATGCCGCCCTTGAGGCCCACGGCCAGCGCCAGGTCGATCGTGGCTTCCTCGACCTCCGCCAGGGGGCCGTTCCCCCGGATGACGGCGCAGTTGATCAGAACGTCCACGCCGCCGAATCTCGCCGCCGCCGCGTCGAAGGCGTCCTCGACGCCCTTCGGGTTCGAGATGTCCGCGCGCACGCCCAAGATTTCGCCGCCCGATTCCGCTTCGAGGCTTCGCAGGCCGTCTTCCTCCACGTCCAGGGCCGCCACGTTTCCGCCCATACCCGAAAAGCGGCGCGCGGCTTCCGCGCCGATGCCGCGGGCCGCGCCCGTGATGACGAAAATCTTATCCTTCAGCTCCATGATGGATTTCCCGCGGTTCGCCGCTCGATGAGGGAAGCAATCCGGCTGTTCACAGCGCGACCACCCCCTCGCCCCCGGAAACCTCGATCCTTGTCCCCAGCTTTTCCGAGAGCGATACGAGTTTGCCCAGAATTTCCGCCGATTTCGGCTCCTCGGGCCCCGGAATCCGGGGGCTGCCGTCCGCTTCGATCAAGACGGGCGATACCGCCGCCCGGGCGAGCGCTCCGCCTCTCAGGGTCAACTTCAGGCAAATCGACTCGCGCGCGGTGGGCAGGAACATCGGGTGGTCGTGATCGAGCACGAAATTGCCGAGCGCGTAGAAAACGGGCCTGCCGCGATACACCTCGACCCCCTGCACGATGTGGGGATGGTGGCCGACGACGACGTCCACCCCCGCCTCGACAGCCGCGCGCGCCGACGCCTGCTGGGAAAGCGTGAGCGTGCGGCTCTGGCTCGCGCCCCAGTGGAACGAGGCCAGAAGAAAATCGACCCTCGGCCGCGCGCGCACTACGTCGGCGATCATCGCCGCCAAATCCTCCTCGTTGACGTAGGGAGGGCCATAGAGCGCATCCTGCCGGATGGGCGCGACGCCCGGCTTCGTTGGGCCCGCCCCCCAGCCCAGGGGGAGTTCCAGCACGTAGGACAAGAACCCGTAGCGCACGCCCCCCCGTTCGATGACGGCGGGCGTACGCGCCTCCTGGACGTTCCGGCCCGCGCCCGAATATGCGATTCCGTTTCGCTCGAGCAACGCCATCGTCTCGACGAACGGCTCGACCCCGTAATCCATGCAGTGGTTGCTGGCGAACGCCAAGGCGTCGAAGCCGCCTTCGAGATAGCCCTGAATCATCTCAGGGCTGTGGCGCATCACGATCTTCCCGCTGGCCGGGGCGCCCAGGTGGGACATCGAGGCTTCCAGGCCGCCGAAGCGCAGATCGGCCGCTTTCAGATACGAGGCGACCTTCGAGAAAGTGTTCCGGGGCTCCGGGCGGTCGACCTCCATGTCGCCCACCACGACGAGCGTGGATTCTTTATCCGCTGAATCGTGCGCTTCACCCGGCAACGGCCACCCCCGTTGTTGAAATACCGCGCCTCGCCCCTCATCCATTCAGAAAGGGCGCAGCGACGACGACCCGCTCGCGGGCGCGCTCCGTTCACCTGTCGAGAACGCCCGGTCGAGCCGTTCTATTTTTTGTTCTCCCGATCCAGATAGGAGAGATACACGGCCGCGCTGTCCAACTCTCCATTGCCTGCGCGCGCGCCTTCCCTGTACAGCGGCGCGCATGCGTTGCCCACGGGCGTCACGGCGCCGTGCCTCCTGGCCAGCCTGAGGCCGAGCCCGATGTCCTTGCGGATGACGTTCAAGGTGCTCCGGGGACGGCGAAAGCGGCCCCGCACCATGATGCCGCCGTGACCATGGAAGCCGCTCGAGTCGCCCGCGCGGCTTCTCTTGAGCGTGTCGAACAAAAAATCCTTCCCGAATCCGCTGCGCATCCCCAGCCTTAAGCCTTCGGCGATGACGCAGCGTCCCATGGAGGTCATGTAGTTCACGACCACTTTCATCGCGGCGCCGGAGCCCGACGGCCCGCAGTAAACCTGATCGGAGAGCATCGTCTCCAAAAGCGGCGCCACTTTCTCGTAGGCTTTCCTGTTCCCGCCCACGAGAAACAAGCCTTCCCGATTCGCCACGTGGTCGCTGTTGCCGCTCACGCTGGCGTCCAGATAGGGTATTCCCTTCTTCCGGCAAAGTTCGGCGTGTTTTTTCGAGTCTTCCGGATCCGAAGTCGTCGTGTCGAGCACGACCTCCGGCGCGGATTCGGGCGCACAGGCCAGATAGCCGTTTTTCCCACGCGCGGTCTGAAGGGATATCTTCGAATTGGGAACCGAGATGAACACGATATCCGCCGCTTCGGCCACGGCGCGGGGCGATTCCAGGGCTTCTCCCCCCAGGCGCCTGAACTTGCGCATCGCCCCCGACAGCACGTCGGTTCCGACGAGGGGATGGCCGTCTGCGATGAGATTCCTGGAAAACGCCTGGCCCATGAGGCCCAGGCCGATGAAGCCGATGGTTCTTTTCGTACTCTTCTTTTTGGGCATCTTGCCCCTCCCATCCAGCGATAGTTTGGAAAAGCGCGCAGCACGAGACGCGAGGGACTACTCGCTCACGAGTTCCACTCTGTACCGGTGCTGATCTCCGCGGTAATAGATTTGAGAGAATTCGACGGGTTCCCCGCTTTTGCTGCGCACGAAGGTTTCCACATACAAAACCGGCGCCAGAACGCCGATGGAAAGATGGGCCGCGACGTCGCTCTCGGCGATGCGCGCCTCGAACGTCTGCTGAATCTTG
The DNA here is from genome assembly GCA_963692865.2 of bacterium. Classification (GTDB taxonomy): domain Bacteria; phylum UBA8248; class UBA8248; order UBA8248; family UBA8248; genus Bin107. The sequence continues at coordinate 26,614 of CAXXHI010000003.1, read as the reverse complement.
CCCAGCGGGATATTCAGCCGACTCTTCAGGATGTGGAGCATGCTGCGGGTGCGGATGTCTTCTTGCGGGATGTCCTTCGCGAGCTCTCGGGGCAAATAGTTCATCACGTAGCAAAGGGGCGTTTCCTCCACCATCCTCAAACGCTCGACCCTGCTCAACTTCTCCCCGTCGTCCAGGCCGAAGAATTTCTTGAGCATGGCCGATGCGTCTACCTCCTCCGTCGATATGACCCGCATGTTCTCCCCGCCCGCGTCCTCCTCCCATACGACGCCGGTGAGTGGAATCATTTTGGATTTCACGCCCCCGTGGTTCACGAACGTGCCCTTGCGGCGCTCGCGCGTCACGAGACCTTCTTTCTCCAGTATGGCGAGGGCTTGCCGCAGTGTGACCCGGCTGACGCCGAAGTGCTTGGAAAGATCCAGTTCCTTCGGGAGCTTCATGCCCGCGAAGAGTTCTCCGCTTTCGATTTTGCCGCGCAGGAGATTCGCGATCTGGTAGTAATAGGGGATGAATTCGTTCGAAAACGGTTTTTCAGCGCTCAGCTCCAACATTTTTCCCTCGCTTTCCATCTCCTCGAATATCGACGGGTTTCGAGTCTGGGGCAAGACGGAAGTTTCACATATCGCAACTTCGTTGGAAATGGCCCTCTTTGCGAAATTAACGCTTGCGAACCTTAATGGTATTAAATACAATACCATTATTCAAGACTTAATTGCTCGTTTCATACAAGTCGCCAGGGACGGGAATTGTTTTCACCGGCATCGGGAATACATGATTTTTCGCTCACGAATTGGATGAGTTCCGCATGAGGCTCGAAGGACGCGCCGCGCTCGTCACCGGCGCTACGCGCGGCATCGGCAAAGCCATCGCCCACGCACTGGCGAAAGAGGGCGCAACGGTCGCCGTGCACTACCACGCGGGCGAGGCGGCGGCGCACGAAACGGCCAACGCGATTCGGGAAGCAGGCGGCGGCGCGTTCGGCGTTCAGGCCGATGTGAGCCGCCAGGACGACGTGGCGCGCATGTTCGAAGAATGCGGGAAGCGCATGGGCGGCGTCGACATTCTCGTCAACAACGCGCGCCAATTGGTGAAGGGCAGAGCCTTTATGGAGATGAGTTGGGAGGAGGATTACGAACCGCAGATTCAAGTGATGCTCAGGGGCGCTTTTCACTGCTGTCAGGCGGCGCTGCCGGGCATGCGGGAGCGGGGCTGGGGCCGCATCGTCAACGTCTTGTCCACCGTGCTGGGCGAGAAGCGCGCGCGCACGAACTCCTACGGGGCCGTCAAGTCCGCACTGCTCTATTTCTCGCAAAATCTGGCCGTGGAGGCAGGTCCTTACGGCATCACGGTGAACATGGTCTCTCCGGGCCTCACCGAAACGGAGCGGCCCATCCTCCACTCGGATGACTACCAAAGAGAGTATATCGACGCCATACCGATGAAGCGCCTCGGGCGATCCGAGGACGTCGGGGGGGCCGTGGTGTTTTTCTGCAGCGAAGAGGCCGCCTACGTGACGGGCGTGAACATGGCCGTCTCGGGCGGTAAGGTGATCTTTTAACGGTACGCAACGCGAAGGAGAGGAAAGTTGGGTTTATCGACCAAAGAGCGTGACCGCCGCCACGCGAATCTCAGGGCGGAAATGGAGCGCGAGGGCCTGGACGTTCTCGTCGTCTACGGCAACAGCGGACGCCAGGGGCCGCGTACGGGCAATCTGGCCTACGTCAGCAATTTCATCTCGTTCTCCGGCCAGCAGATTCTGGTCTTCCCGCGCGAGGGAGAACCCGTGCTGTTCGTGGGGGTGGAGAATCAGAGAATCGAATCCCTGCGAAACGGCTGGATCGCCGACACGCGCTGCGAGGCGCTCACCCCCGTCCCGAAACAGGCGTGCAACTACCTGAACGAAATCACCTCCTCGAACTCCAGAATCGGAATCTCCTCGCTCGCCATCATCCCCGTGGCCTGGCACCAGCAGCTTCTGGATCAGGTGAACGCGAAAGAATGGGTGGAAGCGGGCGAACTCGTCTGGAAGCTGCGCCTCGTGCAAAGTGAGGAAGAAGTGGAAATGTCGCGCCACGCGGCCCGGCTCGGTGATAAGGTGTGGAATCACCTGTGCGGCTTCATTCGCGAAGGGGTGACGGAACTCGACATGCGCGCCGAGATGGATCGGGTGATCATCCCCGAGGGCGGGACGGAGAACTTCAACATGATGGGCCTCGCGAGTATGGCGAACGGCGGCGAAGCGCCCTGGGGCTACGTCATCCCCCAGACGGACAGGCCCATCAGGCAGGGTGACGCCGTGCTGCTGGAAATCTCCCCGCGCGTTCGTGGATACTGGAACCAGATCGTGCGGGTCCTGGCGCTGGGCGAGGCGGAAAAGTGGCTTATCGACGCCCATCAGGTGGTGCGCGAGGCGCGCGACGCCTCCCTGGAGCGCATGAAGCCGGGAGAACCGATGGTCGCCATGGTCACGGCGATGAACGACGTTTTCGAAAAACACGGCTACGAGGTGTGGCCTTACGGCCTGGTGCATCTGACGGGCCTGGACCTTACCGATTACATGATCACGCCGCTCTCGGAGGGAGAGCTGCAGCCGGGCATGGTGGTGACGACGCACCCCATGTTCAACCTGGGCCCCAACCGCCAAATTTTCTGGGGTGAAACCTATCTGGTCACGGACGATGGTTACGAACCGCTGAACACGAGCACCGACGAACTGGTTTGTCTCTGACGGCTTGGTTGATTCTTACCCAAAAGGAGGAACACGAGATGAAGAGGCTTTGGCTTTGGATGGTCGTACTGTCGCTGTTGCTGCTTCCCGCGGGAGCGAAAGCGGCGCCCAAGGGGAAGGTGGTGCTGGGGATGGCCGGCGCACTGACGACGTTCGACCCCCACACCTTCAGTTCCCTGCCGATTTCGATGCACCACCCGAACGTCTTCGAGACGCTGCTCGCGCGCGCTCCCGACGGCTCCATGACGCACCAGCTCGCCGAAAGCTACAAGATGGTGAGCCCCAAGGTGTGGGAGTTCAAGCTCAGGAAGGGGGTCAAGTTCAGCAACGGCGATCCCGTGAACGCGGCTGCCGTCAAGTTCAGCTTCGAGCGGATTCTCGACCCCAAGATGAAATCGAGGCAGTACCGCTACTTCAAGAGCATGGCGAAGCTGGAAGTGGTCGATGAGCACACGGTCCGGATTCACACGAAAAAACCAGACCCCATGCTCCCGCCGTTTCTGGCGATCTACGGCTTCATCGTGCCGCCCGAGTATTACAAGAAACACGACAAGAAACATCTCTCCCGCAACCCGGTGGGCAGCGGGCCCTTCGTGATGAAGAAATGGCGCAAGGGCCAGGAGGTCATCTACGAAGCGAACCCCAACGCCTGGAGAAAATCGAAGGTGAAGACGGCGGTGGTGAAGTTCATCCCCGAGTCCACCACGCGCGTCTCAGCACTCATCTCCGGCGACGTGGACGTGATCGACAACCTGCCTCCGGCCTTGAGCGACCGCGTCCGGGCAAGCGGCAAAACGGACGTCATCGCCAAGCAGTCGCCGCGCACCAACTACATCCTGATGGTGATCAAAGAGGGCGCGCCCTGGATGGACGTGCGCGTCCGCAGGGCGATGAACCTGGCGATCAACCGCGAGGCCATCACCAAGAACGTGATGATGGGCTTCGCCAAATCGGTGGCGATCATTCAGGGCCCCGCGAGCTTCGGCTTCAATCCCGAACTCAAACCCTATCCCTACGACCCCGCCCAGGCGAAGAAGCTGCTCGCCGAGGCCGGATTCGCGAAGGGATTCTCCTTCGACGTGTACATCCCCCGCGGACGCTTCATGATGGGCAAGGAAGCGCTCGAGGGCATCGCCGGCCAGTGGGCGAAGGTCGGCCTCAAGGCGAACGTCCGCGTGATGGAATGGGGCGCGATGAAGAAGATCATCTTCGGCAAGTACAAGAAGAACGTAAAACCGTTCCTGTACTATCTGGCGCGGATGAACACGGCCTTCAGCGCAGAGCACATGTTCGCCGGCGCTATCAGCAGCCGCTCGGCCTACGGCGGATTCCGCGACAAGGCCGTGGACGCGATGATCAACGACGCGCGCTCGACGCTGGATAACAAGGCGCGGGAGAAGAAATACCAGGAAATCGCCCGCGTTCTGCGTCACGAGAAGGTGCCGATCGTTCCGCTGTATCAGACTTTCCGCATCTTCGGCGCAAACAAGAAGATAGACTGGAAACCGCGCGCCGACGGAAAACTGATAGCCGCCGAGGTCGGCTTGAAGTAGATACAAATCTTTGGTTCGAGGCGAAGCTCCGGTCGGGCGCGGGCATGAACCCGCCCCGGCCGGAGGCGTTCGCAAGCCGCCTGCCGGAGGGTGGTTTTCGCCGGGCGCGACCCTCCGGCGGATAGACGAATGTCGTCCTCGTATTGAAACAAGACAGTTCCTAGTCGCTGGGTGGTTTTATGGCCGGATATGTCGTCAAGCGCTTGATTCAGGCAATCGTCCTCCTCAAGTGCGTCATGATCATCGTGTTTCTCCTGCTCCACATGACGGGCGACCCCGTTCTGGTGATGCTCGATACCGATGCGACCCACGAAGACATCGAGCACTTGAGAAAACTCATGGGCTTCGACCAGCCGCTCCACGTACAGTACGGGCGGTTTTTCTCGAACGCTCTCCAGGGGAATTTCGGGGAATCCACCGAACACGGCGAATCGGCCATGGGGCTCGTTCTGGAACATTTTCCGGCGACGATAGAGATGGCGGTCGGGGCCTTTGCCTTCGCCGTGCTCATCGGGATTCCCTTCGGCTGTCTGGCGGCCTTCAAGGAAGGCTCGTCCTACGACAAGGGCTGCGTGGGCATTACGGTGCTGATGCAGGCGGTCCCCGATTTCTGGCTGGCGATCATGTTCATCATGTTCTTCTCCGTGACGCTGGGACTTCTGCCCTCCTTCGGCCGCGGCGGATGGGAGCATTTCATCATGCCGGCTTTCGCCGCCTCCACGTATCACCTCGCCCGGCTCGCGAGGCTCATGCGCTCCCAGATGCTCGAAGTGCTGCGCCAGGACTACATCACCACGGCGCGGGCGAAGGGGCTGAGCGAAAAAATCGTACTCATGGTTCATGCACTGAAGAACTCCTCGATCCCCATCGTGACCGTCATGGGTCTGGATTTGGGCATTCTCCTCGGCGGAACCGTGATCATCGAGGTCGTTTTCGCCTGGCCTGGAGTCGGGCGGCTGGTGGTCGATTCAATCGCGAACCGCGACTTCCCGATCGTCCAGTCCGCCGTGTTTCTTCTGGCGTCGGGGTTCGTGCTCATCAATCTGGCGGTGGACCTCGTCTACGCCTATCTCGATCCGCGGATTACGTACGAATGAGAGAACAAGCGCTCATGTTTCAGGATTCCGTGGAGATCGAGGAACTCCCCGAGCGCCCGAAGGTATGGATGTCGCTTTGGAAGGATAAATCGGCGCTCCTGGGCTGCATCATCCTGATATCCGTGGTGGTGATGGCCGTCTTCGCGCCGCTGCTCGCGCCCATGGACCCCCAGGCGCAACTGCTGGACAGAAACTTGAAGCCGCCCATGTGGTCGGACGGCCGGCAAATCTATCTGCTCGGCACGGATCATCTGGGGCGGGATTTTCTGAGCAGGCTCATCTACGGCGCGCGCATTTCGCTGCTGGTTGGGTTTTTCGCCGTTTTGCTCACGGGATGTTTCGGCCTCTGCGTGGGGCTGGTGGCGGGCTATTTCGGCGGAAAGGTGGATTTTCTGCTCATGCGGCTCGTGGACCTGGTGCTGTCGTTCCCGTTCATCCTGCTGGCGCTGGCGACCATCGCCATCGTCGGGCCGAGCCTCGTCGTGCTCATACTCGTGATGTCGATGCGCATCTGGGTCATCTACGCCCGCGTCGTGCGCGGCGAGGTGCTCACGCTGCGCGAGCAGGAGTTCGTCCAGGCGGCGCGGAGCATCGGCGGTAGCCATCTCCGCATCATCGTCCGCCACATTCTCCCGAACGTCCTGGCGCCCGTCATCATCATCGCGTCGCTCTATCTGGGGCGGATGATCATCATCGAGGCGGGGCTGAGCTTTCTGGGCCTCGGCGTGCCGCCGCCCACGCCCACCTGGGGCGGCCTGCTCAGCGACGGCAAGGTGCACCTCTACACCTCCTGGTGGGTCGTCACCCTGCCCGGTCTGGCGATTACGGTGACGGTTCTGGGGGCGAACCTGGTGGGCGACTGGCTGAGAAACGTGCTGGACCCGCGCTTGAAATCGTTGTGAGTCGTTACGGAATGAGGAGAGAAATTTGATGAGCGATCCACTCAAGGTGGCCGTGGTCGGGCTGGGCCGCTGGGGCAACACCCTGGCGTCCTATATCGAAAGAACGCCCGGGATGAAAATCACCACGTGCTTCACCCGAACGCCCGAAAAACGCAGGGCGTTCACCGAGAAATTCTCATGCGGGGAGGAGGCGAGCTACGAGGCGGTGGTCCGGCATCCCGATGTGGACGCCGTGGTCATCGCGGCGCCCAACAACAAGCACGCCGAACTCGCGATAGCGGCGGCCGAGCAGGGGAAGCACGTGCTCGTCGACAAGCCGATCGCCGCCTCCATCCCGGATGCCAAGAAGATGATCCGCGTCTGTGAGGACGCCGGCGTCACCCTGGCGGTCGGCGCGAGTTCGAGATGGCTCAGGGGCCATCGCCTCTTCAAGCAACTGCTCGATGAGGGAACCATCGGCACCCTGGCGATGGCCGAGACCAATTACTCGAACGACCGGGGGCTTCACTACACGCCGGACAACTGGCAATGGTACAAGGAAGGCTCCCCCGGCGGCCCGCTGCTCCAGGTGGCCATACACCAGGTGGACAACCTGCTCTATCTCTACGGGCCGATAAAGCGCGCGTCCGCGGCGTTCAGCAAAATAAAGACAAAATCGGAAATTCCCGACGTGAGCGTCGTGTGGTTCGAATTCGAATCCGGCCTGCTCGGCACGCTGGGGACGAGCTTCATCAGCCCGCGCACGCCGAACGGGCGTTACACCTATTTCATGAACGCCTACGGGGATGAGGCGAACCTCTACCACGACAGATGGGAGGGCATCAAAATCCTGCGCAAAGACGGGGAGAAGCGCGAAGAGATCCCTTATGAGGAACACCCCAGGCAGGATTACCTGATAGAAGAGTTCAAGGATTTCGCAGGCGCCGTCCGGGATAACCGCCCGCCCGAGGTGGGCGGCGCGGAAGGACTCCACGTTCTGGGCGCCGTGTGGGCGGCCATGCGCTCATGGGAGCGCGGCGAGCCCGTGGAAGTGGCGGAGGTGCTAGAAGAAGTCGACTAGGCGCGAATGGCTCCGGCGGGGTAGACCCGCCCATCACTGGAAGGAAGGAGACCGATGTACGACTACCGAATGACCGATGAGCAAAAAGAATATCAGAGAATAGCGCATGAATTCGCGCGGGATGAAATCCGGCCCATCAGCCTGGAGCTGGACCATCAGGAAGACCCGCTCGATTGCGCCTACATGCCCCACCTTCTCGAAAAACTCGACAAGACGGGTCTCAGAACGATGAGCATCCCCAAGGAATACGGGGGCGGCGGCGTGGACGATCTGCTCACGCACTGCATCGTGGGCGAGGAGATCTCCTGGGGAGACAGGGGCGCCACGGGGTTCATGCTCTCCTCCACGAAGATCGCCCACATCCTCGCGAGCGAGCTTCTGGGAGACCCGGAACTGGCGGACTACTGGATGCGCGAGTACGTGAGCGACCCCACGTTCCTGATCGGCACGGCGACGACCGAGCCTATATCCGGTTCCGAGAACCAGATTCCCTACAACGGGGCGGACGGCGGATACCAGACCACCGCCGTGCTCGACGGCGACAACTACATCGTGAACGGGAAGAAGCACTTCATCTCGAACGTCGGCTGGGCGCGGCTCATGTTCACGTTCGTCCGCACGAACCCCGACGTGGGCGTCGAGCAGGGGGCTTCCCTCCTCATGGTGCCCATGGACGCGCCCGGCGTGAAGATGGGCAAGGTGCACAACAAGATGGGCTACCGCCTGAACCAGAACGCGGAGATCATTTTCGAGGACGCGATAATCCCCGCGAAATACCGCCTGGGCCCCGAGAACTGCGGCGTTTCCTATATCCGGCGCCACCTGCGCGGCGACGCCCTCATCAACGCGGCGGGCCAGATTGGCGTGGCGCGCGCGGCGTATGAGAAATCGCTCGAATTCGCGCAAAACCGCAAACAAAGCGGACGCCCCATCGCGCACCACCAGTCGGTCGGCATCAAGCTCGTCGACATGTACACGAAAATCCAGGCGGCGCGCGCCTACGTGCACTACGCGGCGTGGCGCCAGGACATGCGCCACGAGATTCCCGTCGACCCGCCGATGACGCTCACCGCCAGCGCCTTCGCGCACGAGATCTCCTGCGACGTGACGAAGATGGCGATGGAGATTCACGCGGGCGAGGGCGTGCAGCGCGAGAATTTCCTCGAGAAATGGTTCCGCGACACGCACAACATGCTCTTCTCCAGCGACGGCGGAAACAACATGAAGAAGGTGCGCGCGATGTACGCCATCACCGGCGAGTGGGGCGCGCGAAGCGAGGATGAAAACCCCGTGCCCGGCGGCGCATACGTCGCCGTCGGCGACGGCCTCTAGACCCATCGAGAACAAGGGAGGAAAAAAGGGTGGCCTCACGAACCCATCACGTGCACCACGTCGCCAAGGACCCGCAGGCGGCGGCGGATTTCTACATCAACCACTTCGGCGGCGAGTTGTTCACGCCCGAGATCGAATACCGCGGCTCCCCCTACATCAGCGTGATGCTCGGGGAGGTGGAGATCCGCATTCGCGGCTTAAGGGCCGACGAGGACGATTCCACCGCGGAGGTGGGGCGCGGCCTCCACCACTTCGGAATCCAGGTGGAAGGCATCGACGAGGTGGCCCAACGCCTGGAGAAGGCGGGCGTCGTCTTCACGAAAAAACCGGGAGACGGCGTTCTGGGTTCGCGTACTGCCTTCATCATCGCGCCCGATAGCGTCGTGATCGAGCTGGTGGAAGAACCCTAGAAACGATTCACTTTTTCATACAGAGCATTCGGGGCGCCGCGCGGGCGTCCCGCCAGAGGAGACCAAAGGTATGCCGGGATTCGCGCGGGGCCAATTCAACGTCGACTACGAGGAACGCGTCGACGTGGGCGCACTCCGCCAAAAGCGCGTGGACAAGGCGCAAAAGGCGATGGCCGAGGCGGATATCGACGCACTTTTCCTCTGGAAGGTCGAAAACGTGCGCTACCTCACGAGCATGCGCTCTTCTTTCCTGGCGCACCGCGAGGGAACGAGAAACGCCGTCATCCTCCCCAGGGAGGGGAGAGCCCACATCATGACCAACGGGGGCGAGATACCCCGCGTCTCGCGCGACATGCCCTGGATAGAGAAATTCCATCACCTCGCGAAGATGGAGGAACAGCCCCTCGTGGACAAGATGATCCGCGAGACGCTGCGCCCGCTTTTCGAGGAGCTGGGCCTCATCGGCAAGCGGGTGGGCCTGGACCTGATGACGTTCATCCAGTTCAGCGCCTACCAGAAGCATCTGGGCGACGTGGAGTTCGTGAACGGCGATTCGTTCATGCACAAGGTGCGGCGTCACAAGATGCCCGAGGAGGTCTACATGATCCGCGAGGCCTGCGCGATCGCCGACGCCGTGAACGAGGAGGCCATGGACAGCGTGCGGGCGGGAAAGCGCGAGTGCGACGTGGCGGCGGACGCCATGAAGGTGCTCCACCACTACGGTGGCGAAATGGCGCATCTGGTCTCCCCCTTCGTCGCCTCGGGAGAGCACATGTCGCCGCCTTACCGCTTCGCGAGCGACAAGATCATCCGCAGCGGCGACCTGGTGTTCATCGACATCGGCGCGCAGTGGAACGGATATTTCGGCGACGTGGCCCGAACGATGATCTGCGGAAAACCCTCGAAACGGCAAAAGGAAATCTACACGGCCGTACATGAATCGCTGGAGTTGGGACTCGATCGCACCCGCCCCGGTTTCACGAACAAGCAGGTGGCCGAGCGAATCTGGGAGACGGGCGAGAAGTACGGCTTGAGAAAAAACTGGTTTTCGCTCAGCATCGGCCACGCGGTGGGCACATCGCCCAACGAGCCTCCCTACATCGGGGAACCCGACCCCGATTCCGAAGAAGTCGACCTGGAGCCGGGGATGGTGTTCGCCATCGAGCCGCTCATCTGGGTGCCCGACGTGCCCGGTGGCGGCGGCGTGCGCATCGAGGAGACGGTGCTCATCACCGAAGAGGGGCACGAGGTGCTGACGCGCTCGCGCATGGACGACCGCCTGCTTCTTTGAGGCGCGTCCATCCTGATTCCGGCAAGACGCAAGAAAATTCCCGGACAGTCAAACGAGGCCCTACCACCCGCATTCCGATTGAAGGCGGCTGACGCGCGGCGTAGAATGTCCGCGCCGTTTCCATCCGACATCATGCAGGAGGCCCGCGTTGACGCTTTTCGACAGGAAAGAACTCGGGGTAGCCGTCGTGGGCGCCGGAAGAATCGGCGCGCACCGCTCGCGCCTCGCGGCGCAGCACCCCGCCGTTCGCTTTCTGGCGATTTCGGACGCCGAACCCGAGCGCGCGAAAGCCCTGGGCGAACGCATGGGCGCGCAGGTGGCGTCCGGGAGTAACGAGGAGGTCATCTCCCATCCCGACGTGGGCGCCGTCATCGTCTCGACTTCGGAGTTCGCCCACGTGGAGCCGGTGCTTCAGGCTTTAGAGCTCGGCAAGCCCGTGCTCGTGGAAAAGCCCATCGCCATGACGCTGGAGGACGCCGACCGGCTCTTGAGCGCGGCGGAAAGATACGAGGCCGACCTCCACGTGGGCTACATCATGCGCTACAAGCGGCGCTATTTCCTGGGGAAAGAACAAATCAAGGAGGGCCGCCTGGGCAGGCTCATCGGCGCGACGGGCCGCGTGTTCAACACCAGGGCGCAGGCGTTCGAGATACTCAAGCGCTCGGCGGACGCCACGCCTGTTCTCGACGTGCTCACCTACTGGGTCGACATGATGTGCTGGTTCATGGAGGGAAACCCGCCGGTGGAGGTGATATGCCGGGGAGGCGGTTTCGTCTTCAAGGAGGCGGGCTATCCCAATGTGGACGACGTGAGCTGGGCGATCATCACCTTCGCCGACGGCGCCACCGTAAACCTCGGCATCTGCTACGCGCTTCCCGCGAAGTACCCGACGGCGGGGCAGAGCATCCGCCTGGAAGTCATCGGCACGGACGGGGTGATGCTCTTCGATGAGGACCACAAGGAGAATATCCTCTACACCGAAAAGGGCTATCCGCACGCCTATGTGCCCGACCACAATTTGCCGATGGTCTTTCTCGGCAGCACGTCGTCCGGCGACTGGGCGCTCGACACCATGTACGGCCCCATCGGCGATGAAACCAGGAGCTGGCTGGATCACCTGTCCACGGGGCGCCCCTGCCACCTCGCCACGGCGGAAGACGCGCGCCAGACGCTCGAGGTGACCATCGCCATGGAGGAATCGGCCCGCACAGGCGACGCCGTGAAGCTCCCCCTCGGGGAGGGACACTAGGCCAAGACCCGGCGGAGCTTGAACATACGCCCCGCCCATGCGATATGATCAGTCAAGCGACGCGCCCGACGCGAGATGAAGCGACTGCGAGAAACGCTTTTCGAACTGATGAGCCTTGCACATGAGCCCCGAGAATCCGCTTCACGCCAGAAAGAGCGGCATCCTGCTCCACCCCACCTCGCTGCCGAGCGAGGCGGGCTTCGGCGATCTGGGGCCGGGAGCGTTCGAGTTCGTCGATCTGCTCGCATCCTCCGGCCAGGGCTGGTGGCAGATGCTGCCCGTATGCCCCACCGACGAGACGGGCTCGCCTTACGTTTCCTCATCCACCTTTGCTGGAAACCCGTTGCTGATATCGCTCGATGCGCTCGTAGAAGAGGGGCTGCTCTCCCCGGAAAATTTGGAGAACCATCGTCTGCCCGACGATGGGGATATCGAGCCTGCCCAGACGCTCCAGGTACACGAATCGCTGCTCGCGGAGGCGTTCGAGGTCTTCTCTAACGGCGGCGGGACGAATGACGCGGCGTATTCCGGGTTCTGCGAAGCCCAGGCCGGCTGGCTGACCGATTACGCGCGGTTCCGTGCGCTCAAGCGCGCCTTCGGCGGATCTCCCTGGTGGGAATGGCCCGATGATGCAAGGCACAATGACCCCGATGATCCCGAGTTCGAAAAAAACGTTCGCTACACGCGCTTCGAGCAGTTTCTTTTCGACCGCCAGTGGCGCGCCCTCAAGGACTACGCCGCCGGGAAAGGAGTCGGCCTCATCGGGGATATTCCCATCTACGTCGCCCATGACTCGGCGGACGTATGGGCGCGGACGCACCTGTTCGAACTCGATGAGGCGCGCCGACCGATCGCCTATGCGGGCGCGCCGCCCGATTACTTCAACCAGGATGGCCAGCACTGGGGGAATCCCCTCTACGACTGGGCCGCGCACCGTGGGGAGAATTTCGCCTGGTGGAAGATGCGCCTCGCCGTGAACGTTGAACGGTTCGACGCCTTGCGCCTCGATCATTTCATCGGCTTCGCGCGCTTCTGGGCGATCCCGGCGGGCGCCGAATCACCCAAAGACGGCGCCTGGCGCGAGGGACCGGGGGAGGCCTTTTTCAGCGCCATGGAGGAGGAATTGGGCGCGCTGCCGCTCATCGCCGAGGATCTGGGTTCGGTGGGAAACGACGTTCACGCGCTGCGGGATCGCTTCAGCCTGCCCGGCATGCGCGTCCTGCAGTTCGCATTCGACGGCAGCCCGGACAACCCCCATCTGCCCCACAACATTCCCGAGAACGCGGTGGTCTACACCGGCACGCACGACAACGACACGGCTCTCGGCTGGTTCCACGGCGCGGACCCGATTCTGCGCAACGAGACGCCCGCCGGCTTCGCCATCTCGCGCGCCACGGCGCTCAGAACCTTCGGCGGCGAACCCGAGGACATCCACTGGTCGATGATCCGCGCGGCGATGAAGTCCCAAGCCGCCCTCGCCGTCATCCCCGCCCAGGACGTCCTGGGTCTCGGCAACGAGGGCCGCATGAACCGCCCCGGCGTCCCGCAGGGCAACTGGGTCTGGCGGATGCGCGAGGGCGCATGGAACGGAGAAATCCGGGAAAGGCTGCTGGGCATGACGCAGCGCAGCGGCCGGGCGCCGGAGTGAGGGCATGCCTGCTGGCCATTTATGTTAATCGCAGAGAAAAGGATTCTTGTTGGTCAAAAAAGACGAGTGCGCATCACTCACAAATCCGACAAATCGCTTCTTAACTGAGCAACAAACGCGACGGCTTCCTCCGCCTGGACATGGCTGATGTGCGGCTTCAATTCGGCGATTTTCGCCGCGATCCCGCCTTCGCCCACTTCTTCGTAATTTTGCGAGACGTAATGCGCCGTCGCGTATCTCTCCAGGGTCGCCACGCCCATATAGGCGAATTCATCCGCGACCTTTTGAACCTCATCGGCATACCGCTCCATTTGTTTCGGATACGTTCTCTTCAAGAGTTCCGCGTTTTCAGCAGGCACGATCTTCGGTCCGTAAGGACGCCGCTGCGGCTGCAATTTGAGAACGTCGTTCGCCCGCATCCAGGATATTTCATCGCCCAGGTCAAAAGAAAAGGGGCCATACTTATAGAGAATGAAATCGAGGTCCAGCGGGACACCCCATAAATTCTGTAAAAAATAGGTGCTCTTCTGGACGTGCGTCTCCCCGCACCAACTGTCTCCGTCTTTTAGTTTCTCAACCAAAGACAGCAAAACAGCGGCTCTCTCCAATCGCTCCATATCTCCTACCCCCCCTCAACGGATGAAAGGATTTTCTCTCTATTTTCTCTGAGCCAGTTACCGGCTCGACCTCTCATTTCGGATGAAATGAAAACATGCCCACAGGACGCCAGCGGAACCCCCGAGAAAGTTTCTTTCTCGCTCAACGCGCCCGTAATTCTCGCCCTTTGTACGAGAACCGGGAAATCATTGATTCTTCTCGTTTGAGTTCTTTCAATATGCTTCACATTTTCCTCACCGAACATCTCGCAAGCAGCTTCATATATTTTCCTGCCAGGTTTGAAACCTGAAAGTTTTCTATCTTCCGCAGTAGACCTGTAAATACTTCTGAAATGCCGCCGATGAATTATTCGGTCAGCATGCAAATGGGCGGGGTGAGACTTATCTTTGGCTATGGATAACATGGCGGATATTACTTCATTATCCGTATGCTTCAAATGCCCTCGGCAATCCGTCGGAAACATCCCTCCCTCCAGCCAGGATTTCAAAAAATCCGACAAATGCTCATCATAAATGAGGCGGACGGGGTGAAAATAGATTTGTGAAAACATGAAATATCGCGCGAGCAACAATGCCTCGGCGGATTCCAATCCGCCTTCCTCGACACCCAGATGCGGCTCTTCCGAAATATCCGTTTCTTGCGAATCATCCGTTCCCTGCTTGGGCAATATCCTAATCGTGTCAATCAAACGGTGATGATCGAATTTCCCGTAGGCGACCCCCGCGTGATAGGAATCCCGCAGCAAATAATCCATCCTGTCGGCGCCGAACACGTCCCCCGTGATGATTTCCGATAAAATGCTCTCCCAATAATCGAGCTCGACATCCATATAGGGTTTCGATTTCTTCGGTCCAATCGCCAATTTCGCCACGTCTTTCGGCTGCACGCCAATTTCTTCCAAAATGCTCGCCATTTGCTCGCTCAATATGATTTCCATCGTCATGCGCTCATGATCCCAACCCTGCGGCAACAATGCTTCGGACGCATGGGAAAACGGCAGATGACCCAAGTCATGGCATAACGCTGCGAGTCTTAACGTCCTTCTCCATTTTAGATGCTCAAACTCCCTATGCTTCGGAATCATGTTCCTGACGGATGCAGACTCCTGATAAATATTCTCCGGTTCCGTCACGACATCATAAATCCTGCTTGCAAGCTCCATGACGCCGAGTGAATGCTCGAATCTCTTGTGAGTCGCACCCGGATAGACGAGATATGTCAGGGCCAATTGGTGAATATGTCGCAATCGCTGAAATGGCGGCGAATCAAGAACTTTCCTCTCATCAGAATCCAGTCTGATGAAAACATGAATGGGGTCTCGTATTTCGTGTGTTCTTTTTCTTGCCATACTGGAAGGATATTATATTTTCGTTTTTTTGTCGCTAACTCAATTGCGAAATTCCGGCCCGCCAGACGACAAAAGCGGAAACAACTGAAGGACGGGCAGAACTGCTACTAATGTTCATGACAGAAAATGAAATTTCCCTCACGTAACGGGCGGTATCTCGAAGGCGTTCAGCGTCAGTGAGATGGCCGAATAGAAGCCTACGAGGGCGGTGAGGTCGACCACGCCCTTCTCCCCGAGCAGGGAGAACGCCTCCCGGTAGGCGGCGTCCGACGCCTTTTTGGTTTCGAGCAGCTCGGTGCAATACCTGTATACGCAAAGCTCAAGCTCTGTGCCCTCCACAGGCGCCTCCTGCGCCATCACGGCGGCCACGAGGGAGGGCGTAAGGCCGCTGTCGAGCGCCTGCGCCTCGTGGGCGGAGAAGGCGTAGGTCGCCCCCATATGGCGCGTGGTGATGAGGATGGCGAGTTCGCGGATGTCTTCGGTGATGACGCTTTCCTCGTAATAAAACTTCATCAGCCCGCGAAGGGCGATGACGAGGCCGGGGCTTCGCACCCAGACGCCGAAAGGCCCGCGCACGCCGCCGCGCTGGTTGGCGATGAGTTCCTCATACGCATCTCGTTGACGGGGCGGCATGTTCTCGGGCTCAAGCGGCGCAAGACGGCTCATCGGCATCTCTCCTCATGGCGTCGTTCGTCCAGAAATTTTGCTACAATGGCGAAAACATCCGTTTCTCTCATTCCTAGCGAGGTATCTCATGAACTTCGAAGATGCAAGGCCGTTTATGGAGAAAAACCACAAGGGGGTGGTCACGAGCCTGAGGCCGGACGGCACGGCGCAATCGAGCGTCATCGTCTGCGGGGCGTATGAGGACTGCGCCGCGTTCGTCATCGTGCGCGGCTGGTCGGTGAAGCTGGGGAACCTGCGGCGGAACCCCCGGTGCACGGTGCTCTACGTCACCCCCGACTGGCGCACATGGGTGTGCGTGGAGGGCAAGGCCAGACTCTTCGACTACGAGAACACCGAAAAAGAGGAAATGCGCGTGATGTTCCGCGAGGTATTTCGCGCCTGCGGGGATTCGGACCATCCCGACTGGGAGGAATACGACCAGGCGATGATAGGCCAGGGCGCGGTCGCCGTGCTGGTGACGCCCGAGCGCGTCTATGGCCGCCTGCCGGCTTAAACCTCAAGCGATTCCAGGAAGGCGGCGATTCCCTCCTCGAGCGAGAAGCCGGGCCGCCAGCCAGCGTCTCTTTGGAACGCGCTCGCATCCAGGCCGATTCGGAACACCTCGCCCGGACGCAGGGGCGCGCGCGCGATGCTCACGGGGTTTTTGGCCATCCTGCGGCAGAGAACTTCGAGCAGCGTCTCCACCTCGGTGACGACGCCGGTGCCGACGTTGTAGGCCCCGCCGTCCACGCCTCCCTTCCCCGCCATGAGGAATGCCTCGACCACGTCCTTCACATAGACGTAGTCCCGCCCCGCGCGTCCGTGCCCGTAGAGGGTGAGGGGCTCGGCCTTCGTCAGCTTATCCGCGAATATGGATATCACGCCCGCGTCGAGCGTCGCGCGCTGCCTCGGCCCGTAGACGTTGGCGAGGCGCAGCGATGCGACGGGCAGCCCGAAATGCTCCCCGTAGAAGGCGAGATACCGCTCGCCCGCCACCTTGCTCATCCCGTAGTGGGAGGCGGGAGCGAGGGGACGGCTCTCGTCCACAATCTCCTCTTCGGGATCCCCGTAGCACGCCCCGCCCGTGGCGGCGTAGACGACCCGGGGCGGCGCGTCCATGTTCCTGGCCGCCTCCAGAACGCTCAGCGTGCCCAGGACGTTCGCCTGCGCGTCTAACACGGGGTCGGCCAGACTGTGCGTTACGCTCGACTGGGCCGCCAGATGGTGGATGACGCCGGGGCGCGCCTCTTCCGCCACGCGGCGCATGAACGCGGCGTCGGCCACATCGCCCTCGCAAAAAACCGCGCCAGCGGGAACGTCCTCCAAGAGGCCAGAGGCGAGATTATCCACTACCCAGACGGAATCGCCCGCTTCCAGGCAGGCTTCCGCCACATGGGAGCCGATGAAGCCCGCGCCTCCCGTCACCAACACGTTCGCCATCTCGGATTCTCAATCAATCTTTACAAGAACCGGGTTCGCTGGACACGAAGTCCATACACGGCCCGAGAAACATGAAGCGGCTACTCCCCCAACCGCATGGAGAATATGTTCGCCCATATCAAACCAACCATTGCGGATTGCGCCGCGGATTTCAAGCACGGGCCGTGTTTTAACGGAGTGCGGGATATCTTCGATTCAGGAATCGTAGGGACAACCCCCCGTGGTTGTCCCTGATTGGAGGGCGCGTCAGGACAGGCACGGGGGCCTTTCCCTACAAAACCAACCCCCCTGTCCCCCCTTGTCGGGGCTGTTGAAAAACCTGTCCCTCTCGGATCAACCACGTTTTACCCGTAGGTCGGACATATATGTCCGACATATCATGCGACCCGTATTGTGAAGGCGAAAAAGCCGGGCCGCATGATATGCGGCCCCTACAATAGAAACGACAATGACGGCGGTGGTCAATCCGAGCGAGGAGGGGTTTTTCAACACCCCCTTGTCAGGGGGGTAAAAGCAATGCCCACGGCGAGGGGTGAAAAAAGCCCCCCCTGACAGGGGCTGTTGAAAAAGTCTCAATCGACATGCGCTTATGAATTGACTCACCTCTTGAGGGCTATTGTCGAACAAGTAGAGGGGAAATTCACTCCCCCCTTGAGGGGGAGTCAGTGAGCTGAGGGCGTAAGCCCGAAAGCGAACTGGTGGGGGGTATTATTCGGAATGGCGCAAAACGAGATTTGCCCCCCACCGAATCGGCCTTCGTCCAAAGGACTCGGCCTCTTCGTCGGGCTTTCCCCTCGGGAAGCCCGACCCTCAAGGGGGGAGTGAAATTCAGTACGCTCCTTTTGCGGGACTTTCTCAACAGCCCCTGACAAGGGGGGGTTCGGGGGTTAACGACAAGGGGGACGGGAAGGCCGTTTTCCCGCGTCCCCTTCGACAGGCTCAGGGCAGGCTCTCGATACGGCCCTTGCGGGCCTACTCGGGATGAGGGTGTTTTTTGTTTTCCTCACCCTGAGTAGCCGCCGGAGGCGGCGTATCGAAGGGCTATCCCTTGATGCGGCGCTGACGCTCTTACTCGCAATGAGGACAGGGGGCGCTTCGTGAAGCGCCCGTTTCTTCTCCGGGAAGGGCCGTTCGCGAACGGCCCCTACGGATAAAACGTGGTTGATCCGAGAGGGACAGGTTTTTCAACAACCCCTTGAGGGTCGGGTTTTCTTCTTCGGAAAGCCTGAATTTACGCTGGTCGTTTTGCCTGAACCGCCCGCCCCTGATAGCCTTGGCGTCGCCGTCAACGAGTTCGTCGCAAGGAGAAATCCGTTTTGGCCAGATACCTCGTCACGGGCGCCGCGGGCTTCATCGCCGCCAGGGTGTGCGAATTCCTGCTGGATGAGGGCCACGCCGTCGTGGGGGCCGACGAGATGAACGACGCCTACGACGTCCGCCTCAAGGGCTACCGCCTCGCGCGCTTGAAAGATCGCCCGGGATTCGTCTTCCACCGGATGGACGTGACCCGTCTCGAACTCTTGCGCGCGCTGTTCAAGGAAAACGCCGGAGGCGATGCGCCGCCGTTCGACGCCGTCCTGAACCTGGCCGCGCGCGCAGGCGTAAGGCAATCCATCGAGAACCCCTGGGCATATTTCGAGACGAACGTAACGGGCGCGCTGAACCTGCTGCAGTTGTGCAGGGATTTCGGCGTCATGAAGTTCGTCCTCGCCTCCACCTCGAGCGCCTACGGGGAGGAGGCGCCCGCGCCTTTTCGAGAAGACGCCCCGAGCGACAGGCCTCTCTCGCCCTACGCGGCTTCCAAGAAAGCGGCCGAGGCGCTCTGCCACACCTATCACCACCTGTTCGGGATCGACGTGAGCGTGCTGCGCTACTTCACCGTCTACGGCCCGGCCGGACGGCCCGACATGAGCCTGTTCCGCTTCACGCAGTGGATAGCCGAGGGAAGGCCCGTGATCGTCTACGGAGACGGAACGCAGTCGCGCGATTTCACCTACGTGGACGACATCGCGAGGGGCACGATCGCGGCCACCAGGCCGCTCTCTTACGAGGTCGTCAACCTGGGTTCGGACGAGCCCGTCGTCCTGAACGAGGCCATCGCCCGCATCGAGGCCCTCACGGAGAAGAAAGCCCGTATCCGTTACGAGGAACGCAACCCCGCCGACGTCGATGCCACGTGGGCGAACGTCGAGAAGGCGGAGAGGCTCCTGGGCTGGCGGCCCCGCGTGAGGCTCGCGGAGGGCCTCGCGCATCTGGTGGAGTGGTACGCGGCCAACCGCGAGTGGGCGAAAGACATCCGAACCGACTAGCGAAGCCGGAACGGTTTACGTTCCCCGCGCAATACCCCATCCGGGTGAGATGCACTAAACTCACCGGAACACTTTCACTCCACACATGGCGGGAGACGACATGAAGGCGATGGTACTGGCGGAGGCGGGCGCTCCGTTCGTCCTGGAGGAGAGACCCATTCCCGCAGCGGGGCCGGGCGAGGCCGTGGCGCGCGTGCTGGCCTGCGGCGCGGGACTCACGATCGAACACACCCGGACGGGCCGCATGGGCGGGAATTTCCCGCTCGTGATCGGACACGAGATCGCAGCCGAGATCACCCAGGTGGGCGCGGGCGTGGAAGGGCTCACCGAAGGCGACGCCGTGACGGCGTACTACTACCTCACCTGCGGGCGCTGCCGCTGGTGCCGCGTGAACCGCGAGACCCTGTGCGAGAATCTCGCAGGCCAGGTCGGGCGCCGGATGGACGGCGGCTACGCCGAATATGTCAAGCTGCCCGCCAGGAGCTTCATCCCCCTGCCCGAGGGGCTGGACTACCGGGCGCACCCCGCCGAGGTGAGCGTCATCTGCGACGCCGTGGCCACGCCGTATAAAGTTATCCGCCACGCGGGCGTTCGCCCCATGGAGAACGTGGCCGTGGTGGGCGCGGGCGGCGGCGTGGGAATCCACATGGTGATGATGGCCCGCTGGGCGGGCGCGCGCGTCATCGCCGTGGACATCGCGGCGGACAAGCTGGGCAAATGCCGCGACGTGGGCGCGCACGACACGGTGGACGCCTCGCAGGAGAATCTCGAAGAGGCGCTCAGAGACCTGACCGGGGGCGCGGGCGCCGACGTCGTCGTCGATTTCGTCTGCACCGCCGAAGGGGTGGAGGGCGGCCTGCGCGGCCTCGGCAAGGGGGGGCGCTTCCTCGCCATGGGAGCGAACCGGATAGAGCGCTTCCCCTTCTCCCCGCGTGAACTCCTCCGCGAGGAACAGCAGATCATGGGCAGCCGCTACGCCACCCGGCAGGAGGTCGTCGACTCGCTCGAACTCGCGGCGCGCGGCGACGTGTGGCCGCTGGTGAGCGAGACCTACCCGCTCGAAGAAGCCAACCTCGTGCACGAGCGCTTGAGAGAGGGACGCGTCACCGGACGCGCCGCCCTCGTGATGCCTCCCGCATAGGAGGGGCCTTGTCAGAGCGGTGGAGGATCAATCCCGACCGGGGAGGGGGTGTTGAAAAAGCCGGAGAGAAACAATTTGTTTGTAGGTGACAACCCCTCCTCGGGGTTGTCCCACACATATCATGCGACCCTGATTTTCGCCTCCACAAGGCGGGCCGCATGATATGCGGCCCCTACGGTGGGACCCCCTGGCCTCTACGGGAGGTTTCCCTTCCCCCCTACCAGCGCAGGGAGCCGCGCAGCGCCACGCCGTGGACGGGGTCGTCGTCCTCGCGCTCGCGCACGTCGCCCTCGACGCTCATGCTGAGGCGTTCGCCCATCCTGAAGCGACCGCCCAGGCGGTAGGCGCCGCCGCCGCTCTCCGACACCGAAAGGCCCGCGTAGGGCGTCAGCAGGCCGCCCCAGGCGTCCAGCCCGTAGCCCACCTCCGCGCGCACGCGGGGGTCGGGGTCCCCGACTTCCCCTTTCGCCAGGCGCGAGGCGTCCTCGATGCCCCACAGCCGCTCGGCGCCGCCCGCCGTCTCGCCCACCGAGGGCCGCACGGTGAGGGCAAGGCCTCGGCCCGCCTTCCCCGGGGCGAAGCGGATCATGCCGCCCACGCCCCAGTCGGCCGCGTCTTCCTCTTCATGCGCGAGGAGCCCGCGCGCCTTGAGCTCCAGCGTGAGGCCCGAGGCCGGGTTCGTGAAGCGCAGGCCGCCGCCCACCTCCACGCCGAGCCCCTCGTCCGCGTCGCCCCCGTCGTGGCGAAGGCCCGCCTCCACCGAAGGCCGGAACGTCCCGCCATTCTTCATCGCCACCTCGCGCGAGGCCTCGAGCATCACCCGAAGCCGCGTCGTCTCCGCCGAGAGCGCCTCGATACCGTCCGCCGCGTCCGCGTCCGTCTGCGCCACCAGGACGTCGGACTTCACCGCCAGGTCGAACCCGCCCGTCTTCGCGAGTTCTCCCCGAAGCCCGAACGCCGCCATGCGCATCTCGATGTCGGTCTCGGCTTCGACCTTCTTCTCGACGTCTTTCTCCTCCACCTTAAGCGTCATCTCTCCCTGGCCCATTCCCAGGATGCCCCACATCGAGAGCCGCTCGTTCGCCCGGTAGCGCAGGTAGGGGTGCACGCTCGTGAGCGTCGCCTCCATCTCGCCGCTGCCCCCGTTCTCGAAGCCGCCCTCGCCCGTGGCGCGCGAGAGCGCGAGGCCCATGAGGACGCTGTCCTTCTCGTAGTCCATCCCCAGCATGGCCGTCGTCACGTCGCCCTCGATAGCGGCCTCTCCGCCCTCGAAGCTCGTCCGCGACCCGCGGCCCCAGATCGACCAGCGGCCGGCCGCCTCCCCGGCGTCCTTCGCCGAGGCCAGGTGGAACGAACCGCCCGAGAGGAGTTCGCTCACCGTCGTCTCGCGGTAGGTCTCCGGGGCGCCATGCCCCGTCAGCCGGTTCTCGGCCCTCAAGCGCGCGAGGCCGCCGGAACCCCCGCCGTCCTGGGCGAAGGAGACGAAGCCCGCGCCTTTCTTCATCAGGAGACGCTCGGAATCCTCATCGAGGCTCACCGTCTGCCCGCCGAGCGTCATCTTCGCCCCGCTCGGAGCGGGGGCGTTCATGCGGCCGGCGATCATCTCCACCGCCTGGCCCGCCGCAGCCCGGCCGAAGCGCGCCAGCCAGCCCCTCGCCGCCGCCACACTCTCCTTCGACACCAAACCCTCATCCCCGTAGATGCCCGCGCCGACGATGTAGGATACCGATTGGCCTCCCGGAACGGAGAATGTCAGCAGACGCGCGTAAGTCACCTTGCGTGTGTTGAAATCGTCGTTCGGGTCGTCCGGATTGTCGAAATAATACTGGACGAAGGCGCCCTCATCGCCTCCCGCTTTCGCCGCCTCGATGATCTGCGGCAAAATGAGATCGCCGGTCACCTGGTCTCGCAAGATTTGCGTCGGCGTCTGGAACTCGAACCTGTCCGGGAACCCGGCGTGAAGGAGCGTGTAGCCGCTCTCTTCCATCACGAAGAGATAGGTGGGGCCGCTTCTCCAGGGCGGTCGTCTCAGAATGCTTCTCGCGATTCCGAGGGTTCCGGCCGGATTCGTCCGGTAGAGCTCCAGCAGGTAGTCAACCGCCCCGTTCACGAATCGTTTCAGTGTGGCTCGGTCGACCACTTCGTCGGCGCTAACGTCCGGGTCGCCGGGGTCGACGGTATCTTCCTTGAAATCCGCTTTCTGAAGGTCCAGGCCTGCGAGCAGGATGTAGGGGACATTGTCGCCGAAGTACCCCACGGCGTAGCCGCCTCCCGGCAAAGCGCCGCCGTCCGGCCTCGGAAAGGCGCGGGTTCTGAACACCTCAGCCAGTTGGGCGGGTATGCCGTCCGGGTCGGAGACGGCGATTCCCAGCGCGCCGAGAATGCCCCCATAAACCGCGTCCTGGAGCGGCCTGCCTCCCGTCGACATGTCCTGCCCGTGCAAGAGCACCCTGCCGTCGAGCGTCAGTGCGGCGATGTAGGTGTTGCCGGACTTCCAAGGCCCCTCGTTCCTGATGAGGCATCCGGCGTAGGCCAACCCCTGCGGCGTCGTGATGCTGTTGAAATAGTCTCTCCCCGCCAGCGCGAAGGCGCGAAGATTGTCGCCGCCCGACGCCGCCTGAGCCGCGGTTGCGCCCGGAGTGGCGAGGGGGTTGCCGGCAAGGCCCTGCGGGCGCGGGCAGACATCCTCGGACACCGCGCCCGGATCGCCGTAGATCCCCGCGCCGAAGATGATCGGGTATTCGAGCGCGCTGCCGTCCTGCCTCTGCCCCCGAATGACGTGCCGGACCGCATAGGTCACCTTGGGGACCGTGGCGCTGTCCGTGTCGTCGTCCGGGTTGTCGAAATAATACTTCACGAAGCCGCCGTCGGGGTTGGCGGTCGCCGCCTGGATGATCTGCGGCAGGATGAGCTTGCCGGTGACGGCGTCCCGCAGGGTATTCGTGGGGGCCTGGAGCTCGTACTTGTCCGGGAACGCCCCGTGGAAGAGCGTGTAGCCGGTGGGCTCCATGATGAAGAGGTAGACGGGGCCGTGTCTCCAGGGGCCGTTCGGGTCCCGGAGGACGCTCTTCGCCTTCGTGAAGGCGCTGTGGCCTTCGGTCCTGTAGAGCTGGAGGACGTAGTCCTTCGCTCCGTTCACGAAGGTCTTGAGCGTCGCGCGGTCCACCACCTGGTCGGCCCGGATCGGCGGATCGCCGGGGTCGACGGTTTCCGGCGCGAGGTGTTGTGATTCCCTGATGTCGAGGCCGGCGACCAGGATGCCCGTGCCGCCTCCGACGGTGCGCTTGAAGCCGACGGCGTAGCCGCCGATCTCCGGCGGCAGGGCGCCGCCGTCCGGCTTCCCGAAATCTCCCGTCGTTTGAAGAGCGGCCGCGCCGGTCGCGGCGGCTATCGCCCGCCAGACGGCGGGCTTGAGCGGCCTGCCGCTCAAGGCCATATTGCCCGAGTGAAAGATCACCCTGCCGTCGAGGGAAATGGTGGCGGCGTAGGTGGCGCCGGTCTTCCAGGGCCCCTCATGCCTGAAGAGGCACCTGCTGTACGTCAATTCCGGCCCAACGCGGACGCTCGCCAGATACCGTTTCCCCGCCAGGGCGAAGGCCTTGAGGTTCTCCGCGCTCCCCGCCGCCTGGGCGGCCGTGACGCCCGGGGTCTCCAGCGGGTTCTTCGCGACGCCCGGCGGGCGCGGACAGGCGTCCTCGGACACCGTGTCCGGATCGCCGTAGATCCCCGCGCCGAAGATGAGCGGGTATTCGAACGTGCTGCCGTCCGCCCGCGTAGCACGAATGACGTGCCGGACCGCATAGGTCACCTTGGGGACCGTGGCGCTGTCGGTGTCGTCGTCGGGGTTGTCGAAATAATACTTCACGAAGCCGCCGTCGGGTTTCTTCGCCGCATTGATGATCTGCGGCAGGATGAGATCGCCGGTGACCTGATCCCTGAGGGTGGCCGTCGGGGTCTGGAGTTCGTACTTGTCCGGAAACGCCCCGTGGAAGATCGTGTAGCCGGTGGTCTCCATGATGAAGAGATAGACGGGACCGCTCCGCCAGGGGCCTTTCGGGTCCCGGAGGACGCTCTTCGCCTTCGAAAAGGCGCTGCGGCCTTCGGTCCTGTAGAGCTGGAGGACGTAGTCCTTCGCTCCTTTCACGAAGGTCTTGAGCGTCGCGCGGTCCACCACCTGATCGGCCCGGATCGGCGGATTGCCGGGGTCGACGGTTTCCGGCGCGAGGTCGGATTTCCCGATGTCGAGGCCGGCGACCAGGATGAACGTGGCGCCTCCCTGGGTGCGCTTGAAGCCGACGGCGTAGCCGCCGCCGACCTCCGCCGGCAGGGCGCCTCCGTCCGGTTTCCCGAAGGCGCCCGTCGTTCCCAGGGCGGCCGCGCCGGTCGCGGCGGCTATCGCCCTCCAGACGGCGGCCTTGAGCGGCCTGCCGCTCAAGGCCATATTCCCCGAGTGCAAGAGCACCCTGCCGTCGGTGGTCATGGTGACGACGTAGTTGGAGCCTGCCTTCCAGGGCCCCTCATTCCTGAGGAGGCACCCGCTGTACACCAATTCCGGCCCCGGACGAACGCTCGCCAGATACCGTTTCCCCGCCAGGGCGAAGGCCTTGAGGTTCGCGGCCGTGGGGTTCGCCGCCGCCTGCGCGGCCGTAACGTCCGGAGTCTCGAGCGAATTCACCGCGACGTCCGACGGACGCTGGCAGACGTCCTCCGACACGCCGCCCGGATCCCTGTAGATCCCCGCGCCGATGATGAATGAATTTCCAGTAACTTCATTCCTGAGATTGCGGGCGAAGGTCACCTTCGGCACGTCGGCGCTGTCGGTGTCGTCGTCGGGGTTGTCGAAATAGTACTGCACGAAGCCGCCGCCGGGTTTCTTCGCCGCCTCGATGATCTGCGGCAGGATCAGCTTGCCGGTGACGACGTCCCGCAAGGTGTCCGTAGGGGTGGCGAGTTCGTATCGCCCCGGATCCCCCCCGTGAAAGAACGTATAGCCGCTTTCATCCATCAGGAACAGGTAGATTTCGCCGTGCCTCCAATGCTCGGTCCTGAAGACGCTCCTCAGTTTTGAAAAGGTGTTGCTGCGGTCACGGAAGAAGTTTCCCATGAAAGTCCCCGCCCCGTTCACGAAGGCCTTGAGCGTCGCGCGGTCCACCACGTCCCTGGCCGTTACGGCCGGGATGGCGCCCGGGTCGAGGACTTCCTTCATCAGGCTGGATTCCTCGATATCGAGGCCGGCCACCACGATGTGCGGGAAGTTGGAAAAGCCGTCTATATAACCGACCGCATGCCCGCCTCCCGGCAAAGCGCCGCCGTCCGGATTGCTGAAACCCCTTTGAGTCAAACCGGCCGCGCCGGCGATCTGTCCCCAAAGGGCGGGGTTGAGCCGCCTGCCCCCGAGATTCGCATTGTTCGGGTGAAAGAGCAGTCTCCCGTCCGGAGTCAGGCCCGTGACGTAGATGGAGCCGGAGTTCCAGTTCGAATGATTCTTGAAAAGACACTGGACGTATGAATTCGCAGGAAACGTCCTGGAACTCGCTATCAGGTCTTTCCCCGCCAGGGGCGAAGGCCTTGAGGTTCGCGGCCGTGGGGTTCGCCGCCGCCTGGGCGGCCGTAACGTCCGGGGTTTCGAGCGGATTCGGGGCGACGCCCGACGGGCGCGGGCAATCCTGCGCGAAGGCGGCGGGCGCGCCGGACAGAACGCCGGCCAGCGAAAGGATGAGTGCGGTCAAAACCATTCGTCTCGGAAATCTCATCGTGGGGCCTCCTGAGCCGAATCCCGCTTCATCGGGGCGGGAGCGGGACACGCCGCTTCCTTTCCGGAA
>CAXXHI010000002.1:0-32124 GCA_963692865.2 bacterium | reverse complement strand
AGCTCCTCCGCCCACACGTATTTGATCGCGTTGGTGAACAGATCGCAGTTCTGGGAATGATCCCAGTGCAAGTGAGTGAGGATGAGAATGTCCACTTCCTCGGGCTTCCAGCCCGCGCCTTCCAACTGTTCGCGCACGCCCTGGCCGGGCTCCCGGCTCGCGGGCCAGGGAGCGCCGCCGCGCTCGGGGTCCAGAAAACTGGTGTCGACGACGATTTTCACGTCTTTCCCGTCGTGGTCCTTCGCCCCCTCGATCATGTAGATGAACGAGGGAATCTCGAGTTTCGTCCCGAAATTCGTCCAATACACCATATTGGAATAATCCGTATGGATGGTGCCGCAGTTCAGCGGACGGATGGTGAGGTCTGGCATGGAAACCCTTCCTTTCTGGGTTGTTTCGCGGCCCGCAAGGGGGCGCAAATGAACGATGGCGAATTTGCCTGTTAATCACCGGCCGGGCGTTGTGGGGCCGGCGAGCGGAAATACGTTTTTAAGCCCGCGCGGTTCTCGAAAAGCGCACCACCTCCATCAGCTCATCGGGGCCTTCGGGTTCGACCGCGTCGAGGCCGAGCGCCAGATTCAGCCGGTTGCTCATGTTCCGGTACGAGACGGAGCCGATGATGTCCAATATGTTCTCATCTGAGAACCCCGCCTCGCGCAGCGCGTCCAGGTCCGCCTCGCTCATGGCGTAGTGGTCGAACGTGAGTTTTTCGGCGAAGGCGAGCATCGCCTTGTCCGCATCGTCGAGAGCCGGAGAATCGTCCCTGTCCGTCACCACGGTGGCCACGTCGGCCAGCGTTACGTCGTCGCCGCTTTCAGCACGGAAAGCCTGGCCATGGTTCATCGTTCAGCCATAGCACCCGCCGATGGTGGCGACGTAGTAGGAGATCAACTCCTCGCGCCTTTGGCCCAGCGTCGAATTGCCGCCGTGGACGGCCATGTTCATCGTCTGGCGCCCGTTCAGGACCTGGGGCCTGCGCGCCATCGTGAGCAGCAGTTTGGGCACCGCGCCTCTTTTCGCCCGGATGCCCTCGAGAATCCCGCGCGCGGGTTCCTGGGCGTCATTCAGCCTTAATGGGGATATCCACATTCTCCGTTCTCCTTGAAACAAACGTTATTCGCTTGAACTTGCCGCGCGCTCTTCTGCGAACGCGGGCATCACTTCTTCCGCAAACCGCTCTATCGACTGAATCGCCTCGTCCTGGGCGATGCCGCGCAGCACGAAGATCATGATGTGGTTCACCTTGAACTCCTTCTGGAGCCGCTTGAGGTCGGCGATCACCTTATCCGGCGAGCCGATGACGCCGCCGCCCTCGATGACTTGGCGGATGTCGACGTCGTAGCTCCAGTTGCGCTTGAGCGCCTCTTTCTCCTCCAGCGGCATCTCGATGGCGTTCACCGCGCTGCGGTAGGAGAGATACCACGATTCGGAGGGTTCGATCTGCTTCCAGGCGTGCTCGGGGTCGTCGCACACGTGGACGTGGTGCGCCATGAGTGAGGGATAATTGCTCGGGTCGCCGCCTCGCTTCCGCACGGTTTCCTGGAAGAGCGTCATCTTCTCCAGATACACGTCAGGACCCTTGAAGGTGCCCGACGCCATGATGTTGAATCCCTTCTCTCCGGCAAAGACGTAGGTTTCGGGACTCGTGCCGGCCAGCCAGATGGGAGGGCGCGGCTTCTGGACGGGTTTCGGGAAAATCTCCGCGTCGATGCAACTGTAGTGCTTCCCGTGGAAGGTGAGGCATTCCCCCTCCAGCAGGCGGGTCATCACCTCGAGGCCCTCCTGCATCTTCTCCCTGCTCTCAGACGGTGAGATGTTGAAGCCCTGAAACTCCTTGGGCTGGGAGCCTCGGCC
This sequence comes from bacterium, assembly GCA_963692865.2. GTDB lineage: Bacteria > UBA8248 > UBA8248 > UBA8248 > UBA8248 > Bin107. The sequence continues at coordinate 30,270 of CAXXHI010000002.1, read as the reverse complement.
CACGCCCAACTCCAGGCGACCGCCGCTCAGCACGTCGACCAGAGCGGCCTGTTCGGCCAGGCGCACCGGATTGTGGAAGGGCATGATGCAGATGGCGGTGCCGATCCGTATCTTCTTCGTTCTTTGCGCGATGGCGAGCGCGACCATCAGGGCGTCGGGGCACATGCCCACGCGGGAGAAGTGGTGCTCGGCCAGGAACACGGTATCGTAGCCGAGCTCGTCGGCCACCTCGCACTGTTCGATCAGCAGATCGAACTCGCGCTGATAGGTCTCCCCTTCCTGACAGGCAGGAATATAGAAAAGCGAGAATTTCATCTTTCAGGTCTCCATCCCTTGCAAAAATCGTGTGCGCGTGGCGGCTTACGCGCCCATCGTGAACACCTTGTCCGCCCGGATGCGGTAGATGACGCGCACCTGCCCCGCCTGACGGTTCGGGTAGCTGTCCACGCCCAGGTACTTATTCGCCAGGGCGTCGATGTGCTCTTCCGCCCCGTTCTCGGTTATCTCGACCACCGTGCCCTGCAACCCCACCCACCTGTAGGCGTTTTCGGGGTCGACGATGGCCATCGACACCTTGGGACGCGCGCGCATGTTCAGGTCCTTGAGACGCCCCTTGGCCGAATTGACCTCGATGATGTCCCCGTTGGTCCCGAACCACACGGGAGAGACCTGGGGAGAGCCGTCCTTGTTCTGGGTTCCCAGATACAGGAGGGCCTTGGTGTCGAGAATGCCTGCATGAGATTCGGGTATCAGCGCCATTTTTGGTTCCTCATAAGAAAAAGACTTTCGATTGCGCCCCGGATGCGATCATACGCACCTGGGCAAAACCTCTTCGGTGAACATTCTGAGCGATTCGTCGAAATCCTGGACCGGCGGGTCGATCATGATGCTCTTGACGCCGTAGGACTCGATTTCCTGGATGCGCTCGACGCACTGCTCGGGCGTTCCCGTGATGGTGAAACGGTCCAGAATGTAGTCGGTGATGAGGGGCACGTGCTTGGGATCCCGCCAGTTGCTCACGTCGAAGTTGTCGAGGAGGTTCTGAATCTCTGGCTTGAACGGGTCGGGCACCGAGTCGAGCGTCATGCGGAAGTTGTGGTGCGCGCGGTTCGCCACCCGCGCCCGCACCTTCTCGCGCGCGCGCACGCCGTCTGTGTCCACCGAGACGACCGCGCCGAATATGACGTCCATCTCCCCGAGAGAGGCGTCGCGATTCGCCATCCCCTCGTTCAGGTACTTCATCACCCAGTCCACCGTCTCCTGGTAGACGCCCGAACCGACGATGACGCCGTCGGCGACCTCCGCCGACATGGCGAGCGTCCTCGGGCCTTCGGCGGAGGTGTAGATGGGGATATCGCGCTCACACCACATCTTCACGTTCACGCCTTCGGCGTATTCCACCGTCTCGCCGCGCGTGAACGCGCGAACGGCCGCGATGGACTCGCGCATCCGGGCGAGTCTGGCCATCTTCTTTCCCAGCGTGTAGACGGGCGTGTCTCCCGAGCCGATGCCGAACAGCACGCGGCCGCCCGAGAGTTCGTCGAGCGTGGCGATGGCGCTCGCCGCCACGCTGTCGTCGTGCAGCACCGGGTTCGTCACGCCGGGGCCGATTTTCACGTGCGAGGTGTTCTCTATCGCCAGGGCGAGCGCGACGTTGTGATCCCGGCAGGTGAGGTGGCTCTCCGCTATCCAGACCTGTTCGAAACCGTTGTCCTCCGCGTATTTCGAACGCTGCGCCACGAGCCGGATGTCGTCCGGCACCAAGTGAAGACTAAAACTCATACCCACGAAAAAGCGCCTCCAGAATGTTCAGGAAAAGAAGATGACATCAAGCGTTGCTGCCGTTCGAAGCGGCGGGCGCGGCGGCGTTCACCAGCGGCATGACGTCGTTCGCGAAGCTCTCTATCGAGCGCATCACCGAGGCGTGGTCCGGCCCGCGCCAGGGCGCCAGGATGACGTGATTGACCCCGTAGTCATCGCGCAGCCTGCAGATATCCTCCGCGACGGCTCCCGGATCGGCGATGATGCCGCCGCCCCTGACGATCTCCTCGACGTTCAGCTCATAGCTCCAGTTGCGCTTCAGGTGCTTCGCCTCGTCCTCGGGCATCTCCACCTCGTTCATCTTCGCCCGGTAGCGCAGGTATTCGCCCTCGCCTTCTACAGTCAGGTTGAAGTATTCTTCCGCATCCGCCGCGTCGCACACGTGGATGTGGTGAACGAGCGGCCTCTCGATTCCGGCGGGGTCGCCGCCCGATTTTCGGATGGCGTCCTCATACAGCCCGAACTTTTGCTTGTACACTTCGGGCCCCGTGAAGCCCGCCGAGGCCATCACCTTGAAGCCGTTCTCGCCCGCATAGGTGTAGGTTTCGGGGCTCGTGCCCGCCAGCCAGATGGGGGGTCTCGGCTTTTGCAGGGGCTTGGGGAAGATTTCCACGTCCTCGCAACTGTGATACCGCCCCTGGAACGTCACTTTCTCCCCTTCGAGAAGGCGGGAGAGAACATGGAGCCCCTCTTTTAAGCGCTCGCGGCTCTCGGACGGCTTGGCGCCGAATCCCTGGAACTCCTTGGGCTGGGAGCCGCGCCCCACGCCCAACTCCAGCCTGCCGCCGCTCAGGAGATCGACCATGGCGGCCTGCTCGGCCAGCCGGATGGGATCGTGGAACGACATGATGGAAATGGCCGTGCCCACGTGTATCTTTTTCGTCTTCTGGGCCACGGCGGCGCAAATCAGGAGGGGATCGGGAATCATCCCGACGCGGGAGAAGTGATGCTCGGCGTACCATACGCACGAATAGCCCAACTCGTCCGCCAGTATACTTTCCGTGAGCATATCCTCATGAACCCGGGCCTCGGTCATATCTTCGGGACGGTACAGAATGTAAAAAAGCGAAAAGTCCATAAAAAATCCCCGGCTTCGTTGCGCGAAACTCGCTTGGGTGAATTCCTCTCGGGCGGCCCGCAAGGCGATTCTCAAGACGAAAAAAACGCGACTCTCGGGTTTCCCGCATCAGGAATCGGGGAGCATAATGCCGATACCGGCGCGGGCGCGTCAAGGTTGCCCGCTTAATTTACAGATTTCCGTTTATGAAATATGCTTGGCCGCTCTTCGAGCCATTCAGGACGATGTATCGCAGGTTTTCCAAGCGGAGGCGCCTTGAACCCACTCGCATTGATACTCGCCTTTTGCGCCGCCTTCGTCGGCTCGGGCCTCAAAGCCGTGGGCGGATTCGGCTTCGCCACCTTGACGACGCCCACCGTGGCCATTTTCTGGGATTTGCCCACGGCCATCGCCGTCATCTCCATTCCCACCCTGTGCACGAGCCTCATGAACGCCTGGCGAACGCGCGCCGCCGTCCACGAAGGCTTGCGGCCCTTTGTTCCCTTCTTTTCGATGAGCCTCGTGGGTCTGGCCGCCGGCCTCACGATTCTCCTGAACACGGATCCGCGCCTGATGAAATTCATCCTGGGCGCCTTCCTGATCTGTCAGATCGTCTGGCAATGGAGCCGGCCCGAAAAGCCTGATCCCGAGGATTCGCTGAAGCGCTCACTGGGCATGGGCGCGGTCGCGGGACTGATGCTGGGCACCATCAACATCCCATCCCACGTCATCGCCTCCTATCTCACGGGGATGAAAATCTCCAAGGAGCGCTACCTCTTCGTGCTGAGCGCAAGCCAGGTGGTGCTCCGCGTCGCCGCCATCGCCTCCATCGCGGCGGCGGGCTACATCGGCGAGACGGCCCTGTGGCTCATCCTCATCCTCTCGACGCCCGTGCTGCTCGGCTTTTTCGTGGGCACGAAGATATACAACATCTTCTCGGATCAGGCGTTCTTCCGTATCGTCACGGCTGTTCTGTTCCTCATGGGCGCCATCCTCCTCGTCATGAACTACGAGGGAGTCGCCGTAATTTTCTGATTTTTCAGAAAAGAATCGAGTAGCCCGACGGAATTGACGAAGGCGGAGCATCTGCGCTATTTTTCGGATTCATCGCGAAAAACGAAAAAGCGAAATCACGCTCCATCAGATATCTCATAAGGACCGAACAACATGCCGGCGAAAGTAAGCATCAAGAATCTGCACATGGAATACTACCTGAAGGACAGAAAGGTGTACGCCCTACAGGACATCAACCTAGACATCCAGGACGGGGAATTCCTCTGCGTCGTGGGACTGTCCGGTTGCGGGAAAACCACGCTGCTGAACATTCTCGCGGGCTTCCTGAACCACACGGCGGGCTCCATTCTTTTGGACGGCAACCCCATTTCCGCCGCGGGCCGCATGAACCGGGGCGTCGTTTTTCAGGAATACGCGCTTTTCCCCTGGCGCACGGCGCTCAGGAACGTCGAGTTCGGCCTGGAGATGAAAGGCCTCGGCAAGGAGGAGCGCAGTCAAAAGGCGCAGGAATTTCTCGAGCTCGTCCACCTCGAAAAATTCACCCATCTCTACCCCCACAACCTCTCGGGCGGCATGAAGCAGCGCGTCGCCGTGGCGCGGGCGTACGCCTACGAGCCGCAGTTCATGCTCATGGACGAACCCTTCGGCGCGCTCGACGCGCAGACGCGCGAGAACCTCCAGTCGCTTACGGTCGAGGTATGGGAGAAAACGAAGAAGACCATCTTCTACGTCACGCACAACCTGAGCGAGGCGGTCTACCTCGCGGACAGGATCATCGTTCTCGCGGGCCAGCCGGGGCAGATTCACAAGGAGATCGTCGTGGACGTCCCGCGTCCCCGCGACCCCTTCGACCCGAGGGTTATCGAACTCGAACACATGGCGACCGAAGCCGTGCGCGGCAACTAGCGTCACTTCCTCTTCGGAATCACAACAAGAAAGGCCGGCCCCACTCGGGAGCCGGCCTTTCTTGTTCCTGTCGGTGTTATCGGCTATTGGCGCTGTCCGCCGACCTCTTCCATCATGCCCCACTTGACGACGGTCACCTTCTCGAACTTCTCGAAGATGAACTTCTCCATCACGAAGCCGACCAGGGCGATGGCCGCGATGCCCACCAGCATGAAGGCGGTGTCCAGGTCCTCGCGGCTGTCGAAGATGGCGTAGCCGAGACCCCAGTCGCTCGCGGCCACCATCTCGCCCGCGATGCCGGCGCGCCAGGCGCGCGCGAGGCCGATGCGGATGCCCGAGAGGATGAAGGGCAGCGAGCCGGGGAAAATGACCTTCCAGAACAGGGTCATTCCCTCGGCGTTCATCGACTGCGCCGCCCGTATCCAGATCGGATTGATGGTCTTCACGCCCGTCCAGGTGGAGGAGATGGCCGGAAGCGCCGCGGCGAACGCGGTAATGAAGATCATCGTCGTGTTGCCGAGGCCGAACCACAGGACGAGAATCGGACTCCACGCCAGGGCCGGAATGGGCAGGAGCATGCTCAGGATGGGGATCATGAACTTCTCGAACCAGCCGATTCGCCCCATCGCGATCCCGATGCCTATCCCCACGAAGCCCGCGATGATCATTCCCACCATAATCCGCCATGCGGTGTGATAGGAGTGTACGCACAAAACGCATGTGGTCTCACCGGACTTCAGGAAGGTGACCTCGTAGAAGCGGTGCAGAATGGGGAATACGCGCGGAAACAGCGCGGGCTCGCTCACGTACCAGGCGATGCACTCCCATATCACGAGCACCGCGATGAAGCTCGGGACGTTGTCCTTGAGCCACATCCAGACTCTTTCCTGCTTCGTGTATTCGTCAGGCAGTTTTACGTCATCTCTTCTGACTTCATCCGTCGCCGTCGCCATCAACAGCCTCCCAAATCATGCGATTTTCAAATCATTTCGTATGCAATGCGTCCACGGCCGAAGCCGTGGAATTATCCATCTACTCTGGATGATTCATTGCGGGTGCATTCCGATTTGCGGCCATTCTTGCAAAATTGCTTTCCCAAGTCAAAATCATCGGGCAAAGATTTTCTCGTTTTCGGATCATGGAATTTCACCCGCGATCATCACTTCACGACGCTTTCGTCCACCCGGGCCGATTACCGCTTTATTCAGGGCCTTGATCGGCAATATCCCGAAACCGCGCGGCCACGCTCTCGTCCGCCCCTTCGCCGATATAGGCGCCGTAGGTCGTATCATCCTCGGCGACCCCCTCGATCTGCCAGGTCGTATCCTTCGCCACGATGAAGACGACGTCCTCATCGTCGGTGGCCACCATGCTGTGGAGCGAATTGGCCGGTATGTGGATGATGCCCCCCTTGCCGACCGTCTTGCGCTCGCCGTCGATCATCGCCTGCAGGCTGCCCTGCTGCACGAAGATGAACTGCTCGTTGGGGTGGCGGTGCGGCCTGCTGCCCGTGCCCGCGGGCTTGTTGATGACGCCGAAGATGACGCGATCGCCGTCCACCCACACGCCCTCGGAGGTGCTGTAGCTCGCCCCCGCCAGTTTCTGCTCCATCGTCTTGGGATCGTAAAAAGGCATTGTCTTTCGTTTCCTCCAATCGATTGTTCAAGGATTCATGGATTCATTCTACGCTTCCACGCGTTATTATATTTCGCGATATTCGGTGGCGACGGCGAACCCCTTGTTGCCCACCTCGAACGGCCCGCTGCACCTGCTGAAGAAGAGCACGCCATCGGCCGGACTGCGGAGCTCCTCCACCACTTCGAGACTGTACGGGTCCAGCATTTCCCCCAGAAGCTCCCCTTCGCTCACCTTCGCGCCCAGGTCCGCGAAGTGCGTTTTGCGCGAGACGAGGTACCCGCCGTTCGACGGGTTGGCCTCGGCGCGGTGGGCGAAATCGAAATAGGTGACCCTCAATCTCTTCTCCTCTCCCGGCAGCATCCCGAGGTGAACGAGGAGGTTCAAAAAACCTTTCTCCATGTCAGCGCGGTAGAGGTTCTCCTCGCATTCGGGCAGATAAGCGCCGCCTATCTCCACGCTCACGGCGGGTATCCCCTGCGTGAGCGCATGGCCCGAAGCGCTCGATTTGCTGAAAGGCACGCCATGCACCAAGCCTGCGCCCCCGCTCGCGAAGGCGATAGCCATCCCGCGCGATTTCTCGCCGACCGCGCCATCTATGCCCGGGTCCGTATCGACGCGCCTCTGGATTCTCCCGGCCGCGCCGCCCGAGTGGAACTCCACGAGATAATCCGCGCGCTCGATCAGGGTTTCACGAATCTTGTGCGCATAGCGCTGCGTGAGCGTCCCCCTGGCGGAACCCGGAAACGCCCCCCAGAGGTTCGTCTGCTCGTGCTGATCCGGGGATTGACGCGAGAAATTCGAAAAGGCGAAAGGATTCGCCACCGGAACGAGAAGAAGAGCGCCGCTCAACTGCGCGCGGTCGATTTGCGCCAGGACGTTCTGAAACGCGCGAATCGGCTGCGGCTCGTCCCCGTGGACGCATGCGAGAACGGAGAGGGTGGGGCCGGCCTTCGCCCCTATCACGCAGTGAAGGGGCAGACCCGTCTCGGCGCCGGTGAGCATCCGCGCCACCGGAATTCTCATGTATTCATACGCGCCGGGGGCTACTCCCAAGCCCCCGATTTCCCGGACGTCCGCTCCACTCACGCTCAATGCCCCCTGATCTCCGAAACCTCGACCACGCGCCCGCTCTTCGCACTCTCGACGATCGACTCCAGAACGGCCACGACTTCACGCGCCGCTCTTCCGTCCGTTTCGGGCGCGGCCTCGCCCCGGATGCACTTGCCGAATTCCTGTATTTCTTCGGCGAGCGCATCGCCGCCGTCCACGGAAAGCTCGCTCCTTTGGGTTTCGTCTTTTTTCTGGAGATAGAGCCGCTCTCCCTCGTCCTCGCTCCATGCGGAGGCTTCGGTGCCGTGGGCCGATGTCGTGCATTGCTTGGGCGTGACGTAGCAGGTGGTGATGTAGCCGAGCGGGCCGCTTTCGTATTCGAGGACGATGTTCGTCACGTCATCGAGGTTGCCCGCGGCGTACAGTTGTTTACTGAACGCGCTCACCCGCTTCGCCGGGCCTGCGAGGTACTGGAGGTTGTCCACCATGTGGACGCCGAGTCCCGTCATTCCCCCCGCCGGGCATTCCGCCGGGTCGTTTCGCCAGCCGCTTCTCGGGTTCTGGCCGTTGGGGTTGGAGAGGTTCGCCTCCAGGGCGTGGATCATCCCGAGTGCGCCCTCGTCTATCATCCCGCGAATCTTTCGGTTCGCGCCCTGCCGCCTCCTGTGGTGTCCGATAAGGAGCGTGACGCCCGCCTTTTCCGTAGCTTCGATGCACTTGTCCGCATCCGCCACCGTCAGGGTGAGCGGTTTTTCGACGAAGACGTGCTTGCCGGCCGATGCGGCCTGCGTGATCAGGTCCGTATGCGTGGAATGGGGCGTGGCGATGAGAATCCCCTCCACCTCGCTGTCCTTCAGCACTTCATCGTAAGACGCCGCCGGGCGGCACCCGAATTTCTCCGCAAACTCCTCGCGCGCCGATTCGGTTCTCGTGAAACACCGGGTAATCTCCACGTTTCCCGCCCTTTTCGCGGCGTTCGCCAGGGTGGTTCCCCAGTTGGCCAGGCCGATGGACGCCAACCGAACCTTTTCATCCGCCATAACAACCCCCATTCAGTTAGATGTATGCCGTGCAAAATCCTCGTTTACACTCATCGCCAATGAAATGCTGGAGAGCGCCTCTTTTTTTTTGTCGAACATAAATTGTCAGATGCGACGGGAAAGGGTAACATTCGCGCCTTGGGTTCAACAAACCTGATAACAAAATTTTTCGAATCGTGGTGATTCACCAAAATTTCGGTACGGGTAATTCCGTCAAAATAAGGAGTTCATCGGATGCCGTTTCATCGTTTCGAAGGAATCGAGAAAAAAGCCCTCTCACCTCACCTCTCCTCCGGCCAGGGCGCCATCGTGGAGGGGGAATACATGTATTTCTGCCGGGTCAGCAAGGTGGCCGGCACGGGTTCCCAGATTCATTACCACCCCAACGAACTCATGATTTTCCCGGTCAGCGGGAAAATCAATGCGCTCGTCGGACAGGACAGGCGGGTCGTCACGCCGGGCACCTTCGTTCACGTGCCCGCTTTCGCCCAGCACCAGATGATCGCCACCGAAGACGGCGACATGGAATATCTCTACGTGAAGGACCGCTCCTGGACGGTCGTGGGCCTCGATAGAGACCAGGTCGTGCCGGACAAGGCGCCCAGCGTCGATGAGATCAACGAAATGTACGAGGACGGCTCCACCGAAAGCTTCGAAAAAGACGCCGCCAAGGCGCAGATCATCGTCGAGGGCCTGAACAACTCCTATTACCCGATACTCCCCTCCCTGGACGCTCCCGCATGCTCGGGACGCCATACCGTGTGGATCGAGGGCGAGCGCCTCGCGTTCGGGTATGGCGAGATCCCCGAGGGTTTCGAGGATCAGACCACCGAGAACGCGCACGAACAATTCGTCTACGTCATCAAGGGAATCATCGACGCCCAGGTGGACGACGAGCGGCAACAGGCGGGTCCCGGCTCCATCATCCACGTCCCGAAAGGTTCGAAGCGGAGCCTCTCCACGCAGAGCGGCCAGCACGCGCGCTACGCGTCGGTGCGGGCCATGCCGAAGCTAGAGGAGATGTTGAGGGAAAAAGCGGCGGCCGCGGCGGCGGAAAACTAGGGCGGGGCGAATCGCGCATGGCGAAACACCTGGTGTGCAAGATATCGGAACTGCCCCCCGGCGCGCGGAAGATAGTCGATGTCGAAGGCCGCTCCATCGGCGTGTTCAACATCAAGAATTCCCTGTATGCGGTCAGGAATTCCTGCCCGCACCAGGGCGCGCCGCTTTGTCTCGGCAAGGTCAAGGGGACGATGAAGTCCTCCAGGCCGCATTCGTATGAATACGTGATGGACGAGCAGGTTCTCGTGTGCCCCTGGCATTGCTGGGAATTCGACATCACGAACGGGCGTTCCGTATTCAACCCCCACAGGATGCGCGTCAAGACCTACGAGGTCACGCTCGAGGCGGAAGAAGACCCCTCCATCGAGACGTATGAGGTAACGCTCGAAAAAGACCTGGTGATGCTGCACGTGTGATTCCCCGCCACAGGAGCCGAGAGAACGAATGAGAAAAATCGAGAGAATAGAACTCTTCCCCGTCGCCATCCCGCTCAACCATCCCTACAAGAGCGCCACGCGCACCGCGACGCACTCAGAAGACATCGTCGTCAAAATCACCTGCGAGGGCGTCTCCGGGTGGGGAGGGGCCCCGCTGCGTTCGTTTCCGACCGGGGAGACGCTCAAGAGCGCCTACCAGATACTCAATGAATACCTCGTTCCCGCGGTCGCCGACTGCAGCCCCTTCGACAGGGAACTCATCGTCCACAGGATGGAAAAGGCCATCCCGTTCCACTATTCGCCCAAAGCGGCTATCGACTGCGCCGTTCACGATCTATTGGGGCGCATGCTGGGCTGCCCGGTCTACGACCTGCTGGGCGGAAAAATCAGGGACGAGATGCCCGCCTTCGACATCCTGCCGCTCGAATCGCCCGAAAGAACCGCAGAGCTCGCGGCGGAATCCATGACCCTGGGAATCACCTCGTTCAAGGTGAAGATGAACCGCGACACGAAGACGAGCGTCGCCCGCGTGGCGGCGGCCCGGGAGGCGGCCGGGGATGCGGCGCACATCGTCGTCGACGCGAACATGAGCTGGACGCCCAAGCTCGCCGTGCAGATGTGCGCGCGCATCGAGGAGTTCGGGGTCACCATGGTCGAGCAGCCCGTGCCCGGCAACGACCTGGACGGCCTGGAGTTCGTCAACAAGAACACGCGCATTCCCATCTGCGCGGACGAGTCGTTCCGGCCCGATTACCTGGCCGAAATCGCCCGCAGGCGCGCCGCCGACATCGTGAACCTCAAAGTCAACCGCGAGGGCGGGCTGCTTCATGCGAAAAAGGCCGCCGCCCTCATCGAGATTCACGGCATCGAGGGCATCTGCGGCAGCGTGATCCACAGCGCGCTGAACGACGCCGCCTGCGCGCACCTTTTCGCCTCGACTCCCGCTATCGTCTACAACGAATCAGGAAAAGCTCCCGCCTGGCATGATGAGGATATCGTTACCGGCTTCGAGGCCGAAGGCGGGGTCGTCAAGGTGCCCGAAGGCCCCGGTCTGGGCGTGGAAGTGAACGAGGAGGCCGTCCAGAAATTCCGCATCGATGTTTGATGCGGGCTGTCCTCGCCCATAGGAACTGTTGAAAACCCTTTCCCGCTCGGTTTTCACCACCGCCGTCATTCCGGCGAAAGCCGGAATCCATTCTAAAGCAGAATGACAATACGCGGGCTGCTCATCTCCCCGTCATTGGCGAGAATCTGACAAAAAACAAAGGCAAGACAAATGGATTCCGGCTTTCGCCGGAATGACGAACAAAATCGAACCGCCTCTTGTAGGGACAGGTCGCGACCTGTCCCTACGGACCTTCCTCCCCGGTTGGTTCCATTTGCCAAATCACGGAATCAGGACCTTATCAACTGCCCTATTACGATCTCCCGCTCAGAGCTTGTGGCCGTAGAGTTCCTCGGCGCTTTCATGGTAGATGCGGCGTCTCATCTCGTCGGAGACTTCCTGAAAAACCTGCCGGGGGTTGTCGAAATCCCAATGCGGATAATCGGAGGCGAACAGCAGCGTCTTCTCCGCCTTGGCCATCCTCAGAATCTGGCGGTGATCCTCGTTCGTGGGCGGCTCGGCGATGGGCTGCGTGGTCAGCCGGACGTGGTCGACGATGTATTCGCTCGGCGGACGCTCCAGCCAGGGGACTTCCGCGCGAAGTGAGCGCCATTCCTGATCGAAGCGCCACATGATGCTCGGCAGCCAGGCGTAGCCCATCTCCTGAAAGACGACCTTGAGTTTCGGGAAACGAACGAACACGCCCTCGCACACCAGGCTGATGACCTGGGCCTGCGCGATGGTCACCGCGCCCGTGTGCACCTCGATGTAGTAGGCGGGTATTCCCGTGGGGTTCATGGGCGTGTTCACGCCCGCCGCCTCGCCCGCGCCGTGCATCCCGATGGGCAGGCCCAAGGCCTCGGCGGCTTCGTAGATGGGATAGTAATGGCGGTTCCCCATCAGAACGTCCATCTGCGGTATCTGCACCTGCACCACGGCGGGATGCGCGCCGACCCGCTCGATTTCCTTAGCGGCGAGCACGGGGTCTCGCGGGCCGACGTGCATGGCGAGCTTGAGGCGGGGTTCCGGCTCGCACCACTCGTGCAGCAGCCAGTCGTTGTTCGCCGCGATGAAGGCGGCCGCCATGTCGGCGTCCGGCAGCCCGCCGATGCCGAACAGGTCGCCCGCGATGAGAACGCCGGCGTCGACCCCGTATTTGTCCAGATGGTGGGAGCGCAGCATGTCGAGGTTGGAACCCGGTCTCCCGCCGTCGGGCGGCAGGGCGTCGGGGCGCTCGGCGCCGTGGGGGTGGTAATACCAGCGCTTGGGTATCGAAAAGACGTTTCGCGCGGTGTTCGGGTCCTTGGCGGAACTGAGCGGCGCCACGCCCATGCGCTTGCGCCACGATTCCGAGAGATACGGATGAAGCTGGTGCATACCGTTCATGCGCGGGTGGATGTCCGCGTCGATGATCTTGAGCTTCACCTCATCCGTAGTTTCTTCCACCGCAGTTTCAAGTCCCGTCTCGTTCATTTCAAGGCCCCTCTATGTCAAGAACTCGAAAACGTATGCCGTCCTAAAATTCGGGAAACGCCGCCCGCCAGTCCATCTCCTCCTCGAACCACCTCGCCGCCGCCAGCAGCTTTTCCTCGCCCAAGCGCATCGCGCCGAACTGGATGCCCAAGGGGAGATTCATATCCCCGCGCCCCAGGGGAAGTGTAATCGCCGGCTGTCCCGAAAAAGTGAGCGGCTGCAAAAAGGCGGGCGAGCCCGTGGACTCCTCCCACGGCGGCGGCCCCGAGTCGAAACTCGGCAGGGCGAACAGATCGTAGCGCTCCATCAGATCGTCCATCTTCCGCATGAATGCGGTACGCACGCGCAACGCCTTCACGTAATGGACCGCGGGCGCCATGAATCCGATCGTCATGCTCCTGCGCACGTAAGGCGGGAGTTCGTCCTTGTGGGCATCGTACAATTCCTGGTGGCAAGCGGCGGAATCCACGCAGCGGGCGATGAAATGCGCCGCGTTTATCTCATCCATGCTCATCGGAAGCTCTATTTCGTGGACGGCGACCCCTTTCGCTCTTATCCGTTCCACCGCCCCCTCGGTCCACTCGGCGACTTCCTCGCCGGCCAGCGCGAGCAGGTGCTTGAAGTACGCGATTTTCTCCGGTTTCCGGGGCGTAACGTACGCGCTTGGAGGCGGGGCGTCCACGGCGCCGTGATCCGCGCCGTCGGGACCCGCCGCCACCGCCAGCACCCTCGCGATGTCCTCGACCGTGCGCGCGATGACGCCTGCGTGATCGAAGTTCCACGATACGTCGATGACGCCCGTCCTGGGAATGCGCCCATAAGTAGGCTTGAGACCCGGCACGCCGCAATACGCGGCGGGGCGAAGCGTGGAGCCCGTCGTCTGGCTGCCGAACGCGGCGGGAACCATGCCCGCCCCCACGGCGGCGGCCGAACCGCTGCTCGACCCGCCCGGGCTTCGCTCGACGTTCCAGGGATTGCGGGCGATGGAGGGGTCCCCCTGCGCGAAGGGCGTCGTCACCGTCTTGCCGAGGGCGATTGCGCCCGCACTCCGAAGACGCGCCACGCAGGCGGCGTCCTCGGAGGCGGTTCGTCCCTCGAAGATATGCGCTCCGGCTTCGAGCTTGAGACCTCGTATGGCGAAAATATCCTTGGCGGCATACGGCGCGCCCGCCAGAGGACCCAGTTCCTCCCCCGCGCTTCTGGCGTCGTCCACCGCCTTCGCCGCCTTGAGAGCGCCCTGCGCGTCCACCTGCACCCAGGCCTTCACCTGCTCTTCGCAAGCGTCGATGCGCGACAGCAAGGAACGCACCCACTCCTCCGCCGTAAGGGCGTCCTCCTCCATCCTGCTCAAGCCCTCGCTCAAAGAGAGCCGCCAGTGCTCGCTCATACCACGCCCTCATCGGCATCTTGTTCTTTCAGCTTAGGAATAAACGGCTCATTCGTAGACTCCACGGGCGTGTCGGAGAGAATCTGCATCATCCGCGCGCAGTCATCCGCCGTCCTGAGGCCCAGTTCATCCTGAGGCACGCCGAAGATGGTCAGAGCCATCTCGCCGATCCGCGCCGCCGTTTTCTCTTGAGCCTCTCGCGGTTCCGCCATCTCCCCTCCCCTCGTCACGCGAACGTTCGCCTCTTGCGCATCGCATATTGGGCATCTCGAATGAAAAGCATCATACTATAAAGGAGCCGCCGGACTTAAGGGCGGTGAAGGGGAAAGCGCATGAAAATCTGGGTGGATGCGGACGCATGTCCGCAAGAGGTCAAGGAGATTCTTTACAAGACCGCCGAGCGCCTCGACATACCCACCGTGCTGGTGGCGAACATGAAGCTCAGGACGCCGGACATCCCATGCGTCTCGATGATTCAGGTTCCAGGCGGGGCGGACGTTGCCGATGAGTACATCGTCGAGAACCTGAGCGCGGGCGATTTCGTCATCACGGCGGACGTTCCCTTCGCGGCGAAGGCGGTGGAGAAAGGCGCGCTGGCCATCGACCCGCGTGGCGAGGTCTACACCGAGGAAAACGTGGGCGAGCGACTGTCTTTAAGAAACTTCATGATGGAGATGCGCTCGGGCGGCCTCGTCCAGGGCGGCCCGCCGCCCATGGCCACTGCGGATCGCAAAAAATTCGCTGCGGCCTTAGACCGCGAGTTGACGAAAAAAAGAAACGCCTAGGCGTTCACGTCCACGACCACGCGGCCACGCACCCGCCCTTTCAGGATATCGCCGCCCAGACCGGGCAGATCGGACAACGCCGCTTCGGTGATCATGGATTCGAGTTTCTCCTGCGGCATCTCCTCCGCGAGCCGCGCCCACGCCTTCTTGCGAGGCTCATGGGGGCACATGACGGAATCGATGCCCAGCAGATTCACGCCCCGCAGGAGAAAAGGAATCACCGTCGTCTCTAGCGCGCTCCCGCCGGCCAGACCCACCGCCGCCACCGAGCTTTGGTGTTTCATCTGCGTGAGCAGGCGCGCAAGCGTCGTGCCGCCCACCGAGTCGATGCACCCCGCCCAGCGCTCGCTATCGAGCGGCCGCTTGGTGGGCTCGGCCAGTTCGCTGCGGGCGATGATATTCGAAGCGCCGAGTGAGCCGAGATACTCGTGGGTCTCCTCCCTTCCCGTCGACGCGGCGACGGAATAACCCAGGTTCGCGAGAACGGCCACGGCGACGGAACCTACTCCACCGGCGGCGCCCGTGACGAGCACTTCCCCGTCATCCACGCCCATGTCGTGGTCTTCCAGCGCCTGAACGGAGAGCATGGCCGTGAAGCCGGCCGTGCCGAGCGCCATCGCCTGTCTCGTGGAGAGAGTTGATGGCAGATGCACCAGCCAGTCCCCCTTCACGCGCGCCTTTTGGGAATATCCCCCCCAGTGCGCCTCGCCGACCCGCCAGCCGGTGAGAATCACCTTGTCGCCTGCGCGGTAATCGGGGTGCGCGCTCTCCTCGACAGTCCCCGCGAAGTCGATGCCGCCGACGTGGGGATAATTCCGCACCAGCCGCCCGATGCCGCCCAGGATCATCCCGTCCTTGTAGTTGAGCGTCGAATAATCGATCGCAACCGTCACGTCGCCGTCCGGCAGGCTCGCCTCGTCAAGCTCCTGAATCGACGAGCTGACCTTCCCGTCCGCTTCTTCTAAAACCAGAGCACGAAACATATCGCATCATCTCCATATGGTTAGTTTTGGGGGAATCACTTCTTGACTAAGCATAATATTTAATATACGAACCCCCACAAAAATCACAAGAGAGTTAGTCAATGAATGAAAGGGCGGAAGATGAATGAATTTCTTGCCAGATCCCTCGGTGCAAACCAATTTTGAGCATTTCCGTTTCGGTTTAGTTGGCTTCCGTATCGGTCAAGATCAGAATTACGCGGCTTCATTGGCATTGCTATCGGCCTCATGGTTAGCTGGATCGTTGTAATCGTGTTCGGCATCGCCGTGTCTCAACATCAGAGCTCGTCAACGTCATGACACGCTTGAAAAACCGCGAAAGAAGGATCGGAGAAGGTCCGAACCCAGATTACGATCGATCCCGGCCTAGATTGCACAGGACTTGACGTGTTTCGCCCCAATAACCGAACGTAACGGAGGGTCACTCCCCGAACTTTGATTTGTTCCGTTTTTCTCGTTGCCTCCAGGCCAAGCGTCGCTTCCGTGAAGGCCCACATACTTCGCTTTACGGCGCTGCCCGTCTCGGCGTCATCACCTTATCCGCCGGGCCGGATACGGCCATGCACGAATGCCCGGGCGCATCCCCGTATCTGTTCCCCGAAGGGCCCGCCGCCCCCGTTTCGGAGAGGCCCCATGTGGCCCCCAGTCTCTCCTTTATCGCCGCTGCCAGCTTCGCCGCGTAGGGCTCCGTGCTCGGACGCATTCCCTCGAAGGCGCTTTCGGGCAGCCCGAGCAGGATGCTTCTCGAATCATACGTGTAGAGCACGCCGCCGCCCATGTAGTAGGCCGAAGCCCCCGGAACGGCGAGAAGAGCGGAGGAGACCAGGCCGCCTGCGGAGGTTTCCGCAACGGCGACCGTTTGTTCCCTATCCTTCAGCAATTGCCCGATTTCACCGGCCATTCGCGTGAGCAGATCCATGAGGTTCTCCAGATGAGAAAAAATTGAACCCGGAAGGTGGAACAATGGCATATTCTCGCCTTAAAATCACCCCGTCACCGCTTTATGGCGCGCGAAACGCCGGGACGGGGGGACTTGGTTCCCACACGTGATATACTGCGCAGAATGCACGCCAAATCATGAGTCCGACCCGGATACGTGGAGGAAGTCATCTGATGCCCGGCGGGCAAGAAGGAATCGAAAAACGTCACCACAGCTCACATTGGGGGGCGTTCCGGGCGCACGTGCGCGATGGCCGCATGGTGGGTTTCGAGCCGTTCGCCAAGGACCCGGCGCCCTCGCCCATCCTGGAATCGATCCAGGACGCCATATACGACGAAACACGCATCTCCCAACCCATGATCCGAGCGGGCTGGCTCGAAGGCGGCCCCGGAAATAACTCCGAAGGACGCGGCGGCGAACCCTTCGTGCCCGTCTCCTGGGAGACGGCCCTCGGAATGGTCGCCGACGAAGTCATGCGCGTCAAAACCGAATACGGCAACGAGTCCATCTTCGCGGGCTCATACGGCTGGGCGAGCGCGGGCCGCTTCCACCATGCGAACACGCTGCTGAAGAGATTCTTCAACTGCTACGGCGGCTTCACGGATCAGGTGACCACCTACAGCATCGCCGCCGGGTACGTCATCCTTCCACACGTCCTGGGAGACTACGTCGCCTGCTCGGGCCACATCACGACGTGGGACAGCATCGCGCAAGACTCAGGGCTGTTCGTCATGTTCGGCGGCGTTCCTGTCAAGAACGCGCAGGTGGCCGCCGGCGGCGCGGGAGAACACTCCCTGGAGCTATGGCTCGAAAGGGCGAAGGCGAACGGGGTGGAATTCGTGAACGTAAGCCCCCTGAAAGACGATGCGCCAGATTTCCTGGACGCGCAGTGGCTCGCCGTGCGCCCGAATACGGACGTGGCGCTCATGCTCGGCCTCGCCCATACGCTTCGGGAGGAGAACCTGCACGATACGGATTTCCTCGCGCGCTATTGCGTGGGTTTCGAGAAGTTCGAAGCCTATCTGACGGGCGAAACCGACGGCCGGCCCAGGAACGCGGACTGGGCGGCCCCCATCACGGGAATCGGGGCGGACGTCATCCGAACCCTCGCCCGGCGCATGGCGGGCGCGCGAACCATGCTCAACACGAACTGGTCGCTCCAGCGCGGGGACCACGGCGAGCAGACGTTCTGGATGACCATCACGCTCGCCGCCATGCTCGGTCAAATCGGCCTGCCCGGCGGCGGCTTCGGCTTCGGCTACGGGAGCATGGGCGGACGCGGCGAGCCGCGCGAGAACATCCCTTCCGTCAGAATGGGGTTCGGGAAAAACCCGACCGGCAGCTTCATTCCCGTCGCCCGCATCGCGGACATGTTGCTCTCACCGGGCGAGGAATACGACTTCAACGGCGAGCGCCGCACCTACCCGGACATCCGCATGGTGTACTGGTGCGGCGGCAATCCCTTCCACCACCACCAGGATTTGAACCGGCTGGTGAAGGCATGGCGGCGTCCGGAAACCATCGTCGTCCACGACCCCTGGTGGACGTCCACCGCGCGCCATGCGGACATCGTGCTGCCCGCCACCACGACGCTCGAGCGCAACGACATCGGATCGAGTTCGAGGGATCGCTTCATCCTCGCCATGCACAAGGTGATCGAGCCGGTGGGCGATGCCCGGCACGATTTCGTCATTTTCGCCGACTTGGCCGAACGCCTCGGCTTTAAGAGCGCATTCACCGAAGACCGCGAAGAAATGGAATGGCTGAGACACATCTACGAAGAGGCGCGCCAGAAGGCCGCCGCCCAGGGCGTGGTTCTCGACACGTTCGAGCATTTCTGGGAAACGGGCCACACCGAAGTCGCCCCGCCGGAGACGCCGCACGTCTACCTGGCCGATTACAGGGAAGACCCGGAGAAAAATCCTCTCAAGACGCCCTCGGGGAAAATCGAGATATTCTCCGAGCGCATCGAGAGCTTCGGGTACGCCGATTGCCCGCCCCACCCCGCCTGGCTCGAACCCGTAGAGTGGCTGGGAGCGGACTGGCGGAGAAATTCCCGCTGCACCTGATCTCGAACCAGCCGCGCACGAGGCTCCACGGCCAGATGGACAGCGGAGCCACCAGCGTCAAGAGCAAGATTCAAGGCAGGGAGCCGGTGTGGATCCACCCCGATGACGCCGCAGCCAGAGGAATCGCAGGCGGAGACGTCGTCCGAATCTTCAACGAGCGCGGCGCGATTCTCGCGGGCGCCGTCATCACCGAGGGGCTGCTCCCGGGCGTCATCCAGCTCTCAACGGGCGCGTGGTACGACCCGCAGGAACCGGGGAGAATCGGCGCGCTCGACAAGCACGGAAACCCCAACGTCCTGACGCCCGACAAGGGAACCTCGAGCCTCGGCCAGGGCCCCAGCGCGCACAGCGCGCTGGTGGAGATGGAGCGCTACGAGGAAGAGCTTCCCGAAATCACGGCGTTTCAACCCCCATCCTTCATCGAGGCGTAAATGTCCAGAAAATTCTTCTCAGACCACGCGAAGTGGCCCCGGTGCGTTTCGGGTGGGCCTTTCCTGTTCTTCAGCGGGCGGATGGGGATGCGCCCGGGTACGGGGAACATCTGCACCAGGTACGCCGAAATCGGAGAAAAGGGGCCTGCGCGGACGAAGAACTACCCCTGGGTCGACAGGATAGAAGCGCCCATCGGCGCGCAAGCCATCGCCACCTACGAAGGCGTGGGAGAAACGCTCGAAGCGCATGGCGGAGGGCTGGAGAACCTGCTCAGATTCCATCTCTATCAACTCGACAAGCGCTTTTTCCCGGTATTCGACAGCATCCGGCGCCACTATGAACCGAAAGACCCGACGCCGAGCACCGCCGTAGGCATGGGCGCGTTCGATCCGGAGCGTACCGTGCGCTTCAACATCGACGCCATCGCTCTTAATCCCGAAGCCGCGAAAACGCTGGGGAAAAGAATGGCGCACGAAGGCTCGAAGGCGCATTCGGCCGCGGCCCATTTCTCCCACGTCGTGGGCGCGGGGCCGTACCTTTTCGTCGCCGGGCAGATTCCGACGGATACCTCGAAACCCGGCTCCCCCCTAATCCGCAACTATCCCGACATCCCCAAGAGGGGGAGATTCCTCTCCGTCGGCCAGAGCCATGAGGACAGCAGGAACGGCCCCATCGCCGCGCAGACATGGTTCGTCTACGATCTGATCCGCAAACATCTGGAAGGCTCGGGGTCGTCTCTCGAAAACATCCTGAACCTGACCGTCTATCTCGGGGACATGCGCGATTTCCCCACCTTCCACCGGGTTCACGAGCGGTTCTTCCCGAAAGACCCGCCCGCCCTCACGGTGATGCAGGTGGCGGAAGTCGGCCACAAGGGGGAGAAGATCGAAATCGAACCGACGGCGCTGATGGATAAAAGCAAGATCAAGCGCGAGGTGATACGCGGTGAGGATGGAGCAGGCGCCCAGATGAGCCTGGGCGTCGCGGCGGGCGGCGTGTTGTTCCTCTCGAACCTGGTCGGCCTGAACGGGGACGGCGAGCCGATCAGCAAAAGGAGCGAGCTCAAGGGAGCGCTCCGCCGGAAACTGCCGAAAGCGTCTTCTCCGGCCACGAGAAACGCCGTTTTACAGGGGCTTGCGATTCTGGATCGCATGGAAAGCGCGATGAAGGCCGCAGACTCGGACATGAGCCGGGTGACGCACCTGACGCTGTTCCTCAAGAACATCTCCCACCTCTCGGCGCTCGAGCCCTTGTTCAGGAAATACTTCCCGAAACGGAGGCCGGCCTTCACCGCCATTCAGATTCCCGAGACCTCGCCCGTAGCGGGCACGGAAGTCTCGATGACGGCCATCGGCTGGATAGGCGACGGCGATCCGGAGATCGTCGCTTAAAGGGATTGTTGGAAAAGGCCCTGATTTCGAGATTTTGCGAATGGAACCAACAGGGGTGGGAGGTCCGTAGGGACAGGCCCCCGTGCCTGTCCGACACCCGCGCCGGTCTGCCAATCTTGTAGGGGCCGTTCTCGAACAACTCCTACGGTCACTATTCATGGTGCAGGGTAGAACCTGCGTATTCTCCCACGTGGAGGAGGCCTCCGTGAAATCGGGCGGCCACGGGGGGCCGCCCCTACGATAGAATCCCGACCTATCCACAAGAGCTTTTCCAACAGTCCCGTAAAGCTAGTCCGTATCGCAGACCCTATGTCCGGCGAGGTCCTCGATGAGGGTGGCGAAGCCGCTGTGGTCCAACTCCCCGCGGTCCGCCGCCAGAAGCGCCGTGAACATCTGATAGAGCTGCCCGGCCGCTGGTATCGCCACGCCCAGTTCCGCTCCCGCCTCCATCGCGAGTCGCAAGTCTTTCCGGTGCAGGCGAATCCGGAAGCCCGGCGGGTATTCGCCCTTCACCAGGTTCGGCCCGCGCAACTCCAGCACACGGGATTGCGCAAGGCCGCCTGATAGGGCTGCAATCATTTTTTCGGGATTCACTCCCGCTTTCGAGCCCAGCACCAGGGCCTCGCTCATCGCGGCGATGTGCAGACCCACCATGATCTGATTCGCGATCTTCACGTACCCGCCGTCGCCCACGTTCTCGCCCACGTGGACGATGGTCTTCCCCATCGCTTCGAAGACGGGGAGCGCATCCTCGAAATCCGCCGCAGCACCGCCCACCATGATGGAGAGCGTGCCCTCCCTGGCGCCCACGTCGCCCCCGCTCACGGGAGCGTCGAGCATGCGCACGCCCTTATCCCCCAAAACCCCCGCCACCTTCTTGGAGACGCCCGGAGCGATGGTGCTCATGTCGATGTAGAGAGAGCCTTCACTGGCTCCTTCGATGACGCCTCCCTCGCCCAGGGCGACAAGCTCGACGTCGGGGGAATCGGGGAGGCAGGTGATGATGACTTCGGCCCTGGAAGCCGTTTCCGATGCGGACCCGCAAACGACGGCGCCCGCCTCTCCCAATTCTTCCAGAGGTGGCCTGCTGCGGTTGTGGACGGCCACCGAATGCCCTGCTTTCAGCAAGTTCAACACCATGGGCTTGCCCATGATGCCGGTTCCGATAAAGGCGACGGATCGGCTCATCGTCTAAGCCTCCCTATTGGTAATTGATGGATACGAAACAAGACGCGGGCCGGAGTCTCCGGCGCAATCGCGAAAGCCTGCATGGACTCCTGATGCTGTTTGCATCCTCGCAGATTACCCGCCGAGACGGGATTCGAGCCACCTCGCCGTCCGGAGCAGCCTGGCGTCGTCTCCCTTGGAGCCTACGAGTTGCACGCCGAGCGGCATCCCGTCCGCGCCCTCCAGCAGGGGAAGCGTGACGGCCGGCGTTCCGCACAAGGTCCAGATGGTGCAGAAAACGGGATTGCCCGTCGCGCCCAGCCCGAGCGGCGCCTGGCCCGGCGCAGGTGGTGTGAGCAGGGCGTCGTAGCGTGCGAACATCTCTCCCAGCAAACCGTTCAGTACGGGCACCTTCTCCACCGCCCGGGTGTAGTCTACCGCGAGAAACTTCTTGCCGCGCTCCATCATCAGGCGCAAAAGGTCGCTCAACTGGTCTTTTCCGCGCTCGTATTCCGTCTCGAAGTTCCGCGCGAGGTTCGATTCCAGGATGACCTGGTGCCACTCGATCGCGCTGTTAAAGGGGTCGGGGAGTTCAACCTCCTCCACGACCTCTTCGCCCAGCCGCTCGGCCAATCCTTCGAAGGCCGCATGCGCGTCCTCTTCGGCCTGATCCCAGACGGGCGTTTTCACGAACGCGAAACGCGGTGCGACCGGAGGCTCGGAGGCGGCGACTTCCAGCAGTCTCGGAGCCGCGTGCGGCCGCATATCGGGGTCGTGCGCATCGAATACCATCACCTGATCCCCCAGGAAGGCGAGATCCTCGACCGTGCGCGCAAAAAGGCCCACGTGGTCTATCGGCCTCGACTGCGGCAGCATGCCGTAGCGCGAAATCGAGCCGTGCGTGGGCTTGAACCCGCATATCCCGCAGAACGAGGCGGGCCTGATGGTCGACCCGTTCGTCTGGCTCCCCACCGCCACGGGAACCATGTGGGAGGCGACGGCGGCGGCGGAACCGCTCGACGAACCGCCGGGCGTGCGGTTCGGATCGTGGGGGTTCTTCGTTTTGCCGGGGTGATAGACGGCGAACTCCGTCGTTACCGTCTTGCCCATGATGACGGCGCCCGCGCTTTTCAGCAGGGATACGACGGCGGCGTCCTCGGTGGGCCGGCGGCCCGCGTGAAGTATGGAACCGTTCTCGGTCGGAAGATCGGCGGTGTCGATGATGTCCTTGATCCCGACGGGAACCCCGTGCAGAGGACCGAGGGTCTCCCCTTTCCCTCTGGCTTGGTCGGCCTCTCTGGCTTGCCTCAGGGCGAATTCCTCATCCAGGTGCTCCCAGGCGCCGATTTGCTCCTCGCATTCCGCAATGCGGGCCAAGCAAGCCCCTACGAGTTCCTCCGATGTCAATTCGCCTTCGCGTATCGCCTGCGCCGCGCGAAAGGCGCTCAGTTGGGCTGGATTGCTCTCTTCCATCAGATTACTCCTTCGATCAGCCAATCAGCGCGCTTCGCGCCGTCAGGCATATTCCTGCAATACGCCGCTCATCGGGGACGCTCCGCCGCTCCCGTCAGCATCGCCACAGCGGCGAAATCCAGATCCCCCAGGCCATCGCGCGAAGCCATGCGGTAGACCTGGTTCGCCGCCGCGCCGGCAGGGCACGGAATTCCCAGGGACATCAGGGCGGAAACGGCCAGGGACATATCCTTGAGCATCAAATCCACCGTGAAGCCCGCTTCGAAATCCTTGCTCGAAGGCGCGCCCTCAATGAGGCCGGCGCACGGCGGGTCTTTCTCCATCACCCAGCTTCCCCCGCTGCTCGTGCGGATCACCTCGTGGAGAATCTTGGTGTCCACGCCCGACGCCTTGCCCATGGCGAACGCCTCCGCCGCCGCCACCATGGTGACGCCCGCGATGAGGTTGTTGCAGAGTTTCGCTACCTGCCCCGCGCCGTATCCCCCGACGTGGATGATGTTTTGCCCCAGCAGCGCCAGAACGGGCCGCGCCGTCTGGAACGCCTCTTTCGGGCCGCCTACCATGATGGTGAGGCTCGCCGCCTCAGCACCCATCACCCCGCCCGAGACGGGCGCATCGAGCGCCACGGCGCCGCGTTCTTCCGCTTCGGCGGCGAGTTTGCGGCTCTGATCGGGCTCGATGGTGGAGAGGTCGACCAGCAAGCCGCCCTCACCGACTGCTTCCATGAGGCCGCCCTCGCCCATGAATACCTCTTCCACCTCGGCTCCCGTAGGAAGGGAGGTGAGTACGATTTCGCACGTAGAGGCGAGTTCCGCAGGGCCGGATGCCTCGAAGGCGCCATGCGAAACGGCGCGCTCCACAGATTCCGGGACGACGTCCACCACGCCCACTTCATGGCCCGCCTTGATGAGATGCGGCACCATGCGGCCGCCCATCGCTCCCACGCCTACAAAACCCAGTCGCTTCATCGGATATCCTCCACGAAAAATTTTCTCATTTTCATTCTCATCGATCTTAACCTTCCCCCGATAAAAATTCCTCCGCCACCGCGCAGAGGAATCCCTCCCTGAAAGCGGGCGCAAGCAGGGTCATCCCGATGGGCAGCCCGTTCGCATAAAAACCGTTCGGGACGGCGATGGCGCATAAATCCAGCAAATTCACAAAATTCGTATACATCCCCAGGTTCGCGTTCAAAGCCACAGGGTCGGCATTCACCTCCTCAATCTTGTAGGACGTGGGCGTCGTTGGAACGAACATAAAATCAATGCCTTCCCAGGCTTGCCTGACATCGCGCTTTAATTCCTCCAGTCGATAGAAGGCCCGGAAGGCATCGACCGCCGAGTAGCGGGCGGCGCCCGCGATCAACTCCCTCGTTACGGGATGGAGGGCTTCGGGCTTCGCCCCGATAAATTCCTCAATCGCCGCCAGCCGCTCCGCCATCCAGGGGCCGCCGTAGAGGAGTTTCGCCGCCTCAAAAAAAGGCGAAAAATCGACCTCCCGTACAACAGCGCCCATCTGTGCGACCCGCTCGATCCCTTTCTCATAGGCGATTTGCGCCTCAACGTCTTTCAGGAAATCCCTTTGTCCGGGGAGAGGAACCCCGGCCTGAAGTCCCCTCGGCAAGTCGGTCATCGCCAGGGAAGCTCCCGCCGGAAGCGCGCGGCTGTACGGGTCCTCATCGGGCGCGGCCATCGCATCGAGCGCGCAGAGCGCGTCCGCAGCCTCGAGAGCGAAGACCGATACGCAATCGAGCGTGCGGCAGGCGGGAACCACGCCCCGCGCGCTCACCAGTCCCCGGGAGGGCTTGAGACCCACGATGTTGTTGAACCCCGCGGGCACCCGGCCCGAGCCGGCCGTATCCGTGCCGAGGGCGAAACTCACCAGGCCCGCCGCGACGGCCACGGCCGAGCCCGAACTCGAACCACCCGGAACGTAGTCCGCGTGAAACGGATTCCGGGCCACGCCATAGGGCGTGCGTACGCCGACGAGACCCAGCGCGAACTGATCCAGGTTCGTCTTTCCGATGAAAATCGCCCCTGCGTCGATCAGAAGCGCCACGCAGGGAGCGCTCTCATCCGGCGTATAGGCGTATTCGGGGCACGCCGCCGTCGTCGGAACGCCCGCGACGTCGATGTTGTCCTTCACCGCAAAGGGAACGCCGAATAGCGGAAGTTCATCCTTATCCGCACTGCGGGCCTCCAGCTCTTGCGCGCGCGCGAGTAATTGATCTTCGGGCTCCAAGTGAATCCATACGCCGTCCTCGCCGCGCGTGGCGATTCGAGCACAAACCTTACGAACCAAGCCCACAGGCGCCTGCTCGCCCGATGTATATGCTCGGCGGAGGCATGAAAATCTCATCTCATCCACGCCCGGCCCTGCGCCCGGCTTCATCATTCATCGCTCTCGCGGGAATCGCCTTCCACCATCTCCCGAAGCGCCGTCTTGAGAACTTTCCCGTAGTTGTTCTTGGGCAAGGCCTCAATGAAACGATACGCCCGGGGACGCTTGAAGCGCGCAATGTGTTCGAGACACAAGCCGTCGAGCTCTTCCTCGCTCACCTCTGGCCCATCCTTGCGCACCACGAACGCCATGACCTCCTCTCCCCAGTCAGGGTGGGGACGCCCGATGACGGAAACCTCCAGAACGCCCTCGTGGCGGAGCAACACTTCCTCCACCTCGCGGGGATAGATGTTGCTGCCGCCGCTGATGATGAGGTCCTTGGAGCGATCCTTGAGGGTGAGGAATCCGTCCTCGTCCATTACGCCCACGTCGCCCGTGTGAAGCCACCCGCCCTTGAGCGCACTCGCCGTGGCCTCGGGGTTGTTCCAGTAACCCTTCATGACGACGTCGCCGCGCACGAGCACCTCGCCGGTCTCTCCCGGCGGCAGTGTGTTGTCCTCGGCATCCACAACGCGCACCTCGACCACGGTATGCGGCACTCCGACGGAGGCGAGCCGCTCCTCGAAGCGGGGGTGCTGCGTATCGACGTGCCGCTCTCTGGAGACGACCGTGATGGTCATCGGGCTTTCCCCCTGCCCGTATACCTGAACGAGCTTGTTCCCCAGCGCCTCCATCGCCATTTTAAGGTCTTCCAGGTACATCGGCCCGCCGCCATAGGCGATGGTCTTGAGGTTCCGCGTATCCGCGTTCTTGATCGCCTCGCTCTGAACCAGAGCGCGTCACCATCGTGGGCGCGGCGAACATGGCGAGGCCCGGGTAGGCCTCGATGAGCCGAAAAATCTCCGGGGGCTCGAACCCCCCGCTCTCGGGAACGACGTTGTTCGCGCCCTTGTAGACGTGTGGTATCGCGTACAGGCCCGAGCCGTGAGACAAGGGCGCGGCGTGCAGGATGCAATCGTTCTCTGAAACCGGATCGACGTCGGCGAAATAGCTCAGGGACATGTTGTGGAGGTTCCGGTGCGTGAGCATGGCGCCCTTCGGCCTGCCCGTCGTGCCGCTCGTATAGAAGAGCCAGGCCAAATCATCCGGCGCTTGAGGTTCGATGGGAACGGCTTCTCGGGACTGAATCGCCCGGTATTCGGGGGTATCGACCTCCATCACGCTTTCGAGCATCTCGATTTCAGCGACGAGCGGCGCGACCGTTTCCAAGAGATCGGAGGTGGCGAAACAGCAGCGCGCGCCCGCATTTTCGAGGATGAAGGCCATCTCCTTGGGGTGAAGTTTGGCGTTGATGGGCAATGCGCAGCAGCCCGCATGCCAGATGGCGTAGAGGACCTCCAGAAACGCCGGGCAGTTCTTCATGGTGATGGCGGCTCGGTCCCCGGGCTTCATTCCAAGTTCGTTCCTTAGATAACCCGCCATGGAGGCCGCCCTGCAGGCGAGCGTCTCATACGTGCAATAAACCGCCTCGCCCAAAGATATGGCTGGACGCTCTCCACAAGCACTGGCCGCCCGGGCCAAAAACTCCGCCATGTTCATTCGAAACCACCCTCCCGGAAGTCACGCCCCATGACTCGCGCAATCACGTGCGTTCACGGGCGAAGCATCGGTGGAAGACTTTTCGCCTCATGGCTTGATGATAAGCCATATCCGAATCCATGAATATGCGCTAGTATTAAAGCATATCTCATCGTTTCATGGAGCGCGGCTCCGGCCGGGAAAACCGCATCGGCGGGCGGAGCGCAACGAGCGGCTCCTGAGCCGATCCATGGAGGCATTCCCATGCGAAGCGAAAAAGACCTGCTCGATTCGGCCAAGAAATACAGCTTTCGCGGGCGGGTGGACAAGTCGGTTTTCTCGGGCCCCGTCTTCGTGCGCGGCGAGGGTTCCACCGTCGAGGACGTGAACGGCAAGCAATACCTCGATTTCAACTCGGGCCAGATGTGCTCCGCCCTCGGGCACAACCACCCCACCGTCACGGACGCCATCAAGAAAAGCTGCGATGAGCTGATCCACGCGCACAGCAGTTTCTTCAACGATCAGGAAATCATACTCGCCGAGCGCCTGGGCGCGCTGCTTCCGCCCCCACTCGAGAAGAGCCTGTTTCTGGGTTCGGGCGCAGACGCCAACGAGGCGGCGGTGACGATCGCCCGCAAATTCACCGACGGCTTCGAGGTGGCGAGCCCCCACATCAGCTTCCACGGACTCTCCGACACGGCGCGCTCGCTCACCTTCGCGGGCTGGCACAGCGGACACGGGCCGCTCTCGCCCGGCAGCATGGCCATGGTCGCGCCCTACTGCTACCGCTGCCCGCTCGCCCAGAAATTCCCGGATTGCGAGATCGCCTGTCTCGACACGAGCTTCGAGCTCATCGACGCGCAAACGACGAGCAAGCCCGCCGCCGTCATCACCGAACCCCTGTTCAGCGCGGGCGGGGTGGTGGAGCCGCCGCCCGGATGGCTCAAGAAGCTGAAACAAAACTGCGAGGAGCGCGACATGCTCCTCATCGTGGACGACGAACAGACGGGGCTCGGCAAGCTGGGCGCGATGTTCGGCTTCGAGAAGGACGAGGTGGTGCCCGACGTCGTGACGCTGGCGAAACACTTCGGCGGAGGCGTGAGCATCTCTTCGGTCTCGACGAGCGCCGAGGTGGAGGAGAAGATAGCGTCCACCGAGTTCGTCGTCACCCACTCCCACACCAACGACCCGCTCGCCTGCGCCGCAGGCGTGGCTAGCCTCGACGTCATCGAACAGGAAGACGTGCCCGCCAAGGCGAGAAGAATCGGCGCTCACCTGAGAGAGCGCCTCACCTGGCTGGGCGAACAGTATGAAATGGTGGGCGACATCAGGGGCCGGGGCCTTCTGCAGGGGATCGAACTGGTGGAGGACAGGCGCACGAAAACGCCCGCCACCAGACAGGGTAGCGAGATCAACCGCAGGTGCCTGGAGAACGGACTCATCTTCAGCCAGCGGCGCGGGGGGAGCGTCCTTCGCTTCGTGCCGCCGGCCACGACGACGGAAGGCCAGATGGATCAGGCGATGGACATCCTCACCGACGCGGTAGACAAGGCGAGCGTTCGCGGCGCCGTTTCGTGAGCATGATCGGTTTAGGCTCCTGGGCTTACGAATAGTATCAAATGCTCCACGTCGCTCTCTATCATCCCGCGATTCCGCAGAACACCGGGAACATCGGCCGCCTGTGCGTGGGGATGGATGCGCATCTGCACATCATCGAGCCTGCGAAATTCGATTTTTCGGACAGTTCTCTCAAAAGAGCAGGGCTCGATTACTGGCCCGCCGTGAAGCTCACGGTCCACGAGAACGAAGCGCTCTTCCTCGAATGGCTGGGCGGGAGAACGCCCTGGCTCATCACGAAGTTCGGCGCATCGCGCTTCGATAAAGTTTCATATAAAGACGAAGACGTACTGCTCCTCGGGAACGAAAACACCGGGCTGCCCGATGCGTGGCACGCGCGCTGGCCCGAGCGGCGGATTTACGTGCCCATGCCGGGGCCGATCCGCTCCTACAACCTCGCCAACACCGCCGCGGTCGTCCTCGCGCAGGCCTACGTGCAACTGAATGACGCGGAAGTGACGAACCACGGCGGAGGGCGGGACCCTATCGGCTGAGACTTAAAACAGCCACCCGTCATCGCGTCATATCCACCCAACCGCCCTCCTGCGCGCTTTGGAGACATGCTTCGGCGAGCCTTACGTCGCGGATGCCTGCGGAGAGATCGGCGTAGAAGGGCTCATCGCCCGCCACGTGGCGGATGAAGCGCTCCCAGCCATAGCGATAGGGATTCTTGTAAGGCTCAGAATCGGGGTATTCTTCCCAGTTCTCTTGGTAATCCACCGAAACGTCCATTGTGTCCGCGTCGCGCCCCATCAGAAAGCCGCGCACCAAAGGCGTATCGACAGCCGCCTGCTTCCAGCAGCGTCTCAAACCCGCAACTGCTGAGCCATCGGTTCCATCCACCTGGAAGGTCACCAGAGTCCTCGCGCCTCACACGGGTGGACCAGGAACTCAGAATCGCCCCGCGCGCCCCGCTTTCGAGTTCCAAAAGCGTGTGTGCGTTGTCCTCTA
Source organism: bacterium (assembly GCA_963692865.2). Classification (GTDB taxonomy): domain Bacteria; phylum UBA8248; class UBA8248; order UBA8248; family UBA8248; genus Bin107. The sequence continues at coordinate 536 of CAXXHI010000002.1, read as the reverse complement.
CGTCGACGCGGAAGCGCTCGCCCGCCTCGTCGGCGCGCTCGGTCTGGCCCGTCCATGAGAGCGCGGCCACGCGCGCAATCGGTCCCAAGGTTCCCTCGACGACGTAGCGCCAGTGGGGGTGCATGTCCGATATAAGGCCGCCGCCGCCCGCTTTCCGGTAGTTCCAGCTCGGACGCTGGCATTCCGCCTCGACCCCGTCGAACACCCACCAGCCGAAGTTGATCTGAAAACCGATGATCCGGCCCAGAAAACCACTCTCAACGACTCGCCTGAGTTTCAGAAACCCCGGCAGGAAGAGCTTGTCCTCCACCGCGCCGTGCTTGAGGCCTTTGGCCTGCGCCGCGTGCAGGAGGCTCATCCCTTCCTGAACGCTGGGCGCGACGGGCTTTTCGGTATAGATGTGCTTTCCCGCGGCGATGGCGCGCTGTAGCACGTCCACCCTTAGATGCGTGGCCGCCGCATCGAAGAAGACGGGATATTCCGAATTCGAAAGTGCTGCATCCAGGTCGGTCGTCCATTCGAGACCGCCGTGTTCC
>CAXXHI010000001.1:0-17800 GCA_963692865.2 bacterium | reverse complement strand
AGAGGCCGAGCCTTGGCGAAGGCCGATTCGGTGGGGGGACAAGCCACAGGAAAAAGCTCCCCCCACCGGCGCGACCTCGGGCTTCGCCCTCGTCTTGCCGTCGGCCTTCCCGAGGCGGAAAGGCCCGACCCTCAAGGGGGGAGTGAAATTCAAAAGCGCGCGCACAACTCAAAATTGCTTCCCGGGGGTTTTTCAACAGCCCCGATGAGGGAGGAATCGACCGAGCGAGGTGAGGTTTTTCGACAACCCCAGGCCCGCGGGGGCGGGTTCTCAATGATACGGGCGGACGTGAGTCGGGCGAGTCTGGCGGAGCGCCGCGCGGAGGAGGTGATAAGGGAGAACCCCGCCGAGGATGAGGCGGGGAAGAAGGGCGGCGGGGGTCCGGTGAGCCGGACGGACCCCGACGCGCGTCCGGGGCGCGCAGGAGCGCTCGCGCGGGGTTCGAGCCGGGCTGCAAGCGCCACGCGGCGGTGGACGATGGGCGGGGCGTGGTTCTCGACGTGGCGGTGACGGAGGGGACGTTGAACGAGCCGGAGATGATGGAGCCCCACCTGGAGGCGGTATGCGCGTTGCCGGGCCTCAAGCCCGTGATGGCGGCGGCGGATTCGGGCTGCGCGTACTCGAAGGCGTCCGGCGCGCTGGAGCGGCGGGCCGCGCCGCGCACCGGAAAAGCGGGATGGATTCTCGCGCCGAAATAAGCGATAATAGGATTCTCCAACGTCAGGAACGATTTTCAGGTGTCCCGTTTCCGTGAATCGGGAGCGTATCTTTTCCATCAAGGGGTAAACAGATGAAAGTACATCGAATCCTGTGCGTAATGCTGATAGCCGTATTCGCAGCCGCGATGCCGCTGCAATCCGCTTCGGCCGCCTATCCCGAGAAGCCGATCCAGTTCATCATTCCCTTCGGCGCGGGCGGCGGCGCCGACATCGAGGGGCGCCTGCTCGCCAAGGGGATGGCGAAGGCGCTCGGCGTTCCCGTGGTGGCCATCAACAAGACCGGCGCGGGCGGGGCCGTCACCTACACGTTCGTCAAGAACTCGAAGCCCGACGGCTATACCGTGGCCTGGAACTCCACCTCCATTCTCACCACCACGAACATCGGCAACGTGCCGTGGGGCTATCAGGAACTCGATCACATCGGGCGGGTCCACTTCCAGCCTTTGACGGTGGCCGTGAACGCCAAATCGAAATGGAAGACGGTCAAGGATTTCGTGGCGGATTGCAAGAAAAAGCCGAACACGCTCAAAATCGGACACGCGGGCACCGGCAGCACCACGCACCTGACGGCGGTCATTTTTACGGACATGACGGGGTGCAAGGCCATCCTCGTTCCCCTGGGCGTCAAGCGGCGCAACGCGGCGCTTCTGAGCGGCGAGGTCGACGCCATGGGAGCGCCTCTCACGGGGGCGATTCGTCTGGCGAAAGCGAACAAGTTCCGCATCATCACCCACATCACGGGCAAGCGGAATCCGGCGATCCCGGACGTGCCCACCATGAAGGAAATGGGCCACGACATTGACTTCGACCATTTCCGCGGCTTGAGCGTGCCGAAGGGAACGCCCGCCGCGGTGAAGGCGAAGCTCGTGGACGCCATGACGAAGGCCGCCAACTCGGCTGCTTTCAAGAAGCTGGCCAAGACGAAGGGCTTCACGATCGACCCGAGCGGGCCTGAAGAGTTCGGCAAGATGCTCGCCAAGCGCGACAAGATTGTCGCCGACATCATGAAGGCGACGGGGGTATACAAGTCCAAGGTGAAGAAATAAGGACGCCAATCGCGTGAAACACGGGGGCCGCCTCTCTCTGACGAGGGGGCGGCCTTCGTTTTCGAGTCGTATTCATTTCTTTCGGACGGATTCGGGATGGGTCTGAGAAACATAGTCGGCGGGGTGGTCATCCTCGGGTTTACGCTTTACTACGGCGGCCTCGCCACCCTGCTTCCAAAGCGCACCACGACAGACGCGCCGGGGCCCCATTCTTCCCCTACCTGATCACCGTCTCGATACTCGCCCTCGCCGCGGCGCTCATCTTCCAGGGGGTGAGGGGTCTCAAGCGCTCCGGCGGCCTCGCCGACCTGTGGCCCGAAAGACCATCGGCGAACGAGAATTTCAGCATCGCCCGCGCGGCGGCCGGCCTGCTGCTCACGGGGCTTTATTTCTTCGCGCTCTCGACCTTCGGGTTTTTCTGGTCCACGCCCGTTTTCTTCGCCGCTCTCATGTGGACCTCGGGCGAGCGCCGCCCCCTGGTTCTTCTCGCTCTGGCGATTATCGTTCCCATGTTCTTGTTCTTTTTGTTCCGCGATATTTTTCAGCTTCCCCTTCCAAGGGGAAATTTGCTGGGATGAAACCATGAACGGTGACCTGCTACAGGGGTTCTACCTCGCTCTCGCGCCGACGAGCATTCTGGCCACCGCCCTGGGCGCGCTGCACGGCCTCATATGCGGGATGATGCCGGGGCTGACGACGAGCGCGGGCATCATCATCCTGTTCCCGGTCACCTTTATCCTGGAGCCGACGACCGCCGTGGCGCTGCTGCTCGGCGTCTTCGCGGGCGGTATGACGGGGGGGAGTTTCGCCGCGATTCTCATCAACATTCCCGGATCGCCCTCGGCCTCGGCCACCACGATGGATGGTTTCCCCCTCACTCAAAAGGGCGAGGCCGGACGCGCGCTGGGCGTTTCCATCGTATCGAGCTTCACAGGCGGTCTTTTCAGTTTCTTCTGCCTGCTGCTCATCGCTCCCCAACTCACGAAAGTGGCTCTCCAGTTCCGGGCGGCCGACCTGTTCGGGCTGGTCTTTTTCGGAATGTCCGTCATATCCGCCTTCGCGGCGAAATCGCTCGTGAAGGGCCTGTTGTCCACTTTCCTGGGTCTCATGATCGTCACGGTGGGGATGGACCCGCTCGTGGGGACGGCGCGCTTCACCTTCGGTGACGTGAACATGCTCGCGGGAATCCACTTCATCCCCGCCCTCGTGGGCCTGTTCGCCATTCCGGAAATCGTGGCGAACCTGGCGGAGGGGAACATCCGCTCGGTCGCATCGCGGTTCGGCCGCGTGTTTCCCAGCTGGGCGGACATCAAGAAAATCCGGCTTCCGGTGGCCATCGGCTCCATCGTGGGCACCTTCGTCGGCATTCTCCCCGGCGCGGGCGGCCCGATAGCCGTCTTCGTGAGCTACGACTACGCCCAGAAGGCCAGCAAGGAGCCGGAGCAGTTCGGCAAGGGCTGCGTGGAGGGTGTGGCCGCGCCCGAGTCGGCGAACAGCTCCATCGCGGGCGGGGCGCTCATTCCCATGATGACGCTGGGCATTCCGGGCGACCCGATAACCGCCATCCTCATCGGCGCCCTGCTGGTGCACGGCATGGCGCCGGGGCCGCTCCTTTTCGTGGAGCAGGGACCCTTCGCGTTTTCGGTGCTCTTCTCGTATTTCATCGCGATCTGCAGCACGGCGACGGTCGCGTTCCTGGGGCTGCGCGTCATCGTGAAGCTGCTGTCCATCCCCCGCTCGCTGCTGCTTCCGATCATCGTCGCCCTGTGCGTTCTGGGGACGTACGCGCTCAGGAATTCCTTCTTCGACGTCTACGTGATGTTCTTCTTCGGCCTCGTGGCGCTTTCCTTCAAGTGGCTCGACATCCCGGTCGTCCCCATGCTGCTCGCGCTCGTGCTGGGACGGCAACTCGAGGAGCACATGCGGGTCGCCCTCGCCTCGTCAAAGGGCGACATCTCGATTTTCTTCACGTCGCCGTGGTGTCTGTTCTTCCTGTGCCTGTCGGTGATCTCTTTCGCCTGGCCGTTCTTTCTCGAGTGGAGAATAAAGAAGAAGGCGCAGAGGAACGCATCCATCCCTTCCTCCGCATAGAAGGCGCATCGGCCGGCCTTGCTGCCCCTGAATGAACCATAGGCGGGGTATCCGCGTCGTCTTAGTCGCAGCCGCCTTGTGGCGGTTCGGAACGAAAAACCTGGGCCTTGACCCCGAATCGAGGCTCATCTAACCTGCTCGCTACATGGAAAACAAATCTGCTCCGGCGTCCGGTTTTCCGTCCCGAACGGACTGATTCCGGCTATTCGAATTCGTATGTTTCCATCTTCAAGGGGGGCTTCTCATGTCCGGTTTCAGAAAAAAAGCGCTCATCGCCGCAGTCATGTCGCTTGCGCTTGCGTCATCCGGCGCGACCGCCTCACATGCGGCGAAAACCATCAAGATAGGCGTTCTCTCACCGCTCACGGGCCTTTATTCCATCGTGGGGAAACGAACGAGCCAGGGCATCAACATGGCCGTCAAGGAAATCAACGACGCGGGCGGCGTCCTGGGCCACAAGTTCGAGGCGCTGATCCGGGATTCCGAGACCAACCCGGCGAGTTCGGTGCGCACGGCGCGGCGGCTGATCCTGCGCGACAAGGTTTTCGCCCTGCTCGGCCCCCTGCACGGCGGAGCGGCCATCGCGGTCCTGCAGGAATCGAAAAAGCTCAAGACGATGAACTTCCCCTGGGCGGCGACCGAGGAGATCAACACGAAATTCTGCAGCCGCTACACCTGGCGCGTGGGCAGCAGCGCGCAGCAGACCTCCCGCGCGGGCGCCGTCATCGCCCACCGGCTGGGCTTGAAGAATTGGGCGACGATATCTTCAGATTTCTCATACGGCCGCTCCGTCGTCCGGCAGTTCTGGAACTACCTGAAAGAACGCGACCCGGGCGCGAAACGCCCCTATGCCGCCTGGCCGAAGCTGGGCGAGAACGATTACTCCGCCTACATCAACAAGATGCAGAAAGCGAAGCCCGACGCCATCTACGTCGGCCTGTTCGGGGCGGACCTCATCAAGTTCATGAAGCAGGCCCGCTCGTTCGGGATGTACGAGAAGGTGAAGATATTCACCGATTTCGGCGGCAACCACGTGGTGCTCAAGGCGCTGGGCGATCAGGCGCCGTTCGGCCACTGGGCGAGTTCGCGCTATCTGCACAACTATCCGGTTTCCGCGGGCAACAAGCGTTTCGTGGACAACTTCCGCAAGGCGTACAACGTCTATCCGGACATGACGGCCGGCGAGGCGTACTCGACCGTCCACGTGATCGCGGAGTCCATCCGCCGCGCGGGCGCCGTGGACAAGGAGAAGGCGATTGACGCCATGGGCGGCGTCGCCTTCAACGCGCCCGAGGGATGGATCGTCATGCGCCCCTCCGACCACCAGGGCTGGCAGTCCAGCTTCTGGGGCGTGATCTCGAAGGGCAAGGACTACCCATTCCCGATCCTCTCGAACATTCAGGTGATATCTCCCGTCGAGGGTTCTCACCCCGACGAAAACACGGGCCAGGGCTGCCGGAAATAATCATATCGCGTGAAGCCGCGGACGCCCCGGGAATTCACGGGGCGTCGCTTCACCTTTTTCCGGAGGCCCGGACGCATGGAATTGGACGTCAGTTTCTGGTTGACCCAGTTTCTGAACGGGTTGGCCAACGCGATGGTTCTCTTCCTGATCGCCTCGGGCCTCACGATTCTCCTGGGCGTGCTGGGCGTCCTGAACTTGGCCCACGGCTCGTTCTACATGCTGGGCGCTTTTCTGATTTTCTCAAGCTCGGTCATCAAGAACCCGAGCTGGTTCTGGGTGGGCCTGCTCCTGGCGCCCCTCGTGGTGGCGGGGTTCGGCACCATCATCGAGGCGTTCTGCCTGCGCCCCCTCTATGGCCGGGAAAGGCTCTACACCCTGCTCCTGACTTACGGCTTCACGCTCATTCTCGACGATCTGGTTCTGCTGATCTGGGGCCGGGACTACAAGTCCGTCCCCATCCCCGCGCTGTTCGAGGGGCGACTCACCATCGGGGATTTCAGTTATCCCGTGTATTTCCTGTTCATCATCGCTATCGGCCCGCTGATGGGCGTATTCCTGTGGTTCATCCTGCACCGGACGAACTTCGGGAAACTCATCCGCGCCGCCGCCACGGACAGCGAGATGCTCGACGCCCTGGGGGTGAACGTGAACCGCGTATTCACCGGCGTATTCGCCCTGGGCGCCTGGCTCGCGAGCCTGGGCGGCATTCTGGCGGCTCCCATGAGGAGCGTGGAGCCCGGCATGGGGGTGGAGATCATCATCGAATCGTTCATCGTCGTCATCATCGGCGGGATGGGGAGTTATCTGGGCGCGTTCGTGGGCGCGGTGCTCATCGGGATGCTCAAGGCGTTCGGTATCGAGATTTTGGAGAATTTCGCGATGATTTTCATCTACGCCCTCGTGCTGCCGATCCTGATCCTGAGACCCCGCGGCCTGTTCGGCGAAACGACGATTTAGGGACGTGAAAAGACCATGAATAGCGCATCGAGTGGAAAATTTTTCTTAAGCCGTCTCGCGGAGCGCCTCACCGGGCGCTTCGGCGTCTCGGTCCTGCTCGTCCTGGCCGTTCTCGCGCCGTTTCTGGTTACGAGTGACTATTACATTCAGCTTTGCACGGAAATCCTGATCGCGAGCCTCCTCGCCATCAGCCTGAATTTTCTCATCGGCTACACTGGCCTCGTCTCCCTGGGCCACGCGGTGTACCTGGGCGTGGGCGCCTACGCCTTCGCCCTGCTGACGAAGAACGTCTATCCCTCCATGTGGGCCGGACTGATTGTGGCGGGCGCGTCGTGCGCCCTTCTCGCCTGGTTCATGGGCGTTTTTTGCGTGCGTCTGGCGGGGCTTTATTTCGCCATGCTGACCCTCGCGTTCTCCCAGGTGGTCTACACCGTCGCCTACTACTGGCGCGGCGTCACCGGCGGGGACGACGGGATGCTCGGCATCCCGAAGCCCGATATCGGGATTCCGGGCGCGTTCACCATATCGCTGGAATCGTTCACGAACTTTTATTACTTCGTGCTGATCATCGTGGCGGGGCTCATCTTCCTCGCGTGGAAGATCGCGAATTCCCCTTTCGGCAGGGTGCTGCAGGCCATCCGGGAAAATCCCGAGCGCGTGGAGTTCATCGGCCTGCCGGTGCACAGGTACAAGCTGTACGCCTTTATCATCGCAGGCGCCCTCGGCGGTTTCGCGGGCGGCCTATACTCGACTTTTCAGGGTTATATCTCACCCGATCTGCTCTACTGGACCCAGTCGGGCGAGATCGTTCTGATGACGATCCTAGGCGGCATGTATTCTTTCCTGGGTCCGGCATTCGGCGCGGGTCTGCTTTTATATATCCGGGACACGGTATTGAATTTCATGGAGTACTGGAGGATCGTCGTCGGCGGCATCCTGGTGCTCCTGGTCCTGTTCCTCCCCGGCGGAATCCTCGGGTTCTTCGAGGGGTGGATATCCAGATTATCGATTGGCGGAGATCATGGCGACGACGCCCGTTCTTGAGACACGAGCTCTCAGCAAACAGTTCGGTTCGCTTCTGGCGGTGAACGAGGTGGACTTCCAGGTTCCAACGGGTGAACTGTGCGCCGTCATCGGACCCAACGGGGCGGGCAAGACCACGTTTTTCAACCTGATTTCAGGGAAGCTCGAACCGACGGCGGGCGGCGTTTTCTTGGAGGGCGAGGACATTACCGGCTTTCCTCCGCACGCGGTGGTGAAAAAAGGGGTGGGCCGCTCTTTTCAGATCACGAACATATTTCCCCGGCTCTCGGTACTGGACAACGTCCGCATCGCCGTTCTGGCGAGACGGGGCAAGACGCTGGACATGTTTTCCCCCATCGAGAAGCACACCGAAGAACAGGACGAGGCGCTCGCGATCCTCCGTGAAGTGGAACTCGGACACAAGGCGCATCACCCGACCACCGAGCTGGGCCACGGGGAGAGGAGAAACCTGGAACTGGGCATAACGCTGGCGCTCGAACCCCGGCTGATCCTGCTCGATGAGCCGACGGCCGGCATGTCGATGGAGGAGACCTCGAGCACCATCGCTCTCGTAAAGAAGATATCCCACGACAAGACGGTCGTCTTCACCGAGCACGACATGAGCGTGGTTTTCTCGATCGCCGATCGCATATCCGTCCTGCATCAGGGAAGCATCATCGCCGAGGGAACGCCGGATGAGATTCGAAACGACGACCTCGTCCGTCTCGCCTACCTGGGAGAAGAGGTTTGATTCTCACCGTCGAGAAAATAAACACGTTCTACGGGGACAGCCATATCCTGTTCGACGTGGATATGAGGGTCGCCGAAGGCGAGGTGGTGAGCCTTCTCGGCAGGAACGGCGCGGGCAAGACGACGGCGCTGCGCTCCATCATGGGGCTGACGCCCCCTCGGGAGGGCTGCGTGCGCTGGCTGGGCGAGGAGGTGCAGCGCCTGAAGCCGCATGAGATCGCCAGAAAAGGGGTGGGTTTCGTGCCCGAGGACAGGAGGATATTCTCCCGCCTGAGCGTGGAGGAGAACCTCGAAATCGGCGCCTTCAAGCTGGATCGGCCAAGCGGCTGGACTCTCGAGCGAATATATGGTCTTTTCCCCAAGCTTGAACAATTGAAAGCCCACAAGGGAAACGAGCTCAGCGGCGGCGAACAGCAGATGCTCGCCATCGCCCGCGCGTTGATGGGGACGCCCAAGCTCGTCCTGCTCGATGAACCCTCCGAAGGCCTGGCGCCGGCCATCGTGAAGGACGTGGGCGAGATGATCGGGACGCTCCAGGAAGAGGGGATCGCCGTGTTGCTGGTGGAGCAAAATACCCGCTTCGCCTGCCGGCTCTCCGATCGCGTCTACATCATCGACAACGGCAGGGTTCGTTTCGACGGCACGGTGGCGCAGCTTGAAGAGGACGAGGAACTGAAATCGCGCTATCTGGCCGTATGATTTTTTGTTTTCACTTCAATGGAAACGAGGAGGATTCTGGATGAACTCCCGCGTTGAATTCGGTTTGATCATGGCCCTGACCATCCGGGGACTCGCCGTCGGAAACTTCGAGGACATGAAAGCGGTGGCCCGGGAGGCGGAGCGGCTGGCCTTCGATTCGGTATGGCTTTGCGATCACTTCCTGACGCTCGACCCGAGCTCTTATGCGAAAGACGCAGGCTTCGAAGACGAGGGAGAGTCAGGAGGCGTCGGCTCGGGCTCCATCCCCCTGCTCGAAACGTGGACGGCGCTCAGCGCCCTCTCCCAGGTCACGAAAAAACTCCGCCTGGGCACCAGCGTTCTCAGCAACTCCTACCGCATCCCCTCGGTGCTGGCGAAGATGGGCGCGACGCTGGATCACATCAGCGGCGGGCGGCTCGATCTGGGGCTCGGCGCGGGCTGGATGCAGGAAGAATACGAGGCATACGGCATTCCTTTCCCGAGGGCTTCGGTCCGCATCGCCCAGATGGAAGAGGCCATTCAGTTGATCCGTAAGATATGGACGGAGCCTCACCCCACGTTCGAGGGAGAGCATTACGCGATCAAGGGCGCGGTGTGCGACCCCCCGCCGGTCCAGAAACCCTCGCCACCGATATGGATCGGCGGAGAGGGGAAAAAGGTTCTTCGCGTCGCGGCCAGGTACGCGGACGGCTTCAACGTGCGCTGGTGGCCGCCGGAGCGCTATCTCGAACGAAAAGACGAGATCGACGCCAACTGCGCGGAGGCGGGGCGCGACCCCGAAGCGCTCAGGCGATCCCTGATGTGCCTGCTGCTGCCGAGCCGTGACCGCTCGCGGGTCGAGGCGGAAAAGAAGCGATTTGCGGCTATTCCCGAAACGGGTATAATCGCGGGCACACCTGAGGAATGCGTACAGCGGATGATGGAATACGTCGACGCGGGCGTTCGTCATTTTCTGTATACGATCCCCGATGTCGCCGAAATGGATATGCTTCGCCTCGCGGGAGAGGAGATTCTCCCCGAGGTCAGGAGTCTGTCGAACGGGGGCTGAGGCCCCCTTATGAGCAGGGAGATTTTCCAATGAATGAAAACCAGGAACTCGCCGATTACCTGAAGCCCACCGAATACATCGATTCGGACAACCCCGACATCGTCTCGAAAGCGGAAGAGCTCACCGACGGCTGCGCGGACGACAAGGAAAAACTGAACAATATCTATTATTTCGTCCGCGATTTTCCCTACGATATTCTCGACTCGTTCCGCTATCTCGCGGAAGGGAAAAAGCAGGCGAGCGACGTGCTGAACAACGGCAAGGCGTTCTGCATGGGCAAGGCCAGCATGTTCGCCGCCCTTTGCCGGGCCTCGGGCATCCCCTCGCGCATCGGCTTCCAGCAGCTTCATTGCCCCGACAAGCCTTTCATGAACGAGGAAGTCGCCAAGATATGGGGCGACCGGAAGCTGCCGTGGCACTCGCTGGGAGAGGCGTATCTGAACGGCAAGTGGCTCAAGCTCGACGCCACGATCGACAAGGAGTTCGCCGCCAGAAAAGGACGGGTATATTCCCAGGAGTTCGACGGCGTAAGCGACATCCCCTCCGTGGAAGGCCCCCTCATCAAGGACCTTCCCAGCCACACGGACTACCCGAAAGACGTGGCCGACTGGTATGAGCAGGTGGCGAAGGACGTCGTCTCTTCCGTGGAGGAGGACGTGGTCCACCAAGACGTTCTGAGCGATGAGGAATGGTCCGGTCCGGATTCTGAGAAAATGTAAAGCCCGGGAGCCCGCCTGGGGCGTCTGATCGATACGTTCTTATAACCAAAGGAGCTTTTGATGTCTGGTAGTTTAGTGAAGGTGGCCGAGTTTCCCCTCACCCAGGAGGTGGAGCAGCAGTACATCGACGGCGCCTGGGTGAAAGGCGAGCGCGGCGAGCCGATGGACGTGCTCAACCCCTCGAACAACGAGACGATTTTCCAGTTGTTCCCGGCGTCGGACGCGCAGGTCGATGAGGCCGTCGCCTCCTGCTGGCGGGCGTTTCACGACCCGTCCTGGAAGAAGATGCCCGCGCTGGAGCGCGGAAAATTGATTATGAAGCTCGCGGCCCTGATGCGCGAGCATTCAGAAACCCTCGCGAGACTCGAAGCGATCAACACGGGCATCCCCATCCGGGAGAGCCGTCTTGAATCCGCCTCCTCCGCGCGCCATTTCGAGTATTTCGCCGGATGGGCCGGAAAGGTGGAGGGCGGCGCGCAGCCCCTCATGAACGACCGCCTCATGTATTCGACGAGGGAGCCTTTGGGCGTCGTGGCCATCATCGTTCCCTGGAACACCCCGCTCAAGCTCATGTCGCGGGGGCTGGCCGCCGCTCTTGCCTGCGGCAACACGGTGGTGGTCAAACCCTCCGCCGTCGCCCTGGCGTCTGTGCTCTATTTCGGAAAACTGGTCGAAGAAGCCGGGTTCCCGCCGGGGGTGATCAACATCGTCGCGGGTTCGGGGCGCTCGACGGGCGCCAAGATCGTGGGCCATCCCGACATCAGAAAAATCGTCTTCACGGGCGGCACCGAGGGCGGCCTGGAAGTCCTGGGGCTCGCCGCGCAGAACGTGACGCCCGTGCTGGCGGAGCTTGGCGGCAAGGGGCCCATCATCGTATGCGAGGACGCAGACCTCGACGAAGCGGCGGACGGCGTGATGAGCCAGGTGTTCGCCCGCCAGGGCGAGGTCTGTTTCGCCGGAACGCGCCTGTTCCTCCCGCGTTCCATTCACGATGCGTTCGTCGAGAGGATTAAAGAGCGCGTCGAGGGAATCAATGTGGGCGACGCCATGGACGAGGCGACCGACATGGGGCCGCTCATCTCTCCCGATCATCTCGCCGACGTCGTCGGTTACGTCGAATCGGCTCTCGGCGACGGGGCGCGCGTCGCCTGCGGTGGTGACAGCGCGAAGCCGGAAGGAGGACCGGACGGCAATTTCATGCAGCCCACGGTGCTCACGGGCGTGAACCAGGGAATGAAGGCGGCGTGCGATGAGATTTTCGGCCCCGTTCTCACCGTTCATGAATACGACTCTCTCGACGATGCGGTGCGGGACGCCAACGCCACGGAGTTCGGACTGGCGAGCTACGTCTGGACGAGCGACCTGCGCCGGGCGCATCGGCTCGCTCAGGAGCTTGATTGCGGAAACGTGTTCATCAACACCTACCGCTACGGCTCCGAGATTCCCTTCGGCGGCGTGAAGAAAAGCGGCATCGGCAGGGAGCACGGCGAGGAGGCGCTGCGCGAATACACCCAGATCAAGAGCGTCTGCATCGGCCTTTCGAGATGGCATTCATGGAATCGTGATTAGGATGACCCTATGAATTTCGAGAAATTTTTCGACGCACTCTAAGCGAATCTCTAAGGAGGAAACACCATGAAGAAGTTTTTACTGGTTTTCGCACTTGCCTTCGTCGTCGCGGGGGTATCTGCAGCGCCCGCCTCGGCGGCCTATCCGACGAAGCCTGTGGAGATGACCATCACCTTCAAACCCGGCGGCGCTGCGGACATCTCCGGCCGCACCGTGGCGAAAGCGGCCGAGAAAGTGTTCGGCCAGCCCATCGTCGCCGTGAACCGCCCGGGAGCCGGCGGGACCATCGGCTTCGCCTACGTCAAGACCGCGCCGAACGACGGGTACAAGATCGGCTGGCTCTCGGCCTCGATCCTGACCGGCACCACCATGGGGAAATTGCCCTATGACTACCGCGCCTGGGATTACGTTTCCCGCCTGGTGTTCGAGGGAACCGCCATCGTCGTCCGGGCCGATTCCCCGTATAAATCGCTTCCCGAACTCGTGAAAGCGGCCAAATCGAAGAAGCTCAAGATCGGAAGCGCAGGTTCGGGCAGCTTCACCAGGCTCACGGCTTCCGCGCTCTCACAAAAGGCGGGCTTCAAGTTCCGTCACGTCCCCCTGGGCAAACGCCGCGTGCCCAGCCTGCTGGGCGGCGAGGTAGACGCGATTTCGTCCATCCGCCCGAGGTCCTGGCCCTCCACAAGGCGGGCAAGGTGCGCATGCTGGCCGTTTCCTTCCCGAAGCGCCACCCGGCCTACCCCAAGGTTCCCCTGTTCAGCGAGCACGGGTGGGACGTCGGCTTTTACCAGTTCCGGGGACTGCACGTTCCCAAGGGAACGCCCAAAGAGGCGGTTCAAGCGCTCCACAAGGCCTTCTCGGCGGCTGCGAAGGATCCGAAAGTCCTGGCCACCGCCGAGAAGAGGGGTTTCCTGGTCTCCTACATGGGCCCGGACAAGTTCCCGGCCTTCGTGGCCAAGCAGAACGCCTGATCAAGGCGGTCGTCGTTTCGCTGGGCCTGGACAAAAAGAAAAAGAAGAAATAGACATCTGTATCGCGCCGAAGACGAGAAGCCACAAGGGATCCGGTGTTCATGACGGGGAGAGCAAAAAAATCAGGCCGCGCGCCGGACGCCTCGCCGTTCCGATCCTCCTGGTGGTTTTCTACGTCTGGTATGGTTCGATTATTCTGGAGTTGCCCCAGGGGCCGGGGGAAGAAGGTCCCCTGGGGCCTTCTTTTATCCCCTGGCTCTGGGCATCGCTGCTTATCGTCCTGACGCTGGTCGATATCGGTACGGCCTGCCTCGGTAAAGCGCAAGAAAAAGCGCACACCGCCATAGAGCGCAAGGGCGTACTCGACGCCATGATCCTCTGCCTCCTGCTCGTGGGTTTCGCGGTCTTGATGCAGTATGCCGGCTTTTCCGCCGCTGTCGTGGCGTTTCTCGCCGTCTCCATCTTCTGGAGCGGAATCCGTTCCTGGAAAATCATCATTCCCTACGTCGTTATCTTCGCATTTGTGGTGAACTACGTCTTTCACCACGTGCTCAAGGTGCCCCTGCCACAGGACTGGCTCTTCTAAAGATGGAACTCCTGGTGGAGGGCATCGTCCAGGCGCTGGCGTGGAAGCCTTTGTTGTTCGCGGTTCTGGGAAGTTTCATGGGCATCGTCTTCGCGGCCATACCGGGACTTACGGTGAGCATGGGCATCATCCTCCTGCTGCCCTTCACCTTCCACATGGCGAGCGTCACGTCGATGAGCCTTCTGGTGGGCGTTTTCGTCGGCGGGATGACGGGGGGCAGCATCTCGGCCATTCTGATCAACATCCCCGGCAATCCCGCCGCCATCGTCACGAGCCTCGACGGGCACCCGCTTGCCCGGAAGGGCCGGGCGGGCGTCGCGCTCGGGGTGGCGTTTTTCTCGAGTTTTCTGGGCGGGCTGTTCAGCCTCGCCTGCCTGGTGACCATCGCGCCCCAGCTGGCGGAATTCGCCCTGAAGTTCGGCGCGCCCGAACTGGCCGCGCTGGTCCTGCTGGGGCTTTGCCTCATCTGCGGTTTCGCGCAAACCTCGATGAGCAAGGCGCTCATCTCGGGTGTACTGGGCCTGAGTTTCGCAACCGTCGGCATGGACCCCATCGACTCCATACCGCGCTTCACGTTTTCCGTCGTGCAGATTCAACAGGGCGTTTCTTTCCTGCCGGTGATGATAGGGCTTTTCGCCGTGCCCGAGATCATATCGGGCATGCGCGGCTCCGCCGTCTCCTTGCCGGATTTCTCGACGCGCCTGCGCGACCTGCTGCCCTCACCCGGAACCCTGGCCGGCCTCTGGAGGACGCTCGCGCAATCCTCCCTCATCGGGACCACCATCGGCCTTTTGCCGGGAACGGGAAGCGCCGTCGCCGCCGTGCTGAGCTACAACACGGCGCAGCGCCGCTCTCCCGAGCCCGAATCGTTCGGGAAGGGAAAGCTCGAGGGCGTATCCGCGCCCGAGGCCGCCAACAGCGCCATGACCGGCGGCGCGATGATCCCGATGCTCACGCTGGGAATCCCCGGCGACCCCGTCACCGCCGTGATGCTCGGCGCGCTCACCATCCAGGGGCTCGCGCCGGGGCCGCTCCTGTTCGAGAGCCACGGCGGTTTCGTGTTCTCGATATTCGGGTCTTTTCTCATCGCGCTGTTCCTGACCATCGTCATCGCGCTTCTGGGCATACGCCTGTTCGTCCAGGTGCTGCGCGTGCCGCCGGGGCTTCTCTTCCCGAGCATCGCCGTGTTCTGCGTCATCGGCGCATTCGCGCTCCAGAACAGCTTTTTCGACGTCTTCCTGATGATCGGATTCGGATTGCTGGGCTATTTCATGCAAAAGTTCGACTATCCGATCATGCCCTTGCTCCTGGCGATCATCCTGGGTCCGGTGTTCGAGAAAAACGCGCGAATGTCGCTCATCCTCTCGGACGGCGACCCCGGCATCTTCTTCCGCAAGCCGATCAGCCTGGCGTTTCTGGCCCTGGCCTTGCTCTATCTCGTCAGCGTCTTTCTGAAGAGGACTTCATTTTGGAGGGAGCGGAGCCGCTCTTGATCATCAAATTTATTGATGTGGGTTCTTGAATCGAAACGAGACAGCAACGAGGAGAATCGAGCCATGAAGCGAAGCACGGAGAGAATACTCACGACCCACACGGGGAGCCTGCCGCGTCCCGCAGAGGTGGTCGATTTGTTGCTGGCCCAGGAGGAGGGCGCAGTGGATTCCGACGCTTTCGATGCCGCCGTGGCGCGCGCGATAGAGGACGTCGTGGAGAGACAGGCGGCGGCGGGAGTCGACGTGATCAACGACGGCGAGCAGGGCCGGCCCGATTACACCTCCCACGTCAAGCACAGGCTGACGGGATACGAGGGGCCGAGTTCGCCCCCGCTCGGCGCGGGCGAGGAGCGCTTTCCCGAACTGGCCGAGATTCTCTCCCAATTCGCCTCGCCCCTCCAGAACCGTCCGGCCTGCTCCGGCCCCGTGGGGTGGAAGGACTGGCCCGCCGCCGAGGTGGACATCGAGCGCGCGAGGAGCGTCCTCGGCCGCGCCGACGTGGAGGAGGCGTTCATGACCTCCCCCTCGCCGGGGCAGATTTCGCGCTATCTGAGGAACCTCCACTACCCGAGCGAGGAGGAGTACATATTCGCGCTTGCGGACGTGATGCGCCGCGAGTACGAGGCGATTGTGGACGCGGGCCTGCTCCTGCAGCTCGACTGCCCCGACCTGGCGCTCAGCCGCCACACCGTGTTTCGCGATTTGAGCCTCGCGGATTTCCGCACCGAAATCGAGATGCACGTCGAAGCCCTGAACCACGCGGTGCGGAACATCGCGCCCGAGCGGATGCGCATGCACATCTGCTGGGGCAGCACGCTGGGGCCGCACCATGAGGACGTTCCGATCAGGGACATCATCGACATCGTCTTGAAGGGGAAACCCTGCGCCGTTTCGTTCCCCGGCGCGAACCCGCGCCACGGCCACGAGTGGAAGGTGTGGCGCGAGGTCGAGTTGCCGGAGGGCAGAGCATCATCCCCGGCGTGATCGATTCGACGTCCAACTTCGTGGAGCATCCCGAACTGGTGGCCGATCGCATCGTGAGCTACGCCGAGGCGGTGGGGCGCGAGAACGTGATCGCCGGCGTCGATTGCGGTTTCGGCACCTTCGCCGGCCGGGTGCAGGTGGACCGGCGCATCGTGTGGATGAAGATGGCCGCACTCGCCGAGGGCGCTGCCCTGGCTTCCGGGCGGCTCTGGTAGGCGCTTCCGGGAGCGGCCTCTTATTCGGCCACGGTGAGGCGGATGAGTTTCCCCGCCTTCTCTTGCGCCTCCAGCGTGCGGCAGGTCTCGATGATTTCCCTGTAGCGCGATTCCGGTACCGGCAGCCCCGGTGCGATGCCGCTGATGCGCTCCGCCAGTTCTTCGAAGCCGAAGATGAATTCTCTGCCAGTGGCCTGTCTGGTGAAGACCCCTCTTTCTTTGGTGTGGATGCTTACCCTGGGAGCGAAAAGCCCCATCTCGCGGGAGGGGATGATGCGCACGCGCTCCATCATTTCGAGCACCTCGGGCGGGTCGTCTTCGCCGGGGGGCTTGTTCAGCAGCGGATAGCCGCGCTTCACGACGCCGAAGGCCGCGTAGTAATGCGTGCTGCCCGGACTGGGCGCGCCGTCCTCGCGGCGGTTCGCGAAGGCGGGGCTCGGGTATTGCGTCTCCAGCCAGTTCACGAGCGTCTCCACACGCTCGACCTCTTGGGGGCGGATGTCGTTCTCCTCGCAGAGCCTCGCCGTCACGTCGATGTGGGCCAGGTTGTAGCCCGAGGTGGAATAGACCCGGAAAAGCGTCTCGAGGAATAGCCAATTCTCCCCGAGAGCTTCGGTGATTCCCTCCAGGCTCGTTTTCGCATCGCCCGTGAAGCTGTACGTGAGGCGGCCCTCGTTGTTTCCCGTGTAGGCGTGGTAGAAGCCTGCTTCTCCCTCCAGCACCGTTTCTCCGCCGGCGTGGCCCCGCTCGGCGAGGTCCGCCGCCAATAGGGCGTTTCGCACGGCGCCGCCTTCTCTCAGCGCCCCTCCGCCGCTGCGCGGGCCTTCGAGGTTCCCGCTCGCGAGACTCGCGCAGAGCGCAATTGCGCTGCTCATCTGCTCTTCGCTTAAGCCCATGAGCTTCGCGGCGGCGACGGCCGCCCCGAAAATCCCGAAAACGGGCCCCGCATGGAAACCGCGCGACATCACCGTGGGTATGAAGTCCGACGCCAGACGCTCCATGACTTCATAGCCCGCGGCGACGCCCGTCAGAAAATCCTTGCCTGAGGCGCTCCGTGACTGCGCAGCAGCGAGGGCGGCGGGGATGATGCTCGTTCCCGGGTGGGTGAGCATGCGGAAGGTATCCCACTTGCCGCCCGCCAGCGCCATTTCCGCGTTCGCAAAGGCGGCGCCTCCTTTCGTCGCCCCGGCCCCGCTCACCAAGATGGTCGCGCCTGCGCGGACGCCCGCTTCTTCTTCTGTGATGAGGGCGACGGCTCTTCGCCCGTCTTCGGTTTGAGAACCCAGAAGAACGGAGCCGATGGCTTGCAGGGTGACGCCCCTGGCGCGGTCGACGACTTCGCCCGGTAGATCCTCGAACTGAAGCCCCGCCGCCCATCTCGCGAACCGGCGGCTTAACGACGCCATTTTAGTGACCTCCCCGAGAGTGGGGTGTGCGTCTCAAGGATGAGTAATCGCCCGGCCTG
>OY843592.1:510000-3941598 GCA_963692865.2 bacterium | reverse complement strand
GCTGGATCCTGCGTATTTCACGAGTTGGGTCCGCGAGACGGGCGCCTTCACGAGTTCGGGGAGCGCGTCGCCTGGTTCGTAGCTCATCGTCTCTCCTTCAGTTCCTGAATCGCCTGAGCGACACCCACTTGCCCCCGCCCACGCGCGCGCCGTCGCGCGCATCGAGAAACTCGTACTCGCGCTCGACGAAGACGAGGTCGCCCGTTCGGCCCGATTTTTCGGTGATGTTGGCGATGGTGAAGGATACGTCCAATTCATCGCCCGCGCGGATGGGCCGCTCGACCTCGTAGACCTGCGAAGCGTGAAGCCCCACGTCGCCGAAACCGGGCGGGAGATCCGGATAGGGGTCCCTGGGCCGGAAAGTGGTGGGAAACGTCGGCGGCGCTATGGCCTCAGACCCCCGGTAGGCGGGGTTATCGTCCCCGACAGCGTCCGCGAATTTCTCTATCGCCCCCTGCTCGACCCTTACGCGGTAGGGGCCGTGCTTTCGCCCCACCAGGGCGCGTATCTCGGGCGTGATTCTCGTACTCATGCGCGTCCTCTCACCGGGAGTTGGTCTTCATCCGAACGTCCACGGCGATGCAGCCTTCCGCCGTGGCGATGAGCGGGTTCAGGTCCATCTCGGCGACCTCGTTCCCGAGTTCCGCCGCCAGTTCGGAGATTTTGACCATTATATCGGATATGTGCGGGATTTGAACGGCCGGCCCGCCCCGGAAACCGTCGAATATGACGCGCGAGCGAAGCCCCGATAGCGCTCTTTCGGCCTCCCTCGTATCGAAAGGCGGCAGCAGGCGGGCCACGTCGTCGAGCGCTTCCACGTACACGCCCCCAAGACCCGCCGTGACGCACGGGCCGAACGTCGGGTCGTTCGATATACCGACGAAGAGTTCCAGACCGCCTTCCACCATCTCCTGAACAAGAAGGCGGGCATCGTCCGCCAAGGCAAGGAGTTTTTCGGCCCCGGCAAGCACATCATCGATTGTATCGAGGTTCAGGAGCACGCCGCCCGCTTCCGTCTTGTGCGCGAGGCTATCCGATACGGCCTTTAGCGCGACGGGGGTCTGAAGTTTCTCCCAAGCCTTGAGCGCTTCTTCCGCCGTATTCACGAGCGCTTCCCTGGGTCTCGGGACGCCATAGAGATCGAGAATCCGGCCGCAGACCTCCGGCGGAAGCAAACCATCGGGCGACCGGGGGGCTTCGCGTATGATTCGCTTGGCCGACTCCGCGCGCGCCGCATCGAAAGTGCTGGGCCGGGAAGCGGCCGCCTCGCGCGCGTTTTTGAGGGACAAGAGGGACTCCAGTCCTCGAATCGCGCGGGCGTAATCGCCGAAGACGGGCACGGAGGCTTTTCTGAGCGCTTGAATCTGATCTCGCGGCCCGGTGAGCCAGGCGAAGGCGAGCGGCGCGGGCGAGGATTCGAAGAGCGCCTTCACCTCCTGCGCAATCTGCGCGCCCACGTGGTGGTAGACGCCCATGAAGAAGAGAAGAGCATCCACGTTCTCATCCCCCGCCACGGCTTCGCCCGCCGTCTTGAGCGGCTGGCTCTCGGGCTTGCTGACCATCAGGGATACGAGGTCGACCGGGTTGTCCTTGGGCGCGTAATCGGGCAGGACGCCCGCGAGTTTTTCCTGCGTACTTTCCGCGAGGATGGGGAGCGTGAGGCCCGCCCCGGTCGCCAGATCCGCCGCGAGCGAGCCCAGCCCGCCCGAAAAGCTCAAAACGCCCACCCCGTTTCCCCGAATCGGCCCCGAGCGCGCGAGGAAATCCGCTATCTCGATGAACTCGTCCATCGAATCCAGCACCTGAATCCCGTATTGCGCGGCGAAGGCGGTGAAAACGTCGTTAGAAGTCGTGATGGCGGCGGTATGGCTGCTTGCGGCGCGTGCGCCCTCCTCGGTCTTGCCCCCCTTGAGCAGGACGATGGGTTTTCCCCGCGCAAGCGCCCGTGTGGCGGCGCGCTTCAGGCGCTCGCCGTCCCGCACCGATTCCAGATACCCGCAGATGACGCGCGTGTGCGGGTCGTCGATGAAGTATTCGACGCATTCCGCGAAATCGACGTCCACCTCGTTGCCGAGGCTCACGAGGCTGCTGATGCCTGAGCCGCTCTCCTGAAAGCCCGTGAGCATGCACGCCCCCATCGCCCCGCTCTGGGTGACGATGGCCACCGCCCCCGGTATGAGCGGGTCGTCGTCGCGGATGGATATCGTGAACGTCGCCATGAGGCGCGATCGCACGTGCGCGACGCCCATGCAGTTGGGGCCGAGTACGCGCATGCCGGACGCGTCGCGCAGCGCGAGGATTTTTTCCTGGAGCGCCGCGCCTTCCGCGCCCGTCTCCGCGAAGCCCGAGGTGATGACGGCGGCGGCCTTGACGCCGCGCTCCGCGCACTGTGCGAGGGCGGGCAGCACGTCTTCTCTGGGGGTGCAGATGAGCGCGAACTCGGGCGCTTCGGGCAGGGAGGCGACGTCGGGGTAGCACTTGAGGCCCGCTATCTCCTCGCGCCTCGGGTTGATGGGGTAGATGGGGCCGGGAAAGCCGTAGCGCATCGTGAGCCGCAAGGGGATGCCGCCCAGGCGGTTCAAGTCCGAAGCCGCGCCCACCACCGCGAAGGATTCGGGGTGGAAAAGGCTCTTGAGGGATTCGTGCGCGTTCATGGGGTGGGGGTCAGGCCAGGCGGCCGTCGGCGGTGCCGACCGTTACGGCTGCGCCGTCCTGGTTCGCGAGCGAAACGTCGAAGAGATAGCGCGCCGCGCCGTCCTCAGGCGTTTTTTCCTTGAGCACAGCCTTGAGCGTCAGAACGTCTCCCGGGAATATGGGCTTGACGAAGGAGACCTCCACCGCGCCGCCCGCGATGAAGCCCATTCCCAGATGGTCGACCATGAGCTCGGTGATGAACGACACCGGGTGGCGGCCCGTCGCCACCGCGCGGGGGAGGCCCGCTTTGCGCGCGACCTCATCGTCCGTGTGGATGTTCTTCGTATCCACCCCGCCCGTGACGTAGCGGTTGAATCTCAGCATGTCCTCCCAGCCCACCTTGTGCGTCCGCTCGGGGAGGGCGTCTCCTGGCTCCAGGTTTTCGAGGGTGGTATCAGTCATCTTCTTCGTGCTTTCTCGTGAGGCTCAGGACGGAAGTGTGGGAGGAGGTGAGCAGGAGTTCGCCCGCCTCGTTCGTAACGGAGAGTTCGCTCACGATCCAGCCCTTCCCGCGCTTCACGTAGAGGTCGGTCACCTTGACTTTCTGATGCACCGTCTCGCCGACCTGCACGGGCTTGTGGAAGCGGTAGCCGAGCTTGGCGTGGATGGTGCCGAAGCGCTTGTAGTTCGCATCATAGATGGCGAGCAGGTCGTTGATGAAGATCATCGGCGGCGCGATGGGGCCGCCCGCGGGGGAGTCTCCCCGGTACCACTCCCGCCGCGCGCCCACGGCCTCGCAGTGCGCGTCCACCATCTCTTGCGTCACCGTGAGGCTGCGCTCGCCGATGGTCATGCCGACCTCGAGATTCTCCCAGACGAAATCGGGTTTGTCGCTCATTTGGGTTGCTCCGTGTGCTGCTTGGAAATACTTTGAAGCATGAACAATTCTTGTTTCGCCACTATGGTTAGATTTTGGCGGAAACGAAGGCTACGAGTGTTTCCCAGTCTACAGCGCCTTCTTGATTACAGAATTTCTCGCTGAATTCATCTGATAGTCGGTCGATGATGGCCTGATATTTGGTGGAAAAATCATCGTTGCGCTGTTTTGCTTCATGTCCCAAAGGTTCGATAATGCTTGCATAAAAATGGGGATTCTCCGAAATCAAATCCCAGAATTCCTGTCCGCAGTACTTGAAATAATCGCCTTTGTCAGGTTTGCGGTCCCGCCCATAACAGCAGCCGTTCACCTTAACGACGTTTTTGGAGAGGTTGCCCTGACGCACCAGACGTTCAGCATTTCTGAAATTTTCCTTCATTCTGGCGATCTGAGATGAATTGCCCCAATTGGGGCCGGATTTTACGGAAACGATGTACCGAGAATTTTCTTTTTCAAATTCGATGTCGACTCCGGTGGCGGTTGATTTCCAGCCGCCGTGAACCGTTATTGCGATATATAACGCCAACCCTTCCAGGAAGTCTCCGAACAAGGTTTCCTCCTGTGAACTCAGGTGGGCGTCAAGTAGGGAGGTAATCAGTTCGGAGGCCGTGTTGATGTTCTTGCTTCGGAACAGGTAGGGGTTTTTGCGCCTCAGCAGCTTGTTCAATCGCAGGTTGTTTAACGCTTCCAGCCTCTTCTCGTGAAAACTTCCGATGTTGGTTTGAACGTAATCGGCAATCTGCTGGTTGGTAATGGGAGTTGCCATATATTTACCAGCTTAATTCTTGTTCCAGTCTCTGTTTCAAGCTCTGGTAATAAGGCTCGTGTTTTTCGATGCCGATTACGTGGCGGCTTTTATTCAGAGCGGCGAACGCCGTGGTGCCGGAGCCGATGAACGGGTCGAGTACGACATCTCCCGGATCGGTGAAGAGGTCGATGAACCATTCCGGAAGCCAATGGGGAAATACGGCGCTGTGTTCTCGATTGCCGCACTCCGTGGCGCGATGCAACACATTGGTGGGATAAACCATGTCCCGTCCCAGCCAGTTTTCCACTTTTTTTCCGAATCCACTGCCGACTTTGGATTCATCGCGCGTGCGGTCGGTTGCGCTGAGGTTGTTCATTCGGCTTTCGTACCATTCACCGACGGGAATCATCACGTTGGATTGGTTCATCTTGAATTTGCGTTGTTTGTTGAACTGCAAGAGACGTTCCCAGGCGTCACGGAAACGATTGGGCCATTTGCCGGGGTAGCAGTTCTTCTTGTGCCAGATGAATTCCTCGGTCCAGAACCATCCCTGTTCGCGCATTTCCAGTATCAGTTCAAGGACGTGGGTGTGCCGTTCGCCGTTGACCGCGGGCTCCTTGATGTTCAGGATGAAGGTGCCGGTTTTTTTCAGCACCCTCCGCATCTCGGCGACGATGGGCAGGAACCACTCCACGTAATCATCAGGCTTCACGCCCCCGTAAGTGGCCGCTCGCTGATTCGCATAAGGCGGGGACGTGATGATGAGGTCCACGCATTCAGCCGGCATGGCACCCATTACGTCGAGGCAATCCCCGCAGTAGAGCGTATTGCGCGTTACGCTCTCTGTAATCGGCAAGGTTGCGGCATGTGAATCTTTGGATTCCACTGGTTTTTGGTCCTGGGTGCAGTCTTTCTGGTGGATAGTGCCGGGCGAACTCTGAGGCATTTCACTTGCTCCTGTTTCGTAGGCAGTGTCTCTAATCACGATGATGTTGTCAAGAAAGCAGGAGCATTTTCG
The DNA here is from genome assembly GCA_963692865.2 of bacterium. Lineage (GTDB taxonomy): Bacteria > UBA8248 > UBA8248 > UBA8248 > UBA8248 > Bin107. The sequence continues at coordinate 3,936,261 of OY843592.1, read as the reverse complement.
TATCTTGTTCGTTTTTTGTCAATTCACTCCTCAGGGGCGGATGCGCTTGTTGCGTCCGGTCGGCTTAATCATCCCCCTCTTTCGGCCCCGGGAAACTCTCGGGCCAATTCGCCGCCATATCTTCGAGATAGTTCTTGAGGTTCTCGGGGTCCTGCCTGCGCCCGATGGTGATGCCCGATATCGTTTTCGGCTCATCGAGCGGAATGCGCAGGGCGTCCTGAAAGCGGTTTCTCATGTTGAAGTAGGTGATGACCATCGTGAGTTCGACGAATTCGCGGTCATCGAAGTGCCGTCTCACCTCGCAGAACACGTCGTCGCGCGTCTTGGCGGTGTTGCGCGTCACGTGCTCCGCCCACAGGACGGCGGCCTTCTCCCTTGGGGTCATCGTCTTTGAATCCATATAGGCGTCCGAGCAGATTTCGCGCACCTGCTCTTCGGTGACTCCGGCGTCTCGACCGAGCGCCGTGTTGTGCCCGAGTCAGTAGTCGCAACCGTTCAGGTGGCTCGTCTTGATGACGGCGATTTCCTTGATCCTGGTGGGCAGCACCGTGCCCAGCCCCTCGCGCATGAGGGTGACCGTGAGGGGCAGGATGACCTTGGCGACGTGAGGCTGATAGGCCATGACGGCGAAGGAATTCGCCACGCGGCCGAGCATCTTCGTCACGCCCTCGAAGAGTTTCGCGGCCTCGCCTTCCGCCTCCTCGACCGGTATCGGTTTCATATAGCTCATTCTTGCGCCCCCTTGCTCATTCTACGGGGGGCCAGATGCGCTTGCCGCGCGTGGGCGAGCCGGGCGCGTGGAGCAGGCGCTGGCACACGTGGTACGACCAGTCGTTCTCGCCGGGGAAGAGCTTGTCCGCGCGCGGGAAGTGCTCGAGCACCTTCTCCAGCGATGAGAACTCATAGAAAATGCTGTGCTTCGCCCATCCCGCCACCGAGACGAGCTTTCGCGTGCCCACGCAGCCGCGCATGTACTTCATCGCGGGCAGGCGGTCCTGCGCGTACCAGGAACTGAGATCAAAATCATCCTCGGGCGTGAAGCAGTTGAACGTGCCCATCTGGACTATCGGCGCCGGCACGCCGCCCAGAGCGCGCGTGGCGGCGTCGGGGCCGTTCACCCTGTCCACTTCGGTGAAGATGCCCGTGCGCTCGCCGATTCTCCTGGCGATCATCGTCTTCGTCTCATCGGAATAGGTCTCCGCGAGTTGGGCCGGGTTGGGACTCAGGAAAACCTCCGCGCTCGTCCCGCCGAAGAGCAGCAGAAACTCCGTGCCGCCGGGGATCGAGGGGTCGTCCGTGTAGGCCAGGTGGTCTTTTCGCTTCGATTTGGGCGATTCCCTGTCCACGAGTTCGTAGTGGGCCGCCCACATGTAGCCGGGGCGCTTGAGCGCGTCCTTGATGTGGGTGTGGTGGAGCCAGTCGTTGTATTCGGCCTCGTCTTCTCGGGCCAGGTCGTACCAGGTCGCCCAGATGCTTCTGTCCATGTTGCCTCCCCCAGGGATGTCGAATAATGGATATTAAGACTTCCGTTCTTCCAGGACGGCGCGCAGGCACTTGATGCCCATCATCAGCGAGGGGCCGCCGGCCGGGAAGATGAGGCACTGAACGGCCTCGAATATCTCATCCTCGGTGGCGCCCAGGTCCAGCGCGCGGCGGATGTGGTTCTTGACGTAGGTCTCCACCTCGGTCCCCGGCAGGCGCACGCAAAGGGCGGTGATGATGATGAGCTCGCGCATCTTCTCGGGGAGCGCGCCCTCGCGCTTGATGACGTGGTTATAGAGCGCGCTTTGGCGCACGTGATATTCGGGGTCTTTGTTGATGTAAAACTCCTGTTCGGGCAGCACCCAGCCGCGGTCGGCGACGGTCTTCTCGATCAAGGCCTTCTTCTCGGCGTCGTCCATCTTCGGTCTCCATCTTGTCGGTGCGGAAGCCGGCCGGGGAGTGGCTACAAGCGCGCGAACCGGCCCCCATCCGGGGGGAGGGCGCATCCCCGCCCGCCCATGCCGTCGGCCGGGCGTTCCTGTGAGAAATAGTATGAAACCCGAACGGATTCGGGGCGATTTGTGGTGTGCCGCCAGGGACTCGAACCCTGGACCTACGGATTAAAAGTCCGTTGCTCTACCAGCTGAGCTAGCGGCACGAAGAGAAAAGAGATTTACGACGCGGCGGCCCGTAAGTCAAGCCGGATTGGCAAACCGCGGGCGGGCGCGGCTCCGCGTTTCAGGCCGTCCGGCCCTCTTTCGGCTTGACGAAGGCGGGGGCGGCGTGTTCAATACCACCCTCATGGGGAACGCGGAACCTCACCAGGGTTGCATGCTCCTTCTTGCCGACGTAGCTCAGACAGGTAGAGCAGCTGATTCGTAATCAGCAGGTCACCGGTTCAAGTCCGGTCGTCGGCTCCATCATATTCCTTCATTTTCTCGATTCTCCGAGGTGTTTCATGGCGAAAAGAAACCGCGTGGGCGTCATCGGCCTGGGCCGCATGGGCAACCCCGTGGCGCAACGGTTCATCGGAGCGAAGATGCCCTTGATGGTCTGGGACGTCTCGAAAGACAGGCGGGGGCCCTTCGAGGATACCGAGGGCGCAACCATCGCCACGCCGCGCGAGATGGGCGAGTCCTGCGCGGTCGTCTTCTTCGTCGTGCCCTCCTCAAGTGAGATAGCTGCGTGTTTCAAGGGAAAAGACGGACTGCTCAAAAACCCGAGGAAAGGCCTCGTCGTCTACGACCTCACGACGTCCGACCCGGCCAAGACGAAGCGTCTCGCGAAGCGCGCCGAGCGCGCGGGGCTGGGCTATTTAGACGCCGGCATGAGCGGCGGCCCCGGCAACATCCTGGAGGGGAAGCTGACCTTGATGATCGGAGGGGACGAGAAGCTCCTCAAGCGCACGAGGCGATACCTGAAACCCTTCGTGGACCACACCTTCCATCTGGGCGCGCTGGGTTCGGGCCACACCATGAAGCTCATCCACAACATGGTGCTCCACACGATGTTCCTGGCGACGTGCGAGGGAGCGCGACTCGTCGAACGCCTCGGGATGCGCGTCGAGGACATGATCGACATCTTCAACGCATCGACGGCCTACAGCTACGCGAGCCGCCACCGCTTTCCGAACAACATCCTCTCGGGGGCGTGGAACGGGCAGGCGCGCATCTACAACCTGCAAAAAGACGTTGGTCTCGCCGTGGGCATCGGACGAAAGCGAGGCGCCGACGTCCAGCTCGCCGAGCACACGCTCTCGTTCCTGAGGAAGGCCGTCGAGCGGGGGATGATCGAGGAAGACCTGACGCTGCTCTACCGTGATTTTGACCAGATTCAGAAGATGGGTGCGCCCGAATAGCCGGAAGGCGGGTTTTGTTCGCCAATGATGCGATTTGACGCGAAGCGATCCCTGAAAGTAGAATACGCGCGCTTGCGAAACAGGGCAGAGATACGAATTTTCACAAAACGGAAAACATATCCGCAGCGTCTCGTTTCGCCGTTCATGCGATCGGGCGGGATTTTATGATTTTTCGGGGCCGCGGCCCCTGTGGATTGATTTTCAACACCTGAATCGGAACGTTCCATTCCCATCAAGGAGAAAACGAAATGGCATTTGAACTTCCCGCTCTCGATTACGACTACAGCGCACTGGAGCCGCACATCGACGCGCGCACGATGGAGATTCACCACACCAAGCACCACAACACCTACCTCACGAACCTGAACAACGCCATCGCCGGCACGGACCTCGAAGGCAAGAGCATCGAGGACATCCTCGGCAACCTCTCGCCGGATCAGGGGGGTCTCAACTTCAACGGCGGCGGCTACGACAACCACTGCATCTTCTGGAAGAACATGAGCCCGAACGGCGGCGGCGAGCCGGGCGGCGACCTGGCGGCGGCCATCGGCGACTTCGAGGCCTTCAAGAGTGATTTCTCCACCAAGGCGGCGACCGTCCAGGGCAGCGGCTGGGCGTGGCTGTGCACGAAGCCGGGCTCGGGCAGCGTCGAGATCAAGCAGATGCCCAACCAGACCAGCGTGCGCACCGAGGGCTACGTGCCGCTCCTGGGCGTGGACGTATGGGAGCACGCCTACTACCTCAACTACCAGAACCGCCGTCCCGACTACATCGCCGCGTGGTGGAACGTGGTGAACTGGGACGACGTCGCCGCGCGCTTCGCGGCCGCCAAATAGGAGGGCTGTCTCATGGCTTTGAACGTAGGTGATGCGGCTCCCGATTTCGAGCTGCCGAGAACCCTCGCCGAGGGCGACACGATCAGGCTGAGCGATTACCGCGGCAAGAAGAACGTGCTTCTTTGCTTCTATCCGTTCGATTTCTCCTCCGTGTGCAGCGAGCAGTTGCCCGCCTATCAGGCGGAGAAGGCGAAGTTCGACGCCGCCGACTGCGAGGTCATCGGCATCAGCGTGGACAGCCCGTTCGCGCACGCCGCCTGGGCCGAGAAATACGGCATCGAGTTCCCGCTGCTGAGCGATTTTTTCGGCAAGGGAACGTGCGCGGCCTACGGCCTTCTGAACGACAAGGGCTTCAGCAACCGCGCGGTGGTTCTCATCGACAAGAGCGGGAACGTCGCCTATATGGAGGTGACGGCCGCGCCGCCCGAGAAACCCGACGACGATAAACTCTTCGCGGCCATCGAGGGCTTGGGTTAGTCTGTTTTTGAGTTTCGTGTTCGAGGGCGCGGGGTGGACATGCCCCGCGCCCGTTTTTTTGCGTATCTCATGCGCCCGGCATCCCTGTGCGGGGGTTGGGAAGGGGTAATGGATTGTCCGCCATCATCGAGAGCATCGCCTCAGAGCAAGTGAGCGTATCCATCGAACTCTATCCGCCCAAGGGGGACAAGGCGGTGGAGCGCGTCCTGCGCGAGGTGGCGGCGATTCAGGACGCGATGGACGTGGCCTTCACCTCGGTGACATACGGGGCGGGCGGCTCCACGCAGGAGGGCACGCTCGAACTCGTGCTCGAACTCGCGGGGCGCTATCCGGGCCGCGTGGTGGCGCATCTCACCGGCGTGGGCGCGAACGAGGCTGAAATATCGAGCCTGATGGCCGTCTACCAGCAAAACGGAGTGCGCGACATCTTGGCGCTTCGGGGAGACATCCCTGAGGACATGACGCGCGAAGAAGCCGAGTCCGGCGGGTTCCGCTACGCCGCGGACCTCGTGCGCTGGCTGAGGAACCTGGGCGGGTTCTCCTCCATCGGCGTGGCCTGCTACCCCGAGGGCCATCCCGAAACGCCCGATAAGGGCGCGGACATGGATCACTTCGTCCGCAAGGTCGAGGAAGGGGCCGACTACGCGGCTTCGCAGTTTTTCTTTGAAGCGCACCTCTGGGAGCAGTTCATGGAGCAGATGGCGATGCGAAGCGTTATGATTCCTCTGGCGCCCGGCATTCTGCCCGTGCGCGACTTGGGCCAGGTGCAGCGTTTTGCAAAAAAATGCGGGGCGAGCGTGCCCGGAAGCGTCGTCGAGGCGTTAACGCCCTGCGAGGATGACCCTGAGGCCTTTCAGGAAAAATCGGCCGATCTGGCGGCCGCCCAGATTCAGGAGTTGATGGAGATGGGCGCCCGGCATTTCCACGTCTACGCGCTCAACCGCTCGGACATCGTCCTGCGCATCGCGGACAGGCTGGGCTGGCGCAGGTAGGTTTTCCCGATGCGGGCCTAGTCCAGCGGGGCGGGCAGGTGGGACTCTCCCATGAGGTATTCGTCCACGGCGCGGGCGCAGGAGCGTCCATCCGCTATCGCCCAGACCACCAGAGACGCGCCGCGCATCATGTCGCCCGCCACGAAAACGCCTGGCGCGCTCGTCATCCATCGCTCATCTCGGCTCACCGCGCCGCGCCCGGTGCGCTCGAGCGCCAACTCATCCAGAAGCGGGTGGCAGTCGGGACCTTGGAAGCCGATTGCCAGGAGGACGAGATCCGCGTCGATTTCCTCTTCCGTGCCCGGAATCTCGGTGAAAACGATTCTGCCGTTTTCATCATGGGATTCGTTCACTTTTACGGTATCGATTTTCTTGACGCGGCCGTTTTCGCCCAGGAACCGGCGGGTCTGAATCTGGAAGATGCGCTCCCCGCCCTCTTCGTACATGGGCGCCGTGCGAAAGATGTTCGCGTAGTTCGGCCAGGGGTCGTTCAGCGGGTCCCGCTTGTCCGGGGGGCGCGGGTGGTACTGGAACTGGCGGACGGCTTTCGCCCCTTGCCTGTGCGCGGTGCCCACGCAGTCCGCGCCCGTATCGCCGCCGCCGATGACGACCACGTGCTTGTCCTTCGCGGTGATGAAATCCTCATCCGGTATGTCCTCGCCGGCGAGCCTCCGATTCTGCATGGTGAGGTAGCGCATACCGAAGTGGATGCCGTCCATCTCGCGGCCCGGAATCTGCAGATCCCTGTGCTGCAAAGCGCCTGCGGCCAGCACGATGGCGTCGAATTCTTCCTGTAGCTCGGAGACCTTGGGGTCGACGCCCACGTCCGCGTTCACTTGGAACGTAACGCCCTCTTCCTCCATCTGCCGCGTACGCCGGTCGATGTAGGTCTTGTCCATTTTGAAATCGGGTATCCCGTAGCGCATGAGGCCGCCGAGCTTATCGTCCCGCTCGAACACGGTGACGTGGTGCCCCGCCCAGTTGAGTTGCTGGGCGGCGGCCAGACCCGCCGGGCCCGAACCCACGACGGCGGCCTTCTTGCCGGTGCGCACCGCAGGCGGAGCCGCCTCCACCCAGCCTTGTTCAAAGGCGTGCTCGATGACGGATTTTTCGATCTCCTTGATCGTCACCGGAGAGTCGTTGATCGTGAGGACGCAGGAATCCTCGCACGGCGCGGGGCAGAGCCAGCCGGTGAACTCGGGGAAATTGTTCGTCGCGTGGAGCCTGTCGATGGCGTCTTTCCACAAATCCCGGTAGACCAGATCGTTCCAGTCGGGAATCAGGTTTCCCAGCGGGCATCCCTCGTGGCAGAAGGGAATGCCGCAATCCATGCATCGCGCGCCCTGGCGCTGGAGCGTCTCGTGCGGCGTGGGGAGGTAGACCACGTCCCAGTCGTGGACGCGTTCTTCCACTGGCCTCGTCTTGGGCGCTTCCCGGCCGAATTCCACAAAGCCCGTCGGCTTACCCATGGGCGCCCTCCATGACCGCTTCCTCCCACGGGATGCCTTTTTCCTTCGCTTCTTCAATCGCGGTGAGCGCACGCTTGTAGTCGCGCGGCATCACTTTGGCGAATCGCGGCTGGTTCTCGTCCCAGGCGTCGAGAATCTCCCTCGCCCGCGCGCTGTCCGTGTATTCGATGTGCTTCTTGATGATATCCTTCACCTCCTCGACGTCGTCGGGTGCCTGGAGCGGCTCGACCTCCACCATTTCCGTGTTGCAGCGCCTGGCGAAATCGCCCGCATCGTCCAGCACGTAGGCCACGCCTCCAGACATGCCCGCGGCGAAGTTCCTGCCCGTCTTTCCCAGGATGACGACGCGGCCGCCCGTCATGTATTCGCAGCCGTGGTCTCCCACGCCCTCCACCACCGTGTGCGCGCCGCTGTTCCTCACGCAGAACCTCTCGCCGGCCACGCCCCGGAAATACGCCTCCCCCGAGGTGGCCCCGAAGAGCGCCACGTTGCCGATGATGATGTTCTCCTCGGGCTTGAAGCTCGCTCCCTTGGGAGGATAGGCGATCAGCTTGCCGCCCGAGAGGCCCTTGCCCATGTAGTCGTTGGCGTCGCCCTCGAGCGATAGCGTCATCCCCTTGGGGATGAAGGCGCCGAAGCTCTGCCCGGCGGAGCCGGTGAAGTGGATGCGGATGGTGTCTTCCGGCAGGCCTTCCCCGCCGTGCCTGCGCGTTATCTCGGAACCCGTGATGGTGCCCACCGTCCGGTGCGTGTTTCTGATGGGGAGTTCGAAGGCGACCGGCGCTTTGTTCTCGATGGCCTCCTTGCACCGGGGCAGAAGTTCGCGCATGTCGAGCGAGCGTTCGAGGCCGTGGTCCTGCCTGGTGATTTGGCGGATCGCCGCGTCGGGTCCGGCATCGGGCTTGTGGAGGATGGCCGAGAAATCGAGGCCTTTCGCCTTCCAGTGGTTCACCGCCTTTTTGGTGTCGAGCCTGTCCACGCGCCCGATCATCTCCTCCATCGTGCGAAAGCCGAGCCCGGCCATGTACTCGCGTACCTCATCGGCGACGAAGCGGAAGAAATTCTCCACGAACTCAGGTCTCCCGTCGAATTTCTCGCGCAGCTTCGGGTCCTGGGAGGCGACGCCGACTGGGCATGTGTTCAGGTGGCACACGCGCATCATGATGCAGCCCATCACGACGAGCGGCGCAGTGGAAAAACCGAACTCATCGGCACCCAAAAGAGCGCCCACGATGACGTCGCGTCCCGTCTTCATCTGGCCGTCCACCTGCACGGCCACTCTGTCGCGCAGCCTGTTGAGCACGAGAACCTGCTGCGTTTCGGCCAGCCCCAGCTCCCAGGGGGTGCCTGCGTGGAGGATGCTCGTGATGGGTGAGGCGCCCGTGCCGCCGTCGTGTCCCGAGATGAGGATGGTGTCGGCGTGGGCCTTGGAGACGCCCGCGGCCACGGTGCCGACGCCGACTTCGGAGACGAGCTTCACGTGAACGTCCGCCTGCGGATTCGAATTCTTGAGGTCGTATATGAGCTGCGCGAGATCCTCAATCGAATAGATATCGTGGTGCGGCGGAGGGGAGATAAGGCCCACGCCGGGCGTGGAGTGCCTCGTCTTGGCTATCCATGGATAGACCTTGTGGCCGGGTAGCTGGCCCCCCTCGCCGGGCTTCGCGCCCTGCGCCATCTTGATCTGCAGATCCGTACAGTTGACCAGATACTCGCTCGTCACCCCGAAGCGTCCCGACGCCACCTGATGAACGGCGCTTCGCCGGAAGTCGCCGTTCTCATCGGGCGTGTAGCGATTCGAGTCTTCACCGCCTTCGCCCGAGTTGGACTTGCCGCCGATGCGGTTCAATGCGATGGCCAGGGCCTCGTGGGCTTCGGAACTCAAGGCGCCGTAGGACATGCCGCCCGTGCTGAAGCGCTTCATGATCTCCTCGACCGGCTCCACCTCGTCGAGAGGTACGGGGTTTTCCGTCCACCGGAAATCGAGAAGCCCGCGCAGCGTGGCCAGATGCTTGTTCTGGTTGTCCACCTTGTCGGTGTATTCCTTGAAAATCTCATAGCGTCCCGACATCGTGGAGTGCTGGAGCTTGAAGACGGTCTCGGGGTTGAACAGATGATATTCCCCGTCCCGCCGCCACTGAATGTCGCCGCCGCCTTCGAGTTCCTGGGAGCCGACGGGCCTCTCGGGAAAGGCGTTGTTGAGGCGCTTCAAGGTCTCCTGGGCCACGACGTCGATGCCGATTCCACCGATGCGCGAGGCCGTCCAGGTGAAGTATTTCCTCACGAAATTTCGCTTCAGGCCGATGGCCTCGAATATCTGCGCGCCGCGATACGACTGGATGGTCGAGATGCCCATCTTGGACATCACCTTGAGGATGCCCTTGTTGAGCGCGGCGATGTAGTTTTTGCGCGCCGTATCGGGGTCGATGTTCTCGATGAGGCCGTTTCGGATCATGTCGTCGATGGTCTCGAAAACGAGATAGGGGTTGATGGCCGCGGCGCCGAAGCCGAGCAGCAGGCACATGTGGTGCACCTGGCGCGCTTCGCCCGTCTCGACGAGCAACCCGATGCGCGTTCGGGTTCCCTCGCGCACGAGATGGTGGTGGACGCCTGCGGTGGCCAGAAGCGCCGGGATCGGCGCGTACTCCTTCGAGACGCCCCGATCCGACAAGACGATGAAGCTGTAGCCCTGTTCGATGGCCCGGCTGGCCTTTCTGCACAGATCGGCCATCGCCTGCTCGAGTCCACCGGGGCCGTCTTCGGCTCTGAAGAGAATGGGCAGCGTGACGGCCTTCAGATCAGCCTGCTCGATGTGCACGAGCTTGTAGAAATCCTCGTTGCTGAGGATGGGCGAATCGAGCTGCACCTGGCGGCAGGAATCGGGTTGCGGCGCCAGGAGGTTCTTTTGCGGCCCCACGGTGGAGGATAGCTGCGTGATGATCTCCTCGCGAATCGCGTCGATGGGCGGGTTCGTCACCTGGGCGAAAAGTTGCTTGAAATAGTCGTATAGAAGACGGGCGCGGTTCGAGAGGACGGCGAGCGCCGCGTCGTTGCCCATCGAGCCGGTGGGGTCGTTTTTCTGGCTCACCATCGGACCGATGAAAAACCGCAAGTCCTCCTGCGTGTATCCGAAAACTTTCTGCCTTTTGAGAATGGTCTCGTGATCGGACTCGGGCGGTTGCGGGGCGTCGGGCAATTCGTCGAGATGGAGCAGGTGCGCGTCCAGCCACTCGCGGTATGGATGCTCGGAAGCGTAGCGCGACTTGATCTCCTCTTCATCGACGATGCGGCCTTCCTCGGTGTCCACGAGCAGGATGCGTCCCGGATGGAGGCGCTCCTTGAGCTTTACGTTCTCGGGCGCGACGTCGAGGACGCCCACCTCAGACGCCATGACGAGCAGATCGTCGTACGTGACGTAGTATCTCGCGGGCCTTAGTCCGTTTCTGTCGAGCACCGCGCCGATGACCGAGCCATCGGTGAACGCGATGCAGGCGGGCCCGTCCCACGGCTCCATGAGGCTGGCGTGAAATTCGTAGAACGCCTTTCTCTCCGCGCTCATCGATTCATGCCCCACCCAGGGTTCGGGGATCATCATCAAGGCGGCGTGAGGCATCTCCCGCCCGGCCATGTAGAGGAACTCCAGCACGTTGTCGAAAATCGCCGAGTCGCTTCCGCCCTCGATGATGATGGGCAGGATATTCTCCAGATCGGGCAGGTGCGGGGACTCGCAGAACGTCTCTCTGGCGCGCATCCAGTTGATGTTGCCGCGCAGGGTGTTGATCTCGCCGTTGTGGGCGAGGCAGCGGTACGGGTGCGCCAGCGGCCAGGAGGGGAACGTGTTGGTGGAAAAGCGCGAGTGGATGAGCGCGAGGGCCGATTCCACGTCCGGGTCGAGCAGATCGGGGTATACTTTCTCCAGTTGTTTTGCGGTGAGCATCCCCTTGTAGACCAGCGTGCGCGCGGAGAGCGAGGGGATGAAGAACTCGTCCCGGTCGCGCACGTCCGACTCGCGGATCGCGTGCTCCACACGCTTCTTGATGACGTAGAGTTTGCGCTCGATTCCCATCGCGTCGATCCCATCGTCGAATCCGCCGATGAAGACCTGACGGAATTGGGGCGCGGCCTCGCGAGCCGTGGGGCCGATAACGGAGAGATCGTTCGGAACGGGTCTCCAGCCCAAAACGTCAGCGTCTTCCTCGTAGACGATGGACTCGAATATCTGTTCGCATTCGTTCGCCTGATTCGGCGACTTGGGAAGAAACACCGAACCCACTCCGTAGCGGCCTTCCGCCGGAATCCTGAATTTCTCCGCTTCGCAGACCTTGCGCAGGAATTTGTGGGGTATCTGGATGAGGATTCCCGCCCCGTCTCCCGTGTTGCTCTCCGAACCCGTGGCGCCCCGGTGAGAGAGGTTGCGCAAGACGGTAAGGGATTTCTGAATGATGTCGTTGGACTTGCGTCCTTTGATGTCCACGACGAAAGCAACGCCGCAAGCGTCGTGTTCGAAGGCAGGATCATACAGACCCTGTTTTTGTAAGGGTTTCCTCATCATTGCACCAACTTTCTTGTTCAGAGAGTTTCTCGGGTAATCCCCCGCGCCCATTCGATGGGGGACTCCAGAAAGCGCCTTATGGATATCGCATGTGATTTCCATGAAACGGACTTCGACTATAACACGCCCCCGAAAATAAGACAAACTAAAATTTTTAATATATTGCATTAGGGTTATTTATACTGTAACGTTTCGTCATGAACATTGAGACCTTGCGGCTGTATTGCCGCGTCATTCAGGAGAGAAGTTTTTCCAAGGGAGCCGCCCTGAGCGGCGTCACCCAGTCCGCTGCGAGTCAGGCGCTTCGGCAACTGGAGGGGGATTTGAGCGTCGAGTTGCTCGACAGGAGCAAGCGGCCTTTCGGCGTCACCGAAGAAGGCGCCCGGTTCTATGAGGCTTGCCGCAAGATGCTGGGGGAATTCGACCAGGTTTGCGCGGAAATTTCACACGGCATCGGCGAGGTGCACGGGCAGGTTCGCGTCGCCGCCATCTACTCGGTGGGGCTTCACCAGATGGGCGCCTACATGCAGCGGTTCCGCTCCCTGTATCCCCAGGCGCGGGTTCTGCTCGAATGCCTGCATCCCGAGAAGGTGGTGCAATCGGTTCTGGACGATACGGCCGATGTCGGGGTTCTCTCCTATCCCCCGAGGAACAAGGCCCTGCGCGTCGTGCCCTTCAGGGATGAGCCCATGTTCTTCGTCTGCCATCCGGGGCATCAACTCGCCTTTCGCCACGCGGTGAGGCTCGCCGACCTGGGGGGGGAGCCCTTCGTTGCGTTCGATGCCGACCTCGCCATCCGCAGCGCGATAGACAGGGTCTTGCGCAAGGCGGGCGTGAGCGTGGACGTCGTCATGGAGTTCGACAACGTGGAGAGCATCAAGGAAGCGCTCTTCATCGACACCTGGGTGAGCATCCTGCCCGGCTCGGCCGTCCACAACGAGCGGGCCATGAACACGCTGGCGGTGCTGCCCTTCGAAGGGGAGCGCATCGTCCGGCCGCTGGGCCTCGTCCATGGGCGGGACAAGCCCCTCCACGGCGGCGTGAGGCGCTTCATCGAGCTTCTGGGCAGGGATCTCGACTAGCCCGCTCCCTCCCGCATCTCCTCTCTTATCAACGATTTACCCAGGCGCATCTCATGGAACAATTATTTTTAGATATTTTTCTTGACATAATAGTTATATATAGATATATTCTTCCTGCCTGATGTCTGAATCGGAATATCGCGCACAGGCGGATTCATGGCGTATCTGGTTGATATAAATGGTTTTATGAAGAAAAAAGGGAAATTTCATGAATTTACCGAAAAACCCCGTCAATTTATCCAAATTTATACATATTTTCAGGAATTCGCCTCGCCCGGATGACCCGTCCCGCGACACCCCGCCATCTTCCCCACCGAACGCGGCGTCTCGAACCGCCCGCGGGACGCCCCCTTCCGAGACCATCGCACGTTCAAGACCACGCGGGTCATCCGGGCCTTTACCGCTTCTTGCGGAGGGGGCCGCATGCGAATGCGGGGGAGGGGCGTCGTCATGAACGAGGCCGTCTCCTTCATCGGAACCCATGAGCGCACGCTCTCCGACCTTGTGGACGAGGGGCTGGGCGTCCCCCGGGAGGCCGCGCTGCTCGTCTACCGCGACCGCTCCCGCGAGAGGAGCGTGCGCCTCATCTTCCCGGACGCCGCGTCCGCCCGCGCCCGCGCCGACGCCCTCGTCAGGATGAAGAAAGCCCGTCGCAGCGACCTGGTCCTGCTCCCGCTCATCGAGGCGCTCGGCTGATGCCGCCCGAAGAGCCCCGCGATAAGACGGCCACGCGCAAGCGGCGCAAGAGGAGCGCGAAACACGCCCCGCCCGACCCGAGAACCCCGCGCCGCATCCTCGAGGAGGAGGCGTTTCTCACCAAGCCCATGCTCGCCAGGGTGCTCGGCTACAGGAGCTACCGCACGCTCGACGCCATCATCGCCGAGGACTGCGCGAGCGACGCGCCCTGCCTCCGGCCCGTCTACCTGCGCCGGCCGCCCCCGCGCGCGGGCGCGAGGCGCCCCGAGAACCACCCCTCCTTCAAGAGCGCGCGCTTCCGCCGCGAGGACGTGCTCGCCTACGTCGAGAAGATGACGGAGGATTTCCCCCGCGACCTCGAATGGAAATTCGGCGGCATGCGGGAGTAGGTCGATTCCGATCAAAGAGGTACGCAATCAGTATGCAGTTGCCCGCTGCATCGGCTTCGTTGCGTACTTGGTATACGGTTTGAAGCACGCGATCAAATGACAGTCTCCGACTCGTTATCGTGGAACAGGTCGATGTAGTTCTGATACCTGAACCTCCGGTTGCGGATCCGACCGGTGAATTCGCGCAGGATGCCGCAACCGGCCATCCGCGCAACGAGATTGTTCGCCGCCGTGTAGGTCGTCCCGATCAGTTCCTGCACGTCGCTAACCGATACGATCGGGTATTCATAGATATGCTCCAGCACCCGGTGGCCGTTGGCGGCGGCGCGGCCGAAGCTCTCGGTGATCATGCGGCGATGTTCTTCGCGAAGGGACATTATCCGCCTCGCCGTGTCGGTCGCCTGTCCGCTCACCTCCACGACCCCGCGCAGGAAAAAAGCGAGCCACCGCTCCCACGTCCCGGCGTCGCGCACCGATTGCAGTTCATCGTAATACTGCTGCCGGTGCTGTTTGAAGAACCAGGACAAATAGAGAACCGGTTTCTGCAACACACCCTGCTCGCAGAGCAAAAAGGTGATGAGCAGCCGCCCCACGCGGCCATTGCCGTCCAGGAAAGGGTGAATCGTCTCGAACTGGGCATGGGCGAGTCCGATTTTCACCAATAGAGGCAACTCCGTATCGGCGTGGATGAATCGCTCCAGTTGCGACATCTCCTCCGCGACCTGCTGGGGTGGAGGCGGAACGAAGAGGGCCTCATGAAGCGTGCAGCCTGCGGGTCCGATCCAGTTCTGGCTGCTCCGCAACTCCCCGGGCATGAGATGAGAACCCCGCCTGCCCTGGAGAAGTTCGGCGTGAATTTCGCGGATCAGGCGGATCGAAACCGGTATTTCAGGGAGTCTTTTCAGGCCGTGGTTCATGGCCGCGACATAGTTCAACACTTCGCCCACGTCGCTCGCTCGATTCGGTGCGAATATCCTCGCTTCTGCCGCCAGCAGATCCTGCAGCGAACTCTGCGTTCCCTCAATCTGGCTCGACAGCACGGCCTCCTTGCGGACGTACATGAGAACGAACAAGTCCGGGTGGGGCAGCGTCTGTATGGACCCGTCGAGGCGGCCCAGAGCGCGGTCGGCCTGGGAGAGCAGCGCCTGCAACTCTCCAGTGATTTCGACAGGCGGATCAGGCGGCAAGGGCGCTGGAATGAAGGCCCGGTACCCGCCCAACTGTCGAATGTACGTCCCTGCGCGGGCGGTATGTTCGTTTAAGCGCTCGGTCATATTACTCTTTCGTTAAATATAGAAGCAAAACAAACTCATATTGTACGCAAACTTTAATATAAAGATGTTTAACCACCTTATGCAAGGTTATCTATAATATAACCGCTTTTGAGGGTTTTGTTATAAGCTGCGTTTAATATGGGAGCGCAGCCCGTTCTTGTTGAAGGCTGCCTTGAATAACGGGGTTCCCACCGCTACCCGCCGACAATCTCCCCCGGCAGCCCCTCCGTCTCCTCCTCCAGCGCCAGTATGTCCGCCCGAATCTCCTCCAGCGTCCGCATCGGCTACGGCTTGTAGAAGTAGCGGGTGAAGCCGATCTCATATCCCGTTTTGATGTCGTCAGGCGCAAGTCGGGTACCTGCTGCATGGGCGAAAACTCCTGCTTAATGGAGGCTTCGCCACCGCTCTTATGCTGCAGCAGAGCCTGCTCGGCGCCGCGAAGTTGTGTCCCGACTCACCGTTGTAGCGAGCCGACAGATTCAGCGGCTCAGCCGGCTCCTTCATGTGTAGAGTTAGTGGATCTGGGCCAAGTCAGCCTTTTAGTAAAACATCCACACATTGTTGGATGTTATCTGTGTCGTCCGTCTCGGGGCTCCGTGCCTCGTTCGCGAACCGCTATGATAGTGTCGAGAGGAATAAGACCCCAATAAGACCCCAGTGGGACCCCAGTGAGACCTCCGAGACTCGTGGGGGTTTATTCAGATCGAATTCGCCTCCACCGGGCGGCAGGCCCACGGCCCACCGATTCCGCCAACCTTCGGTCACGCAACATCAATAAGGCCCGTTTGACCTGTCGTACACTGGTTTCAGACGCCATGCGGGAAACAATGTCGCGCAATGGTAGGCCCTCTTCCGAACGATCCAGCAGCGACAGAATCGCCTCCTGCCGCTCGAACAGGTCGTTCCCTCTGCGCCGGGACGGCACGAACTCAGCGCGCCGGAAGCGCACCGTCACGCAGTCGCCGCATTCCTCAATCTCCGGCCTGGGCAACCCGGCGGAGATCGCCAAGTCCGCCATCTTGAGCGTCCCGCGACCCCACTCCTCGATGATGCCCCGCCGGTAGAACGTGCGAGCGATGAGTGGGTTCCAAGGCCTTGACTCGTGTGGCCCGAACAAATCGTCCGGGGTCAGTCCGAAGTGAAGCGAGCCGGTCGACGTCACTTCCAAGCGATCGTCGTACACCGCAAGCCCGATGGAGCCTCCGCCCAGCGCATAGTCACGATGGCAAAGGGCGTTTGCCAGCGCCTCCCGTGTGGCTAGGGGCGGATAAAATGGTTTGTCGATGCGCGCCATACGCCCTGATTCGAACTGGCTGGCGATGGGCAAGGTGTCGCGCAGAAAGCGCTCAGCGCTCGCGAGTAGCGTGAAGGCGTTGCCATTGAATTGCCGGTTGTCCAGGAATTCGGATCGGTCGAGGCCCCGGAATCGGGCCACACGAAGCAGGCACTGCGGCATCTCACACTCGATACGCTCTGTGTGCCCGAATAGCACCGCCGCCGCTCGAAACAAGACGTCGCCTCGGATCAGCCCCAGACCGCGCAGCAAGTCCTCCGGTTCCCGGCTTCCGGGTTCGTTCAGACGGCCACTCCGCACTGCTTCTGCAACCGTGTTGCGTATTTCCGCCACATCGAGATCTTTGACGGTCCAGCCAGCGGCAGGTTGGTTCTCCCAACGTCGCTCACTGTGCATGCGCTCGAAGAGTATCCGATTGTACTCATCTGCCGACATGGCCCGAGTCGAATTGCCAACACGTCGATAGGAAATTCCTCGATATAGGTACGGAGGTGAAGAACCGCGGCTCACATGCACAGCGATCACCTCACGGTCATCAGATACCCGAACCCTCTCGATTTCCGGAAACGCAGGTGGATCGATCCGCTGGATTTCAGCGCTCACTTCCTCAATCGTTCGCTCGCTCACATGCTGACCAATGACGCCCTCCTGAGTGACGCCGAACAGTACATGTCCGCCCTGCTGGTTAAGCATGGCGCATACTGTCGCTGCTGCCTCACGGCGCGTTCCCGTTGTGGCCTTGAATTCGAGTGTCTCTGATTCGCCAGCGGTCGATAATGCCGCGATCTCTTCAGAGGTCATGAACATGAGTTAATCGCTCAAGATTTGGTCGAGTACGGCCTTCATTCCCTCAGGCTGATATCCGTCATTGACCATTTGGCTGATGAGCAAGTCTCGAAAGTATTCGTACCTCATTCCCGGCAGGAATTCTCCGGCAAACGCTCGCAATATTTCTCGACCCTTAAAATGTTTCTTCCAGTCGCCATTCTCCAAAGACGCTTGAAGTACCTGTCGTTCCTCGTTTACGCAAGCCTGTATGTCTTCAAGACGGAACTCATTAGCCGCTCGTTGTCTCACTCGCGTGAGCGACCTGTCCACGGCATCATGAAGGTCCTTGCCAATTTCACTGGATATTGGGTTGAATCCCAGATCAAGTTCATGAATTAGAGCCGCGCCAACGTCCGCCCTGATTTTGTGGCCCACAAGCTGGTCAACTTGTTGATCCGCAATCCTCGCAAGATGATTCTCAATCGCAGTGTCGGTAGCAACTCCATCTTGGTGGACGTTTAGGCTGTCCAAAGCCGATTTGATAAATGGAGCGTTTAGGAGGTAATTCTCGATATGATAGACATCCCACGAGAAGTGGCGATGAAACTCCTCAGTGGCTTCGACCCCTGAAGTGGAGTCCTTGTCGACCACAGAATATATCTTGACGGGGATTTCGCCGGCTTGGACGCTAAGCTCCAGCGTTTTATGCAGTGCTTCAACTTTTGTCCGATTGCCACCGGAAACTAGGTTGACCTCTTTTTCGAAGGATGGAAATAGACGCGACACCATATTCAGATCAAATTCCGAGTTCTCTCCTTCGAAAAAGACAACTTTAGCGCCCGGCCGATACGCCGCTAGATCTCCAACCATTTCCAGTATGAGCGCTTCGGTCTCTTCTCCGGTTTGGATTTCGTGAACCTGATTCTCGGTAACGCTGGACGTGGCGGCGTATTGCATGTGAAAGACCCGCAAACCGTTGTGCCCCATCGCCTCTCTGAGAAAAGCATCCGAGTGAGTTACCAGCCAAATTTGGTTTTCTAAGTCGAAGCCAAGTCGCTTCAAATAGAACTGAGGGAGGCCACGCACCAACGCGGGATTGAGATGCAACTCTGGCTCATCCAAAAGAATGACGGAATACTTTGGCGCCGAGTTTCTCAACCTCAGATAACCGAATAGTACCTCTTTCTCACCGGACGATAGGTCATTAATGTCATGGGTCACGCCGCCCTCAACCTCAACTGGAAAACTGAGACTCCCGTCTTCCGTTGGTTGGGGACCAAGAAACTTCTTGTCTGGGAAGAAAATGTTGAATAGTTCTTGGAGCGTATCGGCAAGGGGTGTCTCCCTTCCCTTGGTGGCCGCCCCTCCAAACGCCTTTTCCATGAGCGCTTGTCTAACGAATTCAGCCGCCATCTCGCTCTTGATGTTTGCGTACTTGTTCGCGTAGTTGTACAGAGTTGCTGTTCTAAACCGCTCCTCTTCCTGATCGAGATTCAGGTTAATGCCTCCGAGTTGTTCTCTGCCGTAGTTCCTATGCGAACCGTGATAGTCGATCAAACCTATATGTTTCGGTCGAAAAGAAGAAAAGACGAGCTCCAGGAGGACATTTGCAGTGGTCTCCGCCGTTCCGTTAGGCTGAATTACAAGTCTTCCTCGCAACTCTCGATTCGCTAGTTGATGGCGCACCTGTGGTAGCAGTTGTCCAACTCTCTCGTCGACCGTTGGCTTATGTGCTCGCAACTCTGCTGCCAATCCAGGTCGGACACGAATATTGCCTTGTTGGAGACCCGGGAAGAGCGTCTTCCAAACGTGATCCTCCAGCATTTGTTGCAACTCAGTTTCAACAAAACGAGCCTCGGCGTCAGCTAACCTAATCGTTGCGTCGATCTCCGAGGGGCGAGATTTATCTCTCAAAAGAGACGCCATCTGATGAGGGTTTCTTTGGAAATCGATCTGAAACTCGCCGAACCACTGCTGCCACTCGTTTGGCTGATATCCACCATAGACTGACTTGAAAAGGCGAATGGCATCCAGAATGCAAGATTTTCCGCAGCCGTTCGGTCCGGCGATGACGATCATATCCGGGAGGTCGGACAGTTCGACCCGATTGATCGCACGAAAATTCTGAACATTTAGGCTTTTGATCTTCATGCCTCATCGTCCTCAAGTAGCCCGAGTTCCTGCAACGTCCCAAGCACGCTGCTCTCCAAATTGACTTTGTTGGTGTACTTCGGGGGTTTCGCTCTGGCGTTGGCCGAGACTTCGCCCGTAACGTCCGTGAGGTTCGCCAGAGTGTTCCAGGCCGCGTACAAGCTGGTTTGATCCTCAGTGAAGAAAACCAGGATCTCGCGGGCACCTAAGGCGTCCGGTGTGATAGGTGTGTCCAGAGCACCGCCGGCTCGATTTCCACCGCCAGCTTCGTCTCTGGTATCACCTGACGGCCCGGCATCATCCACCGCCGTTTCTAGTACCTCTCGCTCCTTTAGTTGGCTCTTCGGCGTGTTCGTGAGATTGTGCTTGTGCCACTTCTCCTGCACGCGAACGCGGTACTCACATCCGGCCGACTCGTTCGCGTCCAAGGACCATGCTTCCTCTTGGACAACAAGCACGTCGAATTGCCCGATTGGGGACACTCGGTTGTCAATCTGGGCAATAAAGGAATTGTCAGCCATCGGTTTGATCGCTCTTGTTGGGACGGCCAGATACACCGAGCGAACGACCTTCCGGTTCAGTGCTAGTGTTGCTCTGAACCCATTCATCTACCTGAGAAAGCCTGAAACGTAGGAGTCGTCCCACCCGATGCGCTGGTAAGCCCTTCGTGTCCACCCAACGATAGATAGACTCCTTAGTCACCTGCAGATGGGCGGCGACCTCTGCAATTCCGACCCAGCCTTCTTCAGTGGCCATCCTCGACTCACTCCAGTTGAGTAAAGATGAATATAGTCAATGAAAATATATGAAAACGAACTTCTCGGTCAACCGAAAATACTGCCGCCTGTGCTAAAAAAGCCGCTGCTAACCAGTTGCGGTGACCACCTCAGCAGGGGCGATCTTCACTGATGTGTAAACGTAACGGAAAGGGGCGTCACTCCGACTAGCGGCCAAACACGATACATCACCGTTTAATTTCGATTGCGTCTACGGCGCCCGTGTACTCTTTGAACAGGCCGAGCGTTTGCTCGCGCCGATCTTGCGCTCTGCGCAGATCCTGTATCCATGCGATTCGGTCAGTTTGGATTTAAGTTCTCGGAGGGTCATTTGCCGTTCATTCGTCGCTCAATCAGGTTCACGTATGAGGCCTTGAGTTCGACGCCCACCCGTTTTCGACCGAGTTTTTGCGCGGCGAGCAGCGTCGTTCCCGACCCGGCGAAGGGATCGAGAACGACGCTTTCCGGTTTGGTGGCGATGCTCACGCATCTGCTTGCGATCGACATCGGCATGATCGCCGGGTGATCGTCCAAATGTCCGTTCTTTCCGGGTTCCGTGGGAATGTTCCAGACGGTGCGCAGTCTCCTGTCGTTCGGTCCACGGACGGCTCCTACGTCATAGTAATAATTCTGGTTCTTCGAAAGCAGAAACAACGTCTCGTGCGCCTTCGTGGGCCGGTCCCGAACCGATTCCGGGTGCGCGTTCGGCTTGCGCCAGATCATTTCCGAGCGAAGCCACCACCCGGCGTCTTGCAGCGCGAACGCCAATCTCCACGGAACGCCGATCAGGTCTTTCGGCTTCAGTCCGCTCGGAGTCGGCGGCCGGACTTTCATCGCGCGGGCGCGGTTCTTTTTGTCCGGCGCCCGGTAGCGGCGGTTCCCCGACGTGTACGTGTCTCCGACGTTCAGCCACACCGTGCCGTCGGGCCGGAGAACGCGTCTTACTTTCCCGAAAGTTTTCGTGATGCTGTTTATATAATCCTCCAGGGCGTCGTCGCGTCCTATCTGGGCCTCCACCTCATAATCCCGCAGCGACCAGTACGGCGGGGACGTAACGACGGTCTGCACGGATTCATCCGGCAACAGATCGAGCGCTCGGTGGGCGTCTCCGCGTATGAGCAGCGACCTCTCTATGGCGCCGAATGCAGTACCCTCGGGTTCGTCCACCCTGACGTAGCCGATTGGCGGAGGTGATGCGCGCCGTATTCGGCGGCGGGAAGTCTCCCTCCCTGCGTTGAGGCTTGGCGGCCGGGTGGTGGTTGCGTCGGTATCCACGCTATCGATCCCAGATGTTGGAAATACTGCTTGCCCACGCTCCCGGTTGTTTGGCTGAGGGCTTTGCCTGAATGTGAATTATATTCTCTAACGGGCGGAAATGCCGGATGAGCGCGGGCCGTTCACTTCACGGCTCGCTTGATTCGTTGTCGAGCCTGGGGTCTGTTTGCCTCTCTCCCCCGCCCCGGCTTTCCTCTCATGCGCGCCGACGGGAGGCGGCGCGTTGCAGCCCTTCTCGAAGGCGATACGGCGAAGCGCGGCGTTGCGGCGCTCCAGCGCTTCGGTCTCGGCCGCCTCCTTGCCCTTCAGGTCCATGAAGAACCACGGAACGACCAGGAACACGCCCGCGGCGCCCAGCCCCAGGTTCTGGAACGTCTTCTCCGTTCGCTCGGCGTTCTTTCGGGCGATTTCCTTCCTGTTGGCCCTGATCTCCGCCCGGAGCGACGCGCAGTTTCGTTTCTCATCCCCTGGCGCGTAGGGCGCCACCGGGTCGGGCCCCGAGCCCGCGCACCCGGATGCGAGAAACGCGAACGCGATTCCTGCGCATATCCGCTTCTTCATGGGACGCCCCTCGCGGGTGAAGCCGCATGATATCCCGGCGAAGCGTGAATTCGATAAGGGCGCGGATGGGGCGGAACTAGTTCGTGGGCTTGTTTTTCGGCGGCGCGGGCGGTCTCGGCGGTGGTTTCGGGGGAGGTGTTTTACCGGGCCTTTAAGGATTGGCGGTTTGTCGAGTTTTTGGAATATCTTTGTTAAGCGGCATACTTGTCCTGAATAACTTTGTATGCGGATTTCTCGCATTCTTCGTTCAGTTTTCGATTTTCCGGAATGTCGGCGTCTCCCGCCCTTGCGGTCACGTAGGAGATTCTCTCGGCGAGACGCCGGTTCTTCTCCCGAACCTCCGCGTCGCTCGCCTCGGGGTCGTTGGCCTCGTTCCACAATTCGCGCCATTCGATTTCCAGGAGGCCGCATTCGATGTTGATCGTATGGAGAACGGCGGCTTTCTTGGCGTAATCCGACACGAAATCCCAAGCGACGAGAAGGGCGATCAATCCCCCCGCGATCAGTTGGACGCTCTGCGGAAGCAGGTCGAGCAGCGCGGCGATTCCGCCGGCCGCCGCTGCAAGCAGAAGAAACCGGATGGCCGAATGATTGCGTCGATGTCGGTCGGAAAGCGCCCCGTAGTAGCGAACGAGCCTCGTGACGTCCAGAAGATCCTGCCAGACGTCGTTTCTCGTCTGATCGGAAACCATGTTGGTTGGCCTCCTTTCCTGAATCGTTACGGGCATCCCGGTCGGTTCCCGAACTCGCCGTCTATTTTGGTCGAGCGATGCCTCGATGCAAGGCGCAGCCCGATTCGTGTTCGCCGAATCGAAAGAAACCGCCTCTGCGCCGCCCGCCCTAGTTGACGATCTTCCAGCTCCCGTCGGGCTGCCGGCAGGCCCGGCCGTAGGCGCGCTCGGTCTTGCCGCCCACGGTGATGGTCTGCTGGAACTCGCGGCAATAGCTGGTGGTCGCGCCTCTCCTGACCCGGTAGGTGCGCCTGGGCGTGATGGTGCCGCGGTTGCCCGTGTCGGGGTTCACCCATTTGCTGGCCACGTTCGTCTTGCCGCGTTCGAGCGTTTTTTGCGTGCTGCGCCCCATCAGCAGGCGGTCGCGCTCGTCGAGCTGGCGTCCGATGGAACTGCCGGCGAGGCTGCCGAGGACCGCGCCCGCGATAGTCGCCACCTGGCGGCCCCGGCCCTTGCCGACCCGCGACCCGATCAGACCGCCCGCGATTCCGCCGAGAATCGCGCCGCCGGTCTGCTTGTCCATGCTTCCATCGGTGCGGCACCCGGCGAGTCCCAGGCTGAATACGGCGATGAGGGCGGCGGCGGTCAGTCTTTTCATTGTTCGTCTCCTGTTTGTGGCGGCGTGCGCTGTAGCGCGCATTATACCGAAACGACCTTGGGCGATGCGTATTTTATCACCCCTTGCCCGCCGGTTGAAACGCCGTTTTCGAGGTTTTCGGCGCGCACCGGGAACTCGGGGGCGCATCTCCGCGCAGTTGCCCGCATTTTCCGTCATCGGACGCGCGCCGGCAAGACGTAGAATCTCTCCCGTCAAGGCGCGCGGCCCACCGGCTGCGCGCGGGATTCCACCGATGATGAGGGAGGAGAACCATGAGCGAAAAAAACGAATTCGAACGAAGAACGGACGCCGCCTTGTGGCGCTGGGCGAACAGGAAGCACACCGCCTTGCGTCTAATTGCCGCGGGCGCGGCGCTCGCGCTTTCGGGCTTTTTCCTGGGGGTGCTCGTATGCG
This sequence comes from bacterium, assembly GCA_963692865.2. GTDB lineage: Bacteria > UBA8248 > UBA8248 > UBA8248 > UBA8248 > Bin107. The sequence goes on along the minus strand of OY843592.1, from coordinate 3,912,586 downwards.
GGCCGTGAAGAGGTCGAAACATCGCCCGGTCGAGACCTTCACGGACGGATCCGGGCGGCATCGCTTCCGCGTCCGGGCGAGGAACGGACGGGCGCCGGCGTCGAGCCGGACCTACGCGCGCCGCGCGGGGGCGCGCAGGGGCGCTGCGGCGCTCCTGCGTCTGTTGAGAGAGGCGGAAGATATCGGGGATCTGCTTGAAGAGGAGGGCGCGGGGTGCTCACCGACGAACTCGTAGAGGAGATCAAGCGCGAGGAGGGTTTCGTGCCGGTAGTGTATCTGGATAACAAGGGCAAGAAGACCATCGGCTACGGGACGCTGCTCGAAGACGGCATATCCGAGGCCGAAGCCGAACTGCTGCTTCGCCACCGCCTCGGCCTGATGGCCGAAGAACTGGAGCGCTCCCCCGTCGGCGGGACCTGCAGGGGTCTCAAGCCGGGCGCCAGGCGCGCGGTCATGAACATGGCCTACAACATGGGCGTGCCGCGCCTTCTGGGGTTTCGGAAGATGTGGGCCGCGCTCGCCGGGGGCGATTACGCGCTCGCCGCCGATGAGGCGCTCGATTCAATTTACGCGAGGGAACTCCCCGCGCGGGCGGGCCGGGTCGCCGAGCGCATGAGGAGCGCGTGATGGCCTTTTTGGAAAAGCTCATCGGAGGCGGCGTCCTCACGGCGGCGGAGGGGGTCGCCAACGTCATCGACAAGTTCGTCGAGACGCCGGACGAGCGGCGCGCGGCGGAGGCGATAAAACAGAAGCTGATGATGCGGCCCTTTGAGGCCCAGAACGAGATCAACAGGATAGAGGCCGCCCACCGGAGCGCCTTCGTCGCAGGCGGCAGGCCGTTCATCCTGTGGACCTGCGGCGTCTCGCTCGCCTTCTATTTCATCCCGCAGTTCGCGCTCGGGGCATGGCTCTGGACGCGGCAGGTGCTGATGAGCGGCGAGCTCGCGCCCTATCCCGTCTCGGCGGACGGGTTGATGGAACTCACGCTGGGGATGCTGGGTCTGGGCGCGCTCCGCACCGTCGAGAAACTCAAGGGAAAGGCGCGGTGAGGGCTTGGGGGCAATAGCGACCGAAAAGGGAGCGATTTGGAGAATGCAAACAACCGAGGAGGGGGTGGTAGGGACAGGTCGCGACCTGTCCTTTCGAGGCGGTTCGATTTTGATCGTCATTCCGGCGAAAGCCGGAATCCATTTTTACGCCTTTTGCCTTTCGTCATGGTTCCCGCACATCTGCGGGGAATGAAATGCCGCCGGTCGTTCACCCGCACCCGCAAATGGATTCCGGCTTTCGCCGGAATGACGGCGGTGGTCGATTCCAAGCGAGTAGGGACTGTTGAAAAGGCCCTTTTTCAGGGGGGCGGGGGGCGGAAGGGACGCCCCCTCTCTACTGGAAAACCAACCCCCCCTACCACCCCTTGTCAGGGGGGTAAAAAAAGGCGATGGAGCCACGCCGGGTAGAGGGTGTTTTGTTTTTTCTTGCCCCCCTGACAAGGGGTGGTAGGGGGGGTTGCCTTTATCCTGTAAATGGGGCCTTTTTCAACAACCCCTCACGGGCCGCTTCTTTTTTTCGTGTTCTTCGTCTCGACGCGCTCCAGGGGGTGATCGTGGACGATCTTGATCTGCTCGGGCAGGACGAAGGCGGCCGTGAACAGCACGGCGACGCCCAGGCAGGTGACGAGCAGCCCCGGCAGCATCACCTGGAAGCCAATGCGTTCGGCCCCCGAGCTTTCCCTCGCTTCGGCGCGCGATTGCTGGGTGATGAAGGCGCCCATCGCCAGGATGATGCCGCCCACGATGGCGGTCGAGATTCTGAGCAGGTTGCGCTCCTCCGCCAGGTAGGCGAACAGGAGGATTTCCTCCTCCCCGTGGCCCTGGGCCGGGCCGGGCGGCCAAGCGAACCACAGCGCGAATGCGGCGAGCGCCGCGATTTTCCAGGCGATTGAGCGCATCGAGGCCTCCTCGCTCGGCATTGTGCGGCCCCGAGGGATTTTTCTCAAATGCGAAGGCCGCGCATTTCCCCGCATTTCCCGTGCCGCCCGAACCCGCGCCGCGTTGTATGTTGGATTGGTCTCCCCCGCGCGGGGCTGTTGAAAAATTCCTCGCCGGGGACATCGCATTTACCCCCCTGACAAGGGGGCATTTTCAATAACCCCGCGCGCGGGGGCGTTTGGTATTTCGGTATGAACGTCATCGAGGAGGTGTTTCCGTGCTTGGAAGATATCCGGATTTCGGCGAGCGGCGCCCGGCGCACCGGCGTGAGGGACGCCGAGGAGGTGTTGCATCGTGAACGAACTGACGGCCCGCGTCCTGCGCGGCGACATATTGAAGACGCTGTATTACCAGGATGCCTTGCGTGCGGAGTCGAGCGTGGGCAGCCTTCTCCTTTGGAGCGCGCTGCGCGAAGCGGGCCACCATGAGGACGGCGCGCCCCTGGGGCGCGAGACGCTCGAAGCCTTCGTGGACGACCTCGCCGCGCGCGGCCTTCTGGAAAAGCGCACGCCGGGCGGGTTCGGGCGTCTGCTGACGGACTACGAGGCGCACCTCACCCGCAAGGGGCGCGGCCTGCTCGAAGGAGCGGTTTCCGCTTCGCCCGACGTCCTCGTGGGGGATCTATAATGGAGAGGAGGCGGGGGCGCAGGTCGAAAATCGAGGAATACGGCGCCGAGAAAGTCGTCGACCCGATGCTCGCCGAGGGGAAGACCTACAGGGAGGTGGCCGAGGCCTTCGAGGAGGCCACGGGCGAGAAGATAGGACTACGCTCGGTGGGCTTGCGCAACAATCGCCTGCTCGAGGGCATCCGCAAGACCAGGCGGGTGGAAGCCATGGTGGACGAGCTGATCGAGGAAGTCATGGCCTATGACGGCGAGGGCAGGGACCCCGGCGAGAAGGTGGCGGCGGCCGCCAGGCGGATGCTGATGACCCAGGCGGTCGAGGCCGTCTCGCGGATGGGGAAGGAATCCTTTGAAAACCTCACGCCCGAGAAACTCGCGCAGATGGTGAACGGGCTGGAGCGCAGCCGCATATCGGCCGAGAAGCTCAAGCTGGAGTACGAGGACGTCTTCGCCGCCGCCAAGATGGCGATCGTCAAGGAGGTGCGCGAGTCGTTCCGCGCGCATCCCGACCTGATGGACAGGGTGTGCGAAATCGTCGAGGAGGCGACGCGCAAGCTCGAGGAGCGGATTGAGTAACGCGGAGGATGAGGCTGGTTTCGGGCTGGTTGAAATGGTTGGAATGTATGGCAAGATATGGCGAAACATTGCGATTTATGAGATAGGGTATGGGTGTGTGAGATGCTTCTCAAACCAATTCACTAATCCAGAAGGAGAGTGACATGAGCGCGTTTCCGTTCTTTTTTACCTTCTCGGACAAGGTGGAAGGGAACGGCTTCGTGGCGGACGTAAGAATGACGGGAACGGTCCTCGGGATGAAAGAGGATGATTCCACTTGGATGTACGGCGTACAGCCGGGTGGGATCGCCGCGACCGGACAAAACGAGGATGAGGCATTCTCCACTTTTCGGCGGACCTACACGTCCGTCCTGTTCGACATGGCGGAAGAAGCCGAAGATTTTTCGACCTTCAAAGGGCGAGTGGAGGCTTTCTTCAACGAAATCTGCGAAGAAACGAAACGGGAATGGGATGAAGCCGTTGAGGCTGTGCGCCGGGGAGATATCGAAGCCGAAAGGATGGAAAAGAAAAACGCAGACGAGCACCAGCCTTATGTGCAGGTGAGAGCCATTAAGAAACCCACGGCGCGGCGCAACATGCTGGATGAACCCAGGGCCGTCGCCGCCTGAATGACTTCAAGCGGGCGCGTACGACTAAGGAAAATATGGGAAATGCTTGAGGCTTGCGCGCCCGGATGCGACATCAGGGAAACCACGCATCACTACTGCATCCGATATGGGGGCAGAACCTATCCGGCATTCCCGAAGTGAGAGCATGGAAGGGGACGTCGGGCGGAGATCGAGATTGGTCATATCAGAAAGATGATTCGTCATCTGCATATCGACAAAGACTGCGCGAAGAATGAATTGCCGGAAGCCTATTGAGCCTCGACCGTTTCCAATCCTAAGAAGTCCGCATTTTCTAGAGAAATCTCTTTAACTCAAACTCCTCTACAAGCCGGAGAAACTCGCGCAGATGGTGAACGGGCTGGAGCGCAGCCGCATATCGGCCGAGAAGCTCAAGCTGGAGTACGAGGACGTCTTCGCCGCCGCCGAGATGGCGATCGTCAAGGAGGTGCGCGAGTCGTTCCGCGCGCACCCCGACCTGATGGACAGGGTGTGCGAGATCGTCGAGGAGGCGACGCGCAAGCTCGAGGAGCGGACCAAGTGATGGGGGGGAGATAGCAGGTGAGTGAGTTGTTAAAATAGCGCGTAGTGCAAAAGCCTGCGAAACCATGTAGGCTATTTAGCTGTCACCACAGACTGACGAATAAAAAAGGAGTTCACGCGCCCATGGATTTCAACCATACCCTGCGCGTTCTGGTGGTCCGTGAAGACGGGACGTGGTGCGCGATTGCGCTGGATATGAGCCTCAGGGGCTACGGTGAAACGCAAGATCAGGCGGTGGAAAATCTCACCGAGGCGGTCGAGGCGCAGATGTCGTTCGCCGTGCAAAACGACACCCTGGATGAGATTTTCGTCCCAGCCGAGCCCTCCTATCACGCGCTCTATGAGTCGGTGAAGCGCGATAGCGTGAAACGTCATCTCAAATCGAGACCCCCGCAAAGCCTTCCGGACATTTTCTCTTGTGACCTTCCCTTGCCCAAGGTGGATCCGCAAAAATTCGCAGAGGTTTAGCGTTTGCGAACGATTGAGTACAGGCAACTCTTGAAGCTCCTTCGTGAATTTGATCCCAGGTTCAGCGTCCACACAAGACGCGGCAAAGGTAGTCATCGGATGCTCTATCATCCTGATATTGACGGCATAGAGCGCCACTACCCACTACCGTATCATGGCGGGAAGACCCCGATTTATCCGGGTTATCAAAAGGATATCATTCGCATTTTCGGTCTGCCCGAAGGTTTTTTCGACGAAAATTAATCAGCGTCTCACCCGAGCCCTTCATTCCGAAGGACTCAAGGCATCATTTCCCTAATCACACTCCAACCCTGGACGCCGTATCTCCGCTCGGTTATATTCCCCCCATCCCCAAATACATCACCGACGGTGATCCACCATTTTCACGGAAAGGCGAGAAATGAGCGAGTACAAGAGCGAAGTGAGGGACGGGATGCGGGTCGACTGGGACGCGCCCATCGAGATGGACGAAGGCGTGGTGCTGCGCTGCGACGTCTACCGGCCCATTGAGGACGGCCAATACCCCGTCATCATGAGCTACGGCCCCTACTGCAAGTGGCTTCATCTTCAGGACGGCTATCCCCACCAGTGGAGCCTCATGGTGAACGACTACCCCGAGACCGTCATGGGCACCACCAACAAATACCAGAACTGGGAGCTCGTCGACCCCGAGAAATGGGTGCCGGACGGCTACGCCTGCGTCCGGGTGGACTCGCGCGGCGCGGGCCGCTCGCCGGGTTATCTGGAGGTGTGGTCCCCGCGCGAGACCAGGGATTTTTACGACTGCATCGAGTGGGCGGGCGCGCAGCCCTGGAGCAACGGGAAGGTGGGGCTGAACGGCATCTCCTACTACGGGATGAACCAGTGGCAGGTGGCATCGCTCCAGCCGCCGCACCTGGCGGCCATGTGCGTCTGGGAGGGGGCGGCCGATTTCTACCGCGACCTCGCCCACCACGGGGGCATCGCCTGCCGCTTCTCGGACACCTGGTACGGCCAGGCCGTCGTGCCCCGCCAGCACGGCAAGGGAAACCGCGGCATCAAGAGCCGCATCAACGGCGACTGGATTTCCGGCCCCGCCAACCTGAGCGAAGAGGAACTTGCTTCCAACAGGAGCGATTTCGGCCAGGATATTCTCGATCATCCCCTGGTGGATGATTACTGGCGCGCTCGCATGCCCGATTACTCGAAGATCAACGTGCCGCTCCTGTCTGCGGGCAACTGGGGCGGGGTGGGCCTGCACCCCAGGGGCAACACGGAGGGCTTCGTGCAATCGGCCACCGACCAGAAATGGCTGGAGATGCACGGGCTGGAGCATTTCACGGAGTTTTACACCGATTACGGCGTCGCGCTCCAGAAGAAATTCTTCGGCCACTTCCTGAAAGGCGAGGACACCGGCTGGGCGGAGCAGCCGAGAGTCCAGCTCCTCGTGCGCCATCCCGGCGAGAAGTTCGCGCCGCGCGCGGAGAGCGAGTGGCCCATCGCGCGCACGCAGTGGACGAAGTATTACCTCCATTCCGGCTCGGGAACCTTCAGGCCCGAACCCCAGACCAACGAGCGGACGAAGACCTATGACGCCCTGGGCGACGGCTTGATCTACATCTCGCCGCCCTTCGCCGAGGAAACCGAGATCACCGGCCCCGTGGCGGCCAAGCTGTTCGTCTCCTCGGACACCGAGGACGCGGATCTGTTCCTCACCCTGCGCGTTTTCACGCCGGACATGACCGAGATCGTCTACCGGGGCGCGAACGACCCGCACACGCCCGTCGCCATCGGCTGGCTGAGGGCTTCGCACCGGAAGCTCGATGAGTCCCTCACGCTGCCCTACAGGCCCTACCACGCGCACGATGAGGTGCAGCCGCTCACGCCGGGCGAGATATACGAACTGGATGTGGAGATTTGGCCGACCTCCATCGTGATCCCCAAAGAATACCGCCTGGCCTTGAGCATCCGGGGGCGCGATTACGTCTGGCCGGGCTATGAGCCGACGGCGCCAAAGATATCGGGCCGCGTCTACTACGGGGTGGGACCCTTCAAGCACGATCTGAAAGAGGACAGGCCGACGGAGCTCTTCGGCGGAAAGGTGACGCTCCACACCGGCCCGGCGCATCCCTCCCACGTATTGCTGCCGGTGATACCACAGAAAGGATGATTCCTGATGAAGACGAGAGGTGAGCGATGAGAGGGCGTAAATCGGAAATTGCCGACGGCATGCGGATCGACTGGGAGGTTCCGGTCGAGATGGACGACGGCCTGGTGCTGCGCTGCGACGTCTACCGGCCCGTAGAGGAGGGCCGCTATCCCGTCATCATCACCTACGGGATTTACGGGAAGTGGCTCCACTTCGAGGACGGCTATCCGGAGCAGTGGCGGCGCATGGTGGAGCAACACCCCGACGTCGCCGCGGGCTCTTCGAACAAATACCAGAACTGGGAGGTCGTGGACCCCGAGAAATGGGTGCCGGACGGCTACGCCTGCGTGCGGGTGGATTCGAGGGGCGCCGGCCGCTCGCCGGGGTACATGGACCCCTTCTCGGATCGCGAGACGCGCGATTTCTACGAGTGCATCGAGTGGGCGGGCGTCCAGCCCTGGAGCAACGGGAAGGTGGGGGCGAACGGCATCTCCTATTACGCCATCAACCAGTGGCAGGTCGCGTGCCTGAAACCCCCGCACTTGGTCGCCATGTGCGCCTGGGAGGGGGCGGCGGATTTTTACCGCGACATGAACTACCACGGGGGCATCTACTGCACGTTCACGGAGAACTGGTATCAGAACAGGGGGCGCTCCAAACAGCACGGCCTGGGCGAACGCGGCTACAAGAGCCGGGTGACGGGCGACTGGGTCTCGGGGCCGGATACGCTGAGCGAGGAGGAACTGGGCGCCAACCGCTGTCCTCTGGGGGCGGAGATGCGCGCGCACCCGCTCGATGATGAGTACTGGAAGAACAAGACCCCCGACTGGTCGAAAGTCGAGGTGCCCTTTCTCTCATCCAACAACTGGGGCGGGCAGGGGCTTCACCCGAGGGGCAACTGCGAGGCCTTCATGCGCGCGGCTTCAGAAGAGAAATGGCTGGAGAGCCACGGCATCGAGCACTGGACGGAGTTTTACACCGATTACGGCGTCGCGCTCCAGAAGAAATTCTTCGGGCATTACTTGAAGGGCGAGGATACGGGCTGGAAGGAGCAACCGAGGGTCCTGCTTCAGATTCGCCACCCCGGCGAGAAGTTCGTGGAGCGCGCGGAGAACGAGTGGCCCATCGCGCGCACGAACTGGACGAAGCTCTATCTCCATACGGAAGGCCACCTGCTCGGCGCGGCCGCGCCCGCCGAGGCGGGTTCGGCGACCTACGCCGGATTGAGCGACGGGGTGACGTTCGTCTCGCCCCCCTTGAAGCGCGAAACCGAGATCACGGGCCCCCTGGCGTCGAAGCTGTGGGTGTCCTCCGAGACCGAAGACGCCGACCTGTTCCTCGTCCTCAGAGTCTTCACGCCCGATTTCAGGGAAGTCACCTTCCAGGGCGCGCTCGACCCCCACACCCCGGTGGCCCAGGGCTGGCTCCGGGCCTCGCACCGGAAGCTGGATGATGCTCTCACGCTGCCCTACCGGCCCTACCACGCGCACGATGAGATTCAGCCGCTCACCCCGGGCGAGATATACGAGCTGGACGTGGAGATCTGGCCGACCTGCATCGTGGTTCCCAAAGGCTACCGCATCGCCTTGAGCGTCCGGGGGTGCGACTACGTCTATCCGGGCGGCGTCACCCGGGGGCTTCCCAACATGCCCGCCGTATTCTCGGGCGTGGGGCCGTTCCGGCACGACGACCCTGCCGACAGGCCGCCCGAGGTGTTCGGCGGCGAGGTGACGGTCCACACCGGCCCCGAGCATCCCTCCCACGTGCTCTTGCCGATCATCCCGCCGAAGTAGGGGTTGTTGAAAAGGTTCCCCTTACAAAGGGGGTTCACGGCGAGTAGGGATGGAAAGACTGTTTTCCTCCGTCCCGAGCGTGTCGAGGGGGTGTGGCGCGACCCTGCCAAAGAGGAGCCGCCCAGAGCCTGCTTTGCCCCTACCTCCCCTTGAGGGTGCTCGGCAACGACATCCAGAAGAATTCGGGTTGTAATGCTTGCCTAACCAAATCTTTTGGTGTATTAAAAGCCTAATAATAGGCAAAGTAGTTTGTTGGCTTCAGAAACAGAGTTGGCCCGGTGAGACGTATTGCTCTCACTGTGGCTTCATGGGTATCCCTGTCAAAGTGAAGAGCGTAGGACATGAAGGCATGATGTGCCTAGAAGAAAGAAATCGCGCCGGGGATTCTTGGCTGGCGCATGATCTGCAAGAGTCTGAACGCATAAAGCGCGAGAGTTCGCCGAAAGCCACAACCCCGTGTATGGCAAAGTTCAGCGAGGTGGTGAAATCACTCATATTGTTACATTCGGGTAAGGATGCTAACATGCGCCAAGGACACCCCGACACCCCGACACCCCGACACCCCGACACCCCGACACAGGAAAAGGACCAAAATTAGCTGACCTCTTTTGCGGCGCGAAAAGCTTCCATATAGTCGTTTTCGGGGTCGAAACGGACTGCGCGTTCGATTGCGATAATAGCGCGAATCGTTTCTCCATTTGCGAGCAAAATTCCTGCATCAAACCCTTCGACAGTATTGCCGCTGTCCAGTGGGGGCTTGATCGATTCAAGTCCCCAAGTACTCGTGGATTTCTCTCCCACAATACTGAAGAAAGCCCCCGTCAAAAAGCATTTCATACCGGAATGCATCGGATACTTTTAAGGTTGCCTGTGTCATTAAACTTGAGCCCTATCGAGAGTTTTTTCCAGGTATTGGTCTAGGGCTGATCCTCGGACTAGAGCAAACATGATTGGACGTATACAAACCTCAAATCAAGGAGAATGTGAAAATGGTTCCTTTCCGTCGCCACCTGTGCGATATCGATTTTTTCTTCAGTGATTGGAGTTTGATTGACAGGTTGCGCAGTTGGCTTGCCGATTTTGTTGCAATTTGTCCGCCAAAATATTTCCGTATTGTTCCGCTTTCTTTCTTGTTGGTTCTTGCAGCGTGCGCGGGAGGGGAACCGGAGACGAAACTGCGGCACATCGACACTTTTGCCATCGTCGCGGCCGAAGATCATCAAAAAAAGCAAACAAAGGACAATGTTACTATCGAGGATCAAGGTGAAATAGAAGACCTTGTACAGCCAGTTGTAGTACAGGCCTGCGAGGGTGCTCATCTTCGATTCAATACCAAGCGTTACGTAAATGCGAGGACGGGGCGGGTTTCCATCCAGAAAACCAGGGTAATGATCAAAGTCGACCCGCTGGAGGGAGTTTATGTAAGGCGGTTCAGGATCACGAATGGCACACCGAACGTTTTGAGGCTCGATCGGGCGGATGCAGTTCTGGTCGATCCGGCAGGCAACGACAACGAGTTGGCTGATTTCCAGATCCTTGCGCAGAACATCAGGGCCAAGCTCCCGTGCATCAGCGGCAAGGGAGTGGTCGGAACTTTGCGGCCCCTGAAAATTCTGGGATCGGACGTGCGAATTCGCCCTGGTAGAGAAACCACTTTCTACGCGATGTTTACGACGGTCGACAAGAGTATCTTGGGAGACTGGACCTTGGAGCTGAACGACTTCCCGGTCCGGACCGATGAGGTGGGGCGTGTAGCTGGAGTTCAGAGATTCATGTTTCCCTTAAGATCGAAGGGATTTCGCACGACCGTGACGTTGAGGAGGGATGGTTTTTTGTCGCCATGGGTAGAAATCGACCGAAAAACAAAGGAAATAGGCGACAGATAGAATTCGCGGATTGTTAGAGCGCCCTCGGTTTAGGCGCAATGGTTGAGGCCTGAACGGCGAATGAGCGCATTGCTGGATCGGCGATTGCGGGTACGCCTGCGGTCCCGCTTGTGCGGCGAATCGAGCTCTCGCGCATGTTCCAACGGTTTGGCCCCGCTTCTTTTGTTGCTGTGGTGTCGGGTTGGACGCCGGACGGTATTGGTACCGAATTGGATTTGGGCGAGACATGCAACGATGCATAACAGGGAGGCGGAATCATGAGAGAAGCGGCGATTTTTATCATACTGCTCGCAATGGTGGCCGGATGTCGGTCAACGATGATTGAAGTGCCGGTTGGGCAATGCGTTTGGAATACCGTAATCTCGATTCCCTCCGGCAAGGAGCGGCGGGAAGGAACTTGGGTGCCATCGGGCGGAACTACCAAAATCCCTAAAGAGATGTATCCGGAATATTTGGCCAGCAAGAGATGTGACGGCTGAATTGGGTGGTGTGATCTGTTCGGGTTCGTTGATTACGTCGCCGGGCGTCGCGCCCCATGGAACCTCGAAAGAGTCAAGGGAGTGAAGATATGAAGCGTCAAGGAATCAGGGGTTTTTACCTCAAGTTGTCGTTACTTTGGTTGTTGTTGACTGTCTTGTCTGCCTGTGGCGGTGGGGGTGGCGTCACTTCATCGCCGCCGGTTGTGCCGCCGCCGGATTTGTCTTTACCGCTCCCTTATGGCCATGGCATTCGGCCCGGCCGAATTACAGTTGAGCCGGGCGTTTCCGATGAGCATGGCAACATGGTGCTCTCGTGTCCGTCTGGCGGCCCGGCGTGCGTGGTGACGGTGGCGTCGGATGGCACGGCGACCTACGACCGGACCGGCGGCGCGCCCACTGTAACGGCTTGGGGTTACTTCAGAAATAATATCTTTGCCGAGGATCTGCTCGATCATTGGAACGATCCTCAGACATTGCGGTCTGCGCTTGGGCTGTCGGTGGTAAACCAGTCGGATATCGTCCAACGGAAACGGGTTCTCAAGGTTTTGCTCGATAGCGCTGACGGAAATCCAGAAAATGCCGGAGCCAGATTTCGCAACGTGCGGCCAGAAGATGTTGAAGTCATCGGCGAAAGAAACGGGATCACCTATGGACAATGGAAATCTGGCCCCGCCGGGACGCTCAATATAGAGTTCGAATACCGAGGTAACTCGGCGGCGGTATTTGATTCAAGCATCCGAGCGGCTATTGAGCGGGCTGGGAAAGCGTGGTCCTACCATATCAACGACTATGGTTCTTATACTATCCAAAATATTTCGCTAGATGATCAAGTTTTCAAAGAACTCACGATAGATGGTCTTTATGTGTCGGTGGGTTTTGAGGAAGAAGGATGTGGTGGCGCTGCTGCTTGTGCGGGTGGTTTAGTAGCGTCGCGCGATTCACGAGCGCGGATTGGAACAATAACGTTCACTCGACGTGTTGCCGGTTTTCCCGGAAATCCAGGTGGGTGGAGTTCTGACTGGGACAGGCAAATGGGCACTGCAGCCCATGAACTGGGGCATGTTTTGTGGGCTTTCGAGGGATTTCAGCGCCACATAAACACCGTGAATGGCACATTCGATGGACCCAAGGCGCGCGAAGCCAACGGCGGGAATTCCGTCCCGTTTCGTAGGTATCTGGAAGGAGATTTTTGGGTGAATGTGCCAGCAGGAACTCCCGGTGCCATAGTCGATTATGCGCATCCGGGCGGCTGCGTTGGATCTATAATGACATATTATGCACCGTACTGTGGTGACGGCGTCGGGGCTGATGGCACTTGGAGCAACGGCCCGAGCGAATTGGACAAGGCCATTTTGGCAGACAGCGGATATCAGGTACTGGATTCCAAAACAGCGTCCGAACCGGAAATCTATGGTTTTGGGGCTTGGGGACGCTACAGCGCTTTTGGAGTAGGCGTGTCGCGGGCCCTTCGATTTGCAGGAGATTTTGTATTTCACAACACACCCAATTACGAATGGGATTCTTTATGGGCTGGTGCCGACGCATTCGGTGTCGCTCCGGGTGCGAATCTTGCCCAAAACCCCGCCTTAAAGGAGACGGTATCTTGGTCGGGTTCTTTGCTTGGTGTGGATCTTGGGCAGGCCATGCTGCCCCCCGTGTTCGGCGACGCGGAACTCCAAGTAACGCTTTCGAACCTCAACGGCACGGCACGGTTCGACAACCTGCGCGTGTTCGTCGAGAACAAACCGACACCCTTCCGGGCCCCCAGCCTCGCATACGCCATCCAAGTGACCGGTAATGCCTTCTCCGATACCGACAACCGCATCAACGGCGGCTTCTTTGGCCCGGCGCATGAGGAAATGGCGGGGGTGCTTGATGATCGAACGCCTCGCGTCAACCTCCTCGGTGGTTTCGGCGGCAAACGCTGAACGTCGTCGGACCCAGCCGGTTTCCGTAGGCAGCGGCCTGTCCCTACGAACCATCGCGTTCATCCGTGCCTCTCCGCGCTGCCGCCGATCTTCTTTCTTGACGCGCGCGAGTCCGTGTGTGATCATTTTCCCATCACCTGAATTCCGAAGATGCGATTGCACACTGGGTCATAGATCCAACCGGGGAGGAGAGTCTATGAAGCGCATGATAGGTATCGTCATCGTAGCGGTCGCGTTCGCCGGGTTCACGTCGCCCGCGTTCGCGAAGGAGGTCAAGATCGGCATCGTGGTGGAGACGCTGGGGAACCCCTATTTCGCCTGCCTCAAACGCTCCGCCGAGGCGGAGGCCAAGAACCATCCCAACGTCAAGCTCACGGTCCTGAGCGGCGCTCTCGGCACCGACCTCATCGGCGTGACCAAGATGATCGACGACCTCATCCAGAAGCGCGTGCACGTGCTCGCCTTCAGCGCCATCGACCCCAACGCCATGGTGCAGACGGTCAAGAAGGTGCAGAAAAGCGGCATCCGCGTGCTCATCCATTCCGACGATCTGGCCAAGCAGGTGGCGCGGCATTTCGTCGGGCCGGATCAGTACTACGGGCAGTCCGCGGTCGCCAAGGCCGTCGCCGAGGAGCTGGGCGGCAAGGGCAAGGTCGCGCTCATGGAGGGCGTGCCGGGCAACATGTCCAGCATCCTGCGGAAAAGGGGCGCCAGGGACACGCTGGCCAAGTACAAGGGCATCAAGGTGGTCGGCGTCTGGGCGGCCAACTGGGACCGCGCGCAGGGCTTGAAGAAAGCCGAGGACATCCTGACGGCGCATCCCGATATCTCGGCCATCGTCGCCGTGAACGACGACATGGCGCTCGGCGCGCTCCAGGCGGTGAAGGCGCGCGGGAAGCTCGGCAAGATCATCGTCACGGGTTTCAACGGCGTCGAGGAGGCGATGCAGGAAGTCTATCGCGGCAACATGCTGGCGACCGTGCTGACTTTTTGCGATTCGGTCGGCAAGCAGCTCGTGCGCACGGGCGTCGACGTGGCGATGGACAAGGACGACAAGTCCAAGTACACGATCGACACCGGGACGATTCCGCTGGATACGAGACTGCTTCAGGCGGTGGGCAAGAACCTCAAAGCCGGCATCAAGTAGGAGTTCAAACGCGGCGCCGCGCGGAGGCGGGGGGATTCGAACCCCGCTCTCCCCGCGCGTCCGCTCGCCCAGGGGGATGACATGCCCATTCCACGCGATGTGCTCCAGGCCGAAATCGACAGACGGCTGGCGAACACCCGGCGGCTGATGGCGGAGCGTGAATACGACGCCTTGATCGTTTACGGCAATAACAAGCTCTCCGGCAGCCTGCGCTATCTCACCGATTACTTTCCCGACCGGGCGGGGTGGATCAGCCTGACGTCCACGGAGACCTCCATCGTCGACGGGGGCGCGGCCTTCATCACGCAAAGCGACGACCCCGCGCTCATGGTCGATCCGGGCCTCATGCCGACGCGCGAGGTGTGCGTCCCGCGCATCGTGGCGGGGGAGGGGTTTTCGGCGAAAAAGGGCGACGGCCTCTCCGTCGAGAACCTGGAGAAGCTGATTCGCGACGCGGGCGAAGTCAGGCGCGTCGGCGTCGAGACGTTCGACAAGTTCCCCGCGCCCCTCTACGCCGGGATGAGGGAGACGTTCCCCGACCTCGAAATCGTGCGCTCGACCATCGTGGAGGAACTCCGGATGGTGAAGAGCGATTTCGATCTGGAGATGATGCGCAAGGCGGGCCGGGTCGCGGACCTGGGGCACGAGACCGTCGCCGCCATCCTGAGCACCGAGGGCGTCGGCGCGACGGAGCTCGAACTCATCCGCGCCGCCGAGCACGCGATGCGCTCCGCCGACCCGATTTACGAGGATTCGTGCAGCAGCTCGCCCAGCCTCATCTGCAGCGGCTATCCGGTGGCGGGCGCGCTCTTGCACATGCCCAGCCCGGCCAAGGCCATCGAGCGCGGCAACGTCGTGCACTGGGACATCTGCATGAGGTTCGAAGGCTATCCCGTCGACTCCTCGCGCACGCGCGCCATGGGGCCGGTGACGGATACCCACCGGCGCGCCTACGAGACGATACTCGATATCCAGCGGACGGTCATCGAGGAGGCGAAGCCGGGCGTCGTGGCGAGCAGGCTCGTCGACACGGCCGAGGCGATGGCCCGCGACGCCGGGTTCGATTTGTGGGACAGGTTCCTGGGCCACGGCCTGGGCTGGGACATCCACGAGCGCCCCGACATGGGAATCGAGAAAATGCCGCTCGAGGAGAACATGGTGCTCGCCGTCGAGCCGCGCATCGCCGTCGAGAACACCTATCTGTTCGGCAACGAGGACATGGTGCACGTCACGAAGGACGGCGGCGTTTCCTTTACGTCCTTTCCCAAAGAGCCGCTGGAGATATAGCGGCGAGAGCGGGACCCGCGGCTTTCTGCGCTCGACATGAGGGGATTGCTGAAAAAGTTCCCCGGGAAGCGGTTTTGCGTTTCGCGCACGCTTTTGAAGTTTCACTCCCCCCTTGAGGGCCGGGTTCCCCGAGGGGGGAACCCGACGATGAAGCCGAGCGGTTTGTGCGAAGGTCGATTCGGTGGGGGGACGGTCCGAAATGAAAAACTCCCCCCACCAGTTCGCTTTCGGGCTTGCGCCCTCTGCTTACTGTCGGCCTTCCCGAGGAGGGAAGATGGGGTAATCGGGTTGGTCTGCGAACTACCGCGTGTGGCGGATGTTCCTCTGCCTTATGATTCGAGGCGAGGCCGGGATGGTCCGGTCTCTACGCGCCCGCAGGAGGAGCAGTCATGAACTACTTTGCAGGACTCGACGTGTCGTTGGAGTGGACGAGTGTGTGCGTGGTGGACGCGGAGGGCGGGATCGTCCGGGAGGCGAAGGTCGCGAGCGAACCCGCGGCCCTCGTGGCGTTCTTCACCGGACTGGCCTTCGGCGTAACGCGCATCTGCCTGGAGGCGGGGCCGCTGTCACAGTGGCTCCATGACGGTCTGGCCGAGGCCGGGTTCCCGGTGGTTTGCGCCGAGACGCGGCAACTGAAGGCGGTGCTCTCGGCGACGGTGAACAAGAGCGACCGCGACGACGCGCGCGGCATCGCCCAGTTGGTTCGCGCGAACCTGATTCGCCCGGTGCACGTGAAGACGGTGTCGAGCCAGGAAAAACGCATGCTCCTCGCCAACCGCAGGTTCATGCTGAAGCAGTTGTGCGACGCCGAGGCCCACATCCGGGGCACGCTGCGCAACTTCGGGCTGAAGATGGGCAAGGTCACCCGTCGCGGTTTGGAGGCGCGTGTAGGGTGTCTGGTCGCGGAGCGCCCGGAGTTGGCGCGCCTGGTGGCGCCGATGCTGCGGGCTCGCTCTGCGCTGCTGGCGGAATACGTCCGGCTGCACAGGATGATGCTGGAGGCGGCGCGAGCCGATCCGGTCTGCCGGCGCCTGATGACGGTTCCCGGCGTGGGTCCGGTGACGGCGCTCACCTTCCGGGCGAGCGTCGACGTGCCATCGCGTTTTGCGCGCTCGCGCTCGGTGGGCGCGCACTTCGGGCTTGTGCCTCGCAAATGGCAATCCGGAGAGGTCGACCGCACGGGAAGCATCTCCAAATGCGGCGACGCGATGATGCGCGCGGCGCTCTACGAAGCCGCCAACGTCTTGCTCGGGCGCACGACGCGGTGGTCATGGCTGAAAGCCTGGGCGATGGGTGTGGCGAAGCGTCGCGGCAAGTCGCGCGCGAAGGTTGCGCTCGCCCGCCGGCTCGGCGTCATCATGCACCGCATGTGGATGGATGGCAGTGAGTTCCGCTGGAAGCGCGACGGCGCGGATGCTTCGGCTGCCTGAGGTCGAGACACTGAAGAAGGAGGACCACAGACAAACCCTGTAGCTTCCGCCTCGGCGGGGGATGCTCCCGTGGGGACGAGGGACGAAGTGAGTACGCTGTCGGCCTAGCCCCGCTGCGTCGGTGACGATGCGAGGGCGCAGGAAAGATTGTTCCACTTCGTTCTCCGATCCCATCCTGTTGACGGCCCCCGGCTCGGGAGTCGATCACGAAGAGAAGCGAGACCCCCATGGAGCGTCATCTGCAGCCAAAGGCGGAACAGGTCTGACAGAACCAGGGGAGAGGAACTTGACTTGCCCTACCCGATTAGAGAAGCGCCCCTACGGGTTCGATTCGAAACGCGGGAGATGCGTAGCTGGACAGGCGCAGGGGCTTGTCCGGAGTCTCCCGTGGTCGCCCGGTTGACCGGAAAGAACGAGGGAGTGGTGCAGGGGTCGCAGACATAGGGTTGTTGAAAAAGTCCATATATCCCCGGTCGGCGACGTGATGATTCCGTAGTGACAGCCCCTCCTCGGGTTTGTTCTTACACGCGTCGTTCGAGTGGCGGTGTAGGGGCCGCATATTATGCGGCCCGCCGCCGGAGAGGCGAAAAAAGGCCGGGTCGCATAATATGTCGGACATATATGTCCGACCTACGGGTAAAACGTGGTTGATGCGAGAGGGATAGCTTTTTCAACAGCCCCGTACATGCGACCCGACTCGTGATTTGATATTTGCCCCTTTTGAGTCATGGACGCGATTCGGGCGGGGGGATTGCCGATGAGCGTAGTTTTGATTCATCCGCATGGGTCGCATGTATGCGATCCCTGCAAATCGGAGTCGAACTCCCTGCCCTGTCGGCTCCATACCCCGGATCACGAGAATAAGGCTTTTTCAACAACCCTTGAGGCGCACGTCGGCACGGCCCGACCCTCCAACTGGAAGACTCGCCCATGACGCCGTCTCCCTCCCGTCCAACCGAATCCCCTCAGGAAGACGCTTCGGAGTGCTTGATCCTCGACATGCGCGGCATCGGCAAGACGTTTCCGGGGGTCGTGGCGCTCGACGGGGTGGATTTCAGCGTGCGCCCCGGCGAGGTGCACGTCCTCCTGGGCGAGAACGGGGCCGGCAAGTCGACCATGATCAAGATCATCTCGGGCGTCGTCGAAAAAGATACCGGCGAGATGGTGTTCGAAGGCAGCGTCATCGAGAGATGCTCGCCCGCCCTCACGCGCGAACTGGGAATCAGCGTCATCCACCAGGAACTGAGCCTCGTGCGGCTGATGGACGTGAAGAGCAATCTCTTCCTGGGCCGCGATTTGAGGAGCGCGAACCGGCTGCTCGGGCGTCTGGGCGTGCGCGATGTGGCGGCGATGGAGCGGCGCTGCCGCGAGATTTTCACCGAACTTAGGATAGACGTCGACCCGAACGCCGAGGTGTTGACTCTGAGTTTGTCGGATATGCAGTTTCTCGAGATCGCCAAGGCGGTGGCCTTCGACGCCAAAGTCATCCTGATGGACGAACCCACCTCTTCCCTGGGTCCCGGTGAGAAGGAAGCGCTCTTCGAGGTCATCGAGCGCCTGACGGCGCGCGGCATCGGGGTCGTCTACGTCTCCCACACGCTGGAGGACTGCCTCGCGATCGGCGATCGCATCTCCGTCCTGCGCGACGGACGCCACGTCGGGACCATCGGTGCCGCGGACACCGACGTCGACGCCCTCATCCGCATGATGACGGGGCGCACCTTCAGCGAGCGCTACCCCAGGATCAGCGGCCAGATGGGCGAGGAGGTTCTCGAAGTCAGGAATTTCACGACGGCAGGCGTGTTCGCAGACGTGAGCTTCAAGGTGAGAAGAGGCGAGATTCTCGGCTTCGCGGGACTCGTGGGAGCGGGAAGGACGGAATTGTTCCGCGCGCTGTTCGGTCTCGATCGGCTGGACGGCGGCGAGGTGCTGATCGACGGCGAGTCGGTGAGAATCAGGAAACCCCGCGACGCCATACGCCACGGGCTGTCTTTTCTGACCGAAGACCGCAAGAACCAGGGCGTGTTCCCGCTCTTATCGGTGCTGGAGAACCTGCTCATCACCCTGTTCAACTTCGGCAGGGAGAGCCGCTCGCGAAGGCTCACGCGCCTTCTGGGCTGGGTCAACGGTTCGGGCGCGGATGGCCTCTCGCGCGACTACGTGGAGAGGCTGAGCATCAAGGTCGCCTCCCTGACGGATCGGATCGCCCAGCTCAGCGGCGGGAACCAGCAAAAGGTGCTCCTCGCGCGGGGGATATCCACGGGCGCTCGCATCGTCATACTCGACGAGCCGACCAAGGGCGTCGACGCGGGCGCCAAGGTGGAGATTTACCGCATCCTCGAGGAACTCGCGCAGCTCGGGGTGGCGATTATCGTGATATCCTCCGAACTGCCCGAGGTCACGGCGATCTGCAGCCGCATCATCGTGATGAACGAGGGCCGCATCACCGGCGAGGTTTCAAGGAAAGACGCAGACGCGGAAACCATCATGCGCTACGCGACGGGCACGGCGGCGTAAGAGGGGTTGTTGAAAAACCCGGCAAGGGCCTTGCAAGTAGAAGGTTTGTAGCGGACAGGCCTTTACGCCTGTCCGAGCCCTCCATGGTTGTCTTTCGTCAGGACAGGCACAGAGGCCTGTCCCTACGGTAGTTGGCGCTCTTTTGTCGGGGTCGATGACGAATTTGGTTTTGTTCGTCATTCCGGCGAACTTGCTCGATAGGGGGTTGTTGAATAACCTTCGTCTGTGGCCCTCGCAAACCGCCAACGCCTCTTTCCTCACCCTGAGTAGCCGCCGGAGGCGGCGTATCGAAGGGCGCGGGGAATCGAACGCTTGCCCCGGGGCGAGAGGACATCCTTCGATACGCGGTTTCGCCGCTACTCAGGATGAGGCGAAGGGGGCTTTTGCAACAACCCCATAAGAGACGTGTCTGCCGGGGAGAGGAATGATGAGCGGCGAAGGAAAAATGGATAGCGGGCGTGGCCCGGCCGCCGAAGCGAGCGGGGGATACGATATCGCATCTCTCATCGCGTCGGGCTTTTCCAGGTACGGCCTTATTCTCGCGCTCATCTTGTTGATCCTCTTTCTCTCGATCACGGCGGAGAACTTCTTCACCGTCTCGAACATGATGAACATCCTGCTCCAGTCCTCGAACATCGGCATCATGGCGGCGGGCCTCACGCTCGTCATCATCTGCGCGGAGATCGACTTGTCCGTGGCCTCTATCCAGTCGATGGGTGCGGTCGTCGTCGCGCTTCTGCTCAAGGAATACGGGGTGCCCATCGTGCCCGCGGTGCTCGCCACCCTGATCCTCGGCGTCTTGCTGGGCGGAGTGAGCGGGGTCTTCGTGGGCTGGTTCGCGATTCCCGCCTTCATCCTCACGCTGGCGATGGACAGCCTCGCGCGCGGCGGCGCGCTCATCCTGACGGGCGAGCAGTCCATCTTCGGCCTGCCCGAGGCCTTCAGCGTCGTCGGGCAGGGCTACGTCGGCCCGTTTCCCATGGCCGCCGTCATCATGGGCGTCGTCTTTCTCATCGCGCACCTCATCCTCTCGCGCACCGTCCTGGGCACGAACATCTACGCCGTCGGCGGCAACAAGGAGGCCGCCCGCGTCGCCGGCGTGAACGTCTTCGCCGTCAAGCTGTTCGTGCTCGTCTTCAGCGGTTTCTGCGGCGCGCTGGCGGGCGTGGTGATGGCCTCGCGCCTCATGGCCGCCCAGGCCATCATGGGCATGTTCGATTTGATGGACGTCATCGCCGCGGTCGTCATCGGCGGCGCCTCGCTGCTGGGCGGCGAGGGGCGCGTCATCGGCACCGTCATCGGCACGCTCATCATCGCGTGCATCCGAAACGGCCTGAACCTCTTGGGGATAGCCGCCGACTGGCAACTGCTGGCGGTGGGGGCGATCATCATCCTGGCCGTCCTGCTCGACTACGTGGGAAAAAAGCGAACGGCTTGAGGGTTGTTGAAAAAGCCTTGATGAATAGTGTTTTACGCGACCGGGGGGGAGCGGTTTTTGTAGGGGCCGCATATCATGCGGCCCGCCACCGGAAGGGCGAAAAGGCCGGGTCGCATGATATGTCGGACATATATGTCCGACATACGGGTAAAACGTGGTTGATGCGAGAGGGATAGTTTTTCAACAACCCCGAATTGGAGAGGCCGCCTTTCACGCGAACGCGCGGCCCCGGGGACTCGGCCCCGGGGCCTTTTCGCGTACGGCCTAGCGTTCGTAGGCCGATTCGTTGTGCATCATGAGGTCGAGGCCGCCGGATTCCTCGTTGGCGTCGGCCCTGAGGCCCACGATGGCGTCCACGATTTTGAACAGGATGAAGGATACGACGCCCGAGTAGACGAGCGTGGCGACCACGCTCACGAACTGGATCCACAACTGCTTGCCCATGCCGACGCCCTCGGCGAAGCCGACGCCGCCGAACCCCTTGGCGACGAAAACGCCGGTTAGTATCGCGCCGATGATGCCGCCCACGCCGTGCACGGTGAACACGTCGAGCGAGTCGTCTATCTTGAGCACCTGCTTCATGTAGTTGGTGGCGGCGTAGCAGCCGACGCCGGCTATCGCGCCGAGCAGCAGCGCGCCCACCGGCCCCACGAAGCCCGAAGCCGGCGTGATGCCGACCAGGCCCGCCACCATGCCCGTCACGATGCCGAGCACGCTCGCCTTGCCGTGCTTGATCCACTCGGCGAACATCCACGCGAGCGCGCCGGCCGCCGAGGAGATGTGGGTGACGAGCATGGCCATGCCCGCCGCGCCGTCTGCCGCCAGCGCGCTGCCCGCGTTGAAGCCGAACCAGCCGACCCACAGGATGCCCGCGCCCGTCACCGCCATGGGCAGGTTATGGGGCAGCATGGCCGTCGTGGGAAAGCCGTGCCTCGGGCCGATGAGGATGGCGGCCACCAGGGCCGCTATGCCGGAGTTGATGTGCACCACGGTGCCGCCCGCGAAATCGAGCGCGCCCATCGCGCCGAGCCACCCGCCGCCCCACACCCAGTGGGCCACCGGCGCGTAGACGAGGATCACCCACGCGATGGAGAAGATGAACAGGGCCGAGAAGCGCATCCGCTCGGCGAAGCTGCCCACGATCAGCGCGGGCGTGATGATGGCGAAGGTGAGCTGGAACATGGCGAAGACCGTCTCGGGAATGTTGCCCGAGAGCGATTCCACGCCCACGCCCGCGAAGAACGCCTTGCCCAGCCCGCCGATGAAGGCGTTGCCCGCCTCGAACACCAAGCTGTAGCCGACGACGAGCCAGACGACCGACACCGCGCAGGCGATGGCGAAGCACTGCATCAGCACCGAGAGCACGTTCTTCGCGCGCACGAGGCCGCCGTAGAAGAGCGAGAGGCCCGGGAGCGTCATGAACAGGACGAGGGCGGTCGACGTCAGTATCCAGGCGGTGTTCCCGGTATCGAGCTTATCGGCCGCGAATGCGGTCCCCGGGGCCAGGGCGAGCGCCGCGGCCCAAAGGAACAAAAGAAAGCGTTTCATTTTTTCAACCTCCCTAAATGCGTCAGGTAATGAATCGAAAAAAAGGTTTTGGTTCAGGTTTTAGACGGCGGCTTCGCCCGCCCGCCGGTTTGGATGCCGCACCGGGTGGCGTGGATGAGAATCTCCTCGTCACCACCGCGTCCGGCCCGTGCTCTCTCGACGTCTTCGGACTTGATTTTCGTCGTGATTCGACGCATACACCAATCTCCTTGAGATGGTTTCGCGCCCCGGAAGGCGTCGGAACCAGCCGTTCAGTCAAGGAAAATAGGGATTCCTCGCGGGGGAAACCCCCCAATCGTCTCCAGAACAATCCTGGGCGTTGGATGAGCTGCCGCCTACTATACCACCAGAAGCGCCGGGTGTGTAGCGTGCGCCCGGTTTCCAGAGGAGCTTTGCGAACACCATGCCTTCATTCGGCATTGTTTCAAAGACGGATTTACAGGAAGTCGGAGGCGCGATCAACGCCGCGCGGCGAGAGCGCGCCGGGCGCTTCGGGTTCAAAGACCCCGGATGCGCGCCTGAGCGCAAGGATGCGCTCATCAGTCTGCCGGTCGGGGTCGTGAAAAAATCCTGATTTCGTGATTCGTCGTATTTCACCGACCGGGGAGTGGTTCTTCCGCTGCCCGGTCGGCGACGTGATGATTCTGTAGGTCAGACATATATGTCCAACATATCATGCGACCCTGATTTTCGCCTCCGCAACGGGCCGCATGATATGCGGCCCCTACAGGTGAAAGCCCGATTGATGCGGGAGGATCGCCTTTTTCCCGCCGCCCGGCAAACCATCCCGCATCGGCGGGGTAGAAACGATGTTCCCCGCAAACCGCGCATTTCCCCGCATTTGCGCGTCATGGCTCACGGCCCCCATCCCCTATATTCCTCCCCGTGAGGATGCGCGCGGCATCCTTGGACTGGAGGAGTTCCGGCATTGCGCAAGTCCCGAAAAATCCTTCGGGCCCCCGGCATGGCCCTTACGACCGGCGGAGCCCCGCGCTTTTCGGGCGAGGCGCGCGGGCTGGCCCGGTTTCTGACGAGCGGGATGTCGACCGACACCGGCGCGTTCACCTTCGAGGGCAGAGAGGCGCTTTTGGAGATTGTCGCCGCGCTCGACGGGGTGCTGAAGGATCGCGCGCCCGATCGGACCGTCAGCGTCCTCAAGGGCGCGCAGGTGGGCATGACGACGTTCGCCATCGGTTTTGCGCTTTACTGCGTCATCGTCCACCGCCTGAACGTGGGCTATTTTCTGCCCGATCAGGATTTCGCCGACCGCTTCGACCAGACGCGCGTGCGCCCCGCGCTCAGGGGCGGGCGCATCGCCTCGCTCATGCGCGATGGGGAATACAAGGGCGCGTCGCCCAAGGGCTTGAAGGAATTCCCCGGAAGCGGGGGTTCGCGTTTTCTCTACATCCTGGGTCTCAGGGACATCGGCAACGCCATATCGATTCCGCTCGACGTGCTGATTCGCGACGAGGTGGACGACCTGCCGCCGGAGAACCTCAAGTGGTCGAACGACCGCATCGACGCCTCGCCGCTCGCCCTGACGCTCAACCTGGCCGTCGGCAGAACCCCGGGCGCGGGCATTCACGCCATGTACGAGGCGGGAGACCGGAGGCGCTGGCGCGTGAGGTGCCCGGCGTGCCGCGCCGGGAGCGTCCTGGAGGAGAACTGGCCAGGCATCCTGCGCGGGGGCGGCCTCGCTTGCCCGGACTGTGGCGGCGCGCTCAAGAGAGGCGCGGGGCGGTGGGAGGCCGCGCGGGCGAATCGGCGGCACAGGAGCTACCGCCTCTCCCAACTCGCGGTCGGCGCGGTGCGCCTCGACCGCATCAAGGCGAAATGGGCCGCCGCCCGCCTCCCGAGCGAGAGGGCGCGCTTTCGCTGCTCGGCGCTCGCCATCCCCGATGCGGGCGACGCCCAGCCGATCTCCCGCGAGTTGCTCGGGAAGCTGCGCGACGCCGCGCCCTATCGCCTGGCGGAGGCGCCCGCGTGAGCGCGGCGCATCGTTTCTGCGGAATCGACACGGGCGACGCCTGCGCGCTTGCAGTGCGCGAACACGGGGAGGGCCGGCCCGCCCGGTGGATATATTTCGAATCCCTGCCCGTCGAGCGGCTCATCGCGCGGTGCCGCGCCGTGTTCTCGGGCCTGGGCGTGGAGGCGTTCGTCATAGACGGCGGACCCCACACCCGGGAGGCGCGCGCGGTGTACGACTTGAATCCGGACGGCGGCTTCATCTGGCGGCACACCGAGGGCGAGATGCAGATCAAGGATGTCTCGTTTCTGGGGGTCGAGCGCCGCCACGTGCGCATGAACCGCGAGGATTTGCTCGATCACCTGGTGGAGGAGTTCCACGAGGGCGCCGGGCGTGTCCTGCTGCCGAGTCCAAAGGACACCGGGGAGGAGGCGCTCCTGAACGAGGTGGAGCGTCACCTGATGAATTTGAGAAAAAAGCCGCGCGTCCGCTCCTCCGGGGAGACGGCGCTGGCGTATGAGCGGAACGAGAACCACTTCGGCTTCGCCTGCGCCTATGCGCGGCTGGCCGAGTCCCTGGCGCGGAGCGAGGGCGTGCTGGCCCCCTTCGCCGGGGGCACGGTGACGCCGCGGACTTATCACCAGCGGATGATCGAGAGGAGATGAGGATGGAGAGTGTAAAGAGGGTGAAGGCTCCCGGGCGGAAGTCGGGACCCGGGAACAAGGGAGATGCCGGGAGAGTGAAGGCGGCCGCGCGGCGCTCGGGGCGAATGAGCGCGGCGATTGATCCGGACGAGCGGATATGGCGGCCCCTGGGCGAGGGGCGCGGCGGGGTTTCGCCCTACACCCACGCGCGCATGCAGGCGCTGGCGTATGAGCTTTGGCTCACGAACCTGATGGGCCAGCGGCTGATCGAGATCGTTACGGACCACGTCGTGGGCGAGGGGGTGAGCTGGCACGGGGAGGATGAGCGCGCCCTGCGCGCCGTGAAGGCGTTCTGGGCCGACCCCGTGAACCAGATGGACATCCGCTTCGAGCGGCTGGTCTCCGAACTCGGCATCTTCGGGGAACTCCTCCTGCCCGTCGCCGTCTCGCGCTTCGAGGGGCGCGTCCGGCTCGGCTACGTCAGCCCGCGCCTGATAGAGGAGGTGGTGATGGACCCGGACAACTGCGCCCTGGCCGTAGGGGTCGTCCTGCGCGCAGACGGTCCGGGCGGGGCGGCGCGAAAGGGCAAGCGCATCCGGACGGCGCTGGGCGGCGACCCGCGCGGCTACCTGAGCGCCTCCGCGCAGAAGGAGCGGGCGCGCTTCACAGACGGGGAGGCGTTCCTGTTCCAGATAAACAAGGCGAGCGACGCCGCGCGCGGGGCTTCCGATCTGCTCGCCGCCATCGACTGGATAGACACCTACGAGCGCTTCATATTCGACGCCGTGGAGCGCGCGCGCCTGCAGAACAGCTTCATCTACGACGTAACGCTCAAGGGCGCGGGCCCCGAGAAGATAGCCGAGTGGCTCGCCGAGAACGGCGTCGCGCCCAAGCCCTCCAGCGTGCGCGTTCACAACGAGAAAGAGGAGTGGCAAGCCGTCTCGCCCGACTTGAAAGGCGGCGAGTCCGGCGCGCAGGGGATCGCCAAGATGATGCGCGGCCTGCTGCTCGGCGGCGTGGGCGTTCCCTCCCACTGGTTCGCCCAGGGAGAGGACGTGAACCGCGCCTCGGCCGAGTCGATGGATCAGCCCACGCTCAAGAAGATGACGCGCCGCCAGCGCACCGTGCGCCATATCCTGCAGGCCATGGCCGACAAGCAGTTGGAGGAAGCCCGCCGCGCGGGCGCGCTGAGTGAAGAAGCGCTGCGCTCGGGCGTCTCGCCCGTTCTGCCGGATATCTCCGTGCGCGACACCGAGAAGATGTCCCAGGCGCTCCTGCGCGTGAGCGCCGCGCTCGAGACGGCCACCTCACGCGGCTGGATGAGCGATGACGCCGCCGGCAGGCTCATCACCCACCTCGCGGGCCAGTTCGGCATGAGCGTGGATGGGTAGGGGAGAGTGCGGATTTCATGCGAAAGGGAGGCTCGGTTGGAAGAGGCGCAAAAACCTCTCGCTTGTATGAATTTCCTGTTTCCTGGATAATTGAGTCCAAGGGGAGAGAGCCATGGACGACAAAAATCAGGAAGAGAAAACGAATCTTGAATTTGGCGTTGGGAACAACAACCATTTTCAAGAAGATGAGCATATAACGAGTGGGCGTGAACCCGCCGAAGAGTCGATCGGTTCGGTTGTTCGCAAAATGAGAGGTTTGGGGTTGTTCGATGGCGTCGATGACCCGTATGCCGAACTCATGAGGGAACGAGGCGTCGAGATTAGAAAGTAATGCCGGTATTCGATGCAACGACTCTCATGTTTTTGGTGCAGCCGAACGCCAAGCCACCTAGTGATCCCGCCACCGGTGAGCCCCTAGCCAATGTGAGTCAGCGGATCGAATATCTCATCCGCGATATGGAATCAAAATCCCAGCCAATCATCATACCCACTCCCGCACTGGCGGAAGTGCTCGTTATTGCAAGAGGAAACATAGAAGAGTGGATTTCCATACTCCAGCAATCCCGCCACTTTCATATTGCAGGTTTTGACATTGATGCCGTGAAAAAGCTTGTCCATGTCACACAGAAAATTCACGAGAACCGCGTGTTCGAATCCCAATCTCCGTTTACGAAAGCACAACTCAAATACGACAGGCAAATCGTCGCCGTCGCTCTCGCTCAAAATGAAAGTACGATTTACTCGGACGATCAAGGCATAAAGCAGATGGAGCGATACTTCGATATCGAGGTTATCCAGACGCACACGCTACCTTATGAGTAATTCGGAGATTTGCCCCCCTCACTCCACGAACTCCCTTACAGACCCGAGCGGCGTTCCGTCTTTTCTGGTGATGGCTTTGGTGACGCTCAGGTTGTAGCTCGCAGTCAAGACGGCCTGCATGTGGCGGCCGTGGCCGCCGGCGACCACGATGAGGATGTCTTCCGGCCTCGGGACGATGGGGGCCATGTCCTCATCCTCGTCCGTGTTCACGAAGGGGGCGAGCGGCGTCATGTCGAAGCCGCCGCGGTCGCGCATGAGGCGGATCGGCTGACGCGCGTTCTCGAAGATGAACTGGGATACGTCGGCCTTCGACCACCCCTGATTCGACAGCCACGTCGCCGCTTCCGCGGTCAGCACCAGCATCTGCTCGCTCGGCAGCCCGCTCCGGTAGACGCCGTTGGCGCCCAGGTGGCTCATGGCCGAAGCCGCCGTGCCGAGGTATTTATGCGGCGTCTTGCTCACGAGGTCGTTCACGTTGTGGGGCGATTCGGCGCAGAGCATGGTGACGGCGGAGGTATCGGGCGCGAATCCTCTATCCACGTGAAAGGGCGGCCAGGGGCTTCCCTCCTCGTCCTCGCCGATGGTGTAGGCGTATTTGCCCGGATGCCCGTGGGTGGCCATGTCCGTCACGCCGGGGATGCCGCCGCCGGCGTTCATCATCAGGAGCCGCACCGCGCGGCCGAGCGTCGCGTTGGCGCGACGGCCCTGCCCGAACACGTTCTGGCGGCAGTTGACTTCGAGTTCGTTCCGAACCGGCCCGTGGACGATCATCAGGTGCGCGCCGGGGTGCGTGGTCGTCTGGCGGCCGTAGAGGTTGTAGGCCGGCTCCGTCATGGCCTGAACGGCGGCGATGAGAACGGGCAGGTATTCCGGCCTGCAGCCCGCCATCACGGCGTTGATGGCGATGATCTCCACCGTCGCCGGGGCATTCCGGGGCGGAACGTGGGCGATGACGTCGTGCGGCGCATAGTCCGTGAAGCGAAGGGTCTCTAAGACGCGCTCCTCGGTCGGCGGGATGACGGGCAGCCCGTCCGTCCAGCCCTCCTCGTAGAAGTGTTCGTATATCGCGCCCGCGTCTTCGTCGAGCGCTATCCGGCGGGCGGGCTCTGGCGCGTCCATGCCGATATCAAGCGCTCGCCTGCGTGAGGGCGGACGCCAGATGCGCGCTCGCCTTCGCCGACATCTCGTCCACCTCCTCGCGCTTTCTGCCCGCGATGGGATGGGGCAGGGTAACGAGGGGAAGTTCGCTCATCTTGTGCAGCCTGGTGAGCTGTTTGGCGTAGGCCTCGAATGCGTCGGTGACGACCGTGACCGTGGGAAGCCCTCTCTTCTCCAGGGCGACGCTGTCGTGGATACTCCACGACGTGCACGAGCCTCAGTCGCCGAGGGCGGAAACGACGGCGTCGCACTCTCCTTCCACCTGCTCCATCAAGGCGGGCGATGCGCCGCTCACGGATTCCTTCCTGTAGCGCACGACGCGCACGCCGGGGAACTGTTCTTCGAGCGCGGCGCCCATG
The DNA here is from genome assembly GCA_963692865.2 of bacterium. Lineage (GTDB taxonomy): Bacteria > UBA8248 > UBA8248 > UBA8248 > UBA8248 > Bin107. The sequence goes on along the minus strand of OY843592.1, from coordinate 3,883,862 downwards.
ACGTCGAAAATCTCATCCGTGAAATCCTTGGTGTTGTTGATGAGGCCCACGCTCTTGCCGCTCAGGCTCTCGGGCCGCGCGGCCATGACGGCGCCCGCGCCCGGCGCCTCCGCCACGGGTTCATAGACGAGAATCTTTTCCTTCTCCTTCGTCATTTCGCTCATGTGATCCTCCATTGTGAGGTTTTTCGGGGAGGTCGAATTCACTCGTTTCGATCATTTCCGGCCATTCTAACCGAAGGCGCTGCCTGAGGGAAGAAAGAGTTTTTCGCGCCGTAACTGCATCCGCTTCTCGGATCAATACGAGATTTTGGGGGTGTTTTGGTCTGAATTGGGAATTGATTGACACGCAAATTTTGAGACAATAGGCTTAGACATATTGATATCCTGATTAGGATATCCATCAATACCGCATCCTTTAGGAACCCCATATGGGGGAAGTAATGACTCCTGACACGATTACGCTGATGCTGGAAGGCGATGTCACTCTTGAGACGTTCGCCACCGCGATAAAATCGCTGAATAGCCTCGTCAGTGCGTTAACGGTTGAGGAGGGAGGCGGTATTGAGTGGAAGATCGAAGACCTTCAGCCCGGGAGCGCATTAGCGACCATTAAAGGATATAGCCTTCAATCGGAAAGGGTCGAACGGGTTGTAAGAGGGTACAATGACGTTGGCAGAGCGCTTAGAGAAAATGTTCGGATTGATCGTGGACGAAAAATTTCCGGTCCAGCGATGAAACTTGGACGCTTGGTTGGAAATGGCGTCAAACGAGTCCGATTTGAGACACAAGAGGAAACGGTAATCTTGCATAATCCTCCAACTGGTAAGCCGAGAGCGGCGGACAACGTTTTAAGTCTGCCGGGAAATGTAATATCTGTGGCCTTTGGCGCCGTGGAGGGAGAAGTTCAGACATTAACAAAGCGAAACGTGTTGCGATTCACTCTATATGACGCTCTGAATGACCGTCCGGTTTCGTGTTATTTGCAATCTGGTCAGGAAGATCTCATGAGAGAAGTTTGGGGAAAACACGCTGTCGTGGAAGGATTGGTGAGTCGCGACCCGACCAATGGCCACCCTATAGCGGTGCGGCAAGTCAGCAAAATTACACCAATTGTGCAGGAGGGAGATTACACGCAAGCGCGTGCAATTCTGCCGTTGGAACCGGATGCGGAATTGCCGGAAGTCGCGATTATGCGTTCATGAAAACCGTCCTGTCGGGCAGGTCGGGATTGGCGCAGGAAAAACAAACCCGACGAATACTTGGCGTTAAATCCCTATGAAAAGAGAAATTTAATGGGGCCTGGAAATAATTGCACGAAACACAGCGTACCATCTCATCGAGAAATACCAGAGAAAACAAGAGTTCTCCTGGAAAAGATAGAACAGCTACCTGATGCGCCCATGGGCAGGGTGATGGCTGCTGGCAAATGTCCTTTTTGTATCTACGCTCTCGGCTACAACAAAGGGTTGGAAGATACCGAGAAATAGCGTGTAATTTCCTGTGTTCCTTTAACTAATCGGCGGCAAGTCGGTTCGCTCATGTCCAACCTCTTGTGAATGAACCTCCGGGGAGTTCGAATCCGCCTGTCGCGATAATTCCCAGCAATTCTAACCGCTGTGGTTCGAGGGGAAGGGAGGGTTCCAGAGTGGTTTTCGGGAAGTAAAGGCATAGGATTTCCGAAGAAATCATGCTCCGAAACCCGACTGGGAAATTCTTGACGCCTTACCATGAACAAGTTAGGTTCAAGCGTCTGGTGTGTCTGCCCCGACGATTTATAGTATTGAGGGAGGGAATGAGGCTGCGATACGAGGAGCAACACTCAATAGACGAGTGGGAAAACTTCATCGAGGAGTTCTTTTCGGCGTATGATGGCGGAGATATGACACTTGCTGAAATCGCTCGGGATGTTCTGCGCATTGACGAGGACAAGCTGGACAGGCCCACGCAGATGAGGATTGCCGAGTGCCTCCGCAACCTTGGCTTCCGAAAGCGGAGGGCGATGGTAAGGGGAGATCGCACTTACCGATGGACGCGAGGCGATGTTGAGAATTCAAAAGATACTGCCGAAGCCTCCCGCATAGAAGGCTTGGGGTCAATCCAAGATTTTTCGCCGCATGATGAAGAAGAGTGGCCTACCACTTCCGGTGTTTATCTGCTTTACGATATAAGCGATCGCCTGATTTACATCGGACAATCCAAGAACATAAAGAATCGTTTGAAACAACATTTCGAAAAGTTCTGGTTCAAATCTCCGATAGTCGAACAGGCTTCTTATATTGAGATTGAGGACGATACATTGCGTAAACAAGTAGAGGCCATTTTGATCAAGAGCCTCAAATCAAACGCAGTACTCAATTATAAAGGAGTCGATTCTTTTCGTGGTTGAATCCACTCTGAAGTAAAGCCGTCAAAATTCTTTAGCGATCCACTCCGCCCGCTGCCCATTAGCCCGGCCATGAATACTTCCTAAGCAACCCCCCGCACGTCCTTCGCCCAGGCGTTCATGAAGACGGTCCTGTCGGGCAGGTTGTTGTTGATGCGAAGCCCCGTGACGCCCAGGCTTTCGAGATCTTCGAGTCTCTTCCTGCATTCTTCGGGCGTGCCGACGACCGCGAACCGCTCGGCGAGGTAGTCCCTGAGGCCGTACTGATCGACGAGCGCCGCATTGTTGGATTTATCCATGAAGCCGTGCTCCGAAGTCTGGTATCCGTCTCTCAGCGCGCGGATGCCGGATGCGAGTTCCCTGGGGATTCGCTTGTTCTCCATCGTGAAGGCGAACGAGTGGTGCGCGCTCGCGGCGAGGGCGGTGCGGATGTCCTCGCGGGCGCGCTCGCCGTCCGCGTCCACGTGGGCGTCCACCAGCCACCAGAGGTCGAGATCCTCCACCCTCCGGCCAGATTTTCTGGCGCCCTCGTCGATGAAGGAGAGCGTGTCCGCGATGACCTCGGGGATTAAGCCTGTTCCGATGATGACGCCGTCCCCCACCTCGCCCGCCAGGCGCAGCGTCCTGGGGCCTTCCGCGGCGATGTGTATGGGCACGTGTGATTTGTGCCAGCTCAGCCGGTTGGGCCTGCCCTTGTACTCGGCGCTTCCTTCTTCGAGCATCCCCCGCACGGCGAGGATGTATTCGCGCATCTCGGCGAGCTTCGCGGGCCTTAATCCTAAGTTCAACACCGCGCTGTCGCCCGTGGCGATCCCCCAGAAGGCGCGCCCGCCGGAGAGCTCGCTGATGGTGCCGATGGCGCTCGCGGCCACCGCCGGATGGCGCGTGACGGGGTTCGTGACGCACGGGCCGAAGATGATCCCGCTCGTCTCCATCGCGCAAATCGCGCAAGAGACATAGACCTCCCGGTAAAGGGATTGCGTATCGGGGATGAACACCGCGTCGAAGCCGAGTTCTTCCGCGCGCCTGCACCACCGTGCGAACGAATCCGTATCGGGCGGTCTGAAGGAAATGCCGTGTCTCATGAAGATGTCCTCTGTGGTTGCTTGGTTGCGCTGATGATATCGCGGCCCCACGCCCGGATGAAGGCGGGTTTGTCGTGCACGTGGGCGGCGATTCTCAATGCCCCCACGCCCGTCGCTTCGAGTTCGCGGACCCGCTTCACGCATTCCGCGGCGTCGCCCGCGACGGCGAAGCGATCCAGCAGGTATTCGCGAAGGCCGAGCCCGTCCACGAGTTCGGCGTTCGTCTGCTTGTCCACCATCTCGTGCTCGTGGAACGCGTATCCTTTTTTCAGGGTTTCGACGGCGGAGCGAAGCTCATCGGGCACCCGCTTGCCCTCCAGCGTGAAGCGGAAGGCGTGGTGTGCGCTCGCGGCGAGCGCCATGCGGATTTCCTCGCGCGCTTGCTCGCCGTCTTCGCGCACGTTCACCTTCGCCAGCCACCAGACGTCGAGATCGTCCACCTTGCGGCCCGATTTCCTGGCGCCCTCCTCCAGCCAGGTGAGGGAATCCGCCACCACCTCGGGCGTGAGGCCGCACCCTATGGTGACGCCGTCTGCTATCTCGCCCGCAAGACGGATGGTGCGCGGCCCCTCGGCGGCGATGTAGAGCGGAACCCGCTTTTTGTGCCAACTCAGCGCGCAGGGTTTTCCCCGGTAGTGCGCGGCGCCCTCCTCCAGCATCCCGCGCATCGCGAGCACGTAATCGCGCACCTCGTCCACGCGGCCGGGGCGCAGGCCCAGATTCAGGACGGCGCTGTCGCCCGTGGCGATCCCGAACAGCGCGCGGCCGCCCGAGAACTCATCCACCGTGGCGATGGCGCTCGCCGCCGTCGCGGGGTGCCGCGTGAGCGGGTTGGTGACGTTGGGCCCCAGCAGAACGCGCGTGGTGTTCGCCGCGCAGATGGCGCACGAGACGTAAAGCTCCCGGTAGAGGGATTGGGAGTCCGGCACCCAGATGACGTCGAAGCCCGCTTCTTCCGAGAGGCGGCACCAGTGCGCGTAGGTCTCGGGCGCGGGTGGCAGCATGGCGATTCCGTGTTTCATTCGAATACTCCTCGTTCCTCGATGACCCGCTCCGTCGGGAAAGCGGGCGGAAAGAACGCGCATCCCGTCGGATGAATCGTGAAATTCCTATTCTGAAACTCTCATCTGCACGCCGCCCGCGCGCTCTTCCTGGAGCGTCATGGCGCGCCTCGCGTCATCCTCCCCCCATCCCCGGTTCAGCCCCGCGATGAGCTCCCCGTAGGCGATGTTGCCTATCGCCATGGGAACGTCGTGCTCGCGGGCGAGCCTGAGCGCGAGGCCTACGTCCTTCACCGATCCCTTCATGGGAAAGTGGGGTTCGTCGAATTTCCCCTTGAAGAAAGTCTCGGGGAAGATGAAGTGGAAGTGCACGGCCCGGCCCACCGCGCCGTTGCGGATCGTCTCGGCCAATACTTCGGGCGCGGCGCCCGCCTTGACGCCCAGGGTGTAGCATTCCGCCGCGAGGGCCTGAATGCCGTAACTCATGCAGTTATGGGCGAGCTTGCAGACGGTGCCGGTGCCGATCGGGCCGGTGTAGGTGGGGCGGTCGCCGAATGCCTCGAAAAGGGGTTTGCAGCGTTCATACACCTCCTCGTCTCCCCCCACCATGATGGCCAGACGCCCCGTGTTCGCGCCGATGGTGGAGCCGCTCACGGGGGCGTCGAGCATGTGCGCGCCCGCTTCTGAGAATTTCTCATGAATTCTTCGGACGATTGAAGGGTATCCCGTGCTCAGGTCGACGTAGACCTTCCCCGCGCCGATGCCCGCGAGAACCCCGTTCGGCCCCGTGGCCACGCTCTCGACTTCTTTTGGACCCGGCAGCGAGGTGAAGACGACCTCGCACGCGCGGGCCGCCTCTTCGGGAGAATCCGCCCAGAGCGCGCCGCGTTCCAAGTGTTCCACCGCCGCCTCGCGCACGATGTCGTGAACGACGAGCGCGTAGCCCGCCTTCTGGAGGTTGGCCGCCATGCCGGCCCCCATGTTTCCCAGTCCGATAAATCCGATTTTCATCATCCATTCCTTTTCGGGTTGCGAATTTCGCAGCGTAGGGTTTCTTTTGTTTCAGGCTCCGCATCCTGGAGACGATAAAGGGAGAACCTGTAAAATGAATGTAAACGGCTCCAAAAACAAGTTATGATTAGGTGAATCTGGAGAAAATATAGACGCAGTAAAAAGAAAACGATGACGGAAAAACGGAGCCAACCGGGAGATGAGAAAAATGGCGACTCGGGAATCTTTCATGAGAAGGGCGATAGCGCTCGCATCTCAAAACGTGCGGGACGGGCTCGGCGGGCCTTTCGGCTCCGTCGTCGTCAAGGACGGCGAGATCGTCGGCGAGGGGACGAACCGTGTGACGTCTTCTTGCGACCCCACCGCCCACGCCGAAATGCTCGCCATACGGGCGGCCTGCGCGAAACTGAATAATTTCGACTTGTCCGGCTGTGAGATATACACGAGCTGCGAGCCATGCCCGATGTGTCTGAGCGCCGTTTACTGGGCGAGAATCGAGCGCATGTATTACGGGAACACCATCGTCGAGGCCGACGCCATCGGGTTTTCCGATGAATTTCTCTACAACGAAATCGCCCTGCCGATGCGCGAAAGAAAACTGGAATCGACCCGGCTTCTGAAAGACGAGGCGCTCGAATCCTTCAACCTGTGGGCGCGGATGGAGGACAGGATTTCCTACTAAGACCCGTTTTGAAGGGTGTCTTCGGGGTTGTAGAAAAAATCCAATGTGGGAGGATTTATGTTTTTTGTAGTGACTGCCCCTGCTCGGGGCTGTCCCACAGGTCGCGACCTGTCCCTACGGTAAACGGCGTTCTCTTCTCGGGATCCAAGATGAATTTGGTTTTTGCTCGTCATTCCGGCGAAAGCCGGAATCCATTTTCGCCTTTCGTTTTTGATCTTCCTTCCAATTTCAACCACGACCCAGGCGGGAGAGAATGCGGAGTCTGGGGCCGATGAAGGGGATACCTTCAGGCTTTTCATTTCGTCTTTGCCCGAACACGAATCAATGCGGAAGGCAAAAAGTCAAAATGGATTCCGGCTTTCGCCGGAATGACGGGGGTGGTCGATTCCGACCGATGAGGGAGGAATCGACCGAGCGATGAGGACTTTTTCAACAATCCCTTATTTGGCAAGCGGCTCTTTCCCCGCCGTTATGAAATCTCTTTTGGCGCGGTTTCGTCTTTTTCCAGAACGACGATCCGCTCCTCGAGCCTGGGCGGCGTCATCAGCGTGTTGTGGATGGGGCAGTTGGCGAGTTCGTCGAGCAGTTCCGCCTTTTGCTCCTCGGACACGTCGCCATGGATGTAATAGCTCGTGCGGATGACGCCGATGGCGAGTTTTCTCCGCTCCGGGTCCGAATGAAAATCGGCGTGAAACTTCGGCGATAAATTCCGCTTGAACTCCGCGTGGACTTCCACGTCGTCGACCTGGATGCCCTTGGCCTTCGCTGCTCCCAGCAGCGTGTAGAGGCCTCAGCCCGCATGGCCGGCGATGAAGAACTCGAACGGCGTGGCGGCGAGGTCCGTTCCTCCCCGCGTTTCGGGCTCATCGAGCACGTAGGAGTGCTTGCCCGTGGTGGTGAACATCTGTAGCTGCGTGCCCTGGATGTGGCGGAGGATGACTTGCGGCGTGTTCGGTCTTTCCGGCATGAAGATGACTCCTCGAAAACGATGTGGTTTATTTGTCGGTGCGATGGATTCTAGCAAATATAGGGGCGGGATTCTTCCCGCGAAAGATTTATCGCTTCGCGGTGCGCGTTATCATTCAAAAAGGGGGAAGGGGTTTTGAGCTTTCATCACGCCAGAGAGGTTTTCGCCGAAATGCTCGATTCGGTGAGCGCGGAAGAAGAGCCGGAAAAGCACCGGCTCTACCAGGGACTCACGCTGCTCGCCGAGGGGTTCGAGTACGACTTCAACATGATCAAGAACAGGCTCCAGCAACTCGAAATCGAGATGCGGAAACTCGAGGCCGGGAGCTAATCAAAAAAAGAAGAGCGGGGCGTTGCACCCCGCTCTCTTTTGTTTTTTCTGAGGCGAGAACTCGTCTCACCTTACGAAGGCGTTATGTCGCCTTTATTCGGGCATCAGCCTTTTGCTTTCCTCCCCGCCCGGCCGATGCGATGGGGCCGGGGAGGGCGGCGTTTCCGCACGGCCGAAGCGATTTATCGTAGATATCATCGCATCCTCCTTCCTTTGAGGGGTTTCTCGAAACCGGACCGGAGCCGCTTTCTGTGTCGGCTCCTCCCCGCCTCACTCGGCCGACGCCGAGGACCATCAAAGATGGCTTGCCCGCATCGCTCGTCAAAGCGCCTTGGACATCTCGGCGGCGATGGCCCGGTTCCTTCAATATCACCCCATTGCGCGAAAAAAGCAAATTCCCGGTTCGCTGAAAATCCAGGTATCTGAAAAGAGAGGTCTTAGTTCGAGGACTCGCGCGTTTCGGTGGAGGCGCTCGATTTCGTCATTTTCTCTGGCGTCGGCGCCTTGGCGAGGTTCAAATTCAGGGCCCTGGGTTCCGCGCTCAGGAATTCGAGACCGTTCGGCAGGTCGATGTCGCGGCCCGACAGCGTGCGCGAATGCGCGCCGGGCGTCATTTTGGCGAGGTTCACGTTTACGCGCAGGCGGGTGGCGTCGATGTAGTTCAGGAGATCGCGCCTGCCTCTCAGGCGGATTTTGACTTCTTTCGCCGCATCGGCCGGCAGGGTGACCCCGTTGGGAACGTTGTAGTAGTGGACCGCGACCCGGAATTCCTCCTCCACCTTGCTTTCGAGTTGCGGGAAGAAATTCTGCGGATTCTGGTGTTCCTGCCCGCCGAGCGACCAGAGGAAAATGACGGCGGCCAGGGCGGCGAGCTTGGGCCGCCAGTTCTCGAAAACGTGGCGCAGCGAGATGCGTCCTTTCGTCTGTCCCGCCTCGCGGGCCGCGCGCAGCCGCGCCGTGAGCCAGGAGGCGAGTTCCTCCTCATCCTCCACCGCCTTGACGTGGCCGCCCTCCACGCAGGTGACCTCTCCGCGTTCCTCGGATATGACGACCGCCAGGGCGTCGCAGCGTTCCGTGATGCCGACCGCCGCCCTGTGGCGCGTGCCGAACTCGGGCGGCAGGGCGTGGTTCTCCGAAAGGGGCAAAACGCATCCCGCGCGCGAGACCTTGTTCCCGCGAACGACGGCGGCGCCGTCGTGGTAGGGCGCCCCCTTGAAGAAGATGGTTTCCAGCAGCGCGGGCTGAATGTCCGCCTCGATCTCCTCGCCCGGACTTCTCAGCAGGGAGTCGGTCAAATCCCGGTGCTCCACGACGATGATGGCGCCCATGTGCTTCGCCGCCAGCGAAAAGGCGGATTCGGCGATGGCGGTGACGCTCTCGTCCGGCAGGCGGATGCGCATCGCCCGGCGCAGCAGGATGGAAAATCTGCGCACCGGGTTGAGCTGGAAGAATATCTTCTGGATCTCGCCGTGGAAATTGATGAGAAACAAGATGAGCACGGCGATCCAGATGGCCCACAGCAGGAACGAAGTCAGGTGCAGGCCTGCGGCCTGGGAGGCGAGATAGACGAGCCAGACCGCGAACACGCGCACGAGAAGGCGCATCGCCTGGGTGCCCTTGAATCGAATGTAGACCTGGTAGAGCAGGAACCACATGATCCCGATGTCGAGCATATGGTTCCAGGAGAGTTTCTGGAAGAAATTCAAGGCCGGTTGAGCGACGCCCCACATGAGATCAAACCTCGTTCGTGTCGTCGAAGGGGCGGTCTTTATCGCTCGGCGAATCCGGGAATTTCGAGTTGGCGGGCGAATTATCCGGAATCGGTAGACGCCGGGACCACCCCCATTGCCCACAACTCCAGAATTTTCCGTATGTTGCCGCATTTTCTTGAGATTTGCAATTAGCAAAATCAAATTTCTGCATAAAAAGACGTCAAATACGCATTTCCCCGCATTTGCGCGGCCCGCCTTAGAGACTCCTTGCCCTAGATTGTCGCCGTTGCGCCCGCCCCTGTTTCACCGAGGGGGCGGCTCCGGCGCCTCGCCGGGAACAGAAACCCTGAAACACCGGAGAGAAAGGAGTTTCCCTTGAAAAGATGGATGAACCGCTTATGGACTCGCGCCGAGGCGCAGAAGGATTCTCACACTTTGAGGCTGCATGGCCACATCATCCGCTCGGTTGCGGATAAATCGCAGCCGCCGGAAGAGGCCTGGGATTTCGAGGTGCTGATCGCGCGGGCCGGCTACTCGAGGGACGGGGAATGGTTCCTGCCCGGCGACGTTCTGCGCGAGGCCGCTCCACTGTTCGAGGGCGCGCAGGCGTTCGCGAACCACACCGCCTCGAGCGGCCCCGACATCAGGAACCTGGTCGGCTGGCACCGCGAGGTCCGCATGGGCGGGGAGGGGCTTTTGAGCACGTTTGCGGTTTCGCGGTCCGCGTCGTGGTTTCAGGCGCTGGCGCACGATGCGCTGTCCCGGGGTCTCGATGAGCCTTTCGGCTTTTCCTTCGACGTGCTCGCGCAGGCGGAGTTCCGCGAGGAGGCCGGTGGGCTCGTTTTGCATTTCGAAAAAATTCTGGCGGTTCACTCCGTCGACGTCGTGCACAAGGGCAAGCTCGGGGGCGGGATTCTGGGTCTCGCCGCCAATCATTCCACTACACCGGAGGTGAAGATGTTCGAAAAACTCGGAAAGAAACTCAAAAGCGTGGCGCCCGAATCGGCCGAGAAACTCGGCGATGCCTGGACGCCGCAACAGTTCCTCGCGGCCTGTGAAGACGCGGACCTTGAACTGGACCTGAAGAAAAAAGGAGAAGAGGTCGTGGCGGATAAGCCCAAGACCCCGAGCGGCGCGGCGCGCAGCGTGCTCGCGCAAAAACTCGCGGTCTCAGCACTTCCCGAAGCCGTACAGGAGAAAATGCGCGCCCAGTTCGCCGAGGGGAGCTTCACGGAGGAGGAGATCGAAGAGGCGATTCGGGTCGAGGCGGCCACGCTGGAAAAACTCACGGCGAGCGGCGCGCTGCGCGGTTTCGGCGCGCGCGGGGAGGTGATGCGGGACGAGGCGGACCGCAAGAAGGCGGCCCTCGACGGGCTTTGGAGTTCGCGTGAAGAGGCGGTAGACGGGGAGCGGCCCTACCGCTTCATGAGCGAGGCGTTTCAGGATTTCACGGGCCACCGCCTCGCACCTCGCCAGTTCTTCGCCGAGACGTTCCACTACCACCGCGCCGCCGAGGACTGGAACGGGGTGCGCCGCCTCTCCGCTTCCTTGCAGACGAGTACGTGGGGCGAGGCGTTCGGGGATTCGATCCGCCGCGCTATGCTTCGCGATTTCAGGGACGAACGCTTCCACCAGTGGAAGAAAATCGTCTCCTCCGTGACGCCCGTCAAGGATTTCCGCACGAACCGCCGTGTGCGCGTCGGCGGCTACGGCGATCTGCAAACGGTCGCCGAGCAGGCCGCCTATCCGGCGCTCACCTCCCCGACGGATGAGGAAGTGACCTACGCCGTCTCCAAGCGCGGTGGGGTGGAAGACCTCACCTGGGAGATGATCCAGAACGACGACATGGGCGCGATTCGCATGATCCCCCAGCGCCTCGCCCGCGCGGCCCAGCGCACCCTGAACGGCTTCGTGTTCGATTTTCTGGCCTCCAACACCGCCATCTACGACGGTAAAACGCTGTTCCACGACGACCACCACAACGCCTCCGCGAACGCGCTGACCTACGACAACGCCGTCGCCGCCATCAAGGCGATGGGCCAGCAGACGTTTTATGGGGAAGACGGCGTCGAGGTGGCGGCGCAGGCCCGGCCCAAATACCTCGTCCACCCAACCGAACTGCTCGAAGAGGCGTTCGAAGTCACCCAGTCGCCCGTCAAGGTCGTCGCGGGCGGAAACTCCAACCAGCCTAGCTTCATCAACCGCCTGGGGGTGGAGCCCTTGTGGGCGCCCGAACTCACCGACTCGAACGATTGGTACATGATCGCCGACCCGGGCCTCATGGACACAATCGAGATCGGCTTCATGGACGACATGCGCGAGCCCGAACTGTTCATCGAGGACAACCCCTCCGCCGGCAGCGGATTCAGCGCGGACAAGATTCGCTACAAGATCAGGCACGTCTACGGCGGCGCCGTCCTGGACTTCCGCGGCTTCTATCGCGGCGCGCCCGCCTAGTTAGCGCGGCGCATACGCATTCGGAGGAGAAGCCATGTCCGACAGGCGAACCCACACCATCACCCTCGCTCCACCCGCGGCCCGCGTCGCCGCGGGAGGCAGCACGGCGTTCGAGGTGAGCCGCTTCACCGAGGCGCTCTTGTTCATCGACGTGACGGCGGTATCGGGCGCCTCGCCGGCGCTCGATTTCGAGGTGCAGACCGGTCCTGCGGACGATGAGGCGGTTTTCGTCCATACCAGGCCTGCCCAAATCACCTCGGCCGGCAAGACCCTCGTCAAGCTCGCGAACGTCGGCCCCTGGCTCCGGCTCGCGTGGTCCGTCGGCGGGCAGGAGCCTTCGTTTACGTTCGAGGCCAGGCTCACGCTCAAGACTTGAAGCCGCGAGAGAACGAGGAGGAGGAGAAAAAATGGCCGGCAGGCAGACGATCATCAAGGAAGTGAAGGTTTTGTTGAAGGCGGGCGCGCTGCCACGGGAATTCGGGGTCGAGGAGGCGGACTACGCCGATCTGGTGAACGCGGCGCTCACGCGCTACAGCAAGGACAGGCCGCTCGTCTCGTTCGCCGATTACGCGGGCGACAGCGAAACTTTCGATTTTCCCCTGCCGGAGGACTGGGACGATTCCCTCTCCTTCATCCGGGAGGTGGAATATCCCCAGGGGGAGAGAAAGCCCTCCTACCTGCGGCGGAGCGCCTGGATCATCTATGCGAAAGGAACCCCGGCGGCGAGGTTCAGGCTCATCTACTTCTCCCCTCAAATGGGCCACACGCTCCGCCTGTTTTACGCGATCAAGCACACGGCCGACGACGCGCGCACGAGCGTACCCGAAAACGACCTGACCGCCGTAGCGTGGCTGGCCGCCGCTGAGGGCTGCCACCTGCTGGCCCGCCGCTTCGCCCAGTCCTCGAACCCGACCCTCGCGGCGGATTCGGTGGACTACCAGAGCAAGTCTTCGGAATACACGCGCCTGGGCCGGGAGCTCGAGCGCAAATACCAGAACCATCTCGGCCGCAAGGAGGGCGAAGTGGCGGGTCCGGCCGGCGCGTCTCTCGATTGGGACGCGCTTCTCTCGCTGGGGCGCGGCGAATACTTCACGCACGGCGCGTCCGGGGATCGCTAGGCGGAGAGGAGAGACGACGTGAATCATCGGAGCGCAACGCTGGAAGCCCTGGCGGAAACGCCTCCAAACGCGCGGGAAGAAGAGGAGGTTTTCCGTCTCGCGCGCGAAGCGATGGCCGAGATCACCGGAATGCTCAGGCGCGAGGTAATGACGCGAACGTCCATCGGCGCAAGTGGAAATCTGCGAGGGAGCATTTTCGTCGAAATCGAAGGTGATATTCCGGGCGAGTTGCGCGGTGTTGTCGCCTCGCGCGCTCCTTATGCAGACCCCGTGGAATTCGGACGCCGTCCGGGAAGCGCAATGCCGCCTTGGAGGGAGGGTTCGCCCCTGCACCTCTGGGTGGTCCGGAACCTGGAGTCGCGGGGTGACGATTTCGAGAGCGTCGCCTTCCTCGTCGCCCGCGCTATCGCCCGGCGGGGGATACGGGAACGCCGCATGTTCACGCGCGCCTTCGAGGAAAACCAGGGCTGGATCGAGGGGCGCATTGGTCAACTGATGGATGAAATTGCGAGGAAAATCGGTGGCTAAATCACGATACAGGGAAATCGGCGACGCCGTTTTGGCGGAAATATCGAGCGTACCGGAGGCGGGCCGGGTGCACGGCCATCAGCGCTGGTCGGCCGACCTGGGGAAATATCTGGACCTTTTCCGGTGGGAGGCGGGCGGCGGCGTCGCTCAAATCAGGGGCTGGGTGCTGACGCGCGAGAGAGCCGGGGAGGAGGCCGCATCCATCGGCTCGAACGCGGCAGGCGGCTTCCTCCCGTCGGGCCTCGGCAGGCGAACCCACACGTTCCTGCTCTTCGGCATCATGAGCGCAGAGGACGCGGCGGGCAGCGAGTTGGCCTTCCAGGATCTGATCGAGGAGATTTGCGACCGCTTCAGGGACGAGGGGGCGCTTCGCCTTCTCGATGAATCGGGAGCGCCGCGCGTCCCCTCCCTGGAGCGCCTTCAGCCCCCGCAGGTGGACCTGATTGAACTGAGGACGTTCGGGAACGTGCTTTGCCATTACGCCGAAATACGGATTCGGGCGGTAGAGCGGATTCGGCGGGATTGAACGAAGAAAAGGCCATGAAAACCGGCGAAGGATGCGCCTTCGCCTCAAAACGGAAGGAGGAGAACACGGGATGGGCGATACGATATTGATGGATCGACAGACTATCGGCGCGACGGAAGAGAAGGAGCTGGCGGCGGATTCCGCCGACGCCTCCACCCTGGTGGACGCCGCGCTCGCGGAGGATGATGATTTCTGGAACGGCTCGGTGCTGCGCACGATCCGGGGGGTCGGCATTGGCCAAAGGAGAAAGGTGAGCGATTTCGACGCGGCCACGGACACGCTCACGGTGGACGCCGCCTGGGACACAGCCCCCGCCGCGGGCACGGCCTACTTGCTGGATCGGCCGGCGGCGGCCTCGGAACTGTTCCGGGCGGGCAACTTCGCCCACGAGATCGGCGTGGAGCAACTGGAGCGCGCGGTGAAGGATGCGAGCCTCTCGCCTTTCCCGTCGATTCCCGGAAAACGCTCCGCGCAGATTTCCTTTGCCACCGAGTTGCGCGGCTCAGGCATCGCGGGCGTCGCGCCCGATTACGGCCTGTTGTTCAGGGCGTGCGCGATGAAGGAGACGGTCGTCGATGGCGCTTCCGTCGCCTATGCGCCCGCCTCCGACAAATCGAGCTATACGAGAATCTGCATCACGGCGTTCATCGACGGCTTGCAAGTCATGTATCTGGGCTGCATGGGGAGTTTTTCCATCAACTGTCCCCTGGACGGCGTGCCCACGGTGGATTGGGAGTTCGAGGCGGCCGATTTCGAGGTGAGCGATGCGCCGCTCCCGGGCGGCGCGTCCTACGACGGGCAGACGCCCGAACCCATCCTCATGAGCGGCTTTTCGTTCGGAGGCTTCCATTTCGACGTGGCGAACATCCGCTTCGCCATGAACAACGAGGTTGTCCTGCGCCAGAGCGCCAACGCATCGGGCGGACACGTGAACGCCGTGGTGACGGGCCGCGCGCCGTCGGGCTCTTTCGACCCCGAGGCCGTGCTCAAGGCCACCGAGGACGTGTTCGCCGATTGGGAAAGCGGCGCGCATCTCCCCCTGAGCGTGCAGGTCGGCCACAGGGCCGGGAACGTCTGCGCCATCACCGCGCCCAAATGCCAGTACGCGGATATGGGCTTTTCGGACCGGGACGGCCTGCTGGCCTACGATGCGCCTTTCCGCCTGGCGCGCAATGCGGGGGACGACGAGATTTCCATCGTCTTCGCCTAGTCTCCGTCTGGAAGGCGGCTGCTTCTTCACCTTGGTCAAGTCTCGATTCAGCGAAAACGAAAGGGAGGAATCGTGGAAATTTCGGAATACAGAAACCATGGGCGCAGGCCCATCACCCTGCCCTCGGGGCTCAAGGGCTTCGTGCGCGCGCCGAATCTCCTGGACATGGCGGCGTACCCGAAGCTCTTCGCGGGCGCCGCTGACGGCGCTGCGGGAGAGGAGGAGCGATACGCGCTTACGGGGGAGTGGGCGCACTGCATCCTGAGGCGCTGCTTCGTTCCCGAGCGCGGCTCGATGACGGATAAGGAGCCGGGGCGTTGCCTGCCCGATGAACTGAGCATCCATGAACTCGCCCCGGCGGACGCCGACGCCATATTCACCGCCGTCATGACGCTTCAGAACGATGCGGCGGCTCCGGCCCCAGAGGAGGGCGCGCCGGAAGGCGATGCGTTTCCGCGCGTATAGCAAGGAACTGCTGGCGGTCATTCATTTTCAGGCGAAGACCTACGGCCTTCCCCCGCACCTGCTGGCCCGTTGCACCTGGGAGGAGTTTCGCTTCAACCAGCAAGCGCTCGAAGCCGGCCTTGTCCTGGAGCGGATGAGCCGGAGGGAGCCCGGGAAGAAAAATACGAATCTCAGACGATTCAAGAGCTAGAGTGCCGGTTCTCCCGATTCGGGGAGTGTCGGTTCTTCTCATTCGGCACCGAAGCTGTCCCGCAGGGGGTTGTTAAAAAGCCCCACCCCTCTCTCATCTCCCTCATCCCGAGCAGGCGCGCTTGCGCGCCGTATCGGGGGTCAATCGCGACCGATGCGGGGCTGTTGAAAAACCCCTCTCCGCCTCATCCTGAGTAGCGGCGAAGCCGCGTATCGAAGGCACGAACCCGACCGATGCGGGGCTGTTGAAAAAGTCCACAGAAGGAACACACCGAATTTCACTCCCCCCTTGAGGGTCTGGCTTCCCGAGGGGAAAGCCAGACGAAGAGGCCGAGCCTTGGCGAAGGCCGATTCGGCGGGGGGACATGGTGATAAAATCAAAAGCTCCCCCCACCAGTTCGCTTTCGGGCTTACGCCCTTAGCTCACTGACTCCCCCTCAAGGGGGGAGTGTTTCCATACTGCGTGTTAATCGGTATTGCTCGCGAGGAGGGAGTGAACTTCAAGACCATCGAGGCCGAACACGGGCGGTGTAGGGGCCGCATATCATGCGGCCCGCCGCCGGAGGGGCGAAAAGGCCGGGCCGCATGATATGTCGGACATATATGTCCAACATACAATACCATTTTGAATGACGATCGTAGGGACGCTTCGGGAAGCGTCCGTTTTTCCACCGGAGAGGACCGTTGATGAACGCCCCACGTTCGCGAACGGCCCCTACGGGTAAAACGTGGTTGATCCGAGAGGGACGGATTTTTCAACAGCCCCTTGAGGGTCTGGCTTCCCGAGGGGAAAGCCAGACGAAGAGGCCGAGCCTTGGCGAAGGCCGATTCGGCGGGGGACATGGTGATAAAATCAAAAGCTCCCCCCACCGGCGCGACCTCGGGCTTCGCCCTCGTCTTGCCGACTCCCACTCAAGGGGGGAGTGTTTCCATACTGCGTGTTAATCGGTATTGCTCGCGAGGAGGGAGTGAACTTCAAGACCATCGAGGTCGAATACGGGCGGTGTAGGGGCCGCATATCATGCGGCCCGCCGCCGGAGGGGCGAAAAGGCCGGGCCGCATGATATGTCGGACATATATGTCTGACCTACACACCCTCTTGAAAGACGACCGTGGGGGCGCTTCGTGAAGCGCCCGTTTCTTCTCCGGGGCGGGGCGTTGATGAACGCCCCACGTTCGCGAACGGCCCCTACGGGTAAAACGTGGTTGATCCGAGAGGGACGGATTTTTCAACAGCCCCCTCAAGGGGGGAGTGAAATTCAAAAGCGCGCGCACAACTCAAAATTGCTTCTCTACGGATTCGGGACAATCCCTCATTCTTCAATCGGGATTGCCCTTCGATACGCCGCCTTCGGCGGCTACTCAGGGTGAGGAAAATGGGGAGGGCGGAGCCTGTCCCGAGCTTGACGAAGGGCCGCTACTCAGGGTGAGGGGGTGCTGGGGAGCTCCGTCACCGAGCGGGACGAGGGCTTGACGCGACCGATGAGGGAGTGTCAAAGGCGCCTTCTTCCGAAACCGGGTTTCTCAACAGCCCCCACGGAAGGCGGTTTCAGGCCCCGTTTTTATTTATCCCACTGAAAATCGGGATTCGGCGGCGAGAACATGTCGATGTACTCCGCTTCTTCGAGGACTTCTCCGCCGTGCGGGGTTCCCGCCGGAAAGATCATGACGTCTCCCGCCTGAACGACTTTGTAATCCCCGTCTCCCGAGTGAAACTTCAGCTTTCCCCGGATCATGTGCGTTATCTGGTCGAACTCGTGGGTGTGGGTTTTGATGGGGCTTCCGGTCTTCGCCGTGATCCGGCACGCCATCACGTTGTCGGTCTTGACGATTCTGCCGCGGATGATGTCGTTCAGTTGTCTTTCCTCGACGTCGTTCCAGTGAAGTATGGCCATGGGCGCATCCTTATATGAAAGGTTGTGATCTCATGGGCGAAACAGGTCTTCTTCTTTCGTGCGGTAGAGCGTCTGCGCGGGTCGGTCTCCCTCATGATACTTGAGTCCGCGAATCAGGACGGCGGGAACGCCCTGCTTGTCCTGTCCCATCACGAGGCTGGCCGCCGCGGCGATTTCATCCGCGTGCGCGAGTATGGTGATTTCGAGCGTGCGGCCGCTGCGGTCTTTCTCTCCTCTCAAGTCCACCAGGGGCTCCAGCCCCGCGCACCCTATCGCCACGCCGACGACGCCCCGGCGAAAAGCGCGCCCCTGGGTGTCGGCGATGAGGACGGGAACGAAGGCGTTCGCCGCGCTTTGGATCTCTTCATGGAGTTTCCGGGCGGAGAGGTCGGCGTCGCGGGGCAGAAGCAGCGCCTCATCTTCGCTGCCTCTTAAGTTCGAGCGGTCTATCCCCGCATGGGCGCATACCGCGCCCGAGCGGTGCTCCGCGATGAGCGCGCGCTCGGAAGCGACGACGATCTCGTTCGACTCTCTGAGCACCGCCTCGACGAGCCTGGGGTCGCGCCCGTCGCGGTCCGCGATTTCGAGGGCTTCCTGGGACGGCTCGACGCTTTTCAGATCCAACACCCTGCCTTCGGCCTTGCTGACGATCTTTTGCGCGAGAACGAGCACGTCCCGATCCCGGATTCTCACGCCGCCCGTTTCGAGCGCATTCAGGATCAGGGGCGCAAGCGCGTCGCCCTCCTTGATTTCCGGCAAGCCGGCGACGGGGATGATTTCGACGTTTTTCATCTCATGGGAGCGGAAGCCAGCCACCCCGGCGCTTCCCTTTCACGAGAGAGCAGGAATTCGAGGTCCTCGGGCGAGTCGATGTCGTGCGCGAAGCCGAACGATTCAAAAGATTGCGCCTCGCGGCCGTATCTCCTCGCTGCGGAGTGGTGTTTCTCGAAGCTCCGCTCCCCGAACAGGAAGGGAATCGCGTCGATCGGCCGGGTGAAGAGCGCGGTCGTGCCGCCGTCTTTCGAGCGGGCGATGCGTATGTCGCTCCCTGCATTTTCCGAAAGTTCACGCTCTTCGATAAAAGCGTTCACTTCCTCGCTCGTCAGAAACGGCAAATCTCCGTGGACGATGAACAAGGAACAAGCGTTTCTCCCCCTCGCCCAAGAGCGTCCGGTTTCCAGATCGTTGTTCAGCCCGCCTGATTCCTGGAGCAAGCCGACCGCGCCGTATTCACCGGCCAGAGTCAGGACTTCCGCGGAATCGCTCAGCACCGCGATTTCATCGACGCGCTCCGCAGAACCGACCGCTTTCAGGACGCGCTCGAGCATCCAGCGGCCCAACTGGTTTCTTGTGTTCTCGTCCAGAGTCTGGGCGAGCCTCGAGTTTCCGGTTCTGAAATCGCGGACCGGTATCAGGGCGACGCAACGGCTCGGAAGATTCATCATCCATCCCGGTTTGGTAAGAGAAAACGTGTTTCAGTATACCTGAAACCTCTTATGCCATCTTTTGCATCGACGAGGCGAACGCCAAAACGCCTTGGGCCAGTTTTTTCTTTGAATCAATGTCGGACATGATGCTGGGAAGCGCGATGCTCTCAAGCCCCATCTCCTCGATGGATGAAACAAGGGCTTTATCCTCGGTGTCCACGACGAACCCGTCGAGCACGTCCTTGAGAATCCGGGCGACGCCCAGAGCCGATACCTCGTGCCCGAGGCTTTTCAGCATCTCGGCGGCGGGGCCTCTCAGGGCGGCGCCCCCGATGATGGGGCTCACCCCCACGCGCGGCGCGGACGCGCGGCGCAGGCGCTCATGGATATCCGATATCGCGAGAATGGGGCCGATGCTCACAATGGGGTTCGATGGACAGAACACGATGGCGCGCGCCTCGTCGAACGCGCGCATCACCTCGGGCGTTGCGCGCGCCTCATCCGCCCCCTGAAAGCGCACCCCGCGTACGCTCGGCCGCGTTCCCCTGGCGACGAAGTAGTCCTGAAACTCGAGTTCCCCTTCCGGCGTCTTCACGCGCGTGGCGATGGGGGAGTCCGTCATGGGCAGGATGTTCGCTTTTACGCCCAGGGAGGCTGTGAGTTCGCGCGTCACCTCCGTCAGGCGCGCGCCCTCGGCCAGGCGCTGGGTTCTGCGGATGTGGGTCGCCAGGTCCATATCGCCCAGCCGGAACCATGTCGGCCCTCCGTAGCGTCCCAGGAGGTCGAGCGCGCTCGTTCCGTCGCCGTCGATGCCCCAGCCCGTCTCGGGGTTGGACATGCCCGCCAGATTGTACATCACGGTGTCGATGTCGGGGCTGATGTGCAGGCCGTGGAGCGCCAGGTCGTCCGCCGTGTTCACGATGACGGTGAGCGCCCCCTCGGGGAGCGCATGGGCGAGGCCGACGGCGAGCTTGGCGCCGCCCACTCCGCCTGCGAGCGCAACGACCGGACCGGAAAAACTCATCGGACGATCAGCACCGGCTCGGGCGTTTCTTTGGGAGGGGGCTGCTGTGCGGGATAGCCCGCGACGATGAGCGCCCTGGGAACCCAGTCGGCGGGCAAATCGAGGGCCTTACGGGCCGTTTCGGGGCAGAACAGGGGAGCGCAGCGCCAGACCGAACCCACTCCCTGCGCCGCCAGGGCGAGCATCAGGTTCTGAAGAGCGCCGCCCAGGCTGTGTTCGGCCATCATCCACTCGTTGGTCTGTTTTGCGGGTTCTTCGTAAACGTCCAGGTCCGCGAAGGAGAGCGCCGCCATGATGAGCGCGGGCGCGCCGGTGAGCAAACGGATGCTCCCTTGGTGGCGGCGTCGGCGCTCTTCTTCGGGAACGCCCTCCGCTTCCATGTCGCGGAGAAAGTCCTCGCCCATCTCGGCGGCCAGGGTTTCCTTCGCCTCCTTGGAATCGAGGATGCAAAACCGCCACGGACTCGTCCCGTGCGGGCTGGGGGCCAGGCACGCGGCGGAGAGGGCGGTTTCGAGTATCTCCATCGGAACGGGTTTTCCCGTGAAATGCCGGATGGAGCGCCTTTTGCGCAGCGCCTCATCGAGAGAAATGCTTAGCGCCGGTTTTTTGTCTGTGAGGCCGGGGGTATCCAACTTATGACTCTTGAGGCTCCCAGCCCGGCGGCGCGCCGCCCTGGGCCGGACTCGGGGGTGGTGGAAGTTTGCGCTTCTCCCCGGGGGGCGGGTCGCCCGGGTCGTCCGGAATCGGCCGGCCCGCCATAAAGCCGCGCACGCCGACGGGGCGCGCCTCCTCCCCATAGGCCGTGGCGAGGCATTCTTCGAGTTCCTCGGGCGTTTTGGGGCTGTCGATCATGCTTTGCGCGGCGAAGCCGGCGCCATCGAACGGGTCGTACTGGGGGAGGCCCTCCGGCGTGCCGCTCTTGGGCCCCATCGTCGGCACGCGGTTGCGCTGCCTTCTCGCAAGAATGTGCAGGATGTTCCAGGCCCGCCGGTTCTCCTGTATCGGCTGGATCTCCACGAGGCCTTCTTTTTCGAATTCTTTCCAGATCTCCTTGCCCTTCTCGGTCCGCAGCACCACGATGGTCCAGCCCCGCGTTCCCACGCCGCCGCAGGCGATGTCCGCGAGTTCGGCGGAGAAATCCGCGCAGTGCTGGCATTCGGGGCGCTGGTAGTTCTCCATCGCCTCCTGGAGCGAGAAGGTGACGAGTTCCCCGTCTTTCTTGTGCACGAGGACTTCCCCCTTCACGTTGAACTTCGCCACTTCCGTGAGGGGGATGCCGAGGTCCTTTTCGATTTTCTCCGTCATCAGGTCGAAGGTGAAAACCTCCGTGCAGAACAGGCCGATCTGGAACGCCACGCGCTCGGCGAAGCCTCTCAGGAAGCCGCGCTGTTTCTCGATGTGCTGGGGCCTTTTCTTGTGCGAGACCAGAAAGGAGGGGTCGATGAGCTCCATCTTGCGCACGGGCGTGACCTGGCAGGGAACGCCCACGAAGCCCACTTTCTTCAAATCCCTTTCTTTCACCTCTTCGAGCGCGAGGTTGTTCGGGCAGTAGGTGTACCAGCTACCCGCGCTCGCGCGAATCTCCTCGTAGGTCGTGGCGACCTTGGGACTCGGGTCGCACGGCGGGTCGTCCTCCCCGACGGCGGAGACCACCGCCCCGTCGATGACGCCCGCCTCGAGCGCCCATGCGAGCAGCGCAGTGACGATGCCGCCGTCCTGGGCGCGCTCCATCACGTCGTCGCGCTTTGTTCTCGCCATGAAGATGTGCTGGTAGGCGCCGAAAATTCCCTCGTAGGTCTCGCTCCTCGTTTCACCGAAGGTGGCGTCTTTCAGGTGAATCTCCCTCGGCCAGAGCCTCGGGCACACCGACGCGCAAACGTCGCAGCCCACCCCCTCGCTGATGCCGCAGTAATCGAAATCGGCCTTCGCCTTGGCCGTCTGCTTGGGCTTGGCGTCGATGTATTCGATGACGTTGTGTGGGCAGACGAGGACGCAGCTTCCGCACTCGCAGCAACTGCCCGCGTCCACCACGTCGTTCATCATGTCTTTGAAGGAGTGATGGTGAAGTTCGTTCAAGGGTTCTTTCTCCGGCCGGTTAGCGGGGGCGTTCGGCGCTCGAGACGCCCAGGTGGTTTTCCGGGATGAAGTCGCCTTCTTTTCTCCCGCCCGAGAAGCCGGCGCCGAGCAGCGCCTCGTCATCCGCGCGCGGGCGGCGGTATCGCGGGTCGTCTTCGCGGATGATGTCGTAGGTGGTCGTGCGCTGGACGGGAGTGCGCCCCGCTCCCAGGATGGCGTCGTTGAACTGCCTGGGGCTCAGGCTTTGCCCGTATTCCGAACCCGACTCTCTGGAGATGTTCTCCTCGATCAGCGTTCCACCCAGGTCGTTCACCCCGAGGGAGAGCGCCTTCTTCGCGGCGTCGATACCGATCTTGGGCCACGCCACCTGAATGTTGGCGATAATTCCCCGGAAGAAGAGCCGGGCGACGGCATGGAGCTTCAGGATGGTTTCGAGGTCCGCCATCTCCTCGATGCCGAACTCCTCGCCCATCTTGTTGTCGTAAGGGATGAAGGGCAGGGGGACGAACTCCGTGAACCGGCCCTCTCCGTCCGTCTTGAGCGAATCTTTTTGCATCTTCCGGAGAATATCCATGTGCTCGGCCAGGTCGGCGCTGCTCTCGATGTGGCCGTACATGACGGTGGACGTCGTCGGGATGCCCACGGCGTGGGCGGTTCTGATAATCTCGCACCATCTCTCGACGGGGATTCTTCCCGGGCTGATGAGCTTCTTCACCCTTTCCACGAGAATCTCGGCGGCCGTTCCGGGGACGGACCCGAGACCCGCTTCCTTGAGCCTTGTGAGCACCACTTCGAGCGGCAGCCTGGTCTTTCGCTGGATGTGGTCGACTTCCGCGGGCGAATAGGCGTGCATGTGAACGCCGGGGATGACTTCGCGCGCGAGCCTGAGCACCTCCTCGTAGCGGTCTATGGATATCTGGGGGTTCAGTCCCCCCTGCATGCAGATTTCGCGCACGCCGAAATCCCTCGCGCGCTCGAATTTCTCGCGCAGCACGTCGTCGTCGTGCGTGTAGGCGTCCGGCGCGTTCGGCCTCCGCCAGAAGCCGCAGTATTTGCAATCCGTGTAGCATACGTTCGTGAAATTCACGTTCGCGTTGATGACGTAGCTCACCTCGTCGCCGACGGCCTCTTTTCTCTCCGCGTCCGCCGTCGCGTAAAGGCGCTCGGTGAACTCCGCATCCCGCTCGGCGAGCAGGGTGGTGGCGCCCTCGCGCGGGATTTCCTCTCCCGCCTCGAAGGCGTCGAGAACTTCATGGGCGAAGGGGACGCTCATGCGATCTCCACGGGCAGGGCTTCCTGCGCTTCGCGCCGCTCCAGCATCCGGCGGAGCGCGGGCAGGGTTTCGGGCGGACACCAGCCCGCCTCGATGAATTCGTCATACACCGGCATCCGCAGGCGCAGCGCGATGTCTTCCTGATGGAGGGATTGGTCGAGATTCCCCAGTTTCGGCCAATGGCGGTTCGGGTTGATGTGATCCGGTTCAGGCGCGATGCCCCCGATGTCGTCCGCCCCCGCCATGATGAGGCCGAGCAGGTCGTCCACCAGGTTCGGCGGAACCTGTATGTGCACGCCCGGCATGAGCCTTTGCGCTTCGGGTATCAGCGCCGCGACCTCCTCATCCGGCGGCCGGGTCCACTTGGCCATGGGCGTCAGGGGCTGGGGGTTGAGGGGTTGCAGGATAATCTCCTGAATGTGTCCGTAGCGGCTGTGCGCCTCGGCGATGGCTTCCAGCGTCTCGACGCGCTCTTCGGGCGATTCCCCGATGCCGACCAGGATTCCCGTCGTGAACGCTATTCCGAGCTTGCCCGCCGCCTCCAGGGAGGCGAGCCGGACCTCGGGCGTTTTCGTCGGCGCCGTCCGGTGGGCGATGCGCGTGGCTTCTGCGCTGACGGTCTCCATCATCATGCCCATCGAGACGTTGTAGGGTTTCAGTATCTCGTATTCCCATTCCTCCAGCGTGCCGATGTTGGCGTGGGGCAGCAGGCCGACCTCGAGGCACATTTTGCACACCTCGGCCGTATAGGCGGCGTAGGAGTCATGCCCCCATTCTTTCAACTGATGTTTAAGGCCCTTGTGCCGGTCGATTCCCTCGCCCGTCATGACGAGCGCCTCGACCACGCCCTGCGCATGGGCCTGCTTCGCGAGCCGTTCGCACTCCTCCATCGAAAGCAGGAGGGGAACGCTGCTGCGAAAGCTGCAATAGCCGCAGTGGTTCACGCACCAGTTCGTGATGGGCAAGGTGAAGTTGAATGAATACGTGACGGTTCTCAGGGCGCTTCTCCGCTCAAATCGAGTAAAGTCCGCGATTTCTCCCGCATCCTATCGGCGAGGGCCGCGTCTGACAAGGCTTGGCTCCCCATGAACGCTATGCGACGCCCTTTTCTTTCAGCGCGGCGATCTCCCCGTCCGACTTGGCCAACAGGCCGGAGAGGATTTCCTCGGTGTGTTCACCCAGCAGGGGAGGGGGCATGCGGAGTTCGCCGGGCGTGTCCGAGAGCTTCATGGGGTTGCCCATCACCTTCAGAACGCCGGTCCTCGCGTGCTCCATCTCGACGACCATCTCGCGGTGATGGATCTGCGGGTCCGCGCACAACTCCTCAATCGTCCGCACCGGCCCGCAGGGCACGCCGGCATCCGATACGATTTCGGCCCACTCCGTGCGGGTCTTGACCCGCATGGTCTCCTCGATCTCGGCTTCGAGTTCATCGCGCCCCGAGACGCGCGCCGCGTTCGTGGTCCATTTGGGGTCGTCCGCCAGATCGGCCCTGCCGATAGCGCGGGCGAACCGCTGCCACAAGGAGTCGTTGGCCGCCGCGACGATGAGTTCCCCGTCCGAGCAGGGAAAATCGCGGTAGGGCGCGATGCTCGGATGGCGGTTCCCCAGCCGTCCGGGCGGGGTTCCCGTGGCGAAGAAGTTGCCCGCGGCGTGGCTCATCAGCGCGGCCTGTCCGTCCTGGATGGCCGTGTCGACATATTGGCCCTCCCCCGTCTTCTCGCGGGCGATGATGGCCAGCAGAATCCCCTGGGTTGCGAACATGGCGGTGGTGAGGTCGGCGATGGCGATGCCCGTCTTGAAGCCGCCGCCTCCCTCGGCCCCCGTGATGCTCATGAGTCCGCCTTCGCCCTGTAAGAGGATGTCGTAGGCGGGCCTCTCCTTGGAGGGGCCGCTCTGGCCGTAGCCCGAGACGCTGGCGTAAATGAGCCGGGGGTTGAGCGCGTGGCAGGTATCCCAGTCGAAGCCGAGCCGCTCGATGGCGCCGGGCCGGAAGTTCTGGATGAGGACGTCCGATTTCTCGACGAGCGCCCTTAAAACCTCTTTTCCTTCCTCGGCTTTCAAGTTCAGCGTGAGGCTTTTCTTGTTGCGGTTCACGGACTGGAAGTAACTGCTCTCGCCTCCCTCGTAAAAAGGCGGCCAGCCGCGCGTGTCGTCTCCGCCGACGGGGTTTTCGACCTTGATGACCTCCGCCCCCATGTCGCCGAGCATCATGGTACAGAACGGCCCCGCCAGTATTCTGGAAAGATCGAGGACGCGAATCCCCTCAAGCGGCATACTCATGGAATTTCTCAGGCTCCTTGTCTCAAGTGGATGCTATCGGTTCCGAAGCGCTTCGAGCATCTTCTCGCGCACGTGTTCGACCGGCATCTGCGTGCCCGTCCAAAGCTCCCAGCCCAGAGCGCCCTGGTGCAAAAGCCAGCCGACCCCCGAGACGGCGCGCGCGCCTCTGCGCCGGGCGGCTTTCAGGAACGGGGTGTCGAGCGGGTTGTAGACCGCATCGGCGCAGATGCTGTCCGGCGGTATGAACTCCTCGGGCAGGGGGCAGGCCGCCTCCCGCGCCTCATCCCCGCTCATCCCCAGGCTCGTCGTGTTGACGATAATATCCCGCCCCAGGGCGGCGGATTCAAGCGCATCCAGGCCGCCTCCATGAATTTCTACTTGAGGAAAATGGGATTTCACCTCGCCCGCCAGCGCCGCCGCCTTCTCCGCCGTGCGGTTACGAATCTCGACGTGCGCGGCGCCCGTTTGCGCGAGCTTGATGGCGATGGCCCTTGCGGCCCCGCCCGCGCCCAGCAGCAGGCATCTTTTTCCTTGTGGGGAGACGCCTGTTTCCTCTTCCAGGGAGCGGAGCCAGCCCGCGCCGTCGGTGTTGTGGCCCTTGAGCCTGCCGCCCTCCTCGAACGTCACCATGTTCACCGCGCCCATGAGTTTCGCGTCCTCGCTCAAGTCGTCCATCAGCCGGAAGGTGGCCACCTTGTGGGGGATGGTGACGCAAAAGCCCGCGAAACCCATCGCCGCCGCGCCGCGAACCGCCTCCTCGTAGCGGTCCGGGCGCACCTCGTAGGCCGTGAAGCGGTAGGGCAGCCCCAGCTTCTCCGCCGCCGCGTTGTGCATGACGGGCGAGAGCGTATGCCCCAGGGGGTAGCCGAAGATGGCGAGCGTCTTATCGAGCGACATGGAGTATCCTCAACAGGTTCGGGGTTCGCTTCCACTGCGTTCATTGTGGCGCGAATCAGAGATACGCTAAAGTAGCGCGCATCACAACTTGCCGAGAGGCTCGCGCCGGTTTTTCTTAGGTCTAAAGCCATCACTTCGAGGAGAGGGATTCGATGTCCACCGTTCAGGCCGCCACGATTCTACAGCCGGGCGAGATCGCCCTGCGCGAATACCCCATGCCCGAGATTGAGGACGACGCCCTGTTGATGCGGGTGGCCGCCGTGGGCGTCTGCGGTTCGGACAAGCACATGTACGGAGGCAACCTGAACGTGGCGTGGCCGGTGATTCCGGGGCACGAGTTCAGCGGAATCATCGAGAAGATGGGGCCGCTGGCGAATTCGAACATGAAGATCGTGGGCGGCCCCATCAGGGAGGGCGACGCCATCACCGTGACGCCGGGCAGCCAGGCGTGCGGCAAGTGCTGGTTCTGCATTCACGCGCCGCACCGGCCCCAGTTGTGCCCGAACCGCACGGTGTTCGGGTTCCGCACCTCCGCCGAGGCGCCGCACCTTTTCGGGGCGTATTCGGAATACATGTACATTCAGGGGAACTCCTTCGTCCTGAAGCTGCCCGAGGGTCTGTCGCTTGAGCGGGCCACGCTCTGTGAACCACTGGCCGTGGCCCAGAGGGCGGCGGGGCGCTCGCTCTCCCCGGGCATCCCCTACGCGGGGGAGGGGTTCGGCGTGGGCGCGCGGTGCGCCGTCATGGGCGTGGGCCCCATCGGGCTGCTCGTGGTGGCCGCACTCAAGACGATGGGGGCGGGCGAGATCATCGCGGTGGACATGACCGAGGAGAGACTCGCGTTCTCCAGAAAATTCGGCGCCACGAAGACGGTGAGCCTGGCGGCGCTCACGCCCGAAGAAAGGAAAGAGCAGGTCCTCTCCTGGACGGACGGCGTGGGGCCGGACGTGGTGGTCGAGGCGGCGGGCGTTCCGGCGGCCTTCGCCGAGGGGCTGGACCTCGTCCGCCGGGGCGGAAAGCTAGTGGAAGTCGGGCACTACGGCGACCCGGGCGGGGTGGAGATCAGGCCCCACCAGGTGTGCAACAAGGACGTGGACATCTGCGGCTCATGGGCCTATCCGCAAGTGCAGTTCGAGCCGGCGATGGACATGCTCCTGAGGACGACGCTCCCGGTTGACGACATCTTCACCCACCGTCTGCCCCTCTCCCAGGTGCAGGCGGGCATCGAGGTCACGGGCACGGGGGAGTGCCTGAAAGTTCTGCTCAAGCCGGACTAGGCATTTCTTACGGGCTAGGGATCGAGTCGAAATCCATCTCCAGCAGGTTCAGCGTCTCGGCGCGCTCGCAATCATCCAGATCGAGGTCGTCCAGTTTTTCCAGTCCCGCGAGCATGTTCGTGACGCCCTGTTCGAGCGCCTCCGGTGAGATTTTATCCAAATCAATCGCATAGCCCATGGTTTTCGCCATGGCCAGAACGTGGGCGGCGGCCTCTGACTCCCGAGTTTCTTGTGACGTTGAGGCGGGTGGTTCTGGGAATTCTTGAGGAGGCGGCTGCTCGTCGACCTCGGGCGGCCTCGTTCGCCAGAGCGGATTGTCGGCCTCCAATGCCTTGCCGATTCGGAAAAGGCGCGCCTCGTCCCCCCATCTGCCCGCAACCTGAAGGCCGACGGGCAGGCGCTTTTTCGTGAACCCGCAAGGGACCTGAAGCGCGGGGTTGCCGATGGTGCTGAAGGCGGCCGTGTTGTCGCTCACCACCGGCCACATTTTCATGCCGTCCAGACAATCCGCGATGGTGGGCGGCGCTATGGCGACGGTGGGCGTGAGCACGGCGTCCACCTTTCTGAAAACCTCCGCCGCCTGCCGGATGAAGAAGGTTCTCGCCTTTTGCGCCTGCACGTACCGCCAGCCCGGGATGAAGAGGCTGTACTCGAAAAAATCCGCTCCGGGCGAGACGTATCCATCCCGGTGGTTTTCGAGGAATTTCCGGTGGTATTCCGCGCCCTCCGGCCCCACGGTTGCGGCGTAGGCGACCTGGCCGAGCCGCGCCCAGGGGATTTCCACTTCCGCGATTTTTGCGCCCAGCTTCTCGAACCGCGCGATGGCCTCGCGCACGACGGCTTCCGCTTCCGTGTCCTCGCCCGGCCAGAAATGGTTCGTCGGGACGCCCAGCGTCATGCCGCGCACGCCCTCGTTCACGGTCTCCAGGAAATCGGGCGCGGGCCCGGTTCCCGTCGTCGGGTCCCTGGGGTCCGGGCCTGCGATGGCTCCCAGGATGAGGGCGGCGTCCTCCACCGTTCGGGCGAGGGGGCCCACGTTGTCGAAGCTGAGCCCCAGCGGCACGGCCCCGGCCCTGCTCACCCGGCCATAGGTGGAGCGGATGCCCGCCAGATTGCAGAACGAGGCGGGCAGGCGCACCGAGCCGCCGGTGTCGGAGCCGAGCGCGGCCGCCGCCATCCCCGCCGCCACGCAGGCGGCCGACCCGCTGCTGCTTCCGCCCGGCGTGTGGTCCAGACTCCAGGGGTTTCGCGCCGGGCCGAACGCGCTGTTAGCCCCGGTGCCGCCGCGCGCGAATTCCTGCAGGTTCGTCTTCCCGACTATCACCGCCCCGGCTTCGATGAGCCTGCGCACGGGCTCCGCCGTTTCGCTCGCCGCGGTTTTCCCCAGAATCCGGCTGCCCGCCGTGGTGGGGTGGCCTTTCAGGTCGAACAGGTCCTTGAGCGCGACGGGGATCCCGTGGAGCGGCCCCCGGTAGTTTCCCTCCAAGAGTTCTGAGTCCAGCCGCTCCGCCTGTTCCCTGGCGAGGTCGAAGGTGGTTCTCGTGAAAGCGTTGATCGTCGAGTCCAGCTTCTCGGTTCTGGCGATGTGGGCTTCAACAATCTCGCTCGGCTTCGCTTCGCCGCCTTCGATGAGAGAAGACAGTTCCGTGATGGGGCGGTGCAGCAGTTCGTCGGGGTTCATGGGGTCGCTCCAGAAAAAGTTGCTCGTCGATTTAGCGGGATTATATTCGAGATGGCGCGGGGCCGAAACGAAGGCGGGGCTTCATGCGAAAACGCAATGATATCCCACCGGCGCTTCAGGGGTGAGGACCAACCGCAAAGGGCGTCCGTACCGTGTTTCCGGGCCGCTCAGGCGATCGGACGGCGCATTCCGGTGTTCTCGCGTCGACTCCCGCGCGCGCCGTCTCCGCAAGAGCGAGTGTGGCGCCGATAGAGTTTCGCCACACTCGATCAATTCTCATGGTGGCGAGCCGGCGCAAGACGTTTCGCTTGCAGCGTGTAGCGCTATACGTTACAATAACGCCATGAAGATCAGGCACAAGGGTTTGCGGGCGCTCCACGAACGGGACGACCCGGCGCGGCTACCGGCCGATTTGACGCCGCGGCTCAGGCGCATCCTGTTTCGGCTGCAGGAGGCGGCGCGCCCGGGTGATGCGGACGCGCCGGGCTTCCGGCTGCACCCCTTGAAGGGCGACCGGGCGGGCGAGTGGAGCGTGCGCGTTTCCGGCAACTGGCGCGTGGTGTTCCGGTTCGAGGACGGAGAAGCCGTGGGCGTGGACCTGGTAGACTACCATTGACGGGAAGGAGGCGAGCGATGAACGGGAGCGAAGGCGAACGCGCGGGCCCGATGCTGAACCCGCCGCATCCGGGCGAACTGATCCGCGAGAGCATGGAAGAGGTCGGCTGGAGCGTTACCGAGGCGGCGGCCCGCCTGGGTTGCGAGCGCGGGACGCTTTCACGCCTGCTGAACGGAAGGGCGGGCGTGTCCGCCAACATGGCGCTCGCGCTGGAGCGCATCGGCTGGGGGACCGCCGACCACTGGATGCGCATGCAGGCGAGCTACGAACTGGCCCAGGTTCGCAGGGAGCAGGCCGGGGAGAAACGGTTGGCGGATGCGAGGTCCGCGTGAGCCGGCGTTGCGGCGTCGTGGAACGGTAGGCGTCCCGATGCCCGCCTCTCATCCGGCGATCACTGCTCTCGATACCTTGCCGTGTGGCGACGGCCGGGCCGGGCTGGAGCCGCCTGTTCCCCGGCGAGCTCGAAGGTGGTTCTCGTGAAGGCGTTGATGGTCGAGTCCGGTCCCTCGGTTCTGGCGACGTGGGATTCTGGCGCCTCGCCCGGCTTGGCAAGTGCCGCCATCGGGGGTAAAAACACGTCATCTTCGATAATGAAGGAAAAGGAGAAACACGTATGAAACTCTACCGGACGATTCTGTTCGCCCCCGGGAACAGGGAGAGAATGCTCCAGAAAGTGGGCAAGGCCGGGGCCGACGCCGTCGTTCTGGACCTGGAAGACGCCGTGCCCGCCGATGAGAAGGACTCGACGCGCGCCGCGCTCGGGGCGGCGGTAGAGACGATAGCCGAAGAGGACGGGGCGGACGTTTTCGTGCGCGTGAATCCGCTGGACGACGTGACGGGCTTTTCTGTCGCCTGCGGGGCGGAGGACATCGCGGCGGTGGTGGGGCCTGCGCTCCGGGGAATCGTGCTGCCCAAGGCGGAGAACCCCGGCCAGATACTGGCGGCCGACAGGCTCATCCGCGATGCGGAGAGAGCGGCGGGCCGTGAAGCGGGGAGCGCGCATCTGCTCGCCATCCTCGAGAACGCAAGGGGCGTGGAGGACGCCTTCTCCATCGCCTCCGCCGATACGGGAGAGCGTCGTTTCCAGCTCGCCTTCGGGGCGGGGGACTACACCAACGATCTGGACGTCGAGTGGCCGCTTGATGAGTTCACCTTCGACTACCCGCGCTCTCGAATCGCGGTGGCCTCGCGCAGCGCAGGTCTCGAGAAACCGCTCGACACGGTCTGGATCGCCCTGGACGATCAGGAGGGCCTCGCGGCCAGCGCCGTGCGGTGCCGCGCGCTCGGCATGTTCGGTAAGTTCTGCATCCACCCCAGGCAGGTGGAAGTCGTGAACCACGCCTTCACGCCGACGAGAGAAGAAGTCGAAAAGGCGCGCGAGGTGGTCGCCGCCTTCGAGGAGGCGACGGCGCGCGGGGAGGCGAGCGTCTCCGTCGGCGGGCGCATGATCGACTACCCCGTGGTCGAGGCGGCGGAGAAGGTGATCGCCCTGGCCGATGATTTCGGAACCAAGGACTGACAAGACAAAACGAGAGGGTGATATGAAATTCGGCATGTTCGTCATGAACCAGCACGCTTTGGGGGACGACCCCGCCGGGCGCTGGGAGGAACATCTGGAGCAGGTGCGCCTGATTAGAGATTTGGGCTTTCACAGCGTGTGGTGCGGACAGCACTACCTCACCGAGGGCGTGTGGATGATGCAGACCTGGCCGAGCGTCGCCCAGGTGGCGGCCCACGCGGGCGATATGACGGTCGGCACGGGAATTTTGCTTTTGGCGCTTCACAACCCGGTGGACGTGGCGGAGCAGGTCGCCACGCTCGACGCCATGACGAAGGGCCGCTTCGTGCTCGGCGTGGGGCTGGGCTACCGCGAACCCGAATACCGCGCGTTCGGCCTCACGAAACCCTGGCGCGTGAAGGCGTTCGAGGAGAAACTCGAAGCCGTCACCCGCCTGCTCGAAGAGGGGACGCTCGATTACGAGGGCGAAGTGGTGAACCTCGAAGACGTGAACCTCACCATGCGGCCCATCCAGAAGCCCAGGCCCCCCATCTGGATAGCGGCGAACGGCGACGGCGCGGTGAAGCGCGCGGCCAGGATGGGAGAGGCGTGGTTCCTGAACCCCCATGCGCGCTTCGACACCCTGAAGCGCCAGATGGAGATGTTTCACGCTGAGCGCGAAGCCCTCGGCAAGGGCGCGCCCGATGCGACGCCCGTCATCAAGGAGATGTTCATCGGCGCGGACAGGGAGAGCGCCTTTCGCGAGTGCGCGGAGTATCTGGCGGTCAAATACGACGTCTACGTGAAATGGGGCCAGAGCGAGGCGCTGCCGAGCAGCGACACGCTGCGGATGCCGCTTGATGAATTGCGCTCCGACAGGTTCCTCATCGGCTCGGCGGAGGACGTGGCCGAGGACATCAGGCGCCACCGCGACGAGTTGGGCGTCGACCACATGGCGTTCCGCGTGCAGTGGCCGGGGATGCCGCAGGAACTCGTACTGCGGACGCTCGAGCGCTTCGCCGAAGAGGTGATGCCCGAGTTCGTTTAGAATGCGCGAAGATTTTCTCTCAAAGGATTTCGGTAATGGGAGAGCATTGTGCCTGGAGACAAATCCGCATCTTCTGAGACCCCGGATATTCACGAATTCTTTGCCGCTGACCCGATAGCGGCGGACAGCGCCTTCTTCGGGCGAAAGTCGTATCTCGATCGGCGCGGCTTTCTGCGGGGCGCCGGGCTTGCCGCCATGGCGGCGATGGTGGGCGCGGGGATTCCGTTTCACCGTAACATGCCGTCGGGGTTCATTCCGGCGGCATTCGCCGACGAGAAGGCGCTTGTCGGAAAAGATGGCCTGACGCTGCTGAACGAGCGGCCGCTCAACGCCGAAACGCCGCCGCATCTGCTCGACGACCCGATCACCCCGACATCCCGTCACTTCATCCGCAACAACGGCGTTCCGCCCCCGGAAGCGTCGGCGAAATCCTGGACCCTCACCGTCGATGGCCTCGTGGAGCGCCCCATGACCTTGTCTATCGCCGAACTTCGTTCGAGGTTCGAGGTCGTCACGATGGCCCTCGTCATCGAATGCGGGGGCAACGGGCGGGCCTTCTTCAACCCGCCGGTGAAGGGCAGCCAGTGGACCCACGGGGCGGTCGCCTGTTCTAAGTGGACGGGCGTGCGGCTCAAGGACGTGCTGGCGGCGGCCGGCGTGCGGCCCGGCGTCGTCTACACCGCCCACGTCGGCGCAGACGGGGACCTCTCCGGCGAGCCAGGCAAGCTGCCCATCTCGCGCGGCGTGCCGATCGCCAAGGCGATGACGGAGGGCGTGCTCATCGCCTTCGGCCAGAATGGCGGACCCATTCATCCGATGAACGGGGCGCCGCTGCGGCTCGTCGTTCCCGGCTGGCCGGGGTCTTGCTCGCAGAAATGGCTCCGGCGCATCTACCTCCGAGACGTCGTGCACGATGGCCCCAAGATGACGGGGACCTCCTACCGCGTACCGCGATACAGAATCGAGCCGGGCGAGAAAGTGGAGGAGAAAGATTTCGTCATCATCGAGCGGATGCCCGTCAAATCGCTGATCACGCAGCCCGCGAACGGGGCGGCTGTAGGACGCGCCGCCCAAGTGCGCGGTCATGCCTGGTCGGGAGACCGGACGGTTGCCTCGGTCGAGCTCTCCCATGATTTCGGCGCGACCTGGAAACCGGCTGCGCTGGACGCTCCCGTGAACGACGGCGCCTGGCAAAATTTCCGCGCCGATATCAGATTCCCGGAAGCCGGGTACTACGAGGTCTGGGCGCGGGCGATAGACAGCGCGGGGGTGATGCAGCCCCACGCCATCGACTGGAACCCGAAGGGGTACCTCAACAACACGATGCACCGGGTCGCGCTTCGGGTGTCGTGAGGCGGTGATGCCCGAGTTCGTCTAGGTTTCGGAGAGCTCCTTCAGCACGTCCTTGAGCGCCGCCTTGTCCTCGATGCCGAGGCCGGGCAGGTCGGGAAAACCGACGTAGCCGTCTTCCACCGCCACGCCGTCGGCGAAGCCGTTGAAGGGCTTGAACACGTCGGGGTAGGACTCGCTGCCGCCCAGGCCCAGACCGCCCGCGATGTTGAGTGAGAGTTGGTGTCCGCCGTGGGGGATGAACGAGCGGGCCGACCAGCCGTGCGCCTCCGCCATATCGAGCGTTCTCAGGTATTCCACCAGGCCGTAGCTGAGCGCGCAGTCGAACTGCAGGATGTCCACGCCGGGCCGCATCCCCCCGTAGCGGATCAGGTTTCTCGCGTCCTGGGTGGAGAAGAGGTTCTCCCCCGTCGCCATGGGATTGTCGTAGTGCCCGGCGAGTTCGGCCTGGAGCGCGTAATCGAGCGGGTCGCCCGCCTCCTCGTACCAGTGCAGATCGTAGGGCGCGAGCGCCTCCGCGTAGGCGACGGCGGTCTCCAGATCGAATTTCCCGTTTGCGTCCACCGCGAGGTTGCGCCCCTCGCCAACGACCTCTAGCACCGCTTCGATTCTCCTGATGTCGTCGTCGAGCGATTCGCCGCCTATCTTCATCTTGACGGTGGTGTAGCCGCGCTCCAGATAGCTTCGCATCTCGTTCTGGAGGGCATTTACGTCTTTGCCCGGGTAGTAGTAGCCACCGGCGGCGTAGACCGATACCTTCTCGTCGCACTCTCCGCCGCGGTAGGCGTCCGCCAGGTGGCGGTAGAGGGGCTTTTCCTCGATCTTGGCCACCATGTCCCATACCGCCATGTCGATGATGCCCACGGCGACGGAGCGGTCGCCGTGCCCGCCGGGCTTTTCGTTCTTCATCATGCAGTCCCAGATTTTGGACGGGTCGAAGTTCGAGCCTTCCTCGTTGAGCAGGGTTTCGGGCTCCGCCTCCCGGAGCCTGGGGATGAAGCGCTCGCGCAAGAGCCCCTGCTGGGCGTAGCGTCCGTTCGAGTTGAAGCCGAAGCCGACGACGCGCCTGCCGCCGCGCACCACGTCCGTGACGAGCGCGGCGACGCTCACCGTCATCAGGGAAAAATCGATGAAGGCGTTTCTCAAGTCCGACTGGATGGGAACCACCGTCTCGCGAACCTCGATGATCTTCAAGATGCTCTCCCTTATGGCATGGATTCCGCTGTTTCGACTTTTCGATGGAGGAGGGGATTCTACAGCTTATCCCGGGAAAAGGTGAAACAGGGCCCGATGCCGCGTCGGCAAGTTCACGCGCGGGGCAAGCCCTTGTAACAAAACCACAACAAAATTCGTGTAGGATGGCGTATTGTGGAGCAGATGCGTCGCGACGACTCGCGGTTCGTTCGTGAAAAACGGTGAAATTTTCAAGGCAAGGTAAAGATGAGTCAGCCGGAGGGGCGCCTGGGCGCCGAATGGATAGACGGGGGCGCGCGCTTTTCCGTTTTCTCTGAGAACGCGCAGGGGGTCGAGCTATGCCTGTTCGATGAGGATGATCACCGCCGGGAGACGGCGCGGATTCCCCTCGAACGAGAGGGCGGCGTCTGGCGCGTGGAGGTGGAAGGCCTGGGGGCGGGCCGTCCCTACGGGTTCCGCGCCCACGGCCCCTATGCGCCTGCGCAGGGGCATCGCTTCAACCCCCACAAGGTGCTGCTGGACCCTTATGCGCGGGCGATTTCGGGAGACGTTCACTGGTGCGAGGAGATGTACGGCTACGGGCATGGCGACATCGGCCATTTCGACGCCGGGGACAACGCCCACGCGGCGCCAAAAAGCGTGCTCGTGGATTCCTCCTTCGATTGGGAGGGCGTCACCCCGCCCGGGACGCCCTGGTCCGAGACCGTCGTCTACGAGTTGCACGTCAAGGGCTTCACCGTGCGGCATCCAGGCGTGCCTGAGGAGATCAGGGGCTCCTATTCGGGCCTTGCCCATCCGGCCGTGGTGGAATACCTGAAAAATTTGGGCGTGACGGCCATAGAGCTTTTGCCCGTTCATCACCGGGTCTCGGAGCATCGTCTCCACCAACTGGGGCTTTCCAATTACTGGGGGTACGCGACGATAGGCTTTTTCGCGCCCGACGCGCGCTTTTCCACCCGCGGCGACAGGGGCGGCCAGGTCGATGAGTTCAAGGAGATGGTCAAGGCGTATCACCGGGCGGGGATCGAGGTGATCCTGGACGTGGCCTACAACCACACCGGAGAGGGGGATTTCAGGGGGCCGCACCTGTCGTTTCGCGGGCTCGACAACCGGGTCTATTACCGCGTGGATCCTGAGGATGAGAGCCGCTACGTCGACACCACGGGCTGCGGCAATTCCCTGAACGCCTCGCATCCGGCGGTCCTGCGCCTCATCACAGACAGCCTGCGCTGCTGGGCGGAGGAATTTCACGTCGATGGTTTCCGGTTCGACCTCGCTCCCTCCCTCGCGCGCAGCGGGAGGGGCTTCGACCCCGAATCCGCATTTTTCAAGGCGGTCGCGGCCGACCCGGCGCTCTCGAAGCGCAAGCTCATCGCCGAACCCTGGGACCTGGGCGATCGGGGGTATCAGCTGGGAAATTTCCCGAAGGGCTGGACGGAGTGGAACGGGGAGTTCCGGGACGCGGCGCGCCGGTTCTGGCGCGCGGACTTCGGCCAGGCGGCGGAGTTCGCCACGCGCCTGACGGGAAGCAGCGACGTTTTCGAGGCCGGTGGACGGACGCCCCAGGCGAGCCTGAATTTCATCGCCTGTCATGACGGCTTCACACTGGAAGACCTGGTGAGCCATCAGCACAAGCACAACGGCGCGAACGGGGAGGGGAGCAGAGACGGCGCGGACGAGAACCATAGCTGGAACGGGGGTGTGGAGGGTTCGACGGACGACCCCTTCGTATCGGCCATGCGCGCGCGGCGCAAGAAGAATCTGCTCGCGAGCCTGTTCCTCGCCCAGGGCGTGCCGATGCTCCAGGCGGGAGACGAGTTCGGCCGCACCCAGTCGGGGAACAACAACGCCTATTGCCAGGACAACGAGACGTCCTGGGTGGATTGGGAATTGGCGGAAAAAAACGCAGATCTGCTTTCTTTCGTCCAGAACCTCATCCGTTGGACCAGGACCCGGCCTGCGTTCCGGCGCACGGCGTTTTTTCCGCAAAAAAGCCTGCGCGAGACGGAAAGACCCGAACTCGTCTGGCTCCATCATCTGGGCCATGAGTTGAGGGCGCACGAGTGGGATGTGCACTACATGAAATGTTTCGGTTTCAGGTTGTGGGGAGCGGAAGAGAGGCGCCTTTTTTCTCGGCATGGGGCCGGGAATCGTGATACCTTCATGGTGCTCATGAACGCGCATCACGAAGCGATTCCCTTCGTTTTCCTCGAGGAAGACAGAAACAGGAGGTGGACCGTGGTGATGGATACATCCCAGGTCGATGAAAAAGGGTGGAACCGGCGGATTCACGCGGGCGATTCCTATCTTCTCGCCGGAGAGTCGGTGGTCTTGCTGAGAGGCCGTAATCAGCCGCCCGTGGCGCGGGAGGAGACGGCCCCGTGAGCATAGTCCACTACCCCGCGCTTTCCTACATCACGGATTACGACGTGTACCTGTTCAACCAGGGGTCCCATTTCACCTTGTACGACAAAATGGGCGCGCACCCGATGACGGTGGGCGGGGAGGAAGGCGTCCATTTCGCCGTATGGGCGCCGAACGCGGATTCCGTGAGCGTCATCGGCGATTTCAACGGCTGGGACGAGGAGAGCCACCCGCTGGCTCCGGTGGAAAGCTCAGGCATATGGGCGGGATTCATCCCGGGCGTGGGGACGGGCGAGGTCTACAAATACCGGATCCACTCGCAGTTCGGCGATTATCGGGCGGAGAAGGCGGATCCGTTCGGGGTCTACAGCGAAGTTTCCCCCAGGAGCGGCTCGGTCGTCTGGGGTCTCGATTACGAATGGGGCGATGGGGACTGGATGGAGTGCCGGGGCGCGTGCAACGGCCGCGAAGCGCCCATTTCCATCTACGAGCTTCACATCGGCTCCTGGCGGCGGGCGCCGCATGGAGAGAATCGCCCCCTCACATACAGGGAACTGGCTCCCCAACTCGCCGAGCACATGCTCCACATGGGCTTCACCCACGTCGAGTTCCTCCCGGTGATGGAACACCCCTTCAACGGTTCATGGGGGTATCAGATCACGGGCTACTTCGCTCCCACGAGCCGCTTCGGAACCCCTCAGGATCTGATGTATCTCATCGATTATCTCCACCAGCGCGGCCTGGGCGTGATACTCGACTGGGTGCCCTCCCACTTCCCCACGGACGGGCACGGGCTGGGCTATTTCGACGGCACCCATCTCTACGAGCACGCCGACCCCAGGCGGGGATTTCACCCGGACTGGCAAAGCCACATCTTCAATTACGGGCGTAACGAGGTGGCCGCCTTCCTGATAAGCAGCGCCATGTACTGGCTGGAGTATTTCCACGCCGACGGGCTTCGCGTCGACGGCGTGGCCTCGATGCTCTACCTCGATTATTCGAGAAAAGAGGGGGAGTGGTTTCCCAACGAAGAGGAGGCCGGGAGAACCTCGAAGCCATCTCTTTCCTCAGGCGCCTGAACACCGAGGTCTACCGCCGGTTTCCCGACGTGCAGACCATCGCGGAAGAATCCACCGCCTGGCCGATGGTATCGAGACCCGTGGATACGGGCGGACTGGGTTTCGGCATGAAGTGGGACATGGGCTGGATGCACGATTCGATCGCGTACATGAAAAAAGACCCCGTCCACCGGAAATTCCACCACAACCTGCTCACGTTCCGCCTGCTCTACGCCTACAACGAGAATTTCGTGCTGCCGCTCTCCCACGACGAGGTGGTGCACGGCAAGAGCTCCCTGCTCGGGAAGATGCCGGGAGAGGGCGGACAGAAATTCGCGAACCTGCGCGCGCTCTACGGGCTGATGTTCGCCCAGCCCGGCAAGAAACTCCTCTTCATGGGCGGGGAATTCGGCCAGTGGCGCGAATGGAATCACGACGGCGCGCTCGACTGGGACTTGGCCCAGGAGCCCTTGAGGGCGGGGCTGATGAAGTGGGTGCGCGACCTGAACGCCATGTACCACAAGGAGCGCGCCCTGTTCCGAAGGGATTACGACCCGCGCGGCTTCAAGTGGGTGGCGGCGGATGCGGCCGATGACAGCGTGCTGGGGTTCGTGCGGATCGCCACGGAGGATGAACCCATGCTGCTCGTGGCGGCGAACCTGACGCCCGTGCCCAGGATGCACTACCGCATGGGCGTTCCCGCCGACGGCGATTGGGTCGAGGTGCTGAACAGCGATGCGGAGATATACGGAGGCGGGGACATGGGGAATCCAGACGGCTGCCATGCCGTTGCAGCGCCTTTGAACGACCAGCCCTATTCCGTTGAGATAACGCTGCCGCCCCTCTCGGTCGTTTATTTACGAGAAACGCATTAGTCAGTCCCGACCAGGGAGGAGGAATCCTGGTAGGGACAACCCCCTGAGGTTGTCCTTGTTCAAGGCGGAGCCGATCAGGACAGGCGCAGGGGCCTGACCCTACAGAACCATCGCGCCCTGCGCAGGGCCGTCCGATGAACCCGCTTTTCCTCTTCGAGGGGTTTGCCCCCGCCGTCATTCCGGTGTCAGACCCGACCAAGGCGGGGTTGTTGAAAAAGCCGGAGAGAGACAATTTGTTTGTAGGTGACAACCCCTTCTCGGGGTTGTTGAAAAACCTATCCCTCTCGCATCAACCACGTTTTACCCGCAGGTCGGACATATATGTCCGACATATCATGCGGCCCTGCCTTTTCGCCCTCACAATGCGGGCCGCATGATATGCGGCCCCTACGAAACCATCGCGCCTCCCGCAGGCCGGACATATATGTCCGACCTGCCAACCTCTGCGAAACGAAACGCAGGGGCGGATCTGTGTGTCCGCCCGACCCCGGAACAGGGTTTTTCAACAGCCCCAAGGCGGGAGGGTTTGACGGAATCCAGGAATTTGGTTTTGGCTTTATCGTTTTTGTCTTGTCGATTTATGGTTGTCCGGCGCTGTCGCCTTCCTCGTCGGCCCTGGATTCCGGCGTGCGCCGGAATGACGGTGATCAAACCCGTCGCGCGGCGCCGGGCTTCGCGGAACGCTTGACGCCCTCATCCCGTGCAAGCGCCCCGAACCCTCATCCTGAGTAGGCGCGTAAGCGCCGTATCGAAGGATGGGGGAGCGCATCTTTCCAGCGGGCGCGAATTTCGCCCTTCGATACGCGGCTTCGCCGCTACTCAGGGTGAGGCAATACGGCGGAAGGCAAGACGAGGGTTCGATGCGACTGATGCAGGAGCGGCAAGGGCCGTTCGCGAACGGCCCCCTACGGGTCGTTTCCCTGCCCGAGGACGGAGTGATTTTCGAGGTGCGCAACCCGTAGGGACAACCCCCCGTGGTTGTCCTTTCTCTCTATTTGTCCTTGTTCAAGGTGGAGCCGATCAGGACAGGCGCAGGGGCCTGCCACTGCGTCAATAGAGGCCCGTCCTGTATCTCTCCTGGATGCCCTTGTCCATTTCCTCTCCGTCGTCGTAGCCGTCTTCGTCTATCTGATCGGAGAGCATCTGGCCCATCGAGGGGAAAGACTTTCTTTCGATATGTTTTTCCGCGTTCCAGAGGTCCGCGCGGATGAGGGCCTTTCCGCAGTGGAGGTACACGTCGTCCACGTCGACGATCATCGCCGATCTGGGGAGTCTGCCCTTCACCGAGAGCGGTTCGAGGACTTCGGGGTCCGTCGTGATGCGCGCGCGCCCGTTCACGCGCAGCGTCTCGCACATGCCGGGCACCAGGAAGAGGAGGCCGACGTGGTTGTTCTCCACGATGTTGCTCATGGTGTCGACGCGGTTGTTGCCCGGTCTGTCGGGGATGAGGAGCGTGCCCTCGTCGATCACCTTGACGAATCCGGGCGGGTCCCCCTTGGGGGATGCGTCCGCGCCGTCCGCCGTGGCGGAGGAGATGACCATGAACGGAGAGAGCGCGATGAAGTTCTTCGCGTGCTCGTCGAGCTTCGCCATCTGCTTCCTGACGCTGCGCTCGTTGGCCGGGCCGTAGAACTCGCGAAGCTCTTCTTTGGTTTCAATGTTCGGCGCTGTGGTCGTCTGCTCCATCGGATCGTCTCCCTTATAGGGATGTTGGAGGCGCCACCCGGATTCGAACCGGGGAATAAAGGATTTGCAGTCCTCTGCCTTACCACTTGGCTATGGCGCCGGGGTGTCGGGGCTAGTCGCCCGAAATCAAGAATCCTTATGTATCTTACCTGAACCGGCGTTGTCCAGCGAGCGGCGGTTTCCTTGCTTTGCATGGGAACGTCTCGCCCGATAGTCGCGCGCGCGCTTTTTGGATTAGACTGGCTTCATCGGACCCGCCCGGAGGAGCGGGTTCTCACACGCTGCACGGGAGGGTGTTCATGCCGGCGCATCCGGCGGTGGAAAACGCGCCTCGCTATGAGGATTCCGCATTCATGCGCGCCTGCCGGGGGTTGGAGAGCGCGAGGACGCCCGTCTGGCTCATGCGGCAGGCGGGCAGGTACATGCGCGAATACCGCGCCGTGCGCGAGAAGGTCTCCTTCATCGAGCTTTGCCGCACGCCCGATCTGGCCGCAGAGGTCGCCGTAACGGCGCTCGACGCCATCGGGGCGGACGCCGCCATACTGTTCTCCGACATTCTGCTCATCTTACAACCCATGGGCATGGACCTGGAGTACCTGGAGGGAGGCCCCGTTCTTCACAATCCGGTTCGGGTGGCTTCGGACGTGGAGCGGCTGCGGGAGGCGGAACCGCATGAGAGCCTCGCCTTCGTTTACGAGGCGGTCCGCAAGACGAGGGAGCAGATGAACCCCGCCCTTCCGCTCATCGGTTTTTGCGGCGCGCCCTTCACGCTCGCGTCGTACATGATCGAAGGCGGCGGCTCGCGCAATTTCGAGAACACCAAGAGGTTCATGTACGCCGATTCGGGGGCTTGGCGCGCGCTGATGGAAAAGCTCGTGCGGGGGCTGACTATCTATCTGAACGAACAGATTCGCGCGGGCGCGCAGGCGGTGCAGGTTTTCGACAGTTGGGTGGGATGCCTCTCACCCGCGGATTTCCGGGAGTTCGTCCTGCCGCACAGCCGCGCGCTGATTGCGGGCATCGAGAAGGGCGCGCCCGTCATCCATTTCGGCACGGGAACCGCGCCCTATCTCGAAGCGTTCGCAGATGCGGGCGGCGACGTGGCGGGGGTGGATTTCCGCGTGGAGCTGGCCGACGCCAGAGAGCGCATCGGCGAGATGGGAATTCAGGGAAACCTCGACCCGTGCGTCCTGTTCGCGGAGCCCGAGCGTATCCTCGCGCGCGCGGAGGACGTCCTGCGCCAGGGGGCCGCGCGTCCGGGCCACATCTTCAACCTGGGGCACGGCATTCTGCCGGGCACGCCGGTCGCCAACGTCAAGAGGCTCATCGATTTCGTTCACGAGTGGGAAGCGGGGGCCGGATGAAGGACAAGTTCGATTCCATCATCATGATCGGCTTCGGCGGCCCCACGCGGGGCTGCTGCCGCCGCTACGAGGAA
The DNA here is from genome assembly GCA_963692865.2 of bacterium. Classification (GTDB taxonomy): domain Bacteria; phylum UBA8248; class UBA8248; order UBA8248; family UBA8248; genus Bin107. The sequence continues at coordinate 3,841,236 of OY843592.1, read as the reverse complement.
TGCCCGGGCGAGGCGTATTGCTACGTGGAGGGCATCGTGGGCCAGAGGTCGGGCGGCTCGGAGCGCATCCGGGAGGTGGCGGCCCACTATGAACATTTCGGCGGCGTCTCCCCGTTCACGTTTTTCTCCCAGAAACAGGCGGGCGCGCTCGAGATGGCGCTGGAGCGAGCGGGCGCGGGCGTTCCCGTCTACACGGGCTATCGCTTCTGGACGCCCTACGTCGAAGAGACGCTGGCCGAGATGGGGGGGCGCGGCTTGCGGCGCGCATTGGGCGTCATACTGGCGCCTCACCGCACGAAAATCAGCTGGGAGGCCTACCGGGGCGCCGTCGCCTCGGCGCGTGAAGAGCTGGGCGCAGATGCGCCCGAAACCGAGTTCCTGGAAACGCCCTGGCATGCGCATCCGGGGTTCATCGACGCCATCGCAGAGCGGATGAGGCAAGCCCTCCCCGAAGAGGACGGGCTGGATGATGTGAGAGTCATCTTTACGGCTCACTCCATTCCGGTTTCCATGGCCAGGGCCTCTTCGTATGAGGAGGAATTCCGGGAAACGGCGGCGCTCGCGGCGCAAAAGCTGGGCTTGGAGGACTACGAGGTCGGTTTCCAGAGCAGCCCGGACGTTCCCCCCGGCGCCTGGCTCGGCCCGGACGTGGTGGAGGTGATCGAAAACGTCGCCGCCGCCGGCGCGAAGGCCGTTCTTCTCGCGCCCATCGGCTTCATATGCGACCACGTGGAGGTGCTCTTCGACCTCGACATCGAGGCGCGCGAAGCGGCCGAGGAGGCGGGGCTTCGCTTCTGCCGCGCGCCCACGGTGGGCACGCACCCCGCCTTCATCGAGATGCTCTCGGACCTGGTGCGCGCGAAGATGGCGGAGAGCGGAAGTTGACCCGGGACGCCCGGCGGGTGGTCGTGCTCGGCGGCGGGGTGACGGGGCTCACCGCCTGCTACCGGCTCCTCCAGGCTTCCAAGGCGCAGAATCTCTCCACGGAAGTCCATCTCATCGAGGCTTCACCGCGACTCGGCGGCGTGGTCGAGACCGAAATCGCAGACGGCGTCCTGATGGAGAAAGGCCCGGACTGTTTCCTCGCATCTAAACCGGAGGGCGTCGAACTCTGCGAGGAACTGGGTCTCAGTGAGCAACTCATCGGCACGAACGAGCGCTACCGGCGCAGCTTCGTCTTGAGGGGCGGCGACCTGCTCCCCGTGCCGGAGGGGTATTATCTTTTAGCGCCTTACCGAATCGGCCCGTTCATGACGACGCCGATTTTCAGCCCGCTCGGCAAGCTCCGTATGGCGATGGACGTTCTCCTGCCCCGGAAGAAGGGCGATGCGGATGAGTCCCTCGCCGATTTCGTGCGCAGGCGGTTCGGGCGCGAGGCGCTGGAGCGGATGGCGCAGCCCATGGTGGCGGGCATCTATTCGGCCGATCCCGAAGAACTGAGCCTTCAGGCCACCATGCCGCAGTTCCACGAGATAGAGCGCGAACACAGAAGCCTCATCCTGGGACTCAGGAAGCGGATGCAGAGGCGAGGTTCGGGCGAGGGCGTCTCGGCGAGCGGGCCGAGGTACGGCCTGTTCGTGAGTTTCGCGCGCGGAATGGGCGTTCTGGCGGACGCGCTGGCGGAGAAGATTTCAGGCGCTATGGTCCGGACGGGATGCCGGGCGGAATCACTCGACAGAAACGAAGGAGGCTGGCGCGTTCGTCTTGAGGACGGGGAGGTGATGGACACAGACGCGGTTTGCGTCGCCCTGCCGCCTCGCGTGGCGGCGCGGATGCTGGAAAAGACTGCGCCCGGCATCTCGGGAGAGTTGATGAGCATCCCGAGCGGTTCATTGGCGACGCTCAACCTCGTCTACCGGGCCGAACAGGTGGCGCATCCGCTCCACGCGATGGGTTTCGTCGTGCCTGCGGCAGAGAACAAGACGCTTCTGGCGTGTTCTTTTTCGAGCACGAAGTTCGCCGGAAGAACGCCCGAGGGAAAGGCGCTCATCCGCGCCTTCGCCGGGGGCGAGGCCGCCTCCCGGGCGGGGCTAACGGATGAAGAACTGGTTCGTAAGCTGATCGAGGAACTTCGGCCCATTCTGGGGGTCGCCGGAGAGCCCGAAGGAAAAGTCTTTTACCGCTATGAGGAATCCCTGCCGCATTATCTGGTGGGCCACCTGGAGAAGGTGCGAAGGATCGAGAGCGAACAGAGCGCAACGCCGGGCCTTGCTCTCGCCGGCAACGCCTACCGCGGCGTAGGGATTCCCGATTGCGTGAAATCGGCGAACGAGGCGGCGGAAAAGATTCTGGGAGATTTGCGGGCTGTCAATTCCTGAGGAAAAAGAAGAGAATAGAGAAGAGGCGCGTCCGTGGTCTCGCTTTGTTTGACCTGGCGCAATGGCATTTGGTATCAACGTCTGCTTGCGTTTTTTGGTTTTCGGTCATGACGGAGACGTTTCGATGTTCGACGACGATTTTCAGCGCGATTTTCACAGGCAGGTGAGCGAGGAGATCCGCATCATCCAGCGTCCGTACGTGGGCATCGTGTCGGGCTATCATGAACTCGGCTACCGGGTGCTGGGGCCGGAGGTGGAAGAGCAGGCGGGTTCGGTCCAGATTTCCGGCAAGTTGCTGGTCTCTCCCAAGCTGGTGTGGACGCCCGCCCAGGCGCAGAAGACGTTCGGCGAGATTTTCAAGGATTCCGAGATGATGGATTCCGACCTCATCGGCCGCGTCTTCGCGTTCCCCGCCGTGGCGGCGGGCAATTTCAACATCGAGAACGAGCACCTGAAGATCACCCACCACGAGTGGAGCCCGGAGGTTCTGGTGGAAAAGGTGCTGAACGAACTCGCGCGTCTGGAGACCACCGACACCGCCGTGGTCCGCACGCCGGACATCCGGTTCTACCCCCTGGCCGTCCAGCGGTTCATCCATGAAATCCTGAAAGAGGAATTCTCCTGATCCGCGCGGCTTGAGCCGCATTTTGCGCCAATGATGGGGTTGTTGAAGAAGCCCGAAGAGGGTGGGTACGCCGTCATTCCGGCTTAATTACCGCTCCTGTTGTAGGGGCCGCATACATGCGGCCCTGCCTTTTCGCCTTCACAATGCGGGTCGCATATATGCGACCCCTACACACATATTGACATCCCGACCAAGGGGGAATTGAATCGGCCCGATCCGCTAGGGGTTTTTCAACAGCCCCTCAAGGGGGGAGTGGTTTTCCTCCCTGCCCGATCGGTTACATACGCCGAATCTCGGGATCGGGGCTTTTTCCACAGCCCCGGGATGCAAGTGATCCCGGTTTTTTCTGTTCTAGGTGGATTCGATGGGGAACACGCGCACCGCGCCCGGGTATTCGGGGCAGTGCTGCTCGCAGGCGCCGCAGCCCACGCAGGTCTCGCCGATGACGGGGCCTTTCGCGTCCTCGCGCTCCTCGATCCGTATCGCGCTCTCCCCGATGGGGCAGCGCGTGGCGCAGTAGTTGCACTCCGCATCCGACCCGTTCCAGGCGTAGCACGTCTCCGCGTTCACCTCGGCCAGGCCCATGCGAATCTCCTCGCGGGGCGCGAGGGTGAGCGCGCCCGTGGGGCAGACCTTCATGCAGGAGAGGTCGTCGCACACCACGCAGGCCCCGTCCGCCGGGATGATGCGGGGCGCTTCCAGGCCCGAGCCGTCCTCGCGCGGGAGCATGAGGATGGCGTCCGCCGGGCACGCGAGCGCGCATTGCGCGCTGCCCGTGCAGAGGTCGAGAAAATCGGCTTCCGGCGCGGCGCCCGGCGGGCGCAGGAGAGGGCCTTCCAGGTCCGAGCGGTGGATTCTCGTCTCCCCCTGGTGCACCCCCTGCATGAAGGCGCGCATGAAGGAGAGAGGGCCTTCGGTGAAGAACGCCTTGCGGCCGATTTCCTTGTCCCTGGCCATTTCGCCTCCGAGGTCTCAAGTCTTGCTTCGCGTTCGATAGTGTGCGACAAGGCGAGTATACAAGACTCTTGGGTTTGCGCACCCCCATATATCGAAGGAGAACTTCTTGTCCGGGGATACCGCCACACAGAAAATCCTGGCCCGCGCCAGCGGGCGCGAGCGCGTGGACGTGGGCGACATCGTATGGGCGAAGGTCGACGCCCACGTCATGCACGACAACCAGGGACCATTCCGCATGGGGAAGGACTTCGCCGAACTGGGCCTTCCCATCTGGAACAAGGATCGCTTCATGCTCACAGCGGACCACCACAACCCGCCCACCGGGGATTCGCAATCCAGGGTGCTGAACGTCACCAGAGCCTGGGCGGCCGAGCAGGAACTCTCCCATTTCTACGACGCCGAGGGCATCTGCCACATCCTCATGGCGGAGAAGGGCTTCGTGCGCCCGGGCGTTCTCGTCACCGGCACCGACAGCCACACCACCAACACCGGGGCGCTGGGCGCGCTGGGCGTGGCCATCGGCCCGACGGAGAGCATCGGCGTGCTCGCCAAGGGAGAGGTATGGCTCCGCGTGCCCGAGACGATACGGGTCCAGTTCAAGGGCCGTGTCCCGGCAGGGATATACGGCAAGGACATGGCGCTGCTCGCGCTCAAGGATTTGAAAGTCGACGGGGCGGAATACAAGGTGCTCCAGTTCGAGGGCGAGGCGCTCATGGCGCTGCCCGTCGAGGACCGCATGACGCTCTCCAACATGGCGGCGGAGTTCAGCGCGAAGAGCGCCATCATCGACGTGGACGAGGCGACGGCGGAATATCTCGAAAACGCAGGGGTGGAAGAGGGCTGGGAGGCCGTATCCTCGGACGCGGACGCCGCCTACGCCGCCTCGTATGAATACGACGTATCGGAGCTCTCGCCCCAGGTGGCGTGTCCCCACAGGATGGACAACGTCTACCCGGTGGAGGAGGTGGACTCGCCTCCCCTGCAGCGCGCGCACATCGGCTCGTGCACGGGGGCGAAACTCCTCGACCTGCAGGCGGCGGCCGCGGTCTTGAAGGACAGGCGGGTCGCCCACGGGGTGCAGCTTCTCATCGCGCCCGCGAGCAAGGACATCATGCGCAAGGCCATGGACGACGGGGCGCTCGGCGCGCTCATCGACGCGGGCGGCGTGCTCCTGCCCACCACGTGCGGGGTATGCGCGGGCAGGGGGCCGGGGCAACTCGGGGACGGGGAGGTGTGCATCTCCTCGGCCAACCGCAACTACAAGGGACGCATGGGAAGCGCGGAGGCGTCGATATACCTGGCTTCGGCCGCCACGGTGGCGGCGAGCGCAATCAAGGGCCGCGTGGCCGACCCGAGGGAGTTCATCTCATGAGGGGCGAGACGCAAACCATCGAGGGCGGCGCCTGGGTGTTCGGCGACAACGTCGATACGGGCTACATCATGCCGTCGAAATACGCGAGCCTGCCCGATGAGGAACTGGCCGCGCACGCCATGGAGGGGGTCGACCCCGATTTCTCCCGGAACGTGCGTGCGGGCGACGTTATCGTCGGCGGGCGGAACTTCGGCTGCGGCTCGAGCCGCGAGACGGCGCCGCGCGGCATCAAGCGCGCGGGCGTGGGCGCCGTTATCGCGCGGACGTTCGCGCGGAATTTTTTCAGGAATTCGCTCTGCATCGGCCTGCCCGTGCTCATCTGCGCCGACGCGGAATCGATAGCGCAGGGCGACCGCGTTCGCGTCGACCCGATCGCGGGGAGGGTCGAGAACCTCACGAAGGGCCAGACCTTGCAAGCCGAACCCCTGCCCGATCACATCATGGACATGGTGAAGGCGGGCGGCCTCGTGCCCTACCTCAAGCAGACGCTGACGTAAGGCCTGATCGCCGGGGGGCTGTTGAAAAAGCCTGGAATGCCGGTATGGGGGCGACGGGATACCACCTTGCCGGAGGTGTGTAGGGGCCGCATATTATGCGGCCCGCTGCCGGAGAAGCGAAAAAAGGCCGGGTCGCATAATATGTCGGACATATATGTCCGACCTACAGGTAAAACGTGGTTGATGCGAGAGGGATAGCTTTTTCAGTGGCATGTCCCCCCACCGAGTCAGCCTTCACCTGTCGGTTCGGCTTCCTCGTCTGGCTTTCCCCTCGGAAAGCCAGACCCTCAAGGGGGGAGTGATTCTTCCATTCGCGTCAGTCGGCAATGCCCCTCAAAGCGGGAGTGGTTCTTCCTGCTTTATCAGTGTCAATTACCCTCATCTTACGGCGCGGCGACGGTGCTCCTGAGTACGCCGATGTTCTCGATCTCGCACTCCACCACGTCGCCGGCGTTCAGAAGCCCCGGCGGGTCCATGGCGAAGCCCACGCCCTCGGGCGTTCCGGTGGCGATCATGTCGCCGGGCACGAGCGTGAAGCTCTCGGACAGCACCGAGACGACGGTGGCGATGTCGAAGATCATGTCGTTCGTGTTCGAGTTCTGCCGCGTCTGGCCGTTCACGCGCGTGATGACGGCCAGGTTGTTCCCGTCGCCCGCCTCGTCCCTGGTGACGATCCAGGGGCCCAGGGGGCCGAAGCTGTCGAGCGCCTTGCCCTTGAACCACTGGCCGTGGGCGCGCTGCACGTCGCGGGCGGAGACCTCGTTCATGATGGTGTAGCCGTATACGTGGTCCATGGCCTCATCCAGCGGGATATTGATCCCCTCCTTGCCGATCACGATGACGAGTTCGCACTCATAGTCGAGTTCGTTCACGTTCCCGTGCTTTATGATCTCCCCGTCGGGCCCGTTGTGCGAACCCGGCCACTTGCAGAAGAACACCGGAATCTCGGGGTAGACGCCCACCGGGCGCCCGTATTTGCGCGCGCCCTCGTCGGCGTGTTTCTTGTAGTTGAGTCCCACGGCGATGACGGGCCGCGCGAGTTTCGCTATCGGCGCGAGCATTTTGATGGATTCGAACGCCACCGGCCGGCCGCTGGTTTCGGGCGTCCCGCCCCGGGCGATGACTTCCGCCGCGTCGCCGGTGTGGGGGACGACGTCCTCCACGCCGTTTTCCGTCAATACGGCGACGCGTGGCCCGGTGTCCGATTCATAGGTCAAGAGTTTCATTTTTTCTCCTTGGTTTTTCGAAAATTGCGAATTGTTATGGGGATTTCAGCCGGAAACCTCAGCCCGCGAGTTCGCGAATCATGTCCGCCTGGGCCCTGGCGCCTGCGCTCATGAAGTTGAGGTCGCTGCCCGATAGGATGAAGCGCATCCCCTCCTTGATTCTGCGCTCGATCATCCGGGGATCGTAGGACCCGCCCATGCCGGCTATCTTGCCGTGTTTCCGGCACGCGGCGTTCACCTGGTCATACACCTTGTTGACGCGGGGGTGGTCGTGCCGGCCGACGATGCCCATTCCCAGGCTCAGGTCGTTAGTGCCGATGAGCAGCACGTCGATTCCCTCCACGGCGGCGATGGCGTCCGCCTGATCGCCGGCTTCGGGCGTCTCGATCATGGCGACGAGCAGCGTCTCGTCGTTGATGCCGCTCAGAAGCGCCATCGGGTCCATGGCCTCGAAGCGCCCGTGGGCCAGCCCCCCGCCCGCGCTGCGTCCGCCCTCGGGCGGGAACTTGCAGATTCGCACGAATTCCTCGGCCTCACCCGCGTTGTTCACGTGCGGCAGGACGATGCCCTGCGCGCCTGAGTCCAGAATCCGCGTGCTCAGGTGCGGGTCGAGCGAGGCCACGCGCACGAGCGGCGTGATGCCCTGCGTCAGGGCGGCGATGGATATCTGCTGCGCGGTTTCGAGGTCGAAAGGGCCGTGTTCGAGATCGATGAAGAGCCAGTCGAAGCCCGCCGCCTTCATGGCGAGGCCGACCTCCACCGTTCGCGCCATGCGCACGCCCGCGCCCAGGGTGACCTCGCCGGCGTAGGATTTCCTTTTTGTCTCGTTCGTGATGATGGGCAAGGCGAAGACCTCCATTCGAGGATGACAAGTGAAATTGCGGAATCGAGTGATATGGGTTCCCGCGCCCTCATGGAATACTCCACTTGGGCCGGCTCGGCAAGGGCGGCGGGCAAATCGGCCATGAGGGGACGCCCTGTGTCGATGACTCCGGTGCGCAAATCGCGTATTCTCGAAAGAAATCCTGCGCCGCTTTCGTTTGTTGGGGTCATACTCACTGGAGGCCTTTGATGATTCGCTCCATCCGCTTGCAGCACTTAGGAATAAAGGTGCGGGATCTGGATCGCGCCATCAAATTCTATTCCGAAGTGCTGGGCTTCAAGCTGCGCTCGCGCCACGAGGCGGGCAGCCACCCGGCGGCGCCTTTCGGCTCGGCGTTCATGTACCTGGACGACTACCACCACCAGTTGGCGATATTCAGCGTGCCCGAGGACTGGGTGGACGAGGAGGGCGGGGACACCGTGCCGCGCCGTGACGTGGGGCTGCACCACCTGGCGTTCGAGGTGGCGGATCAGGGGGCGTTCGACGACGCGGTGGCCTACATCCGCTCGCGCCCCGACATCGAGGTCGTCTGGGGGCCCTTGCGCTTGGATGAGAGCAACGGCCTGTGGGGCGGGCACGAGGGCATCTACTTCCTGGATCCGGACGGCAACCGCATCGAGGTCTTTCACGATTCGGACATGTTCCCCGGCAGCCGACCCGCCTGGCGGGATGCCGGGAAAAGTGAATGCTGATCGACGGGCCGAGCCTCCTTGCCCTGGCGGTGGTTCTCGGCGCGGTCGTCTACTGCGTTTTCTTTCGAGACGTCCGGCTCGCCCGCCGGATGAAGCCGCTGGTCGAACTGCTGGATGCGGGCACGGCCCGACTCGAAGGCGGACGCCTGAGCGGGGAGTATTCGGGCAAGCGCGTATGGTTCGAGTATCGCGCGAAAACCCGCGCCGGCCCCGCCGCGATGCGGATAGGCGTCGCCTGCGCGGCGTCTCATTCGTTCAGAATCCACAAGAAAGCGGAAAGCCTCCAGCTGGCCGAGCGCGCCTGTCTGGAGAATGAAAGCGGCAGTCCGGGTTTTCAGACTGTCCACTCAGGCGATCCGCTCTGGGATTCGGAACTCACGCTGGCGGCGGAGGGCGAAGCCTCGTTCCGCCGGTGGATCAACCGGCCCGACGCGCACGAGACTGTGGGCGCGATTGTCTTGCGGCCTCTCACCACCATCTTGCTCTGCGAGGATGGCGCGCTGTGGGCCGTCTATCCGGGGGCTTCCGCGGAGGCCGTCTTCCAGAGCCGTTTCGCCAGGGAGGCGCTCGATGAACTCGTGTCGCTGAGTGAAACCCTGGGTTGAGGGTGATGCGGTCTTGTCGGGAAGGACGCGTGAGACCGGCGCGCCCATCGACCGGGTTCTTAAAACTATTTTTAGAGCGGGGGGAGCCTTAGCAGGATGAGGTTGAACTTCTTGTCCATCTTCTCGTCCAGGCGGCTGATTTTCTGATCCAGCTGGTCGAATTTCTTCTCGATTTTCTGGTCCAGCAGGCCGATTTGCCTGTCGATCTTGTTGTTCAACGTATCTATTTTCCTCTCGACTTTCTTGTTCAGGTCGCTTATTTCTTTTCTCAGAAGGCCGATTCCTTCCTGGTTGCGCCTGATGTCTTTCTTGATTCCATCGAAACGCACGTTCATCTGTTTTTCGAGGCGTTCGATGGCGTCGTTCGTATTCCCGTCCGCCGCGTCGAGCCTCTCGACTTGCGCGTCGAGGCGCGCCTTGACGGGCGTGACCTGCGCGCTGACCATGAATACCGTGAATTGATAGATGCCGCCCGCCACCGCGGCCATGAACAGCCCGAACGTCCATACGCCGGCGTTGGTTTTGAAATGATCGAAGATTTTTTGCATGGTTCCCCCCGCCTCCGGTGAGTAAGAAAGAGTACGGGTCCTCAATGAGGAGACTAGCGCTTTTGGACTGGAAAGTCAAAATGCACCCCAAGCCGCCTTTCTCTCGTCTCCGTTCTTACGTTATATCCCGCAGCGGTTCACCGCCCTTGCCAGCGCATGATAACCAGGGGAGTGGCCGCGCGGCGCACCCCGGCCTTTTCCGTCCAAGCGCATCTGTACTAGAATCGCCGGAATCCGGTACCGAAACCGCATGGGAGTTTACGCATGACATCGAATCACGAACGCCCGGAGCCGCGCTTCGACTGGTTCATCCCGATAGACGGCGACGGCGCGCACATCGGCACGCTGCGGGCCGAGCGCCCGCCCACGTATGAATACCTGAGCGAGGTGGTCAAGGCGGCGGAGGAGAACGATTTCTACTCCATGCTCATCCCCACGCGCTTCGCCAACGGGCTTTTCGACCAGGGCGCGCCCCTGGCGGAGACCTGGACGATGGTGACGGCGCTCGCCGCGCGAAGCGAGAAGATACGCTTCCTCGTCGCCGTGCGTCCGGGGTTCGTGAACCCGGGCCTGTTCGCCCAGATGGCGGCCACGCTCAGCCAGATAACGGGCGGGCGCGTGGACTTGAACGTCGTGCCCGGCGGCATCAAGGGCGAGTTCGAGAAGATGGGTGAGCGGATCGACCACGACACGCGCTACGAGCGCGCGGAGGAGTTCATCGCCGCCATCCGCAAGCTCTGGGAGGATCCAAAGCCGATCAGCTTCGAGGGGAAATTCGTGAAGCTCGACGGCGTGCACTGCTCGCCCGGCCCGGCGGGAGAGACGCCCAGGTTCTACCTCGGCGGCGCGTCGCCCGCGGCGCTCAAGCTCGCGGGAACGCAGTCGGACGTCTATCTCGGCTGGATAGGGCCGGTGGAGGAGACACGAAAGCACCTGGAGCGCGCGCGGGCCTCTTTCGCCGAGGCGGGGCGGACGCCCGCCTTCGGGGTGCGCTCCCATCTGGTGATGCGAGATTCCGAGGCCGAAGCGTGGGAGGAGACGCATGAACTGCTCAGCCGCGCGGATGATTCCGTGAAGGCCCAGCGCGGCGCGCTGGTGGCCGGCACGAGCATGGTGGGCGCCGCCGCGCAGGCGCGCGCGTTCGATGATTTCCGGGTCGGGCCGCATCTTTGGAACGGTATCTCCCAGGTGCGGGTGAACTGCGGCTCCGCCCTCGTGGGAACGTCGGAGCAAATCGCGGAGGAGCTTCTCGGCTACTGGCGGCTGGGCATCGACGAGTTCATCCTCTCGGGCTATCCCCACGTGGAGGAATGCCGCCGCGCCGCGCGCGACCTCATCCCCCGCGTCAAGGAGATGATAGAGCGCGAACGCGCCGCCGCTTGAGGGTTTTCCTGGCGCATTTTCGTTGAGGATGGATACGCTCCGGCTTGGCGGCGGGATTCGTTTCGCGGGGGCTGCGGGTCTGCGTTCCTTCGGGGGTTGTTGGAAAAATTCCCTGGCAGGGTAAAGGCAACCCCCCCTACCCCCCCTTGTCAGGGGGGCAGGAAAAAGCAACGCCCCCTCTGCTCGGCGGGGGGACATCGCCTTTTTATACCCCCCTGACAAGGGGCTGTTGAAAAAACCTTGTTCCGGGGTCGAGCGGACACACGGGTCCGTCCCTACGATCATCATTCAAGATGGTATTGTAGGGGTCGCATATTATGCGACCCGCATCGTGAAGGCGAAAAGGCCGGGCCGCATGATATGCGGCCCCTACGGTGGGATCCCGACCGGCCCGCAAGGGGTTTTTCAACGACCCCACAAGGGGGGGTAGGGGGGGTTGCTTCTGACGAGAGGGGTCGCGCGGAAGCGGACTTTCCGCTAAAGGCGACCTCCCCCGGCGAGGGCATTTTCAACAACCCCATACGCGTTCCCTACGGGGATACGAAGCGAAGATGGAACAGGTTGATTTTGATTCCAAACGATGGAGCCACTTGAAGGAGAGATCATGCGAGCCGTCTGGTATGAAGCGTATGGCCCGGCGAAAGAGGTGCTGAAATTCGGCGAAATCGAGACCCCCGAGCCGGGCGCGGGCGAGGTGCGCGTGAGGCTCCACGCCTCGGGCGCCAATCCCTCGGACTACAAGGCGCGCCTGGGTTCGCGCGGCGAGATGCGCTGGCCGAGAATCATCCCCCATTCGGACGGCGCGGGCGTCATCGAGAGCGCGGGCGAGGGGGTGGATTCCTCTCGCGTGGGCGAGCGCGTCTGGGTGTTCAACGGCCAGTGGCAAAGGCCCTACGGCACGGCGGCCGAATTCATCGTCCTGCCCGAGCGCCAGGCCGTGCCGCTGGCGGATTCTGTGGATTTCGCCCAGGGGGCGTGTCTGGCGATTCCGGCGATGACGGCCCACAGGGCGCTTTTTCTCGACGGGCCGATAGCGGGGCGGACGGCGCTCGTCACCGGCGGTGCGGGCGCCGTGGGGCGCTACGGCGTACAGCTCGCCAAGTGGGGGGGCGCCACCGTCATCGCCACTGTCAGCAACGAGGAGAAGGCGCGGATCGCGCGCGATGCGGGCGCGGACCACGTGGTGAACTACCGCGAGGAGGACGCCGCTGCGCGCATCATGGAGATCACCGGCGGAGAAGGAGTGGACAGGATTTGCGAGGTGGACTTCGGCGAGAACCTGGACGTCACCCGACGGGTGCTCAAGGGAAACGGGACCGTCGCCGCCTACGGCTCCACGCGCGTCCCCGAACCCGCTCTGCCCTGGTACCGGATGATGCCGGAGAACACGGCCATCCGCATGGTGTTCGTCTACACGATGCCGGATGCGGCGATCGATCAGGCCTGCGCGGACATCAACGCCGCGTGCGCGGCGGGCGCGCTCACCCACCACATCGGCGCGCGCTTCTCGCTCGAGGAAACCGCCGCGGCGCACGAGATCATGGAGAATTTCGCGAACGTAGGCAACGTGGTGGTGGAGATCGACTGAGGCGGGCGGGGCCGCCTGCGTGCGGATTTTCCTTGAAAGATGGCGCGCGAGAGCCTATATTTGAAATAGAACATAGGGGGTTGATGGAGTGATGGAGTCTAGTCCCCTGAAGCAACGCGCCGGCCTCTCGGGGGATGACAAAAGATAGCCGGTGCAAGGCATCTGGACGGCCATCGCGGGACGCGCAGGCAGAACAGTCGAGAACGATCCCTGAATGCGGGGCCTCCAGAGGCTCCGCATTTTGTTAATGAACAATAAGACGTCGTACATTTCTTCATATCGGAGGGAAACGCCATGCGAATATACGATCCCAAGAAAGTGCTGGCAGCCGTGGATTTCTCCGAACTCAGCAGGGGCGTCCTGAAGGTCGCGGCGGAGATCGGCGAGAACAGAAACGCGGAAGTCATGGCCATCCATGTGGCGAGAAACCCCGACTACGCGGCCAAATACGGCGGCTACGGCGCGGAACTCGTAGGCACCATCTCTCCGAGCCGCCTGCTGGAGGACACGCGAATCGAACTGCAGAGCAATCTCGACGTGATGACGAAACAGGTCGAATCGGCCGTGCCCATCGAGACCCTGGTCGTCTTCGGCGAGCCGGTGAAGGAGATCGTGCAGTTCGCCGAAACGGGGGATTTCGACCTCCTCGTCATGGGAACGCACGGCCACAACATGGTGAGCCGCTTCCTGATCGGCAGCGTCTCCGAGCAGGTCTTGAGGCGCGCGCCGTGCCCGGTGTTCCTGTTGAGGGACAAGGTGGCCTTGCAGAAGATGGCGGAGCTCGAAGCGGCGGAGGCGAGCGGGAACTAGGAATCAGACGCCGACCAGGCGATGAGTTTCGACCGCCCTCCCCGGCTCTGGAGCCGCGCCGGGGAGGGCGGTTTTTTGTCTTGCTTCCGCCATCGTCGCTTCCCGAATGCGTTTCCGTTTGAAGGCTGCAAATAACGGGAGATGCTTCGCTTCGCGTGTTGACAAAAATCAAAGCTTCCATACAATGCGCTGTTACCTAGGCATTATGAGTTGCATATACGGGCCGAGTGGCGGGTTTATGCATCCGCTGGCTGGCGTCTCATCGAACGATGAGCGCGCGACGCGGATTTTATTTTGCCCAGTCGGTCTACCCCATGAACGAAGGAGGAACACCCAGATGAGCGAGAAGCAGATCAAAAGAAGAAGCCTCCTCAAAGCCGGTCTGGCCACCGCCGTGGCGGGTCCAGCCGTTCTCGGAGGCGCGGGCAAAGCGCAGGCCGGGCCCGAGGAGGACGCCGTCATCAAGGCCGGCAAGAAGCTGGGAGGCGCCAAGCTGAACGGAATGATGTGGGGCCTCTACTGGCGCAACTATCCCGACCTGAACCGCGAGTTCAACAAAGCCACCGGCATCTCCATGGACAAGGTGAGCGACGTTCCCAACCTGCAGATTCCCCAGCGCGCCATGGCCGAGGCCATCACGCGCTCGGGCAAGTTCGACATCTTCCACGTCGAGTCCATGATGATTCCCTCTCTCGCTGCGGCGGGCATGCTCGAGCCTCTCGACGGCTATATGAAGTCCGCCGGCTTCGACCTCAAGATGGTCGGCAACTTCGAGACCTTCATGCAGTATCAGGGCAAGACCTACGCGATGCCCACGGACGGAAACGTCTGCCCGCAGTTCATCCGCAAGGACCTGTTCGACAATCCCGACGAGCGCAAGGCTTTCGCCGACAAGCACGGCAAGCCTCTCAAGTGGCCCGTCACCTGGGAAGACGAACTCGAAGTAATGAAGCACTTCCACAGGCCGGACAAGGAGCTCTACGGCTTCGGCGGCCTGCGCGACAAGGCGAACAGCAGCTTCTGGTACTGGATGTACCTCTACAGCGCGGGCGGTTTCCCGTTCGACGACGACGCCAACCCCACGCTGAACACGCCTGCGGCCGAATACGCCTTCGACACCTGGCTTGCTCGCAAGCAGGTTTCCCACCCCGAGGCGAGCGCCTGGGGTTCGCCGCAGATGATCCCCCGGATCCGCAACGGCAAGATTTTCTCCTGCCAGTACTGGGACGGGATTATCGCGCTCATCGAAAGCCCCACGGCGAAGACCAAGACCAGGGGCATGTGGCATTACGGCCTGGTTCCGGGTTCGAAGTTCTCCGGCAAGCTCATCCACCGCGCCTTCTCGGCGCCGGTGATGGCCATGGTCGTGAACAAGCACAGCCCGCGCAAGAAACAGGCCGTCGCCTGGGCCATGTACATGAGCACCTACAAGAACAGCGCCGAGGTTGTGGGCCATCCGAAGTTCACCTTCCACGATCCCTGGCATCCCAAGCACATGACCGACCCGCAGGTGACGAAGGTCTACACCAAGCCGGGAATCAAGTCCGTGGAGGACAACCTCCTCGTCACCTGCCCGCCGCCGTATGTGACCGGCTACCAGGAGTTCAAGGAAGTCGTCGACCGCAACCTCTCCGAGGCCTACGCGGGCCGCAAGAAGGGCGCCAAGAAGGTGATGGGCGACATCCAGAACGAGTGGGCCAAGATCATCCGCAAAGTCGGCAAGCGCAAGCTCAGGAGGGAGATTCCCTTCTACAAGGCCATGATGCCGAAAGTGGACGTTCCTTCGTAGTACGAAAAACTCCTCTCCCCGGGGCCCGGCTCCGGGGAGAGGTTCCATGTTTCGCCGGCCGGGGCCGGCGGGTAATCGCCCGCCCCGGCCGCCGACGCGATTATCGCTTCCGGATGTTTCCCGGCGAAAGCTCCGATTCATTCGATGCCGTAGGAGTCTTGTTGAATGGCGACGGCCACAATAGCGCAGCCGAAGGGTAGGCGCTCCACCCGCGCCCGGGGCGTGCGCGTATTCAAATGGAGCGTGCTCTCTCCGCTGATTCTCCTTTTCGCGTTTCTGATACCCGTGTTTCTCCTGCAGATATACTTTTCGTTCCACTCCTGGACGGTCTATCTCTCCACCTGGTTCGACGCGGAGTTCGTGGGATTCGAGTTGTTCCAGGAGGTGTTGGGCGAAGAGCGTTTCTGGAAGGCCATGGGGCGCTCGCTCCTGTTCGCGGGCCTCTCGACGCTGGGTTGCTTCATCTGCGGTTTTGCACTGGCGCTTCTGATGTACAAGCCTTTCCGGGGGCAGGCGTTCTTCTACATTCTCTTCATACTCCCGATGCTGACGGTGCCCGTGGTCATCGCCTACACCGCCGACATGCTCTTGTACGAGAAAGGACCCATCAACGGGTTTTTGAGCTATTTCCTGCCGGGGGACCTCTCGAAGTTCACCTGGCTGGCGAACCCTGATGTCGCAATTTTCACGATTATTCTGCTGGAGATATGGAACTGGACGCCTTTCGTCTTCATCATCATGCTGGCGGGCCTCTCCTCCTTGCCGACAGAGCCTGTTGAGGCCGCACGCATCCTTGGTGCGAACCGCCTGCAGATCTTCCGCGAGATACAGCTTCCGCTCCTGCGCCCCGTCATTTTCCTGGCGCTCATCCTCCGCTTTCTGGAGGCGATGGCGGAGTTTCCGAAAACGTGGGGTCTCATCCAGGGAGGTCCGGGCACTGCCACCGAGACGATACCCATCTATCTCTATTTCACGACCTGGGTGTCGTTCGACATATCGAAGGGCGCGGCGATGTCCTACGTCGTCATGGTCATCATGATATTCATTGTTCTTACGGCGATCTACGTGCTCCGCCGCGAGAAACGGGCGCTCGACGCCCTGCATGAAACGTCGCGCGCGGAGGCCTAGACATGAACCGAGTCACGAAGGCGCGCCTGTTCACCATCTTCCGCTACGCCATGTTGTTCATATGGTCGGTGATCGTGGCGTTCCCGATTTTCTGGATCGTCTCCACCTCGTTCAAGCCCGACTGGGAGTGGCACGCCTGGCCGCCGGTCTACTGGTCGAATGAGGCCTCCTGGGTCAACTACCAGGCCGTGTGGGGCAGGGAGCAGAGTCCTCGAACGACCCTCGAGGAGAAATCGCAGACAGCCCGCTACGAGTCGCACTCGGCCAACAAGCCCTGGCAGGCGCTATGGAACAGCCTCTACATCGCCATCACCGCCACCGCGCTCTCGGTCGCCTTCGGCGCGATTCTGGCCTACGGGGTCTCGCGATACCGGATATTATCGGAGATACGGATGTTCCAGCTCCTTGTGCTCAGGATGATTCCGCCCATCGTGGTGGCGGCGCCGCTGACGCTCTACTACTCGGCGATCCATCTGATGGACACGGCGCTGGGGCTGATTATCGTCTATTTCATCACTACATTGCCGTATTCCGTCTGGATGACGAAGAGCTTCGTGGACGAGGTTCCCGTTGAGATCGAACAGGCCGCCGAAATTCTCGGCGCCACCAAGTGGCAGGCGATCCGCGAGGTGGTATTCCCGCTCATCCGCTCAGGCATCGTGGCGACGTTCCTGTTCATCCTCATCCTGACGTGGAGCGAATATCTGCTCTCCCTCATGCTGTCGAAGGTGGACGTGGTGACGCTGCCCGTCCAGCTGGCGAAATACGAAGGCTCCGACGAGGGCCGCGTCTACGGCCATCAGGCCGCCCTGGCGGTGGGAATCACCCTGCCGCTCATGGTCATCGGCATTTTCATTCGAAAACACCTGGTGCGAGGTTTCACATTCGGAATGGTGAAGAGGTAAAAGGACAATGGCGAGAATCGAACTCAAGGGTTTACGCAAGGTATTCGGCAGGAACATCGAGGCCGTGAAGAACCTCGACTTCACCATCGAGGAAGGCGAGTTCGTCGTCATCGTCGGACCCTCGGGATGCGGGAAGACGACCACGCTGCGCATGGTCGCGGGTTTCGAGGAGCCCACCGCGGGCGAGATCACCATCGACGGACGCCTCGTGAACGACGTGGACCCCGGCGACCGCGGCGTCGGCATGGTCTTCCAGACGCACGCCCTGTTCCCGCACAAGACGATAGCCGAGAACATCGAGTTCGGCCCGCGCATGAAGAAGGTGCCGCCCGAGACGCGCAAACAGAAAGTGCGCGAGGTGGCCGACATGGTGCGCATCACGCACCTCCTTCAGAAGCTGCCCGTCGAATGCTCGGGCGGCGAGGCGCAGCGCGCCGCGCTGGCCCGCACCCTCATCACCGACCCCGCCGCTTTTCTGCTGGACGAGCCGCTCTCCAGCCTGGACGCCAAGCTCCGCCGCGAGATGCGCGCCGAGATCGACAGGCTCCACGAGGAGCTCAAGAAGACGTTCGTCTACGTCACGCACGATCAGGAAGAGGCCATGACGCTGGCCGACCGCATCGTGGTGATGCGCGACGGCGTCATCGAGCAGGTGGGCACCCCGCTCGAAATCTACAACGACCCGGTCAGCTACTTCGTGGCCGATTTCTTCGGCAGCCCCTCCATGAACCTCATCCCGGGGGCGGTGGAGGGCTCGAACGGCGCCGCCGCCTTCGCGGGCGCCGGCATCGAGTTCAAGCTCCCCGACGCCTACGCGGGCGTATCTTCGGGGGACTACACCTTGGGCGTGCGTCCCGAGCACGTGGTGGTGGGGAGCCAGGAAGCCGCTTTCTCGTGCGCCGTCCAGCTCGTCGAGCCGCTCGGCAAGGACACGCTGCTCTACTTCGAACACGGCGCCGAGCGCCCGACCATCGCGATCATCGAGGCGAGCGATCGCTTCCATGCGGGCGACCGCCTCAACGTCACGTTCGATCCGGCGCACGTCTATCTCTTCGAGCCCGACGGAAAGCGCGTCCGCTGACGACGCTCCTCCGGCGGGCATTCCCAGAGAAAGCCCTGAACTTCCCGCGCCGGCGTGACGACCGGTCCCGGCGCTTGCGCGTTTGTCTTCACCCGCAAGACGCCGCTTTCCGGTGCGTTCGTTTTCCCTTGACTCGCTCAAGACGTTCCATATATCTTGAACGAATACGCGTCCACAAAATCATCCTGTCGAAACGGGGGGACCTACCGGCATGATCCCAGCCTATTCCACTTCCCATCGCGCCCGCGCCGGGCTGCCGACGGACCGTCTCTCACCCGGCGCCGTCTTGAGACTCGCCTCTCGCCCGCTTCGCCTTGCGGCCTGCGGGCTGGCCGCGGCCTTCCTCATGTGCGTTGCGCCCGCGGGCGCGGAGGATTTCCGGCAGGGTGAACTCGAGGGCAGCCTCGACATCACGCTTTCCCACGGCGTCACCTTCCGCATCGGGGACCGCGACGAGCGCCTGATCGGCAAGGCCGAAGGCCTCGGCTCCGCGAACTCCGTCAACGGCGACGACGGCAACCTCAACTTCGATCGCGGCGTCGTGAGCAACGCGTCGAAGTTCACCGGCGAGCTCGACCTCAACTACCGCAATTTCGGCGCCTTCTTCCGCGTGAACGGCTTTTTCGACTTCGAGAACGAAAACGGCGAGCGGGCGCGCAACCCCCTCTCGCCCATGGCGAAAGATCGGGTCGGGAAGGATTTCGACGTCCTCGACGCCTACCTCACCGGCTCGTTCGACCTGGGCGGCGTGCCGGTGGATCTTCGCCTCGGCAATCACGTCATCAGCTGGGGCGAGAGCACGTTCATCCAGAACAGCATCAACGTCATCAACCCCTTCGACGTGAACAGGCTCAGGACGCCGGGCGCGGAGTTGCGCGACGGGCTGGTGCCGGTTCCGATGGTCTCCGCCTCGGCCTCACTGAACGAGAACCTCTCCGTGGAGGGTTTCTATCAGGTGAAGTGGGAGAAGACCGAGATCGATCCGCCGGGCAGCTACTTCTCGACGAGCGACTTCGTCGGCGCGGGCGGGAAGAGAGTCGTGCTCGGCTTCGGCGCCTTCCCCGACACCGGGTTCAGTTATGAAGTGTTCGGGCGCGGCCTCACGCAGGCGATCAACGCGGATCTTCAGGGCTTCCACATCCCCAGCCCCGCCGCGCCGGGGACCCTCATGCCCCTGCCGCAGAGGGCGCAGCCGGTCTTCGACCCCCATTTCCTGAACGTATTCCGCAGGGGGGACGACGAACCCGAAGATTCCGGCCAGTGGGGCGTCGCGCTGCGCTACCTCGCCGAGGGCTTGGGCAACACCGAATTCGGCTTTTATTTCGTGAATTACCACAGCCGTCTGCCCGTCGTGAGCGGACGCACCGGCACGGCGCAGGGGGTGACAGACGGCCTCTTTGCATTGGGAGCGGTAGCCACGGGTTCCGTAACTCCAGGGGCGTTTGCGCAGGCCATCACCCCGGCGGTCGCCAAGGCGGTCACCGCCAAGTTTCCGCCAGGCACGCCGCCGGCGGTCATTCAGGCGGCGATCAGACAAGAGGTCGCCAAACGGGTGGCCGGCACCGTGGGCAGCATGGCCGGCCTCCTGGCCGTCGATCGTTACGCGAAGACGGCGGGCTACTTCGCCGAATACCCCGAGGACATCCAGCTCCTCGGCGTGAGCTTCAACACGCAACTCGGGGCGTCGGGCTGGGCGCTGCAGGGAGAACTCTCCCACCGCATGGACGCGCCCCTGCAGATCGACGACAACGAACTCTTCTTCGCCGCCATGACGCCGCTCACCGCCGCGCCGAGCGATCCGGGTGGACCGCCCTGCGCGCCCTCGAGTCCTTTCGCCTACTGCCGGAACCAGGTTGCGCCCTCTGGTCTCGGCTACGAGGAGTACGTCAAAGGCTACATCGAGCGCGACGTGAGCCAGATTCAGGCCACGGCCACCAAGGTTTTCGGCCCCACCCTGGGGGCGAACAGCCTGGCGTTCGTCGCGGAAGCCGCCCTCATGTACGTGCACGACATGCCGGACAGAAGCGTGCTGCGCCTGGAGGGGCCGGGCACGGAGACCAGCGGCGACCCCTATCATTCCATGCCGGCGGACGCCTCCAGGCCGGCGGGCGCGCACAAGGATCTCCCGGCGGAGCCTCTGGATCGGTTCGCGAGCGCCACCTCCTACGGCTACCGGCTGGCGGCGCGCCTGTCGTATCTCAACGCCATCGGCGCGGTGAACCTCTCGCCGCGCATCTCGCTTCAGCACGACGTGAAGGGCACCAGCCCCGGCCCGGGCGGGCCTTTCGTGGAAAACCGCGTCGCACTGACCCTCGGGCTGGGCGCGATCTATCTCAACCGCTGGCATTTCGACATGAGCTTCACCATGTTCGGCGGCGCCGGAAAGCACAACCGGGTGAGCGATCGCGACTTCGTTTCCGCCACCGTCAAATACCTGTTCTGACCAACAGCGATGAAAATGGGGTAACCGCCATGAAAACCATCATATCGAGAATCAGCGTCGCGATGCTTTTCACCTTCGTCGCGACCAGCGCCTCCGCCGCGGTTTCCGCCGATGAAATCGCACGGCTCGGCAAGGACCTCACCCCCCTCGGCGCGGAACGGGCGGGCAACGCCGCCGGGACCATCCCCGAGTGGAAGGGCGGCATCACGACCCCGCCGGCCGGCTACAAGGTCGGCGACCACCATCCCGACCCCTATCCGGACGACAAGCCCCTTTTCACCATCACCCGCGCCAACCTCGACAAACATCGCGCGAAGCTCTCGGCCGGGCTCCAGAAGATGGTGGAGACCTACCCCACGCTCCGGCTTCCGGTCTATCCGACCCGGCGCAGCGCCTCCGCCCCGCAGCGTATCTACGACGCCACCCGCCGCGTCGCCGCCACCGCGAAGCTCGCCGAGGGCGGCAACGGCGTCACGGGCGCGGTGATCGGCATACCGTTCCCGATTCCCAAAAACGGCGCGCACGTGATCTGGAATCACCTGCTGCGCTACCGGGGGAAGGCCTCCTCGCGCGTCATCGGCCAGGCCGCCGTGACCCGGAGCGGCGACTACACGCTCGTCCGGCTCGAGGATGCGTTCCTCATACGCTATTCGCAGCCGGGCATGACGGAGGCGAAACTGGCGAACAAGGCGATTCTCTTCCTCCAGAAGGTGGCGGCGCCCGCGCGGCTCGCGGGCAGAATCCTGCTGGCCTACGAGACGCTCAACCAGGTCGCCGAACCGCGCCACGTCTGGGTGTACAACCCCGGCCAGCGCCGGGTGCGGCGCGCGCCGAACGTCGCCTACGACAACCCGGGCACCGCGTCGGACGGGCTGCGGACGAGCGACCAGTTCGACATGTACAACGGGGCCATCGACCGCTACGACTGGAAGCTGATCGGCAAGCGGGAGATGTACGTGCCCTACAACAGCTACAAGCTCCACAGCGACAAGATCGCCTTCGCCGACGTTCTCAAGCCCCTGCACGTCAACCCGAAATATCTGCGCTACGAACTGCACCGGGTCTGGGTGGTCGAGGCGACGCTCAAGGAAGGGGCGCGCCACCTCTACAAGAAACGGCGGTTCTACGTGGATGAGGATTCCTGGACGGTTCTGCTCGCCGACATCTACGACAACCGGGATCAGCTCTGGCGGGTGTCCGAGGGCCACGTCATCAACTATTACGAGGAACCCTTGTTGTCCTTGACCCTCGAGGTGCACACCGACCTTCAGGCGGGGCGCTACCTCGCCCTGGGCCTCAAGAACGAGTTCCCCATCGGCACCTTCGACCCGGATCTCACGGAGAGGGATTTCACGCCTGCGATGCTGCGCCGCATGGGCAGGAGATGACGGCGGAGGTCTCCGGGGTTTCGGGAAGGTTGCGGCGGCGTCTGCTGCCCGCCCTCGTCTTCTTTCTGCTGCCCCTCGCGGCGGCTGGCGCCCAACCGGCCGTTCAGGCGCGGCTCGCGCCCCATTCCCTGCTTCTCGACGGAGCCTCCGCCGGTTCGCGGCTGGTGGTGGTCGGCGAGCGCGGCCACGCGCTGGTCTCGGACGACGGCGGCTCGAGGTGGAGGCAGGCCCGCGTGCCGGTACGCGCCCTGCTGACCGCCGTGCACATGCACGATGCGCGCCTCGGCTGGGCGGTCGGGCACGACGCGCTCATCCTGCGCACCGGGGACGGCGGCGCGACCTGGCGCATCGCCCATTACGCGCCGAAAGAAGAGCGCCCCCTGCTCGACGTCTGGTTCCGCGACGAACGAGCCGGCTTCGCGGTGGGGGCGTACGGCTATTTTCTGAGCACCACCGACGGCGGGCGCACCTGGAAGCCGCGAACCATCGACAGGGACGATTTCCACCTGAACGCCATCGTACCCGCGGGAGGCGGGCGGTTGTTCATCGCCGGGGAAGCGGGCGCGATCTACCGAAGCGACGACGGCGGCGCCAACTGGCGCAAGCTCCCCTCGCCCTACGCGGGTTCGTGGTTCTCCGCGCTCGCGTTGGATGCGGAGCGATTGCTGCTGTTCGGCTTGAGAGGCAGCATGTACCGCACCGACGACGGGGGTGAAAGCTGGAGCCGGGTCCGCACGCGGACGAAGGCGACCCTCACGGGAGCGCTCCTCGTGAAGCCGGGTCTGATGCTCGTCACGGGCCTCGAAGGCGCCCTGCTGGTGAGCCGCGACGGCGGGCGCAGCGTATCGCGCGACGCGGCCTTCAAGCCGCTGACGTCGCGCTTGGGAATCTCGAAAGCGCTTGCCCTGCCCGATGGGCGGGTGCTCCTGATCGGCGAGTTCGGCGCCAAACGCCTGCCCGGGGCGGAATAGACTCTTCCACATGACGGACGCCTCCTCTCCCGAAACGTCTTCGGTCGCCGCCCGGATCGAGCGCGCGCTGTTCTCGCGCCGGAAGCGGGTGCTCGCGGCGTTTCTCATCGTCACGCTGGCGATGGCCTGGCTGGCCGCTGGGCTTCGCGTCGATGCGGGCTTCACCAAGCTGGTCCCGCTCGAACACCCCTACATGCGCACCTTCATCAAGCACCGCGCCGCGTTCGGGGGCGCGGACCGGGTGGCGGTGGCGCTCGTGGCGAAGGAGGGCGACATCTTCAGCCCGGAATTCTTCGCCCTGCTCCAGAAGGTGAACGACGCCGTTTTCTTCCTGCCGGGCGTGGACCGCGCCCAGGTCTATTCCGTGGTGACGCCGAACGTGCGCTACAACGAGGTGGTCGAGGACGGCATCGTCGCGGGCAACGTGCTGCCCGCGGACTTCAAGCCGACGAAGGCCGGCCTTGCGCGGGTGCGCGAGAACATCATCAAGGCGGGGATCGTGGGGCGGCTCGTGGCGAACGATTTCTCCGGCGCGCTGGTGAGCGCGAGGCTCCAGGAGTTCCACCCCGACACCGGCGAGCGGCTCGACTACCTGGAAGTCGCGCGGGCGCTCGAGGCCATCCGCCGCGACGCGGAGGCGGGCGGCGTCGCGAAAGTCCACATCATCGGGTTCGCCAAGGTCGTGGGCGAGATTGCCGACGGCGCGGCCCAGGTGCTGCTCTTCTTCGGCATCGCCGTCGTGATCACCGCTCTTTTCGTCTACGCCTACACCCGCTCGGCCCGCCTCACGGCGATGCCGCTCGCGTGCTCCCTCGTCGCGGTGGTATGGCAACTCGGCGCGCTCGCGGGTCTCGGCTTCGGCGTCGACCCGATGTCGATCCTGGTGCCGTTTCTGGTCTTCGCCATCGGGGTCAGCCACGGGGTGCAGATGGTGAACGCGGTTCAGGCCGAAGGGGGCGGCGGCGTACCCGCCGCGCGGGCGAGTTTCCGCCGCCTGCTGCTGCCGGGCGCGGTCGCGCTGGCGTCCGACGCCATCGGGTTCGTGGCCATCGCGCTCATTCCCGTTCGCGTCATTCAGGAGATCGCCGTAACCGCCAGCCTGGGCGTGGCGGCGATCATCCTCACGAACCTGGGATTGCTGCCGGTGGCCCTCTCCTATCTCAAGGCGGAAGGGGAAAGAGAGGGCGCAGGCTCCTCGCGGATGTTGGCGGGTTTCTGGCGCCGCGCCGCGCGCCTCGCCAGGCCGCGTCCCGCAATCGTTACGATAGCCGTCTCCGCCTCGTTGTTGATCCTGGGCGTTCGTTACGCGCCCGAGGTTCGCGTGGGCGACCAGCACCAGGGGGTGCCGGAGTTGCGCGCGAATGCCGCCTACAACCGCGATACCGCCGCCATCGTCGAGCGCTTCAACATCGGCGTGGACGTGCTGACGGTGATCGTGGAGACCATACCGCAGGGCTGCGTGGATTACCGCGTGATGCGCCTGATAGACGAGTTCGAGTGGCGCATGAGGAACGTGGCGGGCGTGCGCTCGGTGGTCGCGCTGCCGGGCATCGTCCGCAAGCTGAACGCGGGCTGGAACGAGGGCAGCCTCAAGTGGCGCGCGCTCCCGCGCAACCGCCACGCGCTCGCGGAATCCGTCTCCCTCGTGCCGACGAGCACGGGCCTCCTGAACGGCGACTGCTCGGCGATGCCGGTGCTCATTTACACCGCCGACCACAAGGCGCAGACCATCCGGCGGGTCGTCTCCGCCGTCAAGGCGTTCAACCGGGCGGAGAATGACGGGCGGGCCGCCTTCCGCCTCGCGGCCGGAAACGTCGGGGTGATGGCGGCGACGAACGAGGAGATAGAAGCGTCGCAGTTCCCGATTCTGGGCTACGTCTACGCGGCGGTCGTTCTGCTCTGCCTGCTCTCTTTCCGCTCGCCGGCGGCGACCGTCTGCATCGTCGCGCCCCTGGCCCTGGTCTCGCTCCTCGCCTACGCGCTGATGTCGTTTCTGGAGATCGGCCTCAAGGTATCGACCCTGCCGGTGGTGGCCCTGGGCGTCGGCATCGGCGTGGATTACGGGATCTACATCTGCGGGCGGCTCCTCGCCCACATGCGGGAGGGGCTCGATTTCGCCGCCGCCTACGAGCGCGCGCTCGCCACCACGGGCGCGGGCGTGGTGCTCACCGGCCTCACGCTGTCGGTGGGGGTGGCGACCTGGATATTCGCGCCCCTCAAGCTCCAGGCCGACATGGGCACGGTGCTCTCGTTCATGTTCCTGGTCAACATGGTGGGCGCCATCGCGCTCCTGCCCGCCCTGGGCGCGTTTCTGATGAAGGGGAGGCGTGGAAGGGGAGAGCAAGCGGGGGAGTAGGGGGTAAAAGATTGATGAAAAAGCCTGAAATGCCGGTATGGGGGCGACGGGATACCACCTTGCCGGAGGGTGTGTAGGGGCCGCATATCATGCGACCCGGCCTTTTTTCGCCCCTCCGGCAACGGGCCGCATACTATGCGGCCCCTACGGAAACCAACCCCGCACACGATCCACGCACAAAAAAACCGGGGGGCCGAAGCGCCCCCCCCCCGGTCGCTTTCGCGTCAGGAGCGGACGCAAACGTCCCGTCATGCGGCTAGAAGACGTGGCGCAGCGTCCGGCCGAACGGCGGGCCCGGACTCGGGCGCCATGCGTGGGCGGGGTGAACGCGAAGGTTTTCCCTGCGAGGGCGTCACGCCTTCTTGTCGAACCCTGTCGCGAAGCCTTTATTTGGCTTTTCCCGATTTATAGCTTATCAACTCTCCCGAGAAATCTCTCATTCTGGTCTTGTGCTCCCACTGATAAAACACGCTCGTCTTGAGAACGGGAGAAATGAACATGTCCCTTTTGACGTACTCAGTCTCGCAGAAAATATGATAGGTATCGAAACTGCCCGCTGGCACGCTGACTCGAACCTGCTCCTTGACTTCACAATCCATTTTATTGCTCCAACTTCTGCCCGCGTTTCTGCCCGCGTCATTTGACCCCTTTGTTTCGTAGCGCCACTTCTTGCCGACTTTCAGGGGCCAGATTTCACCCTAGATCACTTTGATGGAGCCGGTTCCGCTGCTTCGCCTGCAATTCGTCCACTTCAGGGCTCGCACTGGAGCTCCTATGAAATCTGCATGGCTATCTATGGTGAAAATACAGCCTAGATTTGACTTGAAAGTAACCGTGGTTTCATCGGACGCCACGAGCGTCTGGGAGTAGTCGACTCGCCCTGTGCTCCAAGTTAATACGGTCCCGAGGGGCAATGTGGGCTTCGGCATCGGAGCGAGCGCGGCCGATACGGGCTTGATGTCGGCTCCCGACGCCGATGGAGTATGGCCAAAGGCTCCGGTTGCGAATACGATCACGAGGCCTGCGACGATGATGCGTTTCATGGAGCGACTCCTTTCTCGGTTAAAAATCCCGGACCGGGCAAGGCGACATCCCGGGTTCGAATTGACTGGTCATCCCTCGGCGTGATGGCCGCCCGCATTGCGGCGTCTCTCATGGACGAAACTCCTCCCCTTTTGCGGAGCATGTCGGTCGTACGAACATCTGCGCTTCCCCCGCTTGTCGCCGACCGACTTATGTTCTGTGGGCAGCGCGAAACGGCCGGATACCAAAAAAACCGGGGGGCCGAAGCCCCCCGGTCGGTTTCGCGTCAGGATGGGACGCGAACGTCCGTCATGCTGCTAGAAGCTGTGGTTCAACCGCCATGCGGCCATCCAGGCGTCGTCGATCTCTTGGCTGGCCGTCTTGCCGTAATCGCCGCGCATCATGATGCCGGCATCCATGGCAAGATAGAGGCTCGGGTAGATCTGCCACTTGAGGCCCGCGTTGAGCTCGGTGCCGAAGTCCTTCGCGTCGTCCGCGCCGGCCGCTGTGGAACTCTCGGCGGCGTTGTGGGAGTACACGGCGCCGCGGAACATCAAGGTCTTGGAGACCTTGTAATCGACCGAGACTCCCACCACGACCGCGCCGTTCAAATGCGACAGGTTCCTGCCGTAGTGAGCGCCATAACCCGCCAAACTGCGCGAACTCATGAAGAGGCCGCCGTGGATCGAGCCGGCGCCTGAAGGGAACTTGAATGTATTGGTTTCGTTGTCCGCGGCGTTGTCGTCGCCGGAGAGCATGGTGAGGTGGCCCGTGAGCTTCATCCTGCCGAAGCTGCTGGTAGTCCGCACCAGGATCGCCCAGGCCGAGATCTCCTCGGTGTCGGTGAGGTCACCGCTCTGGAAGACGCCCGAGGCGTTCAGGCCGATCACGCCCATCTTGCCCTTGGCGTGCAGGCCGAGGTAGCTGTAGTTGTAGCTGTCGTCCGCTCCGTCCCGGGAGTTGGCCGCCCACGGCGTGAGGGTGAGAGCGGGGCTCGCCTTGATGGAGAGGCTGGCGAAGTAATCCGCCTTGTCCTCGTTGTCGGGGCCTTTGTCGTCTATCTCCTTGGTGTGGAACATGCTGAGCGAGACGTTCTTGCTGAGCTTGCCGTAGAGCGCGATGCCTTGTTCGCGGTGCCAGCCGTTGTTGTCGAAGATTTCCCCGTCCGGCCCGGCGAAGTCCCACCTGCCCCAACGCATGCGGACCGCGCTGCCCGGAATGGCGTGGTCGGCAAACCATCTGTTGACGGACACCGCCGGCCGCTTGCCGGCACCGTCCGGGCCATCTTCGAAGTCGCCGCCTAGATTGAACTCCAACATCGCGGTGACGTTTTTGCTCTTCGCCGTGAATTTCGGGCGGTAAAGCCAGTCCATGTTGTTCCGGTTGTCGTCATCCTCGTCATTCCCGTCCAGGTTGTCTTGGCCGATGCCGCGCACCCGGAACCAGCCGCTGTACTTGAAGTCGGCCGCGTAGGAAGGCGCGGTGAACGCCACGAGCAGCGTCAGCGCGAATAAAGCTAGCAGAAGTTTCTTCATTGTGTATTTCTCCTCACTGGAGGTTGAAAAAATGTTGCCGCGTTCCTTCATGTTCGATGTCCTTGATTTCATTCGCGTTTCTTTTGCTTCCATTGCAGGGCTTCTCGCTCTCCGGTTACCCCCTCTCTTGCAATGTCGCCCTGCGCATCGAGAAATATTTATCAACCGAACCGGATAAAAAACCGGTTGCGCAAACACTCTTCCGGCCTGCGAAAATGGCCGCGCCATTCCGTCTTTCTCCAAAGAATAGATGTAAGGTTGAAATGAATTCGCCGCTCCGGCGCTGATGCGGCTGAACGCGCTCATCTAATATAAATATCTGTTATCATTTATTTTAAGCTGATATTTTCCTGGCCGTTGTCTCTTGCGCGCTCGCCGTGTGTAAACGTTCGGCGACAGGGTGACGGGAGTTGTTTCAGCGGTTGAGGACGTGCTTCCAGTTGTTGCGGAGCGGTCTCAGCCAGACGTCCTTCCTGGGCTTGTCGAAGCGTTTGTGCCTGTCGTAGCGTCCACGGCCCTGTGTGGTTCCGACGCGGATCCATCCCGAGGCCCGGTATACGGCGCCGGTGTAGCGGGGCGTCTCGACGAAGGTCTCGATGAGCACGGGGGTCGTGTTGTAGCGCTCGGTCCAGTCTCCGGGCAGGCGCCTTCGGACGATGGCGAGGATGTGGGAGCCGAGGTTGGGGATCTTGATCCACGGCAGGATGAGGAACCTCGGGTTGTCGACCACGAGGGGGAGGTTCTTCTCGCGCAATTCGGGCGTCCATCCGATGAAGGCGTCGCGCGGGGCGAGCTTCCACGCGGCGGTGGAGAAGCCGAGCATGGCGAGGGGCCTGCCGCCGCGGTCGAGGACGGCGTAGCGCATCTGGGCGCCGACGAGGGTCTTGTAGCCGAGGTAGTGGTAGCGGGCGACGAACTCGTTCCAGAGTCTGCCCTCGCGGGTCCCGCGCACGGCGATGCGCATATCGAGGGGGCGTACCTCGTCGAGGGTCCCGGGCGCCGGGATGAGGGGCGCCTCGGTGTCGGGTCCGAAGACGATCGGGCCGGGCCGGTTCTGGCGCCACTTCGGCGGGGGTAGCGTGATCCGGCCGTCTTTGTCCATGGCGAGCATGGTCACCCGCGCCATCATGTCCTTGAGCCCGCCGTCGGGCTTGTACCAGCCGATGCGCCGGCAGAACTCCCTGGAGAGCGCGTGGCGGTTGAGCGCCGGGGGGCCTGCGATCAGCGCGCGCAGCAGCGCCATCTCTTCGCTCGTGAAGTCGCGTCCGTAGTAGCGGCACTCGATCACGGCGTCATCCCGGCGCCTTGAGGGCGCGCCTGCGCTCCTCACTCATCGACCAGGGCAGCCAGGACGAGATGTCACCGGGCGCCCGGCCGCCGCCCTCCGCGCAGGCCGTGAGCCATGCATCGAGCCAGCGGAGCGGGTCGATGCCGTTTAACGAGAGCGTACCGAGGACGGAGTACATCATCGCCGTGAACCGGGCGCCGGCCTCGCTGTCGGAGCCGAACGAGAGGCGTCTGCCGATCACGGGACCCCGAAGCAATCTCTCCGATTGGTTATTATCCATAGGCACCCATGGGCGCTCGAGGAAGACGCTCAGCCCCTCGCGGTGGTTCAGCAGCGAGCGAAGCGCCTTGCCCTCGGGCGCCTGCGCCGGCAAGGCGGCCAGTTCACTTTGGGCCTGCGTGAACAGGCTATCGAGCGCCTTCTCGAGCGCAGTCTGCGCCGCGTCGAACGCCGCGCCCTGTCGTTCGGCGCCCGGGTCGTAACGGGCCAGGCGCGCATCGTTCAGGCGGTAGAGCTTCGCAATCCGCCCGATCCATCTCTCGCCCCACGGCGTCAGCCGCTCCTCGCCGGCGGCGCAGTCGATGATGGTTCTTCTTTGGTGCGACCAGCAGAAGGCCAGGATTACGGCGCCGTCGAGTTCGCGCGCCAGCTTCTTGTAGGCGCTGTAGCGGTCGCAGACGAGGACCGTATGGCGGCCGGACGCGCCGAAGAGCTTCATCGCGACCTCAGCAGACCGCGAGGGGTCGACGTGGAAGTAGACGGAGTCCGTGCTGACCGACGTCCACAGCCAGGCGCGGCTCGAGCGTCCCTGCTCGCGAAGCGACTGTATGCGCCAGGTCGTCTCGTCCCCGTGGCGCAGCGCCGCCTCGTTCTGGCGGGAGAGGATCGCCCCGGCCAGCGGCTCGAACAGCGGCGTGAACCGGTGCATGCTGTCGCCCAGCGTGCCCGCCGAGATCGGGAGCCCCTGGTCGGAGAGCCACGCGGCGACCCGGCGCAGCGGACGGAAGCAGGCGTAGCGCTCGAACAGGAAGAGCGCCCACACGCTCGTCCCGTAAGGCGTACCCGCGAACAGGCGCGGCGCGGGCGGCGCCGACACTTCGGCGGGAGACGATGCGCATTCGCACCCCCGCCGCCACCTCGGACGGTGGATGACGCGCTTGTGGGCCGAGACCTCGATCTCGATAATGCTCGATACACGTGCGCCGTTGGCCGCGTAGGGCTGCCCGCAACAGGGGCAGACGCGCGCATCGGCCGGCGGGTTGCGGACTTCGGTCTTCTCATCGAGCGCGGGCCGGGGAGTCCGCCCGTGGCCCCGGGCGCCGGGCTGCCCGCCGCGCCTGCGGTCCGAGCGCGGCTTCTCCTGCCGCTCGCTCTTGCGCCCGAACAGCCTCTTCGCCAGCGCCGCTCCGGTGGCGCGAAGCTTCGCGAGTTCGGCCTCCAGCCGTGCCCGGCGGGTCTCCGACCTGCGGAGCGCTCTGGACAGCCGGGCGTTCTCCCGGGACAGCGACCTGAGCGCCGTCTTCTGACGACGCGACCTCCCCAGGGCCTTGCGCAGTTCCTCGTCCCCACGCGACGGCGGCCTCGAGCGCGCCGCCTCCATCGCGCGCAACAGCCGCGCCTTCAGCCGTTCCCTGGCGATGTCCGCAGCACCGAGGGAGACTTTAAGACGGTAGACCTCCGCGGACAACGACTCGACCACCTCCGCCTGGTCGCGCAATCGCCGCAACTTCCTGTAGAGCCCGATGGCCTCCTCGTCCAGTTCCCGGATGGTCTCCTTGTGAGCCGCCGACTTCTGCTTCTCCCGGGCCAATCCTTCCTCCAGCCGGACAATCTCCTTCTCCCGCCGGCCGGCCTCCTTGCGCAGGGCGCGAATCGTCTCCCTGCGCTCCTCCAGGGCCTTGCGCACCCGCTCCGCCTCTCCCGGCGACGGCACGCCCGAGAGCTCCTTGCGAAGCCGGACGACCTCCATGCGCAACGACATGAGCGGGCTGCGCTTGCGCGGCTCGACCCCCGCTTCCGCGAGCAGCTTCTCCAGCCGCTCCACTTCCGCCTTGAGCGACAGCGCGTCCTTCGCCGCGCGGCGGGCTTCCTTCGCCTCCCCGGCGGCCGCCTCGAGCTTCTTCCGGCACTTGTCGTACTGCCGCTTCAGCCTGCCCGCACGGGAGCGGGAATCGGCTTCCTTCCACCGCAACTCCTCGCAGCGCGCCTCCGCAGCCTCCGCGCGCGCACGCTCCCGCTCGTACAGCGAACGCCAGTACGCCTCTGCGGTTGCGGGCAACCCGGGGGGATGAGGCCGTGGGTCATCCGGCCTCTCGACCAACGAAACTTCCGCCTGAACATCTTCCGTGCAAATCTTCATGCCGACATGATTAGCACATGTCGAATCTCGTTACCAGCCCCCGCAAGGGAATCTCCTCGATTATCCGGGATGAGAAAAGCAGGCCGTCACCCTGTCGCCGAACGTTTACCGCCGTGTTTATGCTTGAATACGCCCATATTTGACGCCGCTGATATGCGTTTTGATGACATATCAGGCGGGAGAGACCACGCCTGTTCATGCGGAAACGCGATATCGATTGACGCCGCCGGTATGCGTTTTGATGACATGTTCAACGAGGGGGGCCATGCCCAGGAGAAGCGAGTTCAGGCTCACCAAGCGCGCCGTCGACGCGCTCAAAACCGAAAACCGGGACACCCTCTTCTGGGATCGGGACCTGGCCGGCTTCGGGGTGCGCGTCCACGCTACGGGCAGGAAGGCCTACGTGGTGCAATCCAGGGGACCCGGGGGGATAAAACGCGTGACTTTAGGGCGGCACGGGGCGCTGTCGACCGGGGAGGCGAGGAAGCAGGCCGCCCTCGTCATCGACCGCATCAAGCGGGGCGAAGACCCCGGACGCAAGCCGCCCGAGGAGGAGCTCACCCTGGCGGCGGTTGCCGAGCGCTTCATGCGCGTTTACGTGGAAAGGCACCTGAAGCCGCGCACCGTCGTGGAGTACCGCGCCATACTGGACAAGCACGTCCTGCCGGCCCTGGGCGGGATGGCGCCGGGCCGGATCGGACGGGCGGAAGTCGCCGCGTTTCATCACCGCCTCCGCGATACGCCGAGCCGGGCCAACACGTCGATCCATCTCCTCTCCAGGATGTTCAACCTGGCCGAGGCGTGGGGCCTGGTACCGCCCGGGCGGAACCCGTGCAGAAGACCATCACTCTACAGGACGCGCCCGCGCGAGCGGTTCCTGACACCCGGGGAATACCGCCGCCTGGGCCGGTCGCTCAAAGACGCCGAGGCGGCGGGCTCAGTCTGGCCGCCCGCGATCACGGCGATCAGGCTCCTCATGCTGACCGGGTGCCGGAGGAACGAGATACTGAACCTCAAATGGGACGACGTGGACCGCACGGCGGGAGTTCTCAGGCTCAGGGACGCCAAGGCGGGTCCCCGCATGGTTCCACTGACGAATCCCGTGCGGGGGGTTCTCGACAAGCTGCCCCGGCAGCCGGACAACCCGTGGGTGATCGCCGGACAAAAGCCGGGAAAGAACCTCACGGGTCTTCACTACTACTGGCGGCCCCTCCGGGAGCGGGCGGGACTCTCCGACGTGCGGCTCCACGACCTCAGGCACTCATACGCATCGAGGGCTCTGGCGCTCGGCGAGAGCCTCTACACGATCGGCAAGCTCCTGGGGCACGCGACGGTAACGACGACGGCGCGCTACACGCACCTGATGCTCCAGGCAGAGAAGGAGGCGGCCACCCGGGTGGGGGGGAGCATCGGCGCCCACCTGACGAACGGGAACGTCGGGTGAGAACGGCGAAGCCCGTTATGAAAACGCTCTCGAACCGGGCGGTCGAGAAGCTGGCGGTTCACAAGGATACGGTGTTCTGGGACGGGGACCTCACGGGCTTCGGCGTCAGGGTCTACCCCACCGGCTCAAAAGTCTACGTCGCCCAGGCGCGGGGCCCGGGAGGACCCAGGCGGGTGGCGGTGGGCCGCCACGGCGTGATCGGCGCCGAGCAGGCGCGCCGGAGGGCGGCGCTCATCATCGCCCGTATCAAGGCGGGCGAGGAGGCGATTCCGAAGCGGCTGAAGCCCGCGGGCGGGCCCAACGTGGCGGCCCTCGCCGAGCGGTATCTCACCGAATACGTCTCGGTGCGCTGCAAGCCGGGCACCGCCGCGAAGACCAGGGCGGTCGTGCGGAAGCACATCGTGCCCGCTTTGGGCAAGGCGCCGATCATGGCGCTGGAGCGGGCGCGGGTGACGGAACTGCACCAGAGCCTGTGCGAGACGCCCGTTGTCGCGAACATGGTCGTCCGAATCCTCCATGCGATGTACAGGCTGGCCGAGAACTGGGGACTGGCGCCCGAGGGCCGCAACCCCTGCCGCCTGATCGTCAAATACCCCGAACGCAAGAGGGAGCGGTTCCTGACGGATGAGGAGTTCACGCGCCTGGGGTCCGTTCTGGAAGAGATGGAGAATCAGCGCGGGGCGTCCGCGCCCGCTCTGGCCGCCATACGCCTGCTCATGCTGACCGGGTGCCGGAAGTCCGAAATACTCGCTCTCCGCTGGGAGGACGTGGCGCTGGACGAGGGCGAGCTGAGGCTGCCGGACTCCAAGACGGGCGCGCGGGTGGTCTCGCTTCCGCCGCAGGCGGTCGCGCTCCTGGCCGCCCTCCCCCGGGCGGAGGGGAATCCCTGGGTCATTCCCGGCAGGAAGCCGGGCGCGCGCCTGAGCGGCCTCGATCACGTCTGGCGGCCCGTCCGCGCGCGGGCGGGCCTCGACGACGTGCGGCTCCACGACCTTCGCCATTCCTACGCCTCGAGAGCGCTCGCGCTGGGAGAAGGACTCCCCGTCATCGCGAAGCTCCTCGGCCACGCCCACGTACAGACCACGGCGCGTTACGCGCACCTGGCGCGCGATTCCGCGCACGAGGCGGCGGAACGGGTCGCGGGGAGTATCGCGGAAGATATATTCTGAGAAAGCCGGTCGCCGGATTCCCGGCGATGCGCGGCGGCCTCATCGGCTTCACCAGGGGCGCCGCCCCGGAAAGGCAACCCTCCCTCCCCCTTGAGGGGGAAACCCGATAAAGGCAACCCCCCCCTTGTCGGGGTTGTTGAAAAACCTGTCCCTCTCGGATCAACCACGTTTTACCCGTAGGTCGGACATATATGTCCGACATATCATGCGACCCGTATTGTGAAGGCGAAAAAGCCGGGCCGCATGATATGCGGCCCCTACAATAGAAACGACAATGACGGCGGTGGTCAATCCGAGCGAGGAGGGCTTTTTCAACAGCCCCTTGTCAGGGGGTAAGAAGAAAAAGCCTCTCTACCCGGCGGGGCACATCGCCTTTTTATACCCCCTGACAAGAGGATGTTGAAAAACCCTGTTCCGGAGTCGGGCGGACACACAGGTCCGCCCCTACGGGATCATCGCGTCGCCGACCGAGCGCGGATACATGGCCTTGTTATACCCCTCCTGACAAGGGGCTGTTGAAAAACACCTGATTTCGCGATTCGGCGAATGCAGCCGACCGGGAAGGGAGGGTTCGACGGTTTTGCTCGTCATTCCGGTGTCGGAGCCGACCGCGGAGGGAGGGTTCGACGGAATCCAGAGCCGAGGTGAATTTCGAACCGCAGGACGACCATGAAAAACAATAT
Organism: bacterium; assembly: GCA_963692865.2. Classification (GTDB taxonomy): domain Bacteria; phylum UBA8248; class UBA8248; order UBA8248; family UBA8248; genus Bin107. Next base: position 3,806,170 of record OY843592.1, on the reverse strand, counting down.
GCGAAAAGACGAATTCCAAAGCAAAGTCCCTGGATTCCGGCATGCGCCGGAATGACGGCGTGCAATCTCGATTGCAGGGGCCGCATATCATGCGACCCGTATTGTGAAGGCGAAAAAGCCGGGCCGCATGATATGCGGCCCCTACAATAGAAACGACAATAACGGCGGTGGTCAATCCGAGCGAGGAGGGGTTTTTCAACACCTCCCTAAAGAGGCGGGGCGGTCGCCTTGATGGAGACGGACACGTTCTGAAAGGTTTTGACGAATCTCGTCGCGTTCGCCGCGATGGCCTCGAAGATTTTCTCCCCCTTCTCAGCCGATGCCAGGGTGGCCGCGCCGCCGACGCCCATCGCTTCCCGGTTGCTCCCGTATTCCTCTATCGTCGGCGGAAAGGAGAGTTTCGGGTTTTCGACCCGGTTGACGGCGTGGTCCACGGACACGAAGCGGCGCTCGAAATCGCCCACCTCGGGAATCGCGTCCACGGCGCGCTCCATCTTCACCTGCTCGCCGTACTTGTAGAGCATGAAGGAGGTCTCGGATTCGCACCCGTGGCCCACGCCTCCGGGGGGACTCTCGCAGACGTCTCGAATCTCCTTCCCGGCGATGAGGGCGAGGTCCACGACGGCGACGGCGGCGCCCGTCAGGTTCCTGACCCGCACGACGGCGATCTCCAATGGCGGGAGGTTCGCGACCCGGTGCCCGTTCAGGATCACGATGTGCCGGAAGCCGTGAACCACGAGGCTGTTGCACACGTCCTCGACGACGCGCGTCAGCGTATCCGCGGCGAGGGATATCGTTCCCGGAAAGCCCAGGTGATGGGGCGACCACCCGAACCACAGGGGCGCGGCGATGAGGGCGTCCGCCCGCCCGGCCACTTCTTCCGCGGTCGCGATGGCCTCGGCCGCGTCCGTTCCGATGGGGCAGTGCGGCCCGTGCTGCTCCGTGGCGCCGACGGGCACGAGCGCCGTATCCGCGCGCTCGAGGTATTCCGCCACGTCCGGCCAGGTCAGTTCCTGTATCCAGCGGCTCATGAATTTTCTCCTCGTTTTGGGGTTGTTGAAAAAGTCCCGATTTCATGGTTCGGCGTTTGGAATCAACAGATGAGAGAGAAGAACCACTCCCCCCTTGAGGGGGGAGTGAATTTCAAAAGCGTGCGTGCAACTAAATTCACTCCACAGGACTTTTTCAACAGCCTCGTTTTCGCTCGAAGGCTACGCTTCGGGCTCCACCCACCCCGACCAGCTGCGCCGGAGCGCCTCGCATTCGGCCACCCGGACCCCCGTGACGAGCTCGACGGTCTGGTTCCCCATGTCCAGGAGTTTCTCGACGGAATAGTCGCCGTAGTCGGTTCGCCCCATTTCCGCGTGGCGCGCGCCCAGGACGAGCGTTTCGACCTTCGCCAGGACGATGGCCCAGCAGCACATCGGGCAGGGCTCCATCGCCGTGTAGAGCGTCGAGCCGGGGAGATCGGGAGCGCCCAGCGCCCGGCATGCGTTCCGGATGGCGTCGGTCTCGCCGTGGCAGGTGGGGTCGTTGCGGGAGACGGCGCGGTTCTGCCCCCTGCCGATCACCTCTCCGTCCCTGACGATGATCGAGCCGACGGGCGGGTTCCCCGCCTCGAGCGCAAGACGCGATTCCCCGAGCGCCAGCCCCATGAAGTGATGATGGTCTCCGGCCATTGTGGTTCCTCCCTGTCCGCGGCGGGATGAATGAGCGGGGGCTTCGGGAGCGCGCCCGCCGAACCCCGGTGGATGCCCCACCGCCGCGCGCCCGAATCGGGACGCCCGCCCGGGGGTTCAGGCGCCGCTTCCGGCCCTTTCGCGAGTTCCGTGAGACTTTGGTGAGGTATTCTCCCATTGAACGGGTTTTGATGCGAACGCGCGCGGCCCAAACCGTCCCGGCCCTGCGAAGCCTCGTCATTCTCCATCCTGACGCAGCGGCGAGATTCAATTCTTGCCGCCCGGAGTTTTCTCATCGCAAGGGCGGCAACGGTCGAACTCCCCTCTTCGGGAAGTCCGGCGCCCCCGCGCCGCCCGGCGAATCTTGCGTCCCGGCCGCCGGGACGGGCCACCGCGCCGCGCTTGTCCTGACGGGCGGCGACCCGGGGCAGGGACAAGCGCGGGAAACCATGAGGGAACTTCGGGGTTGCCGCTGTTTCGACATGCGCCGGAATGAGGAGCGAGGCCGAACTTGCCGTGGAAGCGGACCGCTCTACCCGCCCTGGAGGGGGTTGTTGAAAAAGCCCGTTTTCGTGATTTGGTGAATGGAACCAACCGGGGAGGGGGTGCGTAGCGGACAGGCCCTTTCGCCTTTTCGAGGTCGCGGCCTGTCCTTTCGAGGCGGTTCGGTTTTGTTCGTCATTCCGGCGAAAGCCGGAATCCATTTGTTTGTTTTGCCTTTGTTTTTTCCTGATTGGCTCCCGCCAATGACGAGGAGATGAAAAGCCGAAGTATTGTCATTCTGCTTGAAAATGGATTCCGGCTTTCGCCGGAATGACGGCGGTGGTCAATTCCGAGCGAGGAGGGGTTTTTCAACAACCCCTGGAGCGGCAGGCGCGGGGGGCGTTCCCGCGAGGCTCGGGCGGCCTCCTGTCCCGGGCGGGTCGAATCCTCCCGCTTCGCCCGGAACCGGGCGCGCGTTTTCCCGCATTCGCCCGCGGCGGCGAGGCTGCGGGCCGGGTATGGCGGCGCTGCGCGAGGGTTGTCGAACCGGGAAACGAATTTCTGAAAAATTGGATGAAATTGTATAAAATTGGATAAATTCACGATGTTTTTCGACAAATAAATGAGGATTTATTTCTTGGGAAACGCCGCCGCCGGAGCGCAGCACGGGAGAATTCTGCCATAGTCCGCTGCGCCGGCGATGACGGCAAATGCGGGGAAATGCGGGGTCGAATTTCTCCGGGCGGCGCTCCTCGCGTGTCCCTTTAAGTAGCTGTTCCATATGAGGTTATCCGTGAGATCGATTTCAAGGATCGGCTTTGCCCGCGCCGCGGCGCTCGCATGGGCGTTGCTCGCGCCCTCATCCGCCGCCGCCCAGACGTTCGAAAAGGGAGTGGCGCGGGTCACCCAGGAGGGGCGCGAGGCCAGGCTCTCGGTCGAGATCGCCGCTGACGCCCTCACCCGCGCGCAGGGCCTCATGGGCCGGGAGCGGCTGGCCGAAAACGCCGGTATGCTCTTCGTTTACAAGGATGATGCGAGGCGCTTTTTCTGGATGAAGAACACGCTGATTCCGCTTTCGCTCGCCTTCATCGACAAGAACGGAAAGGTGTTGGAAATCATCCACTTGCAGCCCCACAGGCCGGGGACGCGGATTCCCTCCTATCGCTCGCGAAACAAGGTTCGCCGGGTGCTGGAGGTGAACCAGGGCTGGTTTCTCAGAAACGGCTTCGGGCTGGGCGCGCGCGTATCGCTGGAGTGAACGGGAACTAGACCTTCCCCGCCTCGGGCGCCTTCTCGCCCAGGGGCAAAAGCGGCATGACCTCAGACGCGAAGCGCTCCATCTCCTCGAACATGGGATGGAACTGGAGGAGGAACAACTCCACACCCGCCTCGTGAAACGCCATGATGCGCTCGGCGATGGTTTCAGGCGAGCCGACGAGGCCCGTCGCCGTGCCGCCGTTCGAGCCCACGCCGCCTCCTCTCGCGCTCGTTTTCTTGTGCTGGGCGGCCTTGTCGACGCCCTTGAGCCTGGGCGTTTCGGTGATGAGCGAGAAAAGGCGATCGAGTTCCGACCGGGCCTCCTCGTCCGTATCGCGGCAGACGATGAACGAGCTCATCCCGTGGCGGATGGTTCTGTCATTTGCTTCCGCTTCATGGTTCACGGCGGCCATCAACTCCCGCGCTTCTGCGAGTGAACGGCCGTTGAACAGGAAAACGTCCGCGGCCTTGCCGGCCAGCTTCACGGCGGCGGTCGATTCGCCCCCGAAATAAAACGTGGGCCAGGGCTTTCGGACGGGTTTGGGCGCGGTGACGCCGTCGGTAATCTGGAAATACCTGCCCTTGAAGCTGAAGCGCTCCTTCGTCCAGTAGGATTTGAGGATGCGCATGACTTCTTCGGACAGATCGTAGCGTTCATCGTGCGGCGGGAAGGGGATGCCCGCCATCTCGTTTTCCTGCCCCCACCAGCCCGAGACGATGTTGATGGCGAAGCGCCCCCCGCTGATGCAGTCGATGTTCGCCCCCATCTGGGCGACGAGCGATGGGTGGCGGTAGGCGCTCTTGGCGGCGACGATGAGCTCGATTTTCTCCGTGATGGGCGCGAGCGCCGCCGCCGTGATCCAGGCCTCCAGAACCGGCGCGCCCACGCCCTTGATGCTGTTGAGGCTCCTGTCCAGCAGCAGGGTGCTCTCGAAGCCCAACGCTTCCGCGCGCCGGATGTAGCGCGCGTTGTGCTCGAAGGAGGCCTCCTTCACCGTCTCGGGCTTTTCGACACGCCCCAGAAACGTGCCCCACACCGGCGCCCAAACGCCCATTCTCAGCGACATGACGGCTCCCCTCGACTTGGTCCGATAAGAGAAATTTATCATCAATTCGGCGCCAAAGTCTTGTGTTGATTTTCGAATGAAAACAAAAACCCCGCCTGGGTTTTAACCCAAGCGGGGTTTGGTTCGGGTTGTTTGTATAAGCGAATCAGCCTTCCTTCACGTAAATCTCGGAGCCGCCCTCCTTGAATTCGCTCGCTTTTTCCTTCATGCCTTCTTCCAGGGCGGCCTGCTCTGCCAGACCCTGTTTGGCGGCGTACTCGCGGACTTCCTGCGTGATCTTCATCGAGCAGAACTTGGGGCCGCACATCGAGCAGAAATGGGCCACCTTCGCGCCATCGGCGGGCAGGGTTTCGTCGTGGTACTCGCGCGCTGTTTCGGGGTCGAGCGAAAGGTTGAACTGATCCTCCCAGCGGAACTCGAAGCGCGCCTTGGAGAGCGCGTCGTCGCGCTCCCGCGCGCCGGGGTGGCCCTTGGCGAGGTCCGCCGCGTGGGCCGCGATTTTATAGGTGATGACGCCCTCGCGGACGTCTTTTTTATTGGGCAGTCCCAGGTGTTCCTTGGGCGTGACGTAGCAGAGCATGGCGGTTCCGAACCACCCGATCATCGCGGCGCCGATGCCGCTGGTGATGTGGTCGTATCCGGGAGCGATGTCCGTCGTCAGCGGCCCCAGGGTGTAGAAGGGCGCCTCGTGGCAGATTTCGAGTTGTTTGTCCATGTTCTCCTTGATCAGGTGCATCGGTACGTGGCCGGGACCTTCTATCATCACCTGGCAGTCGTGCTCCCAGGCCTTGAGCGTCAACTCGCCCAGGGTTTCGAGTTCGGCGAATTGCGCCTCGTCGTTCGCGTCGGCGAGCGCGCCCGGCCTCAGGCCGTCGCCGAGAGAGAAGGAGACGTCGTAGGCCTTCATGATCTCGCAAATCTCGTCGAAGCGCGTGTAGAGGAAGCTCTCCTGGTGATGGGCGAGGCACCATTTCGCCATGATGGAGCCGCCCCGTGAGACGATGCCCGTCACCCGCTTGGCGGTGAGCGGCACGTAGCGCAGGAGCACGCCCGCGTGGATGGTGAAATAGTCCACCCCCTGCTCGGCCTGTTCGATCAGCGTGTCGCGGTAGATATCCCAGGTCAGATCCTCCGCGACGCCGTTCACTTTTTCCAGCGCCTGATAGATCGGCACCGTGCCGATGGGAACGGGGGAGTTCCTGATGATCCACTCGCGCGTCTCGTGGATGTTCTTCCCGGTGGAGAGATCCATCACGGTGTCGGCGCCCCATTTGGTGGCCCAGGTCATTTTCTCGACCTCTTCCTCGATGGAGCTCGAAACGGCGGAATTACCGATGTTCGCGTTGATCTTCACCAGGAAGTTGCGCCCGATGCTCATGGGCTCGCTCTCGGGATGGTTGACGTTGGCCGGGATGATGGCGCGGCCTCGGGCCACTTCGTCGCGCACGTATTCGGGCTCCAGATTCTCGCGGATGGCGATGAACTCCATCTCGGGCGTAATGTCGCCTTTTTTCGCGTAGTGCATCTGGGTCACGTTGCCGCGGCCCCTGAGCACTTTCCGGGGGGGCGGCATCGGAATGTCGGGGTCCGAATGGCCCGGCACCGGGACGTAGGAGGGCTCCGTCTCGTCGTATGCACCGCGCGCGCGAATCCAGGCGTCGCGCAGTCTGGGCAGCCCCTTGTGGATGTCCTCGCCCTCGGGGCCGCTCGTGTCGTACACCCGGAGCGGCGGTTCGCCGCCCGAGAGGGATATCTCCCGCATGGGCACGCGCACGTCGCTGCGTCCTTCGACGTAGACCTTTCGAGAGGCGGGGAACGAGGCGTCGCCGTTCGTGGCGTTTCCGTTCGCCTGGATGAGGCTGAGCTTGGCCTCAGTTCCGTCGTTCGTTTTTCCGTTCGAGTGTGCCATCTCTCCCGACTCCTCTGAGATGCGTCGTATTCGGATGAGAGTCCACCTGCTTCATGTCGGAGAAGGATGAAGCTTTCCCCTGGGATGAACCCTCTTTATTCACATGTCGGCGAAGGGAAACCGGAGGATTTGGAAGACCTGTCGCTTCCCTACGCCGGCGCTAACCGGTTCAGGTTCGAAGGGTTTGTTCTCAGCCTGCAAGGCACCCCCAGCGAACTCGTAAGTGAAAAGACTAGCAGTCGTTTCGCCGGGAGTCAAAAGGAAAAGCGGACGAGATGGACGATTTTATCGACGTTTCTGCTGGCGGGGCGGAGGTTTTGTTGTCATGATGCGGCATGATGATTCGGATGTCCCTGAAATTACTTGAGCCGGGCCGCATACCGGGAGCCTTTCCATGCGGCAGCCGTTCTTTTCCGGGCGGCTGCCGGCGCCTTGGCGGGAAACCCGATAGTTCAGGCAACGGATGAGAGAGGACGCATGCGCTCGCTCGTGAAATGGGGTTGGGCCTGCGCCGTCGCAGGATCCGCGTTTCTCATCTTCGCGGGCGCGTTTTCGAACCCGTTCCTGCACGACGACGTCGCCATCATCGGCGAGAATCCGCTCGTCCGCGAGAGCGGCCGCCTGCTGGAAGCGTTCCGGCGCGACTACTGGGCCGTGCTCGAGACGAACGAGGGAAGAGACCGCCTCTATCGGCCCCTCACAATCGCCTCGTTCGCGCTGAACCACGCGCTCGGCGGCCTGAATCCGCTGGGTTACAGAATCGTCAACGCCTTGCTTCACGCCCTCGCCTCGCTCGCGCTGTTCTGGCTGTGCATCCGCTTCGGGCTTTCGCGCAACGCGGCGGGGGCCGTTTCCCTGCTGTTCGCCCTCCACCCGGTCCATACCGAAGCGGTGAACGCCGTCGTCGCGCGCGCCGACCTGATGGCCGCCGTCGGCGTGTTCGGGGGATTGGGCCTGTTGATGGGCGTCGCGCTGCCGGGGGCGAAACCGGGCGTTGCGCAGGGGAGCCGCGAGAGGGGAGGCGATGGAGGCCTCCCGTATCGAGGCGTGCTCGCGCCCGTCGGCCTCGCGTGCGCGCTTTGTCTTTTCGCGCTGCTCTCCAAGGAAGTCGGCGTCGCCCTGCTGTTCAGCGTCTTGTTGTGGCGGCTCTGGGGCCGGTATGCGTCGGGAGAGGCCGAGCGCCCGCCTCTCGGGCGCACGCTCATCGCCGTCTTCGCGCTCGTCCTCGTGCTCATCGTCTATCTTTGGATGCGATACGCGGCTTTGGGGATGCTGGCGCGCCCCTACCCGCCGTCGAAGCTCGACAACGTCCTGGCGCTGATGCCGGCCGGAGAGCGGATTTTCGTCGCCGTCGGCGTTCTGGGCCGCTATTTCAAACTCCTGGTCTGGCCGTGGCCCTTGAGCATGGATTATTCCTTCGCGCAGATTCCGGTGGAAGGCGCCGAAGCCGCGCTCTGGGCGGCGGCGGGGGGCTTGATGTTTCTGGCGTGGTTATACGCCGCCTGGCGCTTGAGAAAGACCATGCCGTGGGTCGCCTTCGGTCTGGCCGTTTTCATCGGCGCGTACCTGCCCGTGAGCAACCTGCTGATCCCCATGGGCACCATCATGGCGGAGCGCGTGATGTACATCCCCTCGGCGGGATTTCTGATCGCCGTAGTACCTACTGTGGGCGTCTTGCTCGCCGAAAAGGATTGGCGGACCGGCGCGGCGCTGCTCGCAGCCGCCTGCCTGCTCTTCGGCGCGCTGACGCTCAAGCGGAACCACGAGTGGGGCGACGCGCTTCGTTTCTGGCGGCGAACGGCGGAGGTGTCGCCCGACAGCGCCCGCGCGCTCCGGGTGTACGGGCAGGCCCTGATCGACCGGAACAGGTTCCGCGAGGCCATCGCGCCGCTCAGGAAATCCGTCGCCATCTATCCCGTCTACGACTACGCCTGGGTGGATTTAGGCATAGCGCAGATGCAAAGCGGCGATGCGCCCGCCGCCGAGGTTTCCCTGAAGCGCGCCCTGCGGCTGAACGACGCGAACGCGGAGGCGCACCTGGCGCTGGGGGCGCTCTATATGGGCGCCGGTCGCGGCGATCTGGCGAGGCCGCGCTTCGAGCGGGCGGTAAGCCTCAAACCCGCGCTGGCGGAGGCGCGCTTCAACCTGGGAACGCTCTATCTCAAGGCGGGCTTGAGGCGGCTGGCGGCGGCGCAGTTCAGGGCGGCGCTCAAGATCGAGCCCGGCCACGGAGGCGTCCATCACAATCTGGCGCTGGCCCTGTACCTGGAGGGCGACCGCGCCGGCGCCCGAAAACACGCGAGAGAGGCGGAGAAATTCGGCGCGCCGCTTCACCCGAGGCTCATGAGGGAGCTGGGACTCGCCCGGCCCTGAGTTGAGCCGCGCCCCGCGTTTCGACGTTTTTGAAGACCCCTTGCGGGCCGGGTTCGCCGCGCGGACGGGGCGCCTGCGCGCGGGCTTTCGGGCCGATTATCCCGGCTCTGACGAGGCGCGCCGGCGGGTGGACGTTTTCGTCAAAAAAGAGGCGGACGCCTTTTCGGCGCGATCCCTTCCCTCATGCGCCGTTTCGTGCAAAAACGACTGAACGCCTTTATTTTCAGCTATTTGGCCTCAATAAATTTATCTTTATTTATCCAATTTTATCCGAATTTATCTTATTGTACGGGAATTCGCCCGTTTTTCGGAAACGGACGGCCCACGGTATCGGAGGGCGATCCTGCCACGCGCCGCCGCCTCGCCCATGACGCGAAATGCGGGGAAATGCGCGGCGCGTCGTCGGAGGGGCGGAAAAGGCCGTGCCGCATGATATGTGTGGGGCGCTCCCGAGGAGTCGGTTCCGACCGGAGAGGGAGGTCGATTTCGACCGATGCGGGAGGAATCGCCGCCTGCAATACCATCCTGGATGACGACTACAGGGGCGGATCCGTGTGTCAGCCCGACCCCGGAACAGGCCTCGTTCAATGCCTTTCTATTGTTGTTCAGGCCACTTGACTTGTCTTTGGAAGTCCGAGTGCCAAAGTAATTCTTGCGCGAACTGTTGTTGCGGAAATTGAACGAGCACGATCTGGAGGCCGGCAATGCGGGCGAACTTCAAGGCCGGCAAACAGTCGGTGTCTCCGCTGATCAGAATAATCCGTTCTACCGACCGGTTGGTTGCGTAGGTGGCGATGTCGAGACCGATTCGCATATCGACCCCCTTCTGCTCGAATCGAGGCTTGAAGTCTTGATCGGAAAGAGCGCCCCGGACGAGGGGCGTCTTCTTCGGCACGAAGCCCCGGAACTTCAGGGCGCCGAGGCGGACGGCGAAGCAAGGTCTGGCGGCGGGGGCTTTGAGCCATTCGTCCGATCCGCGGAAATTGGCGGGTTTACCCGAGACCGGCAGCTTGGGGCTGCCTTGGTAAGGAGCGCAGTCATAGTAAAGAACACGGAGCAAAATTTCATCAGGGATGACACAAGCGTGGGCAACGGCCTCAATGTAATCCGGATCGTAACGATACCCGGCTCGCCGGGCAAGAACGCGAAGATGGCCGCCATCGATAAGGACTGCTGTTTTCAGGTGGATAGGCCCCCCACGGGTGAGTCCCGTGAGGGGCCTTGAAATACGCGCCCGCCTACGGGCGTAGCGGATAATGGCGAAGAGCGATCTACATGCGCGGGTTTGGCTTGTCAATAGCGGGCCGGGCGGGCGCGGAGACCCCGAACAGGCCAAGGGCCTGTCCGGCTACGATTTCTCCGCCGGGGCGGTTCGCGAACCGCCCTGTTCCTCAGCCAAGGGCCTGTTCCTGCGCCGGCTCCCCTGTAGGGGCCGCATATCATGCGGCCCGTTGCGGAGGGGCGAGAAAAGGCCGGGTCGCATGATATGTCGGACATATATGTCCGACCTGCACCCTCATCCTGAGTAGCGGCGAAGCCGCGTATCGAAGGATGAGGCGGGGGGGGGGTAGGGGGGTGCCTTTATGGGGTTTCCCCTTCAAGGGGGTTGCCTTTACCCTGTCAGGAGGCTGTTTCAACACAACCCCCGAAGGCTTTTCGCGATGGGCGGGAGAAACTTGCTTTCTGCCTCTTACGCGGTATATTTGGGGGTGGTCGCGGCTTTCCGTCTTCGATGTCGAACGACGGCCGATTGATCGTCCGAAGCCGCGCCCCGGGTCTCTTGAGAGCGCATCTCTGCGCATGAGGATTTGATATGTTTTCGCACGTCGTCAAGAAGGCGCTGCTCGTCCTGTCCGCTTTCGCGGTTCTCCTCGGCGCGCCCGGAGGCGGGATTCACGCCCAGGAGAACGATTACCGCAAGGCCCTGGGCCTCATCAGCGACAAGCTGCGCGGGAGGTTCCCGAACCTGCGCGGCGCGGTGGTCGCCGTCCGGGGAGCGGACCTCTACCTGAGCTTCGGCGAGAAGGACGAGGTGGTCAAGGGCGCCAGGCTGGGCGTCTACCGCGAGGGCGCGCCGTTCCGCCACCCGACGACGGGCGTCGTCCTCGGCAGGCTGGAAGAGGAGATAGGCGAGGTCGAGGTCGTCGAGGTGCGGGAGAAATTCTCCATCGCCCGTCTGGCGCGCCTGGCGCCCGGCGGGCGGCTTTCCCCGCGCGTGAAGGACACGGTGCGCATGTCCGCCTCGAAGATCCGCCTGGCGGTGCTGCCCTTCGTGAACCGGACGGAAGAGTCCGTCAGCATGGAGACGCTCACGAGGGAACTCGGGCGCCAACTCCTCGGGAGCGGGCGCTTCGACGTCTACGACGTGGACAGGCTCCACGTGTGGCTGCTCGAGACGGGCATCGCCACCGATGAAATCCTGAAAAACGAGAACCCCATCCGCCTGCGCAACCAGGTGCGGGGCGACATGGCCCTCGAGAACGAACTGCGCGAAGTCCGGGGGAAGAAGGTTCTCTCCACCCGTCTCTTGTCCCTCACCACGAAGAAGGAACTCTTCCGGGCCGTGGCGATTGCGGACGAGTTGCCCTTCGAGCAGGGCCCGCTCAGGGAACAGGCGCTCAAGCGCGGCGCGGGCGGGGGGCGCGCGGGACCCGCGAACGAGAGCTTCGTGCTCGCCCGAGAGGGCGCGCCCGGCGGGGCCGGCGGCGTGAAGAGCTATCTTTTCGACAAGGTCGCCGTCCGGGGGATGTCCGTCTCGGACGTGGACGGCGACGGGAAGAACGAGGTCGTCCTCATCACGCCGACCCGTCTCACCGTCTACCGCTTCGGGGAGAGGCGCATGCGCGAGGTCGCCCGCTTCGACGGGGGGCCGGCGAACGATTTCCGCTGGCTCGACGTCGCCGACATGAACGGAGACGGCGCGCCCGAGTTCTACCTCGCCTCCTACCGCTCGAACGAGTTGTTCTCGATGATCCTGCAGTTCAAGGGCGGCAAGTTCACGACCCTCGTCCGCAACGACAGGACATTCTACCGCCTCCTTCGCGTCCGGCGGCCCGAGAGGGGCGCGAAGATGCCCGATTCGGAAGCCTACCTGCTCCTGGGCCAGAGCGAGGGGATCGACAGGGCTTTCGAAGGCCCCATCCGCAGCTATCGCTGGTCGGGCGGGAAACTCGCGCCCGCCGCCCCCTATCAGCTTCCGCCCGACTTGACGATTCTCGGCTTCGGCCTTTGGGACGTCAACGGGGACGGCGCGCTGGAGGTGGTCGAGGTGGGCGAGGACGACAGGCTGAGGGTGTTCTCGAGGAGCGGGCAAAGCATCTACTCCAGTTCGGAAAAATACGGCGCGCCCGTCCATAAGTTCTTCTCCGAGGCCAGGGCCGAGACCACGGGCGACGGGGCGCACACGCCGGACCTCCCCATACGCTCGCGCGTGCTGGTCGAAGACGTGGACAGGGACGGGGTGGACGAGGTGCTGGTGATCCGCAACGAGTACGCCGCCGCCATCGCGCCGGGCCTGGGCGTTTCGGGGGGGCAGATAGCGAGCCTGGTGTGGGACGGCGGCGGTCTGGCCGAGACTTGGCGCTCCAGAAAACTGGGCCGGGGAGTCGTGGATTTCGCCTTCGGCGACGCGGACAACGACGGTTCCGACGACCTCGTCGTGGCGGCGGCGGACTCGGGGTTGTTGAAGGGTACGAAAAGCCGGGTTTTCTTGTACAGGATCAGGGAATAGCGTTCGTTACCGTGAAGGCGGGGAGGCGCCGGTCCGACTCACGGCAGGAGCTTGACCAGGGCGACGATCGAGCCGGATACCCCTAGGCTCACACACCATGCGAATCGGCGCATATCCGCCTCCTGCTCGGATCGGCGTATTGTCGATTTCAAATCGGAAATTTCTTTGCGTAGGCTGGAGACTTCCCTCCGCAAGTTGGAAATCTCCCGGCATTGATTGGATGCGCGGAGCGCCTCGAATGCGGGCATCCGCCTTCCTCCGATTGACGTGAACGAATATAGCCCGGGGGTTCCATGGGCGCAAGGCGCGTGTATGGGGCTGTTGAGAAAGCCGGAGAAGGAAGTGTGTAGGGGCCGCATATCATGCGGCCCTGCCTTTTCGCCTTCACAATGCGGGCCGCATACTATGTCGGACATATATGTCCGACCTACGGGTAAAACGTGGTTGATGCGAGAGGGATAGGTTTTTCAACAACACCGTCAAGGGGGGATTTGAATTTACTCCCCCCCCGACGAGAGGCGTTGTTTTTTTTACCCCCCTGACAAGGGGGGTAGGGGGGGTTGCCTTTACCCTGTCAGGAGGGCTTTTTCAACGGCCCGCGGCGAGTCGCCCCGGTTTTCAGGCGATTCTACCTGCCCGTGCGCTTGATGAGTTCGCGCAAGGCCTGCCGGCTTTCGGCCTGCCCCTCGATGAGTTCACGCAAGGCCGTCATGCTTTCATCGTGGTTGCGCATTGCTTCCTCGTGCTTGCGTTCCGAATCCGTCGCCCGCATCTCGGCGTTTTTCGACATGACGCGGATGCCGTGCCAGATGAGAAGCATCCCCCCGTAGGCGGGGATGAGGGTCAGCCCCTGGAACAGCAGGGCCCACGCTTCAATCGTCATGCTTTCGCCCCTCCGGTTTTCACGGTCAAATCTATCGCCCCGTGCGCTCGATGAGTTCGCGCAATGCCAGACGGCTTTCGGCCTGCCCCTCGATGAGTTCACGCAAGGCCGCCATGCTCTTATCGTGGTTGCGCATTGCTTCCTCGTGCCTGCGAACGGATTCGCTCATTACTTCCTCATGCCTGCGCGCGGATTCGCTCATCACTTCCTCGTGCTTGCGTTCGGAGTCCGCCGCCCGCATCTCGGCGTTTTTCGACATGACGCGGATGCCGTGCCAGATGAGGAGCATCCCCCCGTAGGCGGGGATGAGGGCCAGCCCCTGGAACAGCAGGGCCCACGATTCAATCGTCATGCCTTCTTCCCCCTGTTTTTCACGCCCGAACCGGCGACCCCGGCGGATGGAGCCCACGCCGGACGGCGGGCGTCCGGCCTCGAGTCTGCATGGACGAATATAGCCCGGAGGTTTCATGGGCGCAAGGCGCATTTTCGGGGACCGGGCGGGGGCGCGCGCGGAAAATTTTTCTTCGCCCCCGGGAAGCGGACGGAGCGGGGAACTCCCAGCCCCTTGGCTCCGGCGGGGAGATTCCTGCAAGAATTTGATATTGAACCCCTTGAGGGGTTGCTTCCGTCTTCGAATCCGGTGTAGGATGCGAATCGCGCGGCAATGGTTTTCGGGGTTTCGACCGGGATTGCCGGTTGACAAAGAGCGCCGTCTTCTCTATTCTTTGGAGAAAGACGGAATGGCGCGGCCATTTTCGCAGGCCGGAAGAGTGTTTGCGCAACCGGTTTTTATCCGGTTCGGTTGATAAATATTTCTCGATGCGCAGGGCGACATTGCAAGAGAGGGGGTAACCGGAGAGCGAGAAGCCCTGCAATGGAAGCAAAAAGAAACGCGAATGAAATCAAGGACATCGAACACGAAGGAACGCGGCAACATTTTTTCAACCTCCAGTGAGGAGAAATACACAATGAAGAAACTTCTGCTAGCTTTATTCGCGCTGACGCTGCTCGTGGCGTTCACCGCGCCTTCCTACGCGGCCGACTTCAAGTTCAGCGGCTTCTTCCGGGTGCGCGGCTCCAGCGAAAACGTCAACAAGGACGGCAACGACGACGCGGACGACAAAGAGGCCTATCTGGACGCGCTCATCCGCCCGCGCTTCACGATGAAGAGCGGCGCCGTAACGGCGGTGTGGGAGCCCGAGTTCCAGAGCGCGAACGGCGGCTTCACCTCTGCCGGACGGCAGACCGTGGGCGTCAACCGCTGGGTGATCGACTACGCCATTCCGGGCAGCGCGCTGCGCATGCGCTGGGGCCGGACGGACTACTTCTCGCCGGACAAGGAAATCTACGACAGCGGCGGCCGCCATCGTGAGCCGGGCGTCGCGGTCTACGGCAAACTCAGCAAGAACGTCTCGCTCAGCCTGTTCCACACCAAGGCGGCGGAAGACGGCAGTTCCGCCAACGCCGACCTGTCGGACTACTACGGCGGCCTCTCCATCAAGGTGGCCCCCACCCTCACGCTCACGCCTTGGGCGGCCAACTCCAGAAGCGGGAAGGACAACGGCTACAACTACAGCTTCCTCGGCCTCCACGCCAAGACCAAGGCCGGCATGCTGAACATCAACGCCTCGGGCGTCTTCCAGAGCGGCGATATCGACGACAGCACCGAGCTCTCGGCCTGGGCGCTCCTGCTGCGGACTTCCGCCAGCTTCGGCAAGCTGAAGCTCATGGGCAACCTCACCATGCTCTCCGGCGACGACACCGCCGGCGACAACGAAGAAGGCAGGTTCAAAACGCCTCAGCTGGGCGGCTCCGGCTGGTTCATCGGCAGTCACATCATGAGTTCGCGCCGCTGGACGACGTTCGGGAACAACATCCGTGACGTCGCCCTGCAAAGCCGCATGAACGGCGCGGTCGTGATCGAGGGCCTGGCCGACTACAAGGTCTCCAAGACCCTGACGCTGGGCGGCGGCGTATCCCTCTACAGCGCCGCCGAGAGTTCCATGGATGCCGGCACGGACGACGCGAAGGACTTCGGCACCGAGCTGAACGTCGCCCTCAAGTGGAAGATCCACTCGAACCTGGAGCTCAGGGCTGTGGCCGCCATGCTCATGCGAGGCGACTACGGCAAGGCCGCCGACGCCGACACTCCCGACGATGGTTGGGCGGCAGGCTGGACGATTCGCCACATCTTCTAGCCGCATGAAGGACGTTCGCGTCCCATCCTGACGCGAAACCGACCGGGGGGCTTCGGCCCCCCGGTTTTTTTGTGGGTGGATATCCGCGGGGTTGGTTTTTGTAGGGGCCGCATATCATGCGGCCCGCGTCCGGGCGGCGAAAAAAGGCCGGGCCGCATGATATGTCGGACATATATGTCCGACCTACGAAAGGCATTGTCTTCCCGCCTTCCGCGCCGTCCCCGCGATTTTCCCGCAGGGGCCGCATATCATGTCAGACATATATGTCTGGCCTACGGTGGGGTCCCGACCGGCAGGGGGTTTTTTCAACGGCCCCGTCGCGGTTCCCGTGCGCCCCCTCGAATGACGACTGTAGGGGCCGCATATCATGCGGCCCGTTGCCGGAGGGGCGAAAAATCAGGGTCGCATGATATGTCGGACATATATGTCCGACCTACGAAAGGCATTGTCTTCCGCCTTCCGCGCCGCCCCCGCGATTTTCCCGCAGGGGCCGCATATCATGTCAGACATATATGTCTGACCTACGGTGGGGTCCCGACCGGCAGGGGGTTTTTTCAACGGCCCCGTCGCGGTTCCCGTGCGCCCCCTCGAATGACGACTGTAGGGGCCGCATATCATGCGGCCCGCGTCCAGGGGCGGCGAAAAAGGCCGGGTCGCATGATATGTCGGACATATATGTCCGACCTACGGAAACGGCGATGCCGCCGGAATGACGGTGAACAATTCGATGATCGGGCTCCCCTCCCGCGCCAATCGGGTTTTCACCCGTAGGGGCCGCATAGTATGCGGCCCGTTGCCGGAGGGGCGAAAAATCAGGGTCGCATGATATGTCGGACATATATGTCCGACCTACGAAAGGCATTGTCTTCCTGCCTTCCGCCTTCCCCGCGATTTTCCCGCAGGGGCGGTTCGCGAAGCGCCCGCTTTCTTCGGCGAGGGCCGTTCGCGAACGGCCTTATAAATACTCGCGAAAAGGGGCGCGAAATCCGGCTTTTGCGCTCGTTTCTTCACGCATCGCCCCCGCTTTTCAGACGGCATCCGCTTGAGGGGTTTCGCGGGGGATGGTATATCCTTGGGGTGCAGCCGCGCGTTCGTCCGCAACGACAATCGGGGAAAGAACGAAAAATGAACAAGCACCATCTCATGGCCCCCGGCCCCACGCCGGTCCCGCACCGGGTGCTCGAAGCCATGGCGCGCCCCCTCATCCACCACCGCACGCGGGAGTTCGAGGCGCACTTCGAGGAGACGCGGCGCGGCCTCGAATGGCTCTTCCAGACGAGCGGGGACGTCATCACCCTCGCCGCGTCGGGTTCGGGCGGCATGGAGGCGGCGGCGGCCAACCTGCTCTCCCCGGGCGATTCCGCGCTCGTCGTCGAGGGCGGCAAGTTCGGCGAACGCTGGACGGAGATCTGCGCGGCGTACGGGGTCGAGGCGGACGCCGTGAAGGTGGAATGGGGCCGTTCGGTCGATCTCGAAGTCCTGGAGGCGCGCCTCGCGCGGGGCGGACACAAGGCCCTGCTGATGCAGGCGAGCGAAACCTCCACCGGCGCCAAGCACGACGTGGGGGCCGTCGCGCGCCTCGTGCGCGAGCGCTCGCCCGATACGCTCGTGGCGGTGGACGCCATCACCGCCCTGGGCGTGTACGACCTCAAGCCCGAGGAATGGGGCCTGGACGCCGTGATCACGGGGAGCCAGAAGGCGCTGATGCTACCGCCGGGGCTGGCCTTCGTCTGGCTGAGCGAGCGGGCCTGGCGCGCCGTTTCGGCCTCCGCCTCGCCGAGGTACTACTTCGACCTCGCCATCGAGCGGAAGAGCCAGATGAAGAACACCACCGCCTGGACGCCGGCCATCTCCCTCCTGTCGGGCCTGGCGGTCGCGCTCGACATGATGCGCGAGGAGGGGCTGGAGAACGTCTTCGCGCGTCATGCGCGGCTCGCGCGGGCGACGGGGGCGGCCGTCGAGGCGATGGGCCTCGAGATATTCCCCCGAGACCTGAGGAGCGAGGCGCTCACCGCCGTCTGCGCGCCGGAGGGCGTGGACGGAAAGGCGATTCCCCGAAAAATGCAGGATGCGCACGGGGTGACCATCGCCGGCGGGCAGGACGCCCTGAGCGGCAGGATTTTCCGGATCGGCCACCTGGGGTACGTGGATTCCTCCGACGTGCTGACGGCGGTCGGCGCGCTGGAATCCACCCTCGCCGAACTGGGCTTTCCGGTGGAGGGGGGGCGCGGCCTCGCGGCGGCGCAGGAGGTATTCGACGAATGAGCCGGGCGTTTCGCGTTCTGATTGCCGAGCCGCTCTCGCCGAGGGCGCACGAGATACTCGCGGACCAGGAGGGCTTTGAAGTCCTCGACCGCACCTCGGCGGCGCGCGAAGAGATACTCGAAGCCGCAAAGACGGCCGACGCCCTCATCGTCCGCAGCGGCACGCGGGTGGACGACGAGCTTCTGGGCGCGGGCGAGGCGCTCAAGGTGGTCGCGCGCGCAGGCATCGGGGTGGACAACGTGGACCTCGAAGCCGCCAGCGTGCGCGGCATCCTGGTGGTGAACGCGCCCGACGGCAACGTCATCACCACGGCGGAGCACACCGTCGCCATGATGTTCTCGCTGGCGCGCAAGATTCCCTCCGCCGTCTCCTCCCTCAAGCAGGGGAAGTGGGAGCGGAGCCGCTTCGTGGGCAGCGAGCTGTCTTCTAAGACCCTGGGCGTCGTCGGCATGGGGCGCGTGGGTTCGCAGACGGCGACGTTCGCCCGCAGCCTGGGCATGGACGTCCTCGCCTACGATCCCTACATCTCCGCCGAGGTGCTCTCCCAGCGCGGGGTGAGCCCGGTGGACTTCGAGGAACTCCTGGCCAGGTCCGACTACATCACCCTGCACGTGCCGAAGAACACCGAAACGGGAAACCTCATCGGCGCAGAGGAAATCGCCCGGATGCGCGACGGCGTCCGCATCATCAACTGCGCGCGCGGGGGGCTGATAGACGAGGGGGCGCTGGCCGAGGCGCTCGACGGCGGAAAGGTCGGGGGCGTGGCGGTGGACGTATACCAGCAGGAGCCTCCCGACCCGAACGACCCGCTCATCGGGCGCGAGGACGTCGTCTGCACGCCGCACCTGGGCGCATCGACGGCGGAGGCGCAGGAGAACGTGGCGGTCAGCGTGGCGAAGCAGGTCGTGGCGTACCTGACCGAAGGCGTGGTCGGGCACGCCGTGAACCTGCCTTCCTTAAGTCCCGAGGTGCTCGAGCAAATCGGCCCCCACCTGGACCTGGCCGACCGCCTCGGCGATTTTCTGGCCCAGCTCGCGGGCGGGGGACTGCAGACGCTCGAAGTGGTCTACGGCGGCGCCATCGACATGCCCATGAGGGCGCTGGCCGCCTCGGCCATCAAGGGGATGCTGGGCCGGTTCCTCTCCAGCGTCCGCGTGAACATGGTGAACGGCCTCCTGCTCGCGAAAGAGCGCGGCATCGAGGTGAGGACGACGACCCGGACGGAGAACCTCCTCTATACCGACCTGATCGAGCTTCGCGTGAAGACCGACTCGGGCGAGCGCTCCGTGGCGGGGACTTTTCTCCGCAAGAACGATCCCCGGATCGTCCGCATCGACGACTACTCGGTCGACGTGGCGCTCCGCGGCTATCTCCTCATATTCCGGAACGAGGACCGGCCCGGGATGATCGGCAAGATCGGCACCCTGCTGGGGAACCACAACATCAACATCGCCGGGATGCAGTTGGGCAGGGTGTGGCAGCAGGATATGGCCGTCGCCGTCCTCATACTCGACGACCCGGTGCCCGAGCCCGTCATGGAGGGCGTTCGGGCCATTCCCCACGTCTATGACGCCTGCCTCGTCCGGTTGGGCTTTTCATGAGACAGACGGCGTCCCTGCGGGCCATTCCGGGTGGTTCGCGCGTTTTCCTGCCGGGCGAAGCGAAGCGCAAGAGAGAGGTGGAGGAGAGCCTCCTCGGCGTGTTCGAGCAGTGGGGCTTCCGGGAACTCCTCACGCCCGCGTTCGAGTTCTACGTCCCCAGGGCGGGTTCGGAGGTTCTCGACGCGCAGACCTACCGGATGGTCGATCTGGAAAGCGGCGGCCTGCTGGCCCTCCGGGCGGACATGACGCCTCAAATCGCGAGGGCGGCCGGCACGATTCTCGCCGCCCATCCCCGGCCCCTGAGGCTCTCCTACGCGGCGAACGTCTTTCGCCACGCCCACGTGGCGGGGGAGTTGCAGCGGGAGTTCTGGCAGGCGGGCGTGGAGCTGATCGGCCTGGTCTCCCTGGAAGCCGACGCCGAGATGATCGCCATCGCCGTGGAATGCCTGCGGGCGAACGGGGTGGACAACTTCCGCATGTCGCTCAGCCACGGCGCGTTCCTGCGCGGGGTTCTGAACGGCCTGGGCCTGGCGGGCGCGCAAAGGGCCGAGTTGCTCGAAGCGATAGGCCTGCGCGATTCCTCGGGCGTGGCGGGCCTCCTCCGGGGCGTCCCGCGCGAGAAGACGGACGCCGGGCTGCTCGAGCGGATTCCGGAGTGTTTCGGCGGGATAGAGGTGATCCGGGGCGTGGAGGAAAAAATAAGGACGCCGGCGGCCAGGGGCGCGGTTCGCGAACTGCTGAAGGTGTTCCGGATCCTGGAGTTGTACGGGCTGTCCGAGCGGGTCATCTTCGATTTGTGCGATTTCAAGGATTTCGACTACTATACGGGGGTGATATTCGAGGGGTTCGTCGAGGGTTCGGGATACCCGGTGTGCGGCGGCGGCCGCTACGACAAGCTCCTGGGGCTGTACGGCGACGACGCGCTCGGAACGGGATTCGCCGTCGACCTGAACCAGATGCTTCCCCTCGTGACGCAAGGGGCGCGGAACAGGAACGGAACGGATTTCCTCGTCATCGACCTCACGCGAGAGAAGCGCTCGGGCATCGTTCTTTCCCGCAAACTCAGGGCGCGGGGCTGGCGGGTGGCGCGCGACATCATCCGCCGCGACCTCGCGGGCTCGCTGGAATACGCGCGGGCGTCGGGCGTGTCGAAATGCCTCGTCATCGAGCGCGGCGGGAAGAGGGGAGGCCGCGCCAGGCTGCTCGAGCCGGACGGGGAGGATCTGGGCGCGTATCCGATCGAGGAAATTCTCGCCCGCGTGGGCGGAAGGGATGACGACCGATGAGCGTTTTGGCGATTCTGGGCGGCCAGTGGGGCGATGAGGGAAAAGGGAAGGTCATCGACTGGCTGGCGAGCCAGGCGGACGTGGTGGCCCGCTACCAGGGCGGCGCGAACGCGGGCCATACCGTGGTCGTCGAGGGAAACCGGTACATCCTCCACCTGATACCGACCGGCATACTGCACGCGGGCGTCAAGTGCATCATCGGCTCGGGCGTCGTGGTGGACCCGCTGGCCCTGGTGGAGGAGATCGAATACCTCCGCTCCGTGGGCATCGGGATCGGCGAGAACCTCGTCCTCGGCAAGCGCGCGCACCTCATCATGCCCTACCACAAGGTTCTCGACTCCCACATGGAGGAGCTTCTGGGCGTCAACCGCATCGGCACGACGGGCCGGGGCATCGGGCCGGCCTATTCCGACAAGGCGGCGCGGCTGGGCGTTCGGATTTCGGACCTGTTCGACGAGAAGATATTGACGGAGCGCATCCGCGTCAGTCTGGCCATCAAGAAGCGGCTTCTGGGCGGCATCGATCTGAACGAGGAGGAAACGAGGGCGCTCGACGAGGGCCACGTTCTGGACGTGTGCTCCCAGGTGCGGAAAACGCTGGGCCCCCACGTGCGCAACACGGACGCGGAGATCAACGACGCCTTGAACGGGAACAAGAAAATCCTGCTCGAAGGCGCGCAGGGGATCCTCCTCGACCTGGACATGGGCACCTATCCCTTCGTGACGTCGAGCAACACCGGCGTCGGGGGGGCGATGAGCGGCCTGGGCCTGCCCTACAGGCGGCTGAACACGGTGTTCGGCATCATGAAGGCGTATTGCACGCGGGTGGGGCAGGGCCCGTTTCCCTCCGAGATGGGAGAGGTCGAAGCCGGGCTTCTCAGAGAAGAGGGCGGCGAGTTCGGCGCCACGACGGGGAGGCCCAGGCGGTGCGGGTGGTTCGACGCCGTGGCGGCCCGCCACTGCATCCAGGTGGCCGGGATGGACGCGATAGCGGTGACGAAGCTCGACGTGCTCGACAACCAGGAGACGATTCGCGTTTGCGTGGGCTATGAATACGAGGGCGAGCGCGTCACGGTCTTCCCCGCGGAGACCTCGATTCTGGAGCGGTGCGAACCCGTATATGCGGAATTTCCCGGCTGGATGTCCCCCACCGGGGGCGTGCGGGAATATGACGCACTGCCTCCCCGGGCGAAGGATTACATCAAAAGTCTCGAAGAGTTGACCGACAGGCCCGTATGGCTCGTCTCCACGGGCCCGAGCCGCGATGACACCATATGCATCCACAATCCCTTCGATGGAGACGGGATGCGTCGAAACTGATCCGGATTTTCTTCATCCCGGCAATATCGTCCCGGCCATCGTTTTCGTTGTGATAAGATGGTTCGCCGGGAAGGAGTGAAACAACCGGATCACCCCCATGGCCGCCGGCGATTCCGACAGGGGAAAACGATGGCCCCGGAAAACGTGTCCTTGAGCCTGGCTTTCGCGGCGGGGGTTTTGAGTTTCGCCTCCCCGTGCATCCTCCCGCTGGTTCCCAGCTATCTTTCCTACCTGACCGGCCTGTCCTATGAGGAGATACGCGAGAGCGGCGAGGCCGCCCGCGTGAGAGCCGTCATCCTGGTGAACTCCCTGTTCTTCGTGGCGGGGTTTTCTCTCGTCTTCGTCCTGTTGGGCGCCGGCGCCTCCTACGCGGGCAGGATACTCTTCGAGTATCAGGACCACGTCAGGCTTCTGGGCGGCATCCTGATCACCATGTTCGGCCTCTACGTCGGCGACAGGGCCTTCGACTTCAGGGTGCAGCGGTTTTTCTCCGAAAAGCCGACCGGCGCGAGCGGCGCTTTCGCCGCCCTGGTTTTCCTGGCGGGGCTGGCGGGCCTGCGAAAGGGCTACCCCGCGCTGGGCGGGGCGCTCACCGCCGCCGCTCTGTACGCCTTCGTGGCCGTCTTCGCGCCCGTGCTGCTCTCCTCGGAGAACCGCATCGTGCTCAAGAGCAAGCCCGCAGGCTGGCTCGGCAGCATGCTGGTGGGCGTCACCTTCGCCGCCGGCTGGACGCCCTGCGTCGGCCCGATTCTGGGCAGCATCCTCCTGTTCGCCGGAACGCAGCAAACGGCGGGACAGGGCGTCGTTCTGCTGGCGGGCTATTCCGCAGGCCTGGGCGTTCCGTTCCTCCTGAGCGGCCTGGGCGTGGGGTATTTCTTCCGGTTCCATCAATCGTTCAGGCGCTATTTCCACGGAGTCGAAATCGCGAGCAGCGCCATGCTCCTGCTGGTGGGGGTTCTGCTGATCTCGAACTACCTGAACGCCGTTTCCGCCTATCTCATCTTCTGGACGGGATTTACGGGCATCTAGCGTTCAGCGCACCTCGAACGAGGCCGGCGCCCCGCGGGGCGTCAACGGCTCCTCGGAGACGTCGTGGACTCTCGCCAGGGGCGGCCCCTCCCGGCACCACCCCTTGAGGGCGTCGAGCGCGGAGACTTCGCCTTCGGCGACGAGTTCCACGCTCCCGTCGGCCAGGTTTCTCACCCATCCGGTGAGGCCGAGTTCGCGGGCGACCTCCTGCGCGCCGCCCCGGTACCATACGCCCTGCACCCGGCCCCGGATGATGAGGCGAATCCGCCGCGTCTCCTCTTTCATGGCGAATCGTCGCTCATCCGGATGGCGCGCGGGTTTCGTCCGGCGCGGGTATGCGGGGCTGTCGAAAAACCGCCTCTCTGCTTCATCCTGAGTAGCGGCGAAGCCGCGTATCGAAGGCGCGAACCCGACCGATGAGGGGCTGTTGAAAAATCCTGTTCCAGGGTCGGGCGGACACACAGGTCCTCCCCTACGTTTCGTTTCGCAGAGGTTGGTAGGTCAGACATATATGTCTGACATAGTATGCGGCCCGTATTGTGAAGGCAAAAAGGCAGGGCCGCATGATATGCGGCCCCTACGGGTAAAACGTGGTTGATGCGAGAGGGATGGGTTTTTCAACAACCCCTTCTCAGTCGCGTTTGACCTTCGGCGGCTACTCAGGGTGTGGAAAGAGGCGTTGGCGGTTTGCGGGGGTCGCAGACGGGGCTTCTTCAACGACCCCATGTACGACGCCCGGACAATTCTATCGGTGGGGACTGTATCGCCGCGAGAATTCGAGGAACGCAAGGGGCCTTTTCCTTCGTGTATGCGGGAAGGATTCGCCACCAGGAGAGGTGTTGAATAACCCGGCCCGCTCGGTCGATTCCTTCCTCATCGGCGCTGTTGAAAAACCCCTTGCGGGCCGGTCGGGATCTCACCGTAGGGGCCGCATATCATGCGGCCCTGCCTTTTCGCCTTCACAATACGGGTCGCATGATATGTCAGACATACATGTCTGACCTGCCAACCTCTGCGAAACGAAACGTAGGGGCGGACCTGTGTGTCCGCCCGACCCTGGAACAGGGTTTTTCAACAGTTCCTCATCGGTCGGAATCGACCACCGACGTCATTCCGGCTCAAGGCCGGAATGACGTCGGTTTTCCTCCACCCAGGGGCTTTTTCAACAGCCGCCAGGGGCGGGGCGCTCGCGATGAGCTAATCCGGGTCATCGTCTTCATCGTCCGCCCATTCCTTTTCCCACTCCTCCCGGCGCTTTTTCTTCCGCTTCATGATGATCTTCGAGACGATGATGCTGATCTCGAACAGCACGATGACGGGACCCGCGAGGAACACCTGCGTCACCACGTCGGGCGGCGTGAGCAGGGCGGACAGGACGAACGCGCCGACGATGACGTACCCGCGGTTTTTCGAGAGGAACTCCGGCGTGATGACGCCGATCTGCACGAGCAGGATGGTGACGATGGGCACCTCGAACACCAGGCCGAACGTGAAGATGAGCTTGAAGGCGAAGGAGATGTAGAAGCCTATGGAAATCTGGGGCGTCAGGGATTCGGTGGCGAAACTCAGCAGAAAGGCGAGGCCGTAAGGCAGAATCAGGAAATAGCAGAAAAGGGCGCCGACGATGAAGCTCAGCGTCGAGAAGAACACGAAGGGCACGATGTAGCGTTTCTCCCGGTCCATCAGCCCCGGGGCGCAGAAGCGCCAGATCTGGAACAGGATGATGGGAAGGCTGATGAACACCGAACAGAAAAACGAGACCTTGATGTGCGCGAAAAAGGCCTCGGTCGGCGAGAGGAAAACGAGCTTCTGATCGGCGATGGGGCGCTGCATGAGGGTCAGCAGTTCGCCCGAGAAATAATAAGCCCCCACGAACACGACGAGAATCGTGCCGAGGATGTAGAGGATTCTGTTGCGCAATTCCGTCAGGTGCCCGGTGAGGGGCATGGAACTATCGCCGCTCACGTCTGCTTGTCGTCCTCTCGCGCGGCCCCGGTCTCATCCGCGGCCGCTTCGCTCTCCGTGGCGGCGGCCTCGGCCTCAGGCTCGGCGTCGCCCGCCTCGGGCGTGGGTTCTTGCGTTTCGGTCCGGTCCGGTTCGGAGATTTGCTCCGCCGCCTCGTCTCCTTCTCCGTCATGGTCTTCGTCGGCGTCGCCTTCGTCTGATTCTTCGGCGCCCGTTTTTTTGTCCTTTTCCTTTGCTTCCTCATCGAGCACGTCGAGATCGTAGTCGTCCTCCACGCTGAAGCTGTTCTGGAAATCCGACGTGGCGCGCTTGAAGTCGCCCAGGGCCTTGCCGAGCGTGCGGGCCAGCTCCGGCAGACGCTTGGGCCCGATGACGACCAGGGCGACCACCATGATCACGATCAACTCCGTCATTCCGATGCTTCCGAACAAGGCTGCTCTCCTCCCGGGAAAACCACGTCCTCCGGTTATACCAAAACATGCGCGCCTGGTGAACGAGCTTACGGGTAGCGGGCTATGATCCTCGCGCGCTTTCTGCTACATTCGGAGCATGAGTAACGACTCAAGCTCCATGTATTCACAAAAGCGCAGGCAAATGGATCAGGAAACGAAGCGGGAGAGCCGGGCGGCGATTCAAGGATCAGCCGCCTTTCAATATGTCCGCAACGCCTTGAACCTCAAAGAGATGGATGATTCGGCGGCGCTCGGTATCCTCGGGCCCCTTCTCGAAAGGAGCACGGCGAACGGAGCGGGCGGCCTCATGAGCGCGGATGAGGCGGCCCGTTTGCTTTCCGGCCCTCATCTTCCCGACACCACCTTCGCCGTCGTCGACATCGAGACCACGGGCGGGCGGCCCCCCCAGCACCGGATCACGGAGCTGGCCGCCGTCAAGGTGCGCGCAGGCGAGGTGGTGGATTCCCGGGACGCCCTGGTCAACCCGGGCCGGGAGATTCCATGGAACGTCGTTCGCCTCACGGGCATCACCGACGCCATGGTGGCGGACAAGCCGGGGCTGATGGAGGTGCTGCCCGGGTTCCTGGATTTCATCGACGGGTGCGTGTTCGTCGCCCATTGCGCGAATTTCGACCTCCATTTTCTTCAGTATTACGCAGAAGAATATCTTGAGCGCGATTTTTCGCCTCGGGTTCTTTGCACGTTCGAGCTGGCGAACCGGCTTTTGCCGGACCAGAAGCGCTTCAACCTCGGAGAGTTGAGCGCGGCCCTGGGGCTTTCAGATTCCGAGGACGGGAGGCATCGCGCCCTGGGCGACGCGCAGGCGACGGCGCAGATATTCATCCGCTTCGCGCAGATGTGCCGCCTTCTGGGGCTGGACAGCCTCGAATCCCTGCTCGCGTTTCAGCAGCCCGACGAGGAGGTTTCTCCACCGATGGCGGAGGGGATGCGGCTTGACCCGGCGGAGATTGAATCCCTCCCCCGTGGTCGCGGCGTTTATCGCCTCTACGACAAGGACGAAAGACTCGTGTTCGCGGGCAAGGCCAACGACATACGACGAACGGTGCGGGATATGTTCTACCCCAGGAATCGCTCCGCCGGCCGGTTCGCCCTCAGGCTCAAGGGCGTTTGCCGCGTGGAGGCGAAGAGGCTGCGAAGCGAACTGGCCATGAACGTGGAGGCTTTCCGGGCGATGCGGAAAGCCAGCCTCATGAACGGGAACCTCGCCGTAACGGGCGGGGGTTTTCTGAGACTTTCGGCGGGCGGCGCCCGGCCCGGGGTGTCCCTCGCCTCCCGCCTCGTTCGCGACGGCGCCCGCTACTACGGCCCGTTTCGGAAAAAAGCGCAGCTCCTCGATTTGATGCAGGCCGTTTGCGCCGCCTTTCCGCTCCCCCATAAAGCGCCGGAAGCGCACCGCGACGCCAGGAAGCGCGGCGGGTCCAAGGGCGGCAAAAAACCGCCCCGGTTGCCGGATTCTGAATACGCGGAACTGTTCGAGGCCTTGCGGGGCATCCTGGAGGGCCGTCTCCCGAAAGAGGACGAGAGCGTATTCTCCTTGCTCAAGAAGGCCTGGGGAGAGGAGGGCCTTTCGCCCGGCAGGCTGAGGCGCCATATCGCCCGCCTTCATCATCTGGCGAGGATGTACGCTCTCTCGGGGCCGTCCGTCGAGAGGAGAAGGCTCGTCATCGTCGAACCCGGACAAACGCGCGAGGAGAGATACTGTTATTTCATCAAGGACGGGCTCCTGGCCCATGAAGTGTCTTTCGAGAAGAGCGAGCCGCCCGTTCGCGTCCTCGAAGAGAAGGTGAGCGAGATTTTTCTGGAGGAGAGCTTCGAGGCCGCGAAGGCGAACCGGGAGGATTTGGACGAGGCGGCGGTGTTCGCGAGCTGGATGAGGCGGGAGTTGATGGATGGGTTCATGCTGAATATCGAGGGCGGCGCCCCCCCGGCGCGCGTGATGGAGGCGTTCCTCGGCGCGCTCGACGACCCGCAGGCGGCGGGAACCACGATCACCCTTTGATCTCTCTCCGCGCTGCGCCCGGCGGGACGGCGGTGCGGTTTTTTTGAAAAAACACCTTCTTGCGCGCCACCTTTCGGTGTGCTATTTTTTCCAGCGTCTCTTTCCGGGATTTTCGTCGGCAAATTGAATACGGGTTGTGGGGTGCGGGACGGATTCGCTCGCTTTTTTCTCTACAAGAAGGTTCCGCGGCCATGGTGGGAAACGGCGATTTTTGGGATCAGCGCATCGAATGCATGGCGCGCGATGAACTCGCCTCCCTCCAGCTCGAACGGCTCAAGTGGCAGGTGCGCCGCTGCCATCAGGAATCCGGATTCTACCGCGAGCGTCTCGACGCGGCGGGCGTGGGGCCCGATTCGGTTCGCGCGCTCGATGATCTGCAAAAAATTCCCTTCGTCACAAAACAGGAACTCAGAGACGAACAGCAAGCGCATCCGCCCTTCGGGCGGTACACGGTCGCTCCGCCGGAAGCCTGGGGAGAACTCCACCCCTCCACGGGCACGACCGGCGTTCCCGTGAGCACCATCTGGAGCAAGAACGACGTCGAGAACATCGCGGATTTCACGGCGCGCACGATGTGGAGCTTCGGCGTGCGGCCGGGCGACGTCGTCCAGAACGCGTTCAGCTACGGCCTGTGGGTCGCCGGGATGAGCGTGCACTACGCCACGCAGAAGATCGGCTGTTTCGTGATACCCATCGGCGCCGCCATGACCGAAAGGCAGATACTCTACCTCACCACCATCGGCTCGACGGTGCTTCTGAGCACGCCGAGCTACGGCCTCTACATCGGCGAGAAACTCACCGAAAGCGGCGTGGACCCCGGTGAGATCCCCCTGAAAATCGGCTCTTTCGGCGGCGAGGCGGGGGCGCAGAACCCCTCCACGCGCGCTCGAATCGAGGCCGCCCTCGGCGTCGACGCCTATGACTACTACGGACTGGGCGAGATCGGGCCGACCTTCGCGAGTGAATCGGCGGCGAAGTCGGGCCTCATCTGGGCGGAGGATCACCACATCATCGAGGTGGTCGACCCCGAGACGAAAGAGCCGACGCCCGAGGGCGGGGTGGGCATCCTCGTCATCACGCACCTCACGCGCGAGGCCACGCCCATGCTGCGCTACTGGACGAACGATTTCGCGCGCGTGGAGAGTTCCCCCAGCCCTTGCGGCAGAACGCACCTGCGCTCGCCCGGGGGAATTCTCGGGCGGCACGACGATCTCGTCATCTACAAGGGGGCGAAGTTCTACCCCATCCAGGTGGAGGAAGTGGTGCGCAGTTTCTCGGGCCTCAGCAACGAGTTTCGGGTGGAATTGCGCCCGGACGAGTCGACGGGGCGGGACCGCTGCGTCGTCGTGGCCGAAGCCGTCGGGGGGGAGGCGAACTCGGGCTTGGGCGATGAGTTGCGCAAGAGGCTCGGGACGGAGCTCCTCGTGACGCCCGAGGTGGAGGTTTTGCCGGCGGGCTCTTTCGAGAGAACGACCTTCAAGGCGAAGAGATTCCTGGATTTGCGCGAATCGCGCGTATGAATACGGCGGGGGGGTGAATGGTGCGCGGCGTGTCGATCGTAGGTGCGGGCATCACGCCCTTCGGGGTACGGGCGGAGAGCCTCGTCGCCCTGGGGGCCATCGCCTGCAGGGACGCGCTTGAGGACGCGGGTCTCGCGCCCGAGCGAATCGAGGCGTTTTTTCTGGGGAATTTCGCCGGCCATGCCTTCGTCGGGCAGAACCACGTGGCGCCCATGGTGGCGCACGCGGCGGGGCTGGGGGCGGTGCCCTGCACCCGTCTGGAGGGCGCTTGCGCCTCCGGGGGGCTCGCCATGCGCCAGGGGGTGCTGAGCGTGGCTTCGGGCCAGGTGGATTTCGCCCTCGTCGCGGGGGTGGAGAAGATGACTTCCGCCGAGACGGACGAGACGGCCTCCATCCTCGCCGCCGCCGGGGACGTGGCGGTGGAGGCGAGCGTCGGCTCCACGTTCCCCGCCCTTTTCGGCCTCATCGCCAGACGCCACATGCACGAGCACGGCACGACGCGCGAGGAGATCGCCCACGTGGCGGTGAAAAACCACGCCCACGGCAAGCTCAACCCGAACGCGCACATGCAAAAGGACGTGACGCTCCCCCAGGTGCTCGACGCCAGGCCGGTGGCCGAGCCGCTCGGTCTTTTCGATTGCTCGCTCATCAGCGACGGGGCGGCGGCCGTCGTGCTGTGCCCGTCCGAAACGGCATCTGCGCATCATGGAAAGCCGGTAGATATCCTCGCGTCGGCGCAGGCTTCGGATTCGCCCGCGCTTTCCGACAAGCGCGACATCACCTCGTTTTACGCCACGCAAAAGGCGGGAGAGGAGGCCTTCTCCCAGGCGGGACTCAGCCGCGAGGACGTAGACCTGGCCGAGATCCACGATTGTTTCACGATGGCCGAGATCATCGCGCTCGAGGACTTGGGGTTTTTCGCCAGAGGCGAGGGAGGCCGCGGCGCGAGCGAGGGGATGACGAAGCTCGGCGGCGCGATGCCGGTCAACACCAGCGGCGGCCTGAAGTCGAAAGGCCACCCGGTGGGGGCGACGGGCGTGGCGCAGATTCATGAACTC
Source organism: bacterium (assembly GCA_963692865.2). Classification (GTDB taxonomy): domain Bacteria; phylum UBA8248; class UBA8248; order UBA8248; family UBA8248; genus Bin107. The sequence goes on along the minus strand of OY843592.1, from coordinate 3,776,076 downwards.
ACGCTTCAGTTGCGCGGAGAGGCGGGCGCCCGCCAGGTTCCGGGCGCCGGGGTGGGGTTGGCCCACAATCTCGGAGGCTCCGGGGCCACGTGCGCGGTGCACATCCTGGGGTCGACCTCCTGAACGGAGGTCGACCGTCTGAGCGCGCAGAAGGATGGATGATTGCTCATGGAGACCTTCGTTTGCGCCGGATGCGGGCGGATTTACCTCGAAAACTCGGAGCGCTGCGGGCATTGCGGCGCCGAGACGGAGGAGCGGCCGGCCTCCGGGCGGGGAGTCGTCTACAGCTTCTCATCGGTTCACATGGGAGCCCGGGGGATGCCGACGCCTTATCTGCTCGCGTTGGTTGAACTGGAAGAGGGGGGGCGGATTCTCGCCCGCCTGGCGGATGATGATGAAAGTGAGCCGTCGATCGGCGACAAGGTGGTTTTTTCCGGCCTTTCGGATACCGGGCCGGTTTTTCGGGTGTCTTGAGGGCATGTGACGGTGAACTTGATCGACAAGGACGCGACTCGCGCCAAGGCGCTCTTCGTAGGCCGCCTCACGCCGGAAAGAGAGGGTTTGCTCGGCGGCTTGCGGAACATCGGCATGGAGACGCTGTATTTCGATACCCCCCATAAAGCGCGCGCCCGCATGAACTGGTGCGATTTCATTCTTTACGGAGCATCCGACCCCGCAGAGGCGGCTCCGATGCGAAGAATCGCGGAGACGGGCAAGCCTTTCGCCGCGGTTCTGCGCCCCGAGGACAAGGGCATCACGCCCTCGAGCATCCAGGCGGGGGCGCGGGCCGTTTTCGTGGACGAGGTGCATCCCGAGGAAGTGTTCCAGTTCTCACGGGTGTTGAGCGAGGAGGGTTATCTGCGCCGGGAGATCAGGTGGCTTCGCACCGATGCGCGCGAAGAGCAAGGCGGATGGCGGTTCGAGGGAACGAGCGCGGCGGCCGAGAGGCTCAGGCGCTCGATTCAGCGAGCGGGCCCCAAGTACGGGACGGTTGTCCTGGAGGGGGAGAAGGGGCTGAATTTCATGATCGTCGCCCGCGCGCTGCATGCCCTGCATCCGGGGACGCGGCACCCGTTTCTGCACTGGGGGCCGAAAATGAGGCGCGCCTCGACGCTGGAGAAGGCCATCAAGCGCATGGAAGAGAAGCGCGGCGAAGAGGGGGACATCGTCGAAAAAGGTGGTACGCTCTTCATCGAGGACGCCCAGCTCATCGGCAGGGACCACCAGAAGGCGTTGGCCGGGGTTTTGAGGAAAAAAAGCCTCCCCCAGGAGTTTCGCGTGATATTCGGGTGCATGAACGATCCCGAAAGGCTGATACAGGACACGATTCTCAAGCGTCTGTATCGCAAAGAGACGACTTGTTTCATCAAGATTCCTCCGCTGCGCGAGAGGAAAAAGGACATTTCGCTCGTGGCCGAGGGGATTCTGGATGAATTCTCGAGCCGCATCGGTCAGCCGAGGAGGCGGATCACGCCGGCGGCGATGGATTGGTTCTGTGCGCAGAAGTGGTGGGGGAATGAATCCGAACTCGAAATGGCCGTGTGCCGCGCCTTCCTCGTGAGCGAGGGCAACTCGATTTCGCTCGATGACTTGAGCCCCTCTCCCCAGAGAAAGAGAAGCAACGACATCGAGGGCTTTTTCCGCGAAAGGCTCTCCTCGGTGGTCACCGCCCTGGGCGACGGGGGGAGCAGCGACTTCTACGAGCACACCATACGCAGCGTCGAGAAACCCCTGCTCGAACTGGTGCTCCGCGAAGCGGGCGGGAACCAGGTGCAGGCGGCGCGACTGTTGGGCATGAACCGCAACACGCTGAGAAGAAAACTCCTGGAATTCGGACTCACCAAGCCTTCCTCCTCCCGGCGGAGATAAATTTTTGGCGCATCGAGGCGATGGGTTCGCCGCGGTCATCCTCGCGGCGGGCGAGGGGAAGCGCATGGAATCCCCGCTGGCGAAGGTGCTGCATCCCGTCGGCGGGAAACCCATGATCCGCCGCGTCGCGGCCGCCGCGAGAGAGGCGGGCGCCCGGCCCGTCGTCATCGTCGTGGGCCACCAGGCCCGCGACGTCCAGGAGGCGTTTTCGGGTGATGATGCGGATGTCGTCTTCGCCGTTCAGGAGGAGCAACTCGGCACCGGCCATGCCGCCGAGGTGGGCTTGTCCGCTCTGCCCGCCGAGGCGAAACATCTGTATCTCCTGTGCGGCGATGCGCCCTTGATACGGACTTCAACCTTAAGAAGCTTGAGCCGTCTCCATCGCGAATCGCGCGCGGCGGCCACCATGCTCACGGCGGTGGTCGATGCGCCGCGCGGCTATGGCCGCGTGCTGCGGGATGGAGCCGAACTCATCGGGGTGGTCGAGGAAGCGGACGCGACGGACGCGCAGAAAGAGATCCCCGAGATCAACACGGGCGCCTACGCCTTCGAGGCCGCTTTCCTGCGAGCCGCCCTGCCGAGGATAAAGCCCGAGAACAACCAGGGGGAGTTCTATCTGCCCGACGTTTTCCCCATCGCGCGCGCCGAGGGCCGCGCGATTCTCGGCGTCTCTCTGGCTCCGGCGGAAGAGGCGCTGGGCGTGAACACGAAAGCGGATCTGCGCCGGGCGCAGAAAATCCATGAGAAGCGCGAACTCAAGAGCTGATGCGCATGGAGCCGCTCGATTTGCTATAATTTCCCGCGCGAGATAGAAAAAGCGAAAGAAAACGCCCGTTTCGAGGCTATTTTGAGCGAATTTCAGGAAGGCGTCCCGTGAGAGCGTTGATTCTGGCGGCCGGCCGCGGGGCCGGTCTGTATCCGTTCACGAACACCCGGCCCAAGGCGATGCTGCCGATGGCGGGCGAGATGCTCCTGCATTCGGCGCTCAAGAAAATACGCGCCGCCGGCGTGAGCGACCTCGTCGTCGTCGTCGGCCACCGCGCCGAGAGGATCGTCAACGAATTCGGGCAGGGTTCGCGCTACGGGATGACGATTCAGTACATTCGCCAGGACGAGCCCGCGGGAATCCGCGAGGCCGTCCGTCTCGCGAAAGGGCATTTTCAGGAGGACGAGTCGTTCCTGCTGGTCTATGCGGACGTGCTGGCGTCCGAGAACATGTACCGCCAGGTCGTGCAGGCGTTCGGTACGTTTCAACGGCCCGTGGCGGCGATCTGCCATACCCCCCACGCCCAGAACTACGGCACCGTCTATCTCGGCAAGGACATGCAGATTGAGCGCCTGGTGGAGAAGCCCGTGGAGCGCGAGGTGGGCAATTACGTGCTGGCCGGCGTGTTCGTGATGCCCTACCGGCTGTTCGATTTGCTGGAGAGCCTCGAGATGGACGAGGCGCTCAACGAATTGTGCGCGGGCGAGGGGCTGCGCTCCTCGATCTGGGAGGAGCCCTGGCTGGACGCCCAGCATCCCTGGGATCTGCTCAAGGGCAACCGCATGGTCATGGACGCCTGGAGCGAGGCCCGCGTGGACGGCAGCGTGCGCCTTCGGGGCGCGGTGCAGTTTCGCGGGCCGGTGGTGATCGAGAAAAACGTGGTGATCGAGTCGGGCGCCTCCATCTTCGGGCCGTGCTTCATCGGGGAGAACACGTTTCTGGGAAACGGGGTTCTGGTGCGCCCGTATACGTCGGTCGGCGCGAACGCGACCATCGGCTTCGGCGTGGAGCTCAAGAACTGCATCCTGTTCAACGGCGTTCGCGTGGGGCGACTCTCCTTCGTGGGCGACAGCGTCATCGGCGAGGACGCCGTGGTGGGTTCGGGGACGATAACGCTGACCCAGGATCTGGACCCGGCCCCCGTCGTGGTGCGCATGCCGGAGGGAGAGGTCGATTCGGGTCTCGACAAGGTGGGTTCCTTCCTGGGCGACGGCGTGAAGGTAGGCGCCGCGAATACGCTGGCCTCGGGAACCGTCGTCCCGCCCGGTGAAGTCATCCCGCACCATTACACCTATCCGAGGGGAAGGAACTGACATGAGCCGCGTCGTGGCGGACTCGGGTGTTTCACGGAAATTTTCGGACTGCGCCCGTCAACGGAGAGCGTATTAAAATGTGCGGCATCGCGGGCATGGCGGCGAGCGCGAACGTCTCGCAAAAACTCCTGCGCTCCATCGCCGCCCTGGAATACCGGGGGTACGACTCCTGCGGCATGGCCGTTCAGAGAAACGGCGCGATAGACATCCGCAAGAACGTGGGCACCGTGGAGGCGGTGAATTCTCTCGAACGCTTCACGGACATGAAGGGCCTGGTCGGCATCGCGCACACGCGCTGGGCGACGCACGGCGGGGTGACGCGGGCGAACGCGCACCCCCACGCGGACAACGAGAGCCGCCTGGCCGTGGTCCACAACGGCATCATCTCGAACTACAAGGAACTCAGGGAGAGGCTCGCGCGCGACGGCGCCGCGTTCCGCTCCGAGACGGATTCCGAGGTCATCGCGCATCTGGTGGCGCAGAAAATCGCGCGCAACGGCCGGGACGTGGAGGAGGGTTTCGTCGAGGCCATCGACGAGTTGGAGGGCACCTTCGCGCTTGCCGTCATCTCGGTGGACGCGCCGGGCCGGATTTTCTGCGTGAAGCGTGAATCGCCCCTCATCATCGGCCTTGGGGACGACGCCAACTACGTGGGGTCGGATTTCAGCGCGTTCTTCGAGTACACCCGCCGGGCGATCATCATGGAAGACGGCGAATACGCCCTCATCACGCCGGAGAGTCACGCGGTCAAGAGCCTGCTCACCAGAGAGCGCGTCGACAAGGAAGTCACCGAGATCGAGTGGGACGCGGAGAAGGCGCGCCGGGGCGGCTATCCCCATTTCATGCTCAAGGAGATTTACGATCAGCCCACCACCGTCCAGGCCGCCCTCCAGATTCCCCTGGAGGATATCCAGGCCCTGGCCGGGATGATCCACGAATCGCGGCAATGCTTCCTGGGCGGCGTGGGGACGACGTATTACATCGCTTCGATGGGGCAGTATTTCTTCAGCCGCCTGGGGGGGAGATATCTGCCCGTCGTCAGCACGGACGAGTTCGCCCACATCGCGGAAATCGGGCCCGAGGACGGCTTTTGCGCCATCAGCCAGTCGGGGGAGACCTACGACACCCTGAGCGCCCTGCGCCATGCGAAAGCAAGCGGCGCCAGGACGGCGGGCATCGTGAACATGATGGGCTCCACCCTCGTCCGCTCGGTGGACGTGCCGATCCTCCAGGGCGCGGGACCCGAAAAGTGCGTCATCAGCACCAAGACGGCCCTGAGCCAGGCGGTGGTGTTGCTGCTCGCCTCGATGGAGCTGGGCCTGCTCGCGGGGCGCTTGAGCGAGTCGGAGGTCGCGGCGCTGAGAGAAGAAGTCGCCGCCTTGTCCGACCTCGTGCTCGAGACGCTCAACGAACGCTCGGGCTTTTTCCACACGGCGGCGCAGGCGCATCAGCACATGAAGAACTGGCTCTACCTGGGCCGGGGCATCTATTATCCCGCCGCGCTGGAGTGCGCGCTCAAGATGAAGGAAGTCACCTACCTCCACGCGGAGGGGATGAGCGCAGGCTTCCTCAAGCACGGCACCATCTCCCTCATCGACGAGAACATGCACACCATCGTCCTCATGCCCACGCCAGAAGAAGCCGAGCTCCACGCGCTCACCAGGAGCAGCGCGGAAGAGGTTCGCGCGCGCGGCGGCTTCGTCCTGGGCTACCGCTTCGAAGGGGACGACGTGGTGGAAGGGCTGTTCAGCGAGGAGATCGTGCTGCCGAGGGTCTCCCCCCTGCTGGCGCCCTTCCTGCATCTGGTCTCCGGGCAGTTGCTGGCCTACTTCCTCGCCGTGGCCTTGAAGCGCGACGTAGACAGGCCGCGCGCGCTGGCGAAGTCCGTCACCGTCGCCTGAGGGCGCGGACTCCCGCAATGCCGGACGCGAAGTTTCAGGGAACGGACGGGGTTCGCGGCCTCGCGGTGGATGGGGATCACCCGCAGGCTTCGGGCCGCGACCCGCGCGCGGCTTTCGTGGAGCATGGCGTCCTCACGCCCCGGTTCGTCGAACACTACGCCTTCGAGGCCGGTAGATGGCTTCTGGAGAGAGCCTCCGAGCAGCTCATCTCCCCCGCGGCGGTCGTGCTTGCCTGGGACCCCCGGGACGTGGGCGGGGAATTAACCGCCGCTTGCGTGAACGGCCTCCTGCGCGCGGGGGCGCACCTACTCTCGCTCGGGGTGATGCCCGCGCCTGTGGCGGCCGCCTATCTGGCGGGCGTGGGCGCGGCGGGCGCGGTGGTGCTCACCGCCTCTCATAACCCGGCGGATCAGAACGGCGTGAAAATCCTTTTGGCCCCCGATTCGATGAAGCCCCTGCCGGATGAGGACGCGGCGCTCAGCGCCCGCGTCCGGGCGAGCGAGTGGAGCGCGGTGGCGCAGACGCCCGAGAGCGGCCGCGGCGTGGAAGCGGCCGCCGAGGCGCGCGCCTTTTACCTGGATTACGTTACCAAACTTCCCAACTGCTGGCTGCGCGAGGGGGACCTCGCCCGGTGGAGCCTCGTGGTGGACCCGGCGGCGGGGGCCTGGAGCGGGCTGGCCGCGGGGGTTCTGGAGGAGCTTGGCCCATTGAGCGTGCAGGAGGTGAACGCCCTGGGCGATGGCCGCGTGAACGAGAACGGCGGCGTGGTCGCGCTCGAAGGCAGGCGCGTGGTCGAGGGCGCGGACGCCGGTTTCATCGACGTCCACGCGGGCGCGCGGGCGCTTTTTGAGGCGGGCCGCGCGCGGCGCGAAGAACTGAAGCGAGGCGACGGTCTGGCGGCGGCATGCGTCCTGGACGCCGACGGCGACAGGAGCTGCGCCCTCGTCTACAATCCGCATCAAGACGCGCTTCACGTCCTGGACGGGGACGACGCGCTCGTCCTGCAGGCCCGCTTCCTGAAGCAGGAGGGCGAACTGCCCGATGGGGGCGTAGCCGCCCTCACGATAGAGAGCGATTCGGGCGCGGCGGCGGCCCTGAACGAGGCGGGGCTTCGGGTCGTCTTCACCCCGGTGGGGGACAAGTGGATATTGAACGAGGCGCGCAAATGGGGGGACCGCTTCGCCCTGGGGGGCGAGGAGTCCGGCCACACTATCGCGCCGGGCCTGCTCGCGAACGCGGCGGGCGAGGGGCGCAGGCTCGCCGCGGGAGACGGCTTGAAGTGTTTTCTCAACACCTGCGCCGCGCTGCGGAGCCTTTTGAAGGAGGCGGACCTCGAAGATGCGTATGCGGCGGTCGCCGCGCCGTTTCCCCGCGGGTTCAAGAGGTCTTATTATGCCTACCACGTGGAGCGGAGCCGCTTCGCGCCGGGCGCGGAGGCGTGGGAGGCCATTGCCAAGAAACTCATGGAGAGTGCCAGGAGCGCCTTCTCAGGCGTAGCCGCCCCGCGCTTTGCGCCTTTGGAGGACGACGCGGGCGTCATGTATCTCGCCCTGGAAGACGATGCGGGCGGGCCGCTGGGCGCGGTTTATGTGAGGAACTCAGGGACCGAGAGCAGGACGGGCGTGGTGATGAGGGGCCCCGCCGAATGGGAACAGAAACTCTGCGCCGTGGGAGAAGAGGTGCTGCGCGAGATTCTAAACCGCATGAAGGATCATGACGCTCCCGGCGCGCGGGCGGAGGCCTGCTTGCTCGAAGCCTTGCGCGAGCGTGAGATGGACGCCCAGGCGGTTGATGCGCTTCTGGAAACAGACGCCCAAGCCCGCTTCGGCGCGCCCGTTCGCGCAGCGGGCGTCAGAAAAGAGGCGTTGCGCGGCGGCCTGGCGCGCGAAGATGCAGGGAATTTAAGTATCACGCCTTTGGGCGAGTGGTATCTGGAGATGAAAAAATGAGCGCGACGACGCCGGAAACCTATTTCCGCAGGCTCGGCGAATTTCCCCACGCCGGCTTGTTCGATGGTGCGGCCCACGCCTGGGAGGCGGTCGGCCTTCTGGAGGGTTTCGTCCAGAAACTGGTGGATGAGGCGGATGCGCCTTTGAGCGAGGCCGCAGCGCTTCGGGTGGAAGAGGGCCTCGTGGTGAGCGAGGGGCTGCTCGTAACAGGAGAGCGCCTGAAAATCGCCTCTGTCGGCCTGCTCGTGGAGGCGGGCGCGCGGGTGGAGCCCGGCGTCGTCATCAAGGGGCCGACGGCGCTTTGCGCGGGCGCGGAGGTGAGGCACGGCGCGTATTTGCGGGGCGGCTGCCTCATCGGGCCGGGCGCCGTCGTGGGCCATGCCACGGAAGTCAAGAACAGCGTCTTTTTGAACGGCGCGCAGGCGGGGCATTTCGCCTACGTGGGGGACAGCATTCTGGGCGCGGACGCCAACCTGGGCGCCGGCGCGAAGCTGGCGAACCTCGAACTGAGGACCGAGGAGGAGAAAAGAACGGGTGTGGTGAAAAACATTGTTCTCAGGGCCGAGGGAGAACGAATCGACACCGGCCTCACGAAACTGGGCGCCGTCATCGGCGATGACGTCGAGATCGGGTGCAACGCCGTGACCTCTCCGGGCGCCTTGCTGGGTCCCGGCTCCTGGGTCGCGCCGAACGCGACCGTCTCCAAGGGGGTCTATCCCGGGCGAACGCTCATCCGCGCTCCCAAGCCGAGCGTGGGCCGCCGCCGGTTCTGATCCGAAAAACATACCCGTGGGCTATCTGAAAGACCTGAATCCCCAGCAGAAAGAGGCGGCGCTCGCGCCGCCGGGCGCGAACCTGGTGCTGGCGGGCGCGGGTTCGGGCAAGACGCGGGTGCTCGTCCACCGCGTCCTGCGCCTGCTCGCCGAGGGTCTCGCGCCGAACCGGATTCTCGCCATCACGTTCACGAACAAGGCGGCGGGCGAGATGCGGGCGCGCCTTTTCGCCTCACTGGGCGAGGGCGCCCAGGGCGTCTGGGTGGGCACCTTTCACGCGGTGTGCGCGAGGATTTTGAGGGCCGAAGCCGAAGCGGCGGGTTTATCGAAAAACTTCACCATTTTCTCGCGCGGGGAGTGCCTCGCGCTCGTCAAGCGGTGTCTGGCGGCGGCGAACATCAGCGAGGAGCGCTACGCGCCCAGAGCGGTTCTGGAGCAGATTGGACGCCGCAAGACCTCGCTCGGGGAGACGGATGATTCCGATCCGCCCCCCTTCAGCATCGACGCCACCGCCCTCAAGATCACGCCCGCCTATGAGCGCGCCATGCGTGAGGCGGGGGCCGTGGATTTTGATGATTTGCTGGCGCGACCATTAAGCATGTTCCGGCGGCGCCCCGACGTTCTCAAGAAATACCAGGAGCGCTTCGAGGAAATACTCGTAGACGAATACCAGGACACCAACCCCGCGCAGGACGAACTCGTGGCCCTGCTGTCGCGCGCTCACGGGCGCGTGTTCGCCGTGGGGGACGACGATCAGGGAATCTACGGCTGGCGGGGCGCGCGGGTGGAGAACATCCTCGATTTCGAGCGCAGGTTCCCCGGCGCCAGGGTGTTCCGGCTGGAGGAGAACTACCGATCGAGCGGCGCGATACTGAACCTCGCCTCGCGCATCGTGGGCGGGGCCGGGGCGCGGCACGAGAAGCGCCTTTTCACCCGGAATCCTGCGGGGGAAGCCGTCTGCTATCTGGCGGCGGCGAACCCCGAAGAAGAGGCGGAAGGCGTCATCGAGCGCTTAATCGAATCAGGAGCGGGCGGCGATATCCCCTGGGGAGAGGCCGCCGTCTTCTACCGCATCAACACGCAATCGCGCCCGCTGGAGGAGGCGGCCCGAAGGCGGGGGATTCCCTACCAGGTGGTGAAGGGCCAGCGGTTTTTCGACCGCGCCGAGGTGCAGGACCTGGCCGCCTACTTGCGCGTGCTCATCCGGCCGGATGACGGCGCGGCGTTCTCGCGGGTCGTGAACCGCCCGCCCCGCGGGCTGGGGCCGGAGCGCCTGAAGGCGATAGCGGGCGAAGGCGCGGCGGAAGTCACTTTGGCCGGTGCGCGGGCCGCTCTGGACCAGGGCCGCATCAGGGGGAATGCCGCGCAAAGCCTCGGGGCGCTTCTGGATACGCTCGATGCGCTCGCCTCGTTAAGGACGGGCCCCGCGCGCCTGATCGAAGAGGCGCTCGATCGGACGGGTTACCGTGCCTGGCTGGAGGGCGCTGCGCAGAGAAGCACTTCACAGGAGCGCCGCCGCGCCGCCGCGCGCGCGATGGAGGGCGCAGCGGAGTTCGCCGCCGCCGCGCGCGCGTTCGAGGAGCGGATTCTTGAGGAAGAGGGGGTGCATCCCGAATCGGATGAGGCCAAGACCCTGTTCCTGGAGGAGTTGGCCTTGATGGGCGAGGCGGATGAGATGTCAGAAGAGAGCGGGGCGCTCTCCCTGATGACGCTTCATGCGGCGAAGGGCCTGGAGTTCGCCGCCGTGTGCGTCGTCGGCGTGCAGGAGGGATTGATTCCGCACAGCCGCTCGCGGGACGAGCCGGCCGGTCTGGATGAGGAGAGGAGGCTCCTCTACGTGGGCGTCACGCGGGCGAAGGAGATCTTGTGTCTCTCCTGGGCGAAGGAGCGGCGGCCCGATGGCAAGAAGGAAAGCTGGACGTCGCATCCGAGCCGCTTCCTGGATGGAATCGGGCCGGAACTCATCAGGCGGGTGGGCGATCACGCGCAGACGAGGCGGCGCGCACCCCGCGATTTCAGAACGCCGCGTGATCCCACCGACTCGCGCTACGCCGATATTCTGGCGGAAGCGAAAGCCGCTCCTTCCCGAAAAGAGGAGAGCGCGCCCATAGTATCCCCCGCCGCGCTCGGCCCCTTTGCGCCCGGCGCGCGCGTCAAGCACAAGAAATTCGGGATCGGCGTGGTCCGCTCGCGCGAGGGAACGGGAGACCGGGCGACGGTGAGCGTGGAGTTCGAAAAGGCGGGACCCAGGAAGCTGGTTTTGAAGTACGCGCCGCTCTCGCCTGCGGATGAGGGCGTTGACGGGGGCGAGAACCGGGCGGTATAAGGGCGCAAAGGGGGAGTGATGTCGATTTCGCGGGAAGACGTGATCCACGTGTCCAGGCTGGCGCGGCTGAACCTCAGCGAGGATGAGGTCGAGAAGTTCACCGAACAGCTCGGCGCCATTCTCGAGCACATCGCCAAGCTGAACGAGGTGAATACGGAAGGAGTGGCGCCCACCTCGCACGTTCTCGACATCGTGAACGTGTTCCGAGAGGATGCGGTCACCGAATCCCCCATCGAGAATATCGAGAAGATGGCGCCCGATTTCGCAAGGGGCCATTTCCGCGTTCCCAAGGTCATCGAGTAGTTTTTCCGGAAACATGGCGTACGCCTCCCTCAAAGAATTCGTCGATTCGCTGGAGCGCGCGGGCGAGTTGCGCCGCGTCCGGGTTCCGGTCGATATCGAACTCGAGATCACCGAGATCGCCGACCGCTCGGTGAAGAGCGGCGGCCCAGCACTTCTGTTCGAAAAGCCGGTCGCCCCGGACGGGCATGAATACGACGTTCCCGTCCTCATCAACGCCTACGCCTCGGACTTGCGCATGAAGATGGCCTTAGGGGTAGACAGCATGGACGCGGTGGCGGACGAGGTGGCGGAGCTTCTGGAGATCAAGCCGCCCGAGGGCATCATCGAGAAGGTGAAGATGCTGCCCAAGCTCGCGCGGCTCGCGTCCTTCTCGCCCAAGACGGTGAGCGCGGCGCCGTGCCAGGAGATCGTGGAGACCGAAAACCCGAACCTCTTCTCGATTCCCGCCATCAAGTGCTGGCCCGAGGACGCGGGCCGCTACATCACCTTCGGGCACATCTACTCGCGAAACCCCCGGACGGGCAGGCGGAACGTGGGCCTCTACCGCGTGCAGTTCTTCGACGAGAAGACAGCGGGCATGCACATGCACTTACACCACGACGGGGCGCAGAACTTCCAGGAAAGCTCGAAGATGGGCGCGCGCATGGAGATGGCCATCGCCCTGGGCGGCGACCCCGTCTACGTCTACGCGGCGAGCGCGCCGCTCCCGCCCGCGATTGACGAGTTGAACCTCGCGGGTTTCCTGAGGCGAAAGAGCGCCGAACTCGTCAAGTGCAAGACGGTGGACGTGGAGGTTCCCGCCGATTCGGACATCGTGGTGGAGGGCTACCTGAACCCCGGCGAGTTGAGGGAAGAGGGACCCTTCGGCGATCACACGGGCTGGTATTCGCTGGCGGACGATTACCCCGTCTTTCACGTAACGGCCATCACGAGGAAGCGCGAGGCCATCTACCCCACCACCATCGTGGGCCGCCCGCCGATGGAGGACTACTGGCTCGGCGGGGCGACGGGGCGCATCTTCCTGCCGCTCATGAAGATGCAGTTGCCTGAGATCGTGGACGTGCACATGCCGGCGGAGGGCGTGTTCCACAACATGGTGATCGTCTCGATACGCAAGTCCTATCCCTACCACGCGCGGAAGGTGATGTACGCCCTGTGGGGGATGGGGCAGATGGCGCTGGCGAAGGTCATCGTCATCGTGGATGAGGACGTGAACGTGCACGACATCAGCGAGGTCGCCTGGAAGGCGCTCGGCAGCATCGACCCGAGGCGCGACATGGTGTTCGTCGACGGCCCCGTGGACGCGCTCGAACACGCCGCCCCGCGCCTCCACGTGGGCAGCAAGGTGGGGGTGGACGGCACCCGCAAGTGGGCGTCCGAGGGTTTCGAGCGCGAATGGCCGCCGGAGATCGTGATGACGGACGAGATCAAGGAGCGCGTCACGAGGCGCTGGCAGGAGTACGGCCTTGGCGGCTGAGGCGTCGATGGCGAGGAGTTTCCGGCAGTTCCTGCGCATGGTGAAGTTCGAGCACACCATCTTCGGCCTTCCCTTCGTGCTGATGGGCGGCGTGATGGCCGCAGGCGGGGTGCCCTCGGCGTGGGTACTGTTCTGGATGGTGACGGCGGCGGTGGGCGCGCGCAATTTCGCCATGTCGCTCAACCGCTTCGCCGACAGGGACATCGACCCCAAGAACCCGAGGACGAAAGACCGCGCCGAGTTCCAGGCGCTGCTGCATTCGAAATCCATCCTCGGGATGCTGGCGGGCTTTCTGGCGTTGTTCATCCTCTCGGCCTGGATGCTGAACCCGCTCGCGTTCGCGCTTTCCTTCGCCGTGGTGGCTGTAATCGTCTTCTATTCGTATTCCAAGCGCTTCACCTCCTCGACGCACCTGTTCCTGGGCTTCGTGCTGGGTTGCGCGCCCGCGGGCGCGTGGGTGGCCGTGCGCGGCGATCTGGACTTCGTGCCCGTCTTGCTCTTCTTGGGCGTCACCCTCTGGGTGGGCGGATTCGACCTCATATACGCCTGTCTGGACGTGGATTTCGACGACGAGGAGGACATCCATTCCCTGCCGCGCCTTCTGGGCGTCAAGGGCGCGCTCATCGTCTCCGCCGTCGCCCACCTGGGGACGATGGCCTGTTTCTTCGCGGCGGGCCTGGCCTCCGGTCTGGGACCCGTTTACTGGACTGCGCTCGCGGCGGCGGGGTGCCTCCTCTTCTGGGAGCACTGGATCGTTCGGCCCGACGACCTGAGCCGCGTGGACATATCGTTCTTCAACTTGAACGCCTGGGTGTCCGTGGTCATCGCATCGGGCGCGGTCGCCGACGTGCTCATCCGCGCGGGTTGAACGCGCTCGTGCCGACCCGCGTCGAGAAACGCCAAGTCCAGGCGATGTTCTCGGACATCGCGCCCACCTACGACCTCCTGAACCGAATCTTAAGCTTCGGCGTGGACCGCCTCTGGCGCGCGCGCGCAGTCGCGAGCCTTCTCCAAGGTTCGGGCGGGGAAGAGGCGCGTTTTCTCGATCTGGCGACGGGGACGGCGGACGTCGCGCTGGAAGCGCACGCCCAAGCCGGACGCGGCGCGCGCATCTTCGGCGTCGATTTCGCGTATCCCATGCTCGCGCGCGGGAAGGTAAAGGCCGAGAAGCAGGGCGCAACTCTCTCCCTGATTCAGGGAGACGGCTTGAGTCTGCCCTTTCATGACGGCGCGTTCGACGGGGTGATCATCGCGTTCGGCCTGCGCAATTTCGAGGATAGGGAAGCCGGTCTGGCCGAGATGGGCCGCGTATTGAAAGAGGGCGGCAGACTCGTGGTGCTGGAATTCGGGCATCCTGTGGGCCTGTTCGGGCTTTTGTACGCCTTTTACTTCCGGGCGCTCCTCCCCGTCGCGGGGAGGCTCGTCTCCGCGCACCGAAGCGCGTATAATTACCTTCCCAGCACGGTATATGAATTTCCCGAAGCCGAGAGGCTCTCGGCGATGATGCGCGATGCGGGTTTCCGCGAGGTGGGCCATCGCCCGATGACGGGCGGCATCGCCGAGCTTCACACCGGGGTGCGTGGATAATCCGCAGACCCCGCGCTCCCGAGGGAGGGACGGGCGTGAACCCTCCGCCAGAGACGAACGCCATCGAGCAGGACGAGGCCGAGGTTCTGCGGCGCATCGAAAAGCGGCTCCTGTGGCTCTCCACCTACAGCGTTCATTACGCGAACAACCTCCGCGCAGGCTCCGAGGGCATCAAGATAGGCGGCCACCAGGCGAGTTCATCCTCCGTCGTGAGCCTGATGACGGCCATGTTCTTCCGCTGGCTCAAGACGGGAGACAGGCTGGCGATAAAGCCCCACGCCTCGCCCGTCCTGCACGCGGCCCATGCGCTCCGGGGCGATTTGCCGATGGAGCGCCTGCGCGACCTGCGCGCCTTCGGCGGCTTACAAGCCTATCCCAGCCGCTCGAAGGACGAATACCCCGTCGATTTCTCCACCGGCTCGCTCGGGCTGCCCTCGGTCGCCGCCTCGTTCGCCGCGCTCATGCAGTCCTACATCGACGATCACTTCGGCGAGGGCCCGAGGCAGCGCTTCATCTCCCTCGTGGGGGACGCGGAGTTAGACGAGGGCAACGTCTGGGAGGCGCTGGCGGAGGAATACGTCGCGCATCTGGGCAACGTCATCTGGGTGGTGGACCTGAACCGCCAGAGCCTCGACCGCGTCGTGCCCGACGGCAAGGCGCAGCAGATACGCGATCAGTTCCGCCTGCACGGCTGGCGCGTAGTGGAGCTCAAATACGGAAAGCGCCTCCAGGCCGCGTTCGCGCTCAAAAACGGCGAGTCTCTCAGGCGGCGCATCGACGACATGTCGAACGGCGAGTACCAGATGCTCATCGGAAGAAGCGGGCGCGAGATAAGGGAGGGCCTCACGCGCGGTGAGGCGGGCGAATACGAGGGTCTCGCGGGCCTTCTGGATCGATATGCGGATGAAGACCTGCCCGCGCTCCTGTCCGACCTCGGCGGCCACGACATCGAGTGCATATTGGAGGCGCTCGAAGAAGCGGACGGCGTTCGAGACAAGCCCGTGATGATCCTCGCCTACACCGTCAAGGGCTGGGGGCTTCCCATCGCGGGCGACCCGATGAACCACTCCCAGCTCCTGACCGAAGCGCAAATCGCCGACCTGCGCGAATCCGCGGGCCTGGGCGAGGGCGAGGAACTCGCGCCCTTGGCAGGAGATAGCCCCGAGGCGCGCGCGGTTGAACGAGCGGTGGCGCGCTACGACGCGAGGGCCGCCCTTGAAAGAGAAGAGATAACCCCCGCTCCCGTCCCCCGGGAAGTGGGGGCGAACTTCGCCTCCACCACTTCCACGCAGGAGGCGTTCGGCGCCATCATGACGAACCTTGCGCGGGAGGACGCCCTCGCGCGCCACATCGTCACCACCTCGCCCGACGTGGCGGTGAGCACGAACCTGGGCGGCTGGATCAACCGGCGCGGCGTGTACCACCCCGAGGGCAAGGCGGATTTCTTCGCCTTACAGCAGGTGCAGAGGCTCCTCAAGTGGGAGGAGTCGCCCGCGGGCCGGCACATCGAGCTGGGAATCTCCGAGAACAACCTCATGCTCCTTCTCGCCGCCTTCGGGGTCTCGAAGGAGCTCTGCGGGGTGCGCGTCTGCCCCATCGGCACGGTGTACGACACCTTCATCAGCCGCTGTCTCGACGCGCTCCGCTACGCGGTCTATAACGGCGGCCGCTTCATCGTGGTGGCGACGCCGAGCGGCGTGAGCCTCTCGCCCGAAGGCGGCGCGCACCAGAGCATCCTCACGCCCGCCATTTCGCTTGAGATGCCGGGGCTGGAGGCTTACGAGCCGACCTTCGCCGTCGAGGTCGAGTGGCTGCTCTTATCAGCCATCGGCCGCGTTCTGGGGGATGCCGATTGCCCGGCCTTCTACCTGCGCTTAAGCACGAAGCAGGTGGATCAGAACCTCCTGCCGGAAGACTGGCTCCAAGACCCCCTGAAGCGCGAGGTGTTGAGGAAGAACGTCCTGGGCGGCGGCTACCTGCTCCACTCGGCGAAAGAGGCGCCCGGCTACCGCGCGGGCGTGAACGCGGTGAACCTCTTCGTGAGCGGGGTGATGACGC
Source organism: bacterium (assembly GCA_963692865.2). Taxonomy (GTDB): domain Bacteria; phylum UBA8248; class UBA8248; order UBA8248; family UBA8248; genus Bin107. The sequence goes on along the minus strand of OY843592.1, from coordinate 3,759,754 downwards.
CCGAAGCCCTCGCCGCCGCCCGCGCGTTGGAAGCCGAGGGCGTATACGCGAACGTCTTCGTCCTCACGAGCGCGGACAGGATTTACGCCGAACACAAGAAGGCGAAACGCGCGGGCCGTCTCTCGCGCCTCGAGATGATGGTGGGAGACGAGCACCGCGACAACCCGGTCGTCTCGGTGCTGGACGGCCACTCGCTCGCCCTCTCCTTCCTCGGCGGCGCCTTGGGTGCTGAGCAGACCTGTCTCGGCACCGACCAGTTCGGCCAGAGCGGCCTCCCGCACGAAGTCTACGACGCCTTGCAAATCGGCCAGGCGCACATCGAGAGTGCGTGCCGGGAGGCGGTGGGGTGAAAAGGTTCATTCCCTGCTCGTCGGGGCGCCGGCGCGCGAGCGCAGGCGAGCCGGGTTTTTGGGAAAGGCTCCGCGACGATCGGGCAAAAACGCGCCGGGATGCGCGGGAGTTTTGACGAGTCCGCTTGCGTTTGGGTTGCGTCTCATGGAATGCTGGTTCCGAACGACGTTCAAGAAATGGGAGTCCATCATCGTTTCATCGGGCGAAAGATTTCATGACCGATGAAAACAACCCGGTGTATCCAAGGGGGGAGGGAGCCATGGATGAGTCGAAGCAATCCAGCTACCGTATCGGGCAGGACAACATCACGCCCTTCGGGCTGGATATCCACAATCCGGTATTCGTGATCTCGGGACTTAGCATCATCGTATTCGTCGCGTGCACGCTGATATTCCAGGCCCAGGCGGCGGCGTTTTTCGGCTGGCTGCGCCCGGCCATCACCGGCGCCTTCGACTGGTTCTTCCTTTCGGCGGGCAACCTGTTCGTGATCTTCGCCGTGTTGCTGATGCTTCCGCCCGTCGGGAAGGTCCGTCTCGGCGGCCAGGACGCGACCCCGGATTTCGGCTATCCCGGCTGGTTCGCCATGCTGTTCGCCGCCGGCATGGGCATCGGACTGATGTTCTTCGGCGTCTCCGAGCCCCTCTCGCACTACGCGTCGTCGATAGGCGGCGCGTCGGTCGAGAACGGGGTGCGCACCGACTGGGCGCCGCTCGCCGGCGCGGCCGGCGCCGCCGCCGAAGCGCGCGATCTGGCCATGGCCGCAAGCATCTTCCACTGGGGACTGCACCCGTGGGCGATCTACGCGGTGGTGGGCCTGGCGCTCGCGTTCTTCGCCTACAACCACAACCTGCCGTTGACGCTGCGATCGGCGTTCTACCCGATCCTGGGCGAGAGGGTGTGGGGCTGGTGGGGGCACATCGTCGACACCCTGGCGGTGTTCGCGACCCTGTTCGGGCTGGCCACCTCGCTCGGCTTCGGAACCACCCAGGCGCTGGCGGGGTTCAATTTCCTGTACGGCTGGGGCACCGGCGCGGTGGCCGTCGTGGTGCTGATCGCGATCATCACCGGCCTCGCCCTGGCGTCGGTGCTGCGCGGCCTCGACGGCGGGGTCAAGGTGCTGTCCGAAATCAACATGGTGCTGGCGTTTCTCCTGTTGCTGGCGGTCATCCTCCTCGGCCCCACCGGCGAGATACTCGCCACCGCGCTGAGCGGCGGGCTCGCCTACGTCAAGGAGCTCGTCCCGCTGTCGATGCCCTTCGGCCGCGAAGACGCCAACTTCGCCCGGGGCTGGACTTCCTTCTACTGGGCCTGGTGGGTATCGTGGTCGCCGTTCGTCGGCATGTTCATCGCGCGGGTCTCGCGCGGCCGCACGGTGCGCGAATTCGTGATCTGCGTCATCCTGATTCCGACCCTGGTCTGCACCATCTGGATGGCCGCGTTCGGCGGCGCGGCGATCTCGCAGGTGATGGCCAACGCCAAGGCGCCGGTGGCGAGCGCGGCCCTGGAGGTCAAGCTGTTCGTCATGGCCCAGCAGTTCCCGCTGAGCGGGCTGCTTTCGTTCATCGGCATCATCCTGGTGCTGGTGTTCTTCGTTACCTCGTCGGACTCCGGCTCGCTGGTGATCGACACCATCACCGCGGGCGGCAAGGAAAACGCGCCGAAGAGCCAGCGGGTGTTCTGGGCCACGTTCGAGGGGCTGGTGGCGGCGGTGCTGCTGCTGGTCGGCGGCGCCGAAGCGCTGAGCGCCCTGCAGGCGATGACGGTCTCGACCGGATTGCCGTTCACCCTGGTGCTCCTGGCGATGTGCTACAGCACCTGGGTCGGCCTGCGGGCGGCTTCGAAGCAGCTCTCATAAGCCCCGCCGCGGAGCGGGGCGGCTTTCGGGCGACCGCCCAGCGCGGAGGCGGAATACGCCCGCCGCGCGCGGTCGCGTTGTTCGCCGCACTCGGCGCGCCTGATCTCGGGCGCATCGACGCGCGCGCCCGCCGAGGCGGCCGGATGCGCATTGAGCAGGCGCGCCGGGAGGCGGCGGGGTAGGGGGTTATGGGAGCGCGTGCGCTTTGATGTGCGGCAGCCTTGGTTTTGGTTTGTCTATTGAGAAATAACAGGGTTTTTCGAACACGTGCCGGACCACGTATAGCTGTGCACGGGGAATAAACCCAAAATTCCCTTCGTTACTCCTACTATTTCACCTATCTTCTTGATGTTAAGGTTTTTATGGGCCTGGTTGAATCTGCACACTTTTTCAACCCTTGAGCGTGTATCCTCCATAAGCATATCCAGATCATCTATGAGTGGAATTTGCGTAGTCGCTTTCACCTTGAGAGCGGTGTTTTCTTGGTCGATTTCCACCGCCGTAGTCGAGCAGGCGGCAAGAAACAAAAGCGCCATGACGCCGATCGCCAGACGTGTCATTTCAGTTTCCTCCAGAAGCGAAAAGCCCCTCCGATAGAGAGGGGCTTTAGGCTGCGGGGCATCCGCTCCGCGCCCTTTCCTCCGAGAAAAGAGCACCATGCCCCGCAACGGGGATTTTAATTTCCGTAGCTTCGTCCGTGTCGCCCGATCTGGCCGTCCGACAAGTGAGCGGGAGCGCACCCTACGCCCCACATATTCCTGTCATTTAGATTGCCTCCGCTCGCCAGAAGGTCCCGCACCCATCCGCAGAACGCTGTATACGTAGTCCGCGTTTCCATGAGTTCTATTACTTTCGGCGTCAGGAATTTCTGCTTCGAATTCCCGTAGCTCTTGCAGACTCCGGCGATCACATCCTTTGATGCGCCTAGGTTCTTCAATGTTTTGGAGCAGACCAGCATTCTTTCTTCCTTCGTCTCGGCTCTCGTGTCCGGTGCTGAGACGAAAACAAACATCAAGACGGCGCAAACGATCAGCAGCTTTTTCATTTTGACTTTCCCCCTTGCAGGTGTTGAGATTTCTCCGACCTCCCAGTGAGGCCGGGTCGGTCGCCAAACAAATCCCAATTGTGAAGGGGTTCCTGCCTATTTCCGCAAGGAAGCGGTCTTGTATTCGGCAGGCGGCCCGACTTCAGGGCCTTGGGATTTGTTTGGCGAGAGCATGATGAAAAATCAGGCTGGTTTTGTCAAGGGCTTGTTTCGGAAAAATAAATCGCGGGAGGCGCGGTGGGCGCGGGCCGGTTCGACCGGAGCGGCCTCCCGCGCGAGGGCTGCGACGCCTTCCGGAGCGGTCGGACGCGCATTGAGCAGGCGCGCCGGGAAGTGGTGAGGTAAAGCCGCAACCGCCCCTACGGGCTAGTTTCAGCTCGAAAAATCGGGTTTAATGTTTCCACAGCCGTGTTCTTACCGCCCTTCGTGATATGTTGTCTGCCTATTTGATGGAACGAATGCGCGCCCTGATCGCGAATTGAAACCGCGAGGAGTTCTCCCATGTTCACCAAACTCACCGTCCGCAACTTCAAGCGTTTCGGCGAGGTGGAGATCGAGTTGGGGAACCCCGTGGTGTTCATCGGCCCGAACAATTCGGGTAAAACCTCCGCCATGCAGGCCCTGGCCCTTTGGGACATCGGGCTGAAGCGCTGGAAGGAGAAACGCTCAGGCAAAACGGCGCCGGAGAATCGCCCGGGCGTCACCATCAATCGCAGGGACCTCCTCGCCACTCCCGTTCCGAACGCGGCTCTCCTGTGGCGCGAACTCCACACGAGGATCGTGCAGAAAGTCGAAGGCAGCCAGCGGACGGACAACATACGGATCGACTTAATCGTCGAGGGAGTCTCGCAAGACAAGGCGTGGACCTGCGGCCTCGAATTCGACTACGCGAACCCCGAGTCGTTCTATTGCAGGCCGTTGCGCAGAGGTGAAGGCAAGACGCCGGACCGAATGCCGGTGCCCGAGGAGGCCGGCTCCACGCAAATCGCTTTCCTCCCCCCGATGTCCGGTCTTGCGGCCACGGAAACGCGGCTCGATCAAGGGGCCGTGAACGTGCGGGTGGGAGAAGGGCGCACGGCGGAGGTGTTGCGCAATCTCTGCTTCAAGGTGAAGAGCGATGATCCGGAGCGATGGAAAGAATTGGTGGGCCGGATTGACGACCTGTTCGGCTCCAGACTCAACGACCCCCGCTACGTTGCGGAACGGGGGGAGATAGTGATGGATTACCGAGAGCATGAAACGCTCCTCGATCTCTCCTCCAGCGGACGGGGTTTGCAGCAAACCCTGTTGCTCTTAGCGTATATGTACGCGAATCCCGGCGCGGTCATCCTTCTGGACGAACCCGACGCGCACCTCGAAATTCTTCGGCAGCGGCAAATCTACAGGCTGATCACCGACGTAGCGGAAGAACGCGGCAACCAGATCATCGCGGCGAGCCATTCGGAAGTTCTTTTGAACGAAGCCGCAGGCAAGGATATGGTCATCGCCTTCGTCGGCGCGCCTCACCGCATCGACGACAAGGGGAGCCAAGTGCAGAAGGCGCTCCGCGAGATCGGATTCGATCAGTATTACCAGGCCCAACAGACGGGCTGGGTGTTTTACCTGGAAGGCTCGACGGATCTGGCGATATTGCGGGCTTTCGCCGAACGCCTCGGCCATGAGAGGGCGGTAAAGGCGCTGGAGCGGCCTTTCGCGCATTACGTCGGGAACCAGCCGAGGCAGGCCGCAGACCACTATCACGGTCTGAGGGAAGCGTGTCCGGCGCTTCAGGGCGTGGCGCTCTTCGACCGACTCGAAGCCGGTATGCCGGAGAGCGGCGCTCTTCAATGCCTGATGTGGCGAAGGTGCGAAATCGAAAACTATTTCTGCACCCGGGCGACCCTGGAGGACTATGCGCGAGGTTCTGCGGACCTGGGAGAACAGACCCTCTTCACACCGCAAGTGGATAAGCGGCTCGGGGCGATGGGCGAAGCCATCGCCGAGATAGAAGGGGCCCTGGAGAGGCTCGGCAGAGGTTCGCCATGGGGAGACGACATCAAGGCGAGCGATGACTTCCTCACCCCTTTGTTCCAGACGTATTTCGACAAACTCGAGTTTGCCCAACCTCATGGCCAAGAAGCAGTTTTATGAACTCGCCTCCCATGTTCCCGAAGAGGAAATTGCTCCCGAAATCGCTGAAACGCTGGATGCGATTGTCCGCGTGGCGGAGAGCGCACGGCCTGCGTGTTGAGTGGCGCTTGCGTTGAAAGGGGCGGCCCGCCCGGGTTTTATGGTATGCTTCCCCCCTGATCGGCCAAAGCGCCAAAGTTCGATTACCGCCTCGATGCCGGGTCGTTTCACGAACGAGGAGACGGCGTGAAGCGACGGTTTGCCCCGTCTCGGGCGGCTGTCCCCAAGGGAGGTTTTCATGACGGATAGAACCCACGAGAAACCGCTCGACCTGATCGTTGCGGGCGGCACGGTCGTATCCGGCCACGGCAGGCAGGAGGCCGCCGTCGGCGTTCGCGACGGGAGGGTCGCCTGCGTGGGCGCGCCCGAGAGCATGCCCGCGGCCGATGAGGTGATCGACGCCTCGGGCAGGCTCGTTCTGCCGGGCGTCATCGACCCCCACGTCCACTTCCGGGCGTATTCGAGCCACATCGATTCCCTGGAAGACGTTGCGCGCAGCGCCGCGCACGGGGGCGTGACGACCATGGTCGCCTTCGCCACGGGCGAGGAGAACGAGACCATGCTCACCACGCTTGAGCGCATCCGCGAGGAGGGCGAGGCGAGGAGCGTGGTCGACTTCGCGCTGCACGCCTGGATATTCGAGGACTTCGACTACCTCGCCGATATCCCCAAGGCCGTCGAGGGCGGCGTCACGAGCTTCAAGGTCATGATGGGCTACCGGAAACGGGGCTGGGGCCGCTGCATCCCGGACGATTACTTCTACGCCGCGCTCGACATCGTGGGGCGGCACGGCGGCACCGTGCTCGTGCACGCGGAAAACGGCATGGTCATCGACTACCTGGAGAACAAGGCCCTGGGCGAAGGCCTGGACGGCGCCGATTTCCTCGAATACACGCGTCCGCCCGAACTGGAGGCCGAAAACGTCGCGCGCTCCATCCACCTCGCCGATCTGGCGGGCTGCCCGCTCTACATCGTCCATCTCACCTCGGCGCTCGCGCTCGAAGAGGCGCGGCGCGGGCTGGCGGCCGGCAAGGACATGGTCGTGGAAACCTGCCCGCAGTACCTGACCCTCACCGGGGACGCCGTGCGCGAGATGGGCGCCCCGGCCAAGGTGGCGCCTCCGATGCGGACGGAGGCGGACGTCGCAGCGCTCTGGGAGGGGATCCGGGAGGGATGGATCAACCTCATCGGGAGCGACCACGCCCCCTACACGAAGGCGCAGAAGAACGACCCGCCCTTCACCGAGGCGCCCTACGGCGCGCCCGGCATCGAGACCCTGCTGCCCGTCGTCTACAGCGAGGGCGTGGCGCGCGGGCGGATTACGGAGGAGCGCCTCGTGCAGCTCACGAGCGAGAACCCGGCGCGCGCGCTGGGTCTCTACCCGCAGAAAGGCGCGCTCGGGGTCGGCTCGGACGCCGACCTCGTCGTGATCGACCCCGGAGGAAACTCGACCGTGACGGCGGCGGGGCAGCACACGAATTCCGATTACTCGCTCTTCGAGGGATGGGAACTGAACGGACGGCTGGAACTGAGCCTCCTGCGCGGAAAGCCGCTCCTGAGAGACGGGGCGCTCGCGCAGGAGCCGGGCTACGGCCGGTTCGTCCCGCGCGGGGCGTCCGTGAGGTCGGAGACGGAATCGGCGTAACAAACTCCGCCCCGGGGAGTTTTCATCATCTGGCGAGAACGGGGCCGATCCCGGGAAATACGCATTTGTTCAGAACCTACTGCGTCTTCCTCTCCAATCTTTTTGAAAACAGCACACAAGCCGGGGTTCAAGTCTGGAGCAAGCGCCGCTGCAGCAACGTCTGCATGTCACGCCGCCCGTCGGCGATAAGGAGCACATAGACGTCGTTTTCCATTACTTGGTAGATGACGCGGTAGGGCTTAAAGAAGACTTCCCGGTATTCTCGAATACCGATTTCCAACAATTCGTTCGGGTAATTTCCGCGGTGGGGATGTTCAGAAAGGCTTTCGAATACCTTTTCGAGCCGCTCCAGAATATTCTCGGCCCTGCCCGGCGCATCGTGTCTTTCTACGTAATCGTAGAGTTCTTCAAGGTCGCGCGCCGCGTCATCGGTCAATTGAACCGAGAAAGGCATCAGGGAGTTTGTCGCCGCTCCCGCAGCCTCGCGATGTGATCGGCGGCAGGCCGTACCCGGCCTGCTTCGATCTGGCGATTACCAAGCGCAAGTATCTTGAGCAGCGCCATGGTCTCCTGCGTCTGCTCGTAGGCGTCGATATCCTGCACGACCGCCTTGGCTTCGCCGTTCTGGGTGACGATTAGGGGCTCCTGTTCGTCACGAAGCGTGCGCATGATTTCCGAGGCATGGGCCTTGAGATAACTGATTGGCTTGATTCGGCCGGACAACCCCATCGACTCTCTCCTTATCGAACCAAATATAGTCCATAAACAGATCGTCATGCAAGCCCCGTCGTCGAGCCAATTGTTTTCACTCCTCTTTATCGCCGGTCAGGGGGGAGGCGCCGGGTTTCGCGCGCCAGTTCCGGTTGGCCTTAGATTCTCCCGGACGCGATGGCGGCGCCCTCGGCCAGGGCCGCCAGCTTGACGTAGACGATGTCGGGGTCGACCGAACCGAAGCCGGCGAACGTCCCGAACCCGCAGTCGGTTCCGGCGACCACCCGCTCGGGACCCACGAGCTCCACGAAGCGCAAGATCCGCTGCGCGACGAGTTCGGGATGCTCCACGAAGTTGCTCGTCGTGTCGATGACGCCGGGCGCGAGGATCATGTCTTCCGGAATCTCGTCCCGGCGGTCGCGGAATACGGTCCATTCGTGCTCATGCCTCGGGTTCGCGTTCTCGAACAGCACGCAGCGGGCGCGGGCGGACATGAGCGCGGAGAACACGTGGTCCAGCGCAACGTCGCACACGTGCGGCCCCTCGTAGTTTCCCCAGCAGATGTGGACGCGCACCCGCGCCGGGTCGGCGTCGCGCAGGGCGTGGTTCAGCACTTCCACGTTGGCCGCCGCGATATCGCCGAACTCTGCGTCGGAGCGGTCCTCGTACAGCACGTGGCGCGCGAGACCCAGGTCCGGGCAGTCGAGCTGCAGGTCGAAGCCGGCCGCTAAGATCGCGTCGTATTCGGGCTTCATCGCGTCGGCGAGGGCTTCCAGGTAGGCGTCGCGCGAGGGGTAGTAGGCGTTCGGCATGAACAGCGCGACGACGCCGGGCGACGCCGCGTTCAGGAATCCGCGCTCGGCGCCGTGCGCCGCCATCGCGTTCTGGAAATTTTCGATGTCGGCCTTAAGCTCCGCGTCGTCCTTGGGCTCCACCGGCCCGGTGCATTGCGGACGGACGAGTTTCGGCGTGCCGCCTTCGCGCGCGAGGCGTTCGAGATAGCGCGGGAAGAGCTTGAGGTCCCCCGGCACGGCGCGTTCGCTGTTGCCCGAGAAGCCCGTGTAGCGGTTCTTGACGTAGGTGGTGTAGGAAATCTTGGACGTCTCGCCGTCGGAGACGATGTCGACCCCGGCGTCGACCTGCCGGCGGACCGTCTCCGCGCATTCCTCCGCCATGCAGGCGGCGAACTCGTCCGGGTCGCAGGCCTCGCCCCGGTCGCGGGCGAAGAGAAAATCGAGCGTCCGCCTGCTTCTGGGAAGCGAACCGACGTGCGTGGTGGCGATGCGCGTCATGAGGGGCTCCTCCTCGTCCGGGAAAGCGCTCCGCCCGCCTAGACGAATTTCCACGGGCTGTAGAGCGGCACCTTGCTCCGCTTCAGGACTCCTTTCGCCAGGCGCCCGATCCGCTCCACGATCTCCGCCTCGTCCACCGATTTGACCTCGCGGTTCTCCATCAGGAACTTCCCGTCGACCATGACGCTCTCGCAGCTGTTCCCCTGGGCCGAATAGACGAAATTCTGTATCTCGTTGTAGAGGGGGACCCAGTCCGGCCGATTCATGTCGAAGATGGCGATGTCGGCCTTCTTCCCCGGTTCGATGGAGCCGATCTCTTGTTCCATGTTCAACGCCCTGGCGGCGTTGATGGTCGCCATCTCGATGGCCTTCTCTGCGCTGCCGGCGGCCGGGTCGTAGCGGTAGTCCTTGGGCGTCGCCGCCGCCAGGTAGATGAGGCGCACCATGTCGTTGAAGTTCGAGCAGTCGGACGCGTCGGTGCCGATGGCGACGTTGACGCCCGCCTCCATCATCTCCGGGAATTTCCCGAAGGCGGCGAGGCCGTAGCTGATCTTCATGGCGGTGCTCGGACAGTGCAGGACGTTCGTCCGCGTCTCGGCGAGAAGCCCGATCTCCTTTGCGCTCACGTGGATCATGTGTGTGAGGGCCACGTTCTTCCCGAGGACGCCGATGTCGTAGAGATGCTCGATGGGGCGGGCGCCGTTCAGGCTCAGGCTCTCCTGGACGTTCTCGATCATGTTGGCCTGGTGCATGTGGAGGATGGTCCTGTAGTTGTCCGCCATCTCCTTGGACTTGACGTAGAGCCGGTCCGAGCAGCGCCCCATCCCGACCACGACGACGCAGGGCTTCACCAGCCCCACCCCGCCCCGGTAGTCCTTCATGAACTTCTCGTTCTCGTTCAGGCACTTCCGGGTGCTCTCGACCAGCATCTCGTGGCCCTGGCTCACCATGTCGAACGACCTTCGGCCCATGAGGCCGCGCATCCCGATTCGCGAGACGCCTTCGATGACGGGGCCGGGGTTGTAGGAACCCGCCTCGAGGAAGGTCGTCACGCCCGTCTTCAAGGTTTCGACCAGAATGCCGAGGCCGCCCCATATCTCGTCCTCGGCGTTCACGATGGTGGCGACCTTGCGGTGGACGAAGTCGGACCATTGCATCCCCGCCAGGGTCTCGGGCGAGAGCCCCCGGTGCATGTGGTGATAGAAGTGGATGTGCGCGTTGATGAGACCTGGGGTGACGAGCTTCATGGCGGCGTCGTAGGTGCGTCTGGCCTCGTATTTTTTCTTGAGCGCCGATGCCTTCCCGACGTCCTTGATGCGGTTCCTCGTGATGGCGACCGCGCCGCGCCGGATGACCCTCCGCTCCGGGTCCACGGTGACGACGGTTCCGTTCTCAATCAGGACATCCACCCTGGTCTTTGTGGCCATGGCGTCCCCCCCTGCGCAGGATTTCAGAGATTTGAAAATTGCTATAAATAAACCCTACACAAGGGGGTTTTTGATGACAACCGAGGCGAAAGAGCATAGGTTAAGCGTTTGGTAGATTTTTCCCTTACCCGGTGGAGTAGCGGTCGCGGAGAACTTCTAGCTTTACGATCCTCTAAGGGACAGCAATGTTCGAAGGAATGTGTCCTGTTCTCGGAATCCTCGGTCGAATGTAAGACAAGCTTAATACGATTCCAATTTTAAGGATATACAATTCAACCTAGACACCGACACTAATTACGTGTCATAGCTGACGAAGTGAGACAAGAGTCGTTTCTGATTATCCATGGCTTGATGGGTTCTTTCCAAGCTATTATTACGAAGGAGATTTCACAACTTGGAAAAAAATGCTGCTGTCGAAAAGTGCCGGATACCGGTAGCATCTTTGGGATTCCCTGGGTGACAGGGTTTCGATTTGCAGGGAACGATTCCTCTATATTCCATATCCAAGTACTAGCCCATGTCGAATAGAGAGACACAGCGAAGGTTATCTGAGATCACAGATGAAGGCCTGTTTGAGGATCTTGCGACGGCCGTATTACGCGAGGCGGATCAGCGATATCGTCTGCTCACTCATCTTGGAGTGAACCTGCAGGGGAAGACAATTCCTGGTCCAGTCGATGGGCTCGGCTTTGTGCCCGGCGCAGACCCACCGCACATGATTACGGTACAACATACCATCAGTAGTAGCGAGAAACTAAAATCAAAATGGCTCCATGACCCATCAAAAAGCAAACCGGAGCAACAGCGAAAGACGACCAGTCCACCCGGAGATCTGGTAAAGACTGCTGAACTGTTCGCGGAACATCGGCAGCGTATACCTGACCTGCGGGCGACACTTATCCTGACGACAAACAAAGAACCGTCGGCGTCACTAATGAGTGAAGTCACTGCTGCCGGTAATGCCGTTGGCCTTGATGTCGTTATCTGGTCAAGGTCGGCGATAGCGCATTTTCTCGACTACGATGCAACGGGACAGTGGATTCGTAACAAATATTTTGGAATAGATCAGGAGCGTCTGTCAGAAGAGTTGTTGCGTGATTTATCGCAACGTAGTCTTCAAAACAGCAGATTATTCGACAGTAGCGAGTTGTGGATCGACCGCCAGCTAGACCAAGCATTGGAAAACACAGCCGGTCGCGATCTGGTTTTTATCACCGGCGAGTCGGGTTTCGGTAAGAGCGTTGCATGCCATAAGCGCCTGAATGCACATATTGAGGCAGGAGGATTTGGATTAATCGTTCCACATGAAGTAATCGCAACAACTTCCTCACTTGAGCAGGCTATCGAAGACACACTAAGACAACTACATCCATGGCTTGCTTCTGGTACGGGAAGGGAAGCTTGCGCCATGTCGTCGGAGCGTATGCCATTGTTAATGGTAGTAGAAGATATCAAGAAATCAGGACAACCTACCATACTCATCGAAAGGCTAATGCAGTGGCGCTCCAGGCAGATAGGTCACAATCATCTCGGGAGTTGGCAGATTCTTTGTCCTGTATGGCCCAAGATGCTCACATCGCTTGCTCATGAAGCCCGCAAGAAGATTGGCGAGTTAGTGCTTACGGTCTCTTCCTTCACCACAGAAGAAGGGCTCGCCGCCGTACAGCGGCGTTGCGAGTTAGCGGACACTCCAGTAACAAAGCTCGAAGCGGAAACGGTGGCGTCAGCCCTAGGCCACGACCCCCTTCTTATAAGCCTGCAGGGTCCCGGAGTAGCACCAGCTCCCGAACACGTTATTCGTAAATTTATCGGAGGCAGTCTTGAACGACTTTCTGGAAGTCGCAGTGAGTTTACAGCAAGAGAATATCAAGAGACGTTAAGATATTTCGCCACGGAGATGCTTGAGCGACGTTGTCTTGAACCTGTCATGACTGACGTCACCTCTTGGTTCAAAAACACTCCCGATACCACGAAAATGCTCCGCCATATTATTCAGTTTGGCGAAGTCGTTCGCATTGTCGGCTCCACGTCAAACGAGCAAATAGAATTTCGTCATGATCGCGTTCTCGATTGGCTTCATGTCGATGCTGCCGCGGATCTCTTACGCCGCAATGCCATGCCGGACAAAATGCTTGAGGAACCTTATTTCGCAGAAATCATCGGAGCAGCGTTGGCTCGTGAAGATATTCCAGTGGGAACGGTTGAAAAGGTCAAGGAAGCCAATCCCCTTGCGCTTTTCTACGCAATGCGAATCTTTGGAGAACCCACAAATCATCTGCATCAAGCCATTCTCAAGGCCGCCGAAGCTTGGCTGGATAGAGACTCTACCCATGGCGCTCAAAACCACGATTTACGATGGAATACGCTCCGGGTCCTCTCTGAAATCGATGCATCATATATCACTTCGCTTGTTCAAAGTTATCGCCACGATAAAGATAATTGGTGGGGATTACGTGCCAGATTTCGGAACGGCGATTTCGTGGCGGGCATCAAACTGTGTCACCTTAATGAACCGGGCATAACGGTCATCGGACATTTGGAGTTAATCGAACATGTACAACAACGATTTCCCAGAAGTCTTATGCGCGCGCTGGAAAAATTTTTGCACAAAGACCAACTGGCACACGGTAGCAGATCCGGTGCACTGAGATTGGCTGGCCATCTCGGAAACCCGAAGCTTGCGGATGCAATCATGACGGCGTGGTTGAGCGATGGGAGTCGGATTGAAAGGCTTGCGGATTACTTGTGGGCCAGTGCTCAATGCTGTGGTGATTCAGTTGCGGATCTCCTAGCTCCCGTTTGCGATAGTTGGGCGATGCTGTCGGATCAACCAGAAAAAGAACATTCAAGTTCACCCCGAGATAGCCTAGCTGCTTATAACATTCGTTGGGCATTTCGGGACAAACTCCCTGAAAGCGCCATCCGGTATTTTATCGAGCGGGCAATTTCGCCGGAGTTGCGATGGCCAATTACTTATATGTTGAGCGGCGTCGACCATCCTGATGCGGTAGAGTTCGTAGTGCGGGAACAAGCTGAAACCGACAAACGACTAGAACAAACGGGCAATATTTCAATATTCGGGATAACGGCAGAAGATGAATGGGAGCTACGGCAAGAAAAAACAGGGCGTGCGATGTCAAAAGCATCACGTAACCGACTTCATCAGATTTGGTCAGAAAAATATCATGGCAAGCATTTAAGGTCGCGAGCCTTCCAGGTTTGGTGCTCTACAACAGCGGAAGGAGACATTCTAGCTCTTCGAGCCGTCTGCGCTGATGACGAACTCTCAGATAAAGCGTTGTTTCAAAGGCTGCGCCGAGAAGACATTGAGGCCATCCCTGGACTAGTTGAAAAACTGCAACAGGACGCTGGCCCTTATTGGTGGCAAGCCGGGCGTTACATCTGGTCAGATGATTTAACGGATTGCCTCGACAAGGCTTTGAATCGACGAGGTGAGACGGTGAAACGTAGTTGGGATTGCGATAACACTTCGGATATCGACTGGATATTAGCTGAGCGATTGATGGAACTTCCCACAGGGAAATCGACACAGTTGCTGATTAAGCACTGGGAAAGTTTACGCTTTTCGCGCTATTTCGTGCAGGCGGCTCTATACACAGCAAACCCTCGCCTTTCGGATCTCGTCGGGGAAACGATCAATAACTGCCCCGATCCAAAATCCATGTTTCAACACCTCGCGATAAAATTTGGGCTCTGGACAAAAGGCCGACAGGGAATTACACGAATTGAGCAGGTTCAGGTTCTATTGCCGTATTTCGATTATCTTGGAGAGCATGAAATCTTGCGACTCTGGGAAACGTGCAACACTCATGGCTGGTTGGAATTACGCCGACAGCACCTCGACACTCGGGTAAAATCAACCAATTATAATATGTATCTAGATGACAACCGGGCAATGGCAGAGTTAGACAACAAAATAGGCCAAGCGCACGGGTTATGGGCTCGTAATTGGGCCGAAAGATTTCTTAAGACCGCAAGAACTGCTGACCACATGATGAATGTCTTGGAGACTTGGTTAAGCCACCAAAGAGACATTAAGGCGCTGGAGCTTGCTGCAACCATTGTCATCCAGTTTGGGAAACGGCACCACCTCGGTATTTTGTCCAGCCACAACATAGATTCAAAAAATAATATTCAGCCCATCATTGCTAACGCTAAATTTGCCTTGAGACGCAGGTCATTGAATTGACTCACCGGTAAGGCGGTAGTCAGCCGGTCTTCCTGTTACGCTAATGGTATTCTTAACTGAATTGGCGACCTGCTCAGCTACCCCCTAACCGATTCCTGCACTAAATACGCGTAGTACGCTATTATCTCGATCCGGGCGTGACCCAGGAGTTTACCGATCATAGAGAAACTCACCTTGGGCACCAGAGCGCGCGAGTCATATCAATGCCGCAGGTCGGCGCTTATCTTCAAGACTTGCGTTCGAGTGGACGGCATTCTAGGCGTCAGCGAACATTTGCAGGTTTGTCCCCGATTTATTTTTAGGGATGACCTAGGGGGCTTGGAGAAGGCGCGGTAGAGAGACTAGAACCTTGACCGCAGTCGAACGCGCAGCACGGCTTTATTCCCACGAGAACCATCCCTTTGCCATCGGCGAGTCGGCATATCTCAGAAAATGTGCTCACGACCTGATTCGCAACTGCGGGCTTCTCATTCAGTTGCTGTGCAACTGCGCGACTTGTTCGCGTCCTACCGCAGCGAGCAGGAGTTCTCACTTCACTTTTCCGAGAAGGAAGCGGTCGCGGTATAGTTCGAGAAACTACGCCGTTTGACCGGCAGGATACGCTCCCGTATCCTGCGTTCATTGCAAAAATCGAAATAACGGCTCCCTTGGCCCCAAAGCGGTCGACGCAAGCGTGGCCCTTCGCCGGGATGCATTTTCGCGGGAGCGCGTTGGGTCGATAGCCGCATCGCTTTGCTCCGGGAGCGGGCCTCGTGGTCGTGAGCGCCCCGCTGGAGGGCAAGCACCATGAAGCGGTTCCACTGGGAAACCTGGGTCGGGCTTGCCGTTCTCGCCATCAGCCTGACCGGACTGGCGCTGATACCCAGCCAGGTGCTGCTCCGAAAGATGGGAGAGCGCACCATTCCGTTCCCGCCCGGCGCCTTTCCCTCGCTCGCCCTCTCCCTGCTGGCGATTTTGGCCGCCCTGATGGCCGCGCGAGGCTGGTTCTCCGCCTCCTCCGGGCGTGAGCCGCTTCCCGACGGGCCGCTTCGGACCCGCGCCCTGGCGCCGGTCGCCACCTTCGCCCTCTACATCCTGCTCGTCGAGTGGTTCGGAATGCTCCCCGCCACCCCCGTCGCGGTCGCCCTTTTCGCCGTTCAGCTCGGGGGGCGTGATTGGCGGACAATCGCGCTGATCTCCCTCCTCACCCCGCTCTTCATCCGGGTTTTCTTCGGGCATTTCCTGGGCGTCGTTCTGCCGGAAGGCAGACTTTCGGGCGGGGTTTTCTAGGATGTGGGCCCAGCTGGGAGAAGGCCTGCTCCTGAGCCTGCGCTTCGACGTGCTGGCCGTCCTGGTGATCGGAATGCTGCTGGGGATCGTGGTGGGCGGCCTCCCCGGCCTCACGGCCGCGATGGCGGTGGCGGTTCTGCTGCCGGTCTCCTTCTTCGTCGAACCCGTTCTGGGGATTCCCTTCCTCCTGGCCATCACGAAGGGAGCGATTTTCGGCGGATCGATACCCGCGATTCTCATCAACACGCCGGGGACGGGAGCGGCCGCCGCCACCGTCCTGGACGGCTACCCCCTCGCCCGGCAGGGCAAGGCGAGAAAGGCCCTCGAGATGGCCCTCTACTCCTCCGTCATCGGGGACACCTTCAGCGATCTCGTCACCATCTTCATCGCGGGCGCCATCGCGGCGGTCGCCCTCCTGGTGGGTCCCCCGGAATATTTCGCCATCTTCATATTCAGCTTCGCCATCATCAGTTGCGTCACGGGCCGCTCGGTGATCCGGGGGCTGATGTCCGCCGCCCTCGGGCTGTTTCTGAGTTCGGTCGGCCTGGACCCCCTGATCGGGGTGCGGCGCTTCACCTTCGGTTCGGTGGACCTCACAGGAGGCATCTCGTTCATCGCGATGCTGATCGGAATCTTCGCGCTCTCGGAGATATTCCTCTACGGGGAGAGGAGCCGGGAGGAGCGGGATACCGAGGATGAGAGCCGCATGACCGCGTGGCGCGCCGAGGGCAACGAACCCCTGACCCTGGCGGAGTTCAAGAACTGCGGCCGGACGATCTCCCGCTCTGCGGTGGTCGGCACGATCATCGGCGCGATACCGGGACTGGGCCAGGTGGTGTCCGCGTTCGTCTCCTACGGCCTGGCCTACCGGAGGTCCAGGGAGCCCGAGCGTTTCGGGAAAGGATCGCTGGAGGGAGTGGCCGCCGCCGAGACCGGCAACAACGCGGTCAACGGTTCGAGCCTCATCCCCCTGCTCAGCTTCGGCATTCCGGGCGACATCGTGACCGCGGTGCTTTTCGCCGCCTTCATGGTGCAGGGGCTCCGGCCGGGACCGCGGCTGTTCGAGGATCACGGCGCGATCGTCTACAGCATCCTGATCGCCATGCTGCTCTGCAACGTCCTCATGCTCATACTCGGGCACTTCAGCCTGCGCTACGTGGCCCGGATCGCGCGGCTCCCGAAGAAGGCGGTCTTCCCCGTGGTGGCGGCGTTCTGCGTGGTGGGGACGTACGCGCTGAACAACAGCTTCTTCGACGTGAAGGTGATGCTGGTCTTCGGGGTGGTGGGCTATTTTCTCCGAAAATTCGACTTCCCCGTAGCCCCCCTGATCATCACATTCATTCTGGGCCGGGCGTTCGAGTCTTCCCTGGGACAATCGCTCATCCTGGGAGACGGCGACCCCTCCCTGTTCATCCGACGGCCAATTTCTCTCGTCTTCATTTTGCTGGCTGCAGGTGTCGTCGTCTGGGGCGCCCGCCGCCGATCCCCGCCGGCCGGCGATGAATGAGCAGGGCTTCACCAAATCGGGGCGCGTGATTTCACGGAAGGCAGGAACAACCCACAGGAGGGAATTCCCATGAAAAGACTCTCGGCAGTTTTACTCATCGCGGCCATGGCGCTGTGGCTGGCGCCGACCCACGCAGAAGCCGCGAAGTTCCCGAACAAGCCCGTCCGGCTGGTCATCCCCTATTCGCCGGGCGGCTCGCACGACGCGCACGCGCGCGCCTTCGCGAGCGTCATGGAACCCTATCTGGGCCAGCCCATGCTCGCGGTCATCCGGGCGGGCGGCGGCGGCTCCATCGGGGCGAGCTTCGTGGCCCGCGCGCGGGCGGACGGGCACACCCTGATCCTGGGCGACCAGCAGAGCATCCTGGTGAAGCCTCTCCTGGAGAGCCTCCCCTATTCCGCGGCGTCCTTCGCGCCGGTGGGGCGAATCAACTACAGCCCCCTCCTCATCACCGTGAAGAAGGACGCCCCCTGGAAGAACCTGCGCGACCTGATCGAGGACGCCAAGCGCAGGCCGGGCAAGATATCCTTCGGCGGCGTGCCCGGCCTGGGGGTGGACCAGATTCCCATGGAGCTTCTCTCGCTCAAGGCGGGCATCAAGCTGAAGTTCGTTCCGTTCCAGGGCGGCGGCCCCACCTGGAAGGCCTTCCTCGGCGGGCACATCGACATCGCTCCCGCCTTCGCCTCCACGGTGATGCCCCAGCTCTCCAAGGGGGCGGTCCGCGTTCTCGCCATCACCGCGCCGGACCGGCTGCCCCAGCTTCCCGACCTGCCGACCATGAAGGAGCAGGGCTTCGACGTCCAGTTCGCCATGTTCCGCACGGTCTTCGCTTCGAAGAAGACGCCCGCCGACATCCTGGCCAAGCTCCGGGCGGCCTTCGACAAGGGGGTGAAGGACAAATCCTTCCAGTCCATGGTGAAGCGCATGGGCGAGCGGGTGATCTACATGAGCGGAAAGGACTTCGAGTCCTTCATGGTGGAGGAAAACAACAACATGAAGGCGCTCGTGAACAAGCTCGTGAAGAAGAAATAGCCTTCGGTCTGGGGCATGGCCTGATTCCGCCGGCGGAAATTCCGGCGGAAAGGGGGCTTGAAGGGGGATGTTGAAAAAGGCCGAGGAGAGAGGAGCCACTCCCCCCTTGAGGGTCGGTTTTTCTTCCTCGGGAAGACCGACGGCAAGACGAGGGCGAAGCCCGAAGTCGCGCCGGTGGGGGGTATGATTCGGAGTGGCGACAAAGCGCATTCCACCCCCCACCGAATTGGCCTTCGCACAAACCGCTCGGCCTCTTCGTCGGGCTTTCCCCTCGGGAAGCCCGACCCTCAAGGGGTTGTTGAAAAAGCCGTGCAGGAGAAAAGCAGAGGGGTTTGTAGGGGCCGCATATGATGCGGCCCGTTCGCAGGAGGCATGAAAATCCGGGTCGCATGATATGTCGGACATATATGTCTGACCTACACACCCTTCGGGAAGGCAGCGCCCCGTCGCCGTCATTCCGGCAATTGCGGGACTTTTTCAACAGCCCCCCCAAGGGGGGAGTGGTTTGATCCAACCCGCGAGGGCTTTTCAGCGGGCCCCCAGGGCATCCGGCTGCGGCGCGGACAGGAATTTTTCTGAAAGAAGTTCACGGAGCGTTCAGGAGGAGGAGCCATGAAATTCGCCCTGCACTACAGCTACCAGTCCCGCACCGGGCACTGGGTGGAGGCCTACCACAATTCGCTCGAGCAGATCGCCCTGGCGGAGAGCTACGGCTTCGACATGGTGACGACGAGCGAACACCACATGGTGGAGGACAACGGCTACTTCCCCTCCAACATGGTCACCGCCGCGGGCATCGCCACCCGGACGGAGAAGATGCGGGTCGGCACCTGCGTCCTCCTCCTCCCCTTCTACCACCCGCTGGCGGTGGCCGAGGACGCCGCGGTGCTGGACATCATGTCCCGGGGCCGCTTCGTGCTGGGGGTGGGGCTCGGCTACAGGCGGGAGGAATTCGCGGCCTTCGGCGTCCCTTTCGAGGATCGCGCCGCACGCTTCGAGGAAGCGCTCGGGCTGGTCCGCAGGCTGTTGACGGAGCGCGGCGTGACGCACCCGGGCCCCCGCTTTCCGATGGAGGACGTCACCCTCATGCCCCGGCCCGAGCAGAACCCATGCCCTCCCATCTGGGTGGGGGCCAAGCTGCCCGCCGCCGTCCGCCGCGCCGCGCGCATGGGGGACGCGTGGCTCGCCGATCCGGTAACGCCGCTCAAGGTTCTCAAGGAGCGGAAAAAAATCTATCTCGACGCCCTGGCCGAGGCGGGCAAGGACGCATCACGCGCAGAGTTTCCCCTGCGGCGCGAAGCCTACGTGGCCGAGGATAGCGGGCGGGCCTGGGAGGAGGCGCGCGAACCCATGCTCTACAACTACCAGGAGTATCTCGACTGGGGCCACCTGGTGGACGACGAGGGCAGGCCGGTGAAGCGGGGCGCGGAAGCCACGGAGAATCTCAGGGGGCGCTTCATCCTGGGCTCGCCGGATGACTGCGTTCGCCGGATTAAGCGATACCAGGAGGAACTCGGAACGACCTCCATGCACTTCCGCATGCAGTTTCCGGGGCTTGCGCACGAGAAGATAATGAACGCGATTCGGCTGCTCGGAGAGGAAGTCCTCCCCCGTTTCCGGCGCGCCCGAGGCGAGGCGGCGGGGCCTGCTTGAAACAGAGCGGGCGGCTGCGAAAAAGGCCGGGTCGCATGATATGTCAGACGTATATGTCTGACCTGCCGACTTCTGCGAAACGAAACGTAGGGACAACCCTCCGTGGCCGTCCTTTTGCAGGATGGTTGAAATCAGGACAGGCGCGGAGGCCTGTCCCTACGGTGGATAGTTCGATAATCGGGATTCCCTCCCGCGCCAATCGGGCTTTCACCCGTAGGGGCCGCATATCATGCGGCCCTGCCTTTTCGCCTTCACGATACGGGTCGCATGATATGTCAGACATATATGTCTGACCTACACTCCGAATACGGGATGGAACGCGGCGCTCGCTCCCGGGGTCGGGTTTTTCAACGACCCTCTGGAAGGGAGGATCGCCTCTCGCCGGGGGAGGCGCCGCGGCCTTTTTCGGCGGCGCGCTCCGCATTTCCCCGTATTTGCGGTCCTGGTGGATGAGGCGCGCAGAAGTATCCTGAGAGGTTGCGCGCCGGCCGGCCTTTACATATCGGGAGGGCGCGGCCCTCGTTCTCCGCCCGGGGCCGACGTGAATGACGGCGGCCGGCGCGCGCATTTGCCCGCATTTGCGGTGGCGGGAGGGGAGGGGAATCCGGGTAAGATGGGGGCGCCGGGCGGTTCGTTCGAGAATAATTGAATTCCTGAAAAATTGTATAAAATTGGATAAATTCAGGGGGTTTTTCGATAAATAGATGGCAAATTGTTTTCTTGGGGAATGACGCCGAGGAATCCGGGCGCAGGGGAATTCTGCCACGGCCCGCCTCCCGCGCGATGACGGGAAATGCGCGGATTTGCGGGCAGTTGCGGGGCTGAAATCCCCCCGGACGCGCCGGGGGGCATCCGGCTAGTTCCTGCTCAGGACGAACACGCTGGAGACCGCTCCCGGTCCGCCCAGGGTGTGGCCGAGCGCCCGCCTCGCGCCCTTCACCTGCCGCTCGCCGCAGCGTCCCAGGAGTTGGTGCGTGAGGTCGGCCACCACGCGCGCGCCCGTCGCCCCGATGGGATGGCCGCAGCTCTTGAGGCCGCCCGAGGTGTTCACGGGCAGTTCGCCGCCGAGCCTGCTCGCGCCGCTCTTCACGAAACCGGGACCCTCGCCCTTCTCGACGAAACCTAAGTCCTCATAGTTCAGGATCTCCGTAATCGTAAAACAATCATGCACTTCCGCGACGTCTATCTCCTCGCGCGGGTTCGTTACGCCGGACTGCTCATAGGCCTGTCGCGCGGCCTCCTGGGTGGCCTCGAAGCCGATGAAGCTGAACCTGGGGTTGAACGCCGTGGTGATGTAGCCCGTCGCGCACGAAAGGCCCATGCCGTCGATCAGGACGTAGTCTTTCTTGTCGAAGCGCGTCTCGGCCAGCTCCGCCCGGCAGAGCACGACCGCCGCGGCGCCGTCCGTCGTGGGGCAGCAATCATAAAGGCCTAAGGGTTCCGTGACCGGCGGGGCCTTCAGTACCTGCTCCTTGGTGATCTCCTTCCTGAAGTGCGCGCGCTTGTTCAGGCTCCCGTGGTAGTGGTTCTTCACCGCCACCTCGGCCAGGTCTTCCTTGTCCGCGCCGAATTCCTCGAAATACCGCCTCGCCAGGACGGCGAAACTGCCCGGCGCCGTGCGGCCCTTCGAGTACATAGGGTGAAGTTTTTCAACGTGTTGCGCGACCAGGCTGCCCCGGGGCGGGACCTCGCGCATCTTCTCTGCGCCGACGGCGAGGACGACGTCGTGCATCCCGGAAGCCACGGCCATCGCCGCCATGCGGACGGCCTCCATGCCCGTGGTGCAGTAGTTCGCGACCCGCGAGACGGGCTTGGGATATAAGTTGAGCGCCTCCGCCAGCGAAGGGCCGCCCGTGCCGTCGAAGCCCCAGCCGAGCGGGAGATACGTGCCCAGCCACGCGGCCTCGACGTCATCGCCGCTCACGCCGGCGTCCTCATAGGCCTCGAAGGCGGCTTCCACCACGAGGTCGTTATAGCTCTGCTCAAAGAGTTCCCCGAATTTCGTAATGCCCGCGCCGATGATGGCGACTTTGCCGGCGATAGTTCCGCTCATGTCCAACTCCTTGAAAAAAGATGTCTTCCCTGAGGAAAGATAAAGCCCTATTCGGCGGGGCGCAGTTTCCAGAAGTAATTATAATACCCATCGCCCTGATGGAGAAGCCGGAACGTGAGTTCGCACTCCATGCCGATGCGGACATCGTCTTTCACGTGATTCGTCATCTGGCCGTAAAACCGTCCGCCGCCTTCTAATTCCACCGTGGCCATCGTGATGAAGCCCTCCGGCGATGGGGGCAGGTAGTCGTGGATGAAGGTGAAGATTTTGCCCCGGCGGTTTAGTTTACGCTCATCCCATTCATCCCGCGCCCCGCAGGCGTTGCAGACCTGCTGGCGGGGATACTGAAGCTCTCCGCATGAGCGGCAAACGCCGGCCATCAGGCGCATGGTCGCCCGGTTTTCCTTCCACAGGATGCTGGGCGAGGTGAAGGGCCTGATCTCCTCCTCGGGCGATAAACCATTGAATTTAAGCCACTGACCGTAATTGGGGATGGCGCGCGCCCGCTCCACGGACCAGGCGACTCCCCGCTGCGCCCTTAAAGAATGGACCTTCTCCGTCGCCCGGAGGAGGATGGCCTCGCCCCCGCTCCCGTGCCCCGCCACGATGATGTGCTCGCCCGGCTCCGCGTTCTGGAGGGCATCGACGAGAGCGAGCAGTGGCGCCGCCGCCCCGGAGTCGCCCAAGCGCGCGATGAGGGGGTTTTCGGGATAAGCCGAGTCGGGAAAGCCCAGTTTTCGGGTGATCGCCGCGTGGGTGCGGGCGTCGGGAGCGTAGACGAGCACGCGGGCGATGTCCTCTCTCGTGGCGCCCGTTTGCTGGAGTAATCCCTCCACGGTGGCGACGCTCTGGCGCACATATCCGTAGTCCTGGATGAATTTGGCGTCGCCCGCGGAGACAGATCCTTCGCCCGGCAGACGCCACCTGTCGATGAAATCCTCGGACCATGAATAAACCGCCTCGATCTCGGCGGCCACGTCGTCTCCCTTGCCCAGCAGCACCGCCGCCGCGCCGTCGCAAAGGGCCAGTTCATCGGGGCTTCCCGGCAGCGAGGGCCTTTTCTCCGCCGCCACCACGGCGGCCATTTTGGAGGATCCGGCCTCTACGGCGTCGCAGGCGGCCTTGAGCGCGGACACGCCCGCGCGCACCGAGCCGCCCGCATCCAGGGTGAAGAGTTTTTCGGGCAGATCCGCCGCCGCGGCGAGCACGGCGGCGTTTGATTTTTCAGCGTATGGATGCGACGTGGAGGCGAAATAGAGCGAATCGACAGCGGAATCGCCCCAGCCTGCGGCGTTGATCAGCGCTTCCACCCCCATGGTGATGGGGTCTTCGTCGAAACCGGCCAGCGGGCGTGACGCCCTTCGGTTGCCGGCCCCCCATACGGCCCGCACGGCCTCACCGCCCAGGCGGTGAAAGGGTATGTATGCTCCCACACGTGTGATTCCGGCCATTTCTCCTCCTTGAAGTTTTTCTGCGGAAATCGGGGAGATTTTTCGCTTGTGTCGGCCAATTAGTCAAGCTGCACAAGGCTTCCGCGATTTTTATCGAGGCGCGAGGAAATTCGGTTTGGTGATTTTGCTCTTCCCCTCCTTCTCCTGGGGCCTGAATTCTTCTATGATGTAACCGCTTGCGGATTTTTGCCTTCCTGAGGAGAGGGGATGAATGAAACTTCACGTTGAATACTGCGAAAAGTGAAACTACGGGCCACGATATGAGCAGTTGGCTCAAGAATTAAGAAAACATTTCCCGGACCTGGAAATCGCCGGAAACGAAGACGGGAATTTTCGCGTCGGCTCCTTCGAGTTGGTGCTCGACGGTGAACTCCTTTGGTCGAAACTCGACTCGGGCAACTTTCCCGCGGAAGAAGAAGCCGTTAATCTCATTCAGGAACGTGTGAAAGCATGACCTTCGAGGGCGAAGTGGTCTCGGTTCACATCGCCTCGGTGGGCGGGGAACCCATGATGGAGGTCGCCCAGGCGCAAGCGGTTGCAGGATCAGGCCTTGCGGGAGATCGCTACGCCGAAGGCGTGGGCACGTATTCCAAAATACAAGGGCCTCATCGCGAGGTGACGCTCATCGAAATCGAAGCCGTCGAGGCGCTTGCGCGCGACCACGACATCCATCTCGACGCGGGCCAGAGCAGGAGAAACATCGTGACGCGAGGGGTTCCGCTCAACCATCTGGTGGGTGCGGAGTTTCTGGTGGGCGAGGTGCGGATGCGCGGCGTCCGCCTGAACGAGCCGTGCAGGTATTTCGAAAACTTGCTGGGGATAGATGGCCTGCACGACGCGCTCATCAACCGCTCGGGGCTGAACGCGCAGGTTCTAAGCGAAGGCTCCGTACGCGCGGGCGACGTCATAACGCGTATCTGATTCAATATTTTCTAGAGAACTTTTCATGTCGTTTCCCATCGTACAGGTGGATGCTTTTACCGATACGCCCTTTTCGGGAAATCCGGCCGCCGTCTGCATCCTGCCGGCGCAAGTGGACGAGGGATGGATGCAGCGCGTGGCGGCGGAGATGAATCTCTCTGAAACCGCTTTCGTCGTGAGAAAGGAAGACGGCTACGGCCTGCGATGGTTCACGCCCGTGAGCGAGGTGGATCTTTGCGGCCACGCCACGCTTGCGAGCGCCCATGTTCTTTGGGAGAGGGGGCATCTCGATTCCGACGAGACGATCATCTTTCACACGAAAAGCGGGGTTTTGACCTGCGAGCAGAAAGACGAATGGATAGAGATGAATTTCCCCATAAGCCGGGAATCTCCCGCGGCGCCTCCTGACGCCCTGGTGGAGGGTATCGGCCTGACCCCCCGCTATGTGGGGAAAAGCGAGTTCGATTTTCTGGTGGAGGCCGACTCCGAGGCGGCGATCAGGGCTTTGACGCCTGATTTCCGGCTTCTCCAGACGGTTCCGATGCGCGGCTGCATCGTCACGGCGCGCGCTGATAATCCTGAATATGACTTCGTATCTCGTTTCTTCGCCCCAGGGCTAGGCGTGAACGAAGACCCGGTGACGGGTTCCGCCCACTGCTGCCTGGGGCCGTTTTGGGCGAAACGCCTGAAAAAAGAAGAGCTTACGGCCTGTCAAGCCTCCACGAGAGGCGGGGTCGTGCGCATGAGAATCCTTGGAGACCGCATCGTCCTGGGGGGAAAGGCCGTAACCGTTCTACAGGGGGATTTGCTATAGTCATCCGGCAGTCGGTAGCCATCAGTACCCCGTTCTCAATGAGTTACCAACCCCATATCAAACTCGGAAAAAAGAAAGTGTCTGGTTGTAGTCGAGGATAACCCGGGGCGAGAACTCTCTTGCGCCTGAAGGCCTCAAAAGCTATAAGGGGCGGCTTCAAGCGCGTTTTTCAGAGATTTGAAATCATCGCTTACAAAATCATTTTCATATGCAAGGAGACACTGGATGGTTACTGCTTTTGACGCCCAGGCGGTGGGCGCGGATCGTTTGGAAGAGATTCCCTTCTCGGGCATTCGCAAGGTTTTCGACGCCGTGGCGAGGCTCGAAGCCGAAGGCCGCGACGTCATCCACTGGCAGATCGGCCGCACCGATTTCGACACGCCCGAGCACATCAAGCAAGGGGCCGCCGAATCCCTCGCGCGCGGCGACGTGCACTACGCTCCGAGCACGGGAGTCCCCGCCCTGCGCAAGGGCATTGCATACCGGACGGAAATCGACACCGGCGTGGAGGTGAACCCCGACGCGCAGGTGATCGTCATGGCGGGGGCGAACGAGGGCATCATGGTTTCCATGCTGGCGCTGGTCAATCCGGGTGATGAGGTGATCATCGCGCAGCCGAACTGGCATCATTATAAATCCTGCACGGCGTTGGCGGGCGGCGTGCCCGTCGAGGTGATGACGAAAGAAGAGAACGATTTCGCATTGCGCGCCGAGGACATCGAGGCGGTTTTGACGCCCAAGACGAAACTCGTTTGCCTCACTTCGCCCGGCAACCCCACGGGCTGCACGATCCCGGAATCCGAACTCGCCAAAATCGCCGAACTGGCGGTGCGGCGCAATTTCATGGTGATGAGCGATGAGATTTATGCGCGCATATATTACGGCGATGCGCCGTGCGCCCCGAGCATTTTCTCGCAGCCCGGCATGGCGGAGCGCACTGTGATCATCAACGGATTTTCGAAATTCTACAGCATGGACGGCTGGCGGCTCGGCTGGACGGTGGCGAGCCCCGAGATTACGCGCCACCTGCTCAAAATCCGCCAATACACCACCGTATGCGTGAACACCTTCATTCAAAACGGCGCGGCGCGCGGCGTGCTCGAGGATCAGGCGCCCATGGAGGCGATGACGCGCGAATTCGACAAGCGGCGGCGCGTGATATCAGAAGGCCTGCGCGCCATAGAGGGCGTCACGCTGGCGGAGCCCACGGGCGCGTTCTATGCGTTTCCGAACGTCAAGGCCTTCGGCGAAACCTCGGGCGAGGTGGCGGACTATCTTCTGAACGAGCACGCCATCGCCACGGTAAACGGCGCCGTATTTGGGGGTGAGGGTTTTATCAGAATCGCATATTCCTGCTCTACGGAAGAATGCGAGCGCGGCGTGGAGCGTCTGGCCGTTGCGCTGGAGCAGCTTCGAAAAGGCTAGGTTAAAAACGTTTGCATCCCTGATTGATCAGGAAACACCCTCACGTGCCGATGGGGGTGTTTCTTTGTCCGGCTATTCCAGGAATGCCTTATCATGCTCTCCCGTAATCATCTTCGCGTCGTTCAATGTCGTCCTCGCCGAAGTAGGCGCCGGTCTGCACCTCGATGAAAACGAAGGGCGCGTCCGCTTCGTTTTGAACCCTGTGCCATGCCCCTTGCGGTATATCCATGCTCTCGCCGGCGGAGAACGCGGTTTCTTCTTCTTCGCGGGTGACGAGGGCCTTGCCGGATACGGCGTGCCAGTGCTCGGACCTTCGGGTATGCCGCTGCAGGCTGATGCGATGCCCCGGATGAACGACAACCCGTTTGACCTTGTGGTCCGGCTCATCCGCCAATACGGTGAAATGCCCCCAAGGCTTAAGTTCCGTATTATCCTCGGACATCCGGTTCCTCAAAGAAAAAACGGCGCCTCGGGAACGGGCGCCGTCTCTTGTCCGGCAATATGTTGCCGGGCCTGTTAATGGCAGGGGAAGGCGAAGGCGTGGCGGGTGTCGTGTGCGGCGTCATGCAAAAGCCGTGGTTGGGCGAAGCCTACGCCGTAGAGAATGAATACGCCGAGAACGATCGCCAGGATGGCCGGCTTGACGGCATCCATTCGCCGGATGAGGCCACCGGACAGGGTTCCTTGATTCGCTGCGCTCTCATATGAAGCCATTGATCCACTCCCCTGATTTGTTTCCGCACCACTGTCTTATGTGAGGGATATTACCATATTTTCCCGAGAAGTCACTCCACTGCGCAGGTCTCAGCCTCCGCGGAGAAATTCGGTCTAATCGTCGATGATGGCCACGGCCCGACACCAGGCGCCGCTTGCGCGCTCTATCTTGACGGGGAGCATCGAGACAGTGAAGCCGAATTCGGGGATTTTATCGAGATTCATGAGTTTTTCCGCGTGGATGTATTCTTTCTTGCGGCCCAGGAAATGGCTGCCGAAGAAATCTTTCGTGTTCCCCTGGCGCCTGAGTTCGGTCATCCTGGAGACGGGAATGTCGAAACCCCATGCGTCAATCCCCATCACCTTGATGCCCCGATCGACGAGCCATTCCGTAGCGTCGACGCTCATGCCCGGATGTGTTTGCTCGAAATCGGGGGTGTAAAGATACTTCGTGGTGTGGTCGGTGCGGATGAGGACGATGTCCATCGGCTTGAGGGAATAGCCTTTCTCCTCCAAGGCCGCCACTTTCTGCTGCGTTTCCTCCAGCGTGATGTTGTGGCCGCGCTCGGCGTCGTGAAAATCCAGGACCACCCCATCACCCACGCACCATTCGAGGGGAACGAGGTCGATCGTTTTGGAGGGTTGTCCCTCACATTCGGGGCCGTAGTGGTACGGGGAATCGAGGTGCGTGCCGCTGTGCGTGCTGATGGCCGTGATGTTTTCGGTTGCGCAATGCATGTGGTCCGGAAAATAGCTGGTGTCCGGAAACTTGTATGATTTGGCTCGCATGCGCCCGAGTTCGGTGTGGTTCACGTACTGGATGGCGGCCGGGTTGTTCTCCATGGGCGCGTTTTGAAGGGGAACGCTTAAATCTACGATTCTTCGGGCCATTGGATGATGCTCCTCCCGTATTTGATTTTGGGTGTGGCGCCGTCTGGCGCTTGTTGATTTCGGGTTATTTTTCTTTCAACTTCAGGCCCGGCGGCGGAGCGGCTGCCTTTTCTCCGCGCTTGAGCAAGGGAAAAACCTCGTTCGCGGCGATTCGAGCCGCTTGAAGCATGTAGGGCATCCCGCAGTAAGTGGCCATCTGGATGATGACCTCCATGATTTCACGCTTCGTCGCCCCGCAGTTCCACGAGGCCTGGATGTGGGTGCGCAGTTGCGGATGCGCGTTTGCCATGACGCATGCGGCCACGGCGCAAAGCTCCCTGGTTTTATGGGACAGGACATTTCGATCATAAAGCCCGCCATAGCAGAAGTTCATGAAAAGCTCCATGAATTCCTCATCCGCCCATTCGGCCATGTCATGACCGATGCGCTCGGTGAACTCCTTGGTCCATAGGTGTGCGCCGCGCTTGAGGGCTCTCGCGGGAATTTTGGGTTTTCGCTTTGGAGGCATTGTTTCTCCTTCAGTGGGTTGATTCCGGAAAAGGGCTTAGTCGGAAGAAATTTGATCGAATTGGCGGAATTGCTAACACGCACGAAATCGCCTGTCAAACCGGAGCGGATAGGTGCGAAGAAGGCGCAATTAACTTTCGAGTAATACGGCGGAAACGAGACCGAAATATTTCTCACCTACAAAATAAAGACGATGTTTTACGAACGTGAATTCTCGAAATGGCTGAAACGTATCGGGGGAGGGATCATGAGAAGAAGAAATCTCTACATTACGGCGGCGTTGGTCTTCGCCGTGGGGGTTTTGTCCTTTGCCGGCAACGGCTGGGCGCAGGATGTCAAGGCCATGGCGAAGAGCCTCGCGAATTTGCAAGTCGCGGCGGATACCGTGTGGGTGATGGTGGCCGGTTTTCTGGTGTTTTTCATGCACGCAGGCTTCGCGATGCTCGAATCGGGGCTTTGCCGGGCCAAGAACACCGTCGCCATTCTGTATAAGAACTTCGGTGTCGTCGCCGTCTCGTCCCTGGCGTTTTGGATATTGGGTTTCGCCCTCATGTTCGGGGACGGAAGCTCGATATTCGGAACGAATGGGTTTTTCCTCTCGGGAGCGGACAACAGCCCGGCCACGGGTGAAGCGTACAAAGGTGTTTTCTCGTCCCTCAATTGGACGGGCGTGCCGCTCTACGCGAAGTTCTTCTTCCAACTCGTGTTTGCGGCGACGGCGGCGACCATCGTTTCAGGTTGTGTGGCCGAGCGCATCAAGTTCTCTTCGTTCATGATCTTCAGTTTCCTGCTCGTCGCCGTCATCTATCCCATCCAGGGCCACTGGATCTGGGGTGGCGGCTGGTTGGGCGGTATGGGTTTTCTCGATTTCGCCGGCTCCACCGTGGTTCATTCCGTGGGCGGCTGGGCGGGACTCGCCGGAATTATCGTCCTCGGCCCGCGGCTCGGCAAGTACACCTCCGACGGCCGGATGCAGCCGATGCCCGGCCACAACATGCCGCTCGTCACGTTGGGCGGGTTCATCTTGTGGCTCGGATGGTTCGGGTTCAACCCGGGCAGCACCATGGCCGCAGACGCAGGCGCCATCGCGCGCATCGCGGTGACGACGAACCTCGCCGCCTCGGCGGGCGTCGTGGCTTCGAGCATCACTTCGAGGGCCATGTTCGGAAAAGCCGATCTTTCCATGAGCGTGAACGGCGCGCTTGCCGGGCTGGTCGCCATCACGGCCCCATGCGCCAACGTTGCTCCGCTGGGAGCGGTGATTATCGGTCTGGCCGCAGGCTTCATCGTCTGCGTTGCGATTCCGTTCCTCGACAAGATCAAGATAGACGATCCGGTCGGAGCGGTTTCGGTTCACCTTGTGTGCGGCGTCTTCGGTACGCTTGCGCTGGGTTTGTTCGCCGCGCCTTCCATCGACGACAGCGTCGTGGGTCTGTTCTACGGCGGCGGCGCGGGGCTCTTCATCAAACAGCTTGCGGGTGTCGTTGCGGTAGGTATCTTCACCTTCGCTTTGTCCTTCGTCCTTTGGCATGTGGTGAGGGCCGTTATGGGCGTGCGCGTTTCCGCAGAGGATGAATTGGCGGGCCTCGACATCTCCGAGCACGCCATGGAGGCCTACGCGGGCGAGAGGTTGGGTTGATGCAGGCGCGAAGGGATTATACCGGATGAGTCCATCCGTCATCTGAGAGGAATGAACAATGCGTTTAGTCACGGCGATTATCAAGCCATTCAAGCTGGAAGGCGTCAAAGAAGCACTGGGAGATGCGGGTGTCACCGGCATGACGGTTACCGAAGTGAAGGGTTTTGGCCGTCAGAAGGGACACACCGAGCTTTATCGCGGCAGCGAGTACGTGGTCGATTTCCTGCCGAAAATCAAGGTGGAAATCTTGACGCGGGACGACAACGCCGAAGCCGTCGTCAAGGCGATTTGCAATGCGGCGAATTCGGGCCAGATAGGAGACGGCAAGATATTCGTCCAGGCGGTGGAGGATTGCGTGCGCATACGCACCGGCGATAGAGGCGACGGCGCTATTTGAGGGGTCCTCGCCTCGGAGAGTTTTGTTCAGGCAAGAGGTAGAGCGGAAGACTTTATGGTTTTTGGGAGCCAACCTCGAATCAATTTTTAGAAACACAAAAACCTCCGAGCCCCGAACCTTCAAAAAACCGACTCTGTTTCAGGGTCGGTTTTTTGTGCCCAATTTCTACAAAAGACAAATTTTTTTAATGCGATATTTTTGGCAATCTCAGAGAAGTGCCTGTTTATGCTGATGTTTGGTTCTTTTTCTAAATTTAGGCATGACTAAAAATATATTCAGTAAGGGTTGACTTTATTTTTCGAATCCAAATAAAATTTCTTTGTTGATGGTTTTTATGGAGAACTGAAAACATGATTTGCGGCCTCAAAACGCCCGGGGCGAGGCTTGCTCTGCGTATCAAAAATTCCTTGGTGGCGCCGATGTGGTTTCTGGCCGCCGGTTTGCTGGTGATGTGTTTCGGCCCGGCATCGGCGCACGTCGTTCCCCCCGAGGAATTGCATCCCGTTGCCGAAAGTTACCGTCGCGCCGGCTTCATCTTGAATCTCAACCCCGTGCTCTGGCCGCAGGTCTGGTCCGATATGGGGCGTATCGAGGAGGCGCTCAATGGGGTGAATTCTCCCGGTGCGAAGAGGTTCTCGGAAGAGTTGGCCGTTGCCAAGCGCGTGGCCCAACCCGTGGCGAGAGGCGATGAAGAACCGGACATGGTCACCGCGCGCAAGAACGGGAGTCGTCTGGTTTTCTCCCTGGCCACGCGGGCGGTCGCCTCGCTGTTGATATCTCATCTGGACGCCATCAAAGCGAACTCGGACAGAGCCGAGGTGAAAAGCCTCCTGAACGAGGCGCGAAGAATCTCCCGGGCTTTCGCCGAGACCCTGCCGCACCTGGATCCTGAAGCGTGGAAAAAGATGCAAATCCATTGGCTCGAGGCGAGTTCCCACCTTGGGGCGGCGGGTGTGATGGGCATCGGCGCAAGGCCGATGAACATCAAGAAAATTCACAGGAGTACCGTGTTCATCCGCCGGTATTTCCACGCGAATTTTTCGGGGTTCCGGGCCGGAAGAGGGCACAGGCTTCTGCCCCGTCCCAGGAAGAGCGAAACGTATATTGAAACAGCGAAAGTCCCCTGGCGCCTGCCGCCCGGCTCCGACATCAACAAACAACTCCCGCGTCCCAGACAAATTCTCGGAATGGCGGAGCGCGGAGTGAACGAGGCGGAAACCTTTCTCATCGCCCTGGGCGATATGGCTTTCGACAGCGCGGAGATTTTCGGCGAACCCGCGCGCAGCTTAGGCGTCAGTTGCAACACTTGCCACAACAAGGGGGTGACGAATCCCAAACTCTTTATTCCCGGCCTTTCCGGGGAAAAAGGCGGAATGGACGTGTCGAACAGCTTCTTCGCCGGCCATGCCAACAACGGCCTGCA
The DNA here is from genome assembly GCA_963692865.2 of bacterium. Taxonomy (GTDB): domain Bacteria; phylum UBA8248; class UBA8248; order UBA8248; family UBA8248; genus Bin107. The sequence goes on along the minus strand of OY843592.1, from coordinate 3,727,353 downwards.
CGATCCATTGGACACGCCTGATTTGCGGGGCATTCGCTTCACGGCCCCCTACGGAAGAAACGGGCGTTTCGCCTCACTCAGGGAATTCGTCCGCAACGTCATCGTGAACGAGTTCAACGGTCCCGAGCCCGATCCGATGATCATGGACGGGATGATCGCCTACATGAACGAGTTCGAGTTCTTGCCGAACCCGAAGCTGAAAATAAGCGGGAGGCTCAATCCCGGGAAGGTTTCAAAAGCAGCGCTTCGGGGCGAGAAGATATTTCACCGGAAATTCCCCCAGATGATGGGCGGCATGAGTTGCGCGAGTTGTCACATTCCAAACGCGAACTTCGTGGACCACAAACGCCACGACATCGGCTCCGCGGGAGGAAGGAACCAGCCCTTCCGCGTCGGCGGTTTGGATACGCCGACTCTGCTCTCGTCGAAATTCACGGCCCCATATTTCCACGACGGGAGCCTTTCCACACTGCGGGCGGTGAGCGAGTGGTTTAACAGGCAATTCAAGCTGGGGCTGAGCCGAGAAGATATCGACGACCTCACGGCCTACGTCGAAGCCGTGGGAGATGGCGTCCAGGGAATTGAGAATACGGTTTACACGCTGGAGTCGGAGTTGGAGGAGTTCAAGTTTTTCCTCTCCACGTATGAGCGTTTGAAACAGAGAAAGAAAAAAGAGTTGATCACCGTCTTGCTCAAAACCGTGGTGCGTGAGGTGCAGGCCCATAAATGGGATGTTCAGGACGAGGAAAATCTGCCGATTCTCAATCAGATGGAGGAAAGACTGAGCGAGGCCCTGAGAGCGCATCTCGCCGGCGACGTGAATATGACCGACCATAAACTCGCAGCTTATCACGCGCTTTACCAGAAAAACCGGGACAAACTGAAATGAGCAGAGCCATGCCTTTCATCCGAATATCATCGCCGAGAGCGCAGAGGGCCGGTTTCAAGATGGTGATTCTCCTCATCTCCAGTTTCTTGGTGTTCGCTGCAGCTCCCCTCTACGCGGTCGATAGAGAGCTTCGGGTCGCGTTCATTCCACTGGAGAATCCCGAGAAACTCATCAGCAACGTGAAGCCGGCGATGAATTTCCTCGAAAGGGAGATGGGGCGCAAGGTTCGGTATTTCATTACTCTGAACTACTCGGCCGCCGTGGAAGCCATGATTTCGAAAAAGGCGGACGTGAGCTTCATGTCTCCGCTGCCTTATGTCCTGGCGAACAGGCATTCGGGAGTCGAGGCGGTTCTCGGCGAGATATACGATGGGAAATCCTATTACTACTCGAAGATTTTCGTGCGCAAGGACAGCGGCATCAAGAAGCTCTCCGATCTCAGGGGCAAGACCATTGCTTATGTCGACCCCATTTCGAGTTCGGGGTTCATGTACCCCCACGACATTTTCATTCGCGCTGGTCTGGCGAAGGGGGGAGTGGAAAAGCCCGAGGGCGGGTTTTTCCGAAGGGTGTATTTCGCAGGCGGGGATCAGCAGGCGATCAACTCGATGGTCGGCGGCTTCGTCGCCGCTGCGGGTGTAAGCCAATACGCGCTCAATCTTCTGCGTCCCGAGCACCGCGACCGGGTCGTCGCCATTGCGCAGTCGGCCAGAATTCCCAGCCACAACGTGGTGGTGCGCAAAGGGCTGGAGCCTGAAATCAGGCGAAAATTCGTTTCGGCGATGTTGAAGATGAACCAGCCTGAAAATCGCAGTTTGCTGCGGGCTCTTTACGGAACGGATGGTTACGTCAGGGTCGGACACAGCCGTTATAAATCGGTTGCCGACATGGCTCGCAAGTATGGTTTTTTGAAGGAGTAGAAAATGTCAGAAGAGGTGGTCATCCAAATCGAAGATGCGCGTATTGAGATGGAGGGGCGGACGATTCTTTCCCTCGATCATCTCGAGGTCTCTCGTGGAGAGAGAGTGGCCATCATCGGCAACAGCGGTTCCGGCAAGACGACTCTCATGAGAATGCTGAAAGGCTACGTGCCTTGCCAGGAGGGCAAGGTGGTCGTGATGGGAGATGTTTTCCCGATCAAGGATACGCAAAAGATGAAAACCCACCATCGGCATATCGGTATGATTCATCAGCATTTCGATCTGATAGGCCGGGAAACCGTCTGGCAAAACGTCTATCACGGAAGGCTCGGTTATGTGTCTTTGTTGAAAAGCATGATGGGAATCTGCTCGCAGCGCGATTTGCGAATCTGCGCGCAGGCCATTCATGAGGTGCACCTCGAGGACAAGCAACGCCGCTTCGCCCGCACGCTCTCCGGTGGAGAACAGCAGCGCGTGGCCATTGCCCGAGCGTTGGCGCAGGAACCGACGATTCTGCTGGCCGACGAGCCCGTATCGAGCCTGGATCCGGCGCTGGCCGAGGACATCATGGATCTTCTCGTGTCGGTTTGCGACGCCTACGAACTCACGCTCATGATGAGCCTTCACCTTCCAGAGCTTGCGCGGAAGTATGCCGATAGAGTCCTCGCGATGAAAAACGGAAAAATCATGTGGGATGGTTCTTCGAATTCTCTTTCGAATGATAGGATACGTGAAATCTACGAGTTCGTGGGAACGAATGGAGTCGTGAATGGGAACGGAACGAGAGCAAGCAGAAGCGCTTTCACCTGGCCGTATGGCTGGCAAGATCAGCCTCTTTCTGGTGGTTAGCGCACTCTTATTCTGGTCTTTTCAGGGTTCTGAGTTTTCACCCGGGCAATTCTGGCGCGGGATTCCCCAGCTGTTTCACTTTTTTGGCCGGATGACGCCGCCCGACTGGTCGGTCTGGGACGTTTTGCTGACCTCGGCTGTCGAAACGTTGCAAACCACCATTGCGGGCACTTTTCTGGGTGCCCTGTTCGCTTATCCGCTGGGCGTCCTCGCGGCGTCGAACTGGACGCCGATCTGGGTCCATTTGCCCATCAAGGCGTTCATGGCGTTCGTCCGCTCCATCCCCTTGCTGCTTCTCGCATTGTTGTTCGTCTCCGCCGTGGGGCTCGGCCCTTTCCCTGGCGTTTTGGCGCTGGCGGTTCACTCGGTCGGGGTGCTCGGCCGGTTCGTGGCGGAGGAAATCGAGGCGACCGATCCGAAACCCCTGCTCGCATTGCAGGGCACGGGCGCCTCGTCCGTCCAGGTCATACAACATGGGCTGATTCCCCAGGTTCTGCCGCAGATGGTCGCGCATCTGGCCATTCGCTTCGAGATGAATCTGCGCGATTCCACGATTCTGGGTCTCGTCGGCGCGGGGGGGCTGGGTTTTTACGTGTTCTTGTACGTGAAGCAGTTTCAGTGGCAAAAATCAGGCGTGCTGGTGCTGGCCATTATCGCCCTGGTTTTCGCGGGAGAGTTCGCCGCATGGCAAGTCAGAAAACGGTTGATTTAGCCCGGGACGTTTACTGGAGTCGAGTGGTGGTAAACCCCGTTCTGCCTGGCGGAAGCTTTCGGCCGGGCCGAAGCAGGAGGAAACTTGAATGGACACGCTGATTGATTTCCTGAAAGAGACGACCGCGAAATTTCCCGATTCGGTCGCCCTGGAAGGCGATGTGGAAGGACGCGGCCGGGTGGCGCTCACGAGAAGGGAGTTGTGCGGAAAGGCGGCCGCCCTGGCCCGCGACTTGATGGATGCGGGTGTGAAGCCGGGCGATTTCGTCGCCCTGTTGGCGCCGAATCAACCCGAATGGGGGGTGGGGTTTTACGGGGCGCTGCTCGCCGGCGGCGTTCTCGTGCCCCTGGATGTGAACCTGAAAGAGGGAGAACTCGCGAACATCCTGGAGAAGGCAAGACCCGTTTGTCTGGTTACGGATGCTCAGGAAGTGGAACGCGCAACATCGCTTGCAGATGGTCTGGTATCAGACTGCGCGGTGTTGCGCTTTGATGAGAAGAGGGAAGTTGAACCAGACGTTTCTTCCGAAGCGCTGCCGGGCGTGGAACGAGGCCCGGACGATCTCGCGCTGGTGTCGTTTTCATCGGGAACGACGGGAACGCCCAAGGGCGTGATGCTCTCACACGGGAACATCACGTCCAACGTGCGCGCAGCCCTCCAGCCTTTCCTCGTAGGGGACGACGACGTTTTTCTCTCGATTCTGCCGCTTCATCACATGTTCGAGAGCACGGGTGGTTTCCTGATACCGCTGGCGTCCGGCGCCCGCGTGCATTACCTCTCTTCCCTGAACCCGCGGCTCCTCGTGGAGGCCATGCAAAACGAGGGCATCACCATCTGCCTGATGGTGCCGGCACTTGCGCGCCTCATCCACAAACGGATCATGTCGAACGTGGAGTCTCTGAACGGGGCGAAAAAACTCGTTTTCAATACCCTTTTCAGTATTTCAGGTATTTGCCTCTCCATGGGTTTTCGCGTCGGGGGTTTGTTGTTTTCTCAGGTAAAGAAGAATCTCGGCCCGGATTTGCGTTTCTTTGCTAGTGGGGGATCCGCACTTGACCCGAAAATCGCTAGCGATTTGCTGATTTTGGGAATTGAAGTGCTACAGGGGTATGGTTTGACGGAAACTTCCCCCGTTACCCATGTGACTCCGCCGGGGGCGCCGAACAGAATCGGAACCGTCGGCCCGCCGATTCCGGGGGTGGAGGCGCGGGTCGTCCCCGTAGAAGGCGCCGACGAGGGAGAGGGAGAAGTACTCATACGAGGACCGAACGTGATGCAAGGCTACTTCGAGAATCCGGAACTGACGGCTGAGGTCTTGCAGGATGGGTGGTTTCATACCGGAGACATCGGTCGTCTGGATGCGGATGGTTACCTGACGATATGCGGCCGCTCCAAAAACGTGATTGTCTCTGAGGCGGGGAAAAACATCTATCCCGAAGAGGTGGAGGAGCAACTTCTCGAGAGCAAATGGTTCCAGGACGTGTGCGTTATCGGCAGGAAATCACCTCACGGTGGTGAGGAGGTGTTCGCTGTCGTGTTGCTCGATCCCGAAACCGATTTGCCGCAAGAAGCCGAGAAGCGCGCCGCTCTGGCCGACTCGGAACTCAAGCGCCTGAGCGCGCACCTCGCGGATTACAAGCGGGTGGCCGGTTTTTTCCTCTGGCCCGAGGAGGAATTGCCCAAAACCACCACGCGCAAACACAAGCGAGAGGACATCAAGGCGATACTGGGGGAACGGCCCGAATTTTCGTCGGATGATTTTTAATCGTCTGGGGTGGCGTCTCTGATGTAGAGTAATACCTTCTGTTGCTCCAGCATGTGAGGTTTTTCCGTCGCCTTTCATCCAGCCGGCCTGAAATTTTCAATCAGCCGTGCCCCTGACTTGCAATCAGCCGAAAGGAATGGGGAGCGCGGAAGCGATAGCGTGATTATTATGATTGAATCCACCGCCGACGGAACCGCTCCCGCCTATCCAGGTGTCATCGTCCGGGCTGGCAAGCGCGAAATCGGTCAAAGGATTGGTTTATCCCATTCGATTGTGATATCTAGCCTTCATCGAGCATTTTTCCAAACGCCTGCCGAGCTTTTACGGAGAGGATTCGTAAAGGGCGCCTGGGCGGGGTGAGGGAAACGAATTCATGAAATCCGGCGACACATCGCGATCGATACGGGATGCTTCTTCGGCGCTGCTGCCATGGCTTTCCGAGACCAGACGCGCCATTCACATGAATCCCGAACTCGGCTACGAGGAGCATGAAACCTCCCGCTTCATTGTGGAGAACCTCGAGAGTTTCGGGGTCGAAGCGTACGCCGGCATCGCGGAAACCGGGGTGGTCGGCCTGCTGAAGACGGGACGGCCCGGCCCCACCATCGGCATGCGCGCCGACATGGATGCGCTCCCCATCGGCGAGTCCAACGACGTTCCCTACAAGAGCCGCCGTCCGGGAAAGATGCACGCCTGCGGGCATGACGCCCACGTGAGTATGCTGCTGGGCGCGGCGCGCCTTCTTTCCGAGAACAAGGATTGGATCGGCGGTCTGGGGGGGAACGTCAAGTTCATCTTTCAGCCGGCGGAGGAGGGGAAGGCCGGCGGAAAGAGGATGGTGGAAGAAGGCATTCTGGAGGAGCCGCGGGTGGATCTCCTCATCGCCGCGCACGTGTGGCCCGACATGCCGGCGGGCCACATCGGCACGCGCGCGGGCCCCGCGCTGGCGGCGGGGGACAGACTCCTCTTTCGCATCAGAGGCGAAAGCTCGCACGCGGCGTATCCCCATCAATCCAAAGACGCCCTGGTGGCCGCCTGCCATCTGGTGACCGCGCTGCAAACCATCGTGAGCAGAAACGTCGGTCCTTTCGAATCCGCCGTACTTTCCATCACGACTTTCGAAGCAGGCGTTGCGGTCAACATCGTGCCGCGCGACGTCAAGATTCAGGGCACCATCCGCACGCACGATCCGAAGGTCAGGGCGAAGATGGCCGAGCGCGTGCGGGCGGTGGCGCGCGGGGTGGCCGAAGCCTTCGACGTGCGGATCGACCTCGACATCACGCCGGGATATCCCGTTTTGGTGAACCACGAGGCCGCCGCCGCGCTCGTCGAAAATGCGGGCATTCAGGTTCTCGGCGCAGAGAACGTGAAAGAGATGCCGCTTTCGATGGGAGGCGAGGATTTCTCCTACATGGCGGAGAAGCGGCCCGGCGCCCTGTTCCGCGTGGGTATATCGAACGAAGAAAAAGGGTTCGTTCACGGTCTCCATTCCGATCGCTTCGACCTGGATGAGGAGGCGCTGCCGGTCGGCGCGAGCGTCCTCGTCCAGGCGGCGGTCGAGTTCCTGGAAAATTCTGAGAAATATCTCGCCTAGATTTTCAGGGCTCCTCCGGGGGAGGATATCTTTGAGGTCGTCGATTTTCGCGCGGAGACTCCCGCCTTGCTGATCGAGCCGTTCGTTTTTCTCGCCCTGAGCGCGGCGCTCTCTTTCACCTGTGCGGATATCTTCGCGCGCAAGGGCTTGCAGTACGCCAACCATTTCGTGGGCGCCACCATCACGCTGGTGGGAGAGTTGCTCCTTTTCGTTCCGCTGGTATTTCTCCTGGGTCCCCCGTTCCCGGAAATGGGTGCGCACTATCTGTGGGTAATGATTGGCGGCATGTGCAACCCGGGTCTTTTCCTCATCTTTTTCCTGATCGGCATCCACCGGATCGGCGTGGCGCGCGCGGCGCCGATTAAGGGGATGTCTCCCATATTCGCCGCTCTTTTTGCGCTTATTTTTCTGGGAGAGGACCCGGCCTGGTATCATCTGATGGGCGTTGTGTTCGTGGTTGGCGGCATCGTGTTGCTCGTATCGGGAAAGACGGAAGGTCGATGGAGCCGCTGGGACGCCCGTTGGCCCCTGATCGCGGCGGTCATATCGGGGTTTGGAGCCATGTCCTGGAAAAAGGGGCTGGTTGTTTTTCCGAGCGCTCTTCCCGCCTCGATGGTAGGCGCCTCCGCCGCTCTTGTCTTGGTGGGCGCATACACCTGTTACGCCTTGCGCGAAGGGGAGGCAGGAGACGTGAAGCGGGCGTTTTGGCCGTATCTGCTGGGCGGGATAGCGGCGGGGATGGGAATTTTTCTCTTCACCTCCGCCTTGCAGGTGAGCGAGGTTTTCAGGGTGGTGCCGCTCGTGCAAATCAGCCCCTTGTTCACCGTGCTTTTCAGCGTGATTTTTCTGAGGAGAGCCGAATTCATCACATGGCGAGTACCCGCGGGAGCGACGCTCACCGTGAGCGGAGTGATTCTGGTCGTCTTGCGCGTTTGAAACGATGGAGCAGGATGGACTTTCGGCCCGAAAACCAGTATAAATCGACCCCTTGATGGTTCGGGACTCCGCTTCCCGGCCCTCATGAATGTTTGCCGGTCCCCATCGTCTAGCCTGGCCCAGGACACCGGCCTTTCACGCCGGCAACAGGGGTTCGAATCCCCTTGGGGACGCCAACCAGAGCACCCATATTCCTTTCCCGTCAAGTCGGGCGGCGCGAGGGTGTAACAACGCGCGCCTTGGGGGGACGGTCATCAGCGCCGTTGCTCCGTCCGCGCCTCATGCGTATGCGATGAGGCGCGAGGAAAGCGCCCGACGAATGAAACGACTTATCTTGACGAAAATCGATTCCATCCCGGATGAAAGGGGAACCGAGCATCTGGGCCCCTGGTCACTCCCTGCGCCCAAGTTTTTCGGGTGGGAGTGGAGGAAATACGGAATCGAGCCGCCTCTTCGGAGCGAGGAGGTTCACTTCGTTTCCAGAAGGCTGGAGAAGGTTTGTGAGTTTTACATCTCTCGATTGGCCTTGAGACAAAACGAAAGCCACGACCGCTCTTATTCGAATCGCTACTGGCGCATCTTGTTGATGCCGTGGCTCACCAGTCTCGTCATGTGCTCTTTCGAGCGGTTTTTGCGCATCAGAAACAGGGTGAGGAGCGGGGTTCCGTATCTGGTGTATCTCGCGCCGCGCGATGAAACTCTCTCATCCATCACGACACCGCATTTCAACCAGATGATGATCGACGATCCATTGAACCGGCTGATCTTCAGCAGGTTCATCCGCGCATACGAGCCGCAGGGGTGGACGATGGAAGACGGCGCGCCCGCCCCGGAAGATGCGTATTTTTCCTCAAACCACTCATCCGGCGCGCCGCCAACGGAAAACTACGCCATATTCAGGAAAGTACAAAGAAAAATGGAGGCCTACCGCTGGACGAGCATTCTCTCTTCCAACATAGGGCGCGTGCAATTTCATAAGGTGCTTGGCCTGAGTCCGCTGGATGCCCTTTGTATTTCCTTGCGCATGCTGTTTCGAGGTGGAAGACGCCGGGGGGAGGCCGCGAGGTCGTTTCGGGAAACACCGAAAGCGGAAAGCGTGCGCCTTACCAAAGAAGACGTGGTTGGAGAACTCCGATCGATTCTGGACGTATCGCGTGGGGAGGCCGGGATTTTCCTGAGTGTTCTGGATGGACTCGTTTCGGAGACGATGCCGAAGGTTTTCACGGATCATTATCTGGAAAACGAGAAAAAAGCGCTGTCAAGGGTGAGAGCGACGGCGCCCTGGACGGACACCATCGCCTATGGTCATCTCGGAAATGACGATCAATCGAATTTTTACGTGGCCGCTCTCCTCGAAAAACGCCCCGTAAAGCTGGTCATCAATCAGCATGGGGGAAACTACGGCGTTATCGAATCGGCGCCCTGGCATCATCTGGCCGAGTATGAGGCGGCCGATCGATTCATATCGTGGGGATGGAGGCGCCAATCCGATTATCGGGTAAGGGCCATGCCGGCGGCCTCTCCTTTTCTTTCGAAAATGAAGCGGAGCAAGAAACGTGGCCTGTCCATCATTTTGGTCAGCTCCGAACTCACCCCCCATCTCAAGTGGCTGGCGGCGGACTGCATTCCCGAAGACATACCGCACTATATGCGGGAGAAAGCGAGTTTCATAGAACACCTGGACGACGCGCCTCGATCCGCCTTGTTTTACAGGCCGTACATGCGCAGGAGAAACAACCGCTACGATCAGGCCTATATCGAAACACGATATACCGACGTGAAAATACTTCATGGAAAACTGGCGCGATACATGCCGAGCAGGCTCTCGCCCGCATTGGCGGGGTGCGGCGTTTGCGTTCTCGATCGTCCGGGGACGACGGCGGCCTACACGATGGCGGCGCGCATTCCGACCCTTTTCTTTGGCCATCAAAACGCCTGGCGGGTTTCACGCCATGCCACGCCATACTTCAAAAAACTCTCAAGCGTAGGTGTTCACCATTCATCCGGCGAAGGCGCGGCGAAGCATCTGAACGCCATCTGGCCCGACGTCGATTCGTGGTGGGAGGATGGACGCACGCGGGAAGTCGTCGCCGAGTTTGCGGGTCGTTATTACAGGAGCAGCGAGAACTGGCGCGCAGAATGGGTGGATATTTTCTCATCCCCCGATTCCGAATTGTGGCGAAACGATGAGGCGGGAACGGGCTGATGGCCAAAATATCACTGACAAATAATCTATTCGACGACTTCGAAGTCGAAGATGGACGGCTAGTGGGCGTCTATGGCCCCGCCCCTCTGAAAGGCAAGGGTCTTGACGACGAAGTCCTCAGAGAGCGGATTCGAAACCCGATCGGCGCTCCCCCTCTTCGGGAGATTTCCAAAAGCGCCGAAAGGGTGTTGATCGTCACCGACGACAACACGCGCCATACCCCGCTTCATCGCGTGCTCCCCCTCATTCTGGAAGAACTCGCCGAGGTGGGCGTCCCCGATTCCTCGGTCCGTATCCTGATCGGCCTGGGCACGCACCGCGCGATGACGGATGAGGAGATAAGGCGCAAGTTCGGCGACGATCTGGCCGCGCGATTCGAGATTCTCAACCACGAGTGGAAAAATCCCGCCAGAATGACTTCATTGGGAAGGAGCGCGCTGGGCTTCGACGTGTTGATGAACCGGGAAATCCTGGGGACGGATCTCGTTATATCCGTCGGCAGTATCATCCCCCATGCGACGGCGGGTTTCTCCGGCGGGGCGAAGAGCGTGATGCCCGGCATTTGCGGCGAGGCCACGATAGAGGCGACTCACTGGGCCGCTCTGGATTATGAGATGAGCGAAATTCTCGGCAACTTCGACAACAGGGTGAGGGAAGCGTTCGTTCGCGTTGCACGCCGGGCGGGACTGCGCTTCATCGTCAACACGATCATGATGGATGAAAGAAGAATCTACGACGCCGTTGCCGGAGACGTGGAAATAGCCCACGAGGCGGGCTGTGGGCGATGCCTGAAACTATACGGCGCGTCGATCCCTGAGAAGGCGGAAGTCGTCGTCGCGGAAGCCTTCCCCTCCGACATCGATTTGCGTCAGGCCATCAAGGCTGTGTGCGCGGGGGACGTCGTCTGCCGCGATGGCGGGGTGATCATCCTGGCAGCGGAGTGCCGGGAGGGCGTTTCGCCACAATTCCCGAATTTCGAGCGTTATGGATTCAAAGACCCCGACGCGCTTTACTGCAAGGTCGAAGCGGGCGAATTTCGTGAAAAACTCCTGGCCTACACGCTGGTCGCCATCGGAAGAATCATCTCCGGGCGTGTGAAAGGCGTGTTGGTTTCTCCAAATATCGGTCGCGAAGAGGCGGAGAGAATGGGGCTCGGCTGGTCAGAATCGATAGGGGCGGCGGTCGATGCCGCTCTGGATTCTTCGGGACCGGATTCGAAAGTCATCGTGCTTCGGCAGGCGGGACAAATCCTGCCCGTGATTCCCGGCATGAAAACGAGGGGGAAGGGGAGGTGATCGTCGCCGTCATTCCGGCCAAACGGCATTCGAGTCGTCTGGCGGACAAGAATTTGCTGGAAATAGATGGGGTTTCTTTGTTGGCGCATGCGATACGTTACGCCGGTGGATTCAAGAGCGTGGACAAGATCATCGTATCCACCGATTCGGAGGAAGTCGCCGAAATCGCCGGGCGAAACGGCGCGAAGGTTCATTTGCGTGGCCCGGAGTTGAGCGGTGAAGCGCCGCTCATCGAAGTCTACCGGGACGTTGCAGAGAAATTGGGCCGTGAGAACATTTCTTTTCTCGTTGGGGTTCAGCCCGATCATCCGAGCAGAAAAAGCGACCTGGACGCCCTGTTGGAATACGTCGAGAACAATGGAATAGACGATTTGTGCACGGTGGACCGCCACGGCAAGCGAAACGGAGCACTCCGCATCATGAGCATGAGGGCGTTGACGGCGGATCCGCCTCTGTGCGCCTCCATCGTTCAGGATGATTGCACCAACATCCACTCCGCGTTCGACTTCGCCATGGCCGCGCAGGAGATTAGTCCATACTCAAAGGAAATCGCCGTCGGCGGCAAGATGATAGGCGCAGGACATCCCACCTTCGTGATCGCCGAAGCCGCCTGCAATCACATGTGTGACGTTCAAACCGCCAAGGAAATGATTGACCTCGCCGCCGATGCCGGGGCGGATGCGATCAAGTTCCAGACCTACAAGGCGGAGCGCCTGACGCGCAAAGGGGCGATGACCTACTGGCGGGGAAAGCGGATTCCGCAAATCGAGTATTATCGGAAACTGGATCGCTTCGGCGCGCCCGAATATGAAGCGCTTATCAAGCATGGCCACGAGAAGGGCGTCATCACGTTTTCCACGCCCTTCGACGTAGAAAGCGCCGAGATACTGAACGATTTGGGCGCGCCACTCTTCAAGATTGCCTCGTGCGACCTCCCTGACGGTCGGTTGCTCAAGCGCGTGGCGGGTTTCGGCAAGCCCGTTATTCTTTCGACCGGCGGTTCGACCGTGGCGGAGATCGAGCGGGCTATCTCCGCCATTTTCACCACGGGCAACCAGCAACTCATCCTCATGGCCTGCACCTTGAGCTATCCGGCTGCGAACGAAGAGGCGAACCTCCTTCGAATCCGCACTTTGAAGGAAAAGTATCGTGGCCTCATCGTCGGTTTGTCCGACCATACCGAGCCGGACGAACACATGGTCATACCCGCTCTGGGCGTGGCGCTGGGCGCAAAGGTTCTCGAAAAACACTACACACTGGACCGGAGCCTGAGCGGCTCGGGGCATTTCTTTTCGATGGACCCGAAAGATTTGAAAAAGATGGTGCAAAATGTTCGCCTTGCGGAGAGCGCTTTGGGCGACGGCGCATTAGGAGTCGCAGAAGCGGAAAGCGGCGCGCGAAACGGCGCGCGGCGCAGCATCGTCGCCGAGCGGGACATTCGGCGTGGGGAGAGCATCGAATCTTCGATGTTGGGCATGAAGCGGCCCGCCGACGGCCTTCCCGGTTGGATGATGGATGCGTTGATCGGCAAACGGGCGAAAACGGATATCCGAGAGGATCAGGCTCTCACGATGGACATGGTGGAGTGATCGTGGAATCGGGGTTTATGCCATTCGAGTCGATACGTCATGCCTAAAGTCACGGTGTACATCCCTGCTTACAACTACGGTCGTTTTCTCGATGCCGCGATACGAAGCGTGCTAGAGCAGACCATGGCCGACTGGGAGTTGATCGTTATTGATGACGGATCGACCGACAACACTCCGGAGATACTCAAATCTTATAGAACCCATCCCAAGATTCGCATTCTCGAGCAAGAGAACAAGGGCTTGAATATCACGAACAATATCGCCTTGCGCATCGCCGAGGGTGAATACCTCATGCGGCTGGATGCAGATGATTTCCTGGACGAGAACATTTTGTTGATCCTCTCCCATGTCCTGGACGCGAAGCCCGGCGTGGGCTTGGTGTATCCGGATTATTATCACGTGGACGAGGATGGAGAGATCACCGAAATCGTCCGTCGCCAGAAGATAGGAGAAGAAGTCGATTTGCTGGATATTCCGGCCCATGGCGCATGCACCATGATCCGCAAGGAAGTTTTGCTGGAAATAGGAGGTTATTTCGAGGAGTTCGATCGACAGGACGGCTGTGGCATGTGGTTGAAATTCATTGAACGGCATCGTCCCTACAATGTGAACCTGCCCCTGTTCTATTATCGTCGCCACGGCGAGGGTTTGTCGAAGTCCCAAGGGCTTCTCCTGGAGACGCGCTGCAAAATCAAAAGGCGGGTAGTGGAGGAGATGAACCTCTCCCGCAAACCGAGAGTGTTGGCGCTCGTTCCCGTCGTCGTGGATGCGGGATTCGAACTCGAGAATCCTTTTACGCAGTTCATGGGAAAACCGCTGCTGGGGCGAACGCTGGAGCAAATCGTGGAAGCGTGTTCCGTCGACAGGACAGTCGTATTCTCAAACGATGAAGATGTATTGGCCTATGCGGAGCGCTTCGAGGGAGTGGACGGACTCCTCAGACCCCAAGCGCCGGCGAAACGGACTGCCATGATGGAGGATACGGCGCTTCATGTTTTGAGGACGCTGGGGGAGCGGGGATACGTTCCCGACGCCGTATGCGTATGCTACGTAGACACCCCTTTTCGCAGGGGCAGGCACATCGATGAAGCCGTGGATACCATGACGATTTTCAATGTCGATTCCGTGATAGCCATTACCGAGGATACTTCGTTTTTCTATCATCACGGGAAAAACGGACTCACACCAGTCAACGGTTCTCGCCAGAGAACGCTGCGTCTGGAGAGAAAGGCGCTGTTCAGGGAAAACGGCGCGATCTACCTGAGCCGGTCGGACACGATTCTAGCCGGAAAATTTCCGGGAGAAAGAATAGGGCACATCACGATGCTCCCGGAGGAAAGCGTGAGAATCAATTCCGAGTATGGTTTCTGGTTGGCTGAGAAAATAGCGGCCGAGTGGATGCAAACGTCTCCGTCTGATAAACTCGCCGATATTCGGAGTCCATGAACGCCATTCCACGAGATAGAACAGACCCACCACGAGGCAAAGTTCCGGAGATATCGACCCGGCCCGGAAGCGAATGAGAATGAAGCGCATGGCGTAGCCTGCGAGACGCATCGAGTGATTCTCTTGATGCGTCCGGGGGGTTCGACCAGATGAAATCGTTCGTGTTTTCGGGCAATTTCCGGCTTAAGCCAAAGAAGCCGTATGTGGAACGATAAGCAAAGGGATATTCTGGCCGTCGCGCGGGAGTACAAGGAGTTTCTGTTCTTGTACTTGCTCATCCTCATTTTGGCGACGATTTTCGAAAGTATCGGCTTGGGACTGCTGATGCCCATATTTCAGGCGATTCAGGGCATCGAAACGAACCACATTCTCACGGCGTACGCCGAGTGGGGATTCGGCGTCGTCGGCCTGGAGTTTTCACTCCTCAATCTCATCGCTCTGTTCACGTTCGCCATGCTGGTCAAATACGCCCTGGTTGCGATCTCCATGCGCTTTGCGCGGGTGCTGAGTTCGAGAATCGCGTGCGAAATGAGAGAAAGAATCTTCCGAAACCTCATAAATCTCCCACTCTCGGTTTTCTACCGGAAAAAAATCGGTGATCTCGTCAGTGTTCAATTCACCTCTGCGAACAATTGCGGTTTTCTATTCGAGCACGTGATGCTCATCACGAACGCAGTTTTCTTCTGTGTCTTGTATTTGATTCTGAATCTGATGGTTTCTTTTTCGCTGAGTCTTCTGGTCTTGGGACTCACTTCGATCTCCTGGTTTTTCCTGCTTCCATGGTTTCGGAAGGCCTATGCGGAGGGAGCGAAAGAATCACAGGGCGTGGAAGACGTCAGCTCCTATCTTCACGATGTTTTCTCGGGAATCAAGACGGTGAAGGTGTTTGGAAACCTCACGCACCACATCGAACACTACACGATGCGAGCGAGAGGCTATCGCAGGGTGAGTGTCCAGGTCATGGACAACAGAATCGTCGCGTCGTTCTTCTACGAGCCGCTGATTTTTTTGATGATGGTTTTCTGCTTGGTCGTTTCAGTCGAATTTCTGGAAATTCCCTTTTTCACCCTCACCGTGTTTTTGGCGATCTTTTTGCAGGTTCTCCCCAAGCTCAAGCTGATAGGCAACTATTGGCTCATCGTGAGCGAATTCGCCCCCCACCTGGCGAGAGTTCGCGAATACGCAGAAGGCGAAAACCGGGAGTGCTTGCCGGAGGGAGTCGCCTCGTTCGGTTCTCTGAAAAGTGGTGTCCGGTTCGAAAACGTGTCTTTCGCTTATCCGGGTGCGCAAAGTGATGCGCTGAGCGGAGTAAACGCATCGATCGAAAAGGATACGACGACGGCGCTCGTGGGTTCCTCGGGGAGCGGGAAGACGACTTTCGTCGATTTGTTCTTGCGTCTTCACGATCCGGCGCAAGGCGTCATTTACGTCGATGACGTGGATTTGAGGGACGTGTCCGCGAGTGAATGGCGAAGCCGGACCGGGGTGGTGGAACAGGACCCCTATCTCTTCAACGACACGGTTTACAACAACATCCGCTATGGAAACTTGAGCGCGGATGAAGGGCAGGTGCAAAAAGCTGCGGAAATCGCTTATGCGCATGAATTCATCATCCGGTTGCCCGAGGGGTACCGGACGATCATCGGAAACCGGGGATTCAAGTTGTCCGGGGGCCAGAAACAGCGTCTGGCCCTCGCGAGAGCCCTGGTGCGTTCTCCCCGGATACTGGTGTTGGACGAAGCGACGAGTTCGCTCGATAGCGGGTTCGAGCGCCTCATCCGGAAGGCCGTGCGGAATCTCGGCGGGCGAATGACCATACTCATCGTCGCGCATCGTCTTTCCACGATAAGAGATGCGGACAAGATTCTGGTTCTTGAAGGCGGAAGAATCGTAGAGGAAGGAGACCACCCCGCTCTCATGCGGATGGAAGGCCGATACAGAAAATTCGTGGAATTACAGTCGTAAGGCGACTTGGTGAAATTCCCTTGGCGCTTCGATTCTCATCGGGCTCGGGATTCGTCGCCATCATAGGGCGATATGGATTTCTTTGCCGGTAAAAAGAAGGCCGATGACCATATGTGCGGAATTTGCGGAATTACCTCGACCGAACTCTCGCCGTCTTCGCTGGAGGAGGGCGTAGCGCGGATGTGTGACGCAATGACGCATCGCGGCCCCGACGACGTGGGGTTTTGGCGTTTCGGCGCAACCTGCGTCGGTGTGAGGCGTCTGAGCGTTATCGAGCCGGGTTCGGCGGCGAAACAACCGATGACCACGGAAGATGAGAGAATCTGCATTGCATTGAACGGGGAAATCTACAATTTCAGGCGGTTGAGAGAGTATTTGGCGGGTCGCGGCCACGCCTTCAGATCGCGTTCCGATACGGAAGTTCTTCTGCGCCTCTACGAGGAGAAAGGGGATGAGTGCTGCCGTTTTTTAAGGGGCATGTTCGCATTCGCGGTCGTGGACGCCGGGCGGCGAGTCTTGCTTTTGACGCGCGACCGGCTCGGGGTCAAACCCCTGTACTACGCGCCGACCGCGGGTGGATGGGCGTTCGCCTCGGAGGTGGGGGCGCTGGTGAGAAGCGGTCTAATCCGCCCCGAACTCGACCTGAATTCTCTCGACCTCAGCCTTTCCCTGGGCTTTGTTCCCGGCCCACGCACGTTGATGAGAGGCGTGAAGGCCTTGCCTCCGGGGCACCGGATGCGCATTACGGAAAAAGGGGTATTCATAGAACGGTGGTGGGAGCCCCCGCCCGCCGGAACGACGCGATGCGCCGATGAGGAAATCCTTCCCCGGCTGCGCGGCTTGCTGGAGGAAAGCGTCGAACTGCACCAGATAAGCGATGTTCCCTCAGGAGCTTTTTTGAGCGGCGGCATGGATTCTTCGGCGATTGTGGGGCTGATGTCGCGTCGGGCGGATGAACCCGTGAGGACATATTCGGTCGGTTTCGATGACGTCCCGCAAGGCTGTGATGAGAGGCGATATGCGAGAGCGGCGGCCCAGTCATTCTCGACGCGCCACTTGGAGTTCGTGATCAAAGGCTCAAAAGTGGCGGAGGAGCTTCCCCGCATCGTGCGGCATCTGGATCAGCCCGGCTTCGATGGGGTCAACGCCTATCTCGTGTCTCAAGCGGCGAAACAAGACGGCGTCACCGTCGCCTTGTCCGGTCTCGGGGCGGATGAGCTTTTCGGCGGGTACGACTCGTTTCGCCTCATACCCCCTTTGTGGCGATTGTCGGCCATGTGGGGAAAGTTGCCTTTGGCGGCGAGAAAAACTCTCGTGGCGTTCGTCTCGCAAATGCTCCGCTTCGGCCCGAATATGTCTTCGGAGCGCATCGAAAAACTCCGCCGGCTGCAATGGGTGGAATCGCCGATGGGGTTGTATGCCCTGGCGCGTCTTTTGACGTGGCCCGAGGAGAAGAAAACTTTGTATTCCCCGCAACTGCAGGCCCATTTTCGCGAGCGCAAGGCGGATGAGGATATTTTCGCGCTCCTTGTCTCGCTGGTCCGTTCCGGCGAGAGACCTTGGCGCATCCTGAGCGAACTCGAAATGCAAGTGTACATGGAATGGAGAACCTTGCGGGATACCGACGTGATGAGCATGGCCCATTCTCTGGAGGTGCGGGTGCCGTTCGTCGACCATCACGTCGTGGAATTCGTCTGCGGCCTGCCGCCCGGGTGGGAGAAGAAATGGGGACATCCGAAGAGGTTGCTCAAGGCGTCGCTTCGTGACGTCATTCCTCCCGAGATTTCCGCCAGGAGAAAACAGGGTTTCGTCCTTCCGATGGCGATGTGGATGAAAGAGGATTTACGCGAAATCATGGAGGACGCGCTGAGCGAAGAATCGCTTCGCAGAAGAGGGATTTTCTCGCCCAAAGAGGTGCGCAGGCTGTATACCCGTTTCAAGGAAGGGAAATCCGCATACCCTCTTATTTGGTTTCTAACGGTTTCGGAGCTTTGGTTGCGGGAAATGCTGGACGCCCATCGTCCGGCGATTGCTTGACCTGGGCAGGAGGAATCCGAAGTGTTCAGCGTTTTGATGACGTCCTACAACGCGGAGGAATACATCGCGGACGCCGTGAAGAGCATACTCGCGCAAACGGAGCCTGATTTTGAATGCCTCATCGTGGATGATGGCTCCACGGACGATACGGTTCGCATACTCGAGCGATTTCGCGACCCCAGAATTCGCCTGATAGAAGCGGGAAGAATCGGACTCTCGAGAGCGCTCAACCTTGGGGTGCGCGAGAGCAGGGGTGAATTCATCGCCCGGCATGACGCCGACGATTTGTCTCACCCCAAAAGATTCGAGATTCAAATGGCGGCGATGAAGCGTTTTCCCCAGTATGCCGCCGTCGTCTCTCCCCTGTTCGCCTTTCATGCCGACGACGCTCCGCATTGGCCCGCATTCGGATTGGAAGAGGCGAAGACTTCGTTGAGCGACGTTCGCAGGAAACTCATGCTCTTTAATCCCGTGGTTCACACGTCGCTGTTCGTAAGGGGTGAGGCGATGAAGAAGATTCGAGGCTACGACGAGAGCCGCGCCGGCCAGCTCGATTGGGACCTCTATGTGCGGTTGTATGAAAACGGAATGAAGCTCGGGTGCTCGAAGGTTCCCGTGGCGGCGAAAAGAATTCATGCGAGACAGTTCTTCGAGCGGGGCGCCAGGCTTCGCTATGTGCTCGATGGGGTCGTGTTGCAAAACAGGGCGATTCGCGCCTTGGGAGGCGGATTCGCGTATCGTGCACTACTGCCGTTTTGGTTTTCATATCGCATGTTGCCGCACAAGGTGCGCATGTGGTTGAAGAGGGGTTATTTTTCCAGGCGCCCGGGCGCCCGGGGGTAGTTTTTCCGTGGACGCGGGGCGCGCGGGGTCGGACGCTCGCTTTACCTTGAGGAAAGAGGAAACCTCTCCTTTTCCGCTAACGAATACGGTCATTCGTCTGCATGCGGTTTATTTTCTCGTTCCATGGGAGCGCGTTCCCTATTTCCCTGTTCAATCCGTGGGTCCGTATAAGGTCTACATACTCCTTTTCGTTCTGTTGTGTTCCGCATGGGCGATAGAGGTCATCCGCTACGGGGCGAGAAAACCGGCGCCGGGCTTTACGGTTGCCGCCCTTTGGTTCTGGGCGATATTCTGGACGGGGATCATCCATGGGTACGTGCACGACGACCCCATCAAGACGTCCGCGCCCCTCTACCGGATTCTGGCCGATGCCGTACCCTGCGCCGACGGCATGCTCGTATGGTATCTGGTTCATAACAACCGGTGGGGGAGAAAGGAGTTCGAAGGCGCGCTCAAAAGTGTCTTCTGGGTCGCCCTGGCGATGGGCGTCGAGAGTATCTTGTTCTATTATCTGGGCATCCCCAACCCGTATTCGCTCAATCACGAGGGACGGTTTTTTCTCGGCATGTTCGCGCGGCACCATATCGTCGCCAGCAGGCTCGGACTCGTCCTGACAGGCGTCGCCTTTTATTTCTTCTGGAGTAGAGGCGGTTATTTTTACTTGTTCGCGTCGCTTGCCGGAATACTCATGGTATTTTCCACATGGCGCCGGGTTCCGATTTTCGCGTTGTTCCTGGGCGCGTTCCTCATCGTCGTCTTTTTCATGAGGTTCAGGGGCCGGTCACGCGCAAACAAGAGGTTGAAGCCTGTTTGGGTTTATTGTTTCACGGCCTCGGTTTTCCTCGCGTGTATTTGCGTTTCCGCGATGGTGGGGACGGCAGTGCGGGGAGAGTTCGTCGAAGCGTCGAACTTGTCGATGAGCGTTAGAGAGAGGCTGTTTCAGCACGCGCGGGCGGCGGACGTGTTTTTCGAGCGGCCTTTCTTGGGGGGCGGGCCTCGGCAGGGATTTTTGTATGGATATTCCAAGGATACGCCGGCCACGGTCTCAGCGTATTTTTATGACGACGTCAGCCGATATGAATCGGGTATTCGGGGATGGTCGACTTCGGATTTGTTTCAGGAAAATCCGAGAAAGAGCGCACCGGTTTCCCTGCACAGCCTGCCGATGAATTTTATCGTCGATTTGGGGTTGCTGGGCCTCGTTTTGGTGATGGCCGCGCTTGCCGCGGGCGCGATGTATTTTTTCAGGATCATGCGCTTGCCGCCGCATGAAGAATCGCTCGGAATCGTGATGCCTTTCGCCGTCATCTTCTCCACCGTCGCCGCCCTGTTCGTCGCCGTTTCCACCACGGCCCATTTTTATCCCTACTGGCTGTTCGCCATCCTGTTCCGTTTCGTCGGCCGTCTTCATCGTGAAGTTGCGGCGAGGGCCGCCTAGCGGCTTTTCGCTGGCTTGGATTTCGCCGTCAGGCAATACGCCGTGACGGCCCAATAGAGAACGGAAATTTTGGGAGACGAAAAAATGTTCTCGGTTCCGGCTTGGAAACACACACCGACGCAGGCGGCCCACCCCCAGGCTTCCGCTGAGCGTATCGAAAGCCGTCGCGTTTTCCTCAAGTGAAGAAATGCCTCCATGAGTCCCCAAGCCATCAGACAAAGAAAAAGAACACCACCGGGAAAACCTGACTCGACGAAGGCTTTCAGATAGGAGGAATGAGCCGAAAGCGGAGGGAGATTTTCATCCCTGCCACTGAAGTGCCCCTCTCCCCGCTCCCGGGCCTTGTCGGTTCTCCCTGCGCCGGGACTTTTTGTCCTCCAGGGCGGCGCTTTCAGCCCCTCGGTTTTTATATATTCCCTCTCCTTTTTCTGAAGGGATTGGGGGAAGAGACCGTTTCCATAGCCCGTCAAAGGGCGCTCTGCGAGCATTTTTCCACCAACGCGATGAATATAGATTCTGGGAAATAGCGATAAATCCATGAAGTCTCCGTCGTTGGCGGCGACGGTCCCTATCGACAGGATGAGGAAAGCGGCCAGAGCGTGCCGGAGGAGACGGGCTTTGGAGCGGGAAACGCGGCCGGGAATCATGTCCGTGGGGGATGGTTTTGTGAAATACAAAACCATCGAACAACAGACGGCGAAACCCAAAACTCCTCCATAGCTGCGCATCAACCCCAATACGACGAGATGTGCGGCGAGGAGGGCGAACGCCGCCGGACGGGAGAACGCGCGGAAAAGCGGTGGGTAGAGCATGGCCCACAGAACCAGATAGGCTGCGAGAAAATTCGGATGCCCGATAGGGCCGGGCCGGGGGTGAAAGAACATCCGGGGAAACGGGGAGTACAACAAATCGGCGCGGAAGCCGTGGTGCGGCCCCCAGATTTTCCAGGTGATTTGATAGGCCAGGTTCTGGAGCAAGACCGCCGCCAGCATGATGGCGCCGCCGTAGAGGATGGCTTTCAGTATCCGGTTGCGGGAGGTTTCGTCCGCGCAAATTTCCAGAAAGGCGAGGAAGGTGATGAAATAGGCGGTCGTCTCGGCCAGGCCCCAGAATTGTTGTTTCACAGGAGCGCCGCTCAGCCATGCCGCGACGAAGCTCCAGATGATGTAAACGAGCCAGATGCGGCAGAAGATCGGTTTGCTCTTGAGACGGACGCGTTTCCCGCTTCTCAGAAGGCGCCACGCGAAGCCCGAGGCCAGGGCCAGGAGCGCCATTTTGTCGTATGAGATGCTTCTTCCCGTATCGCCGAAGGCGACCTCGATGTTCACGAGCGGGCTCAGGAACAAAAGCAGCGCGCCCCCGGCTCCGAGGTTGAACAGGCTCGACCCGATGATCGCAGCTGCGCCGATGGCCATCGCGCCATATGCCAGGAACGAAGGATTCATCAAGGAAAAATGACCTCCGGGAGACGGAGACTTTCTTGAAAAGGACCGAAAATCTCACACCTTCATGATCGATAAAAACGTATATACCTCAAAATTCTTTTGCTTCGCTTAAAGTTGACAACTCTGATTTTTCATCACACTATGCCTGCTGGCATACAGTTCATACGCGTAGATTCACGGACTGGTCACTGAATTCAAGACGACTGTCTTCAAGTCGGAGTAAGTGTGAAGCCGCTTCCCACGGATAGTGGCTTGTACGACGCTCAGCCCGCAAAGGCTCGAGGACTCAGGCTCGCTTTTTGCGCCAAAATTCGCGAGGGTTCGACGCTCATGTGCTTTCGTTATCACTCCCCTCATCCAGCAGCCAGGGCTGTGGGCTGGCGCCCTCTGCGATGGAAGAAAAATCCACATTTCATCAACTTCTCCCAAAGTCCGTCGGAAACAGCCGGCGATTCGTTTTACGCCGGGATTTTTTCCTCGTTCTCACCAGTTTTGCCTTGTGTGAAGCCATGTCTTATTTTCTGCCCGTGCGGTGGATTATGAATTATGTTTCGGCCGCGCGCCATAATTTTCGTTTTATTTTCGTTATTCATTCGAATATATGTGAATTCGTTTTGAATGTAAAGCGAAAAAGAGCCATCTCATGAAAAACCGTGTTCCTTTGGAGTCCATTTCCGGCGCCGGGGAAATATCCGCCCTGAAGAGTGGGCAGGTCTTGAACCGGCGTCAGCGTCTGTGCAAACGCGCACTGGATCTGGGGTTCGGCCTCACGGTCCTGGCCTTTTTCGCCCCTTTTGGTTTCCTCATTGCGATCCTGATCAGGCTCGTGAGCGGGGGACCGATATTTTATTCGCAGGTTCGCGCCACCCAGGATGGGAGATTGTTCACGCTCTATAAATTCCGGACCATGCGCGTGAATGCCCATCAGCCGCAGGGAACGATGTCCACGAAGGAAAACGATCCGAGAATTTATCCGTTCGGGCGTTTCCTGCGCAGATATCATCTTGATGAATTTCCCCAACTATGGAACGTCATCAAGGGGGATATGAGCATCGTCGGTCCGAGGGCGGAGTACATCAAGACGCTGGAGATAGCCAAGAAGCACTACCCCGAATTTGCATATCGAGAACTCGTTCCGGCGGGAATCACGGGGTGGGCGCAGATCCGGCAGGGCCACGTCGACCAGATCGAAGATTACAGAATCAAACTGGAACATGATTTATATTACATTCTGAATTACTCGCTCTGGATGGACCTGCAAGTGGTTTTCCTGACGGCGCTCGCTTTTTTTCGCTTGCGGGGACCAAGCGCCTAGGCCGTAATCGCATCTGGCGAGAGGTTTCATACTCCATCCATCGGACCAGCCGAAACTCGCCTCATTTTCTCTTTGGTTCTTTTTCCTCCGCGCTCATGCGCTCGTAGAGTCTCAAAAATTTCCCCGTCACGATTTCGTCGGAAAATTCCTTCTCCACGATTCTTCGTCCCGCCTCGCCCATTCTTCGCCTGAGCGCGGCGTCTTCGGCCAGTTTCCCGACCGCGTCGGCAAGGCTCCTGGCGTCACGAGGCGCGACGCTTAGTCCGTTCACCCCGTCCTGGAGCACCTCCCGGCAGCCGGGAACCCGGGTGGTCACCAGCGGGCGGCCGCATGCCGTCGCCTCCAGCAGGCTTTTCGGAAGCCCCTCTCTATAGTAGGTCGGCAAAACGGCGATGTGGCAGCCTCTCCATACGTCGGCCATATCCTCCCGGTAGCCCCACCATTCGACTCCGGCTTCGCGGCTCCACCCGCGAAGCGTGGATTCGGGGATGGAAGATGGGTTCTTGGGATCCGGGCTTCCCACCAGCACCATCTGAATTTCTGCGCCTTCTTTTTTCAGCAGGGCCGCCGCTTCGACGAATTCATGCACCCCTTTTTCCGCGATCATCCGGGAGGCGAGCACCGCCAGGGGTATGCCCGGGGGTTCCGGGGCGGGATGAAAGGATCGAACGTCGACGCCCGAACCGCGAACGACGCTCAGACGCGATTCATCGGAAAGCACGTTTTGGAGAATCATTTCCTTGTCATCGTCGTTTTGTACGACAACGTGAGTGTTTTTCCTTAGATGGAAATGCCGCAATGAGAACAAGACGATTTTTTTCAGGATGTTCCGTTTCAGCGAGCTTCCTGAAAACAGCGAACCCAGTCCCAGAAGCGAGTTCACGACGAAGGGTGTTTTTGCGAGACGCGCGGCAAGCGAGCCGTGAAGCAGGTTTCTAACGCCGAAATGGTGGGCGATGCAAGGCCGGTATTTCCGGTAGGAGCGAACAAGCTTGATGAGTGCGAGAAGTTCTCGAGGGAGGCTGATCCCTCCTTTGTTTTCATTCCCCAGAGCGAAACACTCGAATCCCGCCGCGCGAATCCGCTCCATGTATTTTCCGCCGATTCTCACGCATACGACGACGCGGTATCCTGCATTCTTGGCAGCCAGGGCGAGCGCGCGCCTGTGGCTCAAAAAGTATCTGTCCTCCAGGTCCAGCACAAACAACGTCTTGTTCATCTCATCGCCCCTGCTCACTCAACCAGGATTGAAACATCAACACGTTCCAGAGGCAGTATCGCCGGTCCCTTTCACCGGATGCGTGCTGATCCCACATTCGGCGGATGGGTTTTGCAGGGAAAAATCCCTCTTCCCTGAGTCGCGATTCTCTCAATAAGTCTTCCGCCCAGTCCCTGAGAGGGCCTCTCAGCCATTCGCCGACAGGGACGGCGAACCCCATTTTAGGCCTTTGAATCAGGGAGGCGGGAGCGTAGCGGGACAATAGTCGCCTTAAAATCCATTTTCCTTCTCCTCTCCGCAGCTTCATCCTTAAGGGTAGACTCCAGACGAACTCCACCACCCGGTGGTCCAGGTAGGGCGCTCTCACCTCAAGGCTCGCCCCCATGGCCGCCCTGTCCACCTTCACGAGAATATCATCGGGCAGATATTCCACCATGTCGCGGTACATCATCCTCTCGGCGGGGTGAAGGCCGCGCGGGAGGGGTTCCGGGGCGAGGGTGTTTTCCACGTCTCGGGTCCCTGGTGAGCAAACCGAAGCGTCCCCGTGCGTCCTCAGCCGCTCATAGGCGTCATCGAGGTTCGATGCGTCAAGAATATCCACCAGTTTAAGGAGCTTTTCCCCGGTCATCTCGACTTGGTAGCGCCTGGGCAGCAGGTGGGATATTTTTTCATAATATCGCGCCAGCATAGGATGTCGCGTCACCAGTCCCTTCGCGATTCGCGCTTTCCCTCTCTCCGGCAGCCGACTCGCCCACTTCCAGACCCTGGGCGCCCAGAAATGACGGTTGTAGCCGCCGAAAAGCTCATCGCCCCCATCGCCGGAGAGGGCGACCGTCGCGTGTTCCCTCGTGAGAGCGCACAAAAGGAATGTGGGGATCTGGGAGGGATCCGCGAACGGCTCGTCATAGAGCCGGGGCAGGCGCGGGATGACTTCGAGCGCTTCTCCGGGGCCGGCGTAGAGTTCGGTGTGCTCGGTTCCGAGATGGCGGGCCATCTCGCGCGCATGGTGGGCCTCGTCGTAGCCTTTCTCGTGGAAGCCGATGGAAAACGTCCGGACGGGAGCGCCGCTCGCCGCCTGCACCAGGGCCGCCACGGTCGAGGAATCGGCGCCACCGGAGAGAAACGCGCCCAGCGGCGCGTCGGAGCGCATCATCTGGCGTACGGAGCGCTTCAGCACCTCCTCTAGTTGATCAAGCGCCTCATCGTCGGTAAGAGTTTCTCTAGCTGTGGATGCGCGCGTCACGGCATCTTGGGCGAACCAGTACGCGCTCGGCTCCGGCAGACGCCCAGGCGGGTCCGAAGCGCGGAGGCTCAAGATGGAGGCGGGCGGCAGTTTGTGGATTCCTCTATAGATGGAGTATGGAGCGGGCACGCAGCCCAGTTTCATGTAATCGGCCAAAGCGTCGGCGTTGATATCGCCTTCCCAGTCAGGATGCGCGCGGAGAGATTTGATCTCCGAGCCGAAGAGAAAAGATTTTCCGCGCCAACCGTAATAGAGAGGCTTTTCGCCCATGCGGTCGCGCGCGAGGTGCAACGTTTTCTCAGAGCGGTCCCACAAAGCGAAGGCGAACATGCCGACGAACCGCCGGATGGCCGCCGCCGGCCCCCACCTTTCCACCGCTGCGAGGAGTACCTCGGTGTCCGAGCGCCCCTTGAAGCGCGCCCCCTCGCGCGTCAATTCATCGCGCAGTTCGATGAAATTATAGATTTCCCCGTTGCAGGAGAGGACGTATCGCCCCCCGAGCGAGATCATCGGCTGACGGCCGTCGGCGCTCGGGTCGATGACGGCGAGCCTCCTGTGCCCCAGGGCGACGCCCGCCGCCTCGTCGACCCAGCTTCCCCCATCGTCGGGACCCCGGTGGAGGAGGCTCTCCGCCATTCTCATGACGACGCCCCGGGGATCGTCCACCTCCTGATGCGTGAAGAGAAAACCCGCGACGCCGCACATGATGTCCGCTCGGCTTAGGAGGGCGAAACGGGGCGCGCCCCGGTTTCCATGTTCATCTTTTGCGAAGCGCCATGCTGAAGGTTTCCGCCGCCCGCTCGCGCGCCAGGAGAAAGAAAACCCAAAGCCAAATCCGCCAGAGAATGTGCAGTGGCGCAAAGAAGGTGAAATACTCGCTGAAATAATAGGCTTGTTTCTGAATCACGGTTAAACCTTGTCCGCGCGCCATATCTTCAAAATCAAGCAACGTGCAGCGGTGGTAGCGGCCCGGAAAACCGGACCTATCCGCGGTCTCGGGGTAGAGGAACCTCAGCAGCTTGCGCTTGAGTCTCTCCGGGATGAAGAGGTTCATCCGCGCGTAGAGGGCCTTTCGCGATGGTGCGAAGAGGAGGGCGACGCCGCCTTTCTTCAAGATGCTCGCCAGGCCGGCGAAGGCGGCCGTGGTATCGGCGACGTGCTCGAGCAGTGCTTGGCAGACCAGCGCGTCGGCGTCTTCACGTCCCCGGTATTCGGTGATGTCGGCGCGGATGGTTTCGTCGTAGGCTCCGAGGGGCGCGCGCATCAACTCTGACTGATCGATGTCGAGACCGACGACCCGGAGGCCCCGCCGCGCCTTCTCTTCCCTGGAATGAAGGGGGCGTTTCCCTCCGCCCACTTCGTAGACCAGCGCACCCTCGGGGATGTGGGGCGGCGCGAATTTTTCCTGGAAATGCGCCTGCCCGTCCACCCGGAATTCCTCGGGCAGGAGCTCGTCGAAACGCCTGGAAAGGGCCTTGTTGAAGTCGATGAATTTTCCCGGCAGGCCGCGCATGAGGTGAGGAGTCCCTGTCTCGCTGAAAACGGCGGGCGGAGACGATTCCCGCCCGAACAGGGTCCTCATGGCCGTGCATTATGTCAGATGAGCGGGGTTGGGGGAAGGAGCAGTTCCGAAAAAAGGGAATCGACTCTTCGCGGCTTCATGATTGTTTTAGAAAATGGTTTCAGCCAAGACAACTGGTGTTTTCAGAGTATCGTAATGTGTCACTTGACACTGAACGAATGGTTTGGGTATTTTGCGCTATGAAGATTCGCAGCGTGGTTCACAAAGGGCTTCGCCGATTCATAGAGGATGATAATACGGCTGGTCTCCAACCTGCGGTCGTGCCGAAGTTACGGCGTATCATTTCTTTCCTGCAAGACATGGAGCGGGAGGAAGAACTACGAACCGTTCCGGCTTGGAGGGCGCATCAGCTTGTCGGCAATCGTAAAGGTGTTTGGAGTCTGTCGGTTACAAAAAACTGGCGGCTCATTTTCCGGATCGATCAAACAGAGATGGAAATCGTCGAGTTGAATTTTGAGGATTATCACTAGGAGGCGATCATGAGCGCGACGGGTGGCATACGAATGAAGAACCCGGCTCATCCGGGCGGGTTCGTGAAGATCGAGATCATCGAACCGCTTGGGTTGTCGGTGACCGAGGCGGCGCGGGTTTTGGGAGTCACGCGCCCCGCGCTGTCCGCACTGATTAACGAGCGCGCGGACCTCTCGCCTCTCATGGCGCTCAGAGTCGAGAAAGCGTTCGGCGTCTCGATGGACACGCTGATGCGGATGCAGAACAGCTACGATATCGCCCAGACCCGCAAGCGCGAAGGCGAAATCGATCTCGCTCCGTATAAGGGACGGGTCGCCTGAGGCAATCTTGAATCTCGTCGGTTAGGCGCCGGGTTTTCTCGGGCATTTCGTCGTGCGTACAACAATACTGGAGGGGCGGTTCGCGAACCGCCCCTACGAATGCAGGAACACCGTTACCCCAGCTTCGCCCGGAAGAAGTCTATCGTGCGTTTCCAGGCGAGTTCGGCGGCGGCTTTGTCGTAGCGCGGCGTGGTGTCGTTGTGAAAGCCGTGGTTCGCCTTGGGATAGAAATGCGCCGTGTATTCCTTGCCGTGTTTCTTGAGCGCGGCCTCATAGGCGGGCCAGCCCTTGTTGATGCGGCGGTCGAATTCGCCGAAGTGGAGCAGCAGGGGCGCCTTGATCCTCGCGACCTCGGCCTCGGTCCTGGGCTGGCGGCCGTAGAAGGGAACCGACGCTGCGAGGTCCGGCTTGTGCACGGCCATGGCGTTCGATACGCCGCCCCCGTAGCAAAAGCCCACCACGCCCACCTTGCCGTTCGCGCTCGCGTCGGCCTGTAAGCGATCAAAAGCGGCGAAGAAATCCTGCAGCAGTTTCCCCTTGTCCAGCTTTCGCTGCATGACCTTCCCGTCGGGGTCGTTGCCGGGGTATCCGCCCAGCGGCGTGAGGCCGTCGGGCGCGAGCGCGGTGAAGCCGGCCACGGCGGCGCGCCGGGCGACGTCCGCGATGTAGGGGTTCAGGCCCCTGTTCTCGTGCACGACGACCACGCCGCCGCGCTTGCCCCCGCCCGCGGGCCGGACGAGATAGCCTTTGATACGCCCGTGTCCTTTTGGGGAGGCGTATTCAATGGTCTCGCCCTTGATGCGCGCGTCGTTCTCATCGACCTGTTTCGCAAGGGCGTAGTCGGGCGAGAGCATGTCCAGCAGGGCGGCGGCGGTGAGGCCGCCCGCGGCGAACTTGGCCGCCTTGTCGAGAAACTCCCTGCGCTCGATGACGCCGTGCACGTACTCATCGAACAGGTCCAGCAGTTCCTGGTCGAAATCACTCGCTTTTTTGCGCTCCATGACGGTCTCCTGGTTTTTTAAGAAACGGGATGATAAATGATCGGCGCCAGCGTTCAGCTATGTCAGTCGGCTTACCATCTGAACGCAGGTGAAAGAGGGCTACTGTATTTCGACAAGACGTGCAACTGCAATATCAAAAGAGTTCAACGCTGCGCCGTTCGCCGCAGCCTCGGCGCCGACGCCTAAGGGAGCGCCGCGTGAAGGATCTCCGAGTAGGTCGCCGTCTTCCCGTCGAATGTCGCGACGATCCGGCCCAGACGCATCACATGGAGGACATCCGAAAAGCCAATTAGATCTTCGAACTCGGAGCTTGCAACCAACGCGCCCATTCCTTCATTACGAACGAGCCTGCTGATGTAATGACGGACCTCGGACTTGGCGCCGATATCAATGCCTTGCGTGGGTTCTTCGAGCAGAAGAAACTTCGGGTCCCCCTGAAGGCATCGGGCAATCGCCAGTTTCTGTTGGTTGCCGCCGCTCAGGTTTCCGGCCATCGTGTTAAGCCCGGCTCCCCTGATATCGAATATCTCGGCGCTCTTTCGGCTCGTTTCCCGCTCGGTCCGTCGAAGCCGGAAACCGTACCGCCCAAGCGATCCTGTAACGGGCAAGGCGATGTTCTCCCGAACCGTGAGCGACGGGATGATGCCCGCCTGCCGCCTATCGGCAGGGACCAGCGCGATCCCGAACCTGTATGCTTTCGTGGTCGAGCCGGGCGGAACGGCGGCCTCGTCCAGCTCGATAGAGCCGGCGTCGTATTTGATACGGCCCGCAATCGAGGCGAGCAGCGGGCCAAATCCCGCACCTTGCGCGCCGGCGATTCCCACAATCTGTCCCGCCGCTACTTCGAACGAGACGTCTGAGAAGCTCCGGCCCAGCCCGAGCGCCTTGACTGCCAGCTTGCCTGTTTTCGCCGCGCCCCGGGCGGCGTCTTGAGCCGGCGCCCCTTGCTCCCCGGGGCGCGCGGACTTGATCATCAGCTCAATCATTTGTCCTCGGTCGATTTCGCCGCGTCGAAACGTACCGACGCTGAGGCCGTCGCGCAGGATCGTGATGCGGTCGGCTATCTGTAGTACCTCACCGATCCGGTGGCTGACATATACAATGGCCGTACCCGCTTCGCTCCGAATCCGGGTCAAGGTGGCCAGAAGCGCCTCGGCATCCACTGTGGAGAGTACCGCCGTCGGCTCGTCGCAAAGGACCACGTTCACGGGAGGCAGGAGCGCGTGAGCGATCTGGATAAACCGAGCCTCCGGTGTGCTTAAATCCTCCCCCAGGACCAGGGGATCCACGTGAGCGCCGATCAGGCGGAGCACATCTTTTGTTATTGCTTGCTCGCGGCGAGAGAGCCTGTTCCGGTCGACCAGCGCTCCCTCAAGGCCAAGCATGATGTTCCGGCCGGTAATCAGTTGTCCGCACAACTCGACATCCTGCGGCATTATCTTGATGCCGTACCGCTTCCTGGCTTCACGCGGCGAGCGCAGCCGAACCTCATCCCCGTTGATGTGGATCAGCCCGGAATCCATCGGGAAAGCGCCCACCATCAGCTTCAGAAGCGTGGATTTTCCCGACCCGTTCTCCCCGACCACCGCGTGTATCTCACCGTGGTCGACATCAAAACTGACGCGATCCAGGGCCGTTACGCCGGGGAACGTTTTGGTGACGTTCTCCATCCTGATGGCGGGGACGCGGCGTTCTTCGGCTTGGGAATTCAGCAATTCCATCCTCTGTGGCCACCAGGCTTGCGAGCGAAGCGCTGCTTGCCGATCATTTTTGAGCCGAGACCTCAAACCCTTTCTGGATAAGCTCCAGAGTCACCGCCGTTTTGTTGGGCGGCATGTCTTTTGCCGTGTACCGCGTCAGCGGAATGCACACCAGGGCGGGCACGTTTTGATCGCCGTTCAGTATCGCCACGGCGTGACCCACCCCCTGATACCCCATCGGCGTCGGCGTGATGCCGATGATCGTCGAGTATTGACCCTCTTTCAAATCCTGAATGGAGGCAGGGTCCAGACCGTTCGTGACGAAAGCCACTTTCTTGTACCGCGCCGGCAGCGAGTCGGGATCGAGCAGCAGGTTGAAGACCGAATACACCCATTTGATATCGGGATGGGCCTGAACCGCGTTCTCGAATGATTTCAGCCCTTGGGCCGGATCGACGTTCTGCGTCGCCGAGACGGCGATCTTGACGCCCGGGTACTTTTCTTTCACCCGATCCGCGAAACCGGCTGCCCGCTTGGCCGACCAGGTGGCGTTGGCTGGCCCGGCGATCACGATGCCCTTCCCGGCATTCGGGCCGGTCTCCTTCACCAGGAGGTCAGCCGAATCACGACCCATCTGGTAGTCGTCCTGCATCACCATGTATGCATCCGGCGAACTGGACTCGGTGGCCACGATCACGACCGGGATTTTCTCGCGGAGGAAAAGATTGGTGATGGCGACGCCGCCCTGAATATCGGTCGGGATGACGGCGACTGCATCCACGCCTTTCAGCAGGAGACGTTCGGCCTGTTTGAGCTGCTGCTCGGGCGACGCGTATCCGGTGCCCGCCGAAACGAACTCCAGCTTCACGCCCGCTTCTTTGGCGGCCTTGAACGCGCCGCTCGAACCAGCCTGGTAGTAGTGTCCCGCCAGCGTGGGCTCCATGAAGCCGATTGTGTATCTGCGCTTCGCTTTTGGCGCGCGGTACGCCGCGGCTTCATCCGGGGTAGGAGAAACCGTGCAGGGAAGATTCGAATGCAGCTTCTTCGCCGTCGAAAGCGCCTGATACTTCGCATAGGCTTCATCTTTGGGACTGATTTTGATTTTCTGGGCGCGAACCTCGCTCCCTCCCCAGAACATAAGCATAAACGTGACGAGACTCAGCATGGCAATCATGGATTTGATACGCATGGTGTTCTCCTTTGGCAGTGAAAACGACATGTTGCGTCAAGGACCGCTTAACCGGGCGCCGCTGCCGCGAAGCAGGGATTTTGCCCGCTTTAGGATCTCCCATTCACCTATTCGTCGCCGCTGGTTGAAGGCGACCGCTACAACCAGCACGACGCCGGTAACCATCTGGCGCGCGAACTCCGAAACACCGACGATCTCGAGACCGCTGGTGAGTACCGTCAGTATCCCCACTCCCATCGCAGCGCCAAGCAGCCGACCGACTCCGCCGCCGATCGCGGCGCCCCCGATCACCGCCGCGGCGATGGATTCAAGCTCCAGCCCGGCCCCGAGGCTTGCCTGTCCAAGCGTGACCCTGGATGCGAGCATGACCCCGGCGGTTGCGGCAAAAAGACCGCACATCGCATAGGCGAGAACCTCGTAACGGGCGACCGAAATCCCCGACAGCCGCGACGTCTCACGAGCACCCCCTATCGCATAGATGTAAAGACCCGCCCTGACGCGGTTGAGGAGCAGGTACGCAATGAATACGACAACCAGTCCGACTCCCATTGTCCCCGGCAACGGCCCCCACTCGTCCGCCCCGAACGCGCTCACACCCCGGTCGGTAATCGGAACCGACGCACCGCTGCTCAGTTCGTTTGACAACCCGGTCAGGAATGTCAGCATCGCCAAGGTAGCCACGAAGGGGTTGACCCCCAGATACGCGATAACAAGACCGTTGACGGATCCGACAAGGGCTCCAAGCGCCAAAGCCGCCGTGACGGCCCCGTACAGCCCGAAATCGTCGACGAGCAGCGCCAGCGCCGTGGAGGCGAATCCCGCAGTCGCGCCGACCGAAATGTCGAAACCACCCACGACGAGCACCAGCATTTGCCCGACGCTGGCGACCAGCAGCACCCCCGCCTGTCTGGCGAGATTCTCGATGGTTCTGACGGAAAGAAAGATGTCGGGTTCTATGGCCGAAAACACGAGGTAGAGGAAGACGAGGACAAACAGCAACTGCACCTCAAGGCGCATCATTCCCCGCGTTCGTTCCAAGGCGCCGACGGCCCGGGCCGTTTCCTGGTTGGGACCGTTCCCGATATGGTCGCCTGCGACAGGCCCGCCTGGTGTTTCGCTCTGATCAGTCACCAGGGTCACAGCCCCCCGAACTTCGATTAATTGGTCGTATAGCCGGAATCGACGAGTAGATGGTGTCCATGAATCATCCGCGCATCGTCCGAGGCCAGGAAGACGGCTGCTCTGCCGATGTCCAGGGGATCAGGCAGGGCGCCGGCGGGCACCCTCGGCATGTACGCCGCCTTGAAATCGGGGTCGTCGAACAGCGGCCTGACCATGTCCGTCATCGTGGCGCAGGGGCCGATCAGATTGACGTTGATTCCGTGTGGCCCCCACTCGATCGCGAGCGCTTTGGAGAGCAGCAGCACGCCGCCTTTCGTTGAGCAATAGACCGAGAAATTGGGCATCCCGACGACGGCGAAAATGGAACCGAGGTTGATGATGCGCCCGCCGCTCTTGCGCTCGATCCACCGCTTGCCGGCCTCCTGGCAGCAGAAGAACAGCGCCTTCATGTTGGTATCGGCGACCTCGTCATACTGCGCCTCGGTGACTTCGAGTGCCGGACGATCCCCCTGTACGCCCGCACTGTTGACAAGAATCGTCGATTCGCCGAGTTCGCTCTCGGCTTTGTCGAAAACCCCCGGGATCGAGGCGACTTCACGGAGCTCCGCCGCGATACCGACGGCCTTTCGGCCACGTTGCTCGACCCCGTCAATCGTCTCGGCGAGGGCGTCTTCGTCTCGGCCGACCACGGCCACGTCTGCGCCCTCACTCGCGAATTCCCACGCAATCGCCTGTCCAAGCCCCCGCGATCCGCCGGTCACGATTGCGACCCGGCCTGCCAGCTTTCCCTCACTCATGATCTCTCCTTCGTGTTTCCGGTTTTCGTCATGCTACGACCAACGGCACCATCTCCGGCGGGTCAACCCGCAACAACCCTTCGTCGGAAAGCCGCAGGTCGCCGATTTCGCCGCAGGCGAAGCTGAACTCAAGCTGTGAGAACGGGCTCGCCAGATCGCACCCGAGTTCGCGTATGGCGTCGAACGCCTTGTCGAACTTCGCCGTGACCGTCTCCGTCGGTTCTTCGGACAAAAGCCCGAGAAGGGGCAACTCCACCAGCGCGAGGATCTCGCCATCGGCAACGACGATCTTCCCGCCGCCGATCTCGGCGAGCTTGTTCATGGCGAATGCCATATCGGACGTGCTCGCGCCGACCGCAACCAGATTCTCGCAGACGGCGTTTACAGTCGACGCAATCGCGCCGCGCTTGAGTCCGAAGCCGCGCACGAAGCCGTTGCCGATGCGCCCGCCTCCCTTGCCGAACCGATCGGCCATCGTCAGCGGCAGGATGTCGTTGTCGAGATCAGGCCTTATCACGCCGTCGTCGACGTTGAGGACCGCTCTTCCGTCATCGGTGACAAGGCTGCCGTCCGTCACGCCGATTACCCGGACGGTCACCGGGCCCTCCTCATCGGTTCGAGGTTCTAGAGCACCGGCGGTGATCTCACGCTCGATCCTGACCGTCCCGCGGAAGTTGCCGGGATACTCGATGGGTGCCAGGTCCGCCAGGAACTCGCCGTCATGCACTACGGTCTCCCCGCCGACGAACACGCGGGAGATATCAAACGTGACCAGGTCGTCGACGAGCAGGATGTCAGCGTAGCGGCCAGGAGCAACCGCCCCTATGTCCCTCTGCAAATAGAAGGCCTCGGCGACATTGATGGTCGCCATCTGAACCGCGACAACGGGCGGCACCCCGTTTCTAATGGCCACGCGGATATTATCGTCGACCCCGCCCTCTCGCAGCAGTTTCTCCGGCGATGCAAGATCGGCGCACATGGCAAGCGCTCTCGGGTCGATCTTGTGCTCAAGATACGCCTTGACGAGCTCCGGCACGTCAATCGCGCCTGACCCGAGGCGCATGAGCAGGCGAAAGCCGGCCCGGGTCTTGTCGACCGCCTCGTCGGTCGCAATGGACTCGTGGTCGGTACTGGTTCCGACCGCGGCGTATGCCTGCATCTGGCGCCAGTTTGCGCCGGCGGCATGTCCCGTAATCGTTTTACGCTGCTCCAGGCACCGGTCGAAGAGGTCCAGGTAATCGTCCCACTTCTCGCAGACCGGCAGGAACGGCGGCTCCTCAAGACCCACGCAGTTTTCCCAGTCGAGCATCTCGTTCATCTCCTCGACGCTGATGCCCGGCGTGGGCTCGAGGCCGAGTTCGCGGTTCTGCAGGTGCGCGAGGGTGGGGACCAGGAATATCAGCCTGAGGGGGGTGGCCTCGAGCGCATCCTTGAAAAACCGGATCGCTTCCCGGCCGCCGACGATCCCCTGGCCATAGAAGCCGTCTGCGTAGGCGGTGACGCCATGCCGCAGCATCCCTTCGACGAACTCGTTCACGCCCAGGTAGGAGTGATACATATGGAGGTGGCCGTCGACCAGGCCGGGCGTCACATAGCGATTCTCCGCGTCGATCACTTCCGTGTCCGCACCGATCGCATAATCGATGTCACCGACCGCCGCTATCCGGTCGCCCTTTATAGCGACTCCGGCGCTGTAGATTTCACAGGTATGTACGTTGACGACGCGGCCATTCGTGATGACGAGGTCTGCCGGTTCATTGCCAAGGGCGACATCGATCAGGGCTCGGCGTGAGGACATTGCTCCAATCTCCTCTGTAGATTGGGCATTCCCGCTGGCTTGAATTGTCGGCCCCCGTCAGGAACCGAAAGACCCCAAAAATCGTATGAACAAATCAGGATTAGGGTAATATACACGACTTCGAGATCGGACACAAACATCTCGACGACCGTTCCCTGGAGCACATCCGCCGGAATTGACGAAGAAAAATCAATAAGAAGGCTGAAACAATTCGAAAAAATTAGCTAAATTCACGATGGTTTTCGATAAACTTATGAAGTGTTAAGATATTGTTTTTATGCGTATTACCCCAACCTCTCCCTCAACCACCGAAACGACTCGGGCGCCCACTCGGCGAAGCGCTTGAAGGCGCAGTGGCCGTCATCCGGGTAGACGCGCGCCTCCTTGCCGGTGACGGGGCCGTGCTCGAGCATGTAGTAGA
This sequence comes from bacterium, assembly GCA_963692865.2. Taxonomy (GTDB): domain Bacteria; phylum UBA8248; class UBA8248; order UBA8248; family UBA8248; genus Bin107. The sequence continues at coordinate 3,691,246 of OY843592.1, read as the reverse complement.
TGTTCCCGACCGGAGCCAGGTGATCCTGTTTTCCGTTGATCATCAAGACGGGGCAGACGATTTTATCCACGAGGCCCAGTTCGCTCAGCGACCAGCGCTTGAACAGCGCCTCTTCCTGCTCGACCGAGGTGGGGGGAAACGAGGGGCCGTCGCCCGGAGCGCCGAATATGTAAGAAGCGCGCCTGTTCCTGTTGGCGACGTAGTTCTCCATCTCCGCCTCCGTCATGCGGTAGCCGAAGTGATGGCCCGCGCTCGCCACGGCGGCCTTGACCTTCTCGGGATAGGAACCCGCGAGCAGCATCACCGAATGGCCGCCCCGGCTGATGCCGAACGCGCCGATGCTTCCTGAGTCCACTTCGGGACGGGCGGCGAGATAGTCGACAGCCGCCTTCCAGGCGATGACGGATTCGGGCTCGTAGGGAAAGGGGTTCTCCCCCGTGCCGGGGCCGTCCATCACGAGCGTGGCGAGGCCGTGTTCGAGAGCCATCTCGCCCGCCCAGCCGCGGTCTTCCTTGAACATGTCCCCGCCGCACATGACGAGGACGGCGGGGCCGGGATTCGCGGCGCTCGCTTCTTTTGGCGCGCGGAAATGGGAGGTGATGCGCTCGCCTTCGGATTCCACGCCGACGACTTCGAGCGGCGGGTCGAGGAATTCGCACGATTTCAGATACGCGCGTATGCAGTCCTGGTTGGCTTGCTCCTTGAGCGGTGTGAGGAGTCTGGGGAATCGCGCGATGCTGTAGTAGGTCTTGGCGAGGAGGAATTTCTCCCGTGCGGTGATCGTCTCTCCTTGGCCTGCGAGTTCTTCCGCCTGCTCTTCGTAGCGCGCGCCGATTTCGCGCCAGAGGGGAACCCACAAATCGTCCGTCGTGCCTTCGAGGGACGCGACGGCGCTTTTCAGTTCCTCCAAGTCCTCGATCATGGAGAACCACCGGCGGTAGAAGCCGCCGTGCTCCACGACGAAGGGGTCTTCGCTGGGCGCGAAGGGGAGATGTTCGAGGGAGGAGTCGGTCATCGTTTCTTTCTGTCAACAACACCCGAAAAGGGTTGTGAACCCCTCTAGGCGTCCAGGTGCTCGTAGATTTCGACGACCATCCCGCCTTTGATGATGCCGTCGCTCAGGTGGCCCGCCAGAACCTTTTCCGGCTCGCCCGGACCGCCGCTGATGGCCATGTGCACGTGGACGTAGGGCTGGGGTTCGTCCCAGGTCACGTCGCCGAGCGCGAGGGGCGGCTCGTCCGGCCAGGTGATGTTGCCGAGCGCCACGAGTTCGCGCCAGCCCTCGAAGTGCAGGCGGTCGACGTCGTAGCCGTCCATGCTCTTGAAGCCCGAAATCATGTCCGTCTCGGCGAGGGCGCCGATGAGGAAAACCGAACCCGCGCGGATGTTCTTCTCCTTCACGAGATCGCACAGGTTCGTATAGAAATTGTCTCCGGCCTCCAGCGTGACGCGGAAGATGCGGCCGATTCTCTTCTCTTCTACTCTCATTTGCGCCTCCTTGTCGGTTGGTGATGGAGCAGGCTCTAGCGTTGCGCGACGACCTCGTCATACAGGCGCTCCAGGCCGTCTCGGAAGGTTTCTTTTCTCTGCTGGAGCCAGTATTCGCCGCGCGTTTCGTCGGCGTGGAAATATTTCATGAATTTCTGGTCCTCCGTGGCTTCCCGCTTCTCCTTGCCCGCGGCGACGACCTCGACCATGATCTCCATCATCCCGCTCAAACGGCCTTTCAACTCCGTCGCCGCTTCCTTGCCGCATATCTCGCCGTGGCCGGGCACGATGGTCTCGATATCGAGATCCTCCACCCAGGCGAGCGCGTCTATCCACTCCTGCACGAAGGCGTCGCGCATGCCGGCCGAGGGGCCGTTGATCACGACGTCGCCTGCGAAGAGCACGCCCTCCTCGGGCACGAGGACGGACGTGCATGCGGGGGAGTGGCCGCCCTTGCGGTGAATCTCGAACGTGAGCGGCGCAAGGTGCAGCGTGAGGGTGTCCTCGAAGCAGAACTGGGGAAGCGGCACGGCGGCGCTCGTGATCTCATCCGCCTCCTCGGTGAAGCCCAGGTCCCGGAGCGTCTTCACGAAGATTTCCTTGGAAAATGCGTTGTCGCCCTTCGATATCTCGTCATAGACGTACTGGGGGGCGATGAGCGCCACGTCTCCTTCGATGAACGAGGAGCCCGTGGTGTGGTCGCCGTGGTAATCGGTGGCGATGAGGTAGCGCACCCCCAGCGGGCTTAAACGCGAGACCTCTTCCTGCCACTTGCGCGAATCGCTCGGCCGCACCGGGCAGTCGAGGAGGACGACGCCGCGCTCCGTGACGGCGGCGCCCACGTTCGCCCAGTCGTAGTCGGTCTCTGCGTACAGGTGCTCGGAAAGGCGCTTCATGGCGGTCTCTCTCTTCCGGTTGACGTGAACGAGGATGTTCGCGCAAGAATACCTCCCAGGCATCCATTCCGGCAACACGCTCGCACACTTTGGCGAAGGGGAGGAAACCCGTTTTGGAACTCATACTCCTGGGCGTGGGCGCGCCGCCGCCGACCCCGCAGAAAAGCGGCCCGTGCAACGCGATCGTCAAGGGCGGGAAGCTCTATCTGGTGGACGCCGCCCGCGGCGCCGCGACCCAGATCATGAAGTCGGGCTATCACGTCAGCAAGGTGGACCACCTGTTCTTCACGCATTTTCACTCGGATCACTACACGGGATTCGGCGAGTTCTTCATCTCGCGCTGGATCATGGGCGCGGCGACGCCGCTCAAGGTCTACGGGCCGTCGCACGTCGAGGAGATAGTGGAGCGGATGCTGCGCTATTACGAGTACGACATCGATCTCAGGGCGAACGAGGGAAAGCCCAGGGCGGGAACGGATATCGAGGTGTCGGTTCTCAAACCCGGCGATGCGTTTGAGGTAGACGATATCGGGATCCGCGTCGATAAGGGCACGAATCACGGCAACGTGGACGACATCCTCTCCTACGCCTTCGAGGCGGATGGGAGAAAGATCGTCATCGCGAGCGACGGCAGTCCGACGGATAAGCTGGTTCCTCTCGCGCGGGGGGCGGACGTGCTGGTGATGCACCCCTGTATCCCGGAGTTGATAGACGAGAGGTTCGGGAGTTTCAGGGCCACGGCGAAGATTGTAGCGGCCCATCACGCCACGGCGGCGGAGGTCGGCAGAACGGCCGCCGAGGCCGGCGTGGGCAAGCTGGTGTTCTCGCACGTCGTTCCGCCCCTGGCGCCGAATGACAAGGTGCGCGCGGCGATTGCCCCCTATTTCGAGGGCGAAATCGTCGCAGGCGAGGATTTGATGCGGCTTTGATGCGGGCGGTTCGAACGCTTGGGGGGTAGGGGTTGTTGGAAAAGCCGGTTTGCGCGTTGGTCGGCATGGAGGTTCACGTGGTGCGCGTAGGCGCGATGGTTTCGTGTTTCGTAGGGACAACCCCTCCTCGGGGTTGTCCTGCCCTCCGTGGTTGTCATTTCGTAAGGACAGGCACGGAGGCCTGTCCCTACGGTAGGTGGTGGTTCCTCCCTCTTCGGTCGGAACCGACCACCGCCGTCATTCCGGCGGCATTGTCGTTTCAATTGTAGGGGCCGCATACATGCGGCCCTGCCTTTTCGTCTGCAAAACACGGGTCGCATATATGCGACCCCTACAATACCGCAAAACCTTTCAGGAGTTTTGGGTCCACTCCCCCCTTGAGGGTCTGGCTTCTCGAGGGGAAAGCCAGACGAAGAGGCCAAGCCCTTGGGCGTAGGCCGATTCGGTGGGGAGACGATTCTAAAATAAAAGCTCCCCCCACCGACTCGCTTGCGGGCTTACGCCCTTACCTCGTCGACTCCCCCTCAAGGGGGGAGTGGTTGGTTGGCGCTTTGCAAAGGTGGAATGAAGTCACCTCTCTCCTGGGTCGGCAACACCCAAAATCACGAAATCAGGGCTTTTCCAACAACCCCGGGCAGGGGCGCATTTTGCCGGATGCAATGAAACCCCGCTTGTGTCATACTTCGCCTATCCGGTTCAGAAAAGTCGTTCACGCTTTCGTGAGGCAAGCTGTCCATCTTTATCTTTGGAGAGGAGAAACAAGATGAGAAAGTGGTTCGGATTTTTGTGTCTGGTCCTCGCGTTGAGCCTCGCGCCGGTCGGCTTCCAGGCGACGGACGCCGAGGCGGCCAAGTTCCGCATCGGCATGCACCGCCAGACGTTCGGCTCCTTCACGGCGGTCGCCATGGGGATGGGTTATTTCGACGAGGAATTCGGAAAAGGCAATTGGAGCGTGAAGGTCTTCCCGCAGGGCAAGCTCGTCATCGAGGCGCTGCTCTCGCGCAGTCTCGACGTGGGCCACGGCGCTACGCGGCCCTACGTGGACGGCGTGGCCAAGAAGGCGGGGCTCGTGATGATCTCCGCGAGCTCCTCCTGGTGTAAATCCATCTCGATATGGGTGCGTCCCGATTCTCCGATCAAGACGGTGGCCGATTTGAAGGGTAAGACCATGGCCGAGAAGAAGGGCACGTCCACCCACTTCGTGCTGGACAACGGCATCCTGCCCGCATTCGGCATGAAGCCCAAGGACATCAAGATCATGAACACCACGACGGCGGAGCGCCTCTCCGCCTTCCGGGCCAAGGTGGTTCAGGCGATGGTCATCGGCGCGCCCACGTCGTTCCGCCTGACGGACAAGAAATGGGCCCGTCCCATCGTGGATTACTGCAAGTACGACAATCCGCCGGCCATGATCTTCATCGAGCTCGCGAATCCCAGGACGCTCAAGAGCAACCCCGAAGGCGTGACGAAATATCTGCGCGCCTATCTCAAATCCGCGAACCTGTGGAAGAAAGACCCCGACAAGTTCGCCAAGGTCTATCACAAATGGCTGATCTCGAAGGGCCGCAAGGTAGACTACTCCATCGCCAGGCGCTCCATCGACGTGGTGCGGCCTTTGTATAAAATCACGCCGCGCATCATCAACGCGCTCAACGCGACGGCCAAGGTGCAGAAGGGCCGCGGCAAGATTCGCCGCCTGCCGAATTTCGCCGGTGGCGAGGGCATCGAGAGAGGCCCGCTCGAGAAGGCGCTGGCCAGCATGAAGATGAACTAGGTTTTTCGATTCGTTGCCTAAAAGGCTGCGGGGGCGTATGTCGAGCCTCCGCAGCCTTTGTTTTGCCGTATGAAAGCGTGAGATTTAGCGGAGTGTGAAGCGTGTCTGAACTGAAGATCATCGGCGTAGAGGCGAAATCGCTCAAGGTTCCCCTCGCCCGCGCGATAGGAAGCGCGAACAGCACGAAATCGGAGCTCGATTACCTCGTGGTCTTTCTCCACACCGAAAACGGACCGACGGGCTGCGGCTTCGTGATGGGACTGGGCGGGGAGACTTCAACGACGCTCGTTCCCTACATCGAAAAAGAGTTGGCTCCCCTGGCGGTGGGGCAGGACGCCCTGGCGCCCGAGGCGCTCTGGATGCGTCTGTGGGGACCGAACAAACCGAGGATGCGCGGCGGGCTGGGCGTGCAGGCGCTTTCCGCAATAGACACCGCCTGCTGGGACGCGCTCGCCAGGGCGGCGGGTTTGCCGCTTGCCCGGATACTGGGCGGATTCAGGAACGAGATTCCCGTCTACGGCAGCGGGGGCTGGCTCACCTTCACCGACGCAGAGATGGTGGATGAGTGTATGGGCTTCATGGAGAAGGGAATCGGCGCGTACAAGCTCAAGCTGGGGACGGACCGGGATGAGGAGCGGGTCCGCCTCTTGAGAGACGAGGTGGGCGAGTCGGTCGTCCTGTTCGCCGACGCCAACCAGAAGTACAGCCCCCGAGAGGCGCTCGAGGTGGCCGCCATGCTCGCCGATTACGACGTGCGCTGGTTCGAGGAGCCCGTGCTCGCCGATTCGGTGGATGATCTGGCGGAAGTGGCCGAGAGGAGTCCCGTGCCCATCGCCGCGGGTGAAAACGCCTACATGCGCTGGGGCTTTCGGGAGATATGCGAGAGGAGGGCGGCGGCGTATCTCCAGCCGGACGTGGGCCGCTGCGGGGGCGTGACGGAGTTTCGAAAAGCGGCTCATCTGGCGGAGGCCTACAATCTCTCGCTGTGCGCGCATCTCCTCCAGGAGGTTTCCGTGAGCCTCCTCGCCGCGACGCCGAGCGGCTATATGGTGGAGTATGTGGAGATGCTGCCTGCAGAGACGCTTACGCGGGAATTCGCAGTAGCAAACGGCTGCATGGCGGTTCCCGACGTCCCCGGCCACGGGATGGAATTTTCTGAGGAGGCCATACGACGGTATGGCGCTTGAGGAGGAGGGAAATTGGCGAAGAGAATCGCATTTTTGGGACTCGGCAACATGGGCGGGGCCGTCGCCGGTAACATGAAGAAGGCCGGCTTCGATGTCGTGGGCTACGACCCGAGTCCGGCGGCGCAGCAGGCGGCGCGCGAGGCGGGGATAGCCGTTTTCGGTTCTCCCGCCGAGGCGGCCCGGGGGGCGGACTACGTGTGCAGTTCGGTGCCTAAGGGCGAGCACGTGCGCGGCGCTTTTCTCGGGGAGAAGGGCGCGCTGCTCACAGCGAAAGAAGGCGCGGTGTGCTTTGATTTTTCCACCATCCTGCCCGAGGAGAGTATCGCCGTCGCCGAAGAAGCCGCGAGCCGAGGATTTCATTTTCTGGACGCCCCCATCAGCGGAAACGCCATCATCGCGCGCGATGCGAAGATTGGCTTCATGGTGGGAGGTGAGAAAGAGGTTCTGGACGCGCACCGCGCCGTGCTCGATTGCGCGTGCGAGTTGCTCGATTATTTCGGCCCCAACGGATCGGGACTCAGGATGAAGCTCATCACGAACCATCTCGTTTCCTCCCAGCTATGCGCACTGGCGGAGGGCTTCACCCTGGGCGTGAAGTCGGGCCTGGACCCGGACCAGATGATGGAATACCTCTATTCGAGCACCGTGTTCCGCGTGATGAACACGCGCGGCCGGGGCTTGAGAAAAAAAGAATATGAACCCGTGAAGTTCGCGCTCTCCCTCATGCACAAGGACCTGGGTCTCATCAAGGAGTTCGCCCGCGCGAACGGCGCTTCCGCGCCGGTGATCGACGCGGTTCAAGAGGTGTATCAGGGAGCGATGGATATGGGATTGGGCGATCTGGACCAAGGCGTCATACGAGAGTGGTTCGAGCGCGAGGCGGGTTTGAGCGAATAGGGATAGGCTTTCTTCCCGGACGCCGTTCAGGAGGATGAACCATTGGAGCAGTTGACCGAGAACGTCTTTTTTTATGATTGCTACCCGACGGTGGGCATGGTGGCGACGGATGACGGCGTCATCGCGGTCGACGGCCCCATGCGGCCCTCCGAAGCCATCGCCTGGCGCGATTTCATCGCAGAGAAGGGCCCGCTTCGCTACCTCGTCAACACCGAGCATCACCAGGATCACATCGCGGCGAACTGGTTCCTTGAGCCTGAGCGGATCGTTTCGAGCGAGATCACCTATGCGGATTTCTACACCTCCATCGCCACGCCGGAAGAGGGCAAGGAGCGCATGCTCAAGTACGACCCCGAGAACGAGGCGCTGCTGGAAGGTTTCGAGCTCAGGCCCCCCGAGTTCACCTACAAGGGGCGGATGACGATTCGTCTGGGCGGCAAGACGTTCATCCTCATCGAATCCCCCGGCCATACGCGCGGGCAGACGGTCGTCCACGCGGTGGAGGACCGCGTCGCCTTCACGGCGGATAACCTCACGCCCGCCTTCAACGTGGCGTGCCATTCCGCCGACGTGTGGGGCTGGTTCCAGTCGCTGGGCGTGCTCGAAGCCCTGGACGTGGACTGGTACGTGCCCGGGCACGGCAGGCCCTGCCGGAAGGACGAGATACCCCGCCAGCGCGAGAAGCTCCATGAGTTGATCGACAAGGTCAGGATTCTCAAGAACGGTGGACTCAGCCGCGAGGAGGTGCAGGACAAGGTATTCGAAGTGTATGAGACCGATCTGAACAGCATGGATCACCTGGGAGAGCGGCTCACCATGCTGAGAAGGGGAGGGCTCGGCAACATCTACGATTATCTCGAAGAACATCCCTCGGGTCCGCTCGGCAACCGGACGGACCCGGTATGGCCGCACATGTGAGGCGAAGCGCCGCGCCCGAACGCCCAATTCACAGAACAAAGGGGTTGTTGAAAAAGACCTGATGAACGAGGGTTTGGCATAATCAGAAAGGGGCGGTTTTTGTAGGTCAGACATATATGTCTGACATATCATGCGGCCCCGCCTTTTCGTCTTTACAAAGCGGGTCGCATACTATGCGACCCCTACATGAGTATTTACATCCCGACCAAAGGGAGAGTGGATCGGCCCGAGCCCCAAGGGCGGAGTGGTTTTTCTCTCTCGTCGGTCGGTTACATACGACAAATCTAGAAATCAGGGCTTTTTCAACCACCCCGCAAACAGAGGGCTCTACGCATGAAACCGATGAATTTGCTCGTCATCATGGCGGATGAGTTGAGCGTCAAGACGCTCGGCTGCTGCGGCCATCAGGTGGTGAAAACGCCGAACATCGACCGTCTGGCGGCCTCGGGCGTCCGCTTTACGAGCGCCTATACGAATTCCCCGATCTGCACGGCCGCGCGGGCAAGCTTCGCCACGGGCCGCTACGTGCACGAGATCGGCTGCTGGGACAACGCGAGTCCATACACGGGCGAGCCGGCGGGCTGGGGGCATCGCCTCCAGGCCGAGGGTCGGCGCGTTACCTCTATCGGTAAACTCCACTACAGGAACATTACGGACCCCACCGGCTTCGACGAGCAAATCGTGCCCATGCACGCGCGCGACGGCGGCGTGGGCAGCGTGCTGGGCTCCATCCGAGATGAGTTGATCGTCCAGAAGGCGGACAAGCTCGCGCGCGAGATAGGTCCGGGCGAGACGAGCTATACGAACTACGACCTGGACATTGCGGAGAAAGCCTGCGCCTGGCTCGAGAACGAGGCGGAAAAATACGCAGACCCCCAAAAACCCTGGATGACCTTCGTCTCCTTCGTATCGCCTCATTTTCCCCTGATGGCGCCGAAGGAGTATTTCGACATGTATCCGGCGGACGCCGTGCCCATGCCCAAGGCCCACGCGCTCGACGGCCGTCCCCGGCACCCCTGGATAGAGGCGTACAGGAAATACGTGCCGTCGGACAGCTTTTTCGACGATGAAAAAAGGCGCGTCGCCATCGCGTCTTATTTCGGGCTTTGCACGTTCCTGGACGATCTGGTGGGCCGCGTGCTGGAAAGCCTCGGGCGCGCGGGTCTCGCGGATTCCACCCGCGTTATCTTCGCGAGCGATCACGGCGAGAACCTGGGCGCGCGGGGAACCTGGGGCAAGGGCACGATGTACGAGGAATCGGCCGCCGTACCGCTCATGATGGCCGGGCCGGACGTCGAGGCGGGCGCGGTGGTCGAGACGCCCGCCTCGCTGATCGACTTTTACCCCACCATCCTCGAATCGATGGGCGTTGCGCCCAATGATGAGGACAAGAGCCGCGCGGGCCGTTCGCTTTATGAGATCGCGCGCGCGCCCTACGATCCCGAGCGAGTCGTCTTCAGCGAATACCACGCCTCGGGCGCCGAGACGGCGGCCTACCTCATCCGCAAGGGCCGGAAGAAATACATCCACTACGTGGACTACCCGCCTGAACTCTACGACCTGGAAACAGACCCCGAGGAGCAGGACGATCTCGCCGGAAAGCCGGAGAGCGCGTCCGTTATCGCCGAACTCGAAGGCGCCCTGCGCGGGGTTCTCGACCCCGAAGAGGCGGACGCGCGCGCCAAGCGCGATCAGGCGGCGCTCATCGAGCGGCTCGGCGGACGCGACCACGTCATCGAAACGGCCAAAACCGGCGCGACGCCCACGCCTGGGGAATATGGCGAAGATGGGTATTGACCTTATCCAACGTGCGGATTCGGTGATCGTCCTTTCATGATCTATTGACTTGAGCATTGCGTCAATGTGATATAATGCTTTTGACATTACATGATTTCAGGGAGGCGCTATGAGCCAGATTACAGCACGTTTGCCGGATGAAGTCGTCGATGCGCTGGACGCGGCGGCGAGCCGCCTCAGACGCAGCCGGGCGGAGATTGTCCGCCAGGCGATTGAAGCTTACCTGGAGGACTTCGACGATCTCTCGGTGGCCGTGGAGCGGCTGCGCGACCCGAGCGATCCGGTCCTGGACTGGGATCGGGTGAGGCGTGAACTTCTCGATACGGATTAAACGCAGCGCAGTCAGGGAACTGAGACGCCTTGCAAAGGCGGATCGCGTGCGGGTCGTCGAGGCCATCGATCGGCTGGCGGAAAATCCTTTTCTGGGCAGCGCGCTCAAGGGAGATTTGCGAGGTTTGCGGCGCCTTCGCATCGGCGACCATCGCGTGGTCTACGAAGTGCAGGACGACGCCCTCGTTGTGCTGGTCATCCACGTCGCCCATCGACGGGAGGCGTATCGGCGGTGAGGGGGATTTCGAGCGCCCCGTTGCTCCATCGGGGCCGCATACAGGGTTGTTGAAAGAGTCCCCCGAAACAGGAAAATAAATTTCTCAATCGACATACGCTCATGAAATGAATCCCCCTGAGGGTCATCGGCAACCGATGAAAGAGCAAGAACCACTCCCCCCTTGAGGGGGAGTCGGTGAACTAAGGACGAAGTCCGCAAGTGAACCGGTGGGGGGGGTAATTCCAGAATTGGAAAAGCACCCCTGACAGGGTAAAGACAACCCCCCTTTGTCAGGGGGGCAAGAAAAAGCAAAGCCCCTTCTACCCGGCAGGGGGACGTGCCACAAAAAAAGCTCCCCCCACCAGCGCGACTTCGGGCTTGGCCCTCGTCTTGCTGACTCCCCCTCAAGGGGGGAGTGGTTGATTGGCGTTCTGCACGGGTGAGTGTTTTTCCTCCCTCCCCAGTCGGCTCCATTCTCCGAACCATGAAATGAGGATTTTTTCAACGACCCCCTATGCGACCCCTGCGCCGGAGGCGCAATTCCTCATCTATCGGTTATGACGCCAGAATGACGCTACTCTCCGCCTCAGGCGGAGCCCCGAATCCACCGCGCGGACGCAGCGAGCCGCTCCTTCGCCCGGTTAATCTTTTCTGAATCTATGAGCAGCTCACCGCCCGCCTTCACCTTCTCGCCGCCGATGAATACGGTGTCCACGTCCGAGCGCTCCGCGTAGAAGACGACGGCGCGGGCGGCGTCGCCTGCGGGCGTCACGGCGAGGCCGTCTTTTCGGATCAGGATGAAGTCGGCCTGCTTGCCGGGCGTGACCGAGCCGATTCTGTCCGCCATGTCCAGCGCGTGCGCGTTGTTGATGGTGGCCCACGCGAGGGCGTCGCGCGCCGAGAAGGAGAGAGCGGGCGCGCGGCAGGTGTTCTCGTCCAGGCGGCGGTTGTCGAAAATGCGCTGGACCTGCAAAGCGTGCCGCACCGCGTGGAGCATGTTCCCGCTTACGTAGGTTTCGAGGTCCACGCCGATGGACGGCCTGCCGCCGAGCGCGCTCACGCGCCCGCAGACGGCCTCGCCCCGGTTCGTCTGCATCTCGGCCGATGGGGTGGCCGTGATGGATGCGCCCGAGTCGATGATGACTTTAAGCTCCTCATCGTCCACGTAGTTGCAGTGCACCAGGTTGTGGTCGGGGCCGAGAACGCCCTCTCTGGCCAGAGTGTGGTAGCCGCCCTGCACCTTCCTGCCCGCGTCGCCCCAGATGTGCGCGCTCGACAACAGCCCGTATTCGCGCGCCAGGCGCATGTCGTGGAGCGCCACTTCGAGAGGGGAGTAGTCGGCCCCCAGAATGGCCATCGCCAGGGTGACGCGGGCCTCATCGGAAGCCAGGCGGCCCGTCCGCAGCCGCCTGATCTCGCCTTCGGGATGCGGGATTTGCGAATAGTGCGGCTCGCCCTCCCTGGGCTTCGGCTTGGGCGTTCCGTGCCCGAAAAGGGCGCGGATGCCGGATTCCTCCAGGGCGTCTATCCCTGCGTCGGTGTGCTCGGGCGTGGGGTTGTTGTGGCACCAGTCGAACAGCGTCGTGGTTCCTGCGTCCATCTGCGCCCACGCGCCCACGAGGGTCGCGATATATATGTCCTCGGGCCGGTAGCGCGGGGCGAGCGTCTCGTGCGCGATCTCGAAATAGCTGCGCCCGCCCCAGTCGCCGCCCAGGCCCCGAAGCGCGGTCTGCCAGGTGTGCATGTGGGCGTTGATGAGGCCGGGCAGGAGGATCATGCCGCCGGCGTCGATGGTTTCGGCGTCCGGCGCAGAGAGGTTTTCTCCCACCTCGGCGATCAGCCCGTCCTCGATCAGGACGCCGCCACCCTCGATCTCCCCGACCTCGGGGTCCATCGAGACGATGCTTGCGTTTTTGATGAGGGTTTTCGCCATATCAGCTTCCCGCTTAGAGGAACTCATCTGGCAAGGAGGGTTTTTTCATGAATCAATGTTTCCGGAGTCTACGACTTGCGTGTTATGGATCAAACGGCCTTTAAGGAGCGCAGGGGCAGCGCCTCGGTCTCCAGCGTAGAGAGGTCGATACGCCGCGACGCATGGTCGATGTCGAAGCCGACCACCCCGCCATCGGCGGCGATATCCACATTGAGCCCGTCTGAAACCTCACGCGCCTCCGCTCCCGGTTCGGTTCTGAACTCAATATAAAGGCTGTCGGTTTCGGGATAATAATGAAGTTTCATGGTCCGTCCTTCGAACTGGCCCGTGTAATTCTCCATTTTGTAGCAGATAAAGGTTTCTATCGCTATAAGCGATGTTTGGCTCAGTTTCCCGCCTCGGGGTATTCGTCCGGCCAGTCGGCGAGCAGGGCTTCGAGATAGGCCTTGAGGTCATCTGGATTCTTCCGGCGTATCTTGTTCCTGTCGATCTCCTCTTGCGCCTCGATGGGAATCGCCAGCGCGTCGTTGAACTTGTTCCTCATGTTGAAATAGGTGATCACCATGGTGAGCTCCACGATCTCCGCGTCGGTGAAATGCCGCTTGACCTCTTGGAATATGTCGTCCCGCTCCCTGGCCGTGTTGAGCGTCACGTGCTCCGCCCAGAGCAGGACGACGCGCTCCTTTTCGGTGAAGGGGCCGTAGTCGCCCTTGCCGATGGCGGTGATATCTTCTTCCGAGATTCCGACCGATTGACCAACCGGCGTGTTGTGCGCCAGTCAGTAGGCGCAGTCGTTGAGACGGCTGGTGTTGATGATGGCGAGTTCTTTCGTCCTGGTGTCGAGGGCCGAACCAAGGCCCTGGCGCAGGAGCGAGGAGGTGAGTGGCAGCATGAATTTCGTGATGTAGGGCTGGTTCGCCATCACGCGCCAGGCGTTGGGGATCCGGTTCAACAGAACGCTCGCGTGGTCGAAGAGGTGGTTCACGACCGGGTCGTCGGCGCCTGATTCGAGCATGGGTACGCGGGACACGGGGTCACTCCTTTCGGGGTTACGGGTTTCGGGGGAACGGCCCATTCTCCGATGAAACGCGGAATTTTGGAACCGCGGCGGGCTTCGAAGCCCCGGCTTGCACCGCGATGCCGTTCTTTGGCGCCAGTTGTGCCGGGAGGAGGTTTGGTAAGCAATAGAATCCGCAAGCGCCATTTGATTCTCTCTGATGCGCCGCGCTCAAGGAGTGAGAGATGTCCGATATGCTTATCGAGAGAAACCCGGAAATCCTCGGAGGGACGCCCGTATTCGCAGGCGCCAGGGTTCCCGTGCGCACCCTGATGGAGCATCTCGAAGCGGGCGACAGGCTCGACGATTTTCTGGAAGACTTCCCGACGGTGTCGCGTGAGCAGGCGCTCGAAGCGCTCAAACGCTAATCCGACGCCTTCCTCACTGTCGATCAGGGCCTCGAATACCAGCAGAACCTCGCCAGGTCGGCGCTTCCCGTCATCATCATGGTTGCTCGCCGGAACCGGCTGCAGGAGTTACGGCCTCTCGTACCGGGTTGCTGAAAAAGTCCTCTCTGCTTCATCCTGAGTAGCGGCGAAGCCGCGTATCGAAGGATTTCCTCTCACCCCGACGCGAGCGTTCGACTCTCCCTCGCCCTTCGATACGCCGCCTTTGGCGGCTACTCAGGGTGAGGGGAGAGGCGTTGGCGGTTTGCGGGGGTCGCATGCGGGGGTTTTTCAACAGGTCCTCGTCGATCGGAATCGATCACCGCCGTCATTCCGGCGAATGCCGGAATCCAGGGTTTTCGTCTTTTTCTTGCTTTTCTTCCAGTTTCCTGACGACGAGTGGGGAATGGAACGCCGTAACGTGGCCGTCTCATCCGCTCTGGATTCCGGCATTCGCCGGAATGACGGCCAAAAACCGGATACCGGGCGGAGGCATCGGCGTCACTATCTATCACGTCCCGGCTTGAACCGGACCCCGGCTTGCGCCGCTAATGGCCGGGTGGGAAGATGCGCCGGTTTTGAATTGACGCTCTGCTCAAGGTGAAACTCATGAACATATTGAACGAGACGAGAAAGCCTATAGGCCTCGCGGTGGTGGGATGCGGGAAGATCGGGCGCATCCGAGCGGAATTCGCGCGGCAAAACGCGGCTGTCGAGTGGCTGGGGCTGTGCGACATCGACGAGAAAGTGGGCCGAAAGCTCGCCGATGACGTTCAGGCCGATTTTTTCACGACCGACTACCGCGAACTCCTGAAGCGAGACGAGGTGAACGCCGCGGTTTTGGCCACGTATGCGAACGAGCGGCTGGAACCCATCCTCATCGGCGTGGAGCGCGGCCACCGGATGCTGATCGAAAAGCCCCTGGCGGTGGACGCAGGCGTATCCGAGAGGCTCGCGCACGCGGTCGATGAGGCGGGCGCGGACGCCGTCCTGGGCTATACGCAGCGGTTCCGACGCCGCTTTCTGGTGGCGAAGGAGAAGATTCGCTCGGGCGAGTTGGGCGACGTCTCATCCGTCACGGGCCGCGCCTTCCTGAACCGTATGAACCCGGTGGCGAACTCCACCAAGACGGAATTCCCGACGAAATTCACCCCCATGGTCATCTCCGGCACGCACAGCGTCGATCTGTGCTCCTGGCTCCTGGAGGGGCGCAGGCCCGTCGAGGTGTACGCGCGCTCGGTGGACAAGGCGATGGCGCCCTACCTCACGAAGGATTCCACCTTCGCCATCGTCACCTACGAGGACGGGACGATATGGAGCATGAACGTGAGCTGGGCGCTGCCGAGCGTCTGGCCGGCGGAGGTCTATTCGCTCGAACTGGGTATCGTGGGCACGGGGGGCGTGCTCACGATAGACGACACGCACCGCGACATCGTCTTCGCCACGGCGGAGCCGCACGAATCCGCGCGCCTGAAGCAGGAGCGCAACGTGAGTTTCCTGACCAGCTACCCGCCGGGCGATCTTGTGTTCGAACAGCTCTGGGGCCCCATGCGCGAGGAGACGCGCTCGTGGTTCGACAGAATTTACCTGGGCGTCCCCACGCCGCACACCACGGCGCGCGAGGCGCACGAGAACCTCATGCTGTGCCTGGCGATGGACCATTCGGCAAAAACCGGGCGGGCGGTTCCGCTGCCGGTCAAGCCTGAGGATTTTGATTTGTAGGGGCCGCATACATGCGGCCCGACCGGTTCGTGGCATGCGGGTCGCATGTATGCGACCCCTACACAGGGCATTTCGGAAATCCTTGATTCCGTCAAACCCTCTCGATTAGGTTGGTTCTGATGCCGGAGTGACGACAACCTTCGGTTCGGAGAGCTTCGTAGGGACGAAAGGGTTTGCTGTTCGTAGGGACAACCCCCTGTGGTTGTCCCTTCCCGGACAGGCACGGGGGCCTGTCCCTACAGCGTAATTTCCTGTTTCTTGCGAAGGCGTAGTCCCTCCCATCGTTCGAAAATCTCTCTGCGCAAAGACGCGGCCAATGATGCGCCCATTCCCCGAAGCTGCTATGAAGGGGAATCCAGACAGCGTCGCTTGAGGCGACGGCGCTTTCTTATGCGTCTCGATGATTTCACGGGAGAGGATGATGGCGGTTTCGGGAGGCGAGAGGAATCCGATTGGCCTGGCCGTGGTCGGCTGCGGTCGCGTGGGCCGCATTCGTGCGCGCTGCGCCAGGGAGTACCCGGGAACGGAGTGGCTAGGCTGTTGCGACATCGACGAGAAGAAGGGCAGGGCGATGGCCGGGGAGTTCGGGGCCGATTTCTTCACGACCGATTTCGCCGAACTCATCCGGCGCCCCGAGGTCAACGCCGTCGTCATCGCCACAGACGAGGAATGGCACGCGGAGCCGCTTTGGGAGGCGATAGGGCGGGGCCACCGGATTCTGGTCGAAAAACCGCTGGCGACGAGCGTGGCGGAGTCGGCGAAAATCGTGGAGGCGGCGGAGGCGGCGGACGCCGAGCTGCTCGTGGGCTACACCCAGCGGTTCAGGAGGCGCTGGCTCACGGCGCGCGAGCACGTGCAATCGGGCGTTCTGGGCGAGGTCACCTCGGCCACGACGCGCGCGCTGCTGAACCGCCAGGTCGGCATCACGCGGCTGTCGAAAAACGAGGACCGCTCGATGCTGACGCCGATGGTGATATCCGGCACCCATGCGCTCGACGTGATGCTGTTCGTGATGGGGCCGGAGAAGAAGCCCGCCGAGGTGGTATCGCGCTCGATATCGCGCGTGATGACGGGCATCGGCACACAAGACGCCACCTTCAGCATCTTCACCTTCGAGGACGGCGCCATCTGGAGCATGGAGTGCAACTGGGGGATGCCCACCATCTGGCCCGCCTCGACCTACGGCGTCACCATCAGCGTGGTGGGGACCGAGGGCGCGCTCACCATCGACGACACCCATGCGGATTTCATCATGGCGTCGGAGAACCCGCTGGCCTCCCACCGGGGGGAGGAGCGCCACGTGCACCTGCTCGAAAGCTACCCGGCGGGGGACATGTCCAGGGGCCAGTTCTGGGGGCCGATGCGCGATGAGTCCATCGCCTGGCTCTCGCACCTCTACACGGGCGTCGACATGCCCCACGCCACGGGGGCGGAGGGGCACCGGAACCTCATGCTCTGCATGGCGTGCGACCTGTCCGCCAAGCGGAAGCAGGCCGTGAAGCTGCCCATCGACCCCGAGGAGTTGGAAGCGGGCCTCAAGGGGGGTTGTTGAAAAAGCTCTTGAGGTGGGGTTGAACCACTCCCCCTCAAGGGGCTGTAAAAAAAATCCCTCAATGCGAGAAAACCACCGTCATTCTGGCGATCTGCGGGACGAAGGGGTGTTGGGTGTAGGGGTCGCATACATGCGACCCGGCCTTTTTTCGCCGCCCGGCGTGGGCCGCATATATGCGGCCCCTACACTTGCCCGCAGACGGGGTTGCCTGTGCACAACCGGGCGCCATACCACCTCATCCTGAGTAGCGGCGAAGCCGCGTATCGAAGGTCAATCGCGACCAATGCGGGAGCGATTGCCGGCCAAAAAGGGGAGCGCTCCCCTCGACAGACTCGGGCAAGCCCTTCGATACAAACGCTCCCTTCTCAGTCGCGTTTGACCTTCGGCGGCTACTCAGGGTGAGGAAAGAGGCGTTGGCGGTTTGCGGGGGTTGCAGACGAGGTTTTTTCAACAACCCCTCCCCGGCCGGGTTTGGCCCCGAAGAACTTCACGCGGGGTTAAAAGCGAGAAACTAATCCATCGTCGCGGTCGGCGGGGGCCAGCCCTCCGATTTGTTCTTGAACGAGAGGTAGATGAACTCGGAATCGCCATCGTTCTTGAACTCGTGCTCGGTACCCTCGGGGATGTGGATGATGTCGCCCGCCGTGACGGTTTTCTCCTCATCGCCCACGCGGAACCAGGCGGCGCCCTCGACGACGTTGATGAGCTGTTCGCAGTCGTGCGTGTGCGGGCGGGCCAGCTTGCCCGGCGGGCTCACCGAGCGGTTGAGGGTTACGTGTTCGCCGATGATGATGCTGCCTTCGGAATCGGACGGCTTCGCCAGGTTCTTTCGCTTCATCTCGTCCCAACGGTAAAACGGCATGTTGCGGCTCCTTTCAGGTAAAAAAAAGCAAAGGCCGCTCCGAAGAGTGGCCCTTGAGCCGACAGCACGCTGTCAGCGGATATATTATTCCAATGCTAACACCGGAGCGGCGCACACGCAAGCGAAAACCTCCTCAGAGCCGGATATCCAATCGCCGTCGCAATCAATAAGACAGCCACCCAAGACAGCTACCGCAAGCGCTTTTCCGGCGAAGAACCCGTAACCTCACTCCAGAGCCGCGAGAACGCTCGCCGGACTCCCGAGATTCGTTGACAGCGAAACGCTTCCGTCTGTAAGATTCACGCCCAAGCATACAGAAAAGAGCGCTCGTTGAGAACGCGGCGAGGCGGTTGGTTATCACTCGAATGCGTCTCGGCGAGCGGGGTTTTTTGGTTTCACGTTGCCGCAGTCTTACCTCACTTCATCAAGGAGAGTAAAAATGAAGAGAATCGTCATGATGTTTGCAATTCTGGCCCTGAGCCTGCCGTTTCTGACGGTGGGCGACGCCTACGCCGCGCCCGCGAAACACGACGTCGCGGTCGGCAGCCTGGGCGGCACGATGGGCAGGCTGGGCGCCGGTCTCACGGAGATCGTCAACCGGAAGCAGAAAAAGGTCATCCTCAGCGTGGTTCCCGGCGGCGGCCGGGCGAACCCGGCGCGCGTGGGCGGCGGAGGCGCGGATTTCGGTTATACCTTCTCGAACTTCGCAGGCGCCGCGATGGCCGGCAGGACTCCCTTCAAGAAATCGTACAAGAACCTCCGCGGCATCGCCAGCTTCTGGCCTTCCTGCTACCACCAATACGCCGCCAAGGAACTTTACGACGGGGGCATCAAGACCTGGGGCGACATCATCAAGTCGAAAACGGCGCAGAAGGTGGGTGTGGCCAAGAAGGGAACCAGCACGGAGTACGTGGGGAGCCTGATCGTCAAACACTACAAGACAAGCTACAAGCAACTCAGGGAGCGCGGCTACAAGCTCAACTTTGCGGGTGTGAACGGCATGTCGCGCGCGATAAAAGCGCGTCAGATCGATTACTATTTCCACAATTCGGGCGACCCCAACGGCGCGGGCATCCAGGCGGCCCTGGGCCGTGACCTCGTGTTCCTCGACATGTCCGATGACGTGAAGAAGATGCTGGCGGGTAACGGCTTCACGCCCTGCCAGATTCCGGGCGGCATGTACAGGGGCAACCCCAAGCCCAAAGACTCGATGGGGCTCTTCGGCGTAATGCTCACCACGACCAAGATGAGCGCCGACGTCGTCTACTCGATTCTCAAAATCGCGAAAGACGAGAAAAAGTTCCTCTCGGGCGTCCACAAGATCTACAAAAGGTGGGACCCCAAGAAGGCGGGCATGCATCTCGGCGTGCCGCTGCATGAAGGCGCCAAGCGCTTCTACAAGGAGATCGGGGGCTCGATGTAACCGTACAGGGAAAGAGGCGAGAGCGTGAGCGATATCAAGGAAAGAACCCCTCTGGACTGGCTCGTCCTGGCGATAGCCGTCGGCATGTCCTGGTTTCACATCCAGGTGGCCTACACGGGAGGGTATGAACCGCTTTCCCAGAGGGCGCTCTCCTACCTGTTCGGGATGACCCTGATATTCATCATCTACCGAAAACCCGCGGGAGGCGGGTGGCGCGCCGTCGTGTCGGCCGCCGTCTGCCTCCTCGCGGTCGCCTCCATCTCCTACCCGATACTGCGTATCGACTATTACCTGGATCGCCTGCATTTCGTAGAACCGCTCGAAACCATGGATTTGATACTGGGCACGGTGGTTCTTGTGCTCGCCTTCGAGGCGGCGCGAAGGACCATCAACCTCGCGCTTCCTCTGATATCGCTCTTCTTCATCGTCTATTCGTATTTCGGCCCCTGGTTCCCCGGGTTTCTTGCGCACAAGGGGGCGACTTACATGCACATCGTGGATCATCAGTACATGACCTACGATGGCATCTGGACGGCGCCCTTGAGCGTCTTTTCGGTCTACATCTTCTTGTTCATCCTCTTCGGCGCGTTTCTCGACCGCATGGGAGCCGCTGATTTCTACGTGAAACTCTCCATGGCGGCCGCGGGCAGGCTGCGCGGCGGACCGGCGAAGGCGGCCGTTTTCGCCAGCGCGATGACGGGCACCATCATGGGCAGCGCGAACGCGAACGTGGTCACCACGGGTTCGTTCACCATCCCGATGATGAAGCGCACCGGCTTCAAGCCGGAAATGGCGGCGGCCATCGAGACGGCCGCTTCAACAGGGGGGCAGATCATGCCGCCCATCATGGGGGCGTCCGCGTTCCTGATCGTGGAGTTCACCGGCATATCGTATTGGGAGATCGTGAAGGTATCGATTCTGCCCGCCGTTTTGTATTTCTTCTCCGTCTACGCGACCGTGCATCTGGAGGCGAGAAAAGAGGGCCTGGTCGGTATGCCCAGAGAATTGATTCCCCCTCTGGGCCCCATCATGAAAGACGGGTGGTTCTATCTCCTGCCGCCCATCGTGATCCTGGGGAT
Source organism: bacterium (assembly GCA_963692865.2). Lineage (GTDB taxonomy): Bacteria > UBA8248 > UBA8248 > UBA8248 > UBA8248 > Bin107. The sequence continues at coordinate 3,670,799 of OY843592.1, read as the reverse complement.
TCTCATGACGGGCAGACCCGTGCCCTACGCGGGACTCGCGGGCATTCTCTCCGTCGTGATCCTGGCGGGGCTCAAGGGCGCGCTCGTCTTGCTGGAAAAAGCCAGGAGGGAGGGCACGAGCCTCCTGGAAGTGGCGAGCGAAATCGGCCGCGGCCTTTGGAACATCGTCCTGGCGCTCGAGAAGGGCGCGATTCAATCGCTTTCCATCTGCGCGGCGGTGGGCGCGGTGGGCATCATCATGGGGGCGCTGTTCCAGACGGGCCTGGGCCTCAAGTTCTCCTCGCTGGTAACGAATCTGGCGAACGACAGCCTGTTTCTCGGCATCCTCCTTGTGGGCATCGCCTCGTTCGTGCTCGGCATGGGCCTGCCGACGAGCGCGGCCTACATCGTCTTGTCCGTCATGGCCGTGCCCGCGCTTTTGGAGCTCGGAGAGCCGTTCAAGCTCTCGCTGCTCTCGGCCCACCTCATCGTGTTCTGGTACAGCCTGGACAGTTGCTTCACGCCCCCTGTATGCGTCCCCGCCTATACGGCGGCGGGGATAGCGGACGCCAACCCGGCGAAGGCCGCCTGGGCGTCTTTCCGCACGGCGAAGGGCATGTACATCCTGCCGCTCATGTTCGCCTTCACGCCGATTCTGCTCATCCGCCAGCCCTGGCTCTCGCTGGAGACCTTCGCGGCGGGGCTTCTCGGCTTCCAGGCGCTGGCCGCCGCCATGGTCGGGTTCATGTATTTCCGCTTCTCGACCCCGATGCGCGGGCTTTTGTTCCTGGCGGCGGGGCTGTTGTTCTGGCCGGGCTACTGGAACCACCTGGCCGGCGCGATCATGCTGGGCGCGGTATTCATCCTGCAGAGAAGGCGCCTCGCCGAGGAGGGAGAACCCGCGCCCGCCCCGGTGGCCGGAGGCGCCGCCTCCGCCTAGGGGAGCGATGTCAATCTTAAGACAAGACGAAAAAACGACAAGGAGTACGAAACCTGCACTAGGTTTTTCGTGAAACAACAAAAGAGCGGAGACAGCCAGAAGGCGAGATGAAGCAAGAAGAGGATAGAAATGTTGTAAGAATGATGATTGTGTCTAACATTGAATGACATTCTTACTTGGAGTGATATCGCAGAAGGGGAGAGAACCAGATGTATCGCAAATTAACATTGCCAATGGTTCTTTGTGTTGCGCTGACGGTGGTTTGCGTCGCGGATGCCCGTGCGGATTACTGGCTGGGAAAGACTGCCTGGGATGCTGGACGTTATGCGGAGGCGATCGAGCAATGGCGGAGGGCCGCCGCGCAAGGGGACAGCCTCTCGATGCGGCAGTTGGGTCTAATGTTCCGCAAAGGATTGGGGGTGGTGCAGGATTACGTGGAAGCGCACATGTGGTTCAATCTGGCGGCGAGCCGGGGTGATACCCATGCACTGAAAGAGCGCGATGCGCTGAGGAAGAAGATGACATCTGAACAACTCGCGTTGGCGCAAAAACGCGCTCGCGAGTGGGGGTCCCCGAGAAAGCGTTTGGCTGTTCCCCGGAAATCGGCTCGCCCGCCAAAAACAAAAAGGGGTGCGCAAGTTAGAGCGCCTAGGCTCGGAACAAAACGTGTCATTCCCAAGAAACTGTCGAAAATATCGGAGGCCGTGACGAGGGGAGACATCGATGGTTTGAGTAGGATGTTGGGTGGGAGAGAGGTGAACGTCAATATGCGCGACCGTGACGGTCGCGGTTGGACGGGACTCATGCATGCGGCGCAAAGGGGCTATGTGGTGATGGTCCCAATTCTGCTCGAAGCAGGCGCGGATCCTAATATACGCGCCCTGAATGGGGCGACAGCCTTGTTCATCGCAACACAGGAGAGGCATCTCGAGATCGTCGGATTATTGTTGGAGGCGGGGGCCGATCTCTCGATTCGGGGACCCAAAGGGGTAAAAGCGATAGAACTCGCTAAATTGAGAAAATATACGAGTATCCTCAATATGCTAGAAGAAACGGAGCGTGCGAGGCTGGATACCGAGGCGTTTAGACAGGCGAAATCGTCGAATACACCGAAGGGATACAAAAAGTACCTAGGCGCATGGTGCCGGGGTTTGGATGGAAAGTTCTGCAAAGATGTACGTGTGCTTCTGGATGTATCGATGAAATCGCGGATCTCCGGGAAAATCTTCGGTGGCGTGAATTCTCGTGGACATCGTCAATCGTTCACCTTTTTCTCGTCCGGTAAGGTGACGGGTTTTCTTGCTTCCGCCTGGACAAACTCCACTTGTTCGGGGACATGGAAAATATCGGGAGGAAAGATAAGCATAAGCTGTAAATCGCAATGGGGTAAGGTTCGCATCATCTATCCGGAGCTAGTGGAAAATAAATTGGTGGGGAGTCAAAGGGATGAGGATGGGACCTGGTCGTTCGATCTCACAATTCAGTCAGCGAAAGAATCACGGGAAAGAATAGAAACATTACAGGAAGACGTGCAGACGGAAGGCACTGATTCTGAAAACTAGGGTTTGTCTGGGTGCAGTTGCTCTCTCTGGGTACTGAACATCGGGATTTCTGGGAAGTGCCCCAATGGGCGGATCACATTGCAGGTCGGTTCTCTTTTTTTAACGCTCTATGGATCGACGATCGGGAATTGATGACGAAAACTCTGACACTGTTGTGCTAAGGGGCAATGTGTTAAGGAGAGCCCCCGTGGCTGGATCCGACGCTTGCGCATAGGGCGGCGGGACGGTTCGGGGGCCGCTTGGTCGGCGGTGCGTTTCGCTTGAGTACAAGGCGGATATCGTTCACCATCTGATTTCACTTCCGCTCGCGCGGGGGCAGTCTCTTCCATCCGCCGACCGGGCGGACGCGCCGCCATTCCCGGCAGACCACAGGGAGGGTTCCTCATGGAAGAAAAAGCGATCGACCGGATCGACGAATCCCGGGGGCCGCACTACGAACCCTACGGCTGGCACCACTGGCCCGAGCATCCCTGGATGTCCTATCAGTTCAGGCGCGCCCTGGGCGAGACGCAGGAAGGCGGCGGCTCGGTGAGCGAGTGCTTCCAGGCGGCGAGCCGCATGACGCCCGGCGACAACGAGAGCTGGCACGCCGAGTGGACGCGGGTAGGAGACCGGAACCGCGAGAGAGGGGATGCGGCCGCCGCCGCGGGGCGCATCCAGACGGCGCGCAACTGCTGGCTGCGCGCGGCGGATTACTACAGGAGCGCCGAGTTCTGGCTCGCGTCCGACGACCCGCGCAGGCTCGAGACCTTCGAGAAGGTGGAGGCGTGCTCGAAGGCGTTTCTCGCCCATCTCACGCCGCCCGGCGAGGTGGTGCGCGTCCCTTACGAGAACGGCGCGCACCTGGACGCCTATTTCGCGCCCGCGCCCTTCGGGGTGGAGAAACAACCCGCCGTCATCAGCTTCGGCGGCCTGGACGCCTACAAGGACGAGATGTGGTTTATGGCGGGCCGGGGTTTCCTGCAGCGCGGCGTATCGGTCCTGATGATCGACGGCCCCGGCCAGGGCGGCACGCTGAGGCGGGGGGGCGTCACCAGCCGCCACGACTACGAGGTTCCCGTGGGCCGCTGCATCGACTATCTGGAGGGCAGGGGGGATGTGGACGCCTCTCGGGTCGCCGTCTGCGGCGGAGGCATCGGAGGCCATTTCGCCGCCCGGGCGGCGTGTTACGAGCACAGGCTCGCCGCCGCGCTCTCCCACACCGCCGGGTGGAGCCTGCATGACACATGGCGCGACGCGGGCGAGGAGCACCGCCTGGCCGATTCCATCAAGTGGGTATTCGGCGCGAAAAGCGTCAAGGAAGCCGTCGAGAAGCTCGCCCCCTATACGCTGGAAGGCCACATCGGGCGCATGAAGTGTCCCTACCTCATCGTCCACGGGGGCTACGACGTGCTCGGCGTGGCCCAGGCGCGCAGGGTCTATGATGCCGCCAAAGACGCCGGCGTGGACGTGACGCTCAGGCTCGTCGATCAAGAAGAGACCGGCGCCGACCACTGCCAGCACGACAACCCCACCATCGGCCAGGAGATTCTCGCCGACTGGCTGGCGGAGATATTCGAAATAGACGAGCGCGAGTTGATGTCGAAGACCATAACGCCGATTCTCTGAGTAGAGTCGTTAGATAGATTCGTTATTCACACCTGTAAGGAGGTTCATGTGAGCATCACGCTGCTCGAGAATTTCAGGGCCGTTTTCTACACGCCGTTCTACGCCGCATCCGGTCTGGGGGCCTACGAGGAGGAGGGCGCCGACGTTCGCATGGAGACCTCGCCCGACCCCGCCCGGAACGCGAGTCTGCTCGCCTCCGGCGAGGCGCAGGTGAGCTGGGGCGGCCCCATGCGCGTCCTGGTGGCTTATGACAGGGACCCGGACTGCGGCCTCAAGGTGTTCTGCGAGGTCGTTCGCCGCGACCCGTTTTTTCTCATCGGGCGCGAGCCGAACCCGGCTTTCCGGATGAGCGATCTGGCGGGCCCCAAAATCGCCACGGTGAGCGAGGTGCCCACCCCCTGGATGTGCCTCCAGCACGACCTGCGCCTGGCGGGGCTGGAGCCGGATGCGCTGAACAGAATCCCGGACCGGACGATGGGCGATAACGCCGACGCCCTGCGCGCGGGCGAGGTGGACGTCATTCAGGTGTTCCAGCCATTCGCGGAGGAATTGATCCGGGAGGGCGCGGGCCACGCCTGGTATCAGGCGGCGGAGCGCGGCCTCACGACCTACACGGCGTTCTACGCGTCGGACTCGTTCCTGCGGGAGCAGCCCGAAGCCGCCCTCGGCATGACGCGCGCCATGCGTAAGACCGAACGCTGGCTCGCGGAGAACGACGCCGAAGCCGTCGCCCGGCTCGTTGCGCCCTGGTTCGGGGATATGGATTTCGATCTTCTGACGGCGGCGGTCGCGCGCTACAAGAGCCTCGGCCTGTGGAACGAAGAGCCGTACCTTGCGCGGGAGAGCTTCGAGTGGCTCCGGGCCGCGTGCCTGAGCGGGGGTCTGATCTCCACGGGCGTCTCGTATGATGAGGCCGTGGACATGCGCTTCGTGGATGAGGCGTTGGCGTAGGGACGGGTCGCGGCCTCGGACAGGCCAAAGGGCCTGTCCGCTACGCACCCGCCAAACCGCGAAATCAGGACTTTTTCAACAACCCCCTGCGCGGGGGTTTGAATTGTATTGTCCGGGTATGCGTTCTCGGATTTACGGGAATTTGCGGTGCGCCGCTTTTCAAGGTTCGAGAATGCGTATCTGCTCTCCGCCCAGGCCCAGGGCGACCTCATCGCCCACGGCGAAGGCTCGGCGGCCCGGGTGGTGGGTGTCGTCCACCAGCAGGGTGTCCTCGCCGACCGCGACGCTGTAGCGCAGGAGGTTGCCGAGGAACTCGCGGTGCCGCACCCGGCCCGTCAGGACGATTCCGGGAAGCGTCTCGCCCGGCGCTGCGACCGCCACGTCCTGCGGCCGGAACACGGCGGTCCGGTTTTCGCCTGCCGCAAGGGCTTCTCCCGCGAGCGGGAAGACGATGCCGCCGGCCGTGGCGAAGCGCGCCCCCTCCGTCCCCGTCTCGACCCGCCCGTCCATGAGGTTCGCCGTGCCCAGGAAGTGGGCGACGAAGCGGTTGACCGGCTCGTCGTAGAGTTCCATGGGCTGTCCCACCTGCTGGAGGACGCCGCCGTCGAGCACGGCGATGCGATCCGAGATGGTGTTGGCTTCCTCCTGGTCGTGGGTGACGAAGATGGTGGTGAGTTCCAGTTCGCGCTGTAAGTCCAGAATCTCGCGGCGCATCTGCACGCGCAGGTTGGCGTCCAGGTTCGAGAGCGGCTCATCCAGCAGGAGCACGCGGGGTTCGACGACGATGGTGCGGGCCAGCGCGACCCGTTGCTGCTGTCCGCCGGACAGCTGCGAGGGGCGCCGCTCGCCGAACTCCAGAAGCCCGACCATATCGAGTGCGGCGTCGACGCGCTTCGGTATCTCGGCGGCGGGCGTCTTGCGCTCCTCCAGGCCGAAGGCGACGTTTCTGCGCACCGTCATGTGCGGCCAGAGCGCGTAGGACTGGAACACCATGCCGACGTTGCGCCGCCACGGCGGGAGGCGCGTCACGTCGTCTTCTCCGATCAGGATGCGCCCCCTGGGCGTGGGGCCGAAGCCGGCGACCGCGCGCAGCAGGGTCGATTTGCCGGAGCCCGACGGTCCCAGGAAGGTGAACAACTCGCCCGGTTCGATGCGCAGGTTCACGTCCTTGAGCACGTCGGTCGCATCGTAGGCGAGGCTCAACCGTTCGATGACGACGCTTGCGGCGTGTAATGATGTCATTCTCAGACTCCTGCGGCGATGGCCATATCCGGCGTCTGGCGCGTCTCTTTGCGCTGGATGAAGCGGTGCGAGACGTAGGTCGCGACCCCGACGATGACCACGGCGATGATGCCCAGCGCCGCGCCCGGGCCGCGTCCCGCCGCTGACTGCATGAACTCGTAGATGCCGAATGCGAGCGGGGCGTCCGATTCCTGCGACACCAGCATGATGGTCGTGGACAACTCGACCGACGCGGTGGCGAAGCTGGTGACGAAGCCCGCCACGATGCCGCCCGACATGAGCGGCACGACGATCCGGCGGATGGTGCGGCCCTTGGTCGCTCCCAGGTTCTCGGCGGCCTCTTCGAGCATGACGCTGAGCTGCTGCAACGCCGCGACGCAGGCGCGCAGCGCGTAGGGCAGGCGCCGGATGGCGAGGGCGACGACGATGATGACCCACCACGACGCCAGGGGCTTGTCGATGATCGGCACGTTGAACGCGTAGAACGTGCGCAGATAGCCGATGCCGAGCACCACGCCGGGAATCGCCACCGCCCCCATCGCGGCGTAGTCCAGCCACTGCCGGGCGGCCAGATTCGTGCGCAGGACGATATAGGCGATGGCCGTGCCGAAGAGGACGTCGATCCCCGCGGCGAGGCCGGCGTATAGCAGCGTGTTCGTGATGAACTCCGATGATTCCGAGACCACCCGCATATAGTGCGCGTAAGTATAGGCGTCGGGCAGCACGCTGAACGACCAGACCGTGCCGAGAGAAAGAATGGCGAGGCCGAAGTGCGGCGAGAGCACCAAAAGCAGGATGAAGATGACGACGCCGTAGCAGACGGCCTTCTCCCAGGGCCGCAGGTCGCGCTTCATCAGCCCGCCGCCGCCCTTCTGGACGGTGGCGTAGTCCTTGCCCCGAAGCGCCAGGAACGAGATCCAGAGCGCCAGCAGGGAGAATATGACGAGGATGACCGAGATCACGTAGCCCATCGGGTCCGATATGCCGATGGAAGCGATGCGGAGATACGCCTGGGGCGCCAGCATGTTGTTGATGTTGAGCAATAGCGGCGTGCCGATGTCGTCGAACACCTTGAGGAACACGAGGGACGCGCCCGCGACGTAGCCGGGCATGGCCAGCGGGAACACGATGCGCCGGAACAGGCGCACCCCGCTGGCGCCCAGGTTCTGTGCGGATTCCTCCATTGCCCGGTCGATGTTGTTGAGCGAGGCCGAAAGATTCATGAGGATGAACGGGAAATAGTGGATGCTCTCGACCAGGATGACGCCGTTCAGCCCTTCCATGAAGGGGATGGTGAAGCCGAACCACTCATCCAGCAGCAGGTTGACCGATCCGTTCTCGCCGAGCAGGAGGAGCATCGCCACGGCGCCTACGAAGGGCGGCATGATGAGCGGGAGCACGCCGAGGGTCTGGATGAGGATGGCGCCGCCGAAATTGAAGCGGGTCGTGAAATAGGAGAGCGGCAGCGCGAAGCACGACGCCAGCACCACCGACATCAAGGCGACGTAGATCGAGTTGAGGGCGGATTCCTGAAACAGGTTGTTGCGGAAGAAGTCGACGAAGTTGATGAGCGTCAGCGCGCCCGTGTTCGGGTCCTGGAAGGCGACGTATATCACGTTCACGACGGGCACGACCAGGAAGGCGAGCAGGAACAGACCGACGATGAGGCCCACCGCCGCCGGCCCCCACTGGCCGCGCGCCATCGCTTCCAGAGACATTCTTCCCCCTTCTCCGCGCCGGCCCGAAGGCTAGAGCATGGACGCCGCCTTCACGGCCAGCGCCTTCGCCCTGGCGTAGTTGGCCTTGACCTGCGCGTCCCATTCACGTTCGATCTCGGCCTGGCGGCCCGTCACCTTCGTGGTCGCCTTCTTGCGCTTTTTCTTGAAGATCGCGTTGAATTCCTTCTTGCTCGCCTGGGCGGCGGTGATGGGCACCTTGGCGACGAGCGCCTTCGCCTCGTCGATCAGCTTCCTGGCCGCGGCGTTCTTCTTGCCGCCCATTTGCGCCTCGGCGGTCTGGATGGCCTTGGTCGCCGCGCGCAGATCGCTCAGGCGGTAGGTGACCATCACGTCGAACAGCGAGTTGATGACGTTGTAGCGGCCCTTCGAAAGTTGCAAGTCGAACTTGACCGCCGCGCCGATGGACTTGTCCTTGAACGGGTTCGGGAAGTCGGCGGGCGCCTTGGCGTAGGTCGCCGGGTTGACGGGCAGGCGCCTGATTTTCGGGTTGAGCAGCACTTCCTGGCCCGGGGGCGAGAGCAGGAACTCGATGAACGCCGCCGCGGCCTTGGGATGCGGCGCGTTCTTGACGATGGCGATGTTCGCGGGCACCAGCGTCGTCACCGGCGGGTAGATGAACTTTACGGGGAAGCCCGAAGCCTCCGACGAGAGGCCGAAGAAGTCGATCACGATGCCCAGGCCGAACTGGCCGGAGTTCACGCCGTCGGGCACGCCGAAGCTGCGCTCGGTGACTGTCTTGAAGTTCCCTGCGATGGCCTTCCACTCGGCCCAGCCCTTCTCCCAGCCCTTGCCCTGCAGGAGGGTCTCGACGGTGAGGTGGGTGGTGCCCGAGCGCGAGGGCGCGCTCATGCCGACGTGGCCGTGGTAGACGGGCTTGGCCAGATCGGCCCAGGTCCCGGGCGCGGGCAGCTTCTTGGCCTTGAGGTAGCGGGTGTTCCACATGATGCCGTAGCCCGAGGCCGCGAACCCCTTGTAGTAGCCCTCGGGGTCGTTGATCGGGAAAGCGCCCACCTTCTTGGGAATGCCCTTGATCTTGACCTTGTATTTCTGGAGCAGGTTGTCGCCCTTCAGCACCTCGAAGGCGTCGGGCGCGGATGCCCAGAACATGTCGGAGCGGTTGTTGGAGGCGGTTTCTTGTAAGTACTTGATGCCGGCGGTGGTCTTTTTCTTGAGCATCTCGACCTTGACGCCGGGGTGTTTCTTCTCGAAAGCCTTCTTGACGGTGGTCGTCGTGTCCGGCGGGTAGGACGTGACGATGACGAGCTTCTTCTCGAGCGCGCCCGCGCCGAGGGGCGCCGCCAGGACGGCCAGCGCCAAGCCGAACGCGATGGTCCAGAGAGTCGTTCTCTTGATTGTCATAGGATTATCCTCCTCATTTTCCCCAAAGGGGGTCTTGTGCGGGGTTGTCTGTGAAATTCTATTAAGTGAGACCTATTTCGGATGGCGCGAGTATACCACAAAACGCCAAAAAAAGCGGCGGAAGCTATCCGTGCGGAGCGCCCTCGCGCTATCGCTTGTTCAACTCCACGTCGATGGTGATGCGCACCTCGTCGCCCACGACGAGCCCGCCCGCTTCGAGCAGGCGGTTGTACTTCACCCCGAAATCCTTGCGGTTGATCCGCGTGGCGGCGCTGGCGCCCATCTTCAAGGTCCCCCGCCGCGTTTCGACCTCCCCGCTGATGTCGGCCACCTTGAGGACCACTTCTCGCGTGACGCCGCGGATGGTCAGATCCCCGACGAGGTCGAGGCCCTCCGCGCCCGCATTCTTCACGGATTTCGACTTGAACGTGATGGAGGGATGCTTCTCGACGAGCAGGAAGTCGTCGTTCCGGAGGTGGTTGTCGCGCCGCGCGTTGCGCGTGTTGATCGAGTCGGCGTCGATGACGATGTTCGCAGCCGAGGCGCCGGGGTTCTTCCGGTCGTAGCGGACCGTGCCCGACACTTTTTGGAATTCCCCCCGCACCCAGGTGACGCCCAGGTGGCGCACCTTGAAGCTTACTGTCGTGTGGGTGGCGTCGATTCTCCACTCGGCGGCGTGCGAGAGGGCGGGCGCCGTCAGCCATGCCGCCGCGATCAGCATCACGACATATTTCGCAAATCGTTTCATGAGTTCGTTTCTCCGTATGAATGGGTATTGGCGGCAGAAACGCGCCCGATTTTAGGCGTGATGGAACAAATGCGCAATCACGGGGTATGGATTTTTCAATCGACATACGATTGTGAAACCATCCCCCCTTGGTCGGGATGTCAATGCTCGTGTAGGGGCCGCATATATGCGGCCCATGGCTGGGCGGCGAAAAAAGGCCGGGTCGCATGTATGCGACCCCTACAAACCCCTTTGTCAGGTGGCTTTTTCAACAACCCTGATTCGCGATGATCTGCTACGCGTCCCCGTACTGGTCGGGGGACTTCTCCTCCGACTTTTGGCCCTCCAGATACTTTCCGTATGCATCGTGCGCCGTCTCGGCGCAGAGGTCGGGCCCGCGCTTGTAGGCCGCCCTCGATATCAGGTGCGCGGCGACGGGCGCGGTCAGGAACAGGAAGAAAATGGCCAGAAGCGCCTGCGTCGTGACGGCGGCGCTCTGGAAGATGAGGCTCGCACCCAGGAGGATGCCGCCCATGCCGAAGGTCGTCGCCTTGGTGGCGGCGTGCATGCGGCAGTAGACGTCGGGCAGGCGCACGAGGCCGATGCTCGCGACCAGCATGAAGAACGAGCCCCCCAGCAGCAGGAAGGCGGCGAGCGCATCACTCAATGATCTTCCCCCTCTCCAGGAACTTCGCGTAGACCGTCGTGCCCACGAAGCTCAGGATGGCCAGGGCGAGCACGGCGATGATGAACAGCTTGTTGTGCGTCTGGACGGCGAACAGCGCGATGACGCCGAGCACGTTCGTGGCGAGGGTGTCCGCCGCCACCACGCGGTCCGAGGTCGTGGGTCCCTTCGCGAGGCGGATGAAAGCGAGGAGCACCGATGCGCCCAGCATGAGCAGGCTTATCTGTACGGCCGTCTCTATCATTCCACGGCTCCCACGATGGGTTCTTCCAGCCCCTCCCGGATGCTCTCGGCCACCTCGTCGGGGTGGTCGATGTCGAGCGTGTGGACGAAAATCGTCTCGTCGTCGTCCGACACGTCGATGCTCAACGTGCCGGGCGTGAGCGTGATGGAATTCGCCAGCATCGTCACGCCCAGGGGCGTCTTGCAGACCGTCTTGTAGGGGATGATGCCCGGGCGTATCGAAAGCCGGGGGGCGAGCACGATTTTCAGCACCTGGACGTTGGCGATGAACAACTCCCAGGTGAAGCTGCGCAAGTATCTGAAATAGCTGCCGATGCGGAAGAACGTCCTGTCCTGGTAGTAGGATTTCTTGAGGAAGCGGATGATGAAGAGCGCCATGACGAGGCCTACGAAGAAATGCCCCGGCGTCGCGCTCCCGTGCAGGAATATCCAGATGGTGGCGATGGTGAACGCGAGCGTGGCGAGCGGCATCGGTCGTCTCTCCTATCCCAAATCCCGCATGGCGGCGATGTAGAGTTCGGGGTTCGTGATCTGGGCGGCCACGAGCTGCGCCCACTCGAAGAGCCAGTAGGCGCCCAGCCCGAAGACGACCGCGAAGGCCGAGAGGAAGGCGACCGAGCCGTATATCCCTGCGCCCGCCGTCCCGACCTCGCCGCCGCCCGTCCCCCAGGCGTAGCGCTGGTACGTCGTGAAATTATAATAAAGCGATATGATGCCGAATCCCAGGGCGATCCCCGTGGCGAGTATCGCGCCCTGTGCGAAGCCCGCCTGGAGCACGAAGAGCTTGGCGAAAAAGCCCGTGAACGGCGGAAAGCCCGCCAGCGACAGGAACCCCACCAGCATCAGCAGGCTCGCGAAGGGCGCCTTGCCCATCATGCCGCCCATCTCTTCGAGATCGACCGTGCCGGTGAGCTTCTGGTTGAGACCCGCGCCGAGCAGCATCGCGCTCTTCAGATACGCGTGGCCGACGATGTAGAAGACCGCCGCCGCGAGGCCGGCTTGGGAGAGCAGGGCGACGCCGAAGGCGATGTAGCCCAGCTGGTTGATGGTGCTGTAGGCGAGGACGCGCTTGATGCTCGTCTGGGGCAGGGTGCCGAGCGCGCCCATGGCGATGGTCAGGAGGCACAGGGCGATGAGCCCCGGTTGCAGTATCAAAAACGCCGCCGGGAAGATGAGCGTCGCGCAGCGGATGATGGAGTAGATGCCCACCTTGACGAGCACGCCCGCGAGGATCGCGCTGATGGGGGTGGGCGATATCGAGTGCGCGGAGGGCAGCCACAGGTGCATCGGGAATATCGCCGCCTTGACGCTGAATACGAATACGAACACCAGGGCCGTCACCACCATCAGCGGCGTCGGGCCCAAGAGCTTTATCTTCACGGCCAGATCGGCCATGTTCACCGTGCCCACCTGCGCGTAGAGGAGCGAGACGCCGAGCAGGAAGAGCGCCGAGGCGATCAGGTTCATGCAGGTGTACTTGAAGGCCATCTCGAGCTGGTCGAGGTTGTAGTAGAAGCCCAACAATGCGTAGGTGGCCATGAGCATGACCTCGAAGAAGACGAAGAGGTTGAACAGGTCGCCCGTGATGAAGCACCCCTGCATCCCCATGAGGAGGAAGTGCAGCAGGGGGTGAAAGGCCTCTTTGCGCTGCGCATCCGTGAGATAGCTCCTCGCGAAGACGGCGCACGCCCCCACGATGGAGGAGGAGAGGCACAATAGCGTCGCGGCGAGCCTGTCCGCCGCCAGGACGATGGCGTAGGGGAAGGGCCACAGACCCATCCGGTGGACGAAGATCGTCCCGTCCGCCGTCGCGCTCAGGAGCACCCCCGCCAGGATCAGGTTCACCAGAAGCGCCAGCATGCTCACCGATTCCTGGAGCGCGCGGTTCTTGCGCACCAGGAACAGGAACGTGCCCACCGCCAGCGGCAAGACGACGAAGAGCGGGAAGAGGGCGTTCATCCCTTGAGCCTCCTGATCTCGTCGATGTCGTCGGTGCCGAACTTCTTGTACGTGAAGAACGCGAGCACGAGCAGGAACGCCGTCACGGCCAGGCTGATGACGATGGCGGTCAGCACCATGGCCTGGGGCAGGGGGTCGACGTAGGCGAACGGGTCGAGCGGGCCGCCGGTCTTGGGGACGATGGGCGCCTTTCCGTCCCCCACCCAGCCCGAGGCGACGATCATCAGGTTCGCGGCGTGGCTGAGCACCGCCATGCCGAGCACCACCTGGATGATCCGGCGCTGCATGATGAGGTAGGAAGCCGCCGTCACCAGGGCGCCGATGATTATCGCCAGTGTCCAGACCACGTTAACGTCTCCTTGTTGCTCCGCTCTTGCGGGGTCGGGCATCCCGAGGGGAATGCCCGATGGAAAACCCGCCCTGCTCGTCATTCTCCTGCCCTGAAAACCAACCCCCCCAACCCCCCCTTGTCAGGGGGGCAAGAAAGAGCCAAAGCCTCTCTACCCGTCTACCCGTCTACCCGGCGAGGGGCCGTCGCCTTTTTATACCCCCCTGACAAGGGGGGGTAGGGGGGGTTGCCTTTACCCTGTCAGAAGGCTTTTCCAACAACCCCCTCAAGGGGGAAGTGTTTTTTCTATCTCCCCTTAGACTATTCCCCCTCCGCCTCCACCTCCTTCGTCTCCTCCTCGCAGAGGTTGGTGAAGATGCACATCACGACGCCCACCACCACGCCGTATACGCCCACGTCGAAGATGAACGCGGTGAACAGTTCCACGTCGCCGATGAAGGGCACCTCGAAGCGGTATATCGAGCTCTTGAGATACGCGCCCTTGACGTAGCCCCACACCCCCGTGAGGGTGGAGAGCGCAAGCCCCGCGAGGAATATCCCCTCATACGGCCAGTTGAACCGCCTGCGGCCTTCCTCCGCGTCCACCGCCACCCACTGGAGCACGACGCCCACCGACGTCATCAGCCCCGCGATGAAGCCGCCGCCCGGCTGGTTGTGGCCGTAGATGAGCAGGAACATGGAGAACAGCAGCGTCAGGTGCAGCACGGCGGGCGCTATCGTCCGCAGGATCAGTGATCGCATTTCATCTCCCCCACCAGCCGCAAGAGGGCGTAGACGGCGATGCCGGCGATGACCAGCACGGTGATCTCGCCCAGCGTGTCGTAGCCCCGGTAATCGACGATGATGGCGTTCACCACGTTCTTGAAGCCGGCCACCGGCTTGCTCGTGCGCATGAAGTAGTCCGCGATGGTGCGGAACTTGTGCGTGTTCATGGCGGCGGCCATGACGAGCGTCGTGCACACGCCGAGACCGATAGCGATCCCCCAGTCGCGCATCTTCTTCGCCGCAGATACAGGCACGGGCTTGAGTTCGGGCAGGTAGTAGAACACGAGCAGGAAGAGCACGACCGAGGCGGATTCGACCATGATCTGGGTGAGCGCCAGATCGGGGGCTTTCAGGAGCAGATACAGCCCCGCGATGCCGTAGCCCATCGTGCCGAGGGCGAGAATCGCCGGGATTCTCCGCCTGAACAGCGCGGTGGCGAAAGCGGCGCCCATGATCATGAGCGCGATCACGACGAGCAGGAACGACGCGCCCGCGAACCCCGTGGGGAAGACGTTCGCCCCCCAGTCCATCCGCCAGACGAGGTAGAGGGCGGCGGCGGCGGGCAGCACCATCATGTAGCGCATGTAGCGCCTGAGATTCCCGTCCTGGATGAGGAGCAGAATCTCCCAGGTGCCGTTCCTGAGCCAGTCGACGAATGCGTTGTATACCCTGTCGGGCGCGGGCGCCTTGCCCCAGGCGCGGGCGCAGGCGTCGAGAACCGTCTTCACGTGCGCGAAGCCGAAGTAGAGCGCCAGCCCCAGCGCCATCGTGATGACCGACATGATCAAGGGCAGGTTCACCCCGTGCCAGAGCGCGAGGTGGAGTTCCACTTTCGCCCCGCCGCCCAGGGTGGCCTCCGCGGCGGGCGCGACGATGGCGTTCTCTATCAGACCCGGCGCGAGACCGAACGCGAGCGCCATGACGACCAGGACCGCGGGCGCGGCCAGCATCCCTATAGGGGGGTCGTGGGGATGCTTGGGCGCTTCGCCTTCCGCCGCCTGCCAGTAGGGCTCGCTCAGGAACCTCAGGTGATAGAGCGCCGTGAAAACCCCTGCGAATACGGTCAGATACGGCCAGAACCAGCTCCAGTTTCCAGGGCCGCCGGGGTGGAGACTCACCTCATACAGCATCTCCTTGGTGATGAACCCGCCCATGGGCGGTATGCCGATGAGGCTGAGCGCGGCGATGACGGCCAGCACGTGCGTCTTCGGCATGAGTTTTTTCAGGTTGCCCAGCAGCCGCACGTCGCGCGTGCCCGCCTCGTGGTCGATGATGCCCACCGTCATGAACATCGCCGCCTTGGCCGCCGCGTGGTTGTAGAGGTGAAGCGTCGCGCCGATGATCGCCCCCTTCCCGCCGTAGCCCAGGAAGGTGACGATGAGGCCCAACTGGCTGATGGTGCCGTAGGCCAGAATCGCTTTCAGGTCATAGGCGCGCAGGGAGAGCATCCCCCCCGCTATCATCGTCGTCATGCCGAAGCCCGTCACGACGTAGCCCCAGGCGGGGTGCGCGCCCAGGATGGGGTAGAAGCGCGACAAGAGATAGATACCCGCCTTCACCATGGTGGCCGAGTGCAGGAACGCGCTGATGGGCGTGGGCGCTTCCATGGCGTTCGGCAGCCAGATGTGGAAGGGCCACTGCGCGCTCTTGGTGGCCGCGCCCAGGATGATGAGCAGGAATACGCCGAGCGACAACCGGCTCGCGATGTCCGGCATGAGCACGAGTTGGGAGAGCCGCCATTCGCCCGCCACGTCGCCCAGGAGCAAAAATCCCCCCAGCATGGCGAGACCGCCGCTGCCCGTGATGAGGATGGCCTTGGTCGCGCCGTAGTTCGAGGCGTCCCTGTCCGACCAGAAGCCGATGAGGAAGAACGAGGTAATGCTCGTGAGTTCCCAGAAGATGAACAGCGATATCAGGTGGTCCGCGAACACGACGCCCAGCATCGAGCCCATGAACGCGATGAGGAAGCCGTAGTAGCGGCCCAGCGCCTCGTGCGCGTGGAGATACCAGTGGGAATACAGCACGATGAGCGCGCCCATGCCCGCCACGAGGAAGCCCCACATGAGGCTCAGCCCGTCCACCATGAAGGAGATTTCCACGTTCGCCGCGGGCACCCAGGCGACGGCGCGCGTGAAGGTCTGCCGCCCGCCCGCCGCCCATTCGCCGTAGAGGCCGATGAGCGCCCACGCGCTCACGAGGGGCGCGGCCATGGCGAACCACGCGGCGTTTTTGCGGAAGCGCTCTGCGAACCAGGGGATGACGAAGGCGGCTGCGAACGGGCAGAACACGATGATGAAGGTGTTGTCCAAGACGAGCGCCCTTCGGGAATGGTTTTCCGTGAATCGAATACCGGGCCTTGCGTTTTGCGCTTCGGTGATAATGGCATAATCTCATCCATCGGACAACGAAGGGCCGGGTCGGCATGCGCCGGGCGCCCGCGGTTCGGGGTTGTTATAAATGACACATATTCAGGGGCAGAGGAGACGCTTCTCTCGAATGGAAAAGCAACCCCCCCCTACCCCCCCTTGTCAGGGGGGTATAAAAAGGCGACATCCCCTGCCGGATAGAGGAGGCTTTGCTTTTTCTTGCCCCCCTGTTAAGGGGGGGTAGGGGGGGTTGCCTTTGCGGGGTTTCCCTTTCAAGGGGGTTGCCTTTACCCTGTCAGGGGGGCAACAACCCCCTCAAGGGATGAGTGAAATTTAACACGCTCTACCTGTGAGGTTTTTCACCAATCCCCCTTCCGGGCGGGACGACAAGGAGGCATCCACCTTGAGCGAGACGACCTACAACCTCTACGCCCTGTGCCAGGGCTCGCGCGCGTGCGACGCCTCCTGGCTTTTGTATCTCAGCGAATCGGGGAGGACGCGCACGCTGCCCTATTTCTTCTGGGCGCTGACGCCCGAAGGCGGGGGCGCGCCGGTCGTTATCGACACCGGCTTCAGCGAGGATGCGCAGAAGGCGCGGAACCCCGACTACGCCGACTACCGCCCGCAGCATGAATTGCTACGGCATTTCGACTTGAAGCCGTCCCAGGTCGAGACGATGATCGTGAGCCACCTGCACTGGGATCATTTCGCCTCGCCGAGGCTGTTCACCTCCGCGCGTTTTTATCTCCAGAGGCGCGAGCTCGATTTCTGGCGGAGCGACGCGGCGGAATACCACTTCATCAACCATTTCCTGGGCGACCTGGAAGAAGCCGAGAAGCTCCTTGAGGCCGGCCGCCTGGAACTGGTGGACGGGGAGGCGGAGGTCGCGGACGGCGTGCATGTCCACTGGACGGGCGGCCACACGCCGGGCCACCAGATCGTCCGCTTCCGCACGGCGCGGGGCTGGGCGGTGCTGGCCGTGGACGCGGCCTATCTCTACCGGAGCCTCGAATCCATGATACCGCCCGGCATCCACGTCCACGTGGACGACGCCCTGCGCGCCCTGGAAGCCGTAAAGGACCTCGCTGACTCCCCCGACCTCATCTTCGCCGGACACGACGAGACGGACCTGAGAAGGAAGGAGGCGTTTCCGGGGGTGAGGAGGTTTGTGTGAGGTCAATCCCAATCGGGGAGGGAGGGATTGCAGGGGTCGTAGGGGCGGACCCGTGTGTCCGCCCTAGCTTGGAACCTAGCATCTTTTGGGGGGTAGTTCTAGTTTTTAGACGGTCTCTTCTTGTTCTTCTTCTTCAACCGGGATGACCTGAACAACAGGATCACCGGTTTTCACGAAACTTTCTTCTTCTTCTAGATCCTCCCAAGGCTTTTCGTCTTTTTTCAGGGTTTCCGGTTTTGTTACCCAGTTGGGCGACGCAAATGCCCTTACAATTGCAGCAGCAGAAATTCCAGACCCACCTACATTTCTCTGCTTTGTTTTATATGTAGAGGCCAGAGATAGTTTCTCCTTAACTTTGGTTATGCGCACTCTAACTTTTGACCGCGAAATTGATCCTAAAATTTCGCGGGTATCCGGATCTTTAATATCCTCAAAATTCTTATCCATTACGTCAAAGTACATGCCTGTCGATACCCCGTGATCGCTTCCGACGTTTATTGCGATCTCTCGCGCATTGAGAATCCGTGCGACCTTTCCACGAATTAGATTGGTCATTGTATTGCCTCTCTTTGCTTTGATTTTCTCAGTTTCTCTTTCATTTCTTCTACAGACTCTGGGACAAGATCCCGCCAATCTTCCAGCGCATCATCTACTGTTCCAATTTGTTCATCCACAATAGCTTTAATTACCTTTAACTTGGAACCATCATCACCGTGCTCATCTGATTCGATAATTATCGCCAGACGAGATATGCTAGCATATAAAGAAATTAGGCGTCTGAAGGCGGAGCGCGCATGCGTTCCTATTTTTTCTTTTATCGACTCTTTTGAAGCTCTTTGGCCAAAAATATATGACCCTCCCAAACTCGCCAGAAGCGCAACAATTTGAAGTATACTTACCTCGATTCCTGTCAAGGTACGCTCAGTTGAAGTATAACCAACAAGAATCATTATCATTATCGCTATGACAATGAGCACTGTTGCCACAATTGCCTCTATACTTTTCATGCCAGATTATCCTCGCAAAAGTTCAACTCTTTATTCCTCTGCATGACAAACTCCGAACAACTCACCTTGCCATATCCATAACGCCAAGGACGACGGCCCCCACGCAGACACTCCTGCCATCCTCATTAACACCCCACGATTCTCATTGCTGTATTATTACAAGCCCGGTCTTACTAGACGGGTTGGCCACCTATCTCCTCTCCGCTCAAGCCGGGTTCGCGCGCGAGGAGTTCGCGGACGGGTTTGATGTCCCCCAGCCCCAGCGCATTCGAGATTTCGGCGTCAATCCGGATGCGAACGTCGTCCGAGTCCAGTCGCGCCAGCGGCGCGAGTTTCTCTTTTCCGAGTTCCTCATAAGCAGCGGCCAAGGCGTTCAACGGGGTTTCGTTCAAGGAGCGGACATTGAGAACGGGCATCGAGGCCCATGCAGGCTGTTTCATCTGCATCCATGCGCTTCGCGTAACGACACGGCGACCGTAGAAGAACAGCAAGGACAAGGAGCCGTTGAGCCACAAGAGAATCGCCTTTCTCTGCTCTTGCGTCAATTCGTTTGTCTTAAAGGCCCACCAAGTGTTCCCCAATACTTCGTTTTCAAAGCCGACGGCGAGTACGCGGTGCGTGATTGACCATAAGCGTTCGGCGAGAAGGATGGAACCAGCGCGTTTCCAGAGATGCGGACCATATTCGGGACCTCGCGGAGAATCGGTCCATACCAGCAGACGGCAATTCGGGGATTGCGCAATCGTGGTCACGCTATCGGATCGATGTCCCCAAAAGCCGGGATAAGGAGACCAATCGTCCTTAGAAACCTTGAACCCTTCATGAATCCGTTTACGATCGGGACCGAGATCGCCAAGTTCATCCAAGCTACACAGAGGAAGAGCGGTGGTTTTTTCGCCCGGCAGATGGAGCTGGCCGTTTTGTAGTTTCCTGAAGATGCGAAACAGGTCGGTCTGGGCGAAGAGCGCGCCCGTCCAGTTCCCGGTTTCTTTTCTGGGCGGGGCATGGACTATTTCGCCGAACTTCATGGCGGAAGAACCGAACGAGGTCATTCCCTCTCCTTCGACCGAAACGGCGTCGGAGGCGTTGACGATCCGGTTGGCAAGGTCGAGCGCCTCATGGATCGAACGCGGGTTGCGCCAGAGGTTGACGTATTTCGTTGATCCCGGTTTTTCCTCTCCCCCAAGTTTGCGGGCGATGAAAAGAACCTCCGAGAGGCTCGTGTTTTCAGAGAAATTCGGACGGTTCGCGTCATGACTCGCCACGACGGTTTCCAGATGATAGCGCCCGGCGATGAGTTTCCGGGTTTCGGCCCATGCTTCCCCAGAAGCGAGCGCGGCGGGCAAGACGAAAGCGAGCCTGCCGCCCTCGGCCAGCGAGCGGTCCGCAAGGGCGACGAATACGCTTCCCAGACCGGCGGTGATACTCGCGTCGATCTTTTTCGCGCGTTTCTTGAGTTCGCCCTGAAGTTTTCCACGTTCGCCGGGAAGCGACCCGAACAGCAGGTTTCCGCCCACGCTGCGAACGAACGGCGGGTTCATGACGCAAAGATGAAGCTCCGGGATTTCGGCGGTGGCGACCTGAGACCGCGCGGCCCCGGTTCGAACCGTTTCGACGTGCGTATAGTCGAGCGCCATCTGGGTATTGACGCGCTTGGTTATCAAGAAATCGAGACTGCCGAGTTTCGCCTCGCCATGATCGAAACCCAAAGGCATGGCGTAGAGGTTCATGTTTCGGAAGGCTACCTCGGGAGCCAGCATGGCGAGGGTCGAAGCGGTCAGGTGCACGGCGGAGGGCAGAACATCGTACCCGAACAAGACGTTTTCCATGAGCGCGCCGTGCAGCGTGCGAAGCGCGACCGGGTCGAGAGAGCGCCCGGTTTCGGCCCGCGCGCGGATGTACACGTCGGAAATGGACTGCGCGGCAGCCATGAGCAGGGTTCCGGTTCCACAAGCCAGATCGCCCACCTTGAAACCGGCAAGCGCATGGGGGTCGCCGAAATCCTGTTTCCAATCGGCAGCGAGCGTCAGCTTCAAAAGCAACGTCGCGGATGAAACCGAGGTGTAGTAGGTGCCAAGATATTTGCCGTGATGAAGTAGCCAGTGGTAGATGCGGCCCATGAGGTCGTGGCGCAAAGCGGCCTGTTGGGAGCATATCGCTCCGGCTTCGGTGAGCAGGGAGCGAACAGCCCGAAGCGTGGGCCGGCTGGCCGGCAGTTCGTCAAGGACGCTCTCCCCGATCTGGAAAATGGGCACGTAGTTGATGTTTTGCCATATCCACTTCCAGTGCCGCGCGGTTTCGGTGAGGATGTCTTTTTCGCCTTCGAGTTTGCGCAGCGGATCGACCCGCTCGTCGGCGGCTGCGAGCTGCTCCTGGAAAATGAAGGCGTTGGCCAGAACCAACGCGGAGACCTTGGCGGCGGTTTCGCGGCGCGCCTGCGCCTGTTCCGGCTCCTCTCCCTTGGGCGGGATGATTCCGAGGATGCGCGACAGCCTGTCGCACGCGCCTTGCTGCCCTACCCACTGGTGGGCGATGACTTCCAGCTTCTCGGACAGGGATTTCGCGGTCTTCTCGACGAGGTCGTCCTCCGCGAGAGTCGCCTGAGCGCGCCGCAGGGCGTCCATCAAAGAAGCGGGATCGCCCTCGTGCCAGTCGGGGGTTTCGTATGTTTCGGCGATTATCTTGTACTTGAGGCGCGAGCCTTCTAGGACTTCGATGATTTTCGCCGTGGGGGTGGTTCGCAGCGTATCGGGATATACGACGGAAGCGGCGATGTGGGCGATGCCTGCCCTTACTCTCTTGCGCGCGTCCTCCAGCACGACGGATTCGGAGTTGGGGTGATCCGCGAATTTGGCCTCGATGACGACGCGCAGTCCGCGCAGTTGAAAGATGACGTCCGGGCGGTGCTTCCCGTGAACGTGAATGGTCTCGCCGTCGGCGGTTACGCCGAGGCCGGAGATCAGAATGGCGAGTTGGGTATTGATCGCCTCTTCGCGGTTTCGAGGTGTGGACATGAGCAGGTCTTGGCACTCCGGGCGCGCCGCCGGACCCTCCCCGGAGGAACCGGCTCATCGGGTAGTTTCGCCGATTATTCCGCATTCCGTTCCGAAAGGAAAGAGCATCCTGAAAACGTAATCCTACTTCGGTCGGGATTCTGGATTCCGGCATGCGCCGGAATGACGACAATTTCGAAAGAGCGCGGGCGGCTCGCGAGCCGCCCCTACGAAGGCTTCATGCCCTTGCAAACCGGCAAACTCCCCCTCTTCGGTCGCAAACGCTCATTCATCGGGGTTGGTGAAAAGGCCCTCGTCGGAACCAACCCCCCTACCCCCCCTTGTCAGGGGGGTAAAAAAAGGCGATGTCACCCCGCCGGGTGGTGGGGTTTTGTTTTTTCTTGTCCCTCCGTCAAGGGGCTGTTGAAAAACCCTGTTCCGGGGTCGGGCGGACACACAGGTCCGCCCCTACGTTTCGTTTCCCAGAGGTTGGCAGGTCAGACATATATGTCTGGTCTGCGGGAGGCGCGATGGTTTCGTAGGGGCCGCATACTATGCGGCCCCTACGGGTAAAACGTGGTTGATGCGAGAGGGATAGGTTTTTCAACAGCCCCGTCAAGGGGGGGGTAGGGGGGTCGCCTTTCGATGAGGGAATCCTCCCGCATCAATCGGGCTTTCACCCGTAGGTCAGACATATATGTCTGACATATAATTCCCGCTGCTGCACCGCACCCACGCGCCGCCTGAAAACCAACCCCCCCTACCCCCCCTTGTCAGGGGGGTAAAAAAAGGCGATATCCCCCGCCGGGTCGGGGGGTAAAAAAAGCGATGCGCTCCCGCCGGGTCGGGGGACTTTGCTCTTTCTTGCCCCCCTGACAAGGGGGGGTAGGGGGGGTTGCATTTACCCTGTCAGGAGGATTTTTCAACAGTTCCCTCAAGGGGGGAGTGTTTCCCGTCGTCATACAGCCTCACCTACGCATTTCCCCGCAATTCCTATTCCTCCCGAAACCCCGTCCTGCGGTATCGTGCGCGCGACGCGGGAAAGCGGTTTCCCGCATGGTTCGGAATGGAACCGAAAGGAGCGGAGGTTTTTCATGGGATTCAGTGACATGGCGATAGTGAAGGCGGCGAATCTTTCTGCTTGGCTCGGAAATCTCCCATCGTCGGTCGGCCAATTCCTGCTTCTTCTGTTGGGATTGATTCTCGCTCCTCCCCCGGGTTTCACCGCCGGAGGGGCGGCGCCGGCAGGTTCAGGGAAACGACTGATAATGAAGATAATGATATTTTGTATAAAATTGGATAAATTCACGGGGTTTTTCGATAAGTTTCTGCAAAGCAAGTCCCCGGCAAGTTGTTGTAATCAAACGGGTTATCATATAAATCTCAGCGTCCCGCACTCAGATACGGCGGTAAAAAAAGTTTTTTGGCTCCCCCGCATTTCCCCGCAACAGCCCGCATTTCCTCCCGCCGCATCTCCGCCGTAAGCATGGCGGCGTCGCGCGCCTTGGGGTATGGTGGCCCCCAACCATCCGCCTCAAGCATGGGGAACGCGACATGAAAGTGGGACTCTTCATCACCAACCAGCAGCGCCTCGGAACCGACATGGTCAGCGCCCTGGACGATCAGTATGCCATGGCGCGCCTCGCGCGCGACAAGGGCTGGGACTCGCTCTTCACCGGGCAGCACTACCTGAACGAGGGCGACAACAAGCAGCTCCAGATCGTGCCCTTCCTGGCGCGCCTGCAGGCCGAGGCGGGCGAGATGACGCTCGGGCTCGGCATCCTGCTCATCAACCTGCACAACCCGGTCTACGTCGCCGAGACGGTGGCGACGATGGACGTCCTCTGCCGGGGGAACTTCGTGTTCGGCATCGGCCTCGGCTACCGCGAGGCGGAGTTCGACGCCTTCCGCGTGCCGAAGGGGCAGCGCGTGCGCCGCTTCGAGGCGTGCCTCGAACTCGTGAAGCGCCTCTGGACGGAGGAGGAGGTGACCTGGGAGGACGATGTCTGCAAGCTCGACGGCGTGCGCATGAACATCCGCCCCGTGCAGAAGCCCCACCCGCCGATATGGGTGGCGGCCAATAACGACAAGGCCATCGAGCGCGCCGCGCGCATCGGCGACAACTGGTTCATCAACCCCCATTCGACCACGGCGACCATCAGGCGGCAGATGGCGCTCTACCGCGCGGAACTGGACAGGTGCGGCAAGCCGTTCCCGGCGGAATTCCCCTGCATCAAGGAGGTCTTCTGCAGCCATGACAGGAAGACCGCCCTCGAGATGGCGGGGCCTTACCTGTTCGGCAAATACCAGGATTACGCCAAGTGGGGCCAGGACGACGCCATGCCCGAGGACGAGAGCTTCGACCAGGAATTCGACGATTTGCTCAAGGACCGCTTCGTCCTCGGCTCGCCCGAGGAGTGCTACGAGCAGCTCCGCCCCTACTGGGAGGAGGTGGGGATGAACCACCTCGTCATCCGCACGCACTGGGCGGGAATGCCGCTTTCCACGGCGCTCCACAGCATGCGGATGATCTCGGACGAGTTGATGCCCGCGCTCAGGAAGGTTTGAGGCTTTCTTGTGCACGTAAGAGTGAATCGTGGTATAGTGGGGCCACATCGAAACAGCGCATGGCCGCAATGAGTGGGGGATCGATATGTCTGAAAAAAGGATGATATCTTTCGTTCTCAACGGCGAACCCGTCGAAGCCATGGTTCCCGTGAACCGCTATCTGGTGGACCTCATCCGCGAAGACCTGGGGATGATGGGCACCAAGCGCGCCTGCGACCAGGGCGCGTGCGGCTCGTGTTCGATCATCATGGACGGCGAACTCATCAGTTCCTGCCTCGTTCTCGCGGTGCGCGCCGACGGGTCGAACGTCGAGACCATAGAAGGCCTGGGCGGCCTCGAAGACCTGCATCCCCTGCAGGCCGCTTTCGCCTCCTACGGCGCCACGCAGTGCGGCTACTGCACGCCGGGGATGATCGTCTCGGCCAAGAAGCTGCTCGAGGAGAATCCCGACCCCTCGGAAGCCGAGATTCAGCACTGGCTTACCGGGAACCTCTGCCGCTGCACGGGATACCGCCAGATCATCGCGGCGATTCGCGCCGTGGCCGAGGGCCGGACCGAGCCCGAAGCCCCCATCACGGTTCCCACGGTGAAGGCCTACGACGACTAATCCCTCCCCTCCGGCATAAAGGAGGCCGTCATGAAGCGAATGATCGAACACGTCGCCCTGCGCGTCACGAATCTCGAAAAATCCATCGCGTTCTACCGCGACGTGATGGGCTTCAAGCCCGTCGGCCGCAGGCTCATCCACAATGGCGAGATCGACCAGGTCGTCTTCCGCGTTGGGGAGGACATCCTCGTGCTGTTTCACGCCGATGATTTCGTGTCCGACGACATTGAGGTCAAGGGCGGGATGGACCACCTCGCGTTTTGCATGGACGGCGCCGAATACGGCAAGGTGATCGAGCGGCTGCGCGCGAGCGGCCGGGAGCCTCACCGCGGCGAGGAGAAGAACCTCGGCGCCTACGGCGTGGGCTACGCCACCTATTTCTACGATCCCGACAACGTGGAACTCGAAATCAAACGCTACGACGACCCCCCTGAACAGCCCGGTCCCGAGTGGTACGAGAGCGGGCGCAAGATGAGCGTCTCCTAGGCGCGCGGCCCCTTTTCGGCCATATTTTTTTACGCCCGTCCGCCGACGCGCTCGAAGATATCGTGCAGCTCCTCCCGGTCTTCGGTATGCGCCAGCGCCACCATGAGCAGGGTGCGGGCCTTGATGCCGCTCAGATAGCCCGCGGATATCGCCCCGCGCTCTATGAGGCTCAGGAACGAGCCTGCGTGGGCCTTGGCGCGGTGCGGCGCGCCGGCGAAGATGCGCACCCCGATCACCACGGGGATTCCCGCTTCGAGAGCGTCGCACAGGGCATGGTAAAAGGGGAGGTTCACGTTGCCCGCGCCGACGCCCTCCACCACGACCCCGTCCACCCCCTCGCGGATGCACGCGCGCACGAGCAGGTCGTTCACCCCCTGGGTTACGGTGAGGAACTGCACGTTATCCTTCACGCCGTCGACCTCGAAGTGAAGCCGCCGCTCCGGGCGGTAGTGAAAGAAGACGCCCGCATCGGAAACGACGCCGATGGGCCCGCCGTCTCTGGACGCGAAGGCGTGGGGCCGCTGGCTGTGCACCTTGATGACGTCGCGCGCGGCGAATATCTCCCCGTCCAGCGCGACCATCACGCCCCGGCCCCGCGCCTCGGGTGAGGCTGCGATCTTCGCGGCGTAGAAGATGTTCCTCGGGCCGTCCGCGTCGCGGGCGACGGAATTCCGCATCGCGCCCGTGATCACGACGGGCTTCTCGCTTCCCAGGGTCAAATCCAGGAGATAGGCCGTCTCCTCCATCGTGGCCGTCCCGTGGGTGATCACCGCCCCCGCCGTTTCCTCGTCCGCCAGAATCCCGCGCAGGCGGTCGCGGAGGCCGAATGCCGTGGCCGTCTCCATCAAGTCGCTGGTGACGTTCGAGTGCTCCACCACGCGCGCCTGGGCCGTACTGGCGAGTTCGGGAACGGAGGCAATCAACTCCTCCGCGCTCGCCGCGGGTACGTTCTCCCCGCCCCGCGTGTCGTATTTGGACGAGATCGTCCCGCCGGTCGTCACTATCGCGATGGAAGGCTTGTTCATGGCGTCTCCCTTTTTCGTCTCTCGAAATGTGATTCGTGAACCGCCTGTTGTGCTCCTGAGAGCAGGCGAGCACATTTTGGCCTCACGCTGGTTGCGACCGCAAGGGGGGGTGGAAGGTCGCTTGTCGCCTGTTCGAGATGGTCGTCATTCCAATGTCAATGCCTGCCGAGGAGAGGAGTTTTGCGGTTTTGCTTTTGTAGGGGCGGCTCGCGAGCCGCCCTCATGGATTTGAGCAGATAAGTGTGAAGGCTTGCCGACCGGGGAGAAGAATGTTTTACCAAACCACTCCCTTATACGTGGAGACCATTCACATGCGAATCAACCCGGTGCGGAGGCGGTTCTTGCTTATCCCTACGCAATGCGCCAAAAATGGATATGGGCGGGGCGGCTGATGAGCGCTCGCGGCCCGAAAACCGCCTTTGGGGATGTGTAATGGCGATGTCCTTTGGCTCCTGGCTGCGTCTGGCCTGCGCCGTCTGGGTCGGCGTGATGGCCGGGTTTTTCTTCGCGTTCTCGTTCGTGGTGATGCCCGGCCTTGCTGCGATGGAACCGCTCGCCGCCCTGGCCGCCATGCAGGCGATCAATCTGGCCGTGAGAAACGCCGTCTTCGCGCTCGGTTTTTTCGGCGCATTGATACTTTGCATCGGCGTAGCGCTTCACGCGCTGGTTCGCAGAGACGCTCCCGCGTGCTGGTTAGCGCTTTCCGCCGCCGTCATCTACCTGGTCGGTGCCTTCGGAGTGACCAGCGTCTTCAACGTGCCGCTGAACGCAGAAATCGCGGCCTTAGACCCCATCAGGCCCGAGAACGCGGGGGTGATGGTCTCCTATATCTCCGAATGGACGATCTGGAACCACGTCCGCACCCTTGCGAGCCTCGCGGCGTTCGTTCTGCTGTTGTTGAGTCTGTGGTTTGGATGGAGGGGAAATGGAAGGAGTTGAATTTCGGAAGAACGAGTCCTGCCTCGAAATCCGCCCCCGCTGTTTTTAGGTTGCCGTCATTCCGGCGCACGCCGGAATCCAGAAATAGTCGCGTTAATAAAAATCACTCCCCCCTCAAGGGACTGTTGAAAAAGTCCGATGCGGCGCAATCCCCCTCCTCGTCCTGCGCAGCCCGCCGCTTCGCCTCACCCTGAGTAGTCGCCGGAGGCGGCGTATCGAAGGGCGAAATTCGCGCCCGCCGGAGAGATGCCTTCTCATCCTTCGATACGGCGCTTACGCGCCTACTCAGGATGAGGGTTCAGGGCACCGGGATGAGGGCGTCAAGTATTTTGCGAGGCCCGATGCCGCGCGGGTGGGTCAATCCCGACGGCGACCCCTATGCATCCCCCCTCGGATGGCGACCGTAGCGGACAGGCCCTAGCGCCTGTCCGGGGTCGCGACCTGTGGGACAGCCCCGAGGAGGGGCTGTCACTACACGAGGTGGTGCGGTTTGTTCGTCATTCCGGCGCACACCGGAATGACGGTGAACCCCCTCAAAGGGGGAGTTAATTTTTCCAACGATTGAGGAAAGGGGATTGGTAGGGGCGGCTCGCGAGCCGGCCGTATAGATTTGCCCTTGCAGGGACGGCAAGAGCGTAAGCAAACAGGGCGGACACTTAGGTCCGCCCCTACGATGCACCTCCTGCAATCCACCAATCCCTACTTCTTGATAGAAAGAAACTTCAGCACCACGCCGTCGGGGTCCTTGCAGAAGAATATCTTGGAGCCCTGGATGGGGCCGCTCGGCACCGTGGCGGGGGCAGGGGAGCACATGGCGGTTCCCTGTGACTGGAGCTTTTCATAAAGGGCTTCGGCGTCATCCACCACGAAGCCGATCTGCAGGCAGCCCGCGTTGTTGGGTGAGGTGTCCACCGCATCGCCGGCCGCGCCCTTGTACTCCATGAGTTCGAGGTGCAGCCCGTGGCCGCCCATGTGCACCACGCGAAGGTGCGCGCCCGGAACGCCCGTCACCTGCTCCGAGAAATCCGGCGTGCGCTCGGAATCCGATTCCACCTCGAATCCGAAGTTCTCGGCGTACCATTTTGAGGATGCGTCCGCGTCCTTGACCGTAAGCGATACGTTATGAAAGCGTTGAATCGTCATGAAATTATTCTCCCGTCATTCCGTGAAAAAGACGCTTCCCGCCGCTCGTGTGAGAAGCGTCCTTTAATGTGTGCGTCCTCGACCGTGTCTTGTTTTTAGGAGGACTTGGGCTTCAAGTCCAGCGATGCCGAGTTCATGCAGTACCGCAGGCCGGTGGGCGCAGGGCCGTCGGGGAACACGTGGCCCAGGTGCGCGTCGCAGTTCGAACACACCACCTCCACGCGGCGCATCCAGAAGGAGTTGTCCTCCTTCTCGCCCACGTTCTCGGGCTTGAGCGGCTGGTAGAAGCTCGGCCAGCCCGTGCCCGAGTCGAACTTGGTCTCGGCCTCGAAAAGCTCCGTCCCGCAGCACACGCACGCATAGACGCCGTCATCGTGGCAGTCCCAGTATTTCCCACTGAAGGCGCGCTCGGTTCCCGCCTCCCTCGTTACGTGGTATTGCTCGGGCGTGAGTTGTTCGCGCCACTGCGCTTCGGTTTTTTCTATCATGTCGAACCTCCTTCATGCTTTCTGGTTCACCTGTAGGCGGCGGTTCCTCTTCGGGACCGCCCCACGCATATATGCGTCCCTACGAGTCTGTCCATGCCGGCGGCGTAGATCAAACGAGCGCCATTTCGGTTCTGTGGCGTGGGACGCATGCATGGAGTTGTTGAATTACTCTAAAGAAGAAGCGTGCGGGATTTCACTCCCCCCTTGAGGGGGAGTCGATGAGGTGAGGGTGTAAACCCGAAACCGAATCGGTGGGGGGACATGCCACAGAGCAAACCTCTCCCCACCACATCGGCCTTCATCCAAAGGACTCGGCCTCTGTCGGGCTTTCCCCCAGGGAAGCCCGACCCCCTCAAGGGGGGAGTGAACATCAAAAGCGTGCGGGCAACCCCAAATCGTTTCCCGAGTCTTTCTCAACAACCCTGTATGCGTCCCCCACAAATTTCAATATAGGGCGGTTTTCCGCGAAGCGCTCATCAAATGAGCACTTCTCCTACAGGTAGAATCCGCAAAAACCGCGCGAAAGACAAGAGGCGGTTCGATGTCGGCATAAACTCACAGGTGGGGCAGGGCTTTCAGGACGTTCACCTGGTTCGTGTTGCCCATGTGGTATAGCTGAATCGCATCGCGGTAGACTTTCTCGACCGGCGCGTCCTTCATCACGCCCATCCCGCCCCAGACTTCCACCGCCTTGGTCGCCATGTAGTTCAGCGTCTCGACGGCGAGCACCTTGGTCGCCCTCGCGAGTTTCTGATCGTGAACTCCCTCATCGATGCCCCAGGCGGCGCGCCAGAGCAGCGTTCTCGCGGCCTCGAGGCGGGTGAACATCTCGAGCAGGAGCGCGCCGATCAGGTCGTGCTCGATGATGGGTTTTCCGCCCTGCACGCGCTCGCGCGCGTAGGAGAGCGCCAGATCGTAGGCGCGCCGCGCGATGCCCAGCGAGGTGGCCGTCGCCTCCACGGTGCCCACGTTGGTGACGCTCCTTCTGCCCTCCTGGAACCTGTCCTCCTCGCCCAGACGGTCCTCCACGGGCACGCGCACGTCGCGGAAGATGAGGTCGTGCTGGGGATAGCACCTGAGTCCCACCTTGTCGTGCAGCCTCCCGGCCTCGAAGCCCTCGTGCGGCGGGAAGATCATGAACCCCGTCGTGCCTTTCGTCCACGGGACGCTCCTGTCCGTCCGGGCGAAAGCGGTGACGTATTTCGCCTGCGCGCCCATGGCGATGAACTGCTTCATGCCGTTCAGGACATAGGAATCCCCTTCGCGCACCGCGCTCAGCGCGGGGCCTGCAGCCGGGTCCGCATCGAAGGGGAGCGCGTTGTCGCTGCCCGCGCCCGGCTCCGTGATGGCGATGCCGATGCAATAGAGCGGGTCTTCGAGATAGGCGGGGATCACGCGCGCGAGTTGTTCGGGCGTCGCCACGGCGATGAGGCCCGCTATCGCCTTCCAGTTATGGCTGTACACTTTTGAGACCGACGGCGAGCCGACGGAGAGCTCCTCCACGACGACGCACTGCGTGAGGACGCTCGCCCCGTCGCCCCCGTGCGCTTCGGGCACGCCCAGGGAGTGGAAGCCGAGCGCGGCGCCTCGCTTCACCAGGTCGTAGGCGAACTTGTCCTCTCCGTCTGGCCGCTTTTCGAGTTCGGCCACGACGGGCAGCATCTCCTCCATCGCGAACTTTCGGGCGAGGAGTTGCAGGCTTTTCTGTTCTTCACTCAGCTCGAAATCCATACGGGTTTCCTTATCCGTCTATTCTGAACGTGAGGTGGAAGCGTCCACCTCCTCAAACCTCTGCAATTCCTGACATTGCCGCGCATTATGAAAGAGCGCGCTCGCTGCAGATCGAGAGCGCGGCGGCGAGATAGACCCTGGCCGCCGTCGCCACGTCGTTTACGAGCACATGCTCGCCCACGGCGTGCATCAAGCCTTGCTTCTCAGCTTCAGGGTGCATGCGCCCGCCGGGACCGTAGCAGACGCACGGGATGCCGTAGCGGTTGAAATGCGTGGAATCGGCTGCGGGCCGCCTGATGACGGGCGCAGTCGCCTCGCCCGTCACTTCTTCGTGCGCCCGGAGCGCGGCCTGGACGAGGGGCGCGTCCGGGTCGAGCAGGGTGGGCGGGTCGTTCACGTAGAACGTTAGCGACGTCCGCCCGGCTTCGTCCGAGACGCCATCCAGTACGGCGCGCAGTTCGCGCTTGATGTCTTCGGTGCTTTGCCCCGGCACGGTGCGGATGTCCAGATAAAGACTCGCCTCGGCGGGGTTTCGGGATAACCGCCAGGGCCACCCGCCCCGGACGGCGGCTATCGTTACGTTGGGGCGCTCGCCCATGCAGGCGTGCCTCGCCTCGTAATCGGGAATCCATGCCTCGACGGCGCTTTGAATCTTGTGGATGGCGCGCACGGCGTTCACGACCCCCGGTCGATTCGAGAAGACGCTGTGGCTTATCGTGCCGCTCGCGGTGATCTTCGCCCACACGACGCCCATGTTCGCGTTCGAGACCTTGAGCCCCGTCGGCTCGGCGAGGATGGCGCAATCCGCCGTCTCACCGTGCAGGATGAGATGCCGCGTGCCCGTCCCGTAGCCCGAGAAGGATTGACCCTTGAATTCATCCACGGGCGCTTTTTCTATCTCGCCCACCACGCCCGCGAGGGAGAGGTCGCCGCGAAGCACGACGTTTTCGCTGCAGATGGCCTCGACGGCCGCCAGCGCGCCCGCAAGGCCGCTCTTCATGTTGTTGGCGCCGAGACCCCACAACCAGCCGTCCCGGTGGACGGCCCTGGGCTTGAAGCCTTCGCCGCTCAGGTAGTCCTCGTTCCCGTCGTAGGAGGTGTCCATGTGGCCCGTGAGGAGCAGGTTGACGCCGTCGCCCGATCCCTCGCGTACGCCGACCGCGTTCGGCCTTCCGGGATCGACTTCCTGCAGCCGGGTCTCCAGCCCCGCGCGCGCCATGCGCTCCACCAGATAGCGCGCCATTGCGGTCTCTCCGCCCGTAGGGCTTGCAATGTCCACCATGCCGCTCAGCAACTCAAGCACGGCGTCGGCGGTAATGTGGCGAGCGCAGCGCTCGAAATCGGGGTGCGGCATCGGGTCTCCTTCTCCCTTAACGAATCGGGTGCTCTAGCGTATCATGGCCGGGTTGTTTTCCGGTATCTCCACCTAAGTCGAGGTGTGCTTCTGAATCCCTCCAAAAGCACGCGCGGATACGATTACACGAGAGGCTCGGTCGGCTGGGCCATCACCCGCCTCTCGGTGCCGATTTGCGGCGAGCGCATCCTGCGCAATCTGGACGGCATCTTCGAGATCTACTGGTTGGGAAGCATGGGCCCCGAGTTCCTGGCGGCGGCGTCCTTGGGCTTCATCACCTTGCTGTTCATCCGCTCGGCGCCGTTCGGCTTGAGAATCGCAGGGCAGGCGCTCGTGGCCCAGCGCGTGGGAGCGAACGACGCCGAAGGCGCCTCGATCATGGCGGGGCAGACCATCTTCCTGGTCGGCGCATTCAGCCTCGTCGCCACGTTTCTGGGCCTTTGGTTCGCTCCCCTCCTGATGGGCCTGATGACGCGCGACCCGGCGCTGGCCGCCTTGGGCGTCGTCTACATCCGCGCGGGCTTCGCCGTGCTGCTCGCCGCGGAGGCCATGTTCGTCGTCGGCCAGATTTTGCGGGGAACCGGCGAGCCGGGCATCACCATCGCGGGCGTGGTCACCTCCACCGTCTTGACGCTCATTTTCATCCCCCTGCTCATGTTCGGCTGGGGCCCGGTTCCCGCCCTGGGCCTTGCGGGCAGCTTCTTCGGCATCGGCGTGGGGAGGCTGGGCGGTTTTCTGACCATGCTGGCCTTCATCGTGAAGGGAAAGTCGAGGCTCGAGTTGAGATGGGCCGACCTGCGCCCGAGAAGGGGCGAGACCGCCCGCGTGGCGCGCCTCGCATGGCCCGCCATGGCGCAGAACCTGCTCGAGCGCAGCGCGCTGCTGCTCATGGTGCGGATGCTCTCGCCCTTTGGTGCGAGCGCCCTCGCGGCATGGAGCATCGGCAACCGCGTGACGATGATCGCACGGATGCCCAGTTTCGGCCTGCAAGCCTCGGTGCGCACGCTGGTGGGCCAGAACCTGGGGGCGGAGAAGCCCGAGCGCATCACGCGCACGGTGTGGCTCGCCGTCGCCGCCCTCTGCCTACTGATGACGGCGGTGAGCGTCGCGCTTTTCGTCTGGGCGCGGGAGGTCGTCTCGTTTTTCGGCATGGAGGGGAACGCCACGGGCGTCATGGCGCTCAGAATCCTTTGCGCGGGTTTGCTGATGGAATCCGTCCGCCGGGTGATAGCGGGCGCGTTCCAGGGAGTCTCACGCTCGAAACCGCCCATGCTGGTGGAGGGCGTCGTCCGCTGGGGCGTTCAGATTCCCGCCGCCTGGCTCCTTTCTTTCTGGTTCGCGGTGGGCGCGGGCGGCGTCTGGTGGGCGGTGAGCGGCGGCCAGATACTGAGCGGCGCGCTCCTGCTCGCGTGGTTTTCCCTGTGGGCGAGGAGCGGGGAACTCCAGGGCTTCGCGGGCGTTCGGGGTTTGAAATCGGCGCGCGAATCCACTTAAGCTGTCTCGGCTCGACTTAGGCGCAAGCCTCCACACGGTTGATGCGGAAGCGGTGAGACGCTCTGCCGATACGTTGCGCACTTGGAAAGGATTTGAATGATGAACAGGGCGTTGGCGGCGGGGCTTTTCCTGGTTGTCGGGTTCGCCGCCCTCTTGATGTTGACGAAAAGGCCCGAGCCGCCGGGGCGGCAGACGCGCGTCCCCGTAACGGAGGATATGGCGCAAATCAACCAAGGGAAAAAGCTGTTCGCGCGCAACTGCATGCGCTGCCACGGACCGGAAGCCAAGGGTACCCGAATAGGCCCGCCGCTGGTGCACAAGATTTACGAACCCTCCCACCACGGGGACGGCGCTTTCTTCATGGCCGTCGCGCGTGGGGTGAAGAGCCACCACTGGAAGTTCGGCGACATGGCGCCCGTGCCGGGCGTGAAGCCCGAGGATGTGGCCCTTATCGTGCAATACGTGCGCTGGCTGCAGCGAAAGGCCGGAATTTTTTAGGTGAGAGAAGGAACGATACCTGATGAACGAGCAGGACGCATTGCTTGAGTTGAGGAGAAAACGCCTGCAGAGAATGGTCGCCCTGTGCGGACGGGCGCACCCTTTCTACAAGCGCCGTTTCGCCGAGGCGAACCTGATTCCCGAGGCGGTCAAGGAGTTGGACGACCTCCAGAAGATTCCCCTCACGAAAAAAGAAGACTTCATGGCGGCGCCCGAGGATTTCAGTCTCGACCCCGCCTGGCTGCCCGAGCTTCCCTTCGAGGAGCGCACCATGTGGAACGTGGCCTACACCACGGGCACCACGAGCGGGCGGCCCTCGCCATTTTTCAACACCACGCACGACCAGTACCACATCATGCTCCAGGCGCGGGTCTGCAACGAGGCGGAGGGTCTGGGGGCAGGCGACGTCATCGCCAATCTCTACCCGCTCTCGCCCATGCCGCTGGGCGGGTTTCTCTGCTGCGTGCGCTCCGCGGAAATCATGGGTCTTCCCGTGGTGAGCGCGCTCACGGGCAGTCCGCATCCCGAATACCCCGTACGGCGCTCGCTCGATGAGGCGGTCGATGTGGTGGCCGAATCGGGAGCCACCATCATCTGGGGAGTGCCGAGTTTCGCCCGCCGCTTTCTGAGGAGGGCGCGCGAGCGCGGCGTCAAGCTCGACCGCGCGCGCATGGTGCTCACCACGGGGGAGGCGGTGAGCGGCGCACTGCGCGAGGAGTATATGGATCATCTGCGCTGGTTCGGGGCGGATGACCCCCAAGTGCGCGTGCGCTACGCGGCGACGGAAATGCAGGGCGGCCTCGTGCAGTGTGCGAACGATGCGATGCCGCACAACGTCGTGCCCGAACTCTACCTGCTTGAAGTCGTCGACCCCGAGACGGGCGCGCCCGTGCCGGAAGGAGAGGAGGGGGCGATAGCCCTCACGCACTTACACCGCAGGGGCACGGTGTTTCTTCGCTATCTTATTGGGGATATCATCGCGCTCAGATGGGAGCCGTGCCCGCACTGCGGGCGGCTGGGCGAGCGCATCGTGCGTCTTCCGCGCAGGACGGGCGACCTGCTCAAGGTGCGCGGGATGCTCATGAACCCCGATATCGTCTTCGACCTCCTCTCGAAAGAACGCGCGATCCGTGAGTTTCAGGTCAGGATCCGCAAGTCCGCGGCCGAGGATGCGGATTCGATGGACGAGATGGTCATCCGCCTGGAAGCCGAGGATGCGGAGCGCGAGCGGCTGCGCGCCTCCCTGCCGGAGCGGGTGCGGGGCGCGGTGATGATACGGCCCGTTCTCGAGTTCGTAGCCCCGGGCGTCATCCACGACCCGATGCGCGACGTGAAGGCCCGCCGCCTCGTCGATGAGCGGTGAGGGTCAATCGCGATTGGGGAGGGGTTGTTGAAAAAGCCCCGTCTGCGATTCCCACAAACCGCCAACGCCTCTTTCCTCACCCTGAGTAGCCGCCGAAGGCGGCGTATCGAAGGGCGAGGGGAGTCGAATGCCTCGCGCCGGGGCGAGAGCACATCCTTCGATACGCGGCTTCGCCGCTACTCAGGATGAGGCGGAGGGGGGCAACAGCCCTGGAGAGCGCGATTGCACCGACTGACGAGGAAGTAGTGACCCACCAACGGCTACCAGGCGAAGTTTCCCTTATCATCGAGTGGTGAGAAGGGGTTCCAGGCGACTTCCCAATAATGCCCGTCGGGATCCTGGAAATACCCCGAATGGCCGCCCCAGAAAAGTTCCTGCGCCGGCTTGATGATGGTGCCGCCTGCGCGTTCGGCTTCATCAAGCACTTTGGCGACTTCCTCGCGCGTGCGGACGTTGTAGGCCAGGGTGACCGCGCCGGTCGCTTCTCCGCTTCCGACCTCTGGCCCGATATCCTCGATGAGTTTGTCGCGCGGATAAAGCGCGAAACCGATTCCGTTGAGGCTGAAGCAGACGATGGAACCGGCGTTCTCTTCACTCGCAACACGCCAGCCGAGCGCCTCGTAGAACGCGCGCGAACGCGCAAGATCGTCCACGCCCAGGGTGACGATGCTGAGACGCTGATCCATATCGTCTCCTCCCTGGTCTGCGTTAAGCCGGGAAATTCTGCGGGGTTTCTATGTGAATCGCTTAGACGCCCAGATACCGCATGCGGGTTTCCTGGTCTTCGAGCAGGTCGGCGGAAGCGCCTTCCCACTGGATGACGCCTTTTTCGATGAGGTAGGCGCGCTTGGTGATGCTGAGCGCCATGCGGAAGTTCTGCTCCACGAGCAGGATGGCGATGCCTTTTTTCTGGATCTCCACCAGCACGTTTTCGATGGTTTCGACGTAGGCGGGCATCAGGCCCTCGGTGGGCTCGTCCACCATGATGAGTTTGGGCTCCGTGCCGAGTCCCCGCGCCATGGTGAGCATCTGCTGCTCGCCGCCGCTCAACTGGTTCCCCTTGTTGTTGATGCGTTCCTTGAGACGCGGGAAGAGGGAGAAAATCCAGTCGAGGTGCGCGTCCAGGTCCTTCGCGCCGTCAATGGGGATGCGGCTGATTTTAAGGTTTTCATACACGGTTAGGTTGGTGAACACCTGGCGATCTTCCGGGATCCATGAAATCCCCGCGAGCGAGACGGTGTGCGCCTCCGCTTCGGTGATGTCGGCTCCCTCCATGGTGATTTTGCCGGTGCTGGGCGTCAGCAGACCCATAACCGTCTTCATGGTGGTGGATTTGCCCGCCCCGTTCCTGCCGAGGAAGGCCACGGCCTCGCCTTCGCCCACCTTGAGGCTCAGGTCGTGAAGCACGTGGCTCAAACCGTAAAACGTGTTGATGGAATCGACTTCGAGCATTATTCCCTCAGGTATACGCGCTGAACCTCGGCGTTCGCGCGAACTTCCTCCACCGTGCCCTCGGCGAGAAAGGCGCCGTTGTGCAGCACGGTGATTTTGTCCGAAATGCCCAGTACCACCTCCATGTCGTGCTCCACGAGCACGATGGTGAGCGGGTCGGCCAGGCCCTTGATGAACTCGCCCGTCTGGATCGTCTCCTCGGGGCTCATGCCCGCTGTCGGCTCATCCAGTAGAAGCAGCTTCGGATCGGTGGCGAGCGCGATCCCGATTTCGAGATAGCGCTGCTCGCCATGCGCGAGCGTTCCGGCGAGTTCGTCGCGCTTTTCCGTCAAATTGATGCGCTCGATTATCTGGTCCGCCTTTTCAAGCAATTCCTTGTGGCTGGGAACGGTCGACCAGAGGTTGAACGTCATCTTGCGCGATTGCGCGGCGATGCGGATGTTCTCCAGCACGCTCAGTTTCGGGAAGATATTGGTGATCTGGTAGGTGCGGCCGATGCCCAGATGGGAGCGCTCATGGGCGGGTACTTCCGATACGTCCTCGCCGTCGAAGATGACCTGTCCCGACGTGGGGAGCAGGTCGCCCGCAATCATGTTGAAGAAAGTCGTTTTACCCGCGCCGTTGGGTCCGATGATGGAGCGCAGCTCGCCGGAATCGACCGCATAGTCCACGCTGTCCACGGCGACGAGGGCGTCGAAGTGCTTGCTCAGGCTTTTGGTTTCCAGGATAGGCATTTTATCTTTCCGTTATTCCGTGTCCGCGGGCGTCTCGGCCTCGGCTTTTTTCGCCAGAAAATTCTCCACGGCTTTTTTCGTCAACAGTTTCTTCTCGCGGTATTCGAGCGTCATGTTGCGGATGGTGCCCAGAATGCCCGAGGGCACGAAGAGCACGATCAGTACGAAGATGCCGCCTACCCACGCTTCCCAATACTGGAAGATGTCCAGGTATTTTACGAACTCCACGCTCATCAACTGCCTCAAATACCAGTAGATGAACGAACCCACCGCTGGCCCCAGGAAGGTGCCCGCACCTCCGAAGAGGGTGATGATGACGATCTGTCCCGAAGTGATGAAGTGGATGTTTTCGATAGGCACTGTCTCGCCGTAGATGATCGCCAGCGCGCCCGCGACTCCCGAGATGGCCCCGCTCATCGTGAATGCCATGAGCCTCACTTTCGCCACGTTGTAGCCGCAGATGCGCGCGCGATCCTCGTTTTCGCGAACCGCTCTCAGCACATGGCCGAACGGCGAGCGCAACACCTGCCATATGAGAGCGATGAAAACGACGGCTATGAAGAAGACGAAATAATAGGTGATGTTCGCATCCATGATGCCCACGCGAAGGCCGATGGAGCCCAGCCGCATGTTCTCGAGACCGCCCAGTCCGTCCGTTCCGCCCGTGAGGTCGTCGAACGTCTGCGCGGAGTAATAGAAGATCATGCTGATGGAGAGGGTGACCATCGCGAAATACACGCCGCGCTTCGTGCTGCAAATGGTGCCGATGAGCCAGGCGACGAAAGTGGAGACGATGATGCAGGTGATAAGCGAGATTTCGAGGGGCAGCACCTTGAAGGCGCTGACCATCCAGTCGGGCGCGTATGTGCCGGGCTTGATCCAGGCGTGCATGATGCCCACGGTGTAGCCGCCCACGCCGAAGAACGCGCAGTGGCCCAGGCTGAGCATTCCGGTGTTGCCGAGCAGGATGTTGAAGGCGATGCCGAACAGCGTGTAGATGAGAATCTGAATCATCAGAGGCGTGCTCGGCACGAAACCGCGAATCTCCGCGACTATCTCGGCGGTTTCCTCCCAGTCGTTGTCCTCGAGCCAGATGATCGAGTCGTTGAGGGCGCTGAAGAAGAACGGGTACACCAGCAGAAGACCGGCGAGTATCAGTATTCCGTAGTTGTCGAAAACTTCCGCGAGCCAGGCCCAGAAATCCTTGGGCGTGAATCGGTTTTTTGGAGCAGTTGAGTCCACTTAAAAATCTCTCCCGAGACGAAACGGATGTTTAGTCAAAAGCGCCTTCCTGGCCGAACAACCCCCTTGGCCTCAAGAGAAGTATTACCGCCATCACGATGAAGAGCAGTATGTCGGACGCTTTTTCCCAGAAATCGGGGCCGATCACAGTACCCGTCCAGTTTTGAACCACGTACTGGGTTCTGCCCACCAGGGGCGTGAGCGCCCATAGCTGGCCCAGAATCAGCCCGCCGATAACGGGGCCGATGAAGCTCCCCATGCCGCCGACGACGACAACGATGAAGGTCTGCACCAGAATCAGTTCGCCCATCGTGGCGTCCACCGCGAACAGGGGCGCTATCATGACGCCGGAGAATCCGGCCAGTGCGATCCCCAAGCCGAAAGTAAGGCGCCAGATGCGCGACACGTTGATGCCCAGTACCTTCACCATCGTGTTGTTGTTCGTGCCCGCGCGGATCATCATCCCCAGGTTCGTCTTGTAGATGAGCACCCAGAGAAGGGCGACGAGAATCGCCGCGGTAATGATGGTGAAGCTCCTGTAGGCCGTGATGTCGAGCGTGCCCGTCTTGAAGAGCGAGAACTGGAACATCGGCGGAATGTTGAAGGGTTTTCCCGGCCTGCCCCAGAG
Source organism: bacterium (assembly GCA_963692865.2). GTDB lineage: Bacteria > UBA8248 > UBA8248 > UBA8248 > UBA8248 > Bin107. The sequence continues at coordinate 3,631,399 of OY843592.1, read as the reverse complement.
AAAACGCACGAAGTCCGGCAGGAAGATGGACATACCGAACATGATCAGAACGCCCGAGAATCGCTCGTTCTCCGTATTGTATATTCTGCTGATGACGTATCTCTCAAAGACCATTCCGAGGGCGAACATGACCACAGGCACGGAGGCGAGGGCCACGATGAAGCCCACGTTTGGTCCGAGAAAGGGCGAGAAGATGAGGTCCGAAACCGTGAAGCCCACGTAAGCGCCCAGCATGTAGAAGGCGCCGTGCCCGAAATTGATGATGCCCATGAGTCCGAAAATGATCGAGAGGCCTAAGGCCAGGAGAACCCAGAAAGAGCCCTGCACCAGCCCCAGAAACAGGTGCTGGACGAACTCTGAAAACTCAACGCCGCCGGTTGGCAAAACACGCTCCTCGATAACGGGGAAGTCGCAAGAGTGCAATGTCTAGGATGAAACGCGGCCTTTGTCAAACGTCTTGAGGAAAAACCCGGGCGACCGGATTTCCGGCCGCCCGGGCAGGCGTTTCAGAAACGCTTCGAAGCGTCGATCCCTAGGCCTTCCTATCGCTGGCGGGTCCTTTCAGGCCCTTCGCCTCGCAGGAGACGGTGTTGCCCTCGCCGCTCGAGGAGCCGATGACCTCGATGTGATCGAATTTATCCTTCATCTCGGCCTTGGACTTGCCGCGCATCACGAACACTTCAGAGATGCAGACGTGGTCGCAGGCGCGAATCTGGCACACGCCCTTGCTGTACTGGAACTTCTTGCCCTCGAGCACCTTCGCGAGCTTGAAGTGGTCGCGGCGCTTGTAGAGCTTGGTCTCTCTCGCCGTGTCCAGGATGAGCCGCGTGAGGTCGTGGGCGAGCATTCCGTAGCTCGAGCACGGGCGTTTGCGGCGCGCCAGGAACTTGTCGTTCAGCGTCTTGGCGGCCGGATATTTGCTCGCGAGAGAGGGGTGCCACATCATCGCCGCGTTAAATCCGTGGTAGGAACCGGCGCCGGCGGCTTCGGGCATGGTGATCTCGGTGGCGCCCAGGACGATCTTCACCTTATCGGCGAGACCGGCTTCGCGCGCCTGCTTGACGAAGGCGACCTGGCGCTGTCCCCAGTTGAGCGCGTATACGACGTCGGGCTTTTCTTTCAGGATTCTCGGGAACGTCGCGGAATAGTCCATCGAGGTCGGGAAGGGTACCCAGGAGACGGAGCTGTTCGCGTTCCAGGTGAGGTTGAAGTCCTTCGTCAGCTTTTTGAAGGCAGGGATGAACATCTTGGGCCAGATGTAGTCGTCGAACACGCAGTGAATCTTCTTGCCGATCTTGTTCTCGGCGATATAGGTGAGCGAACTGGCCGCCAGCTGGTATGGAGTGGTGTTCGCCGTGAAGAACAGGGGCGACATCTTATTCGCGTTTTGCGGAGTGGCGAGGATGTGCTGGGGATAGTTCGCATAGATGATCTTGCGCTTGCGGGAGAACTCGTTGAGGCGGATTTCCTCGGGGCCGACCATGGAGCCCGCGATGAAGTCGACCCTGTGGTTGTCGATCAGGTCGAGCGCGTGCGTGGTGGTCTGGTCCCATTTGAACTGGTCGTCGCGGAAGAGCAGCTTGATTTCGCGTCCGTCCACGCCGCCTTCCTTGTTGACGTCCTCGATGGCGATCTTGACGCCTTCCACCTGGTCGAAAGCCTCGGTGGAGTAGGGGCCCGTCGTCGGATGGATGGAACCCCATTTGATCGGCCGGGCGCCGAGTCCCTCTCTCAGGAAGGGAGGCGCTGCCTGCGCGGCCACGATGCCGCCGATGAGGCCTGCGCTTTTCAGGAATTTTCTTCTGTCCAAACGACTCATGAATGCTCCTCCTTGTGATGATGAGATGACATGAAGACGCTAAACGCGCTGATGCCAATATCCCTTGAATATGTTGCGATGCGGGGATCATAGAATCTCGCTATCTATGTGTCAACAAGTGAGAAGGGGGGTAGTTTCATCTTTTTCGTTTCGAGCGGTTTCATGCGCGGAGCGTATGACGCCGGGGAGTTTTTGACATTCCAGGGCGCGTGTGTCTCTTATGCCGGGTCGTTTTTCTTCGGTACGGCTTTAGCGATCATTCATTATCCAGGGAGTATTTCGATGTTCAAGAAGATCCATCATGTAGGCCTCATCACGGATGACATGGAGCGCACCACCAAGATGTTCCAGGAAAAGCTCGGCTGCGAGCCGAACCGCGTGCAGGTGGCCGACACCGGCTGGGCGCACGCCACGTTCCTGCGCATGGGCGACGTGGAAATCGAGATCATGCAGCCCTACGACCCGGAGAACCTGTATACAAAGATGCTCGAGCGAAACGGAGGGCCCTGCCTCTCGCACATCGCGCTCTCGACGCCCGATACGGGCGCGGCAGGCAAGCATTTCACCGATGGCGGAGTGCAGTTCCTCGAAGGCTTCGGTCCTGGCACCTACACGCCAAGAGGATACGAAATCCTGTTCCTGCACCCCGATGAAACCGAGGGCATCGTCATACAGGTGGCCTCCGACGTCCCCGCCAGGGAAATGGGGTATTGACGTCGTCGTATCAGCGGGGCAGGAACAATTTTATCGAATGAGGTGGTGATACGGAAAAGAGAATGACCTGTGCGCGAAACGCTTCTCGTCCCCTCACGCGCCGAGGTAGTATTTCTTCACGAGTTCGTGGCCGGCGAGGGCTTCGGTGTTCTCGCCCGCGAAGGCGATCTCCCCGTGAACGATGATGTAGCCCCTGTCGGCGATCTTGACCGCCTGGTTGAAGTTCTGCTCGGCCATGAGGACGGTGAGATTGTATTCTTCTTTCAGTTCCCGGATCTTGGCGATCACCCGGCTCACGAGAATGGGCGCCAGGCCGACGGAGGGCTCGTCCACAAGGAGCACCTTGGGCGCGGACATGAGCGCGCGGGCCACGGCCAGCATCTGCTGCTCGCCCCCGCTCATGCTGCCCGCGAGTTGGTTCTTGCGCTCGGCGAGAACCGGGAACGCCTCGAAGGCGAAGGCGAGGTTGCGGTCGATGCCGCGGCGGGCTTCTTCGCGGTAGGCGCCGAGCAGGAGGTTCTCCTCCACCGTCAGGCGCGGGAACAGGCGCCTTCCCTCGGGCACGAGCGCGACGCCCAGGTTCACGATCTCCTCGGGGTTCCTACCTGCCAGATCGATTCGCTCGCCGTCGGCTTCCAGGTATATCTCGCCCTCATCGGGCCGGATGATGCCCATGATGCACTTGATGAGCGTGCTCTTGCCGTTTCCGTTCGTGCCCAGCAGCACCACGGTCTCCCCGTCGTTCACCTTGATGGAGACCTCGTGAAGCACGCGCACGGCTCCGTAGCCTGCGGATACGTTGTCGACGACGATGCTATGCGCCAAGGTAGGCCCTTTCCACGTCCTTGTTGTTGACGACCTCATCGGGTGTCCCCTCGGCGATCTTCTCGCCGGCGTCGAGGACGACGATGCGCTCGGAAAAACTCATGACCGCCCGCATGATGTGCTCGATCATGATGACGGTGAGGCCCTCCTCGTTCAGGCGCACGAGGATTTCGAGAATGTCGTCCACCTCGGCGTTGGAGAGGCCGGCCATGGCTTCGTCCGATATGAGAAGCCTCGGCTTGGCTGCCATGGCGCGCGCGAGTTCGAGCTTTCTCAGTTCAATCTGGGTGAGTCCGCCGGTGCGTACGTCGGCCTTGTCCGAGAGGCTCATGATCTCGAGTATCTCCATGGCCTCGCCTTGGATATCGGCTCCGTGGGAATGCTGGTGGGCGGCGTATTCGAGCGGGATGCACAGGTTCTCGAGCACCGTCATGCTGACGAACGGCTTGGGAATCTGAAAGCTGCGCGAGATGCCCAGGCGGGTTCGCTGGTAGGCGGGTATCCTGGTGATGTCGTGGCCTGCGAAGACGATGTTGCCCTCGTCGTTCGCGAGAGCGCCCGATATGCAGTTGATCATCGTCGTCTTGCCCGAGCCGTTGGGGCCGATGAGGCCGAAGCGCTCGTTTTCCTTCACGTGCAAATCGACTCTGGTGAGCGCGCTGAATCCGCCGAAGCGCTTCGTGACGCCGTGCACGTCGAGGAGGTTGTCGCTCATCACGCCTCCCTCCCCGCGAGTCGCGCGCGGATTTTGCCGAACAGGCCCACGAGGCCGTCGGGCGCGAACACCACGAACCCCACGAGCAGGCTGCCCACGATGAGCAGGTTCATCTCGGACGAGAGGGTGACGGTGGCTATCTGCTGGGCCGTTCCCACGAGAACCGCGCCGACCAGCGGACCCAGCCAGGTGGTGGTGCCGCCGATCATGGGCATGGCGAGGCTGTTCACCGCGTAGTCCAGGTGAAATGCCGAAGTGGGTTCGATGTAGACGACGAAATAGGAAAACGGCGCGCCCGCGATTCCCATCAGCGCGCCGCTCACCGTGGTGGCGAACAGCTTGAGCTTGAGGATGGGTACGCCCATGCACTCGGCCGCCTCCTCGTTGTCGCGGATGGCGGCCATTCCACGCCCGATCCAGGATTTTTCGATGAGCCAGGCGACGACCACGGAGACCACCGCGATCGACGCCATGACGAAGAAGAGGAACTCGTCGTAGTTCGAGAAGAGCGGTACGCTCCTGGGCTTCAGGATGGCCGTGCCCGCGCCCCCGCCCACATAACTCCAGTTCGAAATGAGCATCTGGAGAACGACGGCGAGTGCCAGCGTGGCAATGGAGAAGAAGACGCCCTTGAGTCTTAAAGTGAGGTAGCCGATGCCGAGTCCCAGAAGGCCCGAGACGAGGCCGCCCATGATGAGCAGCAAATATAGGGGCGGCTTCCATGTCTTGATGAGTGCGACGGCGGTGTAGGCGCCCATGGCGAAGAACCCCGCCGTGCCGAAGTTCACGTAGCCGGTGTAGCCGCCCAGGATATTCCAGGCGGTGGCCAAGACGACGTATTGCAACACGACGTATGCCGCCTTGTAGTAGAAGCGATTCTCCATCTGGGTCGTAATGAGGAATGATACGACGATCAGAACCGCAGCCACGATCAGGAAGAGCTTTCTTTCCTTGCTCAAGGAGTTATCTCCCGAACAGTCCGGACGGCCGGACCGCCAGACAGATAAGCAGAATGCCGAACGAGACGGCCAGCGCCCACGAGGGGCCGAAGAACGAAGAGGTGAAGCTCTCGGCGACGCCCAGGATGAGTCCGCCCACGAGCGTGCCTGTCATGCTGCCCAGCCCGCCGAGGACGGTGACCGCGAACACGCGGCCGATGTATTCGCGCCCGATGGTCGGCTCGACCGGGCCGATGATGATGAGCAGCGAGCCGGCGATCACGGCGGTGGCGATGCCGATGCCGAAGGCGACCGTCTTGATGCGAATCGGGTCTACCCCCATGAGCTGGACGGCGAGGCTGTCCTGCGCCACGCCCATGATGGCGCGCCCGAAAAAGGTTTTTGTGAGAAACAGGTACAGGACGGCGGCGAGTATCCCCCCCACGAGGAATGGCACGAACAGACGGTAGGCGATTCCCACCGAGCCGATAGAGGTGGACTTGCCGATGTAGAATGCGCGGACGAGGCGGTAGTCCACCCCGAAGGTAATGATGAGGATGACCTCGATGAGGAAAAAGAGTCCGAAGAAAAACACCAGTCCGCGCAGGGATTCCGCTCCCGTCTTCTCGAAGCTGTTGTAATAGATTTTGTAGACCGCGACGCCCACGAAATAGGCGGGAACCGCGAAGACGAGGCCCGCGAGTATCGGGTCGAACCCGAAGTGTTCGTTTACGTAGTAGGTCAGATAGGAGCCGAAAATGATGAAGGCCGGATGTGCGATGTTCACGACGTCGAGCAGGCCAAAGGAGAGCGAAAGCCCGGCGCTCATCGCGGCGTAGAAGCCTCCCAGCAGGATGCCCGCGATGAGCGCGTTCAATATGAATTCGAAGCTGAGCATGGATGCTCTCCTCCCGTGAGCCGGACGCGGACCGGGGGGTTTCCCCCCCGGTCACAATTTTATGTCCGGTTCGTTACTTGCCTTTTGCGTATGGGTAGATCAGTTCTCCGGACTTGAATTCCTCGGGATACACCACCACCATCTTTCCTGCTTTGCTGAACTCGCTCATCTTGTTGCTGGTGATGTTCTGGAGCTGCACCTGGAACGTCCGGGAAGTCGCCCATTCGCCGTTCTTGCCGAACTTCACCTTTCCGACCACGGTCGAATGGGTGTTGTTGCGGATGTAGGCGCCGATTTTCGCCTGGTCGAAACTCTTGGTGGCCTCGATCGCATTTCCGAGTAGTTGCACGTAGGCGTAGGCGAACGGTGGCAGGTAGTAGCCCAGCGGGTCGAGTTTCTGCTTGGGCGCTTCTTTCTGGTATTTCGCCAGAAAGGCCTCGATGCCGGGAAACTTCAGGGTCTTCTCCGGCGCCCAGAACCAGTAGTCCGTGATGCCGTTGAGCAGTTTGCCGAGGTTCATCTGGATGGCGGTGTACTGAAGCCCCACCATACCGCCGCCGAAGAGCTTGGGTTCCAGTTTGATCTCATGTGCGGCCTTCACGATGCCGACCGAACCGCCCGGATAGGAACCCACGTAGAACAGGTCGGGGTTCGTGGCCTTGACCGCGCGCAGAATCGGCGTGAAGTCGGATGTGCCGGGGAAGGGGTAGCGCTTGTCGTAGACGATCTTGAAGCCGTATTTCTTCGCGTTCCGGCGCGCGCCGGCCACGGCGTTGCGCGCGAATTCCGCATCGGCCGAGAGCAGCGCTATCGTCTTGGGCCGGGGCTTCTGCTTCGCGGCGAGTTCAAAAAAGCCGCGCGACCAGTCCACTATCGGGTCGGGGCCGGCCGGCATGATCTGGAAGTAGTTGTTGTATTTGAACTTCGCGTTCGCGTCGAGGCCGAAGAGGCCCATGAACACCATGCCGCGCTCCATCGCGATGGGCAGTGCGGGAACGATGAGGTTTGTCCCGTAGCCCGAGACGATGAAGTCCACCTTGTCCACGTCGAGAAGCTTGGCGTAGATGCCCGGAACGTTGGCGGGTTTGGTCTGATCGTCGTAATAGACCAGCTTGACTTTGCGGCCCAGCAATCCGCCCTTGGCGTTCACGTCGTCGCGCCAGATCTGCATGGCCAGAAGCGCCGCCTTGCCTGCGGGGCCGAGCGGTCCGGTCAGCGCCATGCTGAATCCGATCTTCACTTCCTTGGCCGCCTGCGCCGAAGGCGTGAGGGCGATGCTCACCGCGAGGAGCAGCGCAAACCCGAGAACCACGTGCCTGATTATCCTGCCCATTTTTTTCTCCCTCTCGATTTCCACTGTAGAGTTTCGGTTTCGAGACGCTACGCCGCAAACGAGTTTGCGGCAAAACATTCACACCTACTTATTTTGAGGAAGCGAAATTTATCATAATACGCCTTGCTTTACAATAACTTCATAAAAATAAAGGTTTTCAGGGCGAAAAGCGTTCACTGGAAAGTGAATGTGAAATGTGAGCCTTGCCCAAGAGCAAAGGACGTTTCTGATTGACAACCTCGTTTCTATTTTGTCTTACGCCTTCACTTTCTCGTTGGCGAGATGCGCGATGGCGGAGGCGAGGATTTCCGCGCCCTTCACCATGTCGTCGAAGTGCGTGAATTCCTCGGGCGTGTGCGAGAGCCCGCCCACCGAGGGGATGAACACCATGCCCATCGGGCAAATCTCCGCCATCCGGCAGGCGTCGTGCACTCCGCCGCTCGAAAGAGTGAGAGAGGCATGGCCCGTTTCCCGTGAAGCGCGCCGGAGCGCTTTTTGAATGTTGCCCGAGGCGGGGCAAACGGCCAGCTTCTTCACGTCGGAGAGATGGCCCTTTACGCCCCGCTCCTTCTCAATGGAGGCGAGCGTCTTTTCCATGCGCGCGATAGTGCGCTCCATCACCGCCTGGCTCCTGCTTCTGAGATCGAAAGAAAGCCTCGCGCCTCCGGGCACGATGGACACCCACCCCGGGTGCGCCTCCATCTCCCCGAATGTGATTGTCACGCGCTGGGATTCGGGCGCGCGGTTCACGAAATTTTCCATGCGGACCATGAAGTCCGCCGCTGCGATGCCGGCGTCCTTGCGGTAGGGCATGGGCTGTCCGCCCGAGTGCGCCGTAACGCCCGTGAAGTGGACCTCGCCCCTCGCGTATCCCACCACCCGGTCCACGATGCCGATGGGCACCTCGGCCGATTCGAGAACCGGCCCTTGCTCGATGTGAAGTTCCAGAAAGGCCTTGAGCGATCCATTTTTAATCCGGCATGAGCGGGTGCGCGCGGGGTTTCCACCCACCGCCTCGATGGCCTCATACAGGGATTTTCCTGTGGGCGGATGCACCGTGTTCTTCAAATCCTTCACGCCCACGACGCCCGTGGCGACGCTGCTGCCGAACACCGTCATCCCGCAGGCGGATTCCTCCCCCACGAAGGCCACCACCTCGATGGGGTGGTCGTGGGCGAGTCCCGTCTCGCCGATGCGCCGCACCGCTTCAAGAGCGGTGAGAACGCCTGCGGGTCCGTCGAACCGCCCGCCCGGGCTTTGGGAATCGAGGTGAGAGCCGGTCATCACGGCGGGAAGCCCGCGCACGCGGCCCTCTTTTCTTCCGTAGAGATTTCCCACGGCGTCCACGAGCGTTGTGAGGCCCGCCTCCCTCATCCAGCCCTCGGCGAGGTCGCGCGCCTCATTGTAGACCGGCGTAAAGGCCACGCGGTCGAGGCCCGTTTTCCCGTATTTGCCTATCTTCGCCTGGCGTTGAACTCGCGCTTCATGCGTGCGCGGTTTGCGCGGAAGGGAAACGTGTCTTTCGAGGGCATCAGGCGGTCTCCTTAAAGCTGATAGTTAGGGCTAGAAAAGATCCTTGGGCACGGGCACTTCCTCGTAGTCTTCGGCTTGGAGTGGATTTTCCGGCGTAATCTCCAGCATTCCGAAGTAGTGGTAGGTTTGCCGCAGATGCTGGAAAGCGTGTCCCAGGGAGAGGATCATCAGTTCATGCACGGTGATCGGCCCCATGTAGCTCGACACTTTTTTCGCGAGCGCCTCGCCGCCGTCGGTCAGGAAATCGGTGAGTCTGGCTTGGATTTCATCCCCATAGGCGCAGATGTCTTCGGTCGTATCATAGTCGTTCGCCATCGTTTCATACCGCCGCACCATCTCCTCGGTGTACTCCCCCGAGGCGTGGGCCTGCATCACGAGGTCCGGACGCTCGAAGCTGTGCCAGGTGAGTTGGCGCAGCGTGCGGGGCCTGCCGGGAGATACCCAGTCGAGCGTTTCGTGCGGGATCTGGCGAACCACGCGGCGCAGGGCGTCGAAGACCATCTCGAAGTAGTGGAGCATCTTTTCGGAGGAGAGGGGACCTGCGCCTTCTTGTTCGATGCCGAAGGCAGCGCGGAGCGCGTCCACGTCATAGCCCACTACCACGTTCTCTCCGCGCACGGCGACGGGCAGGGATTTGATTCCGAGTGCTTTCAGTTCCGCTTGCGCTTCGGCGTCGTTCGTGCAGTCACGGTTGACGACTTCGAGGCCGCTGGACGAGAGAAACTCTCTCGTAAGGGCGCAGGTGTATCAGCCGTGGCGCGTATAGACTTTGACAGCTTCCATCGCTTTTCTCCTCGACGTTCACGAAGGTGATAATTGATTAGCGAATCATATCAAACGACAGGGGTGAGAAAAACTGCCTCGCGCGCTTTGGCGAACACGCCTGCGTGTTTTACTATCCCGTGAGTTGCGCCGCGCTCGGTTTGACGTATTGACATTTAACATGGGGACTCCGATGCCCAGATGGTTTGTGAAGGGTGATGTCGACGGCTTTTTCGGCCTGTGGATGGACAACCTTATCAATCTTCTTCTCATCGTGAGTTTTCTCAAAGGGCTGCTGGGTTTTCCTGAGTCTCTCATTTTCGGGCGCGTATTGCCCGCCGCGGCCCTGAGCCTTCTGGGCGGCAACCTTTTCTACACCTGGCAGGCGCGGCGCCTGGCCGCGCGCGAGGGCCGCGACGATGTGACCGCCATGCCCTACGGCCTCAACACGGTGACGCTTTTCGCATTCATCTTCTTCGTGATGCTCCCCGTGAAACTCAAGACCGGAAGCGCGGAAGCGGCCTGGAAGGCGGGGCTGGCGGCCTGTTTTGTGAGCGGGGTCATCGAAACAGCAGGCTCGCTGGCGGGCGGGTGGATCAGACGGGTTGCGCCAAGGGCCGCTCTGCTCTCGGCACTGGGGGGCATCGCGCTCACATTCATTTCCATGGATTTCGCGTTCAGAATCTGGGAAAATCCGCTTCTCTCCATGGTGCCTCTGGGAATCATCCTGCTCCATTATTTCGGCGGATTCAGGTTTCCCTTCGGTTTGCCGGGCGGCCTCGTGGCGGTGGCGGCGGGGGTGGTTTTGTCCGCCCTCGTCAAGGGATTTCCAGAAGGCGTTCCTGCGCCTGTTGGCCTTGCGCTCCCGTCCTCCGCCCTCGTCCCTTTGGCCGACGCTCTCTTCGGCCCGCTGGCCTGGGATTACCTCGCGGTTTCCATCCCCATGGGCCTGATGACGCTTGTGGGCAGTCTGATGTGCCTGGAAAGTGCGGCAGCTGCGGGTGACGAATTCGAAACGGGCGGTTCTCTGGCGGTGAACGGCGCGGGTTCGCTTCTCGCGGCATGTCTGGGTAGTTGTTTTCCCACGACGATATATATCGGACATCCTGCCTGGAAGAAGGTCGGCGCGCGCTCGGGCTACAGCGCCCTGAACGGGGTGGTGATGACGATCCTCTGCTTCACCGGCTCGATAGCGGCGCTTTCGAAAATCATTCCGGGCGAGGCGCTCTTCGCCCTCATGCTCTGGATAGGGGTGATGATGCTCACACAGGCGTTTCAGGCCGTGCCGAAGAATCACGGGCCAGCTGTGGCCATCGGGTTGATACCCGCCATCGCCGCGTGGGGCCTGCTGATGGTGGAATCTTCCCTCCGGGCGGCGGGCGCGAGCTTGTGGAAAATAGGGCAGGACGCGTTCGCCAAGGCGGGGTTTCATCTAGTGGGGATGATCACCCTGGAGCGGGGTTTTCTTTTCACTTCCATCATATTGACGGCCATCGTTGCGAAACTGCTCGATAAGAAGCCGAAACAGGCGGGAAGCTGGGCTTTGGCCGGCGCGGTATTGAGCTGGTTCGGGATTATCCACGCCTGGCGGATCACGCCCGGCGGCGTCGTGAGCTTCTTCGGGTGGGGGGCGGCGCCCGGCATAGCCGCCGGTTATCTGCTCATTGCTATTTTGTTTTTCGCGTTTGGTTTCAAACCAATGGCTGAGGAAGCGTCTTGAACGGGTTGTACCGCATTGTCACAGGATAAGTGCTTTTCGTCGTCTTGAGAGGATATGAAGATGCTAAAAGAGTCTGAGTTTGATTTGGTGTCCATCGGGGGAGGCGTCGGCGGACTGGTGGCGTCCGTCGGCGCGGCGCAACTGGGCGCCAAAGCCGCGCTCGTCGAGAAGACGAAGCTCGGCGGTGATTGCCTCAATTATGGATGCGTGCCCTCGAAAGGCTTGATCCGCTCGGCCAGGCTGGCGGCGCAGGCGCGATTGATGCCCGAGTTCGGGATTGATGTGGGCGACGTGCGCGTCGATTTCTCTCGCGTCATGAAGCGTATGAAGGCGGCCCAGGCCCATATCGGCGAGCACGACGCGCCCGAGCGCTTCGAGGGCATGGGCATCGAGGTGATTTTCGGCGACGGGGCCTTTACCGGTCCGGATACGTTTCAGATAGGAGACAGAACCCTGCGGGCCAAGCGGTTTTTACTGTCCATGGGGAGTTCTCCCTTCGTGCCGCCCATCGCCGGCCTCGACGGCGTGCCCTACCTCACGAACGAGACCGTTTTCGATTTGGAGGAACTGCCCCGGCGCATGGTGGTGCTGGGCGCGGGACCCATCGGCCTGGAATTGTCACAGGCGTTTCAACAACTCGGCGCCGAGGTGGAAGTGCTGCAAAGCGCGCCGAAACTCCTGCCGAGGCTCGACAAGGAAATGGCCGATATTCTGGCTGACTCCTTGGCGAAATCCGGTCTCAAACTCCATTTCAACGTGAAGACGCAAAAAGTCGAGAAACGCGGCGAGGAGATTTTTCTCGAAGCTGATACGCTGTCGGGCAAGAGAGAATGGACCTGCGATCAACTTCTCATCGCGACCGGCCGGTCGCCCAACGTGGGCGGAATGTACCTGGAAAAAGCGGGCGTCAAATACTCCCCGCGAGGCGTGGAGACGGATGAATATCTCCAAACCGCGAATCCGCGCATCTTCGCCGCCGGTGATATTCGAGGGCAATATCTCTTCACCCATATGGCGGAATACGAGGCGGGCGTGGCGCTCAGGAACATGCTCTTCAGCGCGCCTTTCGGGATTCCGTTCCCGTTTCTCAAGAAAAAGACGAACTACGACGCCGTGCCGTGGACGATTTACACGACGCCCGAAGCGGCGCACGTGGGCTTGAGCGAAGCCGACGCCGAGGCCGCCTTGGGGGCGAATCGCTTTCAGGTCTTGCGCTTTCCGATGAGCCGGGTGGATCGCGCCGTGCTGGACGGGGAGACGGAGGGTGTGTGCAAGGTCGTGTGTGACGAGAAGGGCAGGCTCGTGGGGGCGGATTTGGTCGGGCCTGCGGCGGGGGAGATATTGCACGAGTTCGCGCTGGCCGTCCGCAAGAAGATGCACGTCAAGGAAGTGGTGGATACGGTGCACGTATATCCCACGCTCGCGCAGGTGAACAAAAGGGTGGCGGGCCGGTTTTACGCCGAAAAACTCTTTACGCCGTCCTTCAGGAAGAAGATGCAGCGCCTGTTCGGGCTCAAGGGAAGCGTCGAGGTGACCGACCCCGCCGACCTGAACGGGCGCGGCGCGCACGAATAAAGCCGCTACACGCCGAAATCCTTGATTTTCGGTTCATCCAGGCCCAGGGCGTGGCCTATTTCGTGCAGCAGCAAATCGCCTATCAGCTCTCTGTAGCGGCTCGGGTCCCGCCGGCACTCGCTCTTGACGACCGATGCGTATATCTCTATCGCGTTCAGACGGGGAATCCACACGGCCACGGGATAGCATCCCACCGCGCGTACGATTTCGGGAGGCGGAAGCGTCAGTAGGCGAACCGGTATCCCCCGATCCTGGATTTCTCGCGCCATTTGCGGGTGGATGTCCTCCTTCATCACGTCGTCGAGAATTTGCTCCATCAGGATGATTTCCTCTTCCGACGTTTCGGGGAAGAAAGACTCCATGAATTCGACGAGCGCCGCTTCGTCCTCGGGGATCTCCGGTTCTTTCGGGGGGAAGAGAGCGTTTCTGTACTCGGAGAGTCTGGCGCTGCCCATGACGGCGAAGAAGATAATTGCTCCCAGCGCAATGACGCCCGCAAACCAGCCCAGCCCGATGAGAGGCTTGACGTAGGGTTTCCACCACCAATACTGCAAAAAGTTCCAATCACCCAGGAGATTCGTCATCGAAAAGATATCCAGAAGATAAGTCCCGGAGAACCGCGGGCCTCCTGAAATGATCCGGAGGTTTCACTGAACGATGGCGGAGCGGGTCACTCCGGAAGGTTGTCGAGGGCGGAATGCCCCGTCATGCCCAATCAGGTTGCCGTATGCTTCTCCAAAAGGTTCTTTCAACCCTCGAGGCTCATGAGCATGGGCTCTTCCAGCGCGTCGGCCACCCACCTCAGGAACTTCACGCCGTCCGCTCCGTCGATGATGCGGTGATCGTAGGAAACCATGAGCGGGAGCATCAGGCGTGGTTCGAATTTCTCCTCGGCCTCCACCCAAACCGGCTCCATGCGCGCCCGGGAGACGCCGAGAATGGCGACTTCCGGCCAGTTCACTATCGGGGTGAAATACGTGCCGCCGAAGCCGCCGAGATTCGTGATGGTGATGGATCCGCCCTGCATGTCGTCCGGGGCGAGTTTCCGGGAGCGGGCGCGTTCCGAAATTTCGCCCAGTTCCACCGACAGCTCGATGATGTTCTTCTTGTCCGCATCGCGAATCACCGGAACGAGCAAACCGTTTTCGGTATCCACGGCGACGCCCACGTGCGCGTAGTTCTTGTAGACGATCTCGTTTGCCGCCGCGTCGACGCTCGCGTTGAATTGGGGGAAGACCTTGAGGGACGAAGCGATGATTTTTATCAGAATGGCGGTGATGGTGAGTTTGCCGCCGGCGGCCTCCGCCTTTGGAGCGAATTTTCTCCTCAAGGCGTCGAGCTCGGAAATATCGGCCTTTTCGCACTGGGTCACGTGGGGGATGTTCGTCCACGCGCGTGCGAGGTTCTCGGACGTCGCGCGCCGGATTCCCGACATCGGCTCGCGCTTGACCCCTCCCCAGCGGGCGAGGTCGGGCAGTTGAACGGGCGCGCTCAGCAGCGCGGGAGCGGGCGCATCCGGTAAGGCGGCGCCCCCTTGGGCCGCCACGAATTCCCTGACGTCCTGCGCGGATATTCTGCCTCCAATCCCGCTGCCCGGCACGTCGCTTATGTCGACGCCCGCCTCACGGGCTATCCTGCGCACCGAGGGCGCCGCGGGCGCGGGCTCTTTTTCGCTCGTTGGCGCGGGCGCTCCGGAAGCCTCCGGCGCAGACGCTTCGGATGAGGTCTCCCCGGATTCCAGCGCATATCCGGCGGGCGCGGACTCCGGCGCGGCGGGCTCTTCGGCCTCGGTCTCCGGGGGCGGGGAGGGTTCGCCGCCTATCAGCATGGGTTGGGTTTCTTCCGGGCCCATTGGCTCGCCGGTGTCTGAGGAGATTTCCTCGAAGTTCTCCTGGTCCAGGACGGGCTCCGCGCCGGCGCCGCTTTCTTCGATGACGAGAATGGTTCCCCCGACTTCAGCGTCGTCGCCGGGCTTGAGATGGATTTCCGTTATCTTCCCCTCGACCGACGAGGGGACTTCGATGAGCGCCTTGTCGGTTTCCACTTCGATGACCGACTGATCCACCGCTATGGTTTCTCCCACGTTCACCAAAACGGCGATCACTTTTCCGGACGTGATGTTTTCCCCGAGCTCGGGGAGTTTGAGTTCGATGGTCATGGAACTCCCTCGGGATTTGAATTAGGAAATCATCGGGTTGGTTTTTTCGGGATCGATATCGAGGTCTTTCATCGCCTGGTTCACGAGTTCGGGGTATATCTTCTTGTCCCGCGCCAGGCCGTACAAGGTGGCGAGCACGATATAGCGCGCGTCGATTTCAAAGAAATCTCTCAGCGATGCTCTCGACTCGCTTCTTCCGAAGCCTTCGGTTCCCAGCGAGATCATGGGTCTGGGCGCCCATTTGGAAATCGAATCGGGCGTGGCCTTCACGTAGTCCGAAGCCGCCACGCAAACGCCGGGCGCGCGCGCGAGGCATTGCGCCACGTAAGGGGTTTTCGGCGCGCAATCCGGGTGCAGCATGTTCCAACGCTCGACTTCGAGAGCGTCGCGCCTGAGCTCCTTGTAGCTCGTCACGCTCCAGACGTCCGCGGAAATCGAATAGCGCTTCTCCAGCATCTCCTGCGCCTTGAGCACCTCGTTCATGATGGTGCCGCTGCCCAGCAACTGCGCCTTGAGGCCCGAGTCGGTCTCCGAGCGCTTGAAGAGATACATGCCCTTCAATATGCCCTCGCGCGCGCCTTCGGGCATCGGCGGCATGGCGTAGTTCTCGTTGTAGGCTGTGAGGTAGTAGAAGATTTTCTCCTGCTCCTCGTACATCCTGCGGATGCCGTCCTGAATGATCACCGCCATCTCGAAGGCGAAGGCCGGGTCGTACGTGAGCAGGTTGGGCACGGGGTATGCGAGGTGATGGCTGTTGCCGTCCTGGTGCTGGAGCCCCTCCCCGTTCAGGGTGGTTCTGCCGGCCGTTCCTCCTATCAGGAAGCCCCGCGCGCACATGTCCGCCGCCGCCCATATCAGATCGCCGATGCGCTGGAAGCCGAACATCGAATAGTAGATGTAGAACGGGATGGTGTTCACGCCGTGGGTGGCGTAGGCGGTTCCGGCGGCGATGAAGGAAGCCATCGAACCCGCTTCGGTGATGCCCTCTTCGAGAATCTGCCCGTCCTGCGCTTCCTTGTAGTAGAGAAGGCTGTCGCGGTCGACGGGTTCGTACAACTGCCCGGCGTGGGAGTAGATTCCGACCTGCCGGAACAGGGCTTCCATGCCGAACGTCCTGGCCTCGTCGGGTACGATGGGGACGACGAGTTCGCCCAGCCCCTCGTCGCGGAGGAGCTTGCTCAGTATCCTGACGAACACCATGGTCGTGGATACTTCGCGCCCGTCCGTGCCTTGCAGGAACTCCTCGAACAAGGCGTCGGGCGGCGGCTTGAGCGGCGTGGAGACGCTCCGCCTCGCGGGGACGTACCCGCCGAGTTTCTCCCGCTTTTCTTTGAGATACAGTATTTCGGGGCTGTCCTCCGCGGGCCGGTAAAACGGCGCCTCGGCCACTTCCTCGTCGGACATGGGAATCTCGAAGCGCGCCCGGAACTCCTTGAGCTCGTCCTCGTTGAGCTTTTTCTGCTGGTGGGTGACGTTTCGGCCCTCGCCGCCCTCGCCCAGGCCGTATCCCTTCACCGTTTTGGCGAGGATGACCGTGGGGCGGTCCTTGCAGGCCATGGCGGCCCGGTATGCGGCGAACACCTTTTCGGGGTCGTGACCGCCGCGGCGCATCCTGTGGAGCTGGGCGTCGGTCATCGTGTCGGCCATCGCCTGCAGCCGCGGGTCGCCGCCGAAGAAGTGCTCGCGCAGGTAGTCGCCTTCTTTGACCTTCTCGACGCTGTATTTCTGGTACTGGCCGTCGACCGTCTCGTTCATGCGCCGGAGGAGCGCGTCCTCATCGTCCATCGCCAGGAGGGGGTCCCAGTCGTCCCCCCAGATGACCTTGATGACGTTCCACCGCGCGCCCCGGAAGGCGGCCTCGAGCTCCTGGATGATCTTCCCGTTGCCGCGCACCGGGCCGTCGAGGCGCTGCAGGTTGCAGTTGATGACGAAGATCAGGTTGTCGAGCTTCTCCCGGGCGGCCAGGGTGATCGCGCCCAGCGATTCGGGCTCGTCCATCTCGCCGTCGCCCAGGAACGCCCACACCTTCTGGCCCGTCGCGGGTTTGAGGCCGCGGTCCTCCAGGTAGTGCAGGTAGCGCGCCTGGTATATCGCCATCAGGGGGGAGAGGCCCATCGACACCGTGGGATATTCCCAGAAATCGGGCATCAGCCACGGATGCGGGTAGGAGGAGAGGCCGCCGCCGGCCTTGAGTTCGCGCCGGAAGTTCTCGAGGTTGCGCTCCGTCAGGCGCCCTTCGAGGAACGCCCTCGCGTAGATGCCGGGCGCGCTGTGGCCCTGGAAGTAGACGACGTCGCCGCCCGAGGGGTGGTCCTTGCCCCGGAAGAAGTGGTTGAACCCGATTTCCAGCAGCGTGGCCGCCGAGGCGTAGGTGGAGATGTGCCCGCCGATGGAGGCGTCCTCCCTGTTGGCGCGCACGACCATGGCCATCGCGTTCCAGCGCACCAGGCTCTTGATGCGCCGCTCGATGGCCCTGTCGCCGGGAAAGGGCGGCTGTTTTTCCAGGGGGATCGTGTTGATGTAGGGGGTGTTCGCCGAAAAGGGCCGGACGACGCCCGCGCGCACGGCGTGTACCTGGAGGTGGCGGAGCAGCGTCTTCGTCCGCTCGGGGCCCCTGGCCTGGAGGACGTAGTCGAGCGATTCGAGCCACTCGTCGGTTTCCGTCTTGTCGAGTTCGGTTTCGGCTTCGGAAGCGGCCGCGCCCGCCGGGTCGGGCAGGCGCCTCGAATCGCCGGAGCCGTCCTGCTGCGCCCCGTTCGTCGAGATGGACGAGCCGTTCTCTCCTACGGGTACTTCCTCGATATCCTGGGGATTCGTCTCCATGCGCGGCGCGTCTCCCAGTGCGGCGGGGGTGTGCCCCGAATATACCACGTTGCGGGGGAAACGAAAAAGCCTCCGCCGGACGCCGGGGGGATTTCGGCCGCAGGCCCCGCCGGGGCGTCCCGGCCGGGCCTGTGCCGGCGCCCGCGCTCCGGGGCGCAAATGCGGGCGGTTGCGGGGAAATGCGGGGTTGCGAAAAACCTTTTTATTTCGATAAATTCTTGAAAAAAATTCGATTTTCGGTTTATGATCCGGTTGTAAAATACTGAAATAAAAAGAATTGTAATTTTTGTTCCCGCGCCGTCCGTTTTCAGGAATTTATCCAAAAACCCCGTGAATTTATACGAATTTATACAAAATATCATTATTTTCATTATCAATCGTTTCCCTGAATCCGCCGCCCCTCCGGCGGTGGAGCCTGAACGGGGAGCGGGAGTCCGTTCCGGCCGAAGAAGCGGGAATCGACCGAACGATGACGGGAGATTTCCGGGCGGGGCGGGGAGAGCCGCCGTCTTCACTCGCGCCGCATCACTGAATCCCATGAGAATACCCCCTGTCCTTTCGGTTCAATTCCCGCCGATGCGGGAGAAACCGCTCCCCCGCGCCGCGCGCACGATACCGCAGGGCGGGGTTTGAGGAAGAAGAGGAATTGCGGGTAGGTGCGGGGAATTGCGGCGTGGGGCCGTTGAAAAAGCCCCCCGACAGGGTAAAGGCAACCCCCCCCTACCCCCCCCCTTGTCGGGGTTGTTGAAAAAGCCGCGCAGGAGAAAAGCAGAGGGGTTTGTAGGGGCCGCATATCATGCGGCCCATTTGTGGGAGGCATGAAAATACGGGTCGCATATCATGCGACCCGTATTGTGAAGGAAAGGCAGGGCCGCATGATATGTCAGACATATATGTCTGACTTACGCCGACACCCGAATGAGGCGCGTAACAGGGATAACCCCGAAGAGGGGTTGTCCTGCCCCCTGTGGTCGCCGCCTGTCAGAACGGAAGCGGATGCCCGCCCCCGCCAATCACTCTCACCACGCTTTCGCCGAATGGAGACCCCCCCCGCTCGTTACCCCGTCAGCGAAGAAATGCTACTATCGCCAGCGGATTTGGAACGGAGCTTATCGAGGAAAAGCGATGAAAAAGATGAAATGGAGCATGGAACAGCAGCAGATGCTCCAGAATAAGACAATGCTTGGGCTTCTCGTGAAGGGCGCAACTAAATTCATAAGAAATTTGCTGCGTCTGGTATTACACCCGATTAACGGGGCAAGGCGTATAACGCACAAGTACTTAGCGGAAGCGATTAAGGAAAATGCAAAAAAATATCCCAAGGTTGCTTGTTTTTCATCAGATCGCTCTTCTGCGCAGCTACTTATGAACGGGTGGTATGAAATTAAAGAATTAGACTTTCTGGCATTAAGAGTTTTCCCGAAACTTAAAAGCAAGGCTGTATGTCTGGATATCGGGGCGAATATCGGAACCCACGCGCTATATTTTGCGCAATTTTTTGACAAGGTAATTGCTATTGAGCCTCACCCGAGAACATATCAACTTCTGAAAATCAATGCGAAACTAGCAAGCAATGTTTTTCCCGTAAATCTGGGATGTTCAAATGTCTATCAAAAGGTACGCGCAATCGAACCTATAACAGATGCCAGTCAAGCGGTTATTGCAAAAAGTCCAACCATTTCAAATGATGAATTCAATAGCGTGGAATTTGATGTCGATTTACTGGATAACATGGAAATGGTGAACACTTGCGAAGACATCGACTTTCTGAAAATCGACGTGGAAAACCATGAATTGGAATGTCTGGAAGGAGCCGTTAATCTTCTGAATAAACACAAGCCGGTTGTCGTATGTGAAATATTGGCCTCGAACATTTCGAATGGGGCAAACCCGGCCATCGAGTTTTTGAAAAAAAACCATTATGAATTCATTTACGAGTTACGAGAAATCGGTTTCTGGAAAAAGGACTTCAAGTTAGCCTTGGTCGATAAGATTTTTCACAAAAATCACTCAATGGTTATTTGTTCTCCATATCGTCTTGATTGAGATGAATTTAATTTTGTTCTCACTCAACCCGGATACTAGAACCATTTTCTTCTTGTTTAATAATGTCTTATCAGGCGAAATATGCTCGACCAAAATCTGTGATCAAAACATGCCATTCATTATGTATAAATATTGGGAATTCAACAAATAATTCTGATAAATAAATAAGAACACAAGGGAGTGAAACAGTGGTTGACACGCCGCGCGCGATGAAGTGCATCGTCATCAATCTGCCGCGTGCGGAAACCCGGCGCGAGGCGATGCGCAGTCAGTTCGGCGCCTTGGGTATCGAATTCGAGATTTTAGACGCCACGGACTGGCGCGACCTGGACGAGCAGGATTGGGCCCTCGTGGACAGGGAATCCCGCGACAGGGAGGGCCGCCGCCCGCTTTCGGACGGCATGATCGCCTGCCACTTGAGCCACAGGAAGGCGCTCGAAGGCGTCGCGGCGGGAGAGGATGAACTCGCCGCCGTCTTCGAGGACGACGTAACGCTCGCGCCCGGAATCGGCGGCGCGCTCGATGCGCTTGCGCGGCTCTACGCCTCGGGCTGGGAATTCGACTTCGTTTTTCTGCACCGGCACAATACGGACAAACCCTTCGCGCCGCTCAAGAGGGTCGATTCGGGCATCCGGCTGGGCATCACGAAGTTTTCGGACTGGGGGACGCAGAGTTACGTGGTCTCGAAAAAAGGGGCGAGCCGTCTTCTGGAGCGCTTCCCGAAAATAGTAAACCGCACCGACCATACGCTGCACGCATACTGGGAAAACGGGCTGAACGTCTTCTCCCTGGAAACGCCGGTCGTGTTCGATGGAAACGAGGCGGGCGGCCATTCTTTCCTTCAGGAGGCGAAGAGTACCCGGCCGAGACGGAATTTCTGGAAACTGCCGAGCCGCGCGCTGAGCCATTGCAGGGAAGAAATTCTCAAGCGCGCATGTTTTTACCGCAAGGTGCGGGGCGCAAGGAACGGCGGCGATTTATGACAAGAGATGAGACGAGATGACGGATAGACTCGGTAGGGAAAAATAACGGAATTTCCTGGTTTGATGAGTAAAGGAGAAGCAACGTGGAAATCACAGAAATTGACCTTACCTTGATCTCCGGTCGCAGACCAAAACTTCTTGAACTCACGCTCAAGTCTTTTCGGGAAAACGTTTTCCCCGGTTTTGTAATCCATCAGGTATTCGCAAACATCGACCCGTACATGGGGACGACTAAAGACGGGGAGACGTGTCGAGATATGATTCTGCACTATTTCCCGGACGCCGAATTATCCATGCCGGAAATTCCGGGGTTCGGTCTGGCGGTGAAGAACCTCTGGTCGAAAATATCATCTCCAGTTGCGCTTCACCTTGAAGATGATTGGCTGGCGATTGCGAAGGTTGACCCTGAAGAAGTATTCGAGCTTCTCGATTGCAGGACCAAAATGGTTACGATGTTCCACCAGAACAACATGAAACACTGGAGAAGCCGTAGACAAAAATTCAAAACGAGAAGCAAGAGAATTCGTTATACCCCATTCAGGATGAGATTCCCTTGGTTTACCCTTTGCCCATGTTTCGTTGAGCGGGAATTCGCTAATCAATATTCAGAACTGATGAACCCCGATCTTGATCCCGAATCTCAGGCCTCCATGAATTATGGCCCCTACAACAAAGAGTTGTTCCGGTATTGCAAACGCTTCAAGAATGCCTATCTGAGACTGGAAAAGAGCGCAGGGCTCATTATGGTGGTGGATATCGGGCGTGCTTATCGTGCAGAGCATGGAACCGTGATGGCAGATACCAAACACGAAGCGGTCACAACTTAGATGGCAGGAAAGGCCTTAAACTAAGAAATTCCGTTCTTTTATAACGGTTCCCATACAATATGTTAAACACTTTGAAAGGGGTCGCTATGGACGAAGATTATCATATTTACGTGGAAGCCGAAGGTAAAGATTTTCGCGCTCGCATGGTCAGCGATGCGACATTGCCCTACACGGGAGAAGGCCGCTCAATGGACGCGGCTGTAAATTCCCTGCGGGAAATGCTCAAGGACGCGCTGGAAACTATCCTTGAAGCCGAATCACTCTCACCGGCCATGGAAAAACAGAAAGCCGGCCTTTTGAAGGTATTTGGAAATGAACGAGCCTGAAAAATCCCTGCGAATCACCATCATCATTCCTCATTTGGGCGGTGGCGGAGCGGAGCGTATCGTACTTAGGCTGGCGCGCGGGCTTATTGAACGTGGGTATCGTGTGGACATCCTTTTATTCGAAAAAATTGAGACGCTTAAAGATGAAATTCCCCCCGAGGCGCGCTGCTTTTTGTTGGAACAGAAACGGATACATGGTTTTCGTGACCGCATTCGTCTTGCGCGGCGCTTCGGCTCCAGAATACTGAAAAATCTGCGGACGGATTTGCTCAAGGACGCCCGCTCCGTGGCCGCCTATATCGACGAAGAACGGCCGGACTGCATTCTCCCCTCGCTCCCCGGAGCGAAATCGGCGACGCTGCTGGCGCTTTGTTTCACCAGGCTGAATCCGGTGGTGATCCCAACCGTACACATCGTTCTCATGCACACGAAGCGGAGATTCCGGAAACTCTACGCTATTCTGTTCCCCACGGCGGATCGGGTCGTCGCCGTATCGGACGGCGTCGCGGACAGTATCACCCTTAAAATTAATTTCCCCCGCGAAGAAATTTCCCGAATCTACAATCCCGTCGTCACGGAAGAAATCGCCGAACTGGCTCACTTGGTTCCCGATCATCCCTGGATGTCCGACGATGGCCCCCCGGTCATACTGGCTGCCGGAAGGCTCGCGCGGGCCAAGGATTTCCCCACCTTGCTAAAGGCGTTCCGGCGGGTTTCCCGGAATCGCGACGTCCGCTTGATCATTCTGGGGGAAGGAAGCTGGCGGAAGAGGCTGGAGAAGATGATCCGCAAGCTGGGGATCCAGAAAAAAG
This sequence comes from bacterium, assembly GCA_963692865.2. Lineage (GTDB taxonomy): Bacteria > UBA8248 > UBA8248 > UBA8248 > UBA8248 > Bin107. The sequence continues at coordinate 3,608,592 of OY843592.1, read as the reverse complement.
TGTCCCTGCCCGGCTGGGCCTCGAACCCCTACGCCTTCATGAGCCGCGCCTCGCTGTTCGTTCTTTCCTCCAAATATGAAGGTCTGCCCACCGTCCTCATCGAGGCGATGGCGTGCGGCTGCCCGTGCGTGAGCACGAACTGCCGCGCCGGCGCGTCGGAGATACTGGATGACGGACGTTTCGGGCCGCTTGTGCCCGTGGGGGACGATTCCGCGCTTGCGGCGGCCATGGAGCGCGTTCTCGACTCACCGCCGGACGAGGATACCCTGCTCGTCAGGGCGCGGGAGTTCTCCTTCGACGCCTCGGTTGATCAGTACGAGCGCCTGATACTCGACCTGGTGCGCCAGCGCCGCCGGGTGCTTTGAACTTGCGGGAGGATCTGCGTCAGTATTCTCCCGAAGATTAAGGAAAAGATTCGCCGACACGAGCACGAGGGGACCCGACCATGAAAACGTTCGTCATCAATCTCGAAAGGGCCAAGGAGCGCAGACGCCGGATGGAGGAGCAGTTCGCCTCTCTCGGTCTGGAAGCGGCGTTTCACCCCGCCGCCGACATACGGGACTTCACGCAGGAGACCTATTCAATGGTCGACAGGGAAACCAGGCGGCGGCTGGGCCTCTGGCCCCAGGCCGATGCGGAGATTGCCTGCTGGATGAGCCATCGCCGGATCATGCGCGAAGTCGTGGAGAACGGTCCCGAAACCGTGGCTGTCCTGGAGGACGACGCCGGGCTGTCGGCGGACTTTCCCGAGGTGCTGGACGCGCTGGAGCGCAGGCCGTTCGCCTTCGACGTCGTGAAGCTGAACCGGCGCTCGACCAGAGCCTTCATTCCCTGCGAGCGCCTGGAGACGGGGCACGGCGTCGGGCGGGTTCGCTACCACGACTACGGCAGCGAAGGCTACGTCATCACGCGCGAGGCGGCGCGCCATTTTATCGAGAACACGCCCCGGATGATGCGCGAAATCGACCAGGCGCTCTCCCGCTTCTGGGAGAACGGGCTGAACGTCTTCTACGTCGACCCGCCCGTCGTCTCCCACGACGATCAGGACGACTCCCAGATCGAGCGCGACCGCAGACTCGCGCGCAAGGCGCACAAGCGCGCGGAGGGCGTCGTCTCCGTGACGTGGCGGCGCCTCGCGAGCACCCTGTCGCACGACATGCGGCGCCGCCCGGCCTTCCGCCGCCTCCTGCGCGGCGAAATCGGCGTTACCCCGCCCGCGAACAAGGGCGCGTAAAGGCGTTGCAGGGACGGGCCTCCGCGCCTGTCCTATGTCGGACCGACGGGCGGACACACGGGTCCGCCCCTACGTCTCGTTCCGTAGGGGTCGCATATCATGCGACCCGGCCTTTTTCGCCCCTCCGGCGATGGGCCGCATGATATGTCAGACATATATGTCTGACCTACAGACCAAACCCGATTGATGCGGGAGGATCCCCTCATCGAAAAGCAACCCCCCCTACCTCCCCTGACGACAAGGGGGGATTGCTTTTCCAGTCCCCTTTACTCCCTAAAAAGCCCCGGGAAGCAATTTTGAGTTGCGCACACGCTTTTGAATTTCACTCCCCCCTTTTGAGGGTCGGCCTTCTCTAATCGGGAAGGCCGACAACGAGGCAAGGGCGAAGCCCGCAGGCGAGTTGGTGGGGGGTCAATTCCGAGCGAGGAGCGAGGAATTGCGTTCCGATGTATTTCTCATTGATGGCTTTGCAAACGCTCGTTCCTCACTCGCGTTTGACCCCCCACGCATCAGCCTTCGCACAAACCGCTCGGCTTCTGCTACTCCCCCTCAAGGGGGGAGTGATTCTTCTCTCTCCCCGGTAGGCAATATGCGCCGAATCGCGAAATCAGGCTTTTTCAACAACCCCTTGTTTCCGTCCGGCCGCGTTCAGCCCTCCTCCATCGCGAGGCGGGGGACCGGCTTCTCGTCGATGGCCAGATGGAGGACGGCCGCGAACGCCGCCAGGAGCGCGGCGGCCCACCACATCAGGTCGTACGAGCCGGTGCGGTCGTGGATCACCCCGCCCATCCACACGCCGATGAAGCTTCCGATCTGGTGGCCCAGGAACACGATGCCGGAGAGGGTCGCCATGAATTTCAGCCCGAAGAGCTGCGCGACGATGCCGGTGGTCAGCGGGACCGTCGAGAGCCACAGCACCCCCATCGCCGCGGCGAACAGGTAGATCGTCAGGTCGCTCGCCGGGGCCGTCAGGAGCGCGAGGATGACCAGCCCCCGGGCCGAGTAGATGACGGAAAGGCTCGTCTTCTTGCTGAACCGCTGGCCGACGGCGCCCGACATGAACGCGCCGAAGATGTTGAGCAGCCCGACGATCGAGATCGCATAGGCGCCCACGTGCGGCGAGAGGCCGAGATCGGTGACGTAGGCGGGGAAGTGCACGACCATGAACGCGACGTGGAACCCGCACACGAAGAACCCGGCGGTGAGGAGCACGTAGCCGCGATGGCTCATCGCCTCGCCGAGGGCTTCCCCGAGCGTCTGGCCCGAGTCCGGCTCGCCGACCGCCTTGCCCGCGCCCCGCAGGGTGAACGCGAGCGGGATCATGACCAGCGTGACGAGGGAGATAATCACGAGCGAGTCGTGCCAGCCGTAGCCCGATATCAGCGCCTGGGTGAGGGGTGAGAAGATCACCTGACCGAGCGAGCCGGCCGCGGTGCCGAAGCCGAGGGCGAGCGAGCGGCGCTCCGGCCCCACGACCCGCGCGATGGCGGCGAGCACGAGCGAGAACGAGGTGAACGCGACCCCGAGGCCGACGAGGAGGCCGCCGCTCAACAGGAGCGCGATTCCGCTCTCCGCCGCCGCCATGCCCGCGACGCCCGCCGCGAAGACGACGGCGCCGAAGACGATCACGAACGCGGTTCCGTACCGGTCCGCGATGGCCCCGGCGACCGGGACGCCGATTCCCCACAACAGGTTCTGTACCGCCATCGCGAACGCGAAGGTCTGGCGCGACCACCCGTTCGCGACCGTCATCGGCTCGAGATAGAGCCCGAAGCTCCCGCGGATCCCGAATCCGATGAGCGAGATCAGGCAACCGGCCACGATAATCGCGAGCACGGCGCCGCGGCCGGGATGGATATCGGTGGCGGGAACGCGGCTCATGAAGATTCGGCCTCCATCTCGGGCAATGGTCAAACGCGGCGCGCCCGTCCGGCTGTCCCGGCGGCGCGCGCGCAAAACGCGCAACCTAACACGCCCGGCGTCGATTTCAAATCCGGAGCCGGATCATCCGTCTCGCAGGGCGACTTGCCCGCAGCCGTGAAAGCGCGCCGCCTCCGTGGGAGGACGAAAAAAATGGCGAACGGTCCGGGAACCGCCCTTTTCAAGAGTAAAAACGACTGGAAAATTCCCTGGTTTTTCAGCCGTTTTATGCCTCGTTTACGTGAATTATCGCCCCGATAAACAAAAAATCGAGTCATGCGGCCAGCCCACCGTATGGGGGGTTGTTGAAAACCCCGCTGGCAGGGTAAAGGCAACCCCCCCTACCCCCCCTTGACAGGGGTCAAAACCGACCGAAGAGGGAGGTTTTGCGAGCCGATGTGTTTCTCATCAATGGCTTATGCAAACGCTCGTTCCTCACTCGCGTTTGACCCCTGACAAGGGGCTGTTGAAAAACCCCTTTTCGCTCGGATTGACCACCGCCTTCATTGTCGTTTCTATTGTAGGGGTCGCATATCATGCGACCCGTATTGGGAAGGCGAAAAGGCCGGGCCGCATGGTATGCGGCCCCTACAGGTAAAACGTAGTTGATCCGAGAGGGACAGGTTTTTTAACAACCCCGACAAGGGGGGATAGGGGGTTGGTTCCGACGAGGGGGGCGGGGTTCATGCGGGTTCGCCCCTTTGCCTCCTTAAAGGTGCTTTTTCAACAGCCCCATGCCCCACGGATGAAACGCAGGGAGGCGTTTCGCCCCGCTTGAGAGCCGTTTTCCCGAACCTTCGCCATTATTTTTGTCCGGCCGTACGGGAACGAGAAGCGCCGCCGTCGTTGACTGCGCTCCGTTTGACGCCCTTTCCCGGCTGAAGGACAATGGCCCGCACCGGGTGAAACCATCGTGAGGCGGACGGCGCCATGAAGACCCTTTTCCTGCTGCGGCACGCCAAGTCGAGCTGGTCGGAGCCGGGGCTGGCCGATTTCGATCGCCCGCTGAGCGAACGCGGCCGCCGCGCGGCGCCGCTGATCGCCCGGCGTCTCGCGCATGGCGGCCCGTCGCCCGGCCTCATCCTGTGCTCGGCCGCCCGGCGCGCCCGCGAGACCCTGGCCCTGATGCTGCCCGTCCTGGCCCGCGACGCCGTCGCGCGCATCGAGAGCGGCCTCTACGGAGCGGACGCGGCGGCCCTGCTGGGACGCCTCGAACGGGTCGAAGCCGCCGTCGATTGCGTGCTGCTTATCGCCCACAACCCGGGGATCGAGGACCTCGCCGCCGGGATTTGCGGCGGCGGACCCGAACCGATGCGTCGGCGCATGGACGAAAAATTCCCGACCGCCGCCCTGGCCGCGTTCGCGCTCGACGCGGCGCGCTGGTCCTCGCTGCGCGAGGGCGCGGCGGTTCTCACCGACTTCGTCCCGCCGAGAGACCTCGCCCAGGCCCGCCCGCCTCGCGGAACCGCCGGGCGCTCCGTCCACCCGCCGGGCGGTTAGCGCGTGTCTCGCCATGATTCGGGGGCGCTCGATTCCCGCCCCGGCGCGCGGACGCCCGTCCCCGAAAAATCCGGGCGCAGGGGAAGCGGAGTTGTGCTACCATCGTCCCGGCGCGGGCGCGCCGCGCGAAGGACGCGCCCGCCTCCCCGGATCGTTTCCCCCATCAGGCATGGAGCGCGAATATGAGCATCGAAAAGAGGCTGGAAGAACTCGGCATCGAACTTCCCGAAGTCCCGCCCGCCGTGGCGAACTACATCCCCGGCGTGGCGGTGGGCGAGGTGCTGTTCCTCGCCGGCACCATCGGCCAGTACAACGGAGAGATCCCCGTTCGGGGGAAGCTCGGCGGCGGCGTCAGCGTGGAGGAGGGCTACCGCTCGGCGCGCCTGTGCGGGCTGAACCACCTCGCCATGGCGAAGGAGTGCCTGGGGGGCGACCTGGACCGCGTCGTGCGCGCCGTGCGCCTCGAAGGCTACGTGAACAGCGCGCCCGGCTTTACGGAGGCGCCCTGGGTGGTGAACGGGGAGAGCGACCTCCTCGTCGAGGTGCTCGGCGAGGAGCGGGGCAGGCACGCGCGCGCGGCGCTCAACATCAACGAACTCACCTACGACGCGCCGGTGGAGACCATCCTCACCCTGCAGATCCGCCCCTAGCCCGCCCGGCGCGGTTTTCCCGTCTTCGTCGCGCCGGTGCGAGTCGCATCAGGCCGCCCCGAGTTTCTCGACCTTGATTTCGTCGAGGCGGGCGCGCGCCCGCCAGAGATCGTAAGCCATCTGCAGGCCGAGCCAGGTCTCCGGCGTCGAGCCGAACGCCTTGGAAAGGCGGATTGCCATCTCGATGGAGACCCCCGTGCGCTCGTTGATCAGTTCCGACAAGGTCTGGCGCGCGACGCCGAGACCCTCGGCGGCCTTCGTCACGGACAATCCGAGCGGTTCGAGGCATTGTCGCCTCACGATTCCGCCAGGATGCGGAGGATTTTTCATCGCCATCGCTTTGCCCCCATCAGTGGTAGTCGAGGTAATCCAGTTTTGTTCGTCATTCCGGCGAATGCCGGAATCCAGGGACTTTGTCTTTTTGTCTTTGCTCTTTGTTTTTCCATCCAATCGGTGAGAACGTAAAAGGCTGGCTCGCCATGATCCTCGTCGGCTCTGGATTCCGGCATTCGCCGGAATGACGGCAATTCCTCCCTCTTCAGGGGCTTTTTCAACAACCTCATCATGGTGAGGCGAAGTATCCCGGCCTAAGCTTTCGACTCTGTCGATCCCAGTTCCGTGAGACATGCAGTGGCGATCACGGCGCTGGTCGTGGCTTCCGCCGTGATGACCCTCGTGGCGCCGGCCGCCTTCAGTGAATCCTCGTCTATATCGTAGAGGGCGCGCGCAATGACGGGAGTGTCAGGCGCCGTCCGGCGAATTGTGCGGACCGCAAGTTCCGTGGCTCGCGTGTCGTTTATCGTCACCACCACCAGACGGGCGTTCCCGCAACCGAGCTCCTCCAGCACTTCCCTCTGCGTGACGTCTCCGTAGACGGCCGGGTCTCCCGCCGCTTTTGCCGCGCGGACGTTATCGACGTTCACGTCGACCGCGATGCAGGAGAACCCTGCGGCGCGGGCGGCTTGACATACGTCCCGGCCCGCCCGGCCGTATCCGGCGACGATGACGTGGTCGCTGTGCGGTTCGTGGGCGTCGAATCCGGGAGGCTCGGCGCCCAGGATCCGGTTCAGCCATGGGACGCGGTCCGCGCCGAGAGCCAGGTGAGGGCCGAATGCGATAACCATCGGCGTGAGGAGCATGGACAGGATGATCGCCACCAGGAGATTGTGGGACAGCTCGTCCCCAAGCAGACCGCTTCCCGAAGCCGCATTCAGCAGTACGAACGAGAACTCGCCGATCTGGCACAATGTGGCCGCCGACAGGATAGCCACGCGAAGCGGCATTCGCAGGATCAACCCCATGGCGAGCACAATCGCGAATTTGCCGACGAGGATGAGGCCGAGAAACCCGAGAATCGGCGCGAAATGCTCGAACACGTCCGAAACGTCCAGCAGCATGCCCACGGAAACGAAGAAAACGCTGGCGAAAACTTCCCGCACGGGAATCAGATCCGACATCGCCTGGTGGCGAAACTCGCTTCCGGCGACGATCAGGCCGGCCAGGAATGCCCCGAGCGCGAGCGAGATTCCCGCCAGCGACAGGCCCCAGGCGACCCCGAAGCATCCGAGAAAGACGGTCAGGACGAAGAGTTCCCTCTCCCTCGTCTTGGCCACGAACGCGAGCAGATACGGGACGACGCGGCTGGCCGCAACCAGCACGCCCGCGAGGATGGCCAGACCGGTGATGGCCGCGACTGCGATTTCCCGCGTGGAACTCTGTTGTCCGGCCAGAATGGGCGCCGCCAGGAGCATGGGAACCACGCACAAGTCCTGGAAGACGAGGATGCCGACCGCCAGTCGGCCGTGCGGCGAATCCAGTTCCCCCCGCGTGGACAGGCCCCGCAAAACGACGGCGGTGCTGGATACGGCGACGACGCAGCCCAGAAATACCGCGGGCCCCGTTTCGAGTCCGTACCAGACGGCCAGGGCCGCGGTGCACGCGACAGTGGCCGTCACCTGAATGCTGCCGCCCAACAGGATGGGTTTCCAAAGACGCCGCAGGTGGCCGAGCGAGAGTTCGAGGCCGATCCCGAACAGAAGGAGGGCGACGCCGATCTCGGCCAGCACTTCGACCTGGTGGGTGTCGTCCACGAGGCTGAGCGCCGTGGGTCCGACAAGGGCGCCCGCGAGGATGAACCCGGCGATCGACGGAACGCCCACGCGGCGCAGCGCCGTTGCGACCACGACCGCCGACCCGAGTACGATGACCAGATCCCGGAGATACTCGATTTCAGGCAAGCGTTTTCGTCTCCAGGGCGCGGCGGCGTGGGCCGGATGTCGAGACCCAGCTTATCACATCCGCAAATAACCCGCTCCGCAGGACCGTGAGCGGGCGCGCAAGGCGTACAGGGGGTTGTTGAAATAGCCCCCCTAACAGGGAATAGACTTCTCAATCAACATATTCTTATGAAACGACTCCCCTCTTGAGAGTTTTTGTCATCCGGCGAGAGAGCAATTCACTCCCCCCTTGAGGGGGAGTCAGTGAGCTAAGGGCGCAAGCCCGCAAGCGAACTGGTGGGGGGAGCTTTTTCTGTGGTATGTCCCCCCACCGAATCGGCCTTCGCCCAAGGGCTCGGCCTCTTCGACTCCCCCTCAAAGGGGGAGTGAACTTCAAAAGTGTGCGAGCAACCCAAAATCGCTTCTTGAGACTTTTTCAACAACCCTCAAGGGGGGAGTAATTTTTCTCTCTCGTTGGCCGGTTGCATACGACAAATTTAGAAATCAGTGCTTTTTCAGCAACCCCCACAGGGACGGCATGATAAGGATCACATCGCGCACGCGGTCGATTCTTCTCTTGCATGGCCGCTCATCACGCGCCGTCCGAAGGCGCTGCTGCGGCGATCCGCCGGACTGAAATGTGAAGCGCCTTGAACAGCGGGGCCGGGATCACGCCCGACCCGTGAAAAGGAGCGTTCTTGACGAATCACGGGGTCATGCGGTAGGTTGGAGATAGTTTCGTTCTTTTTTCACGCCCGCCCGTTCTCGTCGGTTAAGACACTATGGACGCTCAATCCCAGGCAAGGACGATAAAGGCGCCTGAAGCGCAGTCCGGCTCAGCGTCGCGCGCCTTATCGCCGCCGCCCAAGCGCATCGTGCGAAACGGCGATGCGACGAACGACCTCGTCTGGAGCGCGTCCGCCGAGGGGAACGACCGCGTATTCCCGCGCATCCTCGACTTGTACGTGAAGCCGGGGAGCATCGTCGCCGACGTTACCTACGGGAAGGGCGTGTTCTGGCGCAACGTACCCGAAGGCAGGTACGATCTCCGGGCGAGCGACATCCAGGACGGCGTCGATTGCCGCGCCCTGCCCTACGGGGACGGGGAGCTCGATTGCGTCGTGCTCGACCCACCATACATGCACTCGCCGGGCGGAACGGCGCACCGCTCGCATACGCCGTTCGAGGACCACTACCGCAACAACGGCTCGGGCAATCGAACGGGCAGCAAATACCACGAGGCCGTGCTCGCTCTGTATATCGACGCCGGACGGGAGGCGTGCAGGGTCTTGCGCGAGCGCGGCGTTCTCGTCGTGAAGTGCCAGGACGAGGTCTGCTCGAACCGCCAGAGATTCACCCACGTCGAGATTATGCAGGGCTATGAAGGGATGGGATTCGTCGCGGAGGATTTGTTCGTCATTATGCGGAACAACCGGCCCGGCGTGAGCCGCGCCGTGAAGCAGGTGCACGCGCGAAAGAACCATTCCTATTTCCTGGTTTTCTGGAAACGAGGGATTGGGGGGAGAGTCTGGGAACCGCCGGCGTGAACGCGGTCGAGCTTCTCCTCGAAGTCATTCGCGATCATTCTCCGGCGTCGAAATGGACGAACGCGCCGCTCGAGAGTTTCCGGCGCGTGGAGAACACGAACCGGGGCGCAATCGGCGAGCATTTCATACGACGCTACCTTGAGCGAAACGGAATCGAGACTGAAGGCGGCTCTCGCCTCAGGCCGACCGATCTGAGTATCGGAGGTCGACTCTTCGAATTGAAAACGGCGTCCGAAGACAGGGGCGGCAACTTCCAGTTCAACCATATCCGCATGGATCGCGAATACGACTATCTGTTGTGCCTGGGCGTATCGCCCGCCGGCATCTGGTTCGACGCCTGGCGCAAGGGGGAGGTGGCCGAAGGCGACGCCGGGCGGCTCGTGCGGATGGCGGAAGGCCAGAGCGTCACCTTCAAACTGACGAAACGCCTCGCCGACATGCGGCCCATCGATGACCTTCCCGAGTAGGTGCGTTCGAGGGTTCTGGCGGGTTGAGCGTATTGGTTTTGCGTGTTTTCCGCAGGGGTGTCGAGCTTCCCTGAAGAAGGGAAGCTCGCGAGCCACCCGCTTTCTTGAGATATCTCCCACCAATCAAGTCGCCGGAATGACGAGCAAAATCGCCCCTCCTCATGAAACCGACGCAGGTGCGGCGCACCGTCTCTTGCTAGCCCTCCCGCGCCTCGAACACCTTGTACACCGCTGCGCTGTCGAGGTGGCCGAAGCCGAGCGCCTGTCCCTCGGTGAAAAAGGGCAGGCAGAGATCGCCGAGAGGCATATTGGCGTCCACGCTCTGGCCCAGGGCGAGGCCGAGCTTGATGTCCTTGGTCAGCACGTCGAGCGTGCTCACGGGGTTCGAGAAATCACCGCTCACCATCCGGGGGCCGCGGTTCCTGAGCTGCCTGCTGTCGGCGGCGCTTCTCATGAAGGCGTCGAGCAGGAGTTCCCCTTTCACACCGGCTCTCAGACCCATGCGCAGCGTCTCGGCGATGGCGCAGCGCTGCAGGCAGGTGAGGTAGTTGATGAGCACCTTCATCGTCGCGCCGTCGCCCGCGCCGCCGCAGTGGATCTGATCCGAAAGCAGGCGGCCGAGCATGTCCTTCACGAGTCCGTGCGTGCGCTCCTCCCCGCCGACTAGGAAGAGGCCCGAGCGGTTCGTCACGTTCTCGCTGTTGCCGCTCACGCACGCCTCCATGAAGTCGAAGCCGCGCTCCTTGCACAGCCGGGCCATCTCGCGCGTATCGTCCGGGTCTGCGGTGGTGGTGTCGATGACGGCTTTTGGTTTCTTGTCCGGATCGGCCGAGAGATAGCCCTCCTCCCCCCGCGCGCATTCGAGCGATATCCTGGAGTTCGGCACCGAGATGAATACGAAATCCGCCGCTTCCGCCACCTCCTTCGGCGAGGCGAGGGCGGCGCCGCCCATATCCTCGAACGCCTCACGCGCAGCGGCGACCGGGTCCGTTCCGACGAGCCGGTAGCCGTCTTGGATCAAATTCCTGGAAAACGCCCGGCCCATGAGGCCCAGGCCGATGAAGCCGATGGTTTCTTCTCTTTGCGTGTTCACTCTCTTCTCCCTGCGCCGATGTTTTGTTGATTGTTTTGTTGGAAAATGTGATTCGGATTCTGGCGCGGGGGGGGGCTGTTGAAAAACCCCACAGAAGGAGCGCGCTAAATTTCACTCCCCCCTTGAGGGGGAGTCGCAGAAGCCGAGCGTTTTGTGCGAAGGCTGATGCGGTGGGGGGCGCTTTTGTGTTTTGCTTTTCTGGTTTTGCTCCCCCCACCGACTCGCTTGCGGGCTTACGCCCTTACCTCGTCGACTCCCCCTCAAGGGGGGAGTGCTTCTTTCCCTTTCATCAGTTGCCAATGCCCCTCAAAGAGGGAGCTGATTCATAAGCTTATGCTGATCGAGAAATCCATTCTCTGTTTTTTGAGGGGCTTTTTCAACAATCCCTGGAGCGCCGGGCTCAGCCTGTCTCTTTCGGGATCAGCACCACCTTGATGGCCCCGTCTTTTCGCTCGCGCATCATCTCGATGCCCCGGTGCACCATGGACAGCGGTATCCGGTGCGTGATCATGGGCTTCACGTTCAACTCGCCTCGGGCAGCGAGGTCGATGCAGACCTCGAAGGTGTCGGGATGTCCGCGCGAGCCGATAATCTCCTTTTCCAGGTGCTGAAGATGCTCGAGCGGCACCGGCGCATCCACCGAGAACGCGCCCACGACCACGATGCGCCCCCCCTTGCGGGCCATCTCGAAGGCCTGGGCCATCGTCTTGTTCTGAGCGCCTCCCACGACTTCGAGCACGGCGTCCGCCCCGTGCCCGCCCGTCAGGTCCCGCACGGCGGAGACGGGATCATGTTCGCGCACGTCTATCGTCTCATCCGCGCCCATCTCGCGGGCGACTTCGAGCCTCTCCGCCACCGCGTCGACCGCGACCACGCGGCATCCCGCGTATTTGGCGCAAGCCAGCGCGCACAGTCCCACCGGCCCCATGCCGATGACGGCGGCGGTCTCGCCGGCTTCCATCCGCGCGCGGTTCATCACCACGTGGTAGCCCGTGCCCAGCGTCTGCATCACCGAAGCCGTGGCGTCGTCCAGTTCATCCGGCAGGGGCAGCACGCACTTCGCGGGCGCTACGACGTGGCGGCTGTAGCCGCCGTCGGCGTTCATGCCGATGGAGCGTGAGTCGTTGCAAAGGTTCACCCGGCCCATCTTGCAGAAATGGCACGCCCCGCAGTGCACGTGGTTCTCGATGCAGGCGCGCGCGCCGACTTCCACGCCCTCGGCGCCCGGCCCCAGCCCGCTCACGACGCCCATGAGCTCATGGCCCGGCACGACGGGATATTTCGCGCGCCGCACGTGGCCGTCCATCAGGTGGAAATCGCTGCCGCATATCGCGCAGGCGCCGACTTCGACGAGCACCTCGCCCGGCCCCGGCTCGGGCGCGGGACGCTCCACGAGTTCGAGTCGTCCCGGTTCATGCAAAACGGCGGCGAGTGAGTTTTGCGCGCTCAAGGGGAATCCTCCGGTGGTGTTCTCGAGTTTTCGGCGGTTCGGCGACGCACTATAAGGTTTTATCGCCCGCTTCGCCAGAGGAGGCGGCCTCCCGTGTGGTTGTTGAGAAAGTCCCGGAAATCGATTTTGGGTTGCGTGCGCGCTTTTGAATTTCACTCCCCCCTCAAGGGGGGAGTGGTTCTTCTCCCTCCCCGGTAGGTAACATAAGCCGGATCAAGAAATCAGGCTTTTTCAGCAACCCCCCGCGCGCATCGACTTTCACCTTGCATGGATTGCCTGTCGCGTGGTATTTTCGTTTTTTATTCACTTGAGTGAGCCATGCGCCGACCAACCAGACCGAAGCGGCTCTATATCGATTTCGACGGCTTTTTCGCGGCCTGCGAGGAGCAGGCGGACCCCGCCTTGCGCGGCCGCCCCGTCGGCGTCGTGCCGTTCGCGGGGGCGCGCAACAGTTGCGTCATCTCCGCGAACGCCGCGGCCAAGCGGTTCGGGGTCAAGACGGGGACGGCGATCGCGGAAGCCCTCCGGTTGTGCCCCCGGATAACGCTCTCGCCGCAGCGGCCGGATCTCTACGTCCGCATCCACCACCGCGCCGTGGCGGCGGTGCTCTCCGTGCTGCCGGTCGACGTCGTTTGCTCGATCGACGAACTCGCCGCCGTCCTGGGGGACCGGGACCGCCCCGAAGAGATCGGGGAGACGATCAAGGGCCGCGTGCGGGCAGCCGTCGGGGAGCGCATTACCTGCTCCATCGGCTGCGCGCCCAACAGGTGGCTCGCCAAGATCGCCTCGGACCTGGAGAAGCCGGACGGCCTGACGGTGCTGTTTCCCGGCGACCTGCCGGGTCCTCTGCTCCGCCTCGGGCTGGAGGCATTGCCCGGAGTGGGGAGGCGCATGCGCGCGCGCTTGAAGCGGAGCGGGATGGCGACGGTCGAGGACATCTGGAACAGTGAACCCGGGCGGCTGAGTTCGATCTGGGGCAGTGTGAACGGCGCGCGCTTTTGGTACGCGCTCCGCGGCTACGACGTGGAGCCGCCGGTGACGAAGCGCGGCTCGGTCGGCCACGGCCGGGTCCTGCCGCCGGGGGAGCGCAGCGCGGGGGCCGCCCGCCCGATGGCCAGGCAACTGGTGGTGAAGGCGGCCCGTCGCCTGCGCAGGGAGGGGTTTCTCGCCCGGAGGCTCACCCTGTCGGCCGAGTGTCTCGATGCGCCCTCCTGGACGTCCTCGGCGCCCGTCCCGAGAGCGAACGACGATCTGACTTGTCTGGACGCCCTCTCGGCGCTCTGGGCCGCGCTCGCCGCGGCGCGGAGCCGGGCCGCGCTGTTCCGTATCGCCGTCTCGTTCGACCGCCTCGCTCCCTCGGATGAAGCGCAGATAAAACTGCCTCTCGATGAGCCGGACGAGGGGCGCCGGCTGGCGAGGCTGAACGCCGCCGTCGATGCGATCAACGGCCGCTACGCGCGCACCGTCGTCGGCTACGGCGGGTGCGCGCCTCCGGGCGGCTACGCGGGGGCCAAGATTGCGTACGGCCGCGTTCCCCGGCTGGAGGATTTCCAGTAATGGCGCTTTGCCTGGGCGATTACGCCGGGGGAGACTGGTATTTCATCGCGGTATGCGGGGTCTGCGGCCGGGAGACGGCCCTGGAACCCGCCGAACTCCTGGCCCGGCCGGGGACGGAAAAAGCGCATCGCGGAATGCGCGTGGAAGACCTGGAACCCCTCCTGCGCTGCCGGGAATGCCGCTCTCGGAAAGCGCGTATCGAGCCGGTCGCCAGAACGCGCAGGCAGGGTTTCGTCGGCGGGATGATCTGAGAGGCGAGGCGCTTTTCGAGAGTGCGGGGTACGTTCCATCGCGCCTACTTCGTTCGAGGGGTTGTTGAAAAAGTCTGATTCCGTGATTTGGCGAATGGAGTCAACCGGGGCAGGGGGAGTGAAACCTATCCTTCGGGGTGGTTTAACGTAGGGACAGGCCCCCGTGCCTGTCCTGACGGGAGATTCCTTCCAGTTCAAATCGAAATTACTCACCGTCATTCCGGCGAAAGCCGGAATCCAGAGCCGATGAGGTGGATAATTCGAGGCATTCCCTCTCCTCTTTCATTCGCCGGGAATGACGGCTAAAGAACAAAATGCAAAGTCCTTGGATTCCGGCTTTCGCCGGAATGACGATCAAAAGCGCGTTCCCCCGTAGCAGGGCGGCCCCCGATAGCCGCCCTGCCCCCCGTGGCTACGCTTCACAGGGACAGGCACGGGGGCCTGTCCCTACAAACCCTCTGCTTGCAAGGCCCTTGCCGGTTTTTTCAACAACCTCTCGAAGCAGCCCTGCGCGCCTTGCGGAGGGCGAGGCGGGAATGTAGGATTCGCCGGACTTCAGGGAGAAACCCGATATGGTGATTCAAAAGCAAGAGGTCGGCATCGGCCTGATCGGCGCGGGCAAGATCGGCTCGCTCCGCGCGCATCTGGCGGCGACCTCGCCGGTGGTGAACTTTTTCGCCATATCGGACATCGACGCAGAACGCGCCCGAGCCGTGGCCCAGCAGAACGAGGCGGCCTTTCATACTTCGGATAATCGCGAAGTCATCGAGCACCCCCAGGTGGACGCCCTCATCGTCTCCACGCCCGAGGGCGAGCACACCGAGGCCATCTGCATGGCGTTAGAGGCCGGAAAGCCCGTGCTGGTCGAAAAGCCCATCGCGCTCACGCTGCCCGATGCGGACAGGATCATGGAGTCGAAGGCCAGGGGCGGGGCGGAACTCTACATCGGCTACACGCAGCGGATCAGGCGGAAATTCCTCGCTATCAAGGAGCACATCGACGCGGGCCGCCTGGGCGAGGTGATGACCGCGCGCATGACCATCTACAACACGCGCCCCACGGCGCGCCAGGTCTACCTGCGCGCCCCGCACGCGAACCCCTTCACGGACGAGATCACCTACATGGCGGACATGGCGCTGTGGTTCTTCCAGCCCAGAAAGCCGGTCCGCGTCTACGCGCAGGCGGGCAGCGAGGTGTTTCACGATCACCCCGACGGGATGGGGGATTACGGCTGGGCGGTCGTCACCTTCGAGGACGGGGCGGCGGCGTG
This sequence comes from bacterium, assembly GCA_963692865.2. Classification (GTDB taxonomy): domain Bacteria; phylum UBA8248; class UBA8248; order UBA8248; family UBA8248; genus Bin107. The sequence goes on along the minus strand of OY843592.1, from coordinate 3,593,437 downwards.
CCTGGGCGGCAACTGGGCGTTGCCCGAATACTGGCCCGCCACGGTGGCGACCATCAGCATGGACATCTTCGGGAGCGAGGGCGCCATCCGCATCGACGACGGCCACAAGGACGTGATGATGGTGGGCAACGAGCGCGTTCCCTCGCCTTATGCGCCCGATTCCTCGGTGGAGGTCGCCTTCCTGGGTTCCGCCATGCCGGGGGACTGGGCGGTGGGCGATTTCGTGGGGCCGATGAGAGACGAAACGAGGCTTTTCCTGGAGCGCGTCACCACCGGCAAGGACGTGCCGCTTTGCGACGCGGAGACGGGCCGCGCCGTGCTCGAGCTCACCCTCGCTATGGAAGAGAGCGCCCGCCGGGGCGGCGAGGTCATCGAACTGCCGTTTCAGGGATGATGAGATGAAGCAGATCGGTTTGGGAATCGTGGGTTCGGGACGCATGGGGAGACTGCGCGCGCACTTGGCGTCGGGGTCGCCTGAGGTGAAGTTTCTCGCGCTTTCGGACAGGGACCCCGCGCGCGCGAAAATGATTGCCGAGGAAACGCAGGCCGATTTCCACACCGGCGACAACGAGGCGGTAATCGCGCACCCGGACGTGGACGCGGTGATCGTCTCGACGCCGGAGTTCGATCACGCGGACGCCGTCTGCCGGGCGCTCGAACTCGGAAAGCCCGTGCTTTGCGAGAAGCCGATATCCCTGTCGCTGGAGGATGCGGACAGGATTCTCGCGGCGTATGAGAAATCGAGCGCCGAGCTCTTCATCGGCTACACGCAGCGGCAGAGGCGGCGCTTCCTGAACGCCAAGGAGCAGATTCAGCGGGGCCGGCTCGGGCATCTCCAGACCGCGCGGGCCACGCTCTACAACGTCACCACCAACGGGGCGGAGATATACAAGCGCGCCGCGCACGCCGGCCCCGTCACCGACACGCTCACCTACATGGTGGACATCTGCCTGTGGTATTTCGAGGGCCGAAAACCCAGGCGCGTCTACGCCCAGGGGGGAAGCAAGGTGTTCCCGCATCATCCGATGGGCTGCGGGGACTGGGCGTGGGCGATTCTCACCTTCGAGGACGGGGGCACCGTGAACTTCGGCTGCTCGTGGATACTGCCCGACAACTGGCCGGCGAACATCACCTCCATCGACCTGGAAGTCATGGGCACCGAGGGGGCCATCGCGATAGACGATTCGCACAAAAACGCCGTCATGGCGACGAACAAGGGCGTGCCCTCGCCCTACGTGGAGGGCATGACTTCGGACGTCGTGTTCCTTGAATCCATGATGGCGGGCGACTGGCTGGTGGGCGATTTCTGGGGGCCGATGCGCGATGAGACGAGGCTGTTCCTGGAGCGCGTGACGATGGGCCGGAGCGTCTCCCTCGCGCTTCCCGAACACGCCCGCACCGTGCTCGAGGTGACGCTGGCGATCGAGCACAGCGCGAAAGAGAACAGGCCCATCGATTTCCCGCTCACGGGCGTCCATTCCCATTAAGTCCCATTCACGGTGAACTCCGGGCAACAAACCCTGCTCTCGCATCACAGGTATGAACTCGGAAAATCCGTCTCGGGCGAACGCTTCACGCTCTCAGGCGATCTCGATTCAGAAGGCGCGGCCCGCGTCCTGGAGGCGATGGAAGGCGAGAGCTTGTGCGCCGACGCCACGAGCCTCGACTTGGAGGAGTTGGAACTCGTAGACGGCGCCGCCGTCGCCCGGATGGTGGATTTAATAAGGCTCCTTTTGAGTGTCTCCAAGCGAGTCGAGGTATTAAAGTCTCCGCAGTCTCTGGCGCATACCCTCTACCGGGTTGGGATGCTGGAGGGAGACGCGCGGCTGGAACTCGTCGACCCAAGGCAGGAAGAGGGTACGACCAACTGAGGTGAGGCGTTCCGCCTCCTTAAAAGGGATGGTTGAAAAACCCGGAGAGGAAAAAATTATTTTTGTAGGGGTCGCATATATGCGACCCGGCTTTTTTCGCCGCCCGTCATGGGCCGCATGTATGCGGCCCCTACACGCCCTTCGGCAAGGCGGAATCCTATTGCCTCATTGCAGGTTTTTTTCAACAGGCCCCGATGCGCGCCCTTGGGTCGTGATTCTTGATTTTTGGAGCCATCCATGAGTCCCGTCTCGCCTGATGACCCCTATCAAAGAAAGCGCGTCAAAGTGCTCGACGCTGAGATGGCGTATATCGAAGTCGGGGAGGGCGCGCCCATCGTTTTGCTGCACGGCAACCCGGCGACTTCCTATCTCTGGCGGAACGTGATCCCCCACCTGGAAGGGTTAGGAAGGTGCCTGGCGCCCGATCTCATGAACAGCGGCGAGTCGGACAACATTCCGGGCGGCGGCTGCCGCTACCGGGACCACATCCCCTACATGGACGCCTGGTTCGAGGGGGTGGGGGCGACGCAAGATGCGTTTTTCGTGCTCCACGACTGGGGCGCGGCGCTGGGGTTCAACCGCGTCGCGCGGTTCCCGGAGCAGGCCATCGGCTTGGCCTATATGGAGTCCATGGTGCGCCCGCGCCTCTGGACGGACATGCCCGAGGACAGGGTCGCGCAGTTCAAGACGCTGCGTGGCGAGGGGGGTCTCGCGATGGTGATGGAGGATAATTTCTTCGTCGAGGCCATGCTGTTCGAGCGGGGGGTCGTGCGCGATCTGAGCGCGGCGGAAAAAGAGGCCTACCGCGCGCCTACCCGGGATCCCCGGAAAAGAAGACAGACCCACCAGTGGGCGTGCGAGATTCCCTTCGAGGGCGAGCCTCGCGACAACTACGAGATCGTGAAGCGCTACAGCGATTTTCTGCGCGCGAGCGAGGACTTGCCCAAACTCTTCATCAACTGCGAGTACGGCCACGCGCTGGCGGGGGCCGCGCGGGACTTCTGCCGGGAGTGGCCCAACCAGGAGGAGATAACCATACCTACCCGCCACTACGGGCAGGAGGACTGCCCCGATGAAATAGGGCAAGCCGTGGCGGCGTTTATCCGCAAGGTGCGGGGGTGTGATTGAGCGCGTCATTGTGAGAAAGGAGAGTCCGGGGTATGGCCAAGAGCACCAGGGTTACTGATGCCAAGATCATGTATGCCGTGCTTGTCATGCTTGATAGCAGAGGGCCTCTCACTGGGAGTGAAATAAAAGAGCGTGTATTGGAGGCGCTCATCACACGCACCGATTATAAAAAGTCAGGACATTTGCGAAGTCGAAAGATAGAGGGAACTCAAGAACATATTTGGGAGATTACGGATAAAGGAATTGAGGCGCTCGAATCGGATGATATTGAATTATACGATTATGTGCGTGAGGCAAGCCGCAAGGCCAAGAAATAGCGTTTGATAAAGATGAAGACTAGATAACAAGGAGCATGAAATGCCCGTTTACCGGTTCGAAGACTTGAGGGACGTGCGGCAGAACCCCGGCCTCTCCTCGGGCCACGGGGAGAGCATCAAGGGCGAGCGGATGTATTTCTGCCACCGCATCTGGGAGGCGGGCACGGAGGCGAAGCCCCACTACCACGCCTGCGAGCAGTTCATCTACATCATGCGCGGAAGGCAGAAGTTCACGATGGGCGGCGAGGTGTTTGAGCTGGGGCCGGGCGACGTCATCCACATTCCGGCCAACGAGGTCCACGCGGCGGAGATGATCGAGGAGGTCGAGGCCATCTACGTCAAGGACACCACCTGGAGCCTCAAGGGAGTCGCCGCGGGCGAAGCCGCGCCCGACGCCCCGCCGCCCGACGATCCGTTCTGATACGAGGCGGATATTTTTCGTAGGGACGGGTCGCGACCTGTCCCTGCGGGGGACGGTGCCGATGCGCTTGATGATGCCGGCCGGATTTTGCGGCGAAGGAGTGTGTGGGGCCGGTCGAGGCGCGGTTTGTAAATGGATGCGTCATACGAAAGGAGAAGCAATTTGAAAGACGATTCGAGCCGCTCGAAGGTCAATCGTTCACCGTGGCGGGTCGATTCCGGGCGGTTTGCCGGCCTGGTTTTCGTTCTCGCTTTGTGCGTCTTCACATCGGGCGTCGCTGCCGCCCAGCGAGTCGGGGAAAAATCGGAGTGGGGCGCCGTCGCCGAGCCGCTGCGCATGGTGAACCTCCATCCGTTTCATCTCATCTACGCCGCGCCCGCTTCTTTCGGCGCGCGCCTCCTGGCGCCGGGTTCCAAGGAACTGCTCCTCTCGACGGATATCGCCTCCTACTTCGTCGGGGAGGAATCCGGTTCCGAGCGCGTCCTGATCGACGGCGAGACGTACAGGCTGGCGCTCGCCCTGCGGGGCGGGTTCCGGGACCGCTGGGAGTGGTTCGTCGAAATGCCCCTCGTCGCCCATCGCGCGGGCGTTTTCGACTCGTTCATCGTTGACTGGCACGACTTTTTCGGCCTGCCCCAGAACGACAGGGACAAGGCGCCGTACGACAGGTTGATCCTCTTCCACCGCGACGGCGCCCGGACCCATGCCGATATCCGCGAGAACGTCCTCTCGCTCGGGGACGTCGGCCTCGGCGTGGGCTATGCGCCGCCGGGGCGGTTTTTTTCGAATGACGGTCTGGCGGTTCGGGCCGCCGTGAGGCTGCCGACCGGCGATGAGGACTCGCTGACGGGTTCGGGCGGTCTTTCGGCCTCGCTCTGGGCGGAGACATCGGGCGCGCTGCCGGGGTCCGCCGACTCGCGCCGCTGGCTCTACGCCGCCACCCTGGGAGCGACCCTCGCGCAGGCGCCGAAGAATCTTTCCGGGTTCGACCGTGAGTTCGTCGCCTTCGGACGCTTCGGCGTAACCTGGCGGCCCCTGGCGCGCCTCACCCTGACGGTGCAGGTGGACGTCCATTCCTCGGCTTACGGCTCATCCGGGGTGTCTCCGCTCTCGGACCCGAGCGTCATGCTGGGTTTCGGCGGCGCGCTGAAACTGGATGAGCGCACGACGCTCGAAATCGCCGTCACCGAAGACGACGGCGCGCGGGACGCCGCGCCCGACATCGGCCTGCACGTCGCCCTGCGCCGGCGGCTGTGAGGGCGGCTCGATATCAAAGCCATATCGCGCGGTGGTTGGTTCGCCTCCCGATGATTTGCTCCGGCAAGCGAATCGCTGTCGCAGGGACAGAACGCGATAGCAGGGGCAGTTCGCGAACGGCCCCTGCAAACCGACGACGCTTCTTTCCTCACCCTGAGTAGCCGCCGTAGGCGGCGTATCGAAGGGGCCTGTCCTGAGCCTGCCGAAGGGCGGGGGGAGTCGAACGCCTCGCGCCGGGGAGAGCGGGCATCCTTCGATACGCGGTTTCGCCGCTACTCAGGATGAGGCGGAGAAGGGTATTTCAACAACCCCCCAAGGGGGAGTAATTCTTATTGCGACCCCACCCTACACCTTCCCGTAAAGCTCCTCCGCCTTGGCGTCGAGGTGCGCGATGATGTCGGCCAGATCGTCCGGGTAATGGTGGTCGGCCCCCAGGTCGGGGTCTTCGGCGGGGGATTTCGCCACGAACATCACCGCCTTTTCGGTGAGCGTCCTGCCGCCGTGGAGCGTGCCCCGGGGGATGTGGACGATGTCGCCGGGGCCGATGATGCGCTCCTCATCGCCCAGGCGCATGTAGCGCTTGCCCTCGATGACGTAGATGTATTGCTCCTCGTTGTTGTGCCAGTGGGGCTTGGAGCCCGTACCCTTTCGGTAGGTGACGACGCCCGCCTTCATGAACTCCCCGGCCAGGGGCTTGTACTCGCCCGGGTTTCCCGTGCGGAGCTGTACGTTCTCGATGGTCTCGGTGCTGTAAAATGGCATGTATGACTCCTCTATAGTGATGGATAATTGATAAGGGTTGCTCGCTACGCTTGTGGGAAAGCGGGAACGGTACCCTAATAAACTCCCTGAGTGTGATGCGCTGAAAAGACCATAGCCGGAAAAGACCTGCGAATCATAACCCGATTCCAAGAAGAGGATCATCTCGCGTATACTTGGCCGCATCATCAAAGGGAGCGGTTCCACATATCGACATACGAGGAGAGCGCGCATGGTCGTCAAAGCGGTTCGCAAGATTCCCTGGTTCACCTATTTCCCAGACAATTATCGCTGGTCGTTCATCACCTCCATGGGCCTGATGCGCGTGGCGGGCGGCGGTGCCGACCCGGCGGAGATTTTCGAGGTCTGCCGGAATCTCGATAAAGATGTCGGCAACGACGAACTCTGGTACGAGGAGTGGAAACGCATGGGCGACCGCATTCGCGCGATGGGTGTGGCGGCGCAGCGGCGCGGCAAGACCCTGACGGCGGCGGGCCATTTCTGCCGCTCTTCCACCTATCACCAGATGGCGGATCGCTTCCGCTTCCCGAAGGACAATGCTTCGCAGGGCGTCTACCGGAAATCCATCGACAGCTTCAAGCGCTACATCCGCTTAAACGACAGTCCCAGGGCGGAGATCGTCGATATCCCCTTCGAGGGGGGCAAATCCTTGCCCGGCTATTTCGTCCATGCGGAGAACACGCGCAAATCGAGACCCCCTGTTGTCGTGCTGTATTCAGGTTTCGACGGCACCAAGGAATCGCCCATGGTCATCTCGGCGCGCGAACTCGCCCGGCGCGGCATGAGCGTGGTGGTGGTCGACAGCCCGGGCGTGGGCGAGGCCATCCGCTTTCGCAAGATATATCTGAGGCACGACTACGAGGTGGCGGGCTCGGCAATACTCGACTGGCTGGAGAAGCGCAAGGATGTGAACGCGAAGCGTGCGGGCATCATGGCGTCGAGCCTGGGGGGATACTACGCGCCCAGAACCGCCGGCATGGAGCGCCGCTTCAAGGCGTGTCTCGCCCACGGCGCGATTTGGGACTACCACGCGATATGGAAGAGGCGAATCGATGCGGCGTTCAGGATTCAGCTTCCCTCGCCGGGGAATCACCTGGCGTGGAGCTTCAACGTCAAGACGGCGGAAGAGGGCCTGGAGAAACTCGAGGGCTTCCGGCTGGACGGCGTGGTGCAGCGGATGAAGTGCCCCTTCCTGCTCGTGCACGGGGAGGACGATCAGCAAATCCCGCTGGCGGATGCGGAATCGCTCTACAGGGCGGCGGGCTCGAAGGACAAGACCTTGCGGGTCTACAAGGGGACCGACGGCGGCTCCCAGCATTGCCACATGGACTACATTGCCCCCGTCGTGGGCTACATGGCGGACTGGATGGCCGAGAAGCTGGGCGCGTAAGGGGCTGTTGAAAAAGTCCCTCCTCGATCGGAATTGTCCACCGCCGTCATTCCGGCGAAGGCCGGAATCCAGAACCGATGAGGATCAAGGCGATCCGGCATTTCATGTTCTCACTGCCCGGATGGGAGAAGGCGAAGAGCAAAGTCTAAAAGGCAAGGTGAAATGTCCCACGGGGGACATTTCTGGATTCCGCATTCTCTTCCTCATCGGGCGAGAATGATTGCCGGAATGACGAGCAAAAGCGAGGAGCAAAACCATCTTCCCGCATTCGGCGGTGTTCTTTGGGGCATTATTCCCTCTTGGGGGACTTTTTCAACAACCCCCGTAGGGCGGGATAGGAGTATCTGGTGGCGACGCTGGAAGTCGAGAGCCGCGGAAAGCTCGAAATTTATTACGAAGAAGAAGGCGCGGGCGAGCCTTTGGTGATGGTGGGCGGCCTGACGGCCACGGTGGAGGTCTGGGGGAAGTTGCGCGGGCTTCTCGCCGCGGATTACCGCCTCGTCATGCCGGACAACCGGGGGACGGGCAGGACGAAGGCGCATCATGACGACGGCGACCGCGCGCCTGCGCGCATGGCGGAAGACCTCCTGGGATTGGTTGACGGTCTCGGTCTCGACTCGTTTCATCTCATGGGCGGTTCCTACGGCGGGACCATCGCGCTCTCCTTCGCGGTGAAACACCCCCATAGACTAAAAAGCCTCATCGTCGCGTGTTCTCACTTCGGAGGAGCCGACAAGGTCGCGCCCGTTCCGGGCGTTCGCGAGACGCGCGCGCGTGGCGGCGCGCCCGACGCCACGGAAGAGGAACGCCGGGCGGCCCTGGAGACGCTCTTCCATCCCGAGACGATTGACGAACGCCCCGAGGTAGTCGCCTTCTACGACGGCTTCAAGCGCCGCTTTCCCATCAGCAAAGAGGAGATTGAAAGGCGCAACCAGGGAATGGCGGCGTTCGACGTTTCAGAAGAGGTGAGGAATCTGAACTTGCCCACGCTCGTCATCTCGGGCGAGGCCGACGTTCTCGTGCCTACGGAGAATTCAAGGCTCATGGCCGGGCGGATTCCGGGGGCGGAGCTCGTAATCGTCGAGAATACGGGCCACCATTTCTACTCCGAACGCCCGGAAGCCTCCGCTGCGGCGATTCTGGCGTTTCTGTCGAGGAATAAAACCTGATGAACACACCCGCTTTCGAGACGCTGTTGTTCGAGGCGCACAGCCATGTCGCGCTCGTTAGCCTGAACCGTCCCGAGCGGCTGAACGCCATGAACCGCGTCATGCTGCGCGAGTTGAACGAGGCTTGCGATTTCATCGAGGCGGAGGATGCCATATTCGTCGCCGTCCTCACGGGGGAGGGCAAGTCGTTCTCCTCAGGGTTCGACTTGAAAGAACAGGCGGAGAACACGCCGGTCGGCTACGCCGAGTGGCGGCGCGCGCTCAGGCAGGATTTCGACGCCGTCATGCGCTTCTGGAATCTCGCCAAACCCACTATCGCCGCCGTTCGCGGGCATGCCCTGGCCGGGGGATGCGAGCTTGCGCTGGCGTGTGACGTCACCGTGGCGGCGGAAGACGCCGTGTTCGGCGAGCCCGAGCTCAAGTTCGGCGCGGGGATCGTCGTCATGCTCCTGCCCTGGCTCACCAACCCCAAGCTGGCGAAGGAGATCATCCTGACGGGGGAGGACGGGATTCCGGCGGCTGAGGCCCATCGCATCGGGCTGGTGAACCGGGTGGTGCCCGAAGCCCAGGTGCTCGATACGGCCCTCTCCCTGGCGGAGAAGATGACGCTTGTGGACCAGGGCCTCTTGCGCGCCACCAAGCTGGCGCTCAACCGCGCGTATGAGATCATGGGGATGGGCCGCGCGCTCGAGGCCGCGCTCGATCTGGACCTCATGATCGAGGGCAGGGGAACGGAGGACAAGGCCCGCTTCCTCGAAATCGCGCGAACCGAGGGTCTTCGCGCCGCCGTCGCCTGGCGCGACGCGCGGTTCGAGGGTTGTGAATGAATACTTCTGGCTGAATCTTAGTTTGACTACAATATGTGGCTAAAATGTGGAATCATACTGGACGCTCCCACAGGGGTTTACTGTTGTTTTTGGATAGTGAAACATGTTTGGCTGTGTTTTAAGTCATGATTCTGGCAATCATCAATTGAATTGCCTCCCAATGTGGATGCTTGCCTCAATACTCAAAAATCGCAATGTGTACTCTGTTCCAAACTTTATTCCGAAGAGAGCTGCTGAATGACGAGCATCCCGACGCTTTACCGAGCACTTAAGTGTGAGGCAGCCATGAGAAACCATCTTGACGGAATTCTGTGGTTCCGGTCGTTAAAATATTTTCGGGAGAAAGAAGGATCGGGCCGCGATCCTATGGAAGGAATAGGATCTTACAGGGTCGGCGAAATACTGCATCATGACGTCGGTGACAAAAATCCTATTTTTCCGGCATTCATTCTGAGTTTTAGTGAGTTGCCTTTAAAAGAAAAATTCGGCCCCATCGTTTTGAAGGTGATGCATCCGGACGAATTGCGGAATCGCATTGTGTGCCGGTTTCCGGAGGGGACCAGTATCGATTGGCGCCGGGTTGAATATGACAAAAAGGAAGAACTCGAATCAGTTCCGAGTCCATTAGAAGACTGGAATCGCAAACACTACGCCAAGCCTGCGTGTTACGCCTATGAAAGGGAATGGAGGCTGGTCGTGTTTCTGCCGCCTCCACTCAGACTTCTGAACGATACGCTGAAAGCGTATGTCGGCAATCTTCAAGGGGTATTTCAACTTATGGCTTCCGAGCGCCAAAGTTGAATTCGTCAGTATGAGCTATTCATTTTGCCAAACTATAGAATACGCCGCTTTTTTCAATTTAGTCCTTACACCGGATTTGACAGTAACTCTTTTTAGTAGGTTGCAAGCATTAACACGTCCAACACTCAAGAAAAAAAGCCACCAAGGTCCGCATCATCAAGGAGCATCATTGAGAGAGGCGTGGTGGCTATGTTGCGTTTAATATAGGCATCGATTCGTATTGATGTCTAGCAAAGTGAAATTGAAATATATGGTCGATGAGATTGATGAAGAAGTTGTCTGCAATTCGTGTTCGGTATAAATAGCTGTGTTGTTCTCGCAATAATTCTTTTTCCCAGGGAGGGAAGTAACGGATGCACCCGCTCATCAAGAACAGAAGAAGCCTGCGCGCCTTCAACGGCGTGCCGCCCGAGGCAGAGAAGCTCGAAGCCATGCTGGAGGCGTTCCGCTGGGCGCCGTCCTCGAACAACCGCCAGCCCTGGCGCGTCATCGTCGTGGAATCAGAAGAGGCGCAGGCGAAGTTCAACGAATGCCTGAACGAGGGGAACCGCCAGTGGGCGGCCGCGGCCCCGCTCAAGATGATCATCCTCGGTAACCCCGAGGAGCAGCCCGAGCGTTTCGGGCAGCAACGCTACCTGCTCGACGTCGGCATGGCGCTTGAGAATCTCCTGCTCCAGGGCAGCGATTTCGGGCTGACCGTCCACGCCATGGCGGGGTGGGACGAGCCGAAGGTGCTGGAGAGCTTCGGCATCCCCGAGCCGTTCCGCGTCGCGGCGCTCTTCGCCGTGGGGTATCCGGGCAAGACCGAAGACCTGCATCCCGACGTGCAGGCCAAGGACAACAAGCCGCCCGCGCGCAAGGACCCCGCCGAGATTTTCTTCTACGATTCGTTCGGCGAGGCGAGATAGCCGCGGGACGTGTGTTTCACGGCGCGCCGCGGGTTTGACCCTCTTCGCCTAAGCCCCTAGAATCCGGCGGGTTCGCGGCGTGAGGCGCCTGGTTTTGTAGGTTTCAAGGTTCACGTCGCCCGTTCATTGTCGCCTCTCTTGACGGGGTAAGGGACTGCCTTGTTCTCCTCGGATTTCATCCAGCAGTTGCTGATCGCGGTGCCGGCGATTCTGCTCGCGCTCACCTTTCACGAGGTGGCGCACGGCTGGATGGCCGACAAGCTGGGCGACAACACCGCGCGCATGCTGGGCCGCCTGAGCCTGAACCCCATCGTGCATCTCGACCCGCTGGGGACGCTCGCCTTCGTCGTCTCCATGGTGGGGGGCGTGGGTTTCGGCTGGGCGAAGCCCGTGCCGGTGGACCCGCGCAATTTCCATCACCCGAGGCGCGGGATGATGTGGGTGGCCCTCGCGGGACCGGCGACGAACTTCATCCTGGCGATCATCAGCGGTTTTCTGTTTTCTCTGCTGCGCGGCTCGGGCCTGGGCTACACCTTCGTGGGCGAGCCGCTCACGTTGATGCTGCAGGCGAGCTTCACCATCAACACCGCGCTCGCTGCGTTCAACCTGATCCCCATCCTCCCCTTCGACGGGGGGCGGGTCGTCATGGGGCTTTTGCCCAGAAGACTGGCGTGGCAATACTCGCGCAGCGAGCCGTTCGGGTTCTTCATCGTGCTGGGCTTGCTGCTGCTGGGCGTTTTCCACAAGATCATGATGCCGATTTTCGTCGTTCTGGTTAGGGTCGAAGGGGTTTTTGTGTTAAATCTTCTCAGAATCTTCGGTTTGGCGTAGCGGGTTTCTTGCCTGCGTGCGGATGAAGGAAACTTGGATGACGGACAGCCAAAACGAGAAGAACCGGCCGACGCGGTTTCTCTCCGGCGTGCAGCCCTCGGGGAAACTGCATCTGGGCAACTATTTCGGCGCCCTCAAACAGCACATCGCGCTCCAGGACGAGGCCGAGGCCTTCTACTTCATCGCGAACTACCACGCCATGACGACGGTGCAGGACAGGGATTTGCTGGCGGAGCAGACGCTTGCCGTGGCGATGGACTATCTCGCATTGGGGCTGGACCCCGAAAAGGCGGTCTTCTTCCGCCAGTCCGACGTGCCCGAGGTGAACGAACTCGCCTGGATGCTCTCCGCCGTCACGGGAAAGGGGCTTCTGGACCGCGCCACGTCGTTCAAGGACAAGGTGGCGCGGGGCATCACCCCCTCGATGGGGCTTTACTATTACCCGATGCTCATGGCCGCCGACATACTCATCTACCGCTCCACGGTCGTGCCCGTGGGAGAAGACCAGGTGCAGCACCTCGAAATGACGCGGGACATGGCGCTGGCCTTCAACAGCGCCTATGGGGAAATCTTCCCCCTGCCCGCCGTCAGGCTCGACGCAGGGGCCAGGGTGCCGGGCCTCGACGGCCAGAAGATGAGCAAGAGTTACGGCAACACGATTGAGATATTCGAGGAGGGCAAACGCTTGAGAAAGCGCGTGATGTCCATCGTCACCGACTCCACCCCGCTCGAAGAACCCAAGGACCCCGACGCCTGCAACGTGTTCGCCCTGTACCAACTCTTTGCGAACGAGGCGGAACAGGAGGATTTAAGAGACAAATACCGGACGCCCGGCTTCGGCTACGGCAACGCGAAGCAGATTCTCTTCGAGAAGATGGATGCGTATTTCGCGCCGTATCGGGAGGAGCGAAAACGCCTGGAGCAGGATGTCGGCTACGTGGAAGGCGTTCTGGCCGAAGGCGGCGCCAAGGCCAGGGCGGAGGCGCAAAAGACGATGCGTCTCGTGAGGGAGGCGGCGGGCATACCCGCCGCGCCCGTATCGGCGGTGAATCAAGCGTAGAGGTTGAATGAGAGAAAAATGACGACGAACTACAAGGAACTCCTGAACCTGCCCAAGACCTCGTTTCCCATGAAGGGGAACCTGCCGCAGCGCGAGCCGCAGATGCTCGAAGCCTGGGAGGCGCAGGAGGTTTACGAGAAGATCAGGGACGCGTCGCAGGGCCGGGTGAAATACATCCTTCACGACGGCCCCCCCTACGCGAACGGGCATATCCACCTGGGCACGGTGCTGAACAAGATTCTGAAGGACGTGGTGGTGAAATCGAAGCAGATGGCCGGCTTCGACGCCGTCTACGTGCCGGGGTGGGATTGCCACGGGCTGCCCATCGAGCATCAGGTGGACAAGGAACTCGGCCGCAAGCGCTTCGAAATCGACGAGGTGCAGAAGCGCAGGATGTGCCGCGAATACGCCGAGAAATACATCGACATCCAAAGGGATGAGTTCAAGCGCCTGGGCGTCTTCGGCGACTGGGAGCGGCCATATCTCACCATGAGCTACGACTACGAAGCGGCCACGGTGCGCGAGCTGGCGCGCTTCATCGAACGGGGCGGCGTGTATCTGGGTCTGAAGCCCGTGCACTGGGCGCCGGGTTTGAGGACCGCGCTGGCCGAGGCCGAAGTGGAGTATGAGGACGTCACCACGCCGAGCATCTACGTGAAGTTCCCCGTCGCAGACGATCAACTCCCCGGCTGGACGGAGAAGATTCCCGGCTTGGGCGAGGCCGCGGGAGGCCGCCCGGTGAGCGTTCTCATCTGGACGACGACGCCCTGGACGCTGCCCGCCAACCTGGCGCTGGCGTTCAGTGAAACGCTTGAATACGGCGTATTCCGTCATGGGGATGAGTTGCTGATATTTCACGAGCATTTCCTGCCTCAGTTAAAATCGCTGGCCGAAAAAGAAGGCGCGAGCGCCGCCTTCGAGAAGGTGGCGGGCTTTCGGGGGGGTGAAATCGAGGGCTTGCGCGCGCGGCATCCCTGGGTGGAGCGCGATTCGCTCGTCGTGAAGGCCGATTACGTCACCCTCGATCAGGGAACGGGCGTCGTGCACACCGCCCCCGGCCACGGGCGCGAGGATTACGAGACCGGCCTCAAATACGGCCTCGAAGTCTACAGCCCCATAGCGGATGACGGGAAATTCACCGACGACGTGGCGCATTTCGCCGGGCAGTTCGTCTTCGATGCGGACCCGAACATCATCGCGCACCTGCGCGAATCGGGCCGTCTGTTCGCGGTCGAGGATTACACCCACCCTTATCCGCACGACTGGCGCAGCCACAGGCCGACCATCTTCCGGGCTACGCCGCAGTGGTTCATCTCGATGGAGCACGGCGATCTGAGAAAGCGCTCGCTGGAGGAGATTCGAAAGGTCGCCTGGGTGCCGCCCTGGGGCGAGGAGCGCATCTACGGGATGATCGAGAACAGGCCGGATTGGTGCATCTCGCGTCAGCGCTCCTGGGGAGTGCCCATCGTGGCCTTCCATTGCGAGGGGTGCGCCCATGTCGTCGTGGACGCGGAGGTGGCGCACCGCGTGGCCGATCTGATGGAAGAAGGCGGCGCGGACGTCTGGTTCGAGAGACAGCCCGCCGATCTTCTGCCGCCAGGTTTCACCTGCCCCAAATGCGGCGGCGCGTCTTTCAGGAAAGAGACCGACATTTTAGACGTGTGGTTCGACTCGGGCGTGAGCCAGGCGGCCGTCCTGGAGAAAAGAGAGGAGTTGACCTGGCCTTCGGACATGTATCTCGAAGGCAGCGATCAGCACCGGGGCTGGTTCCACAGCTCCCTGCTCGCCGCCGTCGGCGTGAGGGACGCCGCGCCCTACCGCGAAGTGCTCACCCACGGCTACGTGGTGGACGGTAGGGGCAAGAAGATGAGCAAATCCCTGGGGAACACGATTGCGCCCGAGGAGATCATCAAGAAATACGGCGCTGAGATATTAAGGCTCTGGGTGGCGGGGGAGAATTACAGGGAAGACATCCGCATCTCCCCGCAGATTCTGGACCGCATGGCGGAGGCCTACCGCCGGATGAGAAACACGTGCCGCTTCCTGCTGGGCAATCTGAGGGACTATGAGAGTTTCGACCCCGGGCAGGACGCCGTTCCGCTGTCCGAGCGCATGGAGATCGACAGGCTCGTCATCGGCCGCCTAGACAGGCTCGTCGAGCGCGTGCGGCAGGCCTACGCCGATTATGAATTCCACGCCGTATACCACGCGCTCAACAATTTCTGCGCGGTCGATTTGTCCTCGTTCTATCTCGACGTGCTCAAGGACAGGCTCTACATCTCGCTGCCCGACGACGTGGACAGGGTGTCGGGCGTCAGCACCATGCACGACGTTCTGGACGCGCTGCTCAGGATGATGGCGCCCATCCTGCCCTTCACGGCGGAAGAGGCCTATCAACTGACGCCGAAACTACACGGCGAGAGCATCCACCTGGCGTCCCTGCCCGAGGCCGACGCCGCGCGGCGCGACGAGGCGCTGGAAGAGCGGTGGGAGCCGCTCATGCGCGCGCGGGGCGAGGTGTTAAAGGCACTCGAACTCGTCCGCCAGAGCCAGGAGAAGGGCAAGGGGAGCTCGCTCAACTTCAGCGTGAGGCTCTTCGCCGAAGATAATATGCGCGAGAAGCTGGCGGTTCTCGAACCCGAGATGGAAGACGTGTTTATCGTCTCTGGAGCCGCGCTCGCAGGCGCGGGCGAGGCGCCCTCGGGCGATGCCTACCGCAGCGAGGAGGTGGAGGGTCTGGCCGTCGAGGTGAGCGAGGCGCGGGGAGCGAAGTGCGCCATGTCCTGGAAAATCTCCGAAGACGTGGGCTCGGACCCCCGCTTCCCCGACCTCTCCGCGCGCTGCGCCCAGATCGCCGCGAAGGTGCTTTCGTGAGCCGAAGGCCTGCGCTCAAACCGTTTTTTCTCATCGCTGCTCTCTTCGCCCTGGCCGATCAGGCGATCAAGCAAATCGTCGATAAATCCTTCGCCTTGGGCGACTCGATGGCCGTGATTCCGGGTTTTTTCCATCTCGTTTATTTGAGAAATCCAGGCGGGGCGTTCAGCATTCTCGACGGCCTGCCTCCCCTGTGGGGGCGTCTTTTCTTCATCTGCGCCACCTTGGCGGCCCTGGCGTTCGTCCTCTATCTCTACCGCACGCATTCGCCGGGAAACCTCTGGGCGAAAGCGGGCATGATTCTCGTTTTCGGCGGCGGACTGGGAAATCTCGTCGACAGGGTCGCTTATGGAGAAGTGATCGATTACCTGCTGTTCTATTACGGACAATACCATTGGCCCGCGTTCAACCTGGCGGACTCAGGCATCACGGTCGGGGTCGGCCTGATGATATTCGATCTCCTGCGGAATCCGGCCGAGACCGTATCGACGCGGGAAGGCGGGTAAGGACAATCGCCGGTTTCACATGCGGCGGAATCGCTTTCGGAGGGGTGGAAATGCTGGGGCCGTTTCCCTTCTCGGGGACGCATGCGAGTCGGAACAATCCCTCCATAGGCTCGGCGACCAGGGCGCGCGGATATGCGCGCCATTATCTGTGGAACACTTCCATTTTCTGGGGCGTGGTTTCTCTGGTGTGTATTTCGGGTCTGGGTTACCTGTTTGCGCAGCGCCCGATCCGGGATGAGACGCTCTTCTACGCCGCCGCATCTGTTCTGGGCGTTTTTCTCGCCTATTCGTTCTGGAGAATCACGCGCGCGCTCAGAGACCTGATGGACGAACCGGTGGAATTCGAGGGCCGCGTCGCGTCCAAAGCTTCCTATATCTTCTGGAACAAACTGGCTTTCCTGGAAGAGAAGTATCATCTCAGAATCGTTCGCGGCGTGGGCATGCGCCCGCTGACGCTCGGGAGCGGGAAAATCATCAAGGAAGGCTGGTTCCTGGCCGCGCAGGGCTACCACGAGCTGCTGGCGCCGGGCGATCAGGTCCGGGGGACGATATATGCGAGAACCCGAGTCATCGACTCCCTCGTCAAGGTATGAGTATGGCGAAGGGGAGTGAAAAGACCTTTACGCTGACCTGCCATGAAGGCGCCAGGCGGGTCGATGCGTTTCTCGCCCAAAGCCTCGAAGACCTCTCCCGCTCGCGCGTGCAGGGGCTCATCCGGGACGGCATGGTCTCGGTTGATGGGAGAATCGAGAGGAAGGCGGCGCACGCCCTCCCGAGCGGCGCGCGCGTCGTGGTGACGCTGCCGCCTCCCGCGCCCTCCCACATCGAGGCCGAAGAAATTGCGCTTGATGTCCGCTACGAGGACGCGCACCTGCTCGTTATCAACAAGCCGCCCGGCATGGTGGTCCACCCCGGCGCGGGCCGGCGGAAGGGAACCCTGGCCGCCGCTCTTCTGCATCACTGCAGGGGGCAGCTTTCGGGCATCGGCGGGGTGGAGAGGCCGGGCATCGTCCACCGGCTGGACAAGGACACCTCCGGCCTGCTGATAGCGGCGAAAACGGACGCGGCCCACGCGAGACTCTCCGCCGATCTCAAGGCGCGCCGGATTCACCGGCGCTATCTGGCGGTCGTGCGGGGCGTCCCCCCGCAGGGAGAGGGCGCGATAGACGCACCCATCGGCCGCCACCCCACACACAGGACGGCCATGGCGGTCGTCGCGGGCGGCCGCCGCGCGGTGACCCGCTACGCAATCCGCGAGGTGCTGGGAGACGCGTCGCTTCTGGCCGTCACGCTCGAGACGGGCAGAACGCACCAGATCAGGGTGCACATGAACCACGTCGGGCATCCCGTCCTGGGCGATCCGGTCTACGGCCCGGGTCGGTTGCCGAAAGGGACGCGCAAGAAAAGAGAATCGAGTCAAAAGAGCCTCATCGAGAGACAAGCCCTCCACGCGCACAGGCTGGAGTTTCTCCACCCCATCGACGGGAATGAGCGGGAGTTGGTGGCCGAACCCCCGGCGGATTTCCTGAGACTGTTGGAGGATTTGCGGGGGTAACGCATTGCTTTCTGGATGGGTCGCGCATGGGCCGCCCGATGCGCCGTGCGGTTTCGATGCGCGTCATTCCTTGCCTATCGCGTTCGAGGTATGCCATAAGAATCCCTGTCGCATGGAGATACCATTTCAGACGTTTCGGTTCTTCGACCCTCGTTTTGCGTATCGCGGGGGCGGAGAACTCTTATCTCTTTGAAAATTGAGGGCTTATATGAAAGAAGTCGTCATTCTCAGCAGCGTTCGCTCACCGGGCGGAGCCTTCGGCGGCGCGCTCAGGGGCATGACCGCGCCCGAGTTGGGCGTGCGAATCGCGCGCGAGGCTATCCAGAGATCGGGCGTGGAGCCGGAACATTTCGACGAGACCATCATCGGCCACGGGTGGCAGGCGGGAGTGGGGCCCAATTCCGCGCGGCTTATCTCGGTGGGCGCAGGGCTTCCCAAGGAGACGCCCGCATACACCATCAACAAGCGCTGCGGCTCCAGCATCAAGGCCGCCGCCCTGGCCGCGCAGGCGATTCGCGCGGGCGATGCGGATGTCGTCCTCGCCGGAGGCGTGGAGAGCACCTCCAACGTGCCGTTCGTGAACCCGGGCGCGAGGTGGGGGAACCGATTCGGGCACGCGCAGTTTCTGGACCTCATCTACAAGGACGGCTATGAGGATCCGCTCTCGGGACAGCTTATGGGCGTAACGGCGGAGAATCTCGTCGAGAAATACAACCTGAGCCGCGAGGAGCAGGACGAGTACGCCCTCGAAAGCCAGGAGAAGGCCGTCGCTGCCGTCGAGGGCGGAAAGTTCGACGAGGAGATCGCGCCAATCGAACTCAAGGGGCGTAAGGGAGAGGTAACCCTCTTCGATAAGGACGAGACGCCGCGCAGCGGCATGTCGATGGAAAAGCTCGGCAGGCTCAGGCCCGTTTTCGACAAGAACGGCTCCGTCACTCCCGGCAATTCGTGCTGCCAGGCGGACGCGGCCTCCGCTCTCGTGCTGGCGTCCAGGGATAAGGCGGACGAGTTGGGCGCGAAGCCCATCGCCGTCCTGCGCGGCTACGCCTCGACGGGCGTGGAGCCCCGCTACATGGGGCTGGGGCCCGTAACGGCTATGCCTAAGGCGCTCGAACGCGCGGGTCTCGCGCTCGATGATATGGACCTGATCGAGGTGAACGAGGCGTTCGCCGCCCAGGTCATCGCCTGTGAACGCGAACTCGATTGGGACAGGAAGAAGCTGAACGTCCACGGCGGCGCCATCGCGCTCGGCCATCCGGTGGGCGCGACGGGAGGAAAGATTATCGCCACCTGCCTGAGCGCGCTCGAACAACGAGGCGGGCAGTTCGGCGTCGTGAGCGCCTGCATCGGCGGGGGCCAGGGGGTGGCCGTCGTCCTGGAGCGCGTCGCGTAAGAGCATGATTTGAAGATTCAAGAACGCAAGAGGGTGAGATGGAAATAGAAAAGGCAATGGTGGTGGGCGCAGGAACGATGGGCGCGGGGGTCGCCCAGCTTTTCGCGCAAAACGGGGTTCCGGTCGTCCTGACCGACCTGAATGAAGAGATGGTGGCGAAGGCAATCGGGGGTCTCGAAGCGCGCGCGGCGAAGCGCGTCGATCAGGGAAAGATGAGCGCGGAGGATAAAGACGCCATCTTCTCGCGCATCACGCCTGCGACGGGCTACGCGAAGGCGGCGGACGTGGACGTCGTCGTCGAGGCCGTTTTCGAGGACATGGAAATCAAGAAAGAGGTGCTCGGCGCGCTGGATGAAGCGGCGCCCGAGCGCGCGATTTTCGCGTCGAACACCACCTCGCTCTCCATCACCGAGATGGCGGCGGCGACTTCCAGGCCCGAGAAGGTGGTGGGCGTTCATTTTTTTAACCCACCGCTGGTGATGAAGCTCGTCGAGATCATGCCGGGCCTCGGCACCTCCAAGGAGACGGTGGAGGCCGCCCGCGCCCTGGCCGAGCGGCTCGGCAAGACGCCCGTGACGGCGAATTTCGACAGCCCGGCGGGCATCGGCAGCCGCGTACTCGCGGGTATGCTGAACGAGGCGGTGGAGGTCTACGCGGGCGGTCTCGCATCCGCCGAGGACATCGACAAGGCGATGAAGATGGGCGCAGGGTTGCCCATGGGGCCGCTCGAGCTCATCGACCTGATCGGCGTCGACATCCACCTCGCCAAGACGGAGACGCTCTACCGCGAACTGGGCGATACGCGCTACCGGCCCAACTTCCTGCTGCGCAAGATGGTCAAGGCGGGCCACCTGGGCCGAAAGTCCGGCCGCGGCTTTTTCACCTACGAGTAAGCCTTACATCCCGAGACGACCGTGGATTTTGAACTCAACGAGACCCAGCGGCTGATCAAGGAGACGGCGGCGGAGTTCGCCCGGAGTCGAATCGTCCCCGTGGCGCGGGAGAACGACGAGAAGGAGAGGTACCCTACGGACATCGTCGCCGAGATGGGCGAGTTGGGCATGTTCGGCGGACCGATTCCCGAGGAGTACGGCGGCGCGGGTCTCGACTACATCTCCTACGCCATCATGAACGAGGAGATAAGCAAGGCGTGCAGTTCGGTGCGCACCGTCTTGTCGGTGCAGCTCTCTCTCGTCGCCACCACGATCCTGAAGTGGGGGAGCGAGGCGCAGAAGAGAAAGTATCTGCCGAAATTATGTGCGGCGGAGTGGATCGGGTGCTTCGGCCTCACGGAGCCGGACGTGGGCTCGGACGCCCAGCACCTGAAGACCTTTGCGGAGAAGACAGCCGGCGGCTGGAGGCTGAACGGCCAGAAGATATGGATCAGCAACGGGGGCGTCGCGCAACTGGCGCTCGTAATCGCGCAGACCGATCGCGAGAACCCCCGGAAGATGGCCGCCTTTCTGGTGGAAACCGATTCGCCCGGCTTCGAGGCGCGGACGATGCACGGAAAGCTGGGACTCAGGAGCTCCAACACGGCGGAGCTTTTCCTGGCGGACGTGGAGGCGCCCGGCGACGCTCTTCTCGGAGAGGTGGGCGACGGCTTCAAGATCGCGATGAGCGCGCTGGACAACGGGCGCTATTCGGTAGGGGCGGGTTGTCTGGGAATTGCGCAGGGTTCGCTGGAAGCGTCGGTCGCCTACGCGAAAGAGCGCCACACGTTCGGCAAGCCCATCGCGGCGCACCAGCTCGTACAGGACATGATCGCCCGCATGGTGGTCGACATCGACGCGAGCAGGCTCCTGCTCTACCGCGCGGGCGAACTCAAGAACGCAGGGCGACCGAACACGCGCGAAACTTCCATCGCCAAATACTACTGCACCGAGGCGGCCCTTCGCTGCGCGAACGACGCCATACAGATTCACGGCGGCATGGGCTACAGCAACGAGTATCCCGTGGAGCGCTACATGCGAGACGCCCGCGTGGCGACCATTTACGAGGGAACCAGCCAGATCCAGAAGCTCATCATCGCCGGTTATGAAACCGGAATCCGCGCGTTCGCGTAGGCGGAGATCATCGCAGGTCTTTGAAATTCAATATTTTGCAAGGTATCTCGCGCCGGCTCCTGATTGTTCTCGAAATCAACTGGCATGAATCCTCTTGAAATTCGTTTCGATACGCGGTAAGGCTCATGGAGGGCAGTCAGTTCAGCCGCTAAGCGAGGTTGCCATGACGAATGCCGACCAGGAGTTGCGAAGAACCTCCCTGTATGAAACCCACAAGGCCGCGGGCGCGAAGATGGTTCCCTTCGCGGGCTATGAGATGCCCGTCCAGTATACGGGCGTCATCGACGAGCACCATGCGGTTCGCGAAGCGGCCGGTCTGTTCGACGTGAGCCACATGGGCGAGTTCGAGGCGCGTGGGCGAGAGGCGGGCGCCTTCATCCACAAGTTGGTGACGAACAACGTCCGCAGGCTTGATGTGGGCGGCGTTCTCTATGCGGCCATGTGCCGGGAGGCGGGCGGTATCGTGGACGACCTCACGGTCTACCGTCTCGGTGAGGAGCGCTACATGGCCGTCGTGAACGCGGCGAACATTGAGAAGGACTGGGAGTGGATGGCTTCCCATCGCACCGAGGATTGTGCGTTCGAAAACGTGAGTGAGGGGACGGGCCTGCTCGCCCTCCAGGGCCCCAAGGCGGAAACCGTCCTCTCGAAACTGGTTCCGGGGGGAGGAGACCTCGCCGCCGTCCCCTATTACGGGGCGCAGTATAAAGACGTGGCGGGGTGTGAGGTGCTGGTCTCCCGCACGGGCTATACGGGAGAGGACGGCTTCGAACTCTATTGCAAATCGGCCGATGCGCCCGCGCTCTGGGATGCGC
This sequence comes from bacterium, assembly GCA_963692865.2. Taxonomy (GTDB): domain Bacteria; phylum UBA8248; class UBA8248; order UBA8248; family UBA8248; genus Bin107. Next base: position 3,571,468 of record OY843592.1, on the reverse strand, counting down.
TGATGAGCGAGGGCGGGGGCGAAGGGCTCAAGCCATGCGGCCTCGGCGCGCGGGACACCTTGCGCACCGAGATGAAATACGCCCTGTATGGAAACGACATCGACGAGTCCACACATCCGCTCGAAGCGGGCCTGGGCTGGGTGGTGAAGTACAAGGCGGGGGATTTCATCGGCCGGGATAGACTGCTCGCCCTCAAGGCCGAGGGGGTAAAGAGAAAACTGGTTGGATTCGAGATGGTTGATCGTGGTATTCCTCGTCATGGAGCGCCTGTACTGATCGACGGCGAGGCGGCGGGCGAGGTGACGAGCGGGACGATGAGCCCCTCTCTTGGCAAAGCCATCGGGATAGGCTACGTTCCTGCGTCGAACGCGGACGAGGGCGCCGCTCTCGAAATCGACATTCGCGGCAAGGCCAGAAGGGCGCGGATTGTGAAGACGCCTTTTTACAGGAAAAGCTAGCGGATTGAATTCCGCTTTCTCATAACAAATCATAAGAAACCGCCGTCATCCAAGAGGGAGGCATTCAGGAGCATGGAACTACCGAGCGGCCTCAAATATTCCAGAGAGCACGAGTGGGTGAGAGTAGAGGGAAACATCGCGGTCATTGGGATTACGGACTTCGCCCAATCAGAACTCGGGGACGTGGTCTACGTCGAACTGCCCGAAGCCGGCGCGGAGGTGGAAGCGAATAACACGTTCGGCGTTGTGGAGAGCGTCAAGGCGGTTTCGGACCTCTTCGCGCCGGTCTCCGGCGTCGTCGTCGAGGCGAACACCACGCTCGAGGATCAGCCCGAACTCGTGAATTCGGAGCCGTATGAAGACGGCTGGATGATTCGCGTGGAGATGAAGGACGAGTCGGAGTTGAACGATCTCCTGGAAGCGGATTCGTACCGGGCGTACACCGAGGAGGAAAGCGGTTAGCCTGAACGGGCTTTTTTCTTCGCGGCGGCGGGGATTTTCTTCCGCCGGGAGCCGGAGCGGAAATGACGCGTCCGCCTGAATCCCCATAACCCGAAGGGGCGCATTCATGACGGAATCTCGCTTGTCTCTCGAAGAACTCGAGAATCGCGGAGAGTTTATTCATCGCCACATCGCGCCGAGCGATGAAGACATCGCGTCGATGCTCGAAGCGCTCGACCTGGACTCCCTCGACGGTCTGGTCGAAGAAGCCATCCCTTCATCCATCATCGCTACTACGAAGCTGAATCTCGCCGCGCCCAGAACAGAACAGCAGGCTCTGGCCGATTTGGGTTCTTTCGCGGCCCGAAACCAGGTTTTCAAGTCCATGCTCGGCATGGGGTATTCGGATTGCCACACGCCGACGGTCATTCTGCGCAACATTCTGGAGAATCCGGGATGGTACACGGCGTACACGCCCTATCAGCCGGAAATCTCCCAAGGCCGCATGGAGGCGCTGCTCAATTTCCAGACCATGATCATGGACCTCACCGGCATGGAGATAGCCAACGCCTCGTTGCTGGACGAGGGCACGGCCGCCGCCGAGGCGATGACCATGGTGATGAACGTGAGCAAGAACAAGGGGCGCAAGTTCTTCGTCTCGAAGGACTGCCACCCCCAGACCATCGAAGTGGTGCGCACGAGAGCGGAGCCGCAGGACATCGAAGTCGTGGTGGGCGATCACCGGGACGGCGCGCTGGAGGAGGACGTATTCGGCGTCTTGCTCCAGTATCCCGCAACGGACGGGGAGATATTCGATTACGCCGATTTTGCGGAGAAAGCGCATGAGACCGACGCCCTGGTCGTCGTCGCGGCGGACATTCTCGCTCTCGCGCTCCTGACCCCACCCGGCGAGTTCGGGGCGGACGTCGTCGTGGGTAACTCGCAGCGCTTCGGCGTTCCCCTCGGCTTCGGCGGGCCGCACGCGGCCTATCTGGCCACGAAGGAGCAGTTCAAACGCGCCATGCCGGGCCGCATCGTCGGCGTATCCATCGACGCGGACGAGAATCCCGCGCTGAGATTATCCTTGCAGACCAGAGAGCAGCACATACGCCGCGAGCGCGCCACGAGCAACATCTGCACGGCCCAGGTGCTTCTGGCCGTCATCGCGAGCATGTACGGCGTCTACCACGGCCCCGGCGGCGTCGAGAGGATCGCCCGGAGAACGCACCGCCTGGCCTGTACGCTGGCAGGCGGCCTGGAGCGCATGGGCTACGCTCTGGCGGCGGATTCATTTTTCGACACCGTGGCGGTGCGCGTGGGCGCGGGCGGCGCGGCCCGCATCGTCGAGAATGCGGCGGCGCGGCGGATGAACTTGAGAGCGCTCGATGAAGATACCGTCGGAATCGCCCTGGATGAGACCACCGGGAGAGAAGAGGTAGAAGCGCTCTGGGAGGTTTTCTCACAAGAGGGTTCCGCCGGAATATCATTCGATGAAGTCGAGGCGAATGCGGCGGAGAGGATTCCGGAGTCCTTGAGACGAACCTCGCCCTACATGACGCATCCCGTTTTCAATTCCTGCCACGCGGAACACGAGATGCTGCGCTACATCTATCGTCTCCAGGAAAAAGACATCGCGCTCACGCGCTCGATGATTCCGCTTGGTTCGTGCACCATGAAGCTGAACGCCACCACGGAGATGATTCCCGTTACTTGGGCGGAATTCGGCGGCGTGCACCCCTTCGCGCCGGAGGAGCAGGTGCGGGGATACCGCGATTTCATTGACGATCTGGAGAACATGCTGGCCGAGTGCACGGGGTTCGATTCCATTTCCATGCAGCCCAACTCGGGTGCTCAGGGTGAATACGCGGGCCTGCTGGTCATCCGCAAATACCACGAGAGCAAGAACGAGGGCTACCGGAACATCTGCCTGATTCCGAGTTCGGCCCACGGAACGAATCCCGCGACCGCCGTCATGGCCGGCTTCGAGGTGGTGGTCGTGGATTGCGACTCGAACGGAAACGTGGACATTGCCGATCTGAGGGAGAAGGCCGAGAAATTTTCGGAAAAACTGGCCGCGCTGATGATCACCTATCCCTCGACGCACGGCGTGTTTGAAGAGGGCATCGTGGAGATTTGCGAGGTCATCCACCAAAACGGCGGGCAGGTGTACATGGACGGCGCGAACCTGAATGCGCTGGTCGGCATCTGCAAGCCCGGCGAATTCGGGCCCGACGTCTCCCACATGAACCTCCACAAGACGTTCTGCATCCCCCACGGCGGCGGCGGACCCGGCATGGGCCCCATCGGCGTCGTGAAGCATTTATCCCCTTATCGGCCAAAGCATTCGGTGGTATCGGGCGTCGGCCCGGAGACGGGCGTCGACGCGATTTCCGCGGCTCCCTGGGGAAGCGCGGGGATTTTGCCCATCTCCTGGATGTATATCGCCATGATGGGCGGCGAGGGACTCGTCAAGGCGACGCAGGTGGCCATTCTGAACGCGAACTACGTGGCCAGGAGGCTGGAGCCCCACTATGAGGTTCTATACAAGGGGGCGAACGGCATGGTGGCGCATGAGTGCATCATCGACGTCAGGCCCCTCGAGGAAGCCTCGGGCGTGACGAACGAGGATATTGCGAAGCGCCTGATGGACTATGGCTTCCATGCGCCGACGATGTCCTTCCCGGTGGCGGGAACCTTGATGATAGAGCCGACGGAGAGCGAATCGCGTGAAGAACTGGATCGCTTCTGCGACGCCATGATCAACATCCGGCGCGATATCCAGGAGATCGCGGACGGGCTGATGAGCGCGGAGGACAACGCGCTCAAGAACGCGCCCCACACGGCGTCCGACATCGCAGCCGATGAGTGGACCCACCCCTATTCGCGCGAGAAGGCCGTTTTCCCGCTTCCCTGGGTGCGCGCGGCGAAGTACTGGCCGCCCGTCAAGCGGGTGAACAACCCCTATGGAGACAGGAATCTGGTCTGCTCTTGTTTGCCTGTTGAGAACTACGCCTGAGAATGGATCCCCCGAATATTCTGCCGAAAGACGCCCCCCTTGCGCGCTTCCTGAACACGGGCGAGGCTTCCGCCGCCTGGAACATGGCGGTGGACGAGTTGTTGTTCGAGAATTGCCGGGCGCATCTGAGAGAAGGCCGCGCTCCTCATGAGGCGCCCCCGACGTTCCGTGTTTACGCCTGGTCGCCTCCGGCCATTTCCCTGGGACGCGGCCAAGCCGCCGAGCGCGATATTTTCCTGGAACGGCTTGAAGATGAGGGAATCGACCTGTGCCGGAGACTCACCGGCGGGCGCGCGGTGCTCCACGATTGCGAATTGACGTATTCCGTCACCGGCCCGCAGGCGCTGCTGGGCGATGCAATCGAGGAGACCTACCGCAGAATCAGCCTGGGTCTTGCCGAAGGTCTGGCGGCCCTGGGCGCGCGGGTCGAACTGGCTCCCCCGAGCGGAAGCGCGTACGCCTCGCAAGGTTCCTGTTTCGCCACGGCTTCGGTGTGGGAGCTTGCGATTGGCGGCAAAAAGATGGTGGGCAGCGCGCAATGCCGCGAGGGCGGCGCCGTTTTACAGCATGGCAGCGTCCTGCTTCGCTCCTCGGAGGATCGCCTCGCGAGTCTCCTCAAACCGAGAGGGGCCGAGCGCCTGCTCTCGCGCCAAGCGCACGCTGTTGGCCTTTGGGAGGTGCTGGGCGAGGAAGTCCCGTTTGATGAGGTGGCCGACGCCTTGAAGGCGGGTTTGGAGAAGGCGCTTGGTTTTCGCTTTTCTCCGGGCGGGTTGTCGAGCGCCGAAAATAAAAGGGCGCTTGAGATATCCAGCGTTCGATACGAAAACCGGGAGTGGACGCTGGCGCGGTGACGAGTTGTTCGTCGATTGGATGATTTTCTCTTTCATTTCCTTGACACCTTCGGCGGCATGGCCCTATCGTTCGTATGTAGGCGGGCGTAATTCAGGGGTAGAATGCCAGCTTCCCAAGCTGGACGTCGTGGGTTCGAATCCCATCGCCCGCTCCAATCGTCGAGCCGGGCGGAAGCCGGCGTTTTCCCCGTATCCAGGAATCCGTATCCATGACGCGCCTCTTTCAGTTCAATGACCTCTCTCTCGATGAGAGGGTCGTGGAGCTTCACACCCATTCGAACATGTCCGATGGGATGGAGCCTCCCGAAAAGCTCGCCCGGAGGGCGAAGCGCGCCGGGATTCGCATCTTATCACTCACGGATCACGACACGGTTGCAGGCTTGTCCCGCGCGGAGGCGGAGGCGAAGAGGCTGGGGGTGGAGTTTGTTCCGGGCATCGAACTGACTTGCGATCATCTTGGCCGGAGCGTGCACCTTCTCGGCCATTTCATCCGGCCGGACGCGCCCCGCTTGGCGGCGCAAATCAAAACGCACGAATCGGCCAGAGTAAAACGGATGGGAGAAATCATCGAGCGGCTCAAGGACTGTGGCCTGGCAGTGGACAAAAAAGATTTTTTCGCCGCTTATGCGCACAGCCCGAGCATCACCCGGGGGCAGTTGGGCGCATACATGCTCAAGAAGGGGTTCGCCGCATCGCGCGAGGAGGTTTTTGAGAAATACATAGGAGAAAGCGCGCCTGGTTACGTGCAACTGGATATACTTTCTCCTTTCGATGCGATCGAACTCATTCATGACGCCGGTGGAGCCGCCACCCTGGCCCATCCCTTGTTGAGCGAGTGTGACGACATCGTCCCCGCCCTGGCGGAAGCGGGACTTGCGGGCGTCGAGGTGGAACACCCCTCCCAAGACGCGGATGCGCAACGTCATTACCGGAAAGTGGCCGAGGAACACGGGCTTTTATGTGTGGGAGGTTCCGATTGCCACGGCATCCCGCACAAGCGGGATAGGTTGGGGAAGTTTTCGCAGCCCTTGGGTACATTGCTCGAATTGTCGAAGAGGGCGAAAACTCGCCGGGTGGCGACATAAGGAACGCCCTATGGCGCTTCAGGATCAATTCATACGCCGCTGGCGGCTGCTGAGGGCCTTGGAGAGCGGAGAAAGCTGGTCTCATGAAGAACTCCTTGCGCTCTTGCGTGAGGAGCCCGCCGAAGGCGCCGGCCGGACGTGGAGTTTGCGAACGCTTCAAAGGGATATTTCGCATTTGATGAACGCGGGGTTCCCGTTGGAAAGGGTACGCGCGGGCCGGAAGGTGAGGTATTGTCTGTTGCGAGAGTATGTGGATTCGGTTCCGAAGCCGTTTTCGCCTTCTCAGTGGGCGTCTTTGTATTACGCCCTGCGCATGTTGCGGGATTTGCCGAGCAGCCCCTTGAGGGAGGAATCGTTCAGCGACAGCATCGGCGGCGTTTTCAAGCGGTTGCGGAGTTACATCCCTGCGGCTTTGCGCGCATACGCGGAGGGGGTGGAGCCGCGCTACGCCGGGGTCGTGGGGTCGCTCAGAGAACACGGGCGGCAGCGCAGGGTGGGCGGCGTCCTGCTCGAGGCGATAGAGAAAGCAAAGCCCGCCCGAATCCTGGCGGCCCGTGCGGGCGAAATTCGAAAACGCTGGTGGAAGATAGACCCCTATCTCCTGCATTTCGATGGCGGGAGCTATCATCTGCTGGCGCGTGAATCCGAGAAAAGCGCTTTGGCCGTCTGGCATCTGGAGGGGATAGAGAGCGTTCGCATCATGGGCGGGGCCTTTCAGATGCCGCTGGGGTTGGATTTGAAGGTTTTGCTGGCCGAGTGCTTGCGCGAAGCGATGAATAATGGTTTGAATGTGAGGGTCCGATTCGGGAAGGACGTGGCGCTTCATGCGGTCGTCGCCTTTATGAAAGAAGCGTTCGGCGAAGTGGAGCATTTGAAAAAATCGGGCAAATCGAGCCGGGATGTTATGGTTCGGGTAAGTGATATATGGGGTTTCAGACGATGGTTGATGTCTTTCGGTCAGGAGGCGGAGTTGGTGGCTCCGGCGGAATTGCGCGATGCGTTTGCTCAGGATCTGGAAGCCGCCTTGAAGAAGTACCGCAAGGGCCGCCGCAAAAGACCGGAAGGAGACACGGCTTTGCAAATAGTTGAAGAGGGTCCGGTATGAGATTGAAAAGAGAAATGATTGAGCGAATCGCCCACAAGATCGTCGAGAGGCTGATTCGTCGTGAATTGATATCCGAGGATTCGAACCATGGGGTGCTCAGGACGCGAATTGCGCACGTCATCGAAGCGGACTTGATGGTGGAGGACCGCCTCAACGACGAGGTCAAGGAAATCCTGCGGGGTTTCGAGGATGAAATGGACAGGGGCAACGTGGACTATAGCCGGATGTTTACGATGGTGAAAACGAAGCTGGCGCGCGAGCGAAATCTCGTGCTTTGACGGAGCGGCGAGGGTTTTAGGTTTCCATTCATTTCAAGGAGAACGCGGCCATGAAGCTCAGCCGCGAGAAAATCAATCATCTGACGAATTTGGTCGTCAAGGACATGGAAGAGTGCGACGATGTGGATTTTCTCGTCGAACCCGAAGAGTTGCGCATGAACGTTCTGCGCGCCATCAGCAATGAGTTGATCATTGATGATGAGATTGAAGAAGAGGTGCGGAGAGTTTTGAGCACGTATTCCAGCAGGTTGGTCGAGGGAAGCCGTGACTGGGAGATACTCTTCAACAAGCATTACGAGCAAGAGGCCAAGCGGCGGGGAATTTAACCTTCTCGACTTTGACCGATGTCTCCTTGTGATGCTTCCCGAAAGCGGAAAGCGGTGACGTGCGCAAGGTTGGCCTGACCGGGGGAATCGCCAGCGGCAAGTCCACGGTGAGCCGGATGTTCGCGGACCTGGGCGTCCCGGTCATCGACGCGGACGTGATTGCGCGTGAAGTGGTTGCTCCGGGGTCTCGCGCCCTTGATGCGGTCGTCGATGCCTTCGGCGAAGAGGTGCTCACCGAAGGAAAGAGCCTGAACCGCGCGAGGCTCGGGGAAATCGTTTTTTCCGATTCATCGAAAAAGAAAGTGCTGGAAGGAATTCTGCATCCTGAAATTATTGCAGAGCAGGACAAGCGGTTGCGGGAAATCGAGTTGGAGGGAAATGCGCCCGTCGCGATCGTAGACGCCGCCGTCATGATTGAGTCCGGAAGCTGGAAGCGATTCGACTCGATTGTGGTCGTTGATTGTGATGAATCCCAGCAGATAGGGCGATTGCGCCGCCGAAACGGGATGAACGAAGAAGAAGCCAAAAGGCGCGTCGATGCGCAGATGCCGCTCTCGGAAAAGGTGCAGTATGCGGATCACGTGATTGACAATCGCGGTTCGATAGACGATACCCGAAGACAGGTAGAGGAGTTGATGAAGCTGCTTTCTGGGAAATAAGATAAAAAGTGTTGACAAATTTGCGCGAACTGATTATTTTTTTGAAACGCTTGTACTTCTATTCCTGATATGTTTTCGTCGCCCTAGACTTCAAACACCATCTGATGCGCAACGATTTGGAATTTTAGAAAAGAGAAGAACAACTTGTCTCGGGAAATATAAGGATCCTCAGTCATATTTCTGCCCTCGGATGAATGTATTTCCAGAAATGGGTTTATGCGCGCGCCCATGACTGGTTCTGAAGAACAACGAATGCGCGCTTCGCATCGCACCCGGCGATGAGAACCCGCTTTTGAATCGGAAATGAAGGAATTTCATTACATCAACCTTACCGCTTGAGGCTAGGAGGAAAAGTCTCCCCGCGCAGAATGTGGCGAGTGGTGCGACCAGAAGGCATCATCTCACGTTCCAGGCGGTAAACGGAGCCTACCCAACCAAGGAGAAGGGAGTTATGGCAACAACAGAAACAACATCTCGCAGCTTGAACCTGGCGGAACTGAAGAAAAAGACCATCGGAGAACTCAACCAGATTCTCAAGGAATTCAGCGCCGAAAGCGCCACCGGGCTTAGAAAGCAGGATCTGATTTACAAGATACTGGAGGCGCAGTCCGCCAAGGACCGCAACGGCGGCGGCGGAACCATCACCGGAGAGGGCGTGCTCGAGATTTTGCCGGACGGGTTCGGTTTTCTGCGTTCGCCCTCGTACAACTATCTGCCCGGCCCTGACGATATCTACGTCTCCCCCAGTCAGATCCGCCGCTTCGACCTCCGCACCGGCGATACGGTCAGTGGTGAAATCCGCCAGCCCAAAGAGGGGGAGCGGTATTTTGCGCTTTTGAAGGTCGAGAAGATCAATTTCGAACCCCCTGAAGCGAGCAAGGACAAGGTTCTGTTCGACAACCTCACCCCCTTGTATCCCGACCGCCGGATAAAACTCGAAATATCCGGGGAGGAGGTGAGTTCACGCGTTTTGGACTTAATGACGCCCATCGGCTTCGGGCAGCGCGGCCTCATCGTCGCCGCGCCGCGGACCGGTAAGACGATGATGCTTCAATCCATCGCGAAGAGCATCGCGACGAACCACCCCGATGTGCACCTCATCGTTTTGCTCATCGACGAGCGCCCCGAAGAAGTCACGGACATGGAGCGCTCCGTGCGCGGGGAAGTGATTAGCTCGACCTTCGACGAACCGGCCTCTCGCCACGTCCAGGTGGCGGACATGGTGATCGAGAAGGCGAAAAGGCTCACCGAACACAAACAGGACGTCGTCATCCTGCTCGATTCCATCACGCGGTTGGCGCGCGCGCACAACACCATCATCTCCCCGAGCGGGAAAGTCCTCTCCGGCGGCGTGGACTCGAACGCGCTGCAGCGGCCCAAGCGTTTCTTCGGCGCGGCGCGGAACCTCGAAGAAGGCGGGAGCCTCACCATTCTCGCCACGGCGCTGGTGGAGACGGGCAGCCGGATGGACGACGTGATTTTCGAGGAGTTCAAGGGCACGGGCAACATGGAGGTTCATCTCGACAGGAAACTCTCCGACAAGCGCGTGTTCCCCTCGGTGGACATCAACAAGTCCGGTACGAGGAAGGAGGAACTGCTGCTCAGCCCGCAGGAACTCAACCGCGTGTGGGTGTTGCGCAAGGTTTTACAACCGCTTGGCGTGGTCGATTCGATGGAGCTCCTGCTCGAGAAAATCCAGGAGACGAAGACGAACGAGGATTTCCTCGCCTCGATGAACAGCTAGCCAACCTCTTGTTTTTCCCCGTTTTTCGGGGTGGACAAGCCGCTGGCGTTTCGGTATAAAGCACTCTCCTCACAGGGGAGAGGGGCCGGTTTTTTTACAGAAAAACCCCCTCAATTTATCGTTTTTTATCGAATTTTACGGAAATTTTCAGGATTGTTTCCGACGTTTGGACCCTGATATTTTGGAGCGTCCGGTTATGAAGGCCGAGATTCATCCCGAGTTGTTCGAGTGCAGGGTTTCCTGCAGCGGCTGCGGCACCGAATTCACGACGTTCTCCACGCGCAAGGAAATCCGCGTGGAGGTTTGCTCGCAGTGCCACCCGTTCTTCACCGGCAAACAGGCGCGCATCGTCGATACCGAGGGCCGCGTGGAGAAGTTCGTCAAGAAGTTCGAGGGCAAGGAGGCGCGGGTCTCCAAGCGCAAGAGGAAACAAGCCGTCGCCGAGGCGGAGCGGGCGGCCCGCGTGGAGCGTGAGGCGAAGCTGGCCGCCGAGAAGGAGGAGGAGGAAAAAACGCGCAGGGAAGAGGCCCGCAAGAAGCGCGCCGAGGAGCGAGCCGCCAGGCAAGCCGCCCAGGCGGAGAAAGAAGCATCGGCCGAAGCAGCCGCCGTGGCGGAAGATGCTCCACCCGAGCCGGACGATGCGGAGACGGCCGCCGCCGAGGATGTTGCGCCCGAGCCTGCGCCTGAACCGGCGGAAGCGGTCGCTGCGTCTGAAAATGGTTCGTCCGAGCCTGAACCTGCGGATGCGGTCGCCGCCGCGGAGGATGCTTCACCCGAGGCGTCGCCCGAGACCGAACCGGGCGGAGAAGCCGAGAAGCCCGAGGATTCATAAGCCCGGAGCCTTCCGTGTTTGTCTGGGGACGGCCCCTGGGCGGCGGCTCCCCGGCAAACGCGAATTCGTGGACCCGGGGACTATTCCGGGCCACCCCCGTTCGCTGCCCGTCGGTTGATCCCCATGTTCGAAAAAATCGAACAAATCATCGAAAAACACCGGACGCTGGAGATGCGCCTCTCGGACCCGGCCCTGCTCAAGGACCGCAAGAAGTTCGAGCAGACCGCGCGCGAGCACAAGGAACTCTCCCGGGTCGTCCAGGCCTATGAGGAATGGCGCGGATATGAAAGCGCTATCGAGGAGGCGAGGGCCCTGATCGAGGACGGGGATCCGGAGATGAGCGAACTCGCGCAAGAGGAACTCGAAGACGCAAGCGCGAAGCGAGAGGCAGTGGAGGAGAGGCTCCGCAGGCTTCTGCTGCCCAGGGACCCGAACGATGAGAAGAACGTCATCCTGGAAGTTCGCGCGGGTACGGGCGGGCAGGAGGCCGCGCTCTTCGCAGCTGATTTGTACCGCATGTATGTGCGCTACGCCGAAGTGCAGGGCTGGAAGGCGGAGGAGTTGAGCAAGAGCGAGAGCGATTTGGGGGGCCTCAAGGAAGTATCGGCGCTCATCAAGGGGGTGGGCGCCTACAGCCGCCTGCGCTATGAGAGCGGCACGCATCGCGTCCAAAGGGTGCCCGTCACCGAGACGCAAGGGAGAATCCACACCTCCGCCGCCACGGTGGCCGTGCTGCCCGAAGCGGACGAGATTGCGCTCGAGGTCGGCGAGAAGGACTTGCGGATCGACGTCTACCGCTCCTCCGGCCCGGGCGGCCAGAGCGTGAACACGACCGATTCCGCCGTTCGCATCACCCATGTGCCCACAGGCCTCGTCGTCACCTGTCAGGACGAGAAGAGCCAGCACAAAAACCGCGCCAAGGCCATGAAGATACTCTCGGCCCATCTGCTGGACATGGAAATCCAGAAGCAGATGTCCGAGCGTTCCGCGCACCGCAAGAGCCTCGTGGGCAGCGGGGACAGGAGCGAGCGGATCCGTACCTACAACTTCCCCCAGGACAGGATTACCGATCACCGCATCGGCCTCACCCTCCACGGTCTTCCCGGCTTCATGGAGGGGGGAATCGACGAGATGGTCAAGCGGGTCATCGAGAGCCGCGAGGCGGAGCGTCTGGCCGAACTGGAAGAAGGCGCGCAAGTCCGCTCCGAAGAATGACGACCTCTCCCCCCGCGGCGCAAAACGAACTACAGACCACCGTGCGCGCCCTCCTCTCCCGTCTGGAGAAGCGGTTCGCAAAAGCGGGCGTGGATGCGCCGGGGCTGGATGCGCGCCTCATCCTGGCTGTGGTATTAGGCTGCGACGGGGCGCATCTACACGCCCATCCCGAGAGGATGGTCCCGGGGGATGCGCTCGCGCAGGCCGAGGCGCTGGCGCAAAGGAGAGCCGGGCGAGAGCCGATGGCCTATATCCTGGGCGAGCGGGAGTTCTGGTCCATGCCGTTTCTCGTCTCGCCGGACGTGCTGGTTCCCAGGCCGGAATCGGAGTTGCTCGTCGAGCGCGCCGCCGCGCTTTTGGGAAAGGGCGGAAAAAGCAGGATACTCGACGCGGGATGCGGCAGCGGCGCGGTGGGGCTGGCGATTGCGAGCGAAGTAAGGGAAGCGCAAGTCACTTTGCTCGACGTCTGCCCCAGGGCGCTCGGGGTGGCGAGGCGAAACGCGGAAAAGTTCGATCTTGAAAGTCGAACGAGTTTGCTGGCCTCCGATTTGTTCGAAGCTCTCGCCAAGGGAGAAGAATTCGACCTGATCGCCTCGAACCCGCCCTATGTGGCTTCGGACGAACTGGACGGCTTGATGCCCGAGGTTTCATCATTCGAGCCGCGAATTGCTCTGGATGGCGGCGCGGACGGGATGGACGTCGTCCGGCGCATCATCGAGGAGGCGCCCGCATATCTGGCTCGCGGGGGAGTGCTCTTGATCGAGATGGACCCGCGCCGGATGGCCGAGGCGGAGGCCGCCTCGCAAGAACGGGGAAGTTACCACTCTGCGAGAAGTCATAAAGACCTCGCCGGGCGCGAGAGGGTTTTGGAACTGATGAGGGTATAGGTTGTGGAGCGATTTCGTATCCGGGGAGGCAGGCCGCTTCGCGGCGAGGCCGAGGCGTCGGGCTCCAAGAACGCCTCTTTGCCGATTCTGGCCGCCTCCATCCTGGCCGATGGCGTGAGCCACGCGCGCAGGGTCCCGGACTTGCGCGATACGAACACCATATTGGGGCTATTGGGCGAATTCGGCGTAAAGACGGGCGAAGAATCGCCCGGGCGCATCTCGCTGGACGCCGCGAACATCACCGGCGGCGTCGCGCCCTATGAACTGGTGCAGGCGATGCGGGCCTCCATCCTGGTGCTGGGGCCATTGCTGGCGCGCTTCGGCTCGGCCCGCGTCTCTCTTCCGGGCGGCTGCGCCATCGGGGCGAGACCCATCGATCAGCACTTGAAGGGCCTTAGCGCCATGGGAGCGGAGATCGCGATAGAGCAGGGCTACATCGAGGCCAGGGCCCGGAAACTCACCGGAGCGCGGATTTCGTTCGATCTTACGACGGTGACGGGGACGAAGAACCTGATGATGGCGGCCTCCCTGGCGAAGGGCGTCACAGTGCTTGAGAATGCCGCTTTGGAGCCCGAGGTCGTAGCGCTCGCGGATCTGTTGAACCGGATGGGCGCCAGGGTGAGCGGAGCGGGCACGCCCGTGGTCGAGATCGAGGGTGTGGAATCGCTTTCTGGCTACGACGTGGCCGTTCCCGCCGACCGCATCGAGGTGGGAACCCTCATGATAGCCGCCGCCATCACGGGAGGGGATTTGAAGGTTACGAATTGCGAGCCGGAGCAAGTGCACGCTCTGGCGCTCAAGCTGAGCGAGGCCGGTCTGGAAGTGTCGGAAGGCGCGGACTGGATTCGCGTGCGGAGCGACGGCGCCGTGCGGCCCGTGAACGCCAAGACGGCGCCCTATCCCGGGTTCCCCACGGACTTGCAGGCCCAGTTCATGGCGCTGATGACGCTGGCGGGCGGAACCTCCGTCATCACGGAGACCATCTTCGAGAACCGCTTCATGCACGCCGCCGAGCTCGCCAGAATGAACGCGCGGATTCATATCGACGGCCGGACGGCGCACGTCGAGGGCGTGGCGCATCTCGCCGGCGCTTCGGTGACGGCGACGGACTTGAGGGCGAGCGCCTCGCTGGTTCTGGCGGGTCTGGCTGCGGGTGGAGAAACCATCGTTCGTAACGTATATCATATCGACAGGGGGTATCAGCGGCTCGAGGAGAGGTTGAGGGAACTCGGCGCGGATATCCGGCGCGAAGTGGAGTCGTGATGGAAGAGAACATGGAAAAAGAGTTGATTATCGCCCTGCCCAAGGGCAGGATTTTCTCGGAGGCGACCGAGTGTCTGGTGAAGGCGGGCGTATTGTCGAAGCCGATCTCGGACAAATCCCGAAAGCTCATCCTGCGCGACCCGAAAACGGGGGTGCGGGTCCTGATTCTCAGGAACCACGACGTGCCCATCTACGTGGAGCGCGGGGCGGCGGATCTGGGCGTCATCGGGCGCGACGTGCTGCTGGAGCAGGGACGCGACGTGTACGAACCCCTGGACTTGAACGTGGCGCCGTGCCGCCTCATGGTCGCCGCGCCCGAGGGCGTCGCCTGGGAAGAGTTGAGCGGGCGGATCTCGCTGCGCGTGGCGACGAAGTTTCCGGCCATCACCGCCCGCTTTTTCGAGCGGATGGGAATTCAGGCCAAGATGGTCCGTCTCTACGGCAACGTGGAGATTGCGCCCGCCACGGGCGTGGCGGACATCGTCGTGGACCTGGTGGACACGGGCGGAACGCTGCGGGCCAACGGGCTTGTGCCGATCCGCGAGATCTTCAGCGCGACGGCGAGGCTCATCGCCAACCGGGCGAGCCTGAAGACGAACTACAAGAAAGTGAGCGCCATTATCGAACGGTTGAAGGGGGCCATCCCCTCCGCCGTGAACCGCTCCGCAAACGGCGCGGGGCCGGCTCCCGGCGAGGGAAAGGCGTGAGACGGTTCAGCTACGGGGCGGAGAACTTCGCCGCCGGGATCGAGCGCCTCTCCCTGAGCGGAGAAGATGCCTTTTCCCGCGTAGAGGAGGACGTGCGCGCGATCATCGAGCGCGTGCGGGCCAAGGGGGATGATGCCCTCGTCGAACTGACTCAGGCGTTCGACGGCGTTTCCCTGGATGCCGAAAGCCTCGTCGTGGGCGAGGAGGAGATGGCGCGCGCCCTCGACGCATTGCCGCACGAAACGCTCGATGCACTGAAACTCGCCGAGGAGCGAATTCGCGCGTTCCACGAGGCGCAGGTTCCCCGAATAATTACGGTAGAGCAGACACCCGGCGAGCGGCTCTCGCTTGAGCCCGCGGCGCTCGCGAGCGTGGGCCTCTATGCGCCCGGCGGCACGGCGGCCTATCCCTCCACCGTGCTCATGAACGCCGTTCCCGCGCGCGTCGCGGGCGTGGGGGAACTGGTCCTTTGCACCCCGCCGGGCCCGGACGGCGAAGTCCCCGACGCCGTTCTGGCGGCTGCTTCTCTGGCGGGTCTTGAGCGCGTCGTGCGCGTCGGCGGCGCGCAGGCGGTCGCCGCGATGGCCTGTGGGACGAGGAGCGTCCCGCGCGTGGACAAGATAGTGGGGCCGGGCAACGTATACGTCGCCGCCGCGAAGCGCATCGTGCGCGGGCGCGTGGAAATCGACAAGGAGGCGGGGCCGAGCGAGGTGGTCGTGCTCCTGGACGACCCCGCTCTGGCCGAGTGGGCGGCGGCGGACCTGCTCGCCCAGGCCGAGCACGACGCGCAGGCGATGGCGGTGGGCGTCTGCGTGGGCGCGGAGGTGGCCGACGCCCTGGAGCGGGAAGTGGAAAGCCAGTTGCGCTCAGCCTTGAGGAGCGCGGAGATAGCCCAGGCCTTGGAGAATCGCGGCGCGATTATCGAGGCGGACTCGCGCGAGGAGGCGCTCGAAATCGCGGAGATGCTCGCTCCCGAGCACCTGGAGATATTGATGGAGCGCGCCGAAGAGGCGGCCCGGGGGGTTCGCAATGCTGGCGCGGTATTCTGCGGGCCGTGGAGTCCGGTTCCCCTGGGTGATTACGTCGCGGGCCCCAACCACGTGCTTCCCACGGGCGGGGCGGCGCGCTTCGCCTCGCCGCTCGGGGTGTATGACTTCGTCAAGTGGACGAGCAGGGTGTGTTTCGACGAGGCCGCCGCGGCGCGTCTGGTCGAACCCGCGGCGCGGCTCGCCGACCTGGAAGGCCTGCCCGCCCACGCGCGGGCCTTGCGGCTGAGGCGCGGCGTATCCTGATGGGGGCTGTTGAAGAAAAGCCCCCCTGACAGGGGCTGTTGAAAAACCCGCCTCGCTCATCCTCCCCCTGCCTTGAAAACGAACCCCCCCCCTACCCCCCCTTGACGGGCTTGTAGAAAAAGTCCTCCTCGGTCGGTCGATTCCTTCCTCATCGGGGCTGTTGAAAAAGCCTTATCCGCCTCATCCTGAGTAGCGGCGGAGCCGCGTATCGAAGGATGCCCTCTCGCCCGGCGCGAGGCGTTCGACTTCCCACACCCTTCGGTACGCCGCCTTCGGCGGCTACTCAGGGTGAGGAGAGAGGCGTTGGCGGTTTGCGGGGGTTGAACCCGATTGAGGAATGAGGGTTCGACCCGACCGGGGAGAGAGGGTTCACGGCGAGCGGGATGTGTAGGGGACGCATATATGCGTCCCGGCCTTTTTTCGCCGCCCGTCATGGGCCGCATGTATGCGGCCCCTACACACCGCCCTCGTTCTTTCGGACCGTTCGGGCGGACACATCGGTCCGCCCCCACAAAAACATCGCACCCCCACCGCTTCGGGGACTTTTTCAACAATTCCCTGAGGGGACGCTGGCGGGGCGGGCCCGGATCAAGCATAATCGGGCTGCCGAAAGGCGGCGTGTTCACGGAAGTTTTATTTCGCCGGGAGAGGGAAAGTGGCTTCGAGGGCCAGGCAGAGAAAAGCGCGCGTGAGCCGAAAGACGAAGGAAACCGATTTTTCCGTCGCGGTCAACCTCGACGGCGCGGGCGAGGCGGAAATCGCCACGGGAATCGGTTTTTTCGACCACATGCTCGCCCAGATCGCCCGCCACGGGTTGGTGGATTTGACCGTCCGCGGCAAGGGGGATTTGGACGTCGACGGCCACCACACGGTGGAGGACATAGGAATAATCCTGGGCCGGACGCTGGCGAAGGCGCTCGGCGACCGGGCGGGCATCACCCGTTACGCCGACGTGCGCCTGCCCATGATGGACGCGCTCGTCCACGTGGCGGCGGATTTCGGCGGCAGGGGGAACCTCGTCTTCCGCGCCGCGTTCCCCGAAGCCCGAATCGGCGAGTTCGACACCGCGCTCGTGCGCGAGTTCTTCTGGTCGGTGGCCACCCACGCGGGCGTCGACCTCCACGTCGAGGTCTGCTACGGGGACAACAGCCACCACATGGTCGAAGCCGTGTTCAAGGGCTTCGCGCGGGCGCTGCGCGCGGGCGTCGCGCTCGATCCGAGGGATGAGAGCGTGCCCAGCACCAAGGGCGTTTTATGAGACAGCTTTCTGGAGGCCCGTCATTCTGGAGTTGTTGAAAAAGTTCCCGGGAAGCGATTTTGGGTTGTGCGAACGCTTTTGAAGTTCACTCCCCCCTTGAGGGTCGGGCTCCCCGAGGGGGAAACCCGACGATGAAGCCGAGCGGTATTTGCGAAGGCTGAATCGGTGGGGGTAGAATGCGTTTATCTCTATTCCGAATTATACCCCCCACCAGTTCGCTTTCGGGCTTACGCCCTCAGTTCACTGACTCCCTCTCAAGGAGGGAGTGGCTGGTTGTCGCTCTGCAAGGGCGGGGTAAAGTTTCATCCCTCCCTGGTCTGCTCCATTCGTGGAATCACGAAATCGGGGGCCTTTCAACAACCTCATCAGGGAGAGTGGTATGACGGCCGAGATCGTCGTGGTCGATTACGGCATGGGGAACGTCCTGAGCGTGCGGAACGCTCTGGCCAGGATCGGCGCGGATGCGGTGTTGAGCGACGACCCCGAAGTCCTGGAGGCGGGGGCGGGCGTCATCCTCCCCGGCGTGGGCGGTTTTCCGGATTGTATGCGCGCCCTGGAGAGCGCCGGCCTCACCGGGCCGCTGCGCCGCGCCATCGAGGGGGGCGTTCCCTACCTCGGGATATGCCTCGGCCTCCAGATTCTTTTCGAGGAAAGCGAGGAGTTCGGCTCCACGCCGGGTCTGGGAATCCTGCCGGGGCGCGTGAGGCGCTTCCCCGAGGGGATGACGGAAAACGGATCCGCCCTGCCTTTGAAGGTCCCGCACATGGGCTGGAACCAGCCCGAGTTCCACAACGAATCGCCGATTTTCGGCGGCGTGCCGAGCGGCGCGCATTTCTACTTCGTCCACTCCTACTACGCGGAGCCCTCCGAAGCGGCGCGTCCCTGGATTGCGGCGACGTGCGATTTCGGCGTGCCCTTCATCGCCGGCGTCCACAGGGAAAACCTCTTCGCCACCCAGTTCCACCCCGAGAAGAGCGGCGCGCTCGGTTTGGGGATTTTGAGGAAATTCGTCGAGATCTGCCGCGCGCATGAAGTCGCTTCCGCCTAGGGGTTGTTGAAAAGTCAGCATAGGGCCTTGTAAACAGAGGTTTTGTAGGGACAACCCTCCGTGGTTGTCCTGCCCTCCGTGGTTATCTCACCCTCTGTGGTCGTCCTTCGTCAGGACAGGCACGGAGGCCTGTCCCTACGGCGAACAATTCGATGGTCGGGATTCCCTCCCTGCTCTGTGGACATATTCAACAACCCCCTAGGAAATCCCCCCCCCCGGCGCGCTGCTGCGGGCGCCCCGTTCCCCCTTTTCCGCAACAAATTCTCACGAGCGTTTGCAATATGGCCCGTTTGGGTTTAATGAGAGGCGCAAGAGTTGCGGGAATCTCATCTCGGGGGTGGCGGTTTGCTTCTCATTCCGGCGGTCGATCTCAAGGGCGGCAAATGCGTGAGGCTCATCCAGGGCCGGAGAGGGCGCGAGATCGTCTACGGCGACGACCCGGTGGTTTGGGCGCTTCGCTGGGTGGAGCAGGGCGCGAAGCGGCTTCACCTCATCGATCTCGACGGCGCCTTTGACGGCGCGCCCGCCCACGTGGACGTCCTCAAGCAAGTGGCGGAGGTCGTGGATGTTCCCGTGGAGTTCGGCGGCGGCGTTCGCACGGAAGCGTCTCTCGCGGCCGTGCTCGATGCGGGGGCGAGCTTCGTCATCCTCGGCACGAGCGCGCTCAGGAACCCGGAATTTCTCGAATCCGCCGCCCGGAGAAATCCCGGAAAAATTCTTTTAGGAATAGACGCCAAGGACGGGGAAGTCAGAATCTCCGGCTGGGAGGAGGGGGACTCGGTATCGCCCGAGTCGCTGGCGAACCGCTTCGCCCATCTGCCTCTCGCGGGAATCATCTTCACCGACATACGCCGCGACGGCACGCTGGAGGGTTTCGACCCCGCTCCAACCGTCGCGCTTGCGGAAGCCTGCGGTCTGCCCGTCATCGCCGCGGGCGGTGTGAGCAGGCTCGAGGACGTGGAAAAACTCATTCCCCTGGAGGAGAAGGGCGTCATCGGCGCCGTCGTGGGGCGCGCGCTGTATGAGGGGACCATGGATTTTCCAAAGGCGATGGAGATGCTCTCTTGCTAGCGAAGAGAATCATTCCCTGTCTCGACGTGAAAGAGGGCCGCGTGGTGAAGGGCGTGAATTTTGAAGGCTTGCGCGACGCGGGCGACCCCGTGGAGTGCGCCGCGCATTACGACGAGATGGGGGCGGATGAAATCTGCTTTCTCGACATCACGGCTTCCAAGGAAAAGCGCGGCACCCTGCTCGACATGGTGCGCCGCACCGCGGAGCGCGTGTTCGTTCCCCTCACGGTGGGCGGCGGCGTTCGCGAGGAGGAAGATGTGCGCGACCTGCTGAGGGCGGGCGCGGACAAGGTGAGCATCAACAGCGCGGCGCTCAGGGACCCGGGCGTCCTCAAGCGATCGGCGGAGCGCTACGGAAGCTCCACCATCGTGTGCGCCGTAGACGCCAAGCGCGTCCCGGACGATGCGGATGCGCCTCGCTGGCAGGCGTTCACGCACGGTGGCTCGCGCCCCACCGGCCGGGACGCCGTGGCCTGGGCGGAGGAGGCTTGCGCGCTGGGCGCGGGCGAGATTCTCCTCACCAGCATGGACAGGGACGGCACGAAGGACGGCTACGACCTCGCGCTCACGCGCACGATAGCCGAGCGGGTGAGCGTGCCCGTCATCGCCTCGGGCGGCGTGGGGAACCTGGAGCATCTTTACGAGGGTCTGGAGGAAGGCTGCGCCGACGCCGTTCTGGCCGCCTCGATCTTCCACTTCGGCGATTACTCGGTCGAGGAGGTGAAAACGTATCTGCGCGGGCGCGGCGTGGAGGTGAGACTGTGAGCGAGTTGGAAATCCCCGAGGTCAAGTGGAACGAGCAGGGTCTGGCCCCTGCGATTTGTCAGGACGCCGGTACGGGCGAGGTGCTCACCCTGGCCTGGGTGAACGAAGAATCGCTCCGCTTGACGCTGGAGAAAGGAACCGTCCACTTCTGGTCCCGCTCCCGGAAAGAGCTTTGGCACAAGGGCGAGACTTCGGGGAATTATCTCAGGCTGGTGTCGGCGAGGCTCGATTGCGACTCCGACGCCCTGGTGTTCATCGTAAGGCCCGACGGGCCGGCCTGCCACACGAACCGCATGTCTTGTTTCTTCACCGAAATACCGGCGTCCGGGGGTGAAGGGGGCGATACGGCGTTCGATTTCGACCAGAACCTGCTCGAATCGGTGTATCGCCTGATCCTGGAGAGGAAAGGGGCGGGGGATACGGATTCGAGCTACGTGGCGCGCCTGTTCGCCAGGGGTGAAGAGCGGGTGCTGGAGAAGATAGACGAGGAAGCCGCCGAGGTCGTCAGGGCGATGCGCGAGGAGGGCCCCGAAGCGGTAACGAACGAGGTGGCCGACTTGTGGTTCCACACCCTGGTGGGGATGGCCGCGCGCGGCGTGCCGCCGGGGCGGGTCTTTGCGGAACTCGCACGCCGCTTCGGGCGCGGCGGCAGGCCCGAATCCGAGAGGTAGGGGGCTCTCGGCAAAATGGGGTTGTTGAAAAAGTCCAATGCGGGAGGGTTTACGTTTGTTGTAGGGACAGGTTGCGACCTGTCCCTACGGTAGGTGGCGGTTCCTCCCTCTGCGGTCGGAACTGGCTTCTCGGTACCCACGACGAATTTGGTTTTCGTTCGTCATTCCGGCGAAAGCCGGAATCCATTTTGACTTTTCACCGGGCGGAGTGGCCACGCTGTCGTTGTTGCGCAACGCCTGAATGCGGTATCCGTGCGGAGGGAATGACGGCGGTGCCCGGTTCCATCGGCGGGTGAAAATGGATTCCGGCTTTCGCCGGAATGACGGTAGTGGCCAATTACGACCGAGGTGGACTTTTTCAACAATCTCCAAATAGGACTATTTCCCGTCCGAAGCGGCGAAAAATTTAATTATTTTCATTTTTCTTGACAGATCCAGCCTCGGCTCCTATATTGATTCCTGACAATGGGGTTATTGCGCAATCTGTGCTGTTGATGTTTATAAACGATTGAATTTCAAAAAGATGCGGGATGACGAGGGTCGTCCCCCGTGTTTTGTTCATGGACATCTCGTTCTTTGGTCCGTCTGGAAGAACGACCGGCAATAAGGACTCCGAGCACCACTTCGCTCCATCGGCATTTTCTCGCTGGTTCCACAGAGGCATGCCGGAAGAGAACCGCCTGATTTTCAATCGAGATTTTCGGAATTCGCCGCCCGGCCCCGACGCCGGGACGAAGCGCATGATTCGTCGTTGAATCTATTATCCGTGGATGATGCTCGATGGATGACCGCACGCTGCAAGGCATTGAATTCGAAAGCGTTTTGAAGCTGCTTGCGGCTCGCTGCGCCTCCGCTTCGGGCGCGGCCGCGGCCGCCGCGCTCGTTCCGCTCACGTCGTCCTTCAAGGTCGATACCCTGCTCGATGAGACGGATGAGGCCACGGCGCTCCTGGGCGCCGGGGAATACATGCCCCTGGCCGCCTTCGACGACCCCGAAGCATGGCTCGAGGACATCAGACGCCGGGGCGGGAACCTCGAGGGTGATAAATTCCTCTCTATTCTCTCGCTTTTGAACCTCGCCTCCGACGTGCGCCGCTTCGTGGAGGAGCGCGCAGAGCGTCTGCCCAGGCTCAGGATGCGCATTCACGGCGCGGACATGCAGTATCCCCTTGCAGCGTGTATAAGGCGCATTCTCGATGAACGCGGCGAGGTGCGCGACGACGCGAGCTTCGAACTCCAGGAATCGAGAACGAAACAGCGCGCGCTCAGGGCGGAGATACGGCGTCTGCTTGACAGGATAATGAACACGCACCCGAATGCGATTCAGGAAAACCTGATCGTTCAGCGGCGCGATCGGTACCTGATTCCCGCCAAAACGACCTATAAGCGTTCCTTCGAGGGCGTGATCCAGGACCGCTCCGCGAGCGGGGAGACCTTGTTCGTCGAGCCGCTATCGGCGGTGCCCGTGAACAACGCCATCGCCGAGGAGCGCGAGGCCGAGCGCGCGGAGGTGGAGCGAATACTGCGCGAACTGACCGCGGAAGTAATGGCGGCGCGCGAGTCCATCGCCTATCTGGTGCAATGCCTGGCCGGGCTCGATCTCATCTGGGCGAAGGCGCGCCTTGGGGTCGATTGGCGCGGCGCGCGCGCGCAGGCGAGCGCGGACGGGGGCATCCGGCTCAGAGCCGCGCGTCATCCCCTGCTCACGGCGGGCGTCGGCGCGGTGCCGAAGGAGCAGGTGGTGCCCATCGACCTGGAAGTCGGGATGGACGGGGTGCGCCAGCTCCTCATCACCGGGCCCAACACGGGCGGCAAGACGGTGGCCCTCAAGACGGTGGGCCTATGCGTGGCGCTGCACCAGTGCGGCGTGCCCGTACCGGCCGCGCCCGAGAGCGCGCTGCCCGTCGTGAAGACGCTCGTCGCCGACATCGGCGATGAGCAGGACATTCAGCAGAACCTGAGCACCTTCTCGGGCCACATGGCGCGCGTCTCGGGCGCGGTGCGCGAGGCGGGAGAGGGCGTGCTCGTGCTCCTCGACGAGTTGGGCTCCGGCACCGACCCGGCGGAGGGTTCGGCCATCGGCGTCTCCGTGCTGGAGCATCTGGCGCAGAGCGGCGCGCTCTGTATCGTGACGACGCACCACGACGCGCTCAAGCATTACGCCTATCAGGCCGCGCACGCCGAGAACGCCTCGGTGGAGTTCGACGCCGACGACCTCTCGCCCACCTACCGGATCCGTATGGGCGCGGCGGGGCCGAGCAACGCCATGTCGGTGGCGCAGATGATGGGCTTGCCCGAATCCGTGCTGGCGCGCGCGGAGGCGCTGCTCATGAAAGGCCCCGTCCAGGTGGACCGCCTCATGGCGAACCTCTCCGACCGGCAGCGCGAGATGGAAGAACAAGAAGCCGGGTTCGCGGCCCGGGGGGTGCGGCTCGATGCGCGCGAAAGCGAACTCGAACGCCGGATAGGCGAGGAAGCGCGCGAAAGAAGCGACGAGGCGGCCCGGTTCATGAAGGACCTGAGGCGCGAGGCCGACGATCTTTTGAACGAGATGCGCGGATCACTCGAAATGGAAGAGGCCAAGCGAATCGCGCGCGAGCGCATCCGCGAGATGAGCGCCAAAATTGAAGAAGCGCTGCCCGCGGGAGAAGGGGAGGCGGCGCGCGCGCCGGTTTCGCTTCGCGTGGGAGACAGGGTGCGCATCCCGCTCATGAATTGCGCGGGCGAGGTGGCCGCCCTGCACGGAGAGGATGAACTGACCGTGTCGGTGAACGGCAAGTCCCTGCGTCTGTCCTGCAGCGTGGTGGAAGTTCTCGACGATGCGCCGGCCCGGCCCGCCCGGAGGAGCACGGTGACGCACGATGTCCTGTCGAGGGGGGATGATTTCTCGCCCGAGCTGCAACTGCGCGGCGTGCGCGCCGAGCGCGCCGTCGAGATGGTGGACAAATATCTCGACGACGCCGCGCTCGTGGGCGTCGCGTCGGTCCGCATCGTCCACGGCAAGGGGGAGGGGGTGCTCTCCAAGGTCATCGCGGAGCGGCTCAAGGAACACGCTCTGGTGTCGAAGTTCAGCCCCGCGCGGCCCGAAGAGGGCGGCTGGGGCGTTACGAACGTGGAGTTGGCCCTGCGCTGATGCTCCGTTTTTCGGAATGAGGATGGTGGAATGGCAAGGGTTCCTGAAGAAGTCGTCGATCAGATACGGGACGGCGCTCCGATAGAGGACGTCGTCGGCGAGTTCGTGAGCCTCAAGAAGGCGGGGACGAACTACAAGGGGCTTTGCCCGTTCCACGACGAGAAGACGCCTTCGTTCAACGTGAACCCGCGCATGGGCATCTACAAGTGTTTCGGCTGCGGGGCGGGGGGCAACGTCTTCCAGTTCCTGATGCAGCACGAGGGGATGACCTTTCCCGAGGCGCTCTCGCGCCTGGCGAAACGCCAGGGCGTCGATCTCTCCCGCTATGAGGATTCCCGGGAGCGAAGTCCGCAAAAGCCCGACGCGCGCCGGAAGATGTTGTCCATCAATCGCATGGCGGCCGATTTCTTCCGGGCGGCGCTCGGGAGCAACCCGGGTGAGAGGGGCCGCCTGTATCTGGATGAGCGCGGCGTCGGGAAAGAAGCCGTCGAGAGGTTTCGAATCGGATTCGCGCCCCCGCGATGGGACGCCCTCATCAACGCCGCGGGCAAAAGAGGGGTGTCTCCCGATGACCTCGCGGAGGCGGGCCTCGCGGTGCGGCGCGAGGACGGGAGCGGGCATTACGACCGCTTCCGGGACCGCATCATGTTCCCCATCCGCAATCACGAGGGTGAGATAGTGGGTTTCGGCGGGCGTTCGCTGCCCGACAGCGACCCGCGCCACGCCACCGCGAAATACGTGAACTCGCCGGATACGGCGCTCTTCAAGAAGGGCAGGACGCTCTATGGCTTTTACGAGGGCAGGGAGTCGGTTCGCGAGAAAAAGCGCGTCCTCGTGACGGAGGGGTATTTCGACGTCATATCGCTCTGGCGGCATGGCTTCACGGAGGCGGTGGCGCCCCTCGGCACCGCGCTGACGGCAGAGCACATCCGCAGCCTGCGGGCCCACGCCGAGGAACTCGTGTTCGTCTTCGATCCCGATGCGGCGGGTCTCGCGGCCTCAGAGCGGGCGGGTTCTGTGGCGGGGCGGTTGCTCGGTCTCGCGGGCGCGCCCGACCTCCTCGTGGCGAGCGACGTGCTGCGCAAGAATTTCATCGACCGCGACGGGGCGGGCGCCGTGCGCCTCAAGGTGGTGAACCTGCCCGAGGGGCGCGACGTCGATACGTTTCTGGGCGAGAACGGGGCGGAGGACTTCTCCCGGCTCCTCGCCGACGCGCAGGGCATTCTGGAGAACACCGTCCAGAGCGCGATGGCCGGAATATCCGCGGGCGCGAGCCAGGCCGAGAAAATCGAGGCCGTCCAGCGGCTCCTGCCCATACTCGGGGCTTGCCACCGCAGCGTTCAGGACCAATATTTGGCCTTGTTGGAGGATCAGCTCGGGATTCCCTATCCCACGCTGACGGCCATGGTGAGGAGATTGCTGGCGGAAAACGCCCGGGAAGCCTCGCCTCGAAGAGAGGAAGAAAAGGTCGATCTGCTGGGGGAGAACCTCGAGCGTCCAAAGTTCGAGATGGACGCCCTGCAGCTTCTGCTCATCAGGCCGGAGCTGGCGTCCGAGGTGCCCGACGAGTTGATGACCGACCCGGAGGTGGGCGAGGTGCTCTCCCTCATGAAATCTCAGGACGCGGCCTCGCTCACGGCGGCTTCCATCGCGGACAGGCTGGAGAGTCCCGCCGCGCGCGCCCTGGTGGTGGAGCTGGCCGTCGTGGAGGTGGAGCCCGAAGAGGTGGAGGCGGAGCTTTTCGATTGCATCGAGCGGCTCAGGGAGCGCCGCCGACGAAAGGTGGAAGAAGATTTGCTCAAGCGCATCGAGCAGACGCGCAAGGACGAGGGGGAGGATTCCCCTGAAATGTGGAAACTTCTGGAACGGAAAAACGCGCTTCTGCGCGAGCGGCAGCGGGCCGCCTCACCGCGTTGAAGCGTTTTAGGCGGATTTTACTTTCTATGGATTCGCAGTGGTTCCACTGCCTGACCGGATGAAGAGGAGAGCGACATTGGCGCAAGCGACGCAGACGAAAAAAGAAAAGAAGGTGGACGACGTCAAGAACCTGATCGACCTCGGGAAGGAGAAGGGTTTCCTCACCTATGAGGAGGTGAACGACGTTTTGCCGCCCGACGTAACTTCACCCGAGGTCATCGACGACATCATGGTGCTCTTCAGCGACATGGACATCGAGATTCTCGACAGCGAGTCGGCGGAGAAGCGCGCCGCTAAGAAAAAGAACGAGTCGGTGAGTCAGGGGAAAGAGGGATCGGAGACGATCAGTTCGTTCGACGATTCCACGTACGGGAAAACCGACGACCCCATGCGCATGTACCTGCGCGAGATGGGGCAGATTCCCCTGCTGAGCCGGGAGGGCGAAATCGCAATCGCCAAGAGGATAGAAGAGGGCCAACTCGAAGTGTGCCAGGCGACGGTGAGCACGCAGGTGGCGATTAACGCCGTCCTCGAATTGGCCGAGCAGCTCAAGAAAGGCGAGATTGGCGTGGCCGAACTCGTCGTCGTCACCAACGAGGCGGTTTCGGACGATGAGGAAAGGGAAAAGCCCACGTATGAAGAGGACAAACGGCGCATCCTCAAGCTCGTGACCAGGCTCAAAGCGCAGCTTCGCAACCTGGAGAAGAGAAAGGCGGAGAAGGGCAAGCCCGTCATGGTGCAAAGAGCGCGCGACAGGGTGGCGGCCTGCATTCGTGAAATGAACCTGCGGCCCGAACGCGTCGACAGCATCGCCGAGCGGGTGAAGTCCTATGTGGAAACGATGCGCAAACATCAAGAGGAGATAGAGGGATATCTCCGGCAGGTGGAGATGGAGGAGCCCGAACTGCGAGCCGCGATTCGCGAGATCACGAAGTCCAAGGGCAAGAACGGCGGTCCCGCGATCCGCACGGTCGGAGAGAAGCGCATTCCCATCAGCATTCTCGCCGAATACGATCGCCGCATCAAAAACGTGCGCCGCAGAATCCGCTCGACGGAAAAAGATGCGGGCGCCTCGCGCGAGGACCTCGAGAATTCCCTCAAGATGATCCGCCGCGGCCGCCGCAAGGACCGCCGGGCGAAAAAAGAACTCGCCGAGGCGAATCTGCGCCTCGTCGTGAGCATCGCCAAGAAATACACGAACCGGGGGCTGCAGTTCCTGGACCTGATTCAGGAGGGCAACATCGGCCTGATGAAGGCGGTGGACAAGTTCGAGTACAAGCGCGGCTACAAGTTCAGCACCTACGCCACCTGGTGGATCCGCCAGGCCATCACCCGGGCGATTGCCGATCAGGCGCGGACGATTCGCATCCCCGTGCACATGATCGAGACCATCAACAAGCTCATCCGCACCTCGAGGCAGCTCATCCAGGAACTCGGGCGCGAGCCCCTGCCCGAGGAGATCGCCAAGAAGATGGACATGCCCGTCGACAAGGTGAGAAAAGTGCTCAAGATCGCCAAGGAGCCCATCAGCCTCGAGACGCCCATCGGCGAGGAGGAAGACAGCCAGTTGGGCGACTTCATCGAGGACAAGAAGGCCGAGGTGCCGCAGGACTCCGTCATCAAGCTGAATCTCAAGGAGCAGACCCAGAAGGTGCTCCAGACCCTCAGCCCGCGCGAGGAGAAGGTGTTGCGCAAGCGCTTCGGCATCGGCGCGGAGAACGAGCACACGCTCGAGGAGGTGGGGCAGGATTTCGACGTCACCCGCGAGCGCATCCGCCAGATCGAGGCGAAAGCGCTCAGGAAACTCCGGCATCCCTCGCGGAGCAAGAAACTCAAGAGTTTCATCGAAGAGGAAGTTTAAGCCGAAAACCTCGCGCGATTGACATTGAACGCGCGCGGGGCCATATATGCACAGCGAACGGGCGGCGCCCGAGGCGGAGGACGCACCGGTTTCCCGATGCGTCCTCTTGACGGTCGCGTTGCTATCGGGCCCATAGCTCAGCGGTAGAGCCGCCGGCTCATAACCGGCTGGTCCTTGGTTCGAATCCAGGTGGGCCCACCACGCGATTTCTGATCGATCACCGAACGATGCGAGGAGTATGGCGCGGTGCACCCGGAACTGGCGGCTTTGATGGAGCTTCAGGCGATTGACGTCAAGATGGACCAATGCCGCGATGCGATTTCGAAAATTCCCGCGTCCATCGACAGGGAAAAGCGGTATTTGACGGGCTTCGAGTCGTCCGTTGCTGAACTCGAAGAGGAAGTGGAAACGGCCAGGAAGAAATTGCGCGAGGCGGAGGGCGAAATTCAATCCTTCGATCAGAAGCTCAGGGACACGCGCGGCAAGCAGACGCTCGTCAGGACGAACGAGGAATACCGCGCCCTGGGCGCGGAGATCGAAGGGTATCAGAACCGGATCAGCGCCCTCGAGGATACCGTTCTCGAGATCATGGAGAGCATGCCCGCGCACGAGGAGAAGCTGGCGGAAGCGCGCGGGGAGCTTGAGACGGCCCGGAGCAAGGTGCAGGGCGAGGTGAAGAAGTATGAGAACCATCAAGCCGGTTTCGAGCGTGAACTGGGCGAACTCCTCGAACAGTCGAAAACCCTCGCAGGCGGCGTGAGCGGGGAGTGGATGGAGCGCTACCGCGGCTTGAGGAAATCCCGGAAAGGGCTGGCCGTCTGCGCCGTCGTCAACCGCACCTGCCAGGGCTGCCGCATGGCGGAGACCATCAAGCGTTTCTTGGAGATCAGGGATTCGGAAGACAGGATTTACACCTGCTCGAATTGCAAGCGCATCCTGTACTACCAGGAGGGCGAAACCGTGGAGTTGAGCCTGCCGGCGGTGGACGAGGAATGAAGGCAGGCCACCTGCGGATTCATACCGATGGCGCCGCGCGGGGAAATCCGGGTCCAGCGGGCGCCGCCGCCCTGTTGTATGACGATGCGGGCAATTGCGTGGCGGAGGAAACCAGGTTTCTGGGCGCGGCGACGAACAACGTGGCGGAATACCAGGCGTTTTTGCTGGGTCTGGAGCGAGCCGTGAAGCTCGGCGCCCGGAGCGTGGAAGTCGTTACGGATTCAGAACTCATGGCCCGCCAGTGGAGCGGTGAGTATCGGGTCAGGAACAAGGCCCTCAAGCCCTTGTATGAGCGTGCGAAGGAAGCGGCGAGGAAATTCGGCTCGGTCGAAGTGCGCCATGTGCGCCGCGGCGAAAACACGGCTGCCGACGCCGCCGCCAATCGCGCCATCGACGGCGGGATGGGTTAGGAGCCGCAATCACGCGCCATGCCGCATGTCGGCCGCCGGTTGTGCGGGCAACGGCGCTGGAGTATGAAATATCTACCGGAGTGGGCTGCGCGGCCGCGCGCAGCAAAAGTCTGCGGGAGGAAAGTCCGGGCTCCACAGGGCAGGGTGGTGGATAACGTCCACCAGGGGTGACCCTCGGGAAAGTGCCACAGAAAACAAACCGCCCCGCTGAGCCGGGGTAAGGGTGAAACGGTGCGGTAAGAGCGCACCAGCAGCCCGGGTGACCGGGCCGGCTTGGTAAACCCCACCCGGAGCAAGGCCAAATAAGGGGATGTTCGAGGGCTGCCCGTCCGATGTCCCCGGGTAGGCCGCTAGAGGCGGTGGGCAACCATCGTCCCAGATAGATGGCCGCGGGCCCGCCATCGGCGGGTGACAGAACCCGGCTTACAGGCCCGCTCCGGTCGATATGTTCAGGTGCGCGCTCCGCAAGCCGCGAAAGCGACCGCCTCGCGCCTCTTGACGCGCGAACAGGGGGTTGGCCGTTCGAAGACGGGCGAGCGTCGGAGCAGGGAAAGGCGCGTTTTTCTGTTCAAACAGGACAAAGGAAAACAAGGACATATGGAATCCCAGGTATCACAAAAGGCGCTGGAGCCGGCGCTCATCGCCGCCGAGGCGGCTCGGGCGGCGGAGGCGATATCCTCTCATCTGAGGCCGACCCCCGCCCGCCTTACGGAGCATTTCTCCGAGCAGTTGGGCGTCGAGGTATATCTCAAGCCGGAGAATTTCCAGCGCACCGGCTCGTTCAAGGTGCGCGGCGCTTTGTATGCGCTGCAAAAACTCGAACCCGCCCGGCTTCAGTGGGGCGTCGTTACCGCGAGCGCGGGGAACCACGCCCAGGGCGTGGCCTTCGCGGCCAAGCAGTTGGGCGTCAGGGCCTTGGTGGTGATGCCCGAAGCCACCCCGAACACCAAGCTCGACGCCGTGCGGGCCCTGGGCGCCGAGACCGAACTGTTCGGCGCATCCTTCGATGACGCCTATGCGCGCGCGCGCGCCTATGAGGAAGAGCGCGGCCTCGCGATGATCCCGCCGTTCGATCACCCGGACGTCATCACGGGCCAGGGAACGCTGGGCATCGAGATACTCGAAGAAGTGCCAGACGTGGGCACCATCCTCGTCCCCGTCGGAGGCGGCGGCCTCATCTCGGGCCTCGCCGCGGTGGTGAAAACCCGAAAGCCCGACGTGCGTCTCATCGGCGTGGTGGCCGAGGGCGCCGCGGCGCTCATGCGCTCGCTCGATGCGGGGAGAATCGTCGAGTCGAAAACGGTTCAGACGATTGCGGACGGCATCGCCGTCAAGAGAAACGGAGAACTTTGCTTCCCCCTGATTCAGGATCTTGTCGATCAGGTGGTCTCGGTTTCCGACGATGCGATGGCCAACGCCATTCTGGGGCTCCTGGAGCGCGAGCGGATGCTGAGCGAAGCGGCGGGGGCTTCCTCCCTCGCGGCGCTCATCGAGAGAAAAACCAGGGTGAGCGGCAAGGTGGTGGCTCTGATCAGCGGCGGGAATCTGGACGTCAACCTGCTCTCGCGAATCATCGGCAAGGGGCTGGCTCTCGCGAACCGCTACGCGCGGATACAGGTGCCGCTGCACGACGTGCCCGGCGCGCTGATGCGTCTTTCCCAAATCGTGGCCGATTGCCGGGTGAACATCATCCACATCGAGCACGACAGGCTTTCGACGGAAGTGCCCATCAACCATACCCTCTCGACCCTCCACATGGAGGTGCGCGGGCGGGAGCATCTCGAAGAGTTGATACAGATTCTGCTCAAGGAAGGGTACGAAGTGCGCCGGGAGGAAGCGTAACCCATGAGCGGGAAGCGCCGCGCCGTCATCAGCGTGAGCGACAAGAGGGGCGCCGTGGAACTGGGCGCCGCTCTCGCCGACGCGGGCTGGGAGGTGCTCTCCACCGGCGGCACGGCCGGAGCGCTGCGCGACGCGGGCGTCCCCGTGCGGGAGGTTTCCGATTATACGGGGCAGCCCGAAATCATGGGCGGGCGCGTCAAGACGCTTCATCCCAAGGTTCTGGGCGGCATCCTGGCGCTCCTGCCCGGGCAGGAGGAAGAGATGCGGGCGAACGACATCGCGCCCATCGACCTGGTGGCGGTGAACCTCTACCCCTTCCGGGAGACCGTCGCCAAACCCGGCGTCACGCGCGAGGAGGCGATAGAGCAGATCGACATCGGCGGACCGACCATGGTGCGCGCGGCTTCCAAGAACCATGGCCGCGTGGCCGTGCTCGTGGATCCGGACGACTACCCCGACGCCATCGCCCACATTCGAAACGGCGGAGATTTTCCGCCCGATTGGCTGGCCGGTCTGGCCTTGAAGGCGTTTCGCCACACCGCGAGTTATGACGCCGCCATTTCCGGCTATCTGGGCGACGGCGAGGGAGGCGCGCTCCCCGAGCGGGTCGAGATGAATCTCGACCGCGTCCAGACGCTTCGCTACGGGGAGAACCCCCACCAGAAGGGCGCGCTGTATCGCCTGGATGGTCCGGGCGGATTTTCTCTTTGCGACGCGGAGATTCTGGGCGGCAAAGAACTCTCCTTCAACAATCTGCTCGACGCCGCCGCCGCCGCCGAACTCGCGCATGATCTCGAAGGCGCGGGCTGCGCCATCATCAAGCACACCAATCCGTGCGGCGTGGGACTGGGCGATACCCAGGCGGCCGCTTATGAGCGCGCGCTCGCGTGCGATCCGGTATCGGCCTTCGGCAGCGTGATCGGCTATAACCGTAAAGTAAACGCGCAGACGGCCGAGGCCATGCGAAGCCTTTTCGTCGAGGCGGTGGTCGCGCCCGGTTTCGACGATGACGCCCTCGCCATCATGCGGAAGAAGAAGAATCTGAGAATCCTGCGTCTTGACGGCCTGGGGGGCGATTCTGCTCCCGCCGGGCTGGACGCGCGCTCGATACCCGGCGGAATGCTCTTGCAGGAGCGCGACCGCCTGTCGGACGAAGAGTTTCGCTGGGAGGTCGTCACCCCGCGCGCACCCACCGCGGATGAGGAGAAAGCGCTCGGGATCGCCTGGCGCGTGGCGCGCCACGTGAAGAGCAACGCCATCGTCATGGCCGATAAGGACGGCACGGTGGGCGTGGGCGCGGGCCAGATGAGCCGGGTGGACTCCACCCGACTGGCGGCGGAGCGCGCCGTCTTGCCGCTCGCGGGCTGCGCCCTGGGGTCGGACGCCTTCTTCCCGTTCCGCGACGGAATCGACGCCGCCGCCTCCCACGGCGTTAAGGCGATAGCCCAGCCGGGCGGCTCGGTGCGCGATGAAGAGGTCGTTGAGGCGGCGGCGGAGCACGACATCGCCATGGTCTTCACGGGCAGACGCCACTTCAGACATTGAGATGCCCCAAAACATCCTCGCCCCTCCCGTTCTGGAAGATTCCCTCGCGCCCATGGAAACGCTGCGGCGGGTGGAGGTTTTTCTGAGCGCCCTGGCCGCGCTGCCCAAGAAATCCTGGCGCACGCGCCTCGACCCGCGCGGCATCAAGGTGGAAGGGCCGGGGCTCACCCGGGCCGCCAGATTGTATGAAATCCTCGGAGTTCCCGGGGCTGAGCAGTCGGTGGTCCACGTCGTGGGAACGAGCGGCAAGGGTTCCACCGCGCTCATGATGGCGCAGTCCCTCCTTGCGACCGGCAAGAAAACGGCGGCCTTTTTCTCCCCCCATCTCACCTCGATAATCGAGCGTTTCTGGATCCGGGGCCGCTTCGCCGAGGCGGGCCTCATCGGGCGGTGCGCGAAAGAACTCGCCGACGCCGCCGCGCAGATGGCGGGAGAGGCCGAGTTCGGGCCGCCCTCGTTTTTCGAGTCGACGCTCGCGCTTTTGCTCTTGATGGCCAGGGAGGAGGAGTGTGAATACCTCGTACTCGAAGCGGGGCTGGGCGGCGCGTTCGACGCCACGAACGCCGTGGGTCCCGCCGTCCTCGACGTAATCACCTCTATCGGCCTGGACCACACCGATCTGCTCGGTGATTCCATCGCGCAGATCGCGCGGGACAAGGCCGGCATCATCACGGAAAAAGGCCGCGTCGTCTTGCAAACCGTCCCGCCCGATGCGCGCGCCGAAATCAAGCGCGTCGCCCATGAGCGTGAAGCCGCCTTGTTTTCTCCGCCCCGCGTGGAGAACCTGGCCTTGCGCCCCGACGGCGCTGGTTTCGACTTGGCGTTCGACGACGGCCTCCGTTGGGAAGGCCTCTCGACGGCCATGCCCGGCGTCCATCAGGCGCAAAACGCGGGCCTCGCCGCCGGCGCAGGCCG
Organism: bacterium; assembly: GCA_963692865.2. Classification (GTDB taxonomy): domain Bacteria; phylum UBA8248; class UBA8248; order UBA8248; family UBA8248; genus Bin107. Next base: position 3,537,879 of record OY843592.1, on the reverse strand, counting down.
ACTTCTGGGGCTGAGAGAACAGGAGGTGCGCCGGGGCGTCGCTTCGGCGCGTCTGCCGTGCCGGATGGAGGTGGCGCAGACCGGCCCGCGCGTTCTGCTCGACGGCGCGCACAACCGCGACAAGGCGCAGGCGCTGGTGGAGGGCGTCTCGTGCTGGACGTTCGAGCGCCTCGTCTTCGTTCTCGGGGCGGTGAACGACAAGGATTACGCCGGGATGGCGGAGGCGTTCGCTCCCGTTGGAGACAAGTTTTTCGTCACGCTCCCTCCGGCGAGCGCGCCGAGACCCGGCCTCGCGCCGGAAGTTTTTGCGCGCGCTCTCCTTGAGGCGGGCGCAGGCAATGTGGAGACGCGCATCGACGCATGGGGGGCGCTCGACGAGGCGCTAGGGGAGGCCGGGGAGAACGACCTCATCGTCGTCACCGGGTCGATGTTCCTGGCCGGAGAACTCAGGCGCCGCTGGGTGGGCGAGGAGCGCATCGTGGAGAGCGGCAGCGCGTTTCCGCCCGAGGCGCTCCCGTGATGGAGGGCCTGCGCTTCGCGCCTGCGAAATGGACTCCCGCGCCCGCCGTGAAGTGCCGCGGACGCGAGCTTGATTTCGAGCAGGTTCGCATCATGGGCGTCCTGAACGCCACGCCCGACAGCTTTTCCGACGGCGGAGCGTTTTTCGACCTCCACGCGGCGCTCGATCAAATCGCGCGCATGAGGGATGAGGGAGCCGACGTCATCGACATCGGCGGCGAGAGCACCCGTCCCGGCTCGAGCGGTGTGGACGAGGCGGAGGAAATCCGGCGGATTATTCCGATTTTAGAGCGGATGGACATGGAAGACGGTCCTCTCGTCTCGGTCGATACGTCCAAGGCCGGCGTGGCGCGGGCGGCGCTCGAGGCGGGCGCTCACATCGTGAACGACGTTACGGGCCTTCGCGATCCCGGGATGCGCGCGGTGATTGCCGAGTCCGGCGCGGCGGCCGTCGCCATGCACATGAAGGGCGAGCCGCGCACGATGCAGGAGAATCCTGAATACGCGGACCTCATGGGCGAGTTGTCGGACTGTCTGCGCGAAAGCGCGCAACTGGCCGAGCGCGACGGTATACGCTCGGTATTCATCGACCCGGGCGTCGGTTTCGGGAAATCCTGGGATCACAACCTCGAGATATTGAGGCGGCTGGATGCGTTGAGGGAATTGGGCCGGCCCCTTATCGTCGGCGTTTCGAGAAAGGGTTTCATCGGGGCGATCACGGGCGTCGAGGCGGCCGGGGAGCGGCTGATCGGCTCGAAGGTCGCCGAGGCCTTCGCCGTCGTCGTCGGTGCGGACGTGATTCGCACCCACGACGTGGGGGAGGCCGTCGAGGCGGCGCGCATGGGCGAGGCCATCCGCCGGGGAAGCGTTGCGCCCTGACGGCGTTTCAAGCCGCCTTCCCGCTCAGTCCCCGAACAATTCGATATTGATCATCTGGTCCTCATGGGTTCGTCATAAAGGAAGACCTGCGTCGTGATCGAATACGTTTTCGAGTTCTGGTGGATGCTGCCCGTCGCGTTTTGCGTGTGCCTCACGGCGACGAGCACGAGCGTGGAGGGCGCGGTTTTCTTCGCGCCCATTTTCATCCTTCTCTTCCCCTGGGCGGCGGGGGTGACCATCGTCCCCCTGGAGGCCGTTTTTCTCGCGCTTTCCATCGAGATTTTCGGTTTCGGCAGCGCGCTCACCGGCTACATGAGGAGAAGGCTGGTCGATTACTCCATCGCCAAAAAGGTGCTCGTCGTGTCCGTCCCCGTGGGCATGGCGTTCGGTTTTCTGGCCCACTCGGTGCCCGCCGGGCTGATTCTGGGCCTTCTGGGCGGGATGATGGTGTTTCTCTCCGTCGCCATGCTCTTCGCATATTTTCAGGGCGGCATCCAGGAAGCGGAACAGTCCGAGGGAACCGGAAAACCAACCCGGATGGACGCGGCGGGCAGGAGGTACTGGTATCGCTACGAGCATGGAGCCTTCGGCCATGGCTGGTCGGCCCTGGGAGGTGTTCTCGTGGGGTTTACGGGCATCGGCATCGGCGAGCTCACGACCACCGCCCTGATCGTGAAGGACAAGCTGCCCGTCCGCGTGGCGGTGGGCACGGGGATTCTGATCGTCTTCGCGACGGTGCTGCCCGCCACCCTGGTGCACGCCTACGTGTTCTCATCCGGCGAGGTGGACGTGCACTGGAACATCCTGTTCATGACGATCCCCGCGGTCGCCTGCGGCGGCCAGATATCGCCCTTCATCAACAACCGCGTCGACGGCGAGAAGATGAAGGTGTTTCTCGCCTTCGTCTTCATCTTTGTGGGCGTATTGCTTCTCTGGCGCTCCCTGGGCGGCTAGGCGCGACCCTTGGCAAAGGATACTCGCCCCGTCGTCGTCGCAGGCCCCGGCGCCGTGGGAACCATGCTTGCGGCGCAGTTGCAGAAGCACCTCCCCGAGGGCCGCGTTTATCTGGCGGGTTCCGCCAATCCGGGCCCGGAAACCTCCGCGCATTTGGATGAAATCGAGAAAGGCGGCGTCCACGTCCACGGCGAGGCGGCCTATGCCGCCCGGCCACGGGTATGCAGGGGAGCCCTCGACCTCACGGCCTCGCACCTTTTCTTCACCGTGAAAGCGGGTCGAATCGCAGAGGCGGCGGAGGAATTCTCCGGGATGACGGGCGAGGGAACCATCACGGTCGTTTTCTCGAACGGACTGGACGTCTGCAAGGACCTCCCGCCCTCTTTCCGGGAGGGCGGGGTCGTGCGGGGTCTCGTGGGCACGGGGGCGGAGATCACGAAACCGGGGCGCGTGAACCAGTTCGGCGCGCTGGACGTCGCCCTGGCGCCCGAGCCGGGAACAGCGGACGACGCCCCGCTCGTGGGGCGACTGGCCGAATTCCTGGAGCCTCTGGGGATTCGCGTCCGCGAAGAGCGCGACGGCAAGGAGGCGGAATGGCGAAAGGCGGTGGCCAACGCCGTCATCAACCCCCTGGGAGCCGCGCTGGAACTCAGAAACGGCGAGTTGCTGGAAACTCCCTCCGCCGCGGTGCTCGTGGACGCCCTGGCGAGGGAGTTGCAGGCGCTCATCGACTCGGAAGGCATGGCGCTCGACGCTCTGGAGATCGTCCGGGAAACCGCCCGCGCCACGGCCGGCAACAGAAATTCCATGTGGCAGGATTTGATGCGGGGCCGCCGGAGCGAGATACGCGAGGTGACGGGGCGCTTCATCGAGCGCGCGGATGCGCGCGGCGTCTTGTTTTCGGCCCATAAATCGTTGTATTATCGGATATTGTCTCTTGAAAAAGATTCCTCCTCACACGGCGCGGAAAGCGATTCGCGCCTTGACGGCGAGGGGGAGAGTGCATAATCTTGGCAAGACGTGCCGGGAGCCTTGCGCCCTGGACACTTTAACAGAGCAATAAAGCATCGAAATCAACCCGGAAGCAGGCGTTCACCCAGAGAGGGAGCGACCATGAGCACGAAAAGCCTCGAGAAGTTCTATTCCAACGGTAGCAATCCCATCAACGGAAACGGCGCGCACAAGAAAACGCGCAGAAAGGTCACGGCCGCCACCATTCGGGCGCGCAAGGGCGGGAAGAAGATCACCTCCGTCACCGCGTACGACTACCCCACGGCGAAACTCGTGGACGGCGCCGACGTGGACGTCATCCTGGTCGGCGACAGCCTCGGGATGGTGGTATTGGGCTATCCCGACACGACGAAGGTGACCCTCGACGACATGGCGCACCACACCCGGGCGGTGAGCCGCGCGAACCCCAGGGCGCTGCTCGTGGCCGACCTGCCGTTCCTGAGCTTCGGCGTCAGCGCGCGCGATACCGTCCTGAACGCGGGCCGCCTCATTCAGGAGGGCTGCGCCGAGGCGGTGAAGCTCGAAGGCGGCGTCCGCGTCAAGGACGAGATTCGCGCGGTGGTGGAAAGCCAGATTCCCGTGATGGGGCACGTGGGCCTCACCCCCCAGAGCGTCCATGCGTTCGGCGGCTTCAAGGTGCAGGGGAAAACCGATGAAGGGGCGGATCAGGTGCTGCGCGACGCGGTGGCCGTGCAGGAGGGCGGCGCGTTCTCCCTCGTGCTCGAAGGCATACCGGCGGCCCTGGGCGCGCGCGTGACGCGGGAGATCGACATTCCCACCATCGGCATCGGCGCGGGCCCCGATTGCGACGGCCAGGTGCTCGTCACCCACGACATGCTTCGCCTGTTCAGCGATTTCACGCCGAAGTTCGTTAAGGTGTATGCCGACGTCGGGCGAATGACCACGGAGGCGATGGAGCGCTACTGCCGGGAGGTGCGGGAAGGCGCGTTTCCCGCAGAAGAGCATTGCTTCTGATTTTCCTTAGCCGGGCCTGGTCTCCGGATTTGGTTCTGGCCCAAAAGGCGGATTCTCGATAGGGGAAACTCGCGCCCCTCTTCGTCTTGCCCACCCATCGAAGCGTTCCGTGGATGATTCACGCGCGCGCCCCTGCGCCGCAAGCGTGATCGTCGAAACCGTGCCGCTCGTTCTTTTCTCATCATGGTAAAAGATTTTTCTCGCTTCTTCTTTTCTAAAATTTCCCCACTACAACCCACCTAAACTTTAATTTTAATTTAATTTCAATAAATTAAAATTATTTTATTAAAGTAATACATTATATTTTATGGCTGATACTGACGTAAAAAATTTGACATACTCCTTGCTTTTTAATGATAGAAATCATTGTTTTTTCTCACTTTTTCGAATTTTCGTGTTGACAGGCTTCTCGTGCCGGGATATAAGAAGAAATCTAAGTGGGAAAATATGGGGTAAAGTGGGAGGTGCAGTCAGGATGCTCATCAGCGCCCATCCGGTATCGGTGGATGCAAAAGGCCGCGTCAACATCCCGGCGCGGTACAGGGAGCATCTGAGCGCCACTTACGGCGAGCAGGTCGTTCTCATCAACAAGGACGGCTGCATATTCGTCTATCCCGCGCAGGAATGGAAACGCAAGTTCAGCGAGAAACTCAAGGAGCTCTCTACGGCGTCGAAAGAGGTTCGCCGCACGCTCCGCAGGCTCTATGGCCGCGCCGAATCGTGCGAGTTCGACCGGCAGGGCAGGATTCTCTTGCCCGCCGATTTGCGCGCGAAAACTTCCATCGAGAAGGACGCAATCGTAGCGGGTATCGAAAACAGGCTGGAGATTTGGGACAAGGCGAAATGGAATGAAGAAATGGGTGAAGTGGAAAATGGGGAATCCGGGGCCGTCGATGAGGAGTCCGCAGAAGATTTGATCGAATTCGAATTCTGATGCGGGCTCATGGGGGGAGCGGGGGTGTTTGCCGCACTGGAAAAACCAATTTCAAACGAATGCGCCGCTGAGGACGACTTTTGCGGTGAGAGCGTGAACATGACGGCGTCTCACGTCCCGGTCATGGTTCAGGAGGTCTTGCGCTTCCTGGCGCCATCTCCGGGCGCCGTGTTCTTAGATACTACCTTGGGCGGAGGGGGACACGGTGAGGCGGTTTTGGATGCGGTTCAGCCATCGGGTGTGCTGATCGGCTGTGACCGGGACCGGGATGCCGTCGACATCTGCAGGGAGCGGCTGGCGAAATACGGGTCAGCCGCCAGAATTCATCATGCGCATCATGGCGAAATGAAGCGCATCGTGCGGGCCGAGGGGTATGAGTCGGTCGACGGCGTTTTGTTCGACCTCGGCCTTTCCTCGATGCAGCTCGACACGCCCGGCCGCGGGTTCCGTATGAACGCGCCCGAGCCTCTGGACATGCGAATGGACCGGACGCAGGGGCCGACCGCGGCCGATTTGATCGAGCAATTGCCGGAAGAAGAACTCGCCGATCTCATCTATCGATATGGGGAAGAGCGCCACTCCCGCGCCATCGCGCGCGCCATCGGACGGGCGCGCGCGGATGGAGGCGTGAGGCGTTGCGACGAACTCGCATCGCTCATCGCCGCGGTCGCCGCCAGAAGGAGCGGCCGCCGCGGGAGGCGTTGGCGCATTCACCCCGCAACCCGGACGTTCCAGGCGCTGCGGGTCGCCGTGAACCGCGAGATGGAGACGCTCGAGGATTCCTTGCGCGACGCGGTGTACCTTCTGCGCCCGGGCGGGCGCATCGTCGTCATCAGCTTTCATTCACTCGAAGACAGAATCGTCAAGAACCTTTTTCGCGAGCTCTCCGGCGGCGAGGAGCCGACCCTCGAAATCCTCACGCGGCGGGTCGTTCGGCCCGATGAGTCGCAAGTGAGGGAAAACCCGCGCAGCCGCAGCGCGAAACTGCGCGCCGCCGAACGCCTCGGGGGGGCCGGGGGATGAGGCGCTCGAAAACCCGGAATGGATGGCGAAAGGGGTTCAGCGCGCGTTTTTCCGGCAAGACGTCCGTCGGCTCGGGCGTCTCGCTGCTCAGGGCCGGCCTGTGCATTGCTTTCATCGCGTGCAGCGCCGCCGCGCTGGTGTGGCCCCATCTGGAAATGGTGAAGATCGGGTATCGCCTGGCGCGCCTGGAGCGCCAGAAAGCAAAACTCTTGCAGGACAGGCGCGTCTTGCGGATCGAAGTGGCCGCGCTTCGTCAGCTGGATCGCATCGAGTCGATTGCGCGAAAAAAAATGGAGATGGTTTTTCCGTATCCCGGGCAAATAGTGTATGTAAGACTAGGGCCCGGAAGCGTAGAATAACCATACCTTCCTCCTCCCGCCCATAGCAGGTTGGCCCATGAAGCAGGGCTTCACCCGCCGCTTGATGATTTGCGGCTCCTTGTTGGTGGTTTTTGGATTTTGTCCGTTGGGCGTCAAGCTCTTCATCATCCAGATCCGCGACCGGGATTACCTCGTAGCTTATGCGGAGCGCCAGTTGCGCCGCACGCTCGTCGTGCGCCCCAGGCGCGGGGACGTCGTGGACGCGAGGGGCCGGCCTTTGGCGGTGAGCATCAACGCGCCCTCTCTTTTCGCCAACGCCAGGGTAGTGGCCGACCCCCGGAACACCTCGCTGGCGCTCAAGGAAATTCTGGGCGGCTCGACGGAAGATTATCTCGAAAAATTGAGCGGCCGCCGAAAATACGTATGGCTCAAGCGGAAGATCAATCCCGATCAACAACGAAAAATCGAAAAACTGGGGATCGACGGCCTGGGCTTCGTCATTGAGAGCAGGCGGTTTTATCCCAAGCGCGAGCTTGCGTCGTCTCTGGTCGGTTTCGTCGGCGTCGATGACGCGGGCATGTACGGCGTGGAGCAATCCTACCAAAAGCACATGGGCGGCCGCGTGGGCCGCATCCGCATCGAGCGCGACGCGAAGGGCAGGTCGGTTCACCCCGAGTCGCGGGTAATCGTGGCGCCGCGTCCGGGCGCGGACGTTCGCCTAACGATTGACGAGGTGCTTCAGTATATCGTCGAAAAGGAATTGAGCGCCCAGGTGCGCCGGGTGGGCGCGCGGCGCGCCATCGGGGTGATGGTCGAACCCCGCAGCGGAAGGATTCTGGCCCTGGCGTCCGTGCCGGGCTTTAACCCGAACACCTATGAACGGTATGGCGCGTTCCTCTGGAAGGAGCCCGCCGTCCAGGAGTTCTACGAACCCGGCTCGACGTTCAAGATCGTCACGGCGGCGGCTTATCTGGACGCGGGCAAGTCGCTCACCAAGAGATATTTCGCCGAAAACGGTTCCTACCGGACCGGTCGGGGACGCCATACCCTCCACGATTACAAGAAATACGGCTGGCTCACCGCCGAGCAGGTGATTGTGAAATCCTCGAACATCGGCACCTACAAGATGGCGCGGGAGTTGGGCAGGCGCCGGCTCTATTTCATGGCGCACCGGTTCGGTTTCGGCCGGGAGACGGGAGTCAATTTCCCCGGAGAGGCCCGGGGCGTGCTCCGCTCGCCGGAGAAGTGGTCCGGAATTTCGTTGGCGTCGGTATCCATCGGCCAGGAAGTGGGTGTCACCCCGCTTCAAATGGTGATGGCCGCGGCCGCGGTGGCGAACGGCGGCCTGATGGCCAGGCCCGTTCTGCACGATGCCGTCGAACGCGGCGGAAAGGAGACGCTTCCGGCCCAGGGACCGCAGTTCAGGCGCGTCGTCTCGCGCCGCGTGGCGCAGCGCCTCGGCGCTTTGATGAGGAAGGTCGTGGCCGAGGGCACGGGGAGGAGGGCCGAAATTCCGGGTTACGGCGCCGCGGGGAAAACGGGTACGGCGCAGAAGGTTCTCCCGGGCCAAAGAGGCTACAGCCGCTCGAAATTCATCATGTCGTTCGTGGGTTTCGCTCCCTACGAGAACCCCCGCTTCGCCCTCATCGTGATTTTCGATGAGGGGAAGGCGCCCGGTGGCGCGTGGGGGGGGACGGTCGCGGCGCCGGTTTGGCGGCGCATCGCCTGGCAGGCGCTGCGCTACATGCGCGTGCCGCCGCAGGGAGCCAGAATCCTGCAGGTGGCGGATTCGCGCCCACGGGTCGGCGTTCGAGCCGAGGTGGAGAACGGAAATCGGACGATAGGCGATAGGGTTCTGGACGCCGCAAGGGAAGTGCGCCGCTATCTGCATGGCGACCGTTCGAAGGCGGCTTCATGGGATGCGGCGCGTTGAACGGAGCAATGGTCGTGAGTGAGAGAAGCGCCTCATTCGAGGAATTGACGCAGACCGTGCCCGGCGCGAGGGCCGGTGGAGATTTTTCCGCGCAAATCACCGGCGTGGCCTACGATTCGCGCCTCGTCGAGCCGGGCGACGTCTTCGTCGCGGTCGCGGGTTTCCAGGCCGACGGGCACGATTTCGCGGAAGACGCGCTCACCAGGGGCGCCGCCGCCCTCGTCGTCGAGAGAAAAATCGAGGGCGTCTCCACCGAGACGCCCCAGTTCGTCGCGCCTTCCGGCCGCGAGGCCTTATCGCGCATCGGCGATGCGTTCTACGGCCATCCCTCCGGCGAGTTGGCGCTCGTTGGCGTCACGGGCACGAACGGGAAGACGACCACCGCGTTCCTCGTCGATGCGATCCTCCGCTCCTCGGGCAGGCGCACCGGTCTGATGGGGACGATTCATTACCGCGTGGGAGATGAGGTATTCGAGGAGCCGCGCACCACTTCGGAAGGCCCCGACCTTCAGCGGTACCTGCGCCGCATGGCGGACGCCGGCGCCTCTCATGCCGTGATGGAGGCGTCGAGCCACGGACTGGCCCTGGACAGATTGTTCGGCTGCGAGTTTCAGGCGGCGGTGTTCAGCAATCTCACCCAGGATCACCTCGATTTTCACGGCGACATGGAATCTTACTTCCAGGCGAAACTGAGGCTGTTCAAAGAGTTCTCGCCCGCGAACTCCATCGTCAACGCCGATGATGAATACGGAAGGAGAATCGCCAAAGAGGCGAGGGGAGAAGTCTGGACGTACGCCCTGGGCGCCGGGGCGGACCTGGGCGTGGAGAACCTCTCGAGTTCCCCTGCGGGCATGGATTTCCGGATGCTGACGCCCGCCGGAGCGGTGAGGGTCGAAACGGCGCTCATCGGCCGCCACAACCTGAGCAACATCCTGGCGGCATCTGCGGCTTGTCTCTCACAGGGTTTGACGCCCGATGAGGTGGCGGCGGGGGTCGCGTCTTTGGAGAACATCCCCGGACGCTTCGAGAAGATAGACGCGGGCCAGCCCTTTCTGGTGGTGGTGGATTACGCGCACACCGAGGACGCCCTCGCCCGCGTGCTGGAGTTCGCCCGGCCCATCACGGAGGGGAGAATCCTCACCCTCATGGGGTGCGGGGGCGACAGGGACAGGAGAAAACGTCCGCTCATGGCCGCCGCCGCCCTGCGGGCGAGCGATTACGTGGTGATGACCTCCGACAATCCGCGCACGGAAGACCCCGCCTCGATTCTGAGAGAAGTGGAATCCGGCGCGGCTCTCGCGCCCGGGAGCGATGGACGCTGGCGCAGCGTTCTGGACAGGCGCGAGGCGATTCGCGCCGTCATCGCCGAAGCGCGCGCGGGGGACGCCGTGGTCATCGCGGGCAAGGGGCACGAGACGTATCAGATCCTGGGGGCCGAGCGCACGCCGTTCGACGACCGCGAAGAGGCCCGCGCGGCGCTGCGCCTCGCGGGATACGAGAAATGATAGGGGCGGAATCGATGGCGGCTGTTTTCAGCGCAAACGAGATCGCGGCGGCGACGGGCGGGAAGCTCGTCCGCGGGGACGGCTCGGCCCACGCCGCGGGCGTGAGCACGGATACGCGCACGATCGAAGCGGGCGAGCTGTTCATCGCGCTCAAGGGCCCCAACTTCGACGGCGCCGATTTCCTGCCCCAGGCGGTGGAGAAAAAAGCGGCGGGCGTCGTGGTGGAGAAAGGCGCGGACGTGCCGGGTGGGGATGCGGCTTTCGTCGTCGAGGTTGCGGACGCGCTGCGCGCCTTGGGCGATCTGGCGGGCGCGCACCGGAGCCGCTTCGACATCCCCGTGGCGGGGGTGACGGGCAGCAACGGGAAGACGACGACCAAGGAGATGACGGCGGCGCTGCTCTCCGCAAGAGGCGAGACGTGCAGGAGCGAGGGGAACCTGAACAACCTGGTGGGCCTGCCGCACCAGGTTCTCCGCCTGGGCGAGGAGCACGCATACGCCGTCTTCGAGATGGGGATGAGCGAGCCCGGCGAGATCAGGAGGCTCGCCGGAATCGCCCGGCCCGAGGTCGCCGTCATCACGAACGTGGGGCTCGCGCACATCGAGGGGCTCGGCAGCGTGGAGGCGGTGCGCGACGCAAAGGGCGAGATACTGGAAGCCATGCCCCCGGGCGGCGTGGCCGTGCTCTCGAACGAAGATCCGCACAGCCGCGTTTTGGCCGAAAGACACGAGGCGGCGGGCGGGCGCGTGATTCGTTTCGGCTTTTCGCCGCAAAGCGATTTCCGGGCGGATGAGGTTCACGTCTCCGCCGGCGGAACCCGCTTCACGCTTCGCTGCGCGGACGGCGAGAGCGGGGTTCGGATCAAGGCGCTCGGACGGCACAACGTCCTGAACGCGCTGGCCGCCGCGGCTTGCGCGTCGACCATGGGAATCACCTTGGATGAGATCGCCGCCGGCCTTTCCCGGGCCGTCCTTCCGAAGATGCGGTTACAGGCGCGCGAGATGCGCGGACGCAGGGGCGTCCACCTTCTGGATGATTCCTACAACGCGAATCCCGCCTCCGTTTCGCAGGCGCTGGAGACCGCAAGCGCCCTCAGGGGCGACGGGCGGCTCATATCGGTTCTCGGCGACATGGCGGAACTGGGGCCGGCCGCGGAGAGCGCGCACCGCGAAGTGGGCCGGAAGCTGGCCGCTTGCGGCGTGGACCTGTTCGCCGGCGTGGGGCCGCTCATGAGGCTCGCAGCCGATGAGGCGCGACGGGCGGGGGTGGACGGCGCCCGGATCATGAATTTCGACACGCCGGAGCAGGCCGCTTCCGCGCTGGGCGATATGCTCCTCTCCGGCGATTGGGTTTTGGTGAAGGGGTCGCGTTCGATGGAGATGGAGCGCTTCATTGAAGGACTCGAAATCTGATGCTTTACTCCGTTTTCATCTCTATGAGTGAGACGATTTCGGCGCTCAACGTGTTTCGCTTCATCACGTTCAGGACGGCGATGGCGGTGTTCTCCGCCCTCGTCATGTCGCTGCTGCTGGGGCCTCGCCTCATTCGTTATCTCCAGGAACGTCAAATCGGCGAAGTCATCCGCGACGACGGCCCCCAAACCCACATGGCGAAGAAGGGCACGCCGACGATGGGGGGCGTTCTCATCCTCCTGTGCGTGGCCGCGCCGGTTCTGCTGTGGAACGACCTCGCGAACGGCTACATCTGGCTCTCCCTGTTCGTTCTGTTCGCCTACGGCCTGTTGGGTTTCTGGGACGATTACAGGAAAGTGATGCTGAAGGACAAAAACGGCGTGAGGCCCTCCAGGAAATTTCTGGCCCAGGGAATCATCGGCCTCGCCGTGGGGTACGCCCTTTATAGCGGTCTGGTGGAGATGGATTTCAAACCCGTCGTCATGTTCCCCTTTTTCAAGAACATCCAGCCCGACATCGGGATATGGTTCGTGCCCTACGCCGCCGTGGTCATCGTGTCGACGAGCAACGCCGTGAACCTCACGGACGGCCTGGACGGCCTCGCCACCGGCCCGCTGCTGATAGCGGCGGGCGCCTATCTCGTTTTCAGCTACGTCTCGGGCCACGCGGGCATATCGAAGTATCTGCTCATCCTCCACGTCCGGGGCGCGGGGGAGCTGGCCGTCCTCTGCGGCGCCATGTTCGGCGCGGGGCTTGGATTCTTGTGGTTCAACGCGTATCCGGCGCAGGTCTTCATGGGCGACGTGGGCGCGCTTTCACTCGGCGCGTTGCTGGCCACGGTGGCGCTGGCGATCAAGCAGGAACTCCTCTTGTTCCTGGTGGGCGGTTTGTTCGTCCTCGAGGCGCTTTCGGTCATCGTGCAGGTGATCTCCTTCAAATTCACCGGCCGGCGCGTGTTCCGCATGGCGCCGCTGCATCACCACTTCGAGGAGGAGGGTTGGTCCGAACCCAAGGTGACGGTCCGCTTCTGGATAGTGGCGGTCGTGTTGGCCCTCATGAGTTTGGCGACACTGAAGTTGAGATGAGGAATCTTGTTTTGGACAATAAGGCCACGGCGTGGATAGAAGCGCTGCCCGCGCGGCGCGCGCTCGTCATGGGAATGGCGAGGAGCGGGGTCGCCGCGGCGGGCGCCCTGGCGCGCCTGGGCGCGAGGGTGGTGGCCACGGACCTGGAGGAGATTCCGGGCTTGGGCGAGCGTTTGCCCCCGGGCGTGGCGCTCGAACTCGGCGGCCACCGGGAGGCAAGTTTCAAGAAGTGCGACCTGCTCGTGGTGAGTCCGGGGGTTCCGGCGACGAATCGCTACGTCGCCCTGGCGAGGGCGTCGGGCGCCGAGGTGATCGGCGAGGTGGAACTCGCCGGCCGGCTCTGTTCCGCGCCCATCGCCGCCGTCACCGGTACGAACGGGAAGACGACGGTCACCACGATGCTGGGGCGGATTCTGGAAGAAAGCGGTTTTCGCGCGCCTGTGGGCGGAAACATCGGAAGAGCGCTCGTCGAGGTGATCGAAGCCGAGGGGGATGATGCGGATTTCATCGTCGGCGAGGTGAGCAGCTTTCAACTCGAATGGGCGCCCACGATCAGGCCGAAAGTCGGCGTGATGACGAACGTGACGCCGGACCATCTGGATCGGCATCCGGATATGGATGCATACGCTGCCCTCAAGGCGAGGCTGTTCGCCAACCAGGGAGAGGGAGACGCCAAAGTCCTCAATGCCGACGACCCGCTGGCGGCGCGCTACATGACCCCAGGCTCCCAGAGCGTCCTGGCGTTCAGCCGGAAAGGGCGTGTGCGCCGGGGCGTTTACGTCGAGAGCGGCGGCGTGTTCCTGGCCGACGAGGCGGGTTCCGCCCGCGTCTGCGGCGCGGACGAACTGCTGGTTCCCGGCCTCCACAACCTGGAGAATTTTCTGGCCGCGTGCGCGGCGGCGCATTTTCTGGGCGCGGACGCGAGCGCGATGGCGCGCGTGGCGCGCGCCTTCGAGGGACTGCCCCACCGCATGGAGGTCGTCGGCGAGACGGGGGGCGTGCGCTGGGTGAACGACTCGAAGGGAACGAACGTGGGCGCCACGGCGATGAGCCTGGAGAGTCTGGCGGGGAACGTGCTCCTCATCGCCGGGGGCGTGGACAAGGGGGGCGATCTCGCGCCCTTGCGCGCCGTGGTGGAGAAGAAGGTGAAGCGCATGATCCTCATCGGCGAGGCGGCGGAGCGCTTCGGGCGTTTTTTCGATGGGTGCGCGCCGGTCGTCTACGCCAAAACGCTGGATGAGGCCGTGCGCATTTCGCGCGAGGAGGCGCGGGAGGGCGATACGGTTCTCCTCTCGCCCGCCTGTTCGAGCTTCGATCAGTTTCGCGATTACGCCCACCGTGGCGACGCCTTCCGACGAATGGCGCAGGAACTGATGGGGAGGGATGAGAGTTGATCCGCAAACGCATCGACCCCGTCATCTTTTTCGTCTCGCTGGGGCTGGTGGCCTTCGGCGTCGTGATGGTGTTCAGCGCGAGCCATATCCTGGCCCTGGACAGGTACGGCGATGCGTTCTACTTCGTGAAGCGCCACGTCGTATGGGCCTTTGTCGGGTTCGCCTGCATGTTGGCCATCTCCCAAACGGACCCGCGCCGCCTCCGCAGGATCGCGTTTCCCTTGATGATCGTCGCGATCATCGCGCTTTTGATGGTGTTCGCGCCGGGCATCGGAAGAGAGGCGGGCGGCGCGCGCCGGTGGCTGATGCTGGGCCCCTTTTCTTTCCAGCCGGCCGAAGCCGCCAAGGTGGTGCTGGTGATTTTTCTCGCCCATTTTCTGGCGCTCAAGGGCGAGCGCCTGGGTCATTGGACGTACGGTTTCCTGCCGCCGGTCGGGTTCGCGGGGATCATCCTGGCCCTCATGCTGATTCAGCCGGATTTGGGTACGGCCACCCTGACCGCCGCGGTCGTCGGCGTCCTCTTGTATCTGGCGGGCGCGCGGCTGCATCACCTGGGCGTCTGCGCGCTCGCGACGGGGTTCGTCCTGTTCGGCATGGTGGTTTTCGCGCCCTGGCGCATGAAGCGGATATTCGCCTTTTGGGATCCCTTCGCCGTGGCGAAAGGCGCGGGCTATCAGCTCATTCAGTCGCTGCTGGCCATCGCGCGGGGCGGCCTCGCGGGGCTCGGCCTGGGCGAGGGGAAGCAGAAACTCTTCTATTTGCCCGAACCCCACACGGATTTCATCTACGCGGTGGTGGGCGAGGAGTTGGGGCTCATCGGCGCCTTGTGCGTCGCGGCGGCGTTCGTGGTCCTGCTCTGGCGCGGATTCCAGATCTCCGCCCGCTGCGAGGATTCCTTCAACGCCCTGTTGGCGGCGGGCTTGACGTTTCTGGTCACCGCGCAAGGGTTTTTGAACATGGCGGTCGCGACGGGCCTTCTGCCCACCACGGGCATACCGCTGCCCCTGATCAGCCTGGGCGGGTCGTCTCTGGTGTTCACGCTCATCTCTCTGGGGGTGCTGATTTCCATCGAATCGTCGCATCACGCTCCCAGGCAATCCGGGCGGGGGAGTCCGCTCGACGCGGCGGTCGGGTGGATTTCGCGCGCGCGCAAGCCGCTCTTCCGCGGGAGGGCGCACTCATGAGACTTCTCGTTGCGGGCGGCGGCACGGGTGGGCACCTGTATCCGGGCATTGCCGTGGCCAAAGCCTGGCTGGCGGACGGGGAGGCGAACGAGGTCTTGTTCGTGGGCACCGCCCGCGGGATCGAGGCCAGGGTGCTGCCGCGCGAGAACCTGCCGTTTCAGGCGATTTCCGCCGCCGGCGTTCTGGGACGCTCGGTGGGTCAAAGGGCCAGGGCGATGGCCATGGTGGGCTATGGATTCTGCCAGGCGATGGGGATCATGAGGCGCTTCCGCCCCCACGTCGTTCTCGGGGTGGGCGGCTATTCCAGCGTTCCGCCGGTCGCGGCGGCCGGGCTTTGGAGAAAGCCGATTGTCCTGATCGAGCAGAACGTCGTTCCCGGCGTGGCGAACCGTCTGCTCTCGCGATTTGCGTCCAAGGTAGCCGTGGGCCTGCCCGTCCGGGATTCGAATTTCGCCCGCGGGAAAATCGTAGAGACGGGCCTGCCGCTCAGGAGTGAGTTTTCAGAAAGTTTCGAGCGCGGCGGGGATTCCTGGAACGGGCCCTTGAGGGTGCTCGTATTCGGCGGGAGCCAGGGAGCGCGGGCCATCAACGAGGCGGTGATGGAGGCGCTGCCCCTCATGGGCGAGGCGCTTGGAAGAATGCGGTTCGTCCATCAGACGGGAGAGGCGGATTTCTCCCGCGTAAGAGGGGCCTATGAGCGGGCCGGCGCGGATGCGGACGTGGCGCCTTATCTCCACGACATGGCGGATCGCTATCGCTGGGCGCAGGTGTGCTTCTCGCGAGCGGGCGCGGTGAGCGTGGCGGAATTGTCCGCCATGTCGCTCCCCGCCGTGCTGATTCCGCTGCCGAGCGCCACCCACGGGCACCAGGAGGCGAACGCCCGCTATCTCGCGGAGCGCGGGGCGGCGCGGATGATCCTTCAGGAAGACTTAAGCGGCCGTGTTCTGGCGGACGTCTGGCTCGAATACGAGGCGGAGCGCGGGAAGCTCGTATCCATGTCGGAGCGGACGAAATCCCTCGCCCGCGCGAACGCCTCCGAAGCGGTGGCCGCCTTGTGCCGTCAGCAGGCGATGGCGGCGTGATGAGGAGAGGAGACCGGGAGTGATAGCGCGACCATACGCCACGCACGCCATGTTCCGGCACTCGAGCCGCGTTCATTTCGTGGGCATCGGCGGGACGGGCATGTGCGGCATCGCCGAGGTCTTGCTCAACCTGGGCTATGAGATCAGCGGTTCGGACATCGCGAGCAACGAGGCGATATTCAGGCTGCGCGGTCTGGGCGCCAGGGTGGCGCTGGGCCACAGGAAGGAAAACGTGGCGGGGGCCGACGTTCTGGTCTACAGCTCGGCGGTCACGGGCGACAACGTGGAAGTCGCCGAGGCGAGGCGGCGGAAAATCCCCGTCATCCCGCGCGCGGAAATGCTGGCCGAACTCATGCGCATGAAATACAGCATCGGCGTCGCGGGGACACACGGCAAGACGACCACCACCTCGTTCATCGCGGCGGCCCTGGCGGCCGGCGGCCTCGACCCCACGGTCGTCGTGGGCGGACGCATCAACGCCCTGGGTTCCAACGCGCGAATGGGCGAGGGCGAATATCTGGTGGCGGAGGCCGATGAGAGTGACGGCACGTTTTTGAGGCTCACTCCCACGATAGCGGTTGTGACGAACATCGACGAGGAGCATCTCGATTTCTACGAGAATTACGACGCCATCAAGACCGCGTTCCTGGAGTTCGTGAACAAGGTGCCCTTCTACGGATTTTCCGTCTTGTGCCTGGATCATCCCGCGGTTCAGGAGATCATACCCGACGTGGAAAAGCAGTTTTTCACCTACGGGTTCGGCACCCAGGCGGATTACGTGGGCGAAGAGTTCCGCTACGAAAACGGCGAGACGGTCTTCGGCGTCAAACGGGGCGGAGAGCGCCTCGGCGAGATTCGCCTCCTCATGCCCGGCCGCCACAACGCGGACAACGCCCTGGCCGCCGCCGCCGTTTCGATGGAACTCGACGTCTCGTTCGCGGACATCCAAAGGGGACTCCACGAATTCGACGGCATCGGCCGCCGCCTGGAGCGGGTCGGCGAGGCGTCGGGCGTAACGATTTTCGACGACTACGGGCACCATCCCCAGGAGATCAAGGTCACGCTCCGCGCCGTTCGGGAGGCATGGCCGGAAAACCGCCTGGTGGTGTTGTTTCAGCCGCACCGCTACACGAGGACGCATCATCTGGCAGAGGCCTTTCACACCGCTTTCTACGATGCCGACAGGGTGCTCGTCGCGCCCATATACGCAGCCGGCGAGGCGCCCATCGAAGGGGTCGGTTCGGAAAAACTCGCCGAGGGGATCAGGGCGCACGGCCACAGGAACTGCGATGTGGTGGACGGCCTGGAGGACGCCTCGAATCGTCTGTTCGAGGAGGCGGGGAGCGGCGACGTCGTTCTCACGCTGGGCGCGGGCGACGTCTGGAAAGCGGGCCGGGAATTGCTCGAAAAACTGGAGAGCGGACACGAAGAGTCCGAGGAAGCGGTATGAGCATCGGGTCGGCGGAGGAAGTCATGGCGCTGGAGATGGCGGAAAGGCTGAAAGGCCTCGATTGCGAGATTCTTTTCGATGAGGCGCTGGCCGCGTACACCACGTTTCAGGTGGGCGGCCCGGCGGACGCCCTCGCACTGCCCGAGAGGGAAGACGAACTGGTGGCGTTGCTCGAGAGATGCCGGATCGAGGCGTTGCCGGTCACGGTTCTGGGCGGGGGCGCCAACACCCTGGTGCGCGACGGAGGCGTTCGTGGAGTGGTGGTCGCTTTTCCCAAGGCCTTCAGGGGAATCGAGGTGATCGAGGAGAGCGCGGAGCGCGTGCTGCTCGAAGCGCGCGCGGGGGAGAAGATTCCGGCGCTGGTGCGCTTCGCCGCCGAGCGCGGCTGGGCGGGAGCCGAATGTCTGGCGGGAGTTCCCGGCACCGTGGGAGGCGCGCTGGCCATGAACGCGGGCACCGCCGAATCCTATATCGAAGACGCCGTGGAGAGCGTCCGCTGGGTCCCTCTGGACGGGGGCGCTCCCGAGCGGCTTCCCGCGGAGGACTTGCGTTTTTCGTACCGGCGCGCCGAGTTGCCCGCGCCGGGCGTGGTGTTGTCCGTTCGCTTCTCGCTCCGGCCGGCGGACGCCGGCGCTCTGCGGGAGCAACTGAGGCGAAGCGCCGTTCAAAGGCGGGAGCGTCAACCCTGGGGGGCGCCCTGCGCCGGGTCGATATTCAAGAACCCGCCCGGCGAGCGCGCGGGCGTGCTCATCGAGTCGGCGGGCCTCAAGGGGATGCGCGTCGGCGGCGCGCAGGTGAGCGAGGCGCACGGGAATTTCATGGTGAATCTCGGCGGGGCTACGGCGGGGGACGTTCTGGCGCTCATCGGCGAGGTGAAAAGAACGATTCTGGAACAGCGAGGCATCGAGTTGGCGCTGGAGTTGAACGTCATCGGGGAGGACCCGGCGTGAGGCGTTTATCGTTCAAGTGGAGGGGGAAAGCCGGGAGCCGGGAGGTTTTCCTGAATCTCGCCCGGACGGCCGAACTCCCCCGGACCGTCAAAAAGAGCGTCAAGCGAGACGCCCCCAAAAGAGTCAGGCGTGAAGACCAGGAGAAACGTGGCGGAAACTGGATATGGCCCGCAATCGGTTTTCTGGTTTTCGTGGAGGTGCTTCTCCTCGGCGGGCACGCGGTCCGATGGGCGAAGAGCAGCCGCCATTTCGAGTTGAGCGAGGTGGTGGTGACCGGACAGCGAACGCTTCGGGCCGAGACCATCAGAAAACTCGTGGGGGTCGAGCCTGGGACGAACCTGTTCGACGCCGATCTGGCGGCCGTGCGCGCCCGGGTGGCTTCTCATCCGTGGGTAAAACGCGCGAGCGTCCGTACGCGCCCGCCCCATTTTCTCGAGGTCGATATTCTCGAGCGCAGACCCGCCGCGCTCATCATGAGCGATGGGTCTCTCGCGGTGGATGAGGACGGCGTCGTGCTCGGCAAACCCGTCGCGCCGCTTGCGGGATGTCTGCCCGTGATCGAGGGATTCGACTCGCGCCGCCGGCGGCCGGGCGACGTAGTGCGCGACCCGCGCCTGGCGCGCTCCATGGAGGCGGCCTTTTTATTCCGGGATTCCCCGGGGATTCGCGGCGGGTGCATTTCCGTCCGGGACACCGGAGCGGGTCAACTCCGGCTTCGCGTCCTGGAGGGAAAGATGGAACTGGTGGTCAGTGAAGAGAGGATGGAGAGTCAGGCCGGTCGGCTCCGGGCCGTTGCGGGTGACGTTCTCCGCCAGAAGAAATTCGGAGCGGGCGGCCTCCGGTTTGATCTGAGATTTCCCGGAAGGGTTATCGTTCGGCCGCACACAAAGGATGGAGGGACAACAGGATGAACAAACAGGGCGACGTGCTGGTGGGTCTGGACATCGGCACCTCGAAAATCTGCGTGGTCGTGGCCGAGGTGAACGAAGACGGCTCCCTGGAGATCGTGGGTTTGGGAAAAACCGCCTCGAAAGGTCTCAACCGGGGCTCGGTGGTGAACATCGACCAGACGGTGGAGTCGGTTCAAACGGCGGTGGGAGAGGCGGAGTTCATCAGCGGCTCGCCCATCCGGTCCGCATACGTCGGCGTGGCGGGGGGACACATCCGCAGCTTCAACACCAACGGGATCGTGGCCATCAAGAACAAAATCGTGACGCAAGAGGATATCGATCGCGTCGTCGAGCAGGCGCGCGCGGTCACGATGCCGACGGATCACGAAATCATCCACGTGCTGCCGCAGGAATACATCGTCGACGATCAGGAGGGCGTCACCGAACCCGCGGGCATGGCGGGCGTTCGCCTGGAGTGCAAGGTCCACGTCGTAACGGGCGCGATTCCCGCGATCCAGAACATCACCCGCAGCGTCGAGAGGGCGGGCTTGAACGTCGAGCGCCTGGTGCTTCAGCCTTTCGCCTCCTCGCTGGCCGCGCTGAGCGATGACGAGCGCGACCTGGGCGTGGCTATTGTCGACATCGGCAGCGGCACGGCGGACGTCGCCGTCATCAGCGGAGGCGCGCTGCGCTATTCGGCCGTCATCCCCGTAGGCGGAAGCCACATCACGCGGGATATGGCGATAGGGTTGCGGACGCCGGACTACCAGGCGGAGCGAATCAAGCAGGAGCACGGCTGCGCCCTCGCCGCCCGGGTGTCGCACGACGAGGAGATCGAGGTGCCCAGCGTGGGCGGCCGCCCGCCGCGCGTGTTGAGCCGGCAGATGCTCGCCGAGATCATCGAGCCCCGCATGGAGGAGATATTGACGCTCATCCGCCGCGAGATCCAGAAAAGCGGCATGGAGGATCTCCTGCCCGCCGGCGTCGTGCTCACGGGCGGGGCGAGCATCATCGAAGGCGCCGATGAACTGGCCGAGAACGTGCTCCAGCTTCCGGTGAGGCTGGGCGTTCCCGGCGGCATCGGCGGGCTGGTGGATATGGTCAACGGACCCATCTACTCCACCGCCGTGGGCCTGGTGATTTACGCCATGAAAATGGGCGCCCCGAGGCGTCGCGGCATTGCGAACGGGGCGGCGCATGGCCCCATTCGGCAAACAACGGAAAAAATCCGCCATGTTTTGGCTAGCGTATTCAAATGATCGGGAGGGGAGGCGGGAGGAGCTTCCCAGGATCGAAGGGGGGGGAGAATGAGTGATTCGACGTTTTTCACATTGGAGCAGGAAACGCCGTGCAGCGCGAGAATCGCGGTCGTCGGCGTAGGAGGTGGCGGAGGCAACGCCGTCAACACCATGATTTCAGCGGGCATGGAGGGTGTTCAGTTCGTGGCCGCCAACACGGACGCCCAGGTTCTGGATCGCTCTCTCGCGTCCGAAAAAATCCAGCTCGGCCAGGAGTTGACGCACGGGCTGGGGGCCGGCGGAAATCCCGATGTCGGCAGGAAAGCCGCCCTGGAGGACACCGAGCGTCTCTCCGAGTTCATGCAGAACCTGGAGATGGTGTTCGTCACCGCCGGGATGGGCGGCGGCACGGGCACGGGCGCCGCTCCCGTCATCGCGCGCATCGCGAAGGAGGCGGGCGTGCTGACGGTGGGCGTCGTCACCAAGCCGTTCGATTTCGAGGGTCCGCGCCGGATGAGCCAGGCCGACGAGGGGATCGAGGAGTTGCGCGACGCCGTGAACACGCTCATCACCATCCCCAACCAGCGCCTCCTGGGAATGGTCGAGCGCTCCACGCCGATGATGGAGGCTTTCCAGAAGGCGAACAACGTCTTGTTGCAGGCGTGCAAGGGAATCGCCGACCTCATCACCACACCCGGTCTGATCAATCTCGATTTCGCCGACGTGCGCGCCATCATGCGCGACATGGGCGGCAAGGCGCTCATGGGCAGCGGCATGGGCCAGGGTGAGAACCGCGCCGTCATCGCCGCGCAGAACGCCATCAACAGTCCGCTGCTCGAAGAGGGGACCATCGAGGGTTCCCGAGGCGTACTCATCAACATCACCGGCGGAAGGGACCTTTCGCTGTTCGAGGTGAACGAAGCCTGCAAACTCGTTCATGAAAAAGCGCACCAGGACGCCAACATCATTTTCGGCTCGGTGATCGACGCGAACATGGACGACCAGATTCGCGTGACCGTCATCGCGACGGGCTTCGGGCGGGAGTCGGTCCGCGAGGTCCCCCCCCTGGAATCGGAAGCCACGGGCACCGAGGGCGGGAAAATCTCGGTTCCGGCTTATATCCGCCTGAAAAGCAACAAGACGCAATCCGGCGTCGCGGACAACCTGGAGGACGACGATCTGGACGTGCCTACCTTCCTGCGTAAGCAGGTTGACTAACCCCCCAACGTCGTTTGGACGAGGGGGCCTCTCTCGCGCCTGACGACGCATTCCCCATAGACGCGCCTGGGGGAGAGCATTCTCCCCCAGCCCCGCCTCTCTCGACGGCATGGGCCTGTTTCTTGTGGCGGCGCGAACCTCTCATTATAATGAAGCCTGGCAAGGGGTTTGTTCAGAGGTGTTCGATGATTTCTCGTCGTCCGGGATGGATTGCGGATGAATTCTTTGGAGCGCCGCGAATCCGGCGGCGTTGAGTTTCTCGGGTCATCCCTGCTGGAAGAACTCGGTTTCTTGCGTCACGGGTTCAGCACCCGCAGGGGCGGTGTGAGCGAGGGCCGATTCGGTTCCCTGAACCTCGGACGCGCCGGGGGCGAGGCTCCCGAAAACGTGGCGGAAAACAGAAGGCGTTTTTTTGAAGCCGCCGATTTTCCGTCGGGCCGCCTGGTGGAAGCAAAACAGGTGCACGGGTGCGGCGTTCTCCCCGCCGAGCGTATCTCCCCCGGTGAGAGGGCGTGCGGCGACGCTCTGATTACAAACGCCAAGGGCCTGGGCGTGGCGGTTCAGACGGCGGATTGCATTCCCGTGCTCATCGCCGACGCCCGCAAGGAGGCCGTCGCCGCCGTTCACGCGGGACGCAAGGGCGTGGCCTGCGGCGTTTTGCCCGCGACGATAGAGCGGATGCGGGAGGAGTACGGCTGCGACCCCCGGGACATGCGGGCCGCCCTGGGCCCCGCCATTTCCGGGGAGCGCTACGAGGTGGGCGAGGAGTGCCTGCCGCCTTTTCGCGAACGGCACTCGAACTGGAGAGATTTCGCCGCGCCCTCGGGAAGGGGCAAGTGGCTGCTGAATCTTCCCCTGGCCGCGAGGTTTCAGTTGGCTTCGGCGGGGATTCCCGAGAGCCGCATAGGCGCGCCGGGGCCTTGCACGTTCTCCGAGTCATCGAGATTTTTCTCCTACCGCCGCGACGGGACGCCCACGGGGAGACTGTTGTCGGTCATCTGGATACGAGGATGAGGAAGACGGTGAGCGGGATTGGGCGGCGATACGAGATGGTGAAGGGGCGCGTGGCGGACGCCGCTCTGGCCTGCGGCCGGAACCCGGATGAAATCCGCGTTCTGGCCGTGAGCAAGACCCAGCCACCCGAGCGCGTCGTCGAAGCCATCGAGGCGGGCGTCGACATCATCGGGGAGAACCGGGTGCAGGAAGCCCAGCGCAAGCGGGGCGGGATTGACTTGCAAGTCGCGGGCAGGGCGATGTGGCATCTCATCGGCAGCTTACAACGCAACAAGGCCCGCGCCGTGCCCGGACTGTTCGACGTGGTGGAATCGCTCGATTCTCTCGCTCTCGCGCGGGAGCTGGACAAGCGCGTGGCGGGCGCGGGGGGAGACCCCCTCGAAGTGTTCGTTCAGGTCAATACCGGGGAAGAAGCCCAGAAGGGAGGGGTTGCTCCGGCGGATGCGACGGCGTTCGTGCGGGAGGCCTCCGGTCTGGAAGCCTTGCGGGTGGTCGGCTTGATGTGCATCCCTCCCCTGGGGCGGGAGGCGGAGGAGAGCCGCCCCCACTTCGAGTTGTTGAGAAAACTGAGGGATGAGGCGCAAGACGCCGGTCTCACCCATGTCCGGGAGTTGTCGATGGGCATGTCGAACGACTTCGAAGTCGCGATAGCCGAGGGAGCGACGCTCGTCCGCATCGGCACGGCCATTTTCGGGCCGAGGGAAACGAACTGAAGCGAATTTGAACCAAGCCGGTCATTTCAGTAGGATGGGCCGGCTCCGGAGTTCAGGACGGTTTCGACCCCATATACGGAAGGTTTTTCTGAGATGGCGGAAATCCTCGTAGTCGGCGGCGGCAACATGGGCGAAGCGCTCGCCATGGGAATGGTGAACTCCGCCTATGCGAAAGTCGATGAGGTCGTCATCGCGGAACCCCTGGCCGAGCGCGCCGAATATCTCGGGCGAACGTCGGGATTTCGGGTGGTCTCCGACGGGGCGGAGGCGGCTCCCCAGGCGAACAAGGTGGTGCTCGCCGTGAAGCCGCAGGTGCTGGACGTCGTTCTGGATGGCCTGAAGGACGCCCTGGCGCACCGCCCGCTCCTGATTTCCGTCGTCGCGGGCGCGCCGACGAACCGGTTCACGGGGATTCTGGGCGATGAGGCGCGCATCGTCCGCGTCATGCCGAACACGCCCGCCCTCGTGGGGGAAGGCGCAGCGGGGCTGTGCGCGGGCGGAGGCGCGTTGGAAGCGGACTTGTCGCAGGCGAGGGGGCTCCTGGAGTCCGTGGGCAAGGCGGTGGTACTGCCCGAGTCGTTGATGGACGCCGTGACGGGCTTGTCGGGCAGCGGCCCCGCGTACGTCTTTCAGTTCATCGAGGCGCTGGCGGACGGCGGGGTGCGGGCGGGCCTGCCGCGCGAGGAGGCGATGCTGCTGGCGGCCCAGACCGTTCTGGGCTCCGCCCGGATGGTCCTCGAGACGGGAGAGCATCCGGGGCGCTTGAAGGACATGGTGGCGTCGCCCGGGGGAACGACCATCGCCGGTTTGCACGCGCTGGAAAACGGAGGGCTGCGCTCCGCCGTCATGAACGCCGTGCGCGCCGCCGCGCGCAGGAGCGAGGAGTTGGGCCGTGGCTAGATTTTCTCAAACGGGGGCTCGGCCGTGTTCTTGATATCGAATTTCATGCACGGAATCGGGGTGATTCTCAGCTATCTGCTCACCATCTACATCTGGATCATCATCATCCGCGCGCTTTTGTCGTGGGTGAACCCCGACCCCTACAACCCGATAGTCCAGATACTGTATCGCCTGACGGAGCCGGTGCTGGCGCCCGTGCGCTACCGGATGCCGGACATCGGAGGCATCGATGCGAGTCCGATTGTGGTGTTGTTGATCATATTCTTTTTGCAAAGTTTCCTGGTACAGAGTATTTTTGATCTGGCGAGCATGCTGCGTTGATTTTCACCCTGGGAGCCTGCGATGAAGTTCACCGGCAACGACGTTCGTAGCCACAGCTTTTCGAGCAAGATCCGGGGCTACGATCGGCTCGAAGTCGATGCGTTCCTGTTCAAGGTGGCCGACTGGCTGGATCAGTCGGTGCGCAAGAACGAACAGCTCAGCCTGCAATGCAAGGACCTGTTCGAGCAATACAATGGTTTGAGGGAAGAGCACGCCAATCTGCAGAAAATCCTCATCTCCGTGAATGAACTCAAGGACCAGGCGGCGGCCAAGTCCGGCGAATTGGTGCAGAAGGCGGAGGCCGACGCCGAAGGGATCATCGAAGAGGCCGGCGCCGAGGCGGAGCGGATTCGGGCGAAAGCCGAAAAAGATACCGAAGGGCTGCGCGAGGAAATAGCGAGATTGACGGAGCGGAGGGACAAGATTCTCACGGATCTGTACGAGACGTTCCTCTCCCAGATGCGAACGCTCGAAACCGAAGGCGTCCGCATGGGGGTCGACCTCGCCCGCCTCCTGGAGGAGGGAGGCGGAGACGCACCAGACGAGGAAAGCGAAAACGTCATCAAGCTGAACCAGAAAGCGGAGGGCGATGCGTCGTGATCGGCCTCCGGGAGGAGGCGGACGGCGTCAGCTTTGAAGTCCGGGTCCAGCCGCGCTCATCCAAAGCGGAAATCAGTGGAGTTCTCGATGGCGCCCTGCGGGTGCGGCTGACGGCGCCGCCCGCCGACGGGGCCGCCAACAGGCAGTGCATCGATTTGCTCTCCCGGAAAATGAAGATACCAAAGCGCGCCATACGAATAGCCTCGGGCGCGGGCGCGCGCAGAAAACGCCTGAAAATCTTAGGGATGAGTATCAAAGAGGTGAAGAATATCCTGATCGCCTCGGCGTAGAATGCCGCGCGCCCGCGCGAAGCCGTGAGTGGGAGAATCCGAATGGGTGGAAATAAAGAGATTGAGGGGAACTTCCACAACATCGCGTATCGGGACGGCGCGCTCGTTCTTCTCGACCAGCGGAAACTCCCCCGCGAGGAGGTTTATCTCGAATGCCGCACGGAAGACGAGACGGCCGAGGCCATCAGGAGCATGGTGGTGCGCGGCGCGCCCGCCATCGGGATAGCGGCGGGCTACGGCATCGCCCTGGCCGCCGCCCGCCATGCGGGTTCAGGCGCCGATGCGCAGCGCGAGGCGATCGAGCGGGCGGCCCGGGCGCTGGCCGCCACGCGCCCCACGGCGGTCAATCTCTTCTGGGCGATTGAAAAAATGATGTCGCACGTCGACAAGAGCGGCTCCGCGCCCGACGCGTTGGCCGAAGAACTCCTCCGTCTGGCCGAAGCGATGCGCGAGGAGGACGCGGCGGTCTGCCGCCGGATAGGCGACCTGGGCGCGGAACTCCTGCCGGAGGAGAGCAGCGTTCTCACCCATTGCAACGCGGGCGCGCTGGCGACGGCGGGCTACGGCACGGCGGGCGGCGTGATTCGCAGCGGCTTCCGGGACGGGCGGGTGCGGGAGGTTTTCGTGGACGAGACCAGGCCCTTCCTGCAGGGAGCGCGCCTTACCGCCTGGGAGTTGAGCCGCGACGGCATTCCCGTCGTCCTCATCACCGACAACATGGCCGCGCACTGCATGAGCCTGGGCAGGATCGACGCGATCGTCGTGGGCGCGGACCGCGTGGCGGCCAACGGGGACGTCGCCAACAAGATCGGCACGTACGGCCTTGCCGTGCTCGCCAGGGAGCACGGGGTGCCCTTCTACGTGGCGGCGCCGACGAGCACCATCGACATGGAGGCGAAAGGCGGCGCGGATATCCCCATCGAGGAGCGCCCGGAGGAGGAGGTCCGCTCCTTCGGCGGCGCGCCCGTCGCGCCGGAGAACGTGCGCGTGTTCAACCCCGCGTTCGACGTGACGCCCGCGCGCTTCGTGGACGCCCTGGTGACGGAACGGGGGTTGGTTCGCCTTGCCGAAGGAGAGTCTCTCGGCTCGATCCTGAGTTGAAATGCTTCTCCTCGTACGGAGGCGTCAAGTTTGCCGTTTCAAAGCGGGATGTCGTCTTCTCGTGTTGACTTAGGCCCCGAGAGCGGGCTATAAACCGACATTCTCCGGGCGGTTTTCGGAATCTTTCCCGTGGGGGCTGTAGCGAAGTTTGGTTATCGCGCTGGCCTGTCAAGCCAGAGATCGCGGGTTCGAGTCCCGTCAGCCCCGCCACTTATTGCCGCCATGTGGAATCTACTGATCCTCATGGGTCTGGAGGTGTAGAGGGCGGCTCTCCCTATCCCGATTCCGGGGTGTCGGCGAGTTTTGGTTTTAGCCGGGGTTTATTGTATTGTAGCCTCAAGTATTTTGAGTTTATTTTTAATTAAATTTCGCTTTCCTGCATACTAAGCGAATCTTTCTCGGTTTATGGGCGTATGGCTTGATCGGGCACAAAAGATGTCCCGTTTGGTGAGCCTTGCGTCTTCTCAGAATGCCTTGGGCTGTCCAAGGAAGTCTTCATCCACTTCAAGGAGGAATGGAATGAAAAGGTTTGTTGGTTTCATACTGGCCGCCGCGTTCGTAGTGGGTACGTTCGTGGTGGTCGCACCGGCCGAGTCGGCCACGCTTCGAATCGGCGCGCACCGCTCCATGTGGGGTTCTTTCGAGGTCATCGCCGACCGCATGGACTATTGGAAGAAGGAAGGGCTCAAGTACAAGGTAGGTTACTTCAAGCAGGGCAAACTGATGCGCAACGCCATCATTCAGAACAACCTGGATACCGGCACCACGGGCTTCTCGCCCTTCACCACGGCGATCTCCAAGGGCGCCAAGGTAACGGCCATCGGCGTTACGGCGAACATTTGCGCCGCCATCAACATCATCGTACCCGCGAAATCGAAGGCCAAGAGCCTGAAAGATCTCAAGGGCTCGGTGTTCGCCAACAAGAAGGGCACGAGCACGGATTTCGCGTTCCAGTCCTATGTCGTTCCCGCGTATGGGCTCAAGAGTTCCGATTTCCCGCTCCTGAGCGTCCGCGCCACCGAGCGCATCGCAGCGCTTCTCTCCGGCGCCGCCAAGGCGGCCATGGTCGGCGAGCCGCAGGGCGAAATCGCCCGTGAGGCGGGCTACATCCGCTATCTGGAGAATCTCTGCAAGTACGACAACACGAGCATGATGCACGTGGGCAACCCGCAGACCATCAAAAAACACCCCGATCTCATCTACAAGTATTTCCGGGGCTGGCTGAAGGCGCATCAGTTGCTGAAGAACGACGTCAAAAAGTACGCTACGGTCTACACCAAGGCCTTGAACGAGGTGGGCGACAAGGCCAAGGTGAACATCACGCTCAAAGCCATCAAAAAGCTCAAAACCGAGGTTTTCATCACCGATCGGGTGAAGAACTACCTGAACGACATGGGCGACAAGCAGATCAAGCTCGGCTGGATCAAGAGCCGCCCCGACTTCACCAAGAGTCCGTTCATAGATGATTCCATCCTCCGCAAGGCAGCGAAGGACATCGGATTCAACTAGACGACTACGCTTTACGCGAAACGAAGCCCCCGGGAGTTTCCATGCTCCCGGGGGTTTTTTTGTGAAATCTCCCTGCGTGTTGTATTTTCCCCGCATGTTGTATAATTAAGATAATATTGACATGGTTAAGAAACTTGTTTGGGGCGGAATCTCTCTTTTCACACCTTGAGAGGAGGGCATCGAACCAATAGAGAAGGAGTTTCCGGCGTCGGGGACATCCTTGCGCCGCAAACCTTGTGTTTTCCGGAAATGCTTCGGTCTATCCATGGCAGTCTTCATTCACTCGAAGGAGGAGCAAGCATGAAACGGTTAGTTGGTTTCGCACTGGCCGCCGCGTTCGTGGTGGGTACGTTCGTGGTGGTCACACCCGCCGAGTCGGCGACGCTGCGCATCGGCGCGCACCGGGCCCTGATGGGGTCTTTCGAGGTCGTCGCCCACCGCATGGACTACTGGAAGAAAGAGGGCTTGAAGTACACGATGAGCCACTTCAAGCAGGGCAAACTGATGCGCAACGCCATCATCCAGAACAACCTGGATACCGGCACAACGGGCTTCTCTCCCTTCACCACGGCGATTTCCAAGGGGGCGAAGATAACGGCCATCGGGGTGACGGCGAACATCTGCGGCATGGTCGCCATTATCGTGCCCGCGAAATCGAAGGCGAAGAGCCTGAAGGACCTCAAGGGTTCGGTGTTCGCCAACAAGAAGGGCACGAGCACGGACTTCGCGTTCCAGTTCTACGTCGTACCCGCGCATGGCCTGAAACGCTCGGACTTCCCGCTTCTGAGCGTCCGCACCACCGAGCGCATCGCCGCGCTGGTGTCCGGCGCCGCCCAGGCGGCCATGGTCGGCGAACCGCAGGGTGAAATCGCCCGCGAGCAGGGCCTGATTCGCTATCTGGAGAATCTCTGCAAATACGACAATACGAGAATGATGCACGTGGGCAATCCCATCACCATCAAGAAGCACCCCGATCTCTACTACAGGTACTTCAGGGGTTGGCTGAAGGCGCACCAGTTGCTCAAGAATGACCCCGGAACCTACGCCAAGGTCTACACCAGGGCGCTGCAGGAAGTGGGCGACAAGGCCAAGGAGAGCACCACTCTCAAGGTCGTGAAAAAGCTCAAGACGGAGGTTTTCCTGAGCAAAGAGGTGAAGAAATACCTGAACGACATGGGGGACAAGCAGATCCAGCTCGGCTGGATCAAGAGCCACCCCGACTTCACCAAGAGTCCGCACCTCGATGACTCCATCCTCCGCAGGGCCGCGAAGGACATCGGCTTCAACTAGGCGGACGGACAAGAAGCAACACCAAAGCCCCCGGGAGTTTCGCACCCCCGGGGGTTTCTTGTTTGAGGCTGGACGCGGGGTTGTTGATAAAGCCTCAAAGGAGGAGGGCATCTCAATCATCGAATTGTTCACCGTAGGGACAGGTCGCGACCTGTCCCTACAGAACCATCGCGCCCTGCGCAGGCCCATCCGATGAACCCGCTTTTCCTCTCCGAGGGGTTTGCCCTCGCCGTCATTCCGGCGAAAGCCGGAATCCAGGGACTTTGTTTCTGTATTCGTCTTTTCGCTTTCTCGTTTTTCTTGGTCGTCCTGCGATTCGGTATCCCCGTCTGCTCCGGATTCCGGCTTTCGCCGGAATGACGGTGGCAGCCAATTCCGGTGAGGAGGGGTTTTTCAACAGCCTCACATGCGTCCCCTGCAATCGAAGCAACAAAACGACGACCGTGCCCGCCCGTCGATCATATTCACCCTGATACAGGACAGGCACGGAGGCCTGTCCCTACGGAGCCCCTCTGCTTATTGAAACCAGCCACCTCCTCAAGGAAGCTATTTCCCTGCGCCCGTGGATAGACAACACGGGACGCAGGGGACATCTCCCCGAGACAAAAAAACCGGGCGCGGCTCTCGCCGCGCCCGGCTGAATGGTGAATGGGGATGATCGTTGCTTGCCTGATTATACTTTCTTGTCCTGCGCGCCCATCGCCTCCATCATGCCCCAGCGGATGACGGTGCGGCTCTCGATGGGCTGGAAAAGCACCTTCTCGAGCACGAAGCCGAAGAGGCCGAGGATGCCGAGCGCGACCATCATGAACGCGATGTCGAGATATTCCTGCGCGTCGAAGATACCGGCCGAAAGCCCCCAGCGGATGCCGGCGAACGCCTCCGCCCCCACGCCCGCGCGCCAGGCGCGCGCCAGGCCGATGCGCATGCCGCTCAGAATCATCGGCAGCGAGCCGGGCAGGACGACCGTGCGGAAAATCGTCATCTTGTCCGCGTTCATCGACTGGGCAGCGCGTATCCATACCGGGTTCACGGTTTTCACGCCCGTCCACACCGCCATGGCGATGGGCAGGAACGAAGCGAAGGCCGTGATGACGATGACCGTCTGGTCCCCGATGCCCGACCAGATGACCACGATGGGCGTCCACGCGATGGCCGGAATCGGCAGCAGCACGGAGAGAAGCGGCACGAAGAACGATTCCCAGAAGGCGAAGCGGCCCATCAATATGCCCACGATGGTGCCGACGATGGCGGCGATGAAGAACGAGAACGGGAGGCGCCACGCGGTGTTGAGCGTATGCAGCAGTATCGGGCTCTCCAGGAGTTTCCAGAAATAACCCATGATGTCGAGATTCGGGTTCTCGGCCAGCGCGCGGAACAAGGGGTCCGTCACGAGTTCCCAGGCCCTGAACATGATGGCGTCCACGGTGGGGAAGAGCCTTCCCTGGTTGCCCTGGGCCTGCATGGCGGCGACCTGCCAGATGGCGAGGATGACGATGAACGGGTAGATTGGCCTGAGCTTCACCCAAATGGGCGATCTCACCTCTTTTTTCTTCTCGTCCAAAGATGGAGGAACAGGCGGTGCTTCGGATGTCTGCATGGATTATTCCTCTCTAGAAATCGCGAATCAAATCATTCACGTGTCGTTGCAGTCTGATGAACTCTGGCGCGAGATCGTCCCTGGGTCTGGGAAGATCGACTCTCACGATCTCGCGGATTCTCCCCGGATTCGGAACGAAAACGACGATCCGGTTCCCGAGGTAGACGGCTTCACTCAGATTGTGCGTGACGTAGAGAATCGTCTTTTTCGTCTTCTGCCATACGTCGACGGTAAGTGCCTGCAACTCCTCGCGCGTCTGGGCGTCGAGCGCGCCGAAGGGCTCGTCCATCAAGAGGATTTGCGGGTCGAACGCCATGGCTCTCGCCACGGCCACCCGCTGGCGCATTCCGCCAGAGAGGTTGTGGGGGAAGAAATCCGCAAATTCCTCGAGGCGGACGAGACGCAGGAACTCCATGGCGATTTGCCTGCGCTCCTCCTCGGGCAAGTTTCTGATTTCGAGGCCGTATTCCACGTTCTGCCTCGCCGTGCGCCACGGGAAGAGGGCGTATTCCTGAAACACGACGCCCTTGTCGTAATCCTGGGTGAGTGGCCTGCCGTCCATGGTGATCGTGCCCGCGGTGATCTCGACGAAACCCGCCAGCATGTTGAGCAGCGTCGTCTTCCCGCAGCCCGAGAGTCCCACGAGGCAGATGAACTCGCCGTCCTCGATGTTGAGGTTCACGCCTTCCAAGGCATGCACCCGCCTTTCGGGCGTGTCATAGATTTTTCTCAGGTTTTGAATCGATATTTTTGTGACCATAAATAGATGTATTCCCAAAATGATGAAAGACTTAGCCTTTCGGGTGAATTGAAATCGAGTTAAAGCAAGATGATTCTAGCAAATACGCGACGAGAGAGAAACCGCAAATATACTTTCACGACGTTTTGTAATAATCTCATGTGCGCTCATTTTTGCGGATGAGTGAATCACAGCTAAAAAGCGTTGATATTGCTTGAGATTTGGAGGAATCCCAGGCCTCACGAAATGAATTTTTCCCGTCTGGTGAGTTGAATCTCCGGACGGGATTCTGGAGAGGATTTTTTGATGAATGGTCGATTGCCGCTGGAGGGGCTTCGAATCCTGGCGGTGGAGCAGTTCGGCGCCGGGCCGCTGGCATCGCAACTGTTGGGTGATATGGGGGCCGAGGTCATCAAGATAGAGGATCACGCCGTGGGCGGCGATTCCGCGCGGCCCGTACCCCCGTATGCCCTTCCCCATAACGACAGCTACTATTTCCAGTCCTTCAACCGCAACAAGAAGAGCGTCGCGCTCAGGATTCGCACGCCCGAGGGCAAGGCGATACTGCGCAGGCTCGTGCCGAAAGCGGATGCGCTCTATGCGAATTGCCGGGGCGATGCGCCCGAGAAGCTCGAGCTCACCTACAAGCACTTGAGTCCCTACAATGAAAAAATCGTATGCTGTTTTCTCTCCGGCTACGGGATGACGGGCCCCAGAGCGCCCGAACCGGCCTATGACTACCTCATGCAGGCCTATGCGGGCATCATGGACCTGACGGGAGAGCCCGACGGCCCCCCGACCAAGGCCGGCGTGAGCTTCGTCGATTTCTCGGGCGGCTTCATATCGCTCGTGGGCCTGCTGGCCGCGCTGTGGGAGGCGAACCGCACGGGCAAGGGCAGGGACGTCGACGTGGCGCTCATGGACGGCGCCCTGGTGCAGCTTGCCTACATGGCCACTTGGGCGCTCAACTGCGGCTACGCGCCGCAAAAATTCTCCCGAAGCGCGCACCCCTCGATGGTGCCCGCGCAGAATTTCGAGACCAAGGACGGCTGGATAAGCGTGCTTTGCCTCAAGCAGAGCTTCTTCCCGGTTCTCGTCGAGCGCATGGGCTTGCCGGCGCTCGCCGGGGACCCGCGCTTCAAGCTGGCCCAGGACCGTTTCGAGAACCGGGAAGTTCTGCTGGATATCTTAGAAAAGTCGTTCCAGGAAAAGACGAACGCGGAGTGGACAGACCTGCTCCAGGGCCATGTTCCCTTCGCGCCGGTGAACACCGTGGCGCAGGCGATGGAAGACCCCCAGATTCTGGCGCGGGACATGATTGTCGAGATGGAGCACCCCGAAGCCGGGAAGATGAAGGTCCTGGGGGCGCCCATCAGGCTGCCGGGCGCGGATATGAAGTACGTGAGAGCGCCTTATCTGGGAGAACACACCAGAGAAGTTCTGGGCGACCTGCTCGGCATGGGTTCTGACGAACTCGAGGAATTGAGAGAGAAGAACATCGTGTCCTGGAGCGCTCCGCCCGAGGGGTAGCGCGAAGGACGGAGCGAGAATTTTCCGGGTTTCATTCATATTTTGGAGGTGATCACATGGCGGATCTGCCGATACCGCAAGTCGTAAATTCACTGGACGTGGACGAGGACAAGGCCTATGAGCCGCCCTACGACATCCGCTGGGGCGTGAACCGGGAGACGACGGGGACGGATACCATCACGATGGGGAGAACCATCATCCCCCCGAGAGGCCGCAACGCGCTGCACTATCACAAGAACTGCGACACCACGATCTACGTGGTGAAAGGCCCCATCAACATCTACTGGAAAGAGGGCGGGGAGATTGAAAGGAAAGAGATTCCCGTCGGCCATTTCGTCTATTTTCCCTGCGGGTGCATCCACGGACAGGAGAATCCGAGCGCGGACGAGCCTGCGGAGTTGATATTCACCTACGGCGGAATGCCCAACAAGGAAGCGGCGGGCACGACGTTCGTGGACGACCCCAGAGACCCGCTGAGGGACTAGTGATTCGCTTTTCCGGGGCGCTCGCTATCCGCCCGTCATTGCCAGTGGCAAGGAGATAAGGGCACGCATGTTTTCTACCAGACGCCTCGTTTGTCTGCTGATCGCCTGCCTCCTGGGCGGCACCGGCTCATTGGTACAGGCGCAGCAGGCAGGCAAGAAAGTATCCGGTTTCGACGGCGCGGCGCTGGTGCGCGTTCCCTCGGGCTGGTTCGTGATGGGCAGCAAATCCGGCGACAAGGACGAGCGCCCGCCCCGGAAAATCTTTGTCTCAGGCTTCTGGATCGACGAGACCGAAGCGACGGCGGAGCGCTTCGCGCGCTTCGTCGCCCAAACGGGCTACAAGACGACGGCCGAGAAGCGAAAATGGTCCTGGACGTGGGACGCTTCCCTCAGGAAGGGGAAGGGCGGGTGGCGAAAGACCAGAGGCGCTGACTGGCGCCGGCCCGAAGGCCCGAAATCGAGCTGGAAAACCACGCCGACGCAGCCTGTCTCCCACGTGAGCTGGCCCGACGCGGAGGCCTATTGCGGGTGGGCGGGCAGGCGTCTGCCGACCGAGGCGGAATGGGAGCGCGCGGCGCGCGGCGGAGACGGGAGACGCTACCCCTGGGGGGAGGCGCGCGACGCGATGAGAGCCAACCTGAAGGGCGGCAAGGACGGGTTCCCCGGCGTCGCTCCCGCGGGCCGCTTCCCGAAGGGCGCGAGCTCCTTCGGCGCGCTCGACATGTCGGGCAACGTCTGGGAGTGGGTGGCCGACCGCTATGGTTCGAGAGCCTACCGGAAAATGGCCGAGCGCGACCCGCACGGGCCTGCGAAGGGGAAAACGAGGGTCGTTCGCGGCGCGTCCTGGGGCAGTCCGGTCGCCTGGGCCACGGCGCACAACCGCTATCACCGTCGCCCCGATTATACGAACAACAAGATCGGCTTTCGCTGCGCGACGGGCGAGGGTTCTTGATACGGCCCGAGTCGTACGACACAGAGCCTGAAAACGAGCGGAGTCAAACTGCGCGTTGCGGAGGATTGCGGCTCGCCGGGGAATGATCGGGCAAATCAGGCGGAGCGGCGGTTTTTTATCCGCTCACTTCGAGGTTCTCTCGATCAGGGCTTCCAGGGCCTTCATGTTTTCGCGGTGGCGGGCTTCCTGGGCCCCCATGATTTCGCGGTGTCGGGTGTCCAGAGCGGCCATGGTTTCTTCGTGCTGCTTGTCTCTGGCTGCCGAAGCGCGGCTCATCTGTTTCAGTCCAAACATGATGAGAAAACATTGAACGCTGCCCACGATGAGCGATATGAAGGCGTGAATCGCAGAAATCCATAGGCCGATACGTGCAAATTCGAGCGTTGCAATTTCAAATTCCGTCATTTTTCCTCTCCGCGGGTCTGGATTGGAAATAACCTCGTCTCTCGAATATGGCGCATGAGGGAGGGGAACGCAACTTCCGCCATTGCCCGCGCCGCTCGTTCGGGATGAGCGATGGTCTTCGTTACGTTGAGGCCGACCCGGGGCTTCTTCGTTCGAGGGGATGACGCGCGTAATATAGCGAAAACCCTCAGTTCACCGGCGCGGGCGGCACGACGAGCACGCCGTGCGCCCCGTTTCCCACGCGGATTTTCCTGATGTTGCGGTGTCGTCTGGCGTCCATCACGAACACTTCCCTGGAATCGCGGTTCGTCACGTAGGCGAGCGCGCCGTCGGGCGTAAAGGCGATGAGGTCGGGCCGGACCCCCTGCCTCACGCCGGCGACGCGCTTTTGTGCGGGCAAGGAGAAGACAGACACCCGGTTCTTGTGCGGCAGGGTGACGTAGAGGAATTTCCCGTCCGGCGTGATGAGGGCGTCGTGCGGCTCGCCGGAGAGTTTGACGGTACGGATGATTTCGAGCGCCTCCAAATCCACCACGCTGTAGGAGTTCCGTTCCCCGTTCATGACGTAGAGCCGCTTGCCGTCGCGCGTCACGTCGATGCCCTCGATGTAGTGGCCCGCCTCGATCTGCCTGATCGGCTTTCTCGTTTCGAGATCGACGACGGAGACGTCCTCGCTCAATTCGTTCGCCACGAAGGCGAGGCGGCCGTCGGGGCTCAGCTTGATGTTCACCGGGTTGTTGCCCCCGTGCTTGATGAGGCCGATGATCTTCCGCGCCGCGATGTCCAGGACCGTCACGTTGTCCGAATAGGTGTTCACGAAATAGGCGAGCGCGCCGTCGGGGGAGAACGCGAGGTTGTAGGGGTCGCGCCCCGCGCGCACGCGGCGGACGAACTGGAGCGTGTGCGTGTCGAATACGCGCACGAAGGCGCTGCCGTCGTTGATGACGTAGGCGTGGCGGCCGTCCGGCGCGAGCGAGAGGCGGTTCGCCTTCCTGCCCGCCGGGATCGTCTTGATGACCTCGTGCGTATCGCGCGAGATGACGCTCAGCGTGCCGTCGCGCGTGTTCGTGACGAGAATCCGCTCGCCCGCCCCGAGCGCTGGAGCGGGCGCCGAGAGCAGAAGAGAGAGGATGACGAGTGGGAGAGTCATGTCGCGCATGGTATGAAACCTAGCGGCCTTGTTGCTTCAGAAAAGCCTCTTTCGCCTTGGGGTCGAAGCGGCAGTTGCACATCTTGCGGATCAGGGCCACCAAATCACGAATCTCCCGTTTTGTAAACACGTTGCCCCACGGCGGCATGATGGGGGAGAGGTCGCTCGCCCCGCCCCCGTGGGTGATGGTGCGCACCATGTCTTCGTCCGAGAACTGGGCCATGTCCTTCCCGTCGGTGAGGTTGCGTGGGTTCACGGGCAGCTTCCTGGTGTTGTTGACCCCCTTGCCGTCTCCCTTGGGGCCGTGGCACTGGATGCAGTACCAGCGGAAGTTCTCCTGCGCGCTCACGCGGCTTGCAGGCTCCTCCGCGCCTGCCGGGAGGGGGGCGCCCGTCGCCGCCATTGCGAGGGCGAGAATCAGCCTTCTTGCGAGAGAGTGAAACTTCATTTGAAGCTCGCGATGTAGGCGGCGAGCGCGATGAAATCCTTCTCGCTCAGCTTCGTGAACGCCTTATCCCCGTACACGGGCATCCTGCCGTTGGGGTTGTAGCGCGCAGGCTTCTTGAGGAAGGCGACGATGAAATCGGGGTTCAGCCTGCGGCCCCCCTCTATGAAATTCGGCGCGCTGTGGCCGCCCACCTCGATGCGCGTGCGGTAGACCGTCTTTCGTATCGAGACCATGTGGCACGAATAACACGGCTGTTTCTTCTGGAACAGGATTCTCGCGCGCCTGAGCACTTTTCGGGGGATTTTCTTCCAGCGCGGAACGACGCCCACGGGCATTTCGGGGTCTTTCAGGCTTTCCAGATAAGCCGCGACTTTCGCCGCCTCCTCCTCGGGAAGGGCGGGGTGCGGGTATCTGCCGCGCTTCATGGTTCCGTAGACGACGCCGCGGAAAGGTTCCGGCTCGGCCAGCCATTTCGCCAGAAAGCCGGGCCGGAACTTGCTGCCCGCATACCAGAGCGTGGGGCCTTTTATGCCGTGGCGCGCGGGCGGGGGCATCCTGGTTTCAGGGCCTTTCAGCGTGTGGCAGCTTCCGCAGTTGTTGTTCTGAAAAAGGGATTTTCCCTCGCCCACCTCCGCGCCACGGGAATGAGCGCACGTGAGCAGGAGGGACAGAACGCCCGTGAGCGCGAGGGGGAAAAGCTTTTTCATGCGTGTCATGCGGAAGGTCCTTGATCCTCCGAATCACCTTGGGTGGCGTCGAAGATGAGTTTGCCGAAAAAGCCTCACTTCGGCAACTCGGGGGTTTTGACCTCGGGGAGGTCGCCCGTGAGCGCGCCCATGAAGGCGATCAGGTCCTCTTTCTCGGTCTTCGTGAGCTGGAGGGGCTTCATGTCCGGGTCGAGGTGGGGGTTCGGGTGGCCGCCCTTGTCGTAGAAATCGACGACTTCCTCAAGCGATACGAAGCGGCCGTCGTGCATGTAGGGCGCCGTCTGGGTGACGTGGCGGAGCGTGGGCGTCTTGAACTTGCCCCGGTCCTTGATTTTCTTCGTGATCGCCTCTCGTCCGAGTTGCAGCGGCTTCTTGTCCATCCCGACGCCGAGGTTGTGGAACTTGTCGTCCGTGAAGGGCGCGCTGAATTCATCCACCAGATGGCATTTCACGCAATTCCCCCGCTTCATGAAGACCTCGAACCCCCGGAGGGCGCGGGGCGAGAGCGCGGACTCATCGCCCCCGTATTTCCAGCGGTCGAACGGGGAGTTCCCCGAGAGCAGGGTGCGCTCGAACGCGGCGATGGCCTGAACGACTCGTTCCAGGCTGACCCCGGGGCTTTCGAATGCCGCTGCGAATCGCTCCCGGTATTCGGGGATCGCCCCGATCGTGCGGATGATTTTCTCCTCGCTCGACGCCATCTCGCTCGGATGGAGAATGGGGCCCCTGGCCTGCTCCTCCAGGCTCGCGGCGCGTCCGTCCCAGAACTGGGACTCGTTGTAGGCCGCGTTGATGACGGTGGGCACGTTCCTGAGCGTGAGCCTGCCCTCGAAACCCGTCCCGTACTGGCGCGCGTTCGAGAATCCGCGGCGGGGCGCGTGGCAGGTCGCGCAGGAGACCTTCCCGTCGCCGGAGAAGCGTTTCTCGAAATAGAGCAGCCTCCCGAGTTCGACCTTGGGCCGCGTCATGGGGTTGTCCTCGGGCACGGGCACGTCGTCGAGGCCCAGGGGCGGTTCGGGAGGGAATTCCTCTTGCGCCTGAGCGCGCGCGTCCTGCGCATGCGCCGGCAACGCGGGCGCCCCGACGAGCGCCGCTATCAGGAGAGGCGGCGCCGCGATTCGCGTGAGGTGAAACAAGGTATTTCTCTTCAAACCGGGTCCCTCATCGGGCGGAGGGAAGGCTCTCCGGCTTCATGATCTCTGCAGCAGTTCGATGCTGACGCCGTCGGGCGCCTCGATGAAGGCGATGCGCGTCGCGGGGTTGAATTGCACCGGGCCCACCGTGAATTTCACGCCCTTGTTCTTGAGATCTTCACAATAGGCGTCGAAATCCCCCGATACCTCGAAGGCGAAATGATCCGTCCCCCACTCCAGGCCGCTCTTCTCCCCCGCGCTCTCGCCCGTTCTCTCGCCCCGGACGATGACCGTCGCGCCGTCGAACTGTACGGGAATCTGCGGCGCGCCCTTGAACACGCCGCCCTCGCCGCGTTCGCCGCCGAGGTTCTCGACGAACCAGTTCACGCTCGCTTCGGGGTCCTTGCTGATGACGTGCACGTGATCGAATACGATGCCGGCTGAACTCATTGCTTGGCTCCTGTCTCTTATTCTCCGGGGCCGCGCGAAGCTGTCGCGCGCGCCGATGTCAGATGGTTTTCCCGCCCGTCAGTCCCAGGTCACGTCCCCGAATTCGTCCGGCCCCGGCCTGCCCGCGGCCCGGAATCGGGCGACTTCCGCCTTGCTCTGCGCGACGGTGCTGTTCGCCCCGTGGCCGGGGTAGAGGACCGTCTCGTCGGCCAAGGCGAAGACCTTGTTCTCGATGGAATCGAGCGAGGTCAGCAGTTGCCCGTGGTTCCAGGTCTTTCCCGGGCCGCCGGGGAAAATCGTGTCCCCGCAGACGCAGTGGCCCGGATAGTGGAACATCAGCATGCCCTTGCAGTGGCCGGGCGTGTGGATGGCCCTGAGCGTGATCTCGCCGAAGGTTATCTCCTCGCCGTCCGCGATGGTGAAATCCGGGCTGATGCCGAACTCCTTCGCGTCCTCGGCGTGCTGGCCCAGGGGCGCGCCCGTGCGGCTGCGCACCTCGTCGAGCGCGTCGATGTGGTCGCCGTGGCAATGGGTCTGTAGAATGTACCTGGGCGCGGCGCCTTCGCACGCGGCGAGAATCGGCTCGGCGGAATGGGAGGTGTCGATGATGACGCACTCCTTCGTCGCCTTGCACGTGAGGACGTACACGTTGTTGCTGTAGGGGCCGATGTTGAGTTTCTGGAAATCGAGCGCCGGAAGGTCCACTCTCTGGTCGAATTCGCCCATGTCGTTTTCTCTCCTTTGTCTGATGAATGCCCCGCGTTCATGAAGACGAGGCGACAGGAAACTTTACTGCCTTATGCGGGCGCACCACAAGCTTGAGCGAGAATTATAGTGGAGAAGCCCTTCGTATACGCGAACTTGGCCATGACGCTCGACGGGAAAATCGCGAGTTTCGACCGCGCGGATTTCTCCCTGGGTTCGGGAGCGGATCGCCTGGAGATGGATCGGCTGAGAGCCTGTGCGGACGTCGTGGTATGGGGCGGCGAGACGCTCAGGACGGCGCGGCATCCCGCAAGGGTGCGCGAGGAATCCCTCGCCCGCGAGCGCGCGGAACGCGGCCTGCCGCCGCACCCGGCGAACGCGCTGATCACGAAAAGCGGCGCTTTCCCCGATAAACTGCCCTGGTTTTCAGCCGATGGGATCGAGCGGTTCATTTTCACGGCGCGGGAGGGCGCGCGCCGCCTAAGTGAAGCCCAAACCGGCGGTGCGCAGATCGTCGTTCTGAACGAGGCGGAATCTCTCGCCGGCCAGGTGCTGGCTCATCTCGGGGAGGGGGGGATGAAGAACGTGTTGCTCGAAGGCGGCGGAAACCTG
Organism: bacterium; assembly: GCA_963692865.2. Taxonomy (GTDB): domain Bacteria; phylum UBA8248; class UBA8248; order UBA8248; family UBA8248; genus Bin107. The sequence continues at coordinate 3,497,269 of OY843592.1, read as the reverse complement.
GTATGGGAGTTCGCCCGATATATCGACGAATTTCACGTGACGCTCACCCCCTGGCTGGCCGGCGGCTCCGACGCCCCGACCCTCATGGACGGGCCGGGATTCCGCTCGGGCGAGTTTCTGGGACTCACGCTCGCGGAGGTCCGGCGGGAGGGTGATGAGCTGTTCCTGCGCTACAAGGCGAAGCGCGAGTGACGGCACGCTCAGCGGAGGTGTTTAGAAAGTGCCTATGAACGAAGGTTTTACGCGACCGATGAATGAGCAAGAATCACTCCCCCCTTGAGGGGGAGTCACAGAGGCCGAGTCCTATGGACGAAGGCCGATGTGGTGGGGGGAACTTTTTCTTATAGGAAATCCTTTGTCCTTGGTCGTAGGAATCCCTCTTTCATCAGTCGGAATTCTCCCCCCACCGAATCGCTTTCGGGCATTCGCCCTTAGCTCTTCGACTCCCCCTCAAGGGGGGAGTGATTGTTTATCTCGCGAGTGATGAGATGACCCTCAAGGGGGGAGTGAACTTCAAAAGCATGCGCGCAACCCAAAATCGCTTCCCAGGACTTTTCCAACGACCCCCCACCGCGCCGATTGAACCGCCACCGCGCCATGTGATACTCATAAAAGCCTGAAATACGGAATCATATATATGACTTGAAGAGAATGGGTGGGTTCCGACTGATGAAGGAGGAATTCTCGCGGCCGATGCGGGAGCGATTGCTGCGAGCGAGGAGTGAGGAGGTGAACGTAGTAGGGGTCGCATACATGCGACCCTGATTTTCGCCCCCACAAGGCGGGCCGCATAATATGCGGCCCCTACGGAACAAATCAAACCCTCAAGGAGGAGGCCGTGGCCACCAGGGCGAAGCGAAGGTCGGCGAAGCCGAAGAGGTTGACGAAAAAGGACCTGAACGCGATGTACCGCAACATGCTGCGCATCCGCCGCTTCGAGGAGAAGACGGACGAGTTCTTCATGGCGGGCCGGGTGAAGGGGGCGGTTCACGTGAGCATCGGGCAGGAGGCGTGCTCGGTCGGCGTCTGCGCGGCACTGAACGACGAAGACGCCATCCTGACCACCCACCGGGGCCACGGGCACTCCATCGCCAAGGGCACCCGGATGCCCGAGATGATGGCGGAGTTGCTCGGCAAGTCCACCGGCCTCTGCAAGGCGCGGGGCGGCTCCATGCACATCGCCGACATCTCCAAGGGCCACTACGGCGCGCACTCCATCGTGGGGGCGAACATGCCGATGGCCACGGGCATGGGCCTCGCCTACCAGCTTGAAGGCGCGGGCCGCGTGGCGGTGGTCTTTTTCGGCGACGGGGCGTCCAACCAGGGCAGCTTCCATGAGTCGATGAACCTGTGCGCCATCTGGAAGCTGCCGGTCGTCTTCTTCTGCGAGAACAACCACTACGCGGTGAGCTACCACGTGGAGCGCTCAACGGCCGTCAGGGACATCAGCGTGCGCGCGCAGGGCTACAACGCGCCGGGCCTCACGGTGGACGGCATGGACGTGGTGGCCGTCTACGAGGCGACGGCCGAGGCCGTGCGCCGCGCGCGCGAGGGCGGCGGCCCCAGCCTCATCGAGGCGAAGACCTACCGCTTCTTCGGCCACTCGCGCGGCGACCCCCAGTTCGGCCCCTACCGCACGAAGGAAGAGGTGGACGAGTGGAGAAAGCGCGACCCGCTGACGATCGCGGCGGATATGCTGAAATTGACCGAAGCGCAGAAAAAGGCGCACCTGAAAGCCGTGGACGAGGAATTGAACGACGCCATCGCGTTTGCGGAGGGAAGCCCCGAGGCCACGCTCGAATCCGCGCTCGAAGACGTATACGCCTAGGGAAGGGAATGATGGAATCACTCCCCCCTTGAGGGAGTGTTGGAAAAGTGATGATTAACGAGGATATGACGCGACTGGGGAGGGAGCGGTTTTTGTAGGTGGCGCTCCCTCCTTGGGAGCGCCCCACGCATATTATGCGGTCGTTGAAAAACCCGACCCTGGGAGCGAGCGCCGTGTTTCATCATCCCGTATTCGGAGTGTAGGGGTCGCATATCATGCGACCCGTGTTGTGAGGGCGAAAAGGCAGGGCCGCATAATATGCGGCCCCTACAATGCCATCGCGTTTTGCGTAGCAGAACAGGCATGGAGGCCAGTCCCGGAAAGTGGAGAGTGGTCGGTTGGCGCTCTGCAAGGGGGGAGTGAAAAAAGCCCGGGCGGCAGATAGTTGTTTTCGAGAAGGAATTGTGAATTGACCGGCCAAAAAGGAGTTGTCGACAGAAGTATATAATTTCTCTGGAAAACCCCGTCCCCCGGCGCGGTGCGCTTGAATAAAAACACTGGAGAGAGGCGACATGCGAGAGATCACTTTTGTGGATGCGTTGACCGAAGCCCATCACGAGGAGATGGAGAGGGATGAGCGCGTGATCGTCATGGGCGAGGACGTGGAGTTGGCCTACGTCTTCGGCGTGACGAAGGGACTCGCGGAGAAGTTCGGGCGCGACCGCGTGCGCGACACGCCCATAAGCGAGCTCGGCATCGTGGGCGCCGGCGTGGGCGCCGCCATGGCGGGCTACCGGCCCATCGTCGAGATCATGTTCATGGACTTCATCATGCTGGCGATGGACCCGCTCATCAACCAGGCGGCCAAGCTGCGCTACATGCTGGGCGGGCAGTTGAGCGTGCCCCTGGTCGTGCGCACCCCCGGCGGCGGCGGCGTGCAGTACGGCCCCACGCACAGCCAGTGCCTGGAGGCCTGGTTCATGCAGATTCCGGGCATCAAGGTGGCGGCGCCGAGCGACCCCGCGGATGCGAAAGGACTCATGTGCGCGGCGATCCGGGACGACAACCCCGTGCTCATGGTGGAGCACAAGATGCTCTACAAGATGAAGGGCCCCGTTCCCGAGGGCGAGCACGTAACCCCCTTCGGGCAGGCGGACGTGAAGCGCGAGGGCGCCGACATCACCCTCATCGGCGTGGGCTACCAGGTGCACAACTGCCTGGCGGCGGCGGATGAACTCGCCAAGGAGGGCGTCAGCGCCGAAGTGGTCGACCCGAGAACCCTGGCCCCGCTGGACACCGAGACGCTCGCCGAATCGGTCCGCAAGACGAACCGCTGCATCATCGTCGAGGAAGGCCATCTCAGGAGCGGCGTGGGTTCGGAGATATCCGCCGCCGTCCAGGAGGAAGCCTTCGACTACCTCGACGCCCCCATCGGCCGCGTGGCCGCCCTCGACGCGCCCATCCCCTTCGAGCCCCGCCTCGAGGACTTCGTTCTCCCCAACACAACCAACGTCGTCGACGCCGCGAAGAAGGCGCTGGGGGTGAGTGTGTAGGGGGGGGCGGTTCGGGAAGTGCGATAGCTGTTTGTTGCAGGCCGTAAAAGAGAGGGTTGGCCTCGCCTTGGAAACTTATAGAGGTTTCGGAATCCTGTGTGAGGCGATACCGGCTATTCTATGCATCGTTCTGATATGAGACTATGGCCGAGTCGTGAGCGATGATTTAGTTCCGATAGGGCGAAAGCACCGATTCGCCAGGCCAGGATTCAGGGCAAGCAATAATAAAGGGTGCGATTTTTTTCGGAGGCGGAGACTGTTGTCATGGCGACAATTGAAGGATTTCGCATCGAAAATTATCGCGTTCTCAAAGACGTAACGCTCGGCAAGCTCTGGAATACTCAGCAAATCGATCCCTTAACGCCCATGACGGCGGTCATCGGCAAGAACGGCGTCGGGAAAAGCACCATCTTCGATGCTTTGGGTTTTCTGGCCGATGCGTTGAAATCCGGTGTCGAGGAAGCGTGCGATTCCCGTGGGCGCGGAGGATTTCAACGCCTTCGCACGCAAGGGCTAACCGACCCGATTCGGTTCGAAATATATTATCGACAGCAAGGCAACTCCCGCCCGATTACCTACGAATTGTCCATTGACGAGCAACAAGGGCGGCCATTCGTCTCAAGCGAGCGCCTCCGGCAAAGACGTAAGGGGCAAGGGCGCGGTCGTCCTTTCTCGTTCTTGCGTCTCGAAGGTGGCCGAGGCGTCGCCTGGAAGGGCGAAGAGGCTCTTAATACCATCAATGATGACGATGACATCTCAGGAACACAGATTCCGGATACGGAGTTGAGTGAATCGCCGGAACAAGAAGCCGTCGAACTCGATGACGCCGGCCATCTCGGCATAGCGACGCTGGGTTCGTTGAAGCAGCATCCTCGAATCGCAGCCTTTCGGCGTTTCATTGAGGATTGGTATTTAAGCTATTTCACTCCGGACGCGGCTCGGGATCTGCCGCTCGCCGGTCCCCAAAAGCACCTGAACATTCATGGCGATAACCTTGGAAACGTCGTCCAATTCATGCAGAGGGAGCACCCCAAACGATTTCAGTCTATTTTGACGCGCATAGCGGAGAAGATTCCGGGAGTAGATCAAATCGACACCGAACGAACGCCCGACGGCCGTTTGCTGCTGCGGTTCAACGACAAGGGGTTTGAGGATCCATTCTACGCCCAGCAAATGTCGGATGGGACGTTGAAGGTTTTCGCATATCTTCTATTGCTCGAAGATCCCTCGCCACCGCCGTTCTTGTGTATCGAGGAACCGGAAAACGGCTTGTACCACAAATTACTCGAGACGCTGGCTCAAGAATTTCGCGCTCATGCTACCGGAAAAGGAGGCGGGTCGCAGGTTTTCATCACCACGCATCAGCCATATTTTGTCGATGCTCTCGACCCCGAGGAAGTCTGGATACTCGAAAAAGGTGACGATGGTTTCGCAAAGGTAAGGCGCGCCAGCGAAGATGAGGCGATAACGAATCTGGTTGCCGAAGGGCTTCCTTTGGGGGGGCTGTGGTACAGCGACTATTTGGACGGAAAGTAATCGGGTGCACTTTGAAATTCTGGTCGAGGACCAATCAGGCAAAAGAATGCTGGATGTCATCGTTCCTAAAATCATTGGAGACGAACATACCTGCAAAGTCATCTTTTACAAGGGTATCGGGCGACTCCCCAAAGGCCTTGTGCCAAAGACTGATCCTTGGAAACGCATCCTGCTCGATCAACTTCCTCGTCTGCTGAGAGCGTATGGGCGGACATTCTCTAATCATCCGCCCGGATATTCCGCTGCGCTGATCTTTGTCTGTGATCTCGACGACAAGTGCCACAAGGAATTTCGCGCCGAGCTTATCAATCTTTTGAACGCCATTCACCCGAAACCGAAAACCAATTTCTGCTTTGCAATAGAAGAAGGAGAGGCTTGGTTACTAGGCGATCTTGCGGCGGTCATGCGGGCCTACCCAAATGCCAAAAAGACGATACTCGATAACTATGTGAAGGATTCGATTTGCGGCACTTGGGAAACCCTGGCCGACGCCGTTTATCCCGGCGGAGTAGTCGCTTTACAGAAAAATGGATGGCAGGCCGTAGGAATGGAAAAGTCGAAATGGGCCGATAACATTTCGCCGGTCATGGATATAGAAAAGAACGAATCGCCCAGTTTTTGTTATTTTCGGGACAAGATACGATTTCTGGCATCGATGGGAGTCGATTGACCGCATCGTTTTCGATGAGCGGATTGAGGGCTTTTCGGGCGCAAGCCGAATGCGTGTTGATTGATAACGACTATAACGGCGGGCGCGTTCATCCAGGCGAGGCGCGACTCAAGCGAGCGGCCAGCCGCCGTGCGCCTCAATCGTTTCGTCGATGCGGACCATGACCCTGGGCGTTTCGGCCAAGACCGCGCAGATTCGCGCGTAATGGGCGATTTCGTCGTATGAAAGGACGCGGTTCTTGCGGTCTTTCAGCCACTTCTCCGCCGGGCGGTAGCCGCCGATGGTAAAGGCCCAAGTTTCCGGCGACACGCCCTCGAAATACTGCGCGTCGTTGATCCACACACGGCCCGGCGCGTCCTTGGAAGGCGGCGCATAGCGCACTTTATCCACCCGGTTGTCGCCTGAGCGCGGAAAGGCGGGCTTATCGCCTGCATCGGCTTCCATCAGGTGAAGGGCGGCGAGGCGCGCGCCGATGCCGGCGAGAGCGGCGAAGAGCGCGCGGTCTGTTGTGAATGAAACCCTTGGAAAATCCGATTTCAGAAAATCCGCATAGCGGCGGCGGTATTCGGGACTGTGAAGCACGGCGTAGATGTAGTGAAACAAATCCTCCGGCCCGAATGTGGCCGCGAGATCGCCCTTGTTCTCGGAGACGAATTCGAGGCCGACGGCGGAAGCGACTGCCTTGGCAAACTCCCTGTCGATATTCGGCTCACGCGCCTGACCGGCATCCGATGGGGTTTCCCGCGGGTAGAGGTAGAGAGGAAAGAGATAATTTACTTCTTTCAGCGATACCGTGTGATGTTGAGTAATAGTTCGTGAGATAAAAACGTGTTCCCAGCCCCCGGCTATTTCAGTCGATCTGGTACTTGAGAGACCCAAATTCGGCCCGGCCAGCATGTGCTGCATGACATTTGGACGAGGACGGCAAATGAAGCCGCCAGCCCGACCAGTGTAATAAGTGAACCGAGTATCGAATGGTCGATATAGTACGGGCGTGGTCCGCTGATCCACTTCGGAATGGTCTCGTATGTCCTGTTGTGCATCTACGACTTTCCAATCTTTGGAATCCTTGCCGAGCGCAAAAATGTTTCTTGCATCTTCGGCATCACGCGAAACGAAGTCCTCGGCGACCCGACACATATCGTCCGCCGTCCACTGAATCGCCAGCCTGTCGCGCGCCGTTACGATTCCGACGGAATTGACGGGAAAAATTGCGGTGAGTTTATGGCCCTTCTCGTATTCCCCGGCCAGTTCTTCGTTGCGCGGAATGAAAAGGTAAAGAGGCGATTTGGGCGAGAGCTCCGTCCATTTGGTGCTTTCGACGTCGTTGGCGGCCAGCCAGCCGTATTTGCCACCGTCCGGCCCGGCTTCCCGCGCGCCCCAAAGATCGGTATGAAATACCCGCGCCGGAGTGTCGGCAGTTTCACCCTGCTTGACGAAAAGACCGATGGCGACGCCCTGCTGAATGTCGAACACGTTCTCGTCCTTCCCACCATCCGGCGCCTTTTCTCTCTTCTTGGCGTTGCCGTGCAGGTCGAGCAGGTATATCTCATCGAAAGTTTCCATCAAACTGCGGCGCATTCCCCGAAAAGTTGGATTATCGAGATAGGCGTGATTTGTAACAAAGCCGAGAACGCCCTCGCCGGTGCGCTCTATCCGCCACTGCGCAAAGCGGATGAACTTGACGTAATCATCGTTCAGCCACTTGGGATTCCTTTCGCCGATTGATTGCCGATCAATATGGAAATAACTGCCGGCCGCTCCGGCTCCGTCTCCCCGTAACAAGGCCCTGATCCACGCTCCCTTGTTGGCGGAGTGGCCGGAATAGGGAGGATTGCCGAGCACCACCATCACGGGCTTCTCGCGCTTCACGGCGTCCGCGCTGGCCGCCTCGCGCAATATCTCGGAAGCGAACAACGGGTCGCTGGTTCTCTCGTGCGCCTCTTCCAGCGTGTTGGTGAGGAAGATGCCGAGACGCTGGCCGTCCGGCATTCTGAACCCGGCGTCCGCGCCGCCGATTTCGAGCGCGAGCTTGAGATGGCAGATCGCATAGGGAGCCATCAGCAACTCGAAGCCGAACAACCTCTCCAAAAGATGTTTCCGAACGTAATCGGGCCAGGCGCCGATCAGTCCTTTCTCCTCAATCGTTCGGCGAATCGTGGCGACTGTTTCTCGCAGGAAGGTGCCCGTGCCCGCCGAGGGATCGAGAATCAGCACTCTCGGACTCGACGCCCCTCCGCCGTCGGGCGTTTCGAGCGTGATTGCTGCGGTATCCGCAAGTCCGTCCGCCAGATCGAAGCGGGCGCGAAGCAGGCGATCCAGACTCCGCACGATATAGGAAACCACGGGTTCCGGCGTATAGTAGACGCCGCGCGTCTCGCGCAGCCCCGGATCGTAGGCGGCCAGAAAATCCTCGTAAAAATGCACCACCGGGTCTTCCCGCCGCGTTCGTCCGCCGAAATCGGCGAGGATCGCCGCCATGTCCGCCCGCTTCAGCAACAACGCCAGATCGTCCACGATCCACGCAAGGCGGGGGTCGATGCCGGGACCGGCAATGCGGCCGAAGAGGTCGCGCAAAAACGGCGTCGTGTCCGTGAACACGGCGGATTGGCGCGTAAACGGCTCCGCCTGGGAATCGTGGAGGCAGCGCGCCGCGAACAAACCGTAGGCGGCGGTCTGCGCCTGTAAATCGGCGAATTCCTCCGTCGAGAGACCGGCGATCAGAACGTTGCGATAGCCCTCCAGCAATTCACGCAGCGAACCCGCCTGATCGCCGCGTTCAAGAATGCGTCCGATGCCGTCCCGCAACAGGCGCGCCTTGGCCGCCATGCGTTCGGCGAGTTCGCGCGGGCTGTTGATGGAAGGCGGATCAGCCTCGAAGAATGCGCCGAGCAACGCCTTGACCTTTTCAGAGCCTGCCCTGTCCACCGCGATATTGCCTTGGGCGTCAATGCGCCCCAAACGCGCCGTTTCGCGTATTTCTCCTTCCACGAACCAGCGAAACTCCAGGTAATCCGTGAGTATGAGATTCGGCAGGCCCTTTCGGTAGCGCTTCAACTGATCGTCGATTTCGACGCGATCCAGATTGAGGCCGACGTCCTTGCATTCGATGTGGCCTATGGGGACATCGCTCCGCTCGACGATGAAATCAGGCGCGCCGCAGGCGACGTGCGCGGGTTCGTTCAGTGCGAGGACACCATCGCCGCCCAAAGTCTCGATGAGCGACTTGAGTGCGGGCCGATAGCTGTGCTCGGTCGCCTGCCCGGTCGCGTGCGCCTGTTCCACCTCACGGCGATATGCGCGAAGCGCGCTCGCCGGGTTTTGTTCCGACATTATTCTTTCCCCTGCGTGTTCATGGGACGGGAGTGTCGCATATTTTCGGGCGTGGTTCCTAGCTGGCCAAGTTCTGGATTCAGAAAATCTCCCATCCTCAGTCGGGTTAAATACCGGAATGACGAAAAATTGGGCGGACACATAGGTCCGCCCCTACACAATCTCTCGCCTGGAATCGGTCATCTATTTTCAACCCAAAGCACACGCATTTCAGGATAAGGCGCGGAAATTTCGACCTAAGAAAGCAGGGCGGTTCGCGAACCGCCCCTACAGGATGCCGGACGATAGGGTTCCGGCATGACGGGCGAACCATGCCCGCGATTGCAATCGCTCCCTCATCGGGGCTGTTGAAAAACCCTGCCAAGGGGGGCAGCGGATTGCTTTCCGTAGGAGCCGCAGACATGCGGCCCGGCCTTTCTTCCGATCATGGGACGCATACATGCGTGGGGCGACCCCAACGGAACGGCGGGGCCTCCGCGGCCGTCCGTATCGAGGGGGTGCGCTTCATCAGGACAGGCGCGGGGGCCTGTCCCTGCGGTGAACGATTCGATGATCGGAATTCCCTCACCCCGAGTAGCGGCGAAACCGCGTATCGAAGGGTCCGTCCTGAACCCGTCGAAGGGCGCATTTCCCCGCATTTGCGGTTATCGCGTCTTCGCCGGGATAGGCGAGAATTCCGGCGCGGGAAAAAGCCGTTCCCGGCGGCGGGAGGAGGGAAGAAAATGGAAAAGGCGATTCGGATTGAGAGGGGGAGGAATTTTCACTCCTCGACCACCCTCTCTCCCTCTCCGCTCGGGGCCAGGGGAATTCCTGAAAAATTGTATAAATTCGGATAAATTCACGTGGTTTTTCGATAAATTAGATTATTCAAGCCGTATCCAGCAACGGCAAAATCCATTTATCCTGTTGATATTATTGCAGATATCTGTTTCTGATGGAATTCGCCCTTCACAACCCGTAATCAAACCGAAAGCGGATTCGTTACAAGGCCTGCGTACCCTGGGGAGTAGTTGTCGGGGTAAACGTTCGGCGACAGGGTGACGGGAGTTGTTTCAGCGGTTGAGGACGTGCTTCCAGTTGTTGCGGAGCGGTCTCAGCCAGACGTCCTTCCTGGGCTTGTCGAAGCGTTTGTGCCTGTCGTAGCGTCCACGGCCCTGTGTGGTTCCGACGCGGATCCATCCCGAGGCCCGGTATACGGCGCCGGTGTAGCGGGGCGTCTCGACGAAGGTCTCGATGAGCACGGGGGTCGTGTTGTAGCGCTCGGTCCAGTCTCCGGGCAGGCGCCTTCGGACGATGGCGAGGATGTGGGAGCCGAGGTTGGGGATCTTGATCCACGGCAGGATGAGGAACCTCGGGTTGTCGACCACGAGGGGGAGGTTCTTCTCGCGCAATTCGGGCGTCCATCCGATGAAGGCGTCGCGCGGGGCGAGCTTCCACGCGGCGGTGGAGAAGCCGAGCATGGCGAGGGGCCTGCCGCCGCGGTCGAGGACGGCGTAGCGCATCTGGGCGCCGACGAGGGTCTTGTAGCCGAGGTAGTGGTAGCGGGCGACGAACTCGTTCCAGAGTCTGCCCTCGCGGGTCCCGCGCACGGCGATGCGCATATCGAGGGGGCGTACCTCGTCGAGGGTCCCGGGCGCCGGGATGAGGGGCGCCTCGGTGTCGGGTCCGAAGACGATCGGGCCGGGCCGGTTCTGGCGCCACTTCGGCGGGGGTAGCGTGATCCGGCCGTCTTTGTCCATGGCGAGCATGGTCACCCGCGCCATCATGTCCTTGAGCCCGCCGTCGGGCTTGTACCAGCCGATGCGCCGGCAGAACTCCCTGGAGAGCGCGTGGCGGTTGAGCGCCGGGGGGCCTGCGATCAGCGCGCGCAGCAGCGCCATCTCTTCGCTCGTGAAGTCGCGTCCGTAGTAGCGGCACTCGATCACGGCGTCATCCCGGCGCCTTGAGGGCGCGCCTGCGCTCCTCACTCATCGACCAGGGCAGCCAGGACGAGATGTCACCGGGCGCCCGGCCGCCGCCCTCCGCGCAGGCCGTGAGCCATGCATCGAGCCAGCGGAGCGGGTCGATGCCGTTTAACGAGAGCGTACCGAGGACGGAGTACATCATCGCCGTGAACCGGGCGCCGGCCTCGCTGTCGGAGCCGAACGAGAGGCGTCTGCCGATCACGGGACCCCGAAGCAATCTCTCCGATTGGTTATTATCCATAGGCACCCATGGGCGCTCGAGGAAGACGCTCAGCCCCTCGCGGTGGTTCAGCAGCGAGCGAAGCGCCTTGCCCTCGGGCGCCTGCGCCGGCAAGGCGGCCAGTTCACTTTGGGCCTGCGTGAACAGGCTATCGAGCGCCTTCTCGAGCGCAGTCTGCGCCGCGTCGAACGCCGCGCCCTGTCGTTCGGCGCCCGGGTCGTAACGGGCCAGGCGCGCATCGTTCAGGCGGTAGAGCTTCGCAATCCGCCCGATCCATCTCTCGCCCCACGGCGTCAGCCGCTCCTCGCCGGCGGCGCAGTCGATGATGGTTCTTCTTTGGTGCGACCAGCAGAAGGCCAGGATTACGGCGCCGTCGAGTTCGCGCGCCAGCTTCTTGTAGGCGCTGTAGCGGTCGCAGACGAGGACCGTATGGCGGCCGGACGCGCCGAAGAGCTTCATCGCGACCTCAGCAGACCGCGAGGGGTCGACGTGGAAGTAGACGGAGTCCGTGCTGACCGACGTCCACAGCCAGGCGCGGCTCGAGCGTCCCTGCTCGCGAAGCGACTGTATGCGCCAGGTCGTCTCGTCCCCGTGGCGCAGCGCCGCCTCGTTCTGGCGGGAGAGGATCGCCCCGGCCAGCGGCTCGAACAGCGGCGTGAACCGGTGCATGCTGTCGCCCAGCGTGCCCGCCGAGATCGGGAGCCCCTGGTCGGAGAGCCACGCGGCGACCCGGCGCAGCGGACGGAAGCAGGCGTAGCGCTCGAACAGGAAGAGCGCCCACACGCTCGTCCCGTAAGGCGTACCCGCGAACAGGCGCGGCGCGGGCGGCGCCGACACTTCGGCGGGAGACGATGCGCATTCGCACCCCCGCCGCCACCTCGGACGGTGGATGACGCGCTTGTGGGCCGAGACCTCGATCTCGATAATGCTCGATACACGTGCGCCGTTGGCCGCGTAGGGCTGCCCGCAACAGGGGCAGACGCGCGCATCGGCCGGCGGGTTGCGGACTTCGGTCTTCTCATCGAGCGCGGGCCGGGGAGTCCGCCCGTGGCCCCGGGCGCCGGGCTGCCCGCCGCGCCTGCGGTCCGAGCGCGGCTTCTCCTGCCGCTCGCTCTTGCGCCCGAACAGCCTCTTCGCCAGCGCCGCTCCGGTGGCGCGAAGCTTCGCGAGTTCGGCCTCCAGCCGTGCCCGGCGGGTCTCCGACCTGCGGAGCGCTCTGGACAGCCGGGCGTTCTCCCGGGACAGCGACCTGAGCGCCGTCTTCTGACGACGCGACCTCCCCAGGGCCTTGCGCAGTTCCTCGTCCCCACGCGACGGCGGCCTCGAGCGCGCCGCCTCCATCGCGCGCAACAGCCGCGCCTTCAGCCGTTCCCTGGCGATGTCCGCAGCACCGAGGGAGACTTTAAGACGGTAGACCTCCGCGGACAACGACTCGACCACCTCCGCCTGGTCGCGCAATCGCCGCAACTTCCTGTAGAGCCCGATGGCCTCCTCGTCCAGTTCCCGGATGGTCTCCTTGTGAGCCGCCGACTTCTGCTTCTCCCGGGCCAATCCTTCCTCCAGCCGGACAATCTCCTTCTCCCGCCGGCCGGCCTCCTTGCGCAGGGCGCGAATCGTCTCCCTGCGCTCCTCCAGGGCCTTGCGCACCCGCTCCGCCTCTCCCGGCGACGGCACGCCCGAGAGCTCCTTGCGAAGCCGGACGACCTCCATGCGCAACGACATGAGCGGGCTGCGCTTGCGCGGCTCGACCCCCGCTTCCGCGAGCAGCTTCTCCAGCCGCTCCACTTCCGCCTTGAGCGACAGCGCGTCCTTCGCCGCGCGGCGGGCTTCCTTCGCCTCCCCGGCGGCCGCCTCGAGCTTCTTCCGGCACTTGTCGTACTGCCGCTTCAGCCTGCCCGCACGGGAGCGGGAATCGGCTTCCTTCCACCGCAACTCCTCGCAGCGCGCCTCCGCAGCCTCCGCGCGCGCACGCTCCCGCTCGTACAGCGAACGCCAGTACGCCTCTGCGGTTGCGGGCAACCCGGGGGGATGAGGCCGTGGGTCATCCGGCCTCTCGACCAACGAAACTTCCGCCTGAACATCTTCCGTGCAAATCTTCATGCCGACATGATTAGCACATGTCGAATCTCGTTACCAGCCCCCGCAAGGGAATCTCCTCGATTATCCGGGATGAGAAAAGCAGGCCGTCACCCTGTCGCCGAACGTTTACTTGTCGGAGCATCCTCGTATCCGTTCATCCAAGCCGTGATGACAGCAGCCGAGCAGTGGTAGTTCGGAGTCTGTCCAAACGTGACTGGCCCGGCCTAATGTTTTCGGCACCATCTAATTCGGCAGAATATTCAGGTGCTCTGGGTGGATGAACGACATACCGACATCGACTTTCTTCTCCTAGTGGTCACTGTCAATTTGGCTCTGGTTGGTTCTGAGACCTAATCTGTCACGGCCAGAATGAACGTTTACGCATCCTCCAAAGTTCAGCTCGTAATGGCTTCATTGTGACCATGCTCAGACACCTGTAAATTTTACCCAAATGCTCCGGTCCGCGCCTGTGACGGAGTGCACATGGTCCTGCTTACGGAACGAATGCTGGTCTATTCGCTTACACTCTCTAGCAAGGAGTAGGAGATATCGGCCATCGTAAAGTTAAGGGAAATTATTCGGGTATAAAGTAGTTGACGATTGTCTGCACCACCATTAGTGCGCAGATAGTTTCGCTACCTGACACCATTGGATGTGACCATTCCGGAGCCAAAAATGCGAGCCGCAGCCCTTTTTCCGCCAAACCGACGGGTAGAGTGTCGCCGTCCCATCGATATTCTGCGTCACACGCCAGCAAGGGTATTCATCGGGTAGCAAGTTAATGTGGAGAATAGAACCGCAACCACATGGACACAGCAACGCAGCCTGCTCGTTGAACCCGTCTTCACGCACTATGTATAGGATGCGCCGCTCAAGTCGCTCCGGTAATGTTTCTTCGACAACCAACATTCGGTAGGGGCGGACGAACCGATGCACGGCCCACTTCCAAACTCGCCTGACGAAGCAGCGCAGCCGTGTCACGCTCCATGCCTTTCCGCCAGCTCCAGCAACCCGAGAAGTGGCTTAACGTCACCCCTTCCTACATTCTTAGCCATGATCTCGCAGATGCCTTCCTCCGGGTCCGGGATCAATTCCATACTCGCGAGACTGAACGTAACAGCGGCGTAGTTGTGATTTTGTTCCTCCCGAAACGGGTGAAGCCGCGCCAGAAACTCATTGACCGCGAGAGAAGCGCCGAACATATTGACACTGATCACTGCGGGGCGTTGTACGGCTACTCCTGCGATGTAACCGTCCTTCACCTGTTGATCGTGCGCATCTGGATCGTTGCGCCGCAAGCCCGCGGCAGCCACTTCGCTTATCGTGAAGAGGCCTCGACTTATTAAGCTCGACCTCCCCGGACGTAGATAGTTGACCGTGCCGCAAACCTCGCGAATACGTCCCATGTCCGGCCCGAACGGTACTGCTTGGAGTCTTACTCCAATATCGAAGTATGGCAAAGTGTAATGCGTAGCCAGAGTGTTCAACAAAAAACGCCCATCAATGCTGTCCATGCATCCGAACAGAACGTCGCATTGCGCTACGGCACGAATGACATCGGGATTCCAGAGATTTCGGTCTATCTGGATCACCCGGGTCTTCAGACCTGCCCGTTCAATCGCGTCCGTCTGAACGTCGACCTTGAGTCGTTTTTCTGCCGCATCCTTCACAGTAGAATTCAAAATACGATTGACATTACGGTCTTCCATGTGGTCGTCGTCGACAATTACGAGCTCCCCTACGCCCAACCGAATCAATTGCTCGATAACTGGACTGCCGGTGCCCGAAGCACCAATGACTGCTATCGACAAACGTTGCAGCCGCTCAATCGTGCCCTCGCCGAAGATCTGCGCATGAGAAGCGACGAAGCTTGGTGCTTCCACATTATCCGTGTCTGCGTACCAGAAATGAAGATCATCGCCTGCGACGCTGATACAGCTGATCTGCTCCAGTGAAGTGCCAGAACGAAGTACGCGCCCGAACATTTTCCCGTCGGGAAGCATAACAGCGCTGCCATGCGCAATATCCGCTTCGACCCAGCCCCGGAATATCGGCAGCAGACGAGCATCGCTTTCATCATCGGTCGCAGAAAATGCAGAGTAACCGCTCGGGTGACTGTGCACTTTGATTACTGAAAAGCCTTTATCGGCCGCCCGATCGAGTAGCGGCGCAATATAATCAGGTGGCCAAGTTACGAGCGTGGCAGTGCGTTCAGAGCATAAATCATAGGGTATGTCATGGACCTCTCGGACGACGAGGCGCTCACGTCGATCACCCGCGCGGCGGCCACATAAGAGAAGAGCAACGGCTTCCTTTCCGTCGCCCGGAAACAGGAAGCTTCTAAGATGCTCATGCTGATCACCTGAAAATGAAAGGTTTATCGGTACGGTCATTTCTCAAACTCCCGTGCGAGCCAATCCTCAATCAGAATGACATGCGTGTCCAAAAAGTCGAGACCGACTCTCCACGGATTTTCTGGAGTACGGTGACGCGACCAGCGTTGATATTTCTTCCCGTCAATCGTCTGCGTAGCCTGGGTTGCGCCGATCATCTTGGCATCTTTGCGGGCCAAGGCCGGGAAGAAGTAGACCATTTGCAATTCCGTGTTCGGATATCCCGTTTCCATTCGGATTGCCGCCGTCACACATGGGTGATTGTACCCTTCGTGGGTTGGGAACTCGTGGATCAGCACCCATTGGGAGCCATCGATGATGGTCTCCCAGGGGTGGCCGTACTCCTTCAGGAACTCTTCGTCTTGCGGTAACAAGTCGAACTGATGACGAAGGACCAATGCATTAACCTTCCGTCTGATCTCGCGGCAACGCCTTGAATTTTTCGACGCCTCGGTGACGGAGATCAACCTTTTCGTCAAGCTCCACCTTCCTCGGCTTTTCACCAGCGAGCTTAACCCGGAGCGTATAATCTTTCGCCGGTAACAAACCGGCGAGGGTCAGCACCTCACGGCCCGTCGGCGTCGGATCGTGGACGACATAGGAGTCACCATTGATTTTGATGCGATAACCCTTCGCCAGCGGTGGGCGTTTCCCAAGCTTCGCGTATTCCTCGAGGTCGATAATGTCATCAAGGACAATTTCCACGCCTGACTCATCGATCTCGTCCTGCACCAGTTCAGGTTTTTCCGATATTTCCATAGTTTTCTCCTAAACAGAAAATCTCTGCGCCACCATGGCCCAAGAGTGATGCTATTATTTCATAGCATACTATTTATGTCAAGCATAAATTGAGCACGCTTGACCATGACAGCAATCGGAACTAGAATTCTAACTACAAGCTCATCTCCGGAGATTGAATCTTTGACCGTCCTGCAATGGAGGGGATCATCGTGAAGCTGACATTAGGACAATACCTCGCTTCAATTCGTACAGATCGCAAAATGACACTGCGCGAAGTCGAGGAAGCAACCAACAAGCAGGTATCGAACGCCTATCTCAGCCAAATCGAAAACAACAAAATCCAAAAACCCTCGCCCAACATCCTTCATACCCTGGCCGAGACCTACGCCGTCAGCTTCGAGAACCTCATGGACAGGGCCGGCTATCTCATGTCGTCAGCCAAACGTTCAAACGATGACCCACACGGCCGGATGGCAACATTCGCCGAGTACAATTTGACGCCGGAGGAGGAATCCGAGTTGCTGGAGTACCTTGAGTTCTTACGTAGCAGGAGGCGGAGACGTGACAAAACCAGATGACAGCGCTCTCGACCCGGATGATCTACGCGTGGTCGAGGGGCGAGCCCGACAACTTCTCGACCGCGCGGAAGCCTGGGATCGGTTCCCAGTCCCGATCGACGATATTCTTGCCGCGGCAAAGGTCCATATTGTTCCCACTAACATTTTCGACCCCGTAGCCTTACTCTCTTACCTTAAAACCAAGACTGTCGACACGAGTGTTCGTATCAAGTCGGCGATAACCAAGGTATTCGGACTTTACGATGCCGGTGATGCCGCCATCCATATCGATAATTCCGTGGTCGAATCAAAACAGACCTTTCTCAAGCTCCATGAAACCGGGCACCACGATATGCCGACCCATCGCAAGATGTTTCAATTCTTCCAGGACTGCAAAAGGACTCTAGAGCCCGAGGTCGCCGACCAATTTGAGCGTGAAGCCAACAACTATGCGCGGTTTGTGCTATTCAAAGGCAGCACCTTTGCCGAATACGCCGCCGATTGTCCATTCGAGATCAAGACACCGATCAAACTCGCCAAGACATTCGGGGCTTCGGTTTATGCCTCCACTCGCGAATTTGCCCGAACCAACCAGAGAGCGTGCGTCGTTTTTGTTCTTGAACCGCTGGAAAAAATTAAAGGTTCCGGGTTCCAGGCGCCTGTGCGACGAATTGAACCCTCGCCCGCTTTTCTTGCTCAATTCGGGCGACCTTCTATCGATGTAGTCACACCAGATCATTTTCTATGGCAGGTGCTTCCAATTGGCCGCAAAATGACAAAACCCGTTTTACTCCCGATTGCCGACATGAACGGCGAGCAGCACGAGTGTATCGCTGAAGCGTTTGATACGACCTACAACATCCTGATCCTGCTCTATCCCGTAAGGGCCTTGACTGCCAAAAGAGTGGTCATGCCGCTCAGCGCAAACTCTTCTGTAATGATGAACTCTAAACTTGCACCACATTGGAAAGTGTCACTAAAACTTATGATAGTGAGCCACTGTCTTCTGTTTCAATGGCTTTCCGATTTTAGACCCAAGCAGTTGTTACCGCTCTCACGATACGAACAGAGTGATCGGTCGTTTGCCAGATTCATCAGCATCAAGTGATTCAAGCAGAATGTTAATCACTGAAAGACATTTTGTTGCCTGTTTTCGCACTTTATGGATGTGAGGGGTATTGGCGGTGATAACCTTCTATACTGCTAATAAAATTGGGAATCATGTATTTTCACAAAAATCGTTTCAGTCCTTGCTTCGCAAAACGAAATCAGACCAATTACAACTTCTGCGGAGCTTGGCGGTTCCGAGTTGGAAGATTGTGTAGTCATCCTCGCAATTACATGCCACATCGCCCTTCTTCCTACATCTTCTCATCGTATTTACATTAAAGTTTCCTAGGCCCTGTTGCCGCCCTTCCATGGCTCGCCTGGCAATCGCGCGATAAGTCTGGAACGGACGGTTGCCGCAGCCTCTTCGCCGTCCCAGGAAAACCCGGTGGCGAGAAGCGGGCCGATATCGGCATTGAACTGTGGGTCGCGCAGCTTCGCTTCGATGTTCTGCTCAAACCGGGCGCGCGTCACGTCGTGACCACCTCGCTCCATATATTTCGAAAACGCTAAAATGACCCGATCCGGATCGATCACCGATTCCTCAAGTGCGACCGCAAGGTCAAAAAGGTCGCGGCCTTTACGACGTTGATAGAGGGCGCGGAGTTTGGTGGCTAGCAACTCCTCAAGCGCGTAAGTAGCGATCTCGCTACTACCCTCGAACCAGCGTGAAGAGACTGTGAACGGCAGGCGCGTGTATCCGTAGACCGCAAAGTGTTCCCGCGAATTGATTTCCACTTTCAGTCGGAGTTGAAGAGGCGGCACATCCTCGGATTGGAAGCGATAACTGAAGGTCACTCGTCCTTCGGTCTGTTTGTATTGCGGTTTCCCAAGCCAGGGATCGAGCACTTCCCGAACCGCGTTCATCATCGGCCCGGCTGGCTCGGCCCTGAGCTGTACAAGGTCGATGTCCTCCGAATAGCGTGCCGGAGGATGAATGTGGAGTTTGTAAAGCGCCGTACCGCCTCGGAAGGCCAGCACTTCTTTGAGGAGCGGGTGATTGAAAATCGCAATCAACGCCCGGCTGATGACGAGATCCTGCTCGACCTGGAAATCCTGCACCCACGGCACCTGCGCCCTCCACTCAGTGATATAGTCGCGCGGGATCATAGGTCCGGCTCCACGTCGGCGTTGATGAAAAGTTTCCAGTTCGCATCGCGAGGCGCTTCTTCGGATGATGTAGCTGGGAAAAGCGGAACCGTTCGCCGGGCTTCATTCTTGACATAGGCTTTCAGAGGAACGATCTGTTCGTGGGCATTGACAAGCTCAAGCAGGTATCCAAGCCTCTGCGCCCACGTAATCGGCGCGTTCTGCGCGGCCGTCACCAATTTTTCCGGATCGATCTGCTCTTCAAGTTCGGAGAGGATGGTCGCCACCTGGTCGAGCCCACCCACGTGGTGGTAATAGCCGACGAGGTCCACGGCCGTTGCTTCCGGTGTAGAGACCCGGATCGTGCCGCGAGGGGTGTTGAAGGTTTGCACGGAGACATTCCAGAGGCGCTTGCGGACGATGAAGATCACGCGCACCCGGCCGCAATGGATCGGCCGGCGTGCCTTAACGAGCAACACCTGGAATTCCTGCGGTCGATGATGAGCCGCACCGTAGTATTGTGCGGCGGAAAGCAACCCGGAATAGTAGGGCTGCCCGAGCCGCTGCATCAATGCGGGGATGAACTGATCCGCAGGCAGACATTCCAGAGAGCGGTATTCTGGCGGGACAATGACGTAGAAACCCCGGGCGGGCTGAGCGATTATATTCTGCCGGGCTAGGCGGTTCAGAGCAAGTTTGGCGGCGTCCGCAGACACGCCAAGCGCCTTGCGAGCGTCACTCGAAGTAAAATGATAGCGCCCGGCAGCAAGAAGGTCTCTGATATAATCTTTGGCATGTAGGCGATGTGATTTTATTTTCATGCGCATAAAGTATCATTTTTAAATCCTTTGCGCAATTAATTCTCATAACCACTGTTCTGGTGCTTACCTAGTACCCGAACCTGAAGCCAATTCCTCGTTCTTTCGAGCACACACACCCCAGGTGTGTGCGGACGATTTTGTATCGAGACACACAACAGCGCGCAGGTTTTGCGGCCGGTCGCAGGAACTAATGATGAAGGTATTGTCATGCTTAACGATCCCATCGGTCCAAGGTTGATGTGATATGTGCCGTGGTGGGCGAAGGAAAAGAACTTGACCGTTACTTGATTAAATAATGGCGAGACCATGGCCCGGTATGTGCATCTAGCACAGGATTCGTTGATTGACTCCCGGAATCGGCAAGATACCGACACAAGTCCCCATCCAAACGAAATCAAAAGGAATAACCGGATAGAGGAACTCTCAGGTGGGAGTCAAAAATTTGCTTGACAAATTTAGCAACAATAAATATATTTAGCATTATGTCAGAATCCAAAGACAAACTCGGAATCTTTCTGGTCTCAACAAGAAACAAGCTAGAGCTTACGTTACGGGCCGTAGAAGAAGAAACAGGGATATCAAGCGCCTATTTGAGCCAGTTGGAGCACGGGAAAATAAAAACCCCAGCACCACAGAATTTATACAAGCTATCGGAGATATATCGCGTACCTTATGAGCTTTTGATGGAACTTGCCGGTTATCCGGTCCCGGTAGCTCAATCTGCCGAACATCGCTTCACTATTGACACTCTCGCCGCTCGCATTGGTGCAGTCACAGCTGAAGAAGAGGAAGCGCTTGTGGAATATCTGCAGTTCATCCGGTCGCGAAGGCGGAGGCAATAATGCGGTGGTCATATTCAGCAAGCCGCTCGTTTCGGAAGTGTCAGCGGCAATGGTTTTTCAAAAACATCGCCGCAAGCCCAAAGGCTAAGGATTCATTCCGAAAGCGTGCCTACTTACTCGGTAAACTTCAAAGTATCAGCGCTTGGCGCGGCAGAATCGTCGATACCGTGATATCAAATACGCTCATACCGAATCTCAACCGCGACTTACGTATCACACTGAAAGACGCAAAGACTCGCGCCCGTGCCTTATTCGACCGGCAGCTAGTCTATGCCAAGCGGCATCCAATCAACGATTTAAGTCTGCAGGTATCTAAGGAGGGAGATGATTTCGCAGTCTTTCACGCCATGGAATACAAAGGCGAACTTCCAGAGAATGAAATCGAGCAGGCATGGTGTGAGATTGAAACAGCTCTGGTTAACCTATTTACATCAGACGCTATCAAATGCATCTTCGCTTCATCCGATTACATCGTCACACAGCGTGCGCTTCAGTTCACGTTAATGGACGACGTGACGGTACTCGCCTATCCAGACGCGATTGCGTTTCGGGACGATGCTCCACCAGCGATCATTGACTGGAAAGTTCATGCGTTCGGCACGAATGATGCCTGGCTACAATTAGCAATCTACGCCATCGCGCTCAGCCGTTGTAAGCCGCATAAAGATTTTCCAAGTGGCTTTGAAATGCAACCTCAAGAGTCAGCGCTCTATGAAGTCCAACTCCTGACTAACGTCGTAAGGAAACACTCACTTGAGAAAGAACAAATCATAGAGGCAGAGGAATATATGCTTAGCTCTGCCTATGAAATTGCCTGTTTGACCGAAGGCAGCAAATACACCGATCTATGTGTTAGTGATTTTCGGTCCGCCGTCCACGCAGAAACCTGCCAACGCTGTGCATTCCGCGGCATTTGCTGGGAGGAGTCTCATGCCCATTGAAACGAATTGCTTTCGTATTGACGGCTTAAACGCATTAAGTACCACATATCGACTGTACAAGATCGCTGGTCTACAACGAGATACTCCAGAATACTATAGTAATGTGCAACGGCTTGTCCGCCGGTTGAGCTTTAACATGAAAGCGCCGGTTACGACCCAGGACATAGAGGGCGAGACCCTTTTGGTCGTTCCAACCGGTTACGGAGACCCCCCAGATCATGTCATGCTTGTTGGTACCGTCGCCTCATTAAAAGACACTGGAAATGAAGTCGAGCTTGATTTCAGCCCAGACCGCTCGGAACTTGATCCTGTTCGACTGCGTTTTCTCCAGTTCATCTTTCAGGATCCGCTCTTTCAGGATTCGCGCCTCTGGCAGCCCGGTGCAGGTAAGCCATTTTTCTTCAAGAAACCGGAGCAACAATTCGGCGTAGTCGACCTCTATGGGGGCTTCGCCATACGCGTCATGACACACCCGGAAGGTGGGTTCGGACTCAACGTCGATCTTCGCCGGAAACTTGTCTCAAGATCGCCGCTCCCAGTTTCCTCTACGCGCGAACAGATCAACAAACTAAAAGGCCGCTCATGCGTCTACAAAATGGGTCATAGTTGGTTCGAGGTCACTCTCACCGGGCTCGCTGATATGAGGGTCAACGAACCTTCGATTCCACTTGAAGGAAAACCAGTCAGTTTGATGGACTATCTGCAAACAAAGTCTCCGAAACCCGTGCCGGCCTCGATTGCGAACCTCTCACCGGACGGTGCCGCAATTTACTATAGAACCAATGGGCCGGAGCAACGATCAGCCCCGGCAGAGCTTTGCTATCTAGTTGAAGACACACATGGCCAAGAGGGAGCTAAGTATCAATCCAAGACCGTTATCGATCCCAATAGTCGACACCGTCAGATTAAGCGCCTCGTTAAAATGTTTCTAAGTCAGGTGCCGGTCGGTGACGTCACTCTCTCGGTTTCGGATCGGATGGGGCGGACAAGAACGAAGCCGTTCTCTTTGCCCGCCCTGCGGTTCGGCAACGACGTGACACTGTCGTTTGAAAAGAACCAGCGCATTGCGCCGGTTGCCTTCAAAGATTATGGACGAAGAAGATTGAGTCTCTTGAAAGATAAAGATGCGGGGTTTTTTGAGCAGAGTCTCCTTGATCGGCAATATCTCGTGCTGCCCAAGAGTGTTATGAATAGCTATGGTTCACAGTTTCTCATGGACCTCAAATCGCACGTGGATGACCTCTATCCCAAAGGCGGGAGCTACGATCCTATAGTGATTCCTTATGACGACCTCAATCATCGCCGGGATTTTGTTGGACAGTCCCGTGCGATTCAAAAGGCTGTAGAATGCGCAACCCACGTCAAACCGGGATATGCGCTTGTGATGGTACACCGCTATGAGCGTCGCCCAAGGTCGGCCGATCAATTGGCAGCATGGACGGTGAAGGAGTTTCCACTTCAGTTCGGACTCAACGCAGCTGTAATCCACACGGATATGGCAAAGAAAACCTACACGAGCGTGACGCGAAAGGGCGAGACTCGTTACGTCGTAAAGGATACCCAGCGCAAGCGTTTCTCCGGTTATCTACGCAATGTCGCGCTCAATAAGATTCTACTCACCAATGGGAAATGGCCGTTCATCCTGGATAAACCATTATATGCGGAGGTGGTGATCGGGATTGACGTCAAGAATAACACCGCAGCCTTCACTCTGATTGCCGATGGTGGAAAGATTATCAGATTTACCATGAGCCCATCGCGTCAGAAGGAGCAATTACTTAAAACCCAAGTTGAAAAATTCGTGATTGATCTCATGTGTAAGGAAGGACCCAATTTCAAGCGACGCCCGAAACAGATTGTCGTCCATCGAGATGGACGCGCTTGGCCGGCGGAAGTCGAAGGTCTCAATGAGGCATGCGAACGTCTTGCAAAAGACGGTTATCTCGAAAAGGATTGGCACCTCACGGTTGTCGAGATATCCAAGTCCGCACCTGTGCCGCTTCGGCTATTCGATGTGAAACCATCAAGAAACGGGCAAGGGCTCTGGGTCGAAAATCCGATGGTCGGTCATTGGACACTTACCGCTCCAAACGAAGGCTACGTCTGCACCACTGGGCGTCCCTTCCAAATTCCAGGCACATCCAACCCTCTACATATCCGCCGGGCGGCTGGCGCTATGTCGATGGAACAATGCCTATCAGATGTTTTTTCACTCAGTTGTCTGACTTGGACCCGGCCGGAAGGTGCGATGCGTCTACCAATTTCGGTCAAACTTTGCGATCGCAGCCTGTTCGATGAAGCCGTGGAATACGATCAAGACGCCATCGAATTTGAACCCGACGACAAACATCAGGAGAGCACAATATGAGCGATTTGAGTTTACTGACTGGCGTATACGCCGATGTCGAGGAATACGGCGCTCTGATAGACAGAGTAATTGAACGGCTGGGACGGGGAGAGGCCGATCCGACCGATCCGGATCAGAAGAAACTGGCTCAGCTTTTTATCGACGCGAGTGATCAAGGGCTAAAGTCTCAGTGCCTCGAAGCATTAACTCTAGACAGTCTGCTTAGGACAAGTACGGGTGAGTCTTTAGCTAACTTGAAACAACTAGGTGAACGACTTCGGAACGGTGAGGTGGACCAAGCGTACATACATCAGCTTGAGGAACTCGCCCAAGGATTAGAACAGGAACGAGTGAAGGTTGCCCGCCGACTCTGGAGGCGTTGATGATCGAAACCTATCTCATTGGCTCGATCGGACAATCCCTGGAGCGGATACGACAACTGCGACAAATCGTACAAGAACCATATCGCCGCGAATATGACGGCTTGCGACAAATTTGTTTGACTCGTCTCGACGCTGCACAGGCAGCTCTTCAGCACCTCGCTCAGGAGACAGTAGTCGATATAACGCTTCAATCTCCTCTACGAGTGAGAGGGTTCAAACGTATTGTGGAACAAATCGAAACTGTTGAAAACATTGGAGCTTACGCCCTCAGCAGAGTGAGTCAAGATGATGACTTTCTCAACTGCTTGATCACGAATATCTGCAGTGAAATCAACTATCCCCTGATTCCTCCAGTCGTCAGCCATACATCTCAAAACTATTTTCATATCTATCGAGAATTCAATCTCCTTTGCTTACCGTTGATGGAGAGCCGGTTCTTCCTTCACCTTCCCGATATTTATCACGAACTCTGTCATCCATTTCATCAGAAACAAAATTCCAATCTTCCGAAGCTTGAATCGTATCATGCAGCCTACAAGCGAAGCCGGTTCGAAATGGTAAGGCATTTCCGCAATGAAATCATATCTGCCGAACGTGTGCGGAAGCCGGAGGGTATTTTCTACCAACTTCAGCTATGGCGCACTTGTTGGGACAAATTCTGGATGCAAGAATTTTTCTGTGACCTGTTCGGCGTGCTGATGGTGGGCCCAGCATTTGTTTGGTCGCACTATCACCTTTGCGTCAAACGTGGCGGCAACCCCTTTGAAACACCTATAGTGTCCGTGTCAACTCACCCGGCAGATGATGCAAGAATGCGCACGGTGCTAATGATGCTGGCGATAACCGGCTTCGATACGGAAATGAAGCTGATTGAACAGGCTTGGCAGGATTTTGTTGGGGTTATGGGCTACCGTCCAATGGCTGAATATCGTCAAGCTTACCCGGATCATCTGCTGTCCAAAATCGTTACGGCGGCACAGGAAGGTATCGTGGGAGCCGGTTTGGTAACAGCAAAACCGGATGCGTTAAATCCTATCACCAGTCTTCTCAATTCCGCTTGGCAAGAATTTTGGCGAGCAACGGAAGACTATCAAGCTTGGGAGATGGCGCAATTTGATGCCTTGCATATATCTGCAAACGCTTCGCAGTGATTATCGTGAATGGATGATTTTATAATCTAGGTTATGCACCTCTTGGCCTATTTGGATACCTAATTACGTCTTACCGTATGCTTGGTCCTAACTTTTAGGGAAACAATTGACCACCAAACGCCTCATCAAGATCGCCCTTCCGCATAGAACGACACCTGATTAAAATGCGCTGTATTTTTAAGTGGTTTTTCAGGCGAGAAATGCTGGGGGTTTTGTTTGCACGTTTTTAGTTGTTATGGCGAAAGCGAACTGTTTAACTAATGTCTGGCCACTTACAATTGAGACTTCGCAGAATCTTGCCCTGTATCTGTAAACCTCGGCAGAGTGGTTCCCATATGCTAAAACGGCCCTGGAAAAATGGAAGAATTGTCAGCTCACTCAGGGCTGGGTCTGCCCATCATTTAAATTGGCTGGGAAGAAGGAGATTCAGGTGGATGGAGTGAGAGTTCGAGGACATTTATCCCGAGAGGTGAATGCTCTGCTTGCTACATATCGGCAATTCGAGACGCTCGTGCCCGCCCAAAACCAAAAAGGTGCTGGGCATCCCGGCGAGGATGGTCGATTTGTTGAGTCGCTTGTTCGGGCTTGTTTAGATAAATTCCTGCCTGGTGATTTGGCCGTAAGTTCGGGGTTTATTCTTCGTCCTGCTGTGAAGACCGGTGTAAATGGACGGGAGCGTAAAAGTCACCGAGACGAACATTCAACCCAACTAGATATCATCGTGTACGATTCTGCTCGTTATCCGGTTTTTCAACGCTTCGTCGATGCCGTGATTGTGCCACCTGAAAGCGTAGTAGGCATAGTTTCTGTTAAGAAAACTTTACGACCAAAGGATATCGATGCGGAGTGCAAATCGCTCCGGAAAGCGGCGGAGCTTTGCAGGAGCCTTGATGTCAAGGGGCAATCGAGGCGTGGTCCGTATCTGGCGATCATCGGAATGGATTATCAGAAAAACTACTCCACCAGGAATATGCCCAAAACAGTTTTCAAGAAGGTTTCATCAGCATATCCTACTTCTCCGGCACCTCTCTTTGACGAAGTTATCGGGTTTATCGGAGTAATAAACAATTGTGGAAGCGTCTTTAAAAAGCGCCCTGAACCCAAAAGTACACCTGAAGAAGCCAAGTTCGTTGGGCATACCTATGGTAAGAACGAAGAACATTTAGCACTTCAATTTCTTATTACTGGAATTGTGAGTGTTTATTATGATCCGACAAGAAATACCTTGCGTCGTCCAGGATTTACGGGATTCGAATCTGGTCGAAAGCATGATCATGCTCTAGGAGCCGTTAAAGTTTCCGGTTTAAGGTAGAGTTTGAAATACAACTACAACTAGACGTCACCCATAAAACCAAACTTGCGGTCAATCGCTCAATTTTATGCACCACTACTCAATCTAATCACTCTGTCCCTTCGCCAATTTTCTAGGCAATTCGGGCGCGATTTCGGAAATATTTTGGCTGATTAGGTCAATTTCCTTCTCTCTTCCGTCTCGTTCCATGTCGCGAATGATTGCCTGAGCGGTGAACATAGCGGAGCGAAGCAAGTGGATTTCCGTCTCCGTGCGGGGCCATTCTTGGTGCTCCAGGCCCTCCATAGTGAGCTCGACCACGAGCCGGTTCGGCGAAATTCCCCGCTCTCGCGCCTCTTTTTCGACGCGTTTCCACTGTTCGGATGTGAAACGGATGTTCTTCTGTGCCGTCTGCACCATTCGTTTTGCCGCTCCTTTTTGTGAGGGTTTTCATCGATTCCGATCCAAAACGATCGGAAAATTCCGGTTTTCTTTGTGCCGAATACACTCGTCGCGAACTGGGAAGGTCTCGAATCGATGCCGGAATCCAGCGATACCAAATCGGTATTCATCATAGCGCAGCGCAGGACTGAGCGCCACCAATTTGGTATCTGCAGGAAACACCCCGAGTTACACCGTATTACAAAGAGCATACGCCGCTCTTAAATGCAGGGATTTCAAAGAGTTCGCATGCCACCAGATTGGTATTACTTTTCCCGACGCGACGGGGATGCGCGGGGGGATGATCCATAAAGGCGGGGCGCAGGGGAACGAGGACATTCGCAGTCCCCACGACACCCGCATCGGCGATGCGTCCGGTGTAGAACCCGAGCCGCCGAAGGGCGTCAGATTGCCGAATCCGTGGGAACGAACGACGGGGGAATTTTCGCCGGCGAGAATTGTGAGCGGGAGCCGCCGCGGCGAGTGAGCGGGAAGAAGCGAGTGGAACGATGCGGGGAGGAGTGGACGAAGGCGTGAAGAAGGGCCGCGCCGCCGGGGGTGGCGACGCGACCCGTGAGCGTTCACGTCAGGCGGCGATTTTCTGGACGGGGATGCCAAGGCTTCGGGCCTTGTCGACGAGGTTGTCCGTGATGCCAGAACCCGGGAACGCGACCACGCCCTTGGGGAGCAGGCTCAAGAGCTCGTCATTGCGGCGGAAGGGAGCGGCCCTGCCGTGCGCGTCCCAGTCGGGCTTGCAGACGATCTGGTGGACGCCGTTTCGCTCGGCCCATCCTGCCGCGATCTTCTCCGCACCCGGACCGCCGCCGTGGACGAGAACGACGTCGGCGTACTTGGCCTTGACCTTGTCGAGATGCGCGATGATTTTTCCCGCGTCGTTCGCCTCCTTGCCGCCCGCGACGGCGACGAGCGTTCCCTGCGGGAGGTGGGCCGTGTTCTCGCGGTCCTTTTTCGCCCTTTGGAAGTCGCGCGCCTCGATGACGGCGGAAGTGAGCTTGCCGGTCTGGCTGACGTGTGATCCGCGCCTCGGCCTCCATACCTCTCCGGTCTCGGTGCGGTAGGCCTCTGCGGCGGCGTCCCTGAGCTGCTCGAAGGCGTCCCTGCGTTCCGTGAGGTTGTTGGCCCTGTCGGTCGCGAGTTCGAGTTCACGGGATCTGATTTCGGAGCCGTCCTGCTCGCGCTGGAGTTCGCGGACCCCGGGGATGAGTTTGTCGGCGGCGCGGTCGAGGCGCTGTGTCTGCGCGTCCAGGGTGTTGACGAAGCCCCACAGGAGGCTCGCCCGCTCATCCGCCAGCTGGGTGCCGTCGGGCGCTGCTTCGGCCAGCAGGTGGAAGGCCCTGATGACGGCGGCGGTGGCCTCGCCCTCGTCCCACACGGGGCGGTTGTCGAACTCGTCCGGCCCGGGCGTCGCGCCGAACAGGGCGGCCTGCTCGCAGACCATGGCGGTGAAGGATTCGTTCTGGGCGTCGTGTTCCGCGTACTCGTTCATGATCATCTCCTTGTGGTTGTGCGTTGCGGTGGCAGTCATCGTTCACTCCTTTCGTTGTCCTCAAGCGAGGGGATGGTTGAATTCGGGAAGAGCGTAGCCGAAATCGTCCCGCTTCACTTCTTTGGGCATCTCGTCGAGATATTTGGCCGCCCATTCGGCGGCGCGCGCGAGGACGTCGCCGTGACACGGGAGGGGATGGCAGTGGCAGCCGAGTTCGCAGCCGTGAAGGTCGGCGAGTTCGTAGAGGTTCACCTCCTCGCGCTGGATTTTTTCCCACAGCCAACGCCGGTATTTCTCGATGACGTCGGCGCGCTCGCCGTCGGGGCCGATGCGGAAGGGATTTCCCCACTTGGTCATGCGGTCGATCCTCACCAGGAAGCCGCTGCCTTGTTCCTCGACATAGTCGTTCAGGTTTACCACGGTGGTATCCATGCCTTTCTCCTTCGTAGAGAGTTAACGGATATGCTTCTTAGCGCCCCATTTTCAGCACGTAAGGGCATCGGGCGATGTTGCCGATGCCCGTAGGCGGGCGAATCAAGGGCTTGTCAT
The DNA here is from genome assembly GCA_963692865.2 of bacterium. Taxonomy (GTDB): domain Bacteria; phylum UBA8248; class UBA8248; order UBA8248; family UBA8248; genus Bin107. The sequence continues at coordinate 3,467,986 of OY843592.1, read as the reverse complement.
TTTCCGGGGGGTTCCCGAAAAACACGCCTCATAGAGCGGCGCTCCTGTTTTTTGCCGCTCGGCGTTTTTTGGGGGGTACCGGAAAATGATGGCCGCTCGCGGCCACCCTTTATTCGCCCGGCGTTCGTGCTAAAATGAGGACGCTAAGAGAGAGACATCAGTACCGCCACCGGGACACAAGAGCCTTTGGGTTTCACGATGAAGGCGAAGCTCATCGGGAAACAATCTCTCATGCTGCGGAAAGGGTCATTTCGGGCCGTCTTTTCCGGCCCGAAATTCCCGCAGCGGGGGGTAGATCGAGCCACTCTCCTGAATATTGGAATGATTGCGGGCGCAAGCCGATCTTCCGTGAACACGGTTCATCGTTCACGGAACCGGAGATTTACCGGAAGCTCCCTGTAGACGAGAGGGGCCGGACGGGCGGACTTCCTCGGGACAACGAACAAAAAAAGGGACCGACGCCGCAGCGCCGGCCCCTGGTGAGCCTAGAACGGAATGTCTTCGCCCGCTACGCCGGAGGTGGCCACCACGTCCGCCGTCTCGGCGTGCGCGCCGTTACCGTTCCCATTGCCGTTCCCGTTCACCTTGTCGAGGAACTGCACGCGCCCGCCAGGCGCGATGAGTATCTCGGTCGAGAACCGATCCGAATCCTCCTCGTCCTTCTTCCAGCGCCTGGTCTGGAGCTTGCCCGCCACGTAGACCAGGCGGCCTTTCTTCGCGTGCTTCTCAAACATGTCCACCAGCCCGGGCTGGAAGGTAACGACCCGGTGCCACTCGGTCTTCTCCACCCGGTCGCCGCTCTGCTTGTCGACGTAGCCCTCGTCGGTGGCGATCGAGAGGTTGGCGACACGACCGCCGCTCGCGAGATGGTTGATGGTGACGTCGGCGCCGAGACGCCCAATCAGTTCCGCCCTGTTGAGTCCGAATGCCATGATGATTCTCCTTATGGTGAGAGTGTGAAAAACTGACGGGAGGGAGAGAGCCTCTCTCCCCGCCCCCCGGTTCGACCTAAACGCTGCAGAACTCCTCCGCCTCGGCGCGCAGTTTGCGGATCGTGTACGCGTCGAGTCCGAGTTCTGCGAGCAACTCATCTGCGGTGGGAACGTCGACGTCGAAGTCGTTCTCGTACATGGCCAAGCCTCCTATCGGGTTGTCGCCGGCGGCGGGACCGGGAGACCGTCTCCCTCTCCCCTGCCGGGCCTTTGCCCGGCTCCCCGCTTCGCTCTGCCTCTCCCCTGGGAGGATCACGTCCGGTGAGGGCCGTCCACGGAGCGTGAACGGCCACGGCCCCCGCCGAGTCGAACCGGAGATAGACGGGACCGGGCGCCAGACGTACACGCCCCCGGTCCGGGTTTCGGATGGAGGAGGCATAGGCAGACGGATGCGTATCGAGCGGTGAGGCTTTCGGTGCCGGGTTGTCGGCGACTGTGGCGGTAGGGACGGCGATGTCACGTTGGAGGGACTACTCTGTCGGATTTCGGCCGCCCCATGTGTTCGTATCCGGCCTCGCAGCCAAGTTCCCTGCTTACCATCCTGCGTAGCGTGCCGGGGTCCTGTCGGCGGTGCAGCGGGGTGGCCTTACCCCCGCCGCCGACGAGAAGGAACCCGGAAGGCTTCGGGACGGCTATACGTATCCGACGAGCAGCGGAGTCGAGGCCGGCCGGCGACCCCCCGGCGGCCGAAAGGTCGGCAGCACATACCCTCGGCGGGCCGGCTGCGCAGCAGGGCGGCGGTTGTCAGACCCTCCCGCCCGGGTCGGGCCCGACCTTGATCGGCGGGCGCCGTACTCTCGATTACGACCATAGAGGGTGTGAATCGACGAGGCGCTGGGCGACCTCGCGAATGCGGAGGCGTTCGTGCACGCGCCGAGGACGCCTGGGATCATCATAGAGGTGCACGACGTAGAAGACATGGCCGGGGGCGAGGATATCGTCGTGGCGGTAGACGTCGCCGACATGCTCGCCCCCGGCGTAGATGCGGGACTCGTGCGGGGTGATCCGCTTGAAGGTGACGGTGTCCATTCTCTCTCCTTCCACCGGGGTTCTACCCCGCTCAGACCCTCTCCTCTCCGACTCCCGCGAAGCGGAAGAGCGGCCCGAGCCGTGCGGCGAGGACGGCGGCGCCGAGCGCAGCGAGGTCGTCGTTGAAATCGCCCCGCTCGGAGACGATGACCGTGGCCGCGACGCCCGCCCGCGCGCAGCGCGTGGCCAGGCGTTCCGCCGCCCTCTCTCCTTCCGGATCGTTGTCCCGCGCGATGAGGAGGCGGGTGACCTCCCTGGGCGGGACGAATGCGCCGAGGCTCCCTGCGGAAAGCGCTGCCGCGGCGGGGACCCGGGGCGCCGCGGTGACGATCGAGAGCACGGTTTCGACGCCCTCCCCGACCAGCAGCGTGGAGCCGGGGATCCCGAAGCGCACGGCGCGCCCGAAGACCCGGCCGAGCGCCTTGCGGGGCGGGGCGACGCCTGCCTTGTCGGACGCATCGGGATCGATCCAGGTGCGGTGCACGCCGTGGAGCGCGCCTTCGGTATCGGTCACGGCGGCGACCAGAGCGGGCAAGCGGCGGTCGGCCTCGCGGTGGTAGAGCGCAGGGTGGAAGCGCAGGGAGGGGAAGCGGAATCGCGTGATGCCCCGGGCGCGGAGGTAGGCCTCGGCCGGGCCGTCCTCAATCGGGCGGCAACTCCGCCAGATGCGCCGCGCCGATTCCCTCGCGTCGTATGGCGGCCCCCCGCCCGGCAAATGTGGGACAGGCAGGGCGAGGAAGGCGCGGGCCTCATCCATGGCCGCGCGCAGCGTGGGCGCGGCGCAACGGCTGCGGATGAGGTCGAGCAGGTCGCCGTGCTCCCCGGTGGCCGCGTCGGTCCACTTGCCCGGCGCGCCCGGAGGTTCGAGGCGGACGAAGAGCGAGCGTCCCGGCGAGCCGTCGACGTCGCCCGCGACCCAATAGCGGCCCTGCTTCTTGCCGCGGGGCAGATAGCGGCGGCAGACTTCCTCGGCGCGCGAGGCGAGCGCGGCGGCGATCCCGGCCGCGGGAGATGGTGTTCGGGACATGGCGGACCTCCTCTCGATAACGGAAAGAAAAAGAGCCGGCGCGTGAACGTCCTCCGGCATCACCGGGCCGGCTGCATTGCGGCGAGGGCGGCTCAACCGGCGGTCTCGCCGTCCTGCGCCTGTCCCATCGAGCGCGCGGCCAGGGCGGACCATGCCTCCCGGTCCATCCCGAGCCGGGCGTTCAGGCGATCGCAGAAGTTCTCGGCGTCTTCCAGGGTCAGGGCGAGCAGGGCGGTGGGGATGCACCCGGTCATTCCGTCGATGACGAGCCGTATCTCCTGCGGCGCGTCGGCCGGACCGTAGGCCGGGCAGAAGGCGAAGTCGGGGTTTTCCGGCAGTGTCTGTGAGGTCACGGTTTGTTCTCCCTTGCATGATGAAGACAATGGAGCGCCCCCCGGCGAAAGCCGTCTGCAGGACGGCCATACGTATGCGGGCCGGCGGGGGCGCGGGTTCAGTCCGCGAGAGGGCGGTCTTCGAGAACGCGGGCGAGAACGGAGGCGTCGGGCGCGAAGACGCGCGCTCTCCAGGAGACGATCTCGACCGTGCAGCCCGCGCGCTTGAGGGCCGTGAGCCGGCGGTCGTCGGGGCCTTCGATCTCCAGGCGCTGCGCCCCCATGACGCGGCGGCGCGCGAGGCGCCAGCCGTTCGCGAGGAGCAGCACCTCGCCGCGTCCCATGACGGCGTCGAAGGCCTCATCCGCGCCGAGAGACGGCCCCCCGTCGAGCCCGAAGGCGGCGCGCACGGCCCGGACGCCGCCAGCGTCCAAGGCGCGTCCGATCATCGCCTCTCCCTCGTCGGTGGCGAGGCGCCGCACCCGCATGTTCTCGGCCCCCAGCCGGTCCCAGACCGGCAGGAGGAGCCCCGTCACGAGCCAGAAGCGCGATTCGGTGTGCGACGGCAGGCCGGCGACTTCGGCCTCCCACAGGGCGCGCCACTCGGACTCTTCGGCCTCGCGCCAGTTCGAGGCATCGAGTTCGGCCCTAGCCATTCCCTCGCGGACGGCGGGTCTCAGGAGCCTTACGCGTTCCTGCACGCCCCCGTCGTCGAACAGCATCGAGGGCGCGGATAGGAGGACGGCCGCGCGTTTCGAGCGCGCGTTGACGAGGAGCGCAGGCGCGCCGGCCTTCGCGGCCGCATCGAGCGCGGCCTCGGCCGTCGTCGGCACGAGCCGGTCGCGGCGGAGGACCTCGACGAGGCCTGTCGCAGCTCCGGTACCTGGGTGGGTGTAGAGCGTCTCGCGGCCTGTGGCCGTGAGCGAGTCGGCGATCAGGGTCTCGACGCCGACCTCGTACGTCCCCGCCTCGACGGCCGCCTCGATGTTGGACTCGACGCGGGATTCGAGTTCGGCGAACAGCGCGTTCTGCTCGTCGATGGGAAGCGCGAGCAGGCGGTTCAGGAACCTCGGCATGGGAGGGAGGTCCTCCTTGAGCGCTCCCTCGTAGGTGAGTTTCAAGCCGGTCGCCTCCTCGAAACGCTCCAGCGGCCAGCCGGGGACCCCGCCTCGCCAGAGCGCCCCGTACAGCAGGCGCAGCGCAGCGCGGGCGTAAGGGCTCTCGAGATTGTCGGCGGCGCGGAAGAGCGTGGCCTCGCTCCCGGCCATGGCGGTCTGCGAGTCGCGCTGGCCCCGGGTGATGGCGCCCAGGGAATCGAGCCTCCGCGCGATGGTGGCGATGAAGCGCCGCTCGCCCTTCACGTCGGTGGTAACGGGCCGGAACAGAGGGGCCGAAGCCTGGTGCGTCCTGTGGGTGCGACCCAGGCCCTGTATCGCCATATCCGCCCGCCAGCCGGGCTCCAGCAGGTAGTGGACCCGGCGCTGCGTGTTGGCGGCGGAGAGATCGGCGTGGTAGCTGCGCCCCGTGCCCCCGGCCATCGAGAAGACCAGGATCCGCTTCTCGCCGTCCATGAAGGCCGCCGTCTCGGCGAGTGAGGCCGAGGCCGGTCGCGGGCGCAAGGCGAGCCGCTCACCTTGGGCGTCCTCGACCCGGAGCACCCTCCGGGAGCGGCCCGTCACCTCGGCCACGGCGTCGTGGCCGAAGCGGTGCACGATCTGATCCAGCGCCGCGGGCACGGGCGGCAGCGACGCCAGCTTCGCAATGAGCGCATCTCGCTTTGCCAGGGCCTCCTGCGAGAGGACGGGGTTCCCATCCCCGTCGACGGCGGGCCGGCTCATGAGGTTCCCCTCCTCGTCGGTGAAGGGCTCCTGCAACTGCACCGGGAAGGCGTGGGCGAGGAAGTCGAGCACGTATTCCCTCGGCGTCAAGTCGATCGAGAGGTCGTCCCATTCGGCGGGCGGGATCTCCGCGATTCGCCGTTCCATCAGGGCCTCGCCCGTGGAGACGAGCTGGATCACGGCCGAGCGGCTGGCTTCCAGGTCGCTCTCCACGGCGCGGATGAGCGAGGGACACTTCATGGAGGTCAGGAGGTGGCCGAAGAAGCGCTGCTTGGCGCCCTCGAAGGCGGAGAGCGCGGCGGATTTCGCGTTACGGTTCAGGGTCTCCTCGCCCTGCATGATGCCGGTGGCCTCGAGGGCGTCGTGCAGGTTGGCGTGGATGACCTTGAAGGCGCCGGCGTAGGCGTCGTAGATGCGCCGCTGCTCGGGACTCAGCGGGTGTTCGAGGATGTCGACCTCGATCCCTTTATACGAAAGCGCCCGCGCCTGGTAGAGACCCAGGGCCTTCAAGTCGCGGGCGACCACCTCCATGGCGGCGACGCCGCCCGCCTCCATCGCCGCGACGAATTCCTCCCGGTTCTCGAAGGGGGTCTCGCCCGCGCCCCAGAGCCCCAGGCGTCCCGCGTAGGCGAGGCCGGTCACGGTGGTGGCGCCGGTGGCCGAGACGTAGAGCACCCGGGCGCCGGGGAGCGCGCGCTGGAGCCTGAGTCCCGCCCGTCCCTGGGCGGAGGGTTTGACGGCGCCCCGGGATCCCTTCGACCCCGCCGCGTTCGCCATGGCGTGGGACTCGTCGAAGACGATCACGCCCTCATACCCGTGGCGGTCTTCCTCGTCGAGACCACCTGCGAGCCAGGCGACCACCTGATCGAGCCGCGAGGCCTTGCCCTCCCGGGCCGGCGCGCGCAGCGTGGCGTAGGTCGCGAACAGGATCCCGCTCTCGTGCGGGATACCGGCCCCCTGGCGGAAGTTGCCCAGGGGGATCACGTCCTCATCGCGCCCCCCCAGCGCGGCCCAGTCACGGCGCGCGTCTTCCAGCAGGTTGGCCGAGGCCGAGAGCCAGAGCGCCCTCTTTCGCCCGCGGAGCAGGTTGTCGAGGATGACGGCCGCGACCTGGCGTCCCTTGCCGCACCCGGTGCCGTCGCCCAGCATCCAGCCGCGGCGGAACCGGACCGGCGCCGATAGGACTTCGCCGTCCTCGGTGACGGTCTCCTCAGCGGTATCGTCCTCCTCGCAGCGGCGGACCGTCTCCCAGCCGGCGCCGACCCGGTAGCGGGCGGAGAGATGGCGGCCGTGGGCCTCGCCGGCCAGGACGACGCTCTCGAGCTGGGCGTCGGAGAGCAGCCCCTCGGTCACGACGCGTTCGGGCAGCAGCGGGCGGTGCGTGGGCGCGGGGTGCGCGACGGCGGCCATGGCGGCGGACTGGACGAGGGGCGTGGGATGCGCCACAGCGCCCGGGACGGAGGCGACGCTCGGCCGCCATGGCGCGTAGGGGCCCGCCGTCTCGTCCTCGCCGCACGGCGGGGCCGCCTCGTATGCGAGCTCCGAGACGGAGCCTAAGTCGCGGGCCGGCCCGGGCGCCGGCCGCGCGCCCTCCCTCACCCCGGTCTTGCGCGCTTTCGTCCCGGGCGCCGCCTGCTCGCCGAAAAGATCGCGGAGCGGGACGTCCGGCGCTGGCGTCCCGGCGGCGGGTTCGTGCGCCATGCGCGGCGGAACCCGCGCCGTGACCGCGTCGAGCAGTTCGGCTGCGTCCATCACGCGGGCCTGGGGGTCGACCTCGATACCGGGTTCGTTGCTTCTGTCGATCACGGTGAGGCGCGTGTCGAACGTCGTGCCCCGTCTCGCGTAGGCGCGCCCGTCGATCGCCGTCGTGAAGACGATGCGGGCGGGCGCTTCCACGGACGAGAAGGCGGTTCTCCAAGCCGCATCGCCCGGGAGGCAGCCCGCCGAGGTGACGGCGACCAGGCGCCCGCCCGGCGCCAGCGCTGAAAACGCCGAGCGCAGATGCCGGAGGTCCGCGTCATGACGTACCCGGGCGACGCCCGGCGTCGCCGAGAACGGCGGGTTCATGAGCACGACGTCCGGCCGGACTCCCGGGAGGCGGTCGGCGACGGCTTCCGCGTCGTGGCGGGTGACGCTTGCCCCGGGGAACAGGCGGGCGAGGAGGCCGGCGCGCGTGTTCGCGATCTCGTTCAGGTGAAGCGAGTTCTCGTTCCCGAGCGCGCACTGCGCCATCACGGCCAGCATCCCGGTCCCGGCGGAGGGCTCCAGAACGGCGTCGCCTGTCCGGAGCGCCGCCGCCCGCACCGCGGCGTAGGCGATGCCGAGCGGGGTCGAGAACTGCTGCAGGCGAACCTGGTCTTCCGAGCGCCTGGTGTGGGAGGGTTCCAGCGCGGCCAGTCTTTCCAGCATGGCCAGCATGGCGGAGGGACCCTCCGCTCCGGCCCCGGCCCTTTGGCGCATGGCCCGTCCGTAGCGCTTAAGGAAGAGCACGACGGCGGCTTCCGCCGCCTCGTAGGCGTCCTTCCAGACCCAGGCGCCCTCGGCGTCGGTGGCGCTGAAGGCGCCCGTCATGGCGTCGCGCAGCGCGTTCTTGTCGAGCGGACGACCGGCCGCCAGGACGGGCAGCAGGGCCCGGGCCGCTTCGTAGAGCGCCTCGGATGCGTTCGGCGCTGTGGAGCGGGCGGCGTGCGGACGCACCTCCGCCGTCAGGGCTTGCGACATGGCTCTCTCCTCGGATGTCGTGGGAATGGGGGAGGCCGTCCCCGGGGGATCGCTCCCCCGGAACCTCCCGGACGCCCCGGCCTGGCCGGACTCGCCCTCTGTCCGGCGCGAATGCGGATCAGGTCCGGCCGGCGCTGCGAAATTTCGTGACGAGGCCCTCGACCGTGGCGGCGTCGGCGCCGCAGGCCTCTCCCCAGCCCCGGATGTTGCGCTCGAAGTCGGTGAGACTGCCGAGGTGCGCGTTGAAGAAGGGATCGCTGTCCGTGGCCGCGAGGACGCTGTCCCCCGCGAGGGCGACGCCCGTGATGACGGGTTCCGTCACGGGCGGCAGTTCCAGCAGCCAGCAGAGAAAGGCCTGAAACATCGGGGAAAGACCCTCCCCGCGACGTGGGTCCATGGGGTGTTTGCTCGCAGTCCGGGATTCGGTGTCGGGCATGGTTCTCTCCAGAATGTGTACGGAAAACGGACAGGTCAGCCGCAGGCCGTGGTGCTCCTGCGCCCGGCTGCGTCGAGTTCGGAGCCGTATTCGACGACCCGTCCCGCCGCGCGGGCGGCCTCGGCGTAGACGGCGAGGGTGAACTTCCCCTCGAAGTACAGGTCGCGCTCTATTCCCAGGCCGAAGGGCCCCTGGAAGGCTTCGAGTTCACAGAGGCTGAAGCTCCCGATCTCCGGTGTGCCGAAACCTAAGTCCGCGAGTCCGAACGCTATGGACTCATCCTCGGGGTCGAGTTCCGTGAGGAGCCAGGTCCCTGCGCCGCAGGGGTTGAACAGCTTGAGAACGGGCACGTGGTCGGCGCCGCGCTGCGCGCCGTTGGCGAGCAGCCTTTCGCGCTGCTCAGGTGTGACGAGTTCCATCGGCGTTCTCCTTTATGTGAAAGACGGATGTGGAACGGCGAGTCTGCGCGGGGCTCAGAAGCCGAGAACCCGGATCCGCGCCCGGCCCCCGGTCACGGTGATGCCGGGCGCCCCGTCGGCGCGGCGGCGGATCGTCACGAGCGGCTTGTTGCCGCGCGGGTGGGGCGGATCGGATATCTCGTTCGTGAGCGTGGCGCCGGGTGTCTCGAAGCGGAGCAGGACCCGCCCCCGGGACACCTCGACGGCGCCGCCCGGGAGGCAGGGGTCGGTCAGGGTAATGATCGGCGGCTCGCCCCGCTCGGTGAACCGGTCGGGGACCGGCCAGGCCACGTCCGGATCTCCGGGATCGGCATGGACGCCCTCACAGACGGCGTCCACGAATATGTCGCTGCAATCACCGGTCTCCCGCCAATCCTCATCGGTCCTGGCGTTCTCGACGGCCTTTTCCAGCGCTTCTTCCAAGGTCTCCGCTTCCACGGTGACCGTATCGGCGAAGCGGGCCGCGTACCCGCACCGGACGGTCCAGGACTTTTTCATCGGACGTCCTCCCCTTCAGCGAAGTCGACGCCGATCTTTCCGCCTCGCACGGTGATGGTGACCGCACGCTCGCGGGGGATGAGCCAGAACAGCTCGCGCCGCACCGCGCAGGAGATCGTGCGCCTGAGCGCCTCCTCTTCCGAGCACAGGAGGCCGATGGCCAGGTGCAGGGCTTCCTCCTCGAACCGCGCGCGCTGCGTTTCCCAGCTGTCCGCGTCCGCTTCGTCCGACGGCGAAAACCAGGCGTCGCGCAGGAGGTCGGCGAGTTCGGCCGCCTCGATGGCGCTGTCCGCCGTGACCAGCGGCCGCACGTCCGCGAGCCAGGCCCATGCCTCGCCGGCGAAGGCGAGATCGGCGTCGAGCGCGATGGTCTCGGTCGTGCCGTCCGGGTGGTCGACGTCGAGACGCATGCGGATCGCGTCCGGCCTCGGGAGCGGCTCGTTGGAGGGACCCGACCGATCGGGCGGGGCCTGAAAATCCGCGAGCGGACGGGCCTCGCCGCCGAGCGCGACATCGGTGTGTACGTCCTTGACCCGGGGGAGCGCGTCGTACCAGTCATATCCCTCGAAGCGGCGGTCGGCCTCGAAGAGCCTCGGCGCCGTCCCGCCGCGCTCGGCGGCGCGCCAGAGCGCCTGCGCCTCGGGGGGTTCGATGTCCGCATCCATCACGAGCGCGTCTTCGGGCAGGGGTTCGGGCGAGGGTCCCGCGAGCCAGTTGTCGATATCGGCGACGGGAGGCCGCCAGGGGCGCAGCGCGGGCGCCGGTTCCGGCAGTTCGACGCCTGCCGCCCGCGCGCGCGTCCACTCCCCGAATGCGACGACGGGCACGGGATCGGCCTTGGCCATCGCCCGGTAGATCGCGGTACGGGCGGCCTCTCGCATCTCCTCCAGGAAGGGCGTCTCGACCGCTTCCTTGCGCGCCGGCAGGACGAGCTCGAGCTCCGGACAATCCTCGACGTCGGCGCGCACCGACCAGGCCGGGCCGTCTACGGGATGGACCGTGGGCAGGTGAATCGGCAGGATCAGGCCGTGGAAGTTGAGATCGGGTTCGTCGCGGTAGCGGCTTCCGCTGTTCAGGACGCCGAAGACGAGGCCGCGCCAGGATTCCGTATGGACGGCGTTTCCGAGGAAGTTCCGGCGCGGGAGGACCTCGCCGTCAAGCGTTACCGGGAGCGGGTAGTGCCGGGCCGCGTTCTCGAGCGCGCGCCGGATGACCTCTCGATTCTCTTCCGTATGGAAGCGCACCGCCGTCCCGTGGGGCAGGGGCGCATCCTCGTCGGGGAGGACGTCCGCCTCCGCCTCTCCCAGGAAATGGGCGGGTGTGAGGTCGACGCGCCAGCCGGCGAGGGAGCGCGTCCTCGACGCGACCGCGCAGCCGCGGCGCGCCAGGCTCAGGAACCCCATCCCGGCCGCGTCCTCGCGCCGCACCAGTTCCTCGCTCCAGCCGTTCTCGCCGAAGGAGAGGAGCACGGCGGGGTCGGCGATCCCGGCCCCGTCGTCGGTGATGGTGACGGCCTGCGCGCCGGACGCCTCATGGGTGGTGACGCGCAGGCGCGTCGCCCCCGCGCGGCGGCTGTTCTGCAGCGCCTCGGTGAAGACGTCGGCGAGGCCTGCCGTATACATCCTCGTGACGCGATGAAGAGCGCCCTCGTGGATGCGGGCGCGGATCCGCCCGGAGTGCGACGCGGCATTCGTTGTATCGTTCATGTCATGGACTCCCTTTGGCGTGAAAACGAAAAAAGCGCCCCGCAGCGAGTGCCGCGGGGCGCCGTTCTGGACGTAATTGCGGGTCAGTTCCCGCGTAGGAACTCCGGGATATCGGTCCCCTCGCCGTTTACGAGGGCGTCCGCCGAGTCGAATCCCTGCACGATCACCCTGGGACTCCCGTCCGCGGTGGGAACCGCGTTCATCGCATCGATTGCCCGGGCGAGTTCCCCGCCCTCCGGGGCGTCTCCCCCCTCGGTATCGTCTGCGGCGGGGCCGGATTCCGCGTCGGTGGGAGCGTCGCCGGAGGCGGCATCGGGCGTCTCGCCGTCATTGGCTTCCGTTTCGGGTTCTTCGTCCGGCGGGTCTTCCTCCACGGCCTCCCCCACCCGGCCGGTGTCGAAGGGCGCGAACCCGGGCGGCGTCCAGGCGAGTGCGGCGGCGTGCGCCTTTTCTTTCAGTCCTTCGGGCGGGTCGGCGGCGAAGGCCTCCTCCATCGCCAGAGCGAGGTCCGCCTTCTTGTACTTCGCCCGGGCGGAGGCCCAGACGGGACCCAGCGTCGCGCGCGCGATGGCGAGGATGCGGTCCTTCGTGATGCGCGACCAGAACATGTCCGCCGACGGGCGCACGTGTTTCGCGAAGTCGATATCGAGCCTGGCGACCGTGGCCTCGAATTCGGGCCGGGCGTCCGGCTCGAAGGCGAGCTGTCCCTTGAGCGAGCGCGCGACCGCCGCCGCGTACAGGGCCTTTTTCTCCGCTTCGGGCAGCGCCCGCATCGCCGCAAAGGCGGCGTCTTCGTCCTCGTTTTCCATCCAGTCCAGGGAGAGGCCCGGGAGCTCGGCGAGCATGGCCTCGCCCGGGCTCCAGGCGGCGAAGTCCTCGTCGTTCGCCCGCGCGGGCGGCCTGTCGGCGGTCTCCCTGAAGGCGATGTCGAGGCAGCCCGCCATGTGGTTATCGGCGAACGCAGCCTGGACGAACTGGAAGAGCGTCAGGTCGAAGGCCGCCTCGAAGTCTCCCGACAAATACGCCTTGACGATCGTCGTCCGGACGGCGCGCTGGTCGTCGGCGAGTCCGATCCCGATCCCCGTCTCCTTGCGGACCTTCGCGCGCGGATCGGCCGGCGTCGCGAGCGGCGCGTCCACGCGGCCCGGATCGGCGCCGTTTGCTTCGTCCGCGTCCGTGCGCTCGGGCATGTCCTCGGGCCTCACGAGGCCCTCGACGACCTTGAGCGCGCCGTCGTGGCCAACCGTCGCGATGCAGCCCGCCAGTTCATAGTCGCCCGGCCGGAACGCGGCCCGCGCGCTCACGGCCTCGTCGATCGCGCGCAGGCGCGCTTCGAGCGCTTCGGCCTCCTCGGCGAGTTCGTCGGTCCAGTCGTCCTCGTCCATGTTGACGAGTTCGTCATGGCGGGCCCACAGCCTCTCCCGCTCGGCTTTCTCCTCCTCGGTGGGAGCGCCCGGCTCGGGGCTTATCCGCCCAAAACCCGCGATGGCGCTCCAGTCGGCCTCGACCACCGCCTCGGCCCACTTCCAGCGCTTCTTCAGTTCGTCCGCCGCCGCACGGAGTTTCTCCGCCGCGAGTTCGTTCAGGAGCGCGGGGTCGTCGAACCATATTCCCCGGGCGTCCTCTTCCGCGAACAGGTCGCGCGTGAGCGTACCCCCCGCCGCCTCGTACGCTTCTTCTCCCACGAAGCGCGCCACGGCCGAGACGGCGGACACCCTCTCCTCCGTCAGCATGCGCCTCACCTGCCAGCCGCTCGGCCCGTAGCCGTATTCCTTCACCTGCTCCCAGACCGCCATCTGCCGGGCGTGGTCGGTCGTGACCGTGAAGGCTTTCAGGGTGTCCAGGTCCATCTCTTCGGCCCGGTAGGCGTCGAGCAGTTCGGGCGCGGCGTTGCCGAGACTCAGGCGCTGCTCGACCAGGCGCTCCGTCACGCCGAAGCGCGCCGCGATGGCGGATACGGATACCCCCGAACGGCTAAGCTTCGCGAACGCGACGACCTGGTCGGCGGGGTGCATGGCGACGCGCACCACGTTCTCGGCGAGCGAGAATTCTTCTGCGTTCTCCGCAGCCTCGATCACACGGCAGGGTACGGGGTGATCCGCGTCGAGAGCGCCCTCTTTCGCCAGGGCCTTCATGGCGGCGAGGCGGCGTCCGCCGGCGACCACGGCGCAGCGCTCGATACCGCTTTCGCCGGGATCCTCCGCCCTGACGATCAGGTTCTCCAGCAGGCCGTGGGCAACGATGGAGGCCTTGAGCTCCGCGAAGGCGGCGGGGTCGCCCGGGGTCTTTCTGACGTTCTCCGGCGCGAGTTCCAGCCGGCTGAGCGGAATGGAATGGATAAGCGGTTCAGCCTGAGCCATATGAATCTCCTCCTGAGGATGGAATGGGAACGTAGCGGGAATCCTCTCGGACCTTCCCGCCTTCGCCCTCGCCCCGCCCGGCTCGGCCTCCCGGCGGTGAGAGGCGAGTTGCAGGAGATATGAGCGATTCCTGTGGCGCCTGCGTTCAGCGTCGATTGAACCACGCAACGGAAGCTACGGGCCGGTTTTACAGGTGCTTCGGAGAGGGTGCGGGTTGGTGGAATCCCGACCGGAGGGTGCGCAGCTTTCGATGACCGGTGGCCCCCGTGTCAAGTATTCACCCCGATTGCATTCTCCTGGCCGTCATCGGCGGAACCCGTTTTTCCCGTGATGCCGCGTGGCGCGCCCGTGAATTTCAGGCAATCAGGTTTCCCGGCATGGAGCTGTGTTGCGGTTCGCTTGTTTTCGTTTTATATTCGTCTGTCGGAATGCCTGTTTTTCCGGGTTCAAGCGACAGTTTCTCTCCCGTGCGGAGTCTCGGGGCCCCGCCTCGCTCCCCTGCACGCCGTCGCTGTGAAAGAAAATCACCTTTTTTGCCATATCCCTGCGCAGCCGTTCGCAAGTGAGAGCGGGGGTGGCAAAAAATCGCAGGAAACTAGATATATTTAGTTATTGATAAAAACATATATATTCATATATATTTATCCCATGAAGACGCTCGCTCATCACACAGAGATGCCCCTGGACGACAATTTGAAACGCTGCGTTGCCGCGTGGTGCGCGCGCCACGGCGTGAGCGCGAGATATCTCGGGAGAGCCGCGCTCGGAGATCCGGATTTCGTGGACGAACTGCGCCGGGGACGCTCCGTGGGGATGAAGACGGCGGACCGGGTGCTCGCCTTCATGGGGGCTCCGCCGCTGGGACCGGCCTTCAGGAGCGAGGTCGAGGCGTTCATGGCCTTGACGGGGACGAAGCCGCGGGTGCTTGGCGAGGAGGCCACGGGCAGTCCTTCCTTCGTGTGGAAACTGCGCCGCGGGTATTCGCCGCGGCTTGCGACGATTGAGCGGGTTCGCGCCTGGATGGCTTCGCACGCGAGCGAAGAGGATCTGCGGGTTATCCGCGCCCGGGTGGCGGATACGGCCGGTGTGAAACCTTTCCCGCGGGCGGCGTCCTGCCCGCAGACTACAGGGGTCCCGACTGGCGGGACCGAGACAGAAGGGGAGATGTGCATGAAAGGGAACGGCAAGCATTACCTGAGTACGCGGGAGGCGGCGGAGTGGCTGGGCCTCTCGAGGAGGACGCTGGACCGCTACCACGTGAGCGGGGCGGGGCCTGCGTTTCATCGTTTCGGTTCGCGGGTGCGCTACCTGCTCGCGGACCTCGAGGCCTGGGCCGCCGCGCGGAGGCGGACCTCCACCTCGGACGACGGAAGGAGGGTTGCGTGATGAACAGAGTTTCTTTCCTGAGCAGATGCCTGCTCGCCGCGCTCCTGTGGGCGCTGTGGGGATTCGACCAAGCCTGGGCGACGACGGACACGACGTTCTCGGCTCCGCTCGACACGGTGACCGGGATCGTCTCGGGCACGGGCGGGCAGCTGGCGGCCGCGCTCGCCGTGGGCGCCGCCTTGGTGGGTTCGGTGCTTCGCTTCAACGCAGCCCAACTCGCGGGCGCGGTGGGAGTGGGCATCGCGGCGGGCGCGGGCACCGGCATCGTCACGGGCCTCGTCGGAACGGCGATCATATGAGGGGGACGGATGAACGATCAGGCGAAACACGCCATCCCCTCTCGCCTCGACGACCCGGAGCGCTGGCTGTTCTGGACCCTGGACGAGGCGGCGGCCCTGCTTGGGCCGGCGCTCCTGGGTCTGGCGGCGAACGCCTTCCTGACGGGTCTCCTGGCCGGTCTCGCGGGCTGGGCGCTCCTGCGCCGCGCGAAGCGGGGCGGCGGGGCGGACGTCGCGATCTGCGCGCTCTACTGGTTCCTGCCCGGCTTCGCGCTGGGGCTCAAGGGCGCGCCGCCGAGCCACCTGCGCCGCTTCATCGGATGAGGAGGTTGTAGGGGATGAAACGCGAACTGATGGAAACCGAGCGGCGGCGCGTTCGGGACGGGCGCATGGCGCTGGCCACGCTGCTCGCACTATCGCTGCTGGCCAACCTGGGACTGAGCGTCGGCCTCGCCTCGGTGGAGCGCATGACGGTGCTGGTGCCCGCCGTGGCGGGGCCGGCGTGGGAGGTCGGCGGCGGGCGGACGGGGCTCCGCTACCTCGAGGACATGGGGCGGACCGTGGCGGTGACGCTGCTTACGCTCACGCCCGAGAACGCGGAGCACGCCCGCGAGGCGGCGGCGCGGCTCGCCCACGCCTCCGCGCGGGGCGCGATCGGCGCCTGGGTCGCGGCCGAGGCCGGGCGCATGGCGCGGCGCGACCTCACGACCGCCTTCTACCCCGGGCGGATCGAGGCGGACCCCGAGAGACTGACGGTCGTCGTGGGCGGGGAGCTGGCAACCTGGGTGGGGCGCGAGCCGGTCTCGCGCGAGCGGAAGCGCTACCGGTTGTCCTTCCGCGTGGACGCGGGCCGGATCGGCCTGCTTCGTTTCGAGGAACTGGAGGCTCGCAAATAGGATGATGCGAACGAGAAGAATTCCGATGATTCTGACCACTTTGATTCTGGTTGCGGCGCTCCCGCCGTGGACGGCTCCTGTTTTTGGAATGCAGATCCTGGACGGTGCCGACCACGCGGAACTCGAAGCCGAGATATCCGACCGTGCGGTGAGCCGGATAACGCTTGCAAACGATCGTGTCGCGCGCGTGGTCCGGGGGCCGGACGGTTTTACGCTCGAACACGACAAGTCGCACGGGGACCTCTACCTGCGGCCCCTGGAAACCACCGCCCCTGCGCGGGCGCCGTTGACGCTGTTCATCGGGACGGCGAAGGGCTTCACCTACCGGTTGACGTTAAGGACCGCCGCGCGGGATTCCGCGCAGATCATGATCCGGAACGCCGACGCGGCGCCTCGGGAGGAAAGCCCCGCTCCCCGCGAGGGCCGCGTGGGCGCGATCGTGGCGCTGGTGCGCGCGGTCGCACTGCGCGAGGTTCTCCCCGGCTACGTGATTCACACGACATCCGAAACGTCACGTCCAGAGGGCCTCGCGCTCCTGGAAACCTGGCGCGGGCGGCGCTTCATCGCGCGCGTCTACGAGGTGGATTCGGCCCTGGGCGACGACCCCCGGGCCCTCATGCGAGGCATGGCGCCGGGCGCCGCCGCGCTCTGGGCGGGAAAGCCTGCGAGCGGTCCCTCGGACGGACGGCTCGTCGTGACTGTGAGTGAGGTCGGACGCGGAGGGAGGCCGTGATGAGCAGTGCGGACAAAACGACGATGGACCCCGAGAGCCGGAAGATCCGGAACCGGCAGTTGCTCCTGTTCTCGGGCCTGGCGGCGGCTGTGCTCGTCGCCTTCGCGGCCTGGTTCTCGGCGGGAGGCGGCGAGGCGCCGCCGACCCGGGGCGGGGTCCGGGCGGAACTCGCGGGCGCAGGGTCCGCGGAAGCCGTCTGGGTGAGGCGATCGGAGGCCCGGATCGGACAGATGGAGGCCCGGCTCCGCGAGATGGAGACGAAGAGCCGGCGCTCGGAGGAGGAGAACGCGCGGCTGAGGGCGCGCCTCGCCAAGGGCGCGGCGGACGGGCGGATGGTGATCGACCGCCAGGCGGCGGCGATCGACGAACTGCGCAAAAAACTGGAGACCCGCCCCGCCGCGCCCGTCCGGGCGAAGCGGCCTGCGCCGGGCGCGAAGGGGTACCGCGCCCCACCCGGCGCGAGAGCCTCGTCGGCGAATGCGCCCATGATCCGGGAATTCGAGAAAACCCCGAATCCCGCGGGCGGGAATGCTCCAGGTCCGGGACCGCGCCCCGTTTCCTCCTGGCTGCCCGCGGGCGCCTACGCGGAGGCGGTGGTGCTGGCGGGGGTGGACGCCTCGGCGGGCGTCGCCTCCCAGGGCGACCCGCGGCCGGTCCTGCTTCGCCTCACGGGCAGGGCGCGGAGCGCAGCGGCGGAAGGCAAAGCGATGGAAGCCGACGTCGCAGGCTGCACGCTGACGGGCGCCGCCTACGGGGACCTTTCGTCGGAGAAGGTCTACGTGCGGCTTCGGACCATGACCTGCGCTGGTCCCGAGCCCGGGACGGTGATCGAGACGGAAGTCTCGGGCTTCGTGGCGGGCGGCGGCAAGGCCGGCGTACGGGGTCCGGTGGTGAGCCGCGAGGGGGCGCTCGTGGAGAAGGCCTTCCTCGCGGGCCTGGTATCGGGGGCGGGCGAGACCGCCGCCAACGTGCTCCAGGCGCCTGCCGGGACGACGGGGGCGGAGAACGCGGCGAGCCTGAGCGACCTGGGGCGCGCGGGTCTGGGCGCGGGCGCCGGGTCGGCCGGCCGCCGGGTGGCGGACTACCTGATCCGCCGGGCCGAGCAGTACCAGCCGGTGATCCAGCTCCAGACGGGCACGCGCGTCACCGTCGTGTTCATCGAGGGCACCCGGCTCGACGGGAGAGAAGACAGGAAGAGCAACAACAACCACGGGAGCAGAAGATGAGAACGAATACCCATCCATTATCGACAGGAAGATTTCATTTGCTGACGGCGCTTTTGGCCGCCCTGTTCCTCACGGGCTGCGCGGGGAGCAATCACGTGGGTGAATCCTGGCAATGCCCCATCGCGCAGGGCGTCGCCTGCCAGAACGTTTCCGAGGCGGACCCCGCCGCCACGACAACGGCGGAAGCACGGGAAACGACTCCCCCCGCTGCCCTCCGCCCCGCGGAAACCACCGGGACAGCGTTCCTGAGCGGCATCATCGCCTGGTTCGCGGAACTTTTCCGCCTCGATGAGGAAGACGACGGGGAGGTGGCCACGGCCGAGCCGCTGTTCGCCATGCCCGGAGCGGAACCCCCCGATCCGGCCGATGAAACGCTGCGCACGAAAGAACGCGTCGCCCGGATATGGATCGCGCCCTACGTGGACGAGGAGGGCGTCTACCGCGAGGCGGGCTGGGTGCGCGCGGTAATAGCGCCCGCGCGCTGGAGGCTTCCGTGATCGATCGATTGAAGGACATCTTCGGGGGCGCCGACGCGCTGGTGCCCTGGACGCTCCCGGCCATCCCGGCCCCGCTCGTCGATCTCCTGCCCTGGCGCGCCTGGGACGAGTCGGGCGAGTTCTACGTGAACGCGGGGAGCCTGGGTTTCGTCCTGGAATTGCCGCCCTTCGCGGGCGTGGACGAGGGGACGCTGGACGCGCTGGCGGGAACGCTCGCCGACTCGGCGCCGGATCGCTCCGTGGTGCAGGTGATCCACTGGACGAGCCCGCGCTACGGGCAGGCGATCGGGGACTGGGCCGCGCCGAGGGAGGCCGCGGGCGGTCTGCAGGCGGTGATGGCGGCGCGGCGCGAAGCGCTCTTCAGGGGCGCCGGCTGGCGTCCGCTCCATGAGGGCGGGCCGCCGTACACCCTGAACGACTGCCGGGTGTTCCTCGCGGCCTGCCTGCCGGGACGGCCGGGACCGGCTTCTGAGACCGCGCTCGGCGGCTTCCGCCGCGCGATCGAGGGCGCGCTCGCCTCGATCGGGACTTGGGCGCGGCGGATGGAGCCCGACGATCTGCTATCGCTCGCTGCGGAACTCACGGCGCCCGACCTGGAGGGAGAGCACGACGGCGGACTCGAACGCCCCGAGAGGCGCTGGTCGCCCCGCGACCCGATCCACCTGCAATGCGCGGCGCCGGGACGCGCGATGAGCGTGGCGCCGGCGGGACTGGTCTTCCACCACCCGGACGGCACGGACTTGGGCCTCCGCGTGCTCTCCGCGCGCGCATACCCGGAGGTGTGGCCCGGCTGGCGGGGCAACGCGCTGATAGGAGACTTCTACAGGGACTTCCTGCAGCCGGGCGCGCCGGTCCTGACCGCGCTCACCGTGATGATGGGCGAGGCGGCCGACGGGGAGCGCGCGTTCCTCAAATCCGCCCGCGCGACGCAGCAGGCAGGCACGGGCATCGCGCGCTACCTGCCGGGCCTTCCGGAGAAGGCCCGGGACTGGCGCTTCGTGACCGAGCGGCTCAAGGAAGGCGAGCGCCTGGTCCGGGCCTGTTACATGGCGGCGATCTACGCGCCGCTCGACGCGATAGACGAGGCCGAGCAGGCGGTGCGCGCCATCTACCACGGCCAGGGCTGGCGGCTGGGGGCGGAGCGCTACGCCCACCTGCCCGGCTGGCTCGCCTGCCTGCCGATGGCGCCCGCGGGCGGACTCGACGCCGACCTCGCCCGGATGGGCCGGATGAAGACGCTGCTGACCTCATCCGCCGTCAACCTCGCTCCCGTGCACGGTGAGTGGCGCGGCCAGCGGGCGCGGACGGACGCGCCGCCCGCATTGTTGCTGCTGGGAAGACGCGGGCAGCCCGCCCCCTGGTCCCCCTTCGCGAACGAGGCGGGGAACTACAACGTGGCCGTGACGGGAAAATCCGGTTCGGGCAAGTCCGTCCTGATGCAGGAACTCGTCGCCGGGATCGCCGGCGCGGACGGAGAGGCGGTCGTCATCGACGACGGGCGATCCTTCCAGCACACGGCGGAAGCCCTGGGCGGCGCCTTCATCGCCTTCGGCAAGGACCCCGCGCGCCTGAACCCCTTCGCCATGATCGACGCCGGGACGGCGGCGAGAGACGGCGACTACCGCGAGGAGTCCTTCGCCATGCTGGCCTCGGTGGTCGGCCGCATGTGCAGGCGGCGCGGGCGGATCGACGACATCGAGGCGGCCCTCATCGACGAGGCCATTGCGCGCGCCTGGGAGGAGGCGGGAAACGAGGCGGATCTGGGCCTCGTGCAGAAAGGGCTGGAAGCCGCAGGGGATAAGCGCGCATCCGATATGGCGCTCGCGCTGGGTCCCTGGCGCCCGGGCGGCGCGATGGGGAGGCTCTTCGAGGGGGGCGGGACGCCCGCGCTCGACGCCGCGCTCACCGTGTTCGAACTCGCGGAACTCAAGGGACGCGGTGACCTGCAGGGCGTCGTGCTCATGCTGGTGGTGTTTCTCGCCACCCAGCGCATGTACCACGGCCCCAGGACGCGTCCCAAGGCGATCGTGATCGATGAGGCATGGGACCTGCTCTCGGGCGAGGACAGCAAGGCGTTCCTGGAAGGCGCCGCCCGCCGCGCGCGCAAGTACCGCGGCGCGCTCGTCACCGGCACCCAGAGCGTGAACGACTACTACGCGAACCCGGCCGCCCGCGCGGCCTGGGACAACTCCGACTGGGTGATTTTTCTCGCGCAAAAGGACGAGTCCGTAGAACTCCTCAAGCAGGAAAAACGCATCCACTGCGACCCCGGGATGGAGCGCGCGCTCAAGAGCCTCGCCACCGTGGACGGGCGCCACGCGGAAATCGTGCTGCACGGCCCGGACGGCTGGCGGGTGGCGCGGTTGGCGCTGGACCGCTGGTCGCAGGCGCTCTATTCCTCGCGCGGACCCGCCTTCGCGGCCATCGAGAAAATGAAGGAAGAGGGTCTCACCACCGAGGAAGCCGTCGCGCGGGTCGCCGAAGAAGGCGCGCCGTGACGTTTCATCACCCCTGACACCTGAAAACGAACATCAACCCGAATGGAGAGAAACCACATGAACGCGAGAAGAAGAGCGCACCCAGGGGGTGTGGAGGAAAGGCCGATCGCCTGGCCGGGGGACCCCGATTCGCTGACGGCCGAAGCCGTCGACTTCGAGGCCCTGGCCCACGTGCTCGCCAACACCTGCCGGCGGGACGGGCGTCTCAGGCGCTTCCACTCCCTGGCGGCCCACGCGGTGACGATGAGCGAGGCGATAGAAGACCTGAGCGGCTCCGGGGGCGAGGACGTCCGGGGGGCGGCGCTCCATGCCCTGCTGTTCGAGGCGAGCGTCGCGTGGCTCGGTCCCGACGCCGCCCCCTCGCGGCGGTCGACGCCGCAGCTGCGACGTCTCGGTGGAAAAATAGACAGGGCCGTGCGCGAGGCGGCCGGACTCGGCGCGAAACCGACTTCTGCGCATGCGGAACTCGTGCGCTTCGTGGCGCGGATGGCGGAGTCCGCAGAGGTGCGCGACGTGCCGGGAGCAAGCGGGAACGCGGCGCCTGCCGTCGCCTTCCCGCCGCTCGACCGGCGCATCAGGCCGATCGACCCCGCCCGCGCGGCGAGGCTCTGGCTCGATCGCTTCAACGATCTCAGGAAAAACCCGGGCGCCGGGGGGAGCGTTGCGGCTTCCGCCCCGGAGAAATCATAGACGAAGAACCACCCGACACCAGAGGAGCAAGGAGATGACGCGCACATGCAGACGGCGCAGGAGGCGCCGTGTTCGTCGGTATCACAAGGATCGTGCGATGCGGCCTGAACACAAGAGACGGCCTGAACGGGGGCGGCGGCCCAAGCGGAAGCGGTTCATCCGGGTATACGAGGACACCGAAGGCGTGTTCCGCGCGGCGATCTCGGCGGGCGTGCTCTCTGCCGATCCTTTGAATCGCCTCTTCGCAGGCAGCTACACATACATGTTCCATGACGAGGAGGGGACGGCCTGGTTCCGGTGCCGGGACACGGGAGCCCGGGTCCCGATGAGCGCGAAGCGTCATGCGGCAGGAGAGATCTCATGAGAGGGGTTCCGGCGTTCGCGGCAGCCCTGTTACTCGCCGCAGGCGTGGCGGCGGCCGTCTCGGCCGTGACGGTGCGGGTCTCCCCCGAAAAAGCGCCCCGGATCGCGGTCGTACGTCTTGCCGACCTCACGGCGGACTACGTGACGAGGGCGCTGCGCGATGGCGGGGATTCGAAAAAGGCCCTGGCCGCCACCCGCGCCTGGGCCGTGCGGCTCGAAGATGCGCTCGCGCGAACCGCCGCGCGCCGGCGCGTGGTTCTGCTGACGGCGGGCGCCGTCGCCGCGGGCGCAGAGGACCTGACGGCGGAAGTGGAGGCGGCGATGGCGGCGAACACACCTCTGAACAAGGAGAAGAAAAATGATGATAACCGACGCCGATGAACGCATCCGCTCGAACCCCCGGGGCTTCAGGTCGCTGGTCTGTATGGCCGTGCTCTCGGGCCTGTGGCTCGCCGCGGCCTCGCGCGTTCACGTGAACGCGAGCTGGTCAGACGGCGCATGGGGGTATTTCGTGTTGCCGATGATGGCAGCACCCAAACGAGGTGCCCTTGTCCTCTTCGAACCGCCCGAAGCCGCGGGTTCTTCGATTCCCTACATGAAGCGCGTCATCGGCCTGCCGGGAGACAGTGTGGCGGTGGACCCCGATCGCCGCGTCTTCGTGCGGGGAGAATTCATCGGGATCGCCAAGCGGCGCGCGCTGAACGGCCGCGCCCTGGAAGCGATAGGACCCGGCGTCATCCCGCCCGGCCACTACTACGTCCACGCCGATCACAAGGACAGCCACGACAGCCGCTACGAGGAGATCGGCCTGGTGCCGCGCGAGCGCATCCGGGGCCGCGCCCTTCCGCTTCCCGACATCCCCTGGCTGGGGCTCGAAGGCCCCCTCGCGAAACCCGGGGAGGCGCGGCCATGAAGCGGCTTCCGCCCCGGAGGTTCTTCGCGGCGGCGCTCGCCTGCGCCCTCGCTCTCGCGGCGGGAACAGCCGTGGCGAAGGATCTGGGCGTTCGCGGGGCGGTCTGGCGCATCGAGGAGCCCGACCTGCTCGCCGAGATAGAAGCGAGACTCGAAGCGATGAAAACTTCGGGTGAACTCGCACGCATGAGAAGCGAGTCGCTCACGAGGGCCAGGAAGCGGATCGAGGCGCCTCCCCGCGTAGCGGGCATCCGCCCCGCGCGCTTTCTCAGGATCCGCCGGTTCGACCCTTCGGTCGCCATCGAGCGGGACATTTTTGCACATGACGGAAAGCTGATTGCGGCCCGGGGAACGCGGATCAATCCTCTCGAAAAACATCCCCTGACGCGCGATCTCCTGTTCATCGACGGGACGCGACAGGTCGAAGTCGCCTGGGCGATTGCCCGTGAAAAACCCTCCGTGATCATTTTGCTCGCAGGCCGTCCGCTGGCTCTTACGCGGACGCACGGGCGGGCGTTTTTCTTCGACCAGGGCGGGCGGCTCGCGAGGCGTTTCGGCCTGGCCGCCACGCCTTCTCTGCTCGAAACCGAGGGATCGTTTTTGCGGATCACGGAGGTGCCCCTCGAAGACGGACCCGAGAGCGAAGGAGATCGCCCATGAGGTGCTTGATTCTTGCCATTTCAATCATCCTTCTCTTCTGCGTCCTCACGACAAAGAGCGTCTCCGCGCAATCGTGCACCGGTCGTTTCGTGAACCCCGTGACGGACGTGTGCTGGGAGTGTTTGTTTCCGATATCGATAGGGCCGATCCGTATCGGGAGCGCGGCGGGCGCGCCGGACACGCCCAACCCGGGGTCCCCTATCTGTTTCTGCGGGAGTCCGATCCCCCGGATCGGCCTCTCGCTCGGCGTCTGGGAACCCGCGCGCCTGATCGACGCGAGCCGGGCGCCCTGGTGTTTCCCGAACCTGGGCGGTCTCACCATCGACGGGGGGCTTCCCGCCGGACGCGGGCGCACGGGCGCATCCGGCGGTGACGGCGCTCAGGGCTCCACCTGGCACGTCCACTACTACGTGTATCCGCTGCTCTCGTGGATAGGAGCGCTGCTGGACCTGGGCTGCCTTGAAGGGGGCGGACTCGACATCGCCTGGATATCGGAACTCGATCCGACCTGGCGCGACGACGAGCTGTCTTTCCTGCTGAACCCCGAAGCCGCGCTCTTCGCGGATCTCCCCGCCCAGGCGGCGTGCGCCGCGGACTGCGCGGCGGCGTCCGCGGGACTCCCGCTCGATCCCTTGTACTGGTGCGCGGGCTGTCAGGGCTCGATGTATCCCCTGACGGGGAACGTGGGCGCGCACGTGGGAGGGGTGCAGGCATCGCTGCTCGCCGCGCAACGTCTGGTCTTCCGCCTGCACCGGACCCTGCTCGCGTGGGGCACGTCGGGTTCCGCCGCCCTGTGCGGCCGCTATCCCATGCCGATCATGAAGAAATCTCAGTACCGCTGGCAGATGACGCAGCCGGTTCCCGCCACATCGGCGCTCACCGGGTGCAACCCCACGGGCCGCTCCACCGTGCTTTGGGAGACGCTCCGCGAGCTTCCCGTCGCGGGGGAGAATTTCGGGTACCTGCTCTGGCGCAAGCGCAACTGCTGCCTCCTCTAAGGAACGTAATATGGGCAAACATTCGATTCATCAAACCATAACCGTAGCCCTGGCCTTGCTTTCCTGCGCCCTCTTTTATTTGGGGTGGGCCGCTCCGGCCGACTCCCAGGAGAAGCCCTTGGAGGCTGCGAAAGAGATCGTGGAGCACGTCCTCGGGAATGAAGAGAAATCCCCACCAGGGGACCTCGGCTCCTGGTCGCGCTCGGTACTGGAGCGCGCGCTCGGTCGCGCGCGGAAAAACGCCCCCGAAACATCCACTCCCCTCCCGACTGAGGATCAGGCCGGCCGCCTGGCGGGCAGGCTCTCCGAACCTCCACGAGGTCCCGAGATCATCGTCTTCATGAGCTTGTCCGTCCCTGGCGCGAGCCTGCGGCAGTGGAGCCGGGAGGCGGCGCGGATCGGCGCGCCGCTGGTGCTGCGCGGCGTCGCACGGGGCGGACTCAAGGCCACGGTGAAGCATATCGGGGCGCATCTCGCCGAAGGCGCGGGCGCGGCGATCGACCCGCGCCTTTTCCGGCTCTTCGAGGTCAAGGCGGTCCCGGCCGTCGCCGTCGTCCCGGGAGGTGTCCCGCCTTGTGAGAGCCGGGGTTGTTCGGCGGACCCCGCGCCGGCCCACGATCTTGTCCGGGGAAACATCGGTCTCGAAGCCGCGCTCCGGATCGTCGCCGGGGAAGGCGGACCGGGCCGTGGGACGGCGCGGCGTCATCTCGGGAAACTCAAAGGGGAACACCCATGAATCGGAATTTATGGCTGAGAACGGTCATCCTTTTTCTCTTCGCTCACTTGAGTATCACCGACGCCTTGGCCGAAGACCCCAAGGCGGCCGCACGCGCGATGGGCAGCGCGGGCCGGTCGGCGGCCGCCGCCGTTGCGAGGGACCCCGCTTCGGCATCCGGGGTGCCGGGCTACGCGGGAACGAACCGGCCCGAGCGGAACCTGGGCGCGGCCGATCTGGAAAACGCCGCTGCCCGTGCGCTCGCCGATCCCGGAGATCCCGGTGGACGCGCCGGGCGCGCCGTGATCGATGGGACGACCGCGCGTCCTGAAGCGTCGGTCGGGACGAACGATCCGGTACCTGTGCGCGGCGAGGAGATACAGGGCGACCCCGGCGCTTCCCGCTTCGGCGCCTCGGGCCTGGCGTCGGGGTCCGTGACGGATTGCGGCGCGGGACTCGACCAAGCCGAATCGGGCGGTTCCTGCGGCTCTGTCGCCTGGTGCGTGGGCGCGGACTGCGAAACCAGATCCTCACAGGCGAACACCGGCTTCGTGGGCGCGGCGGCCAGGCTCAACATGGTGCTCGAACTCGGCGGCGAGGAATTCGACCGCGGAAACCTGCTGTTCTTCCGGGGCGAGCGCAGATCGTGCCGGATCAGGTGGGGCGGACTGGCGAACTGCTGCAAGAACTCGGGCCTCCTCATCGGTCTCGGCAATTGCACGGAGTCCGAGCGCCTCCTGGCGCAGGAGCGCCACGCCGGGAAAACGCACTACCTGGGCACGCGTTGCGCGAAGCGCATATTCGGCGTCTGCGTCCGCAGGGAGCGGGTCTGGTGCGTCTTCGGCTCCAAGCTCGGCCGCATCCTTCAGGAGGCGGCGCGGTCGCAGCTCGGCATCGGCTGGGGCAGCTGCCGCGGCTTCACCGTCTCGGAGATGGAACGGATCGACTTCGAGGCCGTGGATTTGTCGGAGTTCACCGAAAACCTCATGGACGGCTCGCACGAACCATCCATCGCGCTCCCCGACTCCGGGGATACCGGCACCGTGATGAGAGAGCGGATCCGCGATTTCTATACGAGAAACGAGTGAGGGGGAGGCCATGATCAACTCATATGCACTCATACTCGCCTGCCTGATTTACGTCTTCTCCGTTGCCTCCGCCGAAGCGCGGGAATGGCGCTCCTGGTGTGGTGCTGAGGCGTCCTCCCCCCTCGGCTGGCACTTCTATTGCGACCGCATCGAGGAGGAAACTGGAGACGAAGCGAAGGCGACGAAGGCGCCGCAGCTCCCAAGCGCCACCGAGCGCATCGAGACGATGCGCAAGGCGCTCGAAGACGCCCGCGCGCGGGCTGTCCTCGATCCGACTACCGAGAACGTCTCGGCCTACCTTCGCCTCCAGCAGGAGGCGCTGCAGAGCGCGGCGAACTTCTCGGACGCCTTCCGGCGCGCCGTCTGGGCGAACCCGGCTCTCGACTACACCCTGAAACGCCCGGTGGGCGCGCTCGCCAAGAGGCTATGGACCGAAGAACGCCGGGCGGAGCGCGAGGGCGTCCTGCAAGGACTCGGCGAGCGCTACGGCCTGATCTACCTGGGCTCGGAGCAGTGTCCCGGCTGCCGCGTCTTCGGGCCCCTCCTTCGCGCCTTCGCGCTCCGTCACGGGATCGAAGTGCTCGCGGTCTCGATGACCGGCGGGCCGCTCGAAGGCTGGCCCGAAGCGGTCCCCGATCAGGGACACGCCGCGAGGCTGGGCATAAAGGCCCGTGTCCTGCCGGCCGTCGTCCTCTACGACACGCGGACCCGCCGGGCAATTCCGGTCTCGTACGGCGTCGTCGCCGAGGACCAGCTGGCCGAGCGCATCTTCGCGCTCACCGCCAGGGAGGTCGGTAGTGACTACTAGACGAATGACAATCATCCGAAAAATCCCGAGGCTCGCCCTGGTCCTCGCCCTCCTCATCGCCGCCCCCGCGCGCGCGGACATCCTCTCCGAGATGGAGAACTTCTGGCGGGGCGCGGCGGTGAACACCACCGGGCCCACGGCCTTCCAGGGCCAGGCGTCGGGCCACTGGACGCTCGGTAATTTGTACCTGCGCGCGCCCGTGCGGTCCGAATCGATCGCCACGATGAGCCTGCCCTCCTGGCGGGCCGGCTGCGGCGGCATCGACGCGTTCGCCGGCGCGTTTTCCTTCATCGATTCCGACCAGATGATCGCCTTCGCCCGCGCCGTGGCGCAGAACGCGGCGGGCTTCGCCTTCGAACTCGCGCTCGAGACCATCTCGCCCGTGATCGCAGAGACGATGTCCAAGCTGCGGGCGCTCGCCCAGTGGGTGAACAACCAGAACCTGAACTCCTGCGAGACCGCCCAGGCGCTCGTCGGCGCCGTCTGGTCGAAGAACGACCGGGCGAGCGCCGCCATCTGCGCCGCGATCGGGACGCGGCAGGGCATTTTTTCGGACTACGCGGCCGCGCGACATGGCTGCGGCGCGGACGGGAAACGCAATTCGACGCTGGCGGCCGCTACGGGGCCGCTCAAGGAACAGGCGCCGGTCAACGTGAACTACGCCTGGCGCGCGGTCAGAGCCTCGGGTTTCCTGGCGTCTGACCGGGACCTCGGCGAATTCGCCATGTCCGTATCCGGCTCCGTCATCGTGACGGCCCCGGTATCGGACGCGGACTCCGCAGGTCCCCGCGTGCGCGTGCTCGAACCCCTGGCGCTCGACCGCCGCGTGACCGAGGTCCTCATGGAAGGGGGCGGAGACCTGCCCGTCTACCGCTGCGACACTCCCGTCGAGTGTCTCAACCCCACGCTCGGACGCCTCACGGTGCCGGCGGCGCGGGGATTCCGGAACCGGGTCGCGGAACTGCTCCGCCGACTCGTCGACGCGGTGCGGACGGACACGGCGCCTCCGCCCGACGCCCTGGGACTCGTGAACCTCACGACGCTTCCGGTCTACCGGCTCGTGAACGCGGCCGCCGCCTACCGCGGCGCCGTGGTGGAGCAGGAGGTGGACGCGCTGGCCGAGGCCGTGGCGCTCGACGTGCTCCAGGTCTGGATATCGGACCTTCACCGCACGGTCGAGGAGCGCGCCGGATCCATGGACGTCGCGGACGGCGAGCGGCTCACGCGCTGGCGCGAGGGGCTGCGCAGGAACCGGGCCGCCCTCGCGCGTCACCGCGGCGAGGGCCTCGAACGGTTCAACACCGCCCTGGCGGTGGTCGAGAAACTCCGTCTCATCGAGACCGAACTCAGCGGTGCGCTCTCCGCCGACCTGCGCGCGGCGCTCGCCTTCTCGCGCGGCGCAGCGGGCTCGCGCTAGGAAAAACATCCATGTACGAGATATTCACCCTGGGCGGCGGGACCTACCTGGTCGACCTCCTGAACGCCGTCGCCGCCATCACGGGAGGCGGCGCCTTCGTGACGCTCGCCCAGATCGCGGGCGCCGCGGGACTCGCATGGGCGCTGTTCCGCACCGCATTCGGGGGGTCGTGGAAGGACAACGCGAAGTGGCTGCTGCTGTTCGTCTGCGTCTGGGGCGCGCTGGTGGTCCCGAAAGGGACGGTGCGGGTGGTGGACCGGCTCGACCCCGCCCTGGCGCCGGCGGTCGTTGCGAACGTGCCGCTGGGCCTGGCGCTCTTCGCCTCGCTCACGAGCCGGGTGGGGGACGGGCTCACGCGCCTGACCGAACAGGCCTTCGCCCTCCCGGCCGACCTCGCCTACCGCAGGCACGGGCTCATTTTCGGTTCCAGGCTCGCGGCCGCCGTGACGAGGATGGAGGTGACCGACGCCGTCTTTGGAAGGAACCTCCGGGCCTACGCGCGCCAGTGCGTGTTCCACGCCCTGCTCCTGGGCCACATATCGGCGGATGACCTGAGGGAGAGCACGGACCTCTGGGCGCTCGTCACCGCTTCGGGTTCGCCCTCGGCGGGCGCATCGCCGGCGCGAATGGTCGAATACGTGACCCGGGGCGCAACCTCGGGCACGGGCGCCACGACGCTGGACCGGGAGATCGTGACCTGCGCCACGGCCGCATCGAGCCTGGACGCCCTCTGGGGGGCCGAGATCACGCGCGCCTCGGGCGTCTTCGGGATGCGGCTCTTCCCGGGGGCCGCGAGCGAGGCGCTCGCGCGGGCCGAACTCATGGCCGCGCTCCCGGCCGCGCACGACTACCTGATCGGGGCCTCTAGAAGTGCTGCCGACGTCCTGCGCCAGCAGATGGTACTGAACGCCATGCACGACGCGGGCGAGCAGTGGAGCGCGGAAGCCGGAAACGCCGCCGCGCTCAGGGCATACACCGAGGCCAGGGCCGAGGCCCAGACCGTCTCGGCCTACCGGGCGATCGGCAGGCAGGCGGAGACCTGGGTGCCGATGCTTCGGGTCGTTTTCGAGTGCCTCTACGTGGGAGCGTTCCCGATGGCGGTCCTGTTGATGCTGACGCCTGCGGGCGGGGCGATATTCCGCTCCTACTTCTCGGGCCTCGTCTGGCTGCAGAGCTGGGGCCCGCTCTACGCGATCCTCCACCGGGTCGCCATGGGCGAGGCGGCGGCGCGCATGAGCGCGGGCGCGCTCATGCCGGGAGGCGACGTTGGGGTATCGCTCATCGCCCAGGCGGGGATAAGGGCCGTGGCCGCCGACGTGGCGGTGATGTCGGGCTACCTCTCGATGTCGGTGCCATTCCTCGCCGCCGCCCTCGCCTACGGGGTGGGCCGGGCGACCTCGCTCGCCACTTCGGTCCTCTCGGTCGGACAGGACGCCGCCTCCTCGGCTGCGCAGGAGGGCGCGACGGGCAACATCTCGCTCGGAAACACCGGCGTGGACACGCACCGCTTCGCGTCGGTCGAGGGATACAGGCTCCAGACCTCGCCGCACGTCGATACGGGCCGCTACACGGGCTTCGCACCGGGGGGCGCCGCCTACACCGTGACCGGAGAGGGCGCCGCCGTGATGGACGCAGGTTCCGCCACGAGCCGGATTCCGGCGGCGGGCGTCCGGCTCTCCGAGTCCCTGGCGGAGAGCCACGAGGTCCGGGCGGGCGCGGCCGTCGAGCAGGCGCATCAATGGTCGGCCGAGGCCGCCGCGGCCAGAACCGCCGCCGCGACCGATTCGGCGGCCATGGTCGAGCGTTTCTCACAGGATGTCCGGAGCGGCCTCACGCACGCGCGGGGGGTGACGGAGAGCGAGAACCGGGGCGCGCAGAGCCTCGAATCCCACCTCGAAAAACTCTCCCAGGCCGGCGGCATCACGAAGGAGCAGGCCGCCGTCCTCACGGGCGAGGCCAGGATGGGCGGGGGATTCGACTTCATCGTCAGGTTCGGAGCGGACGGCTCGGCGAGCTGGCGGGGACAGACCATCGGTCGCGAGGCATGGAACCGGATGACCGACTACGCGGGCCAGCACGGACTGCTCGACCTCTGGTCGCGTGTGTCGGACGCGTCGAGGCGCTACGCCACCGCTTCGGGCGAGAGTGAAATGAAGAGCCTGGATGAGAGTTTCGGAGCGAACCTGACGCGCATGCGCCGCTTCTCCGAGCAGGAAGCGGCGAGCAGGCGCGAAGCCGAGAGCTGGTCGAGCCAGGCGGCGGAGGTGCGCGGCAACTCCCGTGCCGTCGAGAGCGAACTCGGCCAGCCCTTCTTCGAATGGCTCAGTGCAAGAACGGGCGCCGACGGGCGCGAGATCGGCGCTGCCGGCGCGATGCGCCTGGCCTCGCCCCGGTCGGCCGAAGACGCGGAAGTTTTGCGCGCCCACGCCGCCGCCTTCATCGCCGAGCGTTTTCCGGTAAGCGGAGGGCCAGAACCTGCGCCCGGACGTTCCGAATACGAACAGGCAAAAGAGAGGCTGCACGAAACGGGCGCCGGAGCTGCGACGACCGCCTGGTCGGACTGGTCGGGATCGGTGCGCGAACGCGCGCGCGGCGCCGGGACGCCGGGGGACGTCGGTGAACGGGCTGCGCGCGGGCGTGCGGAGATCGAGACAGAACTCGACATCCGCGAGGCCGGACGGGCGGCCCGCAGGGGAGTGACGGGGCAGCGAATCGGGGAGGGGCGTCCTCAAATCGCGGCGGAGACCGACAAACCCTTCGGGGAACATGTTGCGGGAGAGGTCCCGCTCGTCGGCGAATGGCTGGGCGGGAAACTTTACGGCACCGCGCGGAACGCGACGCCCGGAGGGGATGAGAAGAAGAAAGAGAATCAAGGCGGAGGCGGAAGCGGGTTTTCAGGCGATCAGGTGATGGGTCCGTGACCGGGATAGTCGTCATGGACGTGGAGTTCACCTTCCTCGTATTCCCGGCGCCAGGCGTAGCGGCCCGTGCGGGTGGCCCAGTCGAAGCGGTCGCCGTCCCCCTCGGGGAGCTCGTAGCCGGTGAAGGCGGAACGATCCCCCAGGAATGCCCGCCACAGGGCGCCCGCGAGCGCCGCGAGAAAGGTCCAGGAGACGGCACAGAACCAGACGGCGAACAAAAGGCGGGCGCCGCTCCCACTCACAAGGACGTACAGGGTGAAGAGAAGCGCCAGGGCGGGTCCGCCGAGGACGATTGCCCGCGCCGCCTTGGATGGTTTTCGTTTCGTCATGGGTCGTTCCTCCCGGATCGGGCGTCAATGGGCAACGGGCGCGTACTCCCTCTCCGTTCCGCTCCCGCGCTCTACGCTCTCCCCTCCTCGGCCTCAACGTGACGCTTCGCAGGGCGGAGACGCCGGGAGCGCCGCCATTCATCAAACCATGAAGGGAGAATCGCATGACCATTGGAAACGCCACCCTGCGGGGCGGCCAGACCCTGCTTCACGACGCCCGCATGTGGGGCCAGCTCGCGCGCTGGGGGATTCTGGGACTCGTACTGAGCATCGTCCTGACCCCTGCGGTGAGCCTCTTCACGACGACGAGCGCCCATGAATGGCGCGTCATTGGCCTGGAGACCCTCGCCGAGTTCAAGCTCGCCCTGAAATACGACCCTGATTCGCTCCAGACATACGAGTGGCGCGCGGGCGAGCGGACGCTGGAGCGGATCTCTCTCATCGCAAGCGATCCCAGGATCGAGCGGATCAGGAGACGCATGCTCGATACCGTCCATAAAAAGGCCTGGCTGGGCCTCTGGATCGGTCTGGGCGGCGTGGCCCTGTTCGCGCTCATCTTCTGGTTCCTGGGCCGGCGCATGGCCCGCGCGCACAGGGTGCGGGGCGCCGAGATGACCTCGGCTCAGGTACTCGCAAGACGCGTTGCGCCTCTCTTCTCCCGCCTGACGGGAGGATTCTTCCCGGCCGCTCGCAAGTCCAAACCCCGTATCGCGGGCGTCCCCTGGCCGCACGGGGCCGAGACGCAGCACACCATCGTCTCGGGCACCACGGGTTCGGGCAAGACCGTCCTGATCTCGGACCTTGTCGCGCAGATAAGGGAGCGGGGCGAGCG
This sequence comes from bacterium, assembly GCA_963692865.2. Taxonomy (GTDB): domain Bacteria; phylum UBA8248; class UBA8248; order UBA8248; family UBA8248; genus Bin107. The sequence goes on along the minus strand of OY843592.1, from coordinate 3,435,342 downwards.
CTGCATCCTCTACGACAAGATGGGGAGCTACACGCGGGCGTTCTTCGACCCCGCCCGCGACGTCCTGATGAATCCCCTCGACGCCCGGGCGCCGCGCTGGTCCCCCTTCCTGGAAGCCAGGACGCCCAGGGACTTCGACACGATGGCCGCCGCCCTCATCCCCCAGCAGAAGGACACGGTGGACCCCTTCTGGGTCACGGCCGCCCGGCAGCTTTTCGCGAACGGCGCGGGCGTCCTCTGGAAGCGCGGCGTCACCAAAAACAGCGTTCTCGTCGAACACCTGCTCAAGACCGAACTCACCTCCCTGGCCGAAGCCATGGAGGGCACGGTGGCGCAGTCCATCGTGGACCCCGAGAACCCCAAGACCGCGCTCTCGGTGCGGGCCATGCTGACCGCTTACCTGGGCGCGCTCGAATGCCTGCCCGACTCAGGGAAGCCGTTTTCGATCCGGGAATGGGTCGAGCGCGAGGGCGAGACCGGCTTCCTGTTCCTGACCTCGCGCGGGGACCAGCACGCGAGTCTCAGGGGCCTCATCTCGACCTGGCTCGAGATTGCGGTGAACGCGCTCTTATCCCTCGCCCGGGACGATGAGCGCCGTGTCTGGGTGGTGCTCGACGAGCTTCCCACCCTCCACCAGGTTCCGAGCTTACAACCCGGGCTCGCCGAGTCCCGCCAGTTCGGTGGGTGTTTCGTGCTGGGGATCCAGGTGTTCTCCGCCCTGCGCGATTTGTATGGGCGAAACGGCGCGGAAACCGTATCGGGCCTGTGCGGCACCCGGGTGGTGCTGGCCGCGCCCGACCAGGAGACGGCGCGCTGGTCGGCCGAGAGCCTGGGACGCGGCGAGGTCACCGAATACGCGGAGGGCTTAAGCTACGGCGCGAGCGCGATGCGCGACGGCGTATCGCTCACACAGCGCCGCGAGATGCGCCCCCTGGCGCTGCCCTCCGAGATCATGCGCCTGGAAAACCTCAACGGTTACCTCAAGTTCCCCGGTCCCTGGCCCGTGGCCCGGATCCGGCTCGACTACGTCGAAAGACCGAAGACCGCGGAGAGCTTCGTCCCGAGAGAGGGCGCGACGCTCGCCGATGAGGCGGAAGACGCCGAGGTCGGGCCGCAAGAACCCTTGGTCGGTTCTCCGGGTGATGAGGCTCGCGCGTCCGTCGATCATGTGCCCGGCGAGAGCGATGTCGCTGTACCCAGGGAACCGCAGCCGGAAAACCTGAGGAGCTACTGATATGGTCGCATCCATCGGCGCCCTCGTCGCGCCCGCGCAGTGCGTCGCCTACTTCGAGCGCGACGACTACTACGCGAAGGACGACCGGAACCACCGGGAGTCGAGCATCTGGCGCGGCAGGGGCGCTGAGGACCTGGGACTCACGGGTCCGGTCGACCCCGATACCCTCCGCTCCGTGCTCGAGGGCGTGGTCCCCGACGGTTCGGGGCGCCGGCTCGGGCGCCCGGGCAAGGACGGGACGTTCCACCACCGTCCCGGCCGCGACCTCACCCTCTCGGCCCCGAAATCCGTCTCGCTGCTGGCCTATCTCGGCGGCGATGCGCGCGCGATGTGGGCCCACGAGGTGGCCGTGAAGCGCACCCTCGACTGGGTGGAGCGCAACGCCGCCGAGACCAGGATGAGCGAGCCCGGGACCGGGCGGATAGTCCGCGTGGGGGACCAGAAGAGCGTCATCGCGACCTTCAGGCACGACACCTCGCGCAACATGGACCCCCTGCTCCACACGCACGCCGTCATTGCCAACATGGTGCGTGGCGCCGACGGCAAGTGGAGGACCATGTCGAACGAGAAGCTCTACGCGAACAAGATGCTGATCGGCGCGATATACCGGACCGAACTCGCCCGGGGCCTCGAAGGGTTCGGCTACCGGGTGGAGAAGACCCACGCGGACGGGCGCTTCGAGATCGAGGGCGTTTCACGCGAGGTGATCGAGGCGTTCTCGACCCGGCGAGCGGAGATCGAGAAGGCGATGGAAGAACGGGGCCTGGGCGCGACGGCGGGGAACCAGCGCGCCGCCCAGCGGGTCACGCTCATGACGAGGGACCCCAAGCGAGAGGCCGACAAGTCGGCGGTCATGGCCGTGTGGGAGAAGCAGGCGAAGGAGCTGGGCTTCGACGCCGCCGCCCTCAAGACGGAAGCGAAAACGAGAAGCGCTCCGGCCAGAGAAGCCGAACCCGCTCGCGAGGCCGTGGAATGGGCCGTGGCGCACCTCGCGGAGCGAGAAGCGGTCTTCGACCGCGCGGCCCTGCTCGCGGGCGCGCTCGCCTGGCGGCCCGGCGCCGTGTCGATGGCGGGTGCGGAGCGCGAGGTGGCGAGACTCGAAAAAACGGGCGCCCTGCACGCGGCGGATTTGCCAGGAAACAGGGACATGTTCACGACGGAGAAGGCCGTCGCCGAGGAGCGCGAGACGATCGCCCTGGTGGAGACCGGCAGGGGACGGGGCGCCCCCGCCATGCGCGGCCACGCCGTGGACAAGGCGCTCAGAAACGGCCCGCTGACCCATGGCCAGCGCGAGGCCGTCAAGCTCATCCTCACGGACCCCGACCGCGTCGTCGGCGTGCAGGGATACGCGGGCACCGGCAAGACGAAGATGCTCAAGCGCGCCCGCGCGCTCCTCGAGAAACACGGCTACGAGGTGAAGGGCCTGGCGCCCTCGGCCTCCGCCGCGCGGACTCTCGAAGCGGAAGCGGGCATCGAGAGCCAGACGCTCCAGCGCTTCCTCGCGCGAAACGCAGGGGTCGCCGAAGGCCGCCTCACGAGAGGGGGCGAGAAAAAAATGCGCGCCGCCTACGGGAAGACCGCCCTCGTGGTGGACGAGGGCTCTCTGGCCTCCACGCGCGAGATGCGCGAACTGCTCCGCATCTCGGAGGTCCTGCGCCTGCCCCGGGTCGTTCTCGTCGGCGATGCGAAACAGCTCGACGCAGTAGACGCCGGCAAACCCTTCGCGCAGCTCCAGGCCGCTGGCATGAAGACGGCGGTGATGGAGGAGATCATGCGCCAGCGCGACCAGGACCTGAAAGCCGCCGTCGAGGCCACCCTCGCGGGCGACGTCAGGCGCGCCTTCGAGAAACTGGGTTCCAACGTGGCCGAAGTGAAGCCCGACAACCTCGCGGGCGCCGCCGCCGCGCGCTGGCTGGCGCTCCCGCCCGAGGCGCGCGCAAACGCCGGGCTCATGGCGCCGAGCCATAAGATCCGCGAGAAGATCAACGCCATCGTCCGCGAGCGCCTGGTCAGGGACGGCGTCGTACGCGGCCCGGCCTTCCTCACGGAGCGCCTCGTCTCGCGCGGCTACACGAACCCCCAGAAATCGCTCGCCGCGAACTATTCGCCCGGCGACGTGGTGGCCTTCCACCGTCCCTACAAGCGCATCGGCGTCGAGAAAGGGGATGAGCTGCGCGTGGCGGGCGTCGATCACGAAGACGGCGCCGTCATCCTGGAAGGCAGGCAGGGAGGGGATATCCGCTGGGAGCCCGGCCGTCTGGCGGCGCGTACCGGCGGTGTCGAGGTATACAAGGTCGAGCATATGGAGCTGCGCCAGGGCGACAAGGTCCGCTGGACCCGGAACGACCCGGACCTCGGCCTCATGAACAGCCAAGCCGCCGAGGTGACCGGCGTCAGGGACAAGCGCGTCACCTTCCGCATCGAAGACGGGAGGATCCTCGACATGACGAGCGCCGATCCCCAGCTTCGCCACGTCGACCGCGCCTGGGCCTCGACCGTCCACGCCTTCCAGGGCCGGACGGTCGATACCGTCATCGCCGCGATGGAGGCCAACCACCCCGATCTCACCAACCAGAAGACGCTCTACGTGGAGATCAGCCGCGCCCGGGACCGGGCGGAACTCGTGACCGACGACGCGAGAGCGCTGCGCGAGCGGCTCGAAGCCGCGACGGGGGAGCGCATCGCGGCGCTCGAGGCGTTCGGCGAGAGGCCGCGGGACGCGGAGAGGACGAACGAGAAGACCCAGGCGATGGAGCGGCGGGCGCCGGTGAGGGAGAGGACGCGTTTCGATCGCCTGATCGAAATATAGGAAAACCGCACGGGAGTTGCGCCCGGCGCCCTACAGCAGGTCTTCGGCGATGCTCGCGGCGACCCGCTCGGCAGACTCCGGCAGCCGGTCATGGACAACGCCAACCGACGCGCTCCCATATCGACAAGCCGGCCGGAAACCGGCGAATCAAGGGAATTTTACCCCGGCGCCGTTCACCGCATCCCTGAAGTTTCGTCCCGCCTTGAAACTCACGACCCTGCGGGCGGTGATGGGCGCTTCGAGGCCCGTCCTCGGGTTGCGCCCCACGCGGGCGTTCTTCTCCCTCACGCTGAAGGAGCCGAAGCGCCTCAGGGTGACGGACTCGCCCTCCACGAGGGTTTCCCTGACGGCGTCGATGATGGCATCGACGGCTTCTTCGGCCTTGACCTTACTCAGGCCCGTATCCTCGGACACGAGGCTGATGATGTCGGTCTTCCGCAAAGGACTCCTTCCGCCCTCGTCCGGGTGAAGTATCCGGGATGAACGATTCGTATAACCTGTTGAATGGAATGAAATTTACCACCGGCCCCGGGCACGGGCAACCACCTTGCCGGCGCGCGCCTGCTGTGACCCTACAGCAGGTCCGCCGCGATGCTCGCGGCCACCCGCTCGGCGGACTCCCGCACCGAATCGCGCGCGAGGTGCGCGTAGCGCGCCGTGGTCTCGATGCGCGCGTGGCCCAGGAGCTTCCCGATCATGGAAAGCCCCTCGCCGAGCGCGAGAGCTCTCGATGCGAACGAATGACGGAGATCATGGAGGCGCACGTCGTCGAGCCCCGCGCGCGAGCGGACGGACTGCCAGGCGTCGTCGAGCTTCTTGAGGTGCGTGCCCGGCTTCCTGCCGGGGATCACCCAGGGGACTCCGGGGAGACGCGGCAGGTCCGCGAGGAGCTTCACCGCGGGTTCCGAGAGCGAAACGACCCGCGCGCCCGTCTTGGAGTCTGAGAGCCGCAGTTCCGCCGCCTCCAGCGCCACCTCCTCCCAGCGCAGCGTGAGGATCTCCGACTTCCGGCACCCGGTCAGGAGCAACAGCCTGATGGCCGCCACCGCGCTCGCCGATACGCCACGCTCTGTCTCGACCTGATCGAGTGCCTCTCCCAGGCGGGTGAATTCCGCCTCCGTGAGGAACCGCTCCCGCCGGCGGCCGGGGTATTCGGCGATCGCGCGGCAGGGGTTCGATAATCCGTCAGGCGCCAGCTCCCAGCTCTCGGCCAGTTTGTACATCGCGGACAGCGCCCGGACGGCCTGGTTCGCGGCCGCGGGCGTGGCGCTCAACCGACCGTGCAGTTCCGCGACGTGGGCGCGCTCGACCGCGGCAAGGGGCAGCTTCCCAAGGATAGGTACTATGTGTCTGCGGACCACGGAGCGGACCGTCTTCACGGTGCGCGGCTTGCAGCGCACGGAGACGTATTCGGCGAGGTAGCGCTCGGCGAGTTCGGCCACGGTGGGACCGCCTGCGGGCTTCATCGGCTCAGGCACGGCCTCCTCGCCCGCCTTGACCCTTGCGATGACGAGCGCCGCGCGCTTCCTGGCCTCCTCCGCGTGAATCACGCCGTGGCGGCCCACCGCCACCCGTTTGGGGCCCTCAGGCCCCCGCGCCTGGGCGACTAGACCTTGCTCCCCGTGGGGTAGACCCGCACCCCGAAGCCGGTGAGGTCGCGGTCCCAGAACACCGTGTCCTTCCCGACCACGAGCTTCGCGACCGCGCGGTTCGAGAGCGTTTTGATTTTGGGCTGCATCGTTTCCCCTCTACTTCTCCCGGCTCTTGACGTGGACGCCGATGCTCTCGCCCACCCGGGCGGCCGCCGCCTTCTCGGCATCGCGCATCAGGTGCGCGTAGCGCGCCGTGCTCACCACGTGGCGGTGGCCGAGCAGCCTGCCGATCGCGGAGAGACTCTCGCCCAGCGCCAGCGCCCGGCTGGCATACGAATGCCGGAGGTCATGAATGCGGACATCATGAAACCCCGCCCGCTCCCTCACGGCCTCCCAGTAGTAGGAGAGGCTCCCCAGGCGGCCCTTCCCGTTCCCTGCGGGGAACACCCAGGGGTTGTCCGGCGACCGGGGGACCCCTTCCAGCACCTTCCGGGCAGGCGCCGTGAGCGGAACCATGCGCGGTCCCGCCTTGGCGTCCCTCAAGCGCAACTCCCCCGTCGTGCGGTCCACGTCGTCCCAGTGCAAGTCCAGTATCTCGCTCCGCCTGCACCCGGTGAGGGCCAGGAGCCTGATTGCTGCGGCCGCTACCGGCCACGTCCTCCCCTCCGCCTCCAGGTCACGCAGCGCGCGGCCCAGGCGGCGGAACTCCTCTTGCGTCAGGAACCGCTCCCGCTTCCGCGTCCGGTAGCGGCGAAGCCCCCGGCACGGGTTGCTCCCGCCAGGAAGCAGGCCCCACGCCTCGGCCAGAGAGAACATCTTGGAGAGAACGACCACGGCCCTGTTGGCAAGGGTGGGCGTCTCCCGGAGGCTGTGGTGAAGCACCGAGACTCGCGCCCGGTCGACATCTGCAAGCGTCATCCCGCCCATCGCGGGCAGGATGTGATTCTTGAGCAAGGAGCGGTAGGTCGCGGCGGTGTCGGGACTGCAGCGCGTCCCGACGTGGTCGCGCATGAAGCGCTCGGCAAGAACCGCCACGGTGGGCGCCGCCTCGGGCGCCTTGGGCCCGGGCTCCTCACCCCGCTTGATGCGATCGATGACGAGAGCGGCCTGTTTCCTCGCCTCGTCACACGACATCTCGCCGTGCCTGCCCAGCGTCACGCGCCTGGGGCCCCACGGCCCTCTCGACTGCACCACGTAGACCTTCCGGCCCGTGGCGTAGACCCGCACCCCGAAGCCGGCCAGGTCCCGGTCCCAGAAGACGGCGTCGTTCGTCTCGACGGATAGCGCGTCGACGACGCGCTTGGTAAGCTTGATGTCGCTTCTTCTGGGCATGGAAACTCCCCGGAAATCGTACTTCGGGCCGGAGGATATGGACGATACGTAATCAAATCGCATACGTCCAGCATCAAATGTGAGGCTATTAAAGCGTAAGTATGTCGTAAATGCAAGCGAAGGCGAAAAAGAAAATTCAAGATTTATCGCTTATAATACAGCGATTTATCGTACTTCAGGGTATCAGGGGGTGCGATTGTCCATGGGACGAAATATTGAACGTGTCTTTCGATAAATTTCCGAAAATTAAAAACGGCGATATGCCATAATTGCGCCCGGAGAAACGGCGGAAAAGCGGGAGGCTTAAGCCCCCGAACCGATGGCGCAAGAGGAGGCGCGAGATGGGTCTGGTGAGCATCAACCATACGAGTTTCACGGTGTCCGACGCTTTGGCGATCGCCGAGTGGTACTGCGAAACCCTTGATTTTACGATACTTTCGGACGAGACGCGGCCCCGGGACTACAGCGAGAAGGTGACGGGCATCGCAGGAGCGGACCTTCGCATCGTCTACATCCGGGGCGGGGAGTACAACATCGAACTCGTCGAATACGTCGGCGCGCCGGGCGTGAAGATAGACACGGCCACGAACAACGTGGGCAGCGCGCACATCGCCTATAACGTCAACGATCTCAAAGGGATGTACGAGACGCTCGCGCCCAAGGGGGTGAAGTTCGTCTCGCCGCCCGTGCCCGTCACGCAAGGGCCCAACACGGGCGGCTTCGTCGTCTACATCGAAGACCCCGACGGCAACACGCTCGAACTCATCGAGAGGCCGGGTGCTTAAGAGAAGCGAAATCAGAGCGTTACGCTCTCCCCCGGCGCCAGGACGATGACTTCCGTATCGAGGCCGCGCTTTCGCACCTCCTCGATGAACGCCTCGGGCGTGCCCGTCAAGTGGGGCAGGCTCGAATGGTGGATGGGCACGACGCGCTTCGCTCCCAGCAGCTCGCAGGCCAGCGCCGCCTGCCGCGCGCCCATGGTGGCCCTGTCTCCGATGGGCAGGCAGCACAGGTCGGGCGCGTATAGCTCGGCGATGATGCGCATGTCGCCGAAGACGGCGGTGTCTCCCGCGTGGTAGAGGCGTTTGCCGTCCTCGAAGGTGAGAACGAGGCCGCAGGGCTCGCCCGCGTACTTGAGTTCCGGCCCGTAGGCGCCCCCGTGAAAGGCGTGGGTGAGGGTGAGCCGGACGCCGCCGAAATCGACCGTGCCGTCCTTTCCCATGGGGGCGGCGTGGGATCCTAAGTCGTATTCGGCGCCGATGGCGCGGATCAAGTCCATGTGGCCCGCCACGGGGCATGGATTCGCCTCGAAAACGGGGATCACGTCGCCCGTATGGTCGAAATGGCCGTGCGTGAGGCAGATGAGGTCCGCTTTCTGCGGCGTCTTGAGTTCAGGCGGACAGACGGGGTTCTTCTCGAGCCAGGGGTCGATGTAGATGGTCTTGCCGCCGTCGGTTTTCACCAGAAACGTCGATTGTCCATGAAATATCAGCGTGGCGCCCATGTTTCGCAATGCCTCCTATGCGCTTGATTTATCGGAGAAAATCTATAAATGCTCGCCGAACCAGGCCGTCGTTTCCGCGAGGGCCGTCTCGAACATTTCCGGGTTGTTCACCTGATAGACGTCGTTGTGGCGTCCCCTGGGAAGCATGACGATTTTCTTGGGTTCGCCGCAGGCCTCGTAGCAGGCGCGCGCCTCGGAGGGGGGGACCATGACGTCTTCTTCCCCGTAGATGAACAGGACGGGACGGGGCGAGATTCTTCCGGCCACCCATTCGGGGCGATAGCGAAAACACGCCTCCACGCTTTCGAGGTCGAGTTCGAGCACTTCCTCGGAGCCGTGTTCTTCGAGCGTCATCGGGGGTTTGGGGTTGTCCGGGTCGTCGCTGTAGATGTCGTGGCGGATGATGGTTTCCCGCTCGTTCGCGGCGACGCGCTTGCGGGCGGCTTCCCGTACCCGGGACTGGAAGGCGAGCCACTCGTAAGGCCGCCTCAACGTTCGCAGCCAGCGTTCGCCGTCGTGCACTCCCACGGCGGAGACGGTCGCCTTCACCCGCTCGTCGAACGCCGCCACCCAGATGGCGTGCGCGCCGCCGAAACTCGTGCCGTACAGGCCGATTCGCTCGCTGTCCACGCCTTCTACGGCTTGGAGGTAGGTGATTCCGTCGTAGGTGTCCTGGGCCTGCTCCAGTGGGCGGTGGCGTCCGCGCGCGCCCTCGCTTACGCCGTAGCCTCGGTAATCGGGGGCGAGGGTGAAAAAACCCGCCTTGCTCAAGTGGATGGGCATGTCGATTGTGGCCAGATTCTTTCGTCCGCTGTATCCTGTTACGCAGACGACCCCCGGCCGGGGCGGGTTGCCGGGCCGCCAGTCGGCGGGGCGGTACAGATGCGCGGCGATTTTGAGGCCGTCGCTGAAATAGAATACGTCTTCGCGCATTTCCGTTTCCTTTTTGATGTGTTGCATAATTTCATTTGAGGATACCGGGTTTTTGACACAAAAGGCCACTGCTGATAGGGGTAAGAAGGCGTGCAATACACGGTCTTTCTCGAAGTTTTCGAGAAATTCAAGTCATCGGCATGGCCGTTTCGGCGGCGAAACTCCGAGTTCTTGAAGTCGCCGCCTGGAGAGGAGATGCCGGAAATATAATGTCTCGTCAAAAAGTCTTCATCATTCTGGCCGTCGTGGTTCTGGCGGCAGGGGCGGCGATTACAAGACTCCTGATTCTGAATCGGCCAAAACCCGAGGTTGTGATTGCCCCTGAGCCGCGCAGATTCGTCAGAACCATGCTCTTGAAAAAACAGGACAAAACCTTCTGGGTCAAGGGATTCGGAACAGTCCGGCCCAAGACGGAGCTTTCCATCGTGCCCGAAGTGTCCGGGAAAGTGGTTGGCCGTTCGTCTGGATTCAGGACCGGCGGCTTCATCAAAAAAGGAGATGTGCTTTTCCAAATCGACCCTGCGGATTACAAACTCGCCATCGAGCGGCGCAAGGCGGAAATCGCGCAACTCAGAGCCGACATCGCCCGCTTGAGGCAGGAGGAGGAGAACCACCAGGCCGATCTGGACATCGCAGAGCGTCAAATGGAGCTGGTTGCGCAAGAAATGGAGCGCAACGAAAGATTGCGGAGACAAGGCGTAATCTCTTCTGGTCAATATGATCAGTCTCAACAGAATTTTCTTCGACAAGAAAGAACGGTTCAGTCCATCAAGAACGTGTTGTCGCTACTGCCCGTTCAGTCGAGGCAGAAACGCGCGGCTTTGAGTGCGAACCGATCGGAACTCAAAAGAGCGATTCTGCAGTTGTCCCGCACCAAAATCGTGGCTCCTTTTGACGCTCGCGTGCGAGAGACGAGTTTGGAAATAGGAGATTTCGCCAGTGCGGGTAAATCCGTGGGAAAAATTTATGATGTTTCAGCGCTTGAAGTCCCGGTTTCACTGCCGGTTGAGGATGCGCGCTGGGCGTTTCGCCGTATCCGGGAAGTATCGTTTCCCCGTAGTCAAGAAGAGGTAAAGCCTTTCTTCCCCGCCGCCAGAGTATCCTGGAGTCAGTTCGGAAAGAAGTTTGAATGGAGTGGAAGGGTGTCCCTCGTGGATTCCGGGCTTGATGAATCCACGCGCGCGCTTACGCTCGTGGTCGAAATTCCTGAACCCATGAAGAACTGGGTGCCCGGAGAACATCCTCCCCTTTTCGTGGGAATGTTCGTGGAAGTGAAAATAAAAGGAATCACGATGCCTGACGTGTTCGTCATTCCGCGCGCCTCATTGCGGGCACGGGATCATGTTTATTTGTTGGACGAGGGGAAACTCAGAATCCAGAAAGTGGAAGTCATTCGGAAAGATCAGGATGGCGTCATAATCAAAAATGGATTGAGCGAAAACGCCCGCATCATTCTTTCCGCGGTCCCCGACCCCGTTTCCGGCATGAGACTCAATGATCAAAACGGGATTGTCGGAGGGGCTTCCGCGCAATGAAGCAAATTCTGGATTGGTCCGCGCATCATACTGTTTTCGCCAACCTTCTGATGGGGATAATGCTGATCATCGGTGTTGTCGCCGTTTTTCAAATCCGCAGCGAGTTGCTCCCTCAATTCGCTCTTGATCGAATCAGCGTCAAAGTCACGTGGGAGGGCGCGAGTCCTGCGGAGGTGGAAGAGGGCATTTGCATCAAGATTGAAGAGGCCCTGACCGGTGTCGAGGGGGTAAAAAAGATCACTTCGATTGCTTATGAGGGTCGCTGTGAAATTGCCGTGGAACTACATGCCTGGATCAAGAATTCCCGGGATTTGATGGAAGATATCCGGAGCGAAATCGATCGTATCAAGACGTTGCCCGAGAACATAGAAAGGCCCATCATTTCGGAGGTGAAGCGGATAAATCAAGTGGTTCGTCTTTCCTTGTTCGGCAATGTGTCCGAAGAAGTCCTGAAACGAAAAACCACGGAGATCAAAGATGAATTGCTGGATTTGCCCAACATTTCAAAGGTGGTTCTGAGCGGCTTGAGAGATTGGGAAATTTCAATCGAAGTCTCTGAGGAGATGTTGCGCCGCTATGGTCTGACGTTTGAGCGGGTCGCGAATATCATTCGCAAGAATGTGCTGGAACTCTCAGGCGGAGATATCCGTTCTGCGGAGCGGAGAATCAGGATCAGGACGTTGGGAAAGCGTTACACGGGCCCTGAGTTCGAGCGGCTTGAATTACTTACCCAAAAAGACGGCGCAATTTTGAGACTCGGTGATATTGCCCGTGTGGTCGACGCTTTTGAAGACAGCGATAAATCGGGTCGATTCAACGGTAAACCGGCTGCGCTCATCCTGGTGTATCGAACCGATGAGGAAGATGCGCTTTCGATTTCTAAAACGGTAGTTGAATACGTCAAGAAAAAGCGGAAAGAACTACCCGAAGGTTTGGATTTGGCCCATTGGGCGGATACCTCGCGTTTGATACAGGACCGGCTCGATCTTTTGTTGAGAAACGGTCGCGTCGGACTCGTTTTGGTTTTCATCTCCATGTGGCTGTTTTTGAACATTCGCCTTTCTTTTTGGGTAGCGATGGGAATTCCCGTCTCCCTTTTGACGGCGTTGGGATTCTTGAATTTCTCCGGCGGCACGCTCAACATGCTCTCGATGTTCGCCTTCATCATGGTTTTAGGGATACTGGTGGACGACGCCATTGTAGTGGCTGAAAATATCTATTCGCATATGGAAAGAGGGAAAAATCGCGTTCAGGCGGCTATTGACGGCTGTTACGAAGTCGTCCTGCCGGTCACCGCGACTGTCGTGACATCCATTGTGGCTTTCGCTCCCTTGCTGATGGTGGAAGGAACGGTCGGGAAATTCATGGCGGTGCTCCCGGCGGCCATCATCGCCGCCTTAATCGCTTCTCTCATCGAGTCGTTATTCATTCTGCCGGCTCATCTGGGGCATTGGGTGCGGCCTCCCAGGGCGGGTGGGCTCTCATCTCGCATGAGAAACGCCATCGATAGAGCCATAAACTGGCTCATCCATCGATTTTATGCGCCGATTCTGAAATTTTGCCTCAACGCCAGGTATCTGGTCATCTCCCTGGCTTTGGTGGTTTTTATGGTGACGGTAGGTTTAGCCGTTGGCGGGCATGTAAGATTTTTGTTTTTTCCAAAAATCGATTCCGATTGGGTGCACGCCAAAATTCTGTTCCCGCTGGGAACCCCGATTCGGCAAACGCAAAACGCCGCGCAAAAGATAGAGCAGGCAGCCGTTGCTCTTGACGAAGTTGTCCGCTCGAAAACGGGTGAACCAGTCGTCAAACATGTATTTACAATACTGGGTGAGAATCTTGACCCAGGCGGCGGGCGCGTCGTGGGAGGGAGTCATATGGCGCAGGTGATTATCGAGATGCTGCCCTCAGAAGCCAGAGGAATCAGCTCGGAGGAAATCATCAACCGATGGCGTGAAAATACAGGAGAAATTCCCGATGTGATGAGCCTTACTTTCAGTGGAGGAGGAGCAGGACCGCCCGGTGGTAAACCTATAGATGTGCAGTTTTATGGTGATGACATCGGGACTTTGAGAAGAGCAACTCAGGAGTTCAAGCGGGAGTTAACTAAATATCCCGGCCTATATGATGTTCAAGATGATTTCCGGCCTGGAAAGCTTGAGTTCCGAACATCATTGAAGCCACAGGCCCGCGTTCTGGGAGTGAATCTGGATGACTTGGGGCGTCAGTTACGCGCGCGCTTTTTCGGGCTGCAAGTCCTGCGTCTGCAACGTGGCCGGGATGACGTGAAGGTCAAGCTTCGCTATCCGTCCGAGGAGAGGCGTTCTCTGGAAGATATTAGAAAAATGAGGGTCAGGACGTCATCGGGGGCGGAAATCCCTTTCCATGAGGTGGCGGAAGTCGATATGATTCAAGGGCTTGATGCCATAAGACGAGTAGCCAGATCAAGGGCGATTAATGTAACGGCCGAAATCGACCAGGACCGCGCCAATCCCACCGAGGTTCTAAATGACTTGAATGCGAATTTCTTCCCAAAGTTCCTGAACCGCTATAACGGGGTAGGGGTTAGATTTGAGGGTCAGGCTAAAGAGACGCAGGAGTCATTCGACAGCCTGTTCCGCGCTTTTTCGCTCGCGATTGCCATCATTTTCACGATTTTGGCCACGCTGTTCAGGAGCTATTTCCAGCCCTTCGTCGTCATGAGCGCCATTCCGTTTGGAATTGTAGGCGCAATTTGGGGGCATATTGTCATGGGTTTCGATATCTCCATCTTGAGCATGATGGGTATCTTGGCTCTTACCGGAGTTGTGGTGAATGATTCTCTGGTGCTTTTGGATTTCGCAAATCGGAGCATCAAAAACGGAATGCCGATAGAAGATGCGCTACAGCAGGCGGGTGTCGCCAGATGGAGAGCTATTGTTCTGACCACATTAACGACTGCGGCGGGATTGGGGCCAATGTTGTTCGAGAAAAGCTTCCAGGCGCAATTCTTGATTCCCATGGCGATTAGTTTATGCTTCGGACTGCTTTTCGCCACGGTGATAACACTTGTTCTGGTTCCGGTCATGTCATTGATAGGAAACGATGTGGGGCGATTTTGGTGGCGTATATGGACGGGCAAATGGCTTACGAGAGAGGAGGTGGATGTGCATTCTCCACAGAAAGGAGAAATGAACGCCTAGTATTGTGCTTCATAGTTTTATCGATTTGAACTACTTGCATGAAAGTAGTTATCCGATTTTGAAAATAGTTGCTTTCATTATTGATTCTAATCACGAAAACCAATGCTCCAAGGAGAGCGAGATTTTATGTCCTCACAATTTGATGTGCGCTACGGTGAAAAGGTGGGAGACAGGATGGAAGCGGTCGTGATGACCGCGCCTGAAAATCTGGAAATACAATCCGTTCCCGTTCCGGAACCGGGCATCGGGGAAGTGCTCGTAAAAGTGGAATGCACCACGATTTGTGGTACGGACATCGAGATCATCAAAGGCGGTCACCTCCCCAACTGGCCGCCCCAGCTTCCGGCTATTTTGGGGCATGAATGGTCCGGCAGAATCGTGGCCATGGGTCCGATGACCATGGGGTTCGGTCTCAAGATGGGAGATGCCGTTGCGGGGACGAGCCATGCCGGATGCGGCGCCTGTCGCATGTGTCTGATAGGCCGCTATAACCTCTGCTATAATTACGGGAATACAGTCACGGGCCACAGGCAATATGGACATATTACGCAAGGATCATATGCGGAGTATGTCGTCAACAACATACGCGCATTGCACAAGATGCCCGAGGGAATGTCGTTTGAGCATGGGTCGGCCGTGGACCCGGCTGGCTGTGGTCTCTGGACGGCGAAGCGCGCAGGCATCAATCCGGGCGATACGGTCGTGATATTGGGTTCAGGCCCCATAGGCGTTTTCGCGTATGAATCCGCCAAGGCGTTGGGCGCAGGACGCGTGATTGTCGTGGGCGGTGGCAGAAGGCTCGAGATTTTGGGAGAACAAGGAGCTGAAATTGTCAGCTACCGCGACGGCGGCGTGCCGGAACGTATAAATGAAATGACGAGCGGGAAAAAAGCCGACGTAGTGCTGGAGACGGCTGGCACCACGGATAGCTTCAAGTGGAGTGTCGATTGTGGAGGCAAAGGTGCGCGAGTCGCCATTACCGGCATACCGGAAAACATTCCTGATATGGCATGGAAACGCGTCGTGCTCGAGGAAATGGATATTTTCGGCGTTCGAGCGAATCCCAATTGTGGAGATGAGGTTTTAGCGCTCATTCACGCAGGTAGAATGCATGTGGATCCGTACATTACCCATCGATTCCCTCTAAAAGAATATCAAGAAGCGCATGATACGTTTGTAGCACGAAAGGACGGTGCCTTGCTTGTGAATCTGACCCCTGGAGAATAACGAAAATGTCTCAAGGCGAGATGAAGTACGGCGCGAAGATGCTCGCAGAGGCGAGGCTTGAAGCCGTTCCCAACCCCTCGGGACAGCGGGATTACATCGTCGATTTCACCATTCCCGAATTCACGTGTCTTTGCCCGATCAGCAATTTTCCCGACTTCGCCACCATCCGTATCAAATACATTCCTGGAGATAAGATAGTGGAGTTGAAATCCCTGAAACTCTACATCAATAATTACCGGGATCGAGAAATATTTCATGAGCAAGTGGTCAGCACCATTCTTGATGATCTGGTTGAAGTTTGTGAGCCGAAGTGGATGTGGATTGAGGGCGATTTTAACGTGAGAGGAAATATCAAAACAAAAATTAGGGCTACTCATGGCGTGAGGCCACAAGATGTTCCAGAATAGGCAAATTGCCGATCAAATTTGTACACTGCTTGGTTAAAGCTATAACAGATTGTCGAATGACAAATAAAATTCAATGGTTTAAGCCATATTTTCTCTGAGGTGGAAATGACAGACTATAAAGTGGCGGGTATAGGCCTCACACGAATCGATGCCCCGGATAAAGTAGCTGGAAGCGCCAAATATGCGGCTGATGTCCCATCGGGCCGCGCACTTATCGGGCTGGTCTTGGGCAGCCCGCATCCCTATGCGAAAGTGAAAAGGGTGGATGCGACCGAGGCGCGGAAGTTACCTGGCGTTCGTGCAGTCATGACGCGAGATGAAGCTCCTCGCATTCGGTTCGGCGCCAACATCAAGGATCAGAGTTGGTTTGCACAGGACGGTTTTGTTCGCTACGGCGGAGAACCGGTGGCTGCCGTGGCCGCAGAGAACATGGATGCCGCCCAAGCTGCCATCAAGTCGATTCGTGTGGAATATGATGTATTAGAACCGATAGTCAACGGCTTGGACAGCCGGGCCGGCAAGGGTCTTGCCGTTCATGAAGATTGGCGAGAATTGGGACTTGGGCCGAATGCGGATAAAAACATCATTGCTCGCTTTGAAAAAGAAATTGGAGATGTCGATGCCGGATACGAAGAAGCGGATCGCATTTTTGAGCATACTTTTTCCACGCCGTTCGTCCATGCCGGCTATATCGAGCCTCACGCATGCGTTGCCGAGGCTGGCGCCGACGGGAAAGTCACCATCTGGACAACCACGCAGGATGCGTGGGCCATTCGTGCGGATGTGGCCGAGGCGCTTGGGTTTCCGGCGACGCAAGTTCGTGTCATTCCTACTGAAATCGGCGGTGGGTTTGGCGCAAAGCTCAAGAGCACTTATGAGCATATCGCCGCTCTTTTGGCTTTGAAGACAGATCAGCCCGTGCGCATGGAGATGACCCGTGAAGAAGATCATATCGGAGTAAATCCGAGACACCCCCATTTCATCACCATACGCACAGCGGTGAAGAATGACGGTACGTTTGTAGCTCGTGAGCTTGATGTGACAATGGATCATGGAGCATACGGCCGAGGCGCGCCGTTCCAATGCAGCAGCAAGATGCTGATGGGCTCATCCTCATATCGCATTCCCAACGTCAGGATTCGCGCATGTACGGTCTATACCAATGGTCCTGTGTGTGGTCCCGTGCGTGCGCCGAGCGGTCCCCAATACCACTTTGCCACCGAAGTGCAGATGGACATCATCGCGCGTGAGTTGGGGATTGACCCACTCGAGATTAGACGAATCAATTCGCTTCAGCCGGGGGATGAAACACTGGCTGGAAAGGAGCAAAACCCATCCATGCGTAGTGTGCTCGATTCAACGGCCGTAGAAGGGAATTGGGGGGAAAAGGTTGAGGTTAGCGGAGAGCTTGAGGGAGATGGCTGGCAACTCGGCCGCGGCATTGCTTGTGGATATTGGCCGGGACCGGGAGAGGCGTCCAGTTGCACGGTTCGCCTGAATCAAGACGGCACCGTGCAAGTGATATCGGGAACGGTGAATCTCACGGGTATGAGTACTTCCATATGCCAACTAGCCGCCGAGGAGTTGGGCGTAGGTTTGGATGAAGTGCGCTACACGAACGGTGACACGGATTCAGTTCCTGAGTCATCGGCGGCATCGGGCAGTAAAGCGACGCGTGCGGTGGGAATGGCTACATTGAGCGCCGCGCGCGATTTGCGAAACAAAATATTGAATGTGGCGAGTATAAAACTCGAAGCCGCTGCCGACGACCTGATTCTGGAAGACGGTCAAGTCAAAGTGGCTTCGGCGCCCGAGCGTGCCCTGACACTTGCGCAGGTGGCCAAGGCGGCGCCTGAAATTCAGGGATTTTTGATTGGACAAGGCGAAAGCGCAAAGCCGCCTCCATGTCCGATACATACCGGACAGATAGCGGATGTAGCTGTAAATCCCGAACTCGGAGAAATCAGGGTTTTGCGCCTTACATGCGTGCAGGATGTGGGATTCGCCATCAATCCATTGTCCGTGGTAGGTCAGATTGAAGGCGCCATGATCCAGGGACTTGGATTAGCCCTCATGGAAGAGCAGCCCCGGCGTCCGGATGGGAATTTGCACGGCGATACTTTCCACGAATATCTGATACCTACCAGCATGGATATGCCCGAGCTGAAAACCGTTTTGTATGACAACCCGGCCGAGGGTACGCCTTACGGGATGCGAGGTGTAGGTGAACCACCCATTGTGGCGACTGCGGCTGCGATAGTGAATGCTATACAAGATGCCGTCGGAACGCCCATTTTCTCATTGCCTGTTGGCCCGCACCATATTCGAGAAGCTCTGGCTGCGAACAGCGTATAAATCACTTTTCAAGGAGAATCCAATGCCTGTGGACGAAGGAACAAGTTTACCGGATAGTCTGGGCGTGACCGAAGAGATGATGGCGTGCCCATTGCCGAGACTACCTTTTGTTGATCCTGAAAATGTTCCTGAGGAGCTCAAGGAGGAACTCGCTCCACTTTACGATTGGTCGAAGCGGATGTGGGGTACCGTCCCGCGCTTTTTGCAGCTTTTGGCAAATGCTCCTCCTACCATGGAAGCATGGATGTTGCTCGACCAAAAGCTCCGTACGAATCGATTGAAGACGGAGTCCGATTACATCCGACTCATGGAGCTCGTCATCGTCAAAACGGCGATATTGACGGAGTGTAACAACTGAATCGGGCACAACGTGGAGCTCGGTCGAGCTCTGGGTCTTACGCAGGATCAAATCAATCTGTTGGAAAGCGATAATTGGAAAGACAGCGATTTGTTTGATGATAAGGAAAAAGCCGTTATCCGCTGGGCGGATGAGGTTTCGAAGTTAACGGCGAAGCATAACGATTTCGCGTTTAGTGAGATGAAAAAATACTTTTCAAATAGGCAGATAGTGGAACTCACTTTTATTTGTGGCATGTGGCATCTTTCCGGAAGACTGGCCGAGGCGCTTCACTTGGTGGTGGAACCACCTGGGGGTCGAATCGAATTTCAAGCGGAAGACATGGCGTAGAAACAGACCTTCTCGTCTAACCATTTTTCGAGCGAGCATTTTCTCATTTGGTGTAGGCTCTTTGTGCTTATGCGCGTGCGGGGCCATGCAAGTTCTATCCAAGGTTATCTGAAGCTCATTCCCTCTTTTATCAGTTGAAAAATAAGAACTTATACATAAAAAAGTGTTGCTTTTTTTGATGATTTTTGTATACTCCCGCGCTTTGTGGTGTCGCCTGTGGCGAAACCCAGGCAAATTCGTATCGAACCGCCCATGGGATGAGGAAGAAATGATCGAGTTCAATGAAAGTGATGTTGTCTTGGACCATGAGTTTTTTGCTGAGTCTGGAGACGTATTGCCAACGGATTTGGATTATGATGTGTCTGACGACGATGAAAGTGTCGATTTCTCTTTTTTGAGTGACGGCGAAGGGGGAATTGCTCCTGCTGATTACTAGCTTCTGGCAGGAGAAAATCATTCAACGCCCGGTTGAGATATCAGCCGGGCGATTTTTTCATCTGGCATATCTGCAATATACCCATTTTGCTTCACGCTTTGCGAAAGAAAATATGATGACGATGGATGAACAGACGATTCATGATGAAGACGTGCGCGGCCGTATTCTTTCGGCGGATTCGATGACGTATTTTGGCGAGAAGGTTGGGAGAAGGGACGTTCTCGTTGCGGGTTCTTACGCTGCACGAATGACGATTGCCTGGGCAATGCGGTTAGGGGTGAGGGCAATTATTGCCCATGCTGCAGGAGTTGGAAAGGACGATGCAGGGATCAGCGGTCTTCACTTGGCTCAGAATTATCACGTGCCTGCAGTGGCGTGTGAGACCATGTCCGCCAGACTCGCCGTAGGAAAATCTGTTTATGAAGGCGTAGTCGGCCATGCGAATCAAGTAGCGCAAACTCTTGGTGTTGAAATTGGTCAGTCCATTGCTGAGGCATCGGATTATTTGCTCGATGCCGAAGAAGGACGGAAAGTGATTGTCGAAGAAAGCCTAGATGATAGAATATATGAACTAGAGCAATTTCCGAATGGTAATATACGTGCCTCATGGGGAATTCCCGTCTTGCGCTCTATGCAGGAACCAAGGCCAGATGATGTTTTTATTCAAGCGTCACATTGCGGGCTCACTCTCGTCCCCCATGTCATTAAGCTCAATCTTAGAGGTGTGATTGCGAATGACGCGGGACGGGGAAAAGATGATTCCGGTATCGCTTCTTTTCCCTATCTGGCGCGAGAGGGGATTGCGGTGGCGGCGGTCGGAGCCATGAGCGCGCGCATTGGTGATGTGATGAGCACATGGGAAGACGGCGTCGTTTCATGCATGAACGAGATGGCGGAAAAGCGTGGAGTACGAGAAGGGATGAGGACGCGAGAGGCGGCTCTCGCTATGCTTGACGTGTGGGATTGAATTTCAGGAAATTGCGCTGGTGGAGGTGAGGGGATTCGAACCCCTGACCTCGTGGGTGCGATCCACGCGCTCTCCCATCTGAGCTACACCCCCACAAAGGAACTTGAAGGTAGGCGAAGGAACTCCGGGTGTCAAGCGGGAAAGGGAGAGCCGATGAAGAACTCCCCCCAGGAGACTTCACCGGCTCTCGACCTGCCACAGAGTCCGCCCGTTTCCCCCGCAGCAGGGAACCTTATTCAACTTAATAGTGGGAGCCAAGGACTCAACCCCCGAGGTGTATTATCCTCGGCTCCCGGTCCTGCCGCAGAGTCCGCCCGTTTCCCCCGCAGCAAGAGAATTCGCTAAAATTCCATTTTTGGTGAGAGTCGGGGGACAACCCACCGAGGATTCTCCCCCGACTCTCGTCCCGTCGCAGAGTCCGCCCGTTTCCCCCACGACGGGTAAGTTATTTCAAGAGCATCCACTCGTCGCGCCACATGTCATACATTTCAGGCAGGTGCCGTTTCTTACCAAGGTGAACAAACCACAATCGCTGCATGCCTCACCCTCGTAACCTTTGGCGCGGGCTTCTTCGATACGTGAATCGAGAGCGGAACCTGTTTCTGTTACCGGCGTCAGGGAAGCGTGGGCGGATTCTTTTTCATAGTTCAAACTTACCCGGTCACTGCGTGGTGCGCTCGTATCCGCTCCTGGAAATACGGTTTGAATCGCTTCTTCTTCCTCGGCGTCGAATTCGGGAATCTCTTCCTGTGGGCGCCCAATGGTGTCGCTTCTCAGATCCTCCAAAACGACTTGCGCAAGGTCGTGGCGTCCGAGATATGAAACCGCCAACTCACGGAAGATGTAATCGATGATGGATGTGCTCATCTTGATGTGCGGGTTGCCCGAGACCATGCCCCCGGGTTCGAAGCGCGTGAAGACGAAGGCGTCCACAAATTCATCCAGGGGAACGCCGTGCTGGAGTCCCAGCGAAATTGCGATGGCGAAACAGTTCATGAGGCTTCTGAAAGCGGCGCCTTCTTTGTGCATATCTATGAAAATTTCGCCGATAGAACCATCTTCGTACTCGCCGGTTCTAAGATACACTTTGTGCCCGCCGATGACGGCTTTTTGCGTGTATCCACCACGGCGGGTGGGCAACTTGCGTCTTCTGGATTGGTAAATAATCCGGCGCACGATCTGTTGGGCTACGTGAACCGGAGCGCTTTGGGAAGTTGTTTCTTCCTCGCCGACATCACAAAAGAGTTCCGCCTCGCTTTGCGCGGAAAGCGGTTGGCTTAGTTTCGAGCCGTCACGGTAAATCGCAATGGCTTTGGTCATCCGTTGCCACGATTCATGATAGATATCCAATATGTCTTGAATCGTCGATTCAACGGGCATGTTGATGGTTTTGCTGATGGCGCCCGATATGAAAGGCTGCGCCGCCGACATCATCCGAACATGCGCCAAGGGGCTGATAAAGCGCTTGCCTTCGCGCCCGCATTTGCTCGCGCAATCGAAAACAGCCAGATGCTCTTCTTTTAGATTGGGTGCGCCCTCGAGCGTCATTTTGCCGCAAACGAAATCATTCGCTTCGGTTATTTGTTCCGGAGTGAAACCGATGGCTTCGAGCAGATTCAGATTCCAGTCGGCGATTTGCGCTTCATCGAGCCCCAATTGCTCACGGCAGAAGTCTTCACCTAGGGAGTATTTGTTGAAGGCGAACTGAATTTCAAACGCCCCTTCAAGCGCGGCTTCCACCTTTTCGAGGGTCTTGCTGGTAAATCCTTTTGCGTGCAGAGATTCTGGATTGATATGAGGCGCATTCGTGAGGGTGCCGCGCCCTCGGCAGTAGGCGACGATTTCGCGTATCTCTTCGTCGTCATAGCCCAGATGCCGTAAGGCAAGAGGAACAGACTGGTTGATGATCTTGAAATAACCGCCTCCGGCCAGTTTTTTGAATTTCACCAAAGCGAAATCCGGCTCGATTCCCGTTGTATCGCAATCCATCACCAGGCCGATGGTGCCCGTCGGCGCGATGACGGTGGCTTGCGCATTCCGGTAACCGTTTCGGTAGCCGATGGCCAACGCGTCATCCCATGCCTCTCGTGCCGCTTGGAGAAGATAGTGGGGACAGATTTCGGCAACGATTCCTTTTGGTGTTTTCGAGAGCATTTCGTATTCGGCTTCAGGCACTGAATAAGCTGCTCGGCGGTGGTTTCTCAGAACTCGCAACATATGCTCTTGGTTGTCCTGGTACCTTGCGAAAGCGCCTAGTTCTCCGGCCATCTCGGCGCTGGTGGCGTACGAGCAGCCAGTCATGATGGATGTGAGAGCGCCGCACCATGCTTCCGCTTCCGGCGAATCGTAAGGAATACCGAGAACCATTAAAACAGTGCCGAGGTTGGCGTATCCAAGCCCCAGGGTTCGGTATTCATGTGAGCGCTTGGCTATTTCTTCACTGGGGAATTGCGCCATGAGCACTGAAATCTCGAGGACGACCGTTAATAACCGAATAACGTGGCGGTAGTCTTTTATCTGGAAATGGTTCTTTTCGGTATCCAGGAATTTCATGAGGTTCATCGACGCAAGATTGCATGCGGTGTCATCGAGGAACATGTATTCGGAGCAGGGATTAGAGCCGTTGATGCGTCCATCGGTGGCGCACGTGTGCCAGTCGTTGATGGTCGTGTCGAATTGGAGGCCGGGGTCTGCGCAACACCACGCCGCATATCCAATCTGATCCCAAAGCTCTTTGGAGCTGACGGAGCCGGCGATTTCCCCATCGGTGCGCCGAATCAGGCTCCAATCCGTGTTTTTCTCGACGGCTTTCATGAACCCGTCTGATACGCGTATGGAATTGTTTGAGTTTTGCCCGGATACCGAAGTGTAGGCCTCGCCCTCCCAATTCGTGTCGAATTCCTCGAACTCGATTTCGGTGACGCCTTGTCGCGCGAGTTGAAGGGTGCGATGAATGTAGTTGTCCGGAACGCCGGCGAATCTGGCGGCGCGTACCGCCTTGGCGAGTGATGGGTTCTTGTCCGGCTGGTGGAAGGTGCCGTTCAAGCCCAGGTTCTTCCCCTCGAGACAAGCTCCGAGAATGGCGTTCATATGCCGGTTGCACATCTTGCTGCCTGATACCAAGGCGGCTACTTTCTGTTCTTCATTCACCTTCCAGTTGATGAATTCCTCGATGTCGGGATGGTCGATGTCGAGCGTGACCATCTTCGCCGCCCGGCGCGTCGTGCCGCCCGACTTGATGGCGCCGGCGGCGCGGTCCCCAATCTTGAGGAAACTCATCAGGCCGGAGCTTTTTCCGCCTCCCGAGAGGGATTCGCCTTCCGCCCTCAGGCTCGAGAAATTCGTGCCGGTTCCCGAGCCGTATTTGAAGATGCGCGCCTCGCGCGTCCATAGGTCCATGATCCCGCCCTCGTTGACGAGATCGTCTCTCACCGATTGTATGAAGCACGCATGGGGCTGGGGACGCTCATAAGCGTTGGTGGAGCGGCGTATTTCCCCGGTTTCGGGGTCGCAATAGAAATGGCCTTGTGCGGGGCGCGTAATGCCGTAGGCCCAGTGGAGGCCCGTATTGAACCACTGCGGCGAGTTGGGAGCCGCCATCTGGCTTGCCAGGATGTATAAAAGCTCCTCGTAAAACGCCTTGGCGTCTTCTTCGGTATGAAAATAGCCGTGTTTCCAGCCCCAATACGTCCAGCACCCCGCCATGCGGTGGAAAACGTCCCGGGCGTCTCGCTCGCATCCGAATTGCTCTTCCTCGGGCAGGGACTCGAGTTTCTCCGTGTCCGGCTCCGAGCGCTGGAGCCACTCGGGCACGCCGTCTTCGGGAATTTTTTTCGAATGGGCGGGGACGCCGGCTTTTCGGAAGTATTTTTGCGCCAGAATGTCGACGGCCACCTGGGACCAGTTCTCCGGCGCCATGATGTCCTTCGCCTCGAAGACGACCGAGCCGTCCGGGTTGGTGATGCGCGAGGCGCGCGGCGCGAAGCGGATGCCGCGGTATGCTTCATCTCCGTCCCGGGTGAAATGCCTCTCAAACTCCACTGCCAGCCTCCTCCGCAAGAGCGCCCCGCCGTGGTGGGGATACATTTGGTATGACGAAATCAAGCCGTGCCACTAAATGTAGTATGCTTTGCCCCCGTCTGTCAATACCCCAAAAACGAATATACACAAAATATATGAGGTTACCCACACGTTATCACCAAATGTTGTGTTTTTCTGTGGATAACCGGCGCGAGAGGGGGAAACGGCGGCCGAAAACCGCCCCGCCGTCTCCCGCCGCCTCGCATCCGGAAGCGGCGGCGCGCCCTCCGATCGGCGCCGGGGCGCCTGAACCCGGATTGCGGAGCCGCCGGCCGGGGCGCCTGCATCGCGCGAGAACGCCCCCGAGAACGCCCCGGACGCCCCGGGAAAAACGCCGGAAATTTATCGAAAAACGTCGTGAATTTATCCAATTTTATCTTATTTTTCAGAATTGATTCGTCTCGATTTCGCCGCCCGGCGCCCGTCCCGGTGACGCCCTCTCCCGCGCGCCCGGACGGCGCGACGGGGGATTCTCGCGGGGCGGTTCCCGGATCGGCGTCGCGTCGAGCGGGAGAATGATACGCCGCCCCGGAACCCGCAACTGCGGGGAAATGCGTGGTTCGAGCGGCCGGGGCGGCGCGGAGATTGCCGGGCGTTCGCCCCAAAGACGCCTCCCCCCGCGTATCCGCCGTGTCCGTGAATGGCGTGTCTTTCGGCGTATCTTTCGGCGGCGTCGCCGGAAAGAAACCTTCTTCGAGGGAGAAACGGACGAGAAGCCTCCATGAGCGCTTCGGTTTCCGGGCGCTCCCGGCAGGCCGGTTCGGCGACGCTGCGGGCGACTGGCGCCGGACCGCGTCGTCGTCGGGCTAGGTACTTTTCCTCCCGGCGCGGCTCCTGCGGGGTTTCGGCGCCGGGCGTTCTTTCAGGAACCAGTCGAGAATCTGCTCGCCGTCCCAGCAAACCACCCCCGGCTTGGAGAGGATATGCTCGAAGGTCTCGCGCACGTATTTGATCCGGTGCGGCGAACCCGAGAGGTAGGGGTGCATGGCGACCGACATTACCTTGGTGGATTCGTGGCTTTCGGCGTAAACGGTCTCGAAGTAATCAATCGCGCGGTCGCGGAAGACCCGGGACTCGTGATACTGGATCGCCATGCTCACGATGTCGTGGAGCTCGTAGTTGTAGGGCAGCGCCACGACCGACTTGCCGGCCGTCGTCTTCACGTGCACCGGCTGGTCGTCGAGCACCCAGTCGCCGATGTATTCGATACCGGCCTCGGCGAGCAGATCCAGCGTCTTATACGTCTGGGTCAACCCCGGTCCGAACCAGCCGCGCGGCCTCTTGCCGCAGAAATCCGTGATGATGCCCATGCACTTGTCGATGGTCGCGCGCTCGTCGTCGAGCTTGTGCATCGGCACCTGCTCGTAGGAGTGGGCGTTGAACTCCCAGCCCGCTTCCAGGCACGCACCGGCGACGCGCGGATACTCCAGGCAGGTGCGGGCGTTCAGCGTCACCGTCGGGCGCACGCCCAGATCGTCGAGCATGCGCTTGATGCGCCACACGCCGACCCGCATCCCGTATTCGTGCCAGCTCCAGTTGGGATGATCGGGGAGCATCGGCGTCCCCTGGGGCGGGGGTATCACCATGCGCGCCATGGGCCGCACGATGTCCCACACCTCCAGCGCCAGGACGGGCCAGAGCGCCAGGCGCGCGCCTTCGGGAAGTTTGAGCGGCTTGCGATCGATGATGGCCGAATAGGGCAGGCGGTCGCCGGGTCTCATGCCTTCTTTCATGTCGTATCCCCGAAGAGGCTGCGCCGACAGGGCGGAGCGGCGCGCGGTTTTCGTTTCCCGCGATTATAGCATAATCCGCTCGTCGATGGATTATCGCAGATGCGCCCGCCTCAGTCCTGCTCCAGGAGGACGGCCAGTTTTTCCAGCGCTTCGCCCACCACGCGCGGCGGAGCTTTGGACGCCAGGCGCGCGCCTCTGGCCCGCCAGTCGAGGCTCTTCACCTGATCGGCGAGAACCACGCCCGTGACCGGGCCATCGGCGGGCAGCGCCGCCTCGAAGGGATAGCCCTTGGCTCTCGAAGTGATGGGGCAGAACAGCGCCAGACTGCTCTTCTCGTTATAGCTTCGCGGGCTGACGACCAGCGCGGGGCGGCGGCCCGCCTGCTCGTGTCCGGCCTGGGGGGTGAAGGATAGCCAGACGACGTCGCCTCTGCCCGGAACGTAGTCCGCGCCGGTAACTTCCCGTCTCGCTACCACGCCTCGGCGCCCTGCGCCGTGCCGGCGTCCTGTTCGGCGTGGAGGTTGTCCGCGTTCATCTCGGCGAGCATGTCGGCCAGCCGGTAGCCTCTCTTGCGCATCACCACCCGGTCGCCGCGCGCGCTCATCTCGATGGCCGAACCTTCCCGGACGCCCCATTGCTCGGCGATGGGCTTCGGGATGCGGACGGCCAGGCTGTCGCCCCATTTGGCGATGTGCGATTTCGCACCCATGCAATTATCCTCCTCTCAAAAGATTATATCTATAATATATATTTTGATGGAGATGGTGTCGAGTGGAGAGGGGATTTCTTCAAGGTCACGCTACGCATGTTTACAATTACTCCCTCCTTAACAGGCATTGTCGCCCAGTGGGGAGCGTTTGCGGCTTTGTCCGTCATTCCGACGCAAGCCGGAATGACGGACAAAGCCGCGTTAGCCGTAGGGACAGGCCCCCGTGCCTGTCCATGTTTCCTTGCCGATTGGGTTTGACTGTAGGGGCCGCATATCATGCGGCCCGCCGCCGGAGAGGCGAAAAAAGCCGGGCCGCATGATATGTCAGACATATATGTCTGACCTACGGGTAAAACGTGGTTGATGCGAGAGGGATAGCTTTTTCAACAACCCCTTGCCAGTGGGTTGGTTTCGATTCAAGAGGCGAGGGGCGATATGTCTTGACAATCGTATATGCAAACGCTATACATCAAGGGTTGCGCAAATCCATGTCCAGCAACCGGGAGAGGCGGTGAATGGGCCAGATGAATCTCAGGGTGAAAGACGAACGCCTGGCGCTTATTGACAGGGCCGCGGAGATTCGGGGCGTCACGCGCACCGAGTTCGTGCTCAGGGCGAGCGAGGCGGCGGCGATAGAGACGCTGAACGAGCGGCCCGTCATCGCGCTCGACGATGAAGCCTTCGATGCGTTTCTGGCGGCCCTCGAAGCGCCCGCCGAACCAAACGACCGGTTGCGCGAGCGCCTCATGCGCAGGCCGCTGTGGGAGAGTTGACGGGGCCCGAGCCGCTGGGCGCGCACCACGACGTATCGCGGTTCGACTCCGGCGCGCGGAGCCTCGACGCCTGGCTGAAAAGCAAGAGCAGGCTGAACGAGTCGAAGGGCGGCGCGCGGACGTATGTCGTATGCGAGAGCGGGCGCGTGGTCGCCTTTTACAGCCTCGCTGCCGGCTCGGTGGAGAGGCGGCGGGTTTCCTCTCGCGTCGGCAGAAACATGCCCGAACCGATTCCGGTGATCCTTCTCGGACAGCTCGCGGTGGATTTGGACTATCAGGGCAGGGGTCTGGGCGGCGATCTGATCGGAGACGCATGCCGGAGAGCCCTGGCGGCGGTGGACCTCATCGGCGCGCGCGCCGTCATCGTCCAGGCGCTCGATGAGAGAGCCGGGAATTTTTACGAGCGCTTCGGCTTCCGCGCGTTCTCGGATCGCGAGCCGCTCATGCTGTTGCTCAGGATATCGGAGTTGAGGGACGTGTTCGGGGGTTAGGGCGGGTGTTGGATTATCCGCATGTCTCGTCCGTGCGCAATCGCGCCGCCTCCGGCATTTCGTCCCACGTTCTGTCGTCGAGCACACGGCCCGTCTTTTTCTTGAATACGCCGCCCCATTGCTTGAAGAAAAAGGGCGTGCCGCTGTGTACGCAGTTGTCGCGAATCTCCCTCACCCAGTCCGGCTCCATCGGCCTCGCGCCCGGCCCGGACTCCCCACCGACGATCACCCAGTCGATGCCCGTCAAATTCAAGCTTGGCAAGGGGCCGAGCAGGGGTTCGAGGGAGAGGAACTTCGTCCGCGCGCCGGTTGCCCTGAGCGGCGCGAGACGCCCGAGCCATTTTTCGGATTCGATGCTCGCGCCGAGCCAGATGTTGGGCGTCCAGTTCAGCCTCCTGCCGAGCAGAGCGGCGCGGTTCGGCCGCTTGGTGAGTACCTGAAACGTGTGCCGAGGCGCGCGGTTCATCACCTCGAAAACGGACTCGATGAAACCGGACGGCACTGACTTGTGAAACAGATCGGACATGGAGTTGACGAAGACGAGGCGCGGTTTCTTCCACCTCAATGGTTCATCGAGAGATGAATCGTGGGTGGCTATGGAAAATCCGTTTTTGTATTTATTCATTCCCATGGCCTGTAGCCGTTTCGACATCCTCTCGGCGTAGCAGTGCTTGCATCCGGGGCTGATCTTCGTGCAGCCGGTCACCGGGTTCCATGTCATCTCGGTCCATTCGATGCTGGAAATCGTGGACATAACTACATGTGCTCCAGAATGTGTTTCGCAATGCCGGCGGCGGGGTAGTTGTTCCGCATCTGTCCCGCTTCCTCACCCGATCTTGAAGCGCCAGCGCGCAGCGAGAGCGCTCAGGAGCAGAAGCAAGAGACTCAAGAGCGATTGAAGACCTGCGATGAGGCGCAGGGTCAAAAGATTTGGAGAGCAAACTTTTTTGAGAAACTCGGACAATGAAGAAGAATCCAACGCGCCGAATGGGCGAATAATCTGCTCCAGACTAAAGCTAAAAAATAAATGCAAATTATCTGCATTTACCAAGCGTTCTATGAGAAGTTCGTTGAAAAAGATTGTGTAAATAGTCGCGAAAATTAAATAAGAACCTCCCAGCCATAGCAATGGGCGAGAAATGCTTTGTCCGTAATCGGACGTTACCTCGTATAGCCATGAAAGGAATTTGACCAGCTTCTTTTTTTCCGTATGCCGCCTGCTCTTCATCTCTAGGGCGTAAAACATCAACTGCTCCTGCCGCGCCCTTTTTTCCTCCATGTCCAGTTTCAGCGTTTGATATGCACCAATCGCCTTGTCGCTTTTCGTGTCCCGAAAATCCGCGTCCGTGAAATTTGTATCCTGGTGAAGCTGACAGTTATGAAAACGAGGTGCTTTATGGAAGGTGCAATTTTTGAAGATGGTTTCTTGTAGAAATTTTCGATTGTCAAAAATAGCTTTACAAAGAAATTTTGCACCAGAAAAATCAACCACGTCTTGAAAAGAATTTGCATGATTGCTATTTCCTTTAGAAGTGAAATAAGCGTTTTCTTTGAAATAGGCATTTTTGAAGTCTGTCTGCTCGTTGAATTCGGTTTTTCGAAAATCAGCGTCTCCACCCATGAATTTGGTGCAGCGGAATTCAGCTTTTTTTTTGAATTGTGCAGAAAAAAAGTCCGCGTCCTTTTCGAATGTGGCGTTTCGAAATTCCGCATGAACGCTGAAAATAGCCTGGTGAAATTTGGCATATCCCTTGAAGATAGCGCCTTTGAAATTGGCATAAACACCACTGAATCGGGCATTAGAAAAATCAACTTCAGGAAATTTTTGTCCTTGAAAATTCACATAACCGGGAAAAACAATACCACTTAAATCTAATACTTGATCGTCTGCTGAATTTAGGAGTTTTTCTCGCAATTCCGAGATTTCCGCATAAAATTTCTGATTTTTATCTTGCCTCCATTTTCCCTTTTCTGTGAGATTGCCGCTGTTATCTTCAAGCGGTGCGTGAAAGTGGCACAATTGTTTGCCGTCCACTTCCATCAACTCATTTTCTGGATAATTAGATGAAAACTGACACGGGATAATGGTAAACGAATCGCCCGAATTTACTTTAATCCCAGCGCACGGCATTCAGGTTCTCCTTTACTGGACCCAAGCAGACCACCCGAAGAATGACGCATTCTGCGATCTATCGTAAAGCGTAATCGGTCTCTTTGGGGATACATTTCTTCAAAGGAAGGGAGTGGAAGCAAGTATTAAACTAGGTGCCCAGATCCTCGAACAATTCCTCGGCGCTGTCGAAGCGCTCCCCCTTGCCCTCGTCGAGTTCTTTCATCGCCTTGCGGGTGGCGGGATTCGGCGCGCGGACGACGAAGGGCAGCCTTCGCTCCTCCGCCACGCGCATCATGAGCAGGCGAATCGCATCGGAAACCGAAAGGCCCATGGCGTTCAGCGCCTCGGTGGCGCGGGCCTTGGTCTCGCTGTCGATTCGGGCGCGTACGACTGTATCCGTCGGCATATAGCGTCCCCCTTTGCGTGTAGCCTCATTGTAGCTACATTATTCAGTTTTCCTTGTCAAGGTTGCTTCCGAGTGGATTTAGTCTGAATCCCTCCCCCCATTCGGCATCGGGGCGGAACCTTGGTCTAATGGGCTTGGGTTTCGGTTCTTGGATCGCCTTATTCAAAGGAGGAAACATGGCGGCGTATGAAGCGGCGGTGATCGGAGGCGTATCCTGCGACTTGGACAGGAGCAAAGCGAGGAGCAGTGATCGCCATATCGAAGAGCGCCGTCACCTCCCCACACCGGACAAAGCCGTATGGCAAGCGCTCGTCAAAAGGATCATCAAATACTGAGGATGAATTCGTCCTTGTACATGGTAAAGTGAACTTCCGACAGAAAATCCATGCCGAGCAATACGTCGAAATTATTGGGCTGGAACGGAAGCAAGGAAACTTCGATTTCCTTGCCTCGTAGATTGAGCCATGGGCCGGTTCCTCCTCCCGATGTCTCCAATTGCTCTCCAATCGGGATGTCGACCCTCACCCTGTATTTTTCGGTTTGGATTGGATTCCCGCTGACGGGGATGATATCGGTCAAACCGATGCTGGACAGTTTTCCTTCATCGACCACCTTCTGGGATATCATGGTGCCTTGCGCGCCCGTATCCAGTATTGCCGGATAAGATTTAGGCTCGGTCCGCGCCGATGGCGGGCTCCCGATCGAAATGGCGACAAACAGGCAGACTTCTCTGTTTTCCACCCGACCCCGGAACGTAGGCATCTAGTGTTTTGTTGGCTTAGGATTTGGGCAGGCACATGGTGAAAACGCCGAGAGATATCGGCGGTTCACCGATGTTTTCGATTGAGAAATTGCCAAGACCGAATTTCTCGCAACCGATCGCATATGCGTCACCGCTATCGTTATAAATTTCCACAATTTCCCCGTCATGGAGCAATGCCGCCCTTCCGAAGTGTTCAGCCTCCATTTCTTCCTTCATGGCGTTGTATGCAGCCCGGTTCTTGTCATGCTGTGAGTTCATCTTCCTGCCCTCCGGCAAGCAGGCGAACGCCTGCCACTAAGGAATTGAAAATCATGGCACATATTGGGCCTGATGTTAAGTTTGTATACTTGGAGACTGCCCCACCCGTAATGGGTTATTGAAAAAGCCCTGGTTTCGCGATTCGTCGCATGTTGGCCGACCGGGGAGGGGGCTGTAGCGGACAGGCCCTGCGCCTGTCCGAGGTTGCGACTTGTGGGACAGCCCCGAGGAGGGGCTGTCACTACAGGAGGCGGTGCGGTTTTGTTCGCCATTCCGATGTCAGACCCGACCGGGGAGGGAGGGTTTGCGGAATCCATTTGCTTTGCCTTTGTTTTTTGGCTTCTGATTGCTTCTCGCCAACGACTAGGAGATGAAAAGACAAAGCATTGTCATTCCGCTTGAGAATGGATTCCGGCTTTCGCCGGAATGACGGCGGTGTTCGATACCGACCGATGAGGGAGGAATCGACTGAGCGAGGTGGCGCTTTTTCAACAATCCCTTGTCAGGGGGGCTTTAACAGCCCCGTTTGGCATCAGCGCGGAACCTTGGTCTAATGGGCCGGGAATTCTCGCCCGAGAACAGCGACACCCGAGGGAGGGAGCATGGCGGCGTATGACGTGGCGGTGATCGGAGGCGGCCCGGCGGGCTATGTGGCGGGCGTGCGCGCCGCCCAGGGCGGGGGAAACTGCGTGGTGGTCGAACGCGGCGAACTGGGCGGCACCTGCCTGAACTGGGGCTGCATCCCGAGCAAGAGCCTGATCGCCGCGGCGGAAGTCTACCGGAACATCAAGAACGCGGACGCCTACGGCATCGAGGTCACCGGCGAGGTGCGCGCCGACCTCGCCGCCATGGTCGAGCGCAAGGACAAGATAGTCGCAGGCCTCGTGCGCGGAATCGGCGGGCTGTTCAAGGCCCACGGGGTGGGCCACGTGGCGGGCGAGGCCGAGATTCTGGAGACGGGCAGGATTTCCGTGCGCGGAAAAGACGGGGCGCACGAGATCATATCCGCCGACAAGATCATCATCGCCACGGGTTCGCGGCCCGCGCAGATTCCCGCCTTTCCCATCGACGGCGAGCGGATCATCTCATCCGAACAGGCCGTTCACTTGAAAACACTCCCCGATAAAGTGCTCATCGTGGGCGCGGGCGTCATCGGCTGTGAGTTCGCGTGTCTCTATAGAGAACTGGGCGCGGAGGTTACGATGGTGGAATTGCTCGACCGCGTCCTGCCGTTGGGAGACGAGGACGTCTCGAAACTCATGGCGCGCGAACTCAGAAAGCAGAAGATCAAGGTGCGCCTGAACGAGAAGATAACCTCCGTCTCGCGCGATGGGGGCGAGATGGCCGCCGGCTTCGAGGGTTCGGAGGAGGAGGAGCGCGCGGATCTGGTGCTCGTATCCGTGGGCCGGACGATGAACACGGACGGCCTGGGCCTTGAGCGAATCGGCGTCGAGCTCGGGCCCCGCGGCGAAATCAAGGTGAACGACATGATGGAGACGAACGTCTCCGGCGTCTACGCGGCGGGCGACGTGGTGGGCGAACCCATGCTCGCGCACGTGGCCTCCGCGGAGGGCGTCGCCGCGGCCGAGAACGCCATGGGCGCAGAGATACGGATGGATTACCGCGCGATTCCGGCGGGCATCTTCACGCATCCCGAGATCGGCGTCGTCGGAATGGCCGAGCACGAGGCTACGAAGGCGGGGCGCGCGGTGCGCGTGGGCAAATTCCCGGTCCGCGCCCTGGGCAAGGCGCAGGCCGAACGCGCGCTGGAAGGGGAGGTGAAGGTCATCGCCGACGCGGGCGATGACGCCATTCTGGGCGTTCACATCGTGGGCGCGCACGCCGCCGACATCGTGCACGAGGCCGCCGTCGCCATGCGGCACAACGTCACCGCCTCGGACTTGGCCGGCACCATCCATTCCCACCCCACGCTCTCGGAAGCCGTGATGGAGGCGGCATTGGACGTGCACGGCGAGGCCATCCACGCCCCGCCGAAGAAAAAGTAGGCATAGAGGGTTGTTGAAAAGGTCTTCCGGATGGGGAGCCTGCAAGTAGAAGGTTTATAGGGACAGGCCCCTGTGCCTGTCCTGCAACGCAAAACGCGATGGCATTGTAGGTCAGACATATATGTCTGACATATCATGCGGCCCTGCCTTTTCGCCTTCACAATGCGGGTCGCATATATGCGACCCCTACACGCATATTGACATCCTGGCCTAGGGGGGAGAGGTTCGGTCCGATCCGAAAGAGGTATTTCAACAGCCCCTCATAAATTGGGTCCGACCCGCGATGACACAATTCCCTCATCCCGAGTAGGCGCGCTCGCGCGCCGTATCGAGGGAGCGCCCTTCGATACGCCGCCTTCGGCGGCTACTCAGGGTGAGGTCGGTGCGGCGGCTTTTGCCGGAATGACGAACAAAACCGCACCGCCTCTTGTAGTCACAACCCTTCCTCGGGGCTATCTACAGGTCGCGACCTCGGACAGGCACGGAGGCCTGTCCCTACGGATACTCCTCCCCGGTCGGCTCCATTCGTCGAATCACGAATTCAGGACTTTCTCTACAGCCCCAAAGGGCTTATCGCAACAGCCTTGCGAACCTCGGGCCGGCTAATACGGCACGTCGATGAGCATTCCCTCGCCCGAGCGCATGTCTTCTTCGAGCAACTCGCGCATCGCCTTCGTCACGGGGCCGGGTTTTCCGTCCCCGATGACCTGATCGTCCCACTGCACGACGGGGGCGACGTATATCGAGCTTCCGATGAGCATCATCTCGGCGGACGCCTTGGCCTCGGCGGCGGGGATGTCATCCACCACCACGTCATTGATGACGCCCTGCTCCACCAGACGGCTCGCGAGTTCGAGCAGGCGCTTCACGGTGCAGCCCGAGAGAATGTTGTCGAATCTGGGATGGCGCAGCACGCCGCCCGCCGTAACGAAGGCGCAGTTCATGTTCGAGCCCTCGCCCACGTTGCCCGCCTCGTCCACGAAGATGCCGTTGTCGAGGCCGCCTTCTTTCGCCTCCATCTGCATGAGGGTGTTGGGCAGGTAGTTCGTGCTCTTGGTGACCGCGTAGAGCGGCGGCTTGATGGGGTAGGTGGTCGTCATCACGCGCATCCCCTCGGCGTAGTAGCGCTCGGGATAATCGAGTCCGCCGAAGATCATCACGAAAAAGGCGGGCTTGGCGTCTCCGGCGGGTATCAGCCCGAGATTTCCGGTTCCCGAGGAGGCCCAGTAGCGGATGGATCCCTCGCGGCGGCCCGAGAGCGCGCTCGTGCGGATGACGATCTCGCGCATCTCCTCTCGGCTCGGCAGTTCGAGCTTGGACGCCTCCGCCGATCGGATAAAGCGGTCCAGGTGGTTTTCGAGATCATAGATCTTCCCCTCGATGATGGCCGCCGTGTCGAAGATGCCGTGGCCCCGGTGGACCATGTGGTCGTCGAAGGGGATGACCATCAGGGCGGGGTCCGTCACCACGCCGCCCAGGTGGCTCGAATAAAACGCCGAATAATCGACCTCCTGCGCCGCGCGCAGGTTATTGAGGCTATCGAGCACGTCCTCTCTCGTGAGGACGCCTATGTTGTCCGTCATGGTCTTCTCCTTGTGCGCCTGTAC
The DNA here is from genome assembly GCA_963692865.2 of bacterium. Classification (GTDB taxonomy): domain Bacteria; phylum UBA8248; class UBA8248; order UBA8248; family UBA8248; genus Bin107. Next base: position 3,400,202 of record OY843592.1, on the reverse strand, counting down.
GCAGCCTTCGGGATTCCGGGGAATCATCCCGGTGGGTGAACTGACATAACTTTCGATTTTCGCCCCATGATGCCGCTTAGGTGATTTTCGGGCAAGGCCCTGCTACATTGTCGGCCTGAAAGGTCGGGTCTATGGAATGAACCGGAGGCGGCGGAGCGATTCGCCGTGGAGGCTTGGGTGATGCAGAACAATGGTTTCCTGAGCGACGAGCAGAAGATGGTGCGCGATATGGTGCGCGATTTCTGCGAGCGCGAGATCGCCCCGGTGGCGGCGGAGATAGACGAGGGCCGCTTCCCGGCGGAGGTCGTGAAGGGGATGGGCGAGCTCGGGCTGATGGGCCTCACGGTGCCGGATTCCTACGGCGGAGGCGGCGCGGACCCCGTCTCGATGGCGCTGGCGACGGAAGAAGTCGCCGCCGCGTGCCCTTCGACGAGCGCGATTTTCGCGGCGCACAACTCGCTGGTCTGCGATCCCTTGTATCTCTACGGGAGCGAGGGGCAAAAAGAAAAATTCCTCTACGACCTGGCGAGCGGCGAGTGCATCGGCGCCTTCGCGCTGACGGAGCCGGGCGCGGGTTCTGACGCCGCCTCGCTCACCACCAGCGCCGTGCGCGAGGGGGACGTCTACCGCGTAAGCGGCGTCAAGCGCTTCATCACGAGCGGCAAGCAGGCGGGCCTGTGCCTTCTCTTCGCGGTGACCGATCGCGCCATGCGCCACAAGGGGCTGAGCGCCTTTCTCGTCCCGAGCGACGCCCGGGGATTCGAGGTCGTGCGCAGCGAGGACAAGATGGGGATGCACGGGTGTTCGATATCGGAACTTCGCTTCGACGCCGTGGAACTGCCCGAGGCGAACCGCATGGGGGATGAGGGGCAGGGCTTCGAGCTCGCGATGCGCATCCTGGATTCGGGGCGCATCATCGTCGCCGCCCAGGGGCTGGGCTTCGCGCGGGCGTGTCTCGACGCCTCGGTGGCCTACGCGCGCGAGCGCGAGACGTTCGGCGCGCCGATAAAGGATCACCAGCCGGTGGGCTGGAAGCTCGCCGACATGGCCGTGCGCGTCCACGGCGCGCGTCTGCTGACGCTCAAGGCGGCGCGGCTCAAGGAGGCGGGCGCGCCCTACTCGGCCGAAGCCGCCGTCGCCAAGGTGTTCGCCACCGACGCCGCCCAGCGCAACGCGGAGGAGGGCGTTCAACTCCACGGGGGCAACGGCTACATGCGCGAGTATCCCGTGGAGCGCTTCTACCGGGCTTCGAAGGTGACGCAGATCTACGAGGGGACGAACGAGATACTCCGCCAGGTCATCGCCAAGCATCTGCTCAACTGATACGAAATCCGTCCACCGCCCATATTTTCAGTATCACGGCAGAGAAAAGCCGTTTTGAGGCGCATCTATGCAACACAAACTTGTTTGTGGATCACTTTTGGGCTGAAAGTGATCAGAAACGCCGGTTTTTTCGCACTCGTTGGCAGAAACGCACTATCGCCGCCCGAATAGAGACGAAAAAAACGCCTTGTCGCTCACGTATGAACGACAAAACCGCTTGCCGCTCACTTTTGGGCGAAAATGATTGGCAAGGGCGGCATCAATTTCATTATCAAGAGATAAGTAGTATCATCAAGAGTTGGTTTGTGGGCGACTGAGCGCTTTTTTCGATGGAGAAAATCATCATCAACAGTTTTATGAAGAGGTTTGGATAGGATAGATGACTCCGGTTCACTACCATGAAGGGCGTTTTCCTCCCGAGGATAGCCTCGATTGGGAAGCGCTCGTGCCGCTGCTCGGCCCTGCGGTCGCGGCCCTGGCGCGCTACGACGGCGTGCTTGCCGCCATCCCCAACCCCGGCGTGTTGCTTTCGCCTTTGACTACCCAGGAGGCGGTGCTCTCCTCGCGCATCGAGGGCACCCAGGCCACCATGGGCGAAGTGCTGGAGTTCGAGGCGGGGCAGGAGGTGGATTCCCCTGAACGTCGTGACGACATCGAAGAAATACGCAACTACCGCGCCGCGATGCGGAATGCAGAGAAGATGTTGGAAACGTTGCCGCTTTCCGGGAGAGTCATCCGCGAGACACACCGCTTATTGCTTTCCGGGGTGCGTGGGAGGAACAAGTCCCCCGGTGAGTATAGGCGCATCCCCAACTGGATCGGGCCGCCGGGATGTTCCATCGACACCGCCACGTTCGTGCCTATCGGGGCGGAGAAACTCGACGAGGCCATGAGCGCCTGGGAACGATATATGCACCAGGATACGCCCGCTCTACTGGTGCAGGCGGCCGTTCTGCACGCCGAGTTCGAAGCCCTGCACCCTTTCCTGGACGGCAACGGCCGACTGGGGCGGATGCTGGCGCCTCTTTTCCTTTGGCAGCGTGGTCTCATCAGCCGTCCCATGTTCTACATCAGCGCCTATTTCGAAGCGCATCGCGATGCGTATTATGATGGGCTGCTCGCCGTCTCGCGCGACGAAGATTGGACTGGCTGGTCCAGATTCTTTCTCGAAGGGGTGAAGGTGCAGGCGGAGGACAATCTGGCCAAAGCCAGGGCCATTCTCGACCTCTACGAGGACATGAAAATACGTGTGGCGGAATTGACCCGCTCCCACTACGCCGTCCACGCCCTGGACTGGATCTTTGAGCGTCCAATTTTCCGCAGCATTGATTTTGTGAACACGGCGGGCATTCCTGAGCCGACGGCGCGGCGTGTGCTTCGAGTGCTTCGGCAAAATGAAGTCCTGAGCGTTGTTAGAAGTGGGGGAGGTCGCCGATCGCCTATCCTTTCATTCCCTGATTTACTCAACACTGCGGAGGGGAAAAAGCCGTTTTGAGGCGCATCTATGCAACACAAACTTGTTTGTGCAGCACTTTTGGGCTGAAAGTGATCGGAAACGCCGGTTTTTTCGCACTCGTTGGCAGAAACGCACCATCGCCGCCCGAATAGAGACGAAAAAAACGCCTTGTCGCTCACGTATGAACAACAAAGCCGTTTGTCGCTCATTTTTGGGCGAAAATGATTGACAAAACCTTTTGCCGTGCATTTATTAACAACAAACGCATCTCCGCCCGGTCATGGAGATGATGAGCCGATGCCTTTCTCACTCGTTCGCTCGAACGGACTCTGGAAATGGCGCGCGCGCTTGCGCCGCCGTGTCGCCTTGGCCATCGCCCTCGCTTTCCTCGTAAGCGGCTGCGTGACGCCCACGCCGAGGCGGCAGGGGAACATCTGCGCGGTTTTCGAGCAGCAGCCCGACTGGTACGACTACGCCCGCGCGTCCGAGAAGCGCTGGGGCACGCCGGTGCACGTGCTCATGGCGTTCGTGTGGAAGGAATCGAGCTTCCAGAGCCACGCGAGGCCGCCGATGCGATGGTTCCTGTTCATCCCGCTCGGCCGCGCCTCTACGGCCCTGGGCTATGCGCAGTCCCTGAACCAGACCTGGCGTGAGTACAAGGCGGAGCGCGGCAGCGCCTTGAGCAGCCGGACGAGCATGAAGGACGCGCTCGACTTCATCGGCTGGTACAACGCCAAGACCCGGCGCGAACTGGGCATCTCCCTGCGCGACGCGCGCAGGCTCTATCTCGCCTACCACGACGGAAGGGGCGGCTACCGGCGCGGCACCTGGAAAAAGAAGCCCGCCCTGCGGCGCGCCGCGCAGCGGGTGGCCGAGACCGCCCGGCGCTACCAGGCCCAGCTCGCGCGCTGCGAATCGAGGTTCCGCTGCGATTCGTGGTATCAGATATGGCCGTTTTGCCGCTGAGGTTTTCCGGGTGCGCCCTTACCGTTTTCGTAAATTCCCCGCCGTGGCCCTCGGTTCGTTGGTCGCGCTCCTCGCGCTCGCTCCCGGCGCCCCCCGCGCGCAGGAGGTAGCGCTCGGACGATTTTCGGCGGGCGACCTCACAGGCTGGCGCTCCAAGAGCTTCAAGGGAGAGACCCGCTATCGCCTCGTCAGGGACCGGGGGGGCGAAATCGTCCTCGAGGCGGTGAGCGAGGGGGCCGCGTCCGGCCTCGTTCTGGAGCGGAAGATCGACCTCACGAAAACGCCGATCCTCATCTGGCGCTGGCGGGTCGAGCGCCCCGTCGACCCGCCGGATGAACTATCGAAAGAGGGGGACGACTTCGCCGCCCGCGTGTATTTCATCGCCCCCGGCGCCGGGATGCTCTCTTTCCCGGATTCGGTGGTCTACGTCTGGGCCAGCCGCCGGCCCGAAGGCTCCTCCTGGCCGAACCCCTTCACGAAAAAAGCGCGCATGGTCGCCGTCGATTCGGGCGCGAGCCACGCCGGGCGGTGGCGCACCCATCGCCGGAACATGCGCGAGGATTTCAGGCGCTACTTCGGCCGCGACATCACCGAGGTCACCCACGTCGCCATCATGACCGACTCGGACAACAGCGGGCTTTCGGCGCGGGGCTGGTACGGCGACATCCGCGTCGCCCCCGCCGGTCGCGAAGACGAATCCCGCTGACGGACGGACTTCCCAGCTTCGCCCACGCCGCTTGAGGACACCCCGATGATGCGCCGGAGCGCACAGAAGGCCGCGCGGCTTCGGCTGCGGTTTTTATCGGCGGACGTTTGATTTCAGGGTAAGTACTCGGGATGGGGTGCCGCTCGCTACTCGCCGCGTTGTTCCTTGAGTTTTTCGATGGCCGCCGTCGCTTCGGCGCGGTGTTCGGGGTCTTCGATGCGGCGCGCGGTATCGAGAGCGGCGTCGATTTGTCCCGCCTCTACCTGCGCGGTTGCGATATCTTTATAGGCCCAGGAGCGGTAGATGGGTTGGCCTATGCCGCCTGCGCATTTGAGAGCGGCGGCGAAACGCCCCGCCAGCGCCTGCGCGGTGGCGATTTCCTGTAAGGTCCACGAGCGCCAGAAGGGGTCGGCGATGTCACGCGCGGCCTGAACGGCGGCGGTGAAATCTCCCTTCCCGGCCAGACTCGTGGCGGTTTCCCAGGATGTCCGGGCGGAATCCTCGTCGTCGCGGATTTCTCTGATTCCTTCCATAGAGACTCTGATTAAATCGTCGATGGTTTCCGGACTGGCCATGTTCTTGATGTAGGAGAAGTGCTTCAGCACCTCGGCGCAATCCTCGGGGTCGTCGATGCGGCGTATCGTCTCTATGGCGCCCTGGATATGTCCCGCCTGCGCTTGCGCGATGCCGATTTTCATCAGGGCGGCGGCGTAAAACAGGGAACTGCCGATGCCCTTTGCGGTCTCGATGGCGTCATCGATATCCTCCGCCTCCGCCTGAGCGGAGACGAGCCGGTGAAGGGACATGGAGTTATTGGTGGTCTCCTCGAAGTATCGGGAGATTTCATCCGCCGATTCGTGCGTCTGGCCGGCTGTATCTGTTCCCTTCGTGCGCTCCGATTCGCCGGAGGCAGCCGGAACCGACTTCTCTCCTTCGCGGGAAATGCCGAGACGTTTCATCAGGTTTCTGAATATCTTTGGCACCGGGTGTTCCTCAATGCCCCATGCGGGAACATCACCCCCCGGAGGCATGATGCGTCAACGAGGCTTCTCCACCGATTCGGTTCAAACGGATTGAGTCTTGTGCCGCATTCGCATTTCAATACGCCGCTTCATTCTTGTCAAGAAATAACCGAAGTTTCCGGCCCGTCGTTGCGAAAATGGCGGGAGAGTTTCGGGAGACTTGTCGAAATCCGCGGCCGAAGCCCGAACCAGACAGGGGGCGAAGGTCCGGGCGCTCCCTGACTCCCTCCTTGCTTCGCCGAAGAGTCCACCGGAATCGACACCTCGGTTTCACGCGCTAGTCGCCGCGTTGCTCCTTTTGTTCTTCGATGGCCGCCAGCGCCTGCTCGCTGTCCTCGGGGTCTTCAATGCGCTGCGCGGTATCGAGGGCGGCGTCGATTTGCCCGGCTTCGGCCTGCGCAACGGCGATGTCCCGATAGGCCCAGGAGCGGTAGGGAATCTTGCTGATGCCGCCCGCGGAGTTGAGAGCGGAGGGGAAGTCTCCCGCATTCGCCTGGCCCGTGGCGATTTCCTGTAACGCCCATGAGCGCCAGGAAGGATCGCCGATTTCGCGGGCGCTCTGAACGGCGGCGGTGAAATCTCCCGCCTCGGTCAGGTCCATGACGTTTCGCCACGCTTCTTCGGAAAGGCTTTTTTCGTCGCGGATCTCCTCGATAGCCTCCAGTGCGGCGTTCAACGTGTGGGAGGCGATTGCAGCGGCGGGACCACTCTGAACGGCGGAGAAGTGCTTGAGCGCCTCCATCTGATCATCGGGGTCGTCGATTCGGCGTATCGTTTCGATGGCTTCGCTGATGTGTCCCGCCCTCGCCTGCGCGATGGCGATTTCCCGCAAGGCGGAGGCGTAGAAAAGGGCGCTGCCGATGCCTCGGGCGGTCTCGATGGCGCCCTCGATATCCCCCGCCTTCGCCTGTTCGCCGGCGAGTTGGCTCAGATGAATGGAGCGGTTGACGATTTCACCGAGGAATCGGGCGTTTTCGGTCTCAGACGTGAGCTCCCGTCCGTCAAGCGTCTCCTCGCGGATTTCCGCGCTTTCCGGCAGGAAAGAAGGCGGAGCCTGTTCCTCGCCTTCGCGCGAAGCCCCGAACAATTTTTTGAATCTCCGGAGCATGTTTCTCATCCGGTTCCTCCCAACGTCGGTACGGGAGCATCCGCCCTGATTCGGATCGGTCTCGCGAGCGGGTTGATATCGTCGGCGTCGCTCCGATACGGTCGATTATCTCTTTATTTATTTCGTTTTTCAAAAAAAAAGACGCCGGAAAGGCTCGGGATTGCGGACTCCCGCCGCGAAAATGGCGGGCGAGTATGTGAAACGAAACGAAAATACGGGGCCGACGCCGCATCGGGCGGGACAAGAAGTCGGGCGGCTCCTATTCCTCAATCGCCTCGGCGACGAGTTCGGCGATGTCGGCGGCGCGGATGTTCTTCTCCGGGTCGAGCGCCTTGAGTGCGTCGTCGAACATCTGCATGCAGAAGGGACACGATACGGCGGCGGTTTTGGCCCCGCAGGCCTTCACGTCCTCGAGCCGCTCGTGGTTGATGCGCTTTTGGGGTTCGTCGTCCATCCAGGCGTAGCCGCCTCCCGCGCCGCAGCACAGAGAACGCGAGCGGTTGCGCGCGAGTTCGGTGAAGCCGCCGTCCGATATCTGGTGCAAAACCTCGCGCGGCGCGTCGTATACGCCGTTGTGGCGGCCCAGGTAGCAGGGGTCGTGATAGGTGAGTGAGCCGAGCGATTTCTTGAGCTTGAGCCTTCCTGATTTGATGAGTTCCGCGATGAGTTGCGTGTGGTGCACCACCTCGTAGTTTCCCCCGAAGTCGGGGTATTCGTTCTTGTACGTGTTGAAGCAATGCGGGCATGTGGTGATGATTTTCTGCACCTCATAGCCGTTCAGCGTCTCGATGTTCTGCTTTGCGCACATCTGGAAGGTGAATTCGCCCCCGACGCGCCGGGCCGGGTCGCCCGTGCAGACCTCCTCCGCGCCCAGGATGGCGAAGTCCACGCCCGCCGCGCTCAAAATCTTCACCATCGCCTTTGATACCTCGATGTTGCGGTCGATCATCGAGCCCGTACAGCCCACCCAATAGAGGTATTCCGCCTTCTCGCCGCTTGCGAGGACTTTCACGTCCAGACCCTCGTACCACTCCTCGCGGTTATGCTGCGCGCCCACCCAGGGGTGGAGCCGTTCGTCCATCGACTTCAGGAACTGGCGCGCGTCCTCGCTCGTTTTGGATTCCATCATCACCAGGTAGCGCCGCATGTCCACCATCTTGGGGATGTGCTCGATGAACACGGGGCACTCCTGCTGGCAGGCCCCGCAGGTGCGGCAGCCCCAGAGTTCTTCCTCGAGCACGGCGGGTTCGTCCCCGGGCTCGCCGAACAGGGGCGGCCTCTCGGCGGCTTCTCCGTTTTCCGCGAGCGCCGCCGGACCCGCCTCGCTCAGGTGGGTCTTCATGTCCTGGATAAGCTTTTTGGGGCTGAGCGGCACGCCGCTCATGTAGGCGGGGCAGACGTCCTGGCAGCGGCCGCAGTTCGTGCAGGCGTCCAGATCGAGCAGGTTCTTCCAGGTGTATCCCTCGATTTTCTCGACGCCCAGGGTTTCGATGGCCTCGGGGTCCGCTTCCATCGTCGCCTCGATGTCGATGAAGCTCAGCTTGCCGCTGGGTCCCAGGTTCCTGCAGAACATGTTCAACAGGCCGTACCAGATGTGGTTGAACTTCCCGAATCCCATGTAGCCGAGCAGGACGAATGCGGTGACGGCGTGGAACCACCAGTTGATGCGGTGGAGGAACCGGAGCGTTTCGACGCTCAGCCCCTGGAGGGTCAGGGCGACCGCGTAGCCGCCGGGCGACCAGGGGGCCAGGGCCGGGTTGTCCCGTAATTCCGTCGCCGCGATGCGCAGCCCCTCCACGACGAAGCCCTGGACGAAGACGAGCAGGAGCAGCCAGAGCGCCAGATAGTCGTCGAGCACCGAGTTCATGCGCTCGGGCTTCATCACCAGACGCCGCCAGAGAGCCATCACGATGCCGACGATCCCCAAAAGCCCGAAGCCGTCGCTCAGCAGCGAGTAGCCCAGGTAGAGGTTTCCCTTCAAGTAGTGGATTCCCGTCCATTCCTGGACGGCTATCATCGAGGTGGCGATGAGTTCGACGAAAAAGCCATAGAAGATGAACAGGTGCATGAGGCCCGGGTAGGTGTCCCGCAGCATCCGGCGGTGGAGCACCAACTCGTCCACCACGCCCCAGAGGCGCTTCGCCGGATTATCGGTTCTGAGTTCCCCTCCGCCCAGCCGCCAAAGGCGCACGCGCTGGTAGATGCCGTAGGACATCACGCCGATGGCCGCCGCGGCGAGCAGGTAGATCAAGGGGCCGAAGACGATGTTCCAGTAGATTTCCCGCGTGGGCGTCATGTGAAAATCCTGTGGGGCGACGTGATTCGGAAACGCTCTTGTCTGGTTGTTTCGAGGTTACGCAAACTTTTGGGAAAAGTCGATACGCCCCCGGAGTTCGTTTGAAACGCGGCTTTCTTTACAGGATAATCGGGGTTGTAACCTTCCGGATTGCATCAAGCGTGGAGGCGGCGGATGAGCGAGAGAAAAATACGGGTGCTGGTGGGCAAGCCCGGCCTCGACGGCCATGACAGGGGGGCCAAGGTGGTCGCGCGCGCTCTCAGGGACGCCGGCATGGAGGTGATCTACACGGGCATCCGCCAGACGCCCGAGCAAATCGCTTCGACCGCCATGCAGGAGGACGTCGACTGCGTGGGTCTCTCGATTCTATCCGGCGCGCACAACCACCTGTTTCCCAGAATCCGTGAACTGCTCGATGGGCACGGCATGGAGGACGTCCTGCTCTTCGGGGGCGGCATCGTGCCGGATGAGGACATTCCCTTTCTCAAGGAAAAGGGGGTGGACGAGATTTTCACCCCGGGCGCGACGATGGAGGACATCGTCACCTATGTGCGTGAAACGGTGGCGAATCGCAGGGAAAGCGCCTGACGCGCGGCTTCGTTGCGGCGTACAGGCGCAGTCCGTATACTGCGCGCTCCTGAGCGGAATGAGGTGTTTCGGGGACGTAGATTTCTGGGAGCGGCTGGATGAAGAACTCATGGCTCATGGCGCTGGCGGTCTGCTTGCTGCTCGTTTCCGCCTGCCAGCGCAAGCCCATCGAAAGGGCGGTGCGCGGTTCTCTTCCTCTTGCGGAGGAGAACGTGGTCGTCAAATCCTACTGCCAAAGCTGCCATCTGCACGCAAGCTTCCAGGAATCCCCGCACGTCGAGAAGCAACAACTTCGCTACGGCGAGAAGAGCCCGCTGCGCGCCGCTACCCGGTGCCTCGCTTGCCACCTTGTTCAGCCTGAGACGTTTTTCAAAAAGGAGGTTCGCAGCACCACCTTTCCGCACGGCGCATTGGTCGACATCGCCAAAATTCCCAAACCGAAGCCCGTTCCCCAACTGAAAAGAGAAAAAGGGCCGGGGTCCGCGCCCAGGCAAGAGGCTCCCGCCCCCGCCGTGAAAAAAGAGAAGAAGAAAAAGCGGCGCTGGTACTTCCTCTATCTCTTCTGAGTCGGGTCGAGCAGGTCTCTCAACCCGTCGCCCAGGACGTTCAGGCCCATGACGGTGAGGGCAATGGCGATTCCCGGATAAATCGTCAGATGCGGGGCGACGAGCAGAAAGTCGCGCCCCTCGGCCAGCATCGCCCCCCAACTCGGATCGGGCGGTTGTATTCCCAACCCCAGGAACGAGAGCCCCGATTCTGCGAGAATCGCACCCGCCATGCCGATGCTCGCCTCCACGATGACCGGGGAGATGACGTTCGTGAGCAGGTGGCGGGTGAGGATTCGCCCGGGCGCCGCGCCCGCTGCGCGGGCGGCGGTAACGAATTCGCGTTCGCGCAGCGCCAGCACCTGCGCGCGGGTGAGGCGCGCGTAGCCCACCCATCCAAAGACCGACAGCGAAATGACGATGTTCCAAAGACTCGGCGCGAGCACCGACATGAGCGCGATGGCGAGCAATATGCCCGGAAAGGCCAGGAACACGTCTGTCACGCGCATGATCGCCTCATCCCACACCCCGCCCAGATAGCCCGCGATTCCTCCGATGACGACGCCCAGAAGTACGGATATCGAGACGGCGGCGAAGCCCACCATTAGCGAGGTCCTCCCCCCGTAGAGGACGCGGCTCAGGATGTCGCGGCCGAGTTTGTCCCGACCGAAGGGGTGTGCCGCCTCGGGAGCCGCCAGCCCCAGGGATAGTTCCATCTCGTAGGGGTTTTGGGGCGAGAGAAGAGGGGCGGCCAGGGTGGCGACGAGCAAAAGGGAGATGATTCCCCCGCCCAGGTAAATGGACAGGCCGCGCCTCATGTGAGCCTCACGCGCGGGTCCAGCCAGGCGTAGGCGACGTCGGCCAGAAAGTTCGCGCTCACGTAGACGGCGGCGATGAACAGCACGCAACCCTGCACGAGAGGGTAGTCGCGTGCGGCGATGGCCTGGATCACCAGCCGCCCCACGCCGGGCCAGGCGAAGACGGTCTCGGTGATAATCGCGCCGGAGAGCAGGGCGCCGAGCTGGAGGCTGAGGATGGTGATGAGCGGCAGGCACGCGTTCTTGAGCGCGTGGAGCCAGAGCACCCGCCTCTCCGAGATGCCCTTCGCCCGCGCCGCGGCGATGTAGTCTTGCGGCAGCACTTCCAGAAGGCTCGAGCGCGTCATGCGCATCAATATCGGTGAGAGCGCAGCGCCGAGCGTCACGGCCGGGAGGACGAGGCTGAAACTACCTTCCCGACCCGAGACGGGCAGCCAGCCCAGCCCGATGGAGAAGACGATGATGAGCAGCGGCCCGAGCCAGAATACGGGCATGCTCGCCCCCGCCACGGCGAGAAAGCCCGCCCCCAGGTCGAGCGCCGTGCCCTGTCTTCGCGCCGCGGCGATTCCCAGCGGAAGCGAGATGAGCAGCGCAACGGCCATCGAGGCGAGCGTGAGTTCCGCCGAAGCGTAGGTGCGCTCGAAGATGATGGCCGAGACCGCTCGTTTCTGGTGGAGTGAATTCCCCAGGTCTCCCCGCAGGAGCCCGCCCATGTATTCGGCGTATTGAACGCCGATGGGCCTGTCCAGCCCGAGTGTCTTGCGCAGTTGTTCGCGCTGTGCCGGGCGGGCGGTCTCGCCCAGCATGAGGTCCACCGGGTCGCCCGGCAGCACCTGCGTGACGATGAAGACGAGCGTCGTCACCCCCCACAGGACGGGGATGAGCAGCAAAACGCGCCTTAAGAGGAATTTCCGCATCTATCACTCCGCCAGGGGTGAAAGAGTCGCTTTCGCCAGTGAGATGAAATCCGCATCCGGATATACCCGATAGCCCGATATGCGCTTGTCGAAGACGGCCACGTTCACGCTGTGCCACAGGTTGATGTAGGGGAGCTCCTCGCTCAGGATGCGCTGCGTCTCGCCGTAGGCGCGGGCGCGAATCTCGGGGTCATCGGACTGGTGGGCTTCTTCCAGAAGCGCGTCCACGCGCGCGTTTTTGTAGAGGCCGCGGTTGAGGCCCGCCGGCGGGGTGAAGCGGCTGTGAAAGATGTAGCGGTAGATGTCGGGGTCCGATATGCCGACCCACGTCAGGCTGTAGAGCTGGAAGTTCCCGTTTCTGACGTCGCCGAAAAACGTGCCCCACTCATAGGAGCGGATTTTCATCTTGATTCCCACGCGGGCGAGTTGATGGCCGAACACGGTGGCGATGCGGCGGCCAAGCTCGTTTTGCGAGGTTTTGTAGACGAGCGTAAAGCGCGGGCGAGGCCCCGGCCCGTCGGGGTCGGGATAGCCCGCCGCATCGAGGAGTTTCACTGCGAGGGCCGGGTCGTGCGCGTAGCTTGGGAGACCTCTTCGGTGCGCCCAGTGATCGGGGGGCAGCAGGCTGTCCGCCTCCTGGACGAGACCCTTGTGGATGAAGCGCACGATGGGCCGCCTGTCGATGGCGTGGGCTATCGCGCGCCGCACCTCGAGTTTGGAGAGAATCGGGTCGCTCATGTTGAAGCCGATATAGCTGAAGTTCGTCCCCAGGCGCTTTCGTATCCTGAGCCGCTTGTTTTTGATGAGGCGCGGCAAAACGTCGGGCGAGAAAGCGTTCTGGAGGAAGTCGACCCCGCCGCTTTCTAGTTCCAGGACGCGGATGGTCTCCTCGGGAAGAATCCGGAAGATGAGGCGCTCATAAGCGGGCTTGCCGGCGAAGTGGCCAGCGAACGCTTTTAAGGTGATTCGCTCGTCCGGCGTGAATTCCACGAACTGAAACGGACCGGCGCCGACGGGTTTGTGGGCGAAGCGGCTCCCCGTTTCGCGCGCGCTTTTGGGGAGTATGCCGACCATGAGGGATTCCGCGAACGAGGCGGAAGGTTCCTTGAGATGAAAGACGACACTGTGCGGCGTGGGCGTTTCGATGCGCGCGAGCTCTTTAAGTCCCGCCGCTTTGGGGGAGGCGAGCGAGGGGTCGCGTATGGAGTCGAAGGTGTATTTCACGTCCGATGAGGTGAGGGCTTCTCCGTTGTGGAACCGTACCCCGCGCCTGAGTTCGAAGCGGTGAACGAGGGGCGTGGGCCGCTCCCACTTCTCGGCGAGTTCCAGGACGGTGCGGCCCTCGTGGTCCTTTGATATCAGGCGGCTGAAGACGAAGCGCAGCAGCTTGGAGGAGACGGCGTCTTGCGCCAGCCTCGGGTCGAGTTGCGTGGGGTTGGTTCCGATGCCGACGACGATGGCGTCGCCTTTCGTTGAGCGATTTTCCCCGCAGGCGTATAAACTCGCGCACGCCAGCATGAGAACTACAAGAGCAAGCGATTGGTTTCTCACCTGATCATACCGGCGGGCGGGAGACATTTGGAGATTCGCATACGCCGCCTCTTATCGTCAATGCGGCGCGTCCGAATGGTTTACAGCCCGCTCCGGGCGGATTAAGATTCGACCCGGCGGTGTTTTTCGACTTGATGACCCGGAGGGTTTCCCCGATGAGATGGTGCAGGTTTTCTTTCAGGCGAGCTTTGCGCCCGGCGGCGACGGCGCTCGCTTTCCTCCTCATGAGCGTGATGAGCGTGGATGGAGCGGCTGCAGCGCCTTTCGATGAGAATCGTCCCAAGGTGGGGGATAAGGCGCATGCGTTTGAAATCCAGGGCTTCAAGCTGTCCGATCTCAAGGGCAAGAAGAACCTCTTGATGATCTTTTATCGGGGTCATTTCTGAGTCATCTGCCAACGGCAACTCGTCGAGTTCCAACGATTTTCAGGGAAAATTCACGGGCTTCAGGCCGAAATCATCGCCGTCAGCGCGGACAACGCGCTCGAGATGAACAAGACGACGCGGGAATTGGGCATTCGGTATCTCCTGATATCGGACGCGAAGAAGCGAATTATCAAGCAATACGGGGTGCTTCATCCGAGAGAGGATATCGCCCGGCCCGCCACTTTCATCATCGACAAGAACGGCGTGGTTCGCTACGTTCACGTGGGCAAATATCCCAGTGACCGCCCGTCGGTTCAGCAAGTGATGCAGGCTCTCGCTTTTTTGTGAGAATACCCGGTATTCCCGCCCCCGCCCGGCGCGTGACGGACACCGAATATGAGAATCATGGGACAGGATTCAGCGGGCCGGTTTTTGAGATTTTCCCTATGGGCGATTGTTTTGTGCCTCATCGCCTTGTGCTCCTCGGACGCCCTCGCCGCAAGAAAAAGGCGCGCTCCGAACAAAAGAATCGCTTCAAAAAAAGGCATCGTCTCGAAGGCCGCCTTCCAGGCCAGGGTAAGGCGCGCCCTCAAGAGGCAATGCGCCCGCCCCGGACGCCTGGGCCTTTACATTCGCTCGGTTTCCACAGCGCAGACGCTCTACTCCCATAATGCCGCCACAAAGCGGATTCCTGCGTCGAACGTGAAGCTGTTCATCGCCGCCGCCGCGCTCGCGCGCCTGGGGCCGGACTACCGCTTCGCCACCGATTTCTACGCGAAGGGCAAGGTTCGAGGCGGCGTCCTGCGGGGAGACCTTTATCTCAAGGGCTACGGTGATCCGCTTTTCGTGCATGAAAGGATGCGCGACTTCGTTCGCCGCCTCAAGCTGCGCGGCGTAAGGCGCATCGAGGGCGATCTGGTGGCGGACGATGCGTTTTTCGACGACAAGAAGCATGGGCGCGGGTGGCGCGTGGGCCGCTCCATCCGGCCGTATCTGGCCCCGCACGGGGCCTTGTCCCTGAATTTTGGTTCGGCGAACGTGCTCGTGGCTCCGGGAGATGGGGTCGGTACGCAGGCTTTGGCGAATCTCGAGCCGCCCTCGCGCGCGCTTCGTCTCCATGCGAGGGTGAAGACCTCGCGCAGGAGCTTGAGAATCCGGCTCGGGCGCAGGCGCTCCAAAGGAAAGGATGTCGTGCAGATTAGCGGCTTGTTTCCGGCGGGGAAGAGGATGAAGCTGTATCGGGTGCCCGTTACGGACCCCACCGCCTTCACCGCCGGCGCGGTCGCTGTCGAACTCGAAAGGCAGGGAATCGCCTTGAAGGGCGGAATCCGGCGGGCCGCCACGCCGCCGGATGCGAAGCTTCTCGCGCGAAACCTCTCGCCGCCCCTGAGCGAGGTGGTGACCGGACTCAACAAGTTCAGCAACAATTTCGTGGCCGAGCAGGTTCTCAAGACGATGGGCGCCGAAGCGCACGGCGCGCCGGGTACGGCGGAAAAAGGCCTGCGCGTCGTGCGGGATTTCCTGATCTCCACCGGAGTCTCTGCGAAAGAGATCGCCCTCGCCGACGGTTCGGGCCTGAGCAGGATGAACCGCGCCTCGCCGCGCGCTCTGGCGCTTCTGCTCGAAGCGGCGCACAACGATTTCAGGCTGCGGCCCGAGTTCATGGCGTCGCTGGCCGTGTTCGGCGTAGACGGGACGGTGAAGAAAAGACGCCGACGCGGAGTCGATTCGCGCCGGGTGCGGGTGAAGACGGGCGTGTTGAACGGCGTGCGCGCCTTCAGTGGATATGCGGCCGCCCGAAACGGGGAAATCCTCGCTTTCTCGATTCTCATGAACGGAAACGCCTGCCGGCCCAAGAGCCTCACGGGTGAGTTGGTGCGCTCGATGGTTTCGTTGAACCGGAATTTTTCGAATCCCGTGAACGCCCATTTCCAGGGGGCGCGCGAGATGATGGCGCGATCCATGCCGAAGCCTTCCATCAGGGACGGGTGGCGCAGGCGCGCCTCTCCGCGTGCGGGGCCGGACGGGGAGGCGGATTTCGAGGAACTTGGCCCGGGGATCGTTCCGGTCGCCGAATCGCCCCTTGATGATTCCCCCGACGAATTGTCTGCGGAGAATTCCGAAGAAGCGGCTCGGGCTCAGGGCGGCGACGCGTGGCCCTCGAAGAGCGCCCCGGGCGGGCGCGGTCGTGAGTGATTTATGAGCGATGCGTTTGTTCGGAATCGACTTCCCCGGCGCGGCGGCTGCGGGCGGAGCAGGGGAGCGTGAAGGGCCGATGAGCGATTCCACCGGCCCGCTCGCCTTTCCCCGCAAGTGGACTCTGCGCCCGGTCGATAAGGAATCGGCCGAAAAACTTTCCCGCGAATTGAACCTCCCTCCCCTGATGGGAAAACTTCTCGCGCAAAGGGGAATTGAAGACCCCGATGAGGCGCGCAGGTTCCTGGACGCTCCCCTGTCAGGATTGCACGATCCGTTTCTGATGAAAGGGATGGAGGAGGCCGTCTCCCACCTCCTGGAGCGCATCAGAAGCCGCCGCCCCATCGGCGTTTATGGGGATTACGACGTGGACGGCATCTCCGCCACGGCGCTTCTGTGCCGGTTTTTCACCCAGGTGGGCGTCAAGGTTGCCTACTACATCCCGAGTCGCCTGGACGAGGGATACGGCCTGCAACGAAAGGGCCTGGAAAAGCTCAAGGCGGCGGGTTGCGACACGGTGGTGACTGTCGATTGCGGAATCAACGCGCAGGCCGCCGCCAGGGAAGCCGAGCGGATGGGGATAAGCCTCGTCATCACGGATCATCACAGCCCGCCCGATGAGTTGCCGCCCTGCGTGGCCGCCCTGAACCCCCGCAGGCCGGGCTGCGGGTATCCTTTTGAGGGACTCAGCGGGGTCGGGGTCGCTTTCAAGCTGATCATGGCCGTCAGGCGACGCCTGCACGAGGTCGGGTTCGGGGCGCCGCTTCCGAACCTGAAGCAGCACCTCGACCTGGTGGCGTTGGGCACGGTGGCCGACGTCGTTCCCCTGCGGGACGAGAATCACATTTTCGTTCGCCACGGGCTGGAGATCCTCTCGCCCCCCGAAGTGGCCGAGGGCGGATTCGAGGCCCTGGATCGGCGAAAGGCCGGGATTCGCGCCTTACAGGCCGCGGCGAACCTCAAGGCCCAGACGCTCAACGTCGGGCACGTCTCCTTCACCCTCGCGCCGAGGCTCAACGCGGCGGGTCGGGTAGGAGAAGCCTCCCTGGGCGTCGAGCTTCTCACCGCCGACGAGGAGGGAGAGGCGCGCTCGCGCGCGGAGGTGCTCGAGGAGTGGAACCGGCAGCGCCAGAACTTGCAGCAGCAAGCCTGGGAGGAGGCGGTGGCGGTCATGGACGCGTCGGGAGCGGACGCCCGCGATGGGGCCATCGTGCTCGCGAGCGACAAATGGCACCCCGGCGTGGTGGGCATCGTGGCCGCAAAGCTCGTGGAGGAGTATCACCGGCCCTCGGCACTCATCCACCTGAAGGACGGGGTGGGCAAGGGATCGGTCCGCTCCGCCATGGGTCTTAACGTATATGATGCGCTCGAGCGCTGCTCGGCCCTTCTGATCCAGTTCGGCGGACACAAGGGCGCCGCGGGCCTCAAGGTGGCGGAGGAGAAGATAGGCGCTTTCAGGGAGCGCTTCCGGGAGGTGATTCGCGAGATGGAAAAGACCGGAGCGGATGAGCGCGAACTCATGCTCGACGCCCGCGTCGACCTCTCCAGTATGGACGCGCCGCTCCTGGAGCAACTCGAGAACATGGCGCCCTTCGGGGAGGAGAACCCGCGGCCCGTTTTCTTCGCCTCCCGCGTCGAGGTGGCGGGAAGCCCGGGCTGCGTGGGCCGGGATGGCGAACACCTGAAACTCAGCCTGCGACAGTTCCGCGAAGAAAGAGAGGCCATCGGCTTCGGCATGGGGGGGCTGCTCAAGGAGCCGGAACTCTTGAAGGGCAGGCTGGACGTGGCGTTCTCCCCCGGCCTGAACCGATGGCGCGGCAAGACCACGGTGCAGCTCGAACTGCGCGCCATCCGCCCGGCGGAAGTCTAGCCGAAGAGGGTTTCGAGAGACTCCCTGTCGTCGGGCTTCATCGAGAATTCGCTCAAATCGCTCAGGCTCAGGTTCTTGGAAAGCAGCATCACCTTGATCGCCCCGCCCAGGCCGGTGGGGTCCATGATCCCCATGATGGACTGGCGCTCGCGCCTCGCCGTCTCATCGTCCCCGTCCTTCATGTTCTCCACCGCCCGGGGAAGGTCCGCGCCCAGAAGAAAGCGCGTCTGATCGGTGAAGCCCGCAAGCTCCATGCCTTGCGACGCAGCAGCCCGCAGGATGGAGGTGAAGTCGACGTGGGTGGTGAGGTCGGTTTCTCCGGGATGTGAGAGCACGTCGCTCACGAGGGTGTGGTTTCGGTAGCCGCGCAGCGCGCCGTCGGGGCGTGCGGGGCCGTAGAGGACGCGCGCGGAGAAGCCGTAGTCGAAGAGCATAACGGCGCCCCGCTCCATCCGGCGCGCCGTTCCGCTCATCCAGTCGATGGCGCTCAAGTTCACCTCCGCCGTCTGCTCGGGCGAGAGCCGGACCCCCAATTCGGAGAACCAGCCGGTCAGGCGTTCATCCGAGAGCGCGCCCTCGCAGAAAATGAGCCTCTCGCCTCGCCGCGCCACGTATCTTTCCTGTAGACGCCCCTCTTTCCGGATGAGGGCGTGGACGGGCAGGGCGTCCAGGAACTCATGGGCGAGCACGACGCCCTCGAAGCCTTCGGGCGGATATCGGGAGGCGTCGGCGAATCGAACGTCGTCCGAGTCCTGGAACTTTTCCCGAATCCGCGCCCTGGCCTGCGCGCTTTGCTCGGCGAACGTATAGACCATGGCTTGGTGGAGGGCCGCCTGTGAGGATCGGATCGCCTCGAGAATATCGAAGGCGAGCCATCCCTCTCCGGGGCCGTATTCCCAAACATGAAGCCGAGGCGACTCTCCCATGCGCCGCCTGATTTTCTCGATGAGCGGCGCGATCATCCGCCCGAGCCAGGGGCTTTGGTGGGGAGAGGTGTAGAAATCCCCGTCCGGGCCGATCGGCGGTTTTTCCCGGCGATAGTAGCCGCCTCCGGGATGATAGAGGGCGAGTTCCATAAAGCGGCGAAAGGGGATGGGGCCGTCTTCGAGCGCATCCGTCAGGGCTTTGGAGAGTTCGGGATGAGAGGCGATTTTCATGGCGCGGAGTATACACCCGAAAATGACGGACAAGAAGAACGAGCCGGCGCGGCGACCCCTTGATTCCGCCGGTTGGAATATCTATCATCCCGGGGTGAGATCATGAATCGCGGAATCACGAGTGAGGAATCGCATGAAAGTTCGCGTCAAATGCTTCGCCTGGGCTAAAGAGGTGACGGGAGAGGACGAAATCGACCTCGAAGTGCCCGAAAGCGCCACGGTAGCCGATTTGAGGGACAGCCTCGCCGAGCGGTTCCCGGTTTTTTCCGGACGCATGGAGTCCATCGCCGTCTCCGTCAACCAGGAGTTCGCGGGCGAGGGCACGCCCGTGGATGCGGGCGATGAACTGGCGCTGATTCCACCCATCAGCGGAGGTTGCGCATGATCTGCCGCATCACCGATTCCGCCATCGACATGGACGAGTTGGCGGACAGCCTCGCTTCTCCCGAACTCGGCGGACTCTGCACGTTCGTGGGCAAGGTTCGCAACCATAGCGCGGGGCAGGGGGTAACGCACCTCGAATACCATGCATATCCTGGGATGGCGGAGAAGAAGATGCGCCAGGTGGCTGAGGAGATCGAAGAGCGCTTCGGCGTCACGCACCTGGCGATGGCCCATCGGGTGGGCGCCCTCGCAATCGGCGATATCGCGGTGGGCATCGCGGCGGCCTCCGCCCACCGGGACGCGGCCTTCAAGGCGTGCCGCTACGCGATCGACCGCATCAAGCAGATCGTGCCGATATGGAAGAAGGAATACGGCGAGAGTGGTGTGTCTTGGGTGGAGGGATGCGCGGTCGATGCGGAGACGGCGGAACCTCAAAAAGCGCAGAATCAGCGCGTTTGACATTTTCCCCCTTCCGGCTAGAATTTACACATTCCTCCAATGAATCGCGCCGACGAACGGCGTTTGGCGTCCTTTGTCGGATATTGCTTTTTCGCGTTTTGTTGATGGCGGCATACCGATAATCTCGCTGCGTTTGTTTCGGAATCGCCTGATGCGGCGGGCGCGCCGTCGCCGGTTTTTATATTTTTCCAAGCTTCGAAGGAGAGAAAGAAAGTGTCTCGAACCTTCATCGCCATCGCGTTTTTGGTGACGGCGACGCTCCTCGCCGCTTCGGTCCGGGCGGCGGATGAAATCACCATCGGCGGGTCCATCTCCCATACGGGCCGCTACGCGGAGCCGGCGGGCCGGTTCGTGAACGCTTATCGCCTGTTCGCCGACCGGCAAAACGCCAGGGGCGGTCTGCTGGGCAAGAAGGTGAAACTGGTTCTCCTGGACGACAAGTCGGACAAGCAGACCAGCATCAAGCTCTACGAGAGGCTCATCACGCAGGAGAAGGTCGATCTCACGCTCGGCCCCTATTCCAGCGGCATCACCGACGCGGTGGCCAACCTCTTTGAAAGGCACGAATACCCCACGCTGGCGCCGGGCGCCTCCTCCAGGGGGCTGTGGGAGAAGGGCCGAAAATACCTTTTCAACCAAAACGCCGTAGCCCAGAAAAACCACAAGGGCGCCCTGCACATCGCGAAGGAAATCGGGGTGAAGCGAATCGCCATCATCGGCGAGGACAGCCTCTTCCCGCGTCAATCGGCCGAGGGCGCCGTGGAGTGGGCGAAGGAACTCGGCATCAAGGTGGTGCTGAACGAGAACTATCCGCGCAAGCAGACGGATTTCACCGCGCTGCTTCAGAAGATCAAGGCGCGCCGCGCGGACGCGCTTTTCTCGAACAGCTACTTCGCGGACGCCGCCGCGCAGATTCGCCAGCTTCGCGAACTCAACATCAACCTCCATATCTTCGCCGGAACCATCGGCCCCGGCCTGCCCAAATTCGCCAGGCAACTCGGCCCCACGGCGGAGTACGTTCTGGGCTTCAGCCAGTGGGAGCCGCAACCCGACGCCCTGAAGTTTCCGGGCATGAGGGAACTCATCGCCTCTTATGAGAAGCGCCACGGGGTGAAGCCCAGCGATCATGTCGCCATGGCCTACGGGGCGATTGAGGTAGTGAGTCAGGCGATTCTGAAAGCGGGTTCCCATGATCGCGAAAAGGTCTGGAAGACGCTGCGCGCTTCGGCGTTCCAGACCGTGATGGGGAGGTGGAAGGTGGATGAGAACAACCTCAACGATCGGGACGGCCTGACGTTCCAGATTCTCGACGGGAGGCGCAGAATCGTCTGGCCGAAGGAACTCGCGGAAGTTCCCTACAAGCTGCCGACGCCCAGATGGAAGGAGAGAAATAAGCGCTGAAGTGAAGATGACCCCCGATACGTTTCGCGTATCGTTGATGCTGCGCATATAGAGCTTCGTTTCATCCTGCTTTGGAAGCATTTGAAGAAAGGGCGGATTTCCGCCGTAAGTTTCGATGTTTTTTACTTGAAAGGAGGATAGAACATGAAAGTAACTCGCATCTTCATTACAGTCGCATTTTTGGTGACGACGGCGTTGTTCATGAGTCCGGCCCTGGCTGCGAACGAAATCCACTTCGGCGGAGCCATCTCCCAAACAGGCCGTTATGCGGAGCCGGCCGGCAGGTTCGTTAACGCCTACAAGCTGTACGTCGATCAGCTAAACGCCAAGGGCGGTCTGCTGGGCAAGAAAATTAAAGTCACTCTCCTGGACGACAAATCGGACAAGCAGACCAGCATCAAGCTCTACGAGAAGCTCATCACGCAGGACAAGGTCGACATCACGCTCGGCCCCTACTCGAGCGGCATCACCGACGCGGTGGCCAACGTGCTGGAACGGTACAAGTACCCCACGCTGGCGCCGGGGGCCTCCTCCGGCATCATCTGGCAAAAAGGCAGAAAATATCTTTTCAACCAGAACGCCATCGCCCAGAACTATCAGAGGGGCGCCGTTTTTCTCGCCAAGGAAATCGGCGTGAAGCGAATCGCCATCGTCGGCGAGGACAGCCTCTTCCCCAGGCAGTCGGCCGAGGGCGCAGTCCATTGGGCGAAGCATCTCGGCATCGATGTGGTGCTGAACGAGAATTATCCGCGCAAGCAGACCGACTTCACCGCGCTGCTTCAGAAGATCAAGGCGCGCCGCGCGGATGCGCTCATCTCGAACAGCTATTTTGCGGATGCCGTGGCCCAGATTCGACAGCTCAGAGAGCTGAACATCAACCTCAAGATCTTCGCCGGAACCGTCGGCCCGGGCCTGCCCAAGTTCGCGAAACAACTCGGCAACACGGCGGAATACGTGCTGGGCTTCAGCCAGTGGGAGCCGCGGCCCGAAATTCTGAAGTTCCCGGGCATGGAGCATTTCATCGACTCGTACGTGAAGCGTCACAAAGTGAAGCCGAACTACCACGCCGGAATCGCCTGGGTATCGATGCAGATTATGAGCCAGGCGGTTCAGAAGGCGGGTTCGTATGATCGCGATAAGGTCTGGAAGACGCTGCGCACCTCGCAGTTCCAGACCATCATGGGGAAATGGAAGGTGGACAAGAACAACCTGAACGATCATGACGGCCTGACCTTCCAGATTCTCGACGGTCAGCGCAAGATCGTCTGGCCGAAGAGTATCGCGGAAGTCCCCTACAAGCTGCCGATGCCCAAATGGAAGGACAGGGCCAAGAACTAGGAAGGCGGCTTGTATGGCGAAGGTTGTTCAACCGTAGCGCGTCGTATAATGATGGCGGCGCAACTTTTGAACTTCCATAAGAGGAGTATAGGAGATGAAGAAAAGCCTTGTTTTGGTTCTCGGCTTTGCCCTCGCCTTCACGGCTGCTCCCTTCGTGGAGAAAGGCCATGCGAAGGACAAGGTCACGCTGGGGATCGCCATTTCGCAGACGGGCCGCTACGCCGAGCCCGCCGGACGTATGGTGAACTCCTACCATCTGTACGTGGACCAGATGAACGCCAAGGGTGGTTGGCTCGGCAAGAAGATCGACATGATCATCCTGGACGACAAGTCGGACAAGCAGACCAGCATCAAGCTCTATGAGAAGCTGATCACGCAGGACAAGGTGGACCTGACCATGGGCCCCTACTCCAGCGGCATCACCGACGCCGTGGCCAACGTGCTCGAAAGATACAAGTACCCCACGCTGGCGCCGGGCGCCGCCTCGGGCATCA
The DNA here is from genome assembly GCA_963692865.2 of bacterium. Taxonomy (GTDB): domain Bacteria; phylum UBA8248; class UBA8248; order UBA8248; family UBA8248; genus Bin107. The sequence continues at coordinate 3,377,242 of OY843592.1, read as the reverse complement.
TCTGGAAGAAGGGCCGCAAGTATCTCTTCGACATCATCGCCGTCGCCCAGGACTACCAGAAGGGCGCGCTCCACATCGCCAAGGACATCGGCGTCAAGAGAATCGCCATCATCGGCGAGGACAGCCTCTTCCCGCGCCAGTCGGCGGAAGGCGCCGTGGACTGGGCGAAGAAGCTCGGTCTCAAGGTGGTGCTGAACGAGAACTATCCGCGCAAGCAGACCGACTTCACAGCATTGCTCCAGAAGATCAAGGCGCGCCGCGCGGAGGCGCTCATCTCGAACAGCTACTTCGCTGACGCTGCGGCGCAGATTCGCCAGCTTCGCGAGCTCAACATCAACATGAAGATATTCGCCGGAACCGTCGGCCCGGGCCTGCCCAAGTTCGCCAAGCAGCTCGGCAACACGGCGGAGTACGTTCTGGGCTTCAGCCAGTGGGAGCCGAAGCCGGAAATCCTCAAGCGGCCCGGCATGAGGGCTTTCATCGCGGCGTATGAGAAGCGTTACGGCGTGAAGCCGAACTACCACGCGGGCCAGTCCTATGCGTCCATGCAGGTTTTCGGCGAAGCGGTGAAACGAGCCGGCTCCATTGACAGGGACAAGGTATGGCGGACGATGCGCACCATGAGCACCACGACCATCATCGGTCCCTGGAAAGTGGATGAAACCGGCATGAACAATCACGAGGGCTTGACCTTCCAGATATTGAACGGCGAGCGCAAAATCGTGTGGCCCAAGAAGATATCGGAAGTTCCCTACAAGCTGCCGATGCCCAAATGGAAGGACAGGGCCAAGAACTAGAGCAGCTTAAGGGATAAAACTAGTTTTCCTGCACAATCGCTTGATCCCGCCCCGCGCCCGGTTTCGCGCGGGGCGGGATTTTCGCCGTGGTAAAAACGATTTGAAGGGTTTTCACAAATTCTTTGCAAAACCCCCTTTGACATATGAAACAATATGCGTATCATATCGCCGTTATTGACGGCTAAAATGCGTATCCATCACTTCGTGAAGTTGAACTTCTCGCGAAGAAAGAATCTTATTGTTGCCGTTAACGTGTGAGCAGTAATTTCATCTTGTTTCTCTGTTGTATGGCAGTATTTTTTGTTTCCATTAAAGGATTAAAGGAGTGTAAAGAAATGAAGAAAAGCCTGGTTTTGATTCTCGGCTTTGCTCTCGCCCTCTCGGCTGCTCCCTTCGTGGAGAAAAGCTACGCGATGGACAAGGTCTCTCTGGGAATCGCCATTTCGCAGACGGGCCGCTACGCCGAGCCCGCCGGACGTATGGTGAACTCCTACAAGCTGTATGTGGATCAGGTGAACGCCGGAAAAGGGTGGCTCGGCAAGAAAATCGACTTCACCATCCTGGACGACAAATCTGACAAGCAGACGAGCATCAAGCTCTATGAGAAGCTGATCACGCAGGACAAGGTGAACCTGACCATCGGCCCCTACTCCAGCGGCATCACCGACGCCGTGGCCAACGTGCTGGAAAGGTACAAGTACCCCACGATGGCGCCGGGCGCCTCCTCGGGCATCATCTGGAAGAAAGGCCGCAAATATCTGTTCAACATCATCGCCGTCGCCCAGGACTACCAGAAGGGCGCGATTCACATCGCCAGGGACATCGGTGTGAAGCGAATCGCCATTGTCGGCGAGGACAGCCTTTTCCCGCGTCAGTCTGCTGAGGGCGCCGTGGAATGGGCGAAGAAGCTCGGCCTCAAAGTGGTGCTGAACGAGAACTATCCGCGCAAGCAGACCGACTTCACCGCGCTTTTGCAGAAGATCAAGGCGCGCCGCGCGGAAGCGCTCATCTCGAACAGCTATTTCGCGGACGCCGCAGCGCAGATTCGCCAGCTTCGCGAACTGAACATCAACCTCAAGATTTTCGCCGGAACCGTCGGCCCGGGCCTTCCGAAGTTCGCCAAACAGCTCGGCAACACGGCCGAATACGTTCTGGGCTTCAGCCAGTGGGAGCCGAAGCCGGCCATTCTCAAGAGGCCCGGCATGAAGGAGTTCATCGCGGCGTATAAGAAACGCTACGGCGTGAACCCCAACTACCACGCGGGTCAGTCCTATGCGTCCCTTCAGATTTTCGGCGACGCGGTGGCGAAGGCCGGCTCTGCGGACCGGGACAAGGTGTGGAAGGCGTTGCGCACCATGAAGACCACGACCGTCATCGGTCCCTGGAAAGTGGATAAGAACAACTTGAACCAGCACGAGGGATTGACCTTCCAGATATTGAACGGCGAGCGCAAGATCGTATGGCCCAAGAAGATATCGGAAGTCCCCTACAAGCTGCCGATGCCCAATTGGAAGGACAGGGGCAAGAACTAGGGGTTGCATTAGACGCGAAAATGCAATAAATACTTGAACTTTCGCGCCGGGGCTGATAAAAGCGGCTCCGGCGCGAAGGTAAAAAGTATCAGATTCTTTTGTGCAGTCGTTAGCGGAGACTTGATCTCTCATGCAGGAAAAAGCGGAAATCCGTAGTAAGTACTGGCTGGCGTTGTTTTTGGTGGCGGCGTACACCATACCGTTCGGCGTCGGAATTTATACGGATAACGTCTTCTTTGACCTTCAATGGCTGGCGGACCTGACCACCGTCATCCTGAACGGCATCATGCAGGGCGGCGTCTACGCCATGTTCGCCGTGGGGCTTACCCTCATCTTCGGCGTCATGCGCATCATCAACGTGGCGCATGGCGAGCTGGTGATGCTGGGCGCCTACCTGACCTGGATGTTCTTCTTCTATGTGGGAATCGACCCGCTCCTCGCCTTGTTCCTCACGCTTCCCATCGCTTTTGTCATCGGGCTACTCATCCAGAAGCTGTTGTTGAACGCTGTTGTGGGCGGGCCGGAACTGACGCCCTTGCTGATAACCTTCGGCATGGGCCTCACGATCATTCATATCGTCGAAGCCATCTTTACCACCGATTACCGCACCATCCCCTACGCTCCCGACGCGTTTCAACTCACCGAGACCATCGCGGTGAGCAGGAGCAAGATCATCAGCTTCGTGATGGCCGCCTTCATCTCCATCAGCGTCTTTATATTTCTGAAAATTCACCGCCTCGGCAAGGCGATACGCGCGACGGCGCAAAACGCGGACGTCGCCATGGTCTGCGGCATCAACATTTACCATATCTACATGATTACCTCGGGACTCGCTGCGGCGCTGGCCGTGGCGGGCGGCGCCCTGGTCTCGATTCAGTTCGGCTTCAACCCGGAAACGGGCGTGTTGTATACGCTGCAAGCCTTCGCCATCATCGTGCTTGGAGGCAGGGGCCACTATATCGGTGCGCTCATCGGAGGGGTGATGCTCGCGGTTATCGAGAGCCTCATATCCTTCATGATCCCCAACGGTACCGCCATGGTGGAAATTGCGTCCTACGGGATGATGGTTTTCGTGCTGCTGATCAGGCCTCGCGGCCTGATGGGGCCGAAAGAAAACTAGGAGAGCTCTGAATGGGCCAAAATGAACACCTCCGTAATTTCGGATTGCTGGCCATACTCATAATCATCTTGTGCGCGTTGCCCTCGAACATCAATCTGTATCAGCGCTCCGTCATTATGTTCACGATGATGTACGTCGTTCTTTCCTTGAGTTGGAACATCATCAGCGGCTACACGGGCTACGTGTCGTTCGGCCACGTCATGTTCTACGGCATCGGCGCGTATGCGACGGGCATTCTGGTGGTGGACTACGGCTGGCATTGGATACCGACCCTTTTCGTGGGCGTATTCGTCTCCTTCGTGATCTCATTGATAATCGGGTTCCCGGTTTTGCGCCTCAAAGGCCCATATTTCGCCATCGCCATGCTCGGCGCGGCGGAGGGCACGCGCGTGGTCGCCACGGTGTGGGAAGATCTCACGCACGGCGGAGAGGGAATCGGACTACCCAACATTGAAAACTCCTTTGAAACGTATTTCGCCATGCTGGTGGTCATGCTGGTCACCATTGTCGTGTCCTATTGGGTAGGGCATTCGAGGTTCGGGATCCGCCTGAACGCCATACGAGAGGACGAAATCGCCGCCGAAAGCCTGGGCATCAACACCACGTTCTACAAGCTTTCCGCCTTCGCGCTCTCCGCCATCTTCCCGGCGGCGGCCGGCGGCATTCAGGCGTACAAGGTTCTCTACATCGACCCCGAAACCGAGTTCTTCATCCTTGTAACCATATACATGAAGCTATTCGCAATGTTCGGCGGCAAGGGAACGGTGATCGGACCCATTCTGGGCACGTTCGTCTTGTATATCGTTCAGGAAATTACCTGGGTGAAGTTCCCGACGGCCCACCTTATCGCATTCGGCATCTTCATCGTCCTCGTGGCCCGGTTCATGCCGCGCGGGTTGATGGGATTCGCCATCGATAAAGGCTGGGCGCGCAAGGGTATGGTTCACTAAGAAACGGAGCAGCGCGAGAAAATGGCCGAAACAGAAATTGCTCTCGACATTCAACACCTGAAGAAATACTTCGGGGGCATCAAGGCGGTGGATGGGTGCACTTTTCAGGTGCCCAAGGGTCAGATATCGGGACTTATTGGCCCGAACGGCTCCGGCAAGACCACCACGTTCAACCTGCTCACGGGCGTTCTTGAGGCGGACAGCGGAGAGGTGTTTTACAACGGAGAGAATATCGTGGGTTTGAGGCCCTATGAGGTCTTCAACAGGGGCATCAGCCGCACCTTCCAGATTACGCGCATCTATCGCGAGATGACGGTGTTCGAGAACATGCTCTCAGCCTCCAGCATGAAGATTCCTGTGCGCGAGGCGCGTGAGCGCGCAGAGCATTTGATGGAATTCGTCACGCTCACGAAACTTCGCGGCGAGTACGGTGGAAACCTTTCTTACGGACAGCAGAAACTCCTCGAATTCGCCCGCGCCCTCATGACGGACCCCGACCTCATCCTCCTGGATGAGCCCGCGGCTGGCGTCAACAGGACCCTGCTCAACAACCTGCTCGACCACATTCACCATCTTCAGGAAGACCAGGGAAAGACGATTCTCATCGTGGAACACGACATGAACGTCATCATGAACCACTGCGAGAAAGTGTTCGTCCTGGACTACGGCGTGAAGATCGCCGAAGGTCTGCCCGAGGATATTCAGGCAAACGAAGACGTTATCGAAGCATATTTTGGACACAGATAAATGGCGCTATTAGATCTCAAGGATGTCAACGCGGCGTATGGCCGAATCCAGATACTCCACGACGTGTCGCTCCACGTGAACAAAGACGAGGTGGTGGCCGTCATCGGGCCCAACGGTGCCGGGAAATCCACGACTTTCAAGATTATCATGGGCTTCATCAACTACCTCGGCGGCGAGATAGAGTTCGAGGGACAGAACATCGTGGGCAGTCGTCCGGATCAGATTCTGGGCCGGGGGCTGGGCTACGTGCCGCAGGGCCGCATCGTCTTCAACCAGATGACGGTCAAGGAAAACCTGGAGATGGGCGCCTACATCGAGCGTGATCAGAAGAAAATCGACGAGGCGATGGATTACGTCTTCACGCTCTTCCCGCGCCTCGGTGAGCGGCAAAAGCAGTTGGGGGGCACGATGAGCGGCGGCGAGCAGCAGATGCTGGCCATGGGCCGCGCGCTGATGACACGACCCAAGATGATCATGCTCGATGAGCCTTCCCTGGGCTTGAGCCCCCGTTTCGTGACCGAAGTGTTCGAGAAAATCGTGAGCCTCGCCAAAGAAGGACTTACGATCATGCTCGTCGAGCAGAACGCCGCGCGCGCTCTGGAAATTTCAGATCGTGGCTACGTGCTCGAACTCGGCAGGAACCGCTATCAAGGCGGCGGCCACGAACTCCTGAACAACCAGGAAGTCAAGATGATGTATCTGGGCGGCGGCTAACTGGCCGACGCTTCCATACCTCCGTAATTTGCATCTCCCAAGTCCAAGCTGACGCACGTGCCCGGTCTGCTGGTATCGTCTCGCACTGCGCCTGTATTGCGTTCCTTGCGCTAGGCTTGCGCTTCGACTCTGTGCTATAAATGCTTGCTCTGCTCGGGAGGGTTTCGCACCATGATCCGCGTGAAGATTTGTGGAGTCACCACCGCCGAGGATGCGGAATTCGCCTTGGTGGCGGGCGCCGACGCCCTGGGGCTGAATTTCGTTCCTGGCACTCCCCGGTGTCTGGAGGTGGAGCAGGCGAGAGAGATGGCGGAGGCGTTGCCCCCTTTCGGGACGCGGGTCGGCGTCTTCGTGAACGAGCCCCCCGAGCGCGTCCTCGAAATCGCGCGTCGGGTCGGCCTGGACGCGGCGCAGCTTCATGGCGACGAGACGCCTGAGGATTGCCGCCGGCTCATGGCGCAGGGCTTGCGCGTGCTCCGGGGTTTGAGGGTCAAGGGGCCCGAGACGATAGCGCGGATAGACGACTTTCCAGGCTGCGCCATATTGCTGGACGCCTACGTGAAGGGCGCGCTCGGCGGCACGGGCGAGACCTTCGATTGGGAACTGGCCCGCTTGGCGGCCGGGGCGAGGCCCATCATCCTCTCGGGCGGCCTCAAACCCGAGAACGTGGCCGAGGCCGTGAGGAGCGTTCAGCCCTACGGCGTGGATTCGAGCAGCGGGGTGGAGGGTGCGGTTTTGGCCCGAAAAGACCCCGAGCGGGTAATGGATTTCATACAAAACGCGCGCGCGGCGATAACCGAACTCGAGGAAATGAGAAGATGAGTGAATTGGTCTCCAGGGGAAGGTTCGGTCGGTTCGGGGGGCGCTATGTCCCGGAAACCCTTATGCCCGCTCTCGAGGAACTCGAAGCCGCTTACGAGGAAGCCCGGAGCGACCCGGCGTATCACGAAGAACTCGCCGATTACTTAAGAGAATTCGTAGGCAGGCCCACGCCGCTGTATCTGGCCGAGCGGTTATCCGACGATCTGGGCGCGCTCAGGGTCTATCTCAAGCGCGAGGACCTCTGCCACACGGGCGCCCACAAGATAAACAACACGCTCGCCCAGGTCCTGCTGGCCCGGAGGCTGGGGAAAACGCGCATCATCGCGGAGACGGGCGCGGGCCAGCACGGGGTGGCCACCGCCACGGCGGCGGCGCTGTTCGGACTGGATTGCGACGTCTACATGGGCGAGGAGGACATCGGCAGGCAATCGCTCAACGTTTTCCGCATGCGCCTTCTGGGCGCGCGGGTGATTCCGGTCACCTCGGGCAGCAAGACCTTGAAGGACGCCACGAACGAGACGCTGCGCGACTGGACGGCTTCTGTAAGAACGACCCACTACATCATCGGTTCGGTGGTGGGGCCGCATCCCTTCCCCGAGATGATTCGCGACTTCCAGTCCGTCATCGGACGCGAGGCGCGCGCGCAGGTTCTCGAGGCCGAAGGCCGGCTTCCCGACGCCTGCGTGGCCTGCGTCGGAGGCGGCAGCAATTCCATCGGCCTGTTCCATCCTTTCGTGGACGATGCGGAGGTCGAGCTAATCGGCGTGGAAGCAGGCGGCAGGGGTCTGGATACCGAGGAGCACGGCGCGTCCTTGAGCGCCGGCCGCGTGGGTGTACTGCATGGCTGCGAGACGTTCCTGCTCTATGACGATGACGGGCAGATCATACCCGCCCATTCGGTGTCCGCGGGACTCGATTATCCGGGCGTGGGGCCCGAGCACTCCCATTTGAAGGATTCAGGGCGCGCGCGCTACGTGACCGTCGAAGACCACGACGCGCTCAAGGCGTTCCAGAAGCTCTCCGTGCTGGAGGGCATCATCCCCGCGTTCGAGAGCGCCCACGCGATTTCCTGGCTGGGTCGCCTGGCCGAGGAGACGAGAGAGGCGGGCGAGTACAAGACAGTGGTGTTGTGCCTCTCCGGCCGTGGGGACAAGGACGTGCATCAGGCGGAGGGGTTTTTGTCGGAAATGCTCGATGACGAGGATGTGCGCTGATGGGCGGCAGGCTGGAAGCGTGTTTCGAGCGTTTGCGCGCGCAGGGCAGAGCCGGTCTTTTCCCGTTCATCACCGCGGGGGATCCGGACCTGGGCTTCACCCGCGAACTGTTGCCCCTCATGACCGAGGCGGGGGCGGACGGCTTCGAGGTAGGGGTTCCCTTCAGCGATCCCCTGGCGGACGGCCCCACCATCCAGCGCTCGAGCATGCGCTCGCTTGCGGGCGGAACGCGCCTGAGCGGCGTCCTGGAGATGGTGGGTGAGGTCCGCGCGGATATACCCGATACGCCTTTGGTGCTGATGACGTATTACAACCCCGTCATCGCCATGGGCCTCGCGGAATTCGTGCGAGGCGCATCGCAGGTGGGGGCCGACGCCGTCATCGTGCCCGACCTGCCCCCCGAAGAGGCGAGCGCTCTCCTCGACATCATGAACGATTATCCGCTGGAACCCGTCTTCATGCTCGCCCCCACGAGCACGCAGGAGCGCATCGAACTGGTGAACGACGCGGGCGGCGGCTTCATCTACTACGTCGGGCAGATGGGGGTCACCGGCGCGCGCGACGCCCTGGACTCGGATTTGGGCGCCACGCTTGGGCGGATCAACCGGGTGAAGAACCGCCCCGTCCTCGTGGGGTTCGGCATCAAGACGCCCGAGCAGGCGGCGGAGGTGGCCGGGCACGCAGACGGCGTCATCGTGGGCAGCGCGCTCATCGACGTCATGGAGGCGCAAGAGTCCCGAGAAGGCAAGATGGGGGCGGCTTGCGATTACATCGCCTCGTTGCGCGAAGGTCTCGATCGCTCGAAAACAGTTTCCTGACAATCGATTTCAACATGATGCGTAAGAATTTGTAGATCATTTCGAGGGTAATGCCATGTCGAAAAACACGCTCTACGATAAGGTTTGGGATTCCCACACCGTGGCCAGACTCGATTCGGGGCAGGACCAGATTTTCATCGGCCTGCACCTCATCCATGAGGTAACGACGCCCCAGGCGTTCGGGATGCTCAAGGAAATCGGCGCCGGCGTCGCCTTTCCCGGCCGCACGATAGGGACGGTGGATCACATCATCCCCACGCTGAGCCAGATCAGGCCCTACGAGGACGAGCAGGCCGAACAGATGATGGCCGCCCTGGAGCAGAACGTGAACGAGTTCGGCGTCCTCTTTCTGCACCTGGGTTCCGGCAAGCAGGGCATCGTTCACGTCATCGGGCCGGAGTTGGGACTCAGCCAGCCGGGCATGACCATCGCCTGCGGCGACAGCCACACGAGCACGCACGGCGCGATGGGTTCTCTGGGTTTCGGCATCGGCACGACCGAGGTGGGCCACGTCCTGGCGACGCAGACCCTGGCGCTGAATCGCCTGAAGGTGAAGCGAATCGAGGTCACGGGCGCTCTCGGTCCCGGCGTGACGCCCAAGGACGTTACGTTGCGCGTCATTCACGATCTGGGCATCAAGGGCGGCCTGGGCTTCGCCTACGAATACGGCGGCGACGTTTTCGATGCCATGTCGATGGAAGGACGCATGACGGTCTGCAACATGAGCATCGAGGGCGGCGCCCGAATCGGTTACGTGAATCCCGACGAGACGACGTTCGATTATCTCGAGGGCCGCGAGTTCAGCCCCGAGGGAGAAGCCTGGGAGAGGGGCCTCGCGTATTGGCGAGATATCGCCTCGGGCGATGACGCGGAATATGACGACGTCTACGAGATTGCGGGTGAATCCATCGAGCCGATGGTCACCTGGGGCATCAATCCGGGGCACTCGGTCGGGATTTCACAGCCCCTTCCAGAGGTGGACAGCTTCGCGGGCGAGGACAGGAAGACGGCGGAACACGGTTATGAATTCATGGACTTGAAGCCCGGCGGTTCGATTCTCGGCACGAAGGTGGATGTTGCCTTCCTGGGTTCGTGCACGAATTCGAGAATCTCCGACTTGCGCGAGGGCGCGCGTCTGATGAAGGGCAACAAGGTGCACCCGGGCGTCAGGATGCTGGTGGTGCCCGGCTCCCAGCAGGTGAAACAACAGGCCGAAGAAGAGGGACTGCACGAAGTTTTCGCCGAAGCGGGCGCGGAATGGCGCGAAGCGGGGTGTTCGATGTGCCTGGGCATGAACCCGGATCAACTCGTGGGCGCCGAGAGGAGCATCTCCACCTCGAATCGCAATTTCATCGGGCGCCAGGGCAGCCCGCGCGGAAGAACCCACCTCGGCAGCCCGGCCGTCGTCGCCTCATCGGCGATTGCGGGCTGCATCGCGGACCCCAGAGAGATGGGAGAACAAGCATGAGCGCGAAAAGAATCGAAAAAATCGTGGGCAAGGCCATTCCGATGCCGCGCGACGACATCGATACCGACAGGATCACGCCGGCCCGCTTTCTCAAGTCCATCACCTTCGATGGCATCGAGAAGGCCCTGTTTTGCGATGAGCGCGAGAACACGCCCGATCATCCCGTCGACAACCCCGCTCACAAAGGGGCGAGCATGATGTTCGTGGGCAAGAACTTCGGTTCGGGCTCCTCGCGCGAGCACGCCCCGCAGGCGCTCAAGCGCTTCGGCATCGACGTGCTCGTCGGGGTATCGTTCGCCGAGATTTTCGCGGGAAACTGCTTCGCCATCGGCGTGCCGCTCGGCGTGGCGTCGGCGGATGACGTGAACGAGTTGATCAAGCAGGCGCAGGAATATCCGGAGACGCGCTTCACCGTGGACATCGGGAATTCCACGGTAAGCTACGACGAGCGCGTCATTTCCATCGACATCCAGGAGACGCGCAAGGCCGCCTTTCTGGCCGGTACGTGGGACATGCTCGCCAATTTGCGCGGAAATCTCCCCCGGGTCGAGGAGGTAGCGCAGCGTCTGCCCTACGTCACGAATTTCGAGAGCGAAGCGCAATAAGGAGAGGAGAGTTTTCGGTGAGGAGTTACCAGATAGCCGTTTTGCCGGGCGACGGCATCGGCCAGGAAGTAGTGGCGCAGGCGCGCTCGGTGCTGGAGGCGTCGGGCGCTCGCTTCGGCGCGGATTTCGAATTCGAGGAGGGTCTTTGCGGCGGCGCGGCTTATGACGCGACGGGAGAGCCTCTGCCCGAAGAAACCCTCGCCCTCTGCCGGAGGAGCGACGCCGGGCTGTTCGGCGCCGTGGGAGGTCCGAAATGGGATGAACTCTCGCGCGACAAACGCCCCGAGCAGGCCATTCTGGGCCTGAGGAAAGAGTTGAACCTCTTCGCCAATCTAAGGCCCGCCGTCATGTTCGATCCGCTGGTGGAAGCCTCCTCGCTCAAGCCCGAGGTGGTGCGCGGTCTGGACCTCCTCGTCGTGCGCGAGGGCGTGAGCGGCATTTATTTCGGCCGGCCCAGGGGAATCGAGCGCCTCTCAGCGGATGAGGAAAAGGCGGTCGACACGATGACGTACACCACGGGGGAGATCCGCCAGATCGTTCGCCTCGCGTTCGAGCTGGCGTCCGTGCGCGGGAAAAAGCTCTGCTCGGTGGACAAGGAGAACGTTCTCGACAACGGCCGCCTGTGGCGCAGGGTCGCCGGTGATGTTGCCGGAGAGTTCCCGGAAATCGAAACCAGCCACATGTACGTGGACAACGCGGCGATGCAGTTGATTCGCGACCCGCTGCAATTCGACGTCATCGTCACGGGCAACATGTTCGGCGACATCCTGAGCGACTGCGCCTCCATGCTCACGGGCTCCATCGGCATGCTCGCCTCGGCGAACGTGAACGAGACGGGTTTCGGCTTGTATGAGCCGGTGCACGGCACGGCGCCCGACATCGCCGGCCAGGACAAGGCGAACCCGATTGCGGCCATTATGTCGGCCGCCATGCTGTGCCGCTATTCGTTAAAGCGCGTGGACGTGGCCGAAGCCATCGAGGCGGCCGTGGCCGCAGCGCTCGATGAGGGACTCAGAACGTCCGACATCCACACGCCTGGCGCCACAGCGGTGGGTTGCGCCGAGATGGGCGAGCGCATCGCCGTCCTGGCGGGAGGAGCGTCGTGATGCGCGTCGCCGTCGCAGGCGCCACGGGCGCCGTGGGCCGGGAGATGCTCCGAATCCTGGAGGAGCGGAATTTTCCCGCCGATGAGGTCGTTTTGCTCGCGAGTGCGCGCAGCGTCGGTCGGAAAATCCCGTTTCGCGGCGCCGAGCTTACGGTAAGCCGGCTCACCGAGAATGCGTTCTGTGGTGTGGACCTGGCGCTTTTTTCCTGCGGCGCTTCCCGCTCTTTGGAGTTCGCGCCCGCCGCCGTCAAGGCCGGTTCGGTGGTGGTGGATAATTCCAGCGCCTTCCGCATGGATGAGGGCGTGCCCCTCGTGGTGCCGGAGGTGAACCCCGAAGCATTGGCCGCTCACCAGGGGGTCATCGCCAACCCGAACTGCTCCACCATCCAGCTCGTGGTGGCGCTCAAACCCCTTCACGACGCCGCACGCATCAGGCGAGTCGTCGTGAGCACCTATCAGGCGGTGAGCGGGGCGGGGCAAGCCGCAATAGACGAGATGCAGGCGCAAATCGAGGGCGATGAAACGGTTCCCAGGAAAATGCCCCATGAGATCGCCTTCAATTGCCTGCCCCATATCGACGTTTTTCTGGACGGCGGCCATACCAAAGAAGAGAGGAAGATGGTCGATGAGACGCGGAAGATCATGGGCGCGCCTCATCTGGCGATCAGCGCCACGTGCGTGCGGGTGCCCGTTTTCAACGCGCACTCGGAATCCGTGAACGTGGAGTTCGAGGAGACCGTTTCACCCGAGGAGGCGCGGGCATTGCTCTCCCGCGCGCCGGGCGTGGAGGTGCTGGACGACGTGGAATCGTTCTCCTATCCCATGCCCAAGGACGCGGACGGAGAAGACCCGGTATACGTCGGCCGCATCCGCCGGGATGATTCCCGGGAAAATACCCTCAACCTCTGGGTGGTGGCGGATAACCTGAGAAAAGGCGCCGCCCTCAACGCGGTGCAGATTGCCGAGGCGCTGATCGAGAAGGGAATGATCCGGGCGGCCCCGGTGAAGTGATGACGAACGAGGTTATATAAGTGTCTGATGTGAATATCGGAGTCATCGGCGGCAGCGGCCTCTACGAGATGGCGGAACTGGGCGAGGTGGAAGAACGCGCGATCGATACGCCCTACGGCGCGCCCTCGGCCCCCTACGTTCTGGGAACGCTCTCCGGCAAGCGGATCGCGTTTCTGCCCAGGCACGGAATCGGGCACGTATATCTGCCGCATGAGATCCCCTTCCGGGCCAACATCCACGGATTCAAGCAACTGGGTGTGGAATGGCTGATTTCCGTCAGCGCGGTGGGCAGCCTGAAAGAAGAGATTCATCCGGGCCACATCGTGATTCCCGACCAGTTCATCGATCTCACAAAAACGCGCGCGAGCACGTTTTTCGGCGACGGCGTCGTCGCCCATGTTTCGATGGCGGACCCGGTATGCGGGGTTTTGAGCGAGACCCTGATGGGCGCGGCCCTCCGGGCGGGCGCGACGGCGCACGCGGGCGGCACGTACGTCTGCATGGAAGGCCCCCAGTTCAGCAGCCGGGCGGAGAGTTTCCGCTACCGCGATTGGGGCGCTTCGATCATCGGGATGACGAACATGCCCGAGGCGAAGCTCGCGCGCGAGGCGGAGATGAGCTACGCAACCATCGCGCTGGCGACGGATTATGACTGCTGGCACGAGGAGGAAGAGGCGGTGAGCGTGGAAGCCGTGATCGCTCTCGTAAGAAGCAACGCGGCCCTCGCGCAGGAGATCATCAAGGAAGCGGCGCCCGAGATCGCCGGTGACAGCCCCTTTGCCGGCTCTTTGGCGACGGCTCTCATGACCGACCCGGCACGCATGCCGCAAGAGACGAAAGAGCGCCTGCATCAATTGATTGGAAAATACATCTCGTGAACCGTCCCAAATCCGAGGAATTATTCGCGCTCGCGCAAAACCGCATCCCGGGCGGCGTGGATTCTCCCGTCCGCGCGTTCCGGGGCGTCGGCGGAACGCCCTTTTTCGTCGAAAAAGGGGAAGGGGCCCGAATCCGGGACGCCGACGGCAACGCCTACATCGACTACGTGCTCTCCTGGGGGCCGTTGATTCTGGGCCACGCCCACCCGCGCGTGGTGCGCGCCATTCAGGAGGCGGCGGCGCGAGGGACGAGTTTCGGCGCGCCCACGGCCCTCGAGACCGAATTGGCGGAATTGGTGAACGCGGTATACCCCTCGATGGAGTTGCTGCGTTTCGTGAACTCGGGCACCGAGGCGACGATGTCGGCCATCCGCTTAGCAAGGGGCTTCACGGGCCGCGACGTGATCGTCAAATTCGAGGGCTGCTACCACGGCCACGCCGACGGGCTGCTCGTCAAGGCGGGCAGCGGCGGCGCCACGCTCGGCGTGCCGGACAGCGGGGGCGTTCCGGGCGATTACGCGCGAAACACGGCGACGCTTCCCTTCAACGATATCGGAGCGGTTCAGGATTTCTTCGCAAGGCGCGGCGCGGACGTGGCCGCCCTCATCATCGAACCGGTAGCCGGCAACATGGGTCTGATTCCGCCCGAGCCCGGTTTTTTGGAGACGTTGCGGGAGGAAACCGAAAAAGCGGGCGCCCTGCTCATTTTCGATGAGGTGATGACGGGTTTTCGGGTGGCGAGAGGAGGCGCCCAGGCCCTTTTCGGAATCACGCCTGATTTGACGACTCTCGGGAAGGTGATCGGCGGCGGAATGCCGGTGGGCGCTTACGGGGGAAGGCGTGACGTGATGGAATGCGTCGCTCCGCTTGGCTCCGTTTATCAGGCGGGCACGCTGTCGGGGAATCCTCTCGCCATGACGGCCGGAATCGAGACGCTCAAAATCATCGAGGAACTGGGACTGCCCGAAGCCCTGGACGTGAGGGTGAAGGCGCTTTCTGACGGCATGGCCGATGCGGCGCGGGCGGCGGGAATCCCGCTCACCGGCGCGCATTGCGGGTCGATGTTCGGCGCGTTTTTTCAGGAGGGTCCGGTTCGCAATTTCTTCGACGCCATGCGCTCGGACACCGAAAGATATGCCAAATTCTTTCATTCTATGCTAAAACGGGGTGTGGCATTCGCCCCGAGCCAGTTCGAAGTGGGGTTTATGTCTTCCGCCCATACGGATGAGAGCGTGGAGGCGACCCTGGCCGCCGCGCGAGAGGCGTTCGCAGAGCTTTAAGCAGTAAAGTTCGCGCGTCTCGGAATCTGAGCGCGATGCGAAAAGCAGGACGATCTTCCACAACGGGCCAATCGCCAAAAGCCAGACTCTTTTTCTGGATATCTGCGGGCGTCATCGTCTTGCTGCTCGGCTCCGCCTTGCTGGGCCGGGACGGATATCTCGCCGTCATCGTGAACAAAGAGCGCGTTTTCGAACTCAAAAAAGAGATCGAGGAAATCGAGGCGAAGAACAAGGCGTTGCGCGCTGAGATTCGCTCCTTGCGCTCCGATGAGCGGGCTATCGAGAAAATCGCGCGCGAAGACTTAGGCTTGGTCAAGAAAGGGGAAGTCGTCTACGAGTTCATTCCCTCAAAGAAATGATTCCTGATTTTCGTTTCATCGGCGTCAAAAGAGCCTCCCCGGTGTCTCTGAAGAACTCCCCTCTCCTTGACAGAATGCTCGTGCGGGAGTAGATAACACATATCGATGCGGGGTGGAGCAGTCTGGTAGCTCGTTGGGCTCATAACCCAAAGGTCGGAGGTTCGAATCCTCCCCCCGCTACCAAGCGAAAAACGGCCGCGGGGTCTCCGCGGCTTTTTACTTGCCGGCTGCATACACGAAGTCATACAGACGATACCCATATAAACGAAAGGAACAGGAATGGCGGATAGAAAGGAACTCGGGCTGGCCATCGTCGGCTGCGGGGTGGTGGGGCGCATGCGGGGCGCGCTGGCCAGGGATTTCCCCGGAATCGGTTGGATCGGCCTCTCCGACATGAACGAGCGGGTGGGGCAACAACTCAAGCAAGACATCGGGGCCGATTACTTCACCACCGATTTTCACGAACTCATCTCCCGTCCCGAGGTGGATGCGGCGATCATCGCCACCTCGACCTGGGCGCACGTCGAACCCACGCTCGCCGCGGCGGAGCGCGGCCTTTCCATGCTGATCGAAAAACCGCTCGCCACCGACGCGCGCGAGTCGGCCTCCGTACTCGCGGCGATAGAATCGGCCGGCGTGGACGCCGTGGTCGGCTACACCCAGCGTTTTCGCAGGCGTTTTCTGGCTGTCAAGGATCGCGTCGAGAGCGGCCAGATCGGCGACGTCACCGCGGCGGTCACGCGCGCCTTCATGAACCGCATGGCGCCGACCGGGGAGGTTCGCCTTTCCCAGGACCGCCGCTTCCTGACGCCCATGGTCGTCTCCGGCACCCACAGTCTTGATATGTGCCTGTGGCTGATGGGCGACGCCAAGCCGGTCTCCATCTTCGCGCGCTCGACCGAGGGGATATTGAGCGATCTCGGCACCAAGGACGCCACCTTCGGCGTGTTCACGATGGATAGCGGCGCCATCTGGAGCATGAACATCTGCTGGGCGCTGCCCAAGGAATGGCCCGGCGCGGTGTATGGACTCGAAATCGGCATCGTGGGCACGAAGGGCGTGGTGGACATCGAGGACACGCACCGCGATGTGGTGATGGCGTCTGAATTCTCGCAGGGTCCCGCCTATAACCCGGAGGATTTCGACCTGGAGGCGCAACGCAACGTCGATTTCCTCACCAGCTTCCCGCCGGGCGACACGTATGATGGAGAACTCTGGGGGCCGATGCGCGAGGAGACCAATTCCTGGTTCCAACGGATTTATTCGGGCAAGCGCACGCCCCATGCGACCGCCGCTGAGGGGCACCGCAACCTCGTGCTGACCATGGCGATGGACCTCTCGGCCAAGCGAGGCGAAGAATTGAAGCTGCCCATCGAACCTGCGGAGTTGATGGCGGGCCTCGAGGACTAGGAGCGTTCTCGCGAAATCTTGGGCGTGGGACAGGACGGAAACATGGCGACGCAGGCGTTGGGAATCATTCTGCACGGTGCGACGGGCGGCATCTGTTCCTTCCAGCACCTGAGAAACTCGCTCATGCCCATCATCGGCGAGGGCGGCCTCGAAGTCGGCGGCGAGAGAATCCTGCCAAAACTCCTGCTCGTCGGCAGGAACGGAGAGCGCCTCGCGAAACTGGCGACGGAACACGGCGGCCTTGCATGGACGACCAGTTTGGATGCGGCTCTCGGGGATACGGCGTATCCCGTCTTCTTCGACGCTGCGGCCACGCATTTGCGGGTGGAAGTCCTCAAGCGCGCCATCGCCGCGGGGAAGCACATCTATACCGAAAAACCAGTGGCGCCCAGCGTTCAGGAAGGGATGAGCCTCCTGCGCGCGGCACGGGCCAAGGGTCTCAAGCACGGCGCGGTGGAGGACAAGCTCTTCCTGCCGGGGTTTCTGAAACTCAGGCGAATCGTTGAGAGTGGTTTTCTGGGGCGGATCATCGGTTTTCAGATCAATTTCGGCTGGTGGGTGTTCGACGGGGTCGAGGCCGAATGCCAGCGCCCGAGCTGGAACTACCGAAAGGCGGGCGGCGGCGGACTCATCTCGGACATGCACCCGCACTGGCGCTACATCGTCGAGGGGGTTCTGGGGCCGATTGCGCGCGTTGCGGCGCTCTCCTGGACGGGCCAGACCGAGCGTGCCGACGAGGCGGGGGAGCGCTTCCGCGTCGACGTAGAGGATAACGCGCACACGTTACTGGAACTCGAAAGCGGCGCGCGCGGCGCGATTCTGAGCTCCTGGTCCACCCGCGTGCGGCGCGAGGACCTGGTGACCTTCCAGGTGGATGGAACAGGGGGCTCCGCGGTGGCGGGGTTAAGACGTTGCTGGAAGCAGGCGGCGGGCGATACGCCTTTGGTGCGGGGTTTCCTGATGGGCCGCGACGCGGACACAATGGACGTTTCGGTGGATTACCAAGAAAACTGGGAGGAAGAGCTAGATGCTGAGTCCTACAAGAACCCCTACCGCTATGGCTGGGAGCGCTTCATCCGCCACGTGGCGGGCGATGAGCCCTTCTACGCCGATCTCTCCGCAGGCATCCGCGACGTAAGGCTCGCCGAAGCATGCCTGAAAAGCGCGCAAGAGGGCGGCTGGGTGGATATGACGCCGTGATGGTTTCGCTATCCTCGGGTAATTGCCAGAGGTTTTTCATTCGCCAGCTTAGAAATTTCAGATTTCAGCCGATGGGGTCCTGCCCTCCACCGTGGTTCGTAACTTCCTCGTCATTCAGTTGCACGTAGGCCTGCGCGAGGACGATGGCGGCGGTGTTGGCGAGGTTGTAGGAGCGGATCGGCCCGGGCATGGGCACGTAGATCCGCCGCTCGGCCCAGCGCGCGTGCCATGAATCAGGGAGACCGGTGTTCTCGTTTCCCAGGAGCAGCACGTCCTCGTCCCGAAATGAGACTCTATCGAATCGAGAAGCGCCGAACTTCGTGATGAGCCAGGGCGTTCTCCCGCCCAGCCATTCGAGGAAGAGCGCTTCGTTCTCGTGGACCGTGAGCTTTACGTCCGGCCAGTAGTCTAGCCCCGCTCTTTTGAGGGAGTTGTCCGAAAAATCGAATTTCGCGGGTTCGATGACGTGCAGATGCGCATCCATCCCCACGCACAAGCGGCCGATGTTCCCGGTGTTCTGCGGAATCGCGGGATGGTAGAGAGCGACGTGGAGCATTTGATACTAGTCGAAATTAGGGCAGCCGGAATTGCTCATGCTCACGAGACGGCGCCGCGAACGCTCGCCTTGTCCACCGCGTCGGTGAGGATGTCCATCGCCTGATCCATCTGCCCTTCCGTCGTCGTGGCCGGCGGCACGAAGCGAAGAACGCTTCCCCCGCGCCGCTGGCTGAAGATAAGTCCGTTCTCCAGGCACCTGCGGTTGATCTCGCTACCCTGTCTGGTGGCGGGCGTCTTGGAGCGCCTGTCCTCCACGAGTTCAATCCCCTGGAGGAGGCCCCGGCCCCTGATGTCGCCCACCATTTCATACTGTTCGCCCAGCCAGGTGAGGCGCTCTCTCAGGTGAGCGCCGATTTTTCGGGCCTTGGCGGGAACGTCTTCACCTTCGATGACGTCGAGGCTCGCCACGCCCGCGGCGCAGGCGAGCGGGTCGTTGGTGTGCGAATGGGTGACGACGAACTCTGTGGACGCTATCTTCTCCTCCACCTCGGCGCTCGTCGAGACCGAAGAGATGCTCACGCCCCCGCCGAAATGTTTCGCCAGCGTCACGACGTCGGGTGCCACCTCGTCCTTCTCGAAGCCGAACATCGTCCCCAGCTTGCCGAGCCCCGTCTGTTCGTCGTCCACGATGAGGAGCATGTCGCGCTCCTCGCAGTTTTCTTTGAGCTTCTTGAGCCACCCGGGCGGCGGCTCGACCACGCCGCCCGCGCTGAACAGGGGCTCGGTGATGACGGCGGCGGGCTTGCTCGTCGTTTGCGCGTCGATGAGTTCGAAGCTCGTGTCCAGGCAGGCGATCTCGCAATCGGGGAATTTCTGGGCGAGCGGGCAGCGGTAGCAGTAGGGCGCGACCATGGCCATGCTCCCCGGCGAGAGCGGCCCGTGCCCGCTGTGCCAGCCCGCGAAGGTGAGCGAGCGC
The DNA here is from genome assembly GCA_963692865.2 of bacterium. GTDB lineage: Bacteria > UBA8248 > UBA8248 > UBA8248 > UBA8248 > Bin107. The sequence goes on along the minus strand of OY843592.1, from coordinate 3,357,738 downwards.
GCCGTGTCGGAGAGGCCGTGGAAGCTGATGTGGGGGCTCGCCACCTCGAAGCCGCCGGTGAATTTGCGGGCGATAGTCACCGCCGCCTCGTTGGCGTCCGCACCCGAACCGAGAAACAGGCTCTTCTCGAGTGGGGGCGGCAGCAGCGCGCCGAGACGCTCGGCGAGGATGATTTCCTGATCGTTGAAGAAACTGCTGTGCGCGTGAATCAGCTCATCGCAGCTTTTCTTGATGGCGTCCGTGACGGTGGGGTGGTTGTGCCCGAGGGCGGAGCACATCTGGCCCGAATTGAAATCGAGGTATTGCTTGCCGTTCACGTCCTCGACGGTGGAACCCTCGCCGCGCACGAAGACGGGGCCCGAGAAAACCGACTTGTCCACCCGCCCGCGAAAGCTGTATTTCTTGGCCGAATCGAGCAGGTCTTTTTCGCTTCGCATGGAAATGCCTCCACGGGTATGAGAAGAGGGGACGCTCGTTGGGATCCTCTCGCATATGCGGTTTTTCCGGCCGGAGCCGCGCTCCATGAAACGATGAGATATGGTTTAATACTAGCGCATATTCATGGATTCGGATATGGCTTATCATCAAGCCATGAAGCGACGGTCTTCCAACGATGAATCGCCCGTGAAACCGCGTGCTTGCGCGATCGTGGGCCGTGACTTGCGGGAGGGTGGTTTCGAATGAACATGGCGGAGTTTTTGGCCCGGGCGGCCAGCGCCTGTGGCGAGCGGCCGGCCATTTCTCATGGCGAGGCGGTTCATTGCACGTATGAGACGCTTGCCCGCAGGGCCGGCGCCATGGCGGGCTATCTGAAAGACGAACTCGGGCTGAGACCCGGGGATCGCGCCGCCATCACCATGAAGAACTGTCCGGCGTTTCTGGAGGTCCTCTACGCCATATGGCATGCGGGGTGCTGCGCCTTGCCCATCAACGCGAAGCTCCATCCGAAAGAGATGGCCTTCATCCTGGAAAATGCGGGCGCGCGCTGCTGTTTCGCCACTTCCGATCTCATGGGGACGGTATCGCCGCTTGTCGATGAAATCGGGACCTTGGAAAGCGTGATGGAGGCCGATACTCCCGAATATAGGTCGATCCAGTCCCGGGAGCCCGTCCCCATCGAACCCCAGGCGCCGGATGATCTGGCTTGGCTCTTCTATACGAGCGGCACGACGGGCAGGCCGAAGGGTGCCATGCTCACCCACCGGAACCTCCACAGCATGTCCCTGAGCTATTTCGCCGACGTCGATCCGGTCTCCGAAAACGATTGCATCCTGCACGCCGCGCCCTTGTCGCACGGCTCGGGCCTCTACGCCATACCGCACGTCTACAAGGGCGCGAACAACATCGTCCCCGAGAGCGGGGGGTTCGAGCCCCCGGAGATTTTTCGCCTCATCGAGGCATATCCTGGCCTCGCCATGTTTGCGGCGCCCACGATGGTGACGCGTCTGGTTCAGAGCGAGGCGCTCAGGGGTGCGGATACCACGAATCTCAAGACCATCGCATACGGCGGCGGTCCGATGTACCTGGAAGACCTCAAAAAGGCCATGGAGGCTCTGGGGAACAAGCTCGTTCAGGTATACGGACAGGGAGAAAGCCCCATGACCATCACGGTCGTCTCCAGAGAGCGGCACGTCGATACGCAGCACCCCCGCTTCGAGGAGCGGCTCGCCTCCGTCGGAGTGCCGCACACCGTGGTCGAAGTGCGCGTGGTGGACGCCGAGGACAACACCCTGCCGCCGGGAGAGACCGGCGAGGTGCTCGTGCGCGGCGACGTCGTCATGAAAGGCTACTGGAACAACCCCGAGGCCACGGCGAGTGCGCTAAAGGGAGGCTGGCTCCACACGGGCGACGTGGGGGTGATGGATGAGGATGGTTTCCTCACCCTCAGGGATCGCTCCAAGGACCTCATCATCAGCGGCGGCAGCAACATCTATCCCCGCGAGGTGGAGGAAGTGCTGCTCCGCCACGAGGGCGTTCTGGAAGTCTCCGTCATCGGTCGTCCGCACCCGGATTGGGGAGAGGAGGTCATGGCCTTCGTGGTGCGCAAGGATGGGGAGCAAGTGAGCCAGGAAGAACTCGACGGCTTGTGTCTCGAACACATTGCGCGCTTCAAGCGTCCCCGCGCGTACCGCTTCATCGAGGCCCTGCCCAAGAACAACTACGGAAAAGTCTTGAAGACCGCGCTTCGGGAGATGGCGGAGCGCGAATCTCAACAGAGCTGTGGATGATGAAGCCGGGCGCAGGGACGGGCGCGGAGGAGATGAGATTCTCCCGCCTTCAGGCAGCGTATTCTTCGGGAGAGCGTACGCCTTCGGACGTGGTTCATGAGGTTTGCAAGCGAATCGCCGCGCGCGGTGATGACGGCGTGTGGATTCACTTGGAATCCGAGGATAAATTACTCGCGCGGGCGCAAGAGTTGGAGGCCCGTAGCGCGGATGCGGACGAACTCCCCCTTTACGGCGTGCCCTTTGCGGTGAAGGACAACATTGACGTGGCGGGTGTTCCGACGACGGCGGCGTGCCCCGAATACGCCTATACGCCGGATGAGAGCGCTCCATGCGTGGCGCTTCTGCTCGACGCGGGGGCCGTTTTCGTCGGGAAGACGAATCTGGATCAGTTCGCGCTGGGCCTCGTCGGCGTTCGCAGTCCGTATGGCGTGGCCCGAAATCCGTTTCACGCGGACTACGTTCCGGGCGGTTCGAGTTCCGGTTCTGCCGTGGCCGTCGCGGCGGGGTTGGTGAGTTTCGCGCTCGGCACGGATACGGCAGGATCGGGCCGGGTTCCCGCGGGGTTCAACAACATCGTGGGTCTCAAGCCCTCGCGAGGACTGGTGAGCGCGCGGGGCGTGGTTCCCGCCTGCCGGACGCTCGATTGCGTATCGGTCTTCGCCCTGGAGGTTGCGGATGCGCTCTGCGCCCTCGAGACGATGGCCGCGCCCGATGAGGACCCTTACAGCCGCTCTCTTCCGGAGGGAGCGTCTTTGGAGATGATCGACTTGCCGGAGGGTATTCAGGCGGGCGTTCCCCTCCCCGGACAAAGGGATTTTCTGGGAGATGGTGAGGCGCGAAGCGCCTATGAGAGGGGCATCGAGCGGGTTGTACAGATGGGCGTGGCTGTTCGGGAAGTTGATTTCTCGCCTTTTTTCGAGGCGGCGAAACTCCTCTACGGCGGCCCCTGGATGGCGGAGCGTCTGGCGGCGATTGAGGATTTTTTCGGAAAGAAACCCGGAGCCCTTCATCCCGTGACGAAGGAGTTGATTGCGGGCGCCGCCCGGTACACGGCGGTCGACGCCTACCGGGCATTCTATCGCCTGGAGGAATTAAAGCGTGAGGCGAGATCAGCCTGGGAAGATATTGATATTATGTCGGTTCCAACGACGCCCACAGCCTACACAATAGATGAAGTGAATGGTGACCCCGTTGCCTTGAACGCGAACCTGGGGATGTATACGAATTTTGTGAATTTGCTGGATTTATGCGCCATCGCCGTCCCGAACGGTTTTTATGCGAACGGGCTGCCCATCGGGATGACCCTGCTTGCGCCCGCTTTCAGGGAGGGGTTCCTGTGCGCGGTGGCGGAGGAGTTTCTGGCGGGGGCGGGTTAAGATAAATGAAAATGAGAAAATTTTTCGTGGAGGAAATCTGATGAAGCGATTGGGTTTTGTAGGCGTGGGAGCGATGGGCGGCCGCATGGTGCCGCACCTCATCAAGGCGGGCCATGAAGTGGGCGTCGTGGACGTCGTCCCGGAATCCGTGGAGCGCGCCGTGTCTCATGGCGCCTTCGAGGCGTCCGGTCCTGCGGAACTCGCCTCTACGTGCGAAATCGTACTCACTTCCCTGCCCACGGGAGCCGAAGTGGAAGAGGTATTCATGGGCGAGGGCGGCCTCATGGAAGCCGTGGGCGAGGGCGGCTTGCTGGTCGACCTCTCCACCATCGAGCCCGATCAGAGCCGCAAACTCGCCGCCGAAGCGGCCGAGCGCGGGGCGGTGGCGCTCGATGCGCCAGTTTCGGGCGGGGTGATGGGGGCTGAGGCGGCAAGCCTTACGATTATGGTCGGGGGGCCGAAAGAGGCGTTCGAGACCGCGCAGCCCGTTCTGGCGCTGATGGGGAAGAACATCATCCACGTCGGGGGGTACGGCGCGGGGCAGGTTGCGAAACTCTGCAACAATCTCATCGCGGGCGTCACCATGGTGGCGGCGGCGGAGGCGTTCGCCATGGGCAAGGCGTCGGGTGTGGATACCAAAATTTTACATGAGGTGGTCCGCACGAGCAGCGGCGGGAGCTGGGTGATGGAGAAAGACCCGCCGTGCGCCGGCCTCATCGAGGGCGCGCCATCGAGCAAGGATTTCGAAGCCGGCTTTACGGTGGACTTGATGCTCAAGGACATGTCCCTGGCCGTTTCCGCCCTGATGTCCCTGGGAATTCCGTGCCCTGCCGGCGCGGCCGCGAACCAGGTCTACCGCATGGCCTCGCGCGATGGCCTGGGGGATCTGGATTTCGCCGCGGTGGCCATGTTGACGGGAGCGGCGGAGCGTCCCCGATGATCGATGTATTGAAAGGATGCGCCCGAGGACGAAGCGCGCTGATTGGAGGAGTAATCTGATGGAAGAGAGCAATCCGGCCCAACTGAGCGCCCTTCGCGCCGCAGAGGCAATACGCGAAGGTGAATTGACCTCCGAAGAACTCGTCAGGGCGTGCCTGGCCCGCATCGAGGCGTGTGAGGAGCAAATCGGCGCCTGGGAGCACCTGGATGAGGAGTTCGCCCTGAGGCAGGCGAGGGAAGCCGACCAGGCCAGAGGGGAAGGGAAGGCCCTGGGACCCTTTCACGGGGTTCCCGTCGGGATCAAGGACATCATCGACACCGCCGATCTGCCGACCGAGAACGGCTCCATACTTCACGCGGGCCGGCAGCCCACCGAGGACGCCGCGCTCGTATCCCTGCTGAAAAGCGCGGGCGCCGTCATTATGGGCAAGACCGTGACGACGGAGTTCGCCGTCTATTCTCCCGGCAAGACGAAGAATCCCCACGATCCGAACCGCACGCCCGGCGGTTCGTCGAGCGGTTCCGCCGCCTCCGTCGCCTCCCGCATGGTTCCCGCCGCGGTGGGGAGCCAGACGAACGGCTCCGTCATCCGACCTGCCTCTTTTTGCGGGGTCTGCGGCTTCAAGCCCACCCACGGATCGATTTCACGCTACGGCATGCTTCCGCAGTCGAGGCCGATCGATCACGTGGGCCTCTTCGCGCGCTCGGTCGAGGACGTCGCCTTCCTGGGCGATCAACTGATGGTCTTTGACGCGCGCGACCCGGACATGCGGCATCGCGCGGCCCCGAGGCTGCTGGAAACCGCCGCCTCGGAGCCTCCTGTCACGCCGCGTTTCGCGTTCGTGAAAACGCCCGTGTGGGATCAGGCCGAAGAGGACGCGCAGGCGGCCTTTGAAGGATTGGCGACAAGTCTGGGCGGTGAGGTCGTGGAGGAAGTCGAACTTCCCGATGCCTTCAACAGCGCGATCGAGTGGCACCAGGTCATCCTGGAATCGAACCTCGCGCGGAACTTTGAGACGGAATACGAGCGCGGGAAAGACCAGCTGAGCGATCTTCTGCGCAAGATGATGGAACGCGGCAAGAAATATCTCGCGGTGGATTACACCCGGGCGGTGGAGCGCGTGCCCGTTCTGAACGGATTGCTGGGAGAAATTTTTGCGCGGTTCGACGCCATCTTGACCCCGCCTGCGCCGGGGCAGGCGCCGCTTGGGCTGGGCGCGACGGGGAATCCGGTTTTCTGCACCATCTGGACCTTGTGCGGGACGCCGGCCGTTACGCTTCCCCTGCTGGAGGGAGCGGACGGGATGCCGCTCGGCGCGCAGCTCGTGGGGCCTAGGGGAGACGACGCGAGACTGCTGAGAACAGCAAGATGGCTGGAGTCCCGCCTCGGCGGGTAATCTGCCAGGAGGCGTAAAGCGCAGGAGTCCGCATAACTTTCGCGATTGCGTCAGAGGGGCCAGCCCGCGACTTGTTTGTCCATAAATCGCCAAAAGGGAGGCGTAGACATGAGGCGATCCGTCGCCTTTATCGGAACCGGCATCATGGGCAAGCCCATGGTGTTGAACTTGCTGAAAGCCGGTCATTCGGTGGCCGTCCACAACCGGAGCAAACCCCCGCTGGAGGAGCTGGGTGAGGCGGGCGCGGTTGTTTGCGGGTCCGCATCGGAAGCGGCTTCCAGGGCCGAGGTCATCATCACCTGTCTTCCCGATTCCCCGGACGTCGAACTGGTCGCCCTGGGCGAGGGGGGCGTCATCGAGGGAGCGGGGGAGGGGTCCCTTTTCATCGACATGAGCACCATCGCTCCCGGCGTCTCCAAGAAAGTGGCGGGGGCTTTGGGGGAGAGGGGCGTGCGCATGCTCGATGCCCCCGTGAGCGGAGGCGACGTAGGCGCCAGGGAGGGCACGCTCTCCATCATGGTGGGTGGCGCCGCGGCGGATTTCGAGGATGCGCTCCCCGTCTTCGAGGCCATGGGGAAGACCATCGTCCACGTGGGCGAGAACGTGGGAGACGGCGGGTACGTGAAAATCGCGAATCAGATCATGGTGGGGCTGCACATCGCCGCAATGAGCGAGGCGCTGGTGCTGGGCTCGAAAGCGGGCGTGAATCCCGAGAAGATGATAGCGGCGCTATCCGGCGGCCTTGCGCAATCCCGCGTGCTCGAGCTGCGCGGGCCGAATCTGGTGAAGGGCGAATACCCGCCGGGCTTCCGGATTCGCCTGCACCGCAAGGACCTGCGTCTCGCCATGGAAGCCGGGGCGGATTTGGGCGTGGCCATACCGGCGACGGGCCAACTCTACCAGATGTTCACCGCGCTCCTGGCGGCGGACCGCGGGGAGTTGGACCACAGCGGTTTCGCCACCCTCATCGAGGACCTCGCCGGGCACAGGGTCTGCGATTCGAACTAGCTTTATCGGGTTGTTGAAAAACCCCCGGTAAGCGATTTTGGGTTGCGTGCGCGCTTTTGAAGTTCACTCCCCCCTTGAGGGTCTGGCTTTCCGAGGGGAAAGCCAGACGAGGAAGCCGAACCGACAGGTGAAGGCTGACTCGGTGGGGGGACGTGCCACAGAAAAAGCTCCCCCCACCGACTCGCTTGCGGGCTTACGCCCTTACCTCGTCGACTCCCCCTCAAGGGGGGAGTGAAATTGGGCGCGCTCCTTCTGTGGGCTTTTTCAACAACCCCTTTACGCGACGATCTCCGGGGCGCCGTCGCCTATCCACCCGATGGCCGTCATCGAGACTTCCGTACCGGCCACGGGAGAGGTTTCGGGTATCTGGATGGCGGTGAAGGCCGGCCTTCGCTTCGGGAAGTATTTCCTGAACAGGGGTTCGAGCGCCGATAGGTGAGCGATGTTCTGGAGAAACAGCGTCAGGTGCGTCACGCGGCTCATGTCGGCGTCTGCGGCCTTCATCGCGCCTTCCATCCGATCCAGAATCGCAAGCCCCTGTAGGACTACGTTTCTCGTCGCCGGTGAAGGCGCTTTCGGCAGTCTCCGGCGGAGCGCTCCCTTGAGCTCGCTCCTTTTGCTGATCGGCTCGCCGTCCCCGTTCAGGCCGATCAGGTTCGAGAGGAACAACACGCCGCCCGCCGCGACGCCCAGGCTCATCTGGGCGCCTGCGCCATCCTCACCCCGTATCACCTCGCGCTTGATCTTGCTTTTATCCATCAGCGCCGTCGGTTCGATTTCGATCTTCTCCCCCTTGTGGCCGACTTCCGCCACCTGCATCACCGTGAGGGCGGGCGGGTCTTTCGGGAAGAACCGCTCATGGATGCGGTGGAAGGTGGGGAAATCGCGCATGTCCCCGAGATAGACGGTCAGGTTCAGGATGTTTTCGAGAGACGACCCCGAGCCTTCCAGATGTTTGCGGATCAGATCGTAGACGAACCATGTCTGCGCGGCGATGGGGCCGTTCCTGCTGTCCTCATGGCTCTGGCCGACGGAGAGGAATCTCCCCCTCTTGGGGATGTCGGGATAGTTGCGGATGAGGGGGGAGCCGGGTTTCGAGGTATCCGTCGGAATCTGCCCGGCGACGAAAAGGTACGGCCCCGCGCCCACGACGTGGGAGAAATGGGCCGCGGCCGAATGCGCCTTCGAGCCTTCGTGCGCCATTCTTTTCCCCAGCGTTTTCGCGGCTTCGGGATTAAGAGCGATGGCGTCGATGTTGAAGCGCACGGTACGCTCCAGATCGAACGCGCCCATGCCTACGGCGGTGCTCGGCGTCGGGTCTTTCGGTTCATAGTGGCGCCGGATGCTGTCGAATACCGGGAAAAAGCGCTTGTCGAGTTGATAGAGATGGAACCGGAGCAGGTTCTCCAGCCCTCCGCCATGCGCTTCGAGCGTTTCTCCCACGCCTTCGTAGGTGGCGATGGCTTGCGCGCCGATGGGCGCTTCTATCCTGTCGACCCAGGGGTAGTTCTTCGTCCGCGCAGGCCCCTTTTCTCCGATTTCGGCGTACCTGGTGCAGATGTTCCCCGTACCCGGGCGCATTCCCATCCGCCCGCTGAAGAACAGGAAAGGCCCACCCGAAACGCACCGGGGCCACTTCGCGTGGTCTGAGAAGAATTTTCTGGACATTTACGCCTCGATGAAGGATGGGGGTTGAAACGCCGTGACTTCGGGAAGCTCTTCCTCGTAGCGCTCCATCTCCACCAGCGCGCTGTGCGCGCTGGGGCCCTGGCCGAGGCTCGAGGTTCCCTTGTCGGGCGTCAGGACGTTGGGGTTTCCGTGCTTGTCGAGCGCGCCGATTCTCCCCGGTTCCTGCGGGTCGTACCACGCGCCCGTGGAGAGCTGGATGACGCCGGGCAGCAGCCCGTCCGTGATGACGGCGCCCGCCAGAATCGCGCCCCGCTCATTGAAGATTCGAACGACGTCTCCGCCTGCGATTCCTCTGGCTGCGGCGTCTGCGGGGTGAATCCACACCGGCTCCCTGCCTTGAATCTTGCTCTTGACGCTGGTGGAGCCGCTGTCCATCTGGCCGTGGAGTCTCGTGCGCGGCTGGTTCGAGATCATGTGCAGCGGGAATTTCTCCGCCAGTCCGCTCCCCAGCCACTCCATGGGTTCGAGCCAGGCGGGGTGGGGCGGACAATCAGCGTACCCGAAGCTCTCGATGCGCTCCGAATATATCTCGATTTTCCCGGAGGGCGTCTTGAGCGGCTTGTTCTCCGGGTCTTCCCGGAAATCGGCCAGATAGACGTGCGGCGTCTCAGGCGTAGCGACTTCCGTGTGTCCCGTCTCCCAGAAATGCTCGAACGTATCGAGGACCACGCCCTGAGAGGCGGCCTTCTGGCGCGCCTCCTCGTAGATGTGTCTCAGCCATTCCGTCTCGCCGCGGTCTTCGGTGAAGGCGCTCTTAAAGCCGAGGCGTTCGGCCAAGTCGGCGAAGATGTCGAAATCGTGCCGGGCCTCTCCGACCGGCTCGATCACCTTGTGCATGGCGAGGATGAAGCGGTCTCTCGAACTCGAACCGATGTCGTTGCGCTCGAGCGTCGTGGTGGCGGGCAGCACGATGTCCGCATGGCGCGCCGTGGACGTCCACCAGGGGTCGTGGACGACGATGGTCTCGGGCCGCCGCCACGCCTTCACCAACCGGTTCAAATCCTGGTGGTGGTGGAAGGGATTGCCGCCGCACCAGTACACCATGCGGATGTCCGGGTAGGTGCGGCGCTCGCCGTTGAAGTCGTATTCCCCGCCCGGGTGGAGCATCATGTCCGCGATGCGGGCGACGGGGATGAAGCTGCCGGTCGGGTTTTTCCCGAACCCCATTCTGACGGAAGGGATGTTCTCGCGCGGCTCGCCGCGTCCGCCCATGCTCCCGTAGCCGAAGCCGAAGCCGCCGCCGGGCAGGCCGATTTGACCGAGCATGGCGGCGAGCGTGATGGTCATCCAGAACGTCTGCTCGCCGTGGTCCGCGCGCTGGAGCGACCAGTTCGTGTTGAGCATGGTTCGCGCGCCCGCCATGCGCCGGGCGAGGGTTCGGATGACGTCCGCCCCGATTCCCGTGATGGGGGCCGCCCAGTCCGCGTTCTTGGGCCGGCCGTCGGTTTCGCCCGTCAGATAGGCTTCGAACTTCTCGAAACCCACGCAATAGCGCGCGAGGAAATCCGTATCGTGCAGGTTCTCCTCCCGAAGCGTATGGGCGAGGCCGAGCATGAGCGCCACGTCCGTATTCGGGCGCACGGCGAGCCACTGCGCGTCCAGGAAATCTGGCGCATCGTCTTTCAGGGGGCTTACGTTCACGAATTCCACCCCGTTCGCCTTCGCCCTTTCGAGCCATAGCTCCAGGGAGTGTTCTCCCGCGCCTCCCGCAGCCACCTGCGCGTTCTTGACAGGAACGCCGCCGAACATGACGAACAGCCCTGAGTCTTGCGCGATGCTGTCCCAAGTCGTGATGTGTCCGGCGCAGGAGATAAAATCCCCCATGACGTGTGGAAGGATGACGTACCCGGCGGCGATGCTGTAGGTGGTCACCTGATCCGTGAAGCCGCCGTAGCAGTTGAAGAATCTCTTCAGCAGCGTGTTCGCATGGTGGAAGCGGCCCGCGCTCGCCCAGCCGTATGAACCCGCGAAAATGGACTCGTTGCCGTATTCGGTTTTGACGCGCATGACTTCGTCGGCGACCATTCCGAGGGCCGTCTCCCAGGAGACGGGCACGAAGGGTTCGCCGCCGCGTCCTTCGGAGTTATTTCCGGGGCCGCCTTCGAGCCAGCCCGCTCGGATCATCGGTTGGGAGATGCGTGTTTCGTCGTATATGGCGTCCTGGATCGATTCCAGGATGGGCGAGGGCGCCGGGTCCTTGGCGAACGGCTCGAAACCCACCATGCGGCCATCGCGCACGTGCGCCCGGAACGCCCCCCAATGGGAACTGTGGTGACGTTTTTCGATTCCTTCTTGCCCGCCGGGCATCAGATGACTTCCTCCACGTATCCGGGTCGGACTCATGATTTGGCGTGCATTCTGCGCAGTATATCACGTGTGGGAACCAAGTCCCCCCGTCCCGGCGTTTCGCGCGCCATAAAGCGGTGACGGGGTGATTTTAAGGCGAGAATATGCCATTGTTCCACCTTCCGGGTTCAATTTTTTCTCATCTGGAGAACCTCATGGATCTGCTCACGCGAATGGCCGGTGAAATCGGGCAATTGCTGAAGGATAGGGAACAAACGGTCGCCGTTGCGGAAACCTCCGCAGGCGGCCTGGTCTCCTCCGCTCTTCTCGCCGTTCCGGGGGCTTCGGCCTACTACATGGGCGGCGGCGTGCTCTACACGTATGATTCGAGAAGCATCCTGCTCGGGCTGCCCGAAAGCGCCTTCGAGGGAATGCGGCCGAGCACGGAGCCCTACGCGGCGAAGCTGGCCGCGGCGATTAAGGACAGGCTGGGCTCGACCTGGGGCGTTTCCGAAACGGGGGCGGCCGGCCCTTCGGGGAACAGGTACGGGGATGCGCCGGGGCATTCGTGCATGGCCGTATCCGGCCCGGTGGATAAGGTGATGACGCTCGAGACGGGCGATGCGGACAGGGAGGCGAACATGTGGGCGTTCGCCGAGGCGACGCTCGGTTTGCTCAAAGAGGCAATCGAGAAAAACGGAACAAATCAAAGTTCGTCTTGGGAGTGACCCTCCGTTACGTTCGGTTATTGGGGATTCCCGAAAAACGTCAAGTCCTGTCCAATCTAGGCCGGAGATCGATCTTGTCATAATCTGGGTTCGGACCTTCTCCTGATCCTTCTTTCGACTTGCTGTTTTTCAAGCGTGTCATGGACGTTGACGAGCAATTCTCTGATGTTGAGTAACACGGCGAGTGTGCCGAACACGATTACGGCAACGATCCAGCCAACCATGAGGCCGATAGCAATGCCAATGAAGCCGCCGTAATCCGAAATCTGATCTTGACCGATACGGAAGCCAACTAAACCGGAAACGGAAATGACGATAACCGACAAAATTGCGTTGAATGCACCGAGGGATCTGGCAAGAAATTCATTCATCTTCCGCCCTTTCATTCATTGACTAACTCTCTTGTGATTTTTGTGGGGGTTCGTATATTAAATATTATGCTTAGTCAAGGAAGTGATTCCCCCAAAACTAACCATATGGAGATGATGCGCTATGTTTCGTGCTCTGGTTTTAGAAGAAGCGGACGGGAAAGTCAGCCCGTCGATTCAGGAGCTTGAGGAGGCGAGCCTGCCGGATGGCGACGTGACGGTTGCGATCGATTATTCGACGCTCAACTACAAGGACGGGATGATCCTGGGCGGCATCGGGCGGCTGGTGCGGAATTATCCCCACATCGGAGGCATCGATTTCTCGGGCACGGTGGAGGAAAGCGCGCACCCCGATTACCGCGCAGGCGACAAGGTGATTCTCACCGGCTGGCGGGTCGGCGAGGCGCACTGGGGGGGATATTCCCAAAAGGCGCGCGTGAAGGGGGACTGGCTGGTGCATCTGCCATCAACTCTCTCCACGAGACAGGCGATGGCGCTCGGCACGGCCGGCTTCACGGCCATGCTCTCCGTTCAGGCGCTGGAAGACCACGACATGGGCGTGGATGACGGGGAAGTGCTCGTCACGGGCGCCGCCGGTGGAGTAGGTTCCGTCGCCGTGGCCGTTCTCGCGAACCTGGGTTATTCCGTCGCCGCGTCGACGGGAAGGGAGGAGACCCACGAGTATCTCGGCTCACTCGGCGCTTCGAATATCATCGCCCGCAGCGAACTGGCCGAGCCCACCAAGCGGCCGCTCGATAGCGAGCGCTGGGCGGGGTGCATCGACTCGGTGGGCGGCACGACGCTTGCGCGCCTGCTCACGCAGATGAAACACCGAAGCTCGGTGGCGGCGGTGGGTCTGGCCGGCGGGAGCGCGCTAGAGACGACGGTGATTCCTTTTCTCCTGCGGGGCGTGAATCTGCTGGGCATCGATTCCGTCATGTGCCCCCATGAGCCTCGCAAGAAGGCGTGGGCGCGGCTCGCGGAGGAGATGCCGCAGGAGAAACTCGAATCCATGATCACCGAAGCGGCGCTGTCCGATCTGCCCGGTCTGGGCGGCGATATCCTGAAAGGGCGGGTGCGTGGCCGCGTGGTCGTGGACGTGAACGCCTAGGCGTTTCTTTTTTTCGTCAACTCGCGGTCTAAGGCCGCAGCGAATTTTTTGCGATCCGCAGTGGCCATGGGCGGCGGGCCGCCCTGGACGAGGCCGCCCGAGCGCATCTCCATCATGAAGTTTCTTAAAGACAGCCGCTCGCCCACGTTTTCCTCGGTGTAGACCTCGCCACGCGGGTCGATGGCCAGCGCGCCTTTCTCCACCGCCTTCGCCGCGAAGGGAACGTCCGCCGTGATGACGAAATCGCCCGCGCTCAGGTTCTCGACGATGTACTCATCGGCAACGTCCGCCCCGCCTGGAACCTGAATCATCGAGACGCATGGGATGTCCGGCGTCCTGAGCTTCATGTTCGCCACCAGCACGGTGGGTATGTCGAGGCGCTCGGCGGTCTTGTAGAGAATTTCCTTGACCTCTTGCGGACATGCGTCCGCATCCACCCAGATTTTCATGCGCTTTCCCCTTCACCGCCCTTAAGTCCGGCGGCTCCTTTATAGTATGATGCTTTTCATTCGAGATGCCCAATATGCGATGCGCAAGAGGCGAACGTTCGCGTGACGAGGGGAGGGGAGATGGCGGAACCGCGAGAGGCTCAAGAGAAAACGGCGGCGCGGATCGGCGAGATGGCTCTGACCATCTTCGGCGTGCCTCAGGATGAACTGGGCCTCAGGACGGCGGATGACTGCGCGCGGATGATGCAGATTCTCTCCGACACGCCCGTGGAGTCTACGAATGAGCCGTTTATTCCTAAGCTGAAAGAACAAGATGCCGATGAGGGCGTGGTATGAGCGAGCACTGGCGGCTCTCTTTGAGCGAGGGCTTGAGCAGGATGGAGGAGGACGCCCTTACGTCGGAGGAGTGGGTGCGTTCCTTGCTGTCGCGCATTGACGCTTGCGAAGAGCAGGTGAAGGCCTGGGTGCAGGTGGACGCGCAGGGCGCTCTCAAGGCGGCGAAGGCGGTGGACGACGCCAGAAGCGCGGGGGAGGAACTGGGTCCTCTGGCGGGCGCGCCGTATGCCGCCAAGGATATTTTCGCCATACGAGGTCTCAAGCTCGAAGCCGGAGCGCATATCTTCGAGGGACGAACCGCCTCCGAGGACGCCGCCTGCGTGGCGCGTCTTCGGGGTGCGGGCGCAATCGCCCTCGGCAAGACGGTGACGACGCCCTTCGCGCAGGGGGACCCATCCATCGCCCGCAATCCCTGGAACGTCGAGCGAAGCCCGGGCGGGTCGAGCAGCGGTTCGGCCGCCGCCGTGGGGGCGGGCATGGTTCCCGCCGCGTTCGGCAGCCAGACGACGGGCTCCACCCTTCGCCCCGCCGCGTATTGCGGCGTGCCGGGTCTCAAGCCCACCTATGGGCGCATTCCCAGGACGGGCGTCATCGACGTATCGTGGAACTTCGATCATCTGGGAATCATCGCGCGCACGGTCGAGGACATCGCGAGGGTGCTGGCGGTGGCGGCAGGCCCCGATGGCGCGGATCACGGCGCCGTGGACGCCCCGCCGCCAAGCGCGTACGTTACGCCCCGAAAGCCCGGAAAAATCGCGTACTTCAAGCACCTGCTCGCGCTGGCCGGCGAGGAAGTCGCCGAGTGGACCGAGGGGGCGGTGGAACGGATAAGAGCGAAAGGGGTCGCCGTCCACGAAATAGAGCTCCCGATGAGCATGGATGAGATAAACGCGGCGCATTTCATCGCCCGCTGCGTGGATTCCGCCGCTTGCCACCAGGAATTGTACGATGCCCACAAGGACGAACTCCCGCCTTACGTGCGCAGGAGCATGACGATCGGATTCATGGCGCCCGCGGTCCATTACGTGAAGGCGTTGCGCGTGCGTACCGCATTCATGCGGAAGATGGACGATCTGATGGAGCGCTACGATCTGTTCGCCCTGCCGAGTTTCGACTCGGGGCCGCCGCCGTGGGAGGAGTCCACGGGCTCGCCCGCCTTTTTGCAGCCGCTCACTTTTTCGGGACAGCCGGCGATTACACTTCCCCTGGGGCGCGGGGATATGAATCTCCCCTTGGGCATCCAGTTCGGCGCGATGCGTTTAGGCGAGGAAAAGCTGCTGGCGGCGGCGAGGTGGTTCGAGGAGGAGATGGACTGGCGGGCGGCGTTTCCCGAATTTTAGGACGGCATACGTTTTCGAGTTCTTGACATAGAGGGGCCTTGAAATGAACGAGACGGGACTTGAAACTGCGGTGGAAGAAACTACGGATGAGGTGAAGCTCAAGATCATCGACGCGGACATCCACCCGCGCATGAACGGTATGCACCAGCTTCATCCGTATCTCTCGGAATCGTGGCGCAAGCGCATGGGCGTGGCGCCGCTCAGTTCCGCCAAGGACCCGAACACCGCGCGAAACGTCTTTTCGATACCCAAGCGCTGGTATTACCACCCCCACGGCGCCGAGCGTCCCGACGCCCTGCCGCCCGACGGCGGGAGACCGGGTTCCGACCTCGACATGCTGCGCTCCCACCATCTGGACAAATACGGGGTCGACGCCGGCGTTCTCATCGCCGGTGACCTGTTCGGCATCGGCGGGCTGCCGGACGCCGACATGGCGGCCGCCTTCATCGCGGCGAACAACGACTGGCTGCTGCACGAGTGGTGCGAGCCGGAACCCCGCCTCAAGCTCGCCATGCACGTCGGCCCGCGAGACCCCGTGCTCGCCGCTAAGGAAATCGAGCGGGTCGGCGCGCATCCCGCCGTGGTTCAGGTGCAGATTCCGCAGATGGACGTTCTGATGGGGAACCGCCACTACTATCCCATCTACGAAGCCGCCGAGGCCTTGGGGCTCCCTATCGGGATGCACGGCGCGGGCGAGGCGGCGGGCGTGAACACGCCCATGAACCCCACGGGAATACCCGCCTACTACATCGAGGTGCACACGGGCGCGGTGACCATCGCGCAGGCCCAGGTCATCAGCCTGGTGTGCGAGGGCGTGTTCGTTCGTTTCCCGAAACTCAAGGTCGTCTTTCAGGAGATGGGCTACGCCTGGCTGCCGAGCATCATGTGGCGCTTCGATCAGGAATGGCGCTCACTTCGCGCGGAAGTCCCCTGGCTGGAGCGTCCGCCGAGCGAATACATCGTCGACCACGTCCGGCTGACCACGCAGCCCATCGCCGAGCCGCCCACGAACGAGGATCACCGCCAGATTCTGAGGATGGCCAAGGCGGAGAAGACGCTGCTGTTCGCCTCTGATTATCCGCATTGGGATTTCGACAACCCCCGGCAGGTTTTTCAGGAAGTCTCCGACGAGATGAGGCGGCGCATCTACCATGAAAGCGCCGAGGAACTCTACGGCCACAAGCTCTGAGCGGGAGATCGTAATAGGGCAGTTGATAAAGTCCTGATTCCGTGATTTGGCAAATGGAACCAACCGGGGAGGAAGGTCCGTAGGGACAGGTCGCGACCTGTCCCTACAAGAGGCGGTTCGATTTTGTTCGTCATTCCGGCGAAAGCCGGAATCCATTTGTCTTGCCTTTGTTTTTTGTCAGATTCTCGCCAATGACGGGGAGATGAGCAGCCCGCGTATTGTCATTCTGCTTTAGAATGGATTCCGGCTTTCGCCGGAATGACGGCGATGGTGAAAACCGAGCGGGAAAGGGTTTTCAACAGCTCCTATGGGCGAGGACAGCCCGCATCAAACATCGATGCGGAATTTCTGGACCGCCTCCTCGTTCACTTCCACTCCCAAGCCAGGGCCTTCGGGCACTTTGACGACCCCGCCTTCGGCCTCGAAGCCGGTAACGATGTCCTCATCATGCCAGGCGGGAGCTTTTCCTGATTCGTTGTAGACGATAGCGGGAGTCGAGGCGAAAAGGTGCGCGCAGGCGGCGTCGTTCAGCGCGCTGTGGATCACGCTGCCGCAGATGCCCTCGATGCCGTGAATCTCGATGAGGGCGGCGGCCTTTTTCGCGTGGAGCAGACCGCCCTCGCGGTTCACCTTCAGGTTCACGATGTCGGCGGCGCGCCTGCGGGCGATCCGGGCCAGATAGTCGGGCCGGAACGATTCGTCCGCGCAGATGGGGATGCGCGTGTTCCTGGTGACGAACTCCAGACCGTCGAGGTCGTTGCCGGGCACGGGCTGCTCCAGCATGGTGATGCCGTACTCCTCGATGCGCGCGCACATCTGCACGGCGAGCTTGGGCGTCCAGCTCATGTTCGCGTCGACGACGATGTGCGCCGCATCCCCGGCCGCCTCCCGGGCCGCCGCCACGCGGGCGACGCTCGTCTTCGTGTCGCGGTTCATCTTCACCTTGAACGAGGTGATTCCCAGGGCCATGGATTCCGCCGCGAGTTCGGCGGTTCGTTCGGGCGATTCCAAGGGCAGGATGTCGAAGGCGGGCATCTCGTCCCTGATTTTTCCGCCCAGCAGATCGTAGACCGGGCAATCCAGCATGCGTCCGATAAGATCGTGCACCGCGCAGTCGACCGCCGCTTTCGGCGAGTAATGGAAGGGGATGGCCTTTTCCATCTTGTGGACGATGAGTTCCCTGTCGAAGGGATTGCAATCGGCGACCGCGGGAACCAGGTATTCATCGAGAATCTGGTACGCGCTCTTCAGCGTCTCCCCGGTCGGAAACGAGCGAAGCGGCGCGCCACCCCAGCCGGAAACGCCCTCGCAGGTGATTTTGACGACGATGTCCTCGGAATGCGTCGCGGTGCGCGTGGCGCTCTTGTAGGGATGGTTGAGCGGAATGGCGACGGGGAAGAGTTCTATTCTCTCGATTTTTCTCATTCGTTCTCTCGGCTCCTGTGGCGGGGAATCACACGTGCAGCATCACCAGGTCTTTTTCGAGCGTTACCTCATACGTCTCGATGGAGGGGTCTTCTTCCGCCTCGAGCGTGACCTCGTAGGTCTTGACGCGCATCCTGTGGGGGTTGAATACGGAGCGCCCGTTCGTGATGTCGAATTCCCAGCAATGCCAGGGGCACACGAGAACCTGCTCGTCCATCACGTATTCATACGAATGCGGCCTGGAGGACTTCATCGTCCCCTTGACCTTGCCGAGACAAAGCGGCGCGCCCTGGTGCGGGCAGGAATTCCTGACCGCATACAGGGAATTCTTGATGTTGAACACGCCGATGGAGCGGCCTTCGACATCGACTATCTTCCGCGCGCCGGGGGGCAGTTCCGATATCTTGCACACCAGGTGTTTCGCCATGCGCGATTCGCCCCGCCCTAGTTTTCCGCCGCCGCGGCCGCCGCTTTTTCCCTCAACATCTCCTCTAGCTTCGGCATGGCCCGCACCGACGCGTAGCGCGCGTGCTGGCCGCTCTGCGTGGAGAGGCTCCGCTTCGATCCCTTCGGGACGTGGATGATGGAGCCGGGACCCGCCTGTTGCCGCTCGTCGTCCACCTGGGCGTCGATGATTCCCTTGATGACGTAGACGAATTGTTCGTGCGCGTTCTCGGTGGTCTGATCCTCGAAACCCTCGGGGATCTCGCCATACCCGAACGCGAGGCGCTCGCCCTCGATCCACACGGTATGGCGTCCCGAGCATGCGGGAGCGTCCAGGGAGGGGAGTATCGGGTAATAGGAGTTGTTCAGGCCCTCGACGATGATTTGCGCCTTGGCGGCGTCTTTTTCGAAGCTTTCGGTGGAGCCGTCCTCGTACATTTCGTTGATCTCATCGACGCTGGGCGCCTTGTCCGGCACGACCTGGTCTCTATCGAGGCCCACGACCGTCCAGGAGCGGTCCTTCACGTAGAGATATTCCATGTCGCCGTCCTCGGTGGCGATCATCTGGTGCTGGGCGAAAGCGGGCACGTGAACGAAGGTGCCCGGCGTGACGACCCGCCTGTCCTGTCCGACGAGCGCATTGATTTTCCCGCTGACCGGGAAAATCATGAGTTCGTTGGGGTGGTAATGTATCTGGGAACCCGTGCCGGCCACCTTGCTGACCCGGCAGAAATACATGTATTCCCCCTCCACGATGGCGCCCTGGCCGGAGGAGAGGTGGGGTGAGAGGGCCTTTTTTTCTATTCCTTCGAAACGATGAAACGGCATCCGATGAACTCCTTATTTTGACGAAATTACCCGTACCGAAATTTTGGTGAATCACCACGATTCGAAAAATTTTGTTATCAGGTTTGTTGAACCCAAGGCGCGAATGTTACCCTTTCCCGTCGCATCTGACAATTTATGTTCGACAAAAAAAAAGAGGCGCTCTCCAGCATTTCATTGGCGATGAGTGTAAACGAGGATTTTGCACGGCATACATCTAACTGAATGGGGGTTGTTATGGCGGATGAAAAGGTTCGGTTGGCGTCCATCGGCCTGGCCAACTGGGGAACCACCCTGGCGAACGCCGCGAAAAGGGCGGGAAACGTGGAGATTACCCGGTGTTTCACGAGAACCGAATCGGCGCGCGAGGAGTTTGCGGAGAAATTCGGGTGCCGCCCGGCGGCGTCTTACGATGAAGTGCTGAAGGACAGCGAGGTGGAGGGGATTCTCATCGCCACGCCCCATTCCACGCATACGGACTTGATCACGCAGGCCGCATCGGCCGGCAAGCACGTCTTCGTCGAAAAACCGCTCACCCTGACGGTGGCGGATGCGGACAAGTGCATCGAAGCTACGGAAAAGGCGGGCGTCACGCTCCTTATCGGACACCACAGGAGGCGGCAGGGCGCGAACCGAAAGATTCGCGGGATGATAGACGAGGGCGCACTCGGGATGATCCACGCCCTGGAGGCGAACCTCTCCAACCCCAACGGCCAGAACCCGAGAAGCGGCTGGCGAAACGACCCGGCGGAATGCCCGGCGGGGGGAATGACGGGACTCGGCGTCCACATGGTGGACAACCTCCAGTACCTGGCCGGCCCTGTGAAGCGGGTGAGCGCGTTCAGCAAGCAACTGTACGCCGCGGGCAACCTCGATGACGTGACGAACATCGTCCTCGAATACGAAAGCGGCCCGCTCGGCTACATCACCACCTGCTACGTCACGCCCAAGCAATGCACGACATCGGCCCACGGCACCGAAGCCTCCGCATGGAGCGAGGACGAGGGAGAGCGGCTCTATCTCCAGAAAAAAGACGAAACCCAAAGGAGCGAGCTTTCCGTGGACGGCGGCGATGCGCTCGCCGAAGAAATACAGGAATTCGGCAAGTGCATCCGGGGCGAGGCCGCGCCCGAAACGGACGGAAGAGCGGCGCGTGAAGTCGTGGCCGTTCTGGAGTCGATCGTCGAGAGTGCGAAGAGCGGGCGCGTGGTCGAGGTTTCGGAGATCAGGGGGCATTGAGCGTGAGCGGAGCGGACGTCCGGGAAATCGGGGGCTTGGGAGTAGCCCCCGGCGCGTATGAATACATGAGAATTCCGGTGGCGCGGATGCTCACCGGCGCCGAGACGGGTCTGCCCCTTCACTGCGTGAGAGGGGCGAAGGCCGGCCCCACCCTCTCCGTTCTCGCATGCGTCCACGGGGACGAGCCGCAGCCGATTCGCGCGTTTCAGAACGTCCTGGCGCAAATCGACCGCGCGCAGTTGAGCGGCGCTCTTCTTCTCGTTCCGGTGGCGAATCCTTTCGCCTTTTCGAATTTCTCGCGTCAATCCCCGGATCAGCACGAGCAGACGAACCTCTGGGGCGCGTTTCCGGGCTCCGCCAGGGGGACGCTCACGCAGCGCTATGCGCACAAGATTCGTGAAACCCTGATCGAGCGCGCGGATTATCTCGTGGAGTTCCACTCGGGCGGCGCGGCCGGGAGAATCCAGAGGCGCGTCGATACGGACCCGGGCATAGATGGCGCGGTCGGCGAGAAATCGCGCGGGATGGCTATCGCCTTCGCGAGCGGGGGCGCAGGCTTGGTGCATGGCGTGCCTTTCAGCAAATCGAGCGCTTCGGGCCATGCGCTCACGCAGGGGATACCCGCCGTGAGCGTGGAGATAGGCGGCGCTTATCTGCCCGAATGCGAGGAGAACCTCTACCGCGCTGACATGGAGAAAGGTTTTTTGAACCTCCTCGTTCACCTCGGGATGCTGCCGGGAGAGGAGAAGAGATTGAGGGTCACCTATTTCGATTTCGCCCACCGCGCCGAGGCCAACCCGTCGAACGGGGGATACCTCATCTCGCGCAAAACGCACTTCGCGGACCTGGGCGCGAAGGTGAGCGAAGGTGAGCTTCTGGGGGAAATGCTGGACCCGTACAGTCTCGAAGTGGTGGAGGAGCTCCGCAGTCCGGCCGATGGCGTGCTCTTCTTCAGCAGGTGCAGCGGGCCGTTCGAGGTGGGCAACAAGGGGTTCGCCGTCGCCACCGAATATCGCGAAATATAATAACGCGTGGAAGCGTAGAATGAATCCATGAATCCTTGAACAATCGATTGGAGGAAACGAAAGACAATGCCTTTTTACGATCCCAAGACGATGGAGCAGAAACTGGCGGGGGCGAGCTACAGCACCTCCGAGGGCGTGTGGGTGGACGGCGATCGCGTCATCTTCGGCGTCATCAACAAGCCCGCGGGCACGGGCAGCAGGCCGCACCGCCACCCCAACGAGCAGTTCATCTTCGTGCAGCAGGGCAGCCTGCAGGCGATGATCGACGGCGAGCGCAAGACGGTCGGCAAGGGGGGCATCATCCACATACCGGCCAATTCGCTCCACAGCATGGTGGCCACCGACGATGAGGACGTCGTCTTCATCGTGGCGAAGGATACGACCTGGCAGATCGAGGGGGTCGCCGAGGATGATACGACCTACGGCGCCTATATCGGCGAAGGGGCGGACGAGAGCGTGGCCGCGCGGTTTCGGGATATTGCCGATCAAGGCCCTGAATAAAGCGGTAATCGGCCCGGGTGGACGAAAGCGTCGTGAGGTGATGATCGCGGGTGAAATTCCATGATCCGAAAACGAGAAAATCTTTGCCCGATGATTTTGACTTGGGAAAGCAATTTTGCAAGAATGGCCGCAAATCGGAATCCACCCGCAATGAATCATCCAGAGTAGATGGATAATTCCACGGCTTCGGCCGTGGACGCATTGCATACGAAATGATTTGAAAATCGCATGATTTGGGAGGCTGTTGATGGCGACGGCGACGGATGAAGTCAGAAGAGATGACGTAAAACTGCCTGACGAATACACGAAGCAGGAAAGAGTCTGGATGTGGCTCAAGGACAACGTCCCGAGCTTCATCGCGGTGCTCGTGATATGGGAGTGCATCGCCTGGTACGTGAGCGAGCCCGCGCTGTTTCCGCGCGTATTCCCCATTCTGCACCGCTTCTACGAGGTCACCTTCCTGAAGTCCGGTGAGACCACATGCGTTTTGTGCGTACACTCCTATCACACCGCATGGCGGATTATGGTGGGAATGATCATCGCGGGCTTCGTGGGGATAGGCATCGGGATCGCGATGGGGCGAATCGGCTGGTTCGAGAAGTTCATGATCCCCATCCTGAGCATGCTCCTGCCCATTCCGGCCCTGGCGTGGAGCCCGATTCTCGTCCTGTGGTTCGGCCTCGGCAACACGACGATGATCTTCATTACCGCGTTCGCCGCGGCGCTTCCGGCCATCTCCTCCACCTGGACGGGCGTGAAGACCATCAATCCGATCTGGATACGGGCGGCGCAGTCGATGAACGCCGAGGGAATGACCCTGTTCTGGAAGGTCATTTTCCCCGGCTCGCTGCCCTTCATCCTCTCGGGCATCCGCATCGGCTTGGCGCGCGCCTGGCGCGCCGGCATCGCGGGCGAGATGGTGGCCGCGAGCGACTGGGGTCTCGGCTACGCCATCTTCGACAGCCGCGAGGACCTGGACACCGCCTTCATGCTGGTGGGCATCGCGGCCATCGCCCTGGTCGGCTTCGTGATGGAGAAGTTCATCTTCGAGAAGTTCGAGAAGGTGACCGTCGTCAAGTGGGGCATGATGGAAGAGGTCGGCGGACAGCGCCAATAGCCGATAACACCGACAGGAACAAGAAAGGCCGGCTCCCGAGTGGGGCCGGCCTTTCTTTTTGTGATTCCGAAGAGGAAGTGACGCTAGTTGCCGCGCACGGCTTCGGTCGCCATGTGTTCGAGTTCGATAACCCTCGGGTCGAAGGGGTCGCGGGGACGCGGGACGTCCACGACGATCTCCTTGTGAATCTGCCCCGGCTGGCCCGCGAGAACGATGATCCTGTCCGCGAGGTAGACCGCCTCGCTCAGGTTGTGCGTGACGTAGAAGATGGTCTTCTTCGTTTTCTCCCATACCTCGACCGTAAGCGACTGGAGGTTCTCGCGCGTCTGCGCGTCGAGCGCGCCGAAGGGTTCGTCCATGAGCATGAACTGCGGCTCGTAGGCGTACGCCCGCGCCACGGCGACGCGCTGCTTCATGCCGCCCGAGAGGTTGTGGGGGTAGAGATGGGTGAATTTTTCGAGGTGGACGAGCTCGAGAAATTCCTGCGCCTTTTGACTGCGCTCCTCCTTGCCGAGGCCTTTCATCTCCAGGCCGAACTCGACGTTCCTGAGCGCCGTGCGCCAGGGGAAAAGCGCGTATTCCTGAAAAACGACGCCCCGGTTCATGCGGCCCGCGGCGGAAATGGGGTTGCCGTCCAAAAGAATGGAGCCCGCCGTGTGGTTCAGGAAGCCCGCGAGAATGTTCAGCAGCGTGGTTTTCCCGCAACCGGACAGTCCCACGACGCAGAGGAATTCCCCGTCCTGGATGTCTAGGTTGATGTCCTGTAGGGCGTACACCTTTCTGTCCTTCAGGTAGTATTCCATGTGCAGATTCTTGATGCTTACTTTCGCCGGCATGTTGTTCGGTCCTTATGAGATATCTGATGGAGCGTGATTTCGCTTTTTCGTTTTTCGCGATGAATCCGAAAAATAGCGCAGATGCTCCGCCTTCGTCAATTCCGTCGGGCTACTCGATTCTTTTCTGAAAAATCAGAAAATTACGGCGACTCCCTCGTAGTTCATGACGAGGAGGACGGCGCCCATGAGGAACAGAACAGCCGTGACGATACGGAAGAACGCCTGATCCGAGAAGATGTTGTATATCTTCGTGCCCACGAAAAAGCCGAGCAGCACGGGCGTCGAGAGGATGAGGATGAGCCACAGGGCCGTCTCGCCGATGTAGCCCGCCGCCGCGATGGAGGCGATGGCGGCGACGCGGAGCACCACCTGGCTTGCGCTCAGCACGAAGAGGTAGCGCTCCTTCGATATCTTCATGCCCGTGAGATAGGAGGCGATGACGTGGGATGGGATGTTGATGGTGCCCAGCATCAGTCCCGCGACCGCGCCCATGCCCAGTGAGCGCTTCAGCGAATCCTCGGGATCAGGCTTTTCGGGCCGGCTCCATTGCCAGACGATCTGACAGATCAGGAAGGCGCCCAGGATGAATTTCATCAGGCGCGGGTCCGTGTTCAGGAGAATCGTGAGGCCGGCGGCCAGACCCACGAGGCTCATCGAAAAGAAGGGAACAAAGGGCCGCAAGCCTTCGTGGACGGCGGCGCGCGTTCGCCAGGCGTTCATGAGGCTCGTGCACAGGGTGGGAATGGAGATGACGGCGATGGCCGTGGGCAAATCCCAGAAAATGGCCACGGTGGGCGTCGTCAAGGTGGCGAAGCCGAATCCGCCCACGGCTTTCAGGCCCGAGCCGACGAAGGCGGCGCAAAAGGCGAGTATCAATGCGAGTGGGTTCAAGGCGCCTCCGCTTGGAAAACCTGCGATACATCGTCCTGAATGGCTCGAAGAGCGGCCAAGCATATTTCATAAACGGAAATCTGTAAATTAAGCGGGCAACCTTGACGCGCCCGCGCCGGTATCGGCATTATGCTCCCCGATTCCTGATGCGGGAAACCCGAGAGTCGCGTTTTTTTCGTCTTGAGGATCGCCTTGCGGGCCGCCCGAGAGGAATTCACCCAAGCGAGTTTCGCGCAACGAAGCCGGGGATTTTTTATGGACTTTTCGCTTTTTTACATTCTGTACCGTCCCGAAGATATGACCGAGGCCCAGGTTCATGAGGATATGCTCACGGAAAGTATACTGGCGGACGAGTTGGGCTATTCGTGCGTATGGTACGCCGAGCATCACTTCTCCCGCGTCGGGATGATTCCCGATCCCCTCCTGATTTGCGCCGCCGTGGCCCAGAAGACGAAGAAAATCCACGTGGGCACGGCCATTTCCATCATGTCGTTCCACGATCCCATCCGGCTGGCCGAGCAGGCCGCCATGGTCGATCTCCTGAGCGGCGGCAGGCTGGAGTTGGGCGTGGGGCGCGGCTCCCAGCCCAAGGAGTTCCAGGGATTCGGCGCCAAGCCGTCCGAGAGCCGCGAGCGCTTAAAAGAGGGGCTCCATATTCTCTCCCGCCTTCTCGAAGGGGAAAAAGTGACGTTCCAGGGGCGGTATCACAGTTGCGAGGACGTGGAAATCTTCCCCAAGCCCCTGCAAAAGCCGAGACCCCCCATCTGGCTGGCGGGCACGAGCCCCGAAACCTACACCTATGCGGGCGAGAACGGCTTCAAGGTGATGGCCTCGGCGGGCTTCACGGGGCCCGAAGTGTACAAGCAAAAGTTCGGGCTGTATGAGGACGCCATCCGAAAATCGGGCGGCGACCCCGCCGGAATCGAGAGGCCGCTCGTTCACCACATCCACGTGTGCGACGCGGCGGATGCGGAAGAATACTTCAACCTCACTGTAGAAGGCGAGGGCGAATACCTGCGCTACCGGGCGAAGATGAACGAGGTCGAGATGCCCGAGGACGAGGCGAAGCACCTGAAGCGCAACTGGAGCTATGAGCTGAACGTCGAGGAGATCGTCAGGGGCGGCGGCATCATCGCCGATCCGGGAGCCGTCGCGGAGGATATCTGCAGGCTGCGCGATGACTACGGGGTCAATCACGTCATCCTGGCGCCCTGGCGCGGGCCGGACCACGCCTCGGTGATGCGCTCGATAGAGAGCTTCGCGAACGACGTCATGCCGCTGGTGAACGCCGCCGCGCCCGCCGCTTCGAACGGCAGCAACGCTTGATGTCATCTTCTTTTCCTGAACATTCTGGAGGCGCTTTTTCGTGGGTATGAGTTTTAGTCTTCACTTGGTGCCGGACGACATCCGGCTCGTGGCGCAGCGTTCGAAATACGCGGAGGACAACGGTTTCGAACAGGTCTGGATAGCGGAGAGCCACCTCACCTGCCGGGATCACAACGTCGCGCTCGCTCTGGCGATAGAGAACACCTCGCACGTGAAAATCGGCCCCGGCGTGACGAACCCGGTGCTGCACGACGACAGCGTGGCGGCGAGCGCCATCGCCACGCTCGACGAACTCTCGGGCGGCCGCGTGCTGTTCGGCATCGGCTCGGGAGACACGCCCGTCTACACGCTGGGAAAGAAGATGGCCAGACTCGCCCGGATGCGCGAGTCCATCGCGGCCGTTCGCGCGTTCACGCGCGGCGAGACGGTGGAATACGCCGAAGGCGTGAACGTGAAGATGTGGTGTGAGCGCGATATCCCCATCTACACCTCGGCCGAAGGCCCGAGGACGCTCGCCATGTCGGCGGAGGTCGCCGACGGCGTCATCGTCGGTTCGGGCGTCTACCAGGAGACGGTGGACTGGGTGATGAAGTACCTGAACGAGGGGATGGCGAATCGCGACGCCTCTCTCGGGGAGATGGACGTCATATTCGGCGCGGTCGTCTCGGTGGACACCGACGGCGTGCGCGCGCGCGAGAAGGTGCGGGCGCGGGTGGCGAACCGCGCGCACCACAACTTCCGCATGACGCTCGACTCGGTGCCCGACCCGTTCAAGCCAGAGATTCAGAACCTCCTCGACAACTTCGACGTGAGCAACTGGCGGGATCCCAAGCACGTGCCCCTCATCACCGACTACATTCTGGACCGTTTCACCATCACGGGAACGCCCGAGCAGTGCGTCGAGCGCATCCAGGAAATCGAGTCCTACGGCGTCAAGAGCATCATGATCGACCCGCCGGTCCAGGATTTCGACGAATCGCTCAGAATGTTCACCGAAGAGGTTTTGCCCAGGTGCGTATGATCGCATCCGGGGCGCAATCGAAAGTCTTTTTCTTATGAGGAACTAAAAATGGCGCTGATACCCGAATCTCATGCAGGCATTCTCGACACCAAGGCCCTCCTGTATCTGGGAACCCAGAACAAGGACGGCTCTCCCCAGGTCTCTCCCGTGTGGTTCGGGACCAACGGGGACATCATCGAGGTCAATTCGGCCAAGGGGCGTCTCAAGGACCTGAACATGCGCGCGCGTCCCAAGGTGTCGATGGCCATCGTCGACCCCGAAAACGCCTACAGGTGGGTGGGGTTGCAGGGCACGGTGGTCGAGATAACCGAGAACGGGGCGGAAGAGCACATCGACGCTCTCGCGAACAAGTACCTGGGGGTGGACAGCTATCCCAACCGTCAGGCGGGGCAGGTGCGCGTCATCTACCGCATCCGGGCGGACAAGGTGTTCACGATGGGCGCGTAAGCCGCCATGCGCGCAGGATTTTCGCGTACGTGAAGGAGACCGGAAAGATGAAATTCTCGCTTTTCTACATTCCCGCCTGTCAGGAGGGAGAAACCTATAAGCACGAGTTCGATCTGTTGATCGAACAGTGCGAGGTGGCGGACGAACTCGGCTACGACACGGTATTCCTGGCCGAGCACCACTTCTCCCGCGTGGGCATGTGCCCCGACGCCTTGATGGTCGCGCTCGCCATCGCGCAAAGAACCAAGAAGATACGGATCGGCACCGCCATCTGCATCATGCCCTTCCACAATCCGGTGCGCCTGGCCGAACAGGCGGCCCTGGTCGACGTGCTGAGCGGCGGACGCCTGGAACTGGGCGTTGGCAGAGGCTCCCAGCCCAAGGAGTTTCAGGGCTTCAACATCTCCCCTTCCGAGAGCAGGGAAAAGATGCAGGAGGGCATCGAGGTGATGACCCGCCTGCTGGAGGGGGAATGCCTCACCTTCCACGGGAAGCACTACAGCTGCATCGACGCGGAGATTTTCCCGAAACCCGTCCAGAAGCCGCGCCCTCCCATCTGGCTGGCCGGCACGAGTCCCGAAACCTACGTCTTCGCCGGCGAGAGGGGGTACAACATCATGGCGTCGGGCACCTTCAAGGGGCCCGACGTGTATCTGGAGAAGATGGCGCTCTTCCAGGAAACCGTGCGCAAGCGCGGCGGCGACCCGGATGAGTATCCCTCCCTCATGGCGCACCACGTCCACGTATGCGACGACCCCGAGCACGCCTGGCGGCAAATCGAACCCTCCGAATCGTGGTATCTCTCCTACCGCAGCGCGGTGAACGCCATCGAGATGCCGCTCGAGGAGAAAGAGGCCCTTAAGCGCAACTGGAGCTACGACGTCGACATCCGCCAGGTCATCGAGGGCGGCGGCGTCATCGGCCCGCCGGATAAGGTGATCGCCGATCTCAAGCGGCTCCAGGCGGAGTTCCAGGTGAACCACATCATGATCTTCGTGCTGCGCGGCATCGCCCAGGGCGAGGCGATTGAATCCATAGAGAGGTTTGCGAAAGAGGTGATGCCCGCGTTCGCGGAAGAGCGCGCGGCAAGCTCAAGCGAATAACGCTGGTATCGAGGAGAACGGAGAATGTGGATATCCCCATTAAGGCTGAATGACGCCCAGGAGCCCGCTAGAGGGATTCTCGAGGGCATCCGGGCGAAGAGAGGCGCGGTGCCCAAGCTGTTGCTCACGATGGCGCGCAGGCCCCAAGTTTTGAACGGACGCCAGACGATGAACATGGCCGTTCATGGCGGCAACTCGACGCTGGGCGGGAGGCGCGAGGAGTTGATCTCCTACTACGTCGCCACCATCGGCGGGTGCTACGGCTGAACGATGAACCATGGCCAGGCTTTCCGTGCTGAAAGCGGCGACGACGTAACGCTGGCCGACGTGGCCGGCGTGGTGATGGACAGGGACAATTCCCCGGCTCTCGACGACGCGGACAAGGCGATGCTCGCCTTCGCCGAAAAACTCACGTTCGACCACTACGCCATGAGCGAGACGGACCTGGACGCGCTGCGCGAGGCGGGGTTCTCAGATGAGAACATATTGGACATCATCGGCTCGGTGTCGTACCGGAACATGAGCAACCGGCTGAATCTGGCGCTCGGCCTCGACGCGGTCGAACCCGAAGGCCCGGACGAGTTGATGGAGGTGGTGCGCTTCGCGAGAACCGCGCGGGCTTGAAAACGCACATCCGTTCGCCGGCATCGTGACGCCCGGCCGGTGATTAACAGGCAAATTCGCCATCGTTCATTTGCGCCCCGCTGCGGGCCGCGAAACAACGCAGAAAGGAACAGTTTCCATGTCAGACCTCACCATCCGTCCGCTGAACTGCGGCACCATCCATACGGATTACTCCAATATGGTGTATTGGACGAACTTCGGGACAAAGCTCGAGATTCCCTCGTTCATCTACATGATCGAGGGGGCGAAGGACCACGACGGCAAGGACGTGAAGGTCGTGGTCGACACCAGTTTTCTCGACCCCGAACGCGGCGGCGCCCCCTGGCCCGCGAGCCGGGAGCCCGGCCAGGGCGTGCGCGAGCAGTTGGAAGGCGCGGGCTGGAAGCCCGAGGAAGTGGACATCCTCATCCTCACGCACCTGCACTGGGATCACTCCCAGAACTGCGATCTCTTCACCAACGCGATCAAGTACGTGTGGGCGGAGGAGCTTCAATACTCCATGTGCCCGGTCGCGCTGCAGGCGAAGCCCTATGACGCGCCGATTCACCCCAACACCCGCTGGCCGGTGATCGCGCAGCAGGGCATCATCTTCGAACCCATCTGGAAGGACAATACCGAGATCGTGCCGGGCGTCACCTATTTCCACACGCCGGGCCACACGCCGGGGCATTGCTCGGTCGCCGTCGAGACGCGCGTGGGCACCTACGTCATCGCCGCCGACGTCATCCAGATCAACGAAGGCCTCGAGCGCCGCGTTCCCGCCGGCCAGATGTCGAGCATGCGCGACGCGATGGACTCCATCCACAAGTGCATCGAGCGCGCCACGAAGGAGGAATACATCCTGCCCGGTCACGAGGTTTCCGTGCTCGAGAAGGAAGTGTATCCATAGGAGTGTTGCGCCCGGAGCGGGCGTTTTCCTGAGGAGGATCCAAGATGGCGATGAGCGAGCGGGGCAGGGCCTTGTACGAGGAGATGAAGGCGGCGCGCGGGTTCATCTACCCGGCGTACGAGCTCCTCTGCGAGGTAGACCCGGAACTTCTGGAGAACTACGAGAACCTGAAGAATCACATCATGAAGAAACAGGGCCCCTTTCACGAGAAGTACAAGGAGCTCTTCATCGCCGTGGCGAGCGCCTCGCGCGACCCCTCCGACACCGAGGGGATCAAGAATCACCTGAAAAAGGCGCTCCAACTGGGCGCGACCGTCGAGGAGGCGACGGAAGCCCTGGAGTGCATGCTCCCCCCCTGCGGGATGACGGCGCTCGTGGCGGGCTGCACGCAGCTCAAAGAGGTGATCGACGAGGGGTATTAGAAGCAGGACTGAAGGCGGTTCGACCGGGGGAGTGTGTGACGCTCCCCCGGTTTTTTTGTTTGAGGGATGCCTTGCGAGCCCGTAGGGACAGGTCGCGACCTGTCCCTGCAAAGCACCCCCCTGTTCCCCCTTAACAGGGGGATAAAATCAAAGCCCCCCTGACAAGGGGGGTTGGAGGGTTCACGGCAAGGAGGAGTGGGGAGGTGGGAGGACACACAGGTCCTCCCCTACAGTGCCATCGCGCCTTGCGTAGGGGCGGACCCGAGTGTCCGCCCGTTCTTGAAAGAGGGTTTTCAATTACCCCGTATGCGGCCTCTATACGAGTATCGTGTTTTCACGGCGGCGGGCCGATGCCTGCCCCCTCGGCTGTTCCTCATCAGGAGAGGCACGGGGGGCCTGTCCCTGCTCTTGGCCTCATTCGGATGCAAATGAATTGCCCCCCTCACCCGTTGCAGTGCGCCCGAGCGGCGGTGGCGAACATGCCGGCGGCGTCGATGAGGTTCTTCGCGGGCACGCGCTCGTTCGGCAGATGGGCTTCGGAGATGAACTCGCCGGGACCGAAGAAGACGCCCGGAATCCCGTTCTCGATGAAGAGCCTGAGCGCGCCGGGAGACTCGATGCCGGGCAGGTACTCGTTCGGCGTACCGCGCACGGTGGGCACGACTCGTTCCATGAGTTGTACGACGGGTTCTTCTTCCGCGATTTCGGTGACCTCGCGCGCGCCGCTCGGCATGATCTCGACCGAGGCGTCGAACTCGGGGTCGTCCTGCGCGAGTTCGGCCAGAATGCCCTCCAGTTTCTCCTTGACGCCCGCGGAAGTCTGCCCCGGCAGCATGCGCACGTCGAAGGTGGCGCTGCACCGTCCGCCCACGACGTTCACCGCGGAGCCTCCCTTGATGGTGGAGAAGGCGAGCGTGCCCGGCCCGAGGAAGGGGTGCGGGGGAGGCGCGATGCGCTCGGCCCTGAAGGCGTCGATGATCCTGGCCATCTTCTCGATGGCGTTGACGCCCTTCTCGGGCACGCTCACGTGCACCGAGCGTCCGCGCACCTTGACCTCGAAGAACACCCGCCCCTTGAAGGAGCGGATGATGTTGTTGCCCGTCGATTCGGTGTAGAGCACCATGTCGCCGCCGAGTTCTTTCAAGATTCCGTGGTTCACCAGCGATTGCGCGCCGTAGTAGTCGCCCTTCTCGCCGTCCGAGAGCAGCACCCAGGTGAGCGTTCCGTTCAGCGTGATTTTCTCATCCCTCAAGGCCTTGAACGCGCCGATGGTGGACGCCAGCGCGCCCTTCATGTCGGCGGCGCCGCGCCCCCAGATTTCGCCGTCTTTCAGTTCGCCGCTGAAGGGGGGGACCTCCCAGGCGTCGATTTCTTCGGGATGGACGGGAACGGTGTCCATGTGGCCGCCGATGACGAAATGCCCGCCCGGGCCGCCGTCTCCCGCCTGGATGATGAAGTTGGGCATTCCCGATTCGTACTCATAAGTGGTGATATCACCTACGTCGATGGTTTTGAGTTCCGCGAGAATGCGCTCGGCCATGTCCGAGCAGTCCCCCGGCGGGTTTTCAGCCGGTATGCGGATCAACTCCTGCGCGAGTCCGACGACGTAGTCCCCATCCACGGGAACGGGGGTGATGGCGCTGTTCATGAAAAAACTCCTTTCCAATGGGAATGATGTGCCTGAGATGACGATTTTTTCTTTCCGTTGAATTCATGAAAATCCGCCGGTGAATTCATATTTCCTTCTCCAAAACCGCTTCCTCATGCTGGGTTTTCTCACTCGGCCCTGGAGGGTTGTGGCCGACACACGAGGGAGAAAAATCACTCCCCCCTTGAGGGGGAGTCGAAGAGCTGAGGGCGTAAGCCCGAAAGCGATTCGGTGGGGGGTATAATTCGAAATGGCGATCAAACACGTTTTACCCCCCACCGGCGCGACTTCGGACTTCGTCCTCGTCTTGCCGACTCCCCCTCAAGGGGGGAGTGATTCTTGTATCTCGTCTGTCGATTACACACGCCAAATCACGAAATCGAGTTTATTCAATAACCCCCTCAAAAGGGGAATAATTATGTCTTTTCTTTTCGATTTCAGAACCCGGAATCCCGCCGCCGAGTCATGTATATCATTCCCCTATAAGTTAAGCGCCAGGCGGCTCACGGTGATTTCCGTTTCTTCGAGAATTTCCGCCCGCGTTCGCTTGCCGCTCAAGACGGCCGTCAACTCCTCGTGCAGGAGGTCCACGGCCTCATCCCTCGAGAGCTCGCCGCGCATGACGCCGCTGATGTCGAGGTCGGTGTTCTCCGCCATGCGCGCCGCCGTGCGGGGATTCGCCGTCACCTTGATGGTGGGGGAGACGGGGTGGCCGATGGGGTTTCCGTTTCCCGTGTTGAAGACGATGGCCTGCGACCCGCACGCCGCCAGCGCCGTTACGTTCTCGACGCCCGCGCTCGGCGCGTCCAGGAACACGCAGCCGCGCTCTTTCGTGCGCTCGCCCGGAACGATGACGTCGGCGATATCGCGCGTACCCGCTTTTTTCACCGCGCCCAGGCTTTTCTCCTCAATCGAGGAGAGTCCGCCCTGGATGTTGTCCTCCGTCGGGTTGCAGCCGATGATGTCCATCCCCATCTCATGTGCGTAGTCCATCGTGCGCGCAACCGCTCCGAGCAGTTTCTTGCGCACTTTCGGGCTGGCCGCCCGCTTTGCGAGAAGGTGCTCCGCGCCGACGATCTCCATGGTCTCGGAAAAAAGCACGACGCCCCCTGCGTCCACGATCCTGTCCGCGAGCACCCCGGTGACAGGGTTCGCCACGAGACCGCTCGTGGTGTCGGAGCCCCCGCATTCCGTGCCCAGCGTGATCTCGGAGAGATCGCACCGTCCGCGCCTCGCCGCGCTCAGGCGCCGGTACAGCTTCTGGGCGATCTCCACCCCCCGGTTCGCCGTCCGGAGCGTGCCGCCCGTCTCGTGGATGGTGAGGGTCTCGATAGGCATCCAGGGCGATGCTTCCGCCGCAACGTCGGCCACGTCCCGCGCGCTTTTGGGCTCCAGGCTCACGACGATGGCCGCGCCCACGTTCGGGTGGCCCGCCGTGCGGCCCATCACCCGGTAGTGCTGCCGCTCGTCCTCGCCGAAGAGGTTTCTGCCGAACGTCGTGTTCACGACGACCGCCTCGCGCACGAGTTTCCCGATCCGCCGCGCGAGGGGGTTGGCGTTGTCCATCGCGCTCACGACGACGAGGTGGTTCCGCGCGCCGGGGGGCCCGCTAGGCCGCCTGTAGCCCATGAAGGAGTTGCCCGGTTTTCTTTTCGGCAATCTCAGTCTCTCCTGTCGGGAGTTGTTGAAAAACCCCTGATTCCGCGATTCCGGGTATCTAGACGAATGTCGGGACAGGATACAACACTCCACACTTGGGGATAAGGCACAAAAAACGAATGAGGAATTTCACTTCCCCTTTGTAGAGCATTTAGCAACCACTCCCCCCTTGAGGGGGAGTCGACGAGCTAAGGGCGTAAGCCCGCAAGCGAGTCGGTGGGGGGTCAATCGCGACCGATTAGGGAGCGTTTACAGGCCTAAGGCGAGGCTGCCATCGGAACGCAATTCCTCGCTTCTCGCTCGGAATTGACCCCCCACCGGTTCAGCCTTCGCACAAATCGCTCGGCTTCACCGACTCCCCCTCAAGGAGGGGAGTGAATTTCTCTCTCGTCACAAGACAAAGACCTTCAAGGGCTGTTAAAAAAGCCCCCTCCGCCTCATCCTGAGTAGCGGCGAAGCTGCGTATCGAAGGATGCCCTTTCGCCCGGCGCGAGGCTTTCGACCCTCCTCGTCCCTCGATACGGCCCTTACGGGCCTACTCGGGATGAGGAGGTTACATATCTTCCTCGCTCTTGCCTTTCGTCAGGGTTCCAACGCATCGGCGGGGAATGAAAGGCCGCCGTTCATTCAATCTCACTCGCAAATGGATTCCGGCTTTCGCTGGAATGACGAGCAAGGCGAATGCCATGTTTTCTGTAGGGGACGTTCGCGAACGACCCCTACACCATACGCTGAATCACGAAAACACGATTTTTTAACAGCCCCTGTCAGCGAAAAAGTCCATCAGTAGCGCCCCCTCAATCCTCGAACGGCGCGGGGCGGTGGTGGACGTTCACTTCCCGCGCCTTGATATACTCGATGACGCCGATGAGACGTTCCACCACGGCTTCGTGGAAGGCGCGCCCTTTCTCAGGTGTAGCCTGCGTCGGGTCGCCGGATTGTCCTTGGTCTCCGATTTCGGCGCGGTATTCGGCCACCGTCTTGGGGTAGAAAAAGCGCGGCGCGTCCACGCCTGGATCACTGATGTGGTGGGCCGTCATCCACTCGGGCTCGGGGTTCGAGTTCTGAGGCGTCGCTTTCTCCAGGTCCACCAGGTGGGGATACAAGTGAAGCGCGTGCGAAGCTTCCAGCTCGCACGCGTGGCCCTGTCCGCCGGGGGGCGTGGTTCTGATGTCGGGGATCCGGTCGAAGGCGATGATGCCGACGTCCACGATGGCGAGCGCCGCCCCGGTCTTCTGGCGCATCTGGTTCACGGCGATTTCGAGCGGCGCGAGATTGGCCCTCCGGTGCCCGTTCACGATGATCACCCGGTTGAAGCCGTGGTAGAGGAGGCTGCTCATGATGTCGGTCACGACGGCGGTGAGCGTCTCGGGTCTCAGCGTTACCGTGCCCGTAAGCGCCATGTGGTTGTTGGTCCAGCCGTACCAGAGGGTGGGGTAGACCAGAACGCCCGCCCGCCGGCCCGCGTCTTGTGCGACATGGTGGGCGGCGAACGCGTCGTGGCCCATGGGCATGTGCGGGCCGTGCTGCTCCACGCTTCCCACGGGCAGAATCGCCATATCGTTTCCCGAACCGAGGTATTCGCGCACCTCGCGCCAGCTTTTCTCATGCGCCCAGGGGGTTTCGGCGGTCTCCATGATTTGCCTCCTCTCGTGTGGGTTCGACCCTAGAACAACAGGCTCCGCAGGCCTGGAAACAGCATGAACGCGCAAACGCCCGCGCCGAGGCCCGCGAGCAGGTTTTTTCTCAAACCATAGAAGACGCCCACGCAGACCGCCAGACCCGCGAGGCGGTCGATGAGGTGTGATTCCGCGAGCGCGCCGCCGGGCAGCAGGATGATCTTCATCATCAGGCCCGTGGCGATGGCGTAGGCCACGCAGGTCACCCACTCGAAGACGGGGCTGTCGTCCTCGATCCGGCCCGCGATGAGCACGCCCATCCACCGCCAGGAATAGGTGCAGACGATGGCGATTCCCAAGAGGATCGCGGCGTCAGGCATTGTTCTTCCTCATTCTCTCGAACCCGAATGCGAGCGTTCCGGCCAGGACGCCGCCCGCGAGAAGCCCCCAGTCGGTGGAGACGAGGTATCCCGCGGGCACGAGGGCGCAGCCGAGCGCCACCGAGGTCAGCAGCGAGCGCTGATTGCTCCGGGCGGCCAGCAGCAGCATGAAGAGCGGCGTTACGAGCATGAGCGCCCGCGCGATGAGGCCGGGCATCCTGGAGGCCATCGTGTAGCCCAGGGCGGTGCCGAGGAGGCCCGAAGACATGCAGGCGGTCGTGAAGCCGAAGAAATAGGCCGTGCGCAGGCGCTTCTCCTCGACGTGGCGGCACATCTCGACGACCTGGACGAACGAGGTGACCGAGTTGGCGTGGGCCATCCAGAAATGCGCGGTCTCGACGCCCTGCCGCGATCTTAAGAGCGGCATGAGGGCGATGGTGAGCGGGAACATCCGCACGTTGGCGATGGTGACCGAGGCGATGAGAGCGACTCCACCGACGCCCGCGGCGAACAATTCGACAAAGGCCACCTGGCCCGGCGTGCTCCACATGCCGCCCGTCATGCCCAACGCGATCAGGAGCGATACGCCGCTGTCCCTGGCGAGCGCGCCGAAGCCCGACATGGCGGCGAAAAGCCCGATGCCCGGCGCCTGTACGCAGTGCTTCATCCCCTGGCGGAAATAGGCGCCCCATGTATTTTCGGTGCGGCGAAAATCCATCAGGCGCTCATCAGCTTTTCGAGCTTGTCGGCGGCCTTGAGTCCGTGGCCCGTCACGGGAACCACCACGGCGTCGGACGACTTTATCTTGCCTTGCTCTCTCAAGGTCTCGACTGCTGCGAAGGGGACGGCGCTCGTCGGCTCCATGAGGACACCTTTCGCGCCGAACTCCCGGAGCAGGGGAGGGATGGTTTCGTCCTCTACTGCGACGAAGCAGCCCCCGCTCTCTCGGACGGCTTCGAGCATCTGCTTCCAGCGCACGGGCGCGGCGATGGAGATGCCCTCGGCGAGCGTATCCTCGGGCGTGATCTCGGGCACGGCTTCGAGATTCTCCTCCCACATCCGCACCATGGGCGCGCATCTCGCCGCCTGGGCCGCGAAGATTTTGGGCAGTTCGTCGATATGGCCGGCGCGCAAGAGTTCCGAAAACCCCAGATACGCGCCGATAAGCACGGAGCCGTGCCCGGCGGGGGCGACGACGGCGTCCGGCGCCTTGAAGCCGAGCTGCTCCCAGGCCTCGAACGCCCAGGTCTTGGTTCCGTGGTTGAACCAGGGGTTCCAGAAATGGGAGGCGTAGAAGCCCTCTTCCGCCGCTTCCATGGCGGCTTCGGTGGCGGCGGCGCGGGGACCGGGGATTTTGTGAAGCCTTGCGCCGTAGGCCGCGATTTGCGCGCGCTTGGCCGCGGAGGTGGAGGCGGGAACGTAGACGTCGCACTCGATTCCCGCGCGCGCGGCGTAGGCGGAGACGGCGGCGGCGGCGTTGCCAGAAGAATCCATGAGCACCCGCGCGAGACCCCACTCCTTCAGCTTGCTCATCAGCACGGCGGCGCCGCGGTCCTTGAACGAGCCGGTGGGGAACAGGAAATCCAACTTGCAGAGAATTTCCATCCCCGAGCGGGCGAGAGGTACGAGCGGCGTCATCCCCTCGTCCATGCTGACGACGTTCTCATCGTCCTCGACCGGAATCGCCTCCCTGTAGCGCCACAAGGTGGCGGGGCGGGAGGCCAGGGATTCACGGGTGAAGACGGCGTTCGGCGCAACCTCCAGCGGCCCGCCGCAGCCGCACCGCCAGCGGGGGAGGTTCAGGGGGTATTTCTCCCCGCAGTCGATACAGGCGAATTGCGCTTCTCTCATTTTCCGGCGCCCGGTTCATCCGTTATCGTGAGGGTAAATGACGTTCAAGGCTAAATGATTCCGCTCGCCCCCGTCCAGTCGCGCGGGTGAGATTCGGATGGGAATGATGGAGTCAATCCCTCTGAGGAGTTGTTGAAAAAGCCCTGATAAATGAAGGTTCGACATGATGGGATTGTAGTGACAACCCCTCCTCGGGGTTGTCCCACAGTACGCGAACCCTGGACAGGCGTAGAAGCCTGTCCGGCTACGGGCGAATGCGGTATTGTTCGTCATTCCGGCGAAAGCCGGAATCCAGAACCGATGAGGGCGGAGAAATCGCGGCGTTTCATTTCTTCTCTAATGGGACGGGCATTGCGGCGAAAAACGAAATACGAAACCCCTGGATTCCGGCATTCGCCGGAATGACGGCGGTGGTCGGTTCCGGCCGATGAGGAAGGAATCGACCGATCGAGGTGGACTTTTTAAGGGGTAGAGGGGACGCCCCTCTCGACTGGAAAAGCACCCCCCCCTACCCCCCTTAACAGGGGGGTAAAATCAAAAACCCCCTACGGAAGCGGAGGCGCTCTCTTCGTCTTGCCCGCCTCCCGCACTGGCCTCACCCTGAGTAGCCGCGAAGCGGCGTATCGAAGGGCGCTCCCCTTCGGTGCGCTCAGGGCAGGCCCTTCGACACGCTCCCTCGATACGGCGCGCGAGCGCGCCTACTCGGGATGAAGGAAGGGCGCCACAAGGGGAAGGGCGACCACGGGGGGTCGCCCCTACGCTAGGTTCTTGTTTAGGGGAGAACCTATGTGTTCTCCCGGTTCTCCATGTCCGCGTGTGGAACCGGGCGGACACGGTGGGCCGCCCCTACGGACATCTCGCGTATTTTAACGAACCCGTAGGGACAGGTCGCGACCTGTCCCTACAGTGGATGAGTGGTTTTGCTCGTCATTCCGGCGATCATTCTCGCCCGATGAGGAAGAGAATGCGGAATCCAGAAATGTCCCACGGGGGACATTTCACCTTGCCTTTTCGTCTTTGTACTTCGCCATTTCCGATCTGAGCGGTGAGAACATGGAAGTCCCGAGCGCCTTGATCCTCATCGGCTCTGGATTCCGTCAAACCCTCCCGCATTGGTCGGGTCTGACACCGGAATGACAGCCACAGGCGAACCACGAGAGGACGCCCTTACAGAACCGAGGAGGGCGGAGATACCGCGGCGACCGCGCTCCCGGTCTACAGTTCGGATTCCTGGATGTCCGCCAGTTTCATGAGATGTCTCTGCAAGCCGCGCTTGAGCGACGCGTCACCATGGACCGGCGCCGAGATGCCGATATCCGAACCCTGTTTCGCGCAAATGCGGTGACTGCCGCGGGAGCGCGCCAGTTTCCAGCCCTTCGCTTCCAGTATGCGGCAAAAGCGCTTTCCACTGACGGATTTCACACGGCGATCTCGACGACCCTGCCCGCGCCCGAAACTTCCACTTCCCGGACGTCCACGGAGAGGCATCCCTCAACCGCCTCGTAGAGATTGCCCAACAACTCCTCGAACGTATCTCCCTGGGTCGCGCACCCGGGGACGGCCGGCACCTCGGCCCAATATCCCCCTTCTTCCGCCTCGTGAACGACTACCTTGAGTTTCACGGTTTCCCCTCCTTTCGCTCGACGTCGGTCATATTCAGCAGTTTTCACCTTCAGTACCCGGCCCGCAAGCGCTCGTCCGAATTGATGCTTCGACTCTGAACGACGTTCATTCAGGAGCCGCCGATTCGCCTGCGGACGGTCATCTGCTGAGCGGGGCGCCTGACAGCGGTTCGTTTCCGATAAGCGACGCCTCATCCCCGGAATGTGCGACTTTCAAGGGGGGAGTGGTTCTCTTCTCTCTCGTTGGTTGACAATGCTGTTCGAAAAAGCCATCAACTTAAACTTATAATTCCCATTCAAATCGAGAATTACAGGAGACATTCATGGTAACGGACCCCAGGTTTTTCCCGAAAGACGGCCGCACGGGCGATGCGGCGGCAGCGTTTTCCGCCGAGGAGCGCGACAGGCGGTGGAGCGCGGTGCGCGCCGCCATGGACGAGCGCGGGCTCGATTGCCTCATCGTGGTCGGGCGCGGCTCGAACGGCAACGGCAACGCCCGCTGGCTCGACGGGGGCGATTACGGCGAGCGCAGCATGGTGTTTCCCCGAAACGGCGCGCCCGTGACCTTCTGGCTCCTGCAGAACTGGGGCAAGTGGTACACCGAGTCGTGCTTCGAGGGGGTGCGCTACCGGGGCCACGAGGGGAAGGTGAGCATCGTGGCGGCAGACGCCATCAAGGAGTTGGGCTACGAGAGCGGGAGAATCGGCGTCGTCGGACTCATCGGCGGGGGATACGGCGCGGAGGGCGCGATTCCATACATGACGTACCAGAACCTCAAACGCCTCCTGCCGGACGCGCAGTTCGCCGACGCCTCGGACATCCTCACGCGCCTTCGCATCATCAAGAGCGCCGAGGAGATAGCGATGATGGAGAAGGCCGCCGAGATGGTGAACATCGAGATAGACGCCGTGCTCGGCTGCTGCCGTCCGGGGGTGCGCGAGAGCGAGGTGTACGCGGAGCTTTTCAGCGCGAGCCTGCGCGCGGGCGCCGAGGCGGGGCGCGACAGCTGGCTCATCATGTGCTCGGGCAAGGGCTATCCGGTGAACCGGAGACCCACGGACAGGATTCTGCGGGCGGGCGACATGCTGTGCATCGGCTACTACTCGCGCTACGGGGGCTACTGGAGCCACCCGCACACCTCGATGTCGCTGGGGCCGATGGATGACGACTACAAGCCCATTCATGAGGCGGTGCGAGAGTGTCTCCACGCCGCGCTCGACGCCTTGAAGCCCGGCACGCCGTGGAGCGAGGTGGACCGCGCCTCGAACGGGGCGATCCTGCGGAGCGGGTTTTATCACGAAATCCCCCAGGTGCACGGGGTGGGGCTCGACGGCATCGAGCCGCCCATGACGACGATATGCGCGGGCGACATTCCCCGGAACTTCCCCTGGCGCGAACCCTACGTGGAGGGGAGCCTCGCCGAGAACCCCGAATGGCAAGAACTCGCGGGGGGCCGCTACGGCTTCCTGGAGGATTTCGAGGTGGAGGCGGGCATGGCCCTCGCAGTCGAAATCAAGGCCGCGCACGAGGACAGGATATTCATGGTCTTCGGCCCCCAGGTGATCGTGGAGGAGAACGGCCCGCGCGTCCTCAACCCCGACGCGATGGACGTGATCGAGTTGTAGATCGAACGCGATCGATCAGGGGTTGTTGAAAAACCCCTCCCCGATCGGAATTGACCACCGCCGTCATTCCGGCCTCTACACCAGGCTCACGACCAGAACGACGTGGGGGGGAGGACACGCGGGTACTCCCCTACGGGTTCATTACGATTTTTGGGGCTTTGCAGCGGCGGGCCTGTGTATCCGCCCGACCCTCAAGGGGTTGTTGAAAAGTCTCCTTGATGCGGGAAAACCACCGTCATTCCGGCGAAAGCCGGAATCCATTTTTACGCCTTTCGTCAGGATTCCCGCGCATCGTCGGGGAATGAAACGCCGTCGTTCATTCACCCGCGTCCGCAAATGGATTCCGGCTTTCGCCGGAATGACGAGCATAGGCAAAAGGGGGCGATGGTTTTGTAGTGGGTTGTTTTCGTGAACGGCCCACTACGGGGGAACCCCGACCGGCCCGCAAGGAACAGTCGAAAAAGCCCCCCCTGTCCCCCTTGTCAGGGGGGTAAAAGCGATACCCTAAAAGGGGTTGTTGAATAACCCCATCTGCGGCCCCGGCAAGCCGCCAACGTCCTTTTCCTCACCCTGAGCAGCCGCCGAAGGTCAAACGCGACTGAGAATGGGCTGTTGAAAAAGTCCTGATGAGCGAGTGTTTTACGCGACCGGGGAGGAACGGTTTTTGTAGGTCAGACATATATGTCTGACATATCATGCGGCCCGCCTTGCGGAGGCGAAAATCAGGGTCGCATGATATGTGTGGGACAACCCCGAGGAGGGGTTGTCACCTACAAACAAATTGTCTCTCTCCGGGTTTTTCAACAGCCCCGAGAAAGGAGCGTTTATATCGAAGGGCGAGGAGGGTCGAATGCCTCGCGCAGAGGCGAGAGGCATTCGCTCCCGCATTGGTTGCGATTGACCTTCGATACGCGGCTTCGCCGCTACTCAGGATGAGGCGGATAGGGTTTTTCAACAACCCCTCGGGGGAGGAGTGGGTCCATACCGTATTTATGCGGCCCTTACCGGATCATCACGTCGCCTCGTACGCCCGGTGCACGGCGCGGCTGGCGCCGTTCCAGCCGGGCATCACCGCGCCGAGGGGCCCCTCGCCGCCCGCGACGATGAGGTGCAGGTCTTCGGGTTCGTTCACGACGCGGATGAAGAAGTCGTCATCCTCCCTGTCCACCGGGTACTCCCACCGCCCGTTCGGCTTGTCCTCCCGCCAGGGGCCGCCGCGCTTGAGTTCGCCCACCCTGCGCCCCGCGTTCTCCGAGACGTACGCGTGCACGTCCGCGCGCGAGAAGCCGGCTCCCGCGCACAGGCGCGCGTGCTCGGGGGAGAGGACGAGCACGGTGTCCGACCTCACCCAGATGGGCCACGAACCCATCGCCGCCATGTTGTCCATGTGGGAGACGAGCAGGCGCTCGGGGTCGCGGTCCACGTCGTTGAAGACGATGTGGGGGTTTTCCACCATGACGGCGGTGATCACGTCTTCATCTTCACCATAGCCGCGCGATGCGGCGAGCGACTCCCAGGGGCTTTCCTCCTCGTTCTCCGCGACGCAGAACGTGAAGCGCGAGGGCTGGCTGTAGATGCTCATGCACGCGACGCGCGCGATTCCGCCGCCCAGGTTGAGCAGAAGCAGGCGGACGGCGCGGCCGATGGTGGCGTTCGCCCGAAAGCCGGGGCCGAAGCATCCCTGCCCGCCCGTGACGCCTATCTTCTTCGCATATGGGCCGTTCAGGATGAGGAGGGGCGCGACGCTGTGCATGGTGGCCTGCACGCCGCGCAGGTTGAGCGGCTCCTCCACGATGAGTTCCAGAGCCGCGATGACGACGGGGAGGTACTCGGGTTTGCATCCGGCCATGACGGCGTGGGCGGCGATG
Source organism: bacterium (assembly GCA_963692865.2). Classification (GTDB taxonomy): domain Bacteria; phylum UBA8248; class UBA8248; order UBA8248; family UBA8248; genus Bin107. The sequence continues at coordinate 3,314,887 of OY843592.1, read as the reverse complement.
TCTCGAACGGTGGCGACCTCGTCCAGAGGGGGAACGGGGGTCACGGCCTCGTCGGGCGATCTCGACGTTCCCGCCAGCATGCGCTCGACGCGCTCTTCGGTGGGCGTCACCACGGGGAGGCCGTCCGACCAGGGTTTCTCCAGAAAAAATTCGAATTCGTCCATCTCGTTCATGTGGCGTTCTCCGGGTGGGTGTTCACGGATTTTTCTCGGGTTTCGATGGTCTCACCTTATCACGCCCGGCGCCTTTTTGGATCGTCGCTTGGGTGTCTGGATTCTCCCGCAGGGGCCGCATACGGGCTTGTTGAAAAAGCCTTTGTCAAGAGAGCAACCCTCCCGACCTCCCTTGTCAGGGGCTGTTGAAAAACCCCCGTCTTCGATCCCCGCAAACCGCCGACGCCTCTTTCCTCATCCCGAGTAGGCGCGCAAGCGCCGTATCGAAGGATGGGGGAACGCATCCAACCGGCGGGACGCGAATTTCGCCCTTCGATACGCGGCTTCGCCGCTACTCAGGGTGAGGCGGAGGGGGCTTTTTGAACAACCCCCTCAAGGGGGTGCGGGAATCCGCTCGGAAGCTCATCGCAGTTGCGCCCGCCCGGGCCTGCGGCGCGCGCCCTCACGCGTTTGCGCGGGCGATCTTCAAACAGCCTGGGAAGCGCGCCCTCGCCGAGCATTATGCTCCGGTGGACGACCATTTTGTTGAACAGGAGCGCGTCGCCGGGCTTGAAATCGTCTTCGACCTGGTGGTTCTCGAGTATCTCGCACATGGTCGGCGAATTGAGGATCCCCGAACGCATGGCGAAGTATTCATCTACGTTCGTCCTGACGCCGGCTTGCTCCTTGGCCTCCAGCGTGGAGACGACCGCCGGCTCGATCTGGCGGAAGATGAAATCGCCCGATATGACGCGGTCGGGGACATAAGCCATCCCGCCCCGCTGGCCCTTCGTGTCCACGGGATGCAGCGGCGCCCACAGCGTGCACGCGAATTCCTCAGCGGGTTGAAAGCCGAAGCTCTGCGCGCCGACGTGCCAGGGGAATCCCTTGCTGACGTTCTTTTCGACTTCAAAGCACTGCTCGAAGGTCAGAAAGAGGTCGCATTCGACCAGATCCGTAAGCGCCGTTCGCAGGTAAGGCCGCTCCAGCAGTTCATAGACTTCCGTTCTTTCGCCTGCGAAGTCATACTTCGCCCGGTTGAACATTTCATCGCCCGTTATACCGCCGGCCACCCCCCGGTCCATTTCGGCTTCGACGCGCGCAAGCAGCGCCTCGACCACTTCAGGGTTGTAGAACCCTTCGAGCTTGACGAAGCCGTCGCGCCGGAATTGCTCCTTGTGCTCGGGGGTGACGTGGAACTAGTTGTCGAAAGGATGGCTGCTCATGGCTTAATTCCTCCCTGAACGGGATGTTCGAATACAACCGGCTGCCCGGAAAAGCAAGTTAGCATAGCGCAACGGGCAAGGGTAGTTTTTTTAGAGGGAAGGAGCCGGGGCGGGAAGGGTCGTTCCGTGGCGTTTCGCCGGATGCCCGCGCGCCGGGGGAGCATCCGTTTCGAGCGGTTCGAGAGAAGGTGGAAACGGCGCGGAATCTTCAGGCTCCCGGATAATTCGATAAATATCGAATAAATATGTATAAATTCAGATAAATTCACGATGTTTTTCGATAAATAAATGGAAGGAAAACCGCCGCGTAACGATTTCCCGCGCGGACGCACCATAGCGTATCTCGGCCCCCTCGCGGGCATTGCAAATGCGGGCAAATGCGCCCCGAACAGGAAAGAAAAAGACGAGGTTATCGTTCTTATCCCGTTGTTTTTACTTCCCGTACCGCGTTTCGTAAAAGTCGAGCATCTGCTGGATCTGCGCCTTGCTCATGCCCTTGCGCCAGGCGTGGTGCCTGCCCGTGACGAATTGCTCGCTCACGCCGGGGAGGAGCTCCTCGGCTTCGGGTAAGAACTTGAAATAAAAGTGCTTGGCGACTTCGTAGAACCCGTGCCACTGCGTGAAGTCGGGCCCCTGCATGGACGCGCCCATCCGCGCGCGTCGGCCCTCGTGGTGCCACAGCTCGAAGAAGGTCCACTCGATCTTCTCGTCAAACGGCGCCGAGGTGAGCTTCTTCTGTTTTCTGAGCTCGTTCATGATGTTCTGCGCCGGATGCGCGAATTTCTCGTTATACAGGTCGATAACGTTGTCGTATTGCGTGTAGAAGGCGTTCACGAACGAGGGCGCGTGGCAGGCGACGCACACCTTCTTCATGTCGTCGCGTTTCTGCTCCCAGTTCTCGAGTTTCTTGGAGATGACGGGCCTGAGCGTCCAGCTGATGCGCTTGCCTACGTCGTGCGTGGTCGGCAGCTTCGGCGCCGCGCTCATGTGGCAGGTCGCGCAGGTGGGCGCCGCCGTGTAGTCCTTGCCGACCACCCAGCTCTTGCTGTCGAGGTTCATCTCCTTCTCGCGCGCGTGGAAGACGATTCCGTGCTTGGATTCCTCGTATATCTCGATTTGGGGGTGATCCGGCCCCATGTGGCATTTTCCGCAGTTCTCGGGCCGCCGCGACTGCGCGGGAGAGAACTGGTGGCGCGCATGGCAGGCCGAGCAAGCGCCGTTGCTGCCGTCGGGGTTGATGCGCCCCATGCCCGTGTTGGGCCAGGTGGCGGGGTCGAGCCTCCCGTTCGCGAGCACCTTCACGGTGGAGCCGTGGCATTTCTGGCATCCGCCCACCGCCGCCGGCACGCCCTCGACGACGACGCCCAGGAAGTTGTCCAGGCTGCCGATGAACTGCGCCGCCTTGGCGTGGTGGCTGGCCGTGAACTCCTCCGCTTGCTGGACGTGGCACTTCGCGCAATCCTTGGGCGATACGATGACGGCCACCAGGGACCCCTCGTGCTGCCAGGCGTCCTTGTCGCCCTTCTCGGCTTCGTGGCAGTCCAGGCAGCCCACGCCGATTTGCGCGTGGCGGCTGTCTTTCCACTGGGCGACGATGCCCGGCGATTTCTCCGTGTGGCAGTTCACGCACCCTTCGTTTTTGGCCGTGACGACGGCTTTTTTCTCCCGTTCGGGCACGAGGCGCTCGCTCTCGATGAGGCCGACGGTGATCAGGGAGCCGAGAAAGAACAGACTCAAGATAGCGACTATCCATTGCTTGGCTTGCAGCTGCATGGCTCCCTCCCTTCCGGCGTCTCGAATCTAGTGTCCCGACAAACCCTCGATGATGAGGAAAATCGTCATCGTTACGACGGCGACGATGCCGGCGTACACGCTGATGTCACGCCCGGGCCAGCGGCGTTCGATGGCGGCGTCCACCCACGGCCAGGCGAACATGAGGATGACGACGAGAATCGCCCCGATGATGCCGGCCTCGAAGGAAAACAGCTTCAGCCAGCGGAAAACGGGGTAGAAATACCACTCCGGCTTGATGTGTTCGGGCGTGACCGCCGGGTTCGCCGGCTCTCCCATCTGGGCGGGGAAGATGATGGCCAGTTGGCTGACCAGAAAGATGAGAAAAACGCCCAGGGCCACCTCGGTCAGAAAATGGTCCGGGAAAAACGGGAAGAATCTGTCTTTTTTCGCCTCCTCGTCCTTGGGGTCGATGAACTCGCTCACCCCGTGGATGCGGATGAAGAAAATGTGGAGGGCGAGCAGGGCGAACGCGGTGGTCGGCAAGATTCCGATGTGAAGCACGTAGAAGCGCGTCAGCGTGTTCGCGCTGATGACTGGACCTCCGCGAATGAAGCCCGCCAGATAGGGCCCTACGCCGGGCACCGCCGCGGCGATGTTCGTGCCCACCACGGCCGCCCAGTAGGAAAGCTGGTTGTAAATCAGGGAATAGCCCGTGAACCCGAAGGTGAACACGGTGATGAGGAGGCCCATGCCGATGAGCCAGTTGATCTCGCGTGGCTTGCGGTATGCGCCCGTGAAGAACACCCGCATCATGTGGAGGATGACGGTCACCACCATCAGTTCCGCCGACCATCGGTGTATCCCGCGAATCCACCAGCCGAAGGGCACGGCCTCGGTGATGTGGCGCACCGATTCATACGCCTTTCCCGGCTCGGGAACGTAGTAGAAGGTGAGGGCTATCCCTGTGACGATCTGGATGAAGAACAGGTACAGCGGCGTGCCGCCCACGCAGAACCACCATTTTTTCAGGTGGCGCGGTATGGGTTCGCTCGTGATGTGTCTGAGGTGGTCCCAATCGAAGGGAATCCGTTCTTCCACCCAATGCGGCAAGCGGCTGTTCATGGCTCAGGCCTCGGGCATGGTGACGAAAACGCTCGCCCCGCGCACCTCCACGGGGTACCGGGCGAGAGGAGTCGGCGGGGGACCCGCGGTGGGTTTTCCGTCCGCGTCGAAGAAACCGTTGTGGCAAGGGCAAAAGAAAACCTTTTTGTCTCCCTGCCAATACACCTGGCATCCCAGGTGCGTGCACGCGGTCGAAAACGCGCGCACCGAATCATTCGCGCGCACGAGCAGGAATTTCCTGCCGCTCAAATCCTGGCTGAGGATGCTGCCGCCGTCGGGGATGTCGTTGAGAGAGCCGACGAGCACCTGCGTCATGCGGGGGGGAAGCTGCCTCCCGAAGAGATAGCGCAGTCCGTAGACGGCCGCCGTGCCGTAGCTTACGATGACGCCGCCGGCCATGCACAGCGTGGCGATGAAGCCTCGCCGTTCAAGTCCTGGTTCTGTTTCCGATGACGCCATCGCCTGCCCCCACTGCGAAAAGTCATGCGCTGAAGCGAAACGTCACGTCAAAAATTATAGCAAAAAATTTTTGGACTGGGGGAAAAATCTCAAAAACCCATCCGAGAAGCAGAGTCGCGTAAGGGGATATTTGCAGGAGGCTCTTTAAGTTGCTCGCCTTATGAAAGAGAGGCATTGAGGCGTTTTTTGAGGGCAGGGAGAAATCCGCCAGTTTCGATGATCTCTCTCAGCGCATCGGGCAGAGGCTCCGACTTCCAGTGCACGCCACGACTCAGGTTCTCGACCTCTCCGGATTCGAAATCGACGCGCAACTCGTCTCCATCTTCCACATGCGCCCCGATACCGGTGAAGAAAGGAAGCGCGGGCAGCCCCGCCGCCACGATCATCCGGTAGGTGAAATGGGGAACGCTCTCCGCGATGAGGCCCAGCCCTAAGCCCGCCATGCCCAGCAGGCCGTATATGTGGGGATTCCCCTGTCCAAACCGCTTTCCCGCCACCACGATGTCGCCCGGTTCCGCGCGCTCGGGAAAATCGGGGATAAGATTCGTGAAGACGTGTTGTTTCAGGTATTCGGGGTCCGATACGCGCACGCCCCCCACGAAGACCTTTGCGAATTCGAGAATGTCGTCGTCGAGAGAGAGGTTGTCTCCGAATTTCCAGCAGCGCCCCTGCATCGTCCAGTTCAAGGTGAGTTCCTCAAGCCAGAAATTCCCTGGGGTCTGCTATCTCGCCCCTCACGGCGGAAGCCGCCACCGTAGCCGCACTCGCGAGATAGATTCGGGCTTTCCGGCTCCCCATCCTCCCCACGTCGTTTCGCGTCACCGTGGCGATGCAGGTTTCCCCGTCCGCCAGGGGGCCTCCCCTGCCGATGGCGCAGGGGCCGCACCCGGGCGGGCCCACCATGGCGCCCGCTTCGCAGAAAACGTCCATCAATCCATCCTCGACGCAGCGGGCGAGCACCTCCCGACTGCCGGGCGTCACGATCATCCGCACGCCCGGCGCCAGCCTTTTCCCGCGCAGAATCCCGGCTGCTTCGGCCATGTCCTCATACTGATCCGCCGCGCATGAACCCAGATACGCCGCGTGGATCGGGACGCCCAGGGCCTCACCAAGCGGGGCCACGTTCTCGGGTCTCGGAGGAAGCGCTACGGTGGGTTCCATTTCGGAGAGGTCGAACCCGTATGTTTCCGCGAATACGGCGTCAAGGTCGCTCTGCATCGCCTCGAATCCCTCGATGTTTCTCTCGCGCATCCATTCGGCCACGACCTCATCGGCTGGAACGATGGCGCTTTTCGCCCCGATCTCTATCGGCAGGTTGCAGAGTTTCACCCGCGCATCGACCCCCAGATGGGTGAGGGCCCCTCCGGTGTATTCAAAGACGCGGTAATCGGCGGCGTCGGGGCCGATCTCGTGAATGATGCGCGCGGCGGCGTCGCGGATTCCCACACCCGGCTGGAGTTTTCCGCTTATATCGATTCGTATCGTCTCCGGCGCCTTGAGCCAGTGACTCCCCATGGCGAGCACGGCGGGGAACTCGAAGACGAGCGCCAAGCCGAGACAACCCACCGCGCCGTAGTTCGTGACGTGAATGTCATAGGCGAGGACGCATGCGCCGGGTTTGATAAGGCCGATTTCCATCGGGAACACGTGACCCTGCCCGCGGCCGGGACCGAAAAAGTGCTTGACGCCCCAGCGTTTCACGATCTCCCTTATCTGCTTGGCGCGATTCGCGACCGCGACGGTCTGGGGAATCGTGTCGTGATCGAAGCATACGAACACCCGCTCCGGGTCCCAGGGGCGCTCCACGCCGAGTTCGGCGAGTTGGCGGTCGGCTTCCACGACGTAGAGGTCGTGAATCGTCGCCAGATCGGCCTCCGGGTAGACGATCTCCCCGGCCCGCAACTCGTCCCTGCCGGAGGCTCTGGCCATGATTTTTTCCGTCAGGGTCATGCCCATGGTGAATCCCGTGCTTATGAAGGAGAAAAGCGAGCCTAGCATCCTGGCCGCGCAAAGAGAAGCGGAATTTGATATGATGCGTTTTTAAGGATGACAGAAAAATACGATGATATGACTGAAAAACGAAGGGTTTTCGGCTTGGAGGAAAAAGGATGGGCTATGCGGAAGTTTACGGGCGCTCTCTCTCGGATGGAGAAGCCTTCTGGGCGGAGGCGGCGCAAGATATCCACTGGTACAAGAAGTGGGACAAGGTGCTTCACGACTCGAACCCTCCCTTCTACCGTTGGTTCACGGGGGGGGAGGTCAACACCTGCTACAACGCGGTCGACAGGCACGTCGAGGAGGGCCGCGGGGATCAATTCGCCCTGATATACGATACGCCCATCACGGGCGAGCCCACCCGGAAGATCACCTACAGGGAATTGCAGCACAAGGTGGCGCATTTCGCGGGCGCCCTCAAGGCCCAGGGTGTGGAGAAGGGTGATCGCGTCATTATCTACATGCCGATGGTGCCCGAAGCCGCGGTCGCCATGCTGGCCTGCGCGCGCATCGGCGCCGTGCATTCGGTCGTTTTCGGGGGCTTCGCGCCCAACGAACTGGCCACGCGCATCGAGGACGCGAAACCAAAACTCATGATCTCCGCCTCGTGCGGGGTCGAACCCTCGGGCGTCATCGCCTACAAGCCCCTGCTCGATGAGGCGATCAATTTATCCACCACGAAACCGGAAAAATGCATTGTCTTGCAGCGCTCCCAGGTCGAGGCGGAACTCATCGAGGGCCGCGACGTCGAGTGGAGCGATTCGCTCGAAGGCGCAGCCCCGGCGGACTGCGTGCCCGTAGCCGCTACGGACCCTCTCTACGTCCTCTATACCTCGGGCACGACGGGCCAGCCCAAGGGCGTGGTGCGGGACAACGGAGGCCACATGGTGGCGCTCAAGTGGTCGATGCAAAACGTGTACGACGTGTCGCCGGGCCAAGTGTTCTGGGCCGCGTCCGACGTCGGCTGGGTGGTGGGGCATTCCTATATCGTGTACGCGCCGCTGCTTCACGGCTGCACCACCATCCTCTTCGAGGGCAAGCCCGTGGGCACGCCCGACGCGGGCGTTTTCTGGCGCATCATCTCCGAGCACGGCGTGGAAGTTTTCTTCACCGCGCCCACGGCGTTCCGCGCGATCAAACGGGACGATCCCGACGCCGAACTCATGAAAAATTACGACCTCAGCCGTTTCCGCATTCTTTTCCTGGCCGGTGAGCGATCGGACCCGGACACGATCCAGTGGGCCGAGGAGCACCTGAAGGTTCCCGTCATCGACCACTACTGGCAGACGGAGACCGGCTGGCCGATGCTCGCGAATCCCATGGGCATCGAGCACATGCCCGTCAAGTACGGTTCTCCCTCAAAGGCGGTGCCCGGCTATGATTTCAAGGTTTTGGACCCCGAATGCCGCGAAGTGGGCGCGGGAGAAATGGGCGCGCTGTGCGTCAGTCTGCCCCTGCCGCCCGGGTGTCTGCCCACGCTTTGGAACGCGGACGATCGCTTCATCGACTCCTACCTGAGTGAATACCCGGGCTTCTACAAGACGGGCGACGCCGGATACATGGACGAGGAGGGCTACGTCTACGTGATGTCGAGGACAGACGACATCATCAACGTGGCGGGCCACAGGCTCTCCACGGGCGGGATGGAGGAGGTTTTATCGGCCCATCCCGACGTGGCCGAGTGCGCCGTCATCGGCGTGAAGGATCAACTCAAGGGTCAACTCCCCCTCGGCTTCCTGGTTCTCAAGGCGGGCGTCGATAGAAACGACGAAGAAATCGTCGGCGAGGTGGTGCAACTCGTTCGCCGGCAGATCGGCGCGGTCGCCTCCTTCCGCCAGGCGACGGTTGTGAATCGCCTGCCCAAGACGCGCTCGGGCAAGATTCTGCGCGGTACGATGGCGAGCATCGCCGATGGCGAGGAATACAAGACGCCGGCCACCATCGACGATCCGGCCATCCTGCCCGAGATCACCGAAGCGCTCGCCGGGCTTGGCTATCCTCCCGCTTAGGCCGAGGGCGAGAGATTTCCCCCGCGCGGCTTTTTCACGAGCCGTTCCGATCATCATGCCCTTTCCGCCGGATGAGTCTTTTCCGTCCGTATGCGAGGCCCATCGGAACGAGTCGTGGATGATTCTCCGGTTTTCGAGACCGGCGCGAGCGGAGTGCGTATCTGATGCCCGCTTCTGCGGCCGTGTAGTCTGGAAGCGCCGGCCGCACTGTACTTTTGTGGGGTGATTTTGCTCAAATCCCTGGACCCGAACCTCCTGTCGTTCATCGCGGCGTTTTTCGTCGCCATCTCCCAGGTATTCTATCGAAAGGCATTGGTCCATATCGGACCGGGGATTGCGGCCATCGCAATGAACGTTCTCACCGCGGCGCTGGCGAGTTTGCTCTACCTCGCCTGGGACGAGAGCATTTCATGGCCCCTGGAGGGCGTCATGTGGTACATGCTCATCGGTCTGTTCGGGAGTTCTATCGGTCGGTACATGATTTTCTGGTCGATGCGCCTGATCGGCCTGGCGCGGACGCAGATCATGGTGCAGTCGGTACTGGTCTGGTCGGCGCTCATGGGCGTGTTCATCCTGGGCGAACGGTTCTCGTCGGGCGTGGCCGTCGGCACGCTGGCCATCATGGTCGGGGCCGTTCTCCTGGTCTACAAACGAGAATCCGGCAAAAAAGAGTCTGGTGAGAAGGATGTTTCACTCCTTTACTTCCTCGTGCCGGTCATCGCCTCTTTCCTGTTTTCCCTCACGTTCGTCTTCAGAAAATACGCTCTCCTCCTCATACCGTCCGAATCTTTGGGGATTGCGATTTCCACCATCACGGCGACGGTCCTGCTCCTTCTGGCCATGCCGTTCACGAAAGAAGAAGGAGGCGGGAAGAACTGGAATTCGAGGGGACTGGTGACGATCGCCTGCGGGGTCGTTGCGAATACGACGGCCGCCCTTTGCTTCTGGACGGCGTTCCGGGAGGGGGAGGTGGTGCAGGTGATACCCATCAACCGCCTCTCGGTCTTGTGGGTCATCGTCTTCTCGTGGCTGTTCTTGAAAAAACAGGAGAGCGTCACGATCCGCATCGTGATGGGAGGCGTCCTGTCCGTAATCGGCGCGTTCGCAATCGCGTGGGGGGAGTGAAGAAGATATCGCGAGACGCCCCCGCGATCGCTTCTACTCCGCCACCCATTTCGAGGCGAGGGGCGTTCCTCCGCCGAGGACGATGCCCGCGTCCGAATCCACCCAGTCGGCGTAGAAAAGGAGCGCTGCCTCATAGCTCCTGGAGCGCGTGTTGCTCGCGCGCGTGTGGGTGATGACGAGGTGGGCGAGTTCGAGCGCCTTGGGCAGTCCTTTCTCCCATATCTTGTGCGCCCCGTAGACGCCGTGCTGTATTTTCGCGCCGAACTCGGTGATTTTCGCGGGCGGCACATCGCTTCCCGTGGGAGGGCCGCCGGGGTTGGGCGCGGATTCCAGGGGTTTCGAGATGTCGTGCAGAACGCACGAGGCGATGAGGAGGTCGCGGTCTACCTCGACGCCGTGGAGTTTCCTGACGAGATCGGCCATGGCGACCGCGATGCTCGTCACGCCCTGTACGTGGCCGATGAGCGTCATGTGTTTTTCGTCCTTCAGGTTCTTGGGAATGTCCCCGAAGCGCTCCCAGGTTGTTTCCGCTGCCAAATCGAGCCAGATGTCGATCACGCCGTCGCGCAAGGCTGAGTCTTCGATTTGCTCCAACTCGGGGAAAAGCGCCCGAATCTCGTCTGCGTTCGTCTGAATCGCCATTTTTCTCTTCTCCAGTTTTCGCTTATATATCCGGGACTTCTATGCCGACGAGGGGGCCGAACTGCTGGCCGCCGTAGCAGTCGCCGTCTTCGAGGTCGCAGGAGAACACGGGACGGGGGATGGATATCTTGATCGCGCGCGCGGCGTCGTGGTGGACGAGCAGCACATTTTCCTCCGCCAGATTGTAGAGGCGGCAGAACACCTCCTTTGTGAGGACGTTCGCCTCCACCACGCGCCGGTAGGTTTCCTCCTCATCGAACATGACGTCGAACGTGAGGTTGAACGGCCCTGCGTTTTTCGAGCGGATGAGTTTTGCGAGTTCGCCGAGCGTGGCCATCAGTTCGCCACCTCCATCATCTCGGCGGGGAACATCTCGTAGGGGTCGTCGGGATAGACGACGTGGTTCAGGTTGAAGCGGAAGACGGGGCCTTTTTCGAGTTCCGCAGGCGTGAAGGGAAACGCCAGCGTCGAGATGAGGCCGCTCCACTCGGGGATGGGGTAGTGAAGCGCGAAATGGGCCAGCGTGGCCGCCATCGTGCCGGCGGATACCTGATCCTCCGCCGTCACCTCGAAGAGTACGCCCACCTCATGCGGAATCCGGCTTGCCTCTGGTTCGAGCGCTCCCATCACGGCGTCGCGCCCGAACACGCGGATGTTGAGTTGATGGGTGGGCGGCGTTTCGCGGTCGGGGAAGATTTCCTGAACGCGCGTCTCGAAGCCCTCCCGGATGCCGTCGAGCCAGGAGTCGAGTTGCTTGAGGATCATGGGGTCGCGCACCCCGCCGATGATCACCGACTGGTAGCCGACGAGTTCCGCCCCCTCGAGCTTGATGGAATAACGCTCCGCCGTATGGAATTCGGAACCTTTCACGCGCACGGCGCGCTCGCTTTCCGCCGAGTAGGTAGAATGGCTCGTGTCGAGGACGCCCGCGGGCTCGGTGATGAAGAAAGGATCGGTGTTCTCATACAGGGTGTGCGAGGCCACGCTCTGCGGGGTGCAGTACATCTGCGGGTTGAGCGGCTCGACCACGAAGTGATCGTCGCGAATCCAGGCGAAACAGCCGTCCGGCCGCGCCCGGTGCACCGCGCAGGCCGCGCCGCACTCGAGTATCTTCGCCGCATGCCAGGCGAGGCCCCTGTCCGCGCCCATTCGCACGGGGTGGCAGGCGAAGACCGAGGTGTCCGAAGCCCTGCCGGTCAGCACCACGTCCGCTCCCTCATCGAGCGCGCGGGCGATGGGTTCATCCCCCATCATCCCCACGATGTGCGCGCTTTTGTCGATAATTTCCTCATCGAGCGGGGGAGCCGGGTCGAGCGCCTGGATGCGGCCCTCTTTGTATCTTTTCTTGAGATAGGCCTTATCCTGTTCGCCTCGGACCAGGGCGAGTTTGAAGTTCAGGCCCTCCTCGCGGGCGATTTCCAGACAAATGTCGCGCATCCATTCCAGACCCGCGTCGCCGCCCGCCGTGCCGCATGAACCCACGATAACGGGAACGCCCAGGCTCTCGCGCCCCTGGAGCATGAGCTTGAGATCGCGTTTGGTCGCCGATCTGGAGAAGTTCGGTTTTCCCGCGCCCAGAAATGCCGGTCCGTTGTCCGTCGAGCCCCCGTCGCAGGCGATGACGTGGGGCTTCATGGACAGTCCGCGCTCGAATGAGCTTTCGGGGAAACCAGAGCCGATGACGCCGCAAGGAGAAAGTACGCGCGCTTCCAAAGTAGGTCACTCCATTCTGGTGAAGTTCATGCGCATCCTGCTACTGAACACACGCCCCGAGAGGCCCTGATGCCGGATGCCGTGATGTCGAAATAACGAGTTCGCATCCTACACCGGTTTTCCTATCACAGAAAGACGAAGACACACCTGGGGTGCGGCGCTATTCTCCGTCCAATTTTCTGCGCACGGCCATGAGAGCGGCCAGGTTGCTCGTCATCACGGGCAGGCCGGGGTAGCGGGTCTGAATCTCCGGCAGCGCGTCTACGGCGGGCAGGTTCGTGCAGGAGATGAAAAGGCAGTCCGCTTTTTTGAGGTTTTGCGTGGAGAGCTTCTCGTCCGCGAATTTGAGGATTTTATCCGCCCGCGTGTTGCCGATTTCGATGTTGTCCGTTATTCCCATGCCGTCTATCGAGAGGACTTCCAGCCCGTCTTCCTCGAGCGAAGCGCGTATGGGCGCGTTCAGTTCATCGACGTAGGGGGTGAGCACCACGAGTTTTTTCGCGTTCATGTCGTCGAATTCACGGGCGAGCGCCGAGAGAATGGTGGCCGTCTCGGCGCCGGTTTCCTCCTCGATTTGCGCCTGTATTTTCTTATCATGCGACTGCCCGAAGAGCGCGCCGCCGGACGTGCAGCCGAAGACGCAGAAATGCGGCGCGACCGTCTTGAGCATCCGGTTCGCCTCGGGCAGGGATTCCTCGAGCATGCGGATTTCGGCCTGTTTCGTCGTCTCGTCCAGGAACATGCGCGAGGTGGCGACGTGGACTTCCTCGGGCAGGTTCCTGTGAAAATCGCGCTCCATCGTGGCGTTCGAGGAGGGAACCAGAAGGCCGACGCGGAATTGGGCTTCTTCAGATGCTGTCATCGCGGACTCCCGGACGGGTGATGGATTCAGGGAATTGTAGAGCAATTCGGGGGGCGAGCAAAACGGAATTAGCGGGGGCGTTTTGATCGCGGTGCGGCATGGCTCCAGCAGTGTGCGCCATCGTCTCGCCTCGAAAGCAAAGGTGTTGTAAAACTTGGAGGCGCCGCGCATGCCCCGGTAAGGCGAATCTCTGGGCCGGGGAGCGCATTCAGTCATTATCGGCGGCATCACTTGAGCGGATTGAAAAGGAGATTACGTGGATTTCAGTCTCGAAGAATCGGACCGCCTGCTCCGGCAGACGGCTCGGGAGCTGGCCTTGAGGGAGTTCGCCGGCGACGCCTTCTCCTATGCGCGAACGGGCGAGTACCCCCGGCGCTCCATGAAGGTGCTGGCCGAGCACGGCATGATGGGGATGACGGTGGCCGAACCCCACGGCGAGGGGCAATCGATTTTCGAAGCCTGCCTGGTGATGGAGGCGGTCTCTCAGGTGTGTCCCCACAGCGGCGACGTGGTGCAGATGGGGAACATGGGACCCATCCGCGTGATAGACGAGTTGGGCTCCGCCGAGCAGAAAGATCAGTTTCTGCCGCCGATATGCCGTGGGGAGAAGATCGTCTCCATCAGCATGACGGAGCCGGACGCCGGCTCGGCTGCCACGGACTTGCAGACCACGGCGGAATATGACGGCGAGAGCGTGCTCGTGAACGGCCGGAAGTGCTTCAGCTCGAACGCCCCGCACGCGGACTTGTTCGTCGTCTACGTCCGCTTCGGCCCCAGGACGCGGGATTGTGGCGCCGTCGTGGTCGAAACGGGAACGCCCGGCTTCACGAAGGGAAAGACCGAACACTACATGAGCGGGGAGGCGCACTGCGCGCTTCATTTCGAGAACGCGCGCATCCCCAGGGAGAACGTGCTGGTGGATGAGGAGGGTTTCCGGGTGCTCATGCCCGTGTTCAACGTGGAGCGGCTCGGAAACGCCACGCGCTGCCTTGCCCTGGCGCAGGCGGCCTACGACTTGACGGTCGCCCACACCGGCGAGAGGCGGCAGTTCGGCCGCCCCCTGTGCGAGTTTCAGGGAGTGCAGTGGATGGTGGCGGACATGCGGGTCAAACTCGAGGCGGCGCGCCTGCTCCTCTACCGGGCGCTATCGAACGCGCGCGCGGGCCTGCCCTCCGCCCTGGAGACGACGAGCGCCAAGCTCTACTGCAACGAGATGGCGCGCCAAGTGGCGGACGACGCGATTCAACTTCACGGCGGCTACGGCTTTTCGACCGAGATGCCGCTCGAATTTCTCTACCGCAAGATTCGCGGATGGTCCATCGCGGGAGGCTCCACCGAGATGCTGAGAAACCGCCTGGCCTCCCTGATCTACGAGCGGCCCTTCAGCCAGCGCCCGCCGAAGGCGTAGTTTTCGCTCGCCATGAATTTTAGGGAATTCTCCTGATCATGCAGACCGCAACCACCGAGAGCCTTGCGCGCCTTCTTAAACCTGAGTCGGTAGCCATCGTCGGAGCGTCGGCGAACCTGGAGCAATTCAACGGCCGCGTGGCGAAGAATCTCCTGCGCCACGGATTTGCGGGCAGGGTCTATCCCGTAAACCCCAAATACGAAGAAGTGGCCGGCCTGCGCTGTCTGCCGAGGCTCGATGCGCTCCCCGAAGGGCCGGACGTCGCCTTCATCACCGTGGGACGAGAGCGCGTTGCGGGCGTGCTGCGCCAATGCGCAGGGGCGGGGGTGGGCGCGGCCATCATCTATACCGGCGGTTTTTCCGAGTCGGATGAGGCGGGCGCGCGCCTGGAAGCCGAAATCCAGCGCATCGCCCGGGATTCCGGCATCCGCGTCTGCGGGCCGAACACGGCGGGCGTGCACAACTTTCATCACAATTTTCATCTGGCGGGCCTGATAGCGCTCGACGTGGAGGAGATGCTGCCCGGGGGCATCGGGGTGGTCTGCCAGAGCGGAAGCATCGGCGGCGCGCTGCTCTCGCGCGCGACGCAGCGCGGGGTCGGCTTCAGTCATCTCATCTCCTGCGGCAACGAGATGGACCTGGAGGTCTCCGATTATCTCGATTATCTCATTGACGACCCCCACACCCGCGCCATCGCGGTATATCTCGAAGGCGTGCGCGACGGGGAGAAGTTCAAAAAAGTTCTCCAAAAGGCCCTGAGGCGGGAAAAACCCCTGGTCGTGCTGAAAGTGGGCGAAGCGCGCGAGGGGGAGCGAGCGGCCCTGAGCCACACGGGGGCCATGGTGGGTGAGGACAGGGTATATGAGGCGCTGTTCCGAAAGTGGGGCGTCGCGCGGGTGGATGACCTCGAAGCGCTTTTCGAGGTCGCCCACATGTTCTGCGTCTCGGCGCTTCCCGAAGGCAATAGACTGGGAGTCGTAACGACGACGGGCGGCGCCGGCGCCTTGATGGCCGACAAGTGCGGCGCCTTGGGCCTCGAAATCGCCGAGGTGGATGACGCGCTCCGTACCCGAATGAAGGAAAAACACCCCGCCTTCGGGCGGATGGAGAACCCGCTCGACACCACCATCGCCGACATTCACCTGTATTCTGATTTTCTCGAATCTTATCTCAAGAGCGGCTGCTTCGACGTGGTGATTCCCATCGTGGGTTCGAGCGCGCAGTTCAAGCCCGGGATGGGGGTCGAGCCCATCGTGCGCTTGAAGCAAACGAACCCCGGCGTTCCCATGCTGGCCTATTTCAATCCCCATGCGGAGCATGCGCACAGGCTGCTCGCGGGGGAGGGGATCGCCTCTTTTCAGTCCATCCCGGGCTGCGCGCACGCGGCGGCCGCCCTGGTTCGATATGAGAAGGTGTTGAAAAGAGAGCGAAAAAGCGCATCCCGCTCCGCGTATCAAGCGTCATCTCCCTTGATTGCGGAAAAACTATCGAGTGCGAGCGTCCTGAACGAGGCGCAAAGCCTGGCTCTCGCTCGTGATTTTGGCTTGCCCGTTGTGGCGCACCGGTTCTGCCGTTCGGGTGAGGAGGTTCGCCGCGCGGCGCGTGATTTGCGATTTCCCCTCGTTTTGAAGGGCGTGTCCTCGAAAATTCACCACAAAACGGAGCGGGGACTGGTGAAAACGGGCCTCGGCGATGAGGCGGCGCTCGAAGGCGCGCTCGCCGAGGTCGCTAGACTGCGGGAGGCGTGCGAACTGGAGGGCTACCTGCTTCAGGAGCAGGTCGAGGGCGGTGTGGAATTCTTGCTCGGTGTGAAAAGGGACCCACAGTTCGGTCTTGTGGTGACGATTGGACTCGGCGGCCTGGATGTGGAGCTACTCGACGACGTGAGCATGCGCGTCGCCCCGCTCACGCTCGATGACGCCAACGAGATGATGGATGAACTCAAGTGCAAGAAGGTTTTCGAGAGCCGCCGGGGGCGCGGGCCGCTGGATAAAACAGCGTTCGCCGAGGCCGTATGCCTCCTGGGAGACGCCGCTTTCGCCCACCGCGGGCGGATTGAGGAGATGGATTTGAACCCCGTTTTTCTGCGCGAGAGGGGCGGGGGGTGCCTGGTGGCGGATGGGCTCGTCATCACCGGAAACGATGCTTGATGGGGTTGTTGAAAAACCTCGATGTAGGAGGGTTTGCCGTCATTCCGGCGAAAGCCGGAATCCATTTTTACGCCTTTTGCCTTTCGTCAGGGTTCCCGCGCATAGGCGGGGAATGAAAAGCCGTCTTTCATTCACCCGCACCCGTAAATGGATTCCGGCTTTCGCCGGAATGACGATCAAAAGCGAGGAGCAAAACCACCTTCCCGCATCGGGCGGCGCTCTTTGGGACATCATTTCCCCCTGGAGGACTTTTTCAACAACCCCCTGACGCCGCGTTTCGCGCCACGGTTTGATCCCGTAGAAAGGCTTCGTCCGCAGGCCGAAAATCGCCGATTGACTTTGCCTTCAACAAGATTTAGTGTTCTCCGTACCTTGAATTCACCAAGATTCAAATGACATTTTTCGGGATTGTTTCCGGCTGTTTTCGTAAGGGTAGGGGTCTTTGAGCGCGCTTCTGGAAATCGAGGACTTGAGAACGCATTTTTTCACCTCCTCCGGCGTCGTCAAGGCGGTCGACGGCATCTCCTACGACGTGCAGGAAGGCGAGACGGTGGCGATAGTCGGCGAGTCGGGCTGCGGGAAGTCTGTCAGCGCGCTCTCCGTTCTCGGCCTCATACCGAATCCGCCCGGCCGCATCGTCGGGGGAGCGATACGCTTTCTGGGCGACGATCTGATCCGGCTCGACGACATCCAGATCAGGAACATCCGGGGCCGCCAGATCGGCATGATCTTCCAGGAGCCCATGACTTCCCTGAACCCCGTGCTGACCATCGGGCTGCAGCTCACCGAGACGATGGAGCACCACATCGGCATGGACAGGGCCGATGCGGAGAAAAAGGCGGTCGAATATCTCCGCCTCGTGGGAATCTCCGAGCCCGAGCGGCGAATCCGGCAGTACCCGCACCACCTGAGCGGCGGAATGCGCCAGAGGGTGATGATCGCGATGGCGCTTTGCTGCGAGCCCAAGCTCATCATCGCCGATGAGCCGACGACGGCCCTGGACGTCACCATACAGGCCCAGATTCTGGAGTTGATGAAGGACCTCACCAAACGCATGGGCGTTGCGCTCATCATCATCACGCACAACTTGGGCGTCGTGGCCCGCTACGCGGACCGCGTGAACGTCATGTACGCCGGAAAGATCATCGAGCGCGGCCTTGCGGCGGACATCTACCGCGAACCGAGGCATCCATACACCCTGGGGCTGCTGAGTTCGGTGCCGAGGCTCGACCAGCCCAGGCAAAAGCGCCTTGACCCCATCGACGGACAGCCGCCCGACCTCACGCGGCTGGGCGGGGGCTGCTCTTTTTTGCCCCGGTGCAAGTTCGCCGCGGACAGGTGCGAAAGCGAGATTCCGCCGCTCGAAACTATCGGGAACGGCCATCTCGCCGCCTGTTGGGAAAAGGGAAACCTCGAAACGGCGGGAGGATGAGCGAATGACGGCCGACGCAGCTACTCTCGAAAGCGGCGCCCGACTCTCCCGAAACGGGGAGGCGGGGGACGTTCTCGTGGACGTCAAGGGCCTCAAGATGCACTTCCCCATCACCGAGGGGATCGTGTTCAACAAGCTCGTCGGCCTCGTGAAAGCGGTGGACGGCGTGGACTTTCACATCCGACGGGGCGAGACGCTGGGCCTCGTGGGCGAGAGCGGCTGCGGCAAGACGACGACGGGCAGGTGCATCCTCCAGCTCGAACGCCCCACGGAGGGCGAGATATTCTTCGAGGGCGTGGACTTGGCGAAACTCGACCAGGTCGCGCTGCGCGAATACCGGCGGAAGATACAGGTCATCTTCCAGGACCCCTACAGTTCGCTGAATCCGCGCATGAAGATCGGCGAGATGATAGACGAGCCCATGTACGTTCACGGCATCGAACCCGACGCGCAGAAGCGAAAGCAGAGAGTCAGCGAACTGCTCAGCGTCTGCGGGCTCAACCCCAAGATGGCGGACAGGTATCCCCACGAGATGAGCGGCGGGCAGCGCCAGCGCGTGGGAATCGCCCGCGCCTTGAGCTTGAAGCCCGAATTCATCATCTGCGACGAGCCCGTCTCGGCCCTCGACGTGTCCATTCAGGCGCAGATCATCAATTTGCTCGAGGATTTGAGGGACGAATACAATCTCACCTATCTGTTCATCGCGCACGACTTGAGCGTGGTGCGCCACTTGTGCCACCGCGTGGCGGTGATGTATCTGGGCCGGATCGTGGAGTTGGCGGATTGCGACGAGTTGTACGATAATCCCATGCACCCCTACACAAGGGCGTTGCTTTCGGCCGTTCCCGTGCCGGACCCGGAGGTCGAGCAGGGACGCGACATCAGAATTGTCACGGGTGAGGTGCCCAGCCCGATAAATCCGCCGCCGGGCTGCGTGTTCCACCCCCGATGCCCGATCGCCGTAGAGAATTGTTCGAGGGAAGTTCCCGTTTTGCGGGAGATAAAACCAGGCCATTGGGTGGCCTGTACGGAAGTCTGAAATTCTTGAATACGCTGTTTTATTCAGCGATTTGCGATGTATTCATTTCAACCGAGCACCAAAAGGAGAGACCTTATGTGGAACACTCGTCTTAAATCCCTGGTTGTAGGGGCGGCGCTGCTCGCTCTGGCGGCATGGAGCTTTGCTCCGCCCGCCGAGGCGGCCCCCAAGAAGGGCGGCACGCTCAAGTTCGTCGTCGGCAGCAAGATTCCATCCTACGACGGCCACATCGAATCCACCTTCGGGATGATTCACCCGATTCGGCCCTTCTACAGCCTGCTGATTCGCGTGAATCCGGACAACCCCGCCTCGCCGACCGATTTCATCTGCGACGTGTGCGAGGGGAGCGTGCCGAAGCCGACCGAAGGACACACGAAGTACACTTTCAAAATCCGCAAGGACATCACGTTCCACAACGGCCAGAAACTCACCTCGGCGGACGTGAAGGCGACTTACGACAAGATCATCACCCCGCCCAAGGGCATCGAGAGCAACCGCAAGGCGTTTTTCAGCATGGTGAAATCCGTCACCGCGCCGGACGCCGAGACGCTCGTCTTCAAGCTGAAATATCCCACGGGCGCCTTCGTGCCCGCGCTGGCGCTGCCCTACAACTTCATCTACTCGAAGGCCGACCTCGACAAGCACGGCTACAAGTGGCACCAGAAGAACGTGAACGGCACCGGCGCCTTCAAGTTCGTGCAGCACCAGCCGGGCGCGTTCGTCGAGGGCAAGCGGTATGAGAAATACCACCACAAGGGCAAGCCCTATCTCGACGGCTACCGGGCGATCTCCGCTCCCAAGATGGCAATCCGCCTCCAGGCCATACGCGGCGACCGCGCGGCCATCGAATTCCGCGGATTCCCGCCCAAGGCGCGTGACGACCTCAAGAAGGCGCTGGGGGACAAGCTCACCGTCCAGGAGAGCGACTGGAACTGCAACCTCATGGTGACGCCGAACCACAAGCGCAAGCCCTTCGACGATGCGCGCGTGCGCAGGGCGCTGACGCTGGCGATCGACCGCTGGGGCGGCTCGAAGTACCTCTCGCGCATCGCCATCGTGAAGACCGTCGGCGGCGTGGTTTTCCCCAAACACCCCCTGGCGGCCACGAAAGAGGAGTTGACGAAGATTGCAGGCTACTGGCCGGACATCAACAAATCCCGCGCCGAGGCCAAGAGGCTGCTCAAGGAAGCCGGCTATCCGGGCGGCTTCGAGTTCACCCTGCACAACCGGGGCGTGGACCAGCCCTACAAGGTCGTGGGCACCTGGGTCATCGACCAGTGGCGGAAGATCGGCCTCAAGGTCAAGCAGTGGGTGCAGCCCTCAGGTCCCTTCTACGCCACGCTGCGCAAGAAGAAGAACTTCGACGTGTCGATCGACTTCAACTGCCAGTCGGTCATCAATCCGCTGGTCGACGTGTCGAAGTTCATCTCCGACGACAGGGCGGGCAACCAGTACGCGCAGTATCAGGATCGCAAGCTCGACAAGTGGTTCGAGGAGATGAACCGCGAACCCGACGTGAAGAAGCAGCGCGCCATCATGCGCAAGTATGAAAAGCGCGCGCTCGATGAGATGGCGCACCAGTTCGTGACGCTCTGGTGGTACAAGATCAACCCCCATCGCAGCTACGTGAAGGGCTGGAAGATAGCGCCGAGCCACTATCTGAACCAGCATCTGGACAACGTCTGGATCGACAAATAGGCCGCATCTCCTCCCCGCCGACCGGGTCGCCGGGCGGCGGGGAAGGGCGGGCGGACCGCGTATAAGGGGCTGTTGAAAAACCCGGTTTTGGGAGTGGGGTCGTTCCTCTCGCCCCGCCTCGCCGCCGTATCGCCCTCACCCTGAGTAGCCGCCGGAGGCGGCGTATCGAAGGGCGAGGGGAGTCGAACGCGTCGGGGGGAGCGGCAATCGCTCTCGCATTGGTTGCGATTGACCTTCGATACGCGGCTTCGCCGCTACTCAGGATGAGGCAGAGAGGGTTTTTTCAACAACCCCATAAAGTAAAACGCTAAGGCGCATGCAGTGTACAAATACACGATCAAGAGAATCCTGCTGATGTTCCCCACGCTCCTGGGAGCGGCGGTGCTGGTGTTCTTCATGCTTCGACTGATTCCCGGCGACGTGTGTGAACTCCGCATGGCGGGCACGGGCATGTACGTGGACAAGGAAGCGATAGCGACGTGCCAGCAGAATTTGGGCATCGACGCGCCCATCTACGTGCAGTTCGTCGACTTCATCACCGGGTTCTTCACGTTCGACCTGGGAAAATCCATGTGGACGGGCAAGCCGATACTGCATGAGATCGGCCTGCGCTTCGAACTCTCGCTTCAGGTCGCCATCATGGCGACGCTCACGGCCACCATCATCGCCATTCCGCTGGGGACGATCTCCGCCATCAAGCAGGACACCTGGATCGACTACGTCGTACGAACGTTCAGCATCGCAGGCATCGCCATGCCTTCCTTCTGGCTGGGCATCCTGATTATTCTCGGCCTCTTGATCATGACGCAGAAATTCTTCGGAAATCCCTGGATGCCGCCGATTCACTACACCCCGATATGGGAGGACCCGGTGGCCAACATATCGCAACTCATCTGGCCGGCCGTCGCGACGGGCTACCGCTATTCGGCCGTCGCCACGCGCATGACGCGCTCGGCCCTGCTGGAGGTGCTGCGGGAGGATTACGTGCGCACCGCCCGCGCCAAGGGGCTGCTTGAGAAGCTCATCATCAACCGCCACGCGCTCAAGAACTCGCTCCTGCCCGTGGCGACGATTATCGGGCTGGAATTCGCCTTCCTGATGGGCGGGCTGGTGGTGACCGAGCAGGTCTTCAACCTGAACGGTTTGGGGAAACTCTTCGTCGAGTCGGTGACGAACCACGACTACACCATGACGCAATCGCTCGTGATGCTCGTGGCCGTCGTATTCATCCTGACGAACCTGTTCATCGACATCCTCTATGCGTGGCTCGACCCGCGCATTCGGTACAGCTAGGAGTTCCGCCATGGCGTCCCCGGGTGACCTCGCCGTCTCCGAGATGGATTTCGACGCGCTTTCCGAGCGCTCATGGGTCGATAGGATCAAGGTTACGGCGAGGAAAAAGCCGCTGGGCGCGGTGAGCGCATGCGCCGTCATCGTGATGATCCTGCTGGCTGCTTTGGCGAACATC
Organism: bacterium; assembly: GCA_963692865.2. Taxonomy (GTDB): domain Bacteria; phylum UBA8248; class UBA8248; order UBA8248; family UBA8248; genus Bin107. The sequence goes on along the minus strand of OY843592.1, from coordinate 3,292,653 downwards.
ATCACCTTTTACGACCCGGTGCAGAACGCCTTCGACAGCATGCACGTCGCCCCGGGCGCTGCGCACTGGTTCGGAACGGATCAGTTCGGGCGCGACATCTTCACGCGCATCGTTTTCGGGGCCAGAACGGCGTTGTTCGTGGGATTCTCGGCCTCCATCCTGGGTTCCACCGCCGGCCTCATCCTGGGCGTGGGCAGCGCCTATTTCGGCGGTCGATTCGACCTGATCTTCCAGCGTTTCATGGATATATTCATCTCGTTTCCGCTCATCATCATGGCGCTCTCGGTGGTTTCCATCTTCGGTACCGGAACGCAGAACGTGATTCTGGCCATCACGATTCCCCTGATTCCCAGATGCGCCCGCGTGGTGCGCTCGAGCGCGCTCGCGATTCGCGAGATTCCCTACGTGGACGCCGCGCGAGCGCTCGGGTTCGCGCATATTCGCATCATCTTCCGGCACATGATCCCCAACGTCATGGCGCCTTATCTCATCATGCTCACTGCTTTCCTGGGCCAGGCGATCCTGCTCGAAGCCTCGCTCTCCTACCTGGGCCTGGGCGTTCAGGAACCCACGCCCGCCTGGGGGCTGATGCTTCAGGGGGGCGCTGAGGAATACGCGGAAAGCGCTCCGTGGATCCCCGTTTTCCCGGGACTCGCCATCACAGCCGCCGTTTTCGCCTTCAACCTCTTCGGCGACGCCGTGCGCGACACGCTCGACCCCAGGCTGCGCTCGGAATAGTTTGTTAGGGGAAATTATATGCCTGAATTGACGGCTTCTTCTTGTTGGTCAATTCATAAAGAATCCGGCAGTTAAATTCATCATTCCCTCCCCGAAACCACTCTCCCATGCTTGAGTTTTTCTCACTTACCCCTTGAGGGGTTATTGAAAAAGTCCGTTTCGGCTCCATGCGGCATGGAGGGTCAAGCGGCTGCCGAGAGGAATTCCGAGCGGCGCGGGTGGGTGCGATGGTTTCGTAGTGACAGCCCCTCCTCGGGGCTGTCCCACAGGTCGCGACCTGTCCTGCCCTCCGTGGTTGTCTTTCGTCAGGACAGGCACGGAGGCCTGTCCCTCCGGGTTCCGAGTCCGTAACAGGCCAAACACAAGGTTGCCGTCATTCCGGCTTGCGCCGGAATGACGGGCGTTGCGCTCTCTCCAAAAGAAAGTTTCCCGTAGGGGCGGACCTGTGTGTCCGCCCCATGCGTTCGCCCTGTTTTACCGTTGCGTTGTCGTTATGAGATGGATACCCGAAGGCGGGCGGACACGCAGGTCCGCCCCTACAAAACCATCGTATCCCCACAGCTTCGGGAAGGCTTTTTCAACGACCCCGAGAAAGGAGCGTTTGTATCGAAGGGCGCTCATGGGTCCGCGAACCGCCCCTGCGCCGCCTCAAAGATTCTTGAGTTGCCGGTTGCGCCTGCGCTCTTTCTTGGAGGCGCGCCTGGGGTTTCCCTTCTTCTTCGTGTCCCGTCTGGGTGTTTTGAGTGGCTCATCCTCGGGAGAATCTTCCTCCATGAAGGCCGCCTGCTGGAGGCGGTCGCGAAACTCGCCCGTTTTCACAACGGCCGAGGCGAAGGGCGCAGCCGCCTCGCCGAGCGCCCTGTCCGAGGTGACGAGAACGGCCCCCCTGTAGCGCTCCTTCAGGAGGCGCAGGATGAGCGCGTCGGCGATTTCGTGCCGGGAGAAGAGCACCTCGACCCCGCCCGCGCTTTTCCCGCCTCCGTGGTCGTGGTGGGATTTGCCGTCGAATACGACGGTGATCCGGGGATTTCCGCTGGAATTTCTCCGGTAGCTCTGGAGCATCTCGATGAGGCCCTCGCGCCCGGCTTCCAGATCCTGATGGAGAACGCGCCTGAGCTCGGGGATGGCGGGGATGAGGTTGTATCCGTCAACGACGATGCGCATGCCTTATCCCCGGAGCCTCCTTAAAAGGGCCGGAAGAGGACGTCCATGAGCGCGGCCGCCCTTTGCGCGTCCCCTTCGATACGGAGGGAGGCATTTTTGATTTTCTGCGCGCGACCCGCCCGGCCCGCGCACAGGAGCACCATGTCGCTCGCAGGTGCGGAGAGAGCGGCGTCGGGGGAGGCGGAGGGGCCTTCAAGCGCCGACGCTACGCCATCTGCAATCGCCATCTCCCATGTCGCATCAGGCTGACTCGTCTCGAAGCGGAATACGCCCGCTGGTCCGGTTGCGCCCGAGCGGTTGAAGTAGAGGGGAAGCCTCGATTCGAGAATCTCGACGAGCGCGCCCAGCGAATCGGTCTCAAGCGGCGCACTCGGGTCGTTGGCCAGATCCCAGCCGTGGAGCGCCACCTCGTAGAGCCGTTGAGCGGGAAAAGTGCGCGCTTTCGTGTTCCCCTTCCGGTGCCAGAGGTCTCGGTCCAGATCGCCGGGTTCCAGGCGTTCGATCTCGGCCTGGAGGTCGTCCTGGCTCCTCTCAATCCATTCGATGCGCTCCGCCGGAGACATGGCGATGGATTTGCGCGTGATTTCATCGCGCGCGGCCTGGAATTCCTCGGGCGTCCCGGCGCCGAGCGAGATGATGACCTCGCCCCGCCGCGCCGCCCGGATGCGCTCGGCGTAGGAGACGGCCCCGCCCGTCATGTGGCCGACGAGTTGGGCCGCGTTCCATTCGGGGCAAAAGGTGGGTTTCGTCCAGTCGGCGTCCGAGAGCGAGCGAAGCTGCGCGATGAAGCGCGCGTTCTCGCGCGCGAGCCAGGGGATCGAGGGGAGGAGAGGGGAGTTATTCAATTTCAAAACACTGCGGACGTGAAAATCGCCCCCAATGCGTGGGGGCGATGTAAGAAAAACTCACTTGCCTGGAAATCGTGCACGCCTGAAGTTTAGGCGTTATTTGCCCGAGGCGCGGACCCAGGCCTTGCCGATGGCGCGCGCGGCGTATACGCCGGCCAGGTGGCGTCTGAAGTCCGCCCCGGCGTAGAAGTCATCGAGCGCATCGACGCCTTCTCCGGCCCCCGCAGCCGCCTTGCGGATCGATTCCGCGCTCGGCGCGCTGCCCATGAGGGCGTCTTCGACGCTCGTGGCCCGATACGCCGTTGCGGCTACGCCCGTCACGCCCACGCGGATGGACTCGACGGCCCCGTTTCCGCCCAGCGCGAGTCGGGCCGCCACGCCGCAAACCGCAAAACCGCTGGCCTGCTGCGCCGCCTTGAGATACGCGCTTGAGCCTTGCGCGGCCGAAGCCCGTATGCGGACGGAGGTGAGAATCTCGCCCGCGCCCAGGGCCGTCTCGTACGTTCCGGTGAAGAAGTCATCCGCGCCGATGACGCGCTCGCCACCCGGGCCGGCGACGGTGATTTCCGCGCCCGCGGCCAGCACGGCCGCCGGGTAGTCGGCGGCGGGGTCGGCATGGGCGAGGGAGCCGCCTATCGTGCCCCGGTTTCTGACCTGTACGTCGCCGATCGATCCCGCCGCCTCGGCGAGGGCGCGGCATCTCTCCTGCACCAGGGCGGACGCCTCGATTTCGGCGTGGGTCGTCATCGCGCCGATTGTGAATCCGCCTTCTGTTTCACTGATGCCCGAGAGGCCCTCGATGTGCGCGATGTCCACGAGGACGCCCGGGTCGGCGAGCCGCGCCTTCATCACGGGCAGGAGGCTATGGCCTCCGGCGAGGACTCGCGCGTCTTCTCCATGCTCCCCGAGCCTGGCGAGAGCGTCTTCTAGCGATTGTGGTCGAACGTAGTCGAAAGAAGCTGGAATCATTCTTAGGCCCTCTTCTCGGCGATGGCGCGCCACACTCTCTCGGGGCGCAGTGGCATATCGATGTGCGTGATGCCGAACGGCGAAAGCGCGTCGATCACGGCGTTCACCACCGCGGGCGTGGAGCCGATGGTGCCGGCCTCGCCCACGCCTTTGGCGCCCAGCGGGTTCACGTCCGTCGGCGTGGTGGTGTGCAGAAGCTCGAAGCGGGGCAGGCGGTTCGCCTTGGGCAAGGCGTAGTGCATGAACGACGCGTTCAGCGGCTGGCCTCCCTCGCCGTAGAGCATCTCCTCCTCCAGGGCCTGTCCCGTCCCCTGGGCGATGCCGCCGTGGATCTGCCCGTGAACGAGCAGCGGGTTGATCATGTTGCCCACGTCGTCCACCGCCACGTAGCGGAGAATTTCCACGTCGCCCGTCTCCGGGTCCACCTCTGCCAGGACGATGTGCGTCCCGAAGGGGAAGGTGAAGTTGCTCGGCTCGAAGAAATGCGTCTCCTCAAGACCCGGCTCGGTGTCTTCGGGAAGCGCGATGGCGCTGTAAGCCATCATCGCGACGTCGGCGAAGCCGGCCGATTTCTCGGGCGCGCCCCTGACGAATACCTTGCCGTCCTCGAACTCGATGTCGTTTGCGTCCGCCTCGAATTCCATCGCCGCGAACTTGGCCATCTTGGCGCGCACCTTGTCGCGCGCGTAGACGACGGCAGAGCCGCCCACCACGGTGCCCCGGCTGCCGAATGTGCCCACGCCGTAGGGAACCACGTCCGTATCTCCGTGGACGACGGTCACGTCGTTCGCGTCGATGCCGAGGCCGTCCGCCACGATCTGCGCGAAGGAGGTCTGCTGGCCCTGTCCGTGGGGCGACGCGCCCGAGAACACGGTGGCCTTGCCCGTGGGCTCCACGCGGACGCGCGCGCTCTCCCATCCCTGGCCGCCCAAGGCGGCTGAGGGCCCCATGCCGCAAATCTCGACGTAGGTGGAAAAGCCGATTCCCAGATACCTGCCGTCTTTCCTGGCCTCTTCCTGCTGGGCGCGCATGGCGGGGTAGTCCGCCGCCTCGAGCGCGCGGTCGAGCGCCAGGTGGTAGTCCCCGCTGTCGTAGCTGAGGCCGGCGGAGGTGCTGAAGGGGAACTCGGATTTATCCGGGAAGTTCTTTCGCCTGATCTCCACGGGGTCCATACCCAGTTCTTTCGCCGCGATGTCCATCATGCGCTCTAATATGTAAGTCGCCTCGGGACGGCCCGCGCCCCGGTAGGCGTCGGTCGCCACCTTGTTGGTGAACACGCCGGTGGCGTTCATCTCGATGTTCGCGATCTTGTAGGGGCCGGGAAGCATGAGGCCCGTCAGCGTGAAGATGGCGACGGTGAGCAACTGGTAGTAAGCCCCGCAGTCGGCCAGCACGTTGTAGCGGAACGCGGTGATTGTGCCGTCGTTCTTGAGGCCCATCTCGATCTCGCCCACCTGGCCGCGCCCGTGGATGGTGGTCAGGAAGTTCTCGGAACGGCTTTCCACCCACTTGATCGGCACGCCGAGTTCGCGCGAAACGAAAGCGGCGAGCGCCTCTTCGCGGTAGATGTTGAGCTTGCTGCCGAATCCGCCGCCCACCTCGGGCGCGATGACGCGCATGCGGTTCTCCGGCATGTCGATCTGGAGCGCCACCAGCGTGCGCACCTTGTGGGGCACCTGGGTGGAGGTCCATAGCGTCATCTTGTCCTCGCCGGGGAGGTAGTGCGCCAGAACGCCCCTGGGTTCGAGAGCCAGCGGGGCGACGCGGGCGTTGGTCATCTTCTCCTTGACGATGACGTCGGCTTCCTGCATGCCGGCTTCCACGTCGCCGCCTGCGATCCCCCACTTGAACGCCTCGTTGCTTTCATAGTCGTCGTGCACTTTTGTGGATCCGGGTTCGAGAGCGGCTTCGAGGTCCACGACTGCGTCCAGCGGCTCGTAGTCAATCTCTACGAGCGCCGCTGCGTCGCTCGCGCCGTAACGTGTCTCGGCGACTACCGCGACGACGGGTTCGCCCGCGAACAGAACCTGCTTGTCGGCCAGAATCGGCTGTACGGGGACCTTGGCGTCGGGTACCAAGCCGCCCACGGGAACGGGGCCGATGCCCTTCGTCTCCTCGTGCGTGTATATGGCGACGACGCCTTCCGCCGCGGCCGCCTTCGAGACGTCGACCGAGCGTATGTTGGCTTTGCCGTATGGGCTTCTCGCCAATGCCATGTGAAGTGTGCCTGGTGGATTGAAATCGTCTACGTAGTGGGCGAGGCCCTGGATGAGACGTGGATCGTCTCGTCTTTTGATGGGCGCGCCTATGAATTTGGGTGCCTGGGCCATCTCTTATTCCCTCACCTGAGCCGCCGCCGCGGATATGGCGTCGACGATGTTTTGATAACCCGTGCAGCGGCATATGTTGCCTTCGATGCCGTGCCTGATTTCCTCGTCCGTCGGATCGGGGTTGGACGCAATGAGCTGGTTCGCCGTCAGGATCATGCCCGGCGTGCAGAAGCCGCACTGCAGTCCGTGCTTCTCCCAGAACTGCTCTTGCAAGGGATGAAGTTGATCCCCGTTGGCCAGCCCCTCGATGGTCGTCACCTCGCAGCCTTGCGCCTGCGCGGCGAGGACCGTGCAGCTTTTCACCGCCTGACCGTCAACGAGAACGGTGCAAGCGCCGCAAATCGAGGTTTCGCACGCGACGTGCGTGCCCGTCAGGCCCGCGTCATCGCGCAGCAGGTGGACAAGGAGGGTTCTGGGTTCCACGTCGAACGTCCGGTTCTCGCCGTTGATGCCGATGTTGATTTCCAAGGTCTTCGGGCCCCCACGAATGAAAAAAGAACGAAGCATATCCCCGCAACGGGGAGTGTCTTCATCACCGAAGAATGGTGTTCCTCCATGAAATGACTGAGTGAAAACATTATTGATGATGCGGCGGGGCCGTGTCAAGAAGGGAATTTTTGGGTTGAGGAGCCGGAGTGTTTCGAACCGCCGCATCGCCTTCCGCCCCAAATGCGTGTAGGATGGCTCATCTTGCCCTTTCAACAGGATGTCAAAATGGCCCACGCAGGTTTCGCCACCACGGAAGGCACGCAAGGCTATGCGCAGACCCATTCGTCGGTCTGCCACCCCGAACATTACAGGCGTTTGAACGGCCTTTGGCTCTCTTCGGTCGGTATCGGCACCTATCTCGGAGAGGCGGACGAGGCGACCGACGCCGCCTACCGCGATTCGGTAGCCGCCGCCGTGCGGGGCGGATGCAACGTCATCGACACGGCGGTGAACTACCGCTTCCAGCGCAGCGAGAGGAGCATCCGCGCCGCGCTCGATGACTTGTTCGCGAGCGGTGAAGTCGGCAGAGAGGCGCTCGTCATATCCACCAAGGGCGGGTTCATCCCCTTCGACGCCCATCCGCCGGCCGGGCAGGCGGATTTCACCGACTACATGCGGAAAACCTATTTCGATCCCGGGGTCTGCGCTCCTCAGGACATCGTCGCGAACTGCCACTGCATGACGCCCGCATACATCCGGCGCGAACTCGACGCGAGCCTTGAGAACCTGGGGCTGGAGACGGTCGACGTCTACTACGTGCACAACCCCGAGACGCAGCTTCAGGAGGTCTCGCGCGAGGCGTTCCTGGCCCGCCTGCGCGACGCCTTCGAGACGCTCGAAGAAGCCGTCGCGGAGGGGAAGATCAGGAGCTACGGCACGGCCACCTGGAACGGCTACCGCATGTCGCCGGGCGAGGGGGAGTATTTATCGCTGGAGGAAGTCCTGGGCGCGGCGCGCGCCGCGGGCGGGGAGGACCACCACTTCCGGGTCGTTCAACTGCCGCTCAATCTGGGCATGCCCGAGGCGTTCTCCAAACCCAACCAGACGCTGGGCGGGGAGACGACGTGTTTTCTCGCCGCGGCCGCCAAAAGCGGCGTCACCGTCATGACGAGCGGCTCCATCCTCCAGGGACGCGCCGCCCAGGGGCTTCCCCCCGTAATCGGGGAGGTGTTTCCGGGCTTTTCCACCGACGGGCAGCGCGCCATCCAGTTCACGCGCAGCGCGCCCGGCGTGGCCGTCGCCCTGGTGGGGATGCGCCAAGTGGCCCACGTCGCCGAGAACATGGAAGTCGCCAAGTCGCCGCCCGCGCCATTCGAGGATTTCATCCGCCTGTTCCGCGAGGAGTGAGGGAGGCCCTTCAGGAAAGAGAGGAGAGGGTTTCGCAGGGGGGGACACGCAGGTCCCCGGACAGGCCCCAGCGCCTGTCCGGCTACAAAAGGCGGTGCGGTTTTGTTCGTCATTCCGGCGAAAGCCGGAATCCATTTTGATTTTTCGCTTTTCGGATGGATTGATGCGCGGGCGAATACGAAATAAAACGCCGGAACGCATCCGCCCTCTTCGGCCCCGGACTCCGTATGCTCTCCCGTGTCTTGATCCTGGCTGACGCCGGGAGAACAATCAAAGACGAGAGGCGAAAATGGATTCCGGCTTTCGCTGGAATGACGGCAGTGGCCGATTCCGGGCGGAAGGGGTTTTGCAACGAGCCCTTGTCAGGGGGGCTTTTCGGCCCCCCGGTCCGCACCCCCGGTTTCGGGAAAAATCTCCCGCGAGCGCTTTTCCCGGCCCGCCCACTTCCCCTAGAATACCCGGCGAATTTCGACAATCCGTTTTTCGACATCATCCATTTCAGACGGAGGAAACATGCCCAGACCCTGGTATCATCCAAACCCCATTCGCGGCGGCGGCAACGACGCCTACACCGGCGTGGACCACGTGCTCACCGAACCCTGGGAGGAGGAGGCGCACAACGTCCGCCTCGTCGCCCATTCGGACCTGAACGGCTGGGGCGACGCCTTCCAGATTCAGGTGGGCGGCGGCATCTGCTACGTCGCGGCCTCGGGCGTGAACGGCCACGACGGCATGACGATTCTCGACGTCACCGACCCGGCGAACCCCAGGATCATCAACCAGCTCGTCGACAGCCCCGCGGCGCGCACGCACAAGGTGCTGCGCATCAACGACGAGGTGCTGCTCACGAACTCGGAGCTCAGGCCCTCCCTGCGCGCTCAATACCCCGACGCCGTCGGCGGCCTGCGCATTTTCGACAACCGCGACCCGTTCAACCCGAAGTTCGTGAACTACGTGGAGGTGGACGGGTTCGGCGTCCACCGGCCGATCTATGACCGGAAGCGCCAACTCCTCTACAGCTCGGGCTTCAAGGACGGCTATGCGGGCAAGGTGCTCCTCGTCCACGACATGAAGGACCCCTGGGCGCCCGAGTTCATCGGCATGGGCCACGTTCCCGGCCAGAAAGACGGCGAAGAACCCTCCTGGGACCCCGAAATCGTGGGCGACGGCGCGTGGATTCATGAGGGGAATCCCTGGGGGAACTACGTGACGGCGGGCTACTGGGACGCAGGCATCGCGCTCTTCGACCTGACCGACCCCACCAAGCCCGAACTCATGTGGCGCCACAACCCGCACGAGACGCACGGCTGGGCGGGGTGCTACCACAGCTTCCTGGTGCCGGAGGGGTCGGAGTTCGGCATCGTGACGCAGGAGACCACCACGGTGAACTGCGATCATCCCCCTGCGTTCGTGACCTTCTACGACTTGAGGAACATCCACGAGCCGCTGCCGGTGAGCACGTTCATGCCCTACGAGATCGACCCGGTCGAGATGCGGCCGCTGGACGAGAAATGGAACAAGACGGGCTCGCGACACGGCGCGCACAACATCTGGCTCGACATGACGAAGGACGATCTCATGTACATCACCTGGTTCAACGCAGGGCTTCGCGTGGTGGACTGGTCGAATCCCTTCCGTCCCAAGGAGGTGGGCTACTACATCCCCGCGGGCACGAAGGAGCGCTGCTGCCCGCAGAGCAACGACGTGCAGGTGGACAAGGACACCGGCCTCATCTACATGGCCGACCGCTGGGGGCTGGGCCTCCACATCATGGAGTACACTGGCTAGGTTTCATAATGGCCTGCCCGGCGGTGCTCCTGGCAGGCGATATGGGGCTGTTGAAAAAGCCTTCTCCGCCTCATCCTGAGTAGCGGCGAAGCCGCGTACCGAAGGTCAATCGCGACCAATGCGGGAGCGATTGCCTTTCGCCGCGGCGGGGGGGGGTCGGCTCCCCTCGTCCTTCGATACGCCCCTCGCAAGCTCGGGGCTACTCAGGATGAGGGGGGTGGGTTGCGTCGTCTCGGATCAGGGGGCCGTAGGGGCCGTTCGCGAACGGCCCTTTCGGTTCCAGGGGGTGTGATTTTTGTTCGTCATTCCGGCTTTCGCCGGAATGACGGCGGTGGCCAATCGCGACCGAGGACGATTTTTTCAACAACCCCCCCCTCAAGAAATATCAATGTGGCGGAAACGCCGCCGGGTGGGGTATTCTCCCCGCACCTGCCCGGGTGGTGGAATGGTAGACACCAGGGACTTAAAATCCCTTGGCCGAGAGGCCGTGCCGGTTCGAGTCCGGCCCCGGGCACCAGAACGGCTCTTCCCGCGTTTTTGCGGATATCCGCCGAATCCTCCCGAAGAAAGGGGTTTTCTTACCCCGGCGTTTTCCGTTCGGCCTGCAGGGGCGGGGCCCGCTCCGCGCGCTCAACCGGCGTCGTCGGCCGGTTCGCCCTTCGCCTCCGGGAACCACTCCAGGAAGCCGCCCTCGGTGGCGGGCGGGAAAGGCCATTGGTCCCCGCGCATGGCGGAGAGCGTGCGGTCGGGGCCGGGCTGGAACGCCCGGGCCGGCTCGCCGACGAGTTTTCCGTCCTCCAGCCATTTCTCGTCGCTCCCGTACATCTGTCCCGCGAGGATTTCGGTCAACCCGGAGAGGACATCGGCGTAGGCGGGGTCCGCGAAGAGATCCGCCATCTCATGCGGGTCAGCTTGTAAATCGAAGAGCTGGAAGTAGTGCCCGGCCGGGTAGTAGATGAGCTTGTGGCGTCCGTCGTGGACCATGCGCGAGGAATGCGCGTCCTCGCCCGCCTCGCCGAAGAGGAATTCCCGCCTCGCCTCGCCGACCATCGAAAGGCCCTCCACGGTGTCCGGGACCTCGATGCCGCACAAATCGAGCAGGGTGGGCATCACGTCCTGTAAACCGACGAGGCGGTCGTCCGTCCGGCCGTAGCCGACGCGTTCATCATCCGGCAGGCCCACCAGGATCATCGGGATTCCGGCGGAATACTCGTAGAAGACGCGCTTGGCCCACATGCCGTGGTTGCCCAGCATGTCGCCGTGGTCCGAGGTGAAGCAGATGATGGTGTCGTTCGTGAGGCTTTCCTCGCGCAGGGTGCCGATGATGATCCGTATCTGGTGGTCGATGTGGGTGCAAAGCGCGTAGAACGCCCGGCGCGCGTCGATGATCTCCCCCGCGCCGTAGAGGTCGCCGCGCGCCTGGGTGGCCTGCGCGTTGTAGGGCAGCTCGCCGCGCTCGCGCGCCCACTCGCCCACGAACGGCTCGTCGATGGGGAGGTCGCGGTAGATGTCCAGGTAGGCCTGCAGCGGCACGAGCGGCGGATGCGGATGACGGTAGGAGAGATACCAGAAGGCGGGCCTTCTCGGGTCGCGCCGCTTGATGGTCCGCGCCATCATGCGGGTGGTCCAGTTCGTGGGGTGCGTCGCCTCGGGCAGGTGCCACGCCCGGTAGGTGTACTGGTTGTTCCCCATCCCGTGGTCGAACTGGCGGCCCGTGTGGCCGATGTCGCCCAGGTAGATATCGTAGTCGTCGGCGACGTTGTAGATCGAGCGGCCCTCGTCGTCCAGGATGACGTCGTCGAAACCGATGCGGTCGCGCTGGGGGTAGACGTGGATCTTCCCCACCGCGCAGGCCTGATAGCCCGCGTTGCGGAAGGTCTGCGCCATCGTGGGCAGGTGGTCGGGCATGAGCATCGTCGGGCTGAACACGCGGTCGCCGTGGGCGCGGGCGCTCGCGCCGGTCATGAGCGTCCGCCTCGCCGGTATGCAGAACGGGTGCTCGGAGTAGGCGTTCGTGAAGCGCACGCCGTTCTTGCAGAAGGTGTCGAGCGTCGAGGTCAGGATGGCGGGGTGGCCTGCCGCCCCCATGAGGGGCGAGGACCAGTGGTCGGTATTGATCAGGAGGACGTTCGGTCTCGTTTGCATCTGTCACTCTCCATGAAGTTTCAGGCCGGGTTCGGCGAAATGATCGAGGTTCGGGAGACGCCGGGCCGCCCCTTCCGCACGCGGGCGCGCCCCGCGGTGGACCGCGTCGGTCGCCATGGTGTCGAGCGTCTCGCCGCAGCCCGCATTGTAGGTGAAAAAGTCCTTTCTGCGTAGCGGGCGCCGTCCGCCGGGCCGGACGGGTAACGTCCTGTATCGCCGCCGGGTTTCAAAGACGTTGAAGGTGGTTTGAGATTACCGCCGTTTCGTTGTTATATGAAATCATGCGGCTTGAGATAAGGCATCGCTGCACGCGCGCTTGCTTACCGATATAGTCTTCACGTTTTCCGTCGTTTTGAAGGCCGGGGCGGTGAGGTTTCTCATTCTTCGCCGCGCCGGCGCCATCCGTTGGGGGAGAGATGTCCGAATCGCAGGGAGCAGCGCCCTTGAGCGGGTTCCGGGTGCTGGATTTCACCCAGGTCGTCGCGGGGCCTTTCTGCGCCGCCATGCTGGCCGACATGGGGGCCGAGGTGGTGAAGGTGGAGCGCCCCGGCTTCGGGGACGACACGCGCCGCATCACCCGCTACAAGGACCGCGAAGAACACGAGGATTATTTCTACGCGAACAACCGCTCGAAAAAGAGCGTCGCCGTCAACATGAAGACGGACGCGGGCCGGGACGCCGTGCGCGCACTGGCGGGGGAGGCCGACGCGCTCATCGAGAACATGGCGCCCGGCAAGCTGGCCGAACTTGGCCTCGGCTTTGAGGACGCGCGCGCGATGAATCCCAAAATCGTCTACTGCTCGCTCTCGGGCTTCGGGCAGAGCGGCCCCTACCGCGACCGGGTGGGGCTCGACCCGATCCTCCAGGCCGTATCGGGCGTCATGAGCGTTACGGGCGACGAGGACCCCACCCAGATAGGAGCGCCGCTCGCCGACGTGCTGGCGGGCATGTTTTCTGCTTACGCGATAGTGAGCGCGCTCCATGCGGTGAGGAGAGAGGGCGAGGGCCGCCATATCGACGTGAGCATGCAGGACGCCATGGTGGCCGCGCTGGGGCCGCGCATGGGCGAGACGCTCCAGGCGGGCGTCTCTCCGGGCCGGCACGGCAACGAGAACCCCATGCGCGTGCCCGCGAACACCTACCGCACGAGCGACGGGGAGTACGTGACCGTCATCGTGCAGCACGACGGCTTCTGGCCGGGCTTTTGCCGCGCGCTGGGGGTGGAGGACTGGCTGGAGGACGAGCGTTTCTCCACCGCGCGGGCGCGCGTGGCGAACCGAGGCGTCATCAACGAGCGGGCGTCGAAGATTTTCGCCTCGCGCACGATGGCCGAGTGGGAAGAGCGCCTGGAAGCCGAGCGCGTGGGCTTCGCCGTGGTGAACGATTACGCGCGCGCTCTCTCAGACCCCCAGATAGCGCACCGGGGCTTGATCAAAAAGGTCGAGCACCCCGTCTCGGGGGAGATTCGCGTGGTGGGCGCGCCGTGGATCATGAGCGGCGCGCAGGCGGACCCGAAGCCGCCGCCCCTGCTCGGCCAGCACACGGCGGAGGTGCTCAGGGAGTGGCTCGGCTGGCCGGAGGAGGAAGTGGCGCGCTTCATGGCGGGGGAGGGGGTGCGGTAGGTCAAACCCGAATGAGGGAGAGGGGCCTGTAGGGGCGTCGAGCTTCCTGAGAAAGAGAAGCTCGACTGCGCCCGCCCTGCTTCCTGTGGTTGTCCCTTGCAGAACGAGACATCGGACAGGCACGGGGGCCTGTCCCTACAGACATTGCGGTTTTGTTCGTCATTCCGGCGAAAGCCGGAATCCATTCTAATTCTAAAGCAGAATGACAATACGCCAGATTCTCATTTCCTCGTTATTAGCGGGAAGCAATCAGAAAATAAAAATCAAAGGCAAGCCAAATGGATTCCGTCAAACCCTCCCGCATTGGTCGGGTCTGACACCGGAATGACGGTGCGCGCTCTCGATTGGGGGAGAGTAATTTCCTGGTCCATTAGTCGTCATATTCTCCCTCTTTGGATGGTATTGACCCTGTAAGGGGGGGGCTGAGCGCCCTTGGTTTTCTCTGGCGACGAACCGGCGTATCATCCGGTCAATTTTCGAGTGAACAAGACAAGAGGAGGTAATCCGGTGAGCGACGAGACTACCATTCACGACATGGACGAAGGGGATAAAGCCGACTCCCGCGCCAAGCCCTCCGAGGCGTTCAGGCGGCATTTCGGCCCTGAGCACGGGGTCGTGTTGCCGCCGCGCGTCCGCTACGGCTACCGCCCGCTTGAACCGGATGATGAGGATGAGGAGAAGACATAAGCAAACAGCGGACCTTCCCGTCCGCCCCCGCAGCCAGCCGCCAAACGGCTTTCGGCCCCGCTCACCCCGAAGGAGGGAGCCATGATCTTCCAGCGATGGGACGAGATTCCCAGGATGCGCATCATCCACGAGAACATCCCGCCCGAGAGCGTCATCGAACTCCAGATGATCGTCGGCGAGAACCAGACGCTGGCGCTCTGGACGTTCTCGGAAGGCTCCGAGGTCGCCGCCCACAAACACCCCCACGAGCAGATGTCCTTCATCCAGCGCGGGCGCTTCCTGTTCCGCGTCGAGGGCGAGGAGGAGCGTGAAGTGGGCGCGGGCGAAGTGGTTGTCTGTAAATCGAACGTCGAGCACTGGCTGAAGGCGCTGGAAGACGGCTCCCAGGACCTCCAGATATTCAGCCCCCGGCGCGACGACCTGCTGGAGTTCCGCGGGGCGTATATTCCGGTGTGATGGGGAGGGGATGCGTGTGATTTGTCGCGGGAGAAGAAGGTTTTTTCACTCCCCCCTTGAGGGGGAGTCGCAGAAGCCGAGCCTTGGCGAAGGCGGATGCGGTGGGGGGACAAGCCACAGGAAAAACTCCCCCCACCGATTCGGTTTCGGGTTTACACCCTCACCTCATCGACTCCCCCTCAAGGGGGGAGTGATTTGCTAATCTGCGTTGTGTTCGCTGTATGGTGAAGAAGAGGTGAGATAGGTGGAGTGGATAATTTGCAAATCCCGCTCTCGCTTTGTATTTTCGTATTTTAGAACTTCAAACCTATATCTAAAAATGCGCTAAAACCAGAAGCGAATCCAATTGCTTAATAGACGGAGTTCATAAATGCCCGATCCATTCATCATCCGTATTTTCGTCCCTGATGGAGACCCGGAAGGCGTTCGGGTAATTGACCGTATGAACTGGACTGGCCTTGGATTGGTCTTTCCTCGTAACAAATGGGATGAAGTAAAGCGTCGTCCCGAATCACAACGCCCAGGAGTATACATCCTCATTGGGTACACGGAACAGGATGACGATCTTCCGACCGTCTATATCGGACACACAGACGATGTATCAAAGCGGATTCAATCCCACTATACCGGGACATACCGTAAGGATTTTTGGGATCGGGGTGTGATGTTCGTTTCGACAGGAAATAATTTGAACAGTGCTCATGTGACGTGGTTGGAATACTCGCTCATTGCTCAGGCAAACAAAGCGAAGCGTTGCCACTTGGTTAATGGAAATGCACCGCAAGAGCCGCCGCTTAGCGAAGCCGAGAAGGCTGACACCCGCGCCTTCTTGAAGGAAATCTTTCAAATCCTGCCTCTGGTAGGGTTGCGAGTTTTCAAGATTCCAAGATCCATTACTCCGCCGAAGGACGATCCGATGAAAGGCAACGAGCCGGATACGATCGTTGTTCCAGCTCGCCAAGAAGGATTCAAAGAGACTTTTCTTGATGATGATTGTTGGTACCCCATTCGGATTTCTGACAGCAAGTTCGACAGCATCAAGTACGTTGCAGGTTATCAGAGCACACCTGTTTCTGCGATCACGCATTATGCGCCTGTCGCACGTATTGAGTCTTACGGTGAAGAAGGTAAATATAAGCTCATCTTTTCGGAGAAGGCCAAGGCTATCGAGCCGATATCCCGAGACCTCCCACCTTGGTCGGTGCAAAGCCCACGTTATACGACGCTCGCCAAGCTTCTCTCAGCGCGTAAATTGACGGATCTGTGGCCGGTTGATTCCGTAGTAAAAAGCGACGATGCACAAGACGTTAGGGTATGAAGAGAGATTGCTCTCTCGCGTTTCTCAAAATCTTTTGAGTATTATTCCGAAGCTTTTTGGGGTACAGCATGAAGCGCGCATCCGTTGTTTGTTCCCTTGTTGTGGAGGACACCCCATACTCCGCCGAATGATTTTCATAGTTCTTGCGATTTGCCTGTGGACCCCACACGCGCCGGCGGCCCCCTTCACGATGCGGCGCAGATCAAGGCCCTGCTGAAAGGCGGAGCGGACGTGAACGAGAGAGACAAGATTCGGTAGATTCCCCGCTCGATTGGGCGGCGTTCCGGGGGGGCGGCGTTAAAAAAAATGGCGTTTTGGATGACGGGCCTGTAAAATTCCGAAGAAGTCCGTGGACGCGAACCCGGCGGTTGGCGCGGCGCCCGTTCGCCGGAGCTTGTCAGGAATAGAATATCGAGAGAAGGAGACGGAAAATGGGCATGAACGTTCGGATCGCGGCGCTCGCAATGGCCTTGTCGGCCGCCCTGGCGCTGTCCGGCTGCAGCGGGGGAGGAAAGAGCGCCCACACGGAGTCGATGCCTCCCGCGTCCGGCGGCGGGTCGACGCCCGGCGGCAGTCCGGATCCCGGCGGCGACCCGTCGCCCGGCGATAATACGGGATCGGGCAGCGCGCCGGTGCGCGGCCCGCGCGTGGGGTCGTCCGACCTTTCGCCGATTTTGGGAGCGGAAGCCGACTTCGGCCCGGAGGTCGCCGAAGCGTTGGCCCGCGCGGCGCGGGCTGTCCCGAACGGCGCCTCGCAATCCTCTGCGGTCGAGAACGGGCGGACGGCGGACGAGATGTCGGTGCGCGTGGTTCGCGACGACGACGGGAACCTGTCGTACGAGGTTACGGACGGCGCCCGCATTATGGCGCACGCCCCCGGACCGCCGAATCAGGACTTCCGCCTCGCCCTGTTCACCGATATGCTCCCGGGCATTGAGCCGGACCTGTCGAGCTATCCCCACGACCTGCTCGGCGTGTGGGCCACGGCGGAGGAGGCCGGCGCGTTCTGGAGCCGGAGCCCGGAGGCGCCGGCGGCGGCTTTCGACGCCGCGTCCCCGATCGGCGCGGCCACCTACGAGGGCGACGCGGTGGGTCTCCGCGCCTCGGGCGGAGCGGCGGCGAAGTTCGTGGCCGACGTGGAGATGGTCGCCGACTTCAGCGCCCGCACGGTGAGCGGCAGGGTGGAGAAGTTCCGCTCCTTCGCCGGGGAGGCGTTCGAGGGCCTTTCGGTGAAGCTCGGCGAAACCGGGTTCTCGCCGCAGGGCGCTCCGTTCGAGGGGGAGACGACGGCCTCTGGCGCAGGCGGCGACATCGCGGGCGGCGGCAAGTGGGGCGCGCGCTGGTCCGACGGCAAGGGCTGGACGATGGGCGGGACGTTCGGCTTCGCCGCGACCGACGGGAGCGTCTCGCTCCTGGGCGCGTTCAGCGCGGTCTCGGGCGCGACGGCGGCGCCCGGCAATCCCGACGACCCCGTTACCAGCGGCTCCCCGTAATCACGGGCGCATCCGGGGCGCGGGCCGGGCCGGGCGGCGCAACATCGAATGAAGGCGCCGAAAAAACGTATCGTGTCGCATAGCCGCCTCCTCCCGTCTTGTACGGCTTCTTGAAAAGGGAAGATGATGATGCTCCGCCGATGGATGTTCACGGTTCTTGCGGTTTGCCTGTGCGCCTCGCCCGCCATGGCCGCCCCGCTTCACGACGCGGCGCTCAAGGGCGACGCGGCGCGGATCAAGGCGCTGCTCAAGGGCGGGGCGGACGCCGACGAGCGGGACCGCCTGGGCATGACGCCGATTTTTTATGCGGCCATCAAGGGGAGCGCGGGGGGAATCGAGGTTCTCGCCGCAGGCGGGGCGGACTTAAACGCGAGGGACAAGATAGGAAAGGCCCCGCTCGACTGGGCGGCGTTCCGGGGACACGGGGCGGCGGTTGCGGCGCTGATCCGCGCGGGCGCAAAGCCCGATGCCAGGGACAAGGCGGGCCTGACCGCGCTCCACGGCGCCGCGATGAAGGGAAGCGCTGCGGGCATCGAGGCCCTGCTCCAAGGCGGGGCGGACGTGAACGCGAAGGCCTCGAACGGGTTGACGCCGCTTCACGTGGCGGCCGGAAACGGGCGCGCGAAGGCGGTGAAGATTCTCCTCAAAGGCGGAGCGCAGATAGAGGCGAAAGACAAGAAACACTGGAAGACCCCGCTTCACTGGGCGGTTTTTGGAGGAAGTGCGGAGGCCGCCCGGGCGCTGCTCGACGCGGGGGCGGACGTGAACGCGAAAGACGCTCGCGGGCAGACGCCCCTGAGAGCGGCGCGGTTCCGCATAAAGGCGCCAGGCTCGAACAAGGCGCCGTTTCATCAAGTGATCGAGGCCCTGAAAGCCCGCGGCGCCAAGGAGTGAGGATTCATTTTCCAATGTCGGGGCGCATGAAGTTATATTCACTGTAAGGATCGCATATTGGGTTGTTGAAAAAGTCCATGCATCCCCCGGTCGGCGACGTGATGATCCCTGCACCGCCACTCGAACGACTTGCGTAGGGACAACCCTCCGTGGTTGTCCTTTTACAGGACGGCGACAATGAGGACAGGCACGGAGGCCTGTCCCTACCCCCCGCCCCGAGGTTGTTGAAAAACGCCCTGACAGGGTAAAGGCAACTCCCTTGAAGGGGAAACCCCATAAAGGCACCCCCCCTACCCCCTAAAAAAGTCCTCCTTCGGTCGGAATTGACCACCGCCGTCATTCCGGCGCATGCCGGAATCCAGAACCGATGAAGTGGACGCTTTGCGGCGTTTTCTCTCCTCCATCATTGGGTATAAATGAAGGCGTAAAACAAAAGAAAAGTCGCTGGATTCCGGCATGCGCCGGAATGACGGCCAAAAGCCGCAATGCCCCGGCCGGTTTTGATTCCAAGATCGCAGCGATGCGCGTTTTTCGTGGACTCGAACCCCCTTTGCGATATACTGATGCGGAATTGTTCGAATCACATCCGGGCGTCGCGCCCTTCGCGTATCGCTTGCAGGTTCCCGGAGCGGGAGCCGGAAAGGAGTCTGAAATGGGCAGACGAGGCGTTTTCGGGTTGTTCGCTTTGGGACTGGCTGCGTTTCTGGCGTTCGCGGGTCATGCGCAAGGAGCCGAGAAGAAGGAGATGAAAGACGGCGTCTGGTTCATCGAGCCCAAGGACGGGGCGCAGGTGAAAAGCCCCGTCAAGGTCGTGATGGGCATGAAGGGCATGACCATCAAGCCCTCGGGCAAGGTGGTGAAGGGGACGGGGCATCACCACATTATCATCAACGGAGGCTCCATGCGCAAAGGCTTGGTGATACCCACCGACGCCATGCACCCGCACTACGGCAAGGGACAGACGGAAGCGTCTCTCAAGCTCGCGCCCGGGGATTACAAGCTCACGATGCAGTTCGCCGACGGCCTGCACCGCTCCTACGGGAAGAGGTGGGCGGCGACCATCTCGATCAAGGTGCTGCCCGGCAAGTAGGGGCGGGCTCGCGCGAGGCGTTACGAGAGGCTCGCGCGAGAGTCCGCGCATCCGTCCGCATTTGCGGGAGAAGTTTCAGCGCGTGCGGGCCTCGTATTTTTGCGTCTTTGACAGCGTGCTGCGCTCTTGGTGTAATGGGGCAAAACTCTTGAATTGGCAATCAATAAAATAAGAAGCGGCAAAACGGAAAGTCGAACTACGAAAGTTTCCGACCGGAGAAGGGAAGGGGAGTTTTTCTATTCATACACCGTAAGGAGATACCGCATGGCCGCAAGAAACTCGAGACGTGACTTCTTGAAGCTCGCAGCAGTCGGCGCCGTGACCGCAAGCGCAGGGCCGTTTTTTCTCAGAAAGGCGTGGGCCGCAGCCCCCATCAAGATCGGCCACGTCAACACGTTCAGCGGGCCGCTTGCCGCACTCGGTGAGCAGGGGCGCTGGGGACTGACGGTCGCCGTCAACCGGATCAACAACGCCGGCGGCATCAACGGGCGCAAGATCCAGGTCATCGAGCGCGACGACGCCTTCAAGCCCGCCCAGGCCGTGCGCGAGGTCGAGAAGCTGATCCTGAAAGAAAAAATCGACGCGTTGACGGGTACTTCCAGCAGCGGCATCTGCGTCCAGCTCGCACCGGTGGCGAAACGCTACAAGATGCTCTACGTCCTGGGCACGGGTTGCGAGACGACCAACCTGACAGGCGGCAAGGCGCCCGCCTGCCCGAAATATGTTTTCAGGCCCTACAACACCACGAAGAGCCAGGCCATCGCCATGGCGCCATGGGCGATCAAGAACGGCGTCAAGACCGCGACGGGGCTCTACATGGACTTCGCATGGGGCCAGTCCGTGGCGTTCGATTTCCGCGACGAGTTCAAGCGCCTCGGCGGCAAGTGGATCGACCCGGTGCCCGTTCCTCTCAAGACGGCGGATTACATCGCCTACGTGAACCGTCTTTCGCAGGATGCCGACGCGATCGTGATGGGGATGTCGGGCGGCGCCGCCATTAAATCGATGCTCGCCCTGGGCGATGTGGGTCTTACGAAAAAGGCGAAAGTCATCGGGCCGGCGTCGGTGTGCGACGTGAACACCATTACCCAGCAGGGCAAGAGCGCGGTCGGCGGGTTCTATCTGCACCGCTACTCGCCGGTCAACGATCTCAAGGGCTCGCCGTTCGACAACGCCCCGAACCACGCGTTCCGCGGTGAGTTCATGAAGCTGAGCAAGGGCGTGCTGCCGAGCGGATTCGCCCAGGCGCAGTTTACCGGCATGAACGTCATCAAGCAGGCGATGCAGGCCGTCAAGTTCAAGGACAGGAAGGAAGATACGGACAGGATGGTCAAGTGGCTCGAAGGCGGCAAGACGCCGATGGGGCCGGGCCGGATGTTCTCCCAGGGCAGCGACTTCCCGCAAGGCGACATCTACCTGCGCAGCACCGACCACCAGGGTTTCGTCGATTTCTACATGACGACCGTGGACGATAACCTTCACTTCAAGATCATCGGTGACAAGGTGCCGATGAAGACGACGCTCTACGACGCAAAGTTCAGCACTTGCGCCTGATTTCATGGCACGGCGAAGTCCGCCCCCCGCCCGGTTTCCAACGGGCAGGGGGCGGCCGTCGCGCCCACCGGGAAGGTTCGGAGTGTCCGATTTCATTCTGGAGACGAAGGCTCTGACCAAGGCGTTCGGCGCCCTGGTTGCGGTCGACCACGTCGATTTCCAGCTCCCGAAAGACCAGTTGCGGGCCATCATCGGTCCGAACGGAGCGGGCAAGAGCACCTTTTTCAGCATGCTGATGGGTGTGCAGCGGCCTTCGAGCGGCGAGATCCGGATCAACGGAGTCGATACCTCCCGAATGCCGCCCCATAAAATCAGCCGGCTCGGGGTCAGCCTCGCTTTTCAGATCACGAATATCTTTCCGAACCTCACGGTGGAAGAGAATTTGCGCCTCGCCGCGCAGAACCGCGCCATGAGCTTTCATCCGTTCCGCAATGCCGCCAGTCATCAAAACGTCGAGACCAGTGTGGACGAAGTGCTCGAAGAGATCGGAATGTCCGCGAAGCGGGTGGAGCTTGCTTCCAACCTGGCGCACGGGGAACAGAAATATCTGGAGATCGGCCTTGCCCTGGCCTTGTCGCCCGAGTTGCTGCTTCTCGACGAGCCGACCGCCGGCATGAGCGCGGTGGAAACTCAGGAGACGGCCGCCCTGATCAAGCGCCTCTCCGAAAGACTGAGCATCGTTCTCGTGGAACACGACATGGAAGTCGTCATGTCGATCGCCGAGCAGATTAGCGTGTTTCACCACGGGGAGATCATCGCGGAAGGTACTCCCGATGAGATAAAAAACGACGACGACGTGCAGCGCGTATATCTGAGAAGTTCCGATGCTGCGGCTTGAAGCCGTCCATTCTTATTATGAAAAAAGCCACATCCTCCAGGGGGTGAGCCTCGAGGTCGCCGAAGGCGAGACCGTCTCGCTGCTGGGGCGGAACGGCGTGGGAAAATCGACCACCATGCGGACCATCATGGGTCTCAATCCACCGCGCCGCGGCCGGATTTTTTTTGGCGAAAGCGACGTCACGGGCGTACCTCCCTACAAAATGGCGACGCTCGGCATCGGTTATGTTCCAGAGAACCGCCAGGTATTCCCGAGACTCTCCGTCATGCAGAACCTGCGCATCGGCCTCGATCTGCAGAAGTTGAGCGAAGGGGAGAAACAAAAAAATCTGGACGCCGTCTATGAGTCGTTTCCCCGCCTGAAGGAGCGGGCCGATCAGGTCGGCTCCACCCTTTCCGGCGGCGAGCAGCAGATGCTGGCCCTCGCGCGGGCGATCGTCACCCAACCGAAACTCATACTGCTCGATGAACCCACCGAGGGCCTGATGCCGGCCATGGTCAACGAGATTGAGCAGATCATCCGGTGGATGAGCGAGGAACTCAAGATCGCCATCCTCCTCGTCGAGCAGGATTACAGGCTGGCCCTGCGGGCGAGCGCGCGGGGCTACATCATGGCCAAGGGGCGAATCGTCCATGGCGGCGAGTCGGCTGACGTCCTGGCCGATTCGGAGACTCTCCACGAGCATCTGGGAGTCGCCTGATGGAGCAATTCCTAGAACGCCTTGTCATCGAATCCGTCATGGGACTCCAGAACGGACTCGTGCTGGCCCTGGTCGCCGCGGGCTTCACCCTCATCCTGGGCGTGATGAATATCGTCAATTTCGCGCACGGGGAATTCTACATGGCGGGCGCGTTCGCCGGTTGGCTCGCGCTGAAATTCGGCTCCGCGGTCGTCGGTTTCTGGGGCGCGGTGGTGATCGCGGGCGTCGTGGTCGCCGCCTTCGGTTACGCCATAGAGCGCAGCCTGTTCCGGACGACGCACGGGGGAAATCCGTTCATTCCCCTCCTGGTGTCTTTCGGGCTGGCGCTCGTGCTCCAGCAGGCGGCCCTGACGATTTTCGGCACCATCGGCAAATTCATGGCTCCGCCGATCAAGGCTTCGGTTCCCTTTTTCGACCTGGAATTCCCCCTCTACCGGATCGTCATCATGGGAGTGGCCGCGCTCATTATGCTCCTGCTCTGGCTGTTCGTCACGCGAACGAAGTGGGGGGTGTGGATTCAGGCGACCATCCAGAACCGCGAAATGGCCGCCTGCATGGGCGTGCCCGTGCCCCGGGTGTACCAGTTGGTCTTTGCGGTCGGATGCGGGCTCGCCGCGATGAGCGGTGTCCTGGTCGCCCCGATATTCAGCGTCGACTATTCGATGGGGTCGGACATCATCGTCGCCGCGTTCATCGTCGTTGTCGTCGGCGGTCTGGGCAGTCTGCCGGGGACGATGCTCGCAGCGCTCCTGATAGGCGAGTTGGAGGCCATCGGCTCTATTTTCCTGGAAGGCTCCCAGCCGCAGATTCTGAGCCTGCTCGTGCTTCTGGTATTCCTCGTTTTCCGGCCCAACGGCCTGATGGGTGACAGGGGTCTCGAATGATCGATCTCTCGCTTCGCATCGGCGTTCCCGTCATCGTCCTGGTCGGGGTGACGTTCTGGCTGTTGCCCGTCCTGGCGGCGGTGGAATTGCTCGCCTTGCTCGCCTTGCTGCCGCTCGTCGTATGGCTGTTGTCGAGATTGCCCGAGCGGGTGAAGCTCGGCCTCCAGCCTTTTTTCGGCGTCAGGTACGCCGCCCCCGTCATATTCCTGGTGGGCTTGAGCCTGCCGTTTTGGGCCGGCGATTTCGAATTGCGCTTCTACAGCGAGATGCTCATTCTGGGCCTTCTGGCGATGAGCCTCGACGTGATGATGGGCTTCGTCGGACTCGCCAGTTTCGCGCACGCGGCGCTCGCGGGCGTCGGGGCCTACGGCGCCGCGATCATGCTGACCAAATATGGCTGGAGTCCCTGGGCGGCGATAGGCTTCGCCGTCTTCCTGGGAACGGCGCTCACGACCTGCATGGGCGCGTTCTCCGTCCGCGTCCGCGACATCTATTTCGGCATCATCACGCTGGTTTTCGGCAGCGTGGCGTTCATCGTCGCGAATTCGTGGGTCTCGATGACGAACGGCGAGGACGGCATGACGATCGATTTGCCCACACTCGGGTTTTTCGGGCTGTTCGGGGTCGAGACCGGAGAGTTCTCGCATTTCTGGTACCTGACGTTCGGCGTCGTGTTCGCATCCTACATTTGTTTGCGGGCCTTCCTCCGCTCGCCCGTCGGGCTCGTGTTCATGGGCATCCGCGAGAACGAGCGGCGGGCCGCCTATCTCGGCTACAACGTGAACGCTTACAAGATATTCAACACGGCCGTTTCGGGATTCTTCACCTCGTTGGCGGGGGTGTTGGTGCTGCTGAAAAACGGCATCATCGGCACCGAGCAGATGGACGTGCTGCATTCGGGAGAGATCGTCATCTGGTCGGTCGTCGGCGGACTCGGAACGCTCATCGGCCCCTTCGTCGGGGCGAGCTTCGTCCATTACCTGAACGATTTTCTGGGTGAATACACCGAGCGGGCGATCCTGATCATCGGCCTGTTCTTCATCATCACGATTCTGCTGGCGCCCAGGGGCATCGTCGGCTCGATCATCGAGGTGTGGCGGGTCCAGCCGCAAGCCGGAAACGAGGAGTAAAGACGGAACCCGCCCGCCGTCCGCGCCGCGCGGGAGTTTCAACGAATCCGCGTCCGTTTTGATTGCATGTCATGGGAGGCGAGTCAAGGGTTTGTTGAGGCCCTCGCCCATCGATGATAGCATCACCGGTCTCACCATCATGGAGAGGCGTCCGCTATGGGGAAGACTCTGGTGATCCTCGATCCCTCGGGAATACCCCCTCCGATCCCGAAGGTGCGCCCTGCCGCGCGCCCCGCCTCCCACGAGGGAATTCGCCTGGGCCTTCTCGACAACACGAAGCCAAACTCCGACAAGCTGCTGCGCCGCCTGGAGGAGCGCTTGAGCGGGAAATATCCCATCGGCTCGTTCACGCACTACCGCAAGAGCGGCAGCGCGCTCCCGCTGGAGGAGGACCTGATCGACCGGATGGCCGAGGAGTGCGACTTCGTGGTGAACGCCGTGCCCGACTGAGGCTCCTGCACGCCGTGGAGTATCCACGACGCGATCGAGCTGGAGCAGCGCGGGCTCCCCACGCTCACCGTCATCACGGACATGTTCGAGGCCTTCGGCCGCAAGAAGGCGCGGGCGCTGGGCTTCGCGGGCCTGCCGCTCGTCTCGATCCCCCATCCCATCACCGGAATACCGCTCGATACGGTGCATGACCACGCGGACGGGATTTTTGAGAGCGTGGCGGCGTCCCTCACGCATACGCCCCCGGAAGACGAAGGATGAAGCTGGCCTCCGCGCGCCACGAGGTGGCGGAATCCCCCCTGGAGTTTCGAGTACGTGATGGAACAAGGCTGGGGGGACGGGCTGCCCGTCATCCCGCCGACCGAAGAGCGGGTGGCGGGCATGGTGGAGGCATCGGGTCGTCCGCCCGAGGAATCCCGCGGACGCATCCCCCATCTGTTCGGCGACGCCACGATCGAGAAGATCGCCGTCAACGCCGCCATGGCGGGCTGTAAGCCCGAGTACATGCCGGTGCTCGTTACCGCCGTCGACGCCATCTTCGACCCCGCATACAACCTGCCGGGAGTACAGGGGACGACGAACTGCATCGCGCAGCTCATCGTCGTCCACGGCCCCGCCCGACATGTGCTGGGAGTCAATTGCAAGGAGAACCTCTTCGGCCAGGGCTGGCGGGCCAACGCCACCATCGGCAGGGCGTTCCGGTTCATCCTCCAGAACATCGGGGGCGCCAAACCGGGCGATACCGATCGCAGCACCTTCGGCCACCAGGGCAAGTTCTCGAGCTGCATCGGCGAAAATGAGGAAGCGAGCCCGTGGCCGCCGCTCCACGTCGAGCGCGGCCTGGAGCGTTCGGAGAGCGCCGTGACGGTCATCGCCGTCGACCCGCACATCATGGTCAACGACGCGGCCAGCACGGATGGCGAGGGCGTGCTTCAGTCCATCGCTTCTTCGATGATGCAGGCGGGGAGCAACAACGCGCTCTTCGGCGGGGAGATGGCGGTCGTCCTCGGCCCCGAACACGTCGACATGCTCGTGCGCGACGGCTGGGATCCGCCGCGAATCAAGGCCTTCCTGTACGAGCGGGGCAGGGTGCCGACGTCTATGTTCGCGCCGGCGAACCTCGAACGCGCACGGGGACGCCGGGACGACCTTCTGGCCCGGGAAGACCTCGGGAGCGTTCCCGTCGTCGCCGATGAGGACAGCATCTGCCTGTTCGTCGCGGGGGGCCTCGGGAAGCACAGCCTCGTCATCCCGACGTTCGGGAACACGCACAGCGTGACGCGCAGGATGGATTTTTCCTTCACCGACTGAACGCGAGTCGGACTCAAGAGGGGCTGTTACTACAAAAGACGCAAACGCTACTTCAGTGGACTTTCTTAACAACCCCCTTCGGGCAGGATTGTATATAATTCTCCGAACAAGGATTTTGCCGACTTACCCAACGGGAGAAAACGGATGAACGAACAACAGGGAGCGGTGGCTCCGGGTTTTACGGCGCTGCTCGACAGGATCCACAAGGACATCGGACAGGATCTATTCCGGACCTTCAGCGCGATAGACGTGGATGAAATCGAGCGGTTTACGATGACGCTCGAGACGCTTGGCGGGTGGCTCGACGGACAGGAACGATGAGCGATTTCGCGTTCATGACGGCAATCGAGTTGAAGGACCTGATCGCGCGCGGCGACATCTCGCCGGTCGAACTCGTCGGGTCGTCCCTGGAGCGCATGGACGGGCTGGAGCCGACGCTCAACTGTTTCGTCCAGACCTCGCCCGACCTCGCCCTCGAAGCGGCGCGGCAGGCCGAAAAGGCCGTCATGTCCGGCGAAGAGCTCGGACTGCTGCACGGCCTACCCATCTCGGTGAAGGACCTGATCGCCGTGGACGGCCTGAAGCTGACCTTCGGCTCTCGGGCGATGGCGGACAATGTCGCGGCTGTCGACGCGCCCTCGGTGGACCGGGTGCGGCGGCAGGGCGGCTGCATCGTCGGTAAGTCGACGACCAGCGAGTTTGGCTGCAAGGCGGTCGGCGACAGCCCGCTGACCGGGGTGACGCCGAACGCCTGGAATCTCGCCAAGACGCCGGGCGGATCGAGCTGCGGCGCCGCGACCAGCGTTGCCGCCGGGGTCACACCGTTCGCGCTCGGAACCGACGGCGGCGGGTCCGTCCGCATCCCGAGTTCGCTCAGCGGCCTTTTCGGCATCAAGGCGCAGTTCGCGCGCGTCGGGGTCTTCCCGGCGAGCGCCACGCCGACGCTCGCCCATGTCGGCCCGCTCACCCGCACCGTGCGCGACGGGGCGCTCCTGCTGAACGCCGTCGCCGGGCACGACCGCCGGGATCCCTTCGGCGTCGCGCAGCCCGTGCCCGACTTCTTGGCCGCCTGCGAGCGTCCGGTCGAGGGCATGCGCCTGGCCTGGAGCCCGACGCTCGGCTACGCGCAGCCGACCGGCGAGGTGGTCCGGATCGTTGAGGAGGCCGTCAGGGTGTTCGAGGATCTCGGCTGCACCGTGGACCTGGTCGAACAGGTCATGGAAGAGGACCCGCTCCCCATTTGGATGGCCGAGTTCTACGCCGGCGTCGGAACCCGGCTCAAGGATGTGCTCGCCAACAAGCCGGACCTGCTCGACCCGGCGGTTGCCGACGTGCTCGCCGGCGCCCTCGATCAGGAACTGGAGGGGTATTACGACAAGGTTTTCCGGCGCTACGACTTTCGCGAGAAGATGCGCCTCTTCTTCGAGGACTACGATCTGCTCTTGACGCCGACGCTTCCCGTCTCGGCTTTCGACGTGAACTGCAACGCGCCCCCGGAGCTGCCCGACCGCAACATCGTATCCTGGGTTTACTACACCTATCCGTTCAACCTGACGGGCCAGCCGGCCGCCTCGGTGCCGGCGGGATGGACCCGGGACGGCCTGCCCGTGGGCATGCAGATGGTTTCGAGTATCCTGCACGAGGAAGACATCTTCCGCGCCGCCGCCGCATTCGAGGCCGCCAGACCGTGGGTCGACCGAAGGCCCGATCTGGCCGCACCGGCCCAGGAATGGCTCAATTGAGCAGCTGTCTCGGCAGCCACATGGCGATTTCCGGAAATGCCATTATAAGCGCCAGTCCGGTCAGTTGCAGAAGCACGAACGGAATGATTCCGGTGCAGATCTGCTGGATCTTGACCTGGGGTGAGGCCACGCCCTTCATGTAAAACAGCGCAAATCCGAACGGCGGCGTATCGAAGGGCGAGAGGCTCGCGCCGTGGCGAGAGTAAACACTCATTCATCAATCGCGTTTGGCCTTCGATATGCGGCTTCGCCGCTACTCAGGATGAGGCGGTGCGGTTTTGATCGTCATTCCCTCATCTCCATACGACAAATCACGAAACCAGGGCTTTTTCCACAACCCTCTTCGGGCGGGATTGTATATAATTCTTTGGATAAGGGTTTACCGGCTTCTGCGGCGGGAGAATAACGGATGAATGAAGAACGGGCGGTTGCGCCGGATTTCGCGGCTTTGAGAGACGAGTTTCCCGTCACGCGGAGCTGGACCTACCTCGACCTCGCCAACAAGGCGCCCCTCCCGCAGTGCGCCCAGGACGCCATCCCCGATTTCCTGCGGGAGATGAACGAGCGCGGCGGCCGGGAGGCCTTCTCCAGGCTGCGCGTGGAGGAGATCCGCGCCTCGCTGGCGTCGCTGCTGGGCGTCGCGCCGGGGACGCTCGCGTTCGTCAAGAATACTTCCGAGGGTCTGAACATCGCCGTCCACGCCCTGGACCTCCGGGCGGGAGACAACGTCGTCCAGGCGGAAACCGACCACCCGAACCAGGTCTACGCCCTGAAACGCCTGGAGGAGAGGGGCGTCGAACTGCGGTGGGCGCGGAGCCGGGACGGCCGCTTCCCGACCGAGGCGTTCATTGAGGCGATGGACGGGCGGACGCGCGTCGCGGCGGTCTCCTACGTGACTTTCGGGACGGGCTGCCGGGTGGACCTGCCCGCCCTGGGCGCGGTCTGCCGCGAGCGGGGGATCATATTGATGACGGATGCGATTCAGGGCGTCGGAATCCTCTCGGCATCTTTGCCGAGCCTCGGGGCGGACATCGTGGTCTGCGGCGGGCACAAGGGCCTGCTCGGCCTGCCCGGCACGGGCTTTCTCTATTGCCGCGAAGACCTGATCCCCGGGATGAAGCCCCCTTTCTACGCCCGCGCGGGCATGGTTCCTGACGCGCGCCCCCGGATGGAGGTCGATCTCGCCCCGGACGCCCGCCGCTTCGAGATCGGGAATCACAACTACCTGGGATTGTGGGTGCTCGGCCGCTCGGTCGAGTTCCTCGGCAGGGTGGGGCTTGCGCGCGTCGAGGCGCGCGTGCGGGAGTTGACGACGTATCTGATGGAACTGCTGGAGGGGCGGGGCGAGAGGATTCTGACGCCGCGGCCCTGGGAGGAGCGCGCCGCCATCGTGAGCGTCGCGTCGCCCGACCCGCAGAAGGCGGCGGCGCGCCTGCGCGAGAGGAGGGTCATCGCCAGCGCGCGGGGCAACGCCCTCCGCTTCGCGCCGCATTTCTACAACACCGAAGAAGAACTGGAGCGGGCGGCCGGTCTGCTTTAGGGGAGGGGGTGCGTAGCGGACAGGCCCTTTAGCCTTTCCGAAGTCGCGATCTCTCCTTTCGAGGCGGTTCGGTTTTGATCGTCATTCCGGCGAAAGCCGGAATCCATTTGTTTTGCCTTTGTTTTTTTATTTTCTGATTGATCCCCGCCAATGGTGAAGAGATGAAAAGCCAGGGTATTGCCATTCTGCTTGAGAATGGATTCCGGCTTTCGCCGGAATAACGGCGGTGGTCGATTCCGAGCGAGGTGGACTTTTTCAACAATCCCTTCTCGGTCGCGTTTGATCTTCCGCCGCTATTCAGGGTGAAGAGGAGAGCGCGGCGGCTGCTCAGGGTGAGGAGAACAGCCCCCTTCGTTCCGAATCAGTCCGGCGGCGCGCAACGACTCGCCTCATCCCGAGCAGACGCGAGCGCGGCGAGGGCCGTATCAAGAGAGAAGGGAAGGCG
Organism: bacterium; assembly: GCA_963692865.2. GTDB lineage: Bacteria > UBA8248 > UBA8248 > UBA8248 > UBA8248 > Bin107. The sequence goes on along the minus strand of OY843592.1, from coordinate 3,262,681 downwards.
CAACCCTTCCCGCATCGGCCGGAATGGATTACCTGGTTCGTTCGATGAGTTCGCGCAGGGCCATGCGGCTCTCTTCCTGCCCGGCGATCAACTCGCGCAGCGAGGCCCGGCTTTCCGCCTGCCCGTCGATGAGTGCGCGCAGGGAGGCCATCGACTCCTCGTGCCTGCGGACCGAGTCTTCCTCCCTGCGCCGGGATTCGGCCATCGCCTCCTCATGCCTGCGTTCGGACTTCGCCATCACTTCGTCGTGCCTGCGTTTGGACTCCGCCATCACTTCGTCATGCCTGCGCTCGGATTCGGTTATCGCTTCGTCGTACCTGCGCCCCGATTCGGTCATCGTTTCCGTGTGCTTGCGCTCCGAATCCGCCGCGCGCTGCCCCGCGTTGCGATCCATGACGCGGATGCCGTAGTAGATGAGGGCCAGACCGCCGTAGGAGGCGAGGAGGTTGAGGAAACCGATGGCGAGGCTCAGGTGTTCATACGTCGTCATGCGCGCTCTCCCCTGGGAAAGGGTCCTCTCCCCGCATTGGACGATCATGAATATAGAAAGAGAACGGGCGTTTCGTCAAATCCGCCCCGGCGGGGGAGGCCGTCCGTACGGCAGAGCGAAAAGACGGAAACGGATTCCGGCGCGACGGGCGAAGCCGCGCGCGCGGGCAATCGCTCCCTGCGGCCCCGCCTGTTTTCGCCTCCCGGTCATGGGCCGCGTGTGGGGGGTAGTTGAAGAAGACCTCTTCGGCCGGAATTGACCACCGCCGGGATGACGAACAAAGCCGCAAGGGTTGTAGGGACAGGCCCCGTGCCTGTCCGATGCCCTGTTCTGCAAGGGACAACCACAGGGGGTTGTCCCTACAGGCCCCCTCCCCGGTCGGCTCCATACGCCGAATCACGAAACCCGGACTTTTTCAACACGCCCTTATCGGTTGGATTTGCCCCGCCTATTCCACGATACGCCACCGATATTTCGCGTTAAGGCCGGGATTGACTCTCAAAAGTGGAGTGAATTTCAAACCGCGCATTTCCCCGCATTTGCCGTCATGGGGTTTTCGCCGGCGTAGGCGATACTCCCGCGCGGGGAACCGGTCCCGACCGGGTGGAGAGGGATCGCCGTTTCCGTCGAGGCGAGGAGGAGGGAATGGGAAGGACGGTTCGGGAGGGAAAGCGCAACCGCTCGCTCGTCCACGGCGGGCGGTCTTCCGTACCGGCCGGGCCCGGTTCGCAGGGGCCGCGCGTCCGCGCCTCCGGCCAGGGCGCGGCCGGCGGCTCCCCGTCCGGAATCGACCTCTTCGGAGTCCCGAAGAATTCCTGAACAATTCGATAAATCATTGTCATGAACCTCTTGGCCGCGCAATAGTGCGATTGACCTCGTATATATACGATAAACGATTGTTTATAATACCATATTTCCGTTACTCCCCACCCCGTTTCCCCTTGCGTTTTCGCCACACATATGCTTGAATACCCTCCAGCTTGATGCCGAATGTATGCGTTTTGATTACATATTTGAGGAAACGGGATGCCCAAGCGAAGCGATCTGAAACTAACCAAGCGCACCGTCGACGCGCTCGAGGTCGACGGGAATGACGCGGTTTTCTGGGACCGGGAGCTGGCGGGTTTCGGGGTGCGCGTCCACGCCACGGGCAGAAAAACCTACGTTGTGCAGTCCCGGGGACCATCGGGGCCCAAGCGCGTGACGCTCGGCCGCCACGGGGAGATGGCCGTCGACGAGGCCAGGAAGAAGGCCGCCCTCGTTATCGACCGCATCAAGCGCGGTGAGGAGCCGGCAGCCGAACCGCCCGAGGTGGAACCCACCGTGGCGGTACTCGCCGAGCGCTTCATGCGCACCCACGTGGAGAGACACCTCAAACCCGCAAGCGTCGCCGCGTACCGCACGGTGCTCGACAAGCACGTCCTGCCCGCCCTGGGCGGTATGGGACTGGGAGAAGTCGGCGGGGCGCAAGCCGCGGAACTCCATCACGGCCTGCGCGATACGCCGGTCCTGGCGAACCGGGCGGTCCACCTCCTCTCGCGGATGTACACCCTGGCGGAAGCGTGGGAGCTGGTACCGCCCGGGCGGAACCCCTGCAAGGCGCTTCGCCGCTACAGGACTCAGCTGCGCGAGCGGTTCCTGACGCCTGCGGAATACCGGAGGCTGGGCCGTGCGCTCAGGCAGGCCGAGGCCGAAGACGGGATATGGCCGCCCGCGACCGCGGCCATCCGGCTGCTCGTCCTGACCGGGTGCCGCAGGGGCGAGATACTGAATCTCAGGTGGGACGACGTGGACCGCACGGCGGGGGATCTGAGACTCAGGGACGCCAAGGCGGGTCCCCGCATGGTTCCCCTGACGAAGCCCGTGCTCGGGATACTGGACGCCATCCCCCGCTCCGGCGACAACCCCTGGGTGATCGCGGGCCAGAGACCGGGAAAACGCCTGACGGGCCTGCACCACTACTGGCGGCCGATAAGGGAGCGGGCGGGGCTCGCAGACGTGAGACTTCACGACTTGAGGCATTCCTACGCGTCGCGTGCGCTGGCGCTCGGCGAGAGCCTCTACACCATCGGGAAACTGCTCGGCCACGCAAGCGTCGCGACGAGCGCGCGTTACGCGCACCTGATGCGAGAGGCCGAGAGGGAGGCGGCGGTTCGGGTGGGCGGGAGCATCGGCGCCCACATCGCGAACGGGAGGGCCGGGTGAAGATGGCGAAAACTGAACACGGGACGCTGTCGAACCGAGCGGTCGGGAAACTCGCGGTGAAAAAGGACACGGTCTTCTGGGATCGGGAACTCACGGGCTTCGGGGTGAGGGTGTATCCCACCGGCTCGAAAGTCTACGTCGCCCAGGCGCGGGGGCCCGAAGGTCCCAGGAGGGTGGCGGTGGGCCGCCACGGGGTGATCAACGCCGATGAGGCGAGGAAGCGCGCCGCCCGCATCATCGCGCGTATCAAGGCGGGCGAGGAGGCGGTGCCTGAGCCGCTTAGCCCCAAGGCCGGCCCCACGGTGGCAGAACTGTGCGCGCGCTACCTCACCGAATACGTCTCGGTGCGGTGCAAGCCGGGCACAGCCGCGCTCTACCGCTCGGTGATCGACCGCCACGTCCTGCCCGTCCTGGGCAGGGCGCCGCTGGCCGCGCTTTCCCGCGCGCGGGTGGCGGAATTCCATGAAAACCTCTACGAGACGCCCGCGGTGGCGAACACGGCGCTCCGCGTCCTGTCCGCGATGTACGAGCAGGCCGCGGGCTGGGGCATGGTTCCCGAGGGAGCATCGAACCCCTGCCGCGCCCTGGTGAAATACCCCGAGCGCAGGCGCGAGCGGTTCCTGACGGATTCGGAGTTCACCCGCCTGGGAGAGGCGCTCGACGAGGCGGAGGCCCGGGGCGGCGCCTCCGCGTCCGCTGTGGCGGCTATCCGGCTCCTGGCGCTGACCGGGTGCAGGAGGAGCGAGATACTGAAGCTGCGCCGCGAGGACGTGGACATTGAGGAGGCCGAAGTGAGGCTGCCCGACTCCAAGACGGGCGCGCGGGCCGTCCCGCTCCCGCCGGAGGCCGTCGAACTCCTTACGGGTCTCCTCAGCGCCCACGACGGCCCCTGGGTCATCCCGGGCAGGAAGCCCGGGACGCGCCTTGCGAACGTCGACGAGGCCTGGCGGGCGATCAGGGAGCGCGCGGGCCTCGAGGGCGTAAGGCTGCACGATCTCAGGCACTCGTACGCCTCGCGGGCGCTTGCGCTCGGCGAGCCGCTCCCCGTCATCGGGAAGCTCCTGGGCCACAGCCGCCTGGAAACGACGGCGCGCTACGCGCACCTCGCTCGCGATTCGGCCCAGGAGGCGGCCGGGCGCGTCGCGGAGAGCATCGCCGGAGACTTGCTGCAGGGCGCCGCCCTCTAGCCGGGCGGCGGGGACGGCGACAGGGGCGCAGGAAGGCTCGGGGGAGGGTCGCCCGCGCCGCTACTGCAGCTCGCAGCCTTTGCGCTCCCGGCGCAGGCAGCCGAGGTTTTGGTGGAACACCCCCGCCTGCGCCCGCGCGAAGCCGGCCGGGCCGGAGCCGTCCTCCCGGCTGTCCCGGTACCGCGCCCAGTCGCCCTCGTTCCCCGCGCGCCAGTAGCCATCTAAAATCTGCGCGGGCAGGGGCTTGAGCTCGGGCAGGGTGTTGTAGCGGGCCCCGGGCGGGCCGTCGCGGCCGGGCAAACTGCGGCGCTCGCCCAGGAAGCCCTGGAACGAGTAGAAGGCGTCGGAACCGGGGAGGAAGGCGAGCTCGTAGTCGACGGTGCGCACAGGCTCGGTGACGTCGTCCGCCGACATCATCGGGCGCTCGCCGAAACCCATCATGAAGGCCTGGGCGTCATGGTCCATGAACCGCACCGCCCGGCGCACCGTCCGTCCCGCAGCGTGGGGGTAAAGCTCGTTCGAGCGGATGGCCACGTCGACCTCGAAGCGCCCGTCGGGCCCGGGCTCCACCGACTCGCCGACCAGGTAGGTGCGCAGGTAGTTGTGCTGCTGCAGGGTCAGGGCGACGGGACGCCCGTCCGCGGCCAGGACCACGAACGCGGCGGTGTAGTGGTCGAGCTGGTGCCAGTCGTCGAGGTCCGCCACCAGCCGGAGCGGGATGGCCGCGACCGGGGACAACCCCGCCGGAAGGCCGCTCACCCGGAACGCCAGGTGGTAGGTGAGGACGGTGAATTCCCCGGCCGGCCGGTCCGGCTCCTCCGGCCCCCACAGGCCGGTACGCTCCACCGCGGCGTAGACGACGGGCCGGGGCGCGGCGCCTCCCGGCGCGTGCGTGAACTCGGCGCGGGCGTCGTCGCGGTAGCGGTTCAGGTCACCGGCGGTGGGGCCGTCGATGCGAACGCCCTCGCCCGTTATCAGGTAGCCGTGGGCGATGTAGTCGCGGTAGAAGTCGATGGGACCTTCGTGGCCGGCGGGCAGGTGGAAGCGCGGCGCGTGGCGGCGGGCCAGGGCCCGATCGGCCGGACCGGCGGCGCCGGCCGGAGGGTTGGCCGCGAAATACGCGGCGAACCCGGGGCGCTGCGAGAAGTTGCCGTCCGCGGCGGCGGGGCCGGCCCACGCGAAGAGCAGCAGGAGGCCCGCGAGAGGGCCGATCATGTACAAGTAACGCATCATATCACCGCGGACGTCTCGCCGTGACGGCCGATGGAGACGCGCCCCGGACCGCCGTCCGGCCCCCTCGTCCGGACGACGCATACCTGGCGGCCCGAGGCGTGGGCCCCGAACCCGGGCAGGCCGCGGTCCCGGAAGACGGCGCCGCCCGAGGCGGGCGGCAGCGCGTCGACGGTCCGCCTGGCGTGTCCGTGCTTGCCCTCCCGGTTCATGGAGCCCACCTCGTACGTTCCGTAATTGCATCGCAACCGGGCGGTGCCGAACCAGGGGCCATTCTATGGCGTTTCCGGCGGGGTTGCAAAACATATGGCTATCGACAATACGTCATGGCAGTCGCGCGATCGGCATCGCTTCGCGGCAATCGACGGGATGCACGCGCCGCTCATCCTCCGCGCGCGAGCAACTCCCGGGAATTGCCGAAGAGGAACAGCACCGCCGCCCGAAAGCGCCACCCCTCCCCGGATACGGGAAATATCCGTATGGGAGGGGCGGCTGGCCGGTTCAAGGGGGCACGACCCAGGGTCACCGCAACCCGTTTTCCCCTGAACGGCCTTTTCGGCAAAAGCCGCCACCCCTTCCGGTCGGCCAAGGCGCCGGCGAGAGCCTCAAGCCTGACGCGCGGCACGTCCGCCACGGAGCAGGGTACCGCAAGGGGCGGCCCGCCGCTCTCCCCGGGGCAGTCCATCAACGCGCCACGAAAGGAACGACCCGAAGCGGCGGAATTTCCCGCTATTCTCTCAGGATCGCATCCAGGAATAAACGAAGCAGTGTGAATTTAACGCATTGTTTCGGGTTCAATTCATTTTGTTTTCGTAATGACAGGCATCCGGATGCGTTTTTTTCGGCGTCGGCGGTCTCCACCGTGCTCCCCGGGTGCGCATTGCGCCCCGAAGAGGACGAGCCGGGCCGGGAGGGGGCGCGGGTCCGGGCCGGAGAGGCCGGGCGGCGCCCGCATTCCCCTCACCCGCAATCCCGGAGGCGCGACCCATGAGCGACAAGAATCCATCCCCGTACACCCGGTCCCTCGTCCTGGCGGGACCTGGCCTCGCACTCCTCGCCACAATCTGCTCTCTCGCGGCCGGGAGCGGTCTCCGCCTCCTGGGGGCCGTCTGGTTCTGTGCGGTTCTCTGGTGCCTTCTCACAGCGCTCTCGTGCGTCCTGTGGCGGGGGTTCCGGGGCGGGGACTGGACGGCCTTCACCCGCTACCGGCTCCCCGGCGGGCGCGGCGAGCGTTTCGACTGGGCGACGCGCACGGGCCGTTACGCCTGGCGCAGGGAGATCGAGGAGCAGGAACTCCACGGTCACGACCCGGGGTCCTGGTTCGCGTAGAAGACCGCAGCGCCCTGCGCCACCGAGAGGCGGAGCCTGGCCGGGAGGAGGCGCGGCCGGGCGTCCGGGAGAGGGCGTTCTCCGCCGCCATCATCCACCCACCCAAGGAGGCGCGCGATGCGGAAACCCGGACCCGAAGCACGAACCTTCCTCACCCATCTCCTCAGCCGTGGCCTGGCGGACGAGCGATACGAGGTACGGCGCTACAAATCCTCGGGCGGGGGTGAGCTCAAGCCCCTGCCCGCAGGCGAGAAGGGCGGGCGCAGGAGGAAGCGCGTGACGGCATCGCGGCGTGCGGTCCGCGAGATGCGGCCCGCGCGCGATGAACTCATCGTCTGCACGGGGCTCAAGGTTCCCGGCAGCGGCCTGCAACTGTGGGGAGAACACCTCGTGTGGGGCAAGATGCTGTGCCGGTGAGGTATGCCGCAAGACGTCTTGCCGGCCCGGCGCCGGACGGATTCCAGACACGCGGGGGAGGAGACCGCACGATGCCATATAAAGACCCGGAAGCCAGGCGCAGGTTCGAGCGCGAACGCCACAGGAAGCGGGTGGCGGAACGCCGCGCGCGGGGCATGTGCCCCAAGTGCGGCAAACACCGGCCCGCTCCCGAGCGAAGTCTTTGCGCTACATGCCTGGAGAGGAACCGGGAAGCCCAACGCGCCCGCTACGACAGGGCCAGGCGGGAGGGTGCAGCATACGGAGGCCGTTGCCCCGAAAGCCGCCGGCGCATGGCGCGGGAGAGAAACAAAAAACGCAGGCGCGAACGACGCGAGGCGGGCCTCTGCACCGGTTGCGGAAAAGTTCCACCTGTCGAAGGAGGCGCCGTCTGCGAGGCCTGCCGGGAGGCAAGGCGCGCTGAAGAGAGGGAACTCTACGCCAGGCGGCGGGCCGCCGGGCGATGCGGCCGGTGCAGTGCGGAAGTCATCGACAAGGCTTCGACGTGCGCCTCGTGCGCCGCAAGGGACGTGAAACGCCGTCCGCGCAAGAACGCAGCGAGCCGGGCGCGCTATCACGGCAGGCGCGCCCGCGGAGCATGTGTTGACTGCGGCGCCGATGCGGACGCAGGGGTGAGATGCGCGAGCTGCGCGCGCCGGTCGTATCACTCCTCGGGCGAGCACAAGGGAATGCCCGTCCATCCGCCGCGCTACACGGTGGTCGAGCTCGCCACGGGCGAGGAGCACGGCCCCCTCGACTCCTGGGAGGAGGTCGCGATGTGCCTCGCCTTCACGAAACTCTCCCGCAAGGATGTGGAAATCGTCGAAGATACTCCGGTGATGGCCAGGTATGCCAGTTGGTAGACACTTGCGCCGGTTCGCCGGGCACGTGCCGCCGGCAACCCGCCGGCGGGGGGACAGCCCGAGCGAAGCGGGGGGACCTGCGCCGCCGGCCTGCCGACCGCCGGATACGTATTGCCGGCCCTGGGACGTCCGTCCCTGTCTCGCCAGGAACGGGGCCCGGACCCGACCGGGAGGGAGGGTTTGACGACCGCCGTCCGGACGCGGGGGGATCCGCGCCGGGGGGGTACTGTCGCAGTCCATTCAGGCCGTCCCGCTTGAGGCGCCGCCACGGCCGCAGGCGGCCCCGGTGAGCCGGCAACAGGCCGCCCCTCCCGCGACTGAATACGGCACGGTGCGGCCCGGACGACGCGAACCGGGCCTGCGAAGAATCCTGCCTGCGGCAACATGAGCGCCCCTCCCGAACTCCACAGCACCCGATGCGTCTCCTTTCTCCCGTGCCTCCTCCATCCGAATCCTGAATCGGCCGCGCGCACGGGCGGGCATCGAGACGCGCCCGCCTACGGTTCGCCCCGGCGGGGGCCGAGGCCGTTCGCGCTCCGTGGGCAGTCCCTCACGGGATGAGTACTTCCCCGGGGAGAGGTGGAGCGAAGCGGGGAGCCGGGCAAAGGCCCGGCAGGGGAGAGGGAGACGGTCTCCCGGCCCCGACGCCGGCGACAACCCCGAGAGGAGGCTGGCCATGTACGAGAACGACTACGACGTCGACGTTCCCACCGCGGACGAACTGCTCGCAGAACTCGGACTCGACGCGTACACGATCCGCAAGCTGCGTGACGAGGCGCAAGGCGAGGCGGAGGAGTTCTGCAGCGTTTAGGGCGAACCGGGGGGCGTAGAGAAAGGCTCTCTCCCTCCCTTCAGTTTTTCACACTCTCACCACGAAGGAGTACTACAATGGCATTCGGACTCAACAGGGCGGAACTGATCGGGCGTCTCGGCGCCGACGTCACCATCAACCATCTCGCGAGCGGCGGACGCGTCGCGAACCTGTCCATCGCCACGGACGAGGGCTACGTCGACAAGCAGTCGGGTGACCGGGTGGAGAAGACCGAGTGGCACCGGGTCGTCACCTTCCAGCCGGGCCTGGTGGATATGTTCGAAAAGCACGCGAAGAAGGGCCGCCTGGTCTACGTGGCGGGCAAGCTCCAGACCCGCCGCTGGAAGAAGGACGAGGAAGACTCGGATCGGTTCTCGACCGAGATCCTCATCGCGCCGGGCGGACGCGTGCAGTTCCTCGACAAGGTGAACGGGAACGGCAATGTCAACGGTAACGGCGCGCACGCCGAGACGGCTGACGTGGCTGTTCCCGCAGGCGTAGTAGGCGAAGACATCCCGTTTTGAGTGCTTCAAGGGCCGGCGCCCTCGCGCGTCGGCCCTTTTTCTTTGCTCGTTATCCAGAGGAAGTCGTCCGGCTGGCCCCTCCCGTCTACCGGGAACACCCGGTAAATCTCCTGTTCCGCGAACGATGAACCGTGTTCCCGGAAGATCGGCCTGCGCCTGCAACCACTCCATACCCAGAAGGGTGGCTCAGTCTACCCCCCGCTGCGGGAATTCCGGGCCGGAAAGGACGGCCCGGAATGACCCTTTCCGCAGCATGAGAGACTGTTTCCCGATGAGCTTCGCCTTCATCGTGAAACCCAAAGGCTCCTGTATCCCGGTGGCGACACTACCTTCTCTCTCTTAGCGTCCCCATTTTAGCACGAACGGCAGGCGAAAAAAGGGTGGCCGCAGGCGGCCATCATTTGCCGGTACCCCCCAAAAAACGATGAGGCGTGTTTTTCGGGAACCCCCCGGAAAATGACAGGCCCTTGATTCGCCCGCCTACGGGCATCGGAAACGTCGCCCGATGCCCTTACGTGCTGAAAATGGGACGCCAAGAAGCGCATCCGTTAACCCTCTGCGAAGGAGAAAGGCATGGATACCACCGTGGTGAATTTGAACGACTACGTTGCACCCCAGTTCGGAGGCGGCTTGCTGGTGAGGATCGACCGCATGACGAAGTGGGGAAACCCCTTCCGGATCGGCACAGACGGCGACCGCGACGCCGTCATCGAGAAATACCGGCGATGGCTGTGGGAAAAAATCCGGAATGAGGAGGTGGACCTCTACCAACTCGCCGACCTTCAGGGCTGCGATCTCGGCTGCCACTGCCATCCCCTCCCGTGTCACGGCGACGTCCTCGCCCGCGCCGCCGAATGGGCGGCCGGGTATCTCGACGGGATGCCCAGGGAAGTGGGGCGCAACGAGCGCGGCTACGCTCTTCCTGAATTCAACCATCCCCTCGCTTGAGGGCAACCGAACCACCGACTGGAAAACCCAATCACTGAAAGGAGTGAACGATGAACGCCACCGCGACACACAAGGAGATGAGCATGCACGAGCACGCGGAGCACGAAGCGCAGAACGAATCCTTCACCGCCATGGTATGCGAGCAGGCCGAACTCTTCGGCGCGACCCCCGGGCCGGACGAGTTCGACAACCGCCCCGTGTGGGACGAAGGCGAGGCCACCGACGCCGTCCTCAAGGCCTTCGGTATCCTGGCCCAAGCCGCGCCCGACGGAACGCAACTCGCGGATGAGCGAAGAAACCTCCTGTGGGGCTTCGTCAACACCCTCGACGCGCAGACACAGCGCCTCGACCGCGCCGCCGACAGGCTCATCCCCGGCATCCGCGAACTGCAGCGCGAACAGGACGGATCGGAGATCCGATCCCGCGAACTCGAACTCGCGACCGACCGGGCAAACAACCTCACGGAACGCCGCGACGCCTTCGAGCAGCTCCGTGACGCCGCCGCAGAGGCCTACCGCGTCGAGACCGGCGAGGTATGGCGGCCGAGGCGAGGATCACACGTCTCGCAGACCGGCAAGCTGACCTCCGCCGTCATCGAGGCGCGCGACTTCCAGAGGGCGAAAAAGGACCGCGCGAACACGGCCCATCTTCCCCAGGGAACCCTCGTCGCCGTCGCGGGAGGAAAGGAGTCGACCGACGCGGGCAAAATCATCGCGCATCTCGACAAGGTCAAGGCCAAGTACGCCGACGTCGTTCTCGTCCACGGCGGCGGCCCGGGTGCGGAGAAGATCGCGTCGGGATGGGCCGAGCGGAACGGCGTCCACCAGATCGTCTGCAAACCCGACTGGGACGCCCATGGCAGGGCGGCTCCCTTCCGCCGCAACGACGAGCTCTTGAATCTCCTCCCCAAGGGCGTGATCGCCTTCCCCGGTTCGGGCATCACCGACAACCTCGTCGACAAGGCGAAAACCCTCGGCATCCCCGTCCAGAAAGTCGCTGCCTGATGTGAAGCACCTGACGGGTCGCGTCGCTAGGCGGCGCGGCCCGTTTTTCTCTCCTTCGTTTGCCGCAGCACTCGCCTCCCCGTATTGCTCTTCCCGACTCTTCCCGCTCAGTCGCCGCTACGGCTCCCGCTCGCCTCTCTCACCGGCGTCGATTCCCCTGTCGCTTGTCCCATGGATTCAGTATCTGGCCGCCCTTCGGCGCTTCGGATTTCACACCTGACGCATCGCCGATGCGGGTGTCGCGGAGGCTGCGAATGACCGCGATTCGTTGCGCCTCGCTTTTATCGTTCACCCTCCCGCGCGTCCTCGTCATGCCGAGAAAAGTGCGTCGCAATTTGGTGGCATTCGTATCCTTTTGAAATCACTGCACTTAAAAAATGGCGTATTCTATTTGTAATACGGCTGGTATCAGGGTTTTCCTGCTGATGCCAAATTGGTCTCTGACGAGAATGCGCGTGAATATGAACTCTCTTCGAGTGCGTCGCAAAAAACGACGCAAGACACGGATGCGCAGAGCCGTGATCGGCCCGTGTAATTCTACCAGGGAATCTGGAGCGCGGCTGGTGTTTCGGCTCTCGAAAGGCGCTGGCGGGAGCCGGAAAAATCTCAAATGAACGACATTTCAAAGGACAAAACGAGGAAAACGGCATGGGAAACACGATAAACAAGCACATCCGCGTCGATGAAAATCACTGAAACGGAGCAAAAAAGAGGCTCATAAAAGGGGGATTTCCCCGAGCAGGTTGATGATCTGGGTAGCGCTTGAGTCAATTGAAGGCAGGGAATGGCCACGAGCGGAAGCATAAATCCACCTTTTGCGGTCGGCGAAACTCGTCACTCAAGTCATCGTGAAGTACATGGAAAAGGCGGACACGATGAGGAGAGCGGAGAAATCAGCAGAAATATCTCCGAAGCCGCGCCGGAATTGCCGAATAAATCGGCGAAGTAACCCCGGGGTTAGATGGATTCGGGGAGTGAAGATCTGTGAGTCGACCTCTCCAGTCCCGGGATTTAGCTATGTATAACTATCAATATTGGCGAGATGAGCGCTACACAAATTTCAAGGTAGACCAATATCTGAGCTGATATCCGGACACAATGTAAGATAGAAACCTGTGAATTGGCCCGTATCAAGTGCATACAAAGGCTTGAAAAATAAATCACACAACTGGAATAATGGCCTTCATATCTGAGTCTTTGTACCATAAACTAATGAATAGGAGGTTCGAGTCTTCAACCCCACCTTGGACATTCTTTTTCGTGTCATCGGCAATGAGATACCCGCCGACCACGGCTACGCGTTATACGGTGCGCTTTCCCGCATTCTCGAGACCGGAGAGGATCAATGGATGCACGGCAATCCGCATATCGGTTTGCATACAGTTCGTGGCGTGCGCACTGGCAACGGCAAGTTGCTCGTCGGCTCGAACGCCCGCCTTGGCCTGCGCTTGCCGTCTGACCTGCTACCGCGCTGCCTAAAACTTGCGGGAAAAAGCCTCGATTTGGACGGGTGCAAGCTGCGCGTCGGAGTCGGTGAGACGCACACTCTGACTCCGTCGGCGACATTGCGCTGTCGGATCGCAACAACCAAAAACGGTGACGACCCTACCCGCTTTGACGCTGAAATCGCTCGTCAATCGGCCGCCCTCGGGATTCGTGGCAAGTTGTTTCGTGTCCCGAATCTTTCCGGGCGAAATGATGGCCGAGATACAAGCCGCCGCATCGTCCGTGTAAAGAACAAGCGGGTCGTCGGCTACACAGTATTGGCGACGGAACTGACTGCTGAGGAATCCATCTTATTGCAGGAACGCGGCCTTGGCGGACGGCGAAGGATGGGCTGCGGAGTTTTTGTGCCATTCCGAACTTAAAAAGCGGGATTAGAACTTGAGGAACTTACTAGCTAAATCGGGACAAAACCCTCCCTCTCTACTTCAACACTCCGAGAATGTAGTAGCAGTTTTTGATGCCTTATTTGGAAGCGTTGATGAACCATCCTACCTAGGCAAACAGTGGATGCGATTCTTCAAACTAGATAAGGCAGTTTTCCCGCGTTTTTATACTAATGGCGTGATCGCTTGCGCTTTGCATGACCTTGGGAAAGCAAATGACTCTTTTCAGAACGCATTGAAGCGCAATAGCAGACAGTTCATTCGTCACGAGCATTTGAGTGCCTTTCTGTTAAACAACGAAGATTTGTCTCAATGGTTGAAAAGCGGCGATGCTGATACTGATGTCATCGTCTCCGCTGTGCTGGGGCACCACCTCAAAGCCGCATGGGGGCATCCTGCAAACGGCTCTTATCGAGGACTTCACAATCCTGTCATTGAAGGCCAAGCCATGCGAATTCTCGCCGACCACGCCGATTACTCTGCGGTCCTGAAACTCGCTGTTCGTAAAGCAGGATTGTCCGACTCGTTACCGTACGGTGTAACGGGTGTTTGGCAATGCGACGAGGAGCAGGTCTACGCTTGCGCAAAGTCTCTGCTAAACCGCGCGAAAAATATGAAAAAGCGCGAAGATTCAGCCGATTTGTGGCAGATGACGAGAGCCGTCAAAACAGCCCTGATCGTCTCCGATTCGGTTGGTTCTGCGACCCTGACGCGTAAAGATGGAAAAATCGCTGACTGGGTCACCGAGCGATTCCCGAGAGATGATAAAGACGAGAAAATTCTCACTCCTGTAGAAATAGAATCAAAAGTTATCACCCCGCGCATCAAAGAAATTAAGCAAAGCAAAACGGATGCAACGGTTCCCGATGAATTCCAGCAGGCGGCAGAGGACTTGGGAGTACAAACGAGTCGAGTATTGATGCTAGCACCTTGCGGAATAGGGAAAACGTTGGCGGCTTGGATGTGGATTAAGGGGGTTTTGAAACACGCGAAAGCGTCGCGAGTCTTGTTTCTATATCCTACTCGCGGTACAGCGGTTGAGGGCTTCCGGGACTATGTGTCACACGCGCCGGAATCAGATGCATCCTTGCTGCACGGTACCGCGAAATACGACTTGCGTCATGAGTTGCACGGCATTCGCTACAACCCGAACGATTCACTCAAAAATTATGAAGTGGACGACCGCATGGCCAAACTCGGTTACTGGAACAAGCGTGTTTTCAGCGCGACCGTGCATCAGTTTCTCGCTTTTATGCAGCAGGACTACGGTAGCATTTGTCTCTTGCCATTGCTTGCGGATAGCGTTGTAGTGGTGGACGAAGTCCATAGTTTCGATTCCAAAATGTTCTCTGCTCTCGTCAGCTTTTTGCATGAGTTCGAGCTTCCTGTCCTGTGTATGACGGCGAGTTTGACGTGCCACCGCCGTAAAGAATTGCAAGAAGTGGGCTTGAAAATTTACCCCCAAGAGGAACAAAAATTCGCCGCGTTCACGCAATCAGCGGAAATACTACGCTACCATACAGAGCTCATTACGCCGCAAGTTGCCTCGGAATCATCTGATGAAACTACCATTATGGTAGTCGAGGATGAGGCGTATCGCGTCGCCGCAGAATCTCTCGAAAATGGCAAGCGCGTATTATGGGTGGTCAATCAGGTTGGGAGATGTCAAGACCTCGCTCAAAGATTCTCCGGGGAATTTCCAGAGGCGCTCTGTTATCATAGTCGCTTCAGATACAAGGATCGTGCGGTACAGCACAAAAGAGTAGTTGCGGCGTTCAAACGAAGTAAAAGTGCATTGTCTGTACCTGCCCTAGCGATCACTACGCAGGTGTGCGAAATGTCTCTGGATTTGGATGCAGACGTTTTGATTAGCGAGTTGGCTCCTATACAGTCGATAATCCAGCGAATGGGACGGTGCAACCGACGTGCTCAAGATGAGAGAAGTGGTAGTCATAAAGGGCAGGTCGTTATCTACAAGCCGACTGGCGCAAAACCTTATTGCGAGAACGAATTGAAAATCGCGTGGGAATTCGTTGAGAAGCTGACTGATATGAATGAAGCATCCCAAGCTCACCTAGAGTGCCTGTTAGAAGAATTTTCTCTCCACATTCCGTTAGATGGGGCCGGGTGGGAGGCGTTCATTGAGAATTACTTCTGGTCGGAGGGCGGCGGTTCCTTCATGGACGAAGACGGCTGGAACGTGTCCGCAGTTTTGAAAGGAGACTTATCTGACTACAAAGCATTGCGTGAGGCATGCGAACCTGTCGACGGATTGATCTTGTCTTGTCCGAAGTTTCTGTCACAACCGGCTGACAAGGACGTTGCGCGGGCTTTTCACCTGCCCCACTATGTGCGCCTCGCAGAGTCGGCGCATTATTCTCCCTGCTGGGGTCTGCTAGACAAGCCTGTAGGACGGGAAGTGGAAATTATATAAGTGACATGAATGAAACTCTGGAATACCGAGAAAACGACGATAGCGTCCTGGTGACGTGGTCGCTTCCGGACTTGCCGACTGCTCAGCACAAGGCGGGGCTGGCAGGGCTTTTCGTCTATGTGAAATTCATGCCCCGCTTTATTCAGAATGCGCCGTTTCCGGTTATCGAATCCAAATCCCCTTTGCGATTGAGTGTCCGCTTTACCCAGGCATCTCTGACAACTCTCATGGATAGTGTCTACGCGGGAGAAAAACATCTGGTTGAATCCCGGACGAAGTGGCGTCAGCGAATGCCAGCGAAGGAGAAGACTAAAACTGTGGAGGAGAACAACCAGCAGAAACAAATCAAGGTTTTCCTGTATGAAGCCGTCCGCCCAAAAGCAGAACTCATCGCTCACTGGATGGGAGGCGATAGCGAAAACTCTTGGGTCGTCTTGTGGCGCGACGCCGTGCGTGGAGTCCTACGCGCGGGCGGCAACACAGAGAAGATATATGAATTTACCCCAAAACAAGAAAGCCCGACGGAAAAATCCGGCGATCTCCAAAAAGTGTGGAGCGGGCTTGTCACTGCCGCTACAAAACGTCGTGGAGCAGTCGGGCCCATGCCGACTTCCATGTTCATAGGCGCAGAAAGCAAGAACGCCGAGCGAGTGGATTTCAAGGGCGAGGTACCACAGAATCTTCTCCTACATTTCTGGCCGTTTGTGTCACCAGTTTTCGTTCCTAATGTCTCCGAGCGTGAAAAAGGACAGTGGAAGCGAAGATTTCACGGTTTTGTTATGGCAGTGCCGGAAGTAAACAATCTGACCGAGTTTGAATCCGTCATTGATGTGCACTGGCGTCGGTTACAGCACACAGACGACAACAGTTCTCGATACCCTCAGCAGTCACGGGTCGACGCAGTTGTTGAAGGCGGCATGATCTTTCTGCATTCACTTGCGATTGACAGGTTGGAAAACATGGGAGAGGGTGAATTTTTTGATGTTGTTTCACAAGTGGAATTATATCATCTAATTAAAAGAGGTAACAGCATACGAATGCTGACCACTGAATCCGTTCGCCTCTCCGCTGGCGCACTTAGAGAATTCGACCGGATTCGTAGCCGTTCGCGATTAAACGCCCACTTCAAACAGTTGCTCTTGCGTAATCTACTTGCCGGTTTGCCGTGGTACGCCCGAGCGGCGGATACGCTTTTCAACCGGTTTCCGGTCGAGCTATTCATCAAATCAGGTAAATCGCCGGGGTTCGCACAAAATTTCGGGCTGTCTGCAAGTGAACAGTTCAGAAACGAGGGGAACGACATGAGCGACCAAATCAACATTGCGAGTAAAATATACGAGATCGTCGGTGAATTCGTCGCCCAGCGAGCCGAGAAGAGAAGTGGCGTCAAACGAAACGATCTGCCACAAAAAGACGGCAATACGGATTGGAGCAAACCCGACGAAAAGACGAATCGCTATCTTGAGGCGCGGGAAAAAGTGGCAACCGATGCTTTTCTCGCTATCCGAGGCCGGAATTCCGATGAGTTCGTCGATTATTTCGTCGGGTCCATCTGCGCCGTGCCGCAGTTCTTGGGAGCAAAAGGTGTTTCGCCTGAACAAGGATTTATCGCCCTTTCTAATGCGCTTCACGAATCCGAGAGCAAGCGGACGGAGATGAAGAACCTTGCGATGCTGGCTCTGTGTGCTCACGCTTGGCGGCAACGCTTCCAGACGGAAGAATCGAACAACGCTCCCCAACCAGAGTGAGGCAAAAATGAATCTGTTTGCGACCGTACTGACTCATATCGCTCCCAGCGCCAATTACCGCGGCGAATCGCTTGAAAATGTTGCCGCAATGCAGAAAATCACGATAGGACGTTTTGAATATCCGGTTATCAGCCCGGAAGCGATGCGGAACGCTATCCGTGAAATTCTGCGCGGCTATCCCAACGTGCAGTGCAACCGGGAGCGCCTCGCTGACGAGGAGCAACTGGCTGTAAAGTTTTCCGACTTTCCCGACGCGGAAAAGTACGCTGACGACTTTCTGATGGGATGGCTCGTCGCGCAAGGGAGCGCTGACCGCAAAAAAACACGTGATGAACTAAAGAAAAAAGGACGTGACCCAGAGAAATTCACTTTCAAAAGAGATTCCGTCCTGCGAATGAATCTCGCCGTGGCCCTGGAACCGTTTCGACATTCGACCGTATTCACGCAGTCGCCGCAACAGGTGGACAGCCCTTGGAAAAATGCAGAGCATAGCCAACTGCTACACCGGGAAACAGCGGTGACGGCATTCCAGTATCCATTCGCCATCAATTTAGAGGATTGTAAAACTGATAAACAGAAAGAGTGGACGAAGTCCTTGTTGCAGGCGATTGGTGAATTGAACGGTGTTGCCGGCAACCACGCGAGAAGTTATTTCGAGATGGCGCCCGCGTCTATCGTCGTGCGCCTTACAAAACAGTTAGTCGCAGGCTACGATACTTATGGCTTCGAAATTCATGACACCGGGGCGGGTGGCATAGGTAAAGGCGTCCACTGTTTGCCAGAGCTCGTGGATGGGCTCACGCAGGACCCGCCCGACTTTCCCGGAAGCGAATTCTTTCTGGGCGGAAAATTGGTCAAGGACTTGCCTCAGGACAAGAGGGACGCTCTGGCAGAGACCGGGATTAACATGGATCGCAGCCCGCAACGGTTGTTGAAAACAATTGCCGACAATATGTTCAAGAAAGAGGAATAAGCATGTTTTGCTTGTTGATTGAATCGCGTTTTGCGGCTTTCCGCCCATTCATCACTGGCAGTTTTCGACCAACCTCCCCTTTCATTACGCCGTCGGCAGCTTACGGACTGTTGCTGAATTTAGCTGGCATAGAAATGCGCGAGGACGACGGCAAATCGGCGATGACGTTAATTAAGAAAAGTTGTTTGCCAAAGATGGATATTGCTTTGGGTGCTCCTGTCATCGACAAGCCATGGAAATGGGGTTGTTCGCCTGCGAAAAGTGAGTCGTCGATATTTCCTGTCACTCAGCAACTTTATCAGCAGTTACATAATTATCCTGTTGGGCAGCAGGGAAGTAAACATAAGCCCCATACGATGGGGAGCAAATATAATATCACCCCCGTCCAACGGTCTTTTCTTTCGGGTCTTCGGGCAGTTGCATGTTTTCGCAATTGTCGCAATCCAGATGACATTGGCGAACAGGCGCATGCCGGATTGCTAGGTGAATCACGGCGAGAGTACGGTTTGCCGTTTCTCGGCGATAGCAACTTTCTGCCGGATCGCATTGAGGTGTTGAAAGGTCCGCCGCCGTGCTATTGGTTCGTGCCAGTCGTCTCAGGCGAGAGCAAAAAACCGCACACAAGTGTCGGCCGTTTGACTATAACCATTGACCGGTCCAATTCTTCTCGTACATACGCAAAGCTCTTCGGTCCAGTTCTTGAAATGACAGATGTGGTCCCAGAAAACGCTTGGGTTTCCATCAATTACTCCCGTTCTTGAAGTTATGACAGATAACCATTCAGACTTCAGTGAAAATCCATACGTTATCCGTGTCTCAGCCCTTCACGCGCTGACATATTGTGAACGACTGTACTATCTGCAACATGTGGAAAACATCAGTACGCCCGACCACCGCGTCCACGCTGGACGCACCTTGCACAACTCCGAAGTAGACAAAAATCGCGAGTGGCAAAGTCTGGAGCTTTCCAGCGAAGAATGGGGTATTCGCGGAAAGGTGGATTTCGCCCGTTACCGCGACGGGCGACTCGTTGCCATCGAGCACAAGAAGGGCCGCTCCAAGGGAGAAGACGCCTGGGATAGCGACAAGCTCCAAGTCTCCGCATACGCCGCGCTCCTTTCCGAGCACTTCGGCAGGCCGATTCCCGAAGGGCGTGTTCGCTATCACGCCAACAACAAGACGGTGCGCGTGACCGTAGACGACGCGGCCCTCGATCGATTGCGGCGCGCCGTTGCCCGCGCGCGGGAATTGTCGCTTTTCCTGGAGCGTCCGCCGGTGACGGACAACGAAAACCTGTGCGCCAAGTGCTCGCTCTCGCCCGTGTGCCTGCCCGAGGAATCGCGCCTCGCCGCCGCGATTGACATGGCTGACGATACGGCCACCGCCTCGAAACCGCGCCGCCTCTTTCCGAAGGACGATGCGCGCCGCGTTTTGCACGTCGTGAACCGCGATGCCCAGGTAAAGCGCTCCGGCCTGCAACTCGTCGTGCGCAATTCCAAAGGGGAGGAGAAGAAATTTCCCGGCATGGATGTCGGTGCTGTCGTTCTTCACGGTAGCGCGCAAATCACATCTCAGGCCATTCAATTCGCCGTCGCCAACGACATTGCCGTACACTGGATGAGCGGAGGCGGCTGGTACGTCGGAGGCGTGGCACCGCCCGCGGGCGTACAGCGCCGTTTACGGCAATACCAGGCATTGCAGGACGCCGATTTGCGACTACGCCTCTCGCAGCGCCTGTCGGAGGCCAAGATCGAAAACCAGTTGCGCTTTATCACCCGCCAGTCGCGCACCCGCAACGCGCGCGATAAGGTGGAGAAGTTTTTGAAAGCCATGCGCAATCAACTCCGGGAGGCGCGGTGTTGCGCGGACACAGACGTCTTGCGCGGCTGCGAGGGCATTGCGGCCCGTAATTATTTCTCAGCGCTCGCCTTGCTGCTGGACCCGGATGAGAAATCCATGGCGTTTTCCGGGCGTAGCCGTCGTCCGCCACGCGACGGTTTCAACGCCGCCCTTTCTTTCGGCTATGGCTTGCTCTACCGGGAAGTAATGGCCGCGATCATTGCTGTGGGGCTGGACTCTACGGTCGGGTTTTTCCACGCGCCGCGCACCGCCGCCCACCCGCTGGCGCTGGATTTGATGGAGTTGTTTCGCACTACCTTGTGGGACATGCCCTTGGTCGCGTCCGTCAACCGGCGGCAATGGAGCGAGGAACATCTCGCGGTGAGCAAAAAACAGGTATGGCTTTCCGATGAAGGAAAGCGCTTGGCCGTAGGCCTCTTCGAACAGCGCAAACAAGAAACCTGGAAACATCCGGTGCTGGAATATTCCTTGAGCTATGCGCGGGCCATAGAACTGGAAGCGCGGTTGCTGGAAAAAGAATGGAGCGGCGAGGAAGGGCTGTTCGCCCGTATGCGCCTGCGCGGATGAGCGAGAGGCACTGGTATCTTTTCAGTTATGATATCCGCGACCCAAAGCGGTGGCGGCAGGTGTACAAAGTCGTGACCGGCTACGGGGAGCGGTTGCAGTATTCCCTGTTCAGATGCCACTTGACGCAGGCGCAGATGGAACAGGCGCGACATGAACTGGAGAAAGCGATGGAAGAGGAAGACGATCTGCTCGTGATCCGGCTCTCCCCGCGTTGTCAGATCGTAGAACGTACTGAAAGGCGATCATGGGCGGAGCCGCCGCCGCGCTTCGATATCGTTTAGTGTGTTTTCAGATAACAAGCACTTTCGGATGGACGAAAGAGATACAGCGAAGAATGCAGATATCAAACGTAATTTCAGTGACTTGGACAGGTGCTGTATGCCGTGAGATGCTTGCCGCTCATAAGTGCCGGAAATATCAGCATTTTTCATACCGGGAAGTCTGGTGAGATATGGTATATGTCAAATTCAGGAAGATGCATGACATGCCGAACCGCTTGTTTTTCAGAAACAAACAGTTAGACATGTA
Source organism: bacterium (assembly GCA_963692865.2). Lineage (GTDB taxonomy): Bacteria > UBA8248 > UBA8248 > UBA8248 > UBA8248 > Bin107. Next base: position 3,241,656 of record OY843592.1, on the reverse strand, counting down.
ATGTGCGGAAATCTGTGATGCCGAAAGGCGTTGAGCACAAATACCCTTATCAAGTTTGCGATATGCTCATCAAGGTGCGGAAATCTGTGATGCCGAAAGGCGTTGAGCACATGGGGACGGATCGTCGCAGGTTCTCACCTATGCGGGTGCGGAAATCTGTGATGCCGAAAGGCGTTGAGCACAGGGAATTGAACGATTTGGCCGATCGTATCGGGCGGTGCGGAAATCTGTGATGCCGAAAGGCGTTGAGCACAGGTTTTATATGATGCCGCCGTCGCTTCATTCGAAGTGCGGAAATCTGTGATGCCGAAAGGCGTTGAGCACAACGCAACGCAAACCTCTTCCGCCGTGTCGCTTGCGTGCGGAAATCTGTGATGCCGAAAGGCGTTGAGCACATATCTTCAGCTGATCCGCGTCGCTGGCCTGCTCAAGGTGCGGAAATCTGTGATGCCGAAAGGCGTTGAGCACCCAGACCATACCCGAGTTCCGAAAGCGCTCCAAGGACGTGCGGAAATCTGTGATGCCGAAAGGCGTTGAGCACATTGAATTCTTGCGATTGGTCGAAAGAATAAAGCGTGCGGAAATCTGTGATGCCGAAAGGCGTTGAGCACTTCGTATCCCTCGCCGAGCGGATGGAACTCGCGCGCGTGCGGAAATCTGTGATGCCGAAAGGCGTTGAGCACAAAATCGATATCCCATTGTTCAGGGTATTGGAAAAGTGCGGAAATCTGTGATGCCGAAAGGCGTTGAGCACAATAGAAATTATAGATAGTGGAAAAGAGTATAATAGCGTGCGGAAATCTGTGATGCCGAAAGGCGTTGAGCACAAGGTCCTTGCTTTTTCCAGTTGTACGGCTGATGCGTGCGGAAATCTGTGATGCCGAAAGGCGTTGAGCACTTGGCATCGGTGGGGGATTCCCCTATCTCGGAAGTGTGCGGAAATCTGTGATGCCGAAAGGCGTTGAGCACCTGACTTGTGGGGGATAGCTGAGCATGAAGACGATCGTGCGGAAATCTGTGATGCCGAAAGGCGTTGAGCACCTGATGTCCCTGCCGAAGATCGCGGCCGAGAAATCGTGCGGAAATCTGTGATGCCGAAAGGCGTTGAGCACATATCCACAATTCAATGGTCCGGGCCGGGGACGTTCGTGCGGAAATCTGTGATGCCGAAAGGCGTTGAGCACCGGATCGGATTCAAATGATCTTCGATGGCGACGTTGTGCGGAAATCTGTGATGCCGAAAGGCGTTGAGCACACATTTGAAATTCAAACCGGAGAAAGGGTGAATACGGTGCGGAAATCTGTGATGCCGAAAGGCGTTGAGCACGGCTCCTGTTTGTAGCCTGGGAGGAGGCCGGCCAGTGCGGAAATCTGTGATGCCGAAAGGCGTTGAGCACTTGGATATCCCCTGTATCTAAAAATCGTAAGGGTTATCGTGCGGAAATCTGTGATGCCGAAAGGCGTTGAGCACATCACAGTCCCAAAGATTCGAGTATCTAGAAGGTAGTGCGGAAATCTGTGATGCCGAAAGGCGTTGAGCACACACCGGCCTTTTCGTTGTCTGGCGGACTGGAGCCTGTGCGGAAATCTGTGATGCCGAAAGGCGTTGAGCACTTGCACCATATCAAGCACAAGGCGAAGGGCAGGAAGTGCGGAAATCTGTGATGCCGAAAGGCGTTGAGCACCCATACGTCCGCACCGACACCACCGGCACGTTTCGCGTGCGGAAATCTGTGATGCCGAAAGGCGTTGAGCACTTTGAAAAATCGTTGCCACGCTTCCGCCTGGTATTTGGTGCGGAAATCTGTGATGCCGAAAGGCGTTGAGCACATCCGTCGTATTGCGGGAGCAGGAGATTCAGGCGCGTGCGGAAATCTGTGATGCCGAAAGGCGTTGAGCACAAAGGGGGCCTTGTCAACGCCTTACTTCGAGCGCAAGGTGCGGAAATCTGTGATGCCGAAAGGCGTTGAGCACTCAGAGACCACGTGGCGGACCACCTGGGGAAAGAAGTGCGGAAATCTGTGATGCCGAAAGGCGTTGAGCACCGAAGAAATCTGGCAAGTCTCTATCGGATGGACGGGTGCGGAAATCTGTGATGCCGAAAGGCGTTGAGCACTGAACGAGAACGACGTGTTCTGAGTGTAGCTGCGGTGTGCGGAAATCTGTGATGCCGAAAGGCGTTGAGCACAAGAAAATGGGCTGGAAAGAATAATCCTTCAAAATTAGTGCGGAAATCTGTGATGCCGAAAGGCGTTGAGCACATTGAGCAAGTCGCAGCTAGAGTCGATGGCTTGCGTGCGGAAATCTGTGATGCCGAAAGGCGTTGAGCACCTAGGCTATTTGCGCTAGAAGCAAAAAGCGCGACACGTGCGGAAATCTGTGATGCCGAAAGGCGTTGAGCACATTATGTCCAGGTCGTGCGGTTCGGTTCCGTCTGGGTGTGCGGAAATCTGTGATGCCGAAAGGCGTTGAGCACTGGAGGGATTCTCCCCCTCTCCCGGCTCCCGGCTGGTGCGGAAATCTGTGATGCCGAAAGGCGTTGAGCACAGGGGGAAGAACCGGAAATCGACGTCATGGGGAAACTGTGCGGAAATCTGTGATGCCGAAAGGCGTTGAGCACATCATCGACATCAAGACCGGCTCGATGCGCGGGGGTGCGGAAATCTGTGATGCCGAAAGGCGTTGAGCACCTGGAGGCAAAGACAGAAGGATTTACGTAATCAAAGTGCGGAAATCTGTGATGCCGAAAGGCGTTGAGCACCTGGAGGCAAAGACAGAAGGATTTACGTAATCAAAGTGCGGAAATCTGTGATGCCGAAAGGCGTTGAGCACTTCGAATGAAGAAACCCCAGGAGAGGATCGGCCAAGTGCGGAAATCTGTGATGCCGAAAGGCGTTGAGCACATTACAACATCATGAACGGAAAGGAAGAAGGAACGGGTGCGGAAATCTGTGATGCCGAAAGGCGTTGAGCACTCGCCCACGAAGCCCAAGCAGTTCGTACCGAACCGGGTGCGGAAATCTGTGATGCCGAAAGGCGTTGAGCACTTGTTCTTGCCGTGGACCTGTTTGAAAGTCTTGTCAGGTGCGGAAATCTGTGATGCCGAAAGGCGTTGAGCAATACCTCAAAGCGATTCCACCCGGACGCGCCGTCGAGAGTGCGGAAATCTGTTCCTCGATATGGATTGAAGTGAATGACAGGGCCGTTGTCGAGTGCTCACTGCTCTTGTTCCGGTAACATAGAAAGCGTCATTTCCGCCTCTATCGACACTTCGAGAACATGGTTGACCATGATGTTCATCGGGTCGCCGTGCCCAGACAGGAAAGCAATCGCGTCCCGCAGCAGTGACTCCGAGCGTTCCCGGCCCACGCTCGGCAGGATGACGAGGCCGGGATGCACTTCCTTTGTGGCGACGAGGGCGCAGAAATCACGCGCGTTGGCCGTTACGAGTACAAGGTCCTGCTCGACACACCGGGCCAGGACGTGGTGATCCGACGCGCCCAGCCCACCGAAGTCGCGCGGATGCAGGGCAACATGAACCCCCTCGGCATTCAGAGCCTGGGCAATTTTAGGCGACAGGCACTCATCGAGAAACAACCGCATCGTCTTACTGGAACCGTCACCTAAGCCGCGTTTCGCCAGGGTCTGCCGGACGGGCGTCCTCGGAGCGGATGGGATTTGGCGTAGATCTCGGCGGCCTCGAACGCTTCGCGCGGAATCTCCGGGTAGTCCTCTGCGAGCTCATCGATATTGTCTCCGTCCTGCAGCCGCCCGAGAATCGCGTAAACCGTCAACCGTGTTCCGGCTATGATCGGTGTACCACCGAGGATGTCCTCATCCGATGTGATGTATCGATCGCGGGCTTTTCGGTATCGTTCGGCGTTACGTAGAGAGTCCGCCGCGAGACGCTTGAGATCCAGCATCGCACCGGGAGTGAATTCGATGGTCTCAAGCTGCATGGGTTCAAGCCGGACCATATTCGTCCAGATCGCCCGTTTATGGCGCAAAGGCAGGTCCGTAAGATTGGCTGCTTTCAGGGTATGAAAATAGACCACGGCCCGGACCGGGAGGTAGCGCATCGAGCCACCGCGAAGACGGGCCGGGCCGGAGAGGGCCTGCAAGACGCGGGCTTCCAGGGCTTTTTCGATCGTTGTCCGGGCCACTCCCGAGAGGGCAGCAGTTTCCCTGATTGTCAAATCGGCTGTGACAGGCATAATTCATCTCCTTTGAGGGATGAATATAAAGCAAAGCCGTATAGTTTGCAAATCTTACCAGGTTCGGTATTTCGCGTACCGGGCGGTAACAACCCCACCTCGCCCCAGTGAGATGTTTTCGGGAAGTGCGTCCATCCCATCTTTTGGAGACACGGATTCGCAGGGATGCGCAGGGGTTATAATTCACCCGCTTTCGATTTGATTACTTATTGCAGACGGGCAAATCCCCGACGGGATTCGTAAAAACAGCAATTTCAGCCATCTGCAAGGATTCCGCCTCCTTTGAATATCCCCTGATTTCCATAAACGGGCGAAGGCTTTAGATGTGGAATAGCAGATTTGGTGTAAGTCGTGGTGGCAGATAGAAATTTGTTTAGTAGCTTTCTTCATCCCGGCTATGAACTCAACATATACATTATGAGCGAGAATAGACTTGTTTGCTTATATCTGTCAGTCGTTTCGAGCCGGGGGCCCTGCACCGCACGGCGCTCATCATCGAGACGGAACTCGTCTTGGAATCACCGCTCGCCGAAGGGGCGACGATTCCTTGAGTGACCGGAATAGGCAGTCAACGAGTTCTGGGGTAGTCGTCCCGAGGTCGATGCCACTGGCCTGAGCCTGAATCTGTTCATCTAGTCAATGCGCATTGCGCCGCGTGCTTTAGCGTCTTGGCTAGTCCGATCCGGAGAATCGGCACCCTTTCCATAGTCCAAATACGTAAGATCTCATTAAGATGGGCTTCCCTTTCGGCAGTTGTTTCACCACAAATGTGCAAACCCGTCGCTTCGGCCAGTAAATCGCGCTTCTGGCCATCGGCAGCGAAGCGTGCGAGCGTTCGTCGCAAGCCTTGCCAATCACTGGTGCGGATGACCTTTAACTGATGAGCCACGGCAAGAAGGGCTTCCCTTCGGGTTTCTTCAGGGGAGGCGACACTGGCAAAGGCAACAAGCTCGTTTGCAACATGGTCCTGAAGCAGCATACCCTGCGCGATCCGCGAAATTGCTAGCCATTCCGGAACATCGCTCTGCGAAATCAGCATGTCGCCACGCCACGACTCCCGCGGTGGCGCGATGGCACGGGCCGAGTTGGTGCGAGCCATCACCGAAGACAGGTAATCATGTACAAATCCGTCTGGCAGGGAAGCGGCGAGATATGCAATGCCGTTCACATAGGAGTCAAAGGTGCCAAACTTTTCACGGTTCTGCTGAGCCCAGCGCTCCACGACGGCGCGATCCTGCTCGCTCAAATGCTGAGCATTCCGAGCAAGAATTTCAAAGGCCGTTAACTGCTTGAATTCATGTTCCTCCATGGGGGCCGAAAGTGTGTCCAACAGAAACCCGCGCGTGTCTTTGGGGAACGGCATGAGAGGAGCAATTGCTGTGAGCCATTCTGCAAATTCTGGTGGGCCATCAAGGCCGCGTTCATCCGTTCGCAAGAAGCGCGAAACACGGTCTACGGTTCGTTCTTCAAGATAACGATGACGGGCAACGATGGCGAGCAACGATAGAGCCATCGCAGCGCCGCTATTCAACACGTCGCCTGTTTCGGCTTTATCGTATGTTTCGAGCTGTGCCAGGAGAATTCCCTCGGCGTTGCTCGCTGCTTTGTCATCGTCAGTGAGAGCGACGACAAAGACTTCTGACAATGCACACCAAGAATTCGGGTGCTTGATTTCAGAAATGACTGACCGGAACCGGGGCGAGCGTGCCCAATCAGCGAGTCGAGCAAATTCGCGAACACCGTCATATTTCAAATTGCGGATGCCCGAAGCGCGTTCCCGCGCATCGGCTACATGACGATATGCCACAATCTTTAACAACTTGCCGAAGCTCTTATTGCGATCATCAGTATCAACGGTCACCAAGAAGTGCCAATCCAGTTCTTTTAGAAATCGGGTTGTCGATGGGTTTGACAGTGTGAAATCGATTTTATTGACGATATTCTCCCAGCAGCCCAGATCAATATTCGGCAGATCGTAGGCGAAGGCCTTTTTGACACTATCGACATCCATGGTCTGATCAAGTGTTTTTAGAGTAAGGAACTCTTCAATTCGTGGCCCATGAACAGCCGAGTTGTAGCCGTCAGCCCCGTCGTCCAAACGAGCGTGGAGGAAAATCGATAGCTTTTGCCGGGCCTCCGTTTTCAAGAGTGGGCCCAGCTTCGTGGGCCAAGCGGTTGAATAACGTAGACGATTGGCCAAAAGACTTCCATTCACAAGTTTACTGAAGGCTCCTGTGTTTGCGTCTGGATTCTGGTCGAGATCACTACGATCGAAACCAGTATCAATGATTCCACCTGGAAGCATGCGCCGAAGCGGATCAAAGATTCGCAAGCCCGAACGCGCGACGATATCCCCCTCTGAGTCGATCATAAGATGCTGGTAGGAGAGGTCGGTAATTACGATAAATGCGATCAAAAACACAGCAGCCCGAGTCAACCAGCGCCTAAAGGTGGTGGCGAGGGCTTGATACGTGGATATCTGATCTCCTAGCTCTGCGACTGACGCTGTCGGCATTCGCACCCGGGAGGTGCTCATGCCTCCGCGGACCGGTTCTTGGCGCGCTTGGTTTTTTTGAGCGAAGGCTCGTTTCGAGACATCCTCGCAAACAAATATGAAAAGATCGTCTACGTCGACATAGCCGTCGACGCTTGAGAGCGGTGAGGTGTCGGCTAGTCCGCGGATGACGGCGTTGGAAAACAGTCCGTGCTGAATTGTGCTGTCCTCCCAAGCCCTTTGCTCCGACCGCGCAGAGCATAAAAAGAGGCGCGCACGGCTTCCGTCCAACACACGAAAGAACCGCGTTCCGGCGACGACAGCTTCTGCATGACAGCAATCAAGAAAAAGCACGGATGTGCCCGCACCTATGGATTCGAATGCTCGATCGATTTCCTCGGAAGTGAGAACACCGTCATTGCCATGAGCGTCCGCCAAGCAGAAAACAGCATTGTCCTGTTCAGTACGAAAGGCATGTCCAGCGAGATAGACAATAAAAAGGTCGAGTTTGAAGGCAGCCAGCCGCTCTATTGAAGAGGACCATTCGGACGAAGTGGCTGAATGATCCGTCCAGCATTCAATTGTCAGAAGAGTTGCAGTTGACCAAGCTGCTCGAACGTATCTTTCGAAGGACAGGACATCTTCGCTGGCATAAAGTAACTTATTTGCACCTGTATTTAGGTTGATATCAGAATATTCTGATATGCCAAAGATCGCCGCTCCAACGCGCATGGTGAGACTACCAGCTAAAAAAATCTATCATGCCCTGACCATCCATGGAGCGTGCGCCAGGTTGCGCCATTGTCGTAGCGAGTTTCTGGAATATAAGCGGGGCTGATATCCCGACATGGAGTGCGACAATAGCTTCAGCTTGTCCGCCAAAGTAAAATGTTGCAAGAGCGCCGCCGGCGATAGCCATAAGAATCGTCACGACCCAATAAAAGGCCGACTTGACGTAATTTGGAAAACGTGGGTTTCGGCGCCTCAAGTTCCACCAATGGATCAACTCGAGAAAGACGCCGCCGAGAGTACCTACGAGAAAAACTTCCCAAACGCTTGTTAGCGGCATAACCAAGCTTCCTTTTCCAATCGAGTACAATGCAACATAACCGGTTGTTGAAAAGTCACCAAGGATGGACAATTAGCCACAATTCATCGCTGAGGCGGAAAGACATTTCGAATTCGATCATTTCCATTTCAGTGAATTCGGTTGCTTCAAAGCCACATATCTCGTACTCCTCGTCGAAGCCCTGCCAACAAGCCGAACTCTACGATGCACCGCGTGTAGATATACTGAACTTCGGTCTCGGCTCTCATGGATGTACTATTCATCATAGTCATTCCGCCGCATGATCGTTAGTTCGTCATCGTATCGTAACTGTCTACAACCAACATTCTGAGTGGAACTGAGTGTACTTGCAAGCAAACATTCCGGCGGGCCATGATGGTTCTGAACAGAAGTACCGTCAAAGCAAGAAATGAGGGCGGGTTAAAAGACATGAAGGCCAAGTTGAGAATGTTGGCTATTCACTGGAACTGCTTAACCATTCTGGAGCATCCGAAGGCGGCGAAAACACTGAGCCGGACAGATCGCGTTCGGACAGGAAACCGAACCGTCGTTGTTACGGTCCCGCTATCACGACGACATGTAATGATCACCCCGACAAAGACTCGCCGGATTGTGCAGGCCTTTGAATTCATCCGCTTCTGTTTTGATTACATCTTGCAGAAAGCGAACCCCGAACGAGAGTGAGAAGAATTGGTTTTTCTCAATGATATCAGCGGGATACCGGAATCTCGCAACTGCTGGAAACAACCCACTGTCTTTAAACGGGCGGAAGGCAGTACCGAGGGGAGTGATTCTTCAGGAATAACTAGGAAGAGTCGACAAAATCCAGACTCATTGATTAGAATGAGAAAAAGATACAAATCAGCTTGATATCTGACCGTCCCCATTCCATCATTCTTGCTTATACTATCGCGTTCCACCAAATCCGGCAGACATATCGCTTCTCTCGACAACACCTCCCATTCCTTCGTGCCGTGCTCCAAAGAACGCGCCCGTAACCTCCCCAGCGTCGCCACCCAGATTGATTGAACGTATTACCCCGGATAATGACGCCATAGCGTAAGTCACCGTCATTCCACATCGTTTTCGAGCCGATAGGGCCGGGAACGTTATTCACGCCCCAGTGCTCAAGGCCAGTAAAGTCAATCCGGCTGGCGAGCGTTGAGAGGTTGATAGTCAAATCGGCTGCTCCGGCGAGCGAATCCGATTTGGAAGTGAAGCCCAACAAACGCCCTGACCAGCTTGCACTTCACGACAGAGCCTGATTTTCCGCCAGATTCGTTTCCGGGCTTGAGCCGTGCGCCTAAGGCTGAATCAGACCGTTGCGCTAGAATGCGCCAAAAACAACTTCTTCTATGTCGCCGCACAGGTGAGAGGATAGGTTCGTCCAGGGACCTAGGTCGTTCGGGTTGTAATCGATAGATTGTAAGCCGTTATAGAAGCTGGTGTATAAGGGCATGCAGGCCGTCAATGTTTATCTGCTCCAAGCCATACACCAGATTTGACCGAAACTCGAAAATACTCTCTATATACAAATCAACTTTCATAAAATTCGACGAAATTATTATCCTAGAATATGAGGTAATACAAAGTATTCATTTTTTATTCGCATAGAACGCTGGCTGCGCATCCATGATAGGTGCTAAATGGTAACCATAAAAAATTCCAAACCCAGATGCATAATATTTGGATATGCGCCTCATTTTTGACACCTCATCCTCCGAGAGTTTTAAGGAATGAACTACTTCATAATTTCTGCCTTTCACTGTGCATGAAAAAATCAATTCATATTTTCCAGGCTCCCAATACCACTTTTGTTTAACATGCTTGCGTAGTTTTGACACCAAGCTATCCGAAATAACAAGCTTTCCAACCTGCAATTCATATGGGGAGCGTATTCCTTTCTTCTCAAAAACTACTCGTATATCTTGTGAGACTTGTTGTATTTCAATACTAGGCTCTAGAAAAATAAAAATGACTTCATACTTTGCATCTGACTTTAATGTAATTATCGGCAGTGGAGGCATCACCGGTAAACCACGTTCTAAATACATCCCTACAACAAATAAAGATTTCTCCTTTCCCGTCTCTTTATGCAAAATTCGCAATGCCATTTCTTTCACCTGAATCGTGCGGTCTGTTGGGTTCAACATTTCAATTCGTATGTCTAATTGCGGCAAACCTAAATAGTGACCCACGAGAATATTCGAACCAACATTTAAAAACTCTTTTACATTTAGAATCTTTCGAGAAAGGGTAATATTTACGGATTCATATTGAGAATCAACCTTGATCGTTTTCTTCTGATAACCCTGCAAGAAAGCGTCTATTCTGTATGTTTGGGCTATACGAGATCGTGGGATGCTCATAGTGAACGTCCCGTTGTCGTCAGTGATTGATCGAGCCTTTCCCGGAATGTCGACTATTACTTTCGGCAAATATTGACCCTCGTCGCTACGGACGACTCCAGTAATCAAAATTTCAGTTGATAGCCTTGTTGTATAAATAAATGCGAAGTTTGCAAGCACACTTAATGTAATCGCCAACCAAAAACCATATTGAACTACCAACATGCCGAAGGCTGTCGGCTTTTGCCTTAAAATCAATCGGACAATACCAGCCCCAATTAGTACGAAAAGAGCTGCTAACGCCAGCGGAGTGGTAACCGAGGAGATAGTTAACCACATAAAATCGCGCTCCTTGAATCAATCTCACATGTAAGTCTATTCTTGGAACCAAGCGTAACATATTATAGTAGTTAGTCCGATGTTCCGTGGTAGCAATAGCTATAGGACCGGCCATACAACAGACCTAGGCTTGCTGTCAGAATCTGCGTGGAGATAGGCTATTTCTTCCATAGTGGCTGTCCCGTAGGTGATGTTCGTCCTTACGGTCTTCCTCTCAGCCAGAGTCCTGCGCAGGCGGTCGCGAAGTCCAAAGGCTTCAGATACTTTCATAACGTCGCTAATAACGTTCAATGGTTTGACGACACGTACTTCAGCTCAACCTATGAGTTCGAGAACCGATGCATACTGCACAGTGTGATACTGCCAGGAGAGGGCGTTCACCCCATCGGATGAAAGCGTTCATCCAAGCCGTGATGGAAGCACTCGAGTAGCGGGAGTTCGATGATTTGTCCAAACGCAATTGGTACAGCCCAAGGCTTTGTCCGCTATCTATGCCTAGTAGTATCTTTAGGCAAAGCGGTATATGCACAGCATTTCGGTATCAGCCTTCATCTTCTGGAAGTCGGCTTCAAGTTGAATCCGGGCGGTACTGAAACCTAATCTGTCACGGCCCGCCCGAACGCTTACCATCGGATACCGACAGAAACCCGCCGGACTGCGCTGGAGTTTGAATTGGCGCGCTTTCGTTTTGATTACATACCGCAGATTATGGATTCCAAACGATCTTGGAAACAATGAATCTTTTTCAATGACATCAATAAGATAACAGGATCTCACGCCCGATGGGAACACTTCTCCGTATCTAAACGGGCGAATGACGAACTGCAAGCCCTCATGCCACTACCACCTCAATCCCTTATGAACAAAAACCCCCTTCACGAACCAGAAGACGCGGAGGGGGATTTCGTATTAGGAGCGCAAAAATACCCGACGAACCCGGAGTGCCGGAACTCTCCCACCGCCGGTTGAGGTTTGCCGAGGCAAGTCCCCCTCGCCTTCCTGATGAGCCGGAAGGCGAGAGGGCGTTCGTTCACGTCCGGCCAATTCCCTTACGGCTTAAGGACCGATCAGCCTTGTCATCCAGCCTAGCGAGATAACTTTACTCCTCTCACTTCTACGTGATGCTCTTTCCCTTTGATATTCCCATCTCTAGAGGAGGCGTTGAAATAATCCCCATCATATCCAATTGTAACCTCGCAGCAGCGGTCAGGAGCAAATTCGCAATTTTTCTCTTTCCTGCTTCCTTGAATCTCTGTTGAGCCGAGTAAAAAACCGTCGATTGAAAAACCGCTGCTTCCCTTGTTTGCGTTCATACATTTGTCATCTTTGACGGTGATCTTATGGGAGCCCGGGTGGGCCTCTGATTTTGCCAGTTCTAACTGAAACGACCATGTGTCGACTATGCGTGGGCTGGAACAACCACCAGAAAGGAACAAGAAAACCACAACAGCAAATAACGAAAACAACGAACCGTGCCGAGTCCTCATGCTTTCACCTCCAAAGTCCGTGATGAATAAAAATTGGCCTAGCGGAACGAACGCTCCGGGCCGTGAAAGTTCTCCGCATTCAAAAGCGCAAAGGATATTTGTCAAACAAGGACGATTCCCGCTCTCCCATCGCCGGGAAGCAGGGGACCCGGGATGCCGAGTGTCGCGTCGTCGGACCCGTCTAGCGAGGCAACTTTATTTTTTTCACTTCTATTAAATGTTTTTTGCCTTTGGTGGAGGAAATATCGAAAGAGTCCCCATCATATTTAATCGTAACCGTGCAGCACGGTTTGTTTGTGCAATTTTTCTCGCGTTTCGTGTCTTCGGACCTCCTTGAACGGGAGAGCAAGAATGAAAAACCACTGTGCTCCTGGCCTATGTTTGGACACTTGTCATCCTTGAAGGTGACCTCATAGTCGTCTTTCGATTTTGCTGATTCTGCTATTTCCAGGTGAAATGACCATTTATCGATTAGGCGCGTGTTGCCACAACCGGCAAGAAACAGAAAGACCACGACCGCCAGCAACGAAAACAACGAACCTTTCCCCATCTTCATACTTCACCTCCAGGAGTCCATGACGTACAAAACGGCCCGGCAGGGTCGCCCCTGCCGGGCCGTGCAGAAAGTTCTATCGCGTTCAGAAGCGCAGGGAGTATTTGGCGGATATGTCTGTTTCACTGTCTCCCGTTGCCGGGAAGCGAGTACCCGCCGAGATACTCACGGTGGCGTTTTTGTCAACCAGAATGTCGGAAGACAGGGATACGCGATGATCCCATCCGCTCTTTGACAGATCAACCCTGCCGAACGGAATACTTGCTTCCCCGCCGAGAAATCTGTCGCCGCGGACGGCGGCGGACAGGAACACTCTCTCGGTCAGGTCAAATCCTTTACGGAGCGTGAACCCGAATGATTCACCTTCCGCATCCCGAACATCTATCCCGCCGTTTGAAATCTGTTTTTCAAAACGAAGGAACGCGTTTTTGTGTCCGGCGGAGATTTCTGCATTGAGGACTTCTCCGTGTCCTTTGGAGAAACCGAAAAAGTCAGACCTTTCCCCAACGGCGGCAAGCGCGAAAAAATCTCCCGCTTTCTGCAGACCGACCAAGGATAGCGATCCTGAATTGTTCGGCACGGCGTTTAAAGAAAAGCCGTTATCACTGCCGGTAAAGCCGGTTAGTTTGATGCGGGTAGGCGCGGTTTCGTCATCTTTCTCAAACTGCGCGTATGCCACACCAGCAGGTATCGCCTGACCGACAGCACCATTGCTCACTTCTCTGGTGATGTATGACGCGACACTCCCCTCTGAGGGAAGTGACACACTTCTTCCGCCGACAGTAACGGTCTGTCCGTTCACAGTCACCGTTGTTGTTGCGCCTGTCGGCAGATTGGTGAGCGAACCGACGACACTACCCATGCAGGTGAAGTCGGCGACGCCGACGCCGCCTGATTTTGCAAGCAGTGCCTCAATGCCGTTTCCTGACTTTTTGGCACACGCCTTGCCGAAACGGGCAAGTTCCGTGTCCTTCGTGTCAGGAAACACACTAAGCACTGAGGCAAGTGCCGCGCCGAACCTCGGAGCGGAGAGACTGGTACCTACTCCGACACCTTCAGTAGTGAACGGCGCCCAAATACATCCGCTGTCGCCGCCCTTACATCCGCTTGAAGACGGATCGCGAATATAGTTTCCGTTCGCATCCCGCATATGCCCGGCGACATATATCGCCTTGTTAGCTGCGATGGCGTTTCGAGTATTTTGAGCCCTTGCTGAGTACTGCTCATCAAAACCAGTAAATGAATCGGTTGGTATATTACCGGCAGCAATCACCGACAAAAACGGCAATGAAGCGCCGTAATGCTCAACCATGACACCCCCCAATCCTGGCTGTATTGACTCGGTAGTAATTTTCACCGTACCCATTCTTCGGATTTCCTGTAAGTACCAATCTATTTCAGGTCTACCGGCAATAGCTCGCGTCCCGAGAAAGGAAAACGGCGTTGAGCCATTTGTCCGATTCGCCAGAACGGTGCCGTTTCTTCCGATAAGCTTGCCGGAATAGTCGTTTGAATCCTTACAGCCGGTTACATACGCTTTGCACGCCGTTTCGCGAACTGGGCGCTCATGATTTTCGTTACTGCCGTCAAGCACCACGAACTGTTTCTGTATTTCCCTGTTTGTGAGTTTGATCTTATCCAGCGGGATAAGCTCGAGCCCGGGGAGCGCCAACTCTCCGCGCCGCTCATCCGGATCCGGAGTCGGTGTCGGGTCCGGTGTCGGGTCTGGCGTTGGAGTCGGATCTGGTGTTGGTGTCGGCGTCGGCGGTGGAATCACCGCGGGCGGACTTGATCCGCCGCCCCCGCCGCCGCAGGCGGCCAGGGTCATCATCGCCGCCAGCGCGAGGGCGGGCGCCGCCCGCCGGGCCAGCCTCTTCGTGCTCTTCATGCGGATGCCTCCCTTCCCCTCGGCGGTCGGATCACGGAACCGGAGGGGGTTTTGCGGCGCGCTTCTTCACGGGCTCGAGTCCTCTCCGTCGTCGCGTCCCGCCACGCGGACCCGGGGCCTTTCCCGGTCCGTTCCGGGTGAGACTGCATTTTATTTTACCCGAAGCTGCCCGGACAACGGGCTTTTATGATTTCAGGGTGATTTTCAGGTCAGATACGGTGTTTATTTCGTGACTTCTGTGATATTCTTGCCGAATACCCTGCGCCGGTACCGGAACCGGCGCGCAACGCCACCCGCATATCCCCCCGGAGGGGGGGAGGACGCGACAGTGACCGAATTCGATAACGCCAGGCGCGAGGCGGCCCTGCACGAGCGCTTCTCGCGGCTGTGCGCGGCCCTGGGGCGCATCGCCTCGAGCCTCGACCCGGGGACCGTGCTCCGCGAAGTCCTCGAGAGCGCCCGCGGGCTGAGCGGCGCGCGCCACGGCGTCGTCGTGACCCTCGACGAGTCGGGCGGGCCCGACGGCTTCAGGAGTTCGGGCATCGCCCCCCGGGAGCACCGGGGGCTGGTGGATTGGCCCGAGGGGCCGCGGTTTCTCGAACACTTCCGCGATCTGGCCGAACCGCTGCGCCTGACGGACCTGCGCGCCCACGCGCGGGCGCTCGGCTTCTCCCCGGACCGCTTGCCGTGGCGGACGTTCCTGTGCGCGCCGATGCGCCATCGCGGCACGCACGTCGGCAGCCTTTTCCTGGCCGGGAAGGAAGGCGGCGGGGCGTTCACCGGCGAAGACGGGGAGGTGCTGGGGTTTCTCGCGAGCCAGGCCGCGGCCGCGCTCGCCAACGCGCGGGCGCACCGCGCCGAGCGGCGCGCGCGGGCCGACCTCGAGGCCCTGGTCGAGACCTCGCCGGTCGGCGTGGCGCTGTTCGACGCACAAACCGGCGCCCCGGTGTCGATCAACCGGGAGATGAGGCGGATCGGGGAGAAGCTGCGCACCGCGGGCCGCCCCGTGGAGGCGCTGCTCGAGGTGCTGATGTGCCGCTTCGCCGACGGGCGCGAGGTCGCGCTCGACGAGCTGCCCTTCGCGGCCGTGCTGAGCGGCGCCGAGACGGTGCGCGCCGAGGAGGTCGTGCTCTCGGTGCCCGACGGGCGCAGCGTCACGGCGCTGATCAACGCGACGCCGATCCACGGCGAGGACGGCGCGGTGGTGTCGACGGTCGTCACCATGCAGGACATGGCGCCGCTCCAGGAGCTCGAGCGGATGCGCGTGGAGTTCCTGGGCATGGTCAGCCACGAGCTGCGCGCGCCGCTGACCTCGATCAAGGGCTCGACCGCCGCGGTGCTCGGCGCCGGGCGGGTCTTCGGTCCGGTCGAGATGCGCGAGTTCTTCCGCCTCATCGACGGGCAGGCCGATCACATGATCGGCCTGGTCGCCGACCTGCTGGACACGGGGCTCATCGACGCGGGCAGGCTGTCGGTCTCTCCCGAGCCCACCGACGCGGGCGTCCTGGTGGAGCGGGCGAGGAACGCGTTCGTCTCGGGCGGCGGGCGCAACGCCGTGCTGATCGACCTCCCGCCGGACCTGCCCCGGGTGATGGCCGACCGCCAGCGCATCGAGCAGGTGCTGAACAACCTTTTGCGCAACGCCGCCCGGCACTCTCCCGGGACGTCGCCCGTCCGGGTGTCGGCGGAGCGCGACGGCGTGCACGTGGCGCTCTCGGTCTCCGACGAGGGCCGGGGGCTTGCGGCCGGGCAGCTGCCGCGTCTTTTCCGGAAGTATGCCGGTTTCGGCGGCGATGAGGGGGAGCGCGGAGCCGGCGGGGGATACGGCCTGGGCCTGTTCATCTGCAAGGGGCTGGTGGAGGCGCACGGGGGGCGCATCCGGGCGGAGAGCGCGGGCATCGGCCGGGGCGCGACTTTCACCTTCACGCTCCCCGCGGCCGAAGAGGCCGCCGATCCGTCCGCCCCGGGCCTTTCCCGTCCCCCCCGCGAGGAGAGCGAATCCATGACCGTACTCGCGGTGGACGACGACCCCGAGACGCTCCGCTACCTCCGCGACGCCCTCGCCGGGGCGGGCTACGCCCCGGTCGTGACCGCCGACCACCGGGAGCTCTCACGCGTCATCGCGGCCGAGAGGCCCCGCCTGGTCCTGCTCGACCTGATGCTCCCGGGGACCGACGGGATCGAACTGATGGAAACCGTCCCCGGACTGGCCGATCTGCCGGTCATCTTCATCTCCGCCTACGATCGCGACGAGACGGTCGCCCGGGCGCTCGAGAGCGGCGCCGCCGACTACATCGTCAAGCCCTTCTCGCCGACGGAGCTCGTGGCGCGGATCCGGGCCGCGCTCCGCAGGCGGGCCGGACCCGAACCCTTCGTGCTCGGGGAGCTGGCCGTCCGCCACGAGCAGCGCCTCGTGACCCTGGCCGGCCGCGAGGTCCGGCTCACGGCCACCGAGTACGACCTGCTGCATGCGCTCTCCTCGGGCGCCGGGCGGGTCCTGACCTACGATACGCTGCTGCGCCGGGTCTGGGGCGAGAGCCGCACCGGCCGTACGGAGCGGCTGCGCACCGTCGTCAAGAAGCTGCGCCGCAAGCTCGGCGACGACCCCGCCGCGCCCTCCTACGTCCTCAACGTGCGCGGCGTCGGCTACCGCATGGCCGCGCCGGAGTGACGCCGGGCGGCCGTTTCCCTCATGTCCCCGTTCCGCACGTCGCCCCGCCGCAAGCCCGCATTTTTTTGCTGATTTGGGCCAAGTTTTATCATATTCACATCATAATACGAGATAATAACACGAATACTTAACAAAAGATCGCATGCGATGGTGTATACTATAACAAATGGTAAAAGCATGAGGCGGCGCGGTCCGCCCGGATCGACGCCGTCTCGGAACTCCGGGAAAGGAAAGGTGAACAAGAAAAACGTAAGGGAGGCGATGACATGACCAGGTGGACAGCCCCGGCGGTATCTGCCAGATTGGGTAAGAGCCGAACTCCGAACTCCGAACTCCGAACTCCGAACTCCGAACTCCGAACTCCGAACTCCGAACTCCGAACTCCGAACTCCGAACTCCGAACTCCGAACTCCGAACTCCGAACTCCGAACTCCGAACTCCGAACTCCGAACTCCGATTAGATAGCCCGGCCCGACGCCTCGCGGGAAGCGCCCGCCGGGCCGCCGGCCTCCTCGCCCTCGCCCTGCTGGCGTCCCTCGCCCTGCTGCCGCCCGCCCCGGCGCAGGCGCAGGCGGTCAGCGTCAGCAATATTTCGCAAACCACCAGCGTCAACTTTGCCGCAGACGCTGATACCTTGCTTGCCAATGCGTTCACCACCGGCGGCACCACCACCGACAGGTACACGCTGAACTCCGTCGTCTTGGATGTGCTAGCCAACGTCGGTAATGCCGTACAGTTGGTTGTATCGATCCACAACCCTGGCACCGGGACCAACGCCAGCAATCCCGGGACTCAGATCGGCAACAACCTGACCGGCACTATCGACAACACCGCCGGACAGAAGACCCTCACCGCGAGCGGCATCACCCTGAACGGCAACACCACTTATTTTGTACAGGTCAAAACCTCGTCGACTGCTGAGTCCAGAGATGTTAATTTTACCAATAGCAATGCGGAGACCGGCACCGGCGGGTGGAGCGCCGCGACCATCGCGAATGCTGCTCGCCGCAAACCCAATTCCGCAAGTCCGTGGGGATCGTGGACCGGCTCCATCAAGTTCACCGTCAACGCGACGACCCAGTCGACGACCCCCACCCCCCCGACGCTGACCCGTTCCGTGCTGACTAACGTTGTCTACACCTACGCCCAGCGCAACAAGCCCTCCGGCAGCAACGCCTGGAACGAGAGTTTCGGTCTCGCGAGAGGCAGGTTGACAGGAGTTCTGACTCCGGGCGTCGTGAGCTGCACGACCGGCACGGCCGAGATCGGCTGGTACAAGAGCACCGCGCTGACGACTCGGGTGGGAAGCTACGTGAGCACAGGCTCCGGCGTCTACCAACTTCGCTACACCCCGACCTCTGCCGGCGAGTACCGTGCGCTGGCCTACTGCAAGTCGGGCACGACCTACTCGACCCCGGTGAACCTGATGCGGGGCGGCGGGGTGACGCTGACGGCTGGCCCGGCCCTCACCGCCAATCCTATCAGGGCGACGAGTGCACGTCTGACGATCACGAATCACACGTCCGCGTGGTGGTACAAGCGGACCGCCCCGATCGCCGGGACCTGCACCTCGGTCGCCGCGGGCACGACGCATGCGGACCTGAGCTCGCTGACCGCGGGCACGTCCTACACCTACAAGGCGTATTCGGCGACGGGCTGCAACACGGCGAACGAGATCGCGAGCGTGACCTTTCAGACGGCCAGCGTCTCGACGCCCGTCAACCTGCGCGCGGAGCCGGGCAACGGGCAGATGACCCTGCGCTGGACCACGGTTACCGGAGCGCGGGGCTACCAGTACCGTGCGCTGGAGGGCAGCCGCATCGTCAGGCAGGACTGGTTCCCGGGCAGCTACGGCGGCGACACCAGCGGCGTCGTGACCGGCCTGACCAACGGCACCGCCTACCAATTCCAGGTGCGGGCCATGCGGCGGGGCCCCGCCACGAGGTACATCGAGTGGGTGCCCGGTCCGTGGTCGAACGCGATCTCCGCCGCGCCGGTGGGGCCGCCGCCGGCCGTGTGCAGCGGGCGCCTGACCGGGGACGGCAGCGTGACCGGACGCTGGACCGGGGACTACGGCTTCGGGACCCGGGGCTGGGCGCCGGACTGCGCGTCGGCCAAGCGCGCCGGCCACGCCACGCGCTACTGGCGCTTCACGCTGGCCGGGCGGTCGACGGTGACCATCGACCTCCGGTCCGGCGACGCCGATCCCTGGCTCTACCTCTGGTCGGGCGTCGACCGGATGGACGGCACGCCGCTCGCCTGGAACGACGACGCGG
Source organism: bacterium (assembly GCA_963692865.2). Lineage (GTDB taxonomy): Bacteria > UBA8248 > UBA8248 > UBA8248 > UBA8248 > Bin107. The sequence continues at coordinate 3,222,317 of OY843592.1, read as the reverse complement.
GGGGCAGCCGGAACTCGCGGATCGTCCGCACGCTCGCGGCGGGGACCTACACCGTCGAGACGACGACCTATCGCCGCCTGGACGAGGGTCGGTTCACCCTGACGGTGAGCGGCCTGGGCAGGACCGCGCCGGCGCCGGCGCAGCCGACCGGCTTCGGGGCCGAGGCGGGCGACCGGCAGGTGACGCTTCGCTGGGACGCGATGGACGGCGTGACCGGGTGGCAGGTCGAGCGTGACGGCGTGTGGACCGACGCCGGCGACGGCCTGGCCACCGGCCACACGGTGACGGGCCTCGCCAACGGCAGGACCTACCGCTTCCGGGTGCGCGCGGTGAACGACGCCGGGCGGGGGCGGCCCTCGGCGCCGGTGTCGGTGACGCTCGATGCCGCCTCGGGTCCGGGGCAGGCGCCGTCGGAGTCCCGGTGCACGCAGCGCCTCGCCGGGGACGGCAGCGTGACCGGCCGCTGGGCGGCCGGATGCGACTCGATCGACCGCAGAGGCCGCCACGCGCGCTGGTACGAGCTCACGCTGGCGGAGCGCCGGGAGATGACCATCTATCTCGGTTCCCGCACCGACGCGTTCCTCTACCTCCGCTCCGGCGCCCAGCAGCGCAGCGGCAGGGCGCTCGAGTACGACGACGACGGCGGGCGGGGGTACGATTCTCGCATCAGGCGCACGCTCGACGCGGGGACGTACACCATCGAGGCGACGACCTTCGACCCCGGGACGGGAGACTTCACGCTGACCGTCTTCGGAGGGGGCGGCGCCGCGACGCAGCAACCGGAGGAGGAGACTGAGACGACGACGCCCTCGCCGCCTGCGGCCGAGCCGGCGCTCCGCGTGTCGGACGCCCAGGCGGACGAGGGCCACCCCTACGCCTCGGGCGAGATGCACTTCACGGTGACGCTGTCGCCGCCGGCCGCGCACCCGGTGAGCGTGAGCTACACGACGCGCGACGGAACGGCGAGGGGCGATTTGTACGGCCTCTACGGAGACTACGAGACAGAGTACGGCCGGATGTCGTTCGCTCCGGGGGAGACGCGGAAGACGGTCACGGTCGACCTGATCGGCGACTGGCACGACGAGGGGCCGGAGACCTTCTACCTGGTGCTCTCCGACGCGCGGGGCGCGACCATCGCCGACGGGGAAGGGGTCGGCACCATCGTCAACGACGACCCGATCCCGGCGGCGTGGACGGCGCGCTTCGGGCGCACGGTGGCGGACCAGGTGGTCGGCGCGGTGGGCGAGCGCCTTCGGGGCGCTTCCGCGCCCGGCGTGAGGCTGGGCGGCCATCGCCTCTCCGCGGAGGGGAAGGGTTTTCCCGCGGGGGGTCCGGATGCCCTTCCCGGTGCGGGGGATTCGTTCCTTTCGGGCGCGGGGAAGTACGTCCGCGCCCTGAACGCGCGGACGGGGGAGGATGAGGAGCAGCACTGGCGCGAGTTCGACATGGGCGCCCTGCTTCTGGCCAGTTCGTTCCACCTCGCCTCCGCGGGGGACGTGAAGGCGGGCCCGCGCTGGTCGGTCTGGGGCCGGGGGGCGCACTCGGGCTTCGACGGCGCGGAAGATGCGCTCACACTCGAGGGCGAGGTGACGACGGCGACGCTGGGAGCGGACTTCGAGCGCGGCCGCTGGCTCGTGGGCGCGGCGCTCTCGCGAAGCTCCGGCGAGGGGAGCTACGCGACGCAGGGCGCCTGCGACGCGGGCTGTTCGGGCGAGGTGGAGAGCGCCCTCACCGGCTTCTACCCCTATGCGCGCTACCGGGTGAGCGATGTGTTCACGCTCTGGGGCGTCGTCGGCCACGGGCAGGGCGACCTGACGCTGAAACCCGCGGACGGGGTCTCGCACGAGACCGGCCTCGACGCGAGCATGGCGGCCGCGGGCGCGCGGGGCGTCCTGCTGCCCGCCCGCGAACCGGGCGGGTTCGAGCTGGCCCTGCGCGCGGACCTGCTCGTGACGCGGACGCGTTCGGACGCCGCGCCGGACCTGGCGGCGGCCGAGGCGGAGACGAGCCGGGTGCGGCTCCTGCTCGAGGGCTCGCGCTCCGTCCGCCTGGCCGGCGGCGCGGTGCTGACGCCCTCGGTGGAGCTCGGGCTCCGCCACGAGGGTGGCGACGCGGAGACGGGCGGCGGCCTGGAGCTGGGCGGTTCGCTACGCTACGCCTCGGGCGGCCTCTCGGTGGAGATGAGCGCGCGGGGGCTCCTGGCGCACTCCGAGAGCGACTACGGGGAATGGGGCGTGAGCGGCTCGGTGCGCTACGCGCCGGGCAAGGACGGGCGCGGGCTCTCGCTGAGCGCCGGCTCCTCATGGGGGGCGGCCGCGGGCGGCGCGGAACATCTGTGGTCGGGAGCCCTCCGGAGCTTCCCGCCGGGAGGAGGCTTCGAGCCCGGAACGGGCTTCGAGGCCGAGGCGGCCTGGGGGCTCGACGCCTGGCGCGGCCTGCTGACGCCCTACACGGGGGTGGCGCTCACCGGGAGCGGTGAAACCTGGCGCACCGGGGCGCGCTGGAAGTCCGGCGCGGATACCGAGGTGAGCCTCGAGGCCAGCCTCACCGAACCCGGCGGCGGCGCGGGGACCGGAGGCGGCGTGTACCTGAGCGGCTCGAAGCGGTGGTGAGCCGCGCCAGCGGCGAATGAGGCGGGAGGCGCCGCGGGAGCGGTCCCGCGGCGCCCTTTTTTGCCACGGATGCGTAGGGATATCCGGCCGACCCGGATGGCGGCGGCGGCGCGGGCCGCCCGGACTTTTCGGTCCGTCGCCGCGACCCGGCCGCGACAGGGTGCGCAGGGGTCGTAACCAACCCGCTTGCGTCTTGATTACATTTGTCCTCGTGGACTCCCAACCGGATTGAAAACAACGACTTGGTTTTCACATGCTGGATAATTCGATAAAATTGGATAAATTAGCGTGGTTATTGGATAAATTAACGTGGTTTTTCTGAAAACCTGCGTCCGCCCCGAAGGTCTCGAAATCGAATCAGGTATCAAATGTAAATTGTTGTTTTATAATAATATAAAATTTTCGTAAGCGCCCGGTCGGGAAGGGGCTGGCCCGGTGGGCCTCTCTCGCGTAGAATAGGGTTCACGGGGCGGCCAGGAGCCGTAACACATTGAATAATCAACCTTTGGAGGATCGCGCGCCATGCTCGAAGGCAAGAAGGTCATCGTCACGGGAGGCGGCAGCGGCATCGGCCGCGCCACGTGCGTTCTCGCCGCAAGCGAGGGCGCGGACGTCGCCGTGGCCGACATCAACGTTGAGACCGCCGCCGAGACGGTCTCCATGGTTGAAAAACAAGGCGTTAAGGCGATCCTGATCGAGATGGACACTTCGAAAAAGGCCGACGCCGAGCGCATGGCGGCCGAAGCCGCTGGCGCCTTCGGGACGATAGACGGCCTCGTCTGCTGCGCCATCAAGCTCGTGCCCGGAAAGCTCGAAGACCTGCCAGAGGCCGACTGGGACATGGTGATGGACATCGGGCTCAAGGGCTATTTCCTCTGCGCCCAGGCGGCGGGACGGGTGATGCTGGAGAAGGGGAGCGGAGCAATCGTCTTCGTCTCCTCCATCGGCGGGATGCAGACATACCCCCTGGCGGGCGCATACAGCATATGCAAGGCGGGGGCCATCATGCTGAGCAAGCTCTTCGGCGTGGAGTGGGGCGGACGCGGCGTCCGCGCGAACACCGTCTCGCCCGGCCAGGTGCGCACCCCGATGACCGAGGCCATGTTCCAGGACCCCGAGACCGCCGCCGGCCGCGCCGCCGTCGTGCCGATGGGCCGCGTGGCGACGCCCGAGGACATCGCGGAGGGGTGCGTGTTCCTGCTCTCGGAGCGGGCGAGGTACATCACGGCGGCGAACCTGCCCATCGACGGCGGACAGGTGGAGAGCAAGATGATCCATACGCCCGGCAGGAACTGGGGCGGCAGGGAAATCACATACAGGACGACTTGAGAGAGGAGGTTCCGCATGGGCCGTTTCGATGGAGATGTCTGCATCGTCGCCGGGGGCGCCCGGGGCATCGGCGCCAAGACTTGCGAGATGTACGTGGAGCAGGGCGGCCGCGTTCTCATCGGCGACGTGAACGAGGAGTTGGGCGTCGAACTGGAGGCCGAGCTCGGCAGGGACAAGGCGGTGTTCCAGCGGCTCGACGTGACGGACGAGGCGTCCTGCCGGGCGGCGGTGGAGCGCGCGGTGGGCGAGTTCGGCGGCCTGAACCACCTCGTGAACTGCGCCATCAAGATGGACCCCGCCCCGCTGGTCGATCTGCCCCTGGCGAGCTGGAAAATGGTGCTGGACGTGGGTCTTACGGGCATGTTCCTGATGTGTCAGGCGGCGGGCCGCTGGCTGATAGAGAACGAAAGGCCGGGCGTCATGGTGAATCTGTCGTCGAACGCAGGGGTTCAGCCCTACGGGATGTCGGGCGCGTACAGCACGGTGAAGGCGGGCATCATCATGCTTTCGAAGCAGTTGGGCATCGAATGGGCGCGCAAGGGAATCCGCGTGAACGCCGTGTGCCCCGGCCACACCGAAACGCCGCTCACCGCCTATCTGCAGGACCCCGAGATCAAAAAAGGCAGGAGCGACGTGACGCCGCTCGGGCGCGTCGGCCAGCCGGTGGACATCGCGCACGGCATCTTGTTCCTGCTGTCGGAGGAATCCGACTGGATTACGGCTTCGCGTCTCGACATCGACGGCGGCATCCTGAACAGCGTCTACAACCATATGCCCGGCCGGAGATGGGATTAAGAACGAATGATTGAGAAATCGGGCATGCCCTGCTAGGCTACTGCCGTTGATTTGATCGCCCCTTACGCGAGGCCGCATTGAAAACAGCGCCGTGTTTGTTTCGCCCCGTTTACTGTCTCTCGGTCGTTGTTGCGGGCGCATTCATTGCGCTTGCCCCCGTGTCGTTGACGCCCATCGCACGCGGCGCCATAGGAGTCTCCGCCATCACCGCCGCCGTGCTTCATCCATCCATCGCGGAAGCCAGACGCTTCGGCGGGGGCCGTTCGTTCGGCGGCTTCGGGCGCATGCGTTCTTTCGGGGCGCGCTCTTTCTCCAGACGAAGCTATGGCCGGGGCTACAGCCGGGGGTTCGCGGGCCGGCGCGGATTGGGCGGTTTCGGCATGGGGATGGGTTTGGGAATGCTGGGGGGTTGGGGATTCGGCGGGTTCGGCCTTCTCGGCTTGGGGCGGATGCTTCTCTTCCCCATCATCCTGATTTTCATTATGAGAATGATGTCTCGACGTTGAATTTTCTTTCACTCGACAAGGAGTTTGCCACATGAAAAAGTTCGCGATTGCAACCGCTTTGAGCCTGATGACGCCAACCCTGGCGCTCGCCCAGGGAATGCCTAAAATGGGGATTGGCACGGGTCTCTTCCTTTCGATTGTCTATGGCTTGGTCGGCATCGCGTTGTTGATGATCGGGTACAAGATTTTCGAGTGGATCACGCCATTCTCGGTGAACGATGCGCTGTCGAAAGACCAAAACAGGGCGGTCGGTATCGTCGTGGGCGCGATTTTCCTGGCCGTCGGGCTGATCGTAGCGGCGGCGTTGGGCTAGTCGGGGATCGGTGTTATTACGCTTTCGATCCTTGCGTCGAGAGCCTCAGACCATGGGTGAAGAAGCGGGTCTGGCGTGATGATAAAAATCAAGGAAAAAGCGGATTTCAGGGTATCGCTTGCGGATCCGCTTTTTTTCTCTTTACAAGGTGAGGGCGCGACCATCGGCCGCCCGTCCGTCTTCGTTCGCCTCATGGGCTGCTCGGTGGGCTGCGCCTGGTGCGATACGAAGTATTCCTGGTCGGGGCCTCCGGCGGAGGAGAAAACGATCCCTGAAATTCTTGATTTTTGTGAGGAACACGAAGGCGCCCAGGTGGTGGTGACGGGGGGAGAGCCGCTCGAATCCCCGCAATTCCCGACACTTGTCGAGTCGCTCCATGATGCGGGTCTGAGGGTGGAGGTGGAAACGGCCGGCCATGTTCAGCCGTCTGAAGAAGTCCTCGAAATGGTGGATCAATGGAACGTCTCGCCCAAGCTGAAATCGGCCCGGATTTCAGAGGAAAAACAGCCCAAAACTCTCGACTGGCTGCGCCGAGCCAAAGAACCCTATCTTAAATTCGTGGTTCATCGGGCGGATGAACTCGATGAAGTCGAGGCTGTTCTCGAAAAATACGGCTTTTGTAATTTCCCGCGGAGCCGCGTCATCATCTCGCCTGGAGGTAATACGCGCGAGCAGATGGAGCACAGATTATTTTTCCTGGCGGAGGCTTCCATGGAGCGGGGTTTTCGGTTCACCCCCCGGCTTCACGTCATGCTGTGGGGTGACAAGCGGGGGGTCTAGCTTTACGCAACAGAGAATTCGATAGTATCCGATGACAAGGAAACGCCCCCCAGGGAACACCGCTGGAGGGCGTTTTTGATTTAGAGCAGATGCTTTAGGCGGGAAGGGCGATTCCTTCTTCTTCCGTGAGCCTGTCCCAATTCGCCTCGGTTCGTTTTTTGAGCTCATCCATGAACTCGCGCGTGATGAAACTGGGCATTTTGACGTTTTCGTTCACCCTCTCATACACTTGGGCGGGCACGTCGTATTCCTCGTCGGTATAGCCCACCTTTTTCTCCAGCAAACGCCCTCTCAGGTAAGAACGTCGAATCGCCTGGTTCACGTCATCTTCGGTCAACGACATGTCGAACATGTCGTTCAGGCTGTCGACGATGTTCTCGTTGGGCGCGCCCGCGAATTTACAGGTGCCGATGAGGTCGTCCCGCGTATAGTAGATGCCGTTCAGGATGGCGTTTTCCCAGTAATCGATGTCTGTTTGCTGGCCATCCAGGATGAGGAGCAGGAACGTGCGCATGCTCATGTGGCCGCCGGCCAGCGCCCAGGGATAGCCGGGGTTGGTTTCGGGCAGATAAGCCGGGTATTCGAGACCTTTGCCCTGCATGGCGAAGGAGAGGTCGCCGCATTGCTGGGCCAGACGCATGGTGCCCTGGGCCAGTTCCTCGCACTCGCCCGCCGCTGCTTTTCGAATCAATTCTTCCATCTTTTTGGCGTCGCCGAAGCGGATGTCGTCGAGAACGGGTTTTTCGGGGTTCCGCTCGTTCCACTCCATGGCGTAGCTGATGGTGGCGCCCAGGCTGATGGCGTCATAACCCATCCGATCGCCCAACTCCACGAGTTCGAGCGATTCTTCCGCGTCGTAGACACCGCAGTTCGCCGTGATGAGGTCGAGCGGCTCATAGTCGAATTTGACCCTGAATTTACCTTTCTTCGCTTTTCTGCCCTCGGCCGTTTCTCCCTCGGGCCTGTCGTAGATGTTTTTGTGACACGCGATACCGCATTTGAAGCAGGATTCGTCCTTGATGACGTAGGGTTCTTCAAAGCTGCCGCGGTAGAGTTGAACTGCGTCATCGTTCCCCGGCGCCCAGAAGTTTCTCTCGGGCAGACAGCCCATCGGGTGGAGACCCGCGATGTTCCGCCACGTGCCGCCGCCACCGTCTGCCTTATGGGCGTCTCGGTAGTTTTTGGAGCCGGCGCCCCGGGAGATGACCTTGTTCGCCTCTTTGACGACATTCGTGACGGCCGACTTGTCGTCGGGCGCCTGCGCGACGATGGCGATGAGGTTCTTGGAACCCATCACGCCGCCGAAACCGCCACGCCCGCAGAACCTCGGTTTGCATTCCCTCGTTTTGAGTTGATTTTCCGTGCTCAGGACAATGGACGCCATGCGGTTCGTCTCAAAATTCTCCCCTGGCGGGCCGATGACGGCGAAGTGGGCATCGTCGTATTCGTCGGCGAGCGTCATCATTTTTTCGTGTGAATCCATACCCAGAAGGGATGAGGCGTCCACGAGTTCCAGGCTTGCCGGGCCGCCGAGGGTATCGCTCTTGATCACCAGCGTAATGGGCTTCTCACTCCTGCCGGTAAAGATGATTTCATCAATGCCCGCGCAGGCGACCTTGGTTCCGAATTTGCCCGAGCCTGCCGAATACATAGCGGAAGGCGCGCCGGCGAGCGTGCTTTTGAGCGGACTGTAGCCGCCGAAGAACGTTCTCAGCCCCGTCATCAGGTTCGTGCCCGAGAAGCAGCCGAGCTCCATGACGAGAGGGGAGGAGGGGGCGTAGGGGTCAGATACGTCATAATGAGAGAGAATCTTGAAAAGTCTGCCGATCCCGCCCAGAAAATCTTCTAAATCCTCGCAAGATTTTTCCTCGATTGATATGTCTCCGCTATTCAGAGCAACGGCAGCGCTTCTGTACTTGTAATCCGTTGCCGAGTTGTTCCCGTTTTTTGCGTCTGTCCACATTTTTTGTCGCCACCTCCTATGAATATGCCGTGTAGGATTCTGAACTCTTATTTTTGGGATATTTTTTCTTGATAGTGATTATTCCGTGTTTTACCCGGATGAGCAAGGGCGTTCCGGCGTGGGGTTTATCAGAAAGCCACGGGTTCCTGAAATTCTCCAAAAACCCCGCGCAGCACGTCCGTAATCTCTCCGATAGTGGCATAGGCTTCCGTAGCCTCGGAAATCGCCTCCATCAGGTTCTCATCGCCCCGGGCGGCGTCTTCCAGTCGTTCGAGGCATTGCTCCGCCCGCAGGGCGTCTCGCTCTTTCTTCAGTTTTTTCAGTTGTATCTTCTGGCGTTCTTCAATTTCAGGGTCAATCATGAATATCTCTTGAGAGGGAGGTTCCTCCCTCACGTATTTATTGACGCCGACGATGGTCTGATCCTGTACATCCACCGCTTTTTGCCAGCGGAAAGCGCTCTCCGCTATCCACTTTTGCACTACGCCCCGCTGGATGCACTCGACCATGCCGCCGCGCTCTTCCACGTCTTCGATAATCCGCGCCATCTCGTCTTCCATGCGGGCAGTTAGATTTTCCAGGTAAAATGAGCCGCCAAAGGGGTCCGCCACGTCGGGCACGCCGCTCTCATGGGCGATAATCTGCTGGGTGCGCAGGGCGAGCAGGGCGCTTTCTTCGGTCGGCAACGCAAGGGCTTCGTCGTAAGCGCAAGTGAAGATGGTTTGGGCACCGCCGAGCACCGCAGACAGCGCCTCGTAGGTGACTCTGACAATGTTGTTTTCGGGTTCTTGCGCGGTGAGGGTGCTGCCGCCGCAAACGACGCCGAAACGGAAAAGCCGGCTTCTCTCGTTTTTTGCGCCAAATCGATCTCGCATGATTTTGGCCCAAAGCGTCCGCATGGCCCTGTATTTGGCAATTTCTTCAAAAAAATCCATGTGAGTGTAAAAATAAAAACTGAGCCGGGGGGCGAAATCGTCGATATCAAGCCCTCGCTCAAGGCATCTTTCCACATAGACGATTGCGTCCGCCAGCGTAAGGCCACCTTCCTGTACGGCGGTTGCGCCGGCATCCCTGAAATGAGCGCCCGCTGCGCTGATGGTGTTGAACCTCGGGGTGTTCTTCACGCCATATTCAACGGTGTCGACAATCAGCCTCAGGGATGGGTCAGGTGGAAATATCCAAGTGCCGCGGGAAACGTATTCTTTCAGGATGTCGTTCTGGATGGTGCCTGTAAGTTGCGTGGGTGAAACGCCTTGCTTCTTACCGACCGCGACGTACATGGCGTAGAGGATTGCGGCGGTTGAGTTGATGGTGAAGGACGTGCTGATCTTATCAAGCGGGATGCCTTGAAATATAGTTTCCATATCCGCCAGCGAATCGATGGCTACGCCGACTTTGCCGACTTCGCCGGCTGATTTTTCATTATCACTGTCCAGTCCTAGTTGGGTTGGCAAGTCGAGAGCGACGGAAAGCCCCGTGTTTCCCTCGTCGAGCAGAAAGCGGTACCGCTGGTTCGTTTCTTCGGCGGTTCCGAAACCCGAATACTGGCGCATCGTCCACAGGCGCTTTCTGTACATTTCGGGGTGAATGCCTCGTGTGAGAGGATAGGCCCCTGGTTTGCCCGGCCGGTAGTCTTGGGGCATATCTGCCGGGCCATAGGCGCTATCGACGGCGAGACCAGAACGAGTATTTACTAGTGGATGTTCTCTTGTCATCTTGCAGTTATCTCCCCTTGAAAACGGGGTTTCGCTTTTCAAAAAACGCTTTTACCGCCTCATCATGATCTTCTGACACCCAGAGATCCGCGAATAGCGACGATTCTAAATCAGTCGTTTTATCCAGTCTATTTTCTAATCCGAACAAGAGTAATTCCTTCAACGAACGAATCGCCCCAGGAGCGCTTTTGGAAATTTCTTTTACCATCGCTTTGGCGAAGCGAAGGCCCTCTCCTGTGGCGACTACGGCATTGGCGAGTCCCATCTTCAGTGCATCTTCGGGGCGCAACTCTTTACATGTCGTCAACAGTTCCATCGCGCGGCCATAGCCGATGGCGCGCAGAAGGCGTCCCCCGCCTCCCCAGCCCGTCATAAGACCCACGCGGGCTTGCTTGAAGCTCATGTAGGCGTGATCTTCGATTATTCGCATGTCGCAGGCCATGGTGATTTCGGTACCACCGCCGAGGGCGTATCCGTTCAAGACGGCTATGACGGGTACCGGCAAAGCGGACAGACGCCCCAGGATTTTCTGCATTCTCCTGCTCATGCCTATCCCCTGTTCGCGGGACTCAAAAGACTGAAGCCACTTCAAGTCGCCCCCGGAGCAGAACGCTTCCTCGCCCGTGCCTGTGAGGATAACGGCTCTCAATTCGTGAGATGCCTCTAGGTTTTCCAAAGCATCTGAGAGTCCCTGCATGATCTCTTCGTTGATGGCGTTGCGAACGTTTTTTCTGTTGAACTTCAGGATGGAGAGTGCGCCCTCGGCTTCATGGATAAGATCGGGCATGGTGCCTCCAGGGGTTTTCGTCTACGAGAGCCGAGGTGATATATGAAACGCAAGTCTTACCAGTATTTCTCGTAATGAATATTTCCTTTCGTTCGTCCGTAGTCCATAGTGAAGCCGCGATCTTCCATAATCTGGATGACGCCCGGAGCGCCTTCGGGCCATATCTTTTCGCCCTCGCGAACCTTGGGGATGCCGATCATGGCGGGGTTTCCGCACAGGAACAGGTGCGTGTTCGCGGGGTCCATCTTGCGGCCGAGGTTTTCCTCGAACATGCCCGTAGCCAGATAATCCTGCACGTATACTTTGTTGTTGACGGTATCCGCCTCGCGCGTGGTGAGTGCGTGATACGAGAGTTGGGGATATTTCTTCTCGAGTTCTCTGTAGAGGGGTTCGTATGCAAGGTCGTTCTTGTAACGCACGACGTTGATGCTGGCGATCTGACCTTTGTAGCCCGAGCGTAGAAGCTCCCAGATCATATGGTTGTGTGGTCCTTCTCCGGTTCCGGTGCCGGCGAAGACGACAAGAGAATTGTCGCTATCCCGAATATCGTTCATGCACTCGAGTGTGTATTCGCCGGTAAATTTTTGGCCCATGTGAATGCGGTCCCCGGGTTTCAAGAGAAAGAGCCTCGGGGTGAGCAAAGGCGCGGGTTCTCCTTCCTCGCCGATGACCATAACGATGTAGAATTCCAGAAAATCCAGGTCTTTCGGCGGATATAGTGCTCCCGCTCCGTTGACCACCGGGTGAGAAACGGAATAGGCGCGTCTGCCCAATCGCCTGATTCTCTTCTCGTCGAGTTCTTTCTCTTTGACGGCGCCCTTGTGGCGGGGCTCCCAGTTGCCGAGGCCCAGCGTCGTATATTGCCCCGATTTGTATTCGGGAAAATCGAAATCGGGTTTTACGCGAAAACATGCGAGCATCTCATGCTGCCAGACGATATCCACGACTGTCGCGTTGTAGTGTTTTTCCCTTAACTCCTGTTTTGTTGCGTCGTCAAGCATTCATTTCCTCGTTAGATGAATGAATCAATAAGATAGTGGCGTACAGCCCAACCGCAGGCGAATACTACCCAATTCGCTTTAGAAGATATAGCCTTGAGCGGCGATTTTTTTTTAGAAATTCATATCGAGATTGCTTCGAACGATACCGCATATTGAAATCCGGCGCGTTTGCCCGTTTCAACGGCCCCTTGCGTCAGGAAACCAACGGGGTCGAACCCTTGGGCGAGATTGTCGATGTAGAGTTTATGGGCTTGTAAGGATGCGATTCCTTGCTCGAGGTGCTCCGTGACGTCAACGGCATGCGTAGGTTCCGGGGAGCCGCTGAGCAATACCGTGCGCACGCCCATCCATGGTTCCAGCCCCTCGTTCAGCAGTTCGGGGAAAATCCAGCGGTTTCCGGCATCGCGGCTCGCATCCATCACGCCATAAGCGAGCCAGCGATGATCCGCCATGTTCAGGGGGCCACCCGGCCAGGTAAGATGGTGAGAGAGGGTGATTACGATTTCAGGGCGGTATGCCCTGATTTTTCGCGCGAGGTCGCGTCTTAAATCCAGATTGTACTCGATGATCCCATCCGTATAACCCAGGAATTCCACCTGTTGCACTCCGACGATGGCGGCGCTTTTTATTTCTTCCTCTTCTCTCGCTGGTCCCGCCTCTTCCGGCGACATGCCGTCGATGCCCGCCTCTCCGCTAGTCATCAGGATGTATGAGATTTCCTTGCCCTGTGCCGTCCATCTTGCGACTGCGCCCGAAGCGCCGAATTCCATGTCGTCAGGATGCGCCACTATGGCCAGCGCCCGCTGCCAATTTTCATCGAGAGCGGGTAGTTTGTAAGCTGTCATTTTTTCACCTTTTTCACAAAAATTGGGCTGCTCCAGGCAAATGCCCCGTCTTCTTGCATCAACCTGACGAAATAAGGGTTCCAGCCGTCATGAAAATCGCTTTCGTCTACATCGAAACTGACGCTTGCGTACGGATTCCCTTGCTTTGGGCTGATGCGCTGGACTTCCACCTGTTGGCGCACACCGCCTGCTTCCACCACATACGGAAGGGCTCCGATGTCATCGAGTTTCACCTCAAAAGAAACGACTTCGGTTTCAAAGGATAGCGTTGCGTCCTCTACGTTAGAAAGGCGGAACTCGACGCCGTCTGCATCCCCGGTCGTGCGGCTCAACCACCGGATGCTCCGCTCATCGACCGACTGTATGCCTTCTTCGAGGTTATCCACTTGCCAGTTTCTGGGCTCCTCGATTTTTCCTTTATCCACTTTTAAGCCGCCTCGCCAGTGGGTTTGACGGTTGCGCTGGTGTATGCGAGCGCCGCTCCAGGAGACTCGGAACCAGTCTGAATTTTGGGCGGTCGCATCTTTCGGGCGGTAAGAGAAAATGGTTTGCGAGGCGCGCTTCAATTCTATCGACTCGATACCGCATTCACCCATGGCTCGGACATTGAACACCGGGGGTTCGGTGGCTTCAAATTCCTCGCCCATGAAATGGTCTCCAGCCGAGAAGGAAAGGTGAATTTTCTTCCCCGTGGTTGCATAGACGCGCCTGGCCTGAATCGCTTCCCAAAGGCTCTCACGCGTGAGCTCTTCCGCATAGATGCAGGCATAGCCGCCATAAACGCCGAAAATGGCGGCACCCGGATAGCTGGCTCCGGGACGCCCCTTGTGCCCATCACTTCCAGCCGTGATGCCAACGCGCCAGCCCTTATCCAGGGCTTCCTCAACGAACCATTCGAATCGTCCCCAAGAAGAATATATCTCCATGACGCGTTCGAGTTTTGGGTGGTGATATTCCAAACTCGCCCGCCTACCGCCGATGTGGGGAATCAGAATGACATCTCTGCGTCCTCCCATAGCATCGTATAGGGCATCAAGAGGGTATTTGTCCGTTTCCTGGTCGGTCCAGTCATCCAGTTGCCAGTGACTCGTTCGGTGCAAAGGGCCATCGTCGCCGAGATACATGACGTTCCTGTCCCCGCCCATGCCCGTCACGGCGGACCATTCGACGCCCAGGAACGTGACGAAGCGGCCCGGCTGGTTGTATTTCTTCGTGGCCGCTCGAATGGCGCTCCAGGTATCTTTCGTAACCTGGAAATCGTTTCCCTGATGGCAGGAGAATTGCGCCCCGGCCATGTCGCAGGCGAATGCGAAATAATCATCCACGGTATTTGTGCCTACCGTTTCTTCGCTTTGACCATGGAGGTCGCCCCAGAATGGACGCCATTGATGGGTTTTCTCCATGGCGTACACGTAATTGCTGTATGCCGGAGGGATGCCGGCTCCGGCGTCGCCCTGTATGCGTCCCCATTTGCCCGGCTCCCATTGTAGGTTCTCAATTCGAAGGACGGCGGGTTCGTCATTTTTGAACCGTACGACGGCGGGCAATCCTTCGCAGATAGCTCCTTCGGCGGCGAGAGAGACTTCCGCATCTAAGCCGTGACATGGATTTCCCCATATGTCTTCTAGTTTTACCTGCATCCAGGACGTCTCGATTGGGGCTTGTTCCGTCGCGCCATGGATGACGAGACGGGCCGGTTTTCCCGGTACGATTGAGAAGGCTGGCGTATCAGCCGCTTCGATAAACCGATTCGAGCCGAAGCAATCGACGAAGAGCCGGAAGCGGAAGTTTTTCTCGCAAAAAGTCTGGGCGCGTGTTCCCACGCTGCCTCCGCTCTTGTCTCCTAGAACGATGGTCACCGTATCGCCTTCCGCCAGATAGCTATCGAATACATCAATGGCCAGACCTTGCTGCCAGGGCCTGATGTTCGATTTCGGGTCCCATCTTACCCTCAGGGAGGCGCTTCCACTCGTTTTCACACTCGCATAGTGAGGTTCACCGGGTGCGTCAGTTTGCGGCTTGGCCCAATCACTGGCGAAACGGCGAGAAAGGACGATAGTCCCGCCATCGTCCACGCCGTATCTGCCGACGTGGTAAGTGATCTTCCATGTGCCCCACGCCCCTGCTTCAACGTTCCCGGCGGGAGTGAGTTCACTCCAACCCACCCATTCGCGTACCCAGGTTTCCCTCTTGCCGTGTCTGCCGTCCGGTGTCGTATCCATGATGTGTCAACTGCCTTGTTTGTCGTTTGGGGGAGCAAGATCGGCGCGTGTATCGACCACGTTTTGCGCCTTGGGTGATTCACTTGATTGGGGCAGGTGGTTTTTGAGGAAAATCAATGCGAGGCGAATCGAGTCTTCTCTTTCCCGGGGCGTTCTTCTTCTGAGTACGAAATTGTGGCCGGTTCCCTCGTAAAGTTTCAATTGGGCGTAGCCCGATTTTCTCGCTCTTAATCTTTTCATCATCGTGAAAGATTGCTGGACGGGAATGATTCCGTCCGTCACGCCGTGGAATATCAAGGCGGAAGCTTTTGAGTTCTGGATCTTGTTGGCGGGACTGTGAAATTCCAGATAATTTTTCCAGCGCAGCAGATCTTCGGTCGCCAGGGCGAGAACGACGGAGGTGATTCGCTTCTTGATGAGAGCCTCATAATCATAAGGGCCGTAATACGCCACCACGGCCTTTATGACCGGAAGCGACGCGGCCGCACGGAACGCCTTGTCCGCGCCGAGTGAGAATCCGATGAGACCGACCTTGTTGTGTATGCAATGCGCGCTTTTAGCAAAAGCGGAAACGGCTCGGTTAATGTCTTCATTCTGGCGTTCGAAATTCGATTTTCGTTGGACGAAAGGTGTTCTAAGACCCTCCAGGTCCACCTGGTGCACCGAGTAATAATTGATGACCAAGGATGAGAACCCATGGCTCGCGAGTTTTCGGGCGTAGCGGATGTATGCTCGCCACCAACCGCCTTTCCCGTGCAGCAATACGACGCAAGGGAATCTCCCCTTTTCCGAGGGACGCACCAGATACCCCGTAATCGAGGCGTTTTCGATGCTTGATGGTAGTTCGATATAATTTTCCTGATGGTCGTAGCTTCCCTCCGGAGCAGGAGCAAGGTTCAAGGTGCGGGGCCGGGCGCAACTGGTCACCATCAGTATAGCGAGCATGAAAAGCAGAAGACGCCCTAAGCGGATGACCTTGATGGTGCGATGAATTATGCTAATTACAGATCGAATCATGCGAAATCCAATTTTTGCGTGGCGGCAAAAGAATTCGGCAGGTTCAAGCTATCTCTCAGAATAAGCCGGGTCGATGATTTCGGCAACACCTCGTCGAAACGGCTCTTTGTGAAGGAGGGTGGAATGTCGGCGGTGATTGATTTTCTGCGGGCCAGAAGGGAGCAGAGTCTGGCGGAACTCATCGAATATCTCAAAATTCCCTCTATCAGCACTTTGGGCGTCGGAGTGGAAGAGGCGGCGTCGCATCTGGCGAGGTTGATGAGTGGCGCGGGCATCGAGGCGCGGATTCTGCCGACCGAGGGTATTTCGCTCGTATACGGGCAAGTGAAAGGGCCACCGGATGCTCCGACCATGCTGATCTATGGCCACTATGACGTTCAGCCGGCCGATATGTCCGAGGGCTGGAGTTCCGAGCCTTTCGAGCCCCAAGTGCGCGATGGCCGCCTCTACGCACGTGGGTCGGGAGACAACAAGGGCCAGCATTTCGCCCATATCAAGGCGGTTGAGGCCTACCATGAGACGAACACGGAATTGCCCGTCAATCTCAAGTTTTTGATAGAGGGCGAGGAGGAAATGGGCTCTCCCAGCTTGAGGAAATTCATCCAGGAGAACAAGGAGTTGTTGAAGGCGGATATCGCCTGTTCATCGGATGGCTCCTTGCACCCCTCTGGCAGGCCGACGCTTTCGCTGGGCTGCCGGGGATTGCTCTACATCGAACTGATCTCGCACGGCGTCGGAAAGGACCTTCATTCCGGGACGTACGGCGGGCCTGTCCCGAATCCATTCTGGCGGCTAATGGAGGCCGTGCAATGTCTGCGAGATGATGAGGGCTGGATACGCGTGCCCGGATTTTACGATTCCGTGCTGCCGATTGGCGATGCGGACCAGGATGCACTGGAGGGAATCCCCGACCCGGAAGCGGAACTTCGGGCCGTCATCGGCGATGGGGTTTACCGGATTCCGGAACTTTCCGCCTTTTATGCGAAATCTCTCACCCGGCCGAATCTGAACATCTGTGGTTTTCAGGGAGGGTATTCTAGCGATGGGATGAAAACGATTCTCCCGGGTTCCGCACGCGCAAAGCTGGATTTCCGCCTCGTGGTGGAACAGGACCCGGAAAGACTTTTTGAGGATGTGTGTTCGTTTTTGAAGGCAGAAGGGTTCGAAGACATCGAGGTGCGCAAGATGGCCACATTCGACGCCAGCAAAACACCGGCGGACGCTCCTTACGTGCAGAACGTAATCAAGGCCATCGGCTGTGACGGGGTCGAGCCGGTCATCTACCCGAACTTCGGCGGCAGTGTTCCCGACAGCATGTTCACAAGAGACTTAGGCATTCCGTCCGTCTGGTTCCCCCTCGCCAATGCCGATTCGAACTCTCATGCGCCGGATGAGAATATCGACGTGGAGATTTTTCATCGTGGATGCGAGATTGCGGCGACGTTCATGGGGGGTTTCGCTTGAAGCACCCGCTCTGGACGATAGGCCACAGCAACCACTGCGCCGGGAAATTCCTGGACTTGCTGCTCCGCCACGGAATCGCATGCGTGGTGGACGTGCGAAGCATCCCATACAGCAGGAGAAATCCGCAGTTCAACAGAGAGAGGATGGACCAGAGCCTCTCGTCGCGAGACATCGCATACTTCTGGGAGGGAGAAGCGTTCGGCGGAAAACGCGACTTCAGACGAAATCCCGAATTATTTGACGCCGAAGGACGCATCAGCTGGATGAAGGTGAGATGCAGGGAAGATTTCATCCACGCTATGACGCGCCTGAGGGCGCAGGTGAAAAGAGAGCCAACGGCGGTTCTTTGCGCGGAGGAAAACCCGAGAAATTGCCATCGCCTGCATCTGATATCCGCCGCTTGGGCGGAGAATTGCAATGAAAATATATTGCACATTCGCGGAGATGGGCGCGTGGAGACGTATGCGCAAATCGTTCCCCAGCCCGAATTGTTTTGTTGAGCATTCTCCCATACCCTGTCGGCGGGTATTTTTCTCTGCAAATGGACTTTCTCCCACCCATCTGAGGAATTCATGAATCAGCCCCGGCAGAAAAACAGTCTCGCGCAGGAGACGAGCCCGTATCTCTTGCAGCATCAATACAATCCGGTGGATTGGTATCCCTGGGGAGAGGATGCGCTCCGCAAGTCAAGAGAAGAAAACAAGCCCATTTTTTTGTCCGTCGGCTATTCCGCCTGCCATTGGTGTCATGTGATGGAGCATGAAAGTTTCGAGGATGAAGAAATCGCCCAAATCCTGAACGAGCATTTCGTTTCCATCAAAGTGGATCGGGAAGAACGCCCCGATATCGACGGCATCTACATGGAGGCGGTGCAGATGATGACGGGCCAGGGCGGCTGGCCCATGAGCGTTTTCTTGCTCCCGGATTTGAGGCCCTTTTTCGGAGGTACTTATTTCCCGCCGCATGACAAATGGGGGAGACCCGGTTTCAAGAACGTACTCTTGAGACTGGCCGAGGTGTATCGAACGAGACAGGAGGAGTTGCAGGATAACGCGGAGAGCCTAACAGCGAATTTGCAGCAAATGGGAGTCGTTACGGCAACAAAAGGTGATTTGAAAGCGGAGTGGATAGAGCAGGCCGCGCAGGAACTGAAGGAGCGATTCGACTCCGCCTGGGGTGGTTTCGGGAGCGCTCCGAAATTCCCGCCCTCCATGGCGCTGATGCTGCTTTTGAGGAAATGGAAGCGCTCTCCTGATCAGGAACTGTTGAAAATGGTTGAGGTAACGCTTCAAAGAATGGCGCTGGGCGGGATGTACGATCAACTCGGAGGAGGTTTTCACCGCTACAGCGTGGATGTTTACTGGCTCATTCCGCACTTTGAGAAAATGCTTTACGACAACGCTCTTCTCTCCAGAGTCTACCTCGAGGCCTACCAGGCGACGGGAAGCGCATTTTACCGCTCCGTGGTGACGGATACGCTCGATTACGTTTTGCGCGAGATGACCAGCCCGGGCGGAGGATTCTACTCCGCGCAGGACGCCGACAGCGAGGGCGAGGAGGGCAAGTTCTTCGTGTGGCGTCCAGAGGAAATAGAAGGGATTCTCGGCAAGGAAGAAGCGGACATATTCTGCCGGTTCTACAGCGTGACGGAGGAGGGCAACTTTGAGGGCAATACTTCCGCCTTGTTCATCCAGAAACCACCCCGCGTTTTCGCCGAAGAGCTGGGCATCACGGAAGAGAAGCTCTTTGATGTTTTACAAAGAGGGCGCGCAAAGCTCTTTGCCGTGCGTGAGAGGCGCGTGAAGCCGGGTCTGGACGATAAAATTCTCACCAGTTGGAACGGACTCATGATCGGCTCGATGGCCATGGCGGGCAGGATTTTGGAACATCCCCCCTACGTGGAAGAAGCGGGCAAGGCGGCGGATTTTATCTTGAACAACATGCGCGATGAGCGGGGCCTGCTGAGAAGCCACCGCGAAGGCGTGAGCAAGTTCAACGCGTATCTGGATGATTATGCTTTTCTGATTGTCGGTTTGGTGGATTTATACGAGGCGAGCTTCGAGCCCCGGTGGATTCGAGCGGCTTCGGGTTTGGCGCGGGAGATGATTTCTCGCTATTGGGATGATGCGGGCGGCGCTTTCTTCTTTACGGCCCACGATCACGAGCGGCTCATCGTCAGGAAGAAGATGACGCAAGACGGCGCCGTCCCGAGCGGGAACTCGATAGCGGCGCTGGGTTTGTTGAAGCTGGCGAAACTCTCGGGCGAGGCGGAATTCGCAGAACGCGGGGAGGGCGTATTGCGCTCGTTTGGCGATTACCTGGGCCGCGTGCCGGCCGCTTTCCATATGATGCTGGTGGCGCTGGACTTTTATCTCGATTCTCCGGTGGAGGTGGCGATCGTCGGCGAGAGGGATTCGAAAGATACGCGCGCGGCTCTCAGGGCGGTCGATTCCCGCTTTATTCCCAACAAGGTTTTGGCATTCAAATCGGAAGCTTCTGACGAAGAAGCAGACGCCACAGTGCCCGTGCTCGATGGGAAATCCATGTTGGATGGACGGGCCACCGTTTACCTATGCGAAAATTTCACGTGCAAGGAACCGCTCACGAATTTGGAGGCGATCAAAACGGCGCTCGATAGGGCCTGAATTTTTATTTCGCTCGCACGATGAATGCCCCGTACCCGTTGCGCTGCAGTCTTTCCACCAACCGCTTCGCTTTGCTCTCGCCTACAAGTCCTTTGATCTGTACGTGGTAATGGTCGTAGTTTCCATGCCAGCCTGGCCGGATCTCCGAGATCGCGCCGTTGCGGTGAAAATGATCTGCGAATTCCTGCGCTTCTATTTTTTCCATGAACCCGCCCACCAGGATCATCCATTTCGGGTTCGGTTCCCGGGGAATGTAGAGGGGTTCGATGTGAACCTCGGTGGTGCCCTTGCGCAACATACCGATTCTGCGGGCCGCCTCTCGTGAGAGATCGATAACCCGGCTTATGAAAAAAGGGCCGCGATCGTTGATTCGCACTTGCACTTCCCGCCCGTCGTCACTTCTGCGCACCCGTACGATGGAGCCAAAAGGCAGGGTGCGGTGCGCTGCGGTGAGAGCGTGCATGTCGTACGTTTCGCCGTTCGCCGTTTTGCGCCCGTGGTAGGGGTTTCCATACCAGGAGGCGATACCGTATAAATCGTCATCATTGAAATAACGGCTCGTTGGGGTGGGCAAAAATCCGCATCCACTCAGGACAATGGAAAAAGCGAGACTGATGACAAGAGTCCGCAAGGGGAGTATATGGGAGGACGTGTTTGTTAGGTTCATCTTGGGTTTATCGGGATATATCTGGGGCGGATATCCGAAGTTGTTGAGGTCATTATATCAGATTCACCCGGCGCCGCTAGGTGGATGCGTCTTTCGGCTGGATTTATCAGGGTCATGTTTCAGTCGGCTATCGTGCCCTCGTACTAGCTTCGGTGCTTGGCGAATGCCTCACCGATGCTCATTCCTTTTTCCAACTCCTCGGTGATTTTTTCTTCGATTTCCGCCAGTTCATCCATCTTGTCGATGACTTCCTGGAGCCTTTCCTTAGGGATGACGACCACGCCGTTGACGTCGCCCAGAATGACGTCTCCCTGCCTTACCGTTACGCCCCCGCAATTGATCGGTTCCCCTACGGTAATGGGAACCGTATATCCGCCGCTGCCGTGAACGGATACTCCTCTGGCGAACACGGGGAATCCCATATGTCGGTGCTCCTCGATGTCCCGGACCCTGCCGTCGAGAACGACTCCGCCGAGGTTCATTACCTTCGCTCGGGTGGTCATCATCCCGCCCCAATTGGCCGTTGTCACCCCGGGCGGGATGCTGATGACGACGATGCTTCCCTCGGGCGCCGCGTCGATGTGGTGCACCTCGCGCTTTGGCAGAGGGCCGCCGCCCGCGGGAACCATTCGAACTGTATGCGCTTCCCCCACCATTCGATAATCCGAATCCGGGGATAACAGGATGATGTCGGGCATGTGGCCTCGGATATTCAATTTGTCAAACGCGTCCGCCGCTTGGCAGGTCGAATAGCTTCCCAAACGATTCATCAATTCGTTGTTCATGAAATTCTCCGAATTCCGTCGCCTACAAAGAGACTGGCGTCATGTGGCGAATGGGCTCTCGTTGTCTCAACGAAAGTTTGCGGTTTATACACGAAATTCCGAAAAGCGCACGCCGTCGGGGTCGAGTTCTTTCAGGGCGCTCAGTTCCTCGGCGCTCGGCTCGGGGGTTTGGGCCACGGCGCTCGGGCGCTCCAGTTCGAAGCCCGTATTCTCGATCACTTCATCCATCGAGTGGCCGGGATGAACGCTGACGACTTCGAGGCCGGTGGTTTTTTTCTCGAACAAGGCCTTGGGCGTTACCACGTGGCTCAGATTGCCAGATTGCGTCGAGAAATCGACACTGCGCACGAGAAATCGTCTGTCGTGCACCGTTCGCCAGATTACGGTTCGTTTCACCTGCGGCATGATGACGGCGCCTCCCCCGCCGCCGGGGAGTCTCACCTTCGGGTGGAACGGGTTGCCGATATAGCTCATGTTGGCCCGCCCCTGCTTGTCGAGTTGGGCGGCTCCCAGAAAAGCGAAGTCCACCCCGCCGCGAGCAAACAGATCGTACATGTCCGGGTTGTAAAACATAGAAGCCGCGCCGTGGCAGAGCTCCGGGTCGGCGGTGCTGTTCGGCATGAAGCGTGGTTTGGGATCTACAGAGCCCGCGACTTCTATGAGCGAGCAGTTGGGGGCATGTCGTTTCTTGGCCAAGAAGATCGCGACCATGGGGAGCGGGGAGTTGACACCGTGAAACACCTTTTCGCCGTCTTGGATGAGGCGCGAGAGCGTTACGGCCATCTGATTGCCAGCGCGGATCACATGCTCGGGCAACGAAGCCAGGCGGTTGTCCATAGTTATTTCTTCACCGCGTCTTGTGCGTGTGTTTTATCGGTGCTTGCCAGATATTCCCGAAGTCCGTCTTGACTCTGGGTCAAGGTCATGTAGCGCCTCATTTCTGTTTTGTCGACCCCATAGTATGGATGGCAACTGCAAGGAGACGCCCCGCCCGGCGTTTCCACGACCGCCTTGACCAGAAAGCCCGGAATGGTGGTTCTCTCCGGCTCTACGGCGATTTGTTCTGGGTCAACGATTTTCTCGGTTGTGAGTATGACTCCTTTTTGCGCCGCGCGCGTCATTTCAACGTCGAATTGCTGGTTGCCGAGTATTTGGGCGTTTCCCTGCGTGTCTGATTTCTGGACGTGGATCAACGCCCAGTCCGGCTTGAGGGCGGGAATCGCATGGAGTTCTTCTTTCGTGTAGGGGTCCTCGAAAGTGAAAATACCGCTTTGCTCAGGAATGTCGCTCCCGCCAAATCCACGAATAGGCTGGAAGGGAACACCGTAGGCTGCGGCCCGCAGCCCGGCCAGAACGCTGGCTCAGGCGTGCTCGGTGAGGCCGGCCAATCCTTTCTCAATCGCCTTTCGATAGTGAGGCGCCAGTCCGAATTCCGCCTCGAACGTAACGATTCCGCTGATGATTCTCTTAACGGCCCCTGCGGCGCAAAGGAGGTCGGCGTCGTAACCGGGAGACGGCTTGATGAGCGTGAGGTCCCGAAGGCCCGCGCGCGCAATTTCACGTATCAGGGCGGCGGGCGTTCTGTGCAAAAGAGTACCGCCGGGACTAATCGCGTCTCCTTTTTCAATGAGAGAAGCGGCTTCTCGTAAGGAAATTTGTTTGCTCATGGGCAGTTACCATCCATTCGGTTGGGGCGCATGTAGCGAGAATCGGCGCATGTAGCGGGAATCAGAAATCATGGTGCATATCTTAGCAAAAGTAGATGTTTTGCGCTTGCGCTCATACAAGTTCTTCCGGGGAAAAGAGTAGTTTGGGCGTATTCATTGACCGACAGCCTTGGGGTGGCGTAAATATCACTCAGCAGAAATTGTCTCTTGTTAATGTGTATATACCCACTCGAATCTATCGAAGGAGCATGAAATGCCACGGATTTCCTTGTTAGAACCCGAGCAGGCGGAAGCATCTGCAAAACGCATCATGGAGAATCTGCAAAAACAGTTCGGCGTCGTGATTCCGCCCGTGAAGGCGCTGGCCCACAAACCGGATTTTTTGCGCTCTTTGCTGAGCCTGACAACGGTGGCGGACGGCCCGGGGGAAATCGACGTCGGCTTCAAGGAAATCCTGAACATTCGCGCATCGGTGCTCAACGGGTGTCATTTTTGCGCCAACATGCATTCCAACATGGCGCGCATGCACAAGGTGGGGGATGAGAAGACGAAAGCCGCGCAGGAGGGCTCATCCAGCGACGTCTTCGATGAAAAGGAAAAAGCGGCGCTTCGCCTGTGTGAGGAGAGCACGCAGGGGGTGAGTGTTTCGGATGAGACTTTCGAAGCGCTGAAAGCGCACTATTCTGAAGCACAGATAGTGGAACTCTTAGGCGCCATCGCGCTCATCAACGCCTGGAATCGCCTGATCGTTGGAATGGGATTTTGAGTGAAAGGAAATGAAGTAGTTTCAGAGGCTTAGCGCGGCCCGGCTTACCGTGAGTTCGGTTTCTCCCAGAAGTTCCGAAGTCGTGAGTTTTCCGCTCATAACGGCGAGGAGTTCTTTTTCGAGCAAATCCCTCGCCTCGTCGATGCGCATCGTCCCTTCCATGACGCCGCTGATGTCCACGTCGATGTTCTCAGCCATCGTCCGCGCGGTTCGGGGGTTTCCGGTCACCTTGATTGTGGGAGAGATGGGATGGCCGATGGGATTGCCGATTCCGGTCGAGAATATAATCGCCTGCGCTCCACTGGCCGCGAGCGAGGAGATGTTCTCCACGCCCGCGCAGGGAGCGTCGGCGAAGATGGCGCCCTTCTTCGAGGGGCGTTCTCCCACGCCGACGACCTCGACGATGGGGTGGCTCCCCGCTTTTTTGATGGCCCCCAGGCTTTTCTCCTCTATGGACGAGAGTCCTCCCCGGATATTGTCCGGCGCCGGGTTCGAGCCGATGAAGTCGACGCCGATGCTTTCGGCGTAATGGACGGCGCGCCTTGCGGAATCGATGATTCTCCGCGCCGTTTTCCTGTCCGAGGCACGACGGGCGAGAAGATGCTCGGCTCCGACGATTTCGAGCGTTTCGGAAAAGATGACAGAACCTCCCGCTTCCACGACCTTGTCGGCGACCATGCCCGTCACGGGGTTCGAGATGACGCCGCTGGTCGTATCCGATCCTCCGCATTCGGCCCCGATGGTGAGTTCGCCCATTTCACAGCGGACGCGTTTGGCGGATGCGAGATGGGCGGAAAGTTTCGTTGCAATTTCCACCACGTGCGAAGTGGTGCTGAGCGTGCCTCCAATCTCCTGTATGTTCACGGCTTCAATGGGCATCCAGGGAGATGTTCTGGCGGCTACTTCCGCGATGGCGTTGGCGCTTTTGGGTTCTAGGCTCACGATTATCGCGGCTCCTACGTTCGGGTGGGCGGCGGTATGGCCCATCACCCGCCAATGTTGCGCCTCGTCCTCGCCCATCAGTGCGCGACCGAACGAAGTGTTGACGGGAGTGGCGTCTCGCACCAGGGAGCCGATTCTGCGGACTATAGGGTTGGAATTGTCCATGCCGCTGACGATGGCGAGATGATTCCGTCCGCCCGGAGGACCCTCTGGCCTTCTGTGTCCCCAAAAAGTGGAGGTCGCTTTTTTCCGGGCCATGGCTAGCCTCTGGTGCTTTTGATGTTGTGGACGTGAACGTGACTGCCTGAGGATATCTCTTGTGTGGCGGTGCCGATGATTTCGCCGTATTTGAGCACTTTTGCGTTTGAGCGGATCTTTCGCAGCGCGATTTTATGCCCGAAAGGAATCGCTTCCGTCGCCGAAATCGTAAGTGATTTCTCGCCGCCTTCTATTTCCACGTTTTGCTCGGGGGAGACGTCCTCAAGCACCGTGGCCACGTTGTCTTTCGAGTGCATCACCAGTCCACGGCTCATCGTATGGCCTCCATATTCATACTAGTCGTCGCTTCCGACATTTCCGGGCAGCCTCAGGCGCAGCCGCTCGACGGGGCGGCCGTTTTTCAGGTGTTCCTCTATGAGTTCGGGAACATCCTCCACCTTTACGCCCGTGTACCAGACGCCCTCGGGGTAAACGACCAAGGTGGGTCCCATCGTGCACGGACCCAGGCAAGTGGCGCCCGCCATGGCCGTATCCGCAGCGAGTTCGTCGTTCGAGCCGATTGCCTCCGTAATCGCTTGCGCGACTTCGATGCTGCCCTTGCTCTGGCAACAGCCCATCGGATGAGTCGGCGGACGTTGGTTGATGCAGACGAAAACGTGTCTTTTGATGTGTTCCACAATTATCCTCTTTTTGGATTATGGGTAATCTCTTATGGATTTTCCCGGGCGAGGTCTCACAGTCTATCGGCGTCATCTCCGCATGACTTTGCCAGAAGGGGATGATACGCTCCGCTCACTAGAAGTCAAGGGATTCGCTGCTTTCGAATTCAGGGCAGGCGGATAGGTCGCCATGACCTGAGGTGAGCCTGTTTCGATAATGATTAAGAAATTTCCAAGCGACGCGAGCGAAGCGTTCTCCGAAGATATAAAACCTCTCATTTACCGAATGAAGAGTGGTCCCACCTGTCTTTTTCTGCCAGATTCCACGGCTCCTGCCGTAAGCGTGCAAGCATGGTTTCGCGTCGGTAGCCTGACAGAAACGGACCCGCTCGCGGGCATCTCCCATTTCCTGGAGCATATGATATTCAAGGGTTCGAAAAATCTGGAGGTGGGGGAACTCGCTTCGCTGGCCGAATCTTCCGGCGGCGACATCAACGCCTACACGACGAACGAATCCACTCATTACGATCTGGTGTCAATGCCGGATAAATTCGAAAGGTGTCTGGACGCGCTTCTCGATGCGCTTTGGCGGCCGCGATTCGACGAGAACGAGGTTCGCCAGGAACGCCAGGTCATTCTCTCGGAATTCAATCGCACCTATGAGCAACCCGACCAAGTGCTTCAATATCACCTTTATCGCGAAGCATACGGCCCCCGGCATCCTTTTGGGCGCGCCATTCTGGGAACGCGGCGGACCCTCAAGAATATCGGTGCGGGAGAATTAAAAAGTTATCACGCGAAATTCTATGCACCTTCATCGGCCATCCTGGTGTTTGCCGGAGCCTTTGACGTTTTGCAGGTCAAATCCATTTTGAGAAAAAGACGAAAAGATTTGTTCACAAAATGGCCGAATCCCGGACGCAGAAAGATGCCGAAAGTCCCCCGAGCAACTCCTTCGAACGCAGGACCGCGCATCGTCGTTCGGCGTGGCCGCTCAGGAACGGCGCACTTGGAAATCGCTTTTGAAATTCCTCCTTTAATACACATAGACGCTCCCGCGCTTGAAGTGCTCGGCATCGTTCTCGGAGCGGGCGAAAGCTCCCGCCTGTATGAGCATCTTTGCATGAACGAGTCGCTGATGTTTGACGTTTCCGCTGATGTCTATCTCTGTGGCGGGCCAGGGCTGTTTTTCTTGGGCGGGTATACGGCACCGGAAAATGTCGAAAAAGCCGCTGAGCAAATCCTCCAAGTGGCTAAACAAATTATTGAAGACAGGCCGCTTACCCCGAGTGAGTTGGAAAAAGTGCGCGTGAATTATCTGACCGGTTTGGAGTTTCGGCGCGAAAGCATGACGGGCCGTGCTCGTGTGGCGGGCTATTCCGAGTTGATTACCGGAGACCCGAATTATCATCTGAAGTATACGAAAATGGTGATGGAGGTAGACGCGGATGATGTCTCGCATGTGGCGAGGCGATATTTGGTGCCTTCACGAATGACCGCTGGCGTATTTTCCCCCAAGGGAGAAGCGCCGCGAATCGATGTGCGAAGAATTCGCAAGGCGATATGGAACGGATTCGAAAACAATCTTGAGCAAAAACGAAACGCCACGAATCGAAACCGGGGAGAAGTGAAAAAAGCGGACGTATCCAATCGCACCCGCTTTGTTTCACGAAAAAGAAGGCATCTGGAAAATAAAAGGCGCTCCAGAGTCAAGAACACACCTATAGAGATAAAACTTCCGGGTGGCGGACGATTGGTCATGCTGCCCGACGGCGGCCCGTTGCTTTTCTCTTTACGGGCCGTTTTCCCGGGAGGACAAAGAAACGAATCCGCCCGTCAGGCCGGGCTGCACGCTCTGATGATGTCCGTGGCTCCCATGGCGACCGAGAATTGTCCATCCCTCATCCATACCAAGGAGGTGGAGGGTTTGGGTGCCGGCATTGATGGATTTTCTGGAAGAAATACTTTTGGTCTGACCGCGTTCGGCCTCAGCGCGGTTTTGCCCAAAGTTTTGGAGAAATTCGTGGAAGTCGTGTCTGCGCCCGCTTTTGACAAGGATGATGTTGGGTTTGCTCGTGCGGAGCTTAATGCGGAGCGCGACAGCGAACTCGACGACTTGGGGCAATGGTGCCGGTTCAAGGGTTATCAGCTCTTGTATGGCAAACACCCGCTGGGTCGTCATCCACTCGGGACAGCCGGGACGATGGCCGCTTTCAACCGAAATGTCTTGAAGCGGGAATGGCGCAAGAGGGCGACGCCTGAGAATCTTGTCATCGCGGCGGCCGGCAATTTCGACGTCTCGTATCTGGAAGAACATCTCCCGAAAATGCTGAGGCCCTGGGTCCAAAGCGCTCCTCGAGAAACGACCGTCCTTCAGCCCGCCTTGCCAAGAGCTCCCGGAAGAAAGCGTTTTCGTTCATACGTGCTCGATGGAGCGTCGCAAAGCCACATCCAAATGTCGTTTTTGGGAACGACTTTTCATGAGCCGGCGCGGTATGCGCTGGCAATTATAACTGCGGCCTTGGGGAGTCAGGGTGGAGGATTCTTCCTCGAACTGAGGGAAAAGCGCGGCCTCGCTTACGATGTGAGCGTTTCCTCTCACGAGTCTCTGGACCCAGGCCCCATTTCGATTTATGCCGCCACGCCTGCGGGCAAGGAAAAGCTCGCTATTGACCTCATACGGCAAGAAATTGCCCGCGTGAGCGCGAAGGGTCTGCGTGAGGAGGAATTCCAACGGGCGAAGGCTTATCTTGTCGGCGGGTTATCTCGTAGCCATCAGCGGGCCTTTGCGCGAACTGCCGACCTGGCGGGTAGATTCGTCCATGGATTGGGATGGGAAACGCTTGAAGAAACAAAGCGGCAGATTGAGCGGGTGGATATGCAATCCGTCAGAGAAGCTGCGCGCCATTTCATGAAGCCGAGTAAAGAATGCCTGGTGGTCGTATCGAGCAACTCTTGAAAACGGACTCGCTCTCTAAGGGCTGGTTTTTTGGATTTTGAGCAAATCTTCTTGTAGTTTTCTCAACCGACGGCGCAATTGGGTCATTTCCTCGATGATGTTTTCTTCTTTTTGGTATGTGAGCAAAATTCGCTCCAATTGTCTCAGTTCATCAGCCAACCCGCGTCTTTCTGCGGGATTTCTTGAATGGATTCGCTGTCGTTCGATTTCTCGAATGCGTTGTCGCAATTCTTGGAGAGTCATCGTTGTGCGCGGCGCCACAGGCATTTCTTTTGAGGGTTCTCCTCGCGTTATGGCCTTGGCGCTTTTCCGGGACTCCCCGGAGTTCAGGTCTTCTTCCACCGGCGCAGAAGTTCTGGATGGAAACCGGTCTTGCGAGCGTGGTGTTTCAGAAGGGTGGACGGTGGGGCTATTTGCGACTTCGGGACGTTTATCGGCCTTGGTTTGTGTTTCTCCAGTGTCTTGTCGTCCGTATGCGTGGTCTCGCTGATATTTCCCGATGGAGATGAAGGTGTTCGTAACGGCCCGCTGGGTTTTGAAGTATGCGGACCGGAAGGCGGCGTTTGTATTCTCCCATCCACAACCTCCGGCCAGAATGCTCAGCAACAAGGCGTAGAAAAAAAAGAACTTTTTGTCGGGATAGAAATTAGTTTGCGATTTGTTCGTATTCTTGCGTCTCATCTTGCTTGTCCATGCTCAATAGGCGGTGGTCTGCCTCCTCCACAAGAGGCACAAGGCTTTCAGGGTCTACGCCGCTCACGGCGATGCCGTTGAATCGACGGCATAGATTGGCCAGACGGATATCATCCGTCCGGTCCATTTTATTGAATACCCGAATGAGAGGCGTGTCTTTCAGTCCGATCTCATCGAGGATTTTCTCTACGGAAAAAAGGTTTTCCTCACAATGCGGAGATGAGGCGTCAATCACGTGAAGGAGAAGGTCCGCTTCGCTTAATTCCTCCAACGTGGAGCGGAAGGCTCCTATCAACTCCTGGGGGAGGTCGTGAATGAAACCGACAGTATCCGTAATGATGACTTCCTGCTCGCGCGGGAGTCTGAGCCTTCGGCTCGATGTGTCCAAGGTGGCGAAAAGTCGGTCCTCGGCCAGGGTCTCGCTATTCGTTAGGGCGTTCAGCAGCGTGGATTTCCCCGCGTTGGTGTAGCCCACCAAGGAAAGAACCGGCACTTGGCGGCGCTGGCGGAGCCGTCTGCCCTGAGAACGTTTTTTCTGCAAGTTTCCGAGTTCTTTCTCCACCCTGCGAATGCGCTCGAATGCGCGGCGGCGGTGAATCTCCAGTTTAGTCTCGCCTGGTCCCCTGCCGCCGATGCCGCCGGTAAGTCTGCTCAAGGCCGTATGTTGGGAGGAGATGCGAGGCAGCGTGTATCGGAGCAACGCCAACTCGACCTGAAGTTTTCCCACGCGGCTCTTGGCTCTCTGGGCGAAAATGTCGAGGATGATTTGCGTCCGGTCGAGGATTTTCAGATCGGTGAATACAGATAAGTTCTTTATTTGGGATGGCGTCAACTCGTTGGAGAAGAACAGGGCTTCGGCTCCCACCTGCATCGAATTCATCAGAACATCCGCCAGGCGGCCCTTGCCGATAACGAAACGAGGATCCGGCTTCTTTCGACGTTGTAATATTTGCCCGCAGGGGACAAAACCGGCTTCGCGCGTGAGGAGGGACAACTCCTCAAACTCGGTATCGGGAGTGCGATTTGAGGTTTTCCCGGTATCGAGATGCACCAGCAAGGCGCGCTCTCCCTCGTCGAATTCAATTGATGATTTTTGCAGGCGGGCGAACTCACTCTCGAGAGAGTTGATGAGCGCCTCGATATTTACCCGATTCGATTCGAGATTTGGAAACGACTGGGTTTCCCAGGGAGTACGATTTTCTACGAATGTCGAATGGCCGTTGGCTTGCGTATTTTCATCGCTGGGTCGGGGCTTGATGTGGGCGAAGTGGAATCGGCCCGCGTTTCCGTCTTCCACTACTTCGATGACCCCCATGGCGTCGAGGCGTAGGAGAGCCATGTCCGTGAGGTCTTCTTGGGACAACGGGGAGGCGTTCAAGTGCGTGTGTACGCACCGAAGGCCTCTGAGTCTGGCCATTCCGGCACGAGCGCGGCCTAGTTCCGGGATTTCAATTCCCCGCGCATCACCGATGATCACGTAGCGCACTATACCTTGCCGATCTATGAGCAACCCGATCTGACACGAGAGTTCATACGACAAAAGGGCCAACTCACGCCCGAGTTCCAGGTGAACGAATTGACCAGGGGGTATCTTCCGTCGGTACAACCTTTCCAAGACTTTGATTTGCTTGGGCTTGAGCCCAGTAAGCGAGCCATGGAGTCTAGCGATTGTGTGGTACTCCCCAGAGCGAATGGACGGTATCTTGAAGGCTGCATGAGACATAATTCCCGGCGGCTCATCCAACAACCCGCTATCACAATATGCCAAGTTTACACGCAATACAAGATGATTGACACTGCCCAAGGCGTCCCATAGACTCACGCCCTCTAAACACTGTGCATGCTTGATTATTGGGGCATCCGCCATGGTGAACGAGCACGATCCGAGACTTCTCCGCGTAGAAGACATGGTGCGGCGGTTGTTGAGGCATAAGGCCGACGCCAATCTTTCCAATGCGCTGGAGAAAATGCACGCGGCTGAAGTGGCGCAGATTTTTCAGCATTTCCTGCCCGAAGAACGACAGGAGGCGTTCGTCCTCGTTCGAAACCAGCAGCACCGCGCCTCCATCCTGACGGAATCGGACTCTCACATCGTTCGCGAACTGTTGGATCCCGTGCCGAACGAGGACGTGATTCCTTTGATCAAGGAACTCGACAGCGACGACGCAAGATACATTCTGGAAACCCTGCCCGAGGAACGATCCCAGGAAATCGTTGCGCTTCTCGACGCGCCGGAAACAGAGGCAATACAGGACATGATGGCGTATTTGCCGGAAACGGCAGGCGCCATCATGACGGATTCTTACGTGGCCCTTCATGAAGAGCTCAGAGTTGATGAGGCTATCTCCCGGGTGAGAAAAGCCGGCGAGGTGGACTACATCTTCTATGTGTACGTCATAGATTCCAATGGTTGCTTGCGGGGGGTGATTACCCTGCGCCAACTCTTGCTGGCCGACCCGTCCAAGCTCTTGTCCGAGGTCATGACCACCAACGTCTGGAGTGAAAACGTTCATGCCGACCAGGAGCACGTCGCGCGCGTCGTTTCCCGCTATAACATTCTGGCCATCCCCGTTGTAGACAATGATAACGTACTGGTCGGAATCATCACGGTGGATGACGTGCTCGACGTCATAAGAGAGGAAGCGACCGAGGATATCCTCAAGATGGCGGGTACGCACTCCTATCAGGATGAGGTGACGTCGCTTTCCGCCAGACGCCTCGCATGGATTCGTTTGCCCTGGCTGTTTTTCAGTTGGCTGGGCGGCATTCTCGCCGCTCAATTGATTCATCAATACTCAGACCAATTGAGCAAAATCGTGGCGCTCGCCGCGTTCATGCCGGTGATCATCGGCATGGCGGGCAACGTGGGCACCCAAAGCGCGACCATTGTCGTGCGTGGTTTGGCGACAGGACGCATCGATCCCAAATCATGGCTTCGCGTCATCTCGAAAGAGGTGGCCGTCGGAACGCTCCTTGGCATTAGCTATGGCTTGTTGTTGGGGTTGTTGGCGACTTACCAATTCGCCTCAGTGGCGTGGCTGGGCTTCGTCGTGGGTCTTGCGATTTGCGTCGTGATGATGTTCTCCGCTCTTCTCGCATCGGTTCTGCCGCTCGTGCTTCATCGGTTTCGCGTGGACCCGGCCGTAGCGACGGGACCTTTCGTGACGACCGGAGTCGATGTGCTGGGACTTTTGATTTACTTTAACATCGCCCGCTTGTTTCTGTTCACGTAACTGCTCATAGGTTCATCCGGCTTGGCTCTTTCCATTGATTTTCGGATAAGGTATGCCGAAACCGATCAGATGGGCGTGGTGCATCACTCGGTCTATTATGTATGGTTTGAACAACTTAGAACGGAGTATTTCCGCCAAATCGGATTTCCCTATGGGCAACTCGAAGAACAGGGCGTTTTCTTCCCCGTGGTGGAGAGCCATTGCCGGTATAAAGAAGGCGCGCGGTATGACGGCGAGGTGAGGGTTACCGGCTGGCTCAGAGAGCCCGAGGGCGTGCGCGTGCGGATCGATTATCTCGTGGAACAGGAGGGACGTATTCTGGTGGAAGGCTATACGTTTCATGCGAGAACCGATGCGGACGGAAAGCCCAAGCGTATTCCACCAGAAATTCTCGAGAAAATGAGAGAAGAGGCTGCGCCCATCACAGAGGGTCCGCACATACAAGCAGCGTAAATTTTTTGAAGCAGGCAAAACGTCTATACGGAGATTTCAGGAACATATACCGAAAAGTTGAGGAAATTCATGCTCGGCGAATACAGTCCATCCAGTTATGAAGCGAAGTGGCAGAATCATTGGGCGGAAGAGAAGATTTTCGAAACCTCCGACCACCCCGGTGATAAGCCCACCTATTATTCCCTGATGATGTTCCCCTATCCATCGGGCGATCTGCACATGGGCCATGCGTGTAACTACACGATGGGCGACGCCATCAGCCGATACCGGAAGATGCGCGGCTTCGAGGTCTTACACCCGATGGGATGGGACGCCTTGGGACTGCCTGCGGAAAACGCCGCCATCAATGCCGGTGTCCACCCTGCCGCCTGGACGCAAAAAAACGTCGACAACATGAGGCGCCAACTTCGCATGGCGGGCCTCGCCTATGACTGGCCGCGCGAGATTTCCACCGCGCATCCGGGCTATTACAAATGGACGCAGTGGATTTTTC
Source organism: bacterium (assembly GCA_963692865.2). GTDB lineage: Bacteria > UBA8248 > UBA8248 > UBA8248 > UBA8248 > Bin107. The sequence continues at coordinate 3,188,787 of OY843592.1, read as the reverse complement.
TCAAGATGCTCGAGAACGGCCTGGCTTATAAGCGCGAAGCCCTCGTCAACTGGGATCCGGTGGATGGCACGGTTCTCGCGAACGAGCAAATTCACGACGGCATCGCCTGGCGCAGCGGGGCCAAGGTGGAAAAACGCTGGCTCAGCCAGTGGTTCTTGAAGATAACCGACTATGCGCAGCGTTTGCTCGACGATCTCGATGGCCTCGTCGGCTGGCCCGAACACGTCAAGCAGCAACAGAGAAACTGGCTGGGGCGCAGCGAGGGTGCGCGAATCGATTTCAGGCTCGAAACGACCGGCGAAACGCTCTCGGTTTTCACTACAAGGCCGGATACGGTCTATGGCGTCACCTTCATGGTCTGCGCGCCTGAGCATCCCCTTATCGATCAGTTGCTGGAGGGGAATCCCCAAGCGGATTCCATCCGCAAGGCCGTGGAAGCCATGCAGGCCCAAAGCGCCGCGGAACGCATGAGCGAGGAGAGTGAGAAGACGGGCGTCGAGACGGGTCATTTTATCATCAATCCCGTCAATGGAGACCGCGTACCCCTGCTCGTGGCCGATTACGCGCTGATGGAATACGGCACGGGCATCGTCATGGGCGTGCCCGCGCACGACCAGCGTGATTTTCTTTTCGCGAGAAAATACGGCATCCCCGTCAAGGTGGTCATCCAGCATCCCGAGGGCGGGCTCGATGGCGACACGATGGAGGAGGCCTACGTCGAAGACGGCGTCATGGAGAACTCCGGTCCGTTCGACGGGCAGCCGAACCGCGAAGCGTATCCCAAGATGATCGATTATTTCGCCGAAAAAGGTTTCGGCGACAAGACCATCAACTGGCGGCTGAGGGACTGGCTCATTTCACGCCAGCGATATTGGGGCGTGCCGATACCCGTCATCTATGAAGAAGACGGCAGCATCACGCCGGTGCCGGACGATCATCTGCCCGTCATGCACCCGCGCGATGTCGAGTTCACGGGCCGTGGCGGGAACCCCTTGACCCAGAGTAAAGATTTCGTGAACGTCATCAGCCCGAAAACCGGCAGGCCCGCGCGCCGTGAGACGGACACGATGGACACTTTCGTGGATTCGTCCTGGTATTATTTGCGGTACGTCAGCCCCCGCGACGATTGTGCCGTGTTCCAGTCGGAAAACGTAAACCGCTGGCTGCCCGTGACGCAGTACATCGGAGGTGCGGAACACGCCGTCATGCACCTGCTGTATTCGCGGTTTTTCACAAAAGTGCTCTACGACCTGGACCTCGTCTCTTTCGAGGAGCCGTTCGAGAATCTTTTCACGCAAGGCATGGTTTGCAGGATGGCCTACTATGTGGCCGATGCGCGCGGCCGCGTCTGGGTGCCGTATCAGGACGTGGACGAGGAATCCCTGGTCGTTACGACGGACGGCCCCAGCGGCAGCGGCTACGAGGCCGGCCATAAGGTGCTCGCCGAGATGGCCTCGATGAGCAAGTCCAAGATGAACGGGGTCTCGATTGAAGACTGCACCGGAAAATACGGAGCGGATGCGGGTCGGTTGTATACTCTCTTCATCGGTCCTCCCGAGCGTTCCAAGGAATGGCGGGACGACGGCCTTATCGGAGTGCACCGGTTCCTGCAAAGACTTTGGAGCACGTTCAGCGAGCGGCTTGAGGGCTGGCGAGAAACAAAAGCCTATTCTGGAGATGGGAGTGGATTATCCGCCTCGGGAAGAAAACTCAGGCGTGACGTTCACGCCACTCTGAAGGCGGTGACGGAAGTCTATGAAAACTCCTTCTCATTTAACACGGCGGTGGCGCGCATCATGGAACTGGCTACGTCGCTTCGCGCGGAAGCCGAAGCCGAGAATGCGGTGCAGCGTGAGGCGGCCGGGATTCTCCTTTGTTGCATGGCGCCCATGGCCCCCCACGTGGCGGAGGAGCTATGGCAGGCCCTCGGAGGAGGCAAGGGAGAAGGAAGTCTGTTCCGGGAGGCATGGCCGGAGGTCGACGAGGGAGCCATTGCAGCCGAGGAGAAGGAGTTCGCCGTCCAGGTGAACGGCAAGACGAGACGCACGTTCATGGCGCTGCCGGATGCGCCCGAGGAGGAATTGAAGCAAAAGGCGGAAGCCGTAACGGCAGGTTACTTGGGGGATAAAGAGATCGTGAAGCACATTGTCGTTCCGGGCCGCCTGGTTAATCTGATTGTGAAGTGATGGAGGACTACTGTATCATTTTTGGAGCGATATTACGGGAATGATTCATGACGTCATGATTTTTCGAAAGGAGATGGAAAATGGCCGAGCGCCCGACCGAAATGGATGAATTTTTGCAGGAACCCCACATGGCGAGGATCGCCACAACGAATGCGGATGGTTCGCCGCACGTCGTGCCGCTTTTGTATCTGTTCAATCCCGAGGATGCGAGCTTTTTCATCAGCACGGGCGAGGATTCCGTTTCCGTGAGGAATTTGAAGCGGAACCCGGCATTTTCCATTTGCATCGACGACGATGAAGCTCCTTTCCGCGCCGTTGTCGTGGAAGGGGAGGCGCAGGTTTCAGAAGTCATGGGAACGGACCACGAGGGGCTCAAAAGCGTGGTGGATCATTTCTTCGGGCCGGAGATGTGGGCGAATTACGTCAACACGCCCATCGCGCAGAAAATACGTGTGCGCATCACCATGGTGCCCAAGAAGTGGAAATGGTGGGATTACCGCAGAATGTTGATGGGCTCGGTGACGGTAGACTAGGTTAGCTGGCGATAGGAATGCCCCGGAGAATAATCTCCGGGGTTTTCCTATCGGTTTATTTTTTTCTCGCCTGTTGAATCATGCCTGCGAGTTGGGCCGAGGTAAGCGCACCCGGGAAAATTTGTTTTCCGACGATGAAGGCGGGCGTGCCGCGTATGCCCAGCGAGCGCGCCAGAGCGTGGTTCTTGGCTAGTTGGGCTCGGATGCCGGGCGCTCGCATGTCTTTTTTCAGGCGCGCCGTGTCGATACCCAACGAGGCTGCGATTTTCATGATGCTCGCTTCATCATAAGAGATTTTGGCCTTCATGAGAGCCTTGTGAAACGCCAGATATTTGCCCTGCGCGCGTGAGGCGAGCGCCGCCCGGGCCGCCAATACGGAATTGGGGCCCAGGACAGGGAATTCCTTGTAGACGAGGCGGATTTTCTTGTCTTTTGCGAGCGCTTTCTCCACGACGGGTGCCACCCGCTTGCAATACCCGCATCGGTAATCGAAAAACTCCACAATCGTCACGTCCCCGTTGGGGTTGCCCCCCACGGGGTCTTCGGGGTCCGCATAAATTTGTTTCCTGTTTTTCTGGATAGAAGCCCGGGCCGCCATTGCGCGCCTTGCTTCCCGCTTTGCCTGCAGGGCTCGTATGGCTTCTTCAAGCACTTCGGGATTGTTGATGAGGTATTCTCTGATGATTTTCTCGATTTGCTTCTTGTCGAGGTTTTGCGCCACGAGGGTGGGAACGGGCACCGCTTTCGGCTTCGCTTCTTTGGAGGCGAGCGCGACAGCGGATTTTTTCTCTTTCTGGCTATTCGCGGATGGGAGCAGGAAAACACCAGAGAAGATGATGACGCCAACGAACAATATGGTAAGGAAACCCGCTTTTTTCGACATTCGAATCCTCTTTCATTGGGGTATGAAGCGGCTTAGGTACAAACTGGACTCGCGTGCGCCAACCACGCCTTCGCATGGTAAGATGGCGCACCTTTTAAGGCAAACGCATTTTTTTAATTACATTCGCTCTGGGAGGTAAAGGAATGAGTTGTAATGTCGCACGGCTTGGCCACATGGGAATCCATGTGAGTGACGTGGAGCGCTCCATCGAGTTCTATCGTGACGTTGTGGGGCTGAAGCTGACAGGTAAATGGGGCCCGCCGGATTTCTTTCGTCCGATTTGTTTCATGCGCTGCGCGGAGAAACATCACACCCTGGTGTTGTTCGAGTTGCCCGAAGATGCCGTGAAAGCGGGCCTTACGACGACCGACTCTGAGCATCGTACGGACGTGGGACTCCACCATATCGCCTTCGAGGTGGATGACCGTGAAAATTGGCTTCTCGCCCAGGAACACGTGAAATCCTGCGGCGTCGAGTTCGTCTCGGGCCCATATGTTCACGCGCATGAAGGGTTGGATGAGAACGGTTTCATCGGTGGAAGCGGCAGCCATGCATTCTACTTTCTCGACCCAGACGGCAACCGGATAGAAATCTATTGCTGGATGATGCGCGTCACCAAGCCGAGCGTTTCCGCACCCAACCCCGATCTGTAAGAAAGGTTTTCCCGCACATGAGCCAAAACGAAGAGCGCATCGTCAACGCGGACGCCCTGCGCGATTTGATGGAGCGCATCCTGGCGGCCGCGGGGTGTTCGCACGAGCAATCGATGACGACGGCCGACGTATTGATAGAAGCCGACCTCAGGGGCTATTCCACCCACGGCCTCATCCGCCTGCCGAACATGATCAGGCGAATCCAGAGCGGGATGATCAACGCCAAGGCCAGGCCCCACGTCGTGCATGAGCGGGAGGGGTCCGCGCTGGTGGAGGGCGATCGCGCCATGGGACCCGTGGGCGCGACCTATGGCGCAAGCCTCGCGGCCAGGAAAGCGGAAAAAGCGGGTTCTTGCGCCGTGGGAGTCGTGAACAGCGATCATATCTGTATGACGGGCTATTACGCGGAGCGCATCGCCCGCGCCGGCTGTGTGGGAATCGTCGCGGGCGTCACGCAGCCGCTCGTTCATCCATTCGGGGGCGTGGAGCGCCTAATGGGCACGAACCCTTTTTCGATCGCCGTTCCAAGGAGCGGGGACGAACCCGTACTTCTCGATTTTGCGACGAGCGCGATTCCATTCGGGATGATCCTGAAGGCGAGCGTTACGGGAGAACCGATTCCGGAAGGCGTGGCGGTGGGGCCGGATGGCGAGCCGACGACGGACGCCAAAACCGCCGCGGCGGGCGCGGTCGCGCCTTTCGGGGGCCACAAGGGTTACGGCCTGTGCCTGTTGATTGGTCTTCTGGCGGGGCCTTTGCTCGGAGCCAAGGTCGGCAAGCCGCTCAGCCAATCGGTGCAAGAGGGACATTACGACAAGGGGGATTTGTTCATCGCCATCGATCCTTCCGCCTTCGGGGATCCGCAAGTGTTCCGTGAGATGGTGGAGGCGCACGTCGCCGAGGTAAAGAACACGCGCAAGGCCCTCGGCGTGGAGGAAATTCGCGTGCCCGGGGAGCGCAGTTTCAGGGAAAAAGAAAGGAGGTTGCGGGAAGGAATCCCAGTCGGTGATGGCGTTTGGAAGCAGGTGACGGAAATCGCAGAAGAACTCAAAGTGGCGATGCCCGTCTGATTCAGGCGGCAATTGTGTAATGGCGGATTTTTTCGAGCGCGTCGTATCCTGGGTGGAAAAGGAAAACCGCAGGTTCATCGGGATCTTGCGGGGCTTGAGCGAGCAGGAGTGGCGCGCACCGACTTTTTGTCCGAACTGGTGTGTGGCCGAAGTGGTGGCGCACATGACGCTTGGCGCGCGTTTTTACGCGCACGTCATTCCCGCGGGCGCCGCCGGGCGACTGGAGATGCCTTTCGGCGCTTCGGATCTGGAATCGTTCTGGGCGTATCGAAAAAAAGTGGGGGATGAACTTGTCGCCCTATCAGCCGATGAGCGGATAGAAGTCTTCGCCGAGGCCGTATGGGGACTGCAGGAAGTCTTCGACGGAGTTCGGCCCGATGATCTCGACAAACATGCCTGGCACTGGCTCGCGCCGTGTCCGGTCCGTACGTTTCCCGGGCAAAGGCTCTACGAATTAATTCTCCATGACTGGGATATTCGGAATCAGCCGGATGTCGCTTTGCATGCCCCATCGCTTCCCATCGCCGTGGATTGTCTCCCCGAGCGATTCCCCATCTTCTTCGGCGCCCGTGGGGACAGGGAATTCAGCGGGACCATCTGTTTCGAGACGAAAGAGCCTGGACGGATATGGGCCATGCGCATCCAGGAGGGGCATTCTGAAATCGTGTATGCCGATCATGGGGATTGCGACGCGCGCGTTGTATGCGATGGAAGCGACCTCGTTCTGCTCACCACGGGGCGGGCGAGTCTGGAGGACAAGGAAAGAACAGGCCGCCTCCGCATCGAGGGCGATAAGGTGAAGGCCGCCCTGGTGTTGGATGTCTTGAGTCGGCCTTTTTGAAGCACGCTACGCTCAGGCAGTTTCTTTAGGCGTTTCATAGACGAATAAGCTCATGAAGATGCAGCACACCAGACCGAAAGCTATCCCAACGAAGGGAATCATGTAGCTTCCCGTATAGTCGAAAATAAAGCCCGCCAGTGGGGGGCCGATGAACCCCCCGAGGCCGAAGAAAATTTCGAGCAATCCGATAGTGGCTCCGAACGAGGGGCCTTTGAACGCATCGGCGGACATGGAGGAGTAGCATACGCTCATTCCGCCGAGGCCCATTCCATACACGAATATGAAGACCCATCCCATCAGAATTTTCGGCGACATATGAGGGATGGACAGCAGAATCGCGATTCCGCAAACAGTAATGAACGAAGAGAGCGCCTGGGCGCGCTGCCTGCCGATGAAATCGCTCAGCCAGCCCATGGAAAACGTGGCGAGCATCCGGATCGCGCCCAGCATCCCGAAGAAAAAAGCCGCCAGAGCCGTGGTGTACTCGGCGTCGACCAGATAGAGCTGGAGTTGGCTCAATATCGAGTTGTTGTTCAGCCCCATGAAGAAGACGACGATGAGGAGCGTCCAGAAATTTTTCTGCCTGCAAACCTGGCGAAACACCTCGATCAAGGAAGGGCTGGACGATTTTTCCTTTTGCTTGGGAGGTGAATGGCCGGGCGGATCGGGTTCCCCGTCGATGTACTGCCCCACATCTTCGGGGCCTCTACGGAGTAAAAGCGCCGTGAGAGGGACGACAATGAAGAGCACTGCCAGGCCGAAAATCAGATAGGTCTGTCGCCAGCCATACGTGCCGATCAGCCACTCGATGAGGGGGATAAAAAGCAGAATGCCTGTTCCGCTGCCCGAGAGAGCCAGTCCCGTGGCGAGGCCCCGTTTTTTCTGGAACCACTGAGGCATGAGGGCGCTGTGCATCGCAAAGCCGCTCAGCGCCATTCCGATTCCCACGAACAGGCAGGGAACGAGGTAGACGTGCCAGAGTTCATTGATGAAATAAGCAAGTGTGAAGCCTGTGCCGACGAGAACCGAACCCCAAGGCATGACCGCGCGTGCCCCTTTTTTGTCGAACAAGTTGCCCATGATGGGGCTGAACAGCGCGTAGCTGCCCAGCATCAGGGCGTAGGCCCCGCCCAGAGCGCCGCGCCCCCAGCCGAATTCCTGGATCAGGGGAACCTGAAAGATGGAAAATGAAAAACGCGCCGTTTGATGAAACGCCATGGCCGTGAAGGACGTGCCCACGATAATCCATCCGTAGTATATCCACGGACGCGTGGTTTTCCCACTCGCCATGCCGGGCCTCACTTCTCGGTGCTGTAGACGAAATGACAGACGAGGAGCGCAACCACCTGGAAAATGACCACGATGCAGAAGGGCAGGACGTAACTCCCCGTGTAGTCGAACATGAAGCCCGCCATCGGGGGGCCGATGAATCCCCCGAGACCGAAACAGATTTCCAGTATTCCGATGATGACGCCGAACGAGCGTCCGCCGTAGGCGTCTGCGCACATGGCCGCATAAGAAGTCGACATGCCGCCGACGCCGAAACCGTAGGTGGCGGCGAATAAAAAGGCGAGGACGGCACCGTTACCCATATGTGGCACGGAAAGCAAGATGAGGACACCGAGTCCAGACAGAAAAAGGGCGATGGCTTGGGCCCTTTTGTGCGACATGTGGTCGCCTGCCCAACCCATCACCACGCTGCCCAGAATCCGGATGGCGCCTGTGAGCCCGAAAACAAAAGCGCCGAATGCGGTGCTGAATTTCGCGTCGACGAAGAATATCTGCAACTGGCTCCAGATGGAGTTATTATTCAGGCCGATGACGAAAACGAGGATCATCAATGCCCAGAAATTCTTCTCCCGCATTACCTGCCGGAATACCTCTCCTACTTTCTGGGAGTGGGAGGGGGGCGGTTTTGGGAACCCGGCGGCTTCTTCGTCTGATGCGCCGTCGATGTTCTGCCCGACGTCGGAGGGGTGATTTCTGAGCAAGAGCAGTTTGAGAGGCAGGATGATGAGGAGAATCGAGGCGCCGAAAATCAGGTAGGCATAGCGCCAGCCGAAGAGGGCGATGAGTCTCTCGATGGTGGGCATCAGGAATAATGAGCCGATGCCGATGCCCGAGAGGGCGATGCCCATCGCCAGTCCACGGTTTCTGAAGAACCATCGAGGCAGAAGAGCGCTGTGCGTTACGAAACCGCTCATCGCGATGCCCACGCCGATCATGACGCCGATGAACACATACACGTGCCAGAGGGAGGAAATGAAAAAACCCAGCGCGAGTCCCACACCGATCAACACAGAGCCCCACGGGATCAGGGCTCTCGGACCTTTCCGCTCCAGGATGGAGCCCGCCGTCGGGCTGCAGATGGCGTAGAGGCTCATGCTCAAGGCGAATGCGCCGCCCAGTGCGCCACGGCTCCAGCCGAATTCTTCAATGAGGGGAACCTGAAACAGGGAGAAGGAGAAGGTGGCCGCCATGTGGAAGGCCATGGTGGTGAACGATACGCCGACGATCACCCACCCATAATATAAACCGCCTGTTCGCCCGCGCCTCGAGGAGTGGCCCGAAGCCTGGGGGGAGTCGCCGGATTTGTTCAAGAAGCCGCCTTTCTCTTCGTTTTTTTCCGAAGCATGGGTATAATGGCCCTACTCTAATGGGTTTTCGTTCATTCAGGAAGCGCCGCGAGGGTTTTGAGGTGGACAGCGCCGGGTTCATTCAAAAATTGGCGGGTGCGGTTGGGGAGGAATTCATCCACACCAATCCGGTGGCGCTCAGGGCGTATGATTGCGACGGCCTCACGATCTACAAGGGCATTCCCTCGGCCGTCGTCTTGCCCGAAAGCACCGAAGAAGTCCGCCAAATCGTGGAAATCTGCCGCGAATACAGTGTGCCCCTGATCGCCAGAGGCACCGGCACGGGCCTTTCGGGAGGCGCGACGCCCCTGCCGGGCGGCGTGCTCATCGTCTTCACGCGGATGAACAAGATTCTCGAACTCGACTACGAGAACCGCCTCGCGCGCGTGCAGCCGGGGGTGGTGAACCTCCACCTCTCCCGCGAGACGCTGCCGCATGGCTTTCATTACGCGCCCGATCCTTCCAGTCAGGCGGCATGCACCATCGGCGGCAACGCGGCGGAAAACTCGGGCGGCGCGCACTGCCTCAAATACGGAATGACAACGAATCACATCATGGAGATGACCGTCGTCCTGCCCTCGGGCGAGGTGGCGCATCTGGGCGCGGACGGGGAGGATACGCCGGGTCTGGACCTGCGCGGGTTCTTTATCGGATCGGAGGGCACGTTCGCCGTCATCACGGAACTCACCGTACGGCTAACGCCCAACCCCGAGAGCGTACGGACCATGCTCGCGTGTTTCTCTCAAGTGGGAGATGCGTGCCGGACGGTGAGCGACGTTATTGCGGCAGGGGCCGTGCCCGCCGCGATGGAGTTGATGGACCGCTACACCATCGAGGCGGTCGAGACGGTGGTCCAGGCGGGCTATCCCAAGGACGCCGAGGCCGTATTGCTGATTGAACTGGACGGCCTGCCGTCTTCCATCCGGCCGCTCGAAACCCTGATTCGCGATATAAGCGAGAAGAACAACTGCTCGTCGTTCCGTATCGCACAGACGGAAGAAGAGCGTGAGGGCCTGTGGATGGGCCGGAAAAAGGCCTTCGGCGCCTTCGGGGTGATCGCTCCGAGTTACTATTGTCTCGACGGCACGGTTCCCCGCTCGAAGCTGGCGCAGGTGCTCGAGGAATTTGACGAAATCGCCTCTCGCTACGATTTGCGCATCACGAACGTCTTCCACGCCGGAGACGGGAGCCTGCACCCCAACGTCTTGTTCGACGACCGCGTTCCCGGGGAGACCGAACGGGCGATAGAGTGCGGCGCCGAGGTGCTTCGCGCGTGCATACGCGCAGGGGGCGTGCTCTCGGGCGAGCATGGCATCGGCATCGAGAAGATCAGGGAGATGAAAGATCAGTTCGATGAGCCTACCCTCGAAATCATGGAGCGCGTGCGAGACGCCATCGACGAGGACGGCTTGATGAACCCCGGTAAACTCATACCCGATGAGGAGAACGTGTTCCCGGTTGCTCACAGCGGCGCCATCGCCCGTATGGGCGGGGGGATGACCAAATAGGATACCCATGGCTCTCAAACTCGATTCGTTCGCTCAGTCCATTGAAGCAGATTCAGGCGACTCCGTTCTGTTATCGGATGAAAGGGCGGAGTCTTTCAAGCTGGGTGGCATAACGCCCTCTGTGGTGGCGAGTCCCGCCGATCACGAAGCTCTTTGCCGAGTTCTTTCTCGCGCGAGCGAAGCGAATCTTGCCGTATTTCCCTGGGGAGGAGGCACGGGCAGAAGGATGGGGTATGCGCCAGAAAGGTACGACGTGGCGCTCTCTCTGGAGCGCATGTCCAATGGGGTCGAATTTCTGAAAGACGACCTCACGGCTGTTGTCGAAGCGGGCATGTGCGTCGAGGATCTCAATAGATTGACGGGGGCAGAGGGCCAGACGGCGGGCCTCGACCCCCCGCATCCGGGAACCTCTACCGTGGGGGGAACCGTTATCGCGGACCGTTCGGGACCCATGCGGGTGCGTTGGGGCAAGGCGCGCGACCGCGTGATGCGCATGAAGGTGGCTTTGTCCGACGGCGCGACCCACACCTACGGCGCGCTGGTGGTGAAAAACGTCACCGGCTACGACATGAACCGCCTCTTGTCGGGAAGCTGGGGGACGCTGGCCGTCGTCACCGAGTTGGCGATTCGCCTGTACAAGGCGCCAGATTGCATTGGAGCGAGGGCAGCCTCTTTTCCATCCACAGACGCCGCGCTCAAGGCCGCTCGCGCCTTGATGGCCTCGCCTCTCATGCCCGTTTGGGTGGAAGTTGTGGACGAAGCGCGCATAGCTTCGCTTGCGTCGGAAGGAGGCGTCGCCTTGCCCGGCCCCGTGAATCTGGCGGCTTGTTTTGGAGACTTCGAACAAGGGCTGAACGATCAACTGACCCGCTTCGAGGAAATTCTCGCGAAAGAGGGCGCAGATGATATTTTGTGTCTTGAAGATGGGGAAACCGCTCGCCTGGGCCGCGTTCTCGCCGATCCGCCGGGTGGGGAGTTCTCAGATTCCGAGGCGCTCGCTCTCAGGGCATCGGGTCGCCTCGATCAACTCCCCCGTTTCGCGGAAGCTGCGAGACGAGCCGCAGAGTCCGGTAAATACCGCTGCGCCATCTCGTCCCACGCGGGAAGCGGCGTGCTGCGCTGTTGGCTCGCGCCCGAGGATGAGGAATCTTTTCCGCTCGAGGCGTGGCGCGTTTTCTCCTCTCTTTGCAGGGAGGGTAGAGATGAAGCGCAATCCCGCTCTGTTCACCTCCGCATGGATTCGGGGCCGGACTCGCTGAAAGAGCAAATCTACGTGTGGGGAGAGGACGCGCTCGAACCCGCCGCGCTGCAGGTGATGCGCAACATCAAGAAAACCTATGACCTCAAAGGGATTTTGAGTCCCGGCCGCTTCGTGGGCCGGATGTAGGAGGAAAGGGTCAAGTGGCCACGGACCAAAAAGCAGGTTTCGCGCAGGTTCTTCCCGAATACGAGAACCCCTTCGTCGGCCCGGACGCTCCCGACAGGGAGATGATTCAGCGTTGCATCCATTGCGGGTTCTGCGGCACGAGTTGCCCAACCTTCACGCTGCTCGGCAACGAGATGGACTCCCCACGCGGCAGAATCTACCTCATGCGCCTGGTGACGGACGGCGAGATGGCGCCTGACGAGACGGTGATGAAACACCTCGATCGCTGCCTGGACTGCCGCGCCTGTGAAACGGCATGTCCATCCGGCGTGCCCTACGGTTCATTGATAGAGGCGGCGCGCGAGGGACTCGAAAAGGTGCGAAAACGCCCCCTCCCGGTGCGGATTTTCAGAAGATTCCTCTTTCGGTGGCTCTTGCCGAACAGGACGCTGCTCAATTTGGCGGGCGCGGCCACGAGGTTGTATCAGGCCACGTTTTTGAAAAACGTGGTGAAGGGTTTGGGTCTGTTGCCCCAAAAACTGGCCGAACTCGAACCCATGATGCCCGAAGCCCCGCCCATATCCTCGATGAGGGCCCTGCCCCCCGAAGTCGCGCCCATCGGGGAGGAAAGATACCGCGTCGCCTTCTTCGGCGGGTGTATCCAGTCCACCCTGTTCGGCGACGTGAACCGTGCCGCCATACGCGCGTTGGCCGCAAACGGGGTGCGCGTGGTGTTTCCCGCCGCGCAGACATGCTGCGGCGCGCTGCAGGCCCATGCCGGAGACAGGGAGGCGGCGAGAATCCTCGCGCGCGAGAACCTGGACGCCATCGACGCGGGCGAGTTCGACGCCGTCATCCTGGCCGTCTCCGGCTGCGGGGCCATGCTCCATGAATACAAGGATTTGCTCGCGGATGACCCCGCCTACGCGAGACGCGCGGAGACGTTCAGCGAGAAGGCGATGGACGTCACCGTGTTTCTTTCCCGAATCGGCGTAAGAGAAGCGCATCACCCCTCACCCCAAAAAATCGCGTATCACCACCCCTGTCATTTGTTTCACGCGCTGAAGGTCCGCAAGGAGCCGCTCGAGGTTCTTTCCGCGATCCGCAACGTCGAGACGGCGCCTCTCAAGGAGAGCGATTGGTGCTGCGGCTCCGCAGGCAGCTACAATCTCACGCAAACCGAGATTTCGATGCAGCTTCTCGACAGGAAAATGGGGCACGTGAAAGACTCGGGCGCGCCCGTGGTGTGCACGGGCAACCCCGGTTGTCAGATTCAAATCGCGTTCGGCGCCCGCGAGCGGGGCATGGACCTTCGGGTGGCGCATCCCGTGGTCCTGCTCGATGAGGCGTATGAGGCGGAAGGCGTGTATCGAGGCGCGACGCTTCCATAACCTTATACCGGTGAGGGGCTTGAAGATGACCACACATACCTCAAGAGCCGTACCCACCACGATTATCCGATTCGCCGAGATCATGCCCGATTGGGACTCGTCGCCCGACGCCCGCGAAGAAGGGCGTCACCGGGCCGTTTACCGCTATATCGGAGGCCCTCGCGAGAAGGAGCCCAAAGCGGCGCTCCCCGGCTGGGAGTTCGCCAACGGAATCGTGATGGCGCCCCCCGGAAACGGCGCGCCGCTGCACAGCCACGGGTTCGAAGAGGTTTTCATGGTGTGGCATGGCGCGTTCGAGGTCTTCTGGGTCGACCCGCGCGATGGAGAGAGAAAAAGCGTGGAACTCGGTCTTTACGACGCCATCCGGATGCCGGCGAGCGTCATGCGCGGTTACAGAAACTCGGGCGGTGAGGATGGATTCCTCTACTACATTCACGGTCGCGGGGCGTACGAGCCGCCCGTATTCGAGGGAGAAGGAAAAGGGTCGGCCGTCGATGGCGCCACTTTCGCCGATCCTCTCACCCAGGTGGTTCGTTACGATGATTGCCCCAAGAATTTCCAAGTTTATCATGAATCCTCGCTTCCCGAAGGAGTTCGTGGGATACGCCGATATATAGGCCACGTGGGCGGCGAACTCGAGGGCGTTGGTCCGCCTCCGGCCCTGTCGGAGGGAGAGTTTTCCTTCGTCATTAACGAAAACCGGGTGGGTTCGGGCGCTCCGCTGCACGATCACCCCGACCTGGAGGAGGCCTTTATTCCGCTGGAGAGTGACTGGACTGTGTTCTGGACGGACGAGAGAGGGGAGTCGCAACAGGCGGTGCTCGGGCCGTGGGATATGTGCTGGGCGCCTGCGGGCGCGCAGCGCGGATTTCGCAATTCGGGGCGGGGGTGGGGCAAGCTCCACGTCATTCAAGGCCAGGGAGGCGCGCTTCCGCCCGCGTATGATCGAGATTATTCACATCTGAAAAATTAGGGTGATCGGGATTTGAGCGCTTCAGCGCGAAAGCATACGACTCAGAAAAGAGTGGAGCGGCTCGATCACTACGTCGCCTCTCTTGATCCCGGCATCACGCTGCACCTTAGGGAAAAACGCCCCAGGGGCAAGAAGAAATTTGAAGATCAGGCCACGCTCCTCATGGTGCAAGGGCGGATGGCGCCCGGCCCCGTGGCCTATGATCTGCCGGTTCCCGGCTATTCCTGGATGGATTACATCGCATCGCGCGGGTTCGACGTCTTCGCGCTCTCGATTCGGGGTTTCGGGGAATCGACGTGGCCGCAGGAGATGCTCGCAAGCCCCAGGGGCAAGCCACCCGCGATACCGGGGAAGGTAGCCGTGAGGGATATCAAGTCGGCGGTCGATTTCATCCGCGAGCAGCGGGGGGTGAGCAAGCTCGGCATTCTGGGCCGCTCCTGGGGCTCGACGACGGGGCCTGCGTATGCCGCCGACAACATGAAGCAGGTGCACAAGCTCGTTCTTTACGCGCCGTATTACGCCTATGATAATCCCGCCCGCGCGAAGCAGATGGAAGACCCCCGAAGGCCCGGGGAATTCGACGCGAGGCGAGGCGCGTGGTCCTGGTGTACGGAAAAAGACGTGCGCCATCGCTGGTGGGGCCACATACCCGGTGACGCACATCACAAATGGCGCGAACCCAGGGTGCCCAGGACGTATTTTCGGGAACTGCTTCGTTATGACCCGGGAGGCGCCGGGCGCAAGACGCCCGCGTTCCGGCTGGCGAACGGCTCCCTGGCGGATCTGTATGACAGGGCGAGGAACATACCCCTCTACGACGCGAGCAGGATAACGTGTCCCGTGCTCCTTATCAGAGGAGACCAGGACGGCGCCTCGGCCGACCCGGAAGCCTGGGGTCTGTATAAGGCGCTTCGCAACAGCCGGGGAAAACGCTACGTCATCATCAACGACGGCACGCATTTCATGGAACTGGAAAAGCGCAGGATGGAGCTCTTGAGCGAGGTTCAACTGTTCCTGGAAGGATGAATCCTTACACATATCGACTCTGCTCTTGCGCTCTGCGAAGCGAACGACTAGATTAGGCCACCTTCGAGAGAAAGGGAATTTTGGTATCGTTTCCAATTCAAAGGAGCATACATGTCAGCTATATCCGCACCTACCAAACAGCGCTGGTGTCTCATTGATTCGACGGCCATCGGCGTGGACAAGAAATACGAGCCGCCCCTCATCATCGCATGGGGCGTGGACAGCAATTCCACCGGCACGCAGACCATCACGATGGGGCGCACCATCATTCCCCCCAAGGGCCGCAACCAGAGGCACTACCACGTGTGCGACGCGACGTTCTACATCGTCAAGGGCCCGATCATCGTCTGGATGGGAGAGGACAGGGAAGAGCACACGGTGCCCTCGGGCACGTTCGTCTATTGCGCAGCCGGCGAAATCCACGGCCTCTACAACCCGAGCGAAACCGAGGACGCCGAACTCGTCTTCACATACGGCAATTGTCCGAACCGCGACGCCGCCAGAACCATTTATGTGGAAAACGAGTGGATGGAAGAGGACAGCAGGGACAAGATTCCCGGCTAGGCGCTGAGCGAAAAAGAAAAAGCCGGCCCTCGCGGCCGGCTTTTTTCGTGGGTTGATTCCTAGTTGAGCATCGACACCAGTTCCAGAAAATTCTTTTTCAGGCCCTCCACTTCAGGTGCGCGCCTGATGGCCTCGTAAATCTCGCCCTGCGCCTTGCCGTACTCTTTTTTCTGAAGGTAGATGCGGCCCAGATTCATGTAGGGGAAATGACGCGGCTCGTATCTCGGCGCGGACTTCGCCTTCTCGAGCCATTCGGCCGCTTCGTCGAGTTCGCCCAACTGCATGAGATAGCAGCCGATGTCGTTGTAGGGGTTTCCGAACTCATCGTCGACCTCGATGGCCATGTGGCACTCCTCGATGGCTTCCTCGAGGCGGCCCTGTTTGCTGTACATCCAGCCGAGATAGGTGTGCGCGTCCGCTGTGGGGTAGTATGCGATGGAGTCGCGGTACAACTCGATGGCCTTGTCGAGGTTTCCTTTCGCGTGGGCGACGCCGCCTTGATTCAAAAGATCCAGAGCGCGCTTGAGGTCGGAGTTGACCTTGGCTTCATCTTCGTATTTTTTGTCGAAACTGCCGTCTTCGAATTCATCGGTCATCGAAAAATTCTCCGGGAGCGAACCCCATATAAATTCAATTATGCCACTTTTGTTCAAGCGCTTGTCAAGGGAAAATCGGCTCAGGCCTATGGCGACGCCGCCGGGTGATGTGAAAGAATAGAGCGCGCTTGCCTGGAATTGAGGGCGGCGAATAAGTTCTTGTATATCAACAAGAAGATGATGTTCGGCGAGAGGGCGATGTCGATTGTGCGCAGCAATATATACGGGAAGGAAGGGAGCATGCCCGATTCGGTGCGAAAAAAATTCAGAAAAATTATCGAGCGACCGGGGGCGACCATCATCCCCGGCGCGCACGACGCGCTGACGGCCAGGCTCATCGCTTCCAAGGGATTCGAGGCCGTCTACATGTCGGGGGCGGGCGTGGTGAACGCTCTGGCGGGGTTGCCCGACAACGGTCTGGCGTCTTTCAGCGAGGTGCTCATGAACGCGAGGTACATGGCGGACGCCGTGGACATCCCGCTCGTGGTGGACGTGGACACCGGCTACGGCAACGCGGTGAACGTGGTGCGCACTGTGCGCGATTTCGAAAGAGCGGGCGTTGCGTGTATCCAAATTGAAGATCAGGTGCTGCCCAAGCGCTGCGGCCATCTGG
Organism: bacterium; assembly: GCA_963692865.2. GTDB lineage: Bacteria > UBA8248 > UBA8248 > UBA8248 > UBA8248 > Bin107. The sequence goes on along the minus strand of OY843592.1, from coordinate 3,171,948 downwards.
ACGGCAAACAGGTGGTGAGCCGTGAGGAGTTTATCGGAAAAATCCGCGCCGCCGTGACCTATCGAGAGGATCCGGATTTCGCCGTCATGGCGCGGATCGACGCCAAGTACGTCCACGGGATGGAAGAGGCCGTCGAACGCGGCAATGCCGCGCTCGAAGCCGGGGCGGACGTCGTTTTCATCGAAGCGCTCGAGACGCGCGATGAGTTCGCCGAATACGCCGAGTGCTGCCCGGGCCCCTTGCTGGCCAACATGACGGAGTTCGGCAAGACGCCCCATATCTCCAAAGCCGATTTCGAGAAGATGGGCTATAAACTCGTCCTGTTCCCTGTGAGCATCATGCGCGCGATGCTCAGGGCGGGCGAATTGCTGCTCGAAGAACTGAAAGAAAAAGGCACGATGGGTGATTATCTGGACAAGATGATGACGCGTAAGGAACTCTACGAACTTCTGGATTATGACGCCTATCACGCGATAGAAGCGGAATATCTGCCCAGGCGGTGAGGTGAAGATGAACGGCCACACGCGCGAACTCGCGCGATTCATCAGCGAGACTTCCTATAGCGACTTATCCGCCAACCTGCGTGAGTGCATGCGCAAGTATTTCCTGGACGCCGTCGGTTGCGGCCTCTACGGCACAACTACCGAGTCGGGGCGAATCCTGTCTCGTTTCGCCCAGGAGCAGGGCGGGAGCGCGGAAGCGGCCCTCTGGAAAACCACCTGGCGCGGGCCGGTGGGGCCCGTCGCGCTTTGTCTGGGCACCTGGATGCACGCGTTCGAACTCGATGACTACCACAGCGGCGCCAAGCTCCATCCGGGCGCGGTGGTGTTCGCCGCCGCGTATCCGCTCGCCGAGAAGATGGAGGTCGATGGCAAGACTTTCATGACCGCCTGCGCAGTCGGCTATGAAACCATGATCCGCGCGAGCATCGCCGCAGACTCCCTGGAGGTGCGCAGGCGGGGGTTTCATCTGACGGGCCTGTGCGGGCCATTCGGCGCGGCGGCTGCAGCGGCGAATTTGTTGAGCCTGACGTCAGAGCAGACGGCCAACGCGCTGGGACTGGCGGGCGCCCAAGGGGCGGGCACATGGGCCTTTCAGTGCGACGGCTCGGAGACGAAGCGCTTTCACGCGGGCCGCGCGGCCCAAAGCGGCCTAATGGCCGCCTCTTTGGCCGAGGGTGGGTATACCGGCCCCAAGGAGATTTTCGAGTTTGAGGACGGCGGGTTCATTCGGGCGTTCAGCGGCTGCGGGGAGCCTGAGCCTCTGACGAGGGATTTGGGAGAACACTGGGAGGCGGCGGGCGTTTCCTTCAAGCCCTATTGCTGCTGCGGGAGCACGCATTCGACCATCGACGCCGTTCTTGCTCTGCGCAGAGAGCATAACGTTGCGCCCGATGAGGTGCAGGAGATGGAGATCATGAACCACAGCGTGGTGAAACAACAGTGCTCGTGGTCTTACGAACCCGTGAGTTCTCTGCGCGCGCAGATGAACATCGAGTATTGCGCGGCCGTTGCGCTCACCGACGGGGAGGCGGGACCCGGGCAGTTCACGCCCGAGCGCATCGTCGATCCCGAACTGGTGGCGCTCGCGCGGCGGGCGCGCTTCACGGTGGACCCGGAAATCGAACGACTCTATCCAAAGACTTTCCCGGCCAAGGTGGCGATTCGCACGCGCGATGGACGCGAGTTCAAAAGCCGTGTCGAGGGTCCTAAGGGCTCGCCCCAGAACCCGATGGATTTCGACATGGTGGCGGGGAAATTCAGACAGATTACGGGCGGCGTGATTCCGTCCGATGCACAGGACGCGTTGGTGGAGGCCGCCTCGGCTCTGGATGATATCGAGACGATGGGCGCTCTCGTGGCCCATCTCGCATAGAGCCGGGCCGGATTCAGGAGCAGGAGACGAACATGGAAACGATGAGCGACAAACTGGCGCGTTTCGCCGCCGGCCTATCTTACGAGGACATTCCCGGGCAGGTGATCGAAAAGGCGAAGCTTCATCTATTGGACGCATTAGGGATAGGCTTGGCTGCGACGCGCGAGCCCTACGCAGACGCGGTGACGAAAACGGCGCGCGATTGGGGTGGCAAATCCCAGGCCACCGTCTGGCGCTACGGCGACAGACTACCCGTCGCGCACGCCGCCATGGTGAACGGAAGCTACGTGCACGGCCTCGATTTCGACGACACGCATACCGATTCCATCACCCACATGAGCGCCTGTGTGGTGCCCACTGCCCTGGCCGCCGGCGAAGCTGCGGGCGCAAGCGGACGGGAGATATTGACAGCGATGGTGGCGGGCTATGAGGTCATCGCCAGAATCGGGGGCGCTGTGCCGGGGGCGTTTCACGCCGAGGGTTATCACGCCACGCCGATCTGCGGCGCCTTCGGCGCAGCGGCCATCATGGGACGCCTGATGAACCACTCGCCGGAGGCCATCGCCAACGCCTTCGGCGTTTGCGGGAGCCAGGCGGCGGGAATTCAGGAGTTTCTGGACGATGGGAGCTGGGTGAAGCGCTTTCATCCGGGTTGGGCCTCTCATGCGGGCGTCGCCGCCGCGCAAATGGCGGGCCACGGGTTCATGGGTCCCCGGAAGGTATTGGAAGGCAGGTTCGGTCTTTACGCCACGCACTTGAGCGATCCGTCCTACGACGCGGAAATTCTGGCGGGCGGACTCGGTGAGCGATGGGAGACGCTGCGGATATCCTTCAAGCCCTATCCATGCTGCCATTTCAATCACGCGACGATGGATGCGGCGAAGAACCTGGTATGCGAAGCGGGGATATCTATTGATGAGATCGTGGAGGTCGAGACCATCACGCCCGAGCCGATTCTCCACATCGTTTGCGAACCCATCGAGCACAAGCGAAGGCCCAACACGCAGTATGCGGCGCTTTTCAGCCTGCCTTATTGTGTGGCGGTCAACGTGGTGAAGGGCAGGGCCACGCTCGATGATTTCGAAGAAGAACACTTGGACGATGCGCAGGTGCTCGAACTGGCCGGGAAGGTGAGGTGCTCGGGCGTGGATTCGGAGAGATTTCCCAAATACCTGCACGGCGGCGTGCGGATGACGCTCAGGGATGGCCGCGTCCTGGAGCGCGATGAACCCATCAACTGGGGCAACCCCGAAAACCCGATGGAATGGCCGGACGTGGAGGCCAAGTTCCGGGGGAACGCGGGCCGCGTCCTGCCCGAGAGCAAGGTCGATGCCGCTGTGGAAGCCGCCCTCGCGTTCGAAACCGCGCCGGACGCAGCCGCCCTGGTGAACGCGTGCAGAGCGGCTTGATGACGAAAGACGCCCGGGGATTGGGGGTTTCGCCCGGAATCGGGGCGCGGTGAACGCCGCGCGGAGGTCCTAGTCCTCCATTCTCTTCAAAAATTCTCTCAAGATGTTTTTGAGCGTATGTCCGGAAATGGTCTCCAGGGCGTCCCCGGGGGAAAGCCAGACGCGCCTTCGCTCGTGACTCTCGGGCCAGTTGTCCTCGACGACTTCGACCTCGATTTCGAAGATGTCGACTTTGCACCTGCCTGCGCCGATGTCGTATTCATAACGCGCAATGGGCGCCTCCGACGCTACTCCGCGAACGCCGCCTTCCTCCCAGGTCTCGGCGATGGCGGCCTCCTGGGCGGTCTGCCCCGGCTCCACACCGCCCTGGGGCACTATCCACCAGGGATAGTCGTCGTCCAAGGGTTTGTCTCGCGTCGTGATGAGCAGTATTTCCAGCCCGTTTTCGGTTTTGCGCCAAGGCACGGCCCCGGCCAGATGAAATCTGTTTTGCTTCATGGTGTTGTCCCTATATCTATCAGGCCGCCTGAATCCGCGCCCAGGTTTCGTCTAGCAGGCGCTCATAGTCCTCGCCCAGATACACCGGAAACTCCGATGCTTTGATGGTTTCTGGAGGCGGGAAAATGGCCGGGTTGTTCCGGTAGGCGGCCGGCATTCCGGCTTTCGCCGCCGCGTTGGGGGTGGCGTACTGGATGAAATCGGCGATAGAGGCGCCCATGTCGGCTCTCAGAAGAAAATCGATGAACTTATGCGCGTTTTCAGGATGCGGCGCGCCTTTGGGAATGCACAGGCAATCCTGCCACAACAATCCGCCTTCTTTGGGCACGACGTAGCCGATGTCGGCGTCTTTCTTCATGACCTGCAGAATGTCGCCGTTCCATTCCATGGCCAGATCGACTTCGCCCGCGAGCAGCAAATCTTGCCCGTCGTCATCGGCGAACGCCTTCACGTGGGGTTTCTGGCGGATGAGCATCTCCTCGACCCGCTTTATCAGGGCGGGGTCGGTGGCGTTCAGGGAATGGCCCAGCAGTTTGAGGCCCATCTGAATCGTAGTGCTCTTATCGCCCAGGAGGGAGATGCGGCCCTTGTATTTATCCGAGGCGAGCAGCCATTTCCAGCTGTCCGGCACGCCCTCGACGCGGGATTTGCGATAGCCGACGCCGGCCGTGCCCCACATGTAGGGCTGGGAGTACTTGCGGCCCGGATCATAGGCGGCGTCCCGGAAAACCGGGTCGATATTCATCCTGTTGGGGATCAGGGAATGATCAAACGGCATCAGTAAGCCGGCGGCGATCATGCGTTCGACGTAGTTGTTGGTCGGCACGATCACGTCATAGCCGGGGTTGCCTTTTTGGAGTTTGGCGAACAGTTCATCGTTGTCGGCGAACAGATCCATTTTCACTTCGATTCCGCTTGCGGCCTTGAAATCGGCCAGCGTGGTTTCGCCGATGTAGGTGTCCCAGTTATAGAAATTCAGCTTTTTCTCTTCCGTGCTCCAGGCGCTTCGAGGCGAGAAACTCAGGGCCGCCGCGCCGAGGCCCAAGAGGAAGGATCGGCGGGAGAAGCCGGATGAATAATTATCGGGTTTCGGCATCGGATGGGTCTTTCGCGGTTTCCATCATGACTCTTCGAGCGTGCAGAACACTTCCACGAGGTTGTCCGAGGGGTCTCTGAAGAACAGTTGCCGTAGTCCCAGCCCGGCGTTGACCCCGTCTTTTACGTCCACGCCCGCAATTTCGAGCCTTTTCTTTACTGGTTCCAAGTCCGACGCCGCGAAGGCGAAGTGGGTTTCCCCGGCCCCGGTGCCCGGAACGCTCGTTTCGCTCGCGCGGTCCCGGCGTCCCGTGAGATGAAGCTGGCAGGCCCCCGCCTGGAACCAGTAGCCCGGGTTCGGCAGATTCGGACGGTCGATTTCCGCGAGTTCCAGGAGTCCGGCGTAGAAATCGCGTGCTTCTTCGAGGTCATCGACGCTGATGGATATGTGGTGCATTCCTTCCAGCATGAATCCGCCTCCGCTCGTCAGCCGCTGGGGGAAGACACGAATTCCGGCTCAATTTTCTCCGGTATAATGCACGCCTCGGCGGCGCGGTTCAACAGCGTGGAAACGGCCTTCCGCCCGGCTTCGCCGTATGAACGCGTCCATTCGTTCACGTACATGCCGACGAATACGTCCGCCTTCTCACGCGGCAAATCCCTGGCGTAGGCCATGGCGTGGTCGAGCGCCTCGTCCCGGTTCTCGAGCGCGTAGACGATGCTCTGGTGAAGCAGACGGCTCACCTCACTCACGACCTCGGGTCCCAAATCTTTTCGGATGACGTTGCAGCCCAGGGGCAGGGGACCTTCGGTTTCTCGCATCCACCACTTGCCGAGATCCTCCACGAGATGAAAACCCTCATCCTCGTAAGTGAGCTGGCCCTCGTGAATGAGAAGCCCCGCCGGAGAGACTCCTTTTTTCACCTCGTCCATGATCTGGTCGAAATGCACCACGCGGTGTTCGGGCTCCTCGCCCCCCAGATAGAGGCGAAGCGTGAGATAGGCCGTCGTGAGAAGACCCGGGATGGCGATTTCCACGTCCCGGAGCGCCTCGGGCGTCATCGGCTCGCGCGAGATGATGACGGGGCCGTAATTCTCCCCGAAACTCGCCCCGTGCGGCAAAATGGCGTAGCGATCCGCCAGGTGGCAATACGCGTGAAAGCTGACGGCGCTCACCTCGTATTTGCCCTCGAAGGCGGCCTGGTTCAGCGTTTCGATGTCGTGGAGTTCGTGGATGAATTCATATTCTCCCTGCGCGATCTTCCCGTTCGCCAGGGCGTGGAACATGAAGGCGTCGTCCGAATCCGGGCTATGGGCGACGCGAATGAATTTCGACACGGGCTTCGTTTCTCCAGGTTAGGGTTTTGCGGGTTTCACGCGCCTGCCGGCGATAGATAGTCCCGCCTCAAGTCGGGCGCTCCCCCCTCGGCGGCGGAGCGCAAGAGAGCGCCGATGAGCGCTGCGGTGGCTTCCAGATCCGATTCCATGAACGTCTCCACCGGAGAGTGGGAATAGCGCCTGGGCATGTTGATCGGCGCGACGGGCAGTCCGCCCGCCCCGGATTTGCTCAAGGTGGCGGAATCGAGAAACGTGCCCACGAACACGTCTTCCTGCAGGGGCACATGTGCGTCGCTCGCCACGTCCTTCACCCACCGGATCAGTTCGGGCGGGGTGATGTAGCCGTAGAGGCTCATGGGCTGGTGGTCGTACCTGCGCAATACCGGCCCCGCGCCGATCTTCGCCCCCCGCGCGTCGGAACGGCCCGGGCCGTCCGAGGGCACGTTGTCGAGCACGATGGCGAGAGAGGGCGTGTCGCTCCCCCCTTCATCCACGGAAAGCACCGAAGCGCCGCGCCCGCCGATTTCCTCCTGCGCGCAGAAGGCGGCGCTCAGGCGGAGTCTGTCCGAGAGCGAGTTGGCCGTGTTGATGAACGCCTCCACGCACAGGGCGCAGCCCGAGCGGTTGTCCACGGCTTTCGACTTCCATGCTCCGCCGGGAAGCTGCGTGAAGGGGCTGTGGAATACGCCCGGCGTGCCCGCCTCGATGCCGAGCGCGCGAATCGGCGCATCGTCCAAAGCGCCCAAATCTATCCACATCTCATCGACGCCGGGGTGTTCCTGGCCCTGTAAGGATTGCAGATGCCCACTGCGCACGTTCACGACGCCCCGGTGGAGATTCCCGTCCAGCGTCAGGAGTGCGACCTCGCGCCCCGGGAAAATCGAATCCGCCACGAGTCCCACTTTCTCGAAGCGAATCGCGCCGCCCGCCTCCACTTTCGTCACGATGAGGCCGACCTCGTCCATGTGGCATTCCAGGAGAATGTGCGGGGCCGCCTCGTTGGCTTCGTGGCGGGCGATGAGGTTCCCGATGGGGTCGCGCCGCAACTCGCTTGCGCTGTCTTTCAGCATATCCACGATGGCGTCGCGCACGGCGCCCTCATGACCGGGCGGGCCGGGCAGGGAGCACAGCGTCCTCATTCTATCGAGCAGAGGCGATGGCATTTCACAATCCCGAAGCTGTTGTCGTTTTCGATGAAATCTCGAGCGCGGCAATACTCTCACGTGGGGGCGGCGCTTGCCAAGCCGGAGAGCCTCGGCCCTTGAAATAAATTGACCATGCAGGGGGGAGCATGTAGGCTTCGGCGCGACGCCCTCTTTAGCGAATGAGGCGCCCGACACTCGGATGGAGAGAACTGCGGTGAACGATGACGGCCGGATGCCGGATTTATTGAGCGTGGTCATGCCTTGCTACAACGAACGGGACACGATTCGCGAAATCGTCGCCAGAGTCCAGGCGTTGTCGATGAACATCGAGATCATCATTGTGGACGACGGCAGCACGGACGGCACCCGCGACATCCTGGCCGAGATCGAACAAAACGGAGCGCGCGTCATCTACCGTGAGAAAAACGAGGGGAAAGGAGCCGCCCTGTGCGACGGCTTCGCATCGGCGAACGGAGACGTGATCGTCGTGCAGGATGCGGACCTGGAATACGACCCCGCCGAATACGCCGAACTCTACGACCCCATTCGCCGGGGGGCCGCCGACGTTGTCTACGGCACGCGCTTCGGCGGAAAGCCCCAGCGCGTGCACATGTTCTGGCACAAGGTGGGAAATTGGATGCTGACCACCCTGGCGAACCTGCTGTTCAACTGCACGCTCACCGACATGGAAACCTGCTACAAGATGTTCCGCCGCGAGGTGGTGAAGGACATGAAAATCCGCGCCAGGGGGTTCGATTTCGAGCCGGAGTTCACCGCGAAAATCCTGAAACCCGGCAAATGGCGCATCTACGAGGTGCCGATATCCTACTACGGCCGCACCTACGCGGAGGGCAAGAAGATAACGTGGCGGGACGGCTTCATCGCCGTGTGGACGCTCCTGCGCGAGCGATTTTCCTGAATCATCCCCGCACGCGGGCGCAAACCGCCTCTGTGATGGCCCGGCTGCCGTCAACCGAGCGTCCCTTGTCGTCCAGGTGAATTTCCCCGGCCTCGAGCGCTTCCCAAACGCTGGTTTCTATCAGGTTTGCGGCCTCGTTCTCCCCGATGTGGGCGAACATGAGCGCGGCGGAGAGGATGAGGCTCAGCGGGTTGGCGATACCCTTTCCGGCGATGTCGGGGGCCGAGCCGTGGACCGCCTCGAAAAAGGCGAACTTCTCCCCGATGTTCCCCGAGGGACACATGCCGAGGCCGCCCGCCGTGGCGCCGCCCAAATCGCTCAGCATATCTCCCAGCATGTTCTCCATCACCAGCACGTCGTAGTGCTCCGGGCGAATCACCAGATTGTAGGCGCAGGCGTCCGAGTACAGGGCTTCCGCCTCGATGTCGGGATAATCGGCGGCGACTTCGTAGAATATCTCGCGGAAAAACGCCAGGGATCGCAGGACGTTGCCCTTGTCCACGCAAGTGACGCGCCGCACGCCGTCCTCGGGCGCGCCGTTTCTTTTGCGCGCGAGTTCGAAGGCGAACCTCGCCACGCGCTCCGTCCCTTTTCGGGTGATGATCAGGGTGTCGGCCACGGCTTCGGGGCCGCCGACCCCCTTGTCGCGCGAGGCGTAGAGGCCCTCGGTGTTCTCGCGAATTACGACGTAGTCGATGCCGCCGGGCGCATAACCCGCCAGCGGACTCCGGATGCCGGGATAGAGCCTGACCGGCCGCATGTTGGCGAAGACGTCGAGGCTCGTTCTGAGCACGCCGCCCAGAAGCCCGCCCTCCGTGCCCTCCGGCGTGCGCACGGCCGGGTCGCCCACGGGCGACTTGAGGATGCCGTCCGCCTCGTGGCAGGCTTGCAGGGTTTCATCGCTGATGCGTTTTCCGTACTTGGCGTAGCGGCCCGCTCCCGCTTCGTGTTCTTCTAAGTTGAGTTTCAAGGCCCCGCCCACCTCCTGAACGGCTTCGAGCACGGCGATTGTGGATTCCATGAGTTCGGGGCCGATTCCGTCTCCCGGGATGGTGATGATCCGGTATTCCTTCATTTTCACTCCTGTCGTGGTTTGATTTTTGCGCGCCGCCTCTTCATTCGTGGGGGTCAGTGGGTATAATCACACCTCCAGAGAGGCGGTATTCGTTATCGGCATGGGAGTGTAGCGGAAATTGTTTCGGTTGGAGAACCCGCAAAGCGAATCTTTCCAGAAATTCCTGCGCGCGCAGGGGCCGCTCAAGGTGCGCTTTACGGAAACCATCGCGGAGGGAGGAGGGGACGTCCCTCTCTGGGTCGATAATCTCACTGCGCCCCGGATGGTTGTGAACACCGGGCGCGGCTGGCTCGCGCCGCTGGGGCGGCCCGAGGCGATACTCGCAAAACTGGAAGGGATGGAGCGGCTCTCCGCGCAGATGGAGGAGAGTGAGGGCTATCTCAAGTTCTCCTCCGTCTCGCAAGAGGCGCAAAAGGCGCTCGAAAGGCGAAGAAAACTCATCCGCGCATCCCCCGTGGGCATGTTCATTCTCGAGAAAAAAGATTTCAGGCCCGTCTTCAGCACGCACCGGATTGAAAGCCTGACTACCGAGGATGCGAAGACGCTGGCCGAGAATTCACCCTACGACCAGGGGGAGGAATACGCCCTGGCGAGAATCCGAAACGCGCCCACCGCGGCGATACGGGTCGGCGGAGACCTCGCCTCCTACATGGTGGTTCATGCGAACGGCTCCATCGGCATGCTGCACACGACGGATCGCTTCCGGGGCCAGGGGCTCGCGCGCGTGGTCGTGTCCGCCCTGGTCGAGGCGCAATTCGCCAGGGGACGCGAGGCGTATTGCTACATCGTGGAGGGAAACGAGGCGTCCGAGCGCGTGTTCGAAAGCGTAGGCTTCAAGCGAGTGATGGACGTCTACTGGAGCGCGTTTGAAAGGCGCGAGGCTTAAGCCTGACTCGCGATGCTCCCGTGCGAGAGAGACGGTTTCTCCTACCCAGAATCGACAAAACTTAGAAAATGAACTAGTTTTCCATATTCGCCATTCATCATTATAGGAGATTGATAGATGCAGAAAGAAGATTATATCGACAGGCCGCCCGGCCCCCTGGGGGGCTTGTGGAGCATGTGGTATCTGGACCCGTTTCTGATGATCAAGCGTGAGCTCAGCGGGTTCAGAAAAGTCCGCCACAAGGCTTTCGAGGAACAGTTAAGGCCCGGCCGGCCCGCCCCTCCGGTGAAGCTCCAGAGCACTTCGGGCGAAACCGTGGACTTGGCCGATTTTCGCGGGAAGAAGAACGTGGTTCTCGAGTTCGGCGCCATCACGTGACCCCCCTTCCGCCGGCAGGTGCCGGGCATGGACGAGTTGTATGAGCGCTACAAGGAGAAGGACGTTGAGTTCTTCGTCGTCTACTCCAAGGAACCCCACGCGCAGGAGCGCAAGTACTTCAAAAAGTATACCCAGCACACCTCTTTCGAGCACAAGATGGGCTATGCGAAGGAACTGGTGGCGGAATTCGGCATGAAGATACCCGTACTGGTGGACGACATCGACGAGGCGGTGGTGAACGCCTACGGGCGCATGCCGAACATGGTCTTCGTCATCGACAAGGAGGGGAACATCGCCTACAAGGCGAGTTGGACGGAGCAGCCCAGGGTCGACCGGGTGCTCGATGAATTGCTCGCCGAGCAGGCCGTTACTGCGTGAGCGAAACGAAAAGAAAAAAGGGCGGCTCTTCGGGGCCGTCTTTTTTTGTGCTGGCGCGAATCAACGGACTTTCGGCAGGAAGCACGCGAAGGCGCACGCGGCGACGAAAAATCCCGGCAGCGCCCAGAAGGCGTTCGCCAGGCCGAACCACTCGCCGAGAACCGACATCGGATAGACCGAAAAGCTCGCGATGAACCACGAGAGGCCGAGCGTGATGGAGCTTGCCAGCCCCCGGTTGTGGGGCATCAACTGCTGGGCGAAGGCCATCGTCACCCCCATCGGCAGGTAGGTGGCGACGCCCAGGAAGGCCAGCAATACGAAGCCCCACTCGGGCGGCGCTACCAGAAAAGCGCATACGCACAGGGCGCCCAGTCCGATGCCGCCGACGATAAGCTCCTTTTTCCCGAAGCGATCTCCCAAGGCCCCGCCCGCCAGGACGCCCACTGCGCCCGAGGTCAGCATGATGGCGCTGGCCGCCCCACCGCTCCAGATGCCCATGCCGTGTTCGGCGTATAGCGAGGGAATCAGGCTGATGAAGTTGATGTTCACGACGGCGCGGCAAATCGTGACGCCCGAGAGCAGAAGCAGCGGCGCGCCCGCTTGGCGCAGCGCTGTTACGAAATCCCAGATGGAAGCCTTATTCTCGCCGCTCGTGGGGGGCGATTCGGGTTCAGGGAGACCATATTTGACAGCCAGGGCCATAGCGACGGCGACGAGAGTGAACGCCCACAGCCATTTCATGCCCCCGAGCGAGACGATGCCGATGGCGATGACGGGCCCCAGGCCGTGGCCCACGCGTCCTCCGGCGATGAAGACGCTCACCACCAGCCCCTTGCGTCGTTCGGAGAGCGCGCCCGCGCGCGACGCCATGTCCGGATGGCACAAGCCGACCATCGCGCCGCCGACCGCGACCATGATCGTGAGCGTCGTGAAGTTGGGCGCCCAGCCGATGGAGGTGATGAAGAGCGCGCTGCCCACCATCCCCGCGGCGAGCCAGGGGAGGCCCGGCCAGCGATCCACCAGAATCGCCGTCACGGGTTGGGAGATCGCCGCGCTCATCGAGACGAAGGTGAGGAGCAGGCCGCCCGTTGAGAGGGAAACCTGGAATTGCTCGCGAATCAGGGGCAGGAGCGGCGCGATGAAATTCACCGTGCCGTCCACCACGAAGTGGGCGGTGAACAGGATGGCGAGCGCCCCCCAGGGGATATCCTGCGCCGGATCTTGTGCAGCCACCCCCGTTTCGATTTCTTCCGCCCGGCTCATGTCTTGCTCCCCTGCGCCTGGGGCTGAAGGGCGCTTTCCCTGTGCAGGAAGACGGCGATGCAGCCGCCGATCAAGAACATCGAGGCGTAGAAGCTGAACGCCGCTTGAAGCCCCATCGCTTCAGCCACGAGGCCGCCGACGAGCGGCGAAAGCGCGCTTGCGGCCTCGTTGAAGCCGTAGATCATTCCCACCGAACTCGAGCGCACCCGCTCGTCCACGAGTTCCGTACCGATTGCCAGGACGAGGCTCGGCACCGGCGTGAGGATGCAGGCGACGGCGAAAAGCGCGAGCAAGAGCGTCGTCACGCTGGCGACCCAGGTAAGAGAAGCCATGGCGGCGGCGCACATGAAGGTGAGCACGACGATGAGCTTGGTCCTGCCCGCGTAGTCCGACCACCTGCCGATGATGATGGACGTGGTCGAACCGATGAGAAAATAGATGCTGAGCAGCCAGCCCACCCCTTTGGTGTCGAAACCGAATTGCTCCGCCAGAAGGAGCGGCAAAAAGGCCATGAAACCGCGAAAGCCCATGATCCTGAAAGAGGAGAGGGCGATCAGCAGCATCAAAGACTTGTTGTGGAACAACGCGCCGAAAGTGGACCTCGCCGCCTGGCGCAAGGGGAGGCGCTCTCCCAGTTGATCCTGAAAGCGGAACCAGATGAGCGCGGCCCATATGACGCCGGGTATGACGTAGAACTGCGCCGCAAGTCGCCAACTCGCCAGATAGACGGCGAGCCAACCCACGATGGCGGGCGAGATGATGTTCCCCATTTCGCCGCCGCCGTTGAACAGGCCCGTGCAGAACCCGCGCCGTTCGGGCAGTTCGCGCGTGATGAGCGCCACGGCAGGCGGATGATAGGCCGCGCTTCCGATGCCGCCGATGAAGACGAACAGCAGCAGAAGGGAGTAGTTCGCCGCGTAGCCGTAGAGCAGAACGGGCAGCGCCTGGGTGAGCAGGGAGAGGGCGAGAACCGTCCGCCAGCGCCGCGTGTAATCCGATATGAAGGAGAGAGGGAACTGGAATACGCTGTTCGCCACCGAATAGGTCGTGACGATGAGGCCGGCTTGGACGTAGTTGAGTTCGAATTCCGCGACGATGAGCGGGAGCACGGGGATGAGAAGCTGGGTGTAGAAGGCGTTGACGGCGTGGCTGCCCGCAATCGCGAAAAGGTTGAATATCTTCGATGGGGCCATGGAGATTCCATAGATGACGGGAACGCGGGATACACCTTTGCTTAGGCTTATAGGTTCTGGGGAAAACGCGCGTCAATGGCGGGTGGTTTATGCGCGCGAAAAGACGAGGGCGCTCTCCTGGGTCGTGAGGTCTCGCCGACGGGGGATTTTCCGTCCGAACGCCGCGTACGAAAACAGAGGAACGCATACATGGGGTTGTTGAAAAAAAACCCTTGCGGGTCGATCGGGATTCCATCGTAGGGGCTGCCCCCGTGGCCGCCCGATTTCACGTCGGCCTCCTCCGCGTGAGAGAACACGCAGGTTTTCCCCTGCACCCCGAATAGACCGCAGGGGCCGTTCGCGAACGGCCCCTACAAGGTCGACAGGCCGGCGTGGATGTCGGATAGGCACGGGGCCTGTCCCTACGGGCGGAAGCCGATGCGTGGGGGGCAAACTCGACCGAAGAGGAGCTGTTGAAAAAGCCTGTTTCGCGAGCGGGCGGACACACAGGTCCGCCCCTACAACCCCATCGCGTTTTGCGTAGCCGGACAGGCTCCCTCGACTTCGCTCGGGGTAAGCTCCCCCGTTCCCCCCACCTTCCTCACCCTGAGTAGCCGCCGAAGGCGGCGTATCGAAGGGCGAAGTTCTTGCTTCGGAGGGAGAAGCGCCTCCCATCCTTCGATACGGCGCTTGCGCGCCTGCTCAGGATGAGGGTGGAGTTGCGGCGTGGTTTACAGGGCCTATTCGGGATGCGGGAGAGGCGAATTTCGACCGAGGATGACTTTTTCAAAAACCCCACATGCGTCCCCTGCACCGGACATCCCGTCCGCTTTTATGCTAAGAACAAACTGAATTGAATCGGTTTCAACGGAAAAGGCAATGCGAGGAGGAGAGAACGACGCATGGGCCAGCCTCCCGGTTTCGATGAAAAAGCGGCCCGGCGCGTTGAGGCCGTCTACACGACGGCGGACGTGGCCGCGCAGAGAGAGATTTTAATGGAGATGGTGTCTCCCCGGCCGGGCGAGCGCGTGCTCGATCTGGGTTCCGGTCCCGGCTTCATGGCGTTGGAAGCAGGTCTTATGGTGGGGGAGGGAGGCGCCGTTTTCGGCGTGGACAAGAGCGCGCCGATGCTTGAACTCGCCAAGGATCGCTGCGCCTCGCAGCCGCAAGTGTCGTTCCGCGAGGCCGACGCGCTGAGCCTGCCATTTGAGGACGGTGGTTTCGATGCGGCCATCGTCTCCCAGGTGTATGAATACGTCACCGACATGGAGGCCGCCCTGGCGGAGCTTTTCCGCGTGCTGCGGCCCGGCGGCCGCGCCCTCATCATGGACACCGACTGGGGTTCGCTCGTGTGGAGGGCGCAGGACGCCGAGCGGGCGGAGCGGATTTTCAGGGCGTGGGACGCGCATCTGGCCGACCCCCATCTACCGAGGAGGTTGTCGCCGCTCCTGCGCGGCGTCGGCTTCGAGATTACAGACTCAAGGGTTTTGCCTCTTCTCAATACGGAGTATCCTGCGGAGAATTACAGCCACGGCATGGTGAGCGTCATCGTGCCCTTCGTCATCCGCAAGGGCGGCGTGGCGAGCGAAGAGGCAAAGGCCTGGGCGGAGGATTTGACGGCGCTGGGCGAGCGCGGTGAGTATTTTTTCAGTCTCAACCGCTACGCCTTTCTGGCGAGAAAACCAGGGGCCTAGAATGGACAGGTTCATCGACTGCCACAACCACCTGCATGGATTCAGCTTCGACGACTGGGAACTCCAGGGCATGTGCGGGATGGCGGGTTCCGTCCTCTCCTGCGGGAACCCCCACGTGCACCGTGAGATATGGAAGCGCGCGCCCGGACCCGAAGACGTGCGAAGGCTTTGGGAGAGTCCCTTGAGAATGGCCGAAGCGGCCGAGGCCAAACACCACATTCGCGCGATGTGCGCCGTGGGCGTCAGCTCGATGACGCGCGTGGACGGCTGGGAGCGGCTCATCGACGCGCTCCCCGGCTATCTGGAGAATGATCGGGTGGCCGCCCTGGGGGAGGTGGGCCTGGACCCGGGGCAGTATTTCGGCTTTTCCTGGGATCTGGAAGATCAGGCCAGGTGCCTCGAAGCGCAGGCGCTCATCGCAAAGGAACTGAAAAAGCCCCTGATTCTCCACACGCCCACCTACAAGAACCCGAAGGAATTCCTGGGCGGCGTGGACACGCAAGGCGCGGTTTCGCCCGAAGCGTTCAGGCTCCATTACCTCAAGATGGACCTGGAAGTCATCGACGCCGCAGGTCTGGACCACTCACTGCTCGTAATCGACCACGCCGATGCGACGATAGTGGATTTCGTTCACGAAGAAACGGGCGCATGGTGCGCGACGAGCCTCGGCAGCCGCCTTCGGCCGATTCCCCCCGCCGCCGTCGTGGAGTGTGTGCGGCGTCACGGGGCGGGGCGCATGATGCTCAACTCCGACCTCATCCCCTACACGTCGAACGACCTCTACTGCATCCCCCGGGCGATCCGCGCCATGCGCAGGGGCGGGGTCACCGAGGCGGAGATTGAAAAAGCCGCCTTCGGCAACGCGAACGCTCTCTTCGGCTTCGGCCTCTAGATCAGTCCAGTACCGCCACGGCGCGCACGGGCGAGCCGGTGGCGTCCTTCAGCTTGATGGGCAGGCACAGGAAGGTGAAGCGTTTGCCCACCAGGCGCCTGGGAATCACCAGATTCTCCGTGTTAAGCATCCCCCGCTCCTTGCACACCTGATGCGAGGGGTAGGGCTCCTCCGATTCGGGGAACATCTGCGTGGGGTTTTCTATCGTGAACGCCTCACAGCCGATGTTGCGCACCCCGCGATCGGCGAGATACTCGGTGGCGGGCCGGCTCAGGCCCGCGAATTCCTTCCACCATACATCGGGATTCGGGTTCTTGAAGCACTTCTCGTAATGGCCCGTATGGTACAAGAAGGCGTCGCCCTCCTCGATGGTAAGCCCGTGTTTTTCCAGTTCGCGCTCGATGTGTTCGGTTTCGATGTAGGTCTTGGGCGCGACGTCGGAGAAATCCACGCAGATCGCGCTCGAATAGAAGCGCTCCAGCGGCAACCGGTCGATGGAGGGGGCGTCTCCGGGCACGTAGTGGTTCAGGGCGTCCACGTGGCTTCCGGTGTGATCCGAAAGCGTGAGCTTCATGGCCGCGAAGGAGAATTTCCCGAGAAATCTTTTGGAAGACTCCTCGTGCGTCATCATCGGCTCAATCGCCACCTTGGGGTGGAACGGGCGCTCGAATCCACCCGCCGCCACAGTCTGTGAGAGGTCGATCAGTTCCATGAAATTTTATCCTTTCCTCGTGAAACGCGAATCAAATCTCTATCTTCAGGCCATCATGGTCTCTACGGGCGCCCAGAAACGGTCGATTTCCAGATCCTCGGCGATAGCGTTCGCGCAGTTGTAACCGGGCGCGCCCGTTACCGCGCCGCCCACGTGCGAGCTCGAACCGCAAAGATAGAGCTTCCCTATCGGCGTGCGGAAGTCGCTCACGTCCGGGTGCGGGCGGTTGTGGCCCAACTGCTCGGGGATGTAGGCGCCCACGTGGTGGCTCGCGCGGACGAAGTTCGGGTTCATGCGCACGATGTCGAGCGGCGTGTAGAGATAGCTGCCCATGATGTTGTCGTGGTTGATGTTGGGCGCATAAGGCGTCCAGGAGTCGATGAAGTGCTGGGTGTACTCCTCGCGCCGCGCGTCCCACGCCTCGGCCCCGCCGTCCTTGAGCTCATAGGGCGCGAACGGCCACCAGTAGCCCACGTGCGTGCCGTCGGGCGAGTAGGTCGGATCGAAGTGGCTGTTGCTGCCGCCGTTGCCCATGAGCCTGGGCAGTTCGCCCTCGTGGATCGTCTCGAAACACTCGTTGATCTCCTCGGTCGAGTCCGCGCCCCAGAAGATGTTGAACGTCTTGTTGATGTCGGGCTCGTATTTCGCGGCCGCGAAGTCGGGCGCTTCCTTGAGGGCGAGGTGGATGGTGCACAGCCCGTGGCTCGCCCACTGGAACTCGAGGGCGGCTCTTGCGAGCCTGCCGCCGAAGTAGTCCTCCCCGGCCAGACGCACCGTGAGCGGCCAGTTCACCCCGCTCGCCACGAACTCGGTGGCCTCGATGCGGGCGCCGTCATCCAGGATGACGCCGGTGGCGTCGCCGCTTTCGACCGTGATCTCGCGGACTTCCGCGTTGGTGAACACCTGTCCGCCGCCTCGCACGACCACGCGCTCCAGCGCGCGGGTGAAGTTCACCGACCCGCCCACGGGCAGGGCGAAGCTCGCGATGCGCGAAAAGATTCTGGGGAAGAAGATGCCCGTCGTCGGCGTGTTCTCCAGGGTGAAGGAGCCCAGGAAGAGCTTGAAGAGCACGCGCAGCTTGTCGTCCTCGAAGTGCTGGTCCACCGCCTCGTACATGCTGAGGTTCGCGTAGCTCAGGAACTCGCGCCCCAGCGGCCCCGCGAAGCGCTCTTTGAGTTCTTCGGGCGTCAGGGGGGCGCAGTACATGAATGAGGTGATGATGTCGAGCATCCCCTCGGTGAATTTGACGTGGAGGTCGCGGTAGGTCTTCGCGTCGTTCTTGTTGATGCGCTCGATGGACTTGACGGTCTTCTCCACGTCGCGGTGGATGACGAACGCCGTGCCGTCGCCGAAGACGCAGCCCTGCTGAAACTCCGGGAAGATGAGGCTGAATCCGTATTCGTGGAGTTCCAGGTCGCGCAGAATGGGGC
This sequence comes from bacterium, assembly GCA_963692865.2. Taxonomy (GTDB): domain Bacteria; phylum UBA8248; class UBA8248; order UBA8248; family UBA8248; genus Bin107. The sequence continues at coordinate 3,153,849 of OY843592.1, read as the reverse complement.
TTCTGTCCAGACCGACGTAGTAGTTCGAATGCAGGTTGTGCTTGAAGCCCGGCAGCGTGACCTCGTGCGTGGAGCAGCCCCCGCCGGCGACGCCGGAGCGTTCCAGAACGGCTACCTTTTTCCCGGCTTTCGCCAGATAAGCGGCGCATACCAGGCTGTTGTGCCCGCCGCCGACGAACAATCCATCGTAAGTTTCGGTCATGATCCCTCTCCTCTGAAAGGACTCAGCCTCACGGGCTGCTTACGAACTGGTCTGAATGTGCTCCTATTCTGCCTTGTTAAGGCGCATTTCTCAATCCTCGTTTGCCGCTCCGGCCTCGGGGATATAGGCCGTGGCGTCGATTTCCACGAGAAAATCCTCTGAAGCCAGTCCGTCCACGATGACGCCCGTGCTCGCGGGCGCATGGGGGCCGAAGTATTCCGCTATCACCGCGTAGACGGGTTTTCGGTACGCCCTGTCGGTGATGTAGTTCGTGAGCTTCACGACGTGGGAGAGGTTGCCGCCCGCTTCTTCGAGAAGCCGGCGGATGTTCTCGCACGCCTGGCGGGCCTGGGCGGCGGCGTCGCCTCGCGCGGGCGGCGCGCCGTCGAGTCCCTCGCCGGTCTGGCCCGCGAGATAAAGCGTCCGGCCCGCCAGCAGGCCCTGTGAGTAGCTCCCGGCGCCTGCGGTCACCTGCGTGGTGTGGAATTTTTGGAACGACATGGCCTGGCCTCCGGAAGTCGGTGAAAACCGCGATGAGGCGGTGATTGCGCTGCGAAACCCTTTGGATGAAACTTCCGGCCCGATGCGGATGAGGAGTCACGGCGAGCCGGGCGCTTGTCCGCGCGCCGGTTATTCCATGTCGAACATCGCCGTGGACGCGACCTCGATCAGGTTGTTCTCCGGGTCTCTGAAAAAGATTTGGGGATAGCCGTAAGGTTCGTCGTGAAACGGGATGCCGCGCGCCTTGAGCCTCTCCTTCATCCCCTCCAGATCATCGGTCACCATCCCGAAGTGGTGGTCCATGTAGCCGTCCTCGTTGTCGCTGATGGAGTGCCGGACGTGCGTGTCGCTCACCTTGGCGAGGTGGATCTGGTGGTCCGCTCCCGCCTCGTACCAGTAGCCCGGGAAGGGGAAGTGGGGCCGCGGCATTTCGGGGAGACCCAGGATTTCGTTGTAGAACTCGTGCATGGTCGGCAAATCCCGGCAATAGATGCTGAAGTGCTGCAGGAACTTGATTTTGGACATCGGCGTCTCTCCTCGGGTTGTCGGATTTTCCCTCACACTAATAATGCTCTTTTCCCTATCTGGCAAGGCGCGGCTTGCGCCGGGGATACTCAAATCCGCCCGATTGGCGTATCCTCAGGAAAACACCGAACCGGAGGATTTCCCATGGCGGGTCGCTTCTTGATCGAAAACGCCTGTGTCCTCACGCAAAACGATGCGCGCGAGGCGCTTCCCCGCGCGTCGGTGCTGGTCGAGGATGGCCGGGTCGCCGAGATTTCAGGCTCCAGGATAGACGCGGGCGCGGCGCAGGTTGTCGACGGCGAGGGCATGGCCCTCATGCCGGGGCTGGTGAACGCCCACAGCCACATCATGTGCATTCTGCTGAGGGGCGGTCTGGGCGCGGACAGGCGGCTGATGGACTGGCGACTGAACGTCATGGCGCCCGGCCAGGTGGCCTATACGCCCGAGGACGCGGCGCTCTCCGTCAAGCTCTTCGCGTGCGAGGCGATTCGCTCGGGCACCACGGCGGTGGTGACGAACGAGCGCATCCCCGTTCCGCTGGCCGAGGCGATGATACAAGCCATGGATGATTCGGGGATGCGGAGCGTGTTCGCCCTGAGCTTCAACGAAATGTCGCCGCAGGGAAAACTCGCCGAGCGGGCGCACTCCCACATCGCCGCCTGGGGGAAGACTTTCCCGCCGAGTCTCAAGACGCGGGATGAGGTGTTCGAGGAGATTTCCTATCTGGTGGACAAGTACCACGGCCGCTCGGGTGGCCGCGTTCTCGTCTGGCCGGGGCCGAACATCCCCGTCTACGTGAAGCCCGAGACTTTTCGCGAGGTGGATGAGTGGGCCGGAGCCCGCGGCCTTCGCGTCTCCACGCACGTCTCGGAAGACCCGATGGAATCGGAGGTAGGCGGCCTTCCCGTCGTGCAGCATCTCGCGGCCTGGGGGTTGCTCTCCGAGCGCCTCGTCGCTGGCCACTGCATCCACCTGAGCGAGGAGGATGTCCGGCTCTTGAAGGAATCGGGGACGCAGGTGGTGCATCTGCCCTCGAGCAACATGTATCTCGGTTCGGGCGTCTCGCCCGTGCCCCGTATGCTGGGCTACGGGGTTCCCGTGGCCCTGGGCACGGACAATGCGAACTGCAACGACCTCGCCAACATGTTCTGGGAGATAAGGCTTGCCTGCCTGCTCCACAAGGGGGTGAATCAGGACCCCGCCGCCATCACGGCCCAGCAGGTGCTCGACATGGCCACCCGGAACGGCGCGCGCGCGCTCGGCCTGGAGGATGAAATCGGGAGCATCGAGGCGGGCAAGCGGGCGGACATGATTCTGCTCGACATGAGCGGCCCCCACATGCACCCCAATCATCATCTGCCCTCCGTGCTCGCGTATCAGACCCACGGGACGGAGGCGCGTTGGGTCTGGGTGGACGGCGAACCGCTCATGGAGGCGGGGCGTCTCGCCAACGTGAGCGAAGATGAGGAGCGCGCGATTCGGGAGGAGGCGCAGGCGGCCTCCGCGGCCATCGTCGAGCGCGCGGGCCTGATGGTTCCCGGGGCTTGAGGCGGCGTTCGTGCATCCTGCGCCCTTGGTGAATAAGGAGGTTTGATGGTTTCGGCGTCTGCTCGCTCTTGTGCAGGCGCGACTATGCTTAAGTCTCAGACAAATACGGAGGAGGTGGACTCGTGTTTGATACCCAGGTGGTGAAGTTTCAGATGTCGGGGCCCGAGGACGTATCGGGCCTCGCGGAGGCTGTGGCGGAAGGCCGCATCCGGGCGGCGGACATTCAGGCCGTCATCGCCAAGACGGAGGGCAACGGGCGGGTGAACGACTATTCGAGGCCCTACGCGCTCCATTCCTTCGAAGACTACATGATGGAAAAGCTCGGTCTCACCCGCGCCGAGGTGCAGGGCATGTGCGCGATGGTGATGTCGGGCGGGTGCGAGGGGGTGATGAGTCCCCATGCGGTGGCCATTTCCAAGACCGACGTGGGCGAGGCCGAAAGTCCCGGAGAGAAGCGCCTCTCCATGGGGGTCGCCTTCACCAGAGAGCTCTTGCCTGAGGAATTGGGCACGATGGCGCAGGTGGACCTCGTGGCCGAAGCGGCGGCGGAGGCGCTCGATAAAGCGGGCGTGGATTCGCTCGACGACGTGGGCTACGTGCAGGTGAAGTGCCCGCTGCTCACCTCGGACCGCATCAACGACGCGGCCTCGCGCGGCAAGAAGGTGGTGAGCACGGACACGACGCGCTCGATGAGCCTCTCGAACGGCTGCTCGGCCCTGGGCGCGGCGGTGGGAATCGGGGAGATTGCCCGCGATTCGTTCGAGATATCCGACGTGTGCAGCCGCGGCGACCTGTATTCGGAGATGATCTCCTGCTCGGCGGGCGTGGAGCTCATGCGCTCCGAAGTCGTCGTCCTGGCGAATTCCTCCCAATCCGTGAGCCGCTACAAGATCGGCCGGGCGGTGATGCGGCACCTGATCGACGCCGACGCCGTGAGGCAGGCGCTCAGAAACGCTGGATTATCCTTCGACGGCCTCCCGGGCGCGGAGGATTTGAACAGGGTGGTGCACGCCTTCGCCAAGGCGGGCGCGCCCTGGGACGGCAGGCTCCTGGGCAAGCGCGTCACGCTGCTTACCGATTCCGTTCTGGGCACGCGGCCCGTGCGCGCGGTGGCGAACGCCGTCATCGCCTCGGTGGTGCAGGACCCGGCGGTCTACGTCTCGGCCGGCCTCGTGTTCCACCAGGGCCCGGTGGGCGGAGGCGTGGTCGCCGCCATCATCGAGGCCTAGCTGAGCGATGTAGCGGACCGGGAGAGCCGGTGAGTCTCCGTCATGAAAATTTTCATGTAACGCCTTGAAACGTAAGGCCTTGAATTTTTCATGGCGTTTTTGGGACAAAAAATGCTTGACACGGCACCCGCCTTTGAATATGATTTTGGAGCACAAATAGTAAGCAGTGAGAGGAGGGCTGTCATGGTAAGACGATTGATAGTAACCGCCCTTGACACATCTTTCCGGAGGGTCCTGAAAACGGCTCACTCCCGAAAGAGGGTTCTCAAGAAACCCTAAACAACCCCTTGGTGTTACCTGAAACGGGACATTGAGGGAAATCCAGAAAACGGCAGGCGGCGTCTAAGGGCGCCGCCTGTTTTTTTGTGAACGACAGCGGAAATTTCAAGCATATCCGTCACCCGAGAGACGCTGCGTCAACTAGAGTATCTCCCCCGTCATTCCCCGTGTCCCGGCGGACGGCCCCTGTTCATCTCGTCGGGTTCTTCGGCGAACTCCATGCGGCCCTTGATGGCGTCAATCGTGAAATCCTTCATGTCGCCTGCGAGTTCGGGGTTCCACATCGGGTAGAACACCTCGAGCGCCATTCCCGGCTCGTCGCTCACGAGCCTCAACGTGTGCATCGCGCCCGCCTTGACGTGCACCACGTCGCCCGGCCCGATACGCCGCACCTCGTCTTCGAGCGTGAACTCCCACTCGCCCGCCTGGATGTAGAAGAACTCCTCGTGATCGGGATGGTTGTGCAGTTTCGAGGGCGTGCCGCCCGGCTCGGTGATCAGGTGCTGCATCTGGATGTTGTCGCCGAAAATCCGCCTGTGCGCGACGCCGGGGCGGTCGTGGCTCAAGGGGAGCATATCCCAATTGTAGAAACTCATGGCCTGTTCCTTCGCGTGAGAGGGAAGATAGTAATTGCTTTCGGGCATGGCGGGCCTCGGTGCGCCCGACCCGCTCGTTTTCTGCCCAGGCATTCTAGGGGGAGGGAGGGGAATAAGACAATTCGCAAGCCTGTCTGCCCGCGCGAAAAGAGCGGGAGACCCCGATCCGCATAGCCGCGCGCGCCGCTGTGGGATACACTCGGTGAAAATCGCTATTCATCTGATGTGTTTATCAAGAGGAGATGTTTTTATGCGGTTCTCCGTTGCGGGCGGTGATGGTTTCGACCAGGGGACGGACGCCCTGGTTCGCCTCATGAAGAAAGACGAGAAGGACGAACGACTCGAAAAAATTCCGGGCGGCGCGCTGGCCTCCTTGCGCGAGCGCAAGGTGTTCGAGGGCAAGGAGGGGCAGGTCGCCGTCCTGCCCATGCCCGAGGGGGGCGGAGCGCCCAAATTCATGATTCTCGCAGGCCTGGGCGATGAGGCGTCGCCGGAGTCGGTTCGCTGCGCATCCGCGCTGGCGGCGAAGCGCGCGCGCGCGGAGAGGCTCGGGAGCATCGCCGTCTCGGCTTCTTCCCTCGTGAATGAGGGCCTCGACGCGCGCGGGGCGGCCCAGGCGGTCGTGGAGGGCGTGGGCCTCGGCCTCTACCGGATGGACAGGTACAAGACGGGCGACAAGGAGGAGAAGAGCGACGTTTCGAGCGCCGTTCTCTGCGGAGGGCCGGGGGGGAGCCTGAGCGCCATGCGGCGCGGCGCGCGCCATGGACGCGCGCTGTGCGAGGGGACGAACTACGCGCGCGACCTCATCAACACGCCCAGCAACGAGAAGCGCCCGCCCGCGCTGGCCGATACGGCGCGCGCGATGGCGCGGCGCGAGGGTCTTCGCTGCCGCGTGCTGGACGAGAAGCAGATGGAAAGAATGAAGATGGGCGCGCTCCTCTCGGTGGGCCGGGGCAGCAGCGAACCGCCCCGCATGGTCATCCTGGAGTACAGGCCCCAGGGCGCGCGGACGAAACCCGTCGCCTTCGTCGGCAAGGGGGTGACGTTCGACACCGGCGGGGTATCCATCAAGCCGAGCGGGGGTCTCGAACTCATGACGACCGACATGAGCGGGGCCGCCGCCGTGCTGGGCGCGATGCTCGCCGTGGCGCGCCTCAAGCCCCGCGTGCCCGTGGTGGGCGTGGCGGGCCTCGTGGAGAACATGGTGGACGGCGACGCCACGCGGCCCGGCGACATCGTGCGCTCGATGAAGGGAACGACGGTCGAAATCCACAACACCGACGCCGAGGGCAGGCTCGTCCTGGCCGACGCGCTCCACTACACGCGCGAGAAGTACAAGCCCCAGTGCATGATCGATCTCGCCACCCTGACGGGCGCGTGCATGGTGGCGCTCGGCCAGAAGGTGACCGGCATGTACGGAACGCACGACGAGTTGCTGGCGCGCGTGCGGGATCTGGGGGAGCGCACCGGCGACCGCGTCTGGCACATGCCGCTTTTCCCGGAATACGGCGAGGCGATGAAGGGCAAGATCGCCGACATGTGCAACATCTCGGGCGCCCGCTGGGGGGGCGCGAACACCGCGGCGGCCTTCCTGCAGCACTTCGCCGGCGAGACGCCCTGGGTGCATCTCGACATCGCGGGGCCCTCGCACACCTCGAAGGCCGAACCCTACCGCCCCGAGGGCGGCACCGGCGTGGGCGTGCGGATTCTCGCGGAACTGGCGACGGCGTGGAAGCGCCTCACCCCCCAGGAGGGCAAGGCCTACGGGTGTTAGGGGTCCATCGTCGGTTGTGAGAATAAACCGTGTGAGGTCGTACGCACCGCGATTCCGAGTCGATCGAATACCCGGGCGCGTTGGGGTTCGTTCAACGGGCGCGGAGCACAAAGAACTCGTAGCCGTAGAATTCCGAGTAGGCATGCCAGATGTCTATTTCCCTCTGGCAATGGTCCGCTAGCTCCCGTGCGTCCGGCGCGTCGTGGTGACGCTTGCGGAACTTGGTCACGTTGTCTTGCAGTGGCCGGTAGTAGTCGTCCCACCACGCCGACGCGGGGAGCGGGAAGTGCCCGACCGTCTCGTAGCCGCACGCCTCGATGGCTTCCAGGAGCGCGGGGACGTCGCGGATGGCCGGATACTCCCGGTTCCAGAACGCTGCGCATGCGGCGGGCGGTTCGGGCTTCCGCCAGCACACCTCCGTCAGCGCGACGCGCCCGCCTCGCCGCAGCAACCGGCGCCAGTCGCGCAGGCCCGCTTCGACACCCATGTTGTAGATGGCGCCTTCGCACCAGATCAGGTCGAAGGAACCGTCGGCGAATTCGAGTCGGCGCATGTCCGCCACGCGGGCTTCCAGTCGATCCGCCATGCCCAATCCATGCGCCTTGCGGTTCAGCGCGTCGATGAACGGGGGGTGGATGTCGACGGCGACGATGTGCGCCGGCGAACTGTCCGCCAGAACCAATGTCTGGGCGCCGGTCCCGCAGCCGACGTCGAGCACGCGGGTCCGCGGCCCGACGTCCGGGACGAACCCGAGGGCCCGGCGCGTGCTCGCTGCCGTTCCCGGCCCCTGCCGGGGCAGTCCACTGAACAGTTCGTAGAGCAGCGAGGTGGCTTGATCCGGCGGCATGACGACTCCTGTCGATGGTCTTCGAGACGGTCCCGACGCCCCCGCCGGAAGACGAAATCCTGTAAAGGCCAACCGGACCGGCTCTGTCGGTCCCCATGGAGAGTATAAGGCTTTCTGTATCGGTGAAAGAGTTTGTCCGGGCCGGCGTTCCTCTATTCATCCGAAGGGGCCGTCAGCGGCCGATGCGACGGAACGAGCATGCCGCCACGTTCTTTCAGTATTTCGCCGGCGAGACGCCCTGGGTGCACCTCGACATCGCGGGGCCGTCCCACGCTTCTAAGGCCGAACCCTACCGCCCCGAGGGCGGCGCCGGCGTGGGCGTGCGGATTCTCGCCGAACTCGCGACGGCCTGGAAGCGCCTCACCCCCCAAGAGGGTAAGGCCTACGGGTGTTAGGGGGTTATGGCCCGGGCATGTTACGCAACTGCTTGATTTGCTCAGTCGCTTGTCGCCCTTAGGGACTTTCTTCCTCCCAGTAGGGACTAGCTTCGCAACAGAGCCGTTGTAACAACGGTCTACGCGGGTTGTGATATTAGGCTATTTCCCCAAGATTCCCCGAATGATTTGACGAATCGGCGAAGGATTTTTCGTGGTGCCGCCTTTTGTTTTCTTGTTACCGCCTTTTGTTGCAGTGCTCGCATACGCTACGCTCACTAGTGAACTTGAATTAAAGCGCTTGTCAAGATTGTTGCTATTCGGCGCATAGGTCGAGATCAAAGTCGCCAAGATTATCGGTGCCATTATCCCACGCTCCAATGCCGACCATCGATCTACCGGCAGAGGTGTAACAAAAGCATAGAGCGATCCAAGAAGCGCAAATCCCCCCATTCGGATGATGATGCCTAACAATACGAAGACATCGAAATTGTTCACTATATTTGAGATGTCCCCCACAAACAGAAAGGTTGGCGAGCCTACAAGAGCGCCGCCTATAATGCCAATACACATCGCTGTTTTCCGCGTCAGTCGGGTGCATTTTTTTTCATTGGGGTTTCCTCCAATCGAAAATTTTTGAACAATTACCTATTCAGGCATTTCACCAGGCGGTCGCATCTATCGCCCGGTAGCCCCCATGAACGCTCCGATGAAGCCGGCCTTGGTGCCCCCGGTCGTAGTGAACTCCTCGCCATGCGTTCCGGCCACGACTCGCGGGTTGCCGTCACCATCGGGCACGATGGAAAACTTTCCGCCCCAGGAGCCGCCTGAATCGGCAATCCCGATTCCCGGGTCCGTCGATGCCACGGTCGTTGCTCCCGTAAATCCTCTGGTGTCGAAACTGGTTGCTTCAAGATTGAACTCATACGGCACGGAAATGTCGGCGAACGGGCGTGATCCTCCCCCTGCTGGGGTGTGAATGCCGCTCACGGATATCGAAGTGACTTGCCCGCTGATGCGCCGCGCCTCAAAGTCGGCCGTAAGCCGCAATTGCCCCTCGTATTCTCCGACTTCATGCGATCCTGCGGTTACATCGGGATAGTCTGTGCCGTATACGGCGGCGAACCCGCCGGTTGCGAATCCTTGGTAGGTGGCGGCGCCGAGGGATGGCAGCGCCGGGGTTCCGCTTAGTTCCGGCCCATCGACAAACGCGCCCGCGTCAACCAAATCCAGATTGTCGGAGACGTGCATCCAATAGCCGCCAGTCAGCCAATCGGCCCAAGACTCGTAAGTAGATCGAACGACGTCCTCTGAAAGCTTTCCACGGATATCGTAACCGCGATGGGTTGCCCAATATGCTGCCCACTTAGAATCACTGGCTATCCAGTTATCCCACCAGAAGACGCCATCGACGACGCCGGGGTATTTCTTCATGGTGTTGAGCAGCGCTTGGTACATGTTGGCCTGGGTTTCCTGGCCGTCATCCAGTCCGTTGCCGTTCGTGTCCGTAAATACGGATGCTCCGAGATACGGCGTGCCCGGAGAGCCAGGGGCTCCTACAATGTCAGGAGCGCCGTGTTCGAGGAACACAACCGGGCGGCCAGGGTTTCTTTGCGCAAGAGGAATGAGGCGCTCCTTGAATATCTTCTCCCATGTTGCCTGAAGACTTTCGACACTCATGACGGTGGACGGAGGAGAATCCGCCAAAGGAAAATACGCGCTGACGCCCACGATATCGAGATCCAAATCTTCCCATAGATGGTTTGAACCCGGCCCGTAGAAGTCAGGAGCCGTGAGCGCCGTATAGTGCATGTCATAGGTCAAATCGCCGGTGTATACGGCGCGTACTCTGGCCACCATCGATTCGAGTTCCCGCCTGAAATCATTGGTGAAATAACCTCCCGAACGGGTCCGGAAAAGTCGTTCGGTCTCCGTTCCCAACGAATACAATTTCACGCCTTCCTCTTGTGCGATCCGGGCGAAATGCACCGCCTGATCCGCCAAGGTCTTGAAGAACTCGGCGACAAACCGCTGGTGATCCGGGTGGTTTGGATTCCAGGGCCAAAAATCTTTCGATATCCGCCCGAAGACATTCGGGTCGTCAGGCGGAACGCCCGTTTCCGAATGTCCCGGATCCCCGAGTTGCCATCTGCGCACGGGGCGCTCGGCTTTTTCGGCCTCATGAGCCTCGAATGCCAAGGTCAGGTACACGTCGATACCGTGAGATCTGAATTCTCTTATGAATTGCCTGAGAGCGTCATCAGTAAAAGTAGGAATCTCTACGCCGGAATACACGCGCTCCACCGTGCTGTCCATGCTGTCGTCGTAATGAAGAGCGACCGAGAGTCCAACCCGGTTTACGTTCAAGCTTTTGAGGTACGCGATATGATCCAGAGGCACCAGAGGATCCTTCCGGTCACTGGCTTCCCAAGCTTGAGCAGCCTCCGAGTTCGTTGCCCAATTCCCCGCAGCGTGAATGGCGCGTAATGGAAATTCATTGGTCGGCGCCTCGCCGTGAACACGGGCTTGCGCGGCGGCATTGGGATAACTTTTTCGCAGCGACCACTCGCGGGCGTTCTGCCCGCTCCGAACCGGAGTAGCCGGGGAGGTCCCAAGCGTATCCGTGCTGCTGTCGAGTGAAAAGCTGGTTCCATCCTGCCGCTTCACGGTCAACGTCATTTGTCCGTAATCGAACACGGCCTCGGCCGTGTCCGTTGTGACGTTGTTGCTGTCGGTGTTGGTGGATTGCGTGACGCTTCTTCTTCCGAGTTGCGGGACGGCCCTTGCCGCTTGACGCAGGTGGGTCACTTCCTTGGGGGTCGGCGTAGGCGTCGGCGTCGGCGTAGGCATGGGCGCCGGCGCCTTGCCGGAGCCGCCACCTCCGCCGCAAGCATATAATGCGGCCACCAACGCCATTGTTCCTGCAAAAGACGAGAATCTAATGGTTTTTGGGAACACGGTAGACTCCTTTTGCATTGAAGGGAGGGTCGTAAATTTCATTCCCGTTTTTTCATTTTGCTTTTGCCCGGTGAGCAAACGCATTCTGCCCGCCCCGATTAACTCGGGCCGGTTGCCAGACAATCCACAGATTCTTTGGTGGGTTCCCGCGTATTCCCGCAAGAAAGCGGTCTTTTATTCCGCGGGCGACCCGACTAGCAGGTCAATCTATGGATTATCTGGCAAGGAGTATTGTCAAAGAGGATGCTTTGGTTTGTCAAGTGATGGGAAAGAGGAGCCTAAATCTCTAATTTGGAGATGATGCTGATCTCCGCATCAAGTCGACGAGATTTTCCCTTTATCTACTCCACGACGAACGCCTTCGAGACGGGGCGGCTGGTGTCGTTCCATCCCGGGATGATGAACGAGGAGGGCCCGGGCAGGCCGCCCGCCACCAGGAGGGTGACGTCTTCCGGCTCTCTGATCATGGGCGCCATGCAATCGTCGTCGTCGTGATCCACCCACGCGGGCCACTCGCTCTTCTCTTTCCCCCGGTAGCGGCCGCCGCGCTTTAACAGGCCCACGGGCAGGCCGGCGCGTTCCGCGAGGCCTTTTTTCGCATCCTCGCGGCTGTATCCGTGGTCGGCGAGGAGTTGCGCGTGCTCCGGCCCCATGACGACGGTGAGTCCCACGCGCGAGTAGGCGTGGCGCGTGCCCATGGTGGCGATGGTGCTCGCAATCGTGGTGAGCACGCCGTCTGCGTGATCGCTCGAATCATCGAGCGCGACGCGCGGACCCTCTCCCGCGCAGGCGGTGACGACGTTTTTTTCCCGCCCGAATCCGCGCTCCTCGGCCAGCGAGGGCCAGGGGCTGATTTCCTCGTTCTCGCGCAGGCAATAGGCGAACTTGCTCGGGCTGCCGAAGGTGCTCATGTCCACCACGCCGGGAATCCCGCCTCCCAGGTTCAGGAGCATGAGCCTGAGCGCGCGGCCGATGGTCGCGTTGGCGCGAAATCCCGGCCCCAGGCAGCCCGTGCCGCCGTGCACGCCTATCTCGCGCGGGTAGGGGCCGTTCATGACGATGAGGGGGCCTGCCGGGTTCATCGTCGCCTGGATGCCGTTCATGTTGAAGCGCGCGTCGAGAATGCACGAGAGGGCGCAGACGAGCGCGGGAAGATATTCGGGCTTACAACCCGCCATCACGGCGTGGAGCGCGACGGCTTCCATCGTCGCGGGATGGTTCGCGGGCGGCACGTGGCCGATGAGTTTATCCGGCGCGTGGCCGGCGAGCATGTCCGCCAGATGTTCTTCGGTCGGGACCACGACGGGCAGGCCGTCGGACCAGGGCTGCGCGAAGAAATGCTCGGCGGGGTCTGTCGCGTCCGCCATTTGCTTGCGCCTATGCTCTTTCGGCGATGGCGCGCGCGCGCGCGAGCACGTTATCGGCGTGCTTGACCATGGCGACGTCGATCATCTTCCCCCGGAAGGAGACGGCGCCCAGCCCTTGCGCCTCGCCCTCGCGGTAGGCTTCGGCCATCTCGGTGTAGTAGGAGATTTCCGCCTCGCCCGGCGAGTAGACGTCGTTGAAAATCGGCGCCTGTCTGGGATGGATGGCTGCCTTGCCGGTGTAGCCGAGTTTTTTGGCGAACTCCGCGTCCGCCCGGCAGCCCTCGTCGTCCTGCAACCGCATGTAGACGCCGTCGGTGGGGTGGGGCAGCCGCGCCGCCCGCGCCTCGACGAGCACCTTGCTGCGCGTGTAGAGGAGCGTCGTGCCGTCTTCGGTCCAGGTGGCTCCCAGGCTGCGGCAGAGGTCCGCATCCTCCGCGCTCCCCAGATTCACGCCCACCACGCGATCCGCCGCCTTGCAGATGTCGTAGCAGTGCACCACGCCCGAGGCGCTCTCTATCTGCGCGATGATGCCGATACCGCCTTCTTCCAGCCCGCGCTCGCGCTCGTATTTCGCCAAGAGCGCGTCCGCCGTCCGCACGTCCGCCGCGCTCTCGGGCTTTGGCAGGAAGATGCCGTCGAGTCCCTCCGTCATGATGGCGTCGATGTCCTCTTCGAGCATGCCCGATTCCACGTCGTTCACGCGCACGAGAACCGTGGAGGGTCCGCCGGGCGCTTCGTAAGTCTCCGCGATGCCGGCGCGCACGAGTTCGCGCGCCGCTTCCTTCATCTGGGGGGCGACGGAGTCCTCGAGATCGAACAGGGCGGCGTCCGCCTCGACGGCGGGGCCTTTGCCCACCATCTTCTCGCTCGAACCGGGGATGAAGAGCATGGAGCGCAAGGGGGTGTCGATGTCTGGTCTGGCCATGGGATTTCTTACTCCTTGTCGTCTTGGTCTCTTGCCGGAAGCAAAGGAACGAAAGTGTCGGGGTTTCCGTATTCAGTATTCCAAAAGGGATAAATCCATGTTCTCGAGCGCCGCGCGGACGTCCGAGACGAACCGGCCCGCCGCCATGCCGTCGTTCACGCGGTGGTCGAAGGTGATCGCCAGTATCATGACGGGCCGAACCGAGGTCGCGCCGTTCGGGAGCGCCACGGGGCGGAGCGCGATGGCGCCGGTGCCGATAATTGCGACCTCGGGCGGGTTGATGATGGGGTTTCCGCCCAATGCGCCCGAAGCGCCGAAATTGGTGAGCGTGAGCGTCCCGCCCCGGACGTCCTCTGGCGTGAGCGCGCCCTCGCGCGCGCGGGCCGCCATATTGTCGAGCCGGGCCGAGAGCTCCACCAGGTTCATCGAATCCGCGGATTTCAAGACGGGCACCACCAGGCCGCCCGGGGAGTCCACGGCGACGCCGAGGTTCAGGTAGCGCTTTACCGTAAGGGCGTCGTCCTGAAAAGTGGCGTTGAAGCGTTCGTTTTCTTCGCTTCTCAAGGCGTGGACGATGGCCATGATGAAAAAGGGCGTGTAGGTGAGGTTCACGCCGTGTTTTTCGCGAAACGCCTGCTTGTTCGCATCCCGAAAGGCCGATACCCCGCTCATGTCGACTTCCAGCCAGCTTGTGACCTGGGGAATTTCGCGCACCGAGCGGGTGAGGTTCTCGGCGATGCGCTTCCTGACCCTGCCGAGGGGTTCCGTGCGTTCTTCTTTATCCTCGCTCAGCGGCTCCCGGGACATCTCGATTCTGGGCGGCGCGCCGCCGCCTGTGATGAACGCCTCCACGTCGCGCGCGCTTATCCTCCCTCCCGCGCCCGTGCCCTCGATTCCCGCGATTACGCCCAGCCCGACGCCGTGCGCGGCGGCGAGGCTCTGAACGCGCGGGGAGAGCCAGGTTTTCCCCTCTCCCGAGGGGCGCGGCGTTTTTTCCACACGGGCCGCCGGGATGACGGGCTTCTCCCTCGGCTTGAGCGGCGCGACCGGGGCCGCCCAGTCGCTCGCGCCCGAATCCGCCTCGGGCGTCTCGTCCGCGACCTCGGTTTCGGTCTCCATGGTCGCGAGCACCTCGCCCACGGGTACCGTCTGATCCGCTTCCGCCAAAATCTCCGTAATCACGCCGTCGGCGGGGGCCTCGACCTCGAACTCCACCTTGTCGCTCTCCGCGGAGAGGAGCGCCTCGCCCTTCGCCACCTTCTCGCCCACCGCCTTCTTCCACTCGACCACCGTGCTCTCGTGCACGCTGGTTCCCATGCGGGGCATTCTGATGCGCGCGGTGTACATGGATGCTTCCTCGAACGTGATGGAGAAAATCGAAAATCCGTTTTACTCGAAAAACCGGAAATGCGCCAGATGAGGGGGTTGTTGAAAAAATCCTCCTTGCTCGGTCGAACCCTCATTCATCAATCGGGTTCGACCTTCCTCACCGGCCGAAGCCGGCCACCGTCGTCATTCCGGCTTTCGCCGGAATGACGGTGGTTTTCCTGCGTCGAGGGCCTTTTTCAACAGGCCCGTCAAGGGGGGTAGGGGGGTACCTTGATGGGGTTTCCCTCTCATCGGGGGCGCCTTTTCGCTGTTTCAACAGCCCCGGATAGAGAGGGATTGTTCCAATTGAGTAAGGTCAATCCCTACCCCAGAAGGGAAGTGATGCGCATCTTGCGAACTTCAACTCGAGAAATATTCTCTCGCCGCCACGCAAGACGAAACGACTGCTTGCCTGAATGGGGTGGATGGTGATATTTCTATTCAAGAATGTAAATGCGACAGAAGCAAAAGCAACCCATTATTTTGACTTTTGTTCGCCCATCTGTAATAATAACCCCACACGTTCAAACGCCCCGGGCATAGTCGCCACCAGCTTGAATGCGAAACTGATGAGCATGGCCTCCATTGTCGAGAAAACATGTGAAGTAGCCAAACCCATATTCGTTCACGGCAAAGCGGCTTTATATCATGAAGATTGTTTCGAATGGTTGGAAAGCTGCCGCGAGAACAGCATTCACGCTATCGTGACGGACCCGCCCTATGGCTTGGTCGAATACACGGAAAAAGAGCAACGCAAGCTTCTCAAGGGCAAAGGCGGGGTCTGGAGAATGCCGCCATCCTTCGATGGTTGCCGGCGTTCACCACTTCCTCGCTTCACTACCTTGAGCGCTTCCGATCTCGAAAACATGTATGAATTTTTCGAGCGTTTCGGTCGTAGCGCATCGAAAGCCATGGTGCCCGGCGCTCATGTCTTCATGGCGTCCAATCCCTTGGTCTCTCACATCGTCGCATCCGCGCTCGACGCCGCGGGCCTGGAAACCCGGGGCGTCATCACTCGACTCGTCATGACGATGCGCGGCGGCGACCGCCCGAAGAACGCGCACGAAGAATTCTCGGGCGTCACGGTGATGCCTCGCTCGATGGCCGAACCATGGTTGTTGTTCCGCAAACCCTTGGAGGGTCGCGTTCAGGACAATTTGCGAAAATGGGGAACCGGCGGACTCCGACGAATCTCAAACGACAAACCATTCGGCGATGTCATCTCGTCGCATCCGACCAGGACATCGGAGAAACGCCTGGCGCCGCATCCATCCCTGAAGCCACAGGCGTTTTTGCGGCAATTGGTCCGCGCCGCCCTGCCGCTGGAAAAGGGCGTGATACTCGACCCGTTCTCAGGTTCGGGTTCGACGCTCGCCGCCGCCAATCACATCGGCTACCGAAGCATCGGCGTCGAATCCTCGGAGCGATACGTGGAACTCGCGGAACAGGCCATACCGAAGCTCCAGGCGATCAGGTGTCCAGATACACCCAACTGCGCCGGAGCTTTCGAATGCCCTCTCTGTTCAAGGTAGCCGTTCTGGTCCCGAGTTCGCCTCGCGGATTTTTTCGAAAATCATCCACGGTGACGTAGCCGAGATAGACTTCTGAAAATTTCATTGCGGCGCGATCCACGGCGGGTTCCGTCTTGTTGTCGACCCGATAAACGAAGACGCACATCCATTGTTCCCTCGCACCGTGCGTATCGACCGCTCCGCCTGGCTTTCGCGTGCTTTTCACCTCGACGCCTTCCTCTCCGGCCTTCACTGAATCATTGGGATATATAGCGTTCACGATGAGGTCCGGATGACCGTTGTGATAGCGGTTCTCGACTAAGGTACGGGAGTGTTGCGCCATGCTCGCCGAAATCATGTCGGAGATCAGCCCGGACATGGCGGCGGGTCGAAGCATTTCATCCAGGCGCTTGATGCCCTTATCGAACAAATGCGTGTTTACGTCGAAAAAGAAATCGTAGACGTCTTGCATGACCAGCATGAAATCATCCCGTCGAAGCTGATACGGCAACTCGATGTCGGGATTGAATTTCGAGATATCGGGCGTCTGCCGGATGATGGGCATGGATAAGTCCTGAACGAGCAGGGGAAACAAGTCGAGTCGCATCTTTACCGAAAGTGACCCGCCACACAAGAGCCGCCACGCGCCTAAACCACTTCAAGCCGCTCCCCTGCCGGGGTTGTTGAAGAAGCCTGTTGCACGGGTGGGCGGACACAAGGGTCCGCCCCTGCAACCCTGTCTCGTTTTGCTTAGCCGGACAGGCGCGGGAGCCTGTCCGCTGCAAGATCGGCGGACTCTTTGTTTGAATGCCGGCGGGAAGGACCGCGTGCCCTGCCTCGGCTCGAAATCAACCCTCCACCCCCTTTGACAGGGGTCAAAACCGACCGAGGAGGGAGTTATCGCCTCGGCGGGGAGCGCATTGCTTTTTCATATCCCCCCCGTCAAAGGGGGTAGGGGGGTGTTTTTCCGGTCGAGAGGGGCGTCCCCTTTACCCCCTAAAAGGAGGACTTTTTCAACAGCCCCATGAGGCGGCGGCTAGAACGCGGCGAGATCGCGCAGTTCGCTCACCACCTTCTCGGTGCTGGGCAGGTAGGCGCGCTCGAGCGGGGGGCTGAGCGGCACGTGGGCGTCGGGCGCGCCGACCCGGCGGACGGGGGCGTCGAGGTACTCGAAGACCTCCTCGCTCACGATGGCGGCCAGCTCTCCGCCCACGCCGCCCCGTTTTCTCGCTTCGTGCAGGAAGAGGATTTTCCCCGTCTTCTTCACGCTTTCGAGGATGGCCTCTTTATCGAGCGGCACCAGGGTTCTGAGATCGACCACCTCGACCGACACGCCGTCACCCTCGAGCACCTCCGCCGCTTCGAGGGCTTCCAGCACGGTGGTGCCGAAGGTGATGAGCGATACGTCGTCCCCCTCGCGCAGGGTTTTCGCCTGGCCGAAGGGCACGGTGTAGTCGTCCTCTGGAATCTCTGGCCTCAGCACCTCGGGCAACTCGTCCACCGGGTAGTTGTAGAACTTCTTGTACTCCATGAAGATGACGGGGTTGGGGTCTCTTATCGCTCCCTTGAGCATCCCCTTGGCGTCGCGGGCGGTGGTGGGGGCGACGATCTTGAGGCCCGGCGTTCCGAAGAACCATATCTCGGGGTTCTGGCTGTGGAACGGCCCCGCGCTCACGAGCGCGGCGGCGGGCAGGCGCAGGACGATGGGCACAGGCCCCATCTGCCGGTAGTGGTTGCCGGCGGCGAAATCCACGATCATCTTGTAGGATTCGGTGACGAAATCGGCGAACTGGAACTCCACCACGGGCCGCATGCCGCAAAGCGCGGCGCCGATGGCCGCGCCCGTGAAGCCCGCCTCGCTCAGGGGAACGTCCACCACGCGGTCGCGCCCGAATTTCTCCATGAAGCCCTTGGTGATGTAGAAGGCCCCGCCGCCCAGGCCGATGTCTTCGCCCAGCAAGAACACGTCCTCATCCCGCTCCATCTCCTCCCAGAGGGCCGCACTCAGCGCTTCGCGGTAGGTGATCATTCGGCGAATACCCCTTCGGTCAGGCGCGCGGGGTCGGGCATCGGGCTTTTGAGCGCCTCATCTCTCGCGTCTTCGGCGTCTTTTCTCGCTTTATCATGCGAGGCGGCGACCTCTTTCGCCGTCATGACGCCGAACTCGACGAAAATCTCGTCGAGCCGCTTGAGGGGGTCGCGCTCGTCCGTCCACTGCTCGAAGTGCGCCATGTCGGCGTAGTCGGCGAACTTGTCGTAGACCGAATGGCCCGCCGCGCGCAGGGTGACGCTCTCGATGAGCGTGGGTCCGCCGCCCGCCCTCGCGCGCGCGAGCGCCTGGCTGCAGACGTGGCGCATCAGGGGCGCGTTCGTGCCGTCGATGAGAAAGCCGGGGATCCCGTAGCCGGGCGCCTTGAGCACCAGGGCGTCGCAGGCGTACTGGTCGCTCAGGAGCGTCTTGTAGGCGTACTGGTTGTTGTCGATGATGACGACGAGGGGGAGCTTGCGCACGGCGGCGAAGTTCACCGCCTCGTGGAAGTCGCCCGAGCTCGTGCCGCCGTCGCCGATGTAGTTGATGGTGGCCTCGCCCTTGCCGCGCGCCTTGGCCGCCCACGCCACGCCCGTCGCGATGGGCACCATGGTGCCGATGTGGCTGATGAGCTGGGTGATGCGCTTGGGGCGGTAGCCCACGTGAAAATTCCCGTCGCGACCGCCCGAGGGGCCGTCGGCGCGTCCGAAGAAATGCGACATGATGCTCCTGGGCGGATGGCCCTTGGCGAGGTGCGCGCCGCAGTTTCTGTGCATGGGCACGAGCCATTCGTGGTCTTCGAGACACATCGCGCTCGCGACGCTCGCCCCCTCGTTTCCCCGCCCGAAAAAGGCGGTGCCGGGGATGTGGCCCGCGCGAAAGGCGGAATCGAGCGTCTCTTCGACCGCGCGCGCGAGGGAGACGAGGTAGTGCATGCGCCCGGCGGTTTTTCTGTCGGGGAGAATCTCTTTTTTGGTGAAAGGCACCCAGCGCGCCTCCAGACCGTCCACGGCGAGGTAGCGGTCGGCGAGGTCGTCGAAGAAATCGAGATTGGCCAGCTCCTCGCGCGTGGCGAGGGGGTGATTCGCGTCCATGCGGCTCTCCTTCACCCGTGAAGCGGCAAAAAAGAATGCGCTCGCTTGCCGTCTGGGTTTTGGCGCATTAAAGCATATTTCGCCTGAAAATGGATATCCCCTTTGAAACGCGCGCCCTTTGAGGCTAGAGTTGGCGTCCTGAAAGTGAGAGGAAAATGCAAAAGGGCGAGGCCGCTTCAGCGCGTCGGTCTGAGTCGGCCCGTATGAACATTTTTTGTGAGGGAAAGATGGGTCTTCTGGTGGTCGGTTCCATGGCGATTGATTCGGTGAAGACGCCCTTCGGCGAGCGCGAGGAGGCGGTGGGGGGCTCGGCCACCTATTTCTCGGTGGCGGCGAGCTATTTCACGGACGTGCGGCTCGTGGCCGTCGTGGGGGCGGATTTTCCCGCCGACACGCTCGAATTCCTGGAGGAGCGGAAAATCGACACCTCGGGCATCGAGCGAAGCGAGGGTGAGACCTTCCGCTGGAAGGGAGAATACGGGTTCGACCTGAACACCGCCCATACGCTCGACACGCAGTTGAACGTATTCGAGAGCTTCTCGCCCAAGCTGCCGGATAATTTCCGCGACACCGGGTTCGTCTTTCTGGCGAACATCGACCCCGAACTCCAGGCCGCCGTCCTGGGCCAGGCGAATTCGCCCCGGCTCGTGGCGTGCGACACCATGAACTTCTGGATCGAGGGAAAGCGCGAGGAGTTGCTCAAAACCCTCTCGATGGTCGATCTGGTGGTCATCAACGACGCGGAGGCGCGCGCCCTCTCGAGGGAGGCGAACATCGCGCGCGCCGCGCGCAGAATCCGGGAGGTCGGCCCGAAGACCCTGGTGGTGAAACAGGGCGAGTACGGCGCGCTGCTCTTTCACGAGGACGGCGTGTTCTCCGCCCCCGGGCTTCCGATTGAGGACGTGTGCGACCCCACGGGGGCGGGCGACAGCTTCGCCGGCGGCTTCATGGGTCATATCGCCGCCACGGGCGACCTGAGCGAGGCGGGGATGCGCAGGGCGGTCGTATTCGGCAGCGTCATGGCGTCGTTCAACGTGGAGTCGTTCAGCTACGATCGCATGCGCGCGCTCACTGCGGAGGAGATCGACGCGCGCTACCGGGCCTTCGGCGAACTGGCCCATTTCGAGCGCCTCTGAGGCCGGGCGGTGTCGCTCAGGATCATCGGCGGCGCGGCGGGGAGCCGGCGGATTCCCTCGCCGGAAGAAGCGGGCGTGCGGCCCACGGGCGAGCGCGTGCGCGAGGCGCTGTTCAACATCTGGGGGGGCGCGGTGGTCGGCGCGCGCGTGCTCGATCTGTGCGCGGGTTCGGGCGCGATTTCGCTTGAGGCGATCAGCCGGGGGGCGACGGGCGTGGTGGCGGTGGAGAAAAACCCGCGCCTTTGCGCGGCGATGCGGCGAAACGCGGACGCCCTCGATCTGGCCGATGGCTTCGAGGTGCGCTGCGCGGACGTGATCGCCGAGATTGGGCGCATCCGGGCGCAAGGCTCGCGCCGGTTCGAGTTGGCCTTCGCCGATCCGCCCTGGAGGGAGGACGCCCTTCGGCGAGAAGTTCTCGATGCCGTCTTTGCGCCCGAGCCGATTTGCGCGAAGCTGGTGGTCGAGGCGCCTAGGGGCGTCGCGCGACATGAAGGTGCGGCAGGCGAGTCGAAACTCGTTCGCGAGAGGCGCTACGGCGATACGTGTCTGCTCTTCTACGAGGCGGGAGCGGCGGGGATATCGGGCGATGAAGACGTGTCAAAGTGATAATTCTAAAGGCGCTGTCGGACGCGAAAACGGGATTTCGTCCATGAAACTTGTGCAAAAACAATGCTTAAAACGAAAGCGCAAGGCCCGAAGAGGCGAAAATTTTGTGTATATTATTGAAAACATTGATGTTAAAACGTTTGCTCAAAAAAGTGTCAGAACGTATTAAGTGTCGGAAAATAGGGGGTTTAGAGGCCCTCTAAACAGACTTATCCACAGCTTATTCACGGATTCTGTGGGCAAAAATCGGGGAAACCTTATATTCAGGGGAAGGAAAGTTGTCCCAACTATTTGATTTAAGCGGAAAGAGAGTTTTGGTCACGGGAGGCGGCACGGGACTCGGGCGCGCGATGGCCAACGCGCTGGCCGAAGCGGGAGCGGACGTCGCCCTGGCGGCGAGGCGAAAAGAGAAGTTGGAAGAAGCCGCGGAGGAGATTCGCGCCCTGGGGCGGGCGGCCCACGCCGTCGCCTGCGATCTGACGGAGCCGGAATCCATCCGCGAGGCGGCGCGCGAGGCCGAAGGCGCGCTGGGGGGGGTCGACGTTCTGGTGAACAACAGCGGCGTGAGCGGCGAGGGCTGGGCGGCGGATCTGCCGATTGAGCGCTGGAACCAGGTGCTGGAGACGAACCTGCGGGGCGCGTTCCTGATGTGCCAGGCCGCCGCGCCGGGGATGATCGAGCGCGGCGGCGGGGCGATCGTGAACGTGGCCTCCGTCGCGGGCTTCATCGGCGTCAAGATGCTCTCCGCCTATTCGGCGAGCAAGGGCGGCCTGATCCAGCTCACCAAGACGCTCGCCCTCGAATGGGCGAAGACGGGCGTGCGCGTGAACGCCCTGGCGCCGGGGTATTTCCTCACCGACATCAACAGCAGGTTCTTCGCGTCAGAAGCCGGTGAGCGGATGATCAAGGCCCACATCCCGATGGGGCGTATCGGCCGGCCCGAGGAACTCAAGGGCGCGATTCTCTTTCTGGCGAGCGACGCATCGAGCTTCATGACGGGCTCGACGCTTGTGATCGACGGCGGGCAATACGCGCAGTAGGGGCGGGGGTTGAAAAAGTCCTCGGGAAGCGATTTTGGTTGCGCGCACGCTTTTGAAGTTCACTCCCCCCTTGAGGGGGAGTCGAAGAGCTAAGGGCGAAAGCCCGCAAGCGATTCGGTGGGGGGACATGCCACAGAAAAAGCTCCCCCCACCGGTTCAGCCTTCGCGCAATTCGCTCGGCTTCACCGTCGGTCTTCCCCGAGGGAGACCGACCCTCAAGGGGGGAGTGGTTGGTTGGCGCTCTGCTATGGAGGAGTAAAGTTTCATCCCTTCCCAGTCGGGGCCATGTACCGAATCAAGAAATCCGGACTTGTTCGACAGCCGCGTTTCATGTGTGATTCAGCCGTAGGTATCAGCGCGATGATTACCGAAATCGAAAAAAACGAAAAAAGGGACTTGACCTCGGCGCGCGCTTGACCCATAAGATCGGTGTTGCTTTTGCGAGGAATCGCGTGGTCTCCGCCCGTTGAGCCGCGCACCCTCGCGTTCGATTGAGCGATATGGAGTATTGATTCGATGAGGCATCAGGATCGCAGGAGGTCCTGGGGCGTGTTCAAGACGCCCCGCCATCCACTGGCTTCCTAGGAAACCAGCGCGTTCACCCGCCTTGCGCGCAAGCGCCCGCTCACTCAACCAATGCCCGGCGTTCCGCTCAAGGCGCACATTCACGAAAACATGAAAATTCCTGAGGAGCCTTGAACCCATGGCGAGACAAGCCACGGCAGTACGAAAGAAACCATCCAGAGGCAGAGCCTCGAACCGAATCCGTATTTTCGACACCACGCTTAGGGACGGGGAGCAGTCGCCCGGCTGCAGCATGGATCATTTCCAGAAGGTGCAGATGGCGCTTCAACTCGAAAAACTGGGCGTGGACATCATCGAAGCCGGTTTTCCCATCGCGTCGAACGACGAGTTCGAATCGGTGCGCGACGTGGCCAAGGCGGTGAGCAAGACTATCGTCGCCGGTCTTTCGCGCTCCGCGCGCGAGGACATCGACCGCTGCTGGGAGGCGGTGCGCCACGCGAAAAAACCCAGAATCCACACCTTCATCGCCACGTCGGACATCCACCTCAAGCACAAACTCAAGATGACGCGCGCGGAACTCCTCAAGGAGATCGCCGCCTCGGTGCGCCACGCGCGAAAACTCTGCAAGGACGTGGAGTGGAGCGCTGAGGACGCTACGCGCTCGGACTGGGACTTCCTGGCCGAGACGGTCAAGATCGCCATTGAGGAGGGTGCGACGACCATCAACCTCCCCGACACGGTGGGCTACATCATCCCCAGCGAATTCAAGCGCTTCTGGGAGCACATCTTCGAGAAAGTGCCGAGTTATGACGACGTGGTCTTCAGCGCGCACTGCCACGACGACCTGGGCCTCGCGGTGGCGAACAGCATCGTGGCGATCGAATCCGGCGTGCGGCAGGTGGAGTGCACCATCAACGGCATCGGCGAGCGGGCGGGCAACGCCTCGCTGGAGGAGTTCGTAATGGCCATCGCCACGCGCAGGGACGAGCTCGACTACAAATCGGGGATCAAGACGCGCGAGATCTACCCCACGAGCAGGCTCCTGACCTCCATGACGGGCGTGCCCGTGCAGCCGAACAAGGCGGTTGTGGGCAAGAACGCCTTCGCCCACGAGGCGGGCATCCACCAGCACGGGGTGATCTCGAAGGCCATCACCTACGAGATCATGACGCCCAAGTCGGTGGGGAGGCCCTCGAACACGCTCGTGCTCGGCAAGCACTCGGGCCGCGCGGGCCTCAGGAAGCGCTACGAGCAGCTCGGCTTCAAGATGTCGCGCGAGGACATCACGGCCATCTACCCGCGCTTCATCGACCTCGCGGACAAGAAAAAAGAGGTTTATGACGAGGATTTGATAGCGCTCTTGCAGCAAAACCGCGCCGAGGGCGGGGAGAACTACTACAACCTCGAGTTCCTGCAGGTCACGTCCTCCACCGGCACGCAGCCGGCCTCCACGGCCACGGTGCGGATCCGGCAGGGCGAGGCGGAGTTCTCCGAAGTGAGCCAGGGCAACGGCCCCGTGGACGCGGCCATCAACGCCATCTGCCGGGTCGTGGGGGTCGAATGCCGTCTGGCGGATTTCTCGGTGAACGCCGTAACGCGGGGGCGCGACGCGCTCGCCGAGGTGAACATGATGGTGGAGTTCGAGGGCGGTCTGCAGATAGCGGGCCACGCCACGAGCCCCGATACGGTCGAGGCGGGCGCCAAGGCCTTCGTGAACGCGGTGAACAAGTTCAAGCTCACGGAGAACATGCGCAAACCCGGGGGCAAGGGGCGAAAGGCGAAGCAGCCCGCAGAGCGCCCGCGCGGCATCTGACGAAAAATCGGGGGCGGCCCTTTCGGGGGCCGCCCTGCGAATCGGTCGAACCGCAGTTGCAGGGGAGAACCTGCGTCTACGGGCGCGACGGACCCGGGGCGTGAAAAATCCCCTCGGCAGGGTAAAGGCACCCCC
This sequence comes from bacterium, assembly GCA_963692865.2. Lineage (GTDB taxonomy): Bacteria > UBA8248 > UBA8248 > UBA8248 > UBA8248 > Bin107. The sequence continues at coordinate 3,129,467 of OY843592.1, read as the reverse complement.
CCCTACCCCCCTCACCCTGAGTAGCCGCCGGAGGCGGCGTATCGAAGGGCGAGGGGAGTCGAAGGCTCGCGCCGGGGTGAGGAGCAATCGCTCCCGCATTAGTTGCGATTGACCTTCGATACGCGGCTTCGCCGCTACTCAGGATGAGGAAAGAAGTGTCGTCGGTTTGCGGGGGTCGGAGACGGAGGTGTTTCAACAAACCCTTGAGGGGCTGTTGAAAAAGTCCGGGAAGCGATTTTGGGTTGCGTCCACGCTTTTGAAGTTCACTCCCCCCTTGAGGGGGAGTCGAAGATCTAAGGGCGAATGCCCGCAAGCGATTCGGTGGCGGGAGATTTTATTCTGTGGCATATCCCCCCCCACATCGGCCTTCGCATAAACCGCTCGGCCTCTGTGACTCCCCCTCAAGGGGGGAGTGGTTGTTGGGCGCTTTGCAAGGGGAGAAAGTTTTGGCCCGACCCGCAAGGACTTTTTCAACAAACCATCTAGGGGCGAACACGCAGGTTCGCCCCTACGAAAACCTTTCTCTTGGACTTCACCCGCACACAAGGAGATTCCCTCCATGACCTACCCGGCCACAAGAGAACTGGCGAAAAGAATCGCGGCGGTTCACGCTTCGGACGTCGGCGAGGCCGCCCGCGCGGGGGCGCGAAACGCCGCCCTCGATACGCTGGGCGTGATTCTGGCGGGCAGGGGGGATGAGTGCGCGCGGCTGGCGCATCGGCTGGCGGCGTCAGAGGGCGGCGCACCCGTCGCGCGGCTCATCGGGGCGGAGGAGCGCACGAGCGCCTCCTGGGCCGCCTTCGTGAACGGCACGGCGGGCCATGCGCTCGATTACGACGACGTGGACTTCGTGATGCTGGGCCACCCGAGCGTCACCCTCGTGCCCGCGCTCATCGCGCTGGCCGAGGAGCGCGGAATCGGCGGCGCGAAGGTTCTCGAAGCCTACACGCTCGGCTTCGAGCTGTTGCACGTCCTGGGCCGCGCGGTGAACCCCATGCACTACCGCCGGGGCTTTCACGCCACGGCCACGCTGGGATCCGTCGGCGTGGCGGGCGCCTGCGCCTATCTGCTGGGTCTGGATGAGGAACAGACGCGAAACGCCCTGAGCCTGGGCGCGAGTGGCTCGGCGGGGCTGGTGTCGAACTTCGGCACGATGACCAAGCCATTCCACGCGGGCCAGTCCGCGCGGGCGGGCCTCGTGGCGGCGAAACTCGCAGAAGACGGCTTCACGGCGGCGGAGGATACGCTGGAGACGGGCTTCACGGCGGCCATGGCGGCGGAGGGTATCGGACCCAGGGCGCATGAGTTCGCGGACTGGGAGCGCGCGGTCGCCCCCTGGGGGCGGCCCTGGGACATCGAGGAGGGCGTCTGCGTGAAGATCCACCCCTGCTGCGCTATGACGCATCCCGGCATCGACGCCATGCTCGATCTGGTGAAGCGTGAGGACATCCACGTCGCCGACGTGGCGGCTCTCGGCGCGCGCGCATCCACCATGACGCTCAAGGTCCTGCGCTACAAGGAGGCCGCCACGGGTCTCGAAGGAAAATTCTCCATGCCGTTCTGCATCGCCTCGGCCCTGGTGGACCGCAAGGTCGGCATCCGCCAGTTCGAGGAAGACAGCGTGGGGCGGCCCGAGATCGCCGCCCTCCAGAAGCGCGTGGCGTTCGAACTGGATGAGAAGATGGCGCGCGAGGACCCCGAGACGGAGGCGGCCGAAGTCTGGGTGAAACTCAAGGACGGGCGCGAACTCACCCGCTTTTTCGCCCGCGCGCGCGGCCACGTCGAAAATCCGCTCACCGAGCTCGAACTCAAGGAAAAGTTCCTGGAGTGCGCCGCCGGCCTCACCGAAGAAAAGGCCCAGGCCGCCTGGGACGCCTGGTATCGCCTCGATGCGGTCGAAGACATCGCCTCCCTCACCGCCCTGCTGGCGGAGAAGGTTCGGGAGGCGAGTCCCGCGTAGCAATTCCAAAGGGGATTAGCGAGAGAATTACTCCCCCCTTGAGGGGGAGTAGCAGAAGCCGAGCGGTTTGTGCGAAGGCTGATGCGTGGGGGGAGCTTTTATCGCAGGAATTCCCCTTTCATTAGCCGGAATTCTCCCCCCACCGAATCGCTTGCGGGCATTCGCCCTTAGCTCTTCGACTCCCCTCAAGGGGGGAGTGAATATTTGATTCTGGCATGGGAGCCTGTCCCTACGGTCGGGATTTTTCCGTATGATGGGTGTGCTCTTGTTCGTCATTCCGGCATGCGCCGGAATGACGAACAAGAGCGAATTCGCCGGCATTACGGTAGTTTCTACCCCAATGGTTGGTACGAACATTCATTCCTCGACCGGGGCGGATTCTCTTGCCGCCGCGAGGCGCGGGGGATATTATCATCGCGCCGCTGGAAGCTCGTATCAGGGAGATCGATCATGAATCGAAGGGATTTTCTTCTGGCGTTGGCGGCGACGGCGCTGGCCCCCGCGACCGGATGGACGGCGCCATCGGCTATGCGCCTCAAGGCAGAACCCGTCACCGCCCGCCTCCTGCCGGATGGGCAGGGCGTGACGCGAATGCTCGGGTTCAACGGTTCGACGCCGGGTCCCGAGATCCGCGCCCGCCAGGGCGGCCGGGTAGCCGTCACCTTCGAGAACGGGATCGAGCACGACTCCGCCATCCACTGGCACGGTATCCACATCGACAACCCGATGGACGGGGTTCCGGGACTCACCCAGGCGACGGTCAAGCCGGGCGCGACGTTCGACTACGCTTTCGACATGCCCTACGCGGGCACCTACTGGTACCACTCGCACGAGCGTTCCTGGGAGCAGGTGGCGATGGGTCTCTACGGCCCCCTGATCGTCGAGGAACGCGACCCGCCGCGCGTCGACCACGACATCACGGTGGTACTCGACGACTGGCGACTGACGCGCAGCGGCGAGCTGCAACCGAATTTTGGCAACCGGCACGACTTCTCCCATGACGGGCGGCTCGGCAACTTCGGACGGGCGCTCCCCTCCCGGGAGACGGTGCGTCGCGGAGACCGGGTTCGCCTGCGGCTGATCAACACGGCGACGGCGCGGATTTTCCAGGTGAAGATCGGCGGCGGCGAAGGCAAGATCGTGGCGCATGACGGCATGCCGTTGGCTGAGACCGAGCCGCTCGGTGAGCTGGAACTGGCGCCCGCGCAGCGGACCGACGTCATCCTCGACGTCGCAGCGACGGTCACCTTCGCCTTCCTGACCCGGCGCGGACCTTATGAACTCGGCAAAATCACGGCGCAAGGCGCGAACCCCGCGCCCATCGACGCCCCGGTCGCGCCCCTGCCGCCGGTCAATATCCCTGCGCCGGACCGCAAAAACGCGCGGCGGCTTACGCTCGCCATGCAGGGCGGCGCGATGGGCGGGCGGCACGGGGGCAAGGATTTCTGGGCCTTCAACGACCATTCCGGCTTGCCGGACGCGCCCTGGCGGCGCTTCGAGCGAGGCGAGACGGCGCTGATCACGATGCGCAACGACACCGCCTTTCCGCACGGTATCCACATCCACGGCCATCACTTCCACGAACTCGGCGAGGACGGCGCGCCCGGCCATTACCGCGACACCACCCTGGTCGACCCGCGCCGGAGACGGGACGTCCTCTGCGTGTTCGACAACCCCGGCAAATGGCTGATCCACTGCCACACCCTGGCCCACCAGGCGTCGGGCATGAAGACCTGGGTCGAGGTCGTTTGACGGAGGGCTAGCCGGTAAACACGAAAATGATTTTGCAGGGGCGGGACTGAGCGTCCGTTCGATCGCGCGGTTTGGGGATCAATCTCTTGAGCGTCAAACGCGAGCGATGAGGGGTTATTGAAAAAGCCCACGATTTCGTAATTCCACGTATGGTGCCCGCCCAAGGAGGGAGGTAACTATATTCCTCCCTTGTAGAGCGCCAGCCAATCACTCCTTGAGGGGGAGTCAGTGAGGTGAGGGCGCAAGCCCGAAAGCGAACTGGTGGGGGGTAAAATTCACAATGGCGATAAAATGCATTCTACCCCCCACCGCGTCAACCTTCGCCCAAGGGCTTGGTTTCCGCGACTCCTCCTCAAGGGGGGAGTGATTTCTTTCACTACTGCAGGAGATGACAACCCCTACATTCTTGACACGACGACCGCATGATACCTAGCATGGGGCATACGGAATCATCTCTCACGCCTGCGGGACGCGGGTCGTGTCCCCTATCAGGAAAGTACGACATGAAACCCTCGGAATTATTCGACGTAAGCGGACGCTCAGCGCTCATTACAGGCGCTTCGGGCGCATTCGGCGCGGTCGCCGCGCGGACGCTGGCAGAAGCGGGCTGCCGCCTCACGCTGACCGCCGGAACAGCGGAGGCGCTCGAAACGGTTGCCGGTGAGTGCCGCGAGCTGGGGGCCGAAGTCGCCGCGGTGAACGCGCGGCCCGAGTCCGAGGCCGCGGCCGACGGTATGGTGGAGAAGGCCGTCGAGGAATATGGCCGCCTCGACATCCTGGTGGTGGCGTCGGGCATCAACAGGGTGGGGAAGATAGATGAGATGGCGCCCGCGGCGTTCGCCGACGTCATGGACGCGAACGTCACGCAGTCGTGGCTTCTGGCGCGCGCCGCGACGCGGCGGATGAAGGCACAGGGAGAGGGCGGCAAGATCGTCCTGGTCTCCTCGACGCGCGGGATTCTCGGCCACCCCGCGGGCTATACCGCCTATTGCGCGTCGAAGGCGGCGGTGGACGGCATCACGAAGGCGCTCGCCTGCGAGCTGGGGCCGACGGGCATCACCGTCAACGCGGTCGGGCCGACCGTCTTCCGCTCCGCACTTACGGACTGGATGTTCACAGACGCGCCCGAAGCCGTCAGGACGCGCGACGGCATCGTGAGCCGGATCCCCAAGGGGCGGCTGGGCGAGCCCGAAGATCTGGCCGGGCCGCTCCTGTTCCTCGCATCCAGCGCGTCGGATTTCTACACCGGCCACGTTCTATACGCCGACGGCGGCTATACCGCGGGGTAGGGCGGTTCAGTCGAGGGCAGGCATGGCGGCGCCCTCTCGTTTCCGGTACAAATTCCCCCGTAGACTTTCCTTCCTCCTTTTTGGGTGGCTGTGATGACTGCGTATCTGCGCGCGGCGGCGAACGTTCTCGTTCATGTTCCCGATCTGGTCCGTTACGGCTCGAAACCCTGGCGCGAGGCCGTAAGGAAGGAGCAGGCGCCGGGCGAGGAATTCACGGAGTTACGGTCTTTCGCAGATGCGGTCGACTACGCGCCGAATCAAGCCTTCATCGGCAATATCGCGCCCGAGGATTTGGGTGAACTCCCCACTCCCTGGTACGAGAATTCCCCCGCTGGCGCATCGCCCGAGGGCGCTTTCGGGGAAATCCTCCCGCAGGATGCCTTCTACGCCCTTATTGAGGCGGCCGATCAGTTCGGGTTGATCATGCTCGATAGGGAGCGCCGTGTTCCGGGTGAGGTAGGTTCCGAATCCGCCGCTGCGCTTCTCGATGGGGAAAAACCACCCAGGGAATACAAGCGGGAAGACATTTCAGGGCGCATCGAGCGGGGAGAGGCCCTGCCGCTTTTTCAGGATGGGAGCTTGATCGGCTGCGTTCGCCGAGATCATGAGTCGGACGAATCCCTCGACGCCCGCATTTTGCTGGAGAACCTCGCGGCCAAGGCCAGCGGCGCATACGCATTGCGCCGACTTCTCGTTCAGGAGGGCATCGCGCCCTGGCGGGTAGAGTACGTCATCAATTGTTCGGAGGAGGCGGTAGGCGACCGCTACAACCGCGGCGGCGGCAATCTCGCCAAGGCAATCGCCGAGATGGCGGGCTGCGCCAATGCGGCGGGCGTGGACGTGAAGTCCTTCTGCGCGGCGCCCGTTTATGCGCTCGTACACGCAGCGGCGCTCATCGAGGCGGGCGTCGTCGGGAACGCCGCCGTCGTCGGCGGCGGTTCGATGGCGAAGCTGGGGATGAAGGCCTACTTCCATCTGGAGAAGGAGATACCCGTCCTGGAAGACGTACTGGGCGGCGTGGCGTTTTTTCTTACCGGAGATGCGGACGCCAGCCCCCGGGTGAATCTCCAGATCGCCGGACGCCACGCGGCGGGAAAACCCTCCACCCCGCAAGGGCTGGCGGAGGCGCTCGTGCGGGATCCGCTGGCGCGCGCCGGACGCAAGATGGGTAGCGTCGATAAGTACGCCGTCGAACTGCACAATCCCGAGATCATGCTGCCCGCGGGCGCGGGAGACGTGGCCGCCGCGAACTACAGGATGCTGGCCGCCCTGGCGGTCATGGGCGGGGAGATCGCCCGCGAGGAGATTCCGGGCTTCGTCGAAACCCGCGGGATGCCCGGTTTCGCGCCCACGCAGGGCCACATCCCCGCGGGCGTTCCCTTTCTCGGCCACGCCCTGGAGCGGATGCGGGCGGGCCGCCTTGCGAGTACAATGGTCGTCGCCAAAGGGAGTCTGTTCCTGGGCCGGATGTCCCGGCAGGCCGACGGAGCTTCGGTGCTGATAGAGGTTTGATTCGTTCGTTTTTTGCAGGTGGAGGATGCTCATGTTCCAGGGCAAGAAGGTGATCGCGCTCGGCGAGCGCGACGGCGTTCCCGGCCCGCTGATCGCCGAGTGTATCGAGGCGGCGGGAGCGGAGGTCGTGTTCGAGAAGACGGAGTGTTTCGTCTGAACCTCCGCGGGCGCCATGGACCTGGAGAACCAGTCCGCCATCAAGTCGATCGCCGATGAAATCGGGTCGGAGAACCTGATGGTGGTGTTGGGAATGCCCGGTGAAGGCCTTCGGCTGGCGGTCGAAACGCTGACCACCGGAGACCCGAGCTGGGCCGGGCCCCTGGCGGGAGTCTCGTTGGGACTCCCCGTTTTTCACATTCTGGAAGAGAAGGTGCGCGCCCAGGTTCCCGGGGACGTGTACGCCGAGAAGCTGCTCATGATGGAAATGGTGCTCGACCTGCCGCAGATAGAGAGCGACCTGGCCTCGATGCGCGCGGCGGGGTAGGGGAGGCGAATATGTCCATGCGGCTGGAGATGGGCCTTTTCCCCGTCTCGAAGATCATCGTCGGGAAGCGCTTCGCATACAAAGACGGGACGCTCACCGTGGACGCGGACGAACTCCGCGAACTCGCGCTCGAAGAGGGCGACTTGAAGAGCGTGCGCTTCGACGCCGCTGCGCCGGGTGAATCTGCCCGCATCACGAACGTCCTGGACGCCGTCGAGCCGCTCTACAAGGTGAGCGGGCGCTCTTGCGCGTATCCCGGATTTCTCGGCCCGGCGAAGACGGCGGGCGACGGCCGCACGCACAAGCTCGCCGGGATGTGCGTCGTGAGTTCCACGCATTTCCTGGGTCCCATGACGGGCATCATGAGCTTTCGCGAGGGAATCATCGACATGTGCGGCCCCGGCGCGGTTCACTGCACGAATTCGGAGACCGCGAACCTCGTCGCCTGCTACGAGCCGCTGGAGGGCGCCTCGAACGAAGCGCACGACGACGCCGTGCGCCTCGCGACGCTTAAACTGGCCTCCCGGCTGGCCGCGCACACGAAGGATATGGCGCCCGTACAAGTCGAGACGTTCGAACTCGCAGATGTCGACCCCGCTCTCCCCCGCGTCGTGTTCGTCGATCAGGTGATGCACCAGGCGTCCATGGTCCAGACCTTCATGTACGGCAAGAACCTGGGGGATTCGCTGCCCACCCTCATCCACCCGAACGAGATGCTCGACGGCGCGGTGGTGGGGGCGAACTACAAGACGCAGCAGAAAGCGCCGACGTATCTGCACTGCAACAAGCCGCTCATATACGAGCTCTACCGCCGCCACGGGGTGGACCTCGATTTCGGCGGTATGATCATCACGCGCGGCCACCACGACAACCAGGCCCTCAAGGAGCGCTCGGCGCAATACGCCGCCAAGCTCGCAACGCTCTTGAAGGCCGACGGCGCGGTGCTCGCCTTCGAGGGCGGCGGCAACTCCACGGTGGACTACTGGCTCACCGTCCAGGCGCTCGAGCAGGCGGGCGTGCGCGCCGTTCCGATCATCTACGAGGTGGGCCAGCCGGGCTCGGGCGAGTTCCCGCTCGTCTTCCACGTGCCCGAGGCCGACGCCGTCGTCTCGAAGGGGATGCAGGGGGAGCGCATCGCCGCCCCTGCGGTGGAGCGGGTCATCGGATCGGAAGTCGTGGAATTCTACAACGGCAGGCGATGCGACATGCGCGAGGCCTTCACCCTGTCCGACAGCGACTACTACGCCAACGAGTGGGCGCGGGATATCAACAACATGGTGGGCAGGGCGTACTAAGGGCGGGGTCGTCGAGGGAGACGTTCGCCCGAACAGGTGTTTGACACGCGAAAGAACATGCCAAAGGCAAGCGCGAGAAGATGGAAAACCGAATATAGTTGACAAGGATACCACGGATAGTGTAAAAAAAACGAAAATCAATGGAGCCCATGAGTATCTACTTGCTGAATAATAAGCACACCCGAGCGGGATTGAGTCGTTTTGGTCGATGTTGAAAAGAGGCTATTATGGCGTATATCATAAGATGAGAAGCAGACACCGCCAAAGATACGTGAATGAGTTTTCCGGCCTTTATAATCTCCGCCCGATGGAAACAAAAGAATAAATGAAACATCCTGAGCACGACCCTAACGCTCAAAAGTTCCGCCGCAAGGATTCGGCGGCATGAGTCGCGCAACGCGAAAATCGCCATCCGGCGTCGCTACCAGCGACTTGATTCTGAGCGCGCACGTTGCCGGAAATGCGGACGTATTCCCCTCGATATTACAGCTTCACGTTCCCCGGGGTTCCACCATAGCGGACGTTACTTATGGGAAGGGGATATTTTGGCAAAATGTCGACCCGGATGATTACAAGGTCATCGCATCCGACATTGAAAGCACGAACGTCGATTGCCGAAAACTTCCCTATGGTGATGAAACCATTGATTGCGTCGTGCTCGATCCTCCGTACATGGAAGGGTTCTATCGTTCTCAAGAATCCATGTTGGCAGGATCGGGTTCGTATGCCGCTTTTCGAGACTCATATTCAAATGGGAGTAAATCTCCCGCAACGAGACCGAAATATCATGCAGCCGTGCTGGATATGTACTTTTCCGCCGGGCGGGAAGCCTCAAGGGTATTGCGAAATAAAGGGGTACTGATTGTGAAGTGCCAGGATGAAGTGAGCGCCAACAAACAATGGTTGACTCACGTAGAGATCATCAATGAGTACACGGCGAACGGTTTTTACGCTCGGGATCTCTTCGTGGTTATGCGCAGAAATCGGCCTGCCGCAAGTCGCATTCTAAAACAAAAACATGCGCGCAAAAATCATTCCTATTTTCTCGTATTCGAGAAAAAGCAAGCATGGGGATAATCGAGGACTGGGGTCTCACCATAGAGGACTTGAATATCATCCTATCCGAAAGGCCCAGCGCTCGTGGGCCTTTGGTCGGCTTTATCGCCGAATACAAGTTGCAACGCTCCGTATTTTCTGATGCGCGAATACACAAACTGACCCGTTATGATGACCATGACCGCACGCGCCCGGCGGATTTCAGCTTTGAATACCAGGGTGAGACCATCACCGTAGAGGTGAAGTCGTTGCAGACGAAAAGCGTTCGCCGAAGCAATGGTGGCTATGTAGGGCGGTGTCAGGTGGATGCAAGCGACAGGCGAACAGTTCGGCTGCCCGATGGAAGCGCCATCGAAACCACATGTTTATTGCCGGGCAAATTCGACATTCTCGCCGTCAATCTTTTTGAGTTTGGGCAGGAGTGGCGATTCGGATTCGCCCGTAACGAGGATCTGCCGAGGTCCAAACACAAGCGATACACCGAATATCAGCGACAGAATCTGCTGGCCACCAGCGTGCCTTTGACTTGGCCCCTGAGCACTCCATTCATCGAAGACCCGTTTCCGTTAATTGAAGAAATAGCGCGAGAACGCCGTCGGGCTGGACGCAACCGATGAAACGGCCCCCCCAACCCTCCCCTCAAGCCCATGGACTATCAGCCGCGCCAGACTGAACTTTGGAAGAAAGTCCGCGCCAAGGCCAGACAGGAGCATCTGGATGAAGCAATGGTTCAGAGCGTGAAAAGCTAACACTCACCTGACGTTTCATGAGAGATTGTGTGTTACTTTGGTATATAATTCCCTGAAATGTCGATCTGGATGAATCCACACAGGAGGCCGGGCAATGAGCGGTAGACTTCGGGTCGTTCACTACTTGAACCAGTTCTTCGCAGGCGTGGGGGGCGAGGAGAGGAGCGATCACCCCGTATCCAGTCGTCCCGGCCCCATAGGCCCCGGCGTGCTGCTGGATAAAATCCTGGGTGCGGACGCCGAAGTCGCCGCCACCGTCTTCGCGGGCGACGGTCTTTTCGCCGAAAACGAGGAGGCCTGCGCCGAAGAGGCGCTCGCGCGGATTATGGAGCATTCGCCCGATCTCCTCATCGCGGGACCCGCCTTCAACGCCGGGCGCTACGGGCTGGCCTGCGCCGCCGTCTGCCGCGCAGCGCAGGAGGCGGGCGTTCCCGTCGTCACCGCCATGCACGCGGAAAACCCCGGTTTCCCCGCCGCCGGCGCGAGCGTCCACACCGTCCCCGCCGCCGATTCCGCCGTCGGGATGGAGGAGGCGCTCGAAGCCGCCGTCCGCCTGGGTCTCAGGCTCGCCCGTGGCGAGGAGATTCGAAGCGCGGTCGAGGAGGGCTATCTCCCGCGCGGTATCCGCTACAACGAGATCGCCGAGCTACCCACCTCGCGCCGCGCCGTAGACATGGTGCTGAAGAAAATCAGGGGCGAGCCTTACGAGACCGAACTCGACGTTCCCTCCTTGGAGGAGATAGCGCCCCCTGCGCCCGTCGCCGACCCCAAAAAGGCGCGCATCGCCATCGTCTCCGAAGGCGGCATGGTGCCCCCCGGCAACCCGGACCGCTTCTCGGGCTCCAGGAACGAGAACTGGGCGGCGTATTCCTTCGCGGGGAAAGACGCCCTTCCGGGCGGCGCGTTCATCTCGATACACGGGGGCTTCAACACCGTGTTCGTGAACGAGGCGCCCGACCGCATGCTCGCCGTGGACGCCTTCCGCAGGCTTGCGGAGGAGGGCGAGATCGCCGAACTGCACGATGATTTCCTGAGCACCTGCGGGAACGGCGGCGCCTTCACCGCCATGGACGGCATCGGCCGCGCCTGGGCCGCGGAACTCCAGAAGGCGGGCGTCGAGGGCGTCGTCCTCCCCGCCACGTGAGGCACCGGCACGCGTAGCGGGGCTGCGCTGGCGAGGGCGCTGGAGCGGGAGGGCATCCCCACCGTGGTCGTCACCTGCCTGCCCGACGTGGCGCGCGACATCGGGGTCAACCGCATCGTCAACAACCGCGCCGGACACTTCCACCATCCCTTCGGCGACCCCTCCCGGACGCCCGAGGCCGAGCGCGAATGGCGCCTGGGCGCGGCCCGCACCGCCGTCGCCGCGCTCGCCGAAAGCGTGGACGGCCCGACGGTGTTCGAGTACTGACGGGGTGGCCGCCGCCGCATGAAAACGCCGCCGATAGCCCGGCGATTCGCGAGGTTCGCCTGCGGTCTGGACCGGGTCGACTCCGAGGTCCGGCGGGCCGCGGACAGGGCCATGCTCGACACCCTGGGCGTCATGCTCGCGGGGGGCGCGCATCCATCCGTGCGCGCCCTGGCTGCGGCGGTAACGCGCGGGGAGGGGAGAGCGGCGCTCGCGACCGGCGGGCGGGCGGACCCGGAGGCGGCGGCGCTCGTCAACGGAACGGCGGCGCACGTCTGGGACTTCGACGATACCTCCTACACGGGAATCATGCACGGATCGGCGGTGGTGCTGCCCGCCGCCTTAGGCCTCGCGCAGGAACTCGGCTCCGGCGCCGACGCGCTTCGCCGCGCCTTCGTCGCGGGTTCGGAGGTCGCGTACGCCCTCGCCGACCTGTGCGCGCACGGGCACTACTTTCGCGGCTGGTGGAGCACGGTCACGTTGGGCCTCACGGGCGCGACCGCCGCCGCCGGACGCCTGCTGGAGTTCGATGAGGACGCGATGACGAGCGCGATCGGCCTGGCCGCGGCCGCCGCAGGCGGGGGAAAGGTCGTGCTCGGCACGGACGCCAAGCCCCTCCTCGTGGGCGAGGCCGCGCGCCGGGCCGTTACGTTCGCCCGGGCGGCAAAGGCCGGACTGACCGGGCCGGAAGCCGCCTTCGAGGACGAGTGGGGCTTTCTGGCGCTGCTCAACGGCGGCGTCGCCGATGAGGCCGCGCTCGACACCATCGGCCGGCGCTGGCGCCTGTGCGACCCGGGCCTGCTCTTCAAGACCAGCCCGGTCTGCTCGGCGGCGCTGGCCGCCATCGAACTGATGGTCGAACTCATGGCGGAACTCGGCGCGGGCGCGGACGACGTCGCCGCGGTTCACGCCGAAGCGCCGCGGCTCGTCTGCGAGAGTCTCGTGTTTCCGAATCCGGCCACGCCGCAGGAGATGCAGTTCAGCCTGCCCTACGCCCTGGCCTGCGCCGCGCTTAACGGCCGGGTGCGGTATGAGGACCTCGCGCCCGGCGCCGTCTGCCCCGAGAAGTCCGCCCTCATGGCGCGGGTGAGCGTCGAGCGCGCGCCCGATCTTTCCACCGACGAGATGCGCGAGAAACACCCCGAAAGCATCCGCCTCACGCTCGGCTTGAAGGACGGCCGCACGGCCGCCGGCTTTTGCGGCGCCGCGCGCGGCATGCCGGAGAGGCCGCTGAGCGATGGGGAGCTGCTCGAGAAATTCCGCGCGGCGGGGGCGTACGCGGGCGTTTCGCTGCCCCCGGTCGGGATGGAGGACTTCGATCCGGCGAAGGTGTTCGACCATGCGGCGGGAGGCGGGATTGAGGGGTGACGGGGATGCGGTGTTTTGCGGGGGCGGACGCCCGTGGCCGACCCCGCTCCTACGGCAAAGGACGGCGACGGGGTCGTGGTCGATCCCGCCCGGTGAAAAGTCAAAATGGATTCCGGCGCGCGCCGGAATGACGAACCAGGGCGGCAATCACTCCCCCCTTGAGGGGGCCGTTGAAAAAGTCCTGATGAACGAGTGTTTTACGCGACCGGGGGGGGGAACGGTTTTTGTAGGGGCCGCATATCATGCGGCCCGCCTTGTGGAGGCGAAAATCAGGGCCGCATGATATGTCAGACATATATGTCTGACATACAATACCCTCTTGAAAGACGACCGTAGGGGCGCTTCACGAAGCGCCCGTTTTTTCTCCGGGAAGGGCCGTTCGCGAGCCGCCCCTACGGGAGCGAAATTCCCCCCTCATCCCGATCCGACGGCCCCCTCACCCTGCGCAGCGGCCTATCTCTCCGCCTCATCCTGAGTAGCGGCGAAGCCGCGTATCGAAGGTCAATCGCAACTAATGCGGGAGCGATTGACCCTCACCCCGGCGCAAGGTATCCGCTCCTCCCGCCCTTCGATAGGTCCCTCGGCAGTCGGGGTGAGGCTGAGCGGCGGTCAGGGGCGAAACGTGGTCGGAGCCGCGGATCCAGACATGAGAAAACCTCGAAGCGAAGCGCAGGGACAAAAACGGAATTTTCGCGCAATTCAATCTCGTTATCCGAGCGTTCGATATTCCCGGCATGCAGCATCCAAAGATGGAGGGGACGGGTTACGCAAACGCCCTTCGAGGCACATTTGCTTTAGAGCGTCCACATGGCGCTGACATTCTCCAGGCCGCTCAAGGCGGGGATAATTGCGTATTGTTTCGTCAACCGTTTCTCCGTCGAGATAGGCGAACCACGTCTCGATACGCCAGGTCGGAACGAATACGGCGACTTGGTCATCGTTTTTTCTTGGCTCTACCGAGACCTGCCGGCAAGCGCTTTCGAGACCTCTCAACCTGACATTAAGACCGCGGTTGTCTCCATCGAGCATTACGGCAAGCTTGCAATTAATGTGATCTCTACGCTGCCGGTATGCTTTGAGTTCCACCGGGAATCTCTCACGTACGAATTGCTCGGCGGAACCCTTTCCAAGCGGCTAAGATTCGACTCTGAGTTTTCTGCTTTCCCATCCCATGGATTTGAAGAAACGGGTCAAGAAGGTTTTTTGTTGCTGATCTTCACAGAGCAGGATAAGTTCGGCTTGCCGCTTCAACTTTCCCATCCTCTGGCAATAATCTCTGACAATTTGAGCCCCTCCGCCGCAGGTGATTCGTATTCGGAGATATCCATCCACTTCGCTGCTCCGGACCTCTCCCGAGAAAGCGAAACGCCATGTGAATATCCTAGATAATCGATCAATTCGGGATGATGAGAGCAAAGCACGGCCTGCGGTATTTCTTCACCACAATGTTCAGACAGCTCCATCAGCCAAGGTTGAATCTCCGCTAACGCCAGATAATTTTCCGGTTCGTCCAGAAAAAGAATGTATCCTAATCCAGAGGATAAATGAACGAGCGCATATAGAGCCGTTAATGCCCGTTGCCCATCAGAAATTTCATCCAAAGCGAGACTGTATTCTCTCCCATTTTCTCTAAAGTCCATCATAAAAGCACGGGAACTGATACCGACTTTCTCTAATCTTATTCCATCAAAACCGTCGATTATAGACCTGAGGGTATTTCTGAATATCTCGACTTTTCCGGGCTGTTCCAACTGAAGATGTTGATACCAAGAACTAAAATTTTGCGCGTTTCTCGCCAACATCAGCTCGTGGCGAGTGTATTCGGGTTCGAAATTTGCCGGATATAATCCACAAATTATCACATTGCGCATGGTTTCAAGGAATCTGGTGAGCCGTGAGTTGCTATCGCCGGGAGCAACGCGCGCCAAAGCAGATTCAGTCCAATCCGTCTTATAAGTCGGACCTTCCGAATGATCATCACGAAAAAGATGCACATCGCCATGCTCGAACTTGAACAGCGGTTGCCCATCTTTAGAAGAAAGAATTTCCCGGGAAATTCGGGATATATCGTTAGTGGCGTCTTGGTCGATTTCGAGCCTGTAGACCAAAACATCCTCGTGAATTTGCACCTCGATTTCGAATGTTTGAAAATTGTTGGATTGCCATCCCGTCAGGGTGCGTGATGGGAATATAAATTGATCTGAAATTTTTACCCTGCCGCTCAATAGCTCACGCAGGGCGTACATGACGTCCAGGATAGAGGTTTTCCCGGTACCATTACGTCCCAGGAGTAACGTCATTTCCTGCAAAGGCAAGTCAAAATTAACCAGACACCTGTAGTTGTCGATGTAGAGTCGTTTGAACATCATCGCCTCCGTTCACTGTGATGAGCCCCAACTTTTCGACCTGCACCGAATCCTGAATAGCATAACGCGTTGCCGTTCCGGGGGAAGGCGGCGTTAAGCTACGTCCATGTCTGAAAAAGAGAAGGACGCCATCTGTTCCACGTCAAAAGCATATCGGTTTTTCCCCTGATCCGCCAGCCGTTCAGTCCGGCCCCGAGCAGCGGTTTAGTAAGGAATCTGCCGGATTTCAAGGGAATGGACAAAAAGGTTTCGTCTTTGTTTTTCTGCTTCGTTTCCAATTATGAGAAGGGGATGAACAGCCGCCGCGTCGCCACTCCCGTCGGCTCCAGATTCCGGCGTGCGCCGGAATGACGAGCATGGGCAAAAGGGGGCGATGGTTTTGCAGGTCGGACATATATGCCCGACATATCATGCGGCCCGCCGCCGAAGGGCGAAAAAGCCGGGCCGCATGATATGCGGCCCCTGCACCGACCCTCAAGGGGGGAGTGCATCTCCTCTCTCGTCTGTCGATTACATGCGCCGAATCACGCAAACAGGACTTTTCAGCAACCCCATAGATGCGTCCCGGCCAGCCTCGCCTTTTGTTCAGGAAAACCCCCCGATTCGCCCGGCGTTTCGTCTGTGTCCGGTCGGCGGTTTACCGCTTTTTTTCGGGAAATGCCCGAATCACGCCCGGCCACGCATTTCCCCGCAATTGCCGTGCTCGCCCGAGGCGCGGGCTGCGGTATCGTGCGCGCGGCGCGGGGGAGCGGTTTTCCGCTTCCCGGTTGGAGCAATCCCTCGTTCATCAATCGGGATTGACCGGAAGGAGAGGGGGTTTTCTCATGGAAAGCAGGCGGCGGGGCGAGAGTGAAGGTTTCGAGCGTTCCTTCTCCGGTCGCGTTCGACACACCTTTTTCGGGGTTGTTGAAAACTCCCTCGTCGGGGGCATCGCCTTTAGCGGGCAGGCCGCTTCCGCGCGAACCCCCCGACCCCCTCATCGAAGGCACCCCCCCTTGTCAGGGGGGCAAGAAAAACCAAAGCCCCCTGTCAAACGAAAATGAAAATAATCCTATTTCGGATAAAATTGTATAAATTCAGGGGGTTTTTGGATAAATTCCTGAAAACGGACGGTAAGGTATTGGAGACGAAAATCTTTTCTATTTCAATGATTTATATCGTAACCATAAGACGGAACATGACGATTTCATCGAATTTTACAGGAAATAAAATTTTTTTCGGACCCGCGCATTTGCCCGCATCCGCGCGCATTTCCTCCCAAGGGGCCCCACGCCCTGTGGCCTCGACTGACGCGGGTGGTGTATAACGTGGCCCGGATATGGACGGCGTACCCCGGAGGCGGCGATGGCGAAGCGCGTGGTGGTGGCGATGAGCGGCGGGGTGGACTCTTCGGCCGCCGCCGCCCTCATGGCGGAGGCCGGCCATGAGACCATCGGCGTGGGGCTGCGCCTCGCCGACAGGCCCGCGCAGGAATCCTTCCACAGGGGCTGCTGCGCGCCGCGCGACCTGGCCGACGCGCGCGCGGTGGCGGCCCAGCTCGACATTCCCTTCTACGTGATGGACGTGCGCGAATCCTTCAGGGAGAGCGTGATCGAGGACTTCGTCTCCGAATACGAGAGCGGCAGAACGCCCGTGCCCTGCGTCAAGTGCAACCAGGTGGTGAAGTTCGATTATCTCGCCGCGCGCGCGATGGCGTTCGGGGCGGAACTGCTCGTCACGGGCCATTACGCCAGAAGGGTGGAGGTGAACGGCCGCCTGAGCGTCGCGCGGAGCCTCGATACGGAGAAGGACCAGACCTACTTCCTCTTCGGCATGACGCAGGAACAACTCGCGCGGACCGCGTTCCCCCTGGGGGAGTTCACGAAGGAGCGAACGCGGGAATACGCCCGAAAACTGGGCCTCGCCACGGCGGAGAAGCCCGAGAGCCAGGAGATATGCTTCGTTCCGAAAGACGACTACCGCGCCTTTCTCAAGAGCGAGAAACCGGGGATCGACAGGCCGGGCGACATCGTGGACCTCGCGGGGAACGTGCTCGGCAGGCACGGCGGGGTGACCAACTTCACCGTGGGGCAGAGGCGGGGTCTGGACCTGGGCGGCGGCCCGCCGCGCTACGTGGTGGAGCTCGAAGCGGATTCGGCCACCGTGGTGGTGGGCGGGCGCGAAGCCCTCGCGCGCGAGGTTTTCTCCGCCAGGGACGTGCGCTGGTCGATTCCCCCCGAATCCGCCGCACTGGAAGTGCAGGTGAGGCACCGGGGCCGCGCGGCGCCCTGCGAAGTGGCTCTCAAAGGCGGGGGAATCGTCGAAATCAGGCCCCATGACCCCGCGTGTCTGGGCGCCGTGGCGCCGGGCCAGGCGGCGGTTTTCTATTCCGGCGAAGTGCTCTACGGCGGGGGCTGGGTGGCCTAGGGCGCGGCGAATCCTTCCCGCCTAAGCCGCCTCCGCGCGGGGTCAGGACACGAGGGGCCATGCTTCGATATCGGTCAATTCAGGGGGCGGGCCGTGAAGGCTCCTCCGCTAGCCCGGCGGCCATTCCATGCGGCGCCCGCCCAGGAGGTGGAAGTGGATGTGAAAGACGGTCTGGCCTCCGTTTTCTCCGCAATTCGCGACGATCCGAAAACCTTCTTGCGCGATTCCCCGTCTGCGGGCGATCTCGTTCGCCGCAACGAATATCGACCCGATCAGCTCCCTGTCCGCGTCCTGGATTTCGTGGAGCGTCTCCATGTGCCTTTTCGGGATGATGAGTATATGCGTGGGCGCCGCCGGGTTGACGTCTTCGAATGCGAACAGCGCGTCGTCTTCATACACTTTCTTGCAGGGGATATCGCCCGCTACGATTTTGCAGAAAATGCAGGATTGCATTTCATGTCTCCAAAACGGGGAGGACGCGAAAATGATGTCGAATTCTATCCGCAAGGGTGCGTTATGACAAACCCATCCGCCTCCCGGGGGCTTTGCGCGGCTCGTCCGCCCTTGCGCCGGGAGGAGATATATGCGAGTTCTACGATGATTTCCCGGGTTGTGGAGAATGCCTGCGCAGGCGCAAACCCAAGAATCACACGCCTGGTTCAGTGAAGGAGAAGTTCGAATGAATATCAGCCGGATGCTTGTGGAGCACGTTCACGCAGTTACATACGAATCTCTGCCCGAGGAGGCCAGGGAGCGCGCGAAGTATTTTCTGCTCGATCACTTCGGCGTTACCTTGAGAGCGGTGGAAGCGGCCAGTTCCCGGGTATTTCACAATTTCGCCCGAAAGCGCGCGCCCGGCGGCGGGCCGTGCACCATCGTCGGCTCGGATTTGAAAACCGATGCCCCCCATGCCGCGCTGGTGAACGGCGGCGTGAGCCACGCCACGGAAATGGATGACGTGACCACGCGCTCGAGCCTGCATCCCGCGGTCAGCGTCATGCCCAGCACGTTGGCGGTCGCCGAGGCGCATCAACCCGATCCGAAACGGGTCATCGCCGCCATCGTGGCGGGTTACGAGGTCACCAATCGCATCGGAAACGCCGTGAACCCGACGAGCCACTACGAGCGCGGATTCCATCCTACGGGCACGTGCGGCACATTCGCTTCCGCGATCACGGCAGCGAAGCTGTTGGGGCTGTCCGTCGAGGCCACCGCCAATGCGATGGGCATCGCGGGCAGCCAGGCGGCGGGTTCGATGCAATACCTCGACAACGGGGCCTGGACGAAGAGGTTCCACCCGGGGTGGGCTGCGCACAGCGGCATCATCGCCGCCTATCTGGCGCAGGAAGGCTATACGGGGCCGGAAGATATTCTGGGCGGGAAAACGGGATTTTTGCACGGCCATAGCGATGATTATACGCCCGAGTACGTGGTCGAGCGCTTCGGCGAGTATTGGGAAATCTGCGAGAGCGCCATAAAGCCCTACGCATGTTGCCGCTATAACCATGCTTCGATTGACGCCACGATCGAAGTTTGCAAAGCGCATGACATACGGCCCGAGGAAATCAGGCGGGTGAAAGTCCGGGTCCCCGAGACGAGCGTGATGGTGGTCATCGAGCCCTATGACATGAAAACGAATCCGCAAAACATCGTTGACGCGCAGTTCAGCCTCCAATACGCCGTGGCGGTGGCGATACTCAGGCGCGCCGCGGGGCTTGACGAGTATGCCGACGATTTCCTCCGCTCCCAGGTTTACTCTTCAATCATCAAGAAGATCGAATGCTGCGGCGACGCCGAAATGGAAAAGGAATTTCCGGATAAATGGCAGGCGCATGTCGAGATCGAGACGGATCGAGGCGTTTTCGAGGCGCATCAGGATTATCCCAAGGGGGATTCGCGCAATCCGTTGACCTGGGATGAGTTAATCGAACGATTCCACGTGATGACGGCCCCTGCGCTCGAAAAGGAAACGGGCGCGTTGCTCATCGAGCGGGTGAGGAATCTGGAAAATCTCAACAGCATCACCGAGGTGATGGAGCTTGTCTCCAAGGCGGAGCGTGTTCCGGCTTGAAGAGCCACCGGAGGCCGGGAAGGCTCATGGCGATGTGATGCTCGGCTTCAGGGGTTCGTTTTGGCCGTTTTTCCGTTGTTGAATCGCTGGAAAATGGAAATCCCCAGGGCCAAACGCATGGCGAGGCGTCTGAGGAGGTGGGTCGCCATCCCTTCCTGATATCGTTCGGGGTCTTTCGAACCCAATATGAGGAAGCCGATTTTTTTCTCATGGATTTCTAAAGGAACAATAGCGGTTGATTGTATTTTCTGGTTCAACGTATCTGGAAACAACGGGCCTCCGCCTCCTTCCAGTTTGCCTTTGAGCTCGACTCCCCCCTCCATGGGAACGAGTTCTTCTTCTATTTTGCCGAGTGGGCGAATGCGGGATGATTCGTCCGGTTTCGCGGCGATCACCGGAATGCCGTCGGTGGGCTCCAGAAGCAAGAAACCCGCGTATTCTATGCCAAAGCGCGATTCGATGTTTTTCACGATTTCCGAAAGGCTCGCAAACGAGGGCGGCTGCTCAAAGAGCAGTTGTTCAATGGCGATGAAGTCTTTTTCGATCTGTTCATTCTGGCGAACGATTTCTATCGTCTCATCGAGGAGCCTTATCAAATCTTCTCTCTCGCCTTTCAGGCGGTCGAAAAGCTTGTCTCGCAAGTTGAGCACCTTTGCCGAAGGGCTGTCTTGCGTCAGCAGGCCGCTTTGACGAAGCGAGTCCGGATGTTCGATGAAGAAACCAGGATTCTCTTCCAGATAACATACAACATCATCCGCCGAAATCGGCGCCATTTCGGATCTCCTTGAACGGCATATGGAAAATCAAGGGCGGGCTGATGAGAGAAGCTTAAAAGCATGAAGAAGCTTACCACTCCGGTTGGGGATTGACAAAAACCTTCGGGCGAATCAAAAACACCTAAACAATTGATGGCGTCTTCTACAACCAGTTTTCAGATAGCGAGGAAATTATGAAAACCCTAGAGCCAGGCAGCGTAAAAATCGGTTTCGTCGGTATAGGAAAAATGGGCACCCCCATGTCAAAAAATCTGAGGCGTGGCGATTACGCGGTCGTGGCCTATGACACGAGACCGGACAATGTCGAGGCATTAAGAGACGATGGTGTGCAAGGGGCTGATAGTTTGTCCGATCTGGCGAGGCGCGTCGATGTCGTCATCACGATGTTGCCCGATAGCAATGTCGTGGATAAAGTGGTCGATGGGCCGGATGGAATATCCACGCACCTGGATAAGGGGAAATTGATAATCGATATGAGTTCTTCCTATCCCACGAGGACGCGAACCCTTGCCTCGCGGGTGGAAGAAAAGGGCCTGCGCCTTATCGGCGCGCCGGTCTCGGGCGGCGTCGTAGGAGCGGAAGCCGCGACTCTGGCGATTATGCCGGGTGGACCCAAAGGAATTGTGGATGCGGCGATGCCGATTTTCGAAACATTGGGCAAGACCATCGTTCATATCGATGAAGCGCCGGAATCCGGGCATGTGATGAAATGCGTGAATAATTTTCTCTCCGCCACGAGCCTGCTCTCATCGATGGAGGCCATGGTTTTGGCGACGAAGTTGGGTCTTGACCCCGAAAAGGCGCTTCAAGTATTCAATGGCGGTTCGGGCATGAATAGCGCCACAAGAGATAAATGGCCTCGCTTTCTCCTGCCGCGAGATTTTACTTGTGGGTTTTCCACCGGGTTGATGCACAAGGACCTTTCGATGGGGAGCGATTTGGCGCGCGAAAATGGAGTGGCGGCGTTTTATTTGAATCATGCCCGTCAGATCTACGGTCTGGGTGTGCAAAAATTTGGCCCTGATTCGGACCAGACGGAACTGTTGCAAATGTTTGAAGAATGGTCTGGGCAGAAGGTGGGCGATTGACCATCGCGGAAGGCGGCTGCCATAAAGCCGGAATCATTGTCAAAATGAAGAGTTTTTCCGATGTATATTTTCAGGTAAACTAACATGACCGGTGCTTATGCGGAGTATTGGGAACGACCGATTTCCTGAAGGTTTCGTGATGTCTCGAAAATCGAACGAACAAAACCGAAATAAATTGTTAGTCCGGCTTTTTCTGGGGTTTGGCATTCTCCTCTTGCTTCTTCCGGCTCTGTCGGGATGCGCCAAAACCAGAAAGCAAATGGATAAATGGTGGGAGAGAAATGTTGAAAATCCGGTTAAAGGCTTCAAGGATCGTCAACTGATCGTTGTGTCGAATCCGCCACAGGCCGATGTTTTCATCAATGACATTTACCAAGGCAAAACACCTTTGCGCCTGAAATTCAAGGTGGGCATGAAAGA
This sequence comes from bacterium, assembly GCA_963692865.2. Taxonomy (GTDB): domain Bacteria; phylum UBA8248; class UBA8248; order UBA8248; family UBA8248; genus Bin107. The sequence goes on along the minus strand of OY843592.1, from coordinate 3,107,467 downwards.
TGTCTTTAAGGGTTTTACCGTATCGGTGCAGAAAAAGGGATATTTGCCCGTAAGACGTACCGTATCGTATCGGACCGAACGCGTGACTTTCAGCTTAATCAAGAAGAAAAGAAAATAAGAGCAACGAAAAAAGGCGATTGGTTTGTATGACCTTGAATTGACTTTTTGGGGCTGGATTGATAGATATCCTCTTCGTTACGACCGAAAGTTAGGGAAATGGTTGATTTTTAAGACCAAAGCATAATTTGGGGCATCAGGGAGATTTGTTGAATGTATGCAGTAGTAGAGACCGGTGGTAAGCAGATGCGGATTGAAACGGGGGACCAAATCTTGGTCGAGCGCTTGACCGGTAATGTTGGAGAAAGTGTTGAGTTTGAAGATGTTCGACTTATCGTGGATGGGGAAGAAGTTGTCACTGAGAAAGAGGCGCTTCGTAAAGCCAAAGTGAGAGCGGTGATTCGTGACCATGGACGTGGAAAAAAAGTCATCGCTTTTCGCTTCAAGCGCCGTAAGAAAGTCCGCACCAAACGAGGGCACAGGCAGCCTTATACTCAAATAGAAGTGACAGACATCTTCACATCAGGATGAAGGGACTAGAAAATGGCTCATAAAAAAGCTGGTGGAAGTTCATCCAATGGACGAGATAGCGCCGGACGCCGCTTGGGCGTTAAGCGTTTTGCGGGGGAAAGCGTGAATGTGGGAACCATCCTCGTCAGGCAACGCGGCACCGTTTTTCATCCGGGGGAAAATGTCGGTTTGGGCAATGACCATACCCTTTTCGCCAAGGCAAGCGGAAAATTGAAATTCGAGCGCAAAGCCAAGGGCCGCCGAATCATCAGTGTCATTCCGGTGGAGTAGCCTTTAATGGGCAGGCTCCGCCCCTATCATGTTTGTTGATACCGCTAAAATACGTGTGCAGGCTGGTCGCGGTGGAGACGGTTGTCTCAGTTTCCGTAGGGAGAAGTTTGTTCCGAGAGGCGGCCCTGACGGAGGGAATGGCGGACGTGGGGGGCATGTCGTTTTTCAGGCGACCTCTTCACTGAACACGCTGACGCACTTTAGATTTCAATCGTTTTTGAGAGCGGAGAAGGGCCAAGCGGGCAAGGGAAGCAACAAGCATGGAGCCGATGGTAAAGATTTGTTGCTAGAAGTGCCCCTTGGAACCATCGTGCGAGACTCTGAAACGGGGGAAGTTGTGGCTGATCTTTCGGTGGAAAGCTTGGAAATAATCATCGCGCAAGGGGGCAGGGGCGGACTCGGAAATGAGCATTTCAAGAGCTCGATAAATCGGGCTCCGAGGAGGATCACGAAAGGAAAACTAGGTGAAGAGCGTCTCTTGGAATTGGAGTTGAAATTACTCGCGGACGTTGGGCTGATAGGGATGCCTAATGCTGGAAAATCCACCCTCATATCGAGAATTTCCGAGAGCAAGCCCAAAATTGCCGATTATCCGTTCACCACGCTCCAGCCTAATCTGGGGGTGGTGGGTTTGGGTGATTACAACTCATGTGTGGTGGCGGATATCCCGGGATTAATACCAGGAGCCAGTAAGGGTAAAGGTCTGGGGCTGGAATTTTTGCGGCATGTAGAACGCTGCGAGTTGTTGCTTCACTTGATTGATACTTCCTTGCCTCCTGAGCGCGGACTCTCTGATTTTGATGCGTTGACCCATGAATTATCCGCGTTTTCGCCTCTGCTTGCGAAGAAACATAGAGTGGCGGTTTTGACGAAAATGGATGTTACGGAGTCGAGGGAGCATTGCGCGAGACTTCGGGAAGGTATCATGGCACGAGGTGTGGAAGTCCATGCCATCTCGGCGGTTTCGGGCCTTGGGTTAGATGAATTGTTGGGTAAAATATCTCAAATGCTCATGCGAACGAGAGAACTCGAAAACGATGTCACTCTAACCATACAAGCGAAGAGTTAATGGGTGAGACGATGATTAGAAGAGATGATCCTGCACTCAAGAGCCGACGCATTGTGGTCAAAGTGGGAAGTTCAGTTTTGACGGCATCTGACGAACTGGGTCTGAACCGTAGGGTTTTGGGGCGCATTGCCTCCCAAGTTGCGAAGCTTAGAGAAAATGGCAGGCAAGTCGTTATGGTTTCATCTGGAGCGATTGCGGCCGGTGTGAAAAGGCTGGGTCTTAAAGAAATTCCAAAAGCGGTTCCCGAGCGCCAAGCCGCCGCTGCCGTTGGCCAGCCCATCTTGATGGAAGCATATGGCCGCGCATTTAGGCAGAAGGGCATCGAGACGGCGCAGGTTTTGCTCATCCATTCAGATTTAGATGAAAGAAGCCGATTCCTGAACGCTTGTAATACCTTTGAGGCATTGATTGGCAAAGGCGTGCTTCCAATTGTGAATGAAAACGATACGGTTTCCATTGAAGAAATCCGTTTTGGAGACAACGACACACTAGCTGCCCAAACAGCTCAAATGGTTCAAGCAGGTCTTGTCATTATCTTGTCGGATGTAGCGGGTTTGTATGATGAGGACCCCAGGCGGTCGAAAACAGCGCGTTTGATCCCCCGTGTCGAGGGCCTGCCGAGAGAAATCGCCTCGGTCGCAGGTGCCAGCCCGAACCCACTGGCTCACGGGGGAATGCGCACGAAGGTTGAGGCCGTAAATATTCTCAATAAAGTGGGTATTAGCACCCTCATTGTAAAAGGGCGGGATCCCGATATCATCGATCGTGTAGTGATGGGTGAACCGTTGGGGACGCTTTTTGTGCCGAATGGCGCACGCTTAAAGGGGAAAAAGGGTTGGATAGGAACCACGGCCAAACCCCGCGGGTGGCTCAAATTGGATGACGGCGCCGTAAACGCCATGTTGAATAGAGGGAAAAGCCTCTTACCGAGTGGTGTCGTATCAGTTGGGGGGGATTTCCGTTTTGGTGATGTGGTGGAGATACGAGACACTCGGGGAGTGGCATTTGGACGCGGCTTGGCGAATTATTCAAGCGATGATGCCGCCCGCATCGTCGGGAAACAAACTAGAGAAATCGCCTCTATTCTCGGAAGTAAGGACTACGATGAAATCATTCACCGGAACAATTTTGTCCTGATTGAGGAAGAATAGGAACAATCAAGGAGAGCGATTGCGCACCGGGATTCTAGGCGGGACATTTAACCCGATTCACTTTGGGCACCTGCGGTCCGCCGAAGAAGTGCATCAAACGCTGCTGCTTGACGAAATCAGGTTTGTTCCGTCTGCCTTACCGCCTCATAAGCCGAGAGATGAAGTCGCCTCGGCGGCAGACAGGCTGGAAATGGTTCGGATTGCCTTGGAGGATTATCCCGCGTATGTATGTGATCCCGTCGAAGTAGAGCGAGGAGGGGCATCATATACGCTTGATACTTTGGAGGAACTAACGAGAAAGACATCTCCTGGAAGCGAAATGTTTTTCATTATCGGTGCGGATGCGTTTGTTGAGTTGAGCACATGGCATAAGCCAAAAGAGGTGTTAAGCGCTATCAATTTTGCTGTTACTTTGCGGGGAAATCAAAATACCCGAGATTATGTCGAAACACTTCTCAGAGTGATTCAAGCAATTGAACCAGGTTATTGCATAGACGAGTCATTAAAAGAAGTTAAATTTATGGACAAAAAACGGGTCATAAAATTTATTCCGATCACTGAAGTTGACATTTCATCAACCCGGATTAGGCAGCGCATAAAAGAGTCTTCCTCCATAGGGCATTTATTGCCACGCGAGGTCGAACTCTTTATAATTCGCCGCCGATTATATGGGTATTCGGGAATTGTTTGCTAAAGATTGAGGAGGATGGAGACCCATTAAGGAACTAGAGAATCGACTTCATGCTCTCCATGAGTCATTGGAAGCGAAGAAAGCGATGAATGTAGTGCTTTTGGACCTTCGACCTCTATCGGTAGAGGTAGATGCTTTTTTGATTTGCCACGGGACGAGTCTCCGGCATGTGAAAGCGCTTTGCGAGGCGGCCAGGGAAAAGCTGAGGAAAATTGGTGATACTGTATTACTGACGGAGGGTTTGGAAGAAGGAAATTGGGTGTTGATGGATTGTGGTGATTTTCTTGTCCACATATTCAACGAAAAGAGCCGAGATTTTTACCGACTCGAAGATTTATGGTCCCATGCGTCCATCATCAAGCCAATGGTACCCGGTGCTGAGGTTATCTGAATGAAAGTTGAGGTTCAAAGTGAAGCATTTGACTAAAAAACAGCTAAGAGATTTAGAAGAAAGATTGAATGAAGTGCGCCGTGAAATACTTGGGGATGTAGAGAAAAGTAAGATACATACCAAAGAAATTGGCGATGATGGGACTCAAGATATTGCGGACATGGCTGCCGACACATATTCTCGTCAGGTTTTAATGGACTTGGGAGAAAGGGAGAGAGAGCGTTTACGGGAAGTGGAAGCGGCATTTCAGAGGATAGAAGAAGGACTTTATGGTATTTGCGAGGAGTCGGAGGAGCCGATTCCCTATTCCCGCCTGGAAGCGATTCCCTATGCGCGTTATACAGTGGCGGCTCAAAATGCAATTGAAAGGCGCGGCGATAATTAGATACCGGACGGTGAGTTGCGAATGAAGATTCGGACTCTTCTTATCCTGGCGGCTCCGATTGCGGCTGCCGTCTATTTCCTTCATTACAATCGAGAAATCATAGACCTGCGTCTTACGAATGCTTGGTCCGTTCGAGTTCCTATGGCTCTGGTGGTATTCGGAGCGGCTCTCATTGGTTCGTTTCTGGCATCTGTCCTAGGGTGGGGTGAGGCCGCTCTTGGTTGGTTTTCGCGCAAGAAAACTTCAAAAAAACAAAAACGTTTGTATCGTGCCCAAGAGCGATTTGCCAGGGCTCAAAACCTTGGAATTCAAGGGAAAAAAAGGCGCGCCCGAAGGGAACTCAGGCGCGCATTGAAGGATGATCCTTACTTTATTCCCGCCTTGAGACTGGCGGCTGATTTGGCGAGAGATTCCGGCAATCCCAATGACGCCATTCAGTGGAACGAGCGTCTTCGTGTTGTTTCGAACAACTCACCTGATTCCATTATTCGCTTGTCGGAGACCCTCGATCATTCAGGTCGGGCGAAAGAAGCGTTGGCGTTGCTTGCCCAAAACAGTAGAGGAAGAGGCGCGAGCCCCTTGGTGTTGAGAAAACTCAGGGATATGTATTTGGAAAATGGCCGCATCGAAGCTGCCGTCGAAATTTGCGAGAAACTCTCACAATCGGGGGTGTCTGATATTGATCGGCAAGCGGATAATCAAATCGCCGGCCGCGTGTATCTAGCTGCGGGAGAGGCGAAATTGAACGACTCTGAACCGGAGGCGGCCATTCCTTTTTTGGAGCATGCTCAGCGTCATCTGGCCGAAGAAAAAAAATCATATCTGTTATTGGGTGATGCGCTGTTAGCGGCAGGTCGTGAACGGAGAGCTCTCCGGACTTGGGAAAATGGCTATCAGGCTCTGGGTGGTTTGGCGTTTCTGCAAAGGTTGGCGTTAGCAGTTGGGCCTCTGGAGTCACAAAACGCGATCAAGAGAGCCGCTGCAAATGTCCAATCCGCGGGAAAGCGCAGGGAGAAGGATATCCATCATCACGTGTTGCACGCAGCTCTGATGCTCGAGGCGGGTCAAATCGAGAAAGTGGCTCAAAGCTTGGAGCAGGCGTCCGCCATGGCCGTGTCTGTAGAACGTGAGGATTCTTGGGTACGTCTGGCGCTGCATCTAATCGAGGCGCGATGTTTGCAAGAAAAAGGAGAAAGGTTGGCCGCTGAGAATGAATTCAAAAAAACGGCACAGGAAGCATCAAAGATTCTTTTGGGGAAATCAATTTCCGGAACGGAACTGAAGCCATATTGATGCTTCCTGCCGCATAATGGTGTGTTTTTGCGAGCAAGATGATCAGTGTTGGATGGCAGAGTAAATGAGTGATCGCTTGACTTATGATTTGCTACGACCTAGGTTTTGAAAGATTGCATCCCTCCAACGCACATCGCCCGGAGAATCCCGATGAATCAAATCGCTCTTGCAGCTGATCATGGAGGATATGAACTCAAAGAGGCAGTGAAACAACTGCTTGATGATAGAGCGATTCCCTATCATGATTTTGGGACGAACTCGAATGAATCTTGTGATTACCCGGATTATGCCGGGCCCGCCGCTCGTTCGGTGAGCGAAGGCAGGTCCGAGAGGGGAATTCTTTGTTGTGGGTCGGCCGGAGGTATGGTCATCGTGGCGAATAAATTTCCGGGTGTTCGCGCCGTTGCTTGTCACAATGAATGGGCGGCGAAGATGAGTCGTCTGCATAATGACGCCAATGTTTTGGCTCTGGGTGGCCGGGTGGTGGGTCCTGAGGAGGCGGAAAGAATTGTGGCCATCTGGTTGGAAACAGAGTTCGAAGGCGGGCGTCATACTCGACGTTTGGATAAGATTTCCGATATGGAAGATGCGCTTCAGCCAACGTCCGGATGATTCTACCGCCTGGGCCGGATTCCTATGAAATGTCCGATTTGTAGTCATTCTGAGAGCAAAGTGGTCGACAGCCGGACGACCAAGGAAGGCAATTCCATTCGTAGAAGACGCGAATGTGAGAAATGTGCTCACCGTTTTACCACCTATGAGAGGGCGGAAGTCTCCTGGCCACTCATTGTTAAAAAAGATGGCACACGCGTGAATTATCTTCGCGACAAAATCAGCATAGGAATCAAGAAGGCGCTGGAGAAAAGGCCTGTTTCCGCTGAGGATCAAGAGGCGATTGTCGACCGCGTGGAGCGCTATATTCTGGATAGTGGCGAGAAAGAGATATCGACAAAAGCAATAGGAGAAAGACTCATGGGAGAGCTGAGGGAGGTGGATGAGGTGGCCTATGTGCGTTTCGCATCGGTATATCGTTCATTCAGGACCCTCAAAGATTTCGAAGCGGAATTGGAAAAGTTAGAAGAGCGCAGCAGTGGCGAATAACGACTGATTCATCTCGTGAAGCTATTTTAATCCGCTTTACCATAACCCTGCCGGATGAATTCTTGGTCATTTTGCGCTTTTTGGATTGTATGATTAAAAGGGTTTTATTCACTGATGGTTTCACCCACAGGATCGGCGCCCCGGTGGGAAGCGCCGGATGCCATCAAACTCTCGATTTCTTCATCCTGAAACCCGTATTCCTTTAATACTTCAACGGAATGTTCCCCCAATCGGGGTGGAGGCAGGGAGTCCCTTATCGGGAGGTCCGAGAATTTGGGTGCCGGTCGCGTGCCGGGATAAGTTCCTTCAGTGGGATGTTGGTATTCCCTTACGAATCCATTTGATTTGACCTGTGTGTGCCCGAAACTTTCGCTCACGTTAAGCGCAGGGCTCACGCATACATCCGCGCCATCAAAAAACGCAACCCACTCATCGAGAGTCTTGGTTTGAAAAGTGTTATTGAGTGCCCGAATTACCTCTTTGCGCCGCTCGCCTCTGGCTCCATGGTCACCATAAAAATCATCATGCCCGATCATTTCACACAAATTCACCCAAAATTTCGGTTCCGAGCACGCGACGGAAAGCATCCGACCGTCCTTGGTGGGGTAGAGGCGATAACATGGCCTTCGGCCATTGTGCCGCATCTCTTCACGCCCCGGGCACTGGTCTGTAGAAAGATATGTTTGTCCATGGATGGAGAGGAAACTCATTACGGTTTCGAGCATCGAAATGTCGATAAATTGCCCGACTCCTGTTCGCTCGGCAAGGCGCAAGGCAGCGAGTATGGCGAAGGCCGCCCACATGCCGGCGCCCACGTCCCCGATAAGCACCCCGGGCACATACGGAGAACCCCCGGCGGCGCCGGTGAGTTCCACGACGCCGCCCAAGGACTGGAAATTCAAGTCGTGTCCCGGGGTTCGCGCGAGCGGACCTTCTTGTCCATATCCGGTGATGGCGCAATGGACAAGGGCCGGGTTCTCTTTTTTAAGTTTTTGGTAATCAATCCCGAGGCGCTCCATCACACCGGGCCTGAAGCTATCGACAAGCACGTCTGCATCTTTCACCAACCTGAATAATGTGGACACGCCTCTTTTATTTTTGAGGTCTAATACGAGGGAGCGTTTATTGCGGTTATAGCAAAGGTGAAGGGGGGAAACGCCACGTTCATCAAAAGGCGACGCGAGGCGGATATAATCGCCGCGCACCGGTTCTTCTACTTTGATGACGTCAGCCCCCATATCGGCGAGCATCAATGTGCATTGTCCGCCGGGAAGCAGGCGGCTTAAGTCTAATACACGTACACCCGTCAGCGGCATAATTCGGCCTTCCTTTTGGTTTTTGAAAACGAACAGAGGTTTTTACTCCGATATCATTCGACGTCTTGAAGATCAAATGGAATGAGGGCGTAAAAAAGTTCTTCCCGGCCTTTTGTCCCTGACTATAGATGGGCTACCCTAAACGACCTTGAAGGATAGGACCGTGGAGATGGTTTCAATCGCGGGAGAATACATGACGAGCATAGTACAAATCGTCGGGCGTGAAATTCTGGATTCAAGGGGCAATCCAACTGTTGAGGTGGATGTTCAACTGGCCGGAGGTGGTTTCGGGCGAGCGGCGGTTCCCAGCGGTGCAAGCACGGGCAAGCGTGAGGCGGTCGAGTTGCGTGATGGTAAAACGGCTTATTATCTCGGGAAAGGCGTTACAAAAGCAGTAAATCACGTGAACAAGACGCTGGCGGCCGCACTGCTCGGAATGGATGCAGCAGATCAGAAAGGCATTGATGCGCGCTTGTGTGAGATTGATGGCACAGCAAACAAGGGCCGAGTAGGGGCAAACGCGATTCTGGGAATTTCCCTCGCGGTGGCGAAAGCGGCCGCCGACGCGCACGGATTGCCGCTTTACCGCTATATCGGAGGCGCCGGTGCCCGCACGCTTCCAGTTCCGATGATGAACATCCTGAATGGTGGTGCGCACTCTGACAACAGCGTGGATTTTCAGGAATTCATGATCATGCCCGTAGGGGCTGACAATTTCCCGGGCGCCTTGCGGATGGGGGTCGAGATTTTCCACCGATTGAAAATGGTTCTGAAAGACCGGGGTTACAGCACGGCTGTTGGAGATGAGGGAGGCTTCGCCCCTGATTTGCGGGATAACGAAGAAGCCGTTGAAACGATTTTAGAAGCTATCGTGAAGGCGGGCTATCATCCGCAGGAGGATGTGCTCATCGCGCTCGACCCGGCGTCGAGCGAGCTCTATGAAAAGGGGCAATATGTATTCCGCTGGTCCGACGAAAGCAAGAAAACGCCGGATGAAATGGTCGCGCTCTATGAGAACTGGGTCCGTCAATATCCGATCATTTCTATTGAGGATGGTTGCGCCGAAGATGACTGGAAGGGATGGGCCGCTTTGACCGAAGCGATAGGCGATAAAGTGCAACTTGTGGGCGATGATGTTTTCGTCACGAATGCAGAAATACTTTCTAAGGGTATTGCTGAGGGAGTGGCGAACAGCATCCTGATTAAGGTGAACCAGATTGGTACCTTGACGGAAACTCTCGAGACGGTACAGATGGCGACGCGAGCTGGTTATACATCCGTTGTTTCTCATCGTTCGGGCGAGACCGAGGATACAACGATTGCAGATTTGGCGATTGCCATTAATGCGGGTCAGATCAAAACGGGTTCCGCCAGCCGATCGGATCGATTGGCGAAATACAATCAATTGCTTCGTATCTGCGAAGAGTTGGGAAATGCCGCCGTTTACCCTGGACGCGACGCCTTTTTCAACATTCAAGTAAATCAGTAGAGTGCCGTGCACTACTCTAAAAGCCATTGGTTAGTGGGAATTAAGAAATGGCGCGTTGTTCGAATCGATAGTCGTATCCAAATTGAATCGATTAGGATTTATTTTGATAAATAGATGTGGACGAGGCCGGATTGGTCGGCGAAAGCGATGTCGTCTTTCGCGTCTTGATTGAAATCCGCGGTGAGTATGTTGGAGTGAACGGGTGAGGGAATAGGTCGCGACCACCTGAAGTGCCAGCGATTTCCAAAGAGCGCGAGCCCGCTCAAATGCCGCCGGCCGACCCTTTGCATCACGATTTCTACAACTCCTCGTCGTCTCAGTAAGGTGAATTCCCAAAGATTTCGAGAACCAACCGAATGCGTAGTGAAACCGGCCATACGAGCCCGCTCTCGGAGTCGTTTGCCGCTAAGACGCAGCGCCAGCAAAAAGCCTGTCAGATGTGGTGTTTCAACGGCAACGACTTTGGGAGCGTCGCCATCGATGTTGAATGCGCCCAATAGATGCGACCAGCGATTTTTCGACCCGATTGCGCCTCCTCGGGCCTTGAGCGCGAGTTTTTTGTTCCTCATTCCCAAAACGAGATGGGCTGCCCCATTGTCGGAATTGCTTTGAGTGACGAGAATTTCCTGTTTCCCGTCCTTATCCAAGTCCGATACGAGGGTGCCGATGGTTTCGAAAACACCATCCTTATCTGCGGAGTATGTGCCCATGAGTTGGAGAGATTTTTTGTTGAAACGGTATGCGTGAATTTCTGTAGGTTCGATGTCATCCCCGAGTATGGCGTGTCCGTAACGTTTGGATGGCGCCGCGGGCGCGATGAGTTCTTTTCGGCCATCTCCGTCCAGATCGGCTGTCGTTAAGATTGCGTCTGGCAGGACTCTTGCCGTTTTCGCTTTGATGAGTTGGGTTTGGAGCCATTTGTCTTCTTTTTTTTGGAATAAAAGTATGGAGCCATCCACGCCGACCATCGCCACATCGTCTTGGCCCAGAACAGCAGGTTTCGATAGGGTTGAAGGGCGAATGCTGGGCCAAACGAACAACCAGCGTCGCTCGATAGTGTCGACATTGATGAACATTCCGCTTTTTCCTGCGCCGACAAAGCTTCCGTCCGGCAATTGTGTGGGCGGCACATTTGCAGCCAGGTCGGAGGGGGTGGGATGGTCTTGCACATGCGCACGGAATACTCCGTTTGTCTTCTTGAAGGTGATGGGATGAAAGTCGCCATCCATTGTAAAGGCCAGCAGGGTAGTTTTTGTCTTGAAGGAACCTTTTTCGGTGGGCGCAGTCAATAACCACTTCGTTCTGCTTGATACCAATGCGGTGAGTGTTTGGTGGGTGTCTAGGGTTGTTTCACCATCAGCGATATTTTTATATGGGCAGAAGGTGAAGGCGCAGACTAAAGCTATCAGAAAAGAAAACTTATTTCTTGAAATTCTCAATAGCACATCACACATGGTTTCTACCCTGCCGTAACGCCTCCATCGGAAAGCACGATTGAGCCATTCATGAATTCATTTTCAGGAGAGACCAGAAACAGTGCTGTGGCCGCCATATTTTCGACCGTGCCGAGTTGGTGGAGTGGTATGCCCTCTAGCCTGGATTGAAGATATTCAGGTTTTGCATCGAGCCTTGTTTTTACGCGCGGGCTTGCGACGAGGCCCGGCGCCAGGCAGTTCACGCGGATTCCCAGCGGCCCCAATTCCAGGGCCAGGCATTTCGTGAGATGGTGAAGCACGGATTTGGTCACCGAATAAAGACTCGTATCGGCTCTGCCTCGATGGCCGGCGGACGATCCGATCATTAAAATAGAACCGCTTTGTTGGGGGATCATTACCTTCGCTGCCTCTCGGGATGCGATATAGGCGGCTTTGGCGTTTACTTCGAACAAGAGGTCGACTTCATCATCCGTGATTTCGACGATGGGTTTGAAGGCGCGCGTGCCCGCGCAAACAACTAAAATATCAAGCCCGCCCAGAAATTCGACGCCATCACGAATCAGTTGAACGGCGCGCCGTGCTTCGGACAAATCATAACATTTTCCATCGGCGTTTGCTCCGAGATTTTTACACGCATTGATGGTGCTTCGCAGCCCTTGTGGGTCGCTGCCTCCTGCGCCCCATATGTGAGCCCCTGCATGGGCGTATTTGTGGGCGATTGCAGCTCCGATGCCGGTTGATGCTCCCGTGATGATGACACGCTTATCCGCCAGCAGTTTGGTAGACATAGGGTATCCTTTTGGACATGAAGAAGAAAATACGGGTAATGATTATCGAATAGATTTCTGTAATGGTAAATACGTTTAGTGGGTTTGCGGTTTCAGGCCGAGGCATGGAATAACCGCGTTTTTCAAGGTTTGAGTTTGAAGAGGTTGTGGGGGCGTCATCCCGCCTGCGGATGATAAGATATAAAACTGCAAGCGCAAAAATGTTGATTGGGTAATTTTTTATCTCACTTACTCAATTGGTGCAGGAGTTGTTTCGAGGACTGAATGAAAGTATTTGGAATATGGGTTGTCTGATACATGGAAGGAGAGCGGAGTGGTTAAAAAAATAGAGCATCTCCATTGGCCGGACGCTCCTGATCTGTGGATGCCTTATGCGCCGGCTATCAAAGTCACTGGAGGGAGCCTCGTATTTCTGGCTGGAGTAACCGCTGCGCCCGTCTATCATCATCACCCGCATCGACCGGAAGAGTTTGACGCCATGCCCCGGGATATGGAAGGACAGGCTCGGGCAACGTTGGAGAATTTGAAAAAAAGTCTTGAAGCGGTGGGCGGTGATTTTAGCGATGTCGTCTCCGCCCACCGATTTGTAACCGACTTGGCGGAGCAAGATTCTCTCAATCAGGTATGGGCGGAGTATTTTGGAGACAATAGGCCAACCACCACCACTGTTCAGGTGGTTCAGCTGGCTACCGACTCGCGGTGTCTCATCGAAGTGAATGCCTTGGCTGTCGTCGACTCAGAACGATAGGCCAGAATCCACAACTCATGCTTACATTAGAGCTTGGATGACATAGGAGATACGAAACTCTTTGTCATGGCAGGGTGCCCTTTGTTAGAATTTGTTCAAACATGGGTATGCGCCCTTATTCCCCCACCGAGAATTTAGATGTCAATGATACGTCGTTTGCGTAACCCAGAAGCCCGAATTAAAGCCTTGGAAGAGCGTTTGCAACAATACCCCTCCTCAGCGGTTTTTTTCCCTTTGGCATCCCTTTTATGGGAAAAAGGCGAAGTAGACCAGGCCGAAAATCTCCTGAAAAATGGACTTGCAACATATCCCAACTACGCAGCCGCAGGTGTTCTGCTCGGAGAAATACTCATCTCGAAAGATGAACACGAACAAGCAACCCGTTTTGTCGCAAAAGCGCTGGAAATTGCTCCCTGGAACATTTTGGGTCAACGTCTTTTAGTTGAGTGTTGGCGGAGAAAGGGCGATGAGGAGGCCGCGCAAGTTGCGTTAAGGGCAGCCGAGATGTTCGGGGCCGAGGAAGTATCGCCCCGAAGCGCGATAACCGACTCCGGTGTTGGTAGCTCCTCACCTGTTGTTTCTAAAGGGGAATTGGATGTAGTAGCCACGCCGGCTCTAGCTGAACTTTATATGGCTCAAGGTCACTTGGATAAGGCGCGGGACGTCTACGAACGTCTTTTGGAGTCTGAACCGGCTAAAGCCGAATGGAATGAGAGATTGGCTGCTGTCCGAGAACAAATGTCGCAGGATGAGGATGTTGATGTGCCCACGGGATACCCCGAGATGGGAGAAAATCTTGGTTTGATAGCAGGGGAAGTAAAAGGTGAGGGAAACGTATCCGGTGAGGCGAAGGCGGATGATGCGGCGTCCGAAGATATGGAAGCAGGTGAAGGGGACGTTGAAGCGTCTGCATCTGAATTTGAATACTTGACAGATGTTTCGAGTTCGACGGACAAAGTATCTGAATCCGAGAATGAGGGGCGAGAGTTTAATGTCGTTTTAGAAGAAGAGGATGTTGTTGATGAAAAAGTCGTCGTCCCCATTCTTCGAAAGATGGTCGAGCTCTATGTCGAAGAGGGAAACGATGCACAGGCGCTGGACATCTGTCTAAAGGCGCAAACCTTGGGAGAGAACGCCCCTTGGATATTGAAAAAAGTATCGGAGCTCGAGCTAAAAGTGGAAGAGTCAGCCGCGTCGCTGTTGCCTAATGATGCGAAAAAAGATAAAGACCGACCGAAACCGGTTCTTCCTCTAGCTGACCAGAGAGTTGTGGAAACTTTGGAAGTTTGGCTCGAAACGTTGCAGCGGCGCAAGGCCAACGCGTGACCCAATCCATACGCATTGAATGGATTGCTTGAAGTATCGGTATCTGATGGCTGGATGATGCCTTTGCTGCGGTCTTTTTTGTTTTTTCACTAGGTAAGCGAGCATATTCGGCATGACGAAATTTTCGAAAGAGAAAGAAATGTTCTCCGGCACCAGCATCTCCGAGCAATCGATTCACACCATACGCACGCTTTCGATGGATGCCGTGCAAGAGGCGAACAGTGGCCATCCGGGCACGCCGATGGCTCTTGCGCCGCTGGCGTATGAGTTGTGGACGAACCATCTGCGCTACAATCCCCGAAATCCCGGCTGGTTTGACCGCGACCGCTTCGTGCTCTCGTGTGGTCATGCTTCAATGCTTCTTTATGCGATTCTCCATCTGAGCGGTTATGAACTTTCGCTCCCTGAGATCGTCCGCTTTCGTCAGTGGGGGAGCAAGACGCCGGGGCATCCCGAATACAGGCTTACGCCGGGTGTCGAGACCACCACGGGCCCGCTCGGGCAAGGCTTCATGAACGCGGTCGGAATGGCGATGGCGGAGGCGCATTTGGCGAGCGTTTTCAATCGTCCAGGCCATTCGATTGTGGATCACCATACGTACGTGTTCATGAGCGACGGCGATGTCATGGAGGGCGCTTCCCATGAAGCGGCATCCTTGGCGGGGCATCTGGGTCTTGGCAAGTTGATATGCGTATATGACGACAACCGCATCACCATCGATGGCGAAACGTCGCTCAGTTATTCCGATGACGTGGTGAAGCGCTTTGAGGGGTACGGCTGGCACGTGCAGAATCTCGGCGACAGCGCGGAGGATTTATCCCGGATTTCCGGTGCGCTCAATCTGGCGAAGGCGCAGGTCGAGCGCTCGTCCTTGATCGTCGTTCGATCGCACATCGGGTATGGCTCGCCGAAATATCAGGATACCGCGCGGGCGCATGGCGCTCCCCTGGGGAGTGAAGAAGTCGAAGCCACGAAAAGGAACTACGGCTGGCCCGAGGGCGAGACGTTCCTGGTGCCCGATGGAGTGTCCGCCCACATGGGGGAAGCGGTTCCTCGAGGCGCCGCGCTGGAGGCGGACTGGAATCGCCGGTTCGCGGAATTTGAATCGGAGAACCCGGGGTTGGCCGCAAAATTTCAGGCGGCGCTTAAAGGTGAACCGCCTGCCGGTTGGGAGAGCCGCATTCCCCGCTTCGAGGCCGGGGGTGGGGCGCTGGCCACGCGGGCGGCGTCCGGCCAGGTGCTGAATGAAATCGCCTCCGCCATTCCTTGGCTTGTCGGCGGGAGCGCGGACTTGGCGGCTTCCAACAATTCGCTCATCAAAGAATCGGGAAATTTCGCCAGAGGAGATTACGCCAACCGCAACATCCACTGGGGAATCCGAGAACACGCCATGGGAGCAGCCTGCTCGGGGATGGCCCTGCATGGTGGAGTTCGCCCGTATGCGGCCACCTTCTTCACGTTCACCGATTACGCCCGGCCGGCCATAAGACTCGCGGCGCTGATGGAATTGCCCGTCATCTACGTGATGACGCACGACTCCATCGGCTTGGGCGAGGATGGTCCCACCCACCAGCCGATCGAGCACCTCGCCTCTCTTCGCGCCATGCCGGGCATCGTCGTCATACGCCCATGCGACGCGAATGAAGCCGCCACGGCCTGGCGGGTGGCGGTCGAGCGCCTCGAAGGCCCGACCATGCTCGTGTTGACCCGGCAGGGCCTGCCCGTCCTGGAGCGTTCGGCGGAAAACGGAGCGGATGCGCTGGCGCGGGGGGCCTACGTCATCTCACCGGAAAAGGGGAGTTCTCCCCGGGCCGTGTTGGTCGCCACCGGCTCGGAGGTGCATCTCACGGTGGAGGCGCAAAGTATGTTGGCGATGGATGGAATAGACGCCCGGGTCGTGAGCATGCCGAGTTGGGAGCTTTTTCGGGAGCAATCTCCCGCCTATCGCGATTCCGTTCTTCCGGCGGGAGTGAAGGCGAGGGTGGCGGTTGAGGCGGGCGCCACCATGGGCTGGCGCGAATGGGTGGGGGAGGACGGCGCCGTGCTCGGAATCGATCGCTTCGGCGCCAGCGCGCCTTACAAGGAAATTTATGCGCATTTCGGCCTCACGCCGGAGCGCATCGCCGAGCGGACGAAAGACATCCTCTGAACGTTCCCCGTGAAACGACGCGCGCATTTGCCCGCAGATGCGCGCATTTGCCGTGATGATCGCGCCCGCAGGCTCGTGTATTCTCACCATGTTTCCGGCGGCGGGGGAGTTGCGCCTCCGCCGGGAGCAGGAAATTTATCGAAATACGTCGTCAATTTATCAAAAAACCCCCTGAATTTATCGATATTTACAGAAATTCCCATCGGCCGGAACGGGCGCGGGCCGCTCCGGTTCAGTTTTTGACATTCCGGGCGCTGCAAGAATGCGGCGCCTTCTTCGATTCGGCGCATTCGCCAGCGCCGGGCATCACTTTCCGCAAAATCGGGCCTCTCATATATAGCGTTGGTATGGATTCGGGAAATATATAACCAACAATATATGGAGGACGTCGCCTCTCAGTCGCTAGACTGTCCAATAAGCATTCCCTGTTGCGCCGGGTTGCGCCACGCCCTTTCATTGACGTTGGGCGGCGTCTCCCATGCCGACGACGAGTTTGATGAATATCGGAAAGGAGAATAACCGATGGCAAGAAAACCCCTCTCTAAATTTTCGCTTTTCGCCATATCGATCTCGTTCGCGCTTGTTTTCATCGTCTGGGGTTACGGTGGGGGCGGAACCGTGTCCGCGCTCTTAACCATTGTGGGGGACGCCATTTCCCCCAGGGCCGAGGCCGCATCCAGCACGATGATAATGTCGGAGTCAGACGACGACGACGACGATGACGACGGCGCCTCGCCGCCCGTGAATCAGCCTGGAAACCGGCCTCCCGGCTCCGGCGACAACGATAACGACAACGATAATGATAACGACGACAACGACAACGATGACGACAATGACAACGACAGCGACGACGACGATGATGACGGCGCCTCACCGCCCGTGAATCAGCCTGGGAACCCGCCTCCCGGCTCCGGCGACAACGATAACGACAACGATAATGATAACGACGACAACGACAACGATGACGACAATGACAATGACAACGATAACGACAGCGACGACGACGATGATGACGGCGCCTCGCCGCCCGTGAATCAGCCTGGAAACTCGCCTCCCGGCTCCGGCGACAACGATAACGACAACGATAATGATAACGACGACAACGACAGCGATGACGACAATGACAATGACAACGATAACGACAGCGACGACGACGATGATGATGGCAGAATCGGCAATTTGGCATCATCGGTTCGCAAAGGGTCTTTGTTGAAGGAAGTCAAGGCGGACCAGAAGCTGGCGAGGGGCGCCGCGGAGCGCATCCAGAAAGCCGGGGGAGCGCGCCCTCTGGGGTCCGCGTTGCAGGAGACGAGCAGCACGACGCAATCGTCTTCCTTCCTCATCATTACGTCCTCCCTCATCGACGGTCGAGTGTCGGAGATGAGCAGCACGACGCAATCGTCCCACACCCCCGGCGGGCGGGTCTCGGACCCCTCGTATTTCCTCGCGGAGCGCGATGCGAGCGGGGACGTGCAGTTCACCTTCAAACGCGAAACCGGCTCCACCGTTTCGACCCTGAGCACGACGGATGAAGACGTTTCATCGAGAATGATGGATGATCTGGCGCCTGGCTGGAAAGGGATCGAGACCCACAAGGATGCGACGGACGGCATTTTCAACTGGGACGCCTACACCGACAGCCAAGGCAACGCGGACGAGGACTACCTCTCGCTGGGTTCGTGGCTGTTCATCTACAAGGACCCCGAAGACGGGAGCTTCACCGGCTCGTACGAGCTGGGCGTCGCCGCAGGGGGCAACGATCCCTTCGAAAACGACAACCTGGCCGGCCTGACGGGCGCGGCGACCTACAGCGGGCCCGCGACCGGTCTGTACATGACGAAGGCGGATGCGGACGCAAACCCCGTATTCGATTATTTCGACGCGCGAGCGGATCTGGCGGTCGATTTTGGTGACGCGGCTGCGCTGGGAAGCGTCTCGGGGTCGATTACGGGGGGCAGGACGGATGGGGGCGTGTCCCTGCCCGCGTTGACCTTGGGTTCCGCCGGCATCACCGACGGCGCTCTCGGGGGGAACTTCGGCGGCGACACCAGCGGGACGACGGACGACGGCGTCGCGTTCACGGGCAAGTGGGGCGGTAAGTTCTTCGGCAACCGCGCCGACTCCGCCGATCATCCCGGTTCCGTGGCGGGCACCTTCGGGGCCAACACGGTGGACAGCCTCCAGAGCATCGTCGGCGCGTTCGGGGCCAAACGAACCCCATCAGCTCGCTACGGGTCTTTGCTGAAAGAAGTGAATGAGAACCCGGTTCTGGCGGCAGGCGCCGCGGTGCATATCCTGACGGCCGGGGGAGCGCGGCCTGTGGGGTCCGCGTCCACGCCCGCGTTGCCGGAGACGAGCATGGAAATCAACGAGACCCCGAAGCTGGCGAGGGGCGCTGCGGATCACATCCTGAGAGCCGGGGGAGCATGGCTTCTGGGGCACACGCCCACGTCGAGAGAAATGAGCAGCACCACGCAATCGTCCCACACCCCCGGCGGTCGCGTCTTGGATCCTTCGTATTTCCTCGTGGAGCGCGATGCGAGCGGGGACGTGCAGTTCACCTTTAAACGCGAAACCGGCTCCACCGTCTCGACTTTGAGCACGACGGATCAGGACGTGTCATCGAGGATGACGGACAGCCCGGCGGCGGGCTGGAGGGGCGTCGAGACCCACAAGGATGTTTCTGATGGAATCTTTAACTGGGACGCCTACACCGACAGCCAGGAGAACACGGACCAAGACTACCTCTCGCTGGGTTCGTGGCTGTTCATCTACAAGGACCCCGGCGACGGAAACTACACCGGCTCGTACGAACTGGGCGTCGCCGCAGGGGGCAACGATCCCTTCGAAAACGACAACCTGGCCGGCCTGACGGGCGCGGCGACCTACAGCGGGCCCGCGACCGGTCTGTACATGACGAAGGCGGATGCGGACGCAAACCCCGTATTCGATTATTTCGACGCGCGAGCGGATCTGGCGGTCGATTTTGGTGACGCGGCTGCGCTGGGAAGCGTCTCGGGGTCGATTACGGGGGGCAGGACGGATGGGGGCGTGTCCCTGCCCGCGTTGACTCTGGGTTCCGCCGGCATCACCGACGGCGACCTCGGGGGGAACTTCGACGGCGACACCAGCGAGACGACGGACGACGGCGTCGCGTTCACGGGCAAGTGGGGCGGTAAGTTCTTGGGCAACCGCGCCGACCCCGCCGATCATCCCGGTTCTGTGGCGGGAACTTTCGGAGCCAACACGGTGGACAGCCTCCAGAGCATCGTCGGCGCGTTCGGGGCCAAACGTACGCCATAGATTCGATTGCTCTTTAAGGAGAGCGAACAGGAAATTCCATGCGCCTCGCTGAATTGCAATCGCTTCGGACAAGTCTTTCTTGCGAGTTGCCGCTTGCCGCGGCGCTGCCCTCCATTTGCAAGATTCCGCTTGGCGCATAGAAAAGATGGCGCAAGCCTGATGCGAACCCTCGGAACTTGTTCGAGGAAAACAAAATGAGCGCAAAGCAGGTGGTAACGGAGTGGCGTGAGCGGCTTGCGGAGCCCACCGATATTGCCTCGCTGGTGATGGTCCGTATACTTTTCGGGCTGATCATGCTGTGGGAAGTCGCGCGTTATTTCAAGAAGGGCTGGATACGCAACTACTGGATCACGCCGGATTTTCATTTCCGCTACTTCGGGTTCGACTGGGTCGCGCCCTGGCCCGGCGATGGAATGTATTGGCATTTCCTGGGGCTGGGTTTTCTGGCCCTGCTCATCACCTTCGGCTTGTTCTATCGCGTCGCCGCCGCTCTTTTCTTCATCGCCTTCAGCTATGTCTTCCTGCTCGAGCAGGCGCGCTACCTGAATCACTTTTATCTCGTGTGCCTGGTAAGCTTTCTGATGACAGTGGTCCCGGCGAACCGGGCCGTGTCGCTGGATGCGAAGTTCGGACTCTGCGCGGGAACGGATACCGTCCCCGTGTGGAGTCTGTGGATTCTGCGCTTCCAGATGGGCGTCGTCTATTTCTACGGCGGCATCGCCAAGATCAACGCCGACTGGCTGGCCGGGGAGCCGTTGAGAAGCTGGCTGCATAAACGCATGGACTATCCCTTGCTCGGCCCCCTGTTCGGTCAGGAATCGGTCGTAATGCTCATGAACTATGGCGCTCTGTTCTTCGACCTGCTCATCGTGCCGCTCCTGATGTGGAGGCGGACGAGGGTTGCGGCATTCGCAGGCGTGCTGTTTTTCAACCTCACCAACGCCGTCATCTTTCACATCGGTATATTCCCCTGGTTCGCCATCGCCCTCTCAACGGTGTTTTTTCCTCCCGACTGGCCCAGGCGATATGTAATCCTGAAAAGAAACCAGACGGCGCAACCTCCCGGCGCAAATCGATGTTCCCGGGTCGTATTTACATTCCTCGCGGCCTATGTCTGCTGGCAACTGTTGATGCCGCTGAGGCACTGGCTCTATCCCGGAAATGTGAATTGGACCGAAGAGGGACATCTCTACGCCTGGCACATGAAGCTTCGCAGCAAATCCGGGCGGGTGCGGTTTCTGGTCGCGGACGAGTCGGGAAACGAGTATAAAGTATCTCCCACCCGCTACATCAAATCCTGGCAGGCGAGGAAAATGGCCGGCAGACCGGACATGATTCATCAATTCGTCTACTATCTGGGCGACCGGTTGCGGGCGGAAGGAATAAAGGTATCCTCGATCCGCGTCGACGCCAGGGTGTCCCTGAACGGCCGGAGGCGACAACACTTGCTGGACCCCGACGTCAACCTCTTGAAGGAGCCGCGCTCGATTTGGCCAAAGGCGTGGATCAAGCCCTTGGAGGTGCCTCTTCATGAGCGACGCCGGAAGCGGAGGAGAAAATGATTTCAACCATGAAACTTTACAATGTTCAGGTAGCAATCCGGATTGCCTTGATCTCGCTGAAGCCGTGAGGCTGATGCGGGCATTATCTTCAGGGACGCCGCCGATTTCGCTCTGTTGCGGAGTTCACGCGGGGGGATCATCTCTTGGCTGTATGTTTTATGTGAGGAGAATATGGGCGTGGAACCGGAGGGGCAAGCATGACTTCACCAGAGGCCGGGCGCGTTCAATCCGCCGATTTATCTTCACGGGACGCCTTTTTGCTCTATGACGGCGAGTGCCCGTTTTGCAGCTTTTATGCGCGAAAATCGAGGTTCGAGACGCAAACCGGGCGAACCTTGAAACTCATCGACGCCGGGCAGGCGCCCGAACTCGTCGCCGAGTTGCGGCGGGAAGGCTGCGACATCGAGGAGGGGATGATTCTCGTCCTGGACGGCCGGAACTATCAGGGCGCTGCGGCCATGACCGCGCTCGAGGCGATGACGAGCGGAGGCGACTGGTTCAACAGGTTCGCGAAGTGGTTTTCTTCGAATCCAGGGCGCGTGCGAATGCTGTACCCCTGGTTCCGCAGGCTGCGGCGCGCTGCCCTTTGGATGAAAGGCAAAAACAGGACTTCCCGCACTGGTCGGAATTGACCCCTCTCGTCCGGGACAATCCCTTTTTGTCATTGAGTCGTACTCGCCGTGCGCATGCGCCCAGGTTGAGACAGAGGCGCATCGGGTGTGTTCGGCATTCGACAAATCAATCCATTTTCAAAGGCTGTGAAATTAAGATATCCTATCGATATAATTCTTGCCTGCCGCCACAACGCAGAATGGTGCCTGTACAGTCCGAAAATAGGACGATCTGATGTGAGAAGAATACTACCAGAACAAAGTTCAAATAGAACTTTCCGGGTAGCCATACTTTTTCCGGCCGCATTGTTCCTGATTTATGACCTGATCGCAGACGCATCTTTGGAGGGAGAATTCGCCTCTACGCATTTTATTGTCGAAGCGTTCGTATTTCTTTCCGTGTTGGTGGTCCTCATCCTCAGTTTGAAGGATATCGCCGACTTGCGAACGCGCCTGCAACGGGAGGAGACCCGGAACAAGGCGCTCGCAGGCGAGCTTGCCGCCGGCATCGAAGAACAGATGGATGAGTGGAAACTGACCCCCAGTGAAAGAGAAATCGCATGGATGATCATCAAAGGTTACCGCTTTGCCGAAATCGCCGAACTGCGCCAGGTCAAGGAAAACACCACCCGGCTGCAGGCCAGCACCCTCTACACAAAGGCCGGCGTGCGGGGGCGCGGCGAATTCGTCGCCGAGATCATCCATCACCTGCTGGCTCCCGTCCTGGAAGACTCTTCTTCCGAGAAGGACCGCTCCACTGAATGAGGGTAATTCCGAGTGAGCGCACATGGGGTTGTTGAAAAAGCCCCGTCAAGGACAGCGAACACTCCCTCCCCGGTCGCGTTCGACCCCCGCAAACGGACGACGCCTCTTTCCTCATCCTGAATAGCCTCCGAAGGTCATACGCGACCGGGGAGGGAGCGTTTGTATCGCAGGGCTTGGGAAGTCGAACGCCTCGCGCCGGGGCGAGAAGGCATCCCCTTCGATACGCTGCTTCGCCGCTGTTCAGAACGAGGCGGCGAGGTTTTTTCAACAACCCCCCATGACGCAACCGGAGAAGAATGACTCCCTATTATGCGGAGGTGGACACGACGCCATGTTCTTCTCCCGCACCCGAAACTGCGCTCTCTTGTGGCGTTATCGCGCCTCGTGGAGTAGAATCGCTCTTTTGGGCCGCATCCTCTGAGGAGTGAGAGATGTCGAAAAAATATCGTTTGTCCGGGTGGATGATTTGGGCCGGCGTTCTGGCGCTGTTCGTCGCGGGGATGGCGGCGGGCCCCGTCGCGAATCTCTCCGCGAGCGAGACGAGCGCGTATTCCGAACTGCGGGCGTTCAGCGAGGTGCTGAGCCTCGTCGAGGAGAACTACGTCAACAAGGTCGAGGCCAGGAAGCTGATTCGCGGCGCCATCCAGGGCATGCTCCGCACGCTCGACCCCCACACGAGCTATCTGAGCCCCGAGTATTTCAGGGAGATGCAGGTCGAGACCACGGGCCGCTTCGGGGGCCTGGGCGTGGAGATATCGATCCGGGACGACGTACTTACCGTGGTGACGCCCATCGAGGATACCCCGGCGTACAAGGCCGGCGTGCAGGCGGGCGATCAGATCATCTTCATCGAGAAAGAACCCACGAAAGACATGCCGCTCCAGGAGGTCGTCAAGAAGCTTCGGGGCAAGCCCGGCACGAAGGTGAAGATCACCGTGAGGCGCAAGGGGGAGAAGGAGTTGCTCCCCTTCACCATCACGCGCCGGATCATCCGCATCAAGAGCGTGAGGAGCCGCATGCTGCCCGAGGACATCGCGTACATCCGGGTTCGCAGCTTCCAGAACGAAACCGACGAGGAGGTGCGGGACGCCCTGTCCGCACTCGAGGACAAGGGCGCCAAAGCGCTCGTTCTCGATTTGCGCAACAACCCCGGCGGGCTTCTCTCCCAGGCCGTTTCGGTGTCCGATATTTTCCTCGGGGCCGGCAGCTTGATCGTCTACACCAAGGGCCGCATGACCGACCAGGAGCATCGTTTCACCTCGACGGGCAAGACGCCGGGCGGGAAGATTCCCATGGCGGTGCTCGTGAACGCGGGCAGCGCGAGCGCGTCGGAGATCGTGGCGGGCGCGCTCCAGGATTTGGGACGCGCCAAGCTCGTCGGCGTCAAGACGTTCGGCAAGGGGTCGGTGCAGACCGTCGTTCCGCTCTCGGACGGCTCGGGACTGCGGCTGACCACCGCGCTCTATTTCACCCCCAAAGGAAGGCGCATCCAGGGCGAGGGGATCGAGCCCGACATCGTGAGCGAGGCGGTGAGGCGCGCGAGCGCGATGCGCGAGAAGGACCTGCCCGGCCACCTGCCTGGCGAGTCGGAGAAAGCGGGGGAGCAGAAAGAAGGCGCTCCGGGCGGCGCGCCGTCCGGCGA
Organism: bacterium; assembly: GCA_963692865.2. Taxonomy (GTDB): domain Bacteria; phylum UBA8248; class UBA8248; order UBA8248; family UBA8248; genus Bin107. Next base: position 3,083,393 of record OY843592.1, on the reverse strand, counting down.
GTCGCAGGGCGCGGCCGAGGAGGAAGAGAAGGACGCCCAGCTCGACCGCGCCGTCGAATACCTCAAGGATTCGTTCCTGAACAAGAAAGACGCCTAGTTCCTGCGAGGACCCACTGGCGTATTCCATACCTAAGTTTTGCCATTGCGGGAGACCTGCGTTTCCGCCCTCATTGGTTCTATCTCGTCGAATTCTTTATCAACTTGCAGAAGATTTTGAGCGAAAATGTAGAATTCGTTTCGCCCGGACTGTCCTTTTTTACACGATATACGGACTGGCTGCGCGCCTGTCTGAATCCCGCATATTGTTCCAGGCTTAACGCTGGGCTAATGTGTTGAGGAACCACTTGGTGGAGGCCAGTCGAACCGGTCGTAGAACGCCGAAAGCATCTGCAAAATGCGCCTCAATTGGAACAAACCCCAAGCTTTGTGCAGAATGAACGAGGGGTTGTGTCTAAAGCGAAAAGCAACATAAGGAACGAACAATGTTGAATAGGAAGAATCAGCTTTCGCTTCTTGTAGCCTTGCCGCTCTTGGTGATGTTGGCTGGTTGTGGAGGCAGCGGGTCGGTGGTCGATTCGATGCCCATGCCACCCGTGGACGAAGAAGCCACAGTAGCTCTGTCCGGGGCGCCCGCGAACCACGGTCTTGCCCCGATGGAGGAGTTCACGGTCCGGCCGGGCACCTCCGAGGAGCATGGCAACGTCGAAGTGTCGTGTCCGGCAGGCGGCCCCGCGTGTGTGGTGATCGTAGCCGACGACGGCGCGGTCGAGTATGAGGTTGCCGGCGGGGTGCCTGGCTTCAAGTCCTTGATTCTCGAGACGAATGAAATCGAAGGCGTTTTGAGCGACTTAAGGAGCAATTCGAAATCTCTCGCGTTGGCTCGATTTGGTGCTGATCCTCCTCCTCCTGACGCCGTAACGTGTGCGGCGCTGTTATTGGGATGTGAGGGAGGGCTCGGACCGGTTCACTACAGGGCGGTTGGCAAGTTTGACTTTTCCGGCTTTCGTTTCATCGAACGCCGCCGCGGCGTGTCTTTGGCGGAAAGGACGCAGGTTTCAGGAGGAGGAGGCGATGCGACCAACTACCGCGCCCTGGCCGGCTGGATCGACCATAGTTTTTTCCTTCTCAAGACACCCGGGATCGAGATAGCGTCTGAAGAAAACCGGATTTCCGCAAATTACTATGGCGCCTATTCGATAGGAAACGCAATCGATTCGAATCCGGATGTTTTAGCCGGCGGCGCCGCGACTTGGTCCGGGATTATGGTTGGCATCCGTATTGCCGAGCCGGATAGTTTCGTCAAAGGCGATGCCACAATTACGGTTTTCAATCCGCTAGGAAATTCTGGTCTGCTGGTGGATGTTGAATTCAGTAATATGAAAGACGAACAAACTGGTGCGAATTTCAATGATGTTACTTGGGCAGGGCTGAAACTCCATAACGGATCGTTCGGAGTCGTTCCTATCAGTGAGGTGGAATCAAATGTCAGTCGACATCGCGCGAGGAGAGGCATCTCAGGCCGATTCTACGGTCCGAGCCACGAGGAAGTGGGTGGCTTGTTCAGTTTCAGGACGTCTGTTGCTGAAAACGACAGGATCGGTGGAGATATTCACGACGTTTCCGGCGTATTTGGCGCCAGGCGCGACTAGGCCGGCCGTTGCGTGAAGGTGGAGGTATTTCGTTGCCCATTGTCGGAAATCATTCAGATTCATGGCAGCAAAGCCGCGCTTGCCGCAGGGGGCGTTGAAAAAGCCCTCTCTACTTCATCCTGAGTAGCGGCGAAGCCGCGTATCGAAGGATGCCCTCTCGCACGGCGTGAGGTGTTCGACTCACCTCGCCCTTCGATACGCCGCCTCCGGCGGCTACTCAGGGTGAGGGTTGAGGCTTTGCGGTTTGCGAGTGTCGAACCCGATTGAGGAATGAGGGTTCGACGCGACCGGGGAGAGAGCGTTCGCTGCCCTTGACGGGACTTTTTCAACAACCCTTGTCAGGGGGGCTTTTCCAACAACTCCCTCAAGGGAGATGTGACACCCCGGATCCCTCATTTACGGACCCACAGGCTTGACGCCACCAATGATATTCCCTATATTTTATTTGTTATTGGATCTCACGCCTCATCCTGGAGGATGTCCGCATGAGTGAAACGTTGTCGCTGATCGATCTGACGCCCGGCGAAATCGAGCGGCTGCCAGCCAGTCTGCGGAGGAGGATCGGTGGTTCCTCCCGCTCGGAGGATCCTCTGCCCGGCGCCTGGCTCCTCGTGGGCGAACGCGCGGAGGGGCGGGCGGAACTGCTCGAACGAGCGATCGAAGTTCTGCCTTCACTTGCGGCCGAGCGCGGATCTAGATTATCCGAAGCGAATATCGAGAAAATACTTGATGTCATTCTCTCGGACGCGCCCCGCCCCCGGGTCGAGAATGAACTCGAAATCGACAATGCCAGGCTGCGCTCCCGGTATATTCAGGAAACGCCCCTTTTGACCGGGGCCGAGGTTCGCGCAGTATCGGGCTTGAAGCCGCGCAACAAGAGCGAGCCCGCCTCCCGCTGGAAACGGGAGGGCAGGCTGTTCGCGGTGCGCCGCTCGGGAGTTGACCACTATCCGGCCTTTCAGTTCGCCGACGGAGTTCCGCTGCCGGTCATCAAGGCGATTCTCGCCGCTCTTCCGAAGGGCATGACGGGTTGGCAAATCGCCATGTGGTTCGCATCCGGTAACGGCTGGCTGGACGGCGACGAGCCGCAGGAGCGCCTCTCCGAACCGGACGCCGTCGTCGATGCGGCCCGGAGACTTGCCGATCCGGCTGTCGGTTAGGGCGTGTCCCCTGGATGACGATTCGAAAACCTCAGGCTGCGCTGGCGGAGCCCAGCGCCATTACACTCGAAGCCGGTGTGCTCGTGCACCGGGTGCAAGACAGGAATTACGGCATGAGCGTTTTCAATCCTTGCAAGGGTTCTCCCACGCGCTTCGCACCCGTCTACGATGCGGCGGGCAAATGCGTCCCGTCTCTTTACGCGGCCGACACGCTGGAGGCGGCGATACATGAAACGATCTTCCACGATGTTCCCGTCACAGCGGAACGCAAAACCGTTCCCAGAACGCTAGTGCAAAGCCGTGCGCACGCCCGGCTGGAAGTCCTACGGGATTTGCGCCTCGCATCCTTACGCGCCCCCGATCTCAAGCGATGGCGCATCGCTCGCAGTTCGTTGATCGGCGCATCTCCTAAGCTCTATGCCGAAACCGCCCAGTGGGCGAGCGCCATTCACCACCAGTTTCCTGAAGTCCATGGTCTGCTCTGGACCTCGAACCAGTGCGACCCGGACACCGCATACCTGTTCTTCGGAGACCGCGTGAAGCCTGAGGATTTTAGTATCACGGACGCGCGCGATGGATTGTTCGACACGATGTTTCTCTCGGACGTTCGCCAGGCGGGCCGAAGATGCGGCATCGTCATCACGGTGTAGGCCGGCTTTTTCCTTTTTTGTCGTCTGGCTTGCCGGGGAGGGAGAGTTTGCGGTTTGTTGTAGTAGGGACAGGTCGCGACCTGTCCCTACGGTCGCCATTCGAGAGGATGTGCAGGGGTCGCTGTCGGGATTGACCCGCCGCGCGATATCGGTTTCGCAGAACGCTTGACGCCCTCATCCCGAGCAAGCGCCCCAAACCCTCATACTGAGTAGGCGCGTAAGCGCCGTATCGAAGGATGGGGGGCGTGAATTTCGCCCTTCGATATGCCGCCTTCGGCGGCTACTCAGGGTGAGGCGGAGCGGCGGGCTGCGCAGGACTAGGAGAGGGATTTCGCCGCATCGAGCTTTTTCAACAACCCCTCAAGGGGGGAGTAACATGGAAACCTCTCAGGGTCCTTCCCGCTCAAACTGCTTTCCCCCGTTTCCCCCGAACCTTCATATTCGCCGATGATGGGCACCGAATCCCGCCTTCACGCCCCGCCGGGCGTTGCTTCCCCGCGAAAATTCCCGTATCCACTTGAACCAGAGCTTGATGAGGTTTGCGCAAAGCGGGGAGTATGAACGTGTATATCCTGGGCGTGGAGACGAGTTGCGACGAGACGGCGGCGGCCGTGCTCGAATTCGGGGATGGTTCCGCTCCCAAAGTCCTCTCGAACGTCGTGGCCTCACAGCACGAGATCCATGCGCGCTACGGCGGCGTGGTGCCCGAACTCGCGGCGCGCCGCCACGTGGAGATGATCGGCCCCGTGCTGGAGGCGGCTCTGGAAGAAGCGTCCGTTTCGGTCAAGGAAATCGACGCCGTGGCCGTCACGCGCGGCCCGGGCCTCGTGGTGGCCCTGCTCGTGGGCCTTTCCGCCGCGAAGGGTCTGGCGTGGAGCCTGGACCTCCCGCTCATCGGCGTCCATCATCTCGACGGACACGTTCATTCCCTGTATCTGCCCACGGGAGACGATAGCGGCGCGCCGCCCCCGTTCCCGCACCTGGGCTTCGTGGTCTCGGGCGGGCATACGGACTTCTACCGCGTGGAGGGGCACACGGGCGTCACGCACCTGGGCGGCACGCTGGACGACGCCCTGGGCGAGGCCTACGACAAGGTGGCGGCCATCATGGGGCTGGGCTATCCGGGCGGCCCCGTCGTAGACAGGCTGCACGCGAAGTTTCTGGAGGCGAACGGAAGCGGGATGGAGGCGGTCGAGTTTCCCCGGCCGTTTCTTCAAGACAGGCCCTACGCATTCAGCTTCAGCGGCTTGAAGACGGCTGTGCTAAACTACCAGAAAGAAAGAGGGTTGTATCTCAGCGACAGGAACCTCCCCCCCTGGGCGCGTCCCCAGGAAGTGCCCGAAGAGGTGGCGTGCGCGGTGGCCGCAGGCTTTCAGGAAGCGGCGGTGGAGGTTCTGGTGGAGAAGGTGAGCGGGGTGGTTCGCCGGGAGAATCTGCCCGCCGTCTCCGTGAGCGGGGGCGTGGCCGCGAATTCGTATCTGCGCGCGAAGCTGAGTGAGCGGGCGGAGGAGGAAGGCTGGTCGCTCCATTTCCCCGCGAGAAAATACTGCACGGATAACGCCGCGATGATCGCCTGCGCCGGCGGCTTCAGGCTGCGAGAACGTGGCGGCGGGCAATTCATGGACTATGCGGACATGGACGCGGACCCTTCCTGGGAGTTGGGAGATGCGTCCGGTGCGTAGCGTTTAACGGAGGAGAGGCTGATGCGCCCTGAAGAAGCGGGCCCGTGCGTATGCGAAGAGCCGCTTGAGGCCGTTCCGCCGCCTGCGGGTTTCGATTCGCCCCTCGAGATCGGCGGGGTTCGGATCGAGAGCCGCCTCGTCATGGCGCCCATGGCGGGCTATACGAACCTGCCCTTTCGCTCCCTGGTCAAGGCGCACGGCGCAGGCATGGTGGCCACCGAGATGGTGAGCAGCCAGGCGCTCGTGCGGCGGCACCAGAAGACGTACGACCTGATGCGGAACGACGCGGCGGAGAAGCCGGTCTCCATCCAGCTTTTCGGCGCGGATCCGGCCCAGATGGGCGAGGCGGCGGCGATGGTGGAAGAGGCGGGCGCGGACATCGTGGATCTGAACTGCGGATGCCCCGTCAAGAAGATAACGAAAAACCAGGCGGGCTCCTCGCTGCTCAGATATCCCGAACGGGCGTATGAAATCGTCTCGGCCATGGTTCGCGCCGTGCGAATCCCCGTGACGGTCAAGATGCGCACCGGCTGGGACACGGTCGAGCGAAGCTCTGCGGAGGTTTTCGCCAAAGCGGTGGAGGATGCGGGCGCCAGGGCCATCACCGTGCACGGCAGGACCCGGCAGGCCATGTTCAGCGGCGCGGTGGATCTGGACGCCATCGCGCGTGTGAAGCGCGCGGTCAAGGTTCCCGTTCTGGGAAACGGCAGCATCCTGAGTCCGGGAGACGCCATCGCCATGATTCGCCGCACCGGCGTGGACGCCCTGATGATCGGGCGGGGCGCGGTCGGCAATCCGTGGATTTTCTCGCGCCTGCTCCACTGGCTCAAGACGGGAGAGTTGCCCCCGCCGCCCGGTCTTATCGAGAAAAAGAACATGGCGCTTCGCCACCTGGGGCTCCTGCGGGAGGTTCTGGGCGATCGCCTCGCCGCCTTCCACTCCCGGAAGCATCTGCCCGCTTACACGAAGGGCTTGCGCGGTGGTTCGGCGATGCGTGAGAAGGTGAACCGTATGGAGGATATGGACGCCGTCCTCCGCGAGGTGGAGATTTTCTTCGATAATCTGGCCTTACGCTCCCGCATGATGAGGACGGGGGAGCGCGCCCATGCGGCTTGAGGGCAGGCGCGCCTTCATCACCGGCGGCGGGCGGGGCATCGGGCGCGCCATCGCGCTCAAGTTCGCAGATGCGGGCGCGGACGTGGCCGTCGCCGCGAGAACGAGTTCCGAGATCGACGCGGTCGCCGAGGAGATTAGGGAGAAGGGCGGGCGCTCCCTGGCGGTTCCCTGCGACGTGGGCGACTCCAAAAACGTGGAAGAGGCGGTCCGACGCGCGGAGCGGGAGTTCGGCGGCGTGGACGTTCTGGTCGCCAACGCGGGCGCGCTCAGCCATGCGTCTCTCCATGAGACCACGAACGCCCTTTGGGACGAGATGATCCGCGTGAACCTGAACGGCGCGTTCTACGCCTTTCGCGCCGCTATCGGCGGAATGAGCGAGCGCGGCTGGGGCCGCCTCATCGCGATCAGTTCGGTGTCGGGCAAGATCGGCGGGCCGAACCGCAGCGCCTACCACGCGGCGAAGCACGGCGTGCTGGGCCTCGTGCGCTCGGTCGCGCTCGAAGCGGCGGCGGCGGGCGTCACCGTGAACGCGATCTGCCCCGGCTTCGTGGAGACGGGCATGGTCGCCGCCTTCCGGGAAGGCCTCGCCCGCGATGCGGAAGAGAGCGAGGCGATGATGAATCGCTACAAGGACGAGGTTCCGATGGGGCGATTCCTGGCGCCCGGGGAGGTCGCCGCGATGGCGCTCTACCTCGCGAGCGAGGAGGCGGCCGGCATCACCGGACAGGCCTACACCATCTCCTGCGGCGCGATTCAGATCTGAGAGAAAACGCGGCCTGAAGGAGTTGCTGAAAAAGCCCACCTCGCTCGGAATTGACCACCGCCGTCATTCCGGCTTTCACCGGAATGACGAACAAAACCGTACCGCCTCGCAGCAACCTTGGACAGGCGCAGGGGCCTGTCCCTACGAATCTTCCTCCACGGTTGGTTTCATTCGCCGAATCACGAAATCAGGATTTCTTCAACAACCCCCTAAAGGGGGGCGTTGAAAAAGCCTTTGTCAAGGCAGCCCCCCCGGCAAGGGGGCAAGGGGGGGTTGGTTTTCAGGCAGGAGGCTGTTTTCCGGCGTCCCCTTCGCCAGGCTCAGGGCGGGCTCTCGATACGGCCCTTGCGGGCTTACTCGGGATGAGGGAATTGTTGCGAGTTGCCGGGCCCACTCGCGATGAGGGTGGTTTTTGTTTTCCTCACCCTGAGTAGTCCCGAGGCCGTCAAATCCCCTTCTCCTCACCCTGAATAGCGGCGAAGCCGCGTATCGAAGGGCGAAGTTCGCACCAGCCGGAGAGATGCGACCCCATCCTTCGATACGGCGCTTACGCGCCTATTCAGGATGAGGGTGTCAACGGTTCCGTGAAGCCTGCCGCCGCGTAGGTGGGGGGTGAATTCCGAGCAAAAAGGGGTTTTTCAATGGCCCTTGAAGGGTCGGGTATCCCTCGATACGCCCCCTTCGGAGGCTACTCGGGATGAGGGGATTGTTTTCTATCGACCTAAGCAGGCCGCCATACCGACCTCACCCTGAGTAGTCCTGAGCTTGTCGAAGGACGTATCGACGGGTGCTCGGGCATCCGCGCCCCTCATTGCGTCGCGGGGGTCGGAACCGGGGAGAGCGGCGCGCCCTCGAACGCCCCGCCCGGCGCGACCATCTGGAGATACCGGATTTTTCCCCCCTGAACCGAGAGGACGAACAACTGGCGGCGCGCGTCGTTGTCCGCGCCCATGTCCGTCAGCCCCGCGACGCCCTCGAAGCCCCGGAGGGACGCGAGATGCCGCCTCACGTCCTCGCGCGTCTTCGCGCCTCGGGCGAGCGCCTCGAAGACGATTCGCGCGGCGTCGTAGCCAAGGGCCGAGAAGACGTCCGGCGCTTTCCCGAAGGCGCTCTTGAACTCGCCGACGAAACGCGCGGCCCCGGGCTCCGTCGATCCCGAGAAAAACCCGTCGACGAAGACCGCGCCCTCCACGTAGCGCTCCCCGTGTTCGAGCAGGCGGGGGTCGTTCCATCCGGCGCCGCCCAGGAGCCTTATCCCGCGCATGTTGTAGAAGAGGATCTGCGGCGCGATGAGCACCGCCTTCTCGTGCCGGACGGGAACGAAGAGGGCCTCGAAGTCGAGGCCGAGCCGGTAGGGAGCCGGTTTTCCGAGCCCCTGCGAGCGCCTCGCCCTGCCCAACTGGCGATCGTCCATGCCGCCGAGGGCGCGCATCTGCGCCCGGAAGTCGGTGGTGTTTTCGGGGAACGAGACGATTCGGGCGACCTCGCCGCCCATCTCCTCCACCGCCTGGGCGAAGGCGTGGGTCAGCTCCCTTCCGTCGCGGTTCTCCGGGTGCAGGACGGCGAAGCGCCGCAGCCCGAGATGCCGGACGGCGTAGGCGGCTGCGCCCCGGGCCTGGAGTCGGTTCGGGAGCGAGTTGCGGAACACCCAGGGGAAATCGGGGTTCATGCGCATCCGGAGCGCGAACGGCGTGAGCATGGGGGTTTTCAGGCGGTTCGCGGCTTCGGCGGCGGCATCGGCCGCCTCGGTGAGGAGCGGGCCGATGAGGGCGACGGCCTTTTCCCGCTCGATCAGTTCAGCGGCGACCTCCGCCGCGTCGCCCCCGGACAGCGCCGTGCTCTTCGTGTCGCGGATCGCGAGTTGAAGGCGGAGATCGGGATATTTCGCCAGGCTGTGGCGAAGCGCCAGACGGATGCCGTCGTAGACGCGCCCGCCCGCGCCGCCGGCGGGCCCCGAGAGCGGGAGCATGATCCCCACGCGCGCGGAACCCGCGGCCGCACTCGGTTTTTCCGCCGGGCTTTGGGAGGGCGCTTTCGCGTGCTCGGGCGGGGCATCGCGCGCCTTCTCGCGGCGGCGCTCCTCTTCCTCCCGCTCCGCCAGGGCTGTCCGCAGGAGCGGGCCCGCGGGCGAACCCGCGAAACGCTCGGCCGCCGCGTGAAGCCGGTGGAGCGCGATTTCTTTCGCCAGCGCCTCGACCCGCCCGATGAGGATGTCTTTTCCGAAAATTTGCGCGTCGCTCCTCATGGCGCGCGCGTAGGAGAGCAGGGCGGAGAGGGGCTCGCCGCGCCTTTCATACACCGCTCCGAGGGAGGCTTCGAGCATCGCGCGCCTTTCGGGGTTTGTTTCTCCGCTTAAAGCGCTTCTGAGAGAAATCCACGCCTCGTCATTCCGGCCTGCGGCCTGGAGCACCAGACCGAGATAAAACGCGCTTTCGGAATAAAGAGGCGAGAGGGGGAATTTCTCCTGGAGCCGTTTCAGGCCCCTCACCGCCGCCTTCAGATCTCCGCGCGCGAGTTCGTGTCTGGCGATGTCGAGCAGCGTCTTGTCGGCGTCTCGGGCGGTCGGATTCTCTGTCCACTTCGCTTTCAATGCGGCGAGCGGCGCTTCGGGCGGCGAGGGGGCGGGGGCGGACCAGCTTTTGGAATCCGGGGCGAGTGGCTTCAGCGCGCGGGGCGGGGGCGCGCTCTTCCCGGGCGTCGGAAGGGCTTCGGCCTTCGCCTCGGGAGCGGGCCTCGTCTTTTGGACGGGCGAACGGGCGGCTCCCTTGGCCGGCGTGTCCGGTGCGGGGTCCGCGCCGCATCCGGTGAGGAGGGACGCGGCCAGAGCGGCGATGAGTATGAATTTCGCTGCGGAGTCGGGCATTTCTTTCTCACGGGCGGAGCGGCGCACACGCGAGGGTAGGAATTGAGGCGCGAGGTGTCAAGGTGCGTGAACCGCGCGGGTCGGGTTAGAATCCCCGCGACGCGCGATTTCTTATCTCTTCGCCTGCCTTGGGTGCAGCCATTGAACGGACGAACAGGAGGCCTCGGGCCGGGCGGCCGCTCCCCTCATGCGGCCCCCCGCCAGGAACGGGGAGGGGACGAGCAGGTGGCCGCTCGCGATTTCCGCCCGGAAGAATTTAGGCTCCCGCCGCGAGAAGAAATCTCCGCCGAGCCGTTCGAAGTCAGGGCCGGGAAGCGGAGCAGCGCCTGGAAAGACTTTGGCGTCCCCGCTTTGATGTTCGTCCTGACGCTGCTCTCCACCCTGTTTGCGGGCGCGCTCCAGCGCGGCGTCGCGCCCGAGGCCGTCTTCGCCGGGCCGTCGGCCCTTCTGGCCGGACTCCCCTATTCGCTGACGCTGCTCCTGATCCTCGGCGCGCACGAGATGGGCCACTACGCCGCGAGCCGCAGGTGGGGCGTGGACGCATCGTTGCCCTATTTCCTGCCCGCGCCCTCCCTGCTGGGGACGTTCGGCGCGGTCATCCGCATACGCGGCGGCATTGCGAACCGGAACGCGCTGATGGACGTGGCCGTGGCGGGGCCGCTGGCCGGCCTGGCCGCGGCGGTTCCGGCCCTGTTCGCAGGCCTCATGATGTCGCGGCTGGCGCCCGGCGGCGCCTCGCCCGGCATCGGGCTGGGGACGCCCCTTCTGTTCGACGGCCTCGCGTGGCTGGCGCACGGCCCGGTCCCCGAGGGGCAGACCATCCTCCTCCACCCGGTGGCCTTTGCGGGCTGGTGCGGATTGCTGGTTACGTCGCTGAACCTCATCCCCGCCGGACAGCTCGACGGCGGGCACGTCGTCTACACGCTTCTGGGCAGGTGGCACGCGAGGATATCCGTCGCCATCGGCCTTGCTCTTCTGGTGATGGGATACTGGTGGCCGGGCTGGATTTTCTGGAGCGTGATGGTGCTCGCGCTGGGCAGGCGGCATCCGCCGCTCATCGACGAATGGGAGCCGCTGACGCGCAAGAGGCGTTTTTGGGGATTTGCGTGTATGATGCTCCTGGTTTGCACGTTCACCCTGACGCCCGTTCGTCTTTTTTGATTTTCTTCTGCTGGTAGAGAACCATCGTGTCTGACGATTCCGCGCCTTTGGCCATCGACATCGGGAGTTCCGCCGTCAAGGCGGTGAAACTCGAAAAGAAGGACGAGCGCCTCGTCCTCTCGCGCCTGGGGGCGGTCTCCCTGGCGCCGGGCGCGGCGCGGCGCGGCTTCGTGCACGACCCCGAGGAGGTCGAACAAGCGTTGGCGGAGTTGCTCCCCGGCGAGGCGGAGAGAAGGGTGGTCGTGGCGCTCTCGGGCGGGGCGGCGGTGGTGCGGACGGTGCTGCTGCCCGCCGAGGAGGATTTCCCCGTCGTCGACGCCTTAGAAGCCGAGGCGATGCAGGTGCTGCCCTTTCCCCTGGACGAGGCGCGCCTGTCTCATATCAAAATCGGCCAACTGGAAAAACGAACCGAGCGGCTGGACGAGTATCTGATGATCGCCGTGAGGCGCGAGCCGCTCGAGGCGCTGCTGGCCTTCCTGAAGCGCGTTCGCTGCGAGCCGGTGATCGTGGACGTGAACTTCCTGGCGATGGAGAGCGCCTTCGAACTCTCGGGAGCGCGCGAGGAGGGGGAGGTCGCCGCCCTGGTGGACGTCGGCGCGGCCGAGACGCTGGTGAACGTGGTGTGCGACGAGCACACGCTGATCACCAGGGCAATCCCTTTCGGCGGGGAGGCGTTGACGAGGTCGCTGTCGGACCGCCTGGCGATTTCCCGTGAAGAAGCGGAGGCCGTCAAGCGGGGGGAGGCGCCCGCCGCCGACCCGGACGCGCTGGAGGACGCCTTCCGCCTGGAGGCGGAGAAGCTGGCCGCCGAACTCGATGAGACGTTCCGGCTGATGTGGCGGATAACGCCCGCTTCCGAGGTCGAGCGGGTGATTCTCTCCGGCGGAGGCGCGCAGCTCAAGAGCCTGCCGGAGCGTCTGGAGGAGGCGCTCGATGCGCCCGTGGAAATTCTGGATCCCTTCCGCCGCGTCGAAGCGCCGGGCGAGGGGATCGACTCGGCTCTCGCGGCATCACTCGCGCCCGCCGCCGCCGTCGGCGCGGGGCTGGCGTACCGCGCCCTGGAGGCCGTATGAGGAACGTCCGGGTTCGCCTGGGGGAGCGCTCCTACACGATTCGCATCGGCGCAGGAGAGCTCGGGGAAATCGGAAGGGTATGCCTGCGCCGTTTCAGGGGCGGGCGGGCGCTCGTCGTTACGGACGCGAACGTGGCGCCTCTCTACGCCGAGAAGACGCTTGCTTCGCTAGACGCGGCCGGCGTTCAGGCGGCGCTCCTCAGGATTCCGGCGGGCGAGGCGAGCAAGTCGATGCGCCGGCTGTCGGGAATCCTGGACAAGATGGCCTCCATGCGGCTGGACAGGGGCTGCGGCGCCGTGGCCCTGGGCGGCGGCGTCGTTGGCGACGTCGCCGGATTCGCGGCGGCCGTCTTCCTGCGGGGGATTCCCTACGTTCAGGCGCCGACGACGCTCCTCGCCCAGGTGGACAGCGCGGTGGGCGGCAAGACGGCGGTCGACCACAAGCTGGGGAAAAACCTCGTGGGCGCGTTTCATCAGCCGGCGGCCGTGGTGAGCGACACGTCGTCTCTCGAGACGCTGCCCGAGCGGGAGTTCAGGGCGGGGCTGGCCGAGGTGGTGAAGCACGCGGCCATCGCCGACGCCCGCCTTTTCGCTTACCTTGAGAAGAACGAGGCGTTGGTTCTCGCTCGCGACGAGGCTGTGATGGAGCGGGTCGTCGCCACGAACTGCCGGATCAAGGCGCGGGTCGTCGAGCAGGACGAGCGCGAGTCGGGTCTCAGGCAGATACTCAACTACGGCCATACGCTCGGGCATGCGGTGGAGGCGCTGGCGGGCTATTCCTCCGAACTGCTTCACGGAGAGGCGGTCGCCATCGGCATGTGCGCCGCGAGCCGCATATCCTGCGAACTGGGGCGCTGCGCGCCCGGCGACGTGGAGCGGCTGACCGCCCTGCTCGGTCGTTTCGGCCTGCCCACGAATATGGAGGAGCCGCCGAAACTCGCGGTACTGAAGAGACTCCTCGCCGGCGACAAGAAAACCCGGCGGGGCAGCCCCCGGTTCGTTCTGATGCGCAGGATCGGCGAGGTGGAGCCGGGCGCAGAGGTTCCGCCCCGCTTGTGGCGCGGCGCGCTGGCCGGTTGAGGGGTTGTGGAAAAAGCCCTCTCTGTCTCATCCTGAGTAGCGGCGAAGCCGCGTATCGAAGGCACGAACCCGACCGATGAGGGCCTGTTGAAAAGTCCCGGGAAGCAATTTTGAGTTGTGCGCACGCTTTTGAATTTCACTCCCCCCTTGAGGGGGGTTGTTGAAATAGTCCTGATTTCGAGATTTGGTGTATGAAACCAATCGAGGAGGAGGGTCCGTAGCGTAGAGGCCCCCGGCCCGTCCGAGATCGCGATCTGTCCAAATGAAGTGGAACGGTTTTGTTCGTCATTCCGACGTTATTGCCGTTCCTGTTGTAGGGGTCGCATACCATGCGACCCAGCCTTTTCGCCGCCCGTCAAGGGCTGCGTGTATGGGATTGTTGAAAAAGTCCTCGGGAGCGATTTTAGTTGCGCGCACGCTTTTGAAGTTCACTCCCCCCTTTGGGGCCGTTGAAAAACCCTGTTCCGCGCTCGGTCGGCGACGTGATGATCCCGTAGGGACAGGCCTCCGTGCCTGTCCTGCTACGCAAAACGCGATAGCATTGTAGGTCAGACATATATGTTTGACATATCATGCGGCCCAGCCTTTTTCGCGTCTCCGGCAACGGGCCGCATGATATGCGGCCCCTACAATCGAGATTACGCGCCGTCATTCCGGCGCATGCCGGAATCCAGGGACTTTGCTTTTGAATTCGTCTTTTCGCATGATTGTTTTTCATGGTCGTCCTGCGGCTCGAAATTCATATCGGCTCTGGATTCCGTCGAACCCTCATTCATCAATCGGGTTCGACCTCCCTCCGCGGTCGGCTCCGACACCGGAATGACGATCAAAACCGTCGAACCCTCCCTTCCCGGTCGGCTGCATTCGCCGAGTCGCGAAATCAGGGTTTTTTCAACAGCCCCCTCAAGGGGGGAGTGAAACTCGTTGTGTTCCTTCTGTGGGCTTTTTCAGCAACTCCGATGAGGGAGGGTTCGCCGGGGCGCACCTCTACGGTGGGCGCGAATTTCACCCTTCGATACAAACGCTCCTTCTCAGTCGCGTTTGACCCCCGGCGGCTACTCAGGGTGAGGGAAGAAGCGTCGGCGGTTTGCGGGGGTCGCATGCGGGGCTTTTTCGACCAGCCCGTTAATCACGAGTTCGGTGGCTCCCGTTCATTGACGCCGCCGCCCGTGTTTTCTACCATTCGCTACCTGTTTTCATGCGGATGCGATAGACCCTCTTCGGGTGGACACATGAGAATACTGCTTTTGAACGGCCCGAACCTCAATCTGCTGGGAACGCGCGAGCCGGAAGTCTACGGCAGGACGACGCTGGCCGAACTCGAGGCGGCCCTGGTCCGTATGGCCGCGGACGAGGGGGTGGAGCTCGAGTGTTTCCAGTCCAACGTCGAGGGAGAACTCATCGACGCCTTACAGCGCGCGGCGGGCGTGAAGCGGCCCTTGAAAAGAGCGGCTCCCGCGGGCGTATGCGCCGCCTGCGTCTTCAATCCGGGGGGATACACCCACACCAGCGTCGCGCTCCGGGACGCGATAGGCGGCCTGGATCTGCCCGTCTACGAGGTGCACATCTCGAACGTCCTGAAGCGCGAGGGTTTCCGGCACCGCTCGATGATCGGGCCCGTGGCGGCGGGAAGCGTGGTCGGGTTCGGCCTGGCGGGCTACGCCCTGGCCCTGCGCGCGGCGGTCGACGCCTGCGTCAAGGGGTTGACGTTTCCGGCGGAGGGAGAATGAGGCAGCGTCTGGGCGCCCTGAGAAAGGCGATGCGGCGCGAAGGCCTCGCGGCCCTCGCCGTGACGAACAGGAAGAACCTCCACTATCTCACCGGGTTCACGGGTTCTGCGGGCGCATGCCTGATCCTCCCGAGGAGCGCCGTCTTCATCACGGATTTCCGCTACCGCTCGCAGGCGGCGAAAGAGGCGCCGCCCGGTTTTCGCCGCGCCGAGCACCCCTCCCCGCTTCCGGGGATAGCGGCGGAACTCAAGAAAACGAGGGCGAAGACGCTCGGCTTCGAAGAAGCGCACCTCGTCCACGGGGCGTATCGGCAGATGCGAAGGCTCGTGAAGGGCGTGCGCCTGAAACCCGTCTCGGGCCTCGTGGAGGGTTTGAGGCTCTGCAAGGATTCGGGCGAGATCAAAAAACTCAAAAAAGGCGCGCGGGTGAACGCGGGGGCCCTGCAGGAGGTTTCGGCGTCGATTCGTCCGGGCCGCGCCGAGTCGGAAGTCGCGCTCGATCTCGAAACCGCGATGAGGAGAAGGGGCGCCTCGGGCGCTTCTTTCGACACCATCGTCGCCTCGGGGCCGCGCTCGGCCCTCCCGCACGGCATCGCCTCCTCGCGCAAACTCAAAAAAGGCGACCTCATCACGGTCGATTTCGGGGCCGTGGTGTCGGGCTACCATGCGGATACGACGCGGGTGTTCTCGCTGGGAAAGCCGTCGCCCAAGGGAGAGAAGATATATAACGTCGTCCTCGAAGCCCAGATGACGGCGCTGGAAGCCGTGCGGCCGGGCGTCCCCTGCGGGGAGGTGGATAGGGCCGCCCGCGACGTCATCACAGCGTACGGCTACGGCGAGGCTTTCGGGCACGGCACGGGCCACGGCGTGGGGCTCGACATCCACGAAGCCCCCAGGCTCGGTCCCGGCGTCAGGGAGGAGCTCCGGCCCGGCATGGTGGTGACGGTGGAGCCCGGCATCTATCTGCCCCGCTGGGGCGGCGTGAGAATCGAGGATATGGTTCTCGTCACCGAGCGGGGCAGGGAGGTGCTCACCCGCTCGATCACGAAGGAACTCGTCGTCTTGTAGCCATTTTCATCATCAGGAGGTTTTTCGGACAGATGCCCTCGACAAGTGATTTCCGTAACGGACTGAAAATCGAGCTCGAAAACGAGCCGTTCGTCATCGTGGAGTTCCAGCACGTAAAACCCGGCAAGGGCGGGGCCTTCGTGCGCACGAAACTCAAGAATCTGAGAACCGGCCGCGTTCTGGAGAAGACGTTCCGCTCGGGCGAGTCCGTCGGCGACCCCGGGATCGAGCAGAAACAGATGCAGTATCTCTACCGCGACGGCGACGTATTCTATTTCATGGATACGCAAACCTACGACCAGACCGGGCTGGGGGAGGAGAAGCTTGGCGAGAGCGTCAAACTCCTGCGCGAGGAGACGGTAGTCGACATCCTCTTCCACAAGGGCGACGCGATTTCGGTCGAAATGCCCACGTTCGTGGAGCTGGCCATCAAGAAGACCGAACCCGGCGTGCGTGGCGATACGGCGACGGGCGCGACCAAGCAGGCGGAACTGGAGACGGGCGCGGTGGTCACCGTGCCCCTGTTCCTGAACGAGGGCGACGTGCTCAAGATAGACACGCGCACGGGTGAATACATCGAGCGCGTGAAGTCGGCGTAGCGGGCGGTTCGTCCGGGACTTTTTCAACGGCCCTGAAGGGGGCCTGTTAAAAAGTCCTGATGAACGAGGGTTCGATGCGACCGACGAGGAATGGTTTTTGTAGGTCAGGCATATATGTCTGACATATCATGCGGCCCTGATTTTCGCCTCTACAAGGCGGGCCGCATGATATGCGCGGGACAACCCCGAGGAGAGGTTATCACCTACAAACAAATTGTCTCTCTCCGGCTTTTTCAACGGGAGTTATCAATTTTACTTGACCAGATATCTCGAATCTTTTTGCGGAGCAAGCATTCCGGGTCGCACAGGATTATTTCTTTTCCAAAATTTCTCGCAAGGCTCGATTGGCATCACGTAATCCTGCGATGGCTTCCGTAAGCGCATCTTCAGTTTTTTTGCCTGCCTCCGCTCTTTTGTTGTTTGCTTGAGCCATTGCATAAATGCCGACACTTACAACTATCGGCATGGGAAGCGATGACAGGAGATTTAATGTTTCGTAGGTTGTCATTGCTTCCGTCCTTTCATTCCAGCCATCCAGTTTCCCCAACTCGCCGGCAAGAGTATAATCAGGTTGACGAAATATGTTTGTCAACTATTCTCTACAATTCCCTTTTCAACAACCTCGAAGAGTGAGGAATTACGCATACCCGGGGCCGCTCCTCCTCGGGACTGCCCCCTGCGGATATAGAATGCGCCCCCATAGAGACAGGCGCCCCTGCGCCTGTTCGAGGCTCCCGCGCCTGCCCCGCGGTCATATCCGGCCCTGCGAAGCTTCGCGCCTTCCGCAAGGTGTCGGCCTCCCTTGAGGACAAGCCGCGGCCCCGCCCCCTCGTTAATCAAACGATCGTATTGCAATGCGCCATATCAGTGTGCTAAAAATATAAAAATCAAAATAATTTAACCAATTCCGCGACGAAGTTAGGGTTGAGGTTAAAATAATTCAAGCGATTCGGCACAGAAGCCGGGATTCCGGCTTCCTCGCTTCATGCGGTGTGACCGAATCGGGAACGACGCTCAAGGAGGTTGGTCATGAATGCTTCCAAGCCGGCGTTTATCCGCTCTCCGAAACGTGATATCATGAAATTCCAGTCTCCAGTCTCCAGTCTCCAGTCTCCAGTCTCCAGTCTCCAGTCTCCAGTCTCCAGTCTCCAGTCTCCAGTCTCCAGTCTCCAGTCTCCAGTCTCCAGTCTCCAAAGAAGAGGCGCGGCGTGAGTGCGCGGGTTCTCGCGGGCGCCGTCGCCCTGGCCGCCGCCCTGATCCTCTGCGCCGGGCCGGCTACGGCCCAGCAGCAGGAGGAATGCCCCGCTTC
Organism: bacterium; assembly: GCA_963692865.2. Taxonomy (GTDB): domain Bacteria; phylum UBA8248; class UBA8248; order UBA8248; family UBA8248; genus Bin107. Next base: position 3,065,492 of record OY843592.1, on the reverse strand, counting down.
GGGCAACCCCACGGCCGGGAAAAGGGTAAAGTGCGTGAAGACGACGAGCGGCGACCTGGCCATCGACCTGACGAACTTCGACATCACCACGTCGGACAACCACGCCGTCTACGGCAACCACCAGAATACGGGCGACATCGACATCGACGTGACGGGCGGCGTCATCTCCACGGCGGCGCCGAACGCCGGCAATATCCACGGCGTCTGGGCCCGGCACCAGGGCAACGGCGACTACGACATCACCGTGGATGGAGCCGCCTCGATCACGTTGACCTCCACCACGAATGAAGGATACGGCGTCTACGGCCTGACCAAACGGGACGGCAAAATCCTCGTGGAGGGCAGCGCTTCGATCACCACGAATTCCGACGACTCCCACGGGATATACGGCTACCACTACATAGGCTCGGGTCCGGGCTTCAAAGCGGATGGCAAAATCGACATCGACGTGGCGGGCAGCGCGTCGATTACCACGAAGGGCGACGAAGCCGACGGGATATACGCCTTTCAGTATGACAGCACCCAAACCGCCACGATCGAGGGCGACACCGACATCGACGTGGCGGGCAGCGCTTCCATCACCACGGAGGGCGAGAGGTCCCACGGGATTTCCGCCTGGCATGCCATACTTTCGAACACCGGCCCCATCTACGGCGACATCGAGATCGACGTGGCGGGCAGCGCGTCGATCAACACGAAGAAAGACGGCTCCCACGGGATATACGGCCTGCATTATGGAATAGCATCGGCGACGAAGTCGGCCAACGTCGATCTGGGCCTTGACGGCGCCTCCATCGAGACGGAGGGCGACGACGCCCACGGGATATTCGCCTGGCATTACAACGAAAGCTCGAACAGCAAGGGCAATTTGGAGATCGACGTGGCGGGCGGCGCCTCCATCACCACGGGCGGCGCGGATTCCCACGGCGCATACGGCGTCCATACCGGCGCCGGCGGCGACATCGACCTGGACGTTCGGGGCGCCTCCACCAGTGTCACGACGACGGGCGCGGACGCCCACGGCGTCTACGCCGGGCATCGGACGGGCGAGGGGACGATAGCGATCTCCATCGGCGCGGGGGCTTCGCTCACCGCTTCGGGAGCGAAGGCGAGCGGCGTCCGGATAGGCGGGTTCAACAGTACGACGCAAGCCCTGGAGCTCGCGGCGAAGCTGGGGACGGACGGCTACCGACAACAGACGGTGACGGTGAACGGTTCGGTGACGGGCGGCTCGGGCGACGCGGCGGGGGTGTATCTCTCCGGCGGGGGCAAGGTGGTCATCGGGAAGGACGCAAGTCTGCGGGCGGCGTCGGGCGCGGCGATTCGCGCGGCGAGGAAGCTCGCCACGGAGACCGCCCCCGCGCTCCACGTGAGCCTCACCCTCGACGGGCGCACGATGGCGCAGGTCTTCGGGGACGACTACATCATGAACGACGGCGGCGTGACGACCATCGTCCTGAACGGGACGACGCTGCACGACGAGGATGGCAACACCGGTAACACGGCTCGGAACGGCAGGTGGAACGTCTCCCTGAAATCCTCCCAGAGCGTCGAGGGCCGGGATTTCTCGAAGACGGACTTCATCGAGATCGAGACGCCCCCCGCGCCCTCGAAGCCGGGGGTGACCCCCGGCGACCGAAGCGTCACGCTGTCGTGGACCTCGGGGGGAGCCGGCGGATCGGCGATCACGAAGTGGCAGTACGCCTACAAGCAGAGTTACGGCTACGGCAGCTGGAGCGACATCTGCGAGACCTCACAGGACGCCACCTGCCCGAACAGGACCAGCCACACCGTCACCGGCCTGATTAACGGCAATACCTACAAGTTCAAGGTGCGCGCGGTGAATACCGGCGGCCCCGGCGTCGATTCGCCCGAATCGAACGCCGTGACGCCCGCCGCGCCGCCCGGTACGCCGTCTTGGATTTCGTTTTACCCGGTGACGGCGGGCGACGCGAGCGTAAATCTTTACTGGTTCTCGCCGAGCGACGGCGGAACGGGGATCACGAAGTTTCAATACGCCTTCGCGTCCAAGCCGCCCGGTGGGAACTACGGCGGCTACGGAAGCTGGACCGACGCCTGCGCGATGGCCTCGGATCACGATACGCTCCCCGACTGCCGGCAAGTATTCTTCAACGCTCACACCGTGACGGGCCTGTTCAACGGGACGTCCTACAAGTTCAAGGTGCGCGCGGTGAACGCGATCGGCGGCGGCGCCGCTTCGCCCGAATCGATCGAACTGGCGCTCACCGGGCCGCCCCCCCCGCCGGAGAAGCCGGGCGCGACCGCCGGCGCCGGCAGCGTCGCGCTGACCTGGATATCGCGGGGCGACGGCGGCCACCCGATCACGAAGTGGCAGTACGTCAAGAAGGCCGGGGACGAAGATTTCGAGACGGACTGGACCGACATCTGCGTTACGGCGACGCAACCCGACTGCCCGGAGAGGGCCAAGCACACCGTCACCGGCCTCGCCTTCGGCACGGAATACAGGTTCAAGGTGCGCGCGGTGAACGGCGAGGGCGACGGCGCCGCTTCGCCCGAGTCGGACGCCGTGAGGCCCTCCAACCCCGTCTCGACGCCCTCCGCGCCTTTCATCACCGGGCCGGGCGGGCAGCCGGGCGCGGTGGCGGGCGACGGCAGCGCGACGTTCTTCTGGACCTCGGGGGGCGACGGCGGCTCGTCGATCACGAAGTGGCAGTACGTCAAGCAGGCCGGGGACGAAGATTTCGAGACGTTCTGGACCGACATCTGCGTTACGGCGACGGAACCCGACTGCCCGGACAGGAGGAGCCACACCGTCACCGGCCTGACCAACGGCGTTGCCTACCGCTTCCGGGTGCGCGCGGTGAACAGGCTCGGCGCGGGCGCCGCTTCGGGGGCGACGAACGCCGTGACGCCCGTCGGGGCGCCCTCCGCGCCTTCCATAACCGGGCCGGGCGGGCAGCCGGGCGCGGTGGCGGGCGACGGCAGCGCGACGCTCTTCTGGACCTCGGGTGGCGACGGCGGCTCGCCGATCACGAAGTGGCAATACGTCAAGCAGGCCGGGGACGGCGATTTCGAGACGGTCTGGACCGACATCTGCGTTACGGCGATGGAACCCGACTGTCCGGACAGGACGAGCCACACCGTCACCGGCCTGACCAACGGCGTTGCCTACCGCTTCCGGGTGCGCGCGGTGAATGCGCTCGGCGCGGGGGCCGCTTCGGAGGCGACGAACGCCGTGACGCCCGTCTCGACGCCCTCCGCGCCTTCCATAACCGGGCCGGGCGGGCAGCCGGGCGCGGTGTCGGGCGACGGCAGCGCGACGCTCTTCTGGACCTCGGGTGGCGACGGCGGCTCGCCGATCACGAAGTGGCAATACGTCAAGCAGGCCGGGGACGAAGATTTCGAGACGGTCTGGACCGACATCTGCGTTACGGCGACGGAACCCGACTGTCCGGACAGGACGAGCCACACCGTCACCGGCCTGACCAACGGCGTTACCTACCGCTTCCGGGTGCGCGCGGTGAACGGGCTCGGCGCGGGCGCCGCTTCGGGGGCGACGGACGCCTTGACGCCCGCCGCGAAGCCCTCCGCTCCGTCGAAGCCGGTCGCAACGGCGGGCGACGGCAGCGTCGCGCTGTCGTGGACCCCGGGGAGCGACGGCGGCTCGTCGATCACGAAGTGGCAGTACGTCAAGCAGGCCGGGGACGAAGATTTCGAGACGGTCTGGACCGACATCTGCGTTACGGCGACGGAACCCGACTGCCCGGACAGGACGAGCCACACCGTCACCGGCCTGACCAACGGCGTTACCTACCGCTTCCGGGTGCGCGCGGTGAACGGGCTCGGCGCGGGCGCCGCTTCGGGGGCGACGAACGCCGTGACGCCCGTCTCGACGCCCTCCGCTCCGTCGAAGCCGGTCGCAACGGCGGGCGACGGCAGCGTCGCGCTGTCGTGGACCCCGGGGAGCGACGGCGGCTCGCCGATCACGAAGTGGCAATACGTCAAGCAGGCCGGGGACGGCGATTTCGAGACGGTCTGGACCGACATCTGCGTTACGGCGATGGAACCCGACTGCCCGGACAGGACGAGCCACACCGTCACCGGCCTGACCAACGGCGTTACCTACCGCTTCCGGGTGCGCGCGGTGAATGCGCTCGGCGCGGGGGCCGCTTCGGAGGCGACGGACGCCTTGACGCCCGCCGCGAAGCCCTCCGCTCCGTCGAAGCCGGTCGCAACGGCGGGCGACGGCAGCGTCGCGCTGTCGTGGACCCCGGGGAGCGACGGCGGCTCGTCGATCACGAAGTGGCAGTACGTCAAGCAGGCCGGGGACGGCGATTTCGAGACGGTCTGGACCGACATCTGCGTTACGGCGATGGAACCCGACTGCCCGGACAGGACGAGCCACACCGTCACCGGCCTGACCAACGGCGTTACCTACCGCTTCCGGGTGCGCGCGGTGAACAGGCTCGGCGCGGGCGCCGCTTCGGGGGCGACGAACGCCGTGACGCCCGTCTCGACGCCCTCCGCTCCGTCGAAGCCGGTCGCAACGGCGGGCGACGGCAGCGTCGCGCTGTCGTGGACCCCGGGGAGCGACGGCGGCTCGCCGATCACGAAGTGGCAATACGTCAAGCAGGCCGGGGACGGCGATTTCGAGACGGTCTGGACCGACATCTGCGTTACGGCGATGGAACCCGACTGCCCGGACAGGACGAGCCACACCGTCACCGGCCTGACCAACGGCGTTACCTACCGCTTCCGGGTGCGCGCGGTGAATGCGCTCGGCGCGGGGGCCGCTTCGGAGGCGACGGACGCCTTGACGCCCGCCGCGAAGCCCTCCGCTCCGTCGAAGCCGGTCGCAACGGCGGGCGACGGCAGCGTCGCGCTGTCGTGGACCCCGGGGAGCGACGGCGGCTCGTCGATCACGAAGTGGCAATACGTCAAGCAGGCCGGGGGCGGCGCCTTCGAGACGGCCTGGAGAGACGTTCCCGGCAGCGGGGCGTCGACGAGGCGCCACACCGTCGCGAGCCTGGTCAACGGCGTGGCCTACCGGTTCAAGGTGCGCGCGGTGAACGCGGCCGGCGAGGGGGCGGCATCGCCGGCGTCCGACGCCGTGACGCCCGTCTGGTCGCCCCCCGCGATGCGGGGCTGGCTGGCGCGCTTCGGCCGCGCGGTGGGAAGCCAGGCGGTGGAGATGATATCGAGCCGGATGAACGCGCCCGCGCCGGGCGGGGCGAAGGTGACGCTCGGCGGCCGGAGCGTGGACCTGAATGCGGATCCGGACCGCTACCTCGCGAAAGAAGGCGCGGGCTTCGGGTCCGCCTCGCTCACGCATGGTGGAACCGACTCCCGCGGCCTCGCGCGCGCAAGGGCCGCGAACCGGCCGGCGAACGGGGAGGAGGACTCCCCCGCCTACCGCGAGATGACGATGAGCGAGTTTCTGCGGGGCGGTTCGTTCCACCTGGCCTCCGCCGGGGAGGGCGAGGCCGTCCCGGGCGGACGCTGGTCGCTCTGGGGCCGGGGCGCGCGCACGAGTTTCGAGGGCGGCGGGGCGGCCGCCATCGAGGGCGACGTGTCGACGGCCATGCTGGGCGTGGACTACGAGAAGAACGCCGTCCTCATGGGCGTGGCGCTCTCTCACGCCAGAGGCGAGGGGGGCTTCGAGAGCGGGGGCCGCAGCGGGGTGGAGGCGACGCTCACGAGCGCGCACCCCTACCTGCGCTTCGCGCTGAACGAGCGGGTCACGGCCTGGGGCGTCCTGGGAATGGGCCGGGGCGAGATGACGCTGGAGATGGACAGGAAAGACGTCCGGCAGAAGGCCGAGGCCGAGACCGACATCGAGATGCGGATGGCCGCGTTCGGTCTTCGGGGCGAACTCGCGAAGGTGGGCGGGTTCGACCTGGCGGTGAAGTCCGACGTCCTGCTGGCGCAGACGGACGCGGACGCGAAGGACGGCCTCGATGCCGTATCGGCGGAGGCGACCCGCCTTCGGGTGATGCTGGAGGCCTCGCGCGAGGTTTCGATGAAGGACGGCGGCGCGTTCCGGCCCTCCGTGGAGGCGGGCCTTCGCCACGACGGGGGCGACGCGGACGAGGGGGCGGGCGTGGAGGTGGGCGGGAGCCTTCGCTTCACGAGTCCGGCCCTGGGCCTCACGCTGGAGTTCAAGGCGCGCGGTCTCCTCACGCACGAGGAGGAAGACGCGGCGGACTGGGGCGCGGGCGGCATGATCCGCATAGCGCCCGGGGAGGCGGGCCGGGGCCTCGCCCTCACCGTGCGGCCTGAAATGGGCGAGACCGCCGGCGGGGCCGCGCGCCTGTGGGGTCTCAAGGACGCCTCGCGCCTGGCGAAAGAGGAAGTCCGGGGTCTCGACCCCCGCGTGCGCGCGGAGGTGGGCTACGGGCTGGACGCCTGGGGCGGTCTGCTGACGCCCTACGCCGGTCTCTCGGTGTCCGAGGGCGGGAGCGGGATCTACCGCCTGGGCGGGCGCTTCAAGGTGGGCGAGCGCCTGAGCATGAGCGTCGAGGGCGACGTGCGCGAGCGAGAGAACGACGACCCGGCGCACGGCGTGGCGCTTCGCGGCTCCCTGCGCTGGTAGGGGGGCGGGGATATTCCGCAGCAGCCGGGGGATCCGACCGTAGGGGCCGCATATCATGCGGCCCTGCCTTTTCGTCTTCACAATACGGGTCGCATGATATGCGACCCCTACGGGGGTCGTTTCAGATCAAAGAGAGAGGGATGCGGCCCCTTCGGTACACGCGCAGAAGAACCTCCCCCCTTGAGGGGGCTTTTTCAACAGCCCCATATATGCGATCCCTGCACCCCCTCGCATCCGTTGAACCGGATCACACCGCCGTCATTCCGGCGTCGGAGCCGACCGGGGAGGGAGGTCGAACCCGATTGATGAATGAGGGTTCGACGGAATCCATTTGTTTCGCCTTGTTTTTTTATTTTCTGATTGATTCGCGCCAAGGACGGGGAGATGAAAAGCCGACGTATTGTCATTTTGCTTGAAAATGGATTCCGGCTTTCGCCGGAATGACGCCGGTGATCGATTCCGACCGATGAGGGGCTGTTGAAAAAGTCCATGTATCCCCGGTCGGCGACGTGATGCTCCCGTAGCGCCGGCCTCTCCTCGGGGCTGTCCCACAGGCCACCGCGCCTGTCCTGCTACGCAAAACGCGATGGCATTGTAGGGGTCGCATACTATGCGGCCCTGCCTTTTCGTCTTCACAATACGGGTCGCATGATATGCGACCCCTACGGGGGTCGTTTCAGATCAAAGAGAGAGGGATGCGGCCCCTTCGGTACACGCGCAGAAGAACCTCCCCCCTTGAGGGGGCTTTTTCAACAGCCCCATATATGCGATCCCTGCACCCCCTCGCATCCGTTGAACCGGATCACACCGCCGTCATTCCGGCGTCGGAGCCGACCGGGGAGGGAGGTCGAACCCGATTGATGAATGAGGGTTCGACGGAATCCATTTGTTTCGCCTTGTTTTTTTATTTTCTGATTGATTCGCGCCAAGGACGGGGAGATGAAAAGCCGACGTATTGTCATTTTGCTTGAAAATGGATTCCGGCTTTCGCCGGAATGACGCCGGTGATCGATTCCGACCGATGAGGGGCTGTTGAAAAAGTCCATGTATCCCCGGTCGGCGACGTGATGCTCCCGTAGCGCCGGCCTCTCCTCGGGGCTGTCCCACAGGCCACCGCGCCTGTCCTGCTACGCAAAACGCGATGGCATTGTAGGGGTCGCATACTATGCGGCCCTGCCTTTTCGTCTTCACAATACGGGTCGCATGATATGCGACCCCTACATCGAATCTGAATGGCGACCGTAGGGGCGCTTCGTGAAGCGCTCGTTTTTTTCGGGAGGGCCGTTCGCGAACGGCCCCTGCAAAACCATCGTCTCTTTTTTGTTCGGGAAAACCCCCCGTTTCGCCCGGCATTGCGTCCGCGTCCGGTCGGCGATTTACCGCTTTTTTCGGGAAACGCCCGAATTGCGCCCGGCTACGCATTTCCCCGCAATTCCTCTTCCTCCCCCAATCCCGTCCTGCGCTATCGTGCGCGCGTCGCGGGGAAGCGGTTTTCCCGCTTGGTTCGGAATGGAGCCGAAAGACGCGGAGGTTTTCTCATGGGATTCAGTGATGCGGCGGGAGTGAAGACGGCGGCTCTTCTCATGGCGGTCGGGACCGCTCTTTCGCGCTCGGGGACGGAGCGCGAGGGGTGCGCCGGGAATTTCGGTAAAATACCGGGAAATTGGATAAAATTGTATAAATTCACGGGGTTTTTCGATAAAAAACGAAAGCGGGAAAATATCGCAACTTATTGTAATGAAAAGACTTGTTTCATATATCTGAGCGCGGGCGGCTCAGATACGGCCGCAAAATTTTCTTTGCGCCCCGCATTTGCCCGCATCTGCGATGAATTGCGCGGCTCTCCCCGCATTTCCGCGCAAACCGCCCGCAGGAAGGCGCGGCGAAGACCCGGCGCGGGCTTCCTCTCCGCCGCGTGAGCCTCCATGCCGCCCGCCGCCGAAGCCGGGGTTTTCAGCAGCCCCCTCAAGGGGGGAGTGGTTGTTCCGCTACCCGGTCGGCGACGGGATGATTCCGTAGGGGCCGACGCCGCAAAACCAACCCCCCTCCTCACTCGCGTTTGACCTTCGGCGGCTACTCAGGATGAAGAAAGAGGCGTTGGCGGTTTGCAGGGGTCGCTGCGGGGCTTTTTCAACCGGCCGTCCGCGAAGTCTCCCCAAAAAAACTTTTGCCGCCGAACCGAAATAGGGTATTCTTGACATGACCTTGTTTCTCACGGCCTCGTCGCGGGGTCGCATGACGGCGCGATGACGGGCCGTGCGGCCCGCCCGGTTTCCAGGAATTCCAATCACCTGAAGGAGGAACCCCATGCGCAGCAGGATATTCCATGCCCTGACCATTCTCACAGCCGCCGCCTTCCTGGGTTCGGCCGCGCACGCCGCGACGATCAAGATCGGCGTGGCCGGTCCGCTCACGGGCGATCAGGCGGCGTTCGGCGAAATGCTGAAAAACGGCGCAACGATCGCCGTCGAGGAATGGAACGCCAAGGGCGGCGTGAGCGTCGGCGGCAAGAAGATGAAGGTGGACATCCTCTGGGGCGACGACCGCCACGACCCCAGGGAAGGGGTGTCGATCGCGCACAAGTTCGTGAACTCGGGCGCCGCAGGCATCGTCGGCCATTTCAACAGTTCGGTCTCCATTCCGGCGTCCACCGTGTACGCGGAGGCGGGCGTCGTCCAGATCACGCCGGCGTCCACGAACCCCAAGCTCACCGAGCAGGGCTTCTCGACGGTGTTCCGCGTCTGCGGCCGCGACGATCAGCAAGGCGAAGTGGCGGCGAACTACATCGTGGACACGCTCAAGCTAAAGCGGGTCGCCATCCTCCACGACAAGACCACCTACGGCCAGGGCCTCGCCGACGAGACCAAGCGGTTCCTGGAGAAAAGAGGGGTCAAGGCCGTCTTCTACAGCGGCGTCGTGCAGGGGGACAAGGACTACACGCCCGTGCTTACGGCCGCGAAACAGAAAAACCCCGAACTCGTCTATTTCGGCGGCATCCACCCCGAGGCCATCCTGCTGGTGAAGCAGATGCGCGAGCGCCTCGGCATGAAGGCGCTCTTCATGAGCGGCGACGGCATCGTCACGGACGAGTACTACAAGATCGCCGGCAAGGCCGCCGAGGGCACCTTGATAACGTTCACGCCGGATCAGACGAAAATCGCGGCGGCCCAGAACGTCATCAAGAAACACCGCAAGCGTTTCGGCAAGGAAGTGGGCGCCTACACCATTTACAGCTACGTGGCCATGAACATGATTCTGAGCTCGATCCAGGCCACGGGCGGCGCCAAGGGGTCCAAGCTGGCGGCGCACCTGCGCAGCAAGGCCTGGAACACGTCTTTGGGCAAACTCCAGTTCAACAAGAAAGGAGACGTCCTGGAGAGCCCCTACGTGCTCTGGCGGGTGAAGGGGGCGAAATTCGTCCAGATCAACTAGGGCGCGCATCGCCATGCTGAATCATGGGAGGGGAGGCGGAAGGGGTTGTTGAAAAACCCGGCAAGGGCCATCCAGGTAGAGGGTTTGTAGGGACAACCCCCCGTGGTTGTCCTTCGTCTTCATCGGGGCAAAGGCCTCCATCAGGACGGGTCACTACAGAATCATCACGATCTGCGCAGGGCCATCCGATGAGCCCGCTTTCCTCTCCGAGGGGTTTGCCCCCGCCGTCATTCCGGCGAAAGCCGGAGTGACGATCAAGGCGGGCGGAGGAATAACTCTCCCTTTATAAGAGCGCCGACCAAACACTCCCCACTTGAGGGGGTTGTTGAAAAAGTCCTGATGAACGAATGTTTCACCTGACCGGGGAGGAACGGTTTTTGTAGGGGCCGCATATCATGCGGCCCGCCTTGTGGAGGCGAAAATCAGGGTCGCATGATATGTCAGACATATATGTCTGACCTACAAACAAATTGTCTCTCTCCGGCTTTTTCAACAGCCCCTTGAGGCGGCGGGGGGGTATGATTTTTGGGACGAAATTCCACACAAAACGAGAGCGCCCCCCACCGGTTCGCTTTCGGGCCTACGCCCTCGGCTCACTGACTCCCCCTCAAGGGGGGAGTGAACTTCAAAAGCGTATGTCGATTGAGAAATTCATTTGTTTTCGGGGGGAGGCAACACCCCCGAAAGCCTCCCCTTCTTTTTTGCCTCGTGATCGTGTAAAGATTTTTCTATGTTTGCGCAACAGTTGGTGAACGGACTCGTCGTGGGCGCGGTATACGCCCTGATCGCCCTGGGCTATACGCTCGTCTACGGCATCTTGCAGCTCATCAATTTCGCCCACGGCGAAATCTACATGATAGGCGCGTACGTGGGCATCGCCGTCCTTGCGGTGCTGGGGACGATGGGCCTGACGCAGACGAGCCTGGCGCTGAGCATCGTTCTCGTCTTCCTCATCCCGATGGTCTACTGCGCCGCGTATGGAATCACCCTGGAGCGCGTGGCCTACCGCCCGCTGCGAAACGCGCCGAGGCTCTCCCCGCTCATCAGCGCGATAGGCATGAGCCTCTTTCTCCAGAACTACGTGCAGGTGGTGCAGGGAGCGCGGGACAAGGCGTTTCCCAATCTCCTCGAACTCGGGAGCTTCCAGCTTTTCGGCGCCTACGTGAACGGCCTCCAGATTTTCATCCTCATTCTGGCGCTGGGCCTCATGGCCGCTCTTCAGCTTTTCATCAAGAAGACGAAGCTCGGCAAGGCCATGCGCGCCACCGCGCAGGACAGGACGATGGCCTCGCTCGTCGGCGTGAACGTGAACCGGGTGATCGCGGTCACGTTCGCCATCGGCTCCGTGCTGGCCGCCGTGGCCGGCGTGATGGTGGGGATGTACTACGGCATCGTGAACCACCACATCGGCTTCGTGGCGGGTATGAAGGCGTTCACCGCCGCCGTGCTGGGCGGCATCGGCAACGTCACGGGAGCGTTCCTGGGCGGTTTTCTGCTGGCGCTTCTGGAGAGTTTCTGGGCGGGATACGTCTCCGCCGTCTATAAGGACGTCTTCGCCTTCATGGTGCTGGTCGTCGTCCTCATTTTCCGGCCCGAGGGAATCCTGGGCGGCTCCGGCGAGGCGGACAGAACATGAGCGCATACGCGAGAGTCCCGCTCATCGGCATGTGGTTCGCCTTTCTGGCGCTGCCGCTCGCGGGATGGAAGAACAGCCTCTGGATAGGGCTGGGCTGCGCCGCCGTCGTCTTCGTGGTCAGCGCGGCGCGGGCGAGCGTGCAGTCCGGCGCTCTGGCGGAGCCTGCGGAGCGCATCAAGAGCGGTTTCACGTCCGCCTGGGGCTTCATCGAGGAGAAATCCTACGACAAGCGCTACTGGAGCCTGTTCCTGCTCCTCATCATCGCGCTCCCCTGGACGCTCGACCGCTACTCCACCGATGTGCTCGTCATCACGGGCATCTACATCATGCTGGCGCTTGGGCTGAACGTGGTGGTCGGCTTCGCTGGCCTCCTGGATCTGGGCTACGTGGCCTTCTACGCCGTGGGGGCGTATTCCTACGCTCTTCTGAACAGCTGGTACGGGCTTTCCTTCTGGCCGGCCTTGGGCGTCGGCGTGGCCTGCTCCGCCCTGTTCGGAGTCATTCTGGGCGTTCCCGTCCTGCGGCTCCGGGGCGATTATCTCGCCATCGTCACGCTCGGCTTCGGCGAGATCATCCGCCTGGTCTTGAACAACTGGGACAACGTGACCCAGGGCCCGAACGGCATCCTGGGCATCGGACGCCCCTACCTGGGCGAGATGCGCCTCTACAAGCCCATGCACTTCTACTACCTCGTTCTCGTCTTGTGCGTCATCACCATCTTCATCGTGAACCGGCTCGACAAGAGCCGCCTGGGCCGCGCCTGGGCGGCCATGCGCGAGGACGAGACGGTGGCCGAGTGCGTGGGCGTCAACATCGTCTACACGAAGCTCTCCGCCTTCGCCTTCGGCGCCGCCTGGGCGGGGTTCGGGGGCGTCGTCTTCTCCGCGAAGCAGACGTTCATCTCGCCGGAGAGTTTTACGTTTTTTGAGTCCGTCATCATCCTGTGCATGGTGGTGCTGGGCGGCATGGCGAGCATTCCGGGCGTCATGCTGGGCGCGTTCATCCTCACCGTGCTGCCCGAGGCGCTCCGGGAACTCACGCTGTTCCGGCCCATGCTTCTGGGGGGCGCCATGGTGCTCATGATGGTGCTGAGACCCCAGGGACTCCTGCAGGCCAAGGGCCGGCGTCACCATCTCGAACGAGGCGAATCGCCAAAAGAGACGGGGGCGGGGAAATGAACGCTAAGGTTCGTCTTTTGTTGCTGAAAAATCTCACGCGGCGCTTCGGCGGCGTGGTGGCGCTCGATTCTCTGGACCTGATATTGCACGAGGGCGAGGTGCTCGGGCTCATCGGCCCGAACGGCGCGGGCAAGACGACCGCCTTCAACGTGGTGACCGGCCTGCACGCGCCCACCGGGGGCGACGTCGTGTTCAAGGGCAAAAACCTCGTTGGCTTGAAACCGAGCGAAGTGGCGAGCCGGGGCATCGCGCGCACGTTCCAGAACATTCGTCTGTTCCGCGGGATGACGGTGCTCGAAAACGTCCTCGTGGGCCGGCACTGCAAGATGCGCGCCGGCCCGATTGGCGCGATATTCAGGCTCCCCGGCATGGTGGCCGAGGAGCGCCGGGCGGTGGCCGAGGCCATGGATCTGCTCGAGTTCACGGGCATCGGCGCCTACGCCTCAAACATGGCGGAGGCGCTCTCCTACGGGGATCAGAGAAGGCTCGAGATCGCCCGCGCCCTGGCGAGCGAGCCCAGCCTCCTGCTGCTCGACGAACCCGCCGCGGGCATGAACCCGAGCGAGAAGGGCGTGCTCAACGAGTTGATACTGGCGATTCGCGATCGTGGCGTCACCATTTTGCTGATCGAACACGACATGAAGGTGGTCATGGGCATCTCGGATCGCGTGGTCGTCCTCGACCACGGGGAGAAGATTGCGGACGGAACCCCCGCCGAGGTGCGGCGCGACCCCAAGGTGCTGGAAGCCTATCTGGGGACTTCCGATGCTTGAACTGAGGGAGGTTCATTTCTACTACGGCCACATCCACGCGCTCCAGGGCGTGTCGATGGAAGTGCGCTCGGGGCAGGTCGTCTGCCTCATCGGCAGCAACGGGGCGGGGAAATCCTCCACCTTGATGGCGATATGCGGCGTCAACGCCGTCGTCCAGGGCGAGATACTCTTAGAGGGGGAGGCCATTCACGCACGGGAGCCGGATGAGATCGTGAGGCGCGGCATCTGTCAGGTGCCCGAGGGCAGGCGCATCTTCCCGGACCTGACCGTGCTCGAAAACCTGGAGATGGGCGCTTTTTTGAGAAACGACGCGGCAGGCGTGAAAGACGATCTGGATTACGTCTGCTCCCTGTTTCCCGTGTTGCACGAGCGGCGCGGCCAGAGGGGCGGCACGCTCTCGGGCGGGGAGCAGCAGATGCTGGCCATCGCGCGCGCCCTGATGTCGAGGCCCAGACTCCTCCTGCTCGATGAACCCTCCCTCGGCCTCGCGCCCCGGATCATCGAGACCATCTTCGAGGTGCTGGCGAGAATCCGAGACGAGGGGACGGGCATTTTCCTCGTCGAGCAAAACGCGCATCTGGCGCTCAATTTCTCGGACTGGGCCTACGTGATGGAGACGGGGCGGATCGTCATGGGCGACAGGCCGGACGTCCTGCGCGATTCGCCCGCCGTCCGCGAGGCCTACTTGGGCGAATAGGGAGGCTTTTTTCGTCGCCCGTCATGGACTGCTTATATACGGCCCCTACGGAACCCCGACATTCTGCGTTTGCGAGGTGGTAGGGACAGGTCGTGTCCCTGCGAGGCGGTGCGGTTTTGTTCGTCATTCCGGCGAAGGCCGGAATCCAGGGCCGATGAGGATCAAAGTGCTCCGGTCTTTTGCGTTCTCACCGGTCGGATGGGAAAAGGCAAAGAGCAAAGACAAAGTCCCTGGATTCCGGCATACGCCGGAATGACGGGCATTGTGATCTCTCAAAGGGATGTTCCCATAGGGGACGCATACATGCGGCCCTCCCCATTCGATATGCAGGTCGTGTATATGGGGTTGTTGAAAAAGACCCCTTTCCGGGGGTAGAGGGGGCGCCCTTCTCGACTGGAAAAGCACCCCCCCTGCCCCCCCTTGTCAGGGGGGTAAAGGCGATACCCCCCGACGAGGGGTGGAGGAAAAGCCCCCCTGAGCAGGGGGGTTGGGGGGTTACTCTGAAGCCTGCCTGGGCGAATAAAGCCCTCGCGTCCTTGCCCGCCTGCACGCTTAGGCCTACACTTCGAATAAATCCTTTTTCTGAAAACATCTGTGAGGAGAATTTCCATGATATACGAGATGCGCACTTATCGGCTGACCGTCGGCGGCGTGGCCGAGTTCGAGGAGAATTTTGCCAAAGTCATCGACAAGAGGAACGAAGTTTCTCCGATCATGGGATTTTTTCATACCGAGGTCGGGGACCTGAACCGCATCAGGCATATCTGGCAGTACGAGAGCATGGATCACCGCGCCGAGGTGCGCGCGAAAACGATGTCGATGGACTGGTGGCCGCCGCCCAACGGGCATCTCATTCTCGATCAGGAGAGCAAGGTCATGACGGCTCCCCCGTTCCGGCCCGAACCGCGCCTTGGACAGTATGGCGGCGTATACGAGTTCAGAACCTACACCGTGCAGCCCGGCAAGACGGGAGAAGTCCTGAGCCGCTGGACAGAGCACATCGCCGCGCGGGAAGAGCTCTCCCCGCTGGCGGCGCTCTTCATGACCGACGTGGGGCCGCTCAACCAGTGGATTCACGTCTGGGCGTATGAGGACATGAACCACCGCGCCGAGATTCGCAAGAAAGCGCACGAGTTGCCGAACTGGCCTCCGGGTTCGCGCCCGTTCCTGGATTCGCAGAATTCGGAAATTTGGGTGCCCTCTTCGTTTTCACCCATGCACTAGGCGAAGCGCGCGGGGTTGTTGAAAAAGTCCTGGCTTCGTGATTTGTGGTATGAAGCCGACCCGGGAGGGTGGGCCCGTAGGGACAGGCCCCCGTGCCTGTCCGAAGCGCGCTATCCCGAAGCGAACAGGTAGATGAGGGCCACTGAGCCCGCGCCCCAGCAGTAGTAGCGAAAACGCGCCAGATTGCCGCCCCGCACGAGCCGGATGAGCCAGCCCAAGGCGAGTGTTCCCACGATAGCCGCGGCGAGCGCCCCGACGGCGTATGGGAGCAGCCTGGCGCCTAAAGGGCCTTCCAAATCTTTTATCTTGAGTGCGAATGCGCCCAGAATCGCTGGCACGGACAGCAGGAAGCTGAAGCGCGCGGCCTGCTCGCGCGCCACGCCGCGCATGAGGGCGGCGGCGATGGTCGCTCCCGAGCGCGAGATGCCCGGAACGATGGCGAACGCCTGAAAGAGGCCGATGATGAGGGCGTCTTTGGCCGTCATCTGCGCTTCCTCCCGGCCCCCGCCCTTTCGGGGTTCGCTCAGGCTTAAAATACCGCCCGTCCCGAGCAGCGCGCAGGCGGCGAGCTTGGGGGAGGCGAACATCTGCTCGACCAGATCGCCCAGAAAAACGCCCACAATTCCCGCAGGGATGGATCCTAGAATCAAGAGCCAGCCGGTTCTGGCCGCGCCGTCGCCCGAATCCTTGCCCAACAGGGAAGAGCACCAGCCCCAGGCGATGCGCCGGATATCTTTTCCGTAAAAGACGATTACGGCGGCGAGCGTGCCGACGTGGAGCAGGACGTCGAAGAGCAACTCGGGTTCTTTCAGCCCCAGAATGCTCTGGCCCAGAACGAGGTGTCCCGAGCTGCTCACCGGCAGAAATTCAGTGAGGCCTTGGAGGACGCCGAGAATGAGGGCGTGTTCCCAGAGCATGCTCAATCTTCCGGTGGACGGTTCATAGATATCTGGCGTTGCCACGCCCAAGATTTTTCACTATCTCGCCGATTTTTTCCGCGCTCTCAACCGAACAGATGAGGAGCGCGTCGTCCGTCTCGACGACGATGAGGTCTTCTACCCCGACTGCGGCGACGAGTTTCTTGTTCGAGCGGACGATGAGGTTCTTCGCGTCGATGGACTCGGTCTTGCCCCCCCTGGGCAGTATCCAGACGTTGCCTGCTTCATCGCGCGGCAGGACGCCTCGAAGGGCCGGCCACGTGCCCAGATCGCTCCAGCCGACATCGGCGGGCAGGACGATTAAGCGGCGCGTTCGCTCCATCACCGCGTAGTCGATGCTGATGGATTCGCACTTCTCCCATAATTTCGAGAATGTAGCGGCGTCGCGCTTATCAAACGCGGATGCTGTGCGGTCTAGGAGCGCGCTCAGGCGGGGCGAGTGGGCCTTTAGCTCTTCAATTAGGTGAGCGGCCTGTGAGATAAAAATGCCGCTGTTCCAGAAATGTTTCCCGGAAGCCGCGTACCTTTTGGCCTGTGCGAGCGGTGGTTTTTCCCTGAACCTCTTGGCGCGGAACGCCTCGATTTCGCTTGGAGGCGTGATGCGCGCGCCGCACTCGATGTAGCCGTATCCGGTCTCGGTTGAGCGGGGCGGTACACCGAGCGAGACGATGGCTCCATGCTCACGCGCCAGACGCGCTCCCGCCTTGACGAGTTTTCGGAACGCTCTCGTTTTTCCGATGAACTGGTCCGCGGGCACGGCGCATATGAGCGCGCCCGGCTCCCTCGATTCGATGATGCGGGCGGCCAGCCCGAGGCAGGGCGCGGTGTTTTTCGACGCGGGTTCACGGACGACGTTGCCTTTGGGGATATCGAGATTTCTCAGAAATTTCCGGTGCGCCGCCGAGGCCATGACGAGCGTCCGCTCGGGGGGCGCCAGGCCGCGAGCGCGCTTGAGTGTGAGTTCCAGCAGCGATGGGCCGGCGTTTTTGGGAGGAATCCCCCCGCCGGGCGGCAGGAATTGCTTGGGTTTCGATTTTCTGCTCACGGGCCAGAAGCGCGTCCCCGAGCCTCCCGCCATGATGACCGCCCACAAGGGGGGCGCGCCGCGTCCGGCCATTAGAAGAATCCTTTGAACAGGAGAAAACCGCCCAAAAGCAATACGATAAAGAGGATGGTCAATAAATTAAAGCGGCGATCGATGAAACTTCGTATCGGCGGGCCGAAGCGGTGGATGAGCGCGGCCTCGATGAAAAAACGCGCCGAGCGGCTCACGATAGACGCGATGAGGAAAACGAGAAAATTGATCTCGAACGCGCCCGCCGAAATCGTGAACACTTTATAGGGGATTGGCGTGAAGCCCGCGATGCCCACCGCCCAGGCGTCATAGGCGCGATAGTATTCCTGAACGATCTGGTATTTATCCGCCACGCCGTAGAACGCGATGATGGGCTCGCCGACGCTTTGAAGCAAATAAAAGCCGATTAAGTAGCCCAGCGCCCCGCCCAGAACGGAGGCCGCCGAGCAGACGGCGGCGTAGAGATACGCTCTTTGCGGCCTGGCGAGGGCCAGCGCCATCAGAAGCGGGTCCGGCGGTATGGGAAAGAAGACGGATTCTGTCGTCGATACGACGATGAGGGCGGGCAGGGCGTAGCGCGAATCCGCCCAGCTCAGCACCCACTCGTAGAGCGCGCGGAGTCTACGCATCCGGCAGGGAGACGGCGGGGTATTTTTTTATCTCTTCGTATACTTCGCTCTGGTACGCGCGCAGGGAGGGTTCATCGAGCGCCTCGAAGCGCATGACGAGTACTGGCTGGGTGTTCGAGGCGCGAATGAGGCCCCAGCCTTTCTCGAAATTGATGCGAGCGCCATCTACTTCAATGGTTTCGTATAGATTCCTGAAGTGATTCTTTAAGTCTCCCACGATCTGGAATTTCTCCTCATCCGGGCAGGCGACCCTGATCTCGGGCGTCGAGACCGAGATGGGGATTTCAGATACCCGCTCGGCGAGCGTTTCCCCCGAGTCGCATAGAAGATGCAGGAGTCTGGCTGCGGTGTAGATGGCGTCGTCATAGCCCAGATAGCCGTCCACGAAGAAGATGTGGCCCGAAAGCTCGCCGCCCAAAGGCGCCTTCTCCTCCACTATCTTGGCGCGTACGAGCGAGTGCCCCGTCGCGCTCATCACCGGACGCCCGCCCATCCGCTTCACGGCGTCGGCCAGGCGCGATGAGCATTTCACGTCGAAGACGATGGCCTCACCGGGGCTACGCGCCAGAATGGGCGCGGCGAGCAGCATGAGCAGCTCGTCCCCCCAGATGATCCTGCCCGTGGCGTCCACCGCGCCGATGCGGTCGCCGTCGCCGTCCAAGCCGATACCAACCTCCGCGCCCGTCTCGCGAACCTTCGCTATCAGGGATTCGAGATTTTCGGGCACCGTGGGGTCGGGGTGGTGATTCGGATAGGAGGCGTCCGGTTCGGTGAAGAGCTCCACCACTTCGGCGCCGATTCTTTTCAGCACCTGGGGCGCCACCGTGCCGCCGACGCCGTTCCCCGCATCCACCACGACCTTCATGGGCCGCGAGAGCGCGAGATCCTTGGACGCCCGCTCGATGTACCTGTGCCTGATGTCGACCTCCTCGAACGCGCCCCGCGTCTCGGCCCGGTGGATACGGCCCTCCTCGATGATTTTCCGTATCTCCTGGATTTCCGAGCCGTGGATCGCCTCGCGCCCCCGGGTGATTTTGAAGCCGTTGAATTCCGGCGGGTTGTGAGAGCCAGTGATCTGCACCGCCCCCGCCACGTCCAGGTGGTGCGTCGCGAAGGAGACCACCGGGGTGGGCGCCATGCCGACCCCGACCACGCGGCAGCCGGACGCAGTGAGGCCTTTTCGGAGCGCCTCGTAGAAATCAGGGGAGGAGAAGCGGTTGTCCCGCCCGACGGCGACGGCGGCTCCCCCCGCGCCGCCCAGGTGCGTTCCGAGCGCACCGCCGATGGTCTCGACGACCTCGGCCGTGAGGTCTTTTCCGACTACGCCGCGGATGTCGTATTCCCTGAAGATCAGCGGGTTGATGCCTGGCACGCGAAACTCCCCTTCCGGGCGAATGGTCGTATCTTTGCAAGGCGCGCGAATTATTGCACCCCCTTCTTCGCCGGGCAACCTCGTTTTTGAACCCGCCTTGTGTCATTCTCCATCGTGGGAGGGTATAATGCCGCTTCGTTCGCCCCTGCGCAGTTGCGCTCTACGCCTACTGGGTGGTTCGGCTGTTGAAAACCATGAAATTCAGTGATTTTTCAGTTTTATACGATGGGGGAGTTTCGAGTTGATCGCCGGTACGGGTCCATTGAGCGAGCGGGTGATGATAAGGCTGGGACGCGGCTTCGTGGGTCTTCTGGTGCGCCTGTTCACGAAAATGAAAATCACCGGGATGGAAAACATCCCGCCGGGGGGGAGCGTCCTGTTCCTGAGCAATCACATCTCCGCCCTCGACGTCCTGGTGATACCCTGGGCCGTCTATTTGAAATATCCCGAAGAACTGCTTCGCCAGGCGGGGAAGGAAGAGCTTTTCGACATCCCCGTCGTGGGCTGGATTTTGCGCAAATGGCGGGGTTTCCCCATCAAACGCGGCGGAGCGGACAGGAAGTCCATCCGCATGATCGAGGAATACATCAGAGAAGGCAAAGTGATCCTCTACCCCGAGGGCACGCGGAGCCGCGACGGAAGGCTCCTGCAGGGAAACCGGATGGTGGGCAGGATCGTGAGGAACACCACGCCGACGGTCGTCCCCGTCTCCGTGAAGGGGACGGACCGGGTGATTCCGGTGGGCAAGATCATCCCGCGCCCGGGAACGAGGGTCGAGATACGCTTCGGCGCGCCGATGGATTTGAGCGATGAATATACAATCGTCAACACGAAGGAGGCGAGCCGGAAGATCATCGATCGCGTGATGACGACGATAGGGGAACTCAGAAGCGACGAAATCCCCGAAGCTGTTGATATAAAGGATGTTGCGAGTGAGTAAGCCTTCTTTTTCGAAACCCAGGAAATTCGCTTCCATCCTGCGGGAAATGCGCCGAAAAGAGCCGTGGGGCAGACGGCTGGCTATGAATTTCGTGTTCCGCGTCTGGCCGAGGGCCGTGGGCGAGGGCATCTCCCGCGCGGCGCGTCCGGTGTCTCTCAAGAACAATTGTCTCTATGTGGAAGTGGCGGATTCGAGCTGGCTGTACGAACTCGAGTTCAGGAAGCAGGATCTGCTGGCGAGAATCAACGAGCATATGGAGGATTCCCGCATCGACGAGATTCGCTTCCGGCTCTCGAACGCAGGCCTGATGTTCGATGATGATGGCGAAGAGGCCGAGCCGGCTGTGCCTTCGCGGAAGGCGGCGCCGATTTCCTCCGGTGATGGCGCCGCCATAGAGGACGCCATCGCCGAGGTGGGGGACGAGCAGTTACGCCGCGCCGCGAAGAAACTGATTCACCACATTCGCGCGCGCGGAGATTCCCGATTGTGATAGTATCCGGCGTGAACAACTGCTGGAGAGGCCGCATTCGATGATGAAATTCTACGTCAAGTCGATATTGCCCCTTGTCCTGATCCTGGCGGGATGCGTACCGCTCGAACCCGAGGTGAAGCCCGCCCCGCCTGCGCCCGTGGCCAAGCTCAGTCCGCTTTCCGAGAAGATAAAGGAAGCGTCAAAGTCCTATTTCCATTTCATCGCCGGATACCGGGAAGAGTTGGCCGGAAACCTCGCGGAAGCGGAGTCGTCCTATTTGCAGGCGGTCGAGAACAACCCGGACTCCTCGTTCTTGTCGACCCGCCTGGCGTCGCTTCTCGTCCGCCGGGGGAAACTGGCCGAGGCCGAAAAATTCGCCCTCCAGGCGACGAAGCAAGACGCGAGGAACCTCGAGGCCCACTTCGTCCTGGGGGGCATATACGCTTCGCGGACGAAGCTGGAGAAAGCCGCCGCCACTTACGTCGCGTTGCTGAAGCTGAGTCCCGGGCACCAGGAAACGCGCCTGCTCCTGGGCAGCGTCTACCTCGATTTGCGCAAGTACGCCGAAGCCGCCGAGACGCTGGAGAGCCTCGTCGAGTCGGGGAGAAGGCCCCTGCTCGGCAGGTATCATCTGGCGCAGGCCTATGCGGGCCTGAAAAGATACGACGAGGCGGAGAAGGAAATTTTCCGTCTCCTCGAAAGAGAACCGAAATTCACGCGGGGAATGCTCCTGCTGGCCAGAATTTACGAGGCGCAGGAGAAATTCGAGGATGCGGAAGCGACCTACAAGAAGGCGCAAAAAGTCGAACCCGGCAACCGTCTCATTCGCTCTCGCCTGGGGCAACTCTATATCCGAAAGAAGAATATGAAGCAGGCTCTGGAGGAATTCAAAGCGCTCGGTTCGGAGGAGCCCGACAACGTGAGCGTGCACCGAACCCTCGGTTTTTTGAATTTCGATCAGAGAGAGTACCAGGACGCGCTTCGGGAGTTTCGGTTCGTCCTGGCGAGAAACCCGAAAGACGAGATGGTCCGCAAGTACGTGGCGAGGATTTACGAAGAACTCAAGCAATACGAGCGCGCCGAGGAGGAACTCCTCGAATTGTTGTCGCTCTCGCCCAGGTCGCTGGACGGGCACATCCAGCTCGCCTGGCTGTACGTCGACCAGAAAAAGTGGAAGAAGGCGGCGGAGGTTTTGGATAAGGCCGAGAAGCGCCATCCCGATGAGGGTCGGGTGCATTATACGCGCGGCTTGGCGCTCTCTCGGCAAAAGAAATTCGCCGAAGCGTTGCCTTATCTTCAACGGGCGGTCAGCTCAAGCCCCGACCGGGAGGGTTATTGGTATTCTCTCGCTTCGGCGTTTTATGAACTCAAACGCTGGGACGACGTGGAGCGGTCGGCGCGGAAGATCATTCAGAAAAATCCCAAACACGCCAACGCCCTGAACTTGCTGGGCTATATGTTCTCCGAACTCGACAAGAACCTCAATGAGGCGGAAAAACTCCTGGACCGCGCCTTGGCGATTGAGCCGGAAAACGCCGCTTTCCTCGACAGCATCGGGTGGGTTTATTACCGCCAGGGCCGCTTTCGGGAAGCGCTCGTGAAGGTGCGGCACGCGGCGACGAAGATGCCCAAAGACGCCGTCATTCTCGAACACCTGGGCGACATATATCTCGCCATGCATGATGTGGAAAAGGCGCTTCTGCATTGGAAGCGCGCCTCCGAGGCGGATCCGAAAAACGAAAAACTGAAACTGAAGATTCAAACGCACCTCCCGAAAGGGGGAAAGCCCCTCATGTAGGGTATCGGATTCTTGGAGCATTTGGCCGCGCCCGTTGGTTCTCGCCGGGATTTTTTCGACTTCTCTCACCGGGGATGCTTGATTCTTGCGTACCTTGCGTCTTTGTCTGGCGGTGTCTTGCTGCGCCCTGGCCGGTTGCGCGCTCCTTCGAATCGGGCCGATCGGGCCGGCCCCGCCGCTCGATGCCTCCAGGGCGGAAATCATCGCCAAACTCAAGGCGAGGCGGTATCCCCGCGCGTACCGGGGCGCGGTATTCATGCAGTTGCGCTTTCACAGCGCCCGGGCGGAAGCGGGACCCGCTCCCCACCTGATCCCCGAGGGTTCGTTTTCCGGCCAAGCGGCGCTCGTGCTGCAGGAGCCCGACTCGCTGCGGATAGAGCCTCTCTCGCCATTCGGCACGCCCCTGGTGGTCGTGGCCGCCCAGGGCGGCCTGCTTCGCGCCTATTCCTCCTCGCGCAACGCCGTTTACATGGGCAGGACGAACAGGCGGGGAATCGAGCGGATTTTGGGGATCCCGCTGGATGGCGAAATTTTCATCAAGCTGCTGCTGGGAGACTGGGCGGTTGCGCTGGGGGGCGAGGAAAATCTCGAACTGAAAGAGCCGGGCGCTGTCTATGCGCTCGAAACGAGGAGGGGCCCCGAGGGGGTGGTTTCGGGTTATGTCGAACTGGAGCCTCGGGATTTCCATCCCGTGAAAATGGAAATTCGCACGGGGCGGGGGGCGGTACTGGTTCGCTACGGCGAGTTCGTCAAAACGGGAGAAACATGGCGGCCCTCGCAGGTGGAGATCCTGGGAGCCGGCGGGAAGAATCGTCTCCGCATCTCCTATCCCGCCGATGAGGGCGCGGTGGACGAAGCGCTTCCCGACGAGTTGTTCCGCCTCGACCCGCCCCGGGGCGCGAGGACGCTGTGGCTGGGAGGATAGCCGCTTCATGAGCGCCAAAGACGCTTCCCGGCACCTGATTTTGAAGACACCGGCGAAAATCAATCTATGCCTGAGGATTCTGGGTCTGCGCGCCGACGGTTATCACGAACTCATCACCTGGATGCAGCAGATATCGCTGTATGACGAGGTTCGGGTCGAGCCGGGCGGCGAGAGGATTCTCGTGTATGCGAATCGGAATGACGTTCCCGGCGGCAGAGAGAACATCGTATATCGCGCGGCGAGCGCCTTGCGCGAGGCGTCAGGGCGCAAAGCGCTCGGCGCGCGCATCTATTTGAAAAAAAACATCCCCGCGGGCGCAGGCCTCGGTGGGGGGAGCGGCAACGCGGCGGGAGCGCTCTGGGCGCTGAACCGGGCCTGGAGCCTCGGAATGCGCAGAAGGGAGCTTTGCGAGGTGGCCGCGCGGGTCGGTTCGGATGTCCCGTTCTTCCTCCATGGGCCGGCGGCGGTGTGCCGGGGGCGGGGTGAGCGGGTCGAGGCGAAAGAGGCCTTGAGGAGCGGCTGGTTCCTGCTGGTCAAGCCGCCCGTAGCCTTGTCCACGCAGGACGTTTATGGCCGGTCCCGTGAAGAACTGGGCCGGGAGGGACGAAATTTTGAAGAGAATTTTGAGGAGAGAAACGGCCCGGCGCGCCTCGGGCGGTATGAATACGGCAATGATTTGGAGAAAATCGTTTTTCCGAGATATCCGGAGCTTGCGGGTCTGTGCGGAGAACTCGTTCGGCATGGCGCCGTGAGGGCCATGATGAGCGGCAGCGGCTCGACGGTTTTCGGTTTTTTTCGCCGAAAAGGGGAAGCCGAGCGGGCGGCTATCCGCATCAAGGAGAGCGAAAAGGGAAAGGAATGCGAATATTTTCTCACGAAACCGCTCCGGGAGATGTGCTTCCAGTAAAAAAAATCGAAAAACGAGATAAAATTTCTGAAAAAATGGGAAATGGAGAGAATTTCGCCTCTCACCACTTGCCTCCGCCTTGAAAATCAAGTATCAAAAATCGCCCCTTGTGATTGAATGAACAATACTTGTGAGCAGGAACGGTGAACGGACATCAGCTAAAGGTTTTCGGCGGGCGCTCGAATCCGGCGCTGAACCAGAGTATTTTTGAGTCTTTGTACATCCGGCCCGGCTCGGTGGAAATCATCGATTTCAGCGATGGAGAAACATTTGTCCGAATAAACGAGAACATCCGGGGCGCGGACGTGTTCGCCGTGCAGAGTCTGTGCACCCCCGGGAACGCGAACCTGATGGAAATGCTAATCATGCTCGATGCGTTCCGGCGCTCGTCCGCCGAACGCATCACGGCGGTGATTCCTTATTTCGCATACGCCCGCCAGGACCGGAAGGTGCAGCCCCGGGTGCCGATTACCGCGAAGCTCGTGGCGAACCTGCTGGCCGCCTCGGGTGCGGACAGGGTCATCGCTATGGATTTGCATGCGGGCCAGATACAGGGGTTTTTCGATATTCCTGTGGACCATCTCTATTCGGCGCCCATCATGATTGAGTATTTCAAGAAGAAGGAGTTGAAGGATCTCGTGGTTGTCTCGCCCGACGCCGGGGGCGTGGAGAGGGCCCGGGATTATGCGCGAAGGCTGAACGCGGGCCTGGGCATCATCGACAAGCGCCGCGAGCGGGCGAACCACTCCGAAGTGATGAACATCATCGGCGACGTGAAAGGATGCGATGTCCTTGTCGTGGACGATCTTTGCGACACGGCGGGCACCATGAGCCAGGGTGCGGATGCGCTCATGGCGGCCGGCGCGCGGCAGGTATACGCATGCTGCACGCACGCGGTTTTGTCGGGTCCGGCGGTGGAGAGAATCGAGAAATCGAGCATCGTCGAGTTCGTCGTGAGCGATTCGATACCGCTTTCGGATAAGGCGAAAGGCTGCTCTCGCATCAAGGTGCTGGAGGTGGGGAGGCTTTTGGCCGAGGCGATTCGACGGATTCACGAGAACGCCTCCGTGAGCAGCCTGTTCGAATAACCATTCTGGTCGTCGTCGGCATATTTGGAGCGAAAAATGGAAAACCTGTCTCTTTCTGTGGATAAAAGAGCGCAAACGGGCAAGAGCGGCGCCCGTGCGGTGAGAAGAGCCGGTAACATTCCAGGCGTCGTATACGGAATTCAGGATTCGACACCCTTGACCATCAAGCCCAAGGAGTTGGAGGCCTTGCTCGGTACGAGGGCCGGCGCAAACGTCGTATTCCAGCTCAACGTGGAGGGTGAAGCCGCCTCGGAGCGTCCGGTGATCGTAAAGGAGCTTCAGCGCGACCCGATGAGAGGGGACATCCTTCACGCCGATTTTCTGGAAATCCGGATGGACGAAACAATCGAAATCGCCGTGCCGCTCTCCTTGTCGGGCGAGGCGCCCGGAGAGAAAATGGGCGGAACGCTTTCTCAACTGCTGCGTGAACTGGAGATATCCTGTCTGCCGAACGCCATCCCGGAACAAATCGAGGTCGATATTTCGGAGGTGGAAATTGGCGACGTTCTCCACGTGCGCGATCTGCAAATTCCCGAAGGCGTTGAGCTTGTGGCCGACCCCGATGATCCCGTCCTGACGGTAATCGTTCCTGTGGAAGAGGAAGAAGAAGTGGATGAGGATGAATTGCTTGACGTCGAAGCCGAAGGAGAAGATGCGCCGGAGGCCGAGGATTCTGACGATGAAGGGGATAAGCCTGCTGATTCTTCCGGCTGATAGTTCTTGCAGGGAGCCGGGGAAAATGAAACTGGGGTTCGGATGGCTGCTGTTTTGATCGTCGGTCTTGGCAATCCCGGGGTAGAGTATGCGTTGACGAGGCACAATCTGGGCTTTTGGGCGGTGGACAGGATGGCCCGCGCCCATCGCGTTTCGATGAATGATTCGAAACATCATTCCGCTTTGGGGCGCGGATCGCTTAGGGGCTGGAAATTCATACTCGCGAAGCCCCAGACGTTCATGAATCTAAGCGGCAAGGCCGTGAGGTCCCTCATGCTCGGAGAAGGATTGGGGCCGGAAGACTTGCTCGTGATGCACGACGATATGGATATCGAACTCGGTCGTGTGAAGTACAAGAAATCGGGTGGAGACGCGGGCCATCATGGCATCGGCAGCATTATCCACTCATTGGGCACGGACGTGTTTTCCCGTCTGCGCATCGGGGTGGGCAGACCACCGGTTGGAGTGAACGGCGCGGATTGGTTGTTGGATTCTTTTCTGGATCATGAATTGGAAGCAGTGGAGCCTGCTGTTGATGAGGCGGTGAGGCGGGCGTTTGATTTTGTTGTTGGCGCCAGCTCCTGAATCCGTCTTGTTCATCGCAAAATTGAAAGTCCATCTTAATACCTCTCGCTAAACAGCCCGTGAGGAGGAGGAAAGGAAGATAATGGTTGCTTTCTCAAACATGGCCGCAATCTTCGGGATTGCGGGATTGGTTCTGGCGGCGGCGATTTATAGTTGGATTTCCAAACAATCCGAAGGCAACGATCTGATGCGGAAGCTCGCCGGCCAGATTCATGAAGGCGCAATGGTGTTCCTGAAAAGGGAATACAAGATTCTCGCGATTTTCGTCGTGGTCGTCTTCGTTCTTCTGAGCGTCGCCATATCCGCGAAAACGGGCGTCGCCTTCATCGTCGGCGCCGTCTGTTCGGTTCTCGCCGGATTTTTCGGCATGAACTCGGCCACGAAGGCGAACGTGAGAACTGCGGCGGCGGCGAATTCGGGGGGCGGCCAGGCGGGCGCGCTCTCCATGGCGTTCTTCGGCGGAACCGTCATGGGTCTTTCCGTCGCGAGCCTGGGGCTTTTGGGCGTGGGCGTATTGTTCTGGTATTTTGACGTGCTGGGGAATGCGACGAACGTGACCATCATCAACGGCTTCTCGATGGGCGCGAGCTCCATCGCGCTGTTCGCCCGCGTGGGCGGCGGCATCTTCACCAAGACCGCGGACGTGGGCGCGGACCTCGTCGGCAAGGTGGAGGCGAACATTCCCGAGGACGATCCGAGGAATCCCGCCGTCATCGCCGACAACGTGGGCGATTGCGTGGGGGACGTCGCCGGAATGGGCGCCGACCTGTTCGAGTCCTATGTCGGCGCCATTATTTCGACGATATTCATCGGTTCGACCGTCGGCACGGCCATGGGCGCGAACAGTTCGGCGGCGATGGCGCTGCCCCTGTTGCTGGCCATGATGGGCCTGATCGCCTCCTCGATAGGCATTGCCTCGATGAAGGCGCTGGCTTCGAAGAATCCGGCCGTAGCGCTCAGGAGCGCTACCGGAATCGCGACGATTATATTCATCATCCTGGCGTATTTCGTCACGAGCACCCTGGGTCTCAAAGCCGGCGTGTTCGGCTCGGTTCTCTTCGGCGCGGCCGGCGGCATTCTGATCGGCTGGCTCACCGAGTATTACACCGGAACGGGCGGAAAGCCCGTCGGCGAAATCGTCGCTGCCTCCGAAACCGGAGTGGCGACGAATCTCATCAGTGGCTTCGCCGTAGGTCTGGAGAGCGTGTGCGCTCCTTTGATCGTATTGGCGGTGATTACCCTGGTCTCGAACGCCTGGGCGGGTCTCTACGGCATCTCCATCGCCGCAGTCGGAATGCTGGCGACGATTGGCATCACGATGTCGGTCGATGCGTATGGCCCGATTGCCGATAACGCGGGCGGGATCACGGAAATGAGCGAGTTGGGGCCCGAAACGCGCAAGATAACCGACGGCCTCGACGCGCTGGGCAACACCACGGCGGCCATCGGGAAGGGATTCGCCATCGGCTCCGCCGCCCTGACGGCGCTGGCTTTTTACGCCGCGTACACGAAAGCGGCCGACCTGCAGCAGATCAACCTCACGGAGGCGAAGGTGGTGGCCGGCATGTTTATCGGCGGGGCGATTCCGTTCCTCATCGGAGCGCTCACCATGAAATCCGTCGGCAAGGCCGCGTTCATCATGATTCAGGAGATCAGGCGGCAGTTCCGCGAGATTCCCGGCATCATGGAGGGCACGGCGGACCCCGACAGCGCGCGCTGTATCGATATCAGCACCCAGGCCGCACTCAAGGAGATGGTGCTCCCCGGCGTTGTAGCTGTCATCGCGCCAATCGTGGTGGGCTATCTGATGGGCAAGGAAGCTTTGGGCGGCATGCTGGCCGGCGCCCTGCTCTCGGGCGTTCTGGTCGCCTTGTTGATGGCGAACGCGGGCGGGGCCTGGGACAATGCGAAAAAAGAGATAGAAGACGGCAAACTCGGCGGCAAGGGCTCCGAGGCCCACAAGGCCGCCGTCGTAGGCGATACGGTGGGAGACCCGATGAAGGACACCTCGGGCCCGTCGATGAACATCCTGATCAAGTTGATGTCCATCGTCTCTCTCGTGTTGGCGCCGCTTTTCTAGTGAAAGCGGGAATTTGAACCAGCGTATCATTTTCGCGGCGCTTTTTTGATCCGCTATGGCCCGCCGGGGGCATGTGTGCTAACCTTCGGCTCTTATTGGCTCCTCGCTCCGGTCGACACGGGCCGGGGCCGCTCAGTCCGGGAGGAGGACTAGATGAGACAGTACGAAACCATGGTTTTGCTGTCCCCCGAACTCACCGATGAGACCGTGGAGGAGAAGATCTCCGGTTTCGAGAAAAAGGTGACCGAGGGGGGCGGGGAAGTTCTGAACGTGGACCGGTGGGGCAAGAAGCGCCTCGCATATCCCATCAACCGCCAGCGTCACGGCATCTATTTCATCATCACATATCATTCGGAGCCGCCGGTCGTGGCGGACATCGAGCGTGATATGCGCATCGATGAGCAGACATGGCGCTACATGACGGTGCGGATGGATGACGCCCTTCTGAGAAAGATCGAGAAAAACGCAAAAAGCGCAGCCGCGAGGGAGCAAGAGGGGGCTTCGGAGGGGGGTGATGGCGATTCTCAACGCCGACCCGCGCCCGCCTCGTCGGACGACTCATAAATGGCGAGGGGATTGTTATGGCTCAGATGAATTCTGTTTATCTTCGCGGCAACATGACGCGCGATCCCGAAAAACGGTTTCTGCCTTCAGGGAATTCCGTGGTTTCGTTCGGGTTCGCGGTCAATCGGCGATATCGCAGCGGAGAGGAGTGGAAAGAGGATACGTGCTTCGTGGATGTGGTCGTCTATGGACGGCAGGGCGACTGGGTAATGGAGCAGACGAGCAAGGGCAGCCCGCTCGTGGTGGAAGGGCGTTTGAGTTTCCGTTCATGGGAAGCGCAGGATGGTTCGAGGCGCAGCAAGCACGAAGTTGTGGCGAACAACGTCCATTTCCTCACCACCCGGGACGAGAGGGCAGGAGGCGGCGGGTCGAGGAGCGCGGAATCCTACGCGCCGCCGTCGCAAGACTCGCCCATGACGGACGATGACATCCCGTTTTGATATCGAAACTTGTCGACCATTTTTAGGAGATAGAGATGGCGCTTGTGCCCCGTGGATTCGGCGATAAGAAAAAGAAGAGAAAAAAGCGTTTTCAGCGAAAGAAGATATGCCGCTTCTCTGCGGATGGCGTGGCGTATATCGACTACAAGGACGTGAAAACGCTTCGAAACATGGTGAGCGAGCGGGGAAAAATCATTCCCCGCCGCGTGACCGGCACGTCCGCACGCTTTCAGCGGCAATTGACGACGGCCATTAAGCGCGCCCGCTACATGGCGTTGATGCCCTACACCGTAGACCATTCATAAGTCGGAGATATCGAAAGATGCGCTTGATATTGCGTAAGGACATAGAGCATCTCGGAGAGGTGGGCGACGTCGTCGAAGTAGCCGACGGCTACGGGCTCAACTATCTCATTCCGAAAGGTCTGGCGCTTCACGCCACGGCGAGCACGGTGCGCGCGACGCAGCACGAGCAGCGGCTGCGGGAAGCGCAAATCCAGGCGGCGAAGCGCAGCGCGCAGGATTTCGCGGGTGAATTTACCGGGGTCGAGATCGAGTTCTCGATGCGCGTGGGCGCGGACGGCAGGCTGTTCGGCTCGGTGACGAACCGGATGATCGAGGACGCCCTACAGGAGAAGGGCCTGGAGGTGAACCGCAGGAGGATCGTTCTGGACGAACCGATCAAGAAGGTCGGCACCTATGACGTCGACATCCGCCTGCACCAGGAGGTGAGGGCGTCGGTGCAGGTGAAGGTGATGCCCGATGAGGCGTCTCTGGAAGCCCAGGCCGAGGCGGAAGAAGCGGCCGCCGCCGATACCGAAGAAACCGCCGAGGCTGCGGATGAAGTCGGGGTCGAAGCCGAAGCGGAAACGGCAGGGGAGGCGACCGAGGCCGTTGTCGAAGATGAGCCGGAAGAGAACCCGGACGGGGAAGACGGGCAAGGGAAGCCCGAGTAGCGTTTTCCATAGCTGGTCGTTTTCTGGCGCACAGTCGCAACGCGCATGATATCATATAGATAGAAGGGGCCGCTGTATTTCGGCGCCCTTTTTCTCCGGTTGATCCGGGATTTACGGTTTCCCGTAGTTTGATCTTGGCTTCATCTGATGTAATCTAAACTCCTCGCCCGTTCTTTCCACGGAATCGCCGTTGGAGTCTTGAAGTGGAAACGACCGCTCGCGATGAGCGTTCCGGGCAGCCGGGCCATCTTCCCCCGCAGAACATAGAAGCCGAACAGCGCGTTCTGGGTGCCTTGCTGCTCGACGGCTCGATGGTGCCGCCCGTGATGGAGGTGTTGCGGCCGGAGCATTTCTACCGCATGAGCCACCGCGTGATTTACGAAGGCATGCTCGGCCTTTTCGAGAAATCCGAACCCATCGACCTGCTCACCCTGGCCGACGCCCTGAAAAAGGCGGGAACGCTCGACACCGCGGGCGGGCCCGAATATGTCGCGCGTCTGGCGGACGATGTTTCCAGCGCCAGGCGCGCGGAAACCTATGCGAAACTCGTCAGAAGCACGGCGTTGCTCAGAGAACTCATACATACCTCGAACGCCATCGCGCAGAGAGCCTTCACGGGCGAGGAGGATATCGATACGCTCGTGGACGACGCCGAGCGCGCGATGCTGGAGGTCTCGTCCGGCCGTTACCAGCAAAGCGTCGAGGGGATGCGCGACATCATCAAGCACACGTTCCCCTACCTGGAGGACCTCTACGACCGCAAGGAACTCGTCACCGGCGTGCCCACGGGGTTCACGGACCTGGACAAGCTGACGAGCGGCCTGCAGCCCGGGGAACTGGTCATCGTTGCCGGTCGCCCCAGCATGGGAAAGACGGCGTTCGCGCTTTGCATCGCCGAATACGCCGCGTTGGCGTCGAAGACCGCCACGGCGATATTCAGCCTCGAGATGAGCGCGCGCGCATTGGCGATTCGGATGATGTGCGGCCGCGCCATGGTGAATTCCAGGCAGCTCCAAAGCGGCTACATGCCGTCCCAGAAGTGGCCGGATTTGATTCGCAGCGCGGGCGAACTCTCGGAGGCTTCCATCTACGTGGACGACGCGACGGATTTGTCCGTGTTCGACATCCGGGCGAAATGCCGCCGCATTCAGGCGGATCAGGGCCTTGGGCTCGTGGTGGTCGATTATCTCCAACTCGTGCATCACAGGGGCCGCTCCATGGAGAACCGCCAGCGCGAGATCAGCGAGATATCCCGTGGCTTGAAAAGCCTGGCGAAGGAACTAGGCGTGCCCGTCGTGGCCTTGAGTCAGTTGTCGAGGGCGGTGGAATCGAGGGAGGGCAAGCGCCCCAACCTCGCCGATTTGCGCGAGTCGGGCTCGATAGAACAGGACGCGGATGTCGTGGCCTTGCTGTATCGCGAAGAGTATTACGAACCGAAGGCCGAGAACAAAGGACTCGCCACCGTCATTCTCGCCAAGCAACGCAACGGGCCGACCGGCGAGCTGGAGCTCAAGTTTTTCCCGGACTATGCGCGGTTCGTTAACCTCGATACGTACCACGAGGGCGCCGCCGTAGGCTCGCAATACGCGGAACCGGGCTATCCCGAGGAAGAAGATTCGCCGTTCTAGCGAAGAAACGACGAGGACGTCTCCAAAAAGGGGGCCTTCTTTTTGAGTGAACATTTGCTGCCGTCGGGGTATCGCAACGCCGTTTTCATCGATCTGGACATCCTGATTCAAAATTATAAAAATCTGACGAGTCTGCTTGTCTCGCAAGAGCCGTTCGCCGTCGTGAAGGCGGAGGCCTACGGGCACGGGGGCGTGGAGGTTGCTCGCGCTTTGTATGAGTCGGGCGCGAGGTGGTTCGGCGTGGCGACGGTCGAGGAGGCGGAATCGCTCCGCGCCG
This sequence comes from bacterium, assembly GCA_963692865.2. Classification (GTDB taxonomy): domain Bacteria; phylum UBA8248; class UBA8248; order UBA8248; family UBA8248; genus Bin107. Next base: position 3,032,591 of record OY843592.1, on the reverse strand, counting down.
CCCGTAACCGCGAGGAGGGAGACGGATTCGCCGATGCGCGCATATTGGTGATGAGCGATACGTTGGCGTATAACGCGGGGAGGCTGATCGAGGCGGATTGCGACGTCGCCGTCTGGCATATGGAGCAAATTGAAGGCTTGGCAAGCGCAGCGAGAGTAGCAGGGAGGAAGGCCAGAGTCCACGTCAAGGTGGATACGGGAATGGGGCGTCTGGGATTGCGCCCGGCGGAAGCCGTCGATTTCTTCGAGAGGACATCCCGAGAGGAGAGGGTCGAGGTCGCCGGGTTGATGAGCCACTTCGCCCGGGCGGACGAAGAAGATGGAGAGGCCGCGACGGGCGCGCAGATTCGCGAGATGGAGGCGCTCATCCATGCGCTTGGGGAGAAAAACCTGCTTCCCCCCTGTGTCCATATGGCGAACAGCGCGGGCTTGTTGAATTATCCCCAGGCGCCCGGCAATCTCGTGCGTCTGGGAATCGCGCTGTATGGCTCCTCGCCCCAGTTTTCGAAGAGCGTGACGCTTCAATGCGCCATGACGTGGGTGGCGAGAGTGTTGCAGGTAAAAGAGATGGACGCGGGCCGGCCGGTCGGCTATGGCGGAACGTATGAGAGGAATTCACCCGGTCGAATCGCAATCGTGGCGGCGGGGTACGGGGACGGCTATCCGCGCATTCTCTCCAACCGCGCGGACGCGTTGGCTTGCGGCTTGCGGGTTCCGGTGGCGGGGCGCGTATCCATGGACATGCTGGCGCTGGATGTGACGAATATCGAAAGCGTCGCGCCGGGGGATGAAGTCGTCCTTTTGGGAGAGCAGGGTGGTGGGGCCGTCAGTTGCGGGGAGTTGGCTGACAGGGCCGAGACGATACCTTATGAGATCATGTGCGGGGTGGGCATGCGCGTGCCGAGAATCTACCTGCGAGGGGGCCGGGTGACCCATGTCCGCAAGCTGTAGCGGATAATTGGTCCAGCCGGCGAGAGCAGTCGTGACGAAAATTGAATACAAGGCGGTAGAAAAGAGTTTCGGTGAGAATCACGTCTTGCGCGGCGTGGATTTTCGGGTTCCGGGCGGGCGCATCACGGCCATCATCGGGCGGAGCGGTGAGGGCAAAAGCGTTTTGCTGAAGCATTCCCTCGGTCTTCTTCGACCCGATAGTGGTCAGATTCTCGTGGACGGCGACGACATTTCAAGATTGCATGGAAAAAGGCTCAACGAGGCGCGCTCGAAGTTCGGGATGCTCTTTCAGGGAGCGGCCCTGTTCGATTCGATGACGGTGGAGGAGAACGTGGCGTTCCCCCTGGTGGAGCGCTCCGCCCTGACGCGCCCGGAGATCACCGAGCGGGTCAGGGAGACATTGCGCCTCGTCGGGCTCGACGGCGTGGAATCGCGGATGCCCTCCCAGCTATCGGGCGGCATGAAGAAGCGCGTTGGGCTGGCGAGAGCGATAATCCGCGAACCTGAAATCATTTTGTATGATGAGCCGACGACGGGGCTCGACCCCATCCTCACGGACTCCATTCATCGCCTCATCGTCCAGATGCAGGAAGTCCTGCAGGTTACCTCCCTGATGATCAGCCATGACGTGGAAAAGGTGCTCGAATTCGCCCACTACATCGGAATGCTGCACAGGGGCAGGATGGTGTTCGCCGGCAGCCCGGATGAGGTTCGCGCATCTCAAGACCCTCTTGTGCGCCAGTTCATCGCAGGCAGTTCCGAGGGGCCCATAGAAGTCCTGTGAATACGTCCCTGCGTTTTCACGTTACAGCGCGAGACGCGAAGAGCAAGGCCCGCACGGGTCGCCTCGCGCTACCGCACGGCGAGGTGGACACGCCCGCCTTCATGGCCGTCGGCACTCAGGCGACTGTAAAGACTTTAGCGACTGAAGATTTGTCGGCGGCGGGCTGCCGAATTATTCTCGCCAACGCATATCATTTGTCGCTCAGGCCCGGCGATGAGGTAATCGCCGGATTGGGCGGGCTTCACAGGTTCATGGGCTGGAACGGTCCGATTCTCACCGACAGCGGCGGATACCAGCTCTTCAGCCTGGCGCCCCTCGCCAGGATTTCGGATGAGGGAATCGATTTTCAGAGCCACCTCGATGGCGCGCGTATGATGCTTACGCCCGAGCGCGCCGTCCAGATTCAGGAGAACCTGGGGCCGGACATCGCCATGGCGCTCGATGAGCCTCTGGGGTTTCCCCATTCACGGGATGAGGCCCAACAGGCCCTCGCGCGAACGACCCTTTGGGCCGAAAGGGCAAAAGAGGCGCACTCTCGTGCGGGTCAGGCGCTTTTCGGCATCGTTCAGGGAGGGGGATTCCAGGAGTTGCGGGCGCAAAGCGCCAGGGAATTGGTGGAGATGGATTTTCCCGGCTACGCGGTCGGCGGCCTTTGCCTGGGGGAGGCGAAGGCGGAGACGGAGTCTCTTCTCGACGCCGCGACCGACGTCTTGCCGCTCGATAAGCCGCGCTACGTCATGGGAATGGGCACGCCTGCGGATTTGATTCGCGGCATTCGCAGAGGGACGGACATGTTCGATTGCGTCATGCCGACCCGCCACGCGAGGCGCGGGAATCTCTTCTCATGGAGCGGCAGGCTCTCCATCAAGAATGCCGTCCACGCCGAGGCGGCTGAGCCTGTCGACCCCGGTTGCAAATGTTATACTTGCCGAAAGGGCTACAGCCGGGCGTATCTCAGGCATTTGTTCCAGGCGGGGGAAACGCTGGGCCAGCGCCTCATGACGATACATAACCTGTATTTTTACCAGGATCTGCTTGCGCGGGCGCGAGAGGAAATCCAACAAGGCCGTTTCTCGTCCTGGGCGGAAGCGCAACTCGCAGGACCCTTGGGCCGGGATCCGGAAGGCCCTCCGGGAGGCGGCGGGTTGCGGCGGGACCGCTCGGGACGCATTGTTTCCGGGATGTCCGCTCAAGAATAAGCGACTGATTCTTAATGCCTTTGTTGACAAGGAGCGGGGGCTTTGCTACGAAGCCTTGGCTATGAGGACAGGCGAAGCGCTTTTTTCATGGAGACGTAGATGATGTTGGATTCTCTAGCGGCATGGTTGGCGGATTTTTCCGTCGCATACGCCATGGCCCCTCCTTCCGGCGGCGGTGGAGGGCAGCCCAGCTTCCTGATTCAACTGGCGCCGTTCCTGATGATCTTCGCCATCATCTATTTCATCATGATCAGGCCCCAGCAGAAGAGGCAGCAGGAAATTCGCCGGATGCAGGAGGCTCTCAAGCCCGGCGATCAGGTCGTCGCGAGTGGAATTCTGGGAGAAGTGGCGAGAATCAAGGATGACATCGTGACGCTGAAAGTGGATGAGAACGTGCGTATTCGCGTGCAGAAATCTTTTGTGACGGCTGCGGGTTCGAGCGCGAATGCGGAGCAGAACAAGGCTCCCCGGAAAGAAAAGCCAGAAAAACAAAAGTGAAGTCATTTCGCCGTTATTCGGTGATATGGTTTTCGATGCGGGCGGCACGGCGCCGCCCGGCGTAAGGAGAGTTTCATGAGGGGTGTAGGTTGGCGGGCGGGCCTGATTGCCATTGTAATCGCCGTATCCGCGTTTTACCTGATGCCGCCGGATGAGCGCATCAACCTCGGGCTTGATTTGCAGGGCGGGATTCATCTCGTCCTCGAGGTGCAGTCCGAAAAGGCGGTGGAATCGAAAATGAGCCGCTATTTCACGGAACTTCGAAACCGTCTTTCCATCGACGACATAAGGACCCGTGCCTTCAAGCGCGACGGCTTGAGGCTGACCGTGACCCTGCATCGCCCCGGCGACAGGGGCCGTTTCCTCTCGATGATGCAGAATTACCCGGACCTCACCCTGGAGCGGGAAGAAGGCGCGCCGCCGACGTTCGCATATTTCCTCTCATCGCAACAGGTGGAGCGCACGAAAGAGCAGGCTATCATTCAGTCGCTCGAGACGATTCGGAACCGAATCGATCAGTTCGGCGTGCGTGAACCCACGCTCCAGCGCCAGGGAGAGCGGCGCATCATCATCCAGCTTCCGGGTGTAGAGGATCCCTCCCGGGCGAAGTCCTTGATCGGGAAGACGGCGCTCCTGGAATTCAAGATGGTGGACAACCAGGCCAACGCCGCGAGCGCGGTGGAAAGGGGCCGCGCGCCCGAGGGACTCCAGCTTCTCTATCAGGTGACCAGAGACAGGCAGACGGGCGAGGTGCTCGATCGCACCCCCTTGCTGGTCAAGAGAGAAGCCGCCCTGACCGGGGACAACCTCACGGACGCGCGCGTTGAAATCGGCGATCGCTTCAACCAGTCCTACGTGGCTATCGCGTTCGACTCGGTAGGTGCGGATGCGTTCGACCGCCTCACGGCGGCCAACGTGGGCAGGCGCCTCGCCATCGTGCTCGACGGCGTCATCTACAGCGCGCCCGTGATTCAGGAACGTATCAGCCAGGGCAGGGCGCAGATAACGGGAAGCTTCACGCTCGAAGAAGCGACGGATCTGGCGATTGCCTTAAGAGCAGGCGCTCTCCCCGCTCCAGTGGAGGTTTTGGAGGAAAGAAACGTCGGCCCATCGCTGGGGGCCGATTCCGTGCGGCAGGGTCTTATCAGCATCATCGTCGGCTTCATTCTCGTTCTGATATTCATGGGGGTCTACTACAAGTTGAGCGGCGCGGTGGCCATCATGGCGCTTTTGTTCAACCTCTTGATACTCATGGGCGCGCTCGGTTTTTTCGGCGCAACGCTGACCCTGCCGGGAATCGCCGGCATCGTACTCACGGTTGGGATGGCGGTGGACGCCAACGTCCTGATCTTTGAGCGCATCCGCGAAGAGTTGCGACTGGGGAAAACCATTCGCTCCGCGATCGATTCGGGTTACGGCAAGGCATTCCTCACGATTCTCGACGCGAACGTAACGACGCTCATCGCGGCGCTCGTGCTCCTGCAGTTCGGGACGGGCCCCATCAAGGGATTCGCCGTCACCTTGAGCATCGGCATCGTGGCGAGCATGTTTACGGCGATATTCGTCACCCGATTCGTCTATGACTTCTTCTTGTACCGAACCGACGTGAGGAGTTTGAGCATCTAATGGAGATCATCCGGCCAGACGCATCATACGACATCATCGGCAAAATCAAGCTCTTCGTCGGCGTCTCCACCGCGTTCGTCTTGCTGTCCCTGCTCCTGCTTATGACCAAGGGGATCAACTACGGCATCGATTTCACCGGCGGAACGCTGGTTCAGGTGCAATTCAAAGAGGCCAAGCCGATTGGAGATATTCGAAGCGCCATCGCCGGACTCTCTTTGGGCGATACCGTCATCCAGAATTTCGGCTCCGAGGGAGAGTTCCTGATTCGCGTGGAGAAAAGCTCGGGCGACATCAAGGGTGTCGAATCCGTCGTGAAAGGCGCGCTCGTCAAGAAATTCGGCAAAGACGCGTTCGAGATGCGCAGAACCGAGATGGTGGGTCCCAAAGTGGGTGCGGACCTGCGCCAGAAGGCGCTCAGCAGCATGCTCTTCGCCCTCATCGGCATCCTGATCTACATTAGTTTCAGGTTCCAGTTCCGACAGGCCATCGCCTCGGTCGTGGCGCTTTTGCACGACGTCATCATCACGCTGGGCGTCTTCTCCCTCTCCGGCAAGGAGTTCTCACTCCCCATCGTGGCGGCCGTCTTGACGATTATCGGTTATTCACTGAACGACACCATCGTCGTGTTCGACCGAATCCGCGAGAATACGCGCGCTTCGAGGCGGGCCGAGTTTTCGGGACTCGTCAACAAATCCATCAACCAGACCCTCTCGCGCACGTTGCTCACATCGGGTACCACGCTGGTCGCGGTGCTGGCGTTCCTCATTCTGGGGGGCGACATAATCTCCGACGTGGCGTTCGCCCTCGCAGTGGGCATCGTGGCCGGTACGTATTCCTCCATCTACGTGGCGAGCCCCATCCTGCTGTCGTGGCCGGAGTCGGCGCGCCGCGGCTCCCGAAGCAAGAGAAGCTCCGCCGCCAAGGCCTGATTCAATCTCGTAAGGGTAAGGAGTTTCAGCCCGGGAGAGCATTCATCCATCCACGCCCGGATCATGAATTCTTCGTTCAGCGTCCCCACTCAACAGAAGATTCCGTGCAGTCTTAGGTTCTAAGTCCTGGAATTTTATTGAGAATCGCGTTGTGCGCGCACCCGCAGCCGCAAGGCGTTCAGGCGGATGAACCCTTCCGCGTCTTTTTGGGAATACACCGCGTCTTCCTCGAAGGTGGCGAGGTCGGAACGGTATAGAGTCAGGTTCTCGGGCGCTTTTCTGCCCACGACGCTGCAAGAGCCCTTGTAGAGTTTCACACGGGCCATGCCGCAGACCGATTCCGCAGCCCCGTCGATGGCGGACTGCAGGAATTCCCGCTCGGGCGCGAACCAGAAGCCGTTGTAGACGAGTTGCGCGTATTTGGGGATCAGGGAATCGCGCAGCTGCATGACTTCCCGGTCCATCGTGAGGGATTCCACGGCCCGGCGCGCCGCGTGCAGCACCGTGCCCGCGGGCGTCTCGTAGACGCCCCTGCTCTTCATGCCAACAAAGCGGTTTTCGACCAGATCCACCCGGCCCACGCCGTGTGCGCCGGCCAGCGCGTTGAGCCGCTCCATCATGGCGACCGGCGAGAAAGGTTCCCCGTTCAAGGCCACGGGGTCGCCCTTCTCGAATTCGATTTCGGCGTACTCGGGCGCGTCGGGCGCATTTTCGGGCGATAGGCTCAAGACGTACATGTCCTCGGGCGGCTCCGCCCAGGGGTCTTCCAGAACGCCGCCCTCGAAGCTGATGTGCAGGAGGTTCCTGTCCATCGAATAGGGCTTTTCCGCCGTCACGGGTATCGGGATGCCGTGTCTTTCCGCGTAGGCGATGAGGTGGGAGCGCCCCCCGAAGTCCCAGTCGCGCCAGGGCGCGATGATGGCGACGTCCGGGTCGATGGAGGCGTAGGTCAACTCGAAGCGCACTTGGTCGTTCCCCTTGCCCGTCGCGCCGTGGGCGACGGCGTCGCCCCCCGTTTTTCTGAGGACGTCCATGTGGCCTTTCGCGATGAGCGGCCTGGCGATGGATGTCCCCAGCAGATAGGCTCCCTCATAAACGGCGCCTGCGCGCAGCATGGGGAAGATATAGTCGCGCGCGAATTCTTCCCTTAAGTCCAGGATGTGGCAGGACTCCGCGCCCGTGGCCAGCGCCTTTTCCTCCAAACCGTCGAGCTCGCCCGCGCCCTGACCGACGTCCGCCGCATAGGCCACGACGGGGCATTCGTATGTTTCCTTGATCCACTTGAGCATGACGGAGGTGTCCAGCCCGCCCGAGTAGGCGAGGACGACCCTGCTCGGCTTAGTCGCCATCACTTCCTCCGGCCAGGATTTGAAGGAGAATCTTCTGTGCGTGGAGCCGATTTCCGGCCTGCGTGAAAACGACGCTCCTCGGGCCGTCGATGACTTCCGCCGTCACCTCCTCCCCCCTGTGGGCGGGGAGGCAGTGCATGAAAACGGCGTCCTCGTTCGCGCCCCGGAACACGCCCTCGTTCACCTGGTACGGGGCCAGGTCTTTCTGGCGGCGTTCGTTCTCAGCTTCCTGTCCCATGGAAGCCCACACGTCCGTGTAGACGGCGTGGGCGCCCGCGCAGGCTTCTTCCACGCTCTCGGTGACGTGGATTTGCGCGTTCGATTCTCGCGCCGTGTTTCGGGCCTGCTCCAGGACTTCGGAGTCCGGCCAATACTCTTTCGGGCACGCGGCGCAAACGTCGACGCCGCTCAATGCGCCCACGATGAGCAGCGAATGCAGCACGTTGTTCCCGTCGCCCAGATAGGCGAGCTTGAGATTTTCGAGCGTGCCGTAGCGTTCCCTCATCGTCAGGAAATCGGCGAGCGCCTGGCAAGGGTGGTGCAGGTCCGTGAGGCCGTTGACCACGGGGACGCTCGCGTTCGCAGCGATTTCCTCCACGCGCGCATGGGCATATGTTCTGACGACGATGCCGTCCACGTATTCGCTCAGCACCTTGGCGCTGTCCGCGGGGGTTTCCCCACGGGCGATCTGTGTGTCGTTCGGCGCGAGGAAAATGGTGCTGGCCCCCAGTTGGGTGAGGCCCGCCTCGAAGGAAACCCGCGTCCTCGTGGAGTGTTTTTCGAAGATAAGCGCAAAGTTCTTTCCCGCCAGCGCGGGGCGTAGTTTCCCCTGCGCCGTTTCTTTTTTCTGGACGAGCGCCTCCTCGATGAGTTCGCGCGTTTGCGCGGCGCTCAGTTCAAAGCCTGTGAGGTAGTCGCGCTTTTTCATTTCGCCAGTTCCGCCAGCGCCTCATCCAAGAAATTCATCAGCTTGTCGATCATCCCTTTTTCCACGACGAGGGGAGGGATGAGCCGGATGACCTTCTGGACGGCCACGTTGAGCAAAAAGCCCGCATCCAGACCCTTCGTGACGATGGATGTCGCGTCCACGTCCACTTCGCAGCCGATGATCAGCCCCTTGCCCCGGATGTCCTTGATGATGGCGTGCCGCGTCGCCAATTCCTCGAGTCCCGCGGTGGCGTACGCTCCCATCTCCTGTACGTGTTCGAGGAATCCGGGCGCGGTGATGGCGTCCATCGCGGCGCATCCCGCGGCGGTGGCCAGGGGATTGCCGCCGAACGTGGCGGCGTGATCTCCCGGTTCGAACGCCATGGCCTTGTCCGAGGCGACCAGCGCGCCGATGGCGGTTCCGCCGGCAAGGGCCTTCGCGAGGCTCATGGCGTCGGGCGCGACGCCCTCGTGCTCATACGCCCAGAGTTTTCCCGTCCTGCCCAGACCGACTTGGACCTCGTCGAAGAGAAGGAGGAGATCGTTCGCGTCGCAAATTTCGCGCAAACCCTTGAGATAGCCATCAGGCGGCACGTTCACGCCGCCCTCGCCCTGGATGGGCTCCACCATGATGGCGCAGGTCTGCTCCGAAACCGAGGCGGCCACCGACTCCAAATCGCCGAAGGGCAAGTACCGGAACCCGGGCAGCAGAGGCTTGAACGCCCCGTGAAACTTCGTCTGACCCGTGGCGGTGAGCGAGGCCATGGTGCGGCCGTGGAAACTCATGTCGAAGCTCAGTATCTCGTGTCGGCCTTCCCCGTATTTTTTGAACGAATACTTTCTGGCGAGTTTGAGTGCCGCCTCGACTGCCTCCGTGCCGCTGTTGCAGAAAAACGTCTTGTCGCCGAAAGAGAGCCGGTTGAGCTTCTTCGCCAACTCGATCTGGGGCTCGATGTGGTAGAGGTTCGAGACGTGGATGAGTTTTCCGGCCTGTCCCCTGATGGCGTCTACGACGCCGGGGTGGCAATGCCCCAGGTTGCACACCGCCAGGCCGGATACGAAATCCAGATACTCTTTCCCGTCCGCATCCCAGACGCGGCATCCCTCGCCGCGAACCAGGGCGATGGGGTAGCGCCCGTACGTGGGGGCGACGTTGAGTGCGGCGTCCGAGATCAGTGTGGCGTTGTCCATGCTTTTCCCCAAAAAAGAAGCTATCTGACGATTTGCGTGCCCACGCCTTCATCCGTGAACACTTCGAGCAGTACGGCGTGAGGAACCCTGCCGTCGACGATGTGGGTTTTCGTGACGTCCGATGAGAGGGCGTCCAGACACGCGGCGACTTTCGGGATCATCCCGCCGGTGACGATTTTCTCTTCTTTGAGCCTTTTGACGTCATCGCGCCTGATGGTGCTGATGAGGTTCTCGTCATCGCCCAGAATACCGGGCACGTCCGTCAGGAGGATGAATTTTTCCGCGTGAAGGGCTCCGGCAATGGCGCCGGCTGCCGAGTCGGCGTTGATGTTGTAAACGTTGCCGTCCCGCCCAACACCAAGGGGCGCGATGACGGGAATGAAGCCGCCGTCGGTGAGGTGGTGGATGATGTCGGGCTGTATCGCCAGCACCTCGCCGACGCGCCCCAGGTCATACTCCATGTCCTCCCCGCTTGGTCCTTTTCTGCTCATGATCAGTTTTTTCGCCGTCGTGAGGCCTGCGTCCGAACCGGAAAGGCCCACGGCGTTCCCACCGTGCCGGTTGATGAGCCTCACGATGCTCTTGTTCGTAGCGCCGGAAAGCACCATCTCCACCACGCCGACGGTTTCCTCGTCCGTCACCCGGAGGCCTTCGATGAACTCGCTGGTCTTGCCAATCTTCTTGAGTGTCTCGCCGATTTGGGGGCCGCCGCCGTGGACGACGACCACGTTGATACCCACGTACTTGAGCAGCACGATGTCCTGGGCGAACGGAGCGTGAAGTTCCGGCTGCACCTGGGCCGCGCCGCCGTATTTGACGACGATGGTCTTGCCCGCGAACTGTTGGATGTAGGGCAGCGCTTCAACCAGCGTCGCCGCCCTGTCTCTCGGTTCCATGTCCAAACCTTCAAAAACAGAGAATGGAATACGGCTTTCTCGTCATAAGCCGAGAAATATACACTCCCCCAGGGCGCAAGGCCAAGAGGGAAGGGGAGAAGGTTTAGAGAATATAACGGCTCAAGTCAAGGTCTTCGACGATGTCGCTCAGGCGCTCGCGCACGTAGGCGGCGTCTATCTCCACGCTTTCGCCGGACATCTCGGGCGCCCGGAAGGAAATTTCCTCGAGAAGTCGTTCCATGATGGTGTGAAGTCTTCTGGCGCCGATGTTCTCGGTCTGCTCGTTGATGCGGAAGGCGAAGTCGGCCACTTCTTTCACGGCGTCTTCCCCGAATGTGATGTTGACGCCCTCCGTCGCCAGAAGGGCGGGGTATTGGCGCACAAGCGCGTTTTCGGGTTCCTGGAGGATGCGGATGAAATCATCGCGGTCCAGGGAGTCGAGTTCCACGCGGATGGGGAAGCGGCCCTGGAGTTCGGGCAGGAGGTCCGAGGGCTTGGCCATGTGGAACGCGCCCGCCGCGATGAAGAGGATGTGGTCCGTCTTCACCGGGCCGTACTTGGTCTGTACCGTAGAGCCTTCCACGATGGGGAGCAGGTCTCTTTGCACGCCTTCGCGCGAGACGTCGGGGCCTCCTCTCCCGTTGTTCTGGGCGGCGACCTTGTCGACCTCATCGAGAAATACGATGCCGGACTGCTCGGTGCGCTCGATGGCCTCGGCGTTCAGGTTGTCCGGGTCGATGAGCTTGTCCGCCTCATCCTGGGCGAGATACTCGAAAGCTTCGGGCACCTTCATGCGCCTGCTCTTGGGGGTCTGGGGCATGAAGTTTCCCATGATTTCCTTCATGTTGATGCCGATCTGCTCCATGTCGCTCCCGCCCATGAAGTGAATTTCGGGGCCTCTGTCCGCCACTTCTATCTCCACTTCCCGGTCGTCGAGTTTTCCCTCGAGGAGCAGGGAGCGAAACTTCTCCCGCGAACGCTGATAGCTCTCCTCGCCGAGCGGGTCGCGGGATTGGCCTCGCTCATCAAGCGCGCCGAATCCCGGGGGACGCGGCAGCAGCAAATCGAGCAGGCGTTCTTCGGCGAGTTCCTGGGCCTTGCTCTTGTTGATGTCGCGCTGCTCCTCCTGAACGATGTTTCGCGCCAGTTCGACGAGGTCGCGAATCATGCTCTCCACATCGCGGCCCACGTAGCCCACCTCGGTGAATTTGCTGGCCTCGACCTTGATGAACGGGCTTTTCGCCAGTTTGGCCAGGCGTCTTGCGATCTCGGTCTTCCCGACGCCGGTGGGGCCTATCATGATGATGTTCTTGGGCGCCACGTCCTCGGCCATCTCGGGCGGCAGTTGCTGCCTGCGCCAGCGGTTTCTGAGGGCAACCGCCACGGCTCGCTTGGCGTCTTTCTGGCCGACGACATAGCGGTCGAGTTCCTCGACGATTCGTGCGGGGGTGAGGTTTTCCATCAAAGGGTTTCCACTGAAATGTTGCTGTTGGTGTAGACGCAGATGTCCGCTGCGATTTCCAGAGATTTCCTTACGATTTCATCGGCATCGAGGTCGGGTTCGAGGCTCAAAATGCCGCGCGCGGCGGCGATGGCCATGGGACCGCCGCTGCCGATTCCGAGTACGCCGTCATCGGGCTCGATGATGTCGCCCGTACCCGAGAGAATGAGAGAGGTTTCCTTATCCGCCACGGCGAGGAGAGCTTCCAGGCGGCGAAGTACCCTGTCCGTCCGCCAGTCCTTGCCCATCTCCACGGCGGCGCGCGACAGATTCCCCCGATATTCTTCGAGCTTTCCTTCGAACCGTTCGAACAGGGCGATGGCGTCGGAAGCCGAACCCGCGAAACCGGCGAGCACCTTGCCGTCACCGAGCTTGCGGATTTTCACGGCGCCGTGCTTCACCGCCGCGTTTCCCATGGTGACCTGCCCGTCCCCGCCCAGAGCCGTTTGCCCATTGTAGCGCAGCGCGAGAATCGTGGTGGAGTGGATGATTGCGCCTGGCGTCGTCATCTATCGTCCTCGTTCGGGTTTCGTCTTCGCCCTGGGGTGCGCGTCGTCATACACGGCGCGCAGGTGAGAGAAGTCCACCTGCGTGTATCTTTGCGTCGTGGAGAGGCTCGCGTGTCCCAACAACTCCTGGATCGAGCGAAGGTCGGCCTCTTGGCTCTCGAGTAAATGCGTCGCCGCCGTATGGCGAAGGGCATGCGGGGTGAAATGATAGCTGAAACCGCCTTTTTTTTCATATGCGCGGAAAATAGAGCGCACGAAGGCCGGGGAGATTCTCTTGTTCCGCTTGTTGATGAAAAGGGGCGAATCATCAAGAGGGTTTGCTTCTATATGTGCAAGATGGTTGGCTACGGCTTTCGCCGCCTCCTTGGTGATGGGCACGATTCTCTCTTTTCTTCCTTTTCCGCGAACGCGGATGAGTCTCTCCGCCATGTTCAGATCGGCGCGGTTCAGACCCGTCAATTCGCTGACCCGCAAGCCCGATCCGTAGAGAAGCTCGAAGATCGCCTTGTCTCTAAGTCCCTCGGGGGTCGAGGTGTCGGGCATCTCCATGAGTCGGACGGCGTCATCCACGGGCAAGAAGGTCGGCAAAGGCCTGGTTTCTTTGGGTGAGGGTACTTCTCCCGCCGGGTCGCCCAGGGGGAAGCCCTCTCGCCTCAAGAAGCGAAACAGGCTGCGTATGCTCGAAAGGTGCCGGTTTACGGTCGTCGGCGAGACTCCCTTTCGGTACAGAAATCCGAGATAGCCGCGGACGGCCAGAGAGTCGATTTCATCCAGCGGAACCGGCTTTTGCGCCCAATCGGTGAGAAAATCGTCGAATTCCTTCAGATCCGCCGCGTATGCGCGAAGCGTGTGCTCCGAACTGTCGCGCTCATCGCGCAGGTGCGCCTCGAACAACTCCCGGGCTTCGCTCAGGCTGTTTGTGAGGCGAGTTTGCTTCTCCATTGCTCCATATCCTCGATGGCGCGATTGGTGACGTGCTTTTTCCTGAACTTCTTGGGGACGCGCTTTTCCAGGGGCGGAAAGAGGCCGAAGTTGATGTTCATGGGCTGGAAGTTTCTCGGGTTCGCCTCGATGATGTAGCGATTCAGGGCGCCGAGCGCCGTCGTCGGTGGCGGGGGAGTGATGGGTTCTTCCTGGATGAGGGCGGCCGTGTTCATCCCGGCGATCAAGCCGATGGCGGCCGATTCGAGATATCCCTCCACGCCGGTGAGCTGGCCCGCCATGAAAATATGCGGGTGACGCTTGAGTTGCAGGGTAATCCGCATCAGGCGCGGCGCGTTGATGTAGGTATTGCGGTGTAGACTTCCGTAGCGCAAAAAGCGCGCGTTCCCGAGAGCGGGCAGCGTCGAGAAGATGCGCTTTTGTTCGGGGTAGCGCAACCTGGTCTGAAAGCCCACCATTGAGAAGTAATCTCCCGTCAAATCCTCGCGCCTTAGCTGAGCGACCGCGCAGTACGTCTCTCCCGTTTCGGGATGCTCGAGACCCACAGGCTTCATGGGTCCGAACGCCAGTGTGTCTTTTCCCCGGGCGGCCATTTCCTCAAGAGGGAGGCAGCCCTCGAAATAGATGGCGCGTTCAAACTCCCTGAGGGGGATTTTCTCACCGGCGAGGAGATCCTTGACGAATTGATAATATTGCGATTCGTTGAGGCCCAGGTTCAGATAGTCGCCCTCTCCGCCCTCTTCGTTGCCTTTGCCGTAACGCGAGCAGGTGAACGCCACTGACATGTCGATGCTGTCCGCAGACAGGATGGGCGAAATGGCGTCGTAGAAATACAGATACTTGCCCTGCGTGAGGCGGGCGATTTCCGCGGAGAGGGAATCGCTGGTAAGCGGGCCGGTGGCGACGATGGTGAGGGTTTTATCCTCCAAATCCCTGATTTCTTCTCTGTGGATGGTGATTCGCGGATCGTTTTCGATCGCTTCGGTGACCGTTTTGCTGAAAGACGCCCGATCGACGGCCAGCGCCAGACCAGCGGGAACCCGGCAGGAGTCTGCGCCCCGCAGGATGATTGAGTCGAGCTTGCGCATTTCTTCTTTGAGGAGGCCCGAGGCGTTTTCCATGGAATTGGAGCGAAACGAGTTCGAGCAGACGAGTTCGGCCAATCCGCTGGTTTCATGCGCGGGCGTTTTCTTGTGGGGACGCATCTCGTAGAGGTCGACTTCGACGCCTCGTTTCGCTGCCTGCCAGGCGGCCTCGCAGCCCGCAAGGCCGCCGCCGATGATCCGCAGTCTGTCGCTCAAGCCGAAGCCTCCCGGGCGGGAGTGGTTTTCGAGGCTTCCATCCGTTCGATGAACTCAGGAGGACATTCTACCGCATGTCCGCATTCTTTTTGCGGACAAACAAGCTGACTCCCGTTCTTTTTGGTCGTCTTGATGGTGAGAACGGGGTTGCCGCAGGAAGGGCAGGGCTGCGCCACGGGCCAATCCCAGGAGACCGTCTTGCACGCCGGGAAGCGGCTGCACCCGTAAAAGGGCTTCCCGGTGCGGCGGGAGCGCCGCTCTACCAATTCTCCGCTGCAACCTTCTGTGGGACAGGGCACGCCGGTCGATTTGGGAGCGGCAGGAGACTGTCCGTTGCCGAACGCCTTTCTTTTCTTGTGCGCATCGGGAAACACCGTGCAGGAGAGATATATTCCATAAGGTCCTCGTTTCGCCTGCATCGGCGCGCCGCATTCCTCGCAAGGCTGGGCGACTTCCTCGATGCGGGCCAACTCTTCCGCCGCTTCCGGCTCGGCTTCGCTTTCAGTGGAGATGTCCTCCGAATAACGGCAGTCCGGATATCCCGAGCAGGAGATGAACCAGCCGTTCTTGCTGAATTTTTTCACCAACTCGCGCTCGCATTCGGGGCAGTTTCTGCCGATGGGCTCTCCCTTGGTCTTGATATTCGGCAATTCCTTTTTGGCTATCTGAATTTTCCTGTCGAAGTTGTCGTAGAAATCTCTCATCACGGGCAGCCACGGCGTCGTCCCGTTCTCGATGTCGTCGAGATATTTTTCCATCTTCGCCGTAAAGCCCACGTCGATTTGATCGGGAAAACCCTGGATGAGAAGGCGGTTCACCTCCCGACCGAGCGAGGAGGGCGTGAACTGCCTGCGCCTTCTCTCAATGGTGACGTATTTGCGTTTCTCCAGGGTGTCCAGAATGCTCGCGTAGGTGCTCGGACGGCCCACGCCGTCTTCTTCGAGTTCCTTCACCAGGGAGGCTTCCGTGTAGCGCGGCGGAGGCTGGGTGAAGTGCTGATCGGCGGCGACGCCGGTGGGCGCGGATTCGGATTTTATGAGCGATAGAGGGTCTCCACTCTCAAGAGGAGGCAGGAGCCTGTCCTGCCCGGAGTTGGACGTCCCGGCATTCGGGGCTTCCGCCTCGCTCCCCGGTTTGGAGTCGTCCTGGTATACCCTCAAGAAACCCCTGAACTTGAGGACCGAGCCGCTCGCACGCAGAAGAAGCTCCTCATCCTCTGCGCCGCTTGGCGCCTGTCGGTCGGGAGTGATGTCCACACTCGTCTGGTCGTAGACGGCCGGCGCCATCTGGCTTGCGAGGAAGCGCCTCCAAATAAGGCGGTAGAGCGAGAGTTGCTCCGGTTTCAGGTAGGCGCGCACCTTGTCGGGCGTGAGCCCGATGTCGGTGGGCCGAATCGCCTCGTGCGCATCCTGGGCCGTCTCTCTCGTCTTGAAGACGTTGGGTTTTGCGGGGAGGTGGTCTTGTCCGTATTTCGCCTCGATATAGGCGCGCGCCGCGGCGACGGCCTCCGGCGCGGAGCGCACGGAATCCGTTCTCATGTAGGTGATGAGGCCGATGTTGCCCGCTTCGCGCCCCAGGTTCACCCCCTCGTACAACGACTGGGCGATGCGCATGGTTTTCTTCGCGCCGTAGCGCAGTTTGCCGGAGCTTTCCTGTTGCAGTGTGCTGGTGATGAAAGGAGCGGGCGGCCTGCGCCGACGCTCTTTTTTCTCGACTCCGGAAACCCTTAAAGCGCCGGCGGCTATTCTCTCTGCGAGCGCCATCGCCCTGGTTTCGTCCGGTATTTCCGCATCTTTTCCGTCGATTCGGTGGAGCTTGGCTTCGAAGGGGGGCTCGAAACCTCTTTTTTCGAGATGCGCCGTGATGCTCCAGTATTCTTTCGGGTCGAAGGCCTCTATCGCGTCTTCGCGCTCGCAAATTAGTTTCAGAGCGACCGACTGCACCCGGCCTGCGCTCAAGCCGAAGGCGACCTTGTTCCATAGTATTTCGCCGGAGAGCTTGAAGCCAACGATTCTGTCCAGCTTTCTGCGGGTCTCCTGCGCGTCCACTTTTCTCTGGTCGATTCGACCGGGTTTCAGGAGCGCCTCCTGCACTGCGCGTTTGGTAATCTCGTTGAACGTCACCCGATAAAATTCGCTTTCGGCGTCAGAACCCCCAAGGAGTTCCTGGATATGCCAGGCGATGGCCTCGCCCTCGCGGTCCGGATCCGGGGCCAGATAAATTTCTTTCGCCGCCCTGGCGGCCTTGCGCAACTGGTCGATGGTCTTCGCTTTTCCCTGAATGACGCCGTAATCGGCCTTGAAGTCGTTGTGGACGTCGATTCCCATTTTTCGCTCACCCGTTTTTCGCAAATCCCGCACGTGGCCTAGCGATGCGAGGATATCGAAATCCGAATCCAGGAATTTCTGGATGGTGCGCACTTTCGTCGGCGATTCCACGATGAGGAGCTTAGGGGCGGATTTGCCGTCTTGCGGGGTTCGAGAAGCGCTTTTCCGGGTATTTCTCCGGGCGGAGGGTCGCTTCGAGGCCGCTTTGTTCGAGGTTTTTTTGTCGGTCATTTACTTTCTCATGCCCGCCGGTTGTTGTTCGGGGCGCTGTCTTCGGATGAATTTTCCTGGCGGGCGGCTATCGTTCCTCGATTTGCGCTCGTTTGCGCCTTGCGGAGCCGGTTCATCGAATCCGATGCTTCTTTCGGGGGAAATTCACAGCGCAAATCTAAAATTCCCTATCGGCCAGCAAGCCGTGCGCTCCGTCATACAATCCGCTCATATATTCCCGAGGTCGTTTGTCTCACGAGTCCTTCCAATTCCAGGCGCAAAAGGGCGGATGAAACTTCCTGCGCCGGCAGGCCCCGTTTCTGGGTCAATCCCTCTATGGTGTTGTCCCCATTCTCCAGCAAACGCAAAAGCGCGTTTTCATCCTCCGTGAGATTCGGGTGCGGCGTCGCTTTCGGGACTGCTTGAACGTCGCTTTTTTCAGGCCCCAACCCCTTGACTCGAATCTGCGCTGGATTATCTAGCATATTTCGGGTGTATTCTGGAAGGGCGGCGACAATGTCGCCCGCGTTTTCCACCAGATGCGCCCCCTCTTTGAGCAGGTGGTGGCAGCCAGCGCTTTTCTGGGTATGAACGGGCCCCGGAACGGCCATCACCTCGCGTCCTTGCTCGAGCGCCAGCCGGGCGGTGAGGAGCGCGCCGCTTCGCTGCGCGGCCTCAACGACAACCGTCGCCAGGGACAAGCCGCTGATGAGGCGGTTTCTCCTGGGAAAATTCTCTTTTCTCGGATGAGCGCGAAGGTGAAATTCAGATATCACGGCTCCGTGGACGGCGATCTCCTCCCTGAGTTCCTTATGCTCGGCCGGATAGTTCTGGGTCAGACCACACCCTAGGACGGCGATGGTTCTGCCTCCCGCATTGAGCGCGGCCTTGTGGGCTTCCGCATCGATGCCGTAAGCCATGCCGCTGACGATGGTGACACCTTTGCTGGCTAGATCGGACGCTAGTTGTCTCGCCACCCGCCTCCCATAGTCCGTCGGGCGCCGCATGCCGACGATGGCGACGGCGAGGCGGTCTGCGGGCAGGATTTCCCCTTCCGTGAAGAATGCGCCCGGCGGGGCGTAAATCTCGCGCAGGGTCTCGGGGTATTGGGTCGAATCGCGTGTGATGATCCCTACGCCCAGTTTCGACGCCTCCTGACGGATCCTTGCGGCCAAATCGAGCGGAGAATCCTTGTCGAGAACTTCACGCGCTTTTCGGCCGCAAAGGCGCGCGAATACGTCGGCGGGCGCTTCGAAGGCTTCCCTCGGGCGTTCAAACGCTTCGGTCAGCCGGCTCAGGCGCTCCGGCGTCATGCCCGGGAGGGTTTGTAAGACGAGCCATACATCGGCTTCGCTCAGAGAGTCTCGGTTCTCGAAGCGCACCGTGGGGTTTGAGGTTTTCATTCACGATCTCCGGCGTAAATCACTCCTGAACCCATAACACGGAGTCCGTATCTCGTGTCAAGAGATAGAAAAGTTCAGGGGCGAGGGGAGAGTGGTTCATTTATTCCCATCAAGGTTTTCTGGGGGTGTAGTGTCTGAGATTTTGGAGTTGAACCCTCGCTTTTTCGGCTAGAGGATGTGCGGGAAATTTTTCCAGCAAGTTTTCAAATTCGAGCGTGGCGTTGAGGGAAAGTGCGCGCCGGATATAGATAAGCCCTCGTTTGTAATAGGCGTCGGGAATTTTCCGGCTCTTGGGGTATCTTGCAATGAGGTTGAGAAACTCATCCAGAGCCTCGGGATATCGGTTGAGGGCGTAGTAGGCCTCCCCGAGCCAATATTGGGAGTGAGCCGCCAACTGACTTTTGGGAAACAGGTGCAAGAAACGGCGAAACCCGCGAATGGCTTCCTTGTTTTTCCCGTCCCTGACGGCGCGATATGACTTGTTGTAGAGAGTTTGCGGAGTGATTGACGCTCGTCCGGGTTTTTTCGACGTTGCGGCTCGCATTCCGGGGGATGGTTTTGGCGCTTTCATCGGCTTTCGGGATGGCGAGGGAACAGGGAAGCTCTTTGCGATGATGTTTTCCCGTCTCAATCTTTCCACAGTGGCTTCCAGGGTGCTGTTTTTCTTTTTTAAGTCGCGAACACTTTGGGTCAGCGCCTCGATTTTTCTGGCGGATTCGGACATTTGAGCCGCGAGCCGCGTGTTTCGCTCCCTGGCCGAGGACAATTCATTTGTAAGCGCCTTGATGTCAGAAGCACTTCGGGACGCTTGCGAAGGGGTGGTTTCCGGGTTCAGTTGTGCAAAATTGGCGCACCCTGCTACCAACATAGCGCACGCCGATGCGCATACACTCCGCCACATATCGTCTGTCCTCGGAGGCGGCAAAATCACGAAAAACCGCCAGACCCTCATTTACAGCCGGACGACTTCGAAACCTTCGCGATGCAGTTCGGCATCGCCCTTGATGACGAGCTGTATGTTAAGGAGGCTTTCAAGTTCTTCCACGTGCCTTCTTTCCTCGTCGAGGAGGATGTCCACGACCTCGGGGTGGATGTTGATGAGGAATTTTGCGGCATCCTTGTGCGCTCTCCTCATGCGGCGCACCTCTCGCATGGCTTCATAACTCACAGAGACTGCGGATTTCACCTGTCCGCGTCCTTCGCAATAGGGACATGAGGTGCAGAGCGTTCTCTGGATGCTGTCGCGAACGCGCTTCCGGGTCATCTCGACGAGCCCCAACTCGCTTATCTTCAAGATGTTGGTGCGCGAACGGTCTTTTCTGAGTTCCTCCTTGAAGGTATTGAATACTTTTTCCTTGTTTTCCTCTTTCTCCATGTCGATGAAATCGACGATGATGATTCCGCCCAGGTTGCGCAGACGCAATTGGGCTACGATTTCTCGCACCGCTTCCAGATTTGTTTCGAGAATTGTCTCCTCCGGGCTCTTCTTGCCCACGAATCGTCCGGTGTTGACGTCGATCGTCGTAAGCGCCTCGGTCTGATCAATCACGATGTAGCCGCCGTTCCTGAGCCACACGCGTTGCCCGAGCGCGCGCTCGAGTTCGAGTTCAACGCCGAAATGGTCGAATATCGGCTCATCTCCGTCGTAATGGTGGAGTTTGGGAACCAGATGCGGGTAGTAGCTTTGCAGGAATCTTCTGGTCTTCAGATATTGTTCCTTGTCGTCGATGATCATCTTGTCGACGCTGGAATTGAACAAATCCCTTACAGTCCGCTCGATGATGTTCAAATTCGAATGAATCCGCGATGGCGCGGAAGCCGATTCGTTTTTGATCAGAATATCGTCCCAAAGCGCGTGCAGGAAGTTCACGTTTGCCTGAATGTCCTGCGCCGGCATGGTTTCACTCGCCGTACGCACGATGTACCCGGCTCCTGGTTGGCGGTTCTTGCGGACGAGTTTTTTGAGTCTTTTCCTTTCTTCTTCGTTCTCGATCCGCCTGCTGATGCCGATTTGTTTGATCGTCGGCATGTAGACCACGTATCGGCCGGGCAGGGTGATGTAGCTCGTCAGCCGGGAGCCTTTCGTACCCAAGGGTTCTTTGCTGACCTGGACGATGACGTCCTGACCGTCTTTGAGCAGGTCTTCGATGTGGCGTTCTTCCTCCCAACGGCGCGAACGTCTCCCGATGAGGTTTCGATGCGAACCGTTTTGCTGTTCTTCCTTGACGCCCTCGTGTTCGTCCCCGTTACTGAAATCGTTGCCATCGAAATCGAGGTCATCGTCGTCGTCCGCCTGTTCGGCAGCGAGTTTCCTGTAATTCTCGATGGACTCGATGGTGTCCACGTCGCTCACGTAGAGAAAGCCCGCCTTTTCCAGTCCGATGTCCACGAACGCCGCCTGCATTCCCGGCAGCACTTTCGTTACTTTTCCCTTATAGATGTTGCCGACGATGCTTTTGCCGCTTTCGCGTTCGATATAAAGCTCGGCCGCGACTCCGTTTTCGAGCAGAGCGACGCGCGTCTCGAACGGTTCGGCGTTGACGACGATTTCAGACGGCATGTTCTATCGCGCGGGATGCTCCCGCTCTCCAGTGGACGGATATTTTCCGAATCCGGGTTCTAAGGCACGCCTCGGGAGATAACCCGAAACATCTGGCGAGTATTTCGGTTACCTTCGGTTTTACGCCGTCTCCGTAGCGCAGCGTGAGGTGCAGGCGGATGGCGGCATTCGTCGATGATTCGAGCGAAAATCGCGTGATGGATGGCCGAGCGTCGAAATGTTTTATCTTTCCCTTGTGTTCGCGGGTTATTTCAATGTGCTCCTCATTCATGAACTCTCCAATGGTGGCTCTGACCCGTGAATCCGGCGCTTCGAGCGAGTCCAGATCTTTTCGGGACAAGGAGATTTCATAGGTCGCGGCTCTTAGCGCATTGGCGGATGAAGGCGCTTTCCCCTCGATGCGCCATCCCGAGCGGGGTCTGAGGCCTCGCGGGAGTTCTCGCTTCAGGTTCTGGAACAAATCGCGCAATCCGATTCGTTCGTTGACTTCCAAAAGCGAGAAATCCACTATCTCCACGCGGCTTTCCACGCCCACGGGCAGCGCATGGGAGAAAACGATTTTCGGATGCGGGTTGAAGCCCCTGGAATGTTCGAGGCGATAACCCGCGCGCTGAATGGCGCGGATGAAAGTTCTCAGAATCTCCAGGTGACTTAGAAAACGTAAGTCGCCAGATTTTTCATAGGTGAACCTGAATTTGCGAACCGGTGCGTCGGGCTGTTCCTCGCCGAGGCCGGGATTGTCCTCGTGTGCGCCCTCGAAGCCCACCGGAACGGGGCCGGATTCCCGAGCGACGCTCTTGCGCCTCCTTTGTCTGGGGCGGTGCGGTTCAGGCCGGGCCTTGGCGATTGCGAGCTCCACCGGCTCAGCGGGAGGGACGTCTTGTCCGGGTGGCAAATCCATTGCCCGGAGGGCATCGCCCGTCTGCGCCGGTCCGCTTATAACCGGAAGAGAGGATCCCTCAAGCGGCATCGGCTTTTCGTAGTGGTATTTGATGCCCTTGTATTTATCCAGAATGCCGCACTGGCCGCACGCCTCGTAGCGGCAATCGCCGATGGTGACCTCGCGAAGGGAACGTTTCCAGTCGGCGAGTTGGTATTCCTTGGTCACCCCGCAGTCGAGATGGTCCCAGGGCAGGGGCGCATCTTCGTGTATTTCGCGGTAGGCGTACCATTCCGGGTCAAGGTCATGTTCCTTGAAGGCGGCCATCCACTTCTCGTAATCGAAAAATTCCATCCAGCCGTCGAATTTGCATCCCATGTCGACCGCCGTCTCAATGATGTCGGCCTGGCGACGGTCGCCTTTCGAGATGACTGCTTCCAGGAAGCTGTGCTCTGGATTCGACCAGTGCAGCTTGATTCTGCGGTCAGGTACGGCTCGCTTGATAAAATCGAGTTTTGCCTTGATTTCCTCTTTCGTATTCTGGGGAAACCACTGGAACGGCGTATGGGGTTTCGGCACGAAAGTGGAAAGGCTCACGTTGATGAAGCGGAACGGCTCGCCCGTTTCGCGCGAGCGCATTCTCATGCAGGACATCAGCATGTCCGCCATTTCCTGTAAATCGTCGAAGTTCTCGGTGGGAAGACCGAGCATGAAGTAGAATTTCACGCCCGGCCAACCGGTATCGAGGATGTCCTGAAGGTTTCGCTTGAGATCCGCCTCGGTCAGCACCTTGTTGATGACGTTGCGCAGTCGCTCGCTGCCCGCCTCGGGCACCAGGGTGAAGCCCGTGCGGCGCACGCGCGCAATCTGGGCCAGGAGATCCGGACTCATCGCTCCGACGCGCAGCGAAGGCAGGGATATGGAGGTCTGCATGGGGGCGAGACGCTCCATCATGCGGGGCACCAGGCCCTTGAGGGGTTGATAATCGGCGATACAAAGCGATGAAAGGCTGATTTCCTCATAACCCGTGTTCTTGAGGGATTCCTCGGCGAGTTCGAGTACCTTGTGCGGGTCCCGATCCCGAACGGGGCGATAGACCATCCCCGCATGACAGAAACGGCAACCCCTCGTGCAGCCGCGCTGCACCTCGAGCGTCACCCGGTCGTGCACCACCTGGGTGTAGGGGATGACGGGCTGCGTGGGGTGGGGCGAGTCGTTCAAATCCTCCAAAACCCGAGCCAAAACGGGTTCTTGATGGCCGCTGACGTGCCGGAAACTTTTCACCTCGCCGCTCGGCTCGTGCTCGACCACGTAGCGACTCGGGATGTAGACTCCGTCGATCTCCTCCAGCATCTCGAGCAGCGTTTCTCTCGGCGCTTTCGTTTCTCGCCACCTTTCGTGGACCTTGATGACTTCGGGGAAAAGTTCCTCTCCGTCTCCGAGGGCGACGGCGTCGAAGAAAGGCGCCATCGGTTCCACGTTGAACGTCACGGGGCCGCCCGCGATGACGAGCGGGTCTTCTCTCCGTCTTTGTGTGGCGCGTCTGGGGATGCCGGCCAAATCGAGCAGCAAGACGATGTTGCTGGCGGCCAGTTCGTATAGGAGCGATATACCCAGAATATGGAATTCCCGGACGGGCGTCCGGCTCTCCAGCGTGCTCAGGAGCGCGTTTTTGCTTCTCAGGATGATTTCGAAGTCATCCCACGGGAGAAAAACCCGCTCGGCAGCCACGTCTTCAATCTCGTTCAGGAGGTGATAGAGTATGCGGATGCCGTTGTGCGACATGCCGACTTCGTAGGTATCCGGGAAGGCGAGGGCGACGCGGTTTCTCACACAGGTCAGATCCTTGCGGATCGAATTGACCTCGTTGCCCAGATAACGCGATGGTTTCTGGACGAAGGGAAAGACGTCCCGTGCGTAGTCTAAATTCATTGTAATCAACCTGTTAAAGCCTCTCGCCATATACGAGGAGGCATATTTTTTCATTTCGTTCCCCGACCGGCTCCTTTTTGGGGGTCCGGGCGAACTGATCCCTTATAATGAAGGATATGAAAAGAATTGGCAACCGAGGCAAACGGCAAGCGCGCGTCTCGCGTTCGTGCGAATGTCGATTCTCAAGAGCAGGGCAGAGTGCTTCGCCGTGATTCGAGAGAGAGGAGGTATTTCCCATTTCGGTGTTTTTGGGGATATGATTTTTTGAATTCATGAAAGTTTTACTATCAATCGATTCAGGGAGTCGCGCGTATGGAACCGATGAATTTCTTGCTCTTGATGGACGATGAGCACACGCAAAAAATGATGGGCTGCTATGGCCACCCGCTCGTCAAGACGCCGAACATCGACGCGCTCGCTGCGGCAGGCACGCGGTTTGAGAGCGCCTATACGAACTGCCCCATCTGCGTGCCGGCCCGCGCGAGTTTCGCCACGGGCAAGTATGTGCATGAAATCAGCGCCTGGGACAATGCTCACCCCTACGAGGGAGAGCCGCCGAGTTGGGGTCATCGCCTTCAGGAAGCCGGCGTGAGAACCACCTCGATCGGCAAGCTCCATTACCGAAACGCCGAGGTTCCCGTGGGCTTTGACGAGCAGATTATCCCCCTGCATCTGCCCAAAGGTGGAATAGGTGATATCCACAGCGCGGTTCGCGATGAGAAGGGCCTGCCTCCCAGGAACAATCCGGAGTGGATGGCCGAGCGCATCGGGCCGGGAGACTCGAAATACATTGCATATGACGGGCAAATCACGGATTTGGCCTGCGAGTGGATAGCTCACGAAGCGCCCAAGCACGGCGAACGGCCCTGGGCGTTGTTCGTCTCCCTCACGTGCCCGCATTTTCCCTTCATCGGGCCGCCCGAGTTTTACGAACACTATTCGCTGGAAGACATTCCTCTGCCCAAGCCGCATCCTTCGGGCGGTTACGATTGGCACCCGTGGATTGCGGCGCTTCACGAATGCGCCCCGTACGATATTTATTTCGATGACCACAAGCGCCGCGTCGCTCTGGCGTCTTATTTCGCCATGATCAGCTTTGTGGATTCGAACGTCGGAAAAATCCTGAACGTCTTGGAGGAGTCGGGTTTCAGTGAAAATACGCGGGTGCTCTTCGCCAGCGATCACGGGGACAATCTGGGCGAGCGCGGCCTTTGGGGAAAATCCACCATGTACGAGGAATCCGTTTCCGTCCCTCTCATCGTCTCGGGACCGGGCGTTCCGGGGGGCAAGATGTCTCGAACGCCGGTCTCGCTCGTCGATTTGTATCCCACCGCGCTCGATTGCGCTGGCGTGCTCGATAATGATGAGGAAGAACGGTTGCATGGGGATTCCCTTTTCCAACTCGCGAACGAACCCGACGACCCGGAGCGCGAGATTTTCAGCGAGTTTCATGCCCTCGGCGCAAAGACGGGAATGTTCATGATTCGCCGCGGGCGCTACAAGTATATCCACTACGTGGGATACGAACCCGAGTTCTTCGATCTGGAAGACGACCCCGAAGAGCGATGCGACATCTCCAGGAGTCCCGCGCACCAATCCGTTCTCGCGGAACTCGAAGCGCGGCTTTTGCGCGTCCTCGACCCCGAGGAGGTGGACAGGCGCG
Organism: bacterium; assembly: GCA_963692865.2. Classification (GTDB taxonomy): domain Bacteria; phylum UBA8248; class UBA8248; order UBA8248; family UBA8248; genus Bin107. The sequence continues at coordinate 3,007,014 of OY843592.1, read as the reverse complement.
CCAAGGCGGAGCAGGCGGCGCTGGTCGAGCGGCACGGCGGACGAGAGGCCGTGGTCGCCATCGGGAACAGTTTCGCGTCTCCGCCTCCGGGAGAGAGAGAATACGGGGAGAAGGGCAGTTAGCCGAACACGGGGGTAAAGCTTTTTCTTCTCATGCCGACGCTCAAGACCAGACCGATGGCGATGAAAGATGAGATGGAGGCGCTCCCCCCGTAGCTGACCAAGGGGAGCGGGATTCCGACAATTGGCATCAGGCCGAGTGTCATCCCGATATTGAAGATGATGTAGAGGAAAAACGCCGTGGTGACGCCTACGGCGATCAGGGCGCCCTCCTTGTCGGCGGCGTTCAGCGCTGCGCTCAGACACCGTAGAATGAAAATGGAGAACAACGCCAGAACTGTGACGCTGCCGATAAAACCCAACTCTTCGCTCAGCACGGAAAAAATGAAATCGGTGTGTTTCTCCGGCAGGAAGTGAAGCCTGCTCTGCGTCCCCTGTAGGAGTCCTTTGCCCCAGAATTCTCCGCTGCCGACGGCGATGATGCTTTGCATGCTCTGATAGCCGGCTCCGAGAGGGTCGGCGTCCGGGTTAAACAGCGTCAAAATACGACGGCGCTGGTATTCTTTGAGAAAGAACCAGCCCAAGGGCGCGCACGCGAGCGCCACGCTCCCGATGATGATGAGGACTCTTTGTTTGACGCCGACGACCAGAACCATAGCACCCGCTATCAGGAGGACCGTGAGCCCGGTACCCAAATCGGGTTGCCGGACAATCAGCAACACCGGTGCGAGCGCCAGAAGAAACGCCGGGGCGAGCTTTTTGAAGCCCATGGGTTCTTCTTCTCCCTGAGAGCCGAAATATCTGGCCAGCACGAGAATGACCGCCAGGCGCGCCAGTTCGGAGGGTTGCAGCCGCAAGGGGCCGAAAACGAGCCAGCGTTTCGCGCCGTAGACAACCTGTCCCGAGAAGAGGACGGCGATGAGCAGAACGATGACGAGGGCGTAAAAAAAATAGGCCCATCGTGTAAAGAAGTGGTAGTCGAAAATGAGGATACAAAGCAATACGCATAACCCAATGGATGACCACAGCGCTTGTTTGAGATGCAGGGAATTCTTAAGAAAAGCGGGGTTGGAATGAATCGCGCTGTATATCATGAAAATACCTGTCAAGCTGAGCAAAAGCGTAACTAGAACGAGTAGCCAGTCCACTTGCGAGAGGGCTCGCCGAAAAGGGGATGACTGAGAAGGAGCCATGCCTTTCATCTGCGCTCTCCCACAGTCCGGTTGTTCGGAGGGGATGGTTTTTCTTCCCTTGTTTTGTTTGAGGCCAGAATCTGTTTATCGTTTTTTCCGAGATAAAAAGAAATCAACTCTTTTGCATACGGGGCGAAAAAAGACCCCGGTCTGCCGGCGTTTTCCCCCAAAATGGCGATCGCAATGCTGGGATTTTCGTAGGGGGCGAATGCGACGAACCAGCCATGGTCCCGAAATTTGCGCGGCAATTCTTCGGGTTTCCTTTTGCGGCCCGTGTGTTTGAGGCCGACTGTCTGGGCGGTGCCCGTCTTGCCGGCCATAAAGATGCCCGGTAATCGGGCTTTTTTCGCTGTGCCCTTTTCGCCATGGACGACTTCTTTGAGACCTTCTCGAACTTTCTGGAAAATTTCCTGGGGTATTGGAATCTTGCGAATGAGTCGGGGACTGGCTTCGAAAAACGTCCTTCCGCCCGGGCTCATCACTTTTTTCACGATATAGGGTTTCCAGAGATGACCGCCGTTCGCCACGGTGGCGATAAGGTTGGCGGCCTGCATGGGTGTGATCAGGTTGAAGCCCTGGCCGATGGATACGCTGATCGTCTCGCCCTCATACCATCTTTCCTTGAATCGGCGGCGCTTCCAGGCGTCCGACGGCACGAGCCCCCCTTTTTCGGCGGCTCCGAAACCGGTGGGCGAACCCAGGCCGAACATGCGCGCGTAACGCGCGATTCTCTTGATGCCCAGCTTGTGGCCGTTGGTGTAGTAGTAGACGTCGCAACTCTGGGCCAGAGATTGGACGAAGTCTATAGGCCCGTGCCCTCCTTTTTTCCAGTCATGGAATATCCTTTTCCCGAATGGAAACGAGCCGTGGCAGCGTATTTTTTTATCGGAGCGCGCGATTTTCTCGTTCAGAATCGCGAAACCCATTACGATCTTGAAAATCGAGCCGGGGGGGTACTGTCCGCGGATGGCCCTGTTCTCGAGGGGTTTCAGGGGGTTTTCCGTGAGACCTTGCCAGTCTTTGGCGTTGATGCCTCCGGCGAAGATGTTCGGGTTGAACGACGGTTTGCTCACCATGGCCAAAATGGCGCCGTCCGAGGGGTCGAGAATGACGATGCTGCCTTCATGCGCTTGGAACAACTCCTCCGCCTTTTCCTGGAGTTTTATGTCAATTGTCAAATAGATGTTGTTCCCGGGTTTTTCCACAAAGGGGCGGATGACGCGCAATTCTCTTCCGTAGGCGTCCACCTCTACCTGCTTGAAGCCGCTTTGCCCACGCAGGAATTTTTCCTGGGTCCGCTCTACTCCGTATTGGCCCAGGAGATCTCCCTGCCGGTAGTTTTGTTTTTTCAGGTTTTGCAACTGCCGGTTGCTGACTTCGCCCATGTAACCCAGAAGGTGGCTCGCCCGATCCTTGGAGGGGTATTGCCTGAGCGGCGTCACCTGAACGAATACGCCGGGATAATCGGGCTTGTTCTCCTCCAGGAAGGCCATGGTGTTCCGGCTGATGTCCGCCTGGATCAGAAACGGCCGGAAAGGATTCGCATTCCGGGTTCTTTTGTAGAGTTCCTCAAAGGGTTGACCCGTGATTTCGGCCAGCAGGCGAATCGTCCGTTTCAGATTTTTCACGTTTTCCCGAATCAGATAAATATTAAACGACGCGCGGTTGTCCGCAAGCAGTTTTCCCTTCGAGTCGAACACCATGCCCCTGGGGCTTTGTACGAGACGGTAGGCGATTCGGTTGTCTTCAGAGAGGGAACGAAATTTTACTCCCTGGATCACTTGAAGGTTCCAGAGTCTGATGAACAAGCCGAAGAAGACGACGCCGAAGCAGGCGCCGAATATGAGAACGCGGCGTTTGAGCGCATCGCTCGTTTCGGGATTCGAGTTGAATTGCCACTCTTTCATCTCAGGCTCGTTCCGGGTAGGGTGTGCCCGTTTCGGATGGCAGCATCTTGTCTTGCATTTTTCCGAAAAGGCTGATGACGAACGGTGCCAAAACGGTATTCAGACCCGCCGTCTCGATCGCATCCATCCAATAACCGGTGGTTGGAGGTTGATCGGGCAGAAATATCTGCACAAGAATGAAAGAAAACAAGATGTTGAATAGAGAGGCGAAAAACGCCACCGCGCCGTGGAATACGACGAAACGCGCCGTCACGTTGGGTTTCAGTCCGCCCGTGTAATGACCAATCAGCCCTTTGAGGAGCGCGTTGAAACCCAGCAAGCCCCCCGAGAGCACGTCCTCGAAAATTCCGAGGATGAATCCTCCCGTGAGTCCGGTCTCCCTGTCATGACGCAGACCCAGGAAAACTGTCGCAAGGAGCATGGCGTCCGGCTTGGCGCCGATCCAGATGGAGAAATACTCCGCCACCGACGTGTGTATGGCAATTGTCAGAACGGCGAGTAGAATATAAAATAAAACAATCATTTCCAGGGATTTTCCTTGGGCTTCGTCATCAGGATCATCACTTCTTCCAAGTTTGAAAAATCCACGATCGCCTTGGCCTTGATTTTCAGGAACAACCCTCTTGCGTTTTTGATTTCCGTAATATGGGCCACGGGGAGGCCTTTTGGAAAAATACCCCCCAACCCGGAGGAGACGAGCAGAGCTCCGCGTTTCATTTCCAAGTGAAGCGGCATGTAGCGCACCTCACTTTCTCCTTTGGAGGAGATGGAGAAAACACCTTGCGCGCGCGAACGCTGGGCGATGACATTGACGGCGCTTCTCGAATCGAGCAGAGTCAAAACCTGACTTACGTTGTTGCCTACGCGCGAGATTCTTCCCACGAGGCCCGCTTGGTGCATGACCGGCATGTTCTTTTGCAGGCCGTCCCGGGTACCGAGGTCTACCAGCAGCGATTCTCCATAGATGCTTCTGTCGCGGGCAATGATTCGGGCGAGGCGAACGGGCGCCTCCAGATTCTGCGATGCGCCGAGCAATTTCTCGAGGCGCGCGATTTCCGATTTCAATTCCTGTATCTGGGCATGCTGCGTAGCGAGTGATTCCAGCTTTCGTCTTAACACGATGTTTTCTTCATGCGCGTTCCTGAAGAGCAGGTATTTTTGCCAGAGTTCGACCGACCATTTTCTGGGTGTGTCGGCAACCTGAGTGATCGAACCGACGAGGGAGAAAAGCGCTCTTTCGAATAAAGTGGATTGACCCCGAAAGCGCAAGCTCAGCGTCATAAGCGTGAAGCAAACGATAAACAACCCTGAGAGGAGGGCTAAGCTTTTGCGTTCGGCCAAGAACTGAAACATAGTATTCTAGGGTTTGTTGTCGAAAACGCTCGAAGGCGTTGTTGTGGGCAGTGGCCGGAGTTCCGGTGCAGCAGATCGGCTATACGGCCAGTTTTCCAAGCAAGTCGAGTTCATCGAGTACTTTACCGGTTCCTATCACAACGGCGGAGAGCGGATCTTCCGCTACGGTGACGGGAAGACCGGTTTCTTCCTTGAGCAACACGTCGATTCCCCGCAAGAGGCCGCCACCGCCGGCGAGAACGATTCCTCTGTCCACGATATCGGCGGCTAACTCCGGAGGCGTTCTCTCAAGCGCGCCCCGGACGGTTTCGACGATGGCGCCTACGGGCTCGGAAAGAGACTCGCGAACCTCTTCGTCCGTTATGACGACGGTTTTGGGAACCGCGGCGATGAGGTCGCGGCCCTTTATCTCGAGCGTTTTCCTTTCCCCTATTTCGTAGGCGGAACCCACCTGTATCTTTATCTCCTCGGCCGTCCGCTCCCCGATCAATAGATTATAGTTGCGCTTGATGTAGCCGATGATGGCTTCGTCCATCTCGTCTCCGCCGACGCGAACCGACTGGGCGTATACAATGCCCGCGAGCGAGATGACGGCCACCTCCGTGGTGCCGCCGCCGATGTCCACCACCATGCTGCCTCCAGGTTCTTCGACGGGCAAGCCCACGCCGATGGCCGCCGCCATCGGCTCCTCGATCAAATACACCTCCCGGGCGCCCGCATTCTCGGCGCTGTCGCGAACCGCGCGCCTCTCCACCTGGGTGATGCCGGAAGGCACGCAAATCACCATGCGGGGCCGTACGAAGGTTTTTCTGTTGTGAACTTTCTGGATGAAATAACGGAGCATGGCCTCCGTGATTTCGAAATTCGCGATCACGCCATCTTTCATGGGACGGATGGCCATGATGTTTTCAGGCGTTCTCCCCACCATGGCCTTGGCTTCCGAACCCACGGCGAGCACGTGTTTGGAATCTTTTTGCACCGTCACCACGGAGGGTTCGCGCAGGGCGATTCCCTTGCCCTTCACGTAGACGAGCGTGTTCGCAGTTCCAAGGTCAATGGCCAGATCGTTGGAGAACAGGCCCAGAAGCGATGTTAACACCATGATGGAGGGAATTCCTTTTGGTGAAAGATGTCGTATTCATTCCATGGGCGGTATTTGGGCAATGATTACACTCCAAGTTAGAATAATCAAGGGAACCAGCAATTTCAAGGATAGAGGCGCCTCGATTGGGTAAAAATGTCGTTGCGTGGGTGGGATACATAAAAATTACCTTCTCCGGTTTGCGATGATCCGGGAAGGTGGGCTATTTTCTCTCTTGTTTGCCGCTGAAATCGTGTGAGATCGCGTGAGCGGTCGATTTTGAAGGAGTGTAAAACATTGATGCTTCGCTTTTTGAGAGAGAAGGGCAAGAGTTGGGTGCTCAAGGCGCTGCTCGGCTTCGTGGCGCTTACGTTCGTATCTTTCGGCGGGTTCGCGCTCACGGACAGGCAGGCCGACCCCGGGGGCGGCCGCGTCGCGGCATGGGTGGGCGATGCGCCCATTTCGGTGCGTGAATTCGAGCAACGCTACTATCAGCAGGCGGAATCGCTCAGGCGGCAGCTAGGCGCCGCGTATAACGAGGAACTCGCACGCAGGCTCGGCCTGAGGCGCCAGACGCTGGATTCACTCATATCGGAGAAACTCCAAATGCGTGAGGCCCGCCGGCTCGGGCTCGAAGTCACCGACGCGCAAGTCGCCCTGCAAATACAAGCGCTTGCCCCCTTTCAGAGAGACGGGAAATTCGACGCCGGGCGATACCGCAGCATCCTGGAGTCGAACGGGATTACCCCCCGGCAGTTCGAGGAGGACCAAAGGCGAGTCGTCTTGCTCAACCAGCTCCGGGACTATGTGAACCTGGGCGTGTTGGTCAGCGAGCAGGAAGCGCGGGGCGCCTATGAGTGGAGAAACGCGGAAATCAAGTTGGCCGCCGCTCGCCTGAAACCGGAAACTTTCGCCGCGGATTTGTCGAAGCCCGAGACGGACCTGAAAGCCTATTATGAAAAGAATAAGGATCAGTTCAAAACCGGCCCGCAGCGAAAGGTATCCTGGTGGCACCTCCCGTTTTCCGCAGTGGCGGACGGAATCGAACTCGGTGATGCGGACTTGAGGTCGCACTATGCGCGAACCCGCGCGAAGTATGCGCGCAAAGAGAGTGTGGCGGTGAATCAAATCTTTTTGAAGCTTTCTCCCGATGCGAAAAAAGAGCAGGTCGAGGCGGGCCGGAACCGGCTGGAGGGGCTGCGCGAGCGCGTCATGAAGGGCGAGGAATTTACCGAACTCGCCAAGGCGCACTCCGAGGGTCCGGAGGCGAAACAAGGGGGCGACCTCGGCGTTTTCGGCAGGGGGCAGATGTTGCCCGAGTTGGAGAAGGTGGCTTACGCCCTGAAAAAAGGAGAAGTGAGCAAGCCGGTGAAGACTTCCTTCGGGATGCACCTGCTGTGGGTGAGGGACAAGGTGTTGCCCGGCCATGAATCGTTCGAGGAAGTACGAAAGCGGGTGGAAGAAGATTTGAGGGTCTTGCGTTCCAGAGAGTTGGCCAGGAATGAATTGAGAAAAATCCGCTATGCGGTAGAGGACAAGAAGGTGGAACCTGCTCTCGCCGGTCTGAAAAAAGGAGAAACCGGTTTTTTTGAAAGGGGTCGTCTTCCGCAGACGGCGCCTGCATCCGGCGTCGTGAGCGCGCTTGCCTTCGCTCTGAGCGGAGAGGAGAAAATATCCAGAGAGCGGGAGGGGGGCGGAGGCGTCAGCTTCGTGCGCCTAGAGGGGAAGCGGGAGCCTTTCGTCCCGAAATTCGAGGATGTGCGCAAAGACGTGGAGAGTTCGTTCCTGCGCCTCAGGGGGAGTGAAGTTGCGAAACGAAAAGCCGCGCTTTGGCTTCAGGAGTTCAAGGACAAAAAGCGCGACCTCTCCTCGGTCGCCGGGGAACTTGGACTCAAGGTGCTCAGGCCCCAAGCCTTCAAGCGGGCGGACGTTCCCGAGGAGCTTGGACCCTCTCTAGAACTCTCGAGCCTCGCGTTCACCCTCCAGAAGGGTGGATTCGGGATGGCGCAATCCGGCGACGATGTGATTTTGTTCGAGGTGCTGGAGGGGCCGCGGGCGGACATGAAGAAGTTCGATTCCGAAAAAACGGATTTCCTCCAGACCCTGAGTAACCTGAAAAAGGGGATGGTGTTCAGCCGGTATCTGGAGAAACTCAGGCAAGCAGCCAACGTCCGCTTTGAGGATGGATTCCGCCTCTAGGGAATTTCACGGCGGATTCATTTTCTCGTTTTTCGCGGTTATCGCCAGAAATCTTCCCGGTCCTCGGGTCTGATTTCGTGTTTTTCTTGTATCCTCTTGTCGAACAGGTCGGCCGCCTCTTTTTTTCTGGCCGCTTGCTGGCTCATCAAATCCTGAATGTCGGGGGTCTTCTTCCTTGCCGCTTCGGCAAACGGGTCTTTTACCTGATGCCGCAGAATCCGAACGGAATCCTCTCCGATCTCGAAGCGGACTTGATTCCCTGGCGCAGCGTCCAGGGATTTCATGACGTCCTTGGGAAGATGGATTCTCCCCCCCTGACCGATTTCGACGATGTATGGTTTCTTCTCGCTCATCAATGATTCTCCTTCGAGCTTTCTGATTTCTCCCTTCGTCTCGATCAGCTTAACAGGAGCGGGGAAAACGGTGAAATGCGCTTTTTCGCGCACCGGATCCTAGCCCCAGGTCAAAAGGTGCAGGCTCAAGGGGTGAATGAGGTGCGGGTGATAGGGCACCGCGCGCACCGATACGCCGTGCGTGCCCGGTCTGCGGCACTCGACCTCGCCGTGGAAGCGGAATGTGCCGCCGCCCAAGTCTTCGGAAAAAGTCATGGGGGAGACGACCTCGCCGGACAACAGGTTCTCCTCTTTCAGGGCGCCCTCGTAAATCTCGAGACGGACTTCTTCGGGAGAGAGTTCTCCGAGCGAAACCTCCGCCTCGACTCTCATTCTGGCGCCCAGCGGAACGACGCCGTTTTGGGCGATCGATATCTGGTTGATTTCTACAGCGGGCCATGCGCGGCGCACGCGCTCCTTCCATTCAGAGAGCGATTTTGCGGGACTCATCTCGCCCGAAATGAGGCGCGCATGGTGCGCGCCCAGTGGCAGGTAGAATTTTTCGGCGTATTCGCGCACCATTCGACTCGTATTGAAGTAGGGGCAGAGGGATTGCAGTGAATTCTTAATCATCTCTATCCATCGGGATGGAATGCCCTCATCGCCCCGTTCATAGAATAGGGGAACCACGACTTGCTCGAGGGTGTTGAACAGGCTCTCGCACTCCATCTCGTCCTGGTAGCCGGTATCGTTGTGCGTCTCCAGGCCGCCGATGGCCCACCCTAAATGGCTCGCATACCCCTCCACCCACCAGCCGTCCATGATGCTCAGGTTCAAGGCGCCGTTGGCGGCGGCCTTCATGCCGCTGGTGCCGCTCGCTTCCTGCGGGCGGCGGGGGTTGTTGAGCCACAAATCCACTCCCTGAACGAGTTGGCGCGCGACGTTGATGTCGTAATCCTCCACGAACACGAGCTTGTCCCGCACGTTTTCCTTTCGGGCGAAATGCAGCAGTTCGCGGATGAAGCTCTTGCCCTCCATGTCCCTCGGGTGGGCTTTGCCGGCGAATATGATTTGAACGGGGTTTTCCTCGTTCGTGAGCAGCGAGACGAAGCGTTCGGGCCTTTTGAGCAACAAAGTGGCGCGCTTGTAGGTGGCGAAGCGTCTCGCGAATCCGATCGTAAGCGCTTTCGGGTCAGGCAGTATGGTGACGTTGGGGCGCGTGACGCTTCCCAACGGCCGCTTGAGGGCGTGCGTGCGGCAAAACTCGATGAGCCGCTCGCGGTTTTTCTCCCTGACGCCCCATAGCTCGCTTTCCGGGATGGAGGCGACTCTCTCCCAAATCTCCGGCTTGTCCGTCTCGTCCACCCAGGCGCCGCCCAGATGCCTGTCGAACAACTCCTTCATCCCGGGCGATACCCATGTGGGAAAGTGGACGCCGTTCGTGATCGAGGCGATGGGAATGTCCTGCTCGGGGGCTTCCGGCCACATGGACCGCCACATTTTTCGTGAAACCTCGCCATGCAGCTTGCTGACTCCGTTCGCCGCCGAGGAGAGACGCAGCGCGAGGACGGCCATGTTGAAAGGCTCATCCCCCTGTTCGGGGTTCACCCGGCCCAGACCGAGAAAATCGTCCCAGTCCATGGAGAGGGATTGCGCGTATTCACGAAAGTATTTCTCCATCATGTCGGGTGGAAAGATGTCGATGCCCGCCGGGACCGGCGTGTGCGTCGTAAAAATGTTTCCCGCGGAGGTCAACTCCCGCGCTACGCTGGCGTCGATGCCGAATTTCCCCATCGAAAAACGGATTCTCTCGAGCGCCAGGAAAGCGGAGTGCCCCTCGTTCATGTGGCAGACGACGGGGGGGAGATTCAGCTTGTGGAGTAGCCTCACGCCGCCGATGCCGAGCAATATCTCCTGGCGAATGCGCATCTCCATGTCCCCGCCGTAGAGGGCCAGGGTGATTTCCCGTAGCGAGGACGCGTTTCCGGGTATATTGGCGTCAAGCAGGTAAATGGGGATACGGCCCACCTGCACGTGCCAGACTTGTGCGGTGAGGAGGCCGTCGGGGTAATCGACCTCCACTGTGATGGGGTGGCCGTTCTCGTCGCGTTCCAGATGAAACGGCGTGTGATGAAAATCGTTGTCCGGGTAGTGCTCCTGTTGCCAGCCGTCAGGCCCCAGCTGCTGGTGGAAATATCCTTGGCTGTAGGCGAGGCCGATGCCGATGAGGGGAAGGCCCAAGTCGCTCGCGGATTTCATGTGATCGCCCGCCAGGACGCCCAGACCGCCCGAGTAGTTGGGCACGGATTCCGTCAGCCCGAACTCCATGCTGAAATAGGCGATGCGAAGATCCTTGCTCTTTTCGCTCTCGGGCAGGTTCTGGTACCAGGATGGTTTGTGGAGATATGCATGCAACTCTTTCAGAACGCTTTCCATCTCGCGGAGGAAATGCGCATCGCGCGCCGCGGCGTTGATCCGCTCCTGGGAGACGGAGCGCAGCATCTGTGCTGGATTGTAGTGGCAATCCTCCCACAGGGCATCGTCCAGCCTGCTGAACAGCGCGCGCGCGCGGTGGTTCCAGTCGAAGGCGATGTTGTCGGCGATTTCTTCGAGCCCTTTTAACTCCGAAGGAATGCTGGGCACTACCTGAAACGAAAGCACAGTCGTCATTTTTTGTTCCCGATAAGGGTTTTGGTTTATCCCGATTATACCGATTTTGCGAAGATGCTTTAACGCACCGGGCCCGAATTATTCAGCGAGTCCGTAAGCGCCTTTTTCCCTGAGCGCCACGTTGGGTCCGGGAGGCGAATATAAAACCACATATTTGAACAACGCGTCACCCGTGCTCGTGATCTGGTGCATCTTGCCGGGAGGCACGAAGACGGCGTCGCCCGCTTCGACCGGAATCTTTTCCCCCTCGATGTCGATCACGCCCGTCCCGCTGATGATGTAAAAGGCGTGCTCCTCGGCGTCGTGTTTGTGGGCGGTGGAGGTGAGACCCGGGTCGAATTCGTTGATGAGCAAGGCGAACTGCTTCGCGCCCACTGTCTCCTCATCCAGCAGAATGCGGAACATGCTCCTGCCTCCGGGCACGGGCAATTCCCCGCTCAGAGCTTCGCGCTCCCGCACGCGCAAGGGTTTATCGCGGCTGTCGCTCATAACGGCACCATCCTTTCGTAGATTCATGGCCTGTAATAAGAAAAATTCGGTTGAGTGAGAACACGCGGCTCACGGCGATTTTTCCTCGTGCTGGCGGTACATGTGGTTGAGCGGGCCTCTGCCGTTTCCGATGGCGAGCGCGTTCTCGATGGCGCCCTGAATGAAATCTTTCGCCCTTCTCGCCGCTTCGATGGTGGACTCTCCCAGCGACAGCCCCGCCGCGATGGCTGATGAGAGCGTGCAGCCCGTGCCGTGGGTGTGGGGGGTGTCGATGCGCCTGCCATCGAGGGCGATCTCGTTTTCTCCGTCGAAAAAAATGTCCACCGCCCCGTCGGTGATGTGGCCTCCTTTGAGCAGAACGCATTTCGCCCCCCGCTCATGGAGGGCCCGGGCGGCGTCCTTCATCTGAGCGAGGTTTTCGATTTCTCCGGTTTGGAGAATCTCGCGCGCCTCCTCCGTGTTGGGGGTGACGACCTCGGCGAGCGGGAAGAGTTTTTCGACGAGCGCACCTCTGGCGTCGGGCGCAAGGAGACGGTCGCCGCTTTTGGCGACCATCACCGGATCGAGCACGACGCGCGCAAGCGCGTGTTCCTTGAGCTTTTCGGCCACGACCTCGATGACGTCGACCGTGGCGAGCATGCCGATTTTCGCGCTCGCCACGTCCAAATCCGCGCACACCGAGTCGAATTGCGCCGCGATGAAATCGAGGGGCGCGGCGTGCACCCCCTGCACGCCCACGGTGTTTTGCGCCGTCAGCGCGGTGATGACCGAAGCGCCGTAGACGCCGAACGCGCTGAAGGTCTTGATATCGGCCTGGATCCCTGCCCCGCCGCCCGAGTCCGAACCCGCTATCGTCAGGGCGATGGGGGGAGGGCTCCCGGATTTCGTCATGTCTTCCTCCTTCTTGCGCCGCATCATAAGACGATGCGTTATGAGAATGTAGCACACCGCGAAGATATTGGGAGTATGTCGAGAATATGTCCAAAAGAGAAAAAACGGAAAAAGGCTTTAACGTGGAATTCTTGACAATTTTGTTTGGGAATTATAGTCTCACGCTCGGCTGGATCCACGCAAATCGCTTTGGAAAGGCACTCTCATGGCATTGGGCACCCGGGGCCGCCCGCCCCAGATTCTGAGGGCGCTTCCCTCGCTCGTCGATCGCATCGGGAGCACGAGCCTCGTCAGGCTCCAGCGCCTGCCCGATGCGTCCGGCGCGCGCGTGTTCGCGAAGCTCGAACAGTACAACCCCGGCGGAAGCGTGAAGGATCGCATCGCGCTCAGCATGGTGCTGGACGGCGAGCGGCGCGGCCTCCTGAAGGCCGGTGGAACGATCATCGAACCCACGAGCGGCAACACGGGGATAGGCCTCGCGCTTATCGGCGCCATTCGCGGCTACAGGACGATCATCGTGCTCAGCAAGAGCATGAGCCATGAGCGCCACTCCCTGCTCACGGGCTACGGGGCCGAGGTGATCTTCAGCTCCAGCGAGGGCGGCATGTACGGTTCCCTCGTGATGGCCGAAGCCATTTTGGAGGAGAACCCGGATTACTTCATGCCACAGCAGTTCAACAATCCGGCCAACCCGGAAATCCACCGCAGAACCACGGCGCGCGAGATTCTGCGCGACATGGGCGCGGAATCGGTGGACGCCTTCGTGGCGGGCGTGGGGACGGGAGGCACCATTACGGGAGTGGGAGAAGTGCTGAAGGAGAGGAGGCCCGAAACGCTCGTCGTCGGCGTGGAGCCCGCCGCATCCCCCGTTCTCTCGGGCGGAGAGCCCGGCCCGCACCAGATTCAGGGAATCGGCGCGGGATTCATTCCCTCGGTGTTGAACCGCGCGATCATCGACGAGGTGATGCAGGTGAGCGATTCGGACGCCTACGACATGAGCAAGGCCCTGAGTCGCGAGGAGGGCATGGCCGCGGGCATTTCGGCTGGAGCGGCGGTAAGTGCCGCCCTGCAGGTGGCGCGGCGGATGAGTCCCGAGGAAAACGTGGTGGTCGTCGTTCCCGACGGCTGGGAGAGATATTATAGTCTGGAGCAGCATTTTCGTTAGGAATCTTAATTCGGCATCCCCGGAAGGCCGGGCTTTCAGATCAGGAGACAGAAATGGCGGTAACGGTTCGTATCCCGACACCTTTGCAGGAGTTCACCCAGCAGCAGGACACCGTGGAGATAGCTGGCGCGGACGTGAAGGAAGTGCTCGCAAACCTCGACGACCAGTTTGCGGGCATCGGCCAGCGCCTCTATGACGAAGAGGGCAAGTTGCGCCGCTTCGTGAACATTTACGTGAACCAGGAGGACATCCGCTTCCTGCAGGGCGAGGGAACGGCGGTGAGCGACGGGGATGAGGTTTCCATTGTACCGGCCATCGCGGGGGGCCGCTAATCGCCCGCAGAACGCCTGAGAGGAGAGTCGCCCCTTGGGTCTGAGCGAAGAGCAGATTCAGCGCTACAGCCGACACATTTTGCTCCCCGGTGTGGGAGGAGCCGGGCAGGAGCGTCTTTTGGCTTCTTCCGTCCTCATCGCATATTCGGAGGATGAGGAAAGCGCGGCGCTCATGGCCCTGGCGTATCTGGCCGCAGCAGGCGTGGGACGAATCGGCTGGTGTCCGCTCGATGAGGACGATGGAATCAGGCAAAAATCGCCGCTCTCCGCTCTCTATGGCGGCTGCCTGGGAAACGGCCTCAAGAGACTCAATCCCGATTCGAGGCTGGTTCCCGTTCGCCCGGGTGAGGGTGCGGAAGAGGTTTTCGACGTCCTCGTCTGGCTGGGCGATGAGTCCGCAGGAGACCTGGAGGCTTTCAAGGGAGCGGGAAAATTCCTCATCCGAGGCGTATCCCGTGGTGAGGCGGGAGAGATTTCAGAGCGCCCCCGCTCCTTCGCTCAAACAGGGGCGTCCTCTGGTGGAGGGGAAGCATCAACTGTGGCGGCCCGGGGCGCATTGGGCGCATGGCTGGCCGCACGGGTCTTGCGGCATCTGGTGGATGAGACGGATACGGTGGGGTCGACTGCGCAGGCCCGTTTCGATTTTTCGCATGGCTTGATTGAGGCGCGTGCGAACCTTTCCTGAAGTTTTCAGGAGCCAAGTGCGAGGGCCATACCAATGGTCGAATCGACGGTGGAGAATCCCGCGAGCGCGTTCAGAAATCTAGGGGATTCCCCGATAATCAAGTGTATCGGCAACACCCCCCTGCTCGAAATCAAGTTGTTCGAGAGCGAATTCCCGGAAGTGGAGGTCTACGCCAAGGCGGAGTGGTTCAACCCGGGCGGCTCGGTGAAGGACAGGCCGGCGCTCTTCATGGTGAAGGACGGACTGGAAACGGGAGAATTGAGACCCGGGAAAATTCTGCTTGATTCCACGAGCGGGAACACCGGTATCGCCTACGCCATGATAGGCGCGGCTTTGGGGATTCCCGTCCGTCTCGTGCTACCCGCGAACGCGAGCGACGAGCGCAAGGCGACGCTCAAGGGCTATGGGGCCGACATTATTCTCTCGGACCCCCTGGAGGGTTCGGACGGGGCGCAGCGCCTCGCGGCGAAGATGCACCACGAGGAGCCGGAGAAGTATTTCCTGCCGTGCCAGTATGACAACCCCGCCAACCCGCTCGCTCACGTCGAGACGACGGCGGTCGAGATTCTGGAACAGACCGACGGGCGCGCGGAGCACTTCGCCGCGGGTCTCGGCACCACGGGCACGCTGGTGGGCACGGGGCGCGGATTGAAAGCAAGGAAACCGGACGTCGTGGTTCATGCGGTCATGCCGTCAGAATCGTTTCACGGGTTGGAAGGAATGAAGCACATCCCGACGGCCATACGCCCGGGGATTTACGATGAGAGCGTACACGACCACCTGATCCCGGCGGGTACCGAGGAGAGCTACGATCTCGCCGATCGCATCGCCAAAGAAGAGGGCCTGTTCATCGGCCACTCGGCGGGCGCCGCGCTCGTTGGCGTGCGCGAGGTGGCGAAGCAGATAGGAAAGGGCGTCATCGTCACCCTGTTTCCCGACGGAGGGGACAGGTACTTGAGCGAGGCGCGCTAAGGGGACTTGATTTGCGTCTGAATCGTGACCAGGTGGAAGCGATGCACCGCCACGCGCGCGAGGCGTATCCCGATGAGTGCTGCGGTTTGATCATCGGGCCTCCGCGCGCGAGAGGGAACGCGGAAGAAACCCTCGCTCTTCTGCCCTGCAAGAACGTGCAGAACGAGATGCACGAGAAGGACCCGGAAATCTATCCCCGGACGGCGAGGCGCGCCTTTTTGATCGACCCGTTCGAGTTCGAGCGCATCGTGAGGCGCGCCGAGGAGGCGGGCGAGATGGTTCGCGGCATCTTTCACAGCCACCCGGACGAGGACGCCTATTTTTCACAGGAAGACGTGGATGCGGCGGTTCCTTTCGGGGATATTCCGGCGTTTCCGGATGCCGAGCACGTCGTCATGAGCGTGCGCGAAGGCGCCGTTATCGGCCAGAAGGTGTATTCCTGGGACGCGGAGCAAAAAACCTTCATCGAAAGCGATCTGGAGATATTCGAGGAGGCGGGCGCATGAGTGATGAGAGCGCTCTGGCGCGTTCGTCCGCACTCATTGTGGGCGTCGGCGGCCTGGGCTGCCCCGCGGCGCTGGCGCTGGCTGCTTCCGGCGTGGGGCGTATCGGGCTTGCCGATCACGACGCCGTGACGCTCGACAACCTGGCGCGCCAGATTCTCCATCGAACCGAAGACATCGGCCGTCTAAAAGTCGACTCGGGCGCTGATTCCATATTCAGGCTGTCCACCGAAGTAGCGGTGGACAAGATTCCCCAGAAAATCACGCGCGAGAATGTCGCCCGGATCATCGCGCCTTATGACGTCGTGATCGATGGAAGCGACAATTTGACGACCAAGCTCATTCTTAACGACGCCTGCATCGCGGCCGGGACGCCGTGGGTCATGGGAGGCGTCTTGCGCTTTTTCGGGCAGGTGATGACGATTCTGCCCTGTGAGAGCGCCTGCCTGCGCTGCCTGGTGGGCGAGGAGGGCGCTGACGCGCGCGGCCTCGACTGCGGGGATGCGGGCGTTTTCGGCGCGGTGGCCGGTTTCGTGGGCATGGCGCAGGCCGCAGATGCGCTGCGTGTTCTCGGGGGGCTTGAGCCGGCCTGGTCGAACAGGCTGATGACGGCCGATTTGTGGAAAAACACCGCCGGGAGCGTACGTGTGGCCCGGGATCCGGATTGCCCCGTCTGCGCGCTCGCCGGGAGTGAGCAAACGAAAATCCCCACGAGGCGGGGAGCGCTCGTTCAGCCATGAGGCTTAGACGTGAGATGAGAGGACGCCGCCGATGAAAATATCGACCAAGGGGCGATACGCCGTGCTCGCCATGATAGAGCTGGCGAGGCATTCGCAGACGCATCCCGTGCCCTTGCCCCAGATAGCCGGCAGGCTCGGAATCAGCCAGCACTATCTCGAACAGTTGTTCGTGAAGATGCGCAGGGCCTCTCTGGTGAGCAGTACGCGGGGGCCGGGGGGCGGCTACATCCTCGCGCTGCCGCCTTCTGATATCAACATGCGCGACGTTCTCTCCGCGGTGGGGGAGACGATTCAGCCCGTCGATTGCGGCGATGAGCCTCCCTCGTCGCCGTGTCCGAACATTCCGGTATGCGGAAGCCGCGCCTTGTGGAAAAAACTCGAAGACGCGATAGACGAGACGCTGCGCAACACAACGCTCGATGAATTGAGCGCGGCCCCGGTGGATCCGGCGGCGGGCGTGCGCTTGCCCAATTTCCAGGTGAGTATCTAGCGCAGGCTTGATATCGTGGAGTTTTTCAGAGTTTCGCTCGCCCTGATGAATATCGGATTCCGCTAATCCACCGACTTACAATTTCCCGAGGAGAAAACAACATGTCGTTCGAACCCGTGCGCGTCGCCTCGATGGGGCTGGGCCGCTGGGCCAACGTGCTCGCAGACGCAGCGCTCCGTGGAGGCAAAATCCGGCTCGTCTCGTGCTTCAGCCGCACAGCGGAAAAACGCGGCGCCTTCATGGAGCGCTACGGCGCGCGCGAGGCGGATAGCCTGGATGCGCTGCTGAATGACGATGAGGTCGAGGCCGTCATCCTCACGACGCCCAACCACAACCACAAGGAGCACATCGAGGCCCTGGCCGCCGCGGGCAAGCACGTCTACTGCGAAAAGCCCATCGCGCACAGCCTGGAGCACTCCCGGGCCATCGTGGATGCGGCCGAGGGCGCGGGCGTCAAGCTGGCGGTGGGCCACAGCGCGCGCCGACTGGCCGTATCGAGGCGCATGAAGGAGCTGATAGACGCGGGTGAAATTGGAAAAATCTCGATGAGCGAGAGCAACTTCTGCACCGAGCGGGGGCTGGAACTCACGCCCGAGAAGTGGCGCTCGAGCCGGGAGCTCAACCCCACCGGCGTCGTCATCCAGCTGTCCATCCACCACATCGACACGTTCCGCTACCTGCACGGTCCGATTAAAAACGTCACCGCCAGGCTCAAGCGCGCCTATGCGACCGAGGACGTGGACGACACCTCGATGATGATTCTCGAGCACGAGAGCGGCGCGCTCTCCTACGTCGGCGGGGGCTGGGCGTGTCCCTGGGCGTTTCACATGAACGTGCACGGCACGAAGGGCGTCGCGCACTTCCGCATCACGGGCCAGCAGTGGCGCGACCCTTCCAAGGCGCCGGAACCCATCCGCCTCCACGTCGACAGGGATCCGCTGGGCGAAGACGCCGTATACGAGGTGCCCGAGGGGGACATGTTCCGAGACGCGCTCGAGGATTTCGCCGACTGCGTGCGCGGAGACAGAACGCCCGAGGTGGACGGCCGCGTCGCGCACGAGAACCTCGCCGTCGTCTTCGCGGCGGACGCGAGTTCGCGCATGGGACGGACTGTGGCAGTACGGGATTATTTGTAGGCCGGGGGCGGCTTTTGTCTTTGCTCCCTATTCATCCGGGTTGGGTTCGGGGAACTCCTCGGGCCAGTTGTCGATGAGCGCCTGGAGATACGCCTTCATCTTGTCGGGATTCCCGCGCACAGATTTTTTGATCTTGTTCACCTCGCCCTCGTCCTCAATGGGGATGGCGAACGAGTCCATGAAGCGGTTCATCATGCTCTGCTTGCCGCTCATGAGAGACATCTCGACGATCTCGCCATCGGTGAAATGCCGCTTCACCTCTTCGAGCACGTCCGGGTTCTCGCGCGCGGTGTTTCGCGTAAAATGCTCCGCCCACAGGCAGGCGGCGCGCTCGCGCGGACTTAAAAGGGGGGAGGTCATGTAATCGTCCGAGGCGATGGCCTCGATCTGCTCATCCGTGATTCCCGTCGCTTGACCAAGCGCCGTGTTGTGCGCGATTCAGTAGGCGCAAGAATTCACGAAGCTCGTCTTGAGAACCACGATCTCCTTTATCTTGCAGGTCAGCAGACCGCCCATGCCCTCGCGCTGGAGCGTGGCGTTGAAGGGGAGGTAGAAGCGCGCGATGTAGGGCGTGTTCGCCATTGCGAGCGCGGAATTGGGGATGCGTCCCAGAAACTCGCGCGTCGCCTCGAAGAAACGCGCCGTATCACCCGCCGCCGCATCGGGGTCGAGCAGCCGGATTTTGCTGGTTTCGCTTGCCTGGTTCGACATGATTATCCTCGTTTTGGTGATAGGAATTGGAGGGATTATAGAAGAACGACGCCGCCTTTGGGAACCGGCGCGCGCCGTGCGTTACGCGGAGTCTTGCGTTTTGATACCATGTCGCATCTCGCTTGAAATAACCGAATCTTGCACCTGAAAGGAGGGCCGCATGGCCGGTTTCGACCTCGCAATGACCGACAAACTCCTTTCCACGACGCGCTCGGTGCGCAAGCGCCTCGATTTCGACCGTGAAGTGCCGACAGAGGTCGTGATGGATTGTCTCGAACTCGGCCTGCAGGCCCCCACGGGTTCGAACCGCCAGGGCTGGCGCTGGCTCGTGGTGACGGATGAGGACAAACGCCGTGAACTCGGGCGGCTCTACCGCAAGGGAGGGGATGAATACCTCGCGCAGGGCCTGGCGCAGGCGCGAGAAAGCGGGGCCGCGCAGGATGAGCGGGTGTTCGATTCCGCCATCTATCTGGCCGAGAACATCGAGCGCGCCCCCGTGCACGTGATTCCGTGCATCCAGAATTTCCTGCCCGATAATCCGCCGCGTTTCATGTGGGCTGGCCTCATGGGGTCCGTCATTCCGGCGGTGTGGAGTTTTCAACTGGCGCTGCGCTCACGCGGGCTGGGTTCGGTGTTCACCACGCTGCACCTGCGCTGCGAGATGGAGGCGGCGGAGCTTCTCGGCGTGCCGGAAGACTTCATGCAGGTGGCGCTCATCCCAGTGGCCTGGACGCTGGGGATGAATTTCCGGCCCGCCAAGCGCCGACCGCTCGATGAGATCGTCCACATGAACACCTGGGGTTGAGGCGAGTATCACTTGTGAGCTTGTTCTTACTGGTGACCCCTAGGGGACTCGAACCCCTGTTACCGGCGTGAGAGGCCGGTGTCCTGACCGCTAGACGAAGGGGCCATGAAGCGGTGTCCTCTCGCATCGCGCGCATTGGCTCTACAGCGAGAGACGGGAAGGGTAGTCCCATCGCATATCCGCGTCAAGCGGGCGGGCGCAATCCAACCACGCATTTTGGCCGCAACATCAACGAAATGAACACGGCGGTAAGTTGCTCATCGAGGGATGAACGCGCCTTTTTCCCCTGTGCTGCAGGCCGAGGCTCAGTTGCGTGGCGAGCATGGGTTTGGGCCCAAGGCGCTTGCCGCGAAGCGCGAGCCACCCTGCCGCCGATTTGCGGATGCGGCCCAGTCGCGTCAGATACCTGAAATCGCGGATGTGGGCTTTTCTCCTGACTTCCACCAAGCGCTTCGCCCATGTGGGGCCGACCCCCGGCACGCGCATCAAGGTCTGTGGGTCCGCGGTCATGATCTCCACCGGGAACTGCGAGAGGTTTCTCCTCGCCCACGTCGTCTTGGGGTCCTCGTCGAGCGCCAGGTTGCCGTCTGAGGCGGGAATTTCATCCAACCCGAATCCATATTCGCGCAGGAGGTGTTCCGCCTGGTAGAGCCTGTGCTCGCGCGTTTTGGAGACCGAGGGCACCCCGTCCATCGGCGTGTTCTCCACCGCCTTGAAGGCGCTGAAATGGGTGTGGCGCAAAAGACCCTTCTTCTGGAGCGCGTGGGAAGCCGAGAGGACGTCCATGTCGCTCTCCCCGCTTGCGCCGACGATGAACTGCGTCGTCACGCCGTCGGCGATGAGGCCGGATCTTTCGAAAAACGACTCGCGCGCCATCTCCCCTGCGTATTCGAGGGCGGGTTTCAGGTCGGCGTCGAGGCTCTTCTCGGGCGCCATGGCGTGAAGACCCCGTTGGGTGGCGGCTTCGAGGTTCACCGAGAGTCTCGTGGCTATCTGGGCTGCGCGCCCGAGTTGGGAATCCTCCACCCCCGGCAGCATCTTCAAGTGGATGTAGCCATGGAAATGGTGCTTGAAGCGCAGGATTTCCGCCGCGGCTATCATCCTGTCCACCCCCGTGACGCCGCTGCCCGGAACGCCGCTGGTGAGGAAAAGCCCCTCGGCGCGGTTTCTCCGCTTGAGCGCCATGAAGGTGTCGGCCAGCTCCTCGGGGCCGAAGGCATAGCGCGGCATGTTGCGAGAAGCCCGCATGGGGCAATAGCGGCAGTCGTAGCTGCAGGCGTTGGTCATCATGGTGGAGAGAAGCGGCATGATGCGCCCGCCCTTGAAGGGGACCGGAAATATCGCCGGCGTGTCCGAGGCCAGGAATTTTCGCCGGTATTTGGGCTTTTTCCGCATGCCGGGCGGACCCTCCCTGTCGTCGAAGGATTGCCCACCGAGAATGGCCAGTTTGTGGAGGGTTTTTTCCGTCACCATGATTGTTCTCCCTGTTCGAGTTGGTGTGAGGGAGAAAATGTATACGAAAATAAAACGAAAATCAAGGAAATTTTTAATTGAACTATAATGCACAAATTAACAGTTAGTTATATTGGGTACTATAAAGTAGAATGTGAACGGTAGAAGCGAAAGGAAGGACAATTTTCGCCGCATGGATATGCGTGAAGACGCGCCTGCCGAATACGGGTTATTGGAAAAGTCCCCTCAAGGATCGGTTTTTCCTCCTCGGGAAGACCGATACCTGCAGCGCATTCGCCGCTCCGGCGCGTAATATCTCCTTCACCCTGAGTAGCGGCGAAGCCGGGTACGAAGGGCGAAGTTCATGCCTGCGGGGTCAAACGTGATTGATGAGGGAGCGTTTACGCGCCTCCCATCCTTCGATACGGCGCTTGCGCGCCTACTCAGGATGAGGTCGATACGGTGGCATGCAAGACGGGCATCAAACGCGTCCGCTCCCAGGGCCGGGCCAGTTTTTTCAACAACCCGGGGAAGGATGTGTTTTTCCGGTTGCGGGTGGTGTGTTTCGGCAGTCTTGCGGCTTGATAGCGCTTGTCGGCCGCCTCAGGCGCCGTCCCCCCGCCAGGCGTCGCGGGCTCGTGTGAAGGCGTCGATATCGGGCGGAATGCGTTCCGGCCTGCCGAGCGCTTCGCCCGCCACTTCCGCCGCGTTCTTTCCGGTGCCCGTGCCGATGCAGACGATTACCTCATCGGCTTCGGGCCTTCGGGGCCGCTCGGCGTCCTCCATCAGGCTCGCCACGGACGCCGCAGAAGCGGGTTGCAGGAAAAGCCCCTCGCGTCCGGCGATGAGAAACTCGGCTTCGAGGTTCATCGCGTCGCTCACGAGCACGCCGTGGCCTTCTGATTTCCGAACAACTCCCGCCACGCGCTCGCCCGCGCCGGGGGAGGGGCTCGTGAGGCCGGCGGATTTCGTGTGCACCTCGCCCCAGGGCTCGACCTTACCGCCCGTGTGAAGGGCACGGACGATGGGCGCGCAGCCATCGACTTGTACGACGTCGATCGCGGGCATCCTGTCTATCCAGCCCAAGGCCAGGAGTTCCCGAAAGCCTTGGTCCATCGCAAGCGCCATCGTGCCGCCCGCCGTGGGGCAGACGACGCGGTCCGGCGCGCGCCAGCCGAGTTTTTCGGCGATCTCGAAGGCGGCGGTCTTTTTCCCCTCGATTCTGTAGAGATTCCGGGGCAGGGTGGCGTGCAGACAGCCGAGTTCCTTGGATACCTCTTCCGCGAAGCGTCCGCCCGTGCCCTGATCGCCCTCGATGATGAGCGTGAACGCCCCGTATGCGCCGACTTGCAGGCAATGGACGGCAGAGCTGTCGTCGCGCACGAAGCCGATGAACTCGATTCCGCCCCGCGCGCAGTAGGCGCTGAAACAGGCCGCGGCGTTGCCCGAGGAGGGCAGCACGATGCGGTCCACCCCCACTTCCCTGCACTTGCTGATGGTGACCGACCCGCCCCTGTCCTTGAACGACCCCGTGGGGTTTCTCGATTCATCCAGGATATAGAGGTTCCTGTATCCAAGCGTTTTCCCGAGCCTCTCGGCGGGGATGAGGGGGGTGTCGCCCTCAACGAGCGAGACCACGTTCTTCTCATCGCGCACGGGCAAGAGTTCGCGCCAGCGCCAGATGCCACGGGGTCTGCGGGCGATCTCGTCCCTGTCGACATGGGCCTTTACCCACTCGACATCGTAGCTGCCCTGCAGGTTCCCGCCCGTCTCGGGGCAAGTGAAGGGGTGTTCCATGTCGTCCACGATGCGTCCGGATTCCAGGCTCAAGAGGCCTTTCAGCGCGCTGTGCAAGTGCGGCTCTCCTTCATGGTATTTGATGAATCGGTTGGAAAAACCTAGGCGACCCCTTCTTCCTTCATGGTCTGGACGCCCGCCCGGAAGGCGGCGAGGGTTTCCTCGATCACGCCGTCCGTGTGGCAGGTTCCCACGAGGGCGCGCGCGCCGTTGAAGTCCACCCCGTGTAAGATGAGTGCTTGTCTGAGCGCGCGGCTTTTCTGCGCGTTCTTGGAGTCGAGACGCCGCCAGTCGATTCCGCTAACGTCCTGATCCCCTCCGTCATTCGGCGGGGCGTCGGCGTCGAAAAGAATCTTCCAGTCGCTGTATTCGCCATACACCCGCCAGGCCACCGCCTCTTGGGCGAGAATCTCGTTCATGCCGTATCTGAGCTTCTGCGCCTGCGCGTTCACCTCTTGGGTCGCCCGGCCGTCGGCCAGGGATGAGAGCATGGCGACGCCCGCGGCGGCGGAGACGGGGTTCGCGTTGAAGGTCCCGTGGTGGGCGATTTTCATGTGGCGGTTCGCCTCCGGATCCGGCTTGGTGGCGAGGTATTCGAGCACGTCCGCGCGGCCCACGACGGATCCTCCCGGCAGGCCGCCTGCGAGTATCTTGGCGAGGCTCGTCAGGTCGGGCGTCACGCCGAAGTGCGCCTGCGCCCCGCCCGGCGAAACGCGAAAGCCGGTAACCACTTCGTCGAAGACGAGGAGCGCCCCCGCCTTGTTCGTCTCTTCCCTGAGCGCGGCCACGAAATCCCCGCGCATCGGGATGGTGCCGAAATGCCCGCCCGTCGGCTCCAGGATGAGCGCGGCGACATCGCCCGAGGCCAGCGCGCCGCGGACGGCTTCCAAGTCGTCCGGCGGGCAGACGGTGACGAGGTCGGTAACGACTTCCAGTTGCCCCGCTTCGGGTTCGTTCGTGTAGGGGGCGCGCACGCCGATTTCGAGCCCCTCGTGCCATCCGTGGAAGTGGCCCGCGAACTTGACGATGCGCTTTCTGCCCGTGAAGGCGCGCGCGAGCCTGAGCGCCATGTGCGTCGCCTCGGTGCCAGAAGCCGTGAAGCGCACCCGATCGGCGCATGGCACGAGGCGCTGCACCCATTCGCCCCATTCCACCTCCGGCTTGTGGCTGGCGCCATAGTGCGAGCCCTTGAGAACGGCCTCGCTCACGGCGTCGCGGATGTGGGGCGGGTTGTGCCCGTAGAGAAGCGCGCCGTGGCCCATCCAGTAGTCGATGTAGCGGTTGCCGTCCACGTCCCACTTGTAGGCGCCCTCGGCGCGCTCGACGTAAATGGGAAACGGCTGCATCCTGCGGTTGTCGTGCGTCACCCCGTCGGGGAAGACCTCATTCGCCCGCTCGTAGAGGGCGCGCGAGGCGGGCAGGGATTCGGCGTAGGCGTCCGCGAGTTTCGGGGTGTCCGTGGGCTGCTGCATGAAAATCTCCGAATGGGGCAGTTTGAAATTTGTCCGGCACAACGCTACGCCCAAGCGCGCCCGAGCGTCAAGGCGGGGTCGCCCCTTGTCAACCGGCCCCCAAATTGTTCATCATGCCGTGTTTCCGTGTCGATGGCCCACATACACGTCCACATTGGAGGTTCCCGTGCCCAGCTACGATCATGCCAAGGTATGGCTCAACGGAGAGGTGGTACCGCCCGAGGAGGCCAAGATCAGCGTTTTCAGCCAAGCGGTCCTCAGGGGTTCGAGCGTGTACGAGGGGATTCGCGCTTACTGGAGCGAGGAGCGGAATAATCTCTTCCTCTGGAAGATGGATCCGCACATCCGGCGGCTCTTCGATTCGATGCGGGTGATGCGGATGACGCCGCCCTATACGGCGGAGGAATTCAAGGACGCCGTCATCGAGTGGATACGGGCGAACGAATTCAGGGAAGACCTCCACTTCAGGCTCAACGTGTATTTCGACGATTCGGGACCCCTGGACATGAAGGGATACGCGGCGGACGAGGTGGACACCTGCGTATTCATCAGTGGGGGGCCGAACAGCAACCGCAGGCGCCAGGAGGGGGGCGTGAACCTGTGCGTGAGCAGTTGGCGGCGCATCTCGGACGATTCCGTGCCGCCGCGCGTCAAGGCTTCGGCGAACTACCAGAACGGCAGGCTCGCGGGCGTCGAGGCGCGGATAAACGGATACGACGACGCCCTTCTGCTCAACCAGAACGGCACGGTGGCCGAGGGCACGGGCACGTGCATCATGATCGTCCGCGAGGGGAAGCTCATCACTCCGCCGGTGACGGCCTCGATACTCGAGAGCATCACGCGCGACAGCGTGCTCGAAATGTTCGGCAGGCACATCGGCCCGGAACCCGTGGAGCGGCCGATGGATCGCACGGAGATCTACGTAGCCGATGAGGCGATGATTTGCGGCTCGGCCGCGGAGGTCGCGCCCGTGCTATCACTCGACCGCATCGAGGTGGGAGACGGGAAGCCGGGGGAAATCACACGCAGGCTGCAGGAGATCTTCTACGCCGCCGCCCGGGGCGTGGACGAGACCTACGAGAAGGATATAATGCCGGTCTATTGATGAGGTTGTGAGGAGCCGCCCGGGAAAAAGGGACTGTTGAAAAAGCCCTTGCAGTTTGGTCGGGATTCCACTGTAGGGGTCGAATATGGGGTTGTTGAAAAACCTTGATTCCGTGATTTGGCGTATGGAGCCGACCTGAAAGAGATGAGAATCACCCCCCCTTGTAGAGCGCTCTACAACCACTCCCCCCTTGAGGGGGAGTCGACGAGGTAAGGGCGCAAGCCCGCAAGCGATTCGGTGGGGGGATGATTTTTGAAGAAATGTTTCCAACAGAGAAAATGCTCCCCCCACCGCATCAGCCTTCGCACAAACCGCTCGGCTTCTGCGACTCCCCCTCAAGGGGGGAGTGGTTTCCTCTCTTGTCGGTTGGCAAAGCTGTTCAATGGCGAAATCCGCAGCCGCGCCGATAGGGGTCAAGTCCGACTGAACAGGACTTTTTCAGCAATCTTCTCATCAATCGTGTCAAGCACTTATTCATTGGGATTGTTGAAAAACCTCATCTCGCTCGCTATTGACCACCGCCGTGAACAAAACCGCACCGCCTCGGAGAGAAAGGTAGCGACGCCCCTTAAGGCGTTTCCTTCCCGGCCGGCCCCAAACCCTCATCCTGAGTAGCGGCGAAGCCGCGTATCGAAGGATGGGGGGCGCGTTTCTCTGGTTCGCCCTTCGATACAAACGCTCCTTTCTCAGTCGCGCTTGACCTCCGGCGGCTACTCAGGGTGAGGAAGGTGGGGGGACGGCGGAGCCTGCCCCGAGCGAAGTCGAGGGAGCCTGTCCTGAGGCTGTCGAAGGGCCGCTATTCAGGGTCAGGCGGATTGGCGGGTTGCGCAGGGCGGCTTTTTCAACAGCCCCCTCAAAAGGACGGCCTTCAAGCGCGGAACGGACAAGCCTCAGCCCAGGTGGCGGAAGACCTCGCCCACGATCTTCATGCCTTTTTCGATGACATCCTCATTTACCGAATAGGTGAAGCGCAAATGGTTCTCGCCCGAAGCGCCGAACTCCGACCCGCTGCGAATCGCCGCCCCGGCCTCCCAGACGCGCTTTCGCACCTCACTCGATGGAATGGGGTATTCATAGCGGCAGTATTGGTAGAAGCCGCCCTGGGGCTCGATGGGAATGAGACCGGGAATATCGCGCGTCATCTCGTTCATGAGGCGGCCCCGCTTGTGGTACTCGCGCCTGAACTCCGCCACGCACTCCTGAGAACCCCTGAGCGCAGCCGCTCCCGCGCGCTGGACGAAGGTGTTGATCGGCCCGTTGATGGAGCGGTGCACGCTGAACATCGGCTGGGGCAGGTCTTCGGGCAAGACCATGAAGCCCAGACGCCAGCCGGTCATCGAATAGGTCTTGGAAAAAGTGTCGAGCAGGATGAGGCTGTCCCTGTGTTCGGTGAACGAGAGCAGGGGAACGTGCTCGAAGCCGGGCTGCAGTATCTTCGCATAGGCCTCGTCCGATACGAGCATGAGGTCGTGCTCCGTGGCGAGTCCGGCGAGGGCCGCCAGATCTTCGCGCCGGTAAACCACGCCGGTGGGGTTGTTCGGGTTGTTGACGAGAATGAGGCGCGTGCGCGGCGTGATGGCGCGGCGCACGGCCTCTACGTCGATCTGGTAGTCCGCATCGTGGGGCACCTGGACGGGAACGGCTCCGAGTTGAAGCGCGACGTGGGCGTAGAGGGAAAACGTGGGGTCCATCAGGATGGCCTCATCGCCCGGGTCCAGGAACGCCGTCATGACGGCGTAGATGCCCGAACTCGCCCCGTTCGTGGCGATGACGGAGTGGGGCGTGTATTTCGCGTTCGCCTCTCGCTCGACGTGTTCGCATACGGCTTCGAGGAATTCCGGGTCTCCCTGTCCGGGCGCGTAGCCCGTGAGACCCTGGTCGAGCGCCTCCTTGGCGGCTTCCGTAATGTGCTCCGGCGTGGGGAAGTTGGGCGTTCCCGAATCGAGCGGCACCAGGCCCGGCGGTTTCCTGGCCGTCATGTGATTGGCGCGCTCTCCACCTGCAGTCGCGGCGACGGTCTTGGCGAGGTGTCTTTTCATGTTTTAGGCATTCTCCGAAATTGATGGCTCCGCGCGAATGGTGAGAGTGCGGCGCGGGCGTCTTGCTCCTAATCTCTTGTTATCACGACTTTTCCAAACTGTTCGCCCTTCGCCACGCGCCCGATGGCCTCGCGGAACCGGGAGAGGGGATAAGTGGAATCGATGTGGGCATTTATCTTCCCCTCGGCGGCGAGGGCCATCGCCGCGCTGAATTCCTCGGGCGTCGCCATGGTGGAGGTGTGGATGTCCACCTGTTTGAAGTAGAGATCGCGCAGGTTCACTTCGGGGATTACGTGGTGCGCCGCCCCGCCCACGATGGTGATGCGCCCGTTCAGCGCGACGCACTTGGCGCTCAGCGCGAAAGTTGGAGCGCCCACGTTGTCGACCACCACGTCGGCCCCCTGGCCATCGGTGGCCTCCATCACGGCTCCGGCGACGTCCCCCGTTTTGTAATTGATGCAGACGTCGGCGCCGAAGGATTTGGCGGTTTCCAGCTTCTCCTCGCTCGATGAGGTGACGATGGTGAAGGCGCCCGCCTGCGCGGCGAGTTGCAGGCAATAGAGCATGACGCCGCCGCCCACCCCGTGGATGAGTACGCTCTCACCCGACTTGAGTCTGGCGCGGCTGATGAGCTGGCGATAGGCCGTGCAAAGGGCGAGGGGAAGCGCCGCCGCCTCCTCGAAGGAAAGGTTCCCGGGCTTGGGAAAGAAATTCTTCTCAGGAAGCACAATGAACTCCGCGTGCGTGCCCGCACAGTGCGCGCCGACGATGCCGTAACCCGGTTTCGTTGGGTCGCACAGGTTGGGGTCCACGACGACCTCATCACCCGGTTTCAAGGCCGCGTCCGGCGCCGCCTTATCGACGACGCCCGCTCCGTCCGCTCCCATGGTATGGGGCTTGTCGTGGCGCACCATGGCGGGGGTGCACTGGTATACGTCGATGTGGTTGATGCCCGAAGCCAGGAGGCGGACTCGCACCTCGCCCTCTCCCGGATCCGGCGTGGGTACCTCGCCGTACACGAGTCCTTCGATTCCGGCGTCTCCCTGGACGGTAATCGCTTTCATCTATTCATCCTTCATCACAAATGAATCCAAGAATCATGAATCGGGGAGCATTCACTTGGGTGGAAGCGAGCCCGCGAACTTGGCCGCCCGGCGCACCCAGGATTTCAAATCGTCTTCGGTCGTAATCCCTGCCGGTTCGACCAGCGCCCAGCCCCTCATCACCCGGCCCGCCATGTCGGCGGGCTTCGTGTGAGGTTCCGCAAGCGTCGCTTCGTGGTTCTCCCTAGCGAGCCGCACGATGAGCGAGCCCTTCCACGTCCCGGCGCACATGTTGCCGTTGATCATGAAGCACACGCCGCCGAACATGCGTTTTTCCGAAAATCCCTTGCGCCGCCTGAGAATCGGGCGTATGCGCGCGATCAACATTTCATCTTCCGACATCCTGGTTCTCCTGTTTCGTTACGGCGAGAGGAGTGAAGATGCCACATGAAACCAGCGAACGCCACCGCGAGGGGACCGTTGGATAAGTTCCGGGAAGCAATTTTGAGTTTCACGCATGCTTTTGAAGTTCACTCCCCCCTTGAGGGGGAGTCAGTGAGCTGAGGGTGTAAGCCCGAAAGCGAACTGGTGGGGGGGATAATTCGGAGTGGGCAATAAAACGCGTTTTACCCCCCACCACATCGGCCTTCGTCCAAAGGACTCGGCTTCTGTGACTCCCCCTCAAGGGGGGAGTATTTTCTCCTCCCTCCTCGGTTGGCTCCATGCGCGAGATCACGAAATCGGGGTTTTTCAACAACCTCCGAAGGGGAGGTGATTCTCTCTGCGGTCTTATCCCTGCCTTGGCGCCCAGGCGGGAGGACGCTTCTCGTGCGCGGCGGCCATGCCCTCTTGCGGTTCGCCGGTTCGGAAGGATGCCTCGAAGGCGTCGATGGAGGGCGGAACGGCGGCTTCGAGATAGGCCTGCATCCATCGCCTTAAAAGCGCTTTCTGGGCGCTGAGCGCGGCGGGGGCCGCTTCGAGCAGTTCCGACACAACCTCCCCTGTTGCTTCTTCGAGTTCCGCAGGCGCGCATATCCGCTGGACGATTCCCAGGCGATGCGCCTCGTGTGCGTCGAACGTCCGGCCCGTGAGCAGCAGGTCCTGCGCGGCGCCCAAACCGCAGAAGGGGGCGAACAGCGCCGCTTCGATGACCGACGGCACGCCGACCCGCACCTCTGGCATGCCGAACTTCGTATCCTCCGCCGCGACCCGGAGGTCGCAGCCGAGCATCAACTCCAGCGCCCCGCCCAGCACGTTGCCCCGGCACTTGCAGACCACGGGATGCGGGAATTCGCGCACGACGTGGATGAGGGAGTGGAGGTTCGAGATGAATTCGCGCGCGGTGTCTTCGGTGAGCGCGCCCATCTCGACCACGTCGGCCCCGGCGGAGAAGACGCCCCCCGCGCCCTCGATGACGAGGACGCGCAAGCCCTCCGCCCCCGCGAGTTCGGCAATCGCCGATTTCGCCTCGCCGGTCATCTGCGAGTTCATGGCGTTTCGCTTCTCGGGGCGGTTGAGCGTGAGCGTGGCGAGCGGGCCGTCGCGCTCTATGAGAACCAGTGGTTTCATCGACATGGAACGTCCTCCCTGAAATCGAAGCGACAGACTATGCGAGCTTGAGGAGGAGCGCAAAGGCGAACTCCGACTCTTGCGTGCTACGGGGTTGTTGAAAAAATCGCTCTGGAAACAGGCGCGTTCGAGACTCGCTCCTCGCTCGCGTAAAGTCCTCGTCTTGCCTTGCCGCCATATTGACTTCACCCTGAGCAGCCGCCGGAAGTAAAACGCGACTGAGAAGGGGCTGTTGAAAAACCCTCGTCTTCGACCCCCGCAAACCGCCGACGCCTCTTTCCTCATCCTGAGTAGGCGCGTAAGCGCCGTATCGAAGGATGGGGGAACGCATCTGACCAGCGGGACGCGAACTTCGCCCTTCGATACGCGGCTTCGCCGCTACTCAGGGTGAGGCGGAGCGGCGGGCTGCGCAGGGCGAGGAGGAGATTGCGCCGCATCGGACTTTTTCAACAACCCCGAGAAAGGGGCGTTTGTATCGAAGGGCGAAATTCGCGTCCGCAGGAGAAATGCGCCCCGGCGAACCCTCCCTCATCGTCGGGTTCGTGCCTTCGATACGCGGCTTCGCCGCTACTCAGGGTGAGGCGGAGAGGGGTTTTTCAACAGCCCCTTGAGGGTCGGGCATCCCGAAGGGAAAGCCCGACGACGAGGCTGATTCGGTGGGGGGACGATTCCCACTAAAATAAAAACTCCCCCCACCGCGTCAACCTTCGCCCAAGGGCTTGATTTCCGCGTCTGGCTTTCCCTTCGGGATGCCAGACCCTCAAGCGGGGAGTGATTTTTGAATACGGGGAGACCGCCTCATTCCTCCTCATATATACACGTCCCCGTCTCGCCGCGCAGGGCGGGGACGGCGTCCTCCAGCGCGGCGATGTAAACCCGCCGTCCGCCGCCTTCGAGAAAGCGGATCGCCGCGTCTATCTTGGGACCCATGCTGCCGGGCGGGAAGTGGCCCTCGGCGTGGTATTCCTTGATGTCTGCAAGGGAGACTCTTTCCAGTTCCTGCTGTTCGGGCGTCCCGAAACGGATCGCCACACGGGGCACGGCGGTGAGGATCATCATCGTCTCGACCCCGAGCACGTTCGCCATGAGGGCCGAAGTCAAATCCTTGTCGATCACGGCGGCGAGCCCCCGGCGCGCGCCGTCGGCTTCCCTCACGACGGGGATGCCACCGCCGCCGCCCGCGATGACCACCGCGCCGCTTTTGGCGATCGTCTCGATGAGCGAGATGTCCACGATGTGCCTGGGTTTTGGGGATGCGACCACGTGCCGCCAGCCGCGTCCCGCGTCCTCGCGGAACGTCCAGCCCATCTCCTTCTCGTATCTTTTCGCCTCTTCCTTCGTGTAGGTGTAGCCCACGAACTTGGTGGGCGCGTCGAACGCCGGGTCCGCCGGATCGACCTCCACCTGCGTCAGCAGGCAGACCACGTGGCGCGGGTCGCCCGCGCGCCTCAGCGCGTTCTCGAACGCCTGCATGAGGAGGTAGGCGATGCCCCCCTGGCTGTGGGCGACGCAGATGTCGAGCGTCATGGGCGTCACCTGCTCGCTCGATACCGCCTGGCGCATGAGTATCTTGCCGACGACGGGCCCATTTCCGTGCGTGATGATGAGTTCGTTCTCAAGCTGGAGCAGGGGAAGCAGCGCGCGGCCGGTCGCTGCGGCGATGGCGGCCTGCTCGGCGGCGGTGCCGCGTATCTCGGGCGGATGGGTCGCGTTGCCGCCCACGGCGACCAGGAGGCGCTCGGGAAGGTCGGGCGGGGAGGCCATCAGGGTATCTCCCAATATGAAATCCCGGCGTTCGGAAGCGGCGGTATACGACGCGGACCGAAGCCCGCGCCGTCCTTGGCCGGACAGGGCATCTTACAACAAGCGCGCGCCCCGGGGTAGGGGGAAATTCCGCGTTTGACGGTCAAGAACCGCTTCCGCAAACGGAGAGTTTCCGTGCAGGAGCCTCATGGATGCAGACCTGTTGAAAAACCTCTCGCCGGGGGTGTTGCTTTTACCAGGGGGGGACAAGGGGGTTGGTTTTCAAGCCGAGGGAGGGCGAGCGGAGCGGGTGAAGCATGATTCCCTCCAAACCCTCCCGCCCCGGGGCTGTTGAAAAAGCCCCATATGCGACCCTGCAAACCGACGACGTCTCTTTCCTCACCCTGAGTAGCGGCGGAGCCGCGTATCGAAGGGGCCTGTCCTGAGCCTGTCAAAGGCGGCGGGGGGAGCCGACCCTCCCGCGTCGTGGCGAGAGGGCATCCTTCGATACGCGGCTCCGCCGCTACTCAGGATGAGGTGGTTGGGGTAGGTGCTGATCGGGATGAGGCGGGTTGGGAGACGCCTACGCAGAATGAGGCGGTGGAGGACTTTTTCAACAACCCCTCCCCGGTCGGGTTCGACCCCCAACCACCCTTTTCAGGGGGGCTTTTTCAACAACCCCGATGCGGCCGGTTGCTTTGCAGGGACGGGTCGCCAGCTGTCCCTGCGAAACCGCGCAATCCGGCCCTTGCTCGTCGGTCGGCGGCCCCTCCCGCCCCGGCCGGGAATCGCTCCTCGCCCGCAATTCCCCGCATTTGGCCGCGCTGCGAACCCTCCCCCATCCCCACGTTGGACTTGCCGTCGGGCGGGGTCACTGCCTGAGCAGCCACACGCCGTCCTCGCCGTCCACCTCGCGCATCCCGACACGGACGCGCTCATCGAGCGAGGTGGGCACGTTCTTGCCGATGAAGTCGGGCCGGAAGGGGAGCTCCCTGTGGCCGCGGTCGATGAGGGCGGCGAGCCATATCTTGCGCGGGCGTCCGAGTTCCATCACGGCGTCTATGGCCGCGCGCGCCGTCCTGCCCGTGAAAAAGACGTCGTCGACCAGGAACACCCCCCGCCCCGTGAGATCGAAGTCGATGAGGGTGGGTTCGAAACCGCGCCCCTCGGCGGGGTGGCCGGCGTCGTCCCTGTGAAGCCCGATGTCGAGCGCGCCCAGGGGGGGGGTGATGCCTTCCAGTTCCTCAATGTGTCGCTTGAGCCGCCTGGCGAGCGGTTCTCCGCGCGTCAGCACGCCGATGAGGGCGACGTTCTCTTCCGCCGCGCAGGCCTCGGCCATCTCGGAGGCGATTCTTCTGAGCGAGAGTTCGAGTTCGCGCGCCGTCATGATGGAGATTCGCGTCATGGGGGCGTCCAGAGTCGAGGGATGCGGATTCGGCCATCCTAGCGCCGGCGGGCGCGCGGATCAATCACCCTCGTGGAGCGGGAAATTCCGCCCGGCGAAGTCCCTGGCCTCCTCCCTGGTGGAGATGCGTCCCTCAAGTTGCTCGTCTTCGAGCGCGAGGAGGATTTCCCCCAGCCCGGGTCCCGGTGGGTAGCCCATCGCCATGAGTTCGTGGCCGTCGAGCAGGCGGGGCGGACGCAAATCCTCCTCGCGAAGCTCCGCGAGTTTGCGCTTGCAGAATTCATGGGTCCTCAGGTTCCCGTGGCTGGCGAGGCAATCGAGGCGGTGGAGTTCGAGCAGTTCTTCGAAATACGGTTCGCGCAGAAAGCGCTTGAGGCGGCTCGCCCTCATTTTCTCCACGTGCATGAAGCGCATGTGATTGGCGACGAGTTCGCGGATTCTCGCCGCGCGCGCCTTGGGCATGCGGAGCCTATCGCAGATGTCCGAACTCATCGCCGCGCCGGCCTTGTCGTGCCCGTTGAAGCGGATTCGGTCGGTTTCGGTATACGTCGGGGGTTTCCCGATATCATGGAGCAACACGCCCCAGGCGAGCGTCGGCGGGGCGGAGCGTTTCTTGATGCGCAGCATGGCGAGCACGTGCGTCCACACGTCGCCTTCTGGATGAAACTCGTGCGGCTGCGCGACGCCTTTCATGGCGGCGACTTCAGAAAGGAGGTGCTCCAGGAGTCCTGTGGAATCGAGCATGGCGAGGGCGGCGTCGGCGTTCTCCTGGGTCAGAATCGTCGTCAGCTCGTCGCGGATTCTTTCGGGGCTGATTTTCACGATGAGCTTCGAATGGGCTTCGATGGCGGCGGCGGTCGCGGGGTCGAGCGCGAAACCGAACCGCGCCGAGAAGCGAACCGCCCGCATCATCCGCAAATGATCCTCGCGGAACCTGAGTTTCGGCTCGCCGATGGCCCGGATGATGCCCGCTTTAAGGTCGCGCCGGCCGCCGACGTAATCGAGAACCCGGTCGTTCAGTGCGTCGTAAAACATCCCGTTGATGGTGAAATCGCGCCGCCTCGCGTCTCCTCGCTCATCGGAGGAACGGACAGAGTCGGGGTGTCTCCCGTCGCCGTAGGCGCCGTCTTCTCGAAATTGCGCCACTTCGAACTCGTGGTCGTCCGCCCGCACGCGCACCACTCCGAACTGCGACCCCACTGCGACGGTTTTCTCGAAACGCCCCTGCACGATTTCGGGCGTTGCGTCCGTGGCGATATCCCAGTCTTTGGGTTCGTGGCCGAGCAGGGCGTCCCGCACGCATCCGCCGGCCAGAAGCGCTCGATAGCCCGAGGCTTGAAGCGCTTCGATAATCTGAATCGCCGTATCCGGAGGCTTTATGTTCAGCATCGTCGCCCCGCCGTGGTTGAAATACCCGAATCATCAATACTACGATAGGCCCAATCCCGAGCGCGGGCAAACCGTCCTTCGGGGAAACGCCCGCCCGACCCCGGAGGCTGTCGCCGCCTGCTCACCGGAGGAGCCGACTTGCGCCAATATATGAAAGCGTGTGTTTTGTTCGTCGTTTCCTCGGTCTCGGCGAGCGTGTGTCATGGCGCGCCCCTGAATGTAAAGTCGATTGACGCAGGCCTCGAGCAGGTCGCCTCCGGCGATTATTCGGCCGCCTCGGATACGTTTGATCGCGTGATCTCGTCGTCGCCCGAGCGCCCGGAGGGATATTTCTTCAAGGCGTCGGTTTTCCACATACTCAAAGGGCATATCCAGCGCAAGGGCTATAAGGAAACATGGCGGAAAAACGCGGAGAAGGCCCTCGCCCTCTCCGAGGCTTTGCTGGAGAAAAACCCGAAAGACACGAGAGCCCTCCTCGTCGCCGGCCTGACGGAGGGCATGCGGATCGTCGACGCGCTCGACGGCGGCAGCTACCTCACAGCGTTCCTGCGTGCCGGCGCCATGCAGGAGCACTTGGAAAAGGCGCTCGAACTGGATCCGAAACTTCACGACGCCTACTACGGGCTGGGGATTTACCACATCCGGGGAAGCACCGAGAGCTGGGTGAGGATGTTCCGGTTTTTCATCGGCGATACGAGCGGGAAGGGCAGGACCTATCTGCGCCGCGCGGTCGATGCAAAAGGGTGGATATCCAATTCGGCGCGGCTGGCTCTCATTTGGGCGCTCTACCGGGTGGAGAAATTCAAGGAGGCGCGAAAGGACGCCGCGTTCCTGCGCGGGCGCTATCCAAAGAACCCCTTGTACGACATCGCGTATGCGGAAAGTTTTTTCATCGCGGGGGATTACCCGCGCGCGCGAGCGGAATATGCGAAATTGCAGTCGAGATTCAATCGGTCCGAAGGCGACATCACGAAACTCTACCGCCGGTTTTCGCGGTGGCGGATTCTTCGCTGTGATTACGCCTTGGGCAAACGGCGGGAAGTGGCGGAGGAGACCAGGGCGTTGCTGACAGAAAAACACATGTATGCCTCCCTGATAGAACAGATTCGCCTGGAACTGGAATCCGCTGCCGGCGTTTTGAAAGAGAAGTGATTCTCCGGTGATTCGCGAAAACCCGAGGAGCGGGCGGAAATGATGCGCTACCTGAGGGTGGGAGGCGGTCGGGCGGTGCTCATGGCTGGTTTCGCGATTCTGCTGGGTTCGAGTCTCGCGTGGCCTGCTCCGGTCGGTGTGGATTTGGAACTCGTCCTGGCCGTCGATGTTTCCGGGAGCGTGGACGAGGAAGAAGGCAAGCTCCAGCGGATGGGGTACGTGGACGCCTTTCGCTCCCCCTCGGTTTTGCGCGCCATTCAATCCGGGAGGCGCAAAAGCATTGCGGTCAGTTATATGGAATGGGCGGGCTTCGATTTCCAGAGAGTCGTCGTGGGCTGGAGGCAGATTCATGACAAAGCGAGCGCCGAGGAGTTCGCTTCCGAGCTCTCTCGAAAACCGGTGGGGGTGGGTCCCTACACCTCAATCAGCGGCGCGATAGAGTTCGCACTTCCCTTGTTCGAGAACAACGGTTACAAGAGTGAGCGCCGCGTAATCGACATTTCCGGCGACGGTCCGAACAACAGCGGAGATTTCGTGATTCATGCGCGGGACAAGGCCTTGCGCGCCGGCGTGACGATTAACGGGCTTCCCATCATGAACAACCGTCCGAGCCCCTGGGGAAGGATGCCGATGCCGAACCTGGATCTGTATTACAGGAAATGCGTCATCGGAGGCAGGCGCGCTTTCCTGGTGGTAGCGAATGATTTCAAGTCTTTCGGACGCGCCATCCGCAGGAAACTGATTCTGGAGATTGTCAACTTGCCGGAAAAAGAAAAGAAACGAGCGGTTGATCCGCCGGACCCTCCGGAAAGCGCCGTTCTGGTGTCGAGAGCGGCCCCGCCATGTGACGCAGGCGAAAGACGCCGCAGAAGCTGGACGGATGAGTATTAGTGATTCTTCGTATGTTTTTATGAGTTATGAGGTGGATTCTTTCTATCGTTCGATAACTTTCGGACTGATTCTCAAAACCGAGGAGAGTGAATTCTGATGAAAGCCGTGCGCGTGCATCAATTCAACATGGACGTTCCCATGCGGGTGGATGAGGTGGAAGACGCGAAGCCTGCGCCCGGCGAAGTGCTGATTAAGGCCGGGGCAGTCGGTGTGAACCCGGTGGACCTTGCCATTCGGGCCGCCAAGCACCCTTACGCCAAACTGGTTACGCCGCCTTATGTTCCCGGAGCCGAGGCGGCGGGAGAGATCATCGCCTTGGGCGATGGTGTGGCGGGCCGGCGGATCGGGGAGCGCGTATACGGCCGCGCCATCGGCGGAAGCTACGCCGAGAACGTGCGGCTCGCGGCCGACGCTACGGCCGAGTTGCCCGAGGCCTACTCTTATGAAGAGGGGGCGTGCATCACGGTGGCGTTCTACACGGCCTGGAACGCGCTCGTCATCAAGGCCAACGCGGGCCCCGGCGAGACGGTGCTGGTGCAAGGCGGCGCGGGAGGCGTCGGCATGGCGGCGATTCAGCTCGCCAAGCGTCTGGGGTGCCGCGTTTTCGCGACGGTGAGTTCCGATGCGAAGGCGAAGTTCTGCCAGGACATGGGCGCGGACGAGACGATTAACTACCGCGAGGAGGATTTCGCCGAGCGTTGCATGGAGCTCACCAGCGGACGCGGCGTCGACGTCGTCGTCGAGCTTTGCGCCTGCGATAATTTCGACAAGGACCTGGACGCCATCCGGGTGGATGGGAGAATCATCGTCATCGGCACGGGCACGGGGAAAGGGCCGGGCGCGGAATTCCGGGTGCCTGCAGTCATGACGAAAGACGCCGTGGTGCTGGGGCTGGCCGTGGTGAATCTGTTTCCGAAAATGCCGGAGCTGGTGCGCCGTTTCACGCCCCTGCTGCAAGAGGGGGCGTTTAAGATCAACGTCGACAAGGCGTCGAGTTTCGAGGAAGCGAACGAGGCGCATGATTATGTTCTGGAAGGTCAGTTCCTGGGCAAGGTCGTTCTGGTTCCGTAGCCGCGAACCGAGGCAAAGAAGGAGAGCGAGATGAAAGCTGTGAGAGTGATGCGGTTCGGGCTGGAGAATCCGATGGAGTTGGAGGAAGTGGCGGAGCCGAAGCCTGGGCCGGGGGAGATGCTGGTGCGAATCGCAGCGGCGGGAGTGAACCCTCTGGAAGTCGCCATACGCACGGGGAATCATCCGCGCGCGGGGGCGATGACGCTGCCCTATACCTGCGGCACGGACGTCGCGGGTGAAGTGGAGGCGGTGGGCGAGGGCGTCGAGGCGTTTGCGCCGGGCGACAGGGTGTGGGGCAGGGCGTCCACCGGAGCGTACGCCGAAAAAGGGCTGATTCCCGCAGGCTCGACGGGAAAACTGCCGGATTCCATCTCCTTCGCGGAAGGGGCCGCGCTGCCAATCCCGCTCCTTACGGCCTGGAACGCCCTGGTTGTGAAGGGAGAGGCGGCTCCGGGCGATTGCGTGCTCGTGCAGGGGGGAGCCGGCGGCGTGGGTTATCTGGCGGTTCAGCTCGCCCGCGCGATGGGCTGCCGGGTGTTTGCGACGGTGAGTTCCAAGGAGAAGGCGGACTTTTGCCTGGCGGCGGGCGCCGATGCGGCCATCAATTACAGGGAAGAAGACGTGCCCGAGCGCGTGATGGAGTTGACTTCGGGCCGTGGCGTCGATGTCGTCGTCGAAAACATAGGCTGTGACAACCTGCCTTCGGATCTCAAGCTCAACGCCATCAACGGCCGGATCGTCATCGTTGGGACCGGAACGGGCAAAGGGCCGGATGTGACGATTCCCCTGCCTGCGGCCATGGGGCGGGACGCCCGGATACTGGCGCTCTCATCGGGCAATCTGAATCCCCTCGTCCCGGGCATTCTGAAGCGTCTGGAGCCCTTACTGGAGGGCGGAGCCGTCAAGCCGCATATCGGACGAGAGCTTCCGCTGGGGCAGGCGAACGAATCGCACGAGGTTCTTCTGAGCGGCAAGTTTTTGGGCAAGATAAATTTGGCGCCCTAGCGGGGAATCCCCGCACTTCGAGGAGGTGGATGACAGATGCTCCTGCTGGGTGATCATGAAATCGACCTGTGTCTGTTCGACGCCTACGGCACCCTGTTCGACGTGTCCGCTGCGGCGGCGGAAAAACAATCAGAAATCGGCGAGGGGTGGCAGGCGCTCTCCTCGCTCTGGCGCACCAAGCAGATCGAATATACGTGGCTGAGAAGCCTGATGGGCAACCATGCGGATTTCTGGCGGGTAACGGGCGATGCGCTCGATTTCGCCATGGATACGCTGGGAATGGAGAGACCGGGCCTTCGCGAAGAACTCATGATGCTCTACAAGCAACTGAGCGCGTACCCTGAAGTGGGGGGCGTGCTCAAAAAGCTGCGGGAAGACGGAGTACGGGCCGCGATTCTCTCGAACGGTTCTCCCGAAATGCTCGACAGCGCGGTGAAAAACGCCGGAATCGAGGAATATCTCGAAGAAATCCTGTCCGTAGAGAGTGTGGGGATATTCAAGGTGCACGCATCGGTCTATCAACTGGCGGTGGACCGCCTTGGTGTTCCCGCCGATAGGATATGTTTTTTCTCCTCAAACGGCTGGGACATCGCGGGCGCTTCTCATTTCGGGTACCGCGTCGTCTGGGTGAATCGCTTTGCGCAGAAAAAAGAGCGCGTCCCGCATGAAATCGACGCGGAAATCACCTCGCTCGACGAACTGGGGAGGGTATTGGTTCACAAGTGAGGCCCTGTGGGGGGCTTATGAAACGTTCAGGGCCTTTCTCAGGCCCCGGATTCTCCCTGCATGATCGGAGTGGTTCACCGGCGGAAGTTTTTCCCTGTTCGTAACCGGCAAAACGATGAAATGGGGACCCGCCTCGGCAAGTATGCGGGGCAGGGCGTTCTGAAACGCTTCGAGAGAATCGATTTGCTCGACCTTGCCTTTGGACGTCGCTCCGCCGCCCTCGAATCCCGAGGCGCGCGCCAGTTCGACGAAATCGGCCCGAGGGGGGAGCTCCTGCCCGCCCACCATCTCGTAGCTCCTGTTCTCGAGCAGGAAGACCACGAGGTTTTCCGGCGCATACCGCGCCAGCGTCACCAGCGAGCCCAGGCTCATCAGCATTCCCCCGTCGCCCTTCCAGACGATGGTTTTTCGCTCGGGCCGGGCGATGGCTAACCCTAAGCCGAAATCGGCGGCGTGCCCCATGCCGAAGGCCAGAAAATCGAAATCGAGGTCACTCTCGGAAACCAGCGGCCACTGCAGGGTGGCCGTCATCGTCATCACCACGATCTCGTTTGTCCTTTGTTCCGCCACGGTTCGGAACAGATCCATGCGCTCTATCAAGGGAGTCCGCCTTTCAGGGTTTGAACCCGTAGCCGGTGATCACGGCCGCCGGATAGGAAGTATCCGCCGCAGTTTGGTCCATCAGTTCGAGCGTTCCCAGGTCGTCGTCGGACATGAGGCGCCAGGTCGGGATTTTCCACGCCCCGAACAGCGGCTCCGTGAAGGTATAGGCCGAATCGATGGGGAGCTTGCCCGCCATCGCCCCGCCGTACCCCCGCCAGCCGACCATCATGCGCAGGGGCACCCTGGGGCCGACGCCGCAGCCCCTCAGGGAGTCTCCCGCCTCCATCAGGCCCGTGTTCTGAATGACGAGCAAGGGTTTGAGGCCGCCCGTCCAGAGTCCTGCCGCAATGGCGACCGACTCTCCCTCCCGGCAGGGGGTGATCAGGTCGATTTCGGGGTCGTTTTCCAGCGCTTCGTATAGAAGACGGCTCTCGCTGTCGGGGATCATGAGAGCGTGCGTGAAGCCGAGTTCGTGAAGTTTCTGAACGGTTTTCTGTGCGCTTGCGCCCTTATCGCTCAAGGATTTTCCTCTCGGTGGGAATTGCATATTCTCATCTGCCGAAGGGCCATCTTCCGCGCCGCGCGTCTTTGAAGTCAAGGGTTCCCGGCGAAATTTTTGCTCGAATCGGAGACGGCGGGAATATGATAACCTGCCCGAAGTGATATGCTTGGATTCTTGCGGACGGGGTGCGTTTTCTGCGCATGACGCGCCGAGCAGAAAAGGAAGCCGCGTTGAAGCGAAGACCCGTAATCGCCATGACCATGGGAGACCCGGCGGGGGTGGGACCCGAGGTGTGCCTCAAGGCCGCTCTGGAGCCGAGCGTGCTGAAAAAATGCGCGCCCCTCATCGTGGGCGATATGGCCGTGCTCAGGAAACACGCCCGGCGGATGAAGATTCCCGCGCGTCTGGAGCGGGTAACCGATGAGGCGAAACTGGCGCAATACGAAGGCTCGGCCGCCACGCCCGTGATCGATCTCAAAAACGTCGCTCCCGAGCACCGCGTGTACGGAAAAGTTCTCCCCGAACTGGGTGCGGCGGCGGGCCGGTACATCGAAAGGGCCGTCTCGATGGCGCGCGCGGGCTTTGTGGACGCCATAGCGACTGCGCCGATCAACAAGGAATCCCTGCAAGCCGGAGGCTACGACTACCCCGGCCATACCGAAATGCTCGCCGATCTGTGCAACGGCGGCCAGCCCGTGATGATGTTGGCGCACCGGGGGATTCGCATCGCGCACCTGTCCACCCACTGCCCCTTGCGAGTCGCGCTCCGGCGCGTCAAGCAAAAGAGAATCGTCTACGTGGCGCGCGTTCTGGACGACGCCCTGCGCCTGCTCGACCGCAAAACGCCCAGAATCGGCGTTGCGGGGCTCAATCCCCACGCGGGCGAGGCGGGTCTGTTCGGAAAAGAGGAGATGGAGGAAATCGCGCCTGCGGTTGCGGATTTAAGGAAGATGGGCGTCGACGCGCACGGCCCGGAGCCGCCGGACACGATTTTCGGCAAACTGCGCGGCGGCTACTACAGCGGCGTCGTGGCCATGTATCACGATCAGGGCCACATTCCGGGCAAGCTGATGTGCTTTCGCTTCGACTCCCGGGGGCAGGCGAGCGTGCGCGGCGTCAACGTCACGCTGGGCCTGCCTATCGTCAGGACCTCGGTCGAGCACGGGACGGGCTATCCCATCGCCGGGCGCGGCCTCGCCGACCCCGCCAGCATGGCGGATGCGCTCATCCTCGCGGCGCGGATGGTTGGGAATGGGTGAGGGGAAGGTTGTTGGGAATATCCACGCGGCTTTATTCAGGTTGTCGGGAAGCCCCGGAAACACCTTTCTCTGATTGTTCCTCGATACGTTCAAGGATATCCGCAGCCACTTCGAGCACTTCCGCCGGCGCACGAACAGCCTCGCCAGCATGTTGACGCAGGGCGACGATCAGGGGTGCCAACGCGCCGGATTTCGTCTCATCGCTCGTGAGGATTTCGACGAGCTTATGGGTCGATGCGCCCGCTGCGATCAAGTTAGGCACTAATCGCAGCATTTCGTGAATCGGGATTTCGTTGCGAGGAAGGAACTCGACATACGCGGAGCGAAACGCGTCCATGGCGGCTCGGTGTTCTCCCTTTCCTAGTAGAGCCAAGACTCGCGTGTACATCACTCGCCACCGAAACTCGGTTTCTTCTTCGCCGGTCAGGAATGTTCCGAGTCTTCGTTCGAGTTCCTCGCAAGTGTGCAGTGCTTCATCTGCGCGACCGATTTGAGTTTGTGCAATACTCATATCGGCTAATGCCCTCGCTATCCACAATTGCAATTCCGGCGCACTGTTGTCGATAAAACGTTCGACCACTTCTTTATAGGCCGCAATCGCCCTTTCGAAATCGCCGAGTTTTTCTCGCACAATTCCCTTGAAGACCAACGCAACGGCGACCCGCTCCTGAATCTCCGGCGAGTTGATGTTACCAAAGCGCTTTACTACTTCATTGTAAGTCGCTATTGCTACTTCGCAATTGCCAAGTTCGCTTTGTACATCCCCCTGATTGATTAACGCTGCAGCGACCCACCACTGGATTTCAGGTACGTTGCTGTTTGAAAAACGCTTGACAACTTCCTCGTAGGTGATAATCGCCGCTTCGAAATCCCCGAGTTCTTCCAGTGCATTTCCATTGCAAACCAAAGCTGTAGCGACCCACCATTGGATATCCAGTGTGTTGCTGCCACCAAAACGATTGACTAACTCACTGTATGTTGCAATCGCCGCCTTGAAGTCGCCGAGTTCTTCCAGCACATCTCCCTTGTCTACCAACGCCGTAGCGACGCGCTGTTGGATTTCAGGTTCGTCGCTGTCGGCAAAGCGTTCGGCTATCTCTTCATAGGTTGTTATCGCCGCTTCGAAATCGCCTAGTTCTTGATGTGAATACGCCTTCCGAAGCAATAGCCAGGCAATGATGGACTCCGACGCTTGAGACCGGTTTGCGCCATCGACGGCAAACGCGCGGCCTATGGTCTCGATGACTTTCTGGAAGTCCCTCCCTTTGAACGCCGTTGCAATCTCCTCCACTAGATGCTCCCACCGGCTTCTCTGCATGATGCCGGTATACAGGCTCTCGAATTCCGGGAGTCCGGCGGCCGCCCTGTCGAGACCCTCCCGAATGGCGGCTGATTCCGTCGCCTCCCGAATCAGCCGGGGGAACATCTCCGCCCGTTCTTCTTCGTTGTAGAAAACCACCATGAAACGGATCAGATTCTCCACGACGGCCGCTTCGTCTCTTTCGCGCCGCAGCTTGTAGTAAATGCTGTAGAGACGTTCGGCGGCGGCGTAATGGCGCTTCCTGCCTTTTCCTTCCACGATCACCGCACCCCGCTCGACAAGCCGCCCGAGCATGGTCGATACGGTCCGAACGTCCATGCGCGCGCGCGCCGCGATTTCGGAGGTGCTCGACGGCCGCCAAAGGTCGATTACCGCGAGATAGACGCGGCGTTCAGTTTTGGCCAGGACTTCCAGATGGCTTCGGAAATACTCGGTGTGCTCGTCTATCAGCGTCACCAACTCTTCCATCAACTGGCGAAGGGAGTGATGGCGCGCGAATCCGGCGACGATGACGAGGAGGCGGGGGCTGCCTCCGGTCAGTATCTGAAGCGGCCTGATCT
Source organism: bacterium (assembly GCA_963692865.2). Classification (GTDB taxonomy): domain Bacteria; phylum UBA8248; class UBA8248; order UBA8248; family UBA8248; genus Bin107. Next base: position 2,963,197 of record OY843592.1, on the reverse strand, counting down.
CGCGCCCGCTCACTTCGTCCCCACTCACCGCCTGCCACAGGAGACGGCACTCTTCGGTGGTCAGCGGCTCCAGGCAGATGATACGAAACAACTCGAAGAAGGGTTGCTGCGCATCGTCCAGACTCTCGAAGCGGCTGGTGGCGGAGGCGAGCAGCATTATCTTGGGTTCGGACTGCAACGCCCCGCGCAGCTTCCAGCCGAAATCCGCATCCACGCTGTCGCACAGAGCTTGCAGGTTCTCGACCATCAGCACGAGTTTTCTGTCCAGTCGATCCGCCGCCTGCAGAACGGCGGCGCGGGCGCGGTCTTCAAGCGACCGATCTCCCCAGTGAGCGGCCAGGTCGGCGTGCGTAGCTCGCAGTTCTTGCGCGAGTTCGGGATCGTGAGGGGCGCTCTCTCTGGCCAGGTGAAACAGCGCCTCCAGCCAGAAGTCGGCCATATGGAAAATCTCTTGGCTCTCTTCCATGAAACGGACGGGCAACAGGCGTCGGGCGAGTTCGTCGTTTGCGCGGATTTCCGCTGCGGCGCGGGCCAGAAGCATGGTTTTCCCTCGACCGCGCGGGGCGACGGCCAGAACGTGCTGACACGATGGGGAGTCGATGTTCGCGCGGAGCACTTCGAGTACGATTTCCAGTTCGCGGTTTCGGACGACGAATTGCTCCATCAACTCCTCATCCGACTGGTATGCGCCCGGGTTGAACTTGCGGATTTGCCTGTTGGACGTTTCGTTCATTGGGTCCTCTATTGTGATTTGTCCTCGGGTCGGCGTTTTTCGAGGGGCGTGTGATGATCGCGGAAGCGCGCCGACCACCAATCCTTGAGCAAGCGCGACGGGAAACGGTAGCCGCCATCGCCGGATTCCAGATACCCGTCGTACGCGAGGACTTCGATAATGTCCGCAATGCGACTGGGCGCATCGTCTACCACCGTGGAATACAAGCGTTCGAGACACTTTCTGGCAGCGGGCGTGAATACCTCCAGAGTCGCCGCCTCGGCCAGAATCTCCATGGCGATGGAGTAGTTTTCATCCTCGATGCCTTCTTTCAGGCGTGTTTCGTAGTGTACGAGATCATTTTGTCCCGAAGCCCCCAGAAGCGCGTTGCGATAGACTTCGCCGACGTCTTCAACCGTTATCCGCTCCCGCTCCTGCATCGTGGCGAAATCCCGCAAACGCGCAAAGAAAGACTGCACATGGTGAGGTATGCCGACTCCCAAGGTTTCGTATACTGCATCCGCCACCCCGGCCTCGACGGATATTTCGTAACTCTCCGAGAGATGTTCGAAACACTCGATGGAGGTGTCGCGGCTCCACGGACCCAGGCGAAAGGGGTACAGATGGTTGATGCGGTCGGGCAGGCCGAGTCTGCGCATAAGAGGCTCCAGCCCGATGCTTCCTGATAACATGAGGACTGGAGAATCTTCTCCCAGCGCCTGAAGCACGCCGCGCAGCCAACTCATGAACTCGTCGACCCGCCGTGCATCGCCGTCATTGTGGAGCATCCGTTTCAGGAAGATCGGCAATTCGTCGATGACGAGCAAAACAGGCTTGTCATACTCGGCGCAATCTCGAAACAGTCGCTCTCCGTGACGTCGCCAGCTGCCTGCATCCAGCCCGGCGCGGAACTTCACGCCAAAATCGAGCGCGTTGATTTCCTCGATGTTGTCGCTAAAGAAGCGCTCAGACCAGGCGGTGAAACGCGAGGAGAGCGCGCGAACCGGATGCGCAGCTTGGGCGATTTGGGCGATAACGTCCTCCGGACAAGCTGCCCCCTCTACGTCTGCGAAGAGGAAAACCCAGTCTTTGGCTTCTAGCCACCTCCCGAGTTCTCGGGCAATGCTGGTTTTTCCCATGCGCCGCTGTCCGGTCAACAATACGTGATTGCGGTCTTGGACTTGTGCTTCCAGTATCTGTAATTCGGGTTCACGATCAAAAAAGTCGTCGCCGCTCACCCAGCGGCCAGTGGATGATTTCATACGAATTCCTTTCGTAAATTTCTTTGTGATTCAACATATCTGTTGAATTTAATCATACATCAAATATGTTGTCAACTATTTTGTTGTCATTCAAATCGTTGTTATGCCTTCCGTCATATTTGCTTGGTTTCGTTATTTTGTTCGTGGTTTTTTGAAGATTTAATCCGTAGGGACAGGTCGCGCTACGAAAACTCTCGCCTTCAAGACCTGCATATCGTGAGCAGGTGCACCGCTTCGGCGCCTGCTTTTTTGAGTTCGCGGGCGCAGGCCGAGGCGGTCGAGCCGGTCGTGACGACGTCGTCAACGAGGATGCACGTGGCCGCTTCGAGTTTTTCGCGCACTCCCTTGTTCCGAACACCGAAGACGCCGCGCATGTTCCGGCGCCGCTCCCGCGCGGTGAGGCCCGTCTGCGAGCGGGTCTCCTTCGCGCGCTCGATAAAATCCGCGTGGGGCCGCTCCAGGCATTCCGCCGTCATGAGGGCGAGCAGCTTCGCCTGATCGAAGCCTCTCGTCCGCCAGCGGGCGGGGGCGATGGGCACGTGCGTCACGACCACGTTCTGCGCGTCATCTTCGATACCGAACTCCTCCGCCGCAAGCCCGGCGAGGAGGGGCGCGAACTCGCGGGCGAGCTTCGTGAAACCCTGGAACTTGAAGAGGTGGACCGAGTCCCTCAGCAGGCCCTCATACGCGCCGATGGCGCGGGCCATGTCGTAGTGATGTCCGCTTTCGAGGCAATCCGCGCAGACGTGCGCCGGGGAGTGGGCGAGGGCGGTCATGGAATGGAAGGGATTGCCGCATCTCGGGCACCAGGGCGGTTCGAAGCGCTCGAAGGCTTCCGTGCATGGCGCGCATATCGCATGCGGTTCGCCGATATTCATGGAAGCCGAACACAAGAGGCATTTCGGGGGAATGAGGAAATCCGTCGCTGCGCCGATGAGCCTGCGGAGATAACCCATGGTTCCTGCAAGAACCTTCCATGGGTCCGGGTTTTAAGGAATGCGGCCCTCCTCGGACGGGCCGGCTGCGGCGTGAAGATTTAGGATTTTCTTCTGAGTTGCACCCTCTTGCTGCCCGCGCCTTCGCCCTGCGCCTCGCCTTTGCGGCGGTGCCGGATGAGTTCGGCGACGATGGCCACCCCGATCTCGCCCGGCGTATCGGCGCCGATGTCGAGGCCTATGGGCGCATGGACGCGCTCGATGAGTTCGCCGCGGTCATACCCCTTGTCCTGGAGGTGGCGATAGGTGAGCAGCACCTTGCTTTTGGAGCCAATCATCCCGATGTAGCGCGCGTCGGACTTCATCGCCCACTCGAGGACGACCTCGTCGTTCGCGTGGCCTCGGGTGATGATGGCCAGGTAGTCGGACTCATCGACCGGGATTTTCTCGAAAATTTCAGGGAATTCCCCCACGTGGAACGATTCCGCCATCGGGAAGCGCTCCTTGTTGGCGAACGAGGGTCTGTCCTCGACGACCGAAACGCGGAATCCCGCGAGGTAGGCCGCCTGCGCGACGCAGAAGGAGACGTGACCGCCGCCGAAAATATAGACGAGGGGCTGGCCGGATATGGGTTCGACGAAAATTTCGGTGGCCTCGGTGAGCGTCGAGCGCTTTTCTCCGGCGCGCGCGGCGTCCCTGTTGAACTGCAGGAGCGTGGGGCTGCCGTTTCGGATGATCTGGGTGCTCTCCGCCCATATCTCCGTCGAGTAGGTGGGAATATCGCCCACGGCGCTGCCGTCGCGCCGGAAGAGCATCTTCCTGTTCTCCGCATTCGGCGCGTCGATATCGCCCGGCTGAACGATGGTCGCCAGCGCGGCGCTGCCGCCCTCGGTTCTGATGCGGTTGATCTCGCCGAGCAACTCTTCCTGGAACGCCTGGAACGGCTCCACGAGTATCTCCACCACGCCGCCGCAGATGTGCCCGCTGTCTTCGGCTTCCTGCTGGGTGAGGTCGAAGCGCAGCTTTTCGGGTGCGCCCGTCTCCAGGACGCTCATGGCGGTTTCCCAGACTTCGGCTTCGAGACAGCCGCCGCCGACCGTGCCCTCCGTGCTGCCGTCCTCGCGCACGAGCATCTTCGCATCGCCGCTCATGGGCGCGGACCCCTTGCGGGCCACGACGGTGGCGAGCGCGCCGCCCTGGCCGTCTTCCTTGAGTTTCGCCATTTCCCTGAATACGTCCTTGCTCATTCCTTGCTCCGCCTGCTTGGAATTGCAGTCGTTACGCATCTTGTGTGATACGTATGAATACTTCACATTCGTTGTTCGTACAAGACGTAAAGAGGATGCCGTCCGCCGGGCCATGAGGTTTTCCGGCAAACTCCCATACAATATATGCGATTTCGCGCAATTTTTCCAGCGAGGTTTCCAGATCCGCCTTGTTGATGACGATCCACTTGCGGGCGCCGGCCTCCGCTTTATGAAAAAGACCATCAGGATGCGCGCACAACTTCCCGACCGTCTCCGCCGTAATCTCTTCTCCGGCTCCCAGATCGCATATGCGTGAGAGCGCATCGGGGCGGAAGACGTGCGCCTCGCTCAAGGGCGCGCCCAGCGCGTCCAGCCCGATGACGCCCAGCACGGCGTCCAGGCCTTCGGGCAGGACGGGCTCACCGGGGCCGGGCGCCTTGATGGGCAGTCTTCTCGCGCCGTCCGCCTCGATGAGCGTCAGGGCGTCACCCGGCGTGAAGCGGGCAATTTCCGAAGGCGTAAAACCGCCCAGCTTCATGCGCCGCTCGCTCTCCCGGCCCGGAATTGGGGCTTCGCCCTCGCGCTTTCTGGCGAGCCAGGATATGCCGCAGGCGCCCATGTAGGGGCGGAGGTTCTCTGCGAGCGTCTCGGCGTCGCCCAAAGCGAGATGGATTCCTTCTTCGGGGAGGGGCGCGAAAATCTTCGTAGTCGTCGTGAGAATCGCAGGCATTCCGTTTTGGGCGTGAAACTGCCTGGCGATGGCCGTCAGCAGGCTCGTTTTTCCGCCCCCGCCGACAGCCGCGACGCTCTGGCCCGGTTCGACCCCGAGGGAGCGGACGACGCTCTCTCGCGCTACCAAGCGCGGCTCTCCAACCCGCCGAGCAGTTCGCGCCTCAGGATGTTCACGAGTTCGGTGGAAAGCTGGGAGAGGTCCTGCACGACGATGTGGTTGGGGTAGATCTGCTCCACGAATGGGTCCACCACGCCGACGCCGATGACGCGGACGCCGAGTTTCTGCAGCCGGTTCACCGTGTTCACGAGGTGGGTCGCGTCCCCGTTGGGCTGGCCGTCGGAGGTGATGATGATGATCTTCTCCTCCTCGGGCCGCTGGATGAGCCTGCGGTAGGCGAAGAGCAGGTGCTCCTCGTCCCAGTTGTTGAAGCGCGGATAGATGTTGACGAGCCTGTGCTTCACCTGGGCGAACTGATCCTCAAAGCCCTTGTAGATGCGGTGTTGCAGCGGCGAGTGCCGGATGTGGCGGAACTTGAACGCCGGGATGTGGCCCAGGGCCGCCGCCATGGCGGCTTCCGAGCTCTCGGTGGAATAGCCGATGACCTCGAAGGGCACGTCGATGCGGTCGAGCGCTTCGGCGAAGAAGATGGTCGCCTCCCGGGCGGCCATGTATTTCGACTCGCGGTTCATGCTGCCGCTCTCGTCCACGAGCAGCGTGAAGCACACGTCGAGTTGTCGGGCTCTTCCCTGCGGTGGAAGAGATGGAATTTCCCCAGCCGCTGTTTCCACAGCTTGGGGAGGTTCAGCTTGCCCGAGCGGTGCGAGCCGCTGTAGCGGGTGTAGGTTCTCTCCTGGATGATCTGCATGAGCTTCCACACCAGCACCTTGATTTGGCTGCCCGCATTGTCGATGACCGCCGCGTATTCCTCGGCCTTGCCCTCCGGCGGCAGTACGACCGTGCGCTCGTCGGGATGCTCGGCGGTGGGGTGGATTTCCTTCTTGTTGCCCTCTAACTCGAACCAGGGGGCGGCCCAGTGCCCGAGCGCCGCGAGTTCCTCGGGACTCAGTTCGACCTGCTCGCCCACGTCCTCTTCGTCGATTTCCTCCGCCGCTTCGGGGTGAAGCATCTCCATCGCTTCGTCGTCGTCGCCTTCGAGGTTCTGGCTCTCGATTTTCTCTAAAATTTCCTCGGGGATATCCGAGAGGTCCTGATCCTCGCTCATCCGGGCCAGTTGCTCTTCGGTGAGATAGCGCTGGATGGCGTCGTAGATCTCGTTCGCGCAATCGAAGGCGGTCTTGGGGTCATCGGCGGCGCAGGCGCGGTCTACCAGCGGGGTGAGCCTGTGGAATATCTGGACGACGGCGGTGTCGAACCAGGCCGCCGGCAAGTCTCCGGGCCGCGAGGAGGGGACGCCGGGCGTCTGCCCGATCCCGGCGAGGTAGATTCCCCACTGGATCTGGAGAAACAAGGGGAGTTGCCCGCTCATCTGGTTGCGTTCGGCCGCCTCGATGGCAGGCAGAATGAAGGCGCGGAAATTCTTCCTGGTGCCGGGCAGCGATTCGGCGAGGCGGTTTTCGCACCGCGCGTCCTCGAGCGTGTGCCAGATGTGGAAAAGACCCGGCCTCTCGCGGTTCGCGAGCGCGGCGCGCCCCGCCCAGCGGAACGTGCCGTGGATTTTGTGGGCCACTTCGATGAGCGTCATGCCTTTCTGGAATCTGAGGACGTGCTCGTCGTTGAGTCCGCCGCCCAGGCGCGCCAGGGTCTGTTCGGGGTCCTCGACGTGAATGGCGTCCTCGCCGTTCTTCGCCTTGGGGCCGAAGTTCAGGGCGAGGTCGTAATCGTGCGCGGTCACCTGCGCGAGCGCTTCGAGACGGGCGCGTCGGCGCTCCATGCCTCATCTCCCGGCTAGAAGTGGTTGTCTACGATGTCCTCGAGCACCTTGGCGTCGAAAGAGTTGACCTTGCTGAAAATCGTCGAGACGGCGGCTTCCATGGGGTCGAACTGCGCCGCCATGCGCGCCCAGTCGATGAGGCGCCGGGTGCTGAACGTGCAGAACACCTTCTCGTTCTGCATGGCCTCGCGCACGTCGTGGCCCACGCGCACCATGCGCTTGACGAGCTCCTCGTCGCGGTTCCCGCTCTGCTGCATGATGACCTCGACTTCCGCCTCGAAAGGCAGGTAGTCCATCTTCACGGTGACCGGGAAGCGATCCAGAAGCGCCTCGTTCAGGGGCTTGGTGCCGCCGTATCTGCGGTCCTCGTGCGGGTTCATGCTGGCGAAGAGCCTGAAATTCGGGTGGGGCTTGACGATGCGGCCGTCGTATTCGGACAAGACGATCATGCGGTCGTCGTCGAGCAGGCTGTGCAGGCAGAAGGCGATTTCCGGCAGACATGCGTTGATCTCGTCGATAAGCAGCCAGTCGCCCGATTCCATGGCGTCGACCAGGATGCCGTTCACCCAGTAGGTGCCCTGTTCGTTGATCATCAGCTTGCCCACGAACTCATCGACCGTGGTCATGCCGTTTAGGTTCACGCGCCGGAAGCCGTTGTTCGTCATGTGGGCGAGGTGGCGCACCGAGAGGGTCTTGCCGACGCCGGTCTCCCCCACGAGGAGGACGGGCAGGTTTTGGCTCACCGCCCACGCGATGCGCTCGAGCGCGTCGCCCGCCGCCAGATAGAACTGCGCAGGGGGAACGAAGGAGTTGCCGTTGGTCTCGTTGATGGGGATTTCGCTGCGTCCGATGTTGTAGACGCCGTTTTCCACCGTTTCACTCAATATCTCGGTACTCAATTCGCATACTCCATGGCTGAAACGCCGAACAGGAACATCATGATGGCCTCGAGCGCGCCGCCGCCGATGGCGCGCGATTTATCCGATATCGTGTGGCAATGGGAGGGCTCGGCCCTCGGGTCGACGTCGCCCACCTTGAAGCCGTCGCTCACCTCGATGCCGTCTCTCAGAAGCCCGCGCAAAACGCCGTCGATGGCGGAGCGCACCTCCTCGCCGTCCACGCGGGCGACGGCTTCTCCCGCGCGCACCGTGTCGCCGATTCGGGCGATGGAGGTGAAGACGCCGGCCTTGGGAGCGCGCAAGAGCCGCTCGGTGGTGTAGCCGCCGATGGGCCCCGGAACGCCCGTGTTCGGTTTGGCCGCGCCCTCCAGAATCACCCGTCCCAGGTCATGCCCCCGCGAGGTCTCGATGACGGCGTGGCAATCCACGCCCGCCGTGAAGCCCGGCCCCAGGCCGACCACGACCTCCGCGTCATCGATGCGCGTGCCGAGGTTCCGCTTCGCCAGAATCGCATCGACCACGACGGCGGGCCGGACGTGGGCGATTGCGTCTGCGCGCGGGTCCACCATCACCGGAATCGAACCCGCCTCCAGGATGGCGCGCGCGCTCATTGCTTTTTCCGAGGGAGTTTCGCCGTCCGCCCGGGCGGAGGTTACGCCCTCTACTTGCCATCCATCGGCGTAGAGGCATTCGGCGAAGGAGACGGTGCGCCTCACCATGGTGGGGTTTTCAATTTCGGTGATAACGAGTGGAAACCCCGCGCGGTACAGACGGTGCGCGACGCCTGTGGCGAGGTCTCCGCCTCCCTTGACGAGCACGAGCGTATCGGCGATGGCCCTGCGGCTGCTCATGTTTCTAGTCTTCCACGAAGGCGATCGCGTCGATCTCGATGAGCCACTCCGGTTTCGCCAGGCCGCTCACGATCAGGAGCGTGCTCGCAGGGTAGGGTTCGCCGAAGTAGGTCTGCCGCACCTCCATACATCCCGGGACATTCGCAGGATCGGTGATATAGACCGTGAGGCGGATGATGTCCGCCATCCCGGCGCCCGCCGCCTCCAGCGCGGCCTTGATGTTCTCGTACACCTGCCGGGTCTGTGCCCGGATGTCGTCGCCGCCGATGGTGTTGCCGTCCACGGCGACCGCCACCTGGCCCGCCAGCATGATGAGATGTCCGTTCGATACCTTCCAGCCCGTGGAATACGCGGCGACAGGCTTCACCTTGTCGGAGTCGATTCGTTGCTTCGCCATGGGTTGTTCCTCCCGCGTCTCGGCAGAAAAGAAAGGTCGGCTTCCCCGGAAACGAGAATCTAGCACGGGGCCGAACACGAGGCAATGCAAATGAATGGATTTATCCCGCGCCACCGGGCAAAAAAGACTCTAAACGCAGGCGCACGAGCGCTTCCCGGGGAATAATCCGCCGGGGAACGATTTTTCTTGAAACGGGCTTGCCCGTGTGCTAACCATCAAATTGGTGGGCTGGCTTGAGCCGCTACAGCTTTGACATGGCGTTAGCAGGAATTCCGTGATTCGGCGTAAAAACGGGGAAAAACGAAGAGAGGACCCATGGGGAAAGCGCCAAAGTTCGATATGGACGAAATTTTGACGAAAACAATGGATCAGTTTTGGCGCTATGGCTATTCGGCGACGTCGATTCGGGATCTGGAGAAGGCGACGGGTCTCTTGCGAGGCAGCCTGTACCATGCGTTCGGCGGCAAGCGTCAGATGTTCTTGCGGGCGCTTTACCATTACGACCGGTTTTACCGCGTAGTTCCGATACAGGAACTCGAAAAGGATTCTTCGCCGCGCAGAGCGGTGATCTCTGTATTCAAAGCGGTCGCCTCGAAGGCTGTGGACAACGAGTCGAGCGAGGGCTGCTTCGAAGTCAACGTCGCCCTCGAGCTCGGGGCGCATGATGAAGAGGTGGCTTCGTTCGTGGCCGGCGCGTTCGCCGGCATGACGGAGTTTTTTCACGCTTCCATCAAGCGGGGGCAGGCTTGCGGGGAGATATGCCCCCGAGTTGTTCCGGACCAAACGGCGAAATCTTTGTTCGGTCTGTTTCTCGGACTCAGGGTGTTGGCGCGCGTCTCCCCCGATCGGAGTTTTCCGCAATCCATCGTCGGACAGGTGGAAGCCATGTTGCCGCCGCCGGAAGCGGCTTGCTAGACTTCCGAAAAAGAGCGGTTTTCAAAATAACCATCCCTTCCTCATGGGTCGGAATTGATGCCGGAATGACGGCGGTATTTTCTCTTTCATCGCTTGGCATTGACGACGCGTTTGCCGCCTTGGCGCGCAACCACCCCTCCTCACCCTGAGTAGCCGCCGAAGGTCAAACGCGACTGAGAAGGGGTTGTTGAAAAACCCCTTGCGGGCCGGTCGGTATCCCGCCGTAGGGGCCGCATATCATGCGGCCCTGCCTTTTCGCCTTCACAATACGGGTCGCATGATATACCAGACATATATGTCTGACCTGCCAACCTCTGCGAAACGAAACGCAGGGGCGGACCTGTGTGTCCGCCCGACCCCGGAACAGGCTTTTTCAACGGCCCCGATGAAGGAGCGTTTGTATCGAAGGACGAGGGGAGTCGAGCGCTTCGCGCCGGGCGAGAGGCAATCGCTCCCGCATTGGTTGCGATTGACCTTCGATACGCGGCTTCGCCGCTACTCAGGATGAGGCGAGTCGGGAGGCTACTGCTCGGGGTGAGGGAAAAGCGCCCGATTCAAGGCAGTGAGCGAACCGGCAATTTCTATCTTCTTCAGGGTTCTGCAGGCAGGGTCTTTCAACAATCCCTTATCAGGTGGTGTCGATCTTCCGGGTCACCGAGCGCGTGGGACCGAAGGTGGGCATGCAGCACGAGTGCTTGCCCGCGCCGCCCGCGACGATAAGGAGCAGGTCCTCGGGCCCGTCGAGAAGGGGAATCTCGAAATCATCGTCGTCTTCGTGCTCGGCTATCTCCTCGCCCCAGGTCTGCATCCCCCACATGGCGCCGCGCTTTAACTGCCGCACGGGCTTTCGGGCGAGTTCGAAAATTCTCTGCTTCACGTCCGCCTTTGTGAGGCCGTCACCCGCGATGGTGGCCGCGTGCTCGGGGCCGAGGGCGAGAACGGGCTCGCCGCGCAGATAGAAATTGTTACACCCCATGACGGCCATGGTGTCGGCGGCGGTGGCGAGTATTCCCTCCGCCGTATGGCTCACGTGATCGTTGATGTTGTGGGGACCCTCGCAGCCCACGAGCGTCACCGCGCTATCACCGGGAGAGAAACCGCGCTCGACGTGGAGCGGCTCCCAGGGCGAGGCCGCCTCGTTCTCTGCGATGCAGTACGCGTATTTGGCGGGTGAGCCTTGCGTGGCGCGGTCCAGAACGCCGGGGCTCGCGCCGCCCACGTTCAGAAGCGTCAGGCGCATCGCTCGGCCAATCGTCGCGTTCGCGCGGTTGCCGGGGGCGAAGCATCCATACTCGGCGTTCAAGCCGATATCTTCGACGATGGGGCCGTTCACGATGATGAGGGGCGCCACCGGGTGGGTCGTCGCCTGAATCGCGTGTAGCGAGAACTCGGGTTCGAGCACCGCGCGGGCCGCTGCCGCGAGAACGGGCATATATGCCGGAAGACAGCCTGCCATCACGGCGTTCACGGCGAGGACTTCGACCGTGACGACTCCCTGCCGAGGGGGCATGAGGCCGATCTCCGCATCGGGCGCGAGACCCGCGCCCTCCACCATCCGGGCGACGCGCTCGGGCGTGGGGGGGACGACGGGCAGGCCGTCGCCCCAGCCTCTTGCTTCGAGCAGACGCGCCATCGCCTCGGGCGTGTCGCGCACCTTCACGCGCTCGCTCTCGAACACGATATTCTCCTGAGAGTGATCGTTCACTGTCTGGCCCGCCTAAGCGAAGAGCGCCTTGTGGCGCACCGTCTTGCGGGGCGGGACGTATTCGCGCTCGCGGTATTCCCGCCTGAGCGATTCGGCGTCGCTCGTGAGGATTCGCCGAATCTCCTCCACGGCGCCGTCGCCCAGGGCGCGCGCTTGTTCGGGCGCGATGCCGCCCACCGGATGCGCCACGACGACTATCGGGAGGCCGGGCATGCCCAGGGCGGTTCTCTCGTTCGCGCCCAGGGCCGAGAATTCGCTGGAGCAGAACGTGGCCGTGGGGACGCCCGCCTTCTCCATCACCACCGAGTCATGGATACTCCATGACGTGCAGCTCCCTCAGTCGCCCACCGCGCAGACGGCCACGTCCACCTGTTCGATGAATTCCTCAATCCGGTCTTCGGGGAGGGTGGGGTTCGGCTTTCCCCAGCGGACGACGCGCAGCGTCTCGTCTTCGCGCGCGAAAAGCTCCTCGACCTGTTCGAGCAGGACGTCGGCGTTGGGCTTGTTGTTGTGGAAGAAGCCGACCCTGAGGCCCCCGATGTCCTCGGGCCGCTCCGCGAGGGGGTGGTCGCCCGCGCGGATGAAGGAGGTGGGCTGCAGGATTTCAATCATCTGGCTCATCTCGAATCTCCGTGGTGAAGAACTGGAACTATAGACTCAATAAATTCTGGGCGATGACCATGCGCTGTATCTGGTTGGTACCCTCGATAATCTGCAGTTGCTTGGCGTCTCTCATGAAACGCTCGAGCGGATGGTCTTTCATATAGCCCGCGCCGCCGAGCACCTGAACGCCGTCTACGGCGGTCTTCATGGCGGCGTCGGTGGCGTAGCATTTCGCGGCGCAGATGAAATGCACGTCTTCTTTTTGGTAGCGGCCATTATCCACCATCGAGGCGGCGCGGTAAACGAGCATACGGGCCGCTTCCGTTTCCATGAACATGTCGGCGAGCATGAACTGCACCGCCTGATGCTGCGCGATGGGTTTTCCGAAGGCTTCGCGCTCTTTTGCGTAGTTTCCGGCGCAATCGAGACACCCCTGCGCCAGACCCACGCCCCGCGCGCCGATGGCGGGCCGCGCCTGGTTGAAGCCGAGCATGGCGGTCTTGAAGCCCAGGCCTTGTTCGCCGATCATGTTTTCAAGGGGAACGCGCGCGTTTTCGAGAAAAACCTCGCACGTCGGGATGCCCCGCATCCCCATCTTGCGCTCGTGCCGCCCCACGCGGAACTCGCCCCTGGGGACGATGAAAAACGATATCCCCCTCGCTCCCATCCCGGGTTCGGTCTTCGCCGCCACGGTGATGAAGTCCGCCACGCTCGACCCCGTGCAATAGCACTTCTGGCCGTTGATGACCCACGAATCCCCGTCCCGGACCGCCCTCGTCGATATGCTCGCGGCGTCGGAACCCGCGTGCGGTTCGGTGAGCGAGAAGGCGGGCCGCAACTCGCCCCGAGCGACGCCGGTGAGGTAGGTCCGCTTCTGCTCCTCGCTTCCGCCGATGGCGACGGGCCGCGTGGCGAGCAGGTGGACGGAGAAGAAAAGAGGGGAGTTCGAGCAAAAACGCGCCATCTGCTCGATGGCGACGCACGTTTCCAGAATGCCGAGGCCCGCCCCGCCGTAGGCTTCGGAAACGTAGAGGCCTAGCAGGTCGTGGGATTTCAGGAGTTCGAAAATATCTTCGGGGTATTCGTCGTTCTCGTCGATCTCGGCGGCGCGCGGCGCGACGTGGCGGCGGCTCAGTTCATACACCGTCTCGGCCAGCATCCGCTGGGCCGGTTTGAGTTCGAACGCGCCCCCGGAATCCGGACTTCCCGTCACCTCGGCTCGCTCCTATAGGTCGAGCAGGTTCCGGGCGATGATCATCCGCTGTATCTGGCTCGTTCCCTCGACGATCTGGATTTGCTTGGCGTCGCGCATGAAGCGCTCGAGCGGGTGGTCCTTCATGTAGCCCGCGCCGCCGAGCACCTGGATGCTGTCTATCGCGCACTTCATCGCCATGTCGGCCGCGTAGGTCTTGGCCGTGGAGAAATACCTGGCGTTCTCCTTGCCGATTTTCCCTGCGTCCACCATGGCGGCCGCGCGGTAGACGAGCAGCCGCGCCGCCTCGATGTCCATGAACATGTCGGCGAGCATGAACTGCACGGCCTGGTGCTGGGCGATGGGCTTCCCGAACGCCTCGCGCTCCTTGGCGTAGTTTGCCGCGTAGTCGAGGCATCCCTGGGCCAGGCCCACCGCGCGCGAGCCGATGGCGGGCCGCATCTGGTTGAAGCCGATCATCGCGGTCTTGAAGCCCGCGTTGAGCTCGCCCACCTGGTTCTCGAGCGGGACGGCCACGTTGTCGAGGTTGAGCATGCAGGTCGCGATGCCGCGCATCCCCATCTTGCGCTCGTGCTTGGCGATGCTGAAGCCCGGCGCGTCGGTGGGCACGATGTAGTAGGTGATGCCGCGCGTTCCCGCGTGCGGGTCGGTCTTGGCGGCGACGGTGATGAAATCCGCCTTGTCCGGCCCCGTGCAGAAGCACTTGGTGCCGTTGAGCACCCACTCGTCGCCCTCCTTGACGGCGCGGGTGCGGATGTTGCCGGCGTCTGAACCCGCGTGGGGTTCGGTGAGGGCGTAGGAGCCTCTGAGGTCTCCTTTCGCGAGGCCCGTCATGTAGTGGTCTTTCTGCTCCTGCGTGCCGCTCAGGTCGATGACGCGGCTCGATAGCATGTTGAGCACGATGAACAGCGGGGAGTTCGAGCAGACGCGGGCTATTTCCTCGATGGCGACGCAGCCGCCCAGAAAACCCATGCCGCCGCCCCCGTATTCCTCGGGGAAGAAGATGCCGAGCAGGCCGTATTCTTTCTGGAGCTGGAAGATGTCCTCGGGGTATTCCTCGTTCTCGTCGATCTCGGCGGCGCGCGGGGCGATGTAGCGCTCCGAGAGTTCGCGCACCGTCCGGCGGAGCATCTTCTGGGTTTCGTCGAGGTCGAATTGCAGCGTGGTTTCCGTTTGCAGGCTCATTTCTTGGCTCCGGTGGTTTGATTATTTTGAGAAAGCGCCAAATTCCAGGGTTTCATAATCCACTCCGCAGTGATTGCATGTCAACGCTTTCGGGGGGAATAATGCCCCGAGTTAACTTTTTTGCTCCGGCGTGCGCCGAACCTCTCGGCATGCGCTCCGTTTCTCTGAGGAGTTTTCCGCATGGACCTCGTCATACGCGGCGGATACGTGATCGACCCGTCCCAGAATCTGGAGGGAACGATGGACGTCGAGATAGCGCGCGGCCGCGTACGAAGGGTGGCGCCCCATATCGAACCGAAGGGCAGGCAGACGCTCAACGCGCGGGGGAAGATCGTAACGCCCGGCCTGGTCGACCTCCACTGCCATTTTTACGAGGGCGTAACGCACTACGGCGTGAACCTGGACGCCGCCATGCTCTCGCGCGGCGTGACGACGGCGGTGGATACCGGCAGCGCGGGGGCGCAGACGTATCCCGGTTTTCAGGAGTGGTTCCTGGAGAAGGCGCGCCCGACGGTGCGCGCGTATCTCAACATCTCCGAAGGCGGACTCCTGATAGACGGCCTCGGCGAGAACATCGACATGCGCGCGCTGCGCGTGGACAGGGCGGTGGCGTGCTACGAGGCGCACCGGAAATACCTGATCGGCATGAAGGTGCGCCTGAGCAAGAACGTGGTGGAGCGCAGCGGCTCCAAGCCCCTGGACGCGGCGCTCGAGGCGGCGGAGTTCCTGAAAGTCCCTCTCATGGCGCACGTAGGCGATACGCCTTCTTCCTTACCGAGCATCCTGAAGCGCCTTCGCCCGGGCGACGTGCTCACGCACGCCTTTCACTGCAGGCGGGAGAACATACTCGACACGCGGGGCCGGGTGCGCCGCGCGGTGTGGGAGGCGCGGGATTCGGGCGTGCTGCTCGACGTGGCCCACGGGCGTTCGAGCTTCAGCTTCGAGATCATGGAGCGCGCCATGGCGCAAGGGCTGATGCCGGGGAACCTGAGCACCGACCTCCACACGCACTGCATCCACGGGCCGGTTTATGATTTCCCCAGCCTCATGAGCAAGTTCCTGGCCCTGGGCTTCCCTCTTGCTGAAGTAGTGCGCCTCAGCACGCAGACGGCGGCGGAGTGGATTGGCCTGGGGGGCGAGGTGGGGACGCTCAAAAAAGGCGCGCGGGGCGACGCCGCCGTGTTCCGGATGCGCGAGGGCCGGTTCGTTTTCGAGGATTCCATGGGGGCGCGGCGCAAGGGGGACCAAATGCTCGAGGCGACGCACGTGGTTCTGGGAGGCAGGCTGCTGAGACCCTCGGGGGCGGGACGGCGCAGGCTCGCCGAGGTGGCGCGGAAGCCGAGATAATCCGAAAAGTTTTCGCCGACGGGGGTTGACTACCCGTTTTTCCAGGACTATTTTACGGCCTTGTTTTTCAGGGCGTTAAAACTTTCGCAATTTCAAAGGCGAGCAAGATGCGGACGTTCCAGAAATGTGGCGAGGGATATTGCTTTTTCGGCTTTATCACCGTCCGTCCGCGCGCCGTCATGTGAAAACGAACGGCGGGCGGGCGGACGGCCCGGTCGCCACGGACGATAGGGAAACACTCGCCGTGGGAGAGCCTCACGGCGGTTTTTTTTGAGGATTACGCTGAAAATTCAGGGAAGGAAAAAGGAGATTCGTTTTGATTATCGTGATGAAACAGGGCGCGACGGATGACGAGATTGGGAACGCCATCGCCAGGATCAACGAACTCGGCTACAAGGAGCACGTCATCAAAGGCGTGGAGCGCACCGTGATCGGCGCCATCGGGGACGAACGGGGGAAATACATGCTGGAGTCGCTCGTTTCCCTGAACGGCGTGGAAAGCGCGATGCCTATCCTCAAGCCCTTCAAGCTGGCGAGCGCGGAGGGAAGGCCCGAGCGCAGCCAGTTGCCGATGGGCGAGGGAGTGGAAATCGGCGGCGAGCAAATCATCGTCATCGGCGGGCCGTGCTCCGTGGAGAGCAAGGAGCAGATCATGGAATCCGCAGATGCGGTGAAGGCGGGCGGCGGCCACGTCCTGAGGGGCGGCGCGTACAAGCCGCGCACTTCGCCGTACAGCTTCCAGGGGATGGCGGAAGAAGGCCTGGCGCTCCTCGCCGAGGCGCGCGAAAGGACGGGGCTCCCCATCCAGACGGAAGTCATGGACTCCGAAGACATCGGCGTGTGCTGCGAGTACGCGGACGTGCTGCAAATCGGCGCGCGCAACGTGCAGAACTTCTCGTTGCTCAAAAAAGTCGGCAAGACGAACAAGACCATCTTCCTGAAGCGCGGCATGTCCACGACCATAGAAGAGTTTCTGATGTCGGCCGAATACATCATGAGCCAGGGGAACCCGAACGTCGTGCTGTGCGAGCGGGGGATACGCACCTTCGAGACGGCCACGCGCAACACGCTGGACATCAGCGCCGTGCCCGTGCTCAAGGAGCAGACGCATCTGCCGGTCGTGGTGGACCCGAGCCACGCGGCGGGCGCCTGGCGGTTGGTCGCGCCGCTGGCGAAGGCGGCCGTGGCGGTCGGGGCGGACGGCCTGATGCTCGAGATGCACCCCGAACCCGAAAAGGCGATGAGCGACGGCCCCCAGTCGCTCAAACCGCAGAAGTTCGCCGCCCTCGTCGAGGAGCTCAAGGCATTCGCAGAGGCCGTCGGAAGAACGCTGTAGCATGTCCGTTCTTTTCGTGTTCGTGGACGGCCTGGGCGTCGCTCCGCCGGGGCCGGGCAATCCGCTCTCCCGCGTCCTGGAGCCTCCGCTGGGGCTTATTTGCGGAAACGAGGCGCCCGGTTTCCGCCTCATCGAGGCGGATGCCCGCCTCGGCGTCGAGGGCGTCCCCCAGAGCGCGACGGGCGGAACCGCCCTGTTCACGGGGGTGAACGCGCCCAAGGCGGTGGGCAGGCACGTCCAGGCCCTGCCGAATACGCAGTTGCGCCGCATCATCTCTCGAAACGGGCTCTTGAGGCGCGCCCGCGAGAAGGGCGCCGCCGTCGGATTCGCCAACACGTATACGCCTCGTTTTTTCATGCGCGGCAGGAACCGCATCCGCTCGGTGACCACGGTGATGGCCGAAAGCGCGGGCCTTCGCCTGAACCGCCTCGAAGACCTCGTCGCGGGCAGGGCCGTTTACCGCGACTACACGAACGCGATCATCGCCGAGCAGGGCCATGACGTGGCCAGGCTCGACCCCGAGGAGGCGGGCGACCGCCTCGGCAGGCTGGCGCGCGCGAAGGACCTGCTGGTCTATGAGTTTTTCCAGACCGATCACGTCGGACATCGCGGAACAGCGGAGGATGCCTTCGAGGTTCTGGCGGATTTGAACCGGTTTCTGCGGGCCGCGCTCCGGCATATCGACCCGTCCGGGGATACGTTCATTCTGAGCAGCGACCACGGCAACGTGGAGGACATGGAAACGTCCGCGCACACGACGAACTCCGTTCCCATTTTGCTCTACGGCAGAGGCGGGGACACCCTGTTCACCGCCGCCGCGAATCCGAATATCTGCCACGTAACGCCCGCGATTCTTTCCATTGTTTCGTAACGCCGCTCGATTCGTCGTTGACGGGCTTCGAGCGGGTGCGGGAAGGCTTTCCCCATTTTCCAACATTGACTTTCGAACCGATTGTGAATAGACTCGATTGCCATATTTCGGGTCGTTTTGTTGAATTTTGGCGAAATGGGGCGCATGATGACAGATCTCGACCCGACACTGATGGCGCAGATAGAAAAAGAGGGTCTGGGCGCTTTCTTGCGGCGCGCGAGAGAGAAAAAAGACGTAACCCTGCGTTCGATCTCCGAACACACGCGAATCCGAACATACTATCTGGAAAATATCGAAAGCGGTGATTTCGATAGATTGCCGACGGGGCCGGTCGGTTTGGGTTTCATTCGCGCCTTTGCGGATGCGGTCGGCGTGGACAGCCGGGCCGTCGCCGAGAGCTATAAACGCGAAATTGCGGACGACGCCCCGTCGGAAGAGTTTGGATTCGCTCCCGAGACCACCTCCTCGTTCTCCCCGTCTCTTCGGACGAATCGGTTCTCATCCGTCGCGACCTTTGTTTTCGTATTGATTTTTCTTCTCGCCGGCGGCGGACTTCTCTGGTTCATGAAGGGAAGAACGGAGCAGCTTGTTCCGGTCGGCTCGATTGTCGGCAGGATCAAGACGGCGGTCGCGCCCGTGGCGGATAAGCTCCCTCGGCTTAACGGCATGAGCGGGAAAGCGAAAAACGAAGGTGGAGAAGGCCGGGTAGGCGGCGTCGAGGAGAAGGTTCCCGAGCAAGGCCGCCCTCCCGTCTCGACCGTGAATTCGAGGGAGCCTCCGGTTTCCGAAGAGTCCGGCCAGGAGAAGAAGCCGCCCGTTCAAGCCGGCGCCCCCGCCCCGGAGACTCCTGGGGCTGCGGCGACCCCTCCGGCTCAGGGGAGTCCCGCCGCCCGGGCCCAAGACGGCTCCGCCGCGCAGGCGCGCGCTCCGCTCCGGGAGACTCCCGTTGCCCAAGGGGAACCCTCGCCTCCGGAGAATCCGCCGGCCTCGTCGAACCCTTCGGCGCAAGCGAGCGCTCCGGTCGCAAACCAAGTCGTCCGGGAGGGGGCATCGAACGATCAAGCCACGCCGCAAGGGCGGCAGACCGCGGCGGCTCCTGCCCGGTCGGAGCCGGGAGCGCCGCCGCTGACGCTCAAGGTTTTTGCGACGG
Source organism: bacterium (assembly GCA_963692865.2). GTDB lineage: Bacteria > UBA8248 > UBA8248 > UBA8248 > UBA8248 > Bin107. Next base: position 2,943,945 of record OY843592.1, on the reverse strand, counting down.
AAGACACTTGGCTGCGAATCGTGATCGATGCGAAAAACAAGGAAGAACTCCTTTTGTCGGCGGGCAAGGAGAGAAACTGGGAAGCGTCGGAAAAATTCAGCCTTACCGTGGGAAACGTGGCGGGCACCCAGATATCCCTGAACGGTTCGCAGATCGCGTTGCCCAGGGATTCTTCCAACGTGCTCAGAGATTTCATCATCACCAAAAAGTATTTGAATTAATCGTTTTCTGCAATTTTTCATGCGATACGAGATATTTCGACACACTTCATTGCCTGATGTTCGATTTGACATCTGAAATTTCACGTCATGAATAAATCCTTTTTGCCGCTTCTGGATGTCGATGGAGCCAAGCGGGTTCACCTGCGCGGCGCCAGCGATGCGTCGGTCGCCTGGTGGCTGGCCAGGATCGCGCGCGAACACGCCGGGCCCGTTATTTTCGTCGAAGGAGAGCCGCGCCGCCTCGACGCGATGAAAGCGAACATGAAGCTGTTCGTCGGCGCTTCCTCGTCGGGGGCGGGGAATTTGCCGGTGCTGGGCTTCCCGGCGTGGGACGTGTACCCCTTCTCCCGGTTGTCTCCGTCCAGTGAGGTCGTCGGAGAGAGGATGTCCGCGCTGCGGTTTTTGCGCGGCGGGGAGCGAGGCGTCGTCCTGACGAGCGTGCTGGCCATGGGGATGCGCGTGCCCCCGCCGGAGCGGTTGAACGACGCCATCGTTCACTTGCGCGAAGGCATGGAGATCGAGCGCGACCCGTTCATCGGTTCGCTCGAATCACTGACGTACCAAAGGAGGTCGGTGGTTGAATCTCCCGGAGAATATGCCGTAAGGGGCGGTATTCTGGATTTCTTCTCCCCCCAGAACGCATATCCGACGCGCCTGGAGTTTCGGGGGGATGAACTCGATTCCTTGCGAAGTTTCCATCCCCAGACGCAGCGGAATCTGGACACCCTGCAAAGCGTGGACGTTTTTCCGGCGAAAGAGATTGTTTTCTCGCCGGAGGAGGTGGAGAGGGGCCGCGGCGCGCTTTCGGAAGCCGCCGCGCCGGAAACGATCGAACGGATGGAGCGCCTTCTCGAATACCTGGACGCGGACGGGCACTTTTCGGGCATGGAGGGTCTCGCGCCCATGTTCCTGTCCGAGATGACGACCTTGTTCGACGTGGCGCCCGGAAGCGCGCTCTGGATCCTGAACGAAGCGGAGAACATCGACGAGGCGATGGAGAAGTTGTGGGAGGAAGTGAACGAGGAGGCGCGTCTGGCGCCCGAGAGGGGCCTCGTTTCCTTCGCCCCCGAGCGTTTGTGGCTCGCGCCGGAGGAGATTCGCGAGGAGCTATCCATCTGGCCGCGCCTCGAGTTCGATTCCCTGGGGCTGGACGCCCCGAATCCCGAGGAGGGCTTCGAGGCGGACGAGGTTTTGCGCGCGGAAAACATCAGCCCCTTCCGGGGGCGGGTGGAGGCGTTCGTCGATCAACTCCGCGCATGGCGCCGGGAGGATGAGAGCGTCGTCATCGTGGCGGAGGAGAGGACACTAGCGCTCAGGATACAGGCGCTCCTGCGCGAGCATGAAGTGGGCGTGGAAGTTTTGCCCCAGGGCGCCTCGCTGATGGATGGCCGCCACGACGTCGTTCTGGCGGAGGGGAAACTCGGCGACGGCTTCCGGCTCCCCGAAGAGCGAAGGGTGTTGTTCCGCGCGCAGGACCTGCTGGTCGGCGCTTTGGGCGGGGATTCGCGCCGCCTCCCGAAGTCGAGGCCCGGCGAGGGCCTGAAGGACCTCAATGAAAACGACCTTGTGGTGCACGTGGAGCACGGCGTCGGCCGCTATATGGGCACGCGCGTCATCGAGCATCGGGACGGGGAGAACGAATTCCTCACTCTCCAGTATGCGGGAAGCGACAAACTCTACGTCCCGATGGACGACGTCGAGCGCATCCACAAATATCGCGGCGCGGGCGTCCCGCCGCCCCTGGACAGATTGGGCGGGAACCGGTGGAGCAGGACGAAGAACAACGTCAAGAAATCGCTCCGGGGGATCGCTCGCGATCTGGTGCGCCTGTATTCGGAGCGAAGCGCCGCCGAGGGATATTCCTTTTCGACGGAAGGCGCGTTCGATCATGAAATCTCCGCCAGCTTCGGGTTCGAGGAAACGCCCGATCAGGAACAGGCCATTCGCGCCGTGCTGGGAGATATGGAGCGCGCCCGCCCGATGGACCGCCTCATCTGCGGGGATGTCGGCTACGGAAAGACGGAGGTGGCGCTCCGCGCCGCCGCCCGGGCGATTTCGGCGGGCAAGCAAGTCGCCGTCATCGTGCCGACGACGCTGCTGGCGCACCAGCATCGGGACACGTTCGGCAAGCGCTTCGAATCGTTGCCGGTCCATGTGGAGATGCTCTCGCGCTTCAGAAGCAGAAAAGAGCAGAACGAAGTGGTCGAGGGACTCTCCACCGGTCGCGTGGACATCGTCGTCGGCACCCATCGACTGTTGCAGAAAGACGTGTCGTTTCGCGATCTGGGGCTTTTGGTCATCGACGAAGAGCATCGTTTCGGCGTTTCCCATAAAGAGAAGCTCAAGAAACTCCGCGTCGACGTGGACGTTCTGACGCTCACCGCCACGCCCATTCCCCGAACCTTGCAGATGGCGCTTTCGGGCACGCGCGATTTGAGCGTCATCGAAACGCCCCCGCGCCACCGGGTCGCGCCGCGCACCTACATATCGCGCTTCAGCGAAAAACTCATCAAAGACGCCATCACCAAGGAAATCGACCGGGGGGGCCAGGTGTTTTTCGTGCACAACCGGGTGAGGAGCCTCCCCGCCATGCGGCAGCTTCTGCAGAAACTCGCGCCCGACGCGCGGATACTGGTGGGCCACGGCCAGATGAAGGAAAGAGAACTCGAAGAGGTGATGGAGCGGTTCGTGACCCGCCGGGCCGACGTGCTTCTCTGCACCACGATCATCGAAAGCGGCCTCGACATCCCCTCGGTGAACACGATCGTGATCAACCGGGCGGACACGTTCGGCATGGCGCAACTGTACCAGTTGCGCGGCCGGGTAGGGCGCGACAGGTTCGAAGCGCACGCCTACCTCCTTGTCTCCGGCGGAGGCTCCCTGACGAGGCAGGCCAGAGAGCGGCTCCAGGCGCTCGAGGAGTTGAGCGAACTGGGAGCCGGCTTCAGGCTGGCCATGCGCGATCTGGAAATTCGCGGCGCAGGCCATTTGCTCGGGCATCGGCAATCGGGGCAAATCTCGGCCGTGGGATTCGACATGTACTGCCGCCTTCTGGAAGAGGTGGTGCAGGAGGCCAAGGGCGAGGCCGTCGAGCGCCGTGAGCCCGAGATCGTCGCGCCGGTGGCGGGCACGCTGCCGCCTTCGTGGATTCCGGCCCAGGCCGAGCGCCTCGACGTGTATCGCCGAATCGCATCGGCGCAGGCGCCGGCCGAATTGAGAGAGTTGGGCGTGGAGCTCAGGGACAAATACGGCGAGATGCCGGAGCGCGCCCTCCACCTTCTGCAACTGGGGGAAATCCGTTTGCGCGCCCGCCTTTGCGGAATCAAATCCCTTCATTTTCGCGGCAAGGAGGCGCATATGGAGATTTTCCCGGGCGACTACGAGTTGACGGCCGCTTTTCTCGATATGCCGGGCATGGTGTTCACCGACGCCCATGCTTTTCGAGCGGGCATCAGCGGGCGCTGGCCGGAGGATTTTGACTTTCTCGTTCAGGTGCTGGATGCTTTGGAAGTGTGCAAGGTCTCCGAAGGCGAGTTTGTGGTGGAAGGAGCGTGAGGCTCTCATGGCGGAAAACGGGGGAAGCGCGCGGCGTCTGATGCGGGGCGGTCGAACACGGCGGGCTTGGGTTTGTTGGGCGGCGCTGCTCGTCGCGGCGGGCTGTGATTTTTCGTTCCAGGCGAAAAGCGAGAAAAAGGATATCCTGCTGGCGCAGGTGAACGGCGAGCCGATTACCGAGGCGGACGTGCGCGCGCATTTCATGACGCGCGCGAGCGAGAAGGTTTCGGGCAGGGCCGAAAAACCCATATCCAGGATCGTGCTGGATCAACTCGTGGAAAGGCGCCTCTTGCTTCAGCGCTTCCGGGAGGGGGACGGATATGTGAGCGAAGGCAGGGTGCGGCGTTTCGTCGAATTCGTTCGCGGCCAATATGGCGGAGAGGATTTGGACGCCGTCCTGAAAGAGCAGGGGGTCGACAAGGAGTCGTGGCTCAAGACGATGCGCGAGACGCTCGAAATCGAACATCTGCTGGAAAAGGAGGTGTATTCGAAGCTGGAGGTCTCCGAAGCCGAGATTGAAGATTACTATAACCGCAACAAGGAGAAATTCCGGGTCGGGAGGCGCCTGCGGGTTCGCCAGATCGTCGTCTCTTCGGCTAAAATGGCCGAGCGGTTGAGAAAATTCGTTCTCGACGGCAAATCGTTCGCGTCTCTCGCGCAAAAGCACTCCATCGGCCCCGAGCGCGGCGTGGGCGGCGATTTGGGCTATTTCCAGCCGGGGGAGTTGCCCGAATACATCGAGAACGTGGTGAAATCGCTGAAATTGGGCGAGGTGAGCCGGGTCGTTCGGAGCCCGGCGGGTTTCCACCTCCTCGAGGTCTCGGAGAGGAGGCTCCCGCTCCAGAAAACTCTCGCGTCCGTGAAGAATGACATCAAAAAACGTTTGCTGGCCGATAAGGGAAGGGCGCGGCTCGAAGGCTGGCTCGGAGAACTCAAACGAAATGCGAAGATCACATACTATCTGGAAAATCTTGAAAATGTCGTATCGGGCTAGGCGTTTCTGCGTGTCGGCGATTGCGTTTTGCGCCCTGGCGGGCGCGCCCGTCGCGGCGACCGCCGCCTCCGTAACGATCGAGAGGATCATCGCGAAGGTTGACGATGACATCATCATGCTCTCGGAGCTTCAGGACTTCGTGAAGCCGAGGGTCGACAAGTTGAGGCGGGATTACAGGGGAGCGCAACTGAACCGGCGGATTCGCGAACTCGAAATCAAGGCGCTCGACGCCATGATCCAGAGCAAACTCATTTTGAAGCGCTCCTCGGCTCTGGCGTTGAAAGTCAGCGAAAAAGAAATTGAAAAAGCAATCGCGGGCATACTTCGCCAGAACAAAACGACGACGGCCGGATTGCGCTCGTTTTTGTCGTTGCAGGGAATGACGATGGAGAAGTACCGCGACGAGCTTCGCAAGAAGTTGCTGGCGCGGAAAGTGGAGAGCATGGAAGTCGGCGCGCGCGTCTCGGTGGTGGAGCAGGAAATCGCGGATTATTACGAAGCGCATGCCGATGACTACCGTGAGGCCGAGAGCCGGGTGGTGCGGCAGATTTTCTTTCCCGTGAGCAAGGACGCTTTCGCCGGGGAGATCGAAGCGCAGCGAAAAAAAGCGGACCTTGCGTACGAGGAGGCCGCGAAGCCGGGCGCGGATTTCGCCAGGCTGGCCGAGAAGCATTCCGAAGGCCCCGCCCGGAGCCGAGGCGGCGCGCTGGGCTCCGTGAAGAAGGGCGAGGTTTTTCCCGAACTCGAACAACTCATTTTCGCGACGGCGAAGGGCGCGACGAGCAAGCCCACGAGGACGAGAGTGGGTTTTCACGTCATTCGCGTCGATGACGTTACGCCGGGCAAGGTGATTACTCTCGACAGGGTATCCGGCAAAATCCGCGACAAGATGTTCCGGGAAAAACTCGCCAAGAGACGCCGCGAATGGGTGACCGATCTCAAGAGAGCCGCTTTTCTGGAAATCAGCTACGACCCCAGCCCTTCGCCCGGCGGCCTTTCCGCCGTCTTTAAGGACGTTCGCGAGCAGATCAGCTTCCGGCTGGTCGGCATCAAGCTCAAGGAGAAGGGAGGGCTGTTCGGCCAGGACAGGGTTTTGTGGACCTACGGCGCGAGGCGGGACAAGCCCCGCTGGAAATCGGACAGGGTGAAGGTGGGCGAGGGCGCCAGCGTGGGGAAAGACGCCATCGGCGCCCTGGCGGCGGGACACAGGCTGTTCGTGAGTCCCGACCCCTCGGCGAACATCTATTTGTTCCGCTACGTGTATCTGCTGCCCGACTCGTTTATCGACAAAGTCAGTTTTGCGGATATGATCAAGGCGTTCTCCGAACAGTCGAAGGACGAAGGAGGAAAAACGGGGTCGAAAAAGATGTCCTTCGACACGGAGAACAAGGCCGCGCGGCTCGACTTCGAGGTGGAGGTCCAGAAGACGCGCAGCATCGTGGCGGACCCCAAAGAAATCACCCAATGACGACGCAAGATGCGCCTGGATCAGTTCTTGCGCCTTAGCCGCCTGGTCAAGCGTCGTCCCCTCGCCAAGAGCCTGGCGGATTCGGGCGGGGTCGAGATCGAGGGGAAAGCGGCCAAAGCCTCCTCCCGGGTGGAGGTCGGCGACGTGCTGAGGCTTAAGTTAGAGAACAGGACCCTGCGGGTCCGCGTGCTGGGGGAGGCGACGCGCAATCTGTCGAAAAAGGACGCATCCGGCCTGTTCGAGATTCTGGAGGAAACGGCTCACGCGCCAGACGAAAGGGAGGAAATCTCCGGCGGGCCGATGGATTTTTTGAAGCGAACCTGAATCCGCCCTTGCCCTTTGCGGCAAAGACTGCTAGTTTCGGGGAAATGGCCCGGCCGGATATTCGCCGGGCGGAAACAAACCGGTGATAAAGAGATTCCCCTTTAATGCCGTCCCGTGAGGCGGCGAAGGAGGATGCGCAGATGATTGCCGTTTTCTCGCCTGTTTTCGAGACTCCATGCCCTGTGGGCATGGAGTTTTTTTTGCGTTCCTTTCACGCGCAAACGCCCGGGCACCGGATTTCGCCCTGATGACGCAACAACTCGACGCCGAGCAACTGAGGCGCACCCTGAGGCGCCTCTCGCACGAGATTCTGGAGCGTACGGCCGATCTGTCGGATCTGGTTTTCATCGGCATCCGCACGAGGGGCGCGCCGCTCGCGCAAAGGCTGGCGCGGGAGCTCCAGTCTCTGGTGGGCGTGCATCCGCTCGTGGGCGCGCTCGACGTGACGCTCTACCGCGACGACCTGAACCACGGGGGAGGCGTGAGAACCGGCCTCAAGAAGACGGACCTCCCCTTCTCCTGCGAGAGCAAGGACGTGGTTCTCGTTGACGACGTGCTCTACACGGGCCGCACGGCGCGCGCCGCCCTGGCCGCGCTCATGAGCTTCGGCAGGCCCCGCAGGGTGCGGCTCGCCATCCTGGTGGACAGGGGGGGGCGCGAATTGCCCATCCGCGCCGATTTCGTGGGCAAGAACATCGAGGCGGTCCACCCCGAGGAAGTGCGGGTGCATCTGGAGGAAACAGACGGCCGCGACGCCGTTTTCAAGCGATAAGCGGGCCTCGAAGCCGGGGCGTTACAAGGGGGGGATAATATGAGCCTGGAAACCTACCGAAGAAAGGATTTGCTCTCGATCCGGGAACTGGAGCCCGGGGAAATCACGTTTCTGCTCGATCAGACCGATTCTTTCCGCGAGATCAACGAGCGCGACATCAAGAAAGTGCCCACGCTGCGGGGAAAGACCATCGTCAACCTGTTCTTCGAGAACAGCACGCGCACGCGCGCTTCGTTCGAGATCGCGGGCAAGCGCCTCTCGGCGGACGTGATCAACCTCTCCGTCTCCACGAGTTCGGCGGCGAAGGGCGAAACCCTGCGCGACACGGCGCGGAACATCGAGGCGATGGCGACCGACGTGCTCGTCGTCCGCCACTCGGCGTCGGGCGCGCCCGCCTATCTGGGCCGGGAACTCGACTGCGCCGTCGTGAACGCGGGCGACGGCTGCCACGAACACCCCACGCAGGCGCTGCTCGACCTCTACACCATCCGGGAGCACAAGAAGAAGTTCGAGGGCCTGAACGTCTCCATCGTGGGGGACATCGCGCACAGCCGCGTGGCGCGCTCGAACGTGGCCGGCCTCCTGAAGCTGGGCGCGAACGTCACCTTCTGCGGCCCCTCCACGATGCTGCCCGCGGAAGTCGAGTGCCTGGGCGCGCGCGTGACGACGCGGCTCGACGAGGCCATCGACGGGGCGGACGTGCTCATCGCGCTCAGAATCCAGCTGGAGCGGGGCGCGGGGAGCGCCTTCCCCAGCGCGCGCGAGTACGCCAGCACATACGGGATCACCAAGAAGAAGCTCCGGGGGGCCAAGCGCGACCTGCTCATCATGCACCCGGGCCCCATCAACCGGGGCGTGGAGATGTCCCCCGACGTGGCGGACGGGCCGTTCTCCGTCATCCTGGAGCAGGTCGAGTACGGCGTCGCCTGCCGCATGGCGATCCTCTATCTCCTCTCGGTGAGTCGGGACGAGGAGTCGGAGGATGCGGATCCGGAGGGGGAAGACGCCGCCGCGCCCAGGAAATCGCGGGAGGAGGCGAGAGATGCCGTTGCTCATTAGGGGAGGCCGCCTCATCGACCCCCCGGACGGCGTCGATGAGGTATGCGACATCCTGATCGAGGGGGGACAAGTCGCCCGCAGGAAGAAGAACATCCCGTCGCGCGGCGGGGATGAAGTCATCGACGCGGCGGGACTCGTCGTCGCGCCCGGCTTCATCGACATGCACGTCCATTTCCGCGAACCGGGCCAGGAATACAAGGAAGACATCGAGAGCGGCACCCGCGCCGCCGCCGCGGGCGGCTTCACCGGCGTGGCGTGTATGGCGAACACCGACCCGGTGAACGACACGAGTTCCATCACCGAGCGGATACTCAAGCGCGCGCGCGAGGTGGGCGCCTGCCGCGTGTTCCCCATCGGCGCGGTCTCGGTGTGTCTTAAGGGCGAGGAGTTGAGCGAGATGGCCGAGCAGATGGAGGCGGGCGCGGTGGCCTTCAGCGACGACGGCGCGCCCGTCAAGACGGCGGCGCTCATGCGCGCGGCCTTGGAATACGCCGGAATGCTCGGCGTGAGCGTGCTCGACCACGCGGAGGATATGTCGCTCTCGGGCGCGAAGGTGATGAACGAGGGGGCGGTCTCCACCCTGCTGGGGCTCGCGGGCAACCCGGCGGCGAGCGAGGACATCTGCGTATATCGCGACATCCGCCTGGCGGAGCTGACCGGCGGCAGGCTCCACATTCTACATGTTACTTCCGCGGGCGCGGTGGACCTGGTGCGGGCGGCGCGGGCGCGCGGGGTGCGCGTGACGGCGGAGGTGACGCCGCACCATTTCTCCCTGACCGACGAGGTGATACAGGACTTCGACTCCTCGGCCAAGATGGCGCCTCCGCTGCGCGATGAGGCGAACAGACAGGCGCTGCTGGAGGGACTCAGGGACGGCACGATTTCCGTCATCGCATCGGACCACGCGCCGCACTACGAGGCCGAGACCCAGAGGGAGTTCGACGCCGTGCCGTTCGGGGTCGTGGGGCTGGAAACGGCCGTATCGCTCGCGCTGGACAGGCTCGTGGGCGGGGGCGTGCTCACCCTCCCCGAGATGATCGCCAAGTTCACCTCGGGGCCGCGCGAGGTGCTGGGCCTGCCCCACGGCACGCTGAAAGAGGGCGCTCCGGGCGACGTGACGATTTTGGACCCCGAGCGCGAAATCACGGTCGACCCCGACGCGTTCGAGAGCAACGGCAGGAACACCCCCTTCGCGGGCTGGAAGCTCAGGGGCTGCGCCGTCGCCACTGTCGTCGGCGGAGAAGTGCGGATGAGCAGGCTTGGCCGTGAAATGAAAATCTCCGCCCAGGAGGCGCTCGCCACATGAGAGGACGGAAAATCAAACCGGCGCTCCTGGCCCTGGAGGACGGCAGAGTCTTCCGGGGCGCGGGTTTCGGGGCGGACGCGGACGCGGAAGGCGAACTCGTCTTCAACACGGCGATGACGGGCTACCAGGAGGTGCTCACCGACCCCTCCTACCGCGGCCAGATGGTGGTGATGACCTATCCCCACATCGGGAACTACGGCGTCATCCCGGGGGATGAGGAATCCCGCCGCGTCTGGGTCGAGGCCTTCATCGTGAAGGAAGTCTCGAGGCGCCACAGCAACTTCCGGGCGAACGGGGACCTGGATTCCTACCTCAAAGAACAGGGGGTTCCCGGAATCGAGGGCGTCGATACGCGCGCGCTCACGCGCCACGTCCGCGAAGCGGGCGCGCTCAAGGCGGTGCTCTCCTCCACGGATTTGGACGAGGGGAGCCTCATCGCGCGCGCCAAGGCGAGTCCGGGGCTGGACGGGCGCGACATGGTGCGCGGCGTGACCTGCGATGCCGCGCACGCCTGGGGCGAGAGAAAAGGCCGCCCGCTCTGCGTGGCCTACGACCTGGGGGCGAAGGACAACATTTTCCGGGAACTCGGGAAGCGCTTCGATCTCGAAATCGTGCCGGCGACGGAGACCGCCGAGAGCGTACTGGCGAGAAAGCCCGCCGCCGTTTTCCTCTCGAACGGCCCGGGCGACCCGGCGGCCCTCGGCTACGTCGTCGAAAACGTGCGGGGCATCATGGGCCGGGCGCCGATTGTGGGCATCTGCTTGGGGCACCAGATACTCGCGCAGGCCCTGGGCGGCAGGACGTACAAGCTCAAGTTCGGCCACCACGGGGCGAACCACCCCGTGCAGGATTTGAGCACGAAAAAGGTGGACATCACCTCCCAGAACCACTCCTTCGCCGTGGACCCGGAGAGCCTGCCCGCCGGCGTGGCCGTCACGCATTCCTCTCTCAACGACAACACTTGCGAGGGACTGCGTTCGGACTCTCCCAAAGTGTTCAGCGTACAGTACCACCCCGAGGCCTGCCCCGGCCCGCGCGACGCGGGCGCGCTGTTCGATGAATTTTTCAGCTTCTGCGTGGGGGAGTGAGATAAGGAAATGCGCGGAGTTGATTCTTATGGGGCGAATGGAGTTGTTTTTATAGGTGACAACCCCTCCTCGGGGTTGTCCCACACATATATGCGGCCCATGACGGGCGGCGAAAAAAGGCCGGGTCGCATATATGTCGGACATATATGTCCGACCTACACCTTCACAACCGTCGAACCAAACCGCTGAATCAAGGGTTTTTCATCGGGCATTCCCCTCGGGATACCCGACCCCTACAAGGGGGGAGTAAGGAAACCCGGGCGTGAGGGATGGTTTTGGAGAGGGAATGATGAATTGACCGGCGAGAAGAAATCGTCAACGCAAGTATGTAATTCCCTATATTTACCTTCTTACTTAGAGCGAGTGGCCTGATTCATGCCGAAACGAACGGACATATCCAAGATACTGATCATCGGCTCCGGCCCCATCGTCATCGGGCAGGCGTGCGAGTTCGACTATTCGGGCGCGCAGGCGTGTAAGGCCCTGCGCGAGGAGGGCTACGAGGTGGTGCTGGTGAACTCGAACCCCGCCACCATCATGACCGACCCCGAGATGGCCGACGCCACCTACGTCGAACCCATCACGCCGAAGGTGGTGGAGGAGATCATCAAGAAGGAGCGCCCGGACGCCCTGCTGCCCACCATGGGCGGCCAGACGGGGCTGAACACGGCGGTGGCTCTCGCGGAGAGCGGCGCGCTCGACGCGCTGGACGTGGAGCTCATCGGCGCCAAGCTGCCCGCCATCCGCTGCGCGGAAGATCGCGATCTCTTCAAGCGGGCGATGCGCGAGATTGGTCTGGATCTCCCCCGGAGCGAGGTCGTCACCACGATGGCCCAAGGCTGGGCGGCGGCGCGCGGCATCGGCTTCCCGATTATCCTGCGCCCCGCCTTCACGCTGGGCGGCTCGGGCGGGGCCGTGGCGTTCACCGAAGACGAGTTCGAGGAGAAACTCGCCTGGGCGCTCTCGGAAAGTCCGGTGGATCAGGTGCTTTTGGAAGAAAGCGTCCTGGGCTGGAAGGAATTCGAACTCGAAGTGATGCGCGACTTGAAGGACAATGTCTCCATCATCTGCTCCATCGAGAACTTCGACCCCATGGGCGTCCACACGGGCGACTCCATCACCGTCGCCCCCGCGCAGACGCTCTCGGACCGCGAGTACCAGACCATGCGCGACGCGGCCATCGCCTGCATCCGCAAGGTCGGGGTCGAGTGCGGCGGCTCGAACATCCAGTTCGGCCTTAGTCCCACCGACGGCCGGATGGTCGTGATCGAGATGAACCCGCGCGTGTCGAGAAGCTCGGCCCTCGCGAGCAAGGCCACCGGCTTTCCCATCGCCAAGATAGCGGCCAAGCTCGCCGTCGGCCTCACGCTGGACGAGATACCCAACGACATCACGCGGCAGACGCCCGCCTCGTTCGAGCCGTCCATCGACTACTGCGTCACCAAGATACCGCGCTTCACCTTCGAGAAATTCCCCGAGACGCCCCCCGTCCTCGACACCCAGATGCGCTCGGTGGGGGAGGTGATGTCCATCGGGAGAACCTTCCGCGAATCCTTGATGAAGGCCGTCCGCTCGCTCGAAATCGACCGCTACGGCCTGGCGGACCCCAGGCCCGAGGAGCTCGAAGGATTATCCGAAAATGAGCGGAAGGAGCTGATCCTGAAAGGATTGAGAATACCCGGCCCGGACCGCCTCTGGACGGTCGCCCGCGCGTTCAGGGAGGGGATGTCCGAGGATGAGATATACCGCGCCTCGGGCGTCGACCCCTGGTTCCTCGCGCATCTGGCCGAACTCGTCGATATGGAGGAAGACGCCGGCGCGCCCGGTCTTCTGGAGGATGAGGCCGCGCTCAGGTTCCTGAAGCAAAACGGCTTCAGCGACCTGGAGATCGCCCGGAGGCAGGGCGCTGATGAGGCAACCGTTCGCGCGGCGCGGCGCCGCATGAATGTGCGTCCCGTCTACAAGCAGGTGGACACCTGCGCGGCGGAGTTCGAGGCCCATACGCCGTATCTCTATTCCACATACGAGCAGGAAGACGAGGCGCCGCCGACCGCGCGCGAGAAGATCATCATCCTGGGCGGCGGCCCCAACCGCATCGGGCAGGGCATCGAGTTCGACTACTGCTGCGTCCACGCCGTGATGGCGCTGGCCGAGGCGGGCTTCGAGGCCATCATGGTGAACTGCAACCCCGAGACGGTGAGCACGGATTACGACACGAGCGACAGGCTCTACTTCGAGCCCCTGACGCTCGAGGACGTGCTCGAGATCGTCCACCGCGAAAAGCCGCGCGGCGTCATCGTGCAGTTCGGCGGCCAGACGCCGCTCAAGCTCGCCCTCGCGCTGAAAGACGCAGGCGCGCCGATTCTGGGAACCTCGCCGGAGAGCATCGACCTGACCGAGGACCGCGACCGATTCAGCCACCTGCTCAAGGAACTCCACCTCACCCAGCCGCCCTCGGGGACGGCCACGAACACCGGGGACGCGCTCGCGATCGCGAACGCCATCGGCTATCCCGTGCTCATGCGGCCCAGCTACGTGCTCGGCGGCCGCGCCATGGCGCTCGTCCACGACGCGGAGGAGCTCTCCGCCTACATGCGGGACGCCGTGCGCGCCTCCGCTGAGCGGCCCGTGCTCATCGACAGGTTCCTCGAAGACGCCGTGGAGGTGGACGTGGACGCGGTCTCGGACGGGGAGGACGTCATCATCGCGGGCGTGATGGAGCACATCGAGGAGGCGGGGATCCACAGCGGCGATTCGGCCTGCTCCATCCCCCCCTACACGCTCGGCCCCGACATCGTGGAGGAGATCAAGCGCCAGACGCGGATTCTGGCGAAATCCCTGAACGTCGTCGGACTCAACAACGTGCAGTTCGCCGTCCACAAGCGCCAGGTCTTCATCCTGGAGGTGAACCCGCGCGCGAGCCGCACCGTGCCCTACGTGAGCAAGGTGGTGGGCGCGCCCTTCGCCAAGATAGCCGCCCGCGTGATGGCGGGGGAGACGCTGCGCGCGCTCGGGATGGAGCGCGACCCCGAGCCGCGCCATTTCGGCGTCAAGGAGGCGGTGTTCCCCTTCAAGAAGTTCCCCGGCGTGGACGTGATCCTGGGGCCCGAGATGAAGTCCACCGGCGAGGTGATGGGGCTGGGGGCGGATTTCCCGACGGCCTACTTGAAGGCCCAGGAGGGGGCCGGCTCCGTCCTCCCGCTTTCGGGCCGGGCGTTCGTCTCCGTGCGGGACGAAGACAAGGCGGCCATCATCCCCTTGGCGCAACTGCTCGTCGAACTGGGCTTCTCGCTCGTGGCCACGGCGGGGACGAGGGCGGCGCTCATGGCGAACGGGGTCGAGGCGGACTTCGTCCACAAGGTGATAGACGGCGAGGCGGGACACGTCGTGGAGCAGATGGAGGCGGGGGAGGTGCAGTTCGTGCTCAACACCACCTCGGGCAAGCAGTCGATACGGGACAGCTACTCCATCCGCAGAACGGCGCTCTTGAGGAACATCTTCTACTGCACCACGCTCGCCGCGGGCCAGGCGGCCATACGCGCGATACGCATCCTGCGCGAGAACGAGTATTCGGTGCGCTCCCTGCAGGATTACCACGCGAACGCGCCCGCCCTCGCGCGCGCCTGAGGATTCCCATCCGGCGGTTCTGGGTGTAGAGTGGCGTTTTTCGAGACGCTCGCCGCACTTCCTGAGGCCCGAACGCATGTTCCGATTCCTTTTTTATCTGATTTTATCGTGGCTGATATTCTATCTTGTGCGCAGCCTGATCAGTGGTATCGGGAGCGCGGCCCGGAAGAATAGCGGATCGCAAGACAGCCTGGACGACGAGATGCTGAGTTGCCCCGAGTGCGAGACGTTCTTCCCCTCGCGCATCGCGATCACGAAGCGCGCGGGCGGCGGCAGGCGTTCGTTCTGCAGCGTCTCGTGCGCGGAGAAGTTCGCCGAAAGAGGCGGCCCGCCCGCCGAGGAGAATTAGGGCGCATTTGATTCGGTTTGTCGTATATGGTTGATATAATTGATTGAATGTAGTTCGATAAAAAAAGTACCCAGGCGGGCGCCTCGTGAAGATTTGAGCGCCGGAGGCTGGCATACGGGCGCGCGCCGAAGCGGGAGAATCTTGATGTCTGCGGAAGCGAACGGCCCGAACGCGCGCGATGAAGACGGCGCCACCGCCCTGCACCACGCGGTGATGGGCAGCGACGCCCTGGAAGCCGTGAGGAGCCTGATCGAGGCCGGGGCCGATGTGGACGGGCGCGACAAGAACGGGGCGACGCCGCTCCACCGGGCGGTGCGCTACGTCCAGGACCCGGACGTTTTGCGGGTCCTGCTCCGGGCCGGCGCCGACGTGGAAGCGCGCGACAGGAGGGGAGCGACGCCGCTTCACACGGCGGCGGCGTTCCGCGCGGACCCCGCCGTGCTCGAAGCGCTCCTGGCGGCGGGCGCCGACCCGAACGCGGAGGGCATATACGGGTGGACGCCCCTTCACGCGTCGGCGGCCTTTGGAAAAATCGGCGCCAACGTGGGGATACTGGCGCGCGGCGGCGCCCGCGTGAACACGCCGGACAGAAGAGGCCTGGCGCCGCTCCACTGGGCGGGGATGCGCAGCACGGCCCCCGCCGTCGTGAAGGCCCTGCTCGCGGCGGGCGCCAACCCCGACGTGCGCGACAACCGCGTGCGGACCCCTCTTCACTACGCGGCGGCGAAAGACGAAGTCGTCCTCGAAGTCGTCGAAGCCCTCCTCGACGCCGGCGCCGACCCCGCCGCGAAAGATTCCGAAGGCCACACCCCCCTGGAGGGCGTCAAGCCCGATTCCAACTTGCGCGGCACGGAGGCGTATCGGAGGTTGGGGGGGTAGGCAACTCCTACGGTGTTCTTTCGTTCTCCATCGCAGGGTTTTCGACACACTTGTTTTCTCAATCGGAGGACGAAGAGCTTGAAGCGACTCTATCCCGACCTGTGGCAGACGGCCGAGCAGAAGCAGTTTGGCGTCCTGACGGTGCACGCTTATCTGCTGGAGCGTCCGGGGGGAAACGTCCTCTTCTACAACCCGAAGAGCAAAGAGGATTTCGATGCGATCGGTGATCGGGGTGGAATCGCCTATCACTGCCTGAGCCATTGCCACGAGGTGGACGATTCACTCGCAGACGTGGCCGGGCGTTTCGGCTTCAAGCTCTGCTGCCATACGCTCGTGGAACCATATCTCCCCAAGACGGTTTCCGCCGATGTGCTTTTCGACTCCCCCCCACGCGAATATCTCGCAGGCGACTTGGAGGTGATCCACACGCCGGGCCACACGGACAACAGCGTCTGCTACCGCTACCACTCCCCTCACGGCAAGACGTATCTCTTCACCGGGGACGTGATCTATCTCGATGATGGCGAGTGGAAGACCATCGTCGTCGCCGACGACGGGGGAGACGAGGCGGAACTGGCGAGAAGCCTCGCAACGCTCCGGGAACTCGAAGTGGACGTCGTGATATGCAGCGTCTCGGTGGGCGAGATGCGAATCGTGGAGGTCACGCCGGATGAGTGGCGTAACATCATCGACGGGTTGGCGGGGTAGGGGAGCCCGTTTGTAAAGACATTTTCGGTGGTTATTCCTTCGTATCTGCCTTGAGCAAAATTAGCGGGAGTGGGACAGTTGATGTGAAGGAATGCGAACGCCAAACCAAGGAGATTCAAGCGCCGTGCAACGCAGATTCAGAGCGATGGTTGACAAACTTGATTCGCTCTTCCAGAAGCTCAAAAAGATGCCCCCCGTTCATCATGGCAACTTGCCGAATGGAATGTCGAAACCAGGCGTTTATCTATTCAGTGAAGGGAAAAAGCACCTTTATGTTGGGCGATCAATAAACATCCGCAACCGCTATGGGCAGCACCATAGGCCGAGTTCACCCCACAACTCAGCGCCCTTTGCATTTCTTCTTGCGCGAGAAGCAACAGGACAAACCGAAGCTAGCTATGATTCAGGTTCTAATAGTCGAAAGGTTTTGATGGAAGATTTGGCTTTCAAAAAAGCGTTTGAGGGTGCGAAAGTGCGCATCAAGAAAATGGACTTCCGATACGTCGAAGAGCCAGACCCAATCAGGCAGGCATTGTTAGAAATATATTGCGCCGTGGTATTGAGAACGCCTTATAATAAATTCAGGACACATTAGTTTTTGTTTAATCAGAAATCAGATAGTGAAGTGAGCCATGTTGCTGAAAGCGAGGGGCATGATAAATGGCCTGCTGGGATGCGCCAGCATCTACGGTTTAACTCTCGCAGGCGACACCGATTCGTTTACCAACTCAGCAGTTCACGGCGATTCTAACACAACTTCGCAAGCTAGATATTCGCTTATTCAATAGCAAAGGGAATGAGAATCCCAAAGATAATCACTCTCCCTGGTTCTGGATTCCGGCATGCGCCGGAATGACGAACAAAACCAGGCCCTATAGGGTTGAAATCACTCCTCCCCTTGAGGGGGCTGTTGAAAAAGCCGCCTGACAGGGCAAATGCAACCCCCCCTTTGTCGGGGTTGTTGAAAAACCTGTCCCTCTCAGATCAACTACGTTTTACCCGTAGGGGTCGCATATCATGCGACCCTGATTTTCGCTCCACAAAGCGGGCCGCATGATATGTCAGACATATATGTCTGACCTACAAAAACCATTCCTTCCCCGTCGCGTAAAACACTCGTTCATCAGGACTTTTTCAACAACCCCATTGTGGGAGGGGTTGTGATTCCGACAAAGCCTTCCTGCAGAGCGTCAAGAGGAACATGGATCGTTTCCCGGCGGATTTCACGTTTCAGCTTACGAAACCCGAATCAGGCGCCTTGAGGTCACAATTTGTGACCTCAAGGCGGGGCGGCAGGCGGTATCAATCTCATCTGTTCTGGATTCCGGCGTGCGCCGGAATGACGAGCAAAATCACGCTCTATGAGGGGCTGGAATCACTCCCCCTCAAGGGGGGAGTGAAATTCGGTGCGCTCCTTCTATGGACTTTTTCAATTCTCCCTCTCCGCCTCGTCCTGAGTAGCGACGAAGCCGCGTATCGACGGGTGAGGGAAGAGGCGGCGGCGGTTTGGGGGAGTCGAAGACGGGGTTTTCCAGCAACCCCTCCTCGGGGAAGTTCGACGCCCCCGCATGACGCCGCCGGTTCATCGACCGGGTTTTCATTTCGGGAACCTATCGCCATTCGCCGCCGTATCTTCGGCTTTCGGCGGTTTTTTCTCCCTTTATTCCCGGATATTTTCACTTCACGACGAAAGCGCATTTCCCCGCATTTGCGGTTCTTGCGCGCCGCGGGCGTCTGCTATGGTGGCGGCGCAATCGCCCCTTGCCGGGGCGAGGCGTCGGAGCGGGCGAAACCCGCGCGGCTCCCGCATGAGGATGAGAAGATGACGCAGAAGATTTTTGGCGGTAAACCCACCCCGGCGCATCCGGGGAGGGAGCGCTTCGCGCGCCTCCCGGGCGCCTGCGGCTACGCGCGGGCGACGGCGGGCGGCAGGAACGAGCGCGCGGGAGCGGATGCGGAATTCCTGAAAAATAGGATAAATTCAGATAAATTCAGGGGGTTTTTGTATAAATTCCTGAAAAATAATCGCCGGAAGGTTCACTCTAAGGCGTTGAAATATAATGGTTTTTTCAAAAATATGAGCGCCGGGCGCTCAAATAAAGGCCCGGAAAAATTTTTCGCGCACCGCATTTGCCCGCAAATCCGGCGCGTTGCGCGCATCTCGGCGCATTTCCCCGCGCTGTCCCGCAAGTTCCGCACCCCCCGCCGTGTTGACATTTGGGCGCAGAGGCGTAATCTGCCCGTAAGCGGGGCGCGGCTCCGCTGGGGCAACCAAACGTCCGGCGGGAGATATTCATTGAAGATATTCATCGACACGGCCAATATCGAGGAAATCACCGAAGCGGCGTCCACGGGCATTCTGGACGGCGTGACGACGAATCCCTCGCTCATCGCGAAAGAGGGCGCCGACCACCACACGAGGATCAAGGAGATATGCGAGGTGGTCGACGGGCCGGTGAGTGCCGAGGTCATCGCCACGGAGTGGAAGGAGATGGTGGAGGAAGGCCGCGACCTGGCCGCGATCCACGAGAACGTCGTGGTGAAGGTTCCGGTGGGCGTCGAGGGTCTGCGCGCCGTCAAGGCCATGCGCGAGGAGAACATCAACACGAACGTCACGCTCATCTTCAGCCCCGCCCAGGCCATGCTGGCCGCCAAGGCGGGGGCCTCGTTCGTGAGCCCCTTCGTGGGCCGGCTGGACGACATCTCGAACCCCGGCATGCAGATCGTGAGCGACATCGTGCGGATTTTCGAGAACTACGACTTCGCCACCGAGGTGCTCGTGGCCAGCGTCCGGACGCCGATCCACCTGCTCGAGGCGGCGAAAATGGGGGCGGACGTCGCGACGGTCCCCTTCGGGGTGATCGCGCAGTTGCTCAAGCACCCGTTGACGGATATCGGGCTGGAGAAATTTCTGGCGGACTGGCGCCGGGCCAACGAAATGCGCTGACTCTCCGGGAGGCTAGAAAAGTCATGCCGATGTATGAATTCCTTTGCGGAAGCTGTGAGAAAGATTTCGAGACCATCGTTTCATCCGCGCAAGCCGCCGATCGGGTGGAATGCCCTGAATGCGGCTCGAAGAAGGTTCACAAGAAGCTTTCCCTGTTCGCCAAATCCGCTTCCGGCGCTGCGGCGTCGGCCTCGACCTTCAGCGGATACTCCGCTGGCGGGGGCGGCTGCGGAGGCATGTGTTCTTGCCACTGAGCCTTTAAGGCTGCGTTTTACTCTCCCGCCGCCTGATTCGCGTTCTATCCTTTCAGGAAATCTCCAGGGGAGGGAACATCGTGCCGCAAGACGAACGAGTCAACGTATTCGAAACCGCGCATGCGCAGT
This sequence comes from bacterium, assembly GCA_963692865.2. Lineage (GTDB taxonomy): Bacteria > UBA8248 > UBA8248 > UBA8248 > UBA8248 > Bin107. The sequence goes on along the minus strand of OY843592.1, from coordinate 2,924,265 downwards.
TCGACCGGGCGGCGGAACTCATCGGTTTGGACGATGACATGCGGCTCCTCCTCAAGACTCCCTTTCGCGAGATGAAAGTCGAGATACCCATCCGAAGGGACGACGGCTCCCTGGGCGTTTGGCAGGGCTACCGCGTCCAGTTCAACGGCTCGCGGGGCCCCTTCAAGGGCGGGATCCGCTACCACCACGAAGTGGACATGGATGAGGTGCGCGGACTCTCGGCCCTGATGGCCTGGAAGACGGCTTTGGTGGACATTCCCTTCGGCGGTGGAAAAGGCGGCATCACCGTCAACGTGAAAGAACTCAGCGTGTATGAACTGGAGCGGCTGACCAGAAAATTCATCGCGCGCATCGGCCATATTCTGGGGCCATACCGCGATGTTCCCGCCCCCGACGTGAATACGAACGCGCAGGTGATGGCGTGGATTTTCGATGAATACAGCAGCCGGCACGGGTATGCGCCGGCGTGCGTCACCGGAAAGCCTTTGACCATGGGCGGTTCTCCGGGCCGCGAGGCCGCCACGGGGCGGGGCGCCGTGATGGCGTATGAGGAGATCGCCAAAAGAGAAGGCTGGCAGCCCGGAGCCATGACGGCGGCGATACAAGGCTTCGGGAACGTCGGCTCGTTCGCCGCCAGATTCCTGAAGGAGCTGGGGGTGAGGGTGGTGGCGGTCTCGGGCAGCCGGGGCGCCTGCTTTAACGGCGACGGCATCGATATCGAAGCGGCTGCGGCGCATCGAAAGGAGACGGGAACGCTCGAGGGTCTTGACGGAGCCGAGGAGATCACCAATGAAGAATTGCTGGCGCTCGATGTGGACATCCTGGTTCCGGCGGCTCTCGGCGGCGCCATTCACGCCGGAAACGCGGCGAACGTGAAAGCCGGAGTCATTCTGGAAGCGGCCAATGCGCCCGTGACGGAAGAAGGCGAAAACATTCTGGTCGAGAGCGGGAGCGTCATGCTGATCCCGGACGTGCTGGCGAGTTCAGGCGGCGTGACGGTCTCGTATTTCGAGTGGGTTCAGAACATCCAGCAATTCGGCTGGGATGAAGTTCGGGTGAACGGCGAACTGGGCAAAATCATGACGCGCGCCACAGCGGAAGTGTATGAATCCGCAAAGGAGAAGCGGGTGTCTTTGCGCACGGCGGCCTTTGTCCTTGCGATTGAAAGAGTGGCGGAGGCGGAACGTCTTCGTGGTTTGTAGGGCCGAACAGTTCGGTGGAGTTTTCGTTGTCTGAATTCGTGATAGACGCCCAAGGCATCGAAAAATCCTTCGGAACGCTCAAAGCCGTCGATGGCGTCTCGCTTCAGGTGAAGCCCGGGGAGTGTTTCGGGATTCTCGGTCCGAACGGGGCCGGCAAAACCACGACAATCAAAATGCTGCATGGAGCCGTTCAGCCTGATGCGGGCGCCCTGAGGGTGTTGGGTAGAGATGTGGCGACCCAGAGTCGCCTCGTTCGAGCGCAGATGGGCATCGTGTCGCAAGAAGATACCCTGGACCGGGATTTGACCGTATATGAAAATCTTTGGGTCTATGCCGGATTTTTCAGTCTTTCCAAGAAGGCGTCATTATCCCGAATCGAGTATCTTCTCGATTTCATGCAACTCAGCGAAAAATGGGACTCGCGAATCAAGACGCTGTCCGGCGGAATGAAGCGTCGCCTCCACATTGCGCGCGCCCTCATTCACGAACCGAAATTCCTGATTCTGGATGAACCCACCACGGGACTCGACCCGCAGGCGAGGCATCTTGTCTGGCAGAGGCTCCGGGAACTCAAGGCGCGGGGTCTGACCATCCTCCTCACCACGCATTATATGGAGGAGGCGGCCCAAATGTGCGATCGCATCGGCATCATGGATGTGGGGAAATTTCTTCTTGAGGGGTCACCGCAAACCCTGGTTCAGGAACAAGTAGGCGATGAGGTGTACGAACTGAGAGGCGGCGCTTCGGGAGAATTGCTCGACTCGTTGCGAGGCCTCCCCGTAACCACCGAAGTCGTTGCCGATATATTGTACCTGTACAGCCACGACGGAACGGGTGTGATGGAGCATCTGATTTCTTGCGGGCGGAAGGATTTTTTAAGAAGACCCGCCACCCTGGAGGATTTGTTTCTAAGGCTGACTGGCCGGGAGCTTCGGGATTGATGTTTTTCCCCCAGGCTCCGAGCCATCGCGCCTTTCGCGTCTGGGTTCGCCATCTGGTGTACTATCGCTCTTTCTATCTGGCGGAATGGGCAGGCAATCTGGGTGAACATATTTTGTGGTTGGTGGCGTTTGGTTATGGTCTCGGCCGCTTGGTGCCGAGTCTGGACGGCATCTCATATGCGCAATTCATAGGCCCCGGGTTGATGGTTTCCGTCGCCATGTGGAACGCCACGTATGAGTCCACATACGGGGCTTATTCGAGAATGAGAATTCAAAACGTGTATGAATCCATGTTGATGGCTCCGCTCACGGTGGGCGATATCGTGCTGGGGGACCTTCTCTGGTGCGCCAGCCGCGCATTGATTGGCTCGACATTGATGTTGGTAGTTTTGAGTTTGTTCGGCCTGGTAGGATCGTTGTGGGCAGTGGCGATTCTCCCGATTCTGTTTATCGAAGCGGTGATGTTCGCAGCCTTGGGGCTGATTGCGACGTCGTTGGCTCATAGTTTTTCGTTTTTCAATTTTTATTTTTCCGCCATCGTCATGCCCATGTTTTTCTTCGCGGGCACTTTGTTTCCGATCAAAGGTCTTCCGCTTTGGGTGGAACGCTTATCCGACGCTCTCCCGCTCACGCATGCGGTGAGAATCTCGCGCGGCTTGTTTATTTATGGGCATGTTGAGAATTTCATCTGGCATTTTTCTTTTCTACTTGGTTTTACGTTCTTGTTCCTGGCTGTCGCCTGTGTTTTGGTGAGTAGACGGATGGTGGAATAGTATGGGATCTGTAACCAAAATCTTGCATCCCCCCGAGCCTTTTTTGTTTCACGAGAGTTTGCTGCGTTTCCGCGTTTCCAGAGAGGAGTTCGTCAACTCCTACGCAGACGGGGTGTACCGCAGGGTTGTAGAAGACGGGAATGGTGAATTGGTCTTATTGGAAGCTGAAAATGAAGGCGAAGGCCGGGGCGCGATTCGGTTTCGAATCACCACTGAAGGGCGGATGACGAAATTGGCCCAAAATGCCGGTTTAGAAGCGATCAGGCACATTTTGGCTTTTGATCTTGATTTGAGACCATTTTACAGGATGGCGAGAGACGATATGAATTTGGCTCCGATTGCGAAAAAATTCAAAGGGCTCAAACCAATACGATACCTGAGTGTATTCGAGGCTCTTGTTACGGCGATTACGGCGCAACAGGTGAATTTAACGTTCGCCGGCGCGATACGGGGGCGTATGGTGAAGCGATGGGGGAGGAAATTGCGCATCGATGGACAGACGCATTACGCTTTTCCGCGCCGGGAGCGTTTGGCCAGAGCGCGCGTATCCACCTTTCGCGCGATGCAATTTTCGGAACGTAAGGCCGAATATGTGATTGCCGTGGCGCGCGCTGCTCTCGAGGGTCGATTGGAAGAGAGCGAACTGCGTATTCTCCCTATAGATGAAGCGGTGGCTCGTTTGACCGAGATAAGGGGTGTGGGTCGTTGGACAGCCGAGCAAATGTTGTTTCGGGCGCTCGGCCGCGTGGAGGTATTTCCCGGCGGTGATCTGGGAGTACAGAAAGTTGTGGCGCGTTATTGTTTCGGAGAAGAGCGTGTGGACGAGGAAGCGGCGCGCAGGCAAGCTGATAGGTGGCATCCATGGGCTTCTCTGGCAACGACTTACTTATTCGCCGCATGGCGCGCGAGTATCCCGCCTGTTTGTGAAACAGACTGATTTTTGAGAGTTGGTAAGTATATGAACAACACTCGAGTTTCTATTGAGGAGAGAGAGAAGTCCCTGTTGGCCCCTTATGCCGCGCATAGCGCCGATAGTCTCGGACGGAGGCACCCGGAACCTGAACACGACATGAGGACGGCTTTTCAGCGTGATCGGGACCGGATTATCCATACACAGGCGTTTAGGAGGCTTGAATACAAGACCCAGGTTTTTGTGAATCATGAAGGGGATCATTACCGGACACGTTTGACACACACAATAGAGGTAAGCCAAATCGCTCGCTCCATCGCGCGTGCGCTAAGCTTGAATGAAGAACTTGCCGAGGCCGTTGCCCTTGCGCACGATTTGGGTCATCCGCCTTTTGGTCATGCCGGAGAGAAAGTTTTAGATGAACTGATGCAAGATCACGGCGGGTTTGAGCATAATTTGCAAGCCCTGCGGGTCGTCGAAGTTTTAGAAAAGCGCTACCCATCGTTCCCGGGTTTGAACCTGACATGGGAAACACGCGAAGGAATCATTAAATACCTTCATCGCTACGAAGGCCCGATGCCTCCGGGTCTGACGAATAGGGTCTCTCCCAGCCTTGAAGCTCAGGTGGTAGACGTGGCGGATGAGATTGCATACAACAATCACGATTTGGACGATGGCTTGTCATCACGACTATTCGATCTAGAAGATTTGCAGGATACGCGCCTTTGGCGTGAACACTATGGAAACTCAAAAAAATCTTTTCCCAAATCTTCCCGACGAGAGAGTAAGCACGACACCATTCGCCGAATTATCAACTCACAAGTTCAAGATATCATCACATCCACATGCGAGCGCCTTATGACTCGGAATATCCGGGATATTTTAGATGTCAGAAAAAATGGGCATGATTTGGTTGTTTTCGATGAAGAGATGAACGAGAAGAACATCGAACTCAAACGTTTCTTGATGGCGCGGATGTATAAGAACGAACGTGTCATGAAATTAGAGAAAAGCGCTCGAAAAACGTTGAATGGATTATTTCACATGTACATCGTCGAGCCACATAAAATCCCGGAACATGTACGCAAACTGGAAAAAACGGATGGACGACATCGAATGGTTTGTGATTATGTCGCCGGAATGACGGACCGTTACGCCTTGCAACAGTATGAACGATGGTTGGGAGTGTAATCTTTGAAGTCTCCTTCAACCTCGGTAAAAGGAGAAATGAATCTTGGGATGATGATGGTTTTGATCCATCATTTCAAGGTTGTCGCGAAGTGCTTACTTGGTCTTAAGAGCAGCGAAAAGATTTGTTTCTTTTCTTTTCAAGAACAGGAGTACTGAACCGTCAAGGCGGGATTCCTCAATCAGGGATCGGAACTCTTCTATAGTGTTTACGGGTTTGTGGTTTACCTCTTGGATTTCATCGCCGGGTCTGATTCCACTGAGTTCAGCGATTCCGCCTCTCAGAATCAAGGAAACCACCAATTTATTTTTCTCATAGATCAACCCAAAACGCTGGGCGAGATGCGGGGTAAGCATCTCTACTTTCATTCCCATGAAAGTATGGTTTGTCATCTGTCGTGATTGCGGCGCTTCGGGCTGGCTTCCTATGCGTATGTAGACGCTCTCAAGACGTTTTTCTCGATAATATTTTATCAACACAAGGGAATTTGGTTGTGTGCGGGCCACTATGCGGGGAAGACTCTGCCATGTGCTGACAGATTTGCCGTCGAATTCAACAACGACGTCTCCTCGGCGCAAGCCGGCACGATGAGCGGGACCCCCGCGAGTAACTTGCGTGAGCTTGGCGCCCTCGAAGCGGGCTAAGCCCAGATTCTTCCCCTCTTGCCGGGGGACTGCTGATATGGCCGCACCCAGACGACCCCGTACCGGATAGCCTGTATGGCGAAGGGAATCAATAACGGCTTTGGCTTGGTTAATCGGAATAGCGAAACCGATACCCAAACTCCAAGCGCGTGACCCACTGGAAAATATCGCTGTGTTGACCCCGATGACGACCCCTTCCGTATTTGCGAGTGGGCCACCGGAGTTGCCAGGGTTGATCGACGCGTCGGTTTGAAGATACTCATCATAAGGACCTTCTTTCAAATCCCGACCTTTTGCGCTGATTATTCCCACCGATACGGAATTCGCCAAGCCAAACGGGCTGCCAATCGCTATAACCCACTGTCCGACATCTATTTTATCGGAATCTCCGAGAGATGCTTCTTGAAGTTTTTGAGTCGGTTTTATTTTTAGCAATGCAAGATCTGTTTTATCGTCCACACCCAGCAAACGGGCTGCAAATTCCTCTCCTTCATGGAGTTTGACCATAATTTCTTGCGCGTTCTTTATAACGTGGTGATTGGTTAAGATATGACCTTTTTGTGAGACAATGATTCCTGATCCCACGTTGTAGTGCTCGCTAAAGGGCACATTCCCCTGATCAAATTTTGGAGGGTTGTCTTTTTGACGTCCTCTGCCGAAGAGGTTGAGTAGCGGATTCCCTCCTGTGTCTTTTGGTTTTACACGAATATGTACAACGGAAGGTTGTAATTTCTTGGCCGCATCAATGATGAGATGACTACCGAATGGGTGAAACATGGCCGCAGATACTGGTGAGGCGCATAGTAAGCAGGACAACAATAAGAATAGGTGGGTAGAAACATGTAGACTGCGGCAACTCATAGCCAAGTGTACCCTAATCGTTGGGTCCGAAATACGCATGAACGTCCGAAACACCGCACTTTGTATATGCTAGCATCGTGTATTTCCGGGAGCAATCAATTTGACCGAGGTTGAACAAGTTTGATATAGCGTGTTCGCTCGATAACAGGGGAATTTAGCAGGTTTGTTGAGGATTGCTTTTTTTCAGGTGCTTGGGAATCGAGAAACGGCCATGAGCTTTTCAACTGGCCTCACTCGATTCCGGCATTTGCACTATTCGCCTTCCCAGAGAGATTTCTTCTAATCGTGGATATCGAACGAATCAGAAACTTTTCCATCATCGCACATATAGACCATGGAAAGTCCACCTTGGCGGATCGCATTCTGGAAATGACCGGAGCGCTCTCAAAGCGTGAAATGTCTTCTCAGGTACTGGATTCTATGGCCTTGGAGCAGGAGCGAGGCATTACCATCAAGGCGGCGACGGTTCGGATTTTCTATAGATCGGTTCGGGACGAAGAATATGTCTTCAACCTTATAGACACGCCCGGCCATGTGGATTTCAGTTATGAAGTTTCCCGAAGTCTTCAGGCTTGCGAGGGCGCTTTGCTGTTGGTCGATGCGACGCAGGGTATCCAGGCGCAAACGATGGCGAATGCCTATCTAGCTTTAGAGCAGGACTTAGCCATCGTCCCGGTGATCAACAAAATCGATCTGCCGGCGGCCGATCCTGAGCGCGTGATAAAGCAAGTGGAGGACATCATCGGAATTGATGGGGATGAATGCCTCCTGGTGAGCGCGAAACAAGGCGAAGGCGTGGATTCGCTACTTGAAGCAATCGTCGAACGGATTCCTCCTCCAAGTGGAGAGCCGGAAAGCTCCGCTCAAGGACTTGTCATAGATTCTTGGTATGATTCCTACCAGGGAGCCATTCCACTTTTCCGGATGTTCGAGGGCACTATTCGCAGGGGCGAGATCGTCCGGTTCATGTCGACTGGCAAGGAGTATCAGGTACTGAGTTTGAGCACATTCACGCCACATGAAGTGAAAGTAAAAGAACTTGGGCCGGGCGAAGTGGGAACTCTGTCTGCTTCGATACGTGAGGTGAGCGATACCCGGGTGGGGGACACGATTACGGTTGTCAATAACCCTGCGTATGAGGCTATCCGAGGCTTCCAGGAGCCGAAAGCGATGGTATATAGCGGTTTATATGCCTCAGACAGTGCCGAATATGAAGATTTAAGGACTGCGCTCGAGAAACTCAGGCTGAACGATTCGGCCTTTACCTATGAACCTGAGACGTCGGTTGCCTTGGGATTTGGTTTCAGGTGTGGATTTTTGGGTCTCCTTCACATGGAAATTATTCGCGAGAGGCTGGAGCGTGAATATGATCTGACGCTAATCATCACGGCTCCGACAGTGATTTTTCGTGTTCTGCTCAGCGATGCTACGGTGGATGAAATTGATAGCCCAGCGAAGTTACCCGAACTATCGAGAATTGAGTCGATCGAGGAACCTTTCATTTTAGGCACGATTCTTGTGCCCTCGGAATATGTGGGTGCCGTTCTCAAATTAGCGCAGGAGAAGCGTGGGATACAGCGTTCTATGGAATATATCGATACGACAACGGTACAAATCGTCTACGAATTGCCATTTAGCGAGATTCTCTTTGATTTTTACGACAAATTAAAATCCGTTTCTCGCGGATACGCGAGTTTCGACTATGAGCACTTGGATTACCGTCCGGCTGAGGTGGTAAAGCTGGATGTCCTGCTCAACGGACAGCCGATAGACCCATTTTCTACGATCATTCATAAAGAAAAAGCCTACTATCATGGCCGGGCACTGGTGCAAAAAATGAAAGAAATCATCCCAAGGCAAATGTTTGAGGTTATCATACAGGCCGCAGTCGGGAACCGGGTGATTGCGCGCGAGACGATTCGAGCACTGAGAAAAGATGTGACTTCGAAATGCTATGGTGGTGACATCACGCGGAAACGGAAGTTGTTGGAAAAGCAGCGAGAAGGGAAGAAACGCATGAAGAATATTGGTACCGTAGAAGTGCCTCAAGAAGCATTTATGGCTGTTTTGGATGTGGGCAAGGAGTAAACGTGTCGGATGTCAGTTTAGCAACGGACAATAGTACGAAACGTAAACGCAAATCTAAATCAACATTTCGTGAATATACTGAAGCGATCATCATTGCTTTGTTGTTGGCTATGTTTGTTCGCACCTTTGTGGTGCAGGCATTTAAGATACCATCGGGCTCGATGGAAAATACCCTCCTTGTCGGAGACCACATACTCGTCAATAAATTCATATATTGGTTTCGCGAGCCTAAGCGCGGGGATATTATCGTGTTCAGGTTTCCCAAGGATGAACGGCGGGATTTTATCAAGCGTGTCATTGCTTTGCCGGGTGAGGAAGTAATGGTTCGAGGGGAAAAAGTATTTATCAACTGCGCCACGCCGAATACACCGGAAAAGTGTGCGACGCTGTATGAGAAATATGTGCAATTTAAGCCGAATGGTGCCACTGCAGGTTTTGAGAGCAAATGGGGACCGCAGAAAGTTCCGCCTGGGCACTTATTCATGCTGGGGGATAATCGAAACAATAGCCAGGACAGCCGATTTTGGGGTTTTTTGAAAATGGGTGAGCGCGTGAATCATATACCGATTCGTATTGCGGGATATGCTTTCGGCCTGCCTTTTCCTTGCTCGTTATGGTCTGCGCCGTGTTGGGACGATAAGATCCGTGGTTCCGCTTTCATGATTTATTGGTCTTGGAACGGAGATTCAGGTTCCCCGCGCTGGGGCAGGCTGGCGAACCTTATTGATTGATTTTTGTTTTTGTCGAAGTTACGCTTCTCTCGCCCAAAATGCTTCAAAGAATAAAGATAAACTTAACCCTGCAATGTTTTCCATGGAATACAGAGTGTGCCAGAGCCAATGGGACGCCAAACCCGCATATTGGTATCTGGGCCATATAATATCGTGACCGTGGATCGAGGCGCATAAAGAGATGCGAGGTGAGAAACGCCGGAATCTCCCCCGAAATACGCGGAAGACTTTGAAAGAAGAGCGCTTAGAACTTTGGGTGGAATATCTCGAATAATGGGAATGAAATCGTCTGAAAGCTTTTGAAATTCCTTGCTCGCCACTGAATCCGCCGGCCCCTCCAACACGACGGGTCGCTGGCCTGTTTTATCGGCATGTTCTCGCCCTACAGTAGCGAGAATTTCAAGGGGAACCCATTTGGTGCGTCCGCCGCCACCTGGATGAAGGGCGAAGAAAACAGAATCATTGATGCCATACTCCTGCAACAATTTATTGGATAAAGTTAAACTTTTTTGCGAAGGAATGAGCTTCACATTCCCGGCTTTTCGTACGCCTGAAAATGGCCATGGACGCATCATCCACTCGCAGATATGAACTTCCTCCGAGGCAGGTGGAAGAGGCGGATGGATCTGGTATTTGCCCCATCCATGCATGTGCAGCCGTTTGGCGAGTTCTCCTGAAATGTCTGAACTGTAGAACATGCACCTGTCATAGCGCTCAATGAGTCGAGCCAGAGCGTCGTTTTCTTGTGGTTGACCGCTATACAAGAGATGGAAAGGGGATGAAGCCCCGTCGAGAATTTCGTGGATCAGTCCCGAATCGAGGAGCGGGCCGGCATAATTGGGGTTTGCAGCCAGGGTAATGTGAGCATTTTCGTAATGAGTGCGTAACTGTTTGAATAATAAAGCCAATAGCAGAGTGTCCCCGAATGCTCCCATTCGGTAAATCAAGATTTTAGCCGCCAACGCCTACTTGTTCCCCATGAGCGATTCCACGGCTCGGGCGATTCTCGCGAATTCGTATGCGTCCAGAGTCTCGGCCCGCCGTTCGGGGTCGATGCTTGCTCTTTCGAGAAGATTTTGCAAAACCTTCGGGTTCGAGGAGAAGCTTTTCGAACCTGTTAAATCACATAGATTCAACGCCTTGAGATTATTGAGTAGGGTTTTTCTGCGGTGCGCGAAACCCGCCTGGATGATATGGAAATACAGGTTTTCATTTCCCACCTCTACTTGGGGCTTTTCCCTCGCCTGCAGACGAACAATCGCGGAGTTGACCTTTGGAGGCGGCCGAAAAGCGCCTGGGGGCACCACTTGGCATAGCTCTGTCTTATAGCGATACCCCACCCAAAGAGTGAGTGAACCATAATCCTTGCCACCAGGCGCCGCGCAAAGCCTCTCGCCCACTTCGCGTTGCACCATCAATACCATGAGGGAAAATCGCTCAATCTTTTCAGTGAGTTGCGAGATTATCGCCGAAGCGACCTGATAGGGCAGGTTCGCCACCAGTTTCATTTTCTCTGGGAGGACGGCGTAATCGATTTCGAGCGCGTCGCCCTGAATCAGGTGAAATCGAGCGTGTTCATCTTTCAGCTTTCTTAGTGCGGGGATGAGCGCTTCGTCGATTTCGATGCCGTGGACGATGGCGCCGGCGTCGAGGAGGCGGCGCGTGAGAGCGCCTTCGCCGACGCCGATTTCGAGCACATTTTCTCCCGGCATAATATCCGCTAAATCAATGATTTGCGATAGATACCTCTTTTCGTGCAGGAAGTGTTGGCCGAGTTTCGGTCTTCTGCGACGGGCCATGGGCAACCACGCGTCGGGGGGAGGATAATTGATTGATTTTGAACGAGTTACATGAGAACATTCCCGATGTTTCAAGTCTCGCCGAATTTATCGAAAAACATCGTGAATTTATCCAATTTTATCCAAATTTTCACTTATTCCGGGCGGCTTTGCGCCGCCTGAAAATCAACCCCACCCTAACAGAACCGGCCCCGAAATTCCAGCCGGATTTCGAGGCTTCGGGGAGTTGAAGAAATCTTCTCCCCCCGGACTGGCGTCGGAGCGGGGGACGTGATATGGAGAGGGCGGTGAAGTTCGCTGGAAGGCGCGATGAACTTTTTTGCCCGCGAATTCGTCCGGGGGCTGTTCGACGGATTTTATCCGATAACAAGTCTGACGTTCTGATTCGTTCGTATTTCAGGCGACGTATTTTTCGCATGAGGAAACTTAAAGGGAGCAGTGAATGAGCATCAAATTCGACAAACTCGAGGCACCGAAGCAGGGAACGCGCATTTCCTTCAGGGGCAGCAAGCCCCGGATACCCGACGACCCCATCGTCTGCTACGTCCGGGGCGACGGCATCGGCGTGGACATCACGCCCGTGATGATGGACGTGGTCGACGCCGCCGTGGAGAAGGCGTTCCGGGGCAAAAAGCGCATCGAATGGTTCCGCGTCATGGCGGGCGAGGACGCCATGGAGACATACGGCGAACTGATGCCCGATGAGACCATGCAGGCGATTCGCCACTATTATTTCGCCATCAAGGGCCCGCTCTATACGCCCATCGGCGGCGGGTTCCGCAGCCTGAACGTCGCCTTCCGGCAGATGAACGACCTGTTCGCCTGCGTGCGCCCGGTGCGCTACTTCAAGGGCGTTCCCTCGCCCATGGTGCACCCCGAATGGGTGGACATGTGCATCTTCCGCGAGAACACCGAGGACGTCTACGCCGGCATCGAGTGGGAACTGAACTCCAAAGAGGCGAAGAAGATGATCCGCTTCCTGAACAAGGAGATGGGCTGCAACGTCCGCGCGGACAGCGGCATCGGCGTAAAGCCGATCTCCGTCTTCGGCAGCGAGCGCATCGTCAAGAAGGCCATCGACTACGCCATCGCCCAGAAGAAAAAGGTGCTCACGCTCGTCCACAAGGGCAACGTGCAGAAATACACGGAAGGGTCATTCAAGGACTGGGGCTACGCCTTCCTCAAGAAGAAGTACAGAAGGCACATCGTCACGGAAGAGGAGCTTTGGAGCAAGAAGCACAACGGCAAGATGCCCAAGGGCAAGATACTCGTGAACGACCGCATCGCCGACAACATCTTCCAGCAGGTGCTCACCCGCCAGCGCGAATACCAGGTGCTCGCCTGCACCAACCTGAACGGCGACTATCTCTCCGACGCCGTCGCCGGCCAGGTCGGCGGCCTCGGCATGGCGCCCGGCGCGAACATCGGCGACAGGATCCACTTCTACGAACCCACCCACGGCACGGCGCCCAAGTACGCCGGCAAGGACATGGTGAATCCGAGCAGCCTCATCCTCTCGGCGGTCATGATGCTCGAGGACATGGGCTGGGAGAAGGCGGCGAAGATGATCGTCAAGGGCATCGAGGGCGCGATACAGAAAAAGACGGTCACCTACGACCTGCACCGCCAGATGAAGGGCGCCAAAAAGCTCTCCTGTTCCGGCTTCGGGAAAGCCATCATCGCGAACATGTAATCACGGCAGACGGGAGGGAATCATGGCGAGGCCGAAAATCACCATTGTGGGCGCCGGGAACGTGGGCGCCACGGCCGCCCACTGGGCGGCTTCGAGAGAGTTGGGCGACATCGTTCTCATCGACATTATCGAGGGCGTGCCCCAGGGCAAGGCGCTCGATCTCTATGAAGCGGCGCCCGTGGAGGGTTTCGACTGCCGCGTGACGGGCACGAACGACTATGCGGACACCAAGGACTCCGACATCGTCGTCGTGACGGCGGGCGTCGCGCGCAAGCCGGGCATGAGCCGCGACGATCTCATCAACATCAACGCCGGCATCGTCGGCTCCGTGACGGACGAGGTCGTGGAGCATTCGCCCGATTGCATCCTGATCATCGTCTCGAACCCGCTCGACGTGATGGTCACCAAGGCGCACATGCAGTGCGGTTTCCCGCGCGAGCGCATCATGGGCATGGCCGGCGTGCTCGACAGCGCGCGTTTCCGTACGTTCATCTCCATGGAACTGGACGTCTCGGTAGAGGACATCACGGCCACCGTTCTCGGCGGCCACGGGGACAGCATGGTGCCGCTGCCGAGATACAGCACGGTTTCGGGCATTCCCATCACGGCGCTCATGTCGCCCGAACGCATCGAGGCGCTGGTGCAGCGGACGCGCGACGGCGGGGCGGAAATCGTGAATTTCCTCAAAACCGGCAGCGCGTTCTACGCGCCCGGAGCCTCCATCGTCCAGATGGTGGAATCCATCCTGAAGGACAAGAAGCGGATTCTCCCCTGCGCCGCCCTGCTGGATGGCGAATACGGCCAGGAGGGCGTTTTCATGGGTGTTCCGGTCAAGCTCGGCGCGGGCGGAATGGAAGAGGTGATAGAACTCGAACTGACGCCGGAGGAGCAGGAGGCGTTCGACAATTCCGCCGATCACGTACGCGAGTTGATCAAAACCCTGGATACCTGAGCGCGCCGCTTGTAGACGACGCGCGACGGACGGGCGGGCCATGCGAACGATAGACGCAAGCGAGGTGACGGCCAGGATTCGCGAGATGGCCATCGAGTCGAACTACCACGTCGATCCCGATTACGTGCGCAAGGTGGAAGAGGCGAAGGCCGGTGAAACCTCGTCCCTGGGTCTCATGGTGCTGGACCAGATCACCGAAAACGCCGCCCTCGCGTCCGCGGAGCGCGTTCCTTATTGCCAGGATACGGGCGTTTCCATCGTCTTCGCCGAGGTGGGTCAGGAGGTCCGCGTAGAGGGCGGGCTTCTGGAGGACGCCATCAACGAGGGGGTGCGCCAGGGCTATCGGGACGGCTATCTGCGCGGCTCGGTGGTGAACGACCCGCTCCGCCGCGTGAACACGAAGGACAATACGCCCGCCGTCATCCACTACCGCGTCGTCGAGGGCGAGAAGCTCAAACTGTATTTTGCCGCGAAAGGGACGGGGGCGGAGAACATGAGCATGGCGCGCATGCTCAAGCCCTCGGATGGCCGCGAGGGAGTGATTCAGACGGTTGTCGACCACGTACTCAACTCGGGGGGAAACCCGTGTCCCCCCGTTTTATTGGGTATCGGCCTCGGCGGTTCGATAGAGAAGGCGGCGCTTCAGGCGAAATGGGCGCTTTTCCGTGAACTGGGCGCGCCCAACCCGGATCCGCTCGTGGCCGGACTCGAAAGCGATATTCTGGAGGCGGTGAACAGTACCGGCGTGGGGCCGATGGGCATGGGCGGGGACACCACCTGCATCGCCGTGCACGTCGAAACCTACGCCTGCCACATCGGGGCGCTGCCGATCTGCGTGAACGTGGAATGCCACGCGCATCGCCACGCCGAAGTGGTTCTTTAGCGTGCGCTCGCTAGACCTTCCGCTCGGCCCCGAGGTGGTCGAATCCCTATCGATGGGGGATATGTGCGAGTTGAGCGGCGTCCTCTACACGGCGCGCGACGCGGCGCACAAGCGGATGCTCGAGGATGCGGAGCGCGGTGAGCCGCTGCCCATCGACGTGGCGGGCCAGGCGCTCTACTACGTGGGGCCGACGCCGCCCAAGCCGGGCGCCGTCATCGGCTCGGCCGGACCCACGACGAGCGGCCGCATGGACGCCTATACGCCCCGGATGCTGGAACTCGGCCTCACCGGAATGATAGGCAAGGGGGGCAGGAGCCCGGCGGTGGTGGAGGCCATCGCCCGGCACCGCGCCGTCTACTTCGCCGCCATCGGTGGAACGGCCGCCTTGCTGGCGAAGCGGATCAAGGAGGTCGAACTCATCGCTTATGAGGATTTGGGGACCGAGGCGATTCGCAGGCTGGTGGTCGAAAGATTTCCGGTCGTGGTCGCCGTGGACAGCCGCGGGAAAGATATTTTCGCCGAAGGCTACAAGGCGTTTGCGAGGTAAGGGCCGGGCAGGAGGAGCGGTTGCAGTAGAGTTGAATATCCAGTAGGGACAGGCCCATGTGCCTGTCCGCGTCGGGGCGAACACGAGGGACGGGCGGGCACGGTCGAACTTCCCTCTTCGGGAAGTTCGACGCCCCTACGTCATACGCGATGACTGGACAGGCCGGGGGTTCCGCAGGGGAACGCATACGGGGTTGCCTTTTGTAGGGGCCGCATATCATGCGGCCCGGTCGCGGGAGGCATGAAAATCCGGGTCGCATGATATGCGACCCCCACACACCCTTCGGCAAGGCGGTGTCCCGTCGCCGTCATACCGGCATTGCAGGCTTTTTCAACACCCCCCTCAGGGGGGAGTGGTTGGTCGGCGCTCTGCAAGGGAGGAGTAAAGACTGTAGGGACAGGTCGCGACCTGTCCCTGCAAGGCGGCAAAAAGGGTTTGTCAACCGAAGTATTGTGATTCTCCATTGTGCTTGAAAGTGCAGCGTTGAAGCGTATTCATCGTAATGATTCTGGAGGAGCTGGATGAACATCCACGAGTATCAGGGCAAGGAATTGCTCGCGAAATACGGCGTGGCCGTCCCGAGGGGCGACGTCGCCGAGACGGCGGACGAGGCCGAACGCATCGCCCAGGACCTGGGCGGGACGGTGGTCGTCAAGGCGCAAATCCACGCGGGCGGACGCGGCAAGGGAGGCGGCGTCAAGCTGGCCGGATCGCCTGCGGAGGCGAGAGAGGCGGCCTCGCAGATTCTCGGCATGACGCTCGTGACGCACCAGACGGGGCCGGAGGGCCGCCTCGTCAAGAAGGTATGGGTGGAGGAGGCGAGCGACATCGAGCGCGAACTCTATCTCGGCGTCGTGCTCGACCGCGCCACGGGCCGACCCACCATCATGGCGAGCACCGAGGGCGGCATGGACATCGAGGAGGTGGCCGCGAACACGCCCGAAAAGCTCCTGAAGATTCCGGTCGACCCGGCGCTCTCCGTATGGCCGTCCACCGCGCGGCGCGTGGCTTTCGGGCTGGATTTGCCCGCCGACCTCGTTCGCGAGGGCGTGAAATTCGTCACGAATCTCTATAGATTCTACGACGAGATGGACGCCTCGCTGGTCGAGATCAACCCGCTGGTGCAGACGAAGGACGGCCGCATCCTGGCGCTCGACGCCAAGGTGAACTTCGACGACAACGCGCTCTACCGCCACGAGGAGGTGGCTGTGATGCGCGATGAGGACGAAGAGGATCCGCTCGAGGTCGAGGCTTCGAAGTTCAACCTCAACTACATCAAGCTCGACGGATCGGTCGCCTGCATGGTGAACGGCGCGGGCCTCGCCATGGCGACGATGGACATCATCAAGCTCGCGGGCGCCGCGCCCGCGAACTTCCTGGACGTCGGCGGCGGCGCGAGCAAGGAGATGGTGGAGAACGCCTTCCGCATCCTCATGGACGATCCGGACGTGAAGGCCGTCTTCATCAACATCTTCGGCGGCATCCTGCGTTGCGACATTCTGGCGGAGGGCGTCGTGGAAGCGGTCAAAACCGTGAACGTGAACGTGCCCATCATCATCCGCATGGAGGGGACGAACGTGGAGAAGGGCCGCGAGATACTCGAAGGCTCGGGTCTTGATTTCACAGTGGGCAATGGCATGGCCGATTCCGCCGAGAAGGTGGTGGCGGCCCTGAACCGATAGGGGGTCTGGTTTTGAGTATTCTGGTAGACAAGGAGACGCGCATCCTCGTGCAGGGCATCACCGGCCGCGAGGGAGGCTTTCACGCCGGGCAGTGCCAGAAATACAGCCGCGAGTTTGCTGGAGGCGGCGGCGCGGTGGTGGCGGGCGTAACGCCCGGCAAGGGCGGGCAGGAGGCGGACGGTGTGCCCGTGTTCAACACGGTGGCCGATGCGGTGCGCGAGACGGGAGCGAACGCCTCGCTCATCTTCGTTCCGCCCCCATTTGCGGCGGACGCCATTGTGGAAGCCGTGGACGCCGGTCTCCCGCTTATAGTGTGCATAACAGAGGGCATCCCCGTGCGCGACATGGTATACGTGAAACGCCACATGGAAGATAGCGGCGCGGTGCTAATCGGCCCCAACTGTCCGGGCGTCATCACGCCAGGCGGCTGCAAAATGGGCATCATGCCGGGCCACATCCACGGAGAAGGCGCCATCGGCGTCATTTCGAAGAGCGGTACGCTCACCTACGAGGTCGTCGCCCAGCTCACCGAGCAGGAACTGGGGCAGAGCACCTGTGTGGGCATCGGCGGCGACCCCATTATCGGTACGATGTATATCGAACTCCTGCGCATGTTCGAGGACGATCCGCAGACCGAGGCCATCATCCTGATCGGCGAAATCGGCGGCACAGCTGAGCAGGACGCGGCGCTCTGGGCGAAAGAGAACGTCACCAAGCCGCTCGTGGGTTTCATCGCGGGCCAGACGGCGCCTCCGGGCAGGCGCATGGGCCACGCGGGCGCGATTATCTCCGGTGGTGAGGGCACAGCTGCCGAGAAGATGCGGGTCATGTCCGAATGCGGCATTCACGTTACCGAAAGCCCGGCCGAGATGGGCCTCACCATGGCGAAGGCGCTGGGCAGGACATAACGCTACACTTAGAAAGGGAAAGAGCACATGGAACGCACGTTTGCAATGATTAAACCCGACGCCACGGCGCGCGGCTTGAGCGGCAAGATTCTCTCGCGCATCGAGGAGGAGGGTTTCGAGGTTCTGGGCATGAAGCTCGTCCACATGTCGAAAGCGCAGGCGGAGGGTTTTTACGCCGTCCACAGGGAGCGCCCCTTCTTCGGCGATCTCACGACGTTCATGTCCTCAGGGCGCACGGTGGTGCTTGCCCTGGAGCGCACCGACGCCATCAGACGCTGGCGTGACGTGATGGGCGCTACGAACCCCGCCGAGGCCGGGCCGGGAACGATTCGCGCGGAATTGGGCGAGAGCATCGAGCGCAACTCCACGCACGGCTCCGACGCGCCCGATACCGCCGCCTTCGAGCTGGGCTATTGGTTCCCGGGAGCGGAACTGCCTGCGGTGGAATGAAAATTCATCCACTCTTATTCGGATAAACTGGAGAAGCCTGAAAATGCGTTTGAAGGATAAAGTCGCCATCGTAACCGGGGCGGGGCAGGGAATCGGAAAGGTCATCGCGAAGACGTTCGCGCGCGAAGGAGCCAAGGTCGTGCTCGCCGCGCGCACGCATGCGAATCTGGAGGCCACCGCCGCCGAGATGCCCGAGGGTTCCTCCCTCGTCGTGCCCACGGACTTGACGGACGAGGCTGCGATTCAGGCTCTCGTCGAGAAGACGCTCGCCGGGTTCGGGACCATCGACATTCTGGTGAACAACTCCGGCGTCGCGGGTCCCACCAAGGCGTGCGAGGACGTGACGCGCGAGGATTGGGAGGAGTGCTTCGACGTGAACGTAACGGGCACGTTCCTCATGACCAAGCACGTCATCCCCACGATGAAGAAGAACAGGTACGGTCGCATCCTCAACATCAGTTCGATGAGCGGCAAGCGGCCCCTGCCGAACCGCACGCCGTATACGGCGTCGAAGATGGCGGTCATCGGCCTGACGCGCACCCTCGCGTTCGAACTCGGCGAGTACGGCGTCACGGTGAACGCGGTATGCCCGGGCGCCACCTCCGGACCTAGGATCGACAACGTCATCGAGAACATGGCGCAGAGTTTCGACACCACTTTCGAGGAGGCGAAAGCGACTTTCACCGCGCCGGCGGCCTTGAAGACGCTCGTCGATGCGGAGGATCACGCCGCTTTGTGCGTTTTTCTGGCTTCCGAGGAGGCCGCTCACATGACCGCCCAGGACATCAACGTGACGGGCGGGCTCATCTTTTACTAGCCCGCTCATCGCCTCGCCTTCGGGAGGCCCCGCGCGACTGGAGAGGACATGGGGTTGTGGAATAAGCCCTGCAAAGGCGACCCCCTTGCCCCCCTGTCAGGGGGGTAAACGCGAAAAGCCCCTCTGAAAGACGGGCGGACACATGGGTCCGCCCCTACGGTCGCCGTTCGAAGAGGGTGTGTAGGTCGGACATATATGGGCCTGTTGAAAAACCCCCGGGAAGCAATTTTGAGTTGCGCGCACGCTTTTGATTTCACTCCCCCCTTGAGGGGTCGGGCATCCCGAGGGGAATGCCCGATGAAAAAGTCCCTGAGAGGTAAAGGCAACCCCCCTTGACGGGGCTGTTGAAAAAGTCTCACAAAGGGAGTGTGCTGAATTTCACTCCCCCCTTGAGGGGGAGTCGATGAAGCCGAGCGGGTTGTGCGAAGGCTGAATCGGTGGGGGGTAAAATGCGTTATATTGCCATTCCGAGTTATACCCCCCACCGAATCGCTTTCGGGCTTACGCCCTCAGCTCTTCGTCGGGCTTTCCCCTCGGGAAGCCCGACCCTCAAGGGGAGAGTGATTCCTTCCCTCCGTCGGTCGGTTAGATACGGTGAACCGCGAAATCAGGGCTTTTCCAACAACCCCGTATTCGGGTGCCCCGCATGTCGTCCCTGAACGGAAGAACGCGGCGGGAGAGAAAAATCCGGGTCCGGGGTGCGCGCGAGCACAACCTCAAGGACTTGAATCTCGACATGCCGCGCGACAGGCTCATCGTCATCACGGGCCTGAGCGGTTCGGGCAAGAGTTCCCTCGCCTTCGATACCCTCTACGGAGAGGGGCAGCGGCGCTATATCGAATCGCTTTCCGCCTACGCGCGCCAGTTCATCGACCAGATCGGGAAGCCCGACGTCGACTCCATCGAAGGCCTCTCGCCCACCATCGCCATCGAACAGAAGACGGTGAGCAAGAACCCGCGTTCGACCGTCGGCACCGTGACGGAGATCTACGATCACCTGCGGCTTCTCTACGCCCGCCTGGGTCTCCCGCACTGCCCCTCGTGCGGGCAATCCATGAACGCCTTGAACGTGGAGCAGATGGTGAGCCGGGCGATGAGCCTGGGGAAGGATAAGGAACTCGAAATCCTCGCTCCCATCGTGCGGGGCCGAAAGGGAATTTACCGCAAGGAGTTCGAAGATCTGGAGCGCAAGGGATACCTGAGAGTGCGCGTGGACGGGCGGTTTTTCCGTCTCGGCGATGAGATATCGCTCAACCGCCACATGACGCACAACATCGAGGTGGTGGTGGATCACGTCGTCCTGCGCGCAGGCATCGAGAACCGCCTTGGCGAATCCATCGAAACGGCTCTGGGTCTCGCGAAAGGGCTGGTGATTTTCCTCGAAGACGACGGCACCGAGTACCTCTTCAGCGAAGAGTGCACCTGCGCGGAATGCGGCGTGAACATCCCCGAAATGGCGCCGCGCATGTTCTCTTTCAACAGCCCCTACGGCGCGTGCGCCGAGTGCAATGGTCTGGGCGCGGTTCACCGCATGGATGAGGCGAAAATCGTCCCCGATCCCAAGCTCACGCTCGATGAGGGCGCCATCGCCCCCCTCGCGGGGAGCAAGAGCTTTCTGGCCTCCGCCCTGCGTGCGGTCATCGAGGCCGAAAAAATTCCGGCGGACAGGCCCTTCGCCAGACTCTCCAAGAGGCACAAGAACATCCTGTTTTACGGGAGCAGGGGAGGGAAGCTGAAGATCCGCCACAAGACGGGGCGGCGCACGCTCAGGCGCGAGCGCGTTTTCCCGGGCGTCGTGCCCGCGCTCGCCGAGCGTATGGAGAAGACGGTGAGCGACGGGATGCGGGCGAACCTGGAAAAATACATGAGCGTCATGCCGTGCGAGGCCTGCGGGGGAGGCCGCCTGAAGCCCGAAAGCCTCGCCGTCACTTACGGCGGAAAGAGCATCGCCGAAATCTCCGCCATGAGCATCAAACACTTGCGCGCCTTTTTTGAAGAGAAAAACGGCTCGGACGGGGGCGACCTCGTTGCGGAGCGGATTTTGAAGGAAATCATCGAGCGCCTCGAGTTCCTCGAAAAAGTGGGGCTGAACTACCTCACGCTGGAGAGGCCCTCGGGTACGCTCGCCGGAGGCGAGGGCCAGCGGATCCGGCTGGCGAGCCAGATCGGAACCTCTCTGGTGGGCGTCTTGTACGTACTCGATGAACCGAGCATCGGCCTGCACCAGCGCGACAACCGCCGCCTTCTGGATACGCTGCGCCGCCTGCGCGACATGGGCAACACCATCATCGTCGTCGAACACGACCGCGAGACCATCGAATCGGCCGACTACGTGGTGGATCTGGGTCCCGGCGCTGGCGAGCATGGCGGGTACCTCGTGGCCTGCGGCGCGCCTGGCGATATCCGCTCGAGCACCGCTTCGCTGACGGGGCGGTACCTCACGGGGGAACTCGACATCCCCCGCCCAGAGCAGCGCAGGGCGCCGGGTGCGGACCGCATCTCCATCCGGGGGGCGCGGCAGCACAATCTCAAGAACGTGAACGTCGATTTTCCGCTCGGCTTGTTGATATGCGTGACGGGCGTGAGCGGCAGCGGCAAGAGCACGCTCGTGGACGAGATTCTCTACCGCGCGCTTTCACGGCGCATCTACCGCTCGCTGGCCACTCCAGGCGCGCACGATGCCATCGAGGGCGCCGATCTCATCGACAAGGTTATCGCCATCGATCAATCGCCCATCGGGCGGACGCCGAGGAGCAACCCGGCCACCTACACGGGCGTTTTCTCCCCGATTCGCAACCTTTTCTCCCAGGTGCCCGAGGCGCGAAAGCGCGGCTATCTCGCCGGACGCTTCAGCTTCAACGTCAAGGGCGGACGCTGCGAGACTTGCCAGGGAGACGGCTACATCCGGCTCGAGATGCACTTCTTGCCCGACCTGTTCGTTCGCTGCTCGGAATGCCAGGGCAGGCGCTTCAACCGCGATACGCTCGACGTCCGCTACAAGGGCCGCAACATCGCTGAGGTGCTCGAAATGACGGTGGATGAGGCGTTGGCGTTTTTCGAGAACATCAACGCAATTCGCTGGAAGATGAAGACGCTCCAGGACGTGGGTCTGGGCTATCTGCGCCTCGGCCAGCCGGCCACGACGCTGAGCGGCGGGGAAGCCCAGCGCATCAAGCTCTCCAGAGAACTCTCCAAGCGGGCCACCGGCAGGACGGTGTACATTCTCGACGAGCCGACCACGGGGCTTCACTTCGCCGACATCGAAAAGCTGCTGGACGTGCTGCATCGCCTGGTCGATCAGGGCAATACCGTGGTCGTCATCGAGCACAACATCGACGTCATCAAGGCGGCCGACCACATCATCGATTTGGGACCCGAGGGTGGGGAGGAGGGCGGTTACCTGCTCGCCGAAGGTCCGCCCGAGCGGATCGCCGGAATCGAGGCCTCCGCCACGGGGGTTTCCCTGCGTGAAGCGCTGAACGGGACGCTTTCGAACGCACATTCCGCCTGACCGATGAACGCCGAAAATACACGCTGCCTCGTCCTGTGGATAGAATACGATGGCGCGAATTTTCACGGCTGGCAGACCCAGCCCGGCCAGAGAACCGTTCAGAGCGAAATAGAAGACGCGCTTTCGAGGATGTGCGGGGAGCCGATACGCATCATCGGCTCGGGCCGCACCGACGCCGGCGTCCATGCCTGGGGGCAGGTGGCGCACTTTCATACGAGATCGGATATTGAGCCTTACAAAGTGCGGATCGGCCTGAACACCATGATGGGCCGCGACGTCTCGATATTCGATTGCCGGGAGGCGCCGGGCGGTTTTCACGCCCAGTTCGACGCCGTTCGCAAGACCTACCGCTACCGCGTCTTGAACCGCCGCTCGCCGAGCGCCATCCGTAGTCCATACACCTGGCACGTTCGGAAACACCTTGACTTGGAGGCGATGCGGCAGGCGGCGGAAATGCTGGAGGGCGAGCATGATTTCGCCAGCTTCTGCCGGGAGAAGGGCAGGCCCGAGGACACCGTGCGCCGCCTCGAGCGCCTGAGCGTGGAGCACGCGGGCGATGAGGTTCTCATCGAGGCGACGGCGAAAGGTTTCCTGCGCCACATGGTGAGGAACCTGGCCGGCGTCCTCGTTGAGGTGGGCCGCGGCGAGCGCGCTGCCGAATCCGTGCGTGAAGTGCTCACTGGCAGGAGCAGGACGCTTGCGGGCGTCAACGCGCCTCCCCAGGGTCTGGCGCTTGTGCGCGTGGACTACGGTGAGAAGCTGCCGCCCGAGGCTGCGCCGGGGCCCGAGGAAACCGACGCTTGACCATTTCTCCCAAACTTGGGTATCTTCCTCGGAGTAGGAAGATTTTCTTATATGGGGATAGGAGCGGATGAAAACGCGAGAAAGGTGCACGGAGGCTTGGCCCTGGCGACGCTCCGCCGAATCCGGAGGTGCGCCATAAGGGCTGTTGTCTGAATTTTTTGGAATCGACCCCCCCCCAAGCCATGGCGGCCTGTTTGGTCCCGTGGCTTTTTTTGTATGGAGGAGAGGCGTCGCGCACAAGGCGACTTCTCGAATAAAGATGAACCCGAATAAACATGCGCCGGACAAGGAAACTTTCCTCGCTCTCTGCGAGCGGGGCAACATCATTCCGGTCTATCGCGAAATTCTCGCCGATCTCGATACGCCGGTGTCGGCCTATCTGAAAATCGCCGACGGCTCCCATTCCTTTCTGCTCGAAAGCGTGGAGGGCGGGGAGAAGTGGGCGAGATACACCTTTCTGGGAAGCGAGCCCTACCTCATCTTCGAGAGCAAGGGGAGGCGGGTGCGCATCACGCAGGAGGGGGAGAGCGAAGCGTTTATCGTCGATGATCCCATCGACGCGCTCAGGCAGTTGATGCAGCCCTACATACCCGTCGACCTTCCAGGCCTGCCGAGGTTCTGGGGGGGCGCCATCGGCTGCATGGGCTACGACGCGGTTCGCTTCATCGAGCGCCTGCCCGAGAACGCGCGTGACGATCTCGAACTGCCCGAACTGCTTTTCATGATCACGAAGTCGCTCATCATCTTTGACAACGCGGCGCAGAAGATTTACGTCCTCGCCCATGCGCACATTACGGATGACGGCGGGGAGGCCGCCTACGAGGATGCGTGCGCGCGCGTCGATGCGCTCATCGAGAAGCTCAGAGGCCCTTCCGTCGCCCCGCCTTACGAGCCCGAGCAAACGCCTCAGGATGGCGGGAGCGGACGCCCCGTCGAGAACATGCCGGGCCTTTACTCGTCTTTCACGCGGGAGGGGTTCGAGCAGGCCGTCGCCGATACGGTGGAACTCATCCACGCGGGCGAGGCGATCCAGGTCGTCCTCTCCCAGCGCCTCGAAAGCGCCCTGGACGTGCACCCGTTCGCCGTCTACCGGGCGCTGCGGACGGTCAACCCCTCGCCCTACATGTTTTACCTGGAGCTCGGCGACGTGACCCTCGTGGGCGCCTCGCCCGAGGTGCTCGTGCGGCTGGAGGGGGAGAGGGTCGAGGTGCGCCCCATCGCTGGCACGCGAAGGCGCGGGCGCGACGAGGCGGAGGATCGGGCGCTGGCGGAGGAGCTGCTGGCGGACGAGAAGGAGCGCGCCGAGCACATCATGCTCGTGGATCTGGGCCGCAACGACGTCGGCCGCGTGTGCGAGCGCGGCACGGTGCGCGTCACCGAGCAGATGGTGATCGAGCGCTACTCCCACGTCATGCACATCGTGAGCAACGTGGTGGGCGAGCTGGCCGAGGGCAAGGATGCGTTCGACGTGCTCAGGGCCTCCTTCCCGGCGGGCACCGTCTCGGGCGCGCCCAAGGTGCGCGCCATGGAGATCATCGACGGGATGGAGCCGGTGCGCCGGGGGCCCTACTCGGGCGCAGTGGGCTATTTCGGCTTCGGCGGAAGCATGGACACCTGCATCGCCATCCGTACGCTCTACGCGCGCGGCGGCAGGCTCTACCTCCAGGTGGGGGCGGGCGTCGTGGCGGATTCCAAGCCCGGTTTCGAATACGAGGAAACCATCAACAAGGCCCGAGGCTCCCTCCGCGCCCTGGACGTGGCGCGGGGCGGCCTCCCCTAGGGCGGAGAAGGCGGCATGACGCGCGTATTGATGATCGATAATTACGACTCGTTCACCTACAACCTCGTTCAATACCTCGCCGAACTCGGCGCGGAGGTGACGGTGTGGCGAAACGACCGGTTCGGGCTCGACGACGTGGCCGGACTGGGACCTGAGTTGATCGTCATATCCCCGGGGCCGGGGCGGCCCGAATCCGCCGGACTCTCGATGCCGCTCGTCGAGCGATTCGCGGGGGAATACCCCATCCTTGGCGTGTGCCTGGGGCATCAGGCCATCGCGCAGGTCTACGGCGGCGGCATCGTCCGCGCCGGACGGATCATGCACGGAAAAACCTCGGAGATACGCCACGACGGGCGGGGCGTGTTTCGCGGACTTCCGAATCCCATGACGGCCACGCGCTACCACAGCCTCCTGCTCGCGCGCGAGAGCGTTCCTCCCGAAATCGAAGTCTGCGCGGAGACGGACGAAGGCGAGATCATGGGGCTTCGGGTGCGGGAGAAGTCAGTCGCGGGCGTTCAGTTTCATCCCGAGTCGATTCTCTCGCCCGAGGGCAAGGCGCTGCTCCAGAATGCGCTCGAAGGCGGGGTCGAGCGGCCTTGAGGGAAGCCGCGCGGACGCGGTATGGTAGCCCCGAATTTGCGGGTATCGCGCGCATGGTTTCGGGGAGGGCGTCCATCGCCCCTTTCGGGGTTGTTGAACAACCCCTGTTTTCGTGGTTCGGCGTATGGAGCCGACCGGCGAAATAGGATACTTCACTCCCCCCTTGTGGGGGAGTCGGTGAGGTAAGGGCGCATGCCCGCAAGCGAACCGGTGGGGGGTATAATTGAAATTGCACGATAAAACACGATTTACCCCCCACCGCATCAGCTTTCGCCAAAACCGCTCGGCTTCTGTCGGGCTTTCCCCTCGGGAAGCCCGACCCTCAGGGGGGGAGTGGATTTGTAATTCTCCTGGGTGGGGAGAGATTTCCTTAGGGGTCGTATACAGACTTTTTCAAGAGCCCCTTGGCCCGAGAAAATGTAAACGAATGAAGAACCCACCACTTTATGAGGATTTGCGTTCATGATTCAGGAAGCCATCGGTAAGCTCGTGGAAGGCCGTCACCTGAGCGCGGATGAGGCGGAGAAGGTGATGGACCTCATCATGACGGGCGAGGCCACCCATGCCCAGATCGGCGCCTATCTGGTGGCGCTTCGCATGGCGGGGGAGACGCCCGAGGAGATCGCCGGCAGCGTCCGCTCCATGCGCGCCAAGGCGACGTGGATAAAGACGAAACACCCCTTCGTGGTCGACGTGGTGGGCACGGGCGGCGACGGCGCCCACACCTTCAACATCAGCACGAGCGCCGCCCTCGTCGTGGCGGCTGCGGGCCAGCCGGTGGCGAAGCACGGCAACCGCGCGGTGTCGAGCAAATCCGGCGCCGCCGACGTGCTGAAGGCGCTGGGGGTGAACATCGAGGCCTCGCCCGAGAAGGTGGGCGAGTGCATCGACGAGGCGGGCGTGGGTTTTCTGTTCGCGCCCATGCTGCACGGCGCGATGAAGCACGCCATCGGCCCCAGGCGCGAGATCGCCATGCGCAGCATCTTCAACGTCATGGGGCCGCTCACGAACCCCGCGCGCGCCCAGAGCCAGCTGGTGGGCGTCTATGCGCCGGAACTCACCGAACTGGTGGCGGACGTGCTGCGCCAGGTGGGCTGCCGGAAGGCGCTGGTCGCGCACGGGTCGGACGGGATGGACGAGTTGACGCTCACCGGCCCCACGCGCGTCTCGGAGTGGGACGGGAGCGAGATCAGGACGTATGACGTAACGCCCGAGGATGCCAGCCTCGACCGCGCCGACTCAGACGCCGTGAAGGGCGGTGAGCCGGATGAGAACGCGGATATCACGCGCGCGGTCCTTGGCGGTGAGAAAGGCCCCAGGCGCGACATCGTGCTCTTGAACGCCGCCGCCGCGCTCATCGCCGCGGACAGGGCGGGGGATCTGAGAGATGGCGTCGCGCAGGCGGCCTCGGCGATAGACTCGGGCGAGGCGGCTAAAGTTCTGGCGCGCCTCGTGGAAGTGTCCAATTCCTGAGCGAGGCGGCGCGGCTCGGGGTTGTTGAAAAAATCAGATTTTATGATTCGGCGTATGTAACCGACTGGTGCGGGAGGAAAATCACTCCCCCCTTGAGGGGGCTGTTGAAAAACACCTGATTTCGCGATTCGGCGAATGCAGCCGACCGGGAAGGGAGGGTTCGACGGTTTTGATCGTCATTCCGGCGCATGCCGGAATCCAGAGCCGAGGTGAATTTCGAACCGCAGGACGACCATGAAAAACAATCATGCGAAAAGACACGAATTCAAAAGCAAAGTCCCTGGATTCCGGCATGCGCCGGAATGACGGTGTGCAATCTCGATTGCAGGGGCCGCATATCATGCGGCCCGTTGCCGGAGAGGCGAAAAAGGTTGGGCCGCATGATATGTCAGACATATATGTCTGACCTGCGGCGGGATTACCGACTGACCTGCAAGGACTTTTTCAACAACCCCTTGTCAGGGGGGTACAAGAATGCGATGCGCTCCCGCGGGGCAGAGGGGGGTTTTTCAACAGCCCTTTGAGGGTCGGGCTTTCCCCTCGGGAAGCCCGACCCTCAAGGGGGGAGTGGGTATCTTCTCTCTCGTCGGTTGGCAATCGATTCCTCCTGGGAGTATGAAATTTTGACGATTGCGACGCATACGGTTCTGGACAAGCTCGTGGAAGGCGTCCGCGAGGACATCGCCTCGGACAGGAGACGGCGTTCGGAGGCCGATATCAAGTCAATGGCGAGGGATGCGCCGCAGGCGCTTGATTTCGCGGGCGCAATCGGGCGGCCCGATTCCGGCGAGGACGCGGACGGCGGCCGGATGCGCGTCATCGCCGAGGTGAAGCAGGCCTCTCCCTCCCAGGGCCAGATCGCCGAGCGCTTCGAGCCGGGCGAAATCGCCAGAGCCTATGAAGAAGGGGGCGCCGCCGCCGTCTCGGTGTTGACGGAGCGGAGGCGCTTTCTGGGCGAGATGGCGCATCTGGAAGATGTGCGCGGCGCAGTGGCTCTCCCCGTTCTCAGAAAAGAGTTCATCTTCACCGAGTACCAGATATGGGAGGCCCGCGCGGGCGGCGCGGACGCCGTGCTTCTGATAGCGGCCATCCTGGAGACGTCGCAGATGGAGGATTTGCGCGCGCTCGCCGAAGAACTGGGCATGGGCGCGCTCGTTGAGGTGTATGCCGAAGATGAACTCGGGCGCGCCCTGGCGGCGGGGACCCGCGTTCTCGGCGTGAACAACCGGAACTTGAAGACCTTCGAGGTCGATACGGAGCACACATCCCGCGTGTTCGGGCGGCTCACGCCGGAGCAGCGGGAATCGCTCGTACTGGTGTCTGAGAGCGGAATTTTCGGGTGGCGCGAAGTGGTCCCTCTCGTGGATGAGGGGGTGGACGCCATCCTGGTCGGGGAGGCGCTCATGCGCGCGCCCGACGCCGGTGAATTGCTGCGCGAATTGAGAGGCATCGAAGTCCAATAGCGGATATCGTCCGGCGGCTCACGCGCCGGTGGAATTTTCTGGATAATTATCTTCGGCGCCGAGCGGCGTCGCCTGGAGGGGAAACCTGCATGTACGAAGAGATTTTTTACTACAGCGACGGCCTCAAAATCGCATCCCATCTCTATACCCCCAAAGGCTGGAAAGCGGGCGACCCGCCCGGACCGGCCATCATCTGCCTGCACGGCTACAGCGGGATGAAGGAGGTCTACGGGATGGACGTGCCCAGGCGGCTCTGGGAGGAGGGCTATTTCATCCTCGCGCCCGATCACCGAGGCTTCGGCAAGAGCGAGGGCGAGCGCGGCCGCCAGCGGCCCCTGGAGCAGGCGCAGGACACCTACGACGCCATCTCCTACATGGAGACGGTCGAGGGCGTGGACCCGGAGCGGATCGGCATCTTCGGCACGAGCTTCGGCGGGGCGAACGCCATCTGGGTGGCGGCCTTCGATGAGCGCGTGAAGGTGGTGGTCTCTTCCGTGGGTGTGCATGAGGGCGAGCGCTGGATGCGCTCGGTGAGGAGGCCGCACGAGTGGGATTCGTTCCAGAAGACGGTCATGGAGGCCGCCCGCAAGCGCGTCACCACCGGCGAGCCGACCACGATGCCGCTGCCCGAGATCATGCTCTGCGACCCCCATACGCTCAAGGTCATCCAGGAGAACCACCAGAAACACGATGACTACGTGAAGGACTACGACCTGCAAAGCGCAGAAGCCTGCTGGCGCTACAAGCCCGAGTGGGTGGCGAGTAGAATCGCCCCGCGCCCCGTCATGTTCATCTATTCGGAAAACGATTTCCTGGTGCCCGTGCAGGAGCAAATCAATTGCTACGAGGCCTGCGGGGAGCCGAAGAAGATCGTCAAGCTCCCCGGCGCGCAGCATTACGAGTCCTATTATTTCTGCAGCCCCGAGCACCACGAAATCGGCATGGTCGAGGCGATAGAGTGGTTCAAGAAGTATTTGTAGCATTTGAGCGCGTGGAATGGTGGACGGCGAGGCAGCGGAGCGGCTCATCGACAAGCTCGACAACATGCCTGCAGACGAGGCGCGAGCGTCGATACTCGAAGAGATTGGGAGGGAATAAAAAAGCGGCGCCCGGCGGGCCACAACCCCCGCACTCTCCCGAAGGCATGAGGCGATTGCGAAATGACTCGGGCGCCAGGAAAAATGTACGACACGGGGCGATGAAAATGCAAACCCTCGCCTTTCGCGCTCGACCCGCCCGCGCCGGCCTGGGGATGTTGGAGGCGCTTGTTCGGCGGTTTAGTTAACGCCGAATATCCGTTGAAAATAAAGGACTTTCGGCCTTGAGAGCGCGGGAACCCCGACGAAGGGCTTTTTAGCAACCCCATACATTCGGCCTTTTTGTTGTGTCTTGGGATGGGTCGCATATATGCGACTCCTACAATCCGGCACATACATTGAACCGAACCACAAAGCCGTCATTCCGGCGCATGCCGGAATCCAGGGACTTTGCTTTTTGTTCTTTGGCTGTCGTTGCGGGCGAATGAACGAGGAAATGGAACGCCGTAATTTTATCCTTCTCATCGGTTCTGGATTCCGGCTTTCGCCGGAATGACGATCAAAGGCCACCTACGCGAACGAACCGCAAGGGCTTTTTCAACCTCCCCTCACGCGACTCGCGTCCCGAACTTCTCTATCGCTTCTTCTGACAGCGTAAGCCCGAGAACCCGCGCATCGTTCGGATAGAACGTCCCGTTCTCGATGCAGGGCCGGCCCCAGGCAGATAAAAAGGCCCGGATATATCCGGGCACGAATGACATGCGGTGAATAAAGGGCATAACCACTGCAAATAATGCGGTGATTGATATGTGGATACATGAACATCACAACTGGCCGGAACTCACCTGGGACGCCCGAAAACTCGCCTCGATGCTTGCCGGACAGGGTCGGGGGGCAGGCCCTGAACTAGATTCAGCGGCTCAAGATAACAATAGGGTTGACTGACGAATCGCTTGGCGCCTTCTCGTCCCCCTCACGCGATGCGCGTTCCGAACTTCTCAATCGCCTTCTCTGAGAGCGTGAGTCCCAGCCCCGGCGCGTCGTTCAGGTATAGCGTCCCGTTCTCGATGCGGGGCGGGTTCTCGAAGAGTTCCGCCTGGAGCGGGTCGCGCTCGGGGTCCGTGAAGGACTCCACGATGCAGCCGGCCGGCGAGGCCGCCACGATGTGGGCGTGGATGAAGCAGTCGTGGTGCGGAGCGATTTCCACGTGGTTGAGTTCCGCGAGCGCCGCCAGTTTTCTCCCCATCGTGAACCCGCCCATGCGCGTGCAGTCGAACTGCACGACCTCTATCGCCTGCTCCTCCAGCAGGGCGCGCACGCCGTGTCCGGTCTGCTCGCTCTCACCGGCGGAGAGAGGGATGTCCGTCTTTCGCGCGAGAATCCTGAGTTCGCGCCTGTCGTCGAACCAGCGCACGGGCTCTTCGAGCCAGCGGGGGCGGATTTCGGTGAGCAGACGCGCCCCCTCGATGGCGGTGGGCAGATCCCACGCGCTGTTCACGTCGAGCATGAGTTCGGCCTCATCGCCGATGACCTCGCGGATGACCCGCAGCCGCGCCATATCCTCCTCGAGCGAGGCGCCGCCGATTTTGGCCTTGAACGCCCTGTGCCCCTGCTCATTCAGCATTTCCATCTCCTCGCGCAGCTCATTCAAATCCTTCCCGTCACGGTAATAGGCGCAGGTGACGTAGCAGGGCACTTCCTCGCGGTATCCGCCGAAGAGGCGGAACAGGGGCTGCCCTGAGGCCTTTCCGAGAATATCCCACATGGCGAGGTCGAGGGCCGCGCTGGTGATGAGCAGCCCGTTTCGGGACCATTCCTTCACGAAGGCGAGCTTCTGGTGCGTGATGGAGAAAACCTTCTCATAAAGTCTCTCGGGCGCGAGGGCGTCCTCGCCGATGATGAACTCCTTGAGTCCTTCGTTGAACATCTCCGCCGCGCCCTTGATGAGGAGGCGGCTGCTGCCGAGGCCGAAGCCCTCCAGCCCCTCGTCGGTTTTGAGCCGTATCAGCAACTCGTTCGCCTGGTGGACGGGATAATGGCTGACCCAGTGGCCCCGCTCCTCGGGCGGGCCGGTGAGCATGTATGCTTCGACGTCTGTAATCTTCATCTTTCCCTCATGAATGCTTAAGAAATGTCGGTCGTCGTCGATGAACCCTGGCCAGTTTGCCAGAGCTTCGGGGCGTTCACAATCGCCGGGCCTTGGGGTAGGATAGCGCGGTTTGCTGGGCGGCATTCTTGAATCGGAGCCTTGGGTCATGAGCGATTTGCCGAGAGTGAGCTATCTGGGACCGGAGGCCACCTTCACGCACGAGGCCGCCATACTGCGCTTCGGCGAGGAGGCGGTTCTCACGCCCGTAGAGAGCATCGACGCCGTGTTCGATGAGGTGGAAGGCCGCCGCTCCCGGTGGGGCGTGGTCCCGATCGAGAACGCGATAGAGGGCACGGTCAACATCACGCTGGACAGGCTGCTGGAATCCCCGCTGCTGGTGGAGTGCGAAGTGCGCCTGCCCATCGACATCCACCTGCTCACGAACGAAGACTCCATCGAGAACGTGGAGCGCATCCTCAGCCACCCCCATGCGGTGGCCCAGTGCCGCACGTGGCTTCGCGAGAACGCCTCGGGCGTCAGGATTGAAGAGGTCTGGAGCACCTCGCTGGCGGCGAAGATGGCCGCGGGCGAGCCGAAGCTCGCGGCTTTGGGAAGCCGCCTCGCGGCCGAGTATTATGGCCTGAAGATTTTTGCGGAAAAACTCGATTCGGAGATCATCAACGTGACGCGCTTTTTCGTCATCGGAACCGAGAAGCCGGAGCGCGGAGAGCGCTCGAAGACGAGTCTGCTCTTCGGCTTGAAGAATGAATCGGGCGCGCTCTACAAGGCGCTTGCGCCCATCGCCGGGCGTGAGCTGAACATGACGAAACTCGAATCCCGCCCGTCGCGCAAAGTGGCGTGGGAGTACGTCTTCTACATGGAAGTCGACGGGTTCGCGGAAGACGAGGCAATCGCAAAAGGTATTTCGGATCTGAGGGGGCTTGTGGAATTCATTCGCGTGCTGGGTTCTTATCCCGTGCTGCAAGGGACGCGAGATGGGAATGGATAGGCCGGGTTTAACGGGTTTTTTCGGGCGCGTGGCTCCCGCGACGCCTGAGCGTGAGGAGAGGGGATGAAATTTCAAAGGGCGCGGCCCGTATCGGACATCATCGTCTACCAGCCGGGAAAGCCGGTGGAGGAGCTCGAGCGCGAACTCGGCATCGCCGACTCCATCAAGGTGGCCTCGAACGAGAACCCTCTGGGGCCGTCGCCCAAGGCCGTGGAAGCCGTCAACAGCGCTATTCAGGAATTGCACCGTTACCCCGACGGCGGCGGGTTTTATCTCAAGAACGCGCTTGCCGAGCACCACGGGCTGGCGCCTGCGAATTTCGTCCTCGGCAACGGAACGAACGAGGTTCTGGAGATTCTCGCGCACGCCTATCTCGACCCCGGAGACCCCGTGGTTTTCTCCGAAGGCGCCTTCATCGTCTATCATATCGTCTCTCAGCTCTGCTCATGCGAGATCAGGCGCGCCCCGATGCGTGATTATCACCAGGACCTGGACGCCTTGGCGGACCTCGTATGCGAAAAGACGAAAATCGTTTTCATCGCGAATCCCAACAATCCCACGGGTACGGCTGTGGGGGAGGAAAAACTCCGCGAGTTTTTGGGAAAAATCCCGCCATCCACCCTCCTCGTCATGGACGAGGCCTATTGCCACTACGCGCATCTGGAGGATTACCCCGACGCCGCGCGGATGCTGGACGAGTTCCCGAACCTCGTCGCCATGCGCACCTTCTCGAAGGTCTACGGGCTGGCCGGCCTGCGCGTCGGCTACGGCGTGGCGGATGCGGAAGTCGCGGGGGCGATGGAGAGCGTCCGCGAGCCGTTCAACGTGAATTCCCTGGCTCTCGTGGCCGCGCAGGCCGCCTTGGGCGATACCGAACACGTCGAGCGGTCGGTCGCGGTGAACGCCGAGGGCCGGGAGTATTTCGTGTACGAGCTGTCGGCCATGGGGCTCCCGTTCGTGCCCACGCAGGGGAATTTCATGATGGTCGAGGTGGGCGAAGCGATGCGGGTGTACGAAGCGCTGCTGAGAGAAGGCGTCATCGTCCGGCCCGTGGCGGGGTATGGTTTCCCGCGCCATCTGCGGATTTCCATCGGCGCGCCGCAGGAGAACGAGGCGGTAATCAAGGCGTTATGTAAAGTAATGGAATTGCAAGTATAACAAATAGATACATTGGCAACTTTATGTAATTTATAAAATAATGACAAGGATATGAAAGTGCTTTTTGAGCAGATGACCATCATCGGCGTGGGACTCATCGGCGGCTCGCTGGCCCGCGCCGCCCGGGAGAGGGGCCTCGTTTCGAGGTTCGTGGGAGCGGGCCGCAGCTTGGGCAACCTGGAGCGCGCGCTTGAACTTGGCGTGGTGGACCGCTTCGAGACGGATCACCTCGCGGCGGTGCGCGATTCGGACCTCGTGGTGGTGTGCACACCCGTACGTTCCGCCGTGCGGGTGACGGAGGCGATTCTGCCGAAGATGGCCCCCGGAGCACTGCTCACCGACGTGGGCAGCGTAAAGGCGCCGTATGTGCGGTCGGTCGAGGCGATGGATTTGGGAGAGGTGAAATTCCTGGCGAGCCATCCCGTCGCCGGAGGCGAGAAGACCGGCGTGGAGGCGAGTTTTTCCACTCTCTTCGATGCGCACCAGACCATCCTGACGCCGACGCGGAGAACGCACCCCGAATCCATCGAACGCCTGCGCGCGCTTTGGGAGGGCGTGGGCGCAAACGTCGAGATTCTCGACCCCGAAACCCATGATCGCGTGATGGCCGACATCAGCCATCTGCCCCACCTTGTGGCCTACGCCATGATGAACACCGCCCTCGATGGCGGTGCGCTCCGTCATGCGGCGAGCGGGTTTCGGGATTTTTCGCGAATCGCGTCCTCGGGCGCGGAAATGTGGCGCGAAATCTGCGAAGACAACCAGGAGGCGCTGCTGGGCGCGCTTGAGAGGTTCGAGCGGGAACTGGCGGCGCTTCGCCGTATGCTGGATGAGGCGGATTCCGAGGGGCTTGAGCGCGCGTTTCAAAAGGCCAAGGACGGCCGGGATGAATGGGCGCGGAAAAAGGGATGGGCTTGAGCGCGCGCGCGCGCCGAAAATCGGCCGGCATCGTCATTCCCGTCGACGGCCCCGCTGGTTCGGGCAAGAGCACGGCGGCCAAGGGGATCGCGGAGAGGCTGGGTTTCGACTACCTCGAGAGCGGCGCGCTCTACCGGGCGGTGGGCTATCAGGTTCAGAAGAAAAATCGGGAAGATGATTTCGAGAGCCTGGCGGTCGGCTCCGCGCGCGATTTGCGCTTCGAGTGCCGTAGAGAGGGGAATGACTGGAAGAACGTTCTGGATGAGGAGGACGTTACCGACGCGCTCCGCGAAGAAGCGATAAGCGATATGGCGTCGCGCGTATCGGCGATACCGGAAGTGCGGGCGGCGCTGCTCGATTTCCAGAGGAATTTCGGGCGCGAGCGCGGGGCCGTTATCGACGGGCGAGACATCGGCACGGTCGTCTTCCCGGAGGCCGGGCTCAAATTTTTTCTCGACGCGGACATCGAGGTGCGAATCGAGCGGCGCTTCGCTGAACTCAAGGCGAGGGGAGTCTCCTTCGATCCCGAGCGATTGCGTGAAGACTTGAAGCGCAGGGACGAGAGAGACCGCCACAGGGCCAGCGCGCCGCTTCGCAAGGCCGAGGACGCCGTGGAAATCGATACGAGCGGTATGGGCGTTGACCGGGTGATCGAGGTCATGGTAGAGAACATCCGCTCGGTTTACGGGGAAGTTATTGAGGATGCTTGAGTTACTGGTTGATTCTCGTCTTTCTCGCGTGTAATATGAATTTTTCCGACAATTTCATGCCGATGACCGCTATAGCGACGGGTGCTTGAGCGGTGGCGGCAATTTCTTTTTCCCAGAACGAGGTAACGCAAACAGATGAGTGAAACTTCCCCTAACGAAACCGAGACGTCTCCCGACTTCTCGGCGAAGGTGGCCGAATTACTCCCGGACGAGGTAGACCCCGACACCCTTTCTGCCGAACAAATGGATGACCTCTACGCCTCCACGATGCAGGTGAAGGACGGCGAAATCATCGAAGGAACGGTTGTAGGGATAGAAGGCGAATACGTGCTGGTGGATGTAGGTTATAAATCAGAGGGCCTGGTGCCCCGCTTCGAGTTCCCGAGCCGCGGGCGGGATCTCAACCCTGGCGACAGGGTGGAGGTTTTCGTCGAAGAGCGTGAGGACGACGACGGCCTCATCGTGCTGTCGAAGGAGAAAGCCAACCGCATCAAGATATGGGACGAGATCAGCAAGGCCCATGACAACGACGAGATCATCCAGGGCGAGGTGGTCGCGCGCATCAAGGGCGGGCTTACGGTCGACATCGGCCTCAAGGCCTTCTTGCCTGGTTCCCAGGTCGATCTCAGGCCGGTGAGGAACCTTGATCAGTTCATCGGCAAATCCTTCGACATGAAGATCATCAAGCTCAACAGAAAGCGGGGGAACATCGTTCTCTCCAGGCGCGTGTTGCTGGAAGATGAAAGAGCGGAACTCAAGCGCGAGACGCTCGCCAATCTCACCGAAGGCATGGAGAAGGTCGGCGTCGTCAAGAACATCACCGACTACGGGGCCTTCATCGACCTGGGCGGAATCGACGGCCTGCTTCACATCACGGACATGTCCTGGGGGCGGGTGGGTCACCCGAGCGAGCTTCTCTCCATCGGGGACAGTGTCAAGGTCATCGTGCTCAAATACGACATGGAGCGCGAGCGCGTCTCCCTGGGCCACAAGCAGATCACGCCGGACCCCTGGGAGCACGTGGAAATCAAATACCCCATGACCGGCAAGGTCCGTGGACGCGTCGTCTCCATCACCGATTACGGCGCTTTCGTCGAACTCGAACAGGGCGTCGAAGGCTTGGTGCATGTGTCGGAGATGTCCTGGACGAGGCGCGTTCGCCATCCCTCGAAATTCGTCGCGGTGGGAGACGTGGTGGAAGCCGTCGTTTTGAACCTCGACAAGGAGGGCCGCCGCATCTCCCTGGGCATGAAGCAGGTGGAGGCGAACCCGTGGACCACGGTGGAGGAGAAGTACCCCGTGGGAATGCGCGTGACGGGCAGCATCCGGAATTTGACGGAATTCGGCGCCTTCGTCGCCCTGGACGAAGGCATCGACGGCCTCATCCACATTTCGGACATTTCCTGGACCCAGCGCTTCAAACACCCCTCCGAGATCCTGCGCAAGGGCCAGGAGGTCGAAGCGGTCGTGCTGAGCGTGGACGTCGAGAAGGAACGCCTCTCTCTCGGCATGAAGCAAATCACCCCGGATCCTTGGGACGACATCAACGACCGCTATGCGGTGGATGACGATATCGAGGCGAAAATCACGAAGATAACGAACTTCGGCGTATTCGCTTCTCCGGAGGAAGACCTGGAGGGGCTGGTGCACATCTCCGAACTCGATTCGGACAAAGTGAAAGAACCGCAAGACGTGGTGCACGTGGGCGACGTGTTCAAAATGCGCGTCATCAAGATCGACAGGGAGCAGAGAAGACTGGGGCTGAGCATCCGCGCCTATGTGGAATCCACCGGTGAGGACCCGGTCATCAGCCGGGCGCCCCAGCCCGCAGAGCCGGCTGAAGAGGAAAGCGCGACCTCCGTCGAAGAAGTAGAGGAAGTGGAGGTAGAGGACGAACACGAGGCGGAAGTCGTTGCGGAGGTGTCGTCCCAGGTGGAAACCGTTGCGGAGGTTGCGCAAGAAACGGACGAGGAAGAGAAAGCGGAATAATCGAGCGGATGGCGTGAAGCCGTCCGATGAATTGTGTGGAACGCAGGATTGCGAAACGCCTCGTCGCCTGAGGAGGTTCGTCGTTTTCGGCATTCGGTCGATTCACAGTACGTGCGATGTGGCGCGGGTGGATCGCCTCGTTTGATTCGGTGATTACGCCCGATGAAAGCCGAATCCCAAACACCGAAGCGTGCGTTCTCCGAAATAAGAGTGCACCCACTGCGCGCTCCCAGGGAGGATGATGATTCTCATGACCAAGGCCGAGTTGGTTGAGCTGATAGCTGAGAAAATCAATCTCACGAAAAAAGACACCGAGCGCGTCGTGAATATCGTTTTCGGGAGCATCATGGGCGCCTTGTCGGAAGGCGACAAGGTGGAGTTGCGTGGATTCGGGAGTTTCCGCGTTCGTTCGAGAAACAGCCGCGACGGCCGAAACCCGAGAACGGGCGAGGCGGTGGCGATTCCGCCCAAGAATGTGCCGTTCTTCAAGGCCGGGAAAGAATTGAGGCAGATGGTCGATCACGACGGGCCGGCTCCTTTCGGAGATGATGGAGGATCGCCTGAGCCTTCGGGACAAGGCGCTTCCGCGTCGGCCGATTCAGATGCGAATGGGGAGTCGTCGAAGGATGATTCTCTCTTCTGATAAAACGGTTTTCAAATAAAGTGTCCTCCGGGGCGCTCCCGCCCAATCGGAACTTTTCCTCATGAATGAAAAGCGCGTCGGTCGTGGGTGCGTGGTTCTCCGGCAGGGTGATATCACCGAGTCCGGCGTGGACGCCATAGTGAACGCGGCCAACAACCGTCTCTGGATGGGCGCGGGCGTGGCGGGCGCCATCAAGAGAAAAGGCGGGGAGGAGATAGAAGCCGAGGCCGTATCCAAGGGGCCGATTCGGGTCGGAGACGCCGTAATCACGGGTGGCGGCGAACTCCCCGCCCGGCACGTGATCCATGCGGCGGGAATGGGGACCGACCTGCGGACATCGCCTGAAATCGTGGAAGCCTGCACGCGCGCGAGCCTCGAGGTGGCCGAGGAGAATTCGCTGGGCAGCATCGCGTTTCCCGCCATCGGGACCGGCGTCGGGGGGCTGGACGTAAATGTGGTCGCCTCCCGCATGCTCGAGGTCTGCACGGCGCACTTGCAAACGCCGTCGGGCGTGCTTACCCGCATAGAGTTCGTACTGTTCTCGGATGCGGATCTGGCCGCGTTTCGGGACGCGCTCGAAGCGCTTTGACTTTCAGGCGAGGCGCCCCCTGTGCTCGCTCTCATGCCCAGCCTGGAATCGAAACGCTTCCGAGGCGTTTTCATCTCTTGGGGAAGCGACTCCCCCCTGCCTGAAGCTCCAAGCCCATGAGTCGTGGGCAATCGAAAAACCCATGCCCCATCATTCTCGTTGTGGGAACCACGTGTTCGGGAAAAACGGATTTCGGCGTGGCGCTGGCCAGACGCTTCCAGGAAGTGGGAGTGTCTCTCGAAATAGTCGGCGCCGACGCCAGACAGATTTATCGGGGCATCGGCGTGGGCACCGCCAAGCCCGGCTTGAGTGAGCGCGGCGGCGTTCCGCATCATATGATGGATGTTGCGGAACTCGGGGAGACGTATAGCGCGGCGCGCTATGCGGATGAGGCGATTCTTTGCATTGAGGGTATTTACCGCAGGGGCGCATGTCCGCTCGTGGTGGGAGGG
This sequence comes from bacterium, assembly GCA_963692865.2. Classification (GTDB taxonomy): domain Bacteria; phylum UBA8248; class UBA8248; order UBA8248; family UBA8248; genus Bin107. Next base: position 2,884,970 of record OY843592.1, on the reverse strand, counting down.
AGCGGTTTGTATATACGCGCTTTGGTGGAAGGATTTTTTGAGGGGCCCGAAGCGCAGCCGGAAATCAGGGAGCGATTGGAGGCGGAGGCCTCAAGGTGCGGGCATGCGGCCATGCACGAGCGCCTCGCCGCCGTCGACCCCGAAACGGCCGCAAAGCTCCACCCCAACGACTTACGAAGGGTGGTTCGCGCCCTGGAGGTGTATGAGGCGACGGGGCGGCCGGTTTCACGATTGCGCGCCGATCAGAACGCGCCCAGGTTCTCGTCTCCGTTGTATATCGGTCTCAGATACCCGGCGTCCGTCCTCGCCGGGCGGATCGAGCGCAGGGTGCGGCGGATGCTCTCGGGCGGAATGCTGGAAGAGGTGGCGATGCTGTCCGAGATGAATCTCACCGACGCCCGGATTTTCGAGGGTCTCGGATTCCGGGAAGCCCTTGCGCTGCGGAATGGACAGTTGGCCGAGGATGAGGCGGTTCAGGAAATATCCAGACTGCATCGCAACTACGCCAAAAGACAGCGCACCTGGTTTCAAAAGCTGGAGGGCGTGAACTGGTTTGAACCCTTGGACGAGGATTTCGGAGTTTTATTGGGAAAGGCCCATGATATGGTGTCCCGGTATCTGGAGTTTGAGTCTCGTATGGAGGGTTTCTCTTGAGCGTCGCGCTCATCGGTTTCAAGGGATGCGGAAAATCGACAATCGGGCCTCTGCTCGCCGAGAAAATGGGGTTCTCCTTTCTCGATCTCGACCACTTGATCGAGCAAAGACATTTCGAGGAAACGGGAGAACGACTCAGATTTCGCGAAGTTTTCAGAACGAGAGGCGAAGAATCCTTCCGAGCGCTGGAAAATGACTTGCTGCGCGAGCAATTGGGGCGAAAAAACCTCGTTCTGGCGCTCGGCGGCGGCACTCCGATGACGCCGGGCGTCGATTCTCTGCTTGCGTCCCATTGCGTGGTGTATCTCCAGGTGGGCGAGGATGAAATCACCGAGCGGGTGCGGGCCGATGGCTGGCCGGCCTATCTCGAAAACGAAGAGAATCCTGAAGGGGCGCTTCGTCTGCTTTTCAAAAAGCGCGTTCCGCGCTATGAAGAACTCGCAAGCCTGATCGTGGAGAACACGCGCGCGCCCCAAGAGGTCGTCGCGGCGGTTCTCCCGGAAATACGCGCGGTGCTGTCGCAGCCCGAAAGTTAGAGAGGAAGATTGTGTCGAACACTTTTGGCCGTTTGTTTCGCTTTACTACCTGGGGTGAGTCCCACGGCCCCGCCCTGGGCGTCGTGGTGGACGGGTGCCCGGCGGGCCTGCCGCTCAGTGAATCTGATTTGCAGCGGGATTTGGACCGCAGGCGGCCGGGCCAGAGCCGTGTGACGACCCAGCGGAATGAAGAGGACCGCGCCGAGATTTTATCCGGCGTCTTCGAAGGTTTGACTACCGGGCATCCCATCTCGGTGCTCATCCGAAACAAGGACGCCGATTCGAGTAAATATGAACCCCTGCGCCACCTGTTTCGCCCGGGGCATGCGGATTTTACATATATCCGAAAATGGGGGATTCGGGATCACCGGGGAGGAGGACGCTCCAGCGCGCGGGAGACGGCCGCTCGCGTCGCGGCGGGAGCGATAGCCAAGAAACTCCTCTCCCGCCTCGGCGTATCGATTGTGGGTTACGTCGATCAGGTGGCGGAGGTTCGTTGGGACGGCGCGCATTTCGACGCGGATGAGATAGAGCGAAACATCGTGCGCTGCCCGGACGCGGAAACGGCGTCCCGGATGGAAGCGGCCATTCTGGAGGCGAGAAAGGCGGGTGATTCCGTGGGCGGGGCCATTACGGTCCGGGCCGACGGCGTTCCCGCCGGCTGGGGAGAGCCGCTTTACGGGCGTCTCGACGCCGACCTTGCGGCGGCGATGATGAGCATCAACGCGGTGAAGGGGGTCGAAATCGGCTCCGGTTTTCGGGCCGCAGGCATGCGGGGTTCGGAGAACAACGATCCGTTCGAGATGAAAAACGGCGATACGATAGTGAGGACGAACAACGCGGGTGGAATTTTGGGCGGCATATCCACGGGCGCGCCCGTGGTGGTTCGGTTCGTCGTGAAGCCGACTTCCTCCATTCTAATCGAGCAGGACACGGTGACGACGACTGGAGAGAAAACGACCGTGAGGGTGGAGGGGCGGCACGACCCGTGCGTGGCGACGCGGGCGGTGCCCATAGGCGAGGCGATGATGGCGCTCGTATTGGCGGATCACTGGCGTCTCGGTCTGGGAAGCCGCGTTGAATAGCCTGCTTGAGCGAATTGATTTTTTTGGACGAAGTATATTCATTTAAGTCATTGAAATGAAATCTTTTATTTCGCGGAGAGCGCTATGAAACTGGGCGTTGTGGGCTTGGGCGTCATAGGCAAGGCCGTGGTGAAGGCGGCGGATGAGGGAAGAGTGCCCATCGAAATACCGGTCGCCTCGACGCGGACACTCGAAAAAGTGGAAGATTTTCTGGCGGGTCTCGAGAATCCGCCGCGCATGACGGATCTGGCGGGCGTGGCGCAGGCGGCGGACGTCATAATGGAAGCCTCGGGCGGAAACACAGTGGAGGCGGTTTGCCATGAGAGTTTCACGCGGGGGAAAGACGTGATCATCAACTCCGTGGGTGCGCTTCTCGATCGGGATGATTTGATCGAAGAGGCGAAGCGGAGAGGTTCCCGCATATTCGTTCCGTCGGGCGCCATCATCGGATTGGACGGTCTCAAAGGAGCCTCGGTAGGCAGCATGGAATCCGTCACCATGACGACCCGAAAGCCGCCCGAGAGCCTCAAAGGAGCCCCCTATATCGAGGCGCAGGGAATCGATCTCGACGCCATCGATGAGCCGACGGTGATTTTCGAGGGGAATCCCCTGGAGGCGTGCAAAGCGTTTCCGGCGAACGTGAACGTGTCCGCCGCCGTGAGTTTCGCAGGCATCGGTCCGCTTAGGACGAAGTTGCGGGTCATGTGCGACCCCACGGTCGACCGGAACATCCACGAGGTCGAAGCGGTGGGGGAATTCGGGCGCTCTTTCATTCGGATTGAGAATGTACCGTCCGAGAATCATCGGACGGGCATATTGACGTATCTCTCGACTTTTTCCTTCCTTAGGGATCGAACGTCCACGTTGATTGTCGGCACCTAGCCGGTTGGCGCGCGGTGTCTGAGTGGAGGGTGTTTTTTGAACCGGAACGTCGTTTTTTTCGTGCCCGAGGCGCGCGCGCCCATCGAATCGCTGCGAAACATGCTGAAGCCGCATGGCGAGTTTCGCGACGGCGGCAACAGAAAGTGGACCGAAGACGAGTTGGTGCGCGACGCCCATGAATGGGACGCCTTGTTGGTGACCTCGAGAGAACAGATCACGGAGCGGGTGATAAAGGCCGCGACGCGCCTGAAACTCATCGCCAAGATAGGCGTGGGTGTGGAGAACATAGACATTCCCGCGGCGACGAAACGAAAAATTCCGGTGACGAACTGCCCGGGCGCGAACGCCGTCGCCGTGGCGGAAGCGTCTCTCGGGCTAATGCTGGCCGCGAGCCGCCGGATTCCCCAGGGGATGGAGAAACTGCGCAAGGGAGGTTGGCGCGAAGGCATCTGGATCGCCAACGAGATGAGCGGGGCGACGTTCGGCATCGTCGGCTTCGGGAACATCGGGAGGGAGCTGGCCCGGCTGCTCTCGGGCTTTCAGGGCCGCATCCTGGCGTATGACGCTTTCGTGAGCGATGAGGCGATACGCGAGGCGGGTGCGGAGCCGGTGGATTTGGACGGCTTGACGAGCGAATCCGATTTCATATCGATTCATTGCAGCCTCACGCCCGAGACGCGGCACATGTTCGATGCCCGCAGGTTTCGATTGATGAAAAAATCGGCCGTGCTCGTGAACTGCGCGCGCGGGGCGATTATCGACGAGGCGGCGCTGGTCCACGCGCTCAGGGAAGGGGAAATCGCCTCGGCCGGCATCGACGTCTTCGAGGAAGAACCCCCGGACGCCGAAAACCCCCTCTTCGGGCTTCCGAACGCCGTGGTTACGCCGCACTTCGCAGGAGCAAGCCACCAGGCGCGCGAGCGCGTGAATCGGCTGGCGGGCGATAACGTGCTGGCCGCGATGAGGGGAGAACGGGTGAATCCCAAGACGCTGCTCAATCCCGAGGTGTACGAAGACTGATTTCGACCGGGAATTGCGCATGATTTATTTGCCTCGGAGGCTTGCGCCCATCCGTCTCGAATCACTATACTTGCGCGGTTGTCCGAAACTCCGTACTCCACAATCCCGCAGAACTGGAGGATGTTTTTTTGGAAGGCGCAACGGATAAAATTTGGATGGACGGCAAGTTCGTCCCCTGGGATGAAGCCAGGATTCATGTCCTCACGCATTCGCTGCACTACGGATTGGGGGTATTCGAGGGGATTCGCTGCTACCGGACCGAGCGCGGCTCCGCCGTCTTCCGCCTCGAAGAGCATATGCGGAGGCTCTATGATTCCGCGCAGATCGTGGGGCTCGATGCGCCCGTCTCCCAGGATGACTTCACCCAGGCGGTGTTGGAGACGATTCGCGCCAACGAGATGGAGGCATGCTACATTCGCCCGCTCATCTGGCTCGGTTACGGCTCCATGGGGGTGAACCCCAAGGGGTCGCCCACCCATGCGATGGTGGCCGTGTGGAGTTGGGGGGCGTACCTGGGCGAAGAGGGCCTGGCCAAAGGCATCAGAGTGAAGGTCTCGTCCTTCACGTCCCATCACCCGAACAGCTACATGACCAAGGCCAAGACCACGGGCAACTACGCCGTGAGCCAGATGGCGAAACTCGAAGCCGTCGGCGCGGGTTTTGATGAGGCGCTCATGCTGGACCCGGAGGGTCTGGTGACGCAGGGTTCGGGCGAGAACATCTTCATCGTCAGAGACGGCGTGCTCAAGACGCCGCCGCTGCATGGGGTGCTGGGAGGGATTACGCGCGACACAGTCGTTCAACTCGCCGATGAGCAGGGCGTGGAGTTGCAGGTCGCCCCCTTCGCACGCGATGAAGTCTACGTGGCGGATGAGGCATTCTTCACGGGCACGGCGGCCGAGGTGACTCCCATCCGGGAGGTGGACGGCAGAACCATCGGTGCGGGAGAGCCCGGCCCGGTGACGAAGAGAATCCAGTCCGCATTTTTCGAGATCGTGAACGGGCGCGACGAGAGCAAGCTCGAGTGGCTGACCTTCATTTAACGACGAGGAGAAACGAGAAGTGCCGATTTACGAGTATGAATGCAGCGCATGTGGAGACGAGCACGAAGCAATCCAGAGAATGGGGGCTGGCGCGCTCAGGAAGTGCCCGAGTTGCGGCGCGCTCAGACTCAGACGCAAAATCTCCCGCTCCGCCTTCCACCTCAAAGGCGACGGCTGGTATGTGACCGATTACGCCTCGAACGGCAAGAGCAAGGAGAAGGACTCCCAGAGCCCCGTTTCCGATTCGAAATCTGAGAGCAAATCCACCGAGAAAAAAGAGACGGTGGCCGCAAACGGCGCAACCTCGAAGCAGACCGAGAAGAAAAAACCCGAACCGGTGGCCGCGGGCTAGTCTTTCGGTAAAAACGCGACCATCCTTACGATACAGCCGTCGCCGCCCGTCCATCGCCAGGGAAATGCGGCCAGCGCGAATCGTTTGCCCACGACCTTGTCGATGTCTCCCCCCACGTTTTCGAAACCGACGATGCCGTTTCCCAGAAGCGCGCGGTGGCAAGGCTCCCAATCGGGGAAAGCCTCGCTCGTGGGGCGGTCGAAGCGTTGCTCGTATTCCTCGAGAGTGAACGGACAGATGGGCTGTGGCCCCCACGCGATTTTCGTCCCCAGCGGGTGGTCGAGCGCCTGCTGGTCCACGCCCACGCCCTTCACCCCGCGCTCCACGAACCATTCGCCCGCCTCCTTGTAGAGACCGGGGGAATAGATGAAGTATTTGGTGTTGTCGCCGTAGTAACGGTGCCACCCGGTGTGAACGATGACGATGTCGCCCGGGCGAATCTCCGGTCTCGCGTTTTCGAGGTCTTCGGGCGTAATCACTTCCCATTCGTCCTTGGGAATGTCCACGCAAACCGCGTTGCCGAAATAGCTCCTGAGCGGCACTTCGTCCATGAACGGCATCCCCTCGATGACGTGCGCGGGCGCGTCGGTGTGGGTGGTGCAGTGCATGAACGTGGTGATCTGCTGGCTCAGTACCTGACTCTTGGCGTGGTAGTGGAACCTTTCGATCTTCAGATCCGGGAAGTAGGGCCAAAGCGGAGCGCCATGCCCCCAGGGGTGGCTCAAGTCGATGATGTCGTAATCATCCAGACGGTCCGTGTCGATAATCATGGTATATTCGTCCTTCCGATAAATGTGCGAGAAGTTTGACGGTTTCGGATTCGGGAAAATGTAGCAAAGATTCGAAGCCGCCGCCATGAATGCGGACTTTTTCCGGCGCTGAAAGGAAAAGCATGGAGACCCATGAGTGTCCCGCATGCGGCTTGCGATTCCGCCATGCGCGCCCCAATGCGTGCGCCGCCTGCAGCCGGGCGTATTGCCGCAACTGCCTCAAGGTGTTCCGGGACGAGATGGAGGAAGAACCGGAGGGGCGCTTTATCGTTTTGTGCCCCGAGTGTGAGGATTCCATCTCCTGGCGAATGGACGCGCAGGAGGTTTCGCCGTCGAGCTGGGCGGAATTTGAAGGATGAATCCCGCATGGGGGCGAAAATGCGGGACGCATCTTGCCAGAAGGCGTGAGTAGAGGCTAAGTTACATCCTCTTTCTGCCGGAGTGGCGGAATTGGTAGACGCAGTGGACTCAAAATCCACCGGGGGAAACCCCTTGCCGGTTCGAGTCCGGCCTCCGGCACCAATTTGGACTTTCCTCGAGGGATCCCCGATAAGGCCAGAAAGTCTCCATGCGCATACCCCTTTATGATTTGGAAGCCCAAAACGGATCGCTCAAAGCGCAGATGCTGGCGGCGGTCGAAAGAGTGATGAACCACCAGAGGTTCGTCATGGGCGAGGAGATAGGCCTGTTCGAATCCGAGATGGCGGCCTGGTGCGGCGCGGAGCATGCCATCGCCGTTTCATCCGGTACGGACGCTCTGCTGTTGGCGTTGATGGCGAACGACGTGAGGCCGGGAGATGAGGTTATTACTTCGGCGTTCACGTTTTTCGCCACAGCGGGCGTCATTCATCGCCTGGGCGCGAAGCCGGTGTTCGTGGATATTGAGCCCGACACGTTCAATCTCGATCCGGGGCGGGTTGAAGAAGCCGTCACACCGAATACGAGAGGGATCATTCCCGTTCATATGTACGGCCGCTGCGCGCCGATGGCGGAGATTCTCGAAATCGTCGAACGCCGCGGGCTCTTCTTGGTGGAAGACGCCGCCCAGGCCGTCGGTGCTCGGACGAGCCTGGGTGCGGCCGGCGCCTTGGGGGATGCGGGTTGCCTGTCGTTTTACCCAACCAAAAACCTCAGCGCGCTTGGGGACGCCGGCATGGTCCTGGCCAAAGACGACGCTCTGGCCGAGCGCATGCGAAGGCTCAGGATTCACGGCTCGCCCGATAATTCCGAATATCTGGAAGTAGGCGGAAATTTCAGGATGGATACGATGCAGGCGGCGTTCTTGTCCGTCAAACTGAAGCGCCTGGATGAGTGGAACGCGAAGAGACGACAAAACGCCCTGAAATATGGAGCGAGATTCAAGGCCGGCGGCATCGTTGGGGAGCGGTTCATCCCGCCCTTGATTCCCGCCGTGGGGCATGTGTTTCATCAATACGCGGTTCGGACACCCGAGAGGGACAAACTGCAGGAATATTTGTCTCGAAATGGCGTTGGTTGCGGCGTATATTATCCTTCGCCCCTGCATCTTCATCCTTGCTTCGCTGGGTATCAACGGGGGGATTTTCCAGAGAGCGAGGCCGCAGCCGCCCAGGTATTATCGCTTCCCGTCTATCCCGAGCTCACGGATGATGATCTCGATTTTGTGGCGGAGACGGTCATTCGATTTTTCGAATAGAACCCCGCAATGTATCCATTCTGGTCGAGAATTCAGTTTTTCAATGTTAGATAGAGCAGCGCCAGGAGAAGTCCCGCGACTCCGAACCAGAGGATCTTTCCTTCCGATTTCAGGTAGTTCCGCCACTCCGCCCGGTCGTCTTCGGTGAATGGCTCCCTGCGCGTACCGTCGTCGTGCGGGCCGGTGATTTCCTGGTACAAGTCCTTTTCCTGCGGGGCGTCTGACCCTTGTTTCTGGCGGTTTTGCGCCGTCCAGTTCAAGAGGGCGAAATAGGAGAGAAAAACGGTGATCGCCAAAAGTCCGGTGATTCTCGCGGCGGTGTGATTGCCAAAGATCCAGCTCCCGACTCCTACACCCAGGATGACGAGGAGAAAAACCGGGGAACAACCCGTGAGCATTGTCTCTCCAATGGTTCAGGAAAATGGACGAACCCGGGGCATCGGATATTCTGTCGTCATGAAAGAGACCTCAGCCCTTCTTCCGCCCGATGCGGTTCTCCTCCCCGCGCATTAACCGTCCGATGTTGTCTTGATGTTTCCAGATGACGAACAGGGAGATCAAGCCGGACAGGGCGTATACCACGGTGGAGTAGTTCAGCCAAAAACCCGCCAGCGGCACCGTCGCCGCCGCGAGCATGGAGCCGAGGGAGACGTACCGCGTCGCGGCCACCACGGAAATGAAAACGAGTGTTGCGAGGGCCGTTGGACCCGGGGTCAGGAGAGCGAAAACGCCAAGTCCGGTGGCCACGCCCTTGCCCCCGCGAAACCCCGTGAACGGCGAATACATGTGCCCGAGCACCGCCGCAAGGGCGGCGACCGGCTCCAGGGCGGGAGCGGATACAAGAGAGGCCACATAGCGGGCGAAGAGAATGGCCGCAACGCCCTTGAACACGTCGAGCAAAAGGGTCAGCACCCCGCTTTTCCAGCCACTCGTTCTCAAGACGTTCGTCGCACCGATGTTGCCGCTTCCCGATTCGCGCGGATCCTCGGCGCCGAACAACCGGGTGATCAGCACCCCGAAGGGAATGGCGCCCAGAAAGCCGCCGATCAGGATGACGAGAAAAAAAGCGCCCATCAAGAGATGGCTCGAACGATTTGGCGAAAATAATCAACGGCGGAGATAACCGCAGCTATCATGGCGCCCCAGATCAAAATGGTGCCCAGCGGCGGGAAAATGCCCAGGATGAGGAAAAAAATCGCGGCGACCTCCAGGCCCATCTTGATTTTGCCGAGAAAGCCCGCCGGTACCACCAGACCTTGGCGTATCGCCACGGCGCGAAAGGCCGTCACCAGAAGTTCCCGGCCCAGCAGTATGCCCACGACCCATGCGTCCACTTTTCCGAGCGATACCAGGGGAATCAAGGCGGCGAGTATGAGCAGCTTGTCGGCGACGGGGTCGAGAATCTCGCCAAGAGGGGTTATCTGGTCGCGCGTTCTGGCCAGGTGCCCGTCGAGCCAATCCGTAAAGGCCGCCATGACGAAAAGACCGGCCGCGAAGTATTGCGCGGGGGGCGAGCCTTGCAGCAGGAACATGACGAGCAATGGAACCATCAAGATGCGGGCGAGCGTGAGGCTGTTTGCGAGCGTGAATTTTTCTCCGGTTCCACTCGCAATGAGGCGAGAGGCCGCTTCTCGCCAGCCTGCGGGAGAAGCGTCGGATTTTTGTGGATTCGCCTCGGACATCGTCAACTCAAAAAATCATGAAGCATCTGGTGGCTGGCTTCCGCGCGAAAACGGCTGATTACTTTTTTTTCTATTTGTCTGATTCTTTCGCGCGACAGCCCGAGTTTGCTCCCGATTTCTTCGAGTGTCATCGCCTCTCCGTCGAAGCCATAGCGCATGCGAATAATGTCGCGCTCTCTGGGGTCGAGCTCTGCGAGCAAGTCCTCCACCTCCTCTTCCAGAGAGTGCTGCACCACGTTTTCCTCCACGGATACGGCGCTTTGTTCTTCGAGCAAATCGAGGTAACTGGTGTCGTCGTCGGGAGAAACGGCGGCGTCGAGAGAAAGATAATTCCGATTCATGCGTATGAGTTTTTCGATATCCGCCACTTTCATGTCCAATCGCTCGGACAACTCGGACGTCTCGGGTTCGCGCCCGAATTCCTGCCGGAGTTTCTCGTAGGTGATGGAGATTTTATGGAGAAGACCGGCCTGTTTGACGGGCAGCCTGACGGTGCTCCTCTGGTCCGCCAGAGCGTGCATGATGCTTTGGCGAATCCACCATACGGCATAGGTAATGAGTTTTACGCCGCGTTGCGGATCGAAGCGTTTGATCGCATTGATCAACCCGATGTTCCCCTCATTTATCAAGTCTTCGAGTGAAAGCCCGAAGTTCTTGTAGCGATTCGCCACGCTGACGACGTATCTTAAATTCGAACGAACGAGTTTGTTGAATGCGTCTTCATCCCCCTCTCTTGCCGCAAGGGCCATCGCGTGCTCTTCGTCGCGCGTGAGAACGGGGTGGGCGCCGATGTCTCTCAGATAGAGGGACAGTGTATCCGCTGCGGGAGAGTCCGGCGCGTCCCCATCGGAATCATCCCGTGAATCGGAAAACGCGGGCGCATCGTCTGTTTCGTTTGTTGAGTAGGAATCCGTCTCTTTCGTATCGGGAATCTCGCCGCTCCCGGCAGGTGAATTTCTGTCTTTTGGGTCGCCTTCGTTCGGCTCGGTCATCTAAAGTTACTCGCATGCGGCTAGGTTGTTTGGGCACGAAATGGGCCGGTGCGTCATTTTTCACCTGTCAACGCGAGGAGCCTGCCATATGCGGGTGAAGCGAACCGGTCATCGGGATACGACTCCAAAAGTGAACGATAGGCTTCTCCTGCTTTCTTGAAACTCTGCTCTATTCTGTAGCTTTCCCCCAGTTTATACATGGCTTCGGCGCGAACATGGGGAACGTCTCCAAAATCTCGAATAATTTCTTTGTAGCGCGGAATCGCGGAGACCCGCAGGTTTGTCCTTAAGTAAAAGTTCGCGATAAACAGAGCGTTTTTGGCGAGATGTTCCCTTAACTCCGATATCTTCTGTTTTGCATCCGCCGTGTATTGCGAGCCGGGAAAACGGCGCACGAGAGTTTGAAAATTCTTGAGCGCGTCTCTCGCAACGGATGCGTCCTGGTCGATGGCGAGATTTCTCTGATAATCGCTCATGGCGAGGAAATAATACGCTTTCGGCGTTCCGGCGCTTACGGGATAGAGGCGGACGTACTCAGTGTATTGCAACTTCGATTCGATGTATTCTTCCTCATGGTAGTATGAATCTCCCAGACGCAACAACGCGCTTCGGCGGTGTTTGCTGTCGGGATGTTCCTCCAGCAGACGCTTGAACGCAAGGCGCGCCGCCTCGAAGCGCTCGGCTCGTAAATCCTCCTCTCCGATGACGAGCAATTCCCCGGGTGATGCCTGCTGTTTCGGACGCGAGACGCACCCTCCCAGGATCAGGAGCACGCAAAGCGATGAGAAAAAAACGGTCATGACGTCGTGTGCAGCGCGGTTGAACATATTTTTCTCTATCGAAAGTAGAAATATGGACGCGTAACTTCAGATCACTCTGAATCTTAGGAGAGCATCAAAGCAGGTGTCAAGAAACCTTTGATTCTAGCGGCGAACGATGAGCTTTTCTCCGGGAAAAATTTTGCCCGATGCGCTCAGCCGGTTCCAGGCAAGGAGAGATTTTGTTGAAATTCCGTATCGCTTGGCGATGAGCCAGACGCTCTCTCCCGGACCGACGAGGTGGTGCAATGGCCTATCTGGTTTTTGCTTCTTGCTCTTTTCGACCTTTACAGGGCGTTTGGGGGAAGGGAGGCGAATTCTCATACCGATGCGCAGAAGCTTCGGGTCGAGACCGGTATTGAGGCGCACGAGTTCCTGGGTGGGGATGCCGTATTTTCGCGCGATCAGCCAAAAGTTTTCGCCTCGTCGCACGACGTGCAGCTTCGGCGCGGGGGCGTTCCCGTTTGCCGGTGCGGCATTTTGCAGAGCCGCTTTAAGCCTTTTTGGCGATTTGGGCAGAAGAACTTTGGCGCCCACTTGAAGTCTTCTGGGATGGAGATGGGTGTTCAGTTCGAGTATCTTGTCTAACGGGACTCCGAATCTTTGCGCGATGGCGCCGAAAGTATCGCCGGGCTGTATGCGGTAACCGTTGGGAGATGCGAGATATTTCTCGGTCAGTTTCGCCAGTTTCGCGGCAAATTTCTTCGCTTTTTCATCCGGGAGAAAAAGATGATATCCATTGCCCGGGGGCGTGACGGAAGTTCTCAACTCCGCATTGATTTCCCTCAAAGTTCGTAGGGAGACGTTCGAAATACGGGAAATCGCTCTCAAGCTGGTGCCATGAACAAGTTTGACGGATTTATAATTCCAGGAGTTTTCATAATCGATGCCTACGAAACCGAAAACTTCCGGGTTTTTGGCGATTATCATCCCTGCCAGGTACTTGGCGACGTAGTTGCGGGTTTCGTTGGGCAGGTATCTCGTTCTGGCGAGTGACCAGTAGTCTTTTCGCTTTGATCTGCGAATGGCCCTGGCGATGCGGCGTTCTCCCGCGTTATATGCGGCGAGCGCGAGATGCCAGTCGCCGAATTCCTCGTAAAGTTTCGATAGGTAGGCCGAAGCTGCGCGGGTGGATTTCATCGGGTGGCGACGCTCGTCCAGGTAATAATTGATTTTCAGGCCCATTCGCCTCGCGGTGCCCGGCATGAACTGCCAGGGACCGACCGCACCGGCTCTGGAGCGGGCCTTCGGGTTGAATCCACTTTCGATCAAAGAGAGATACGCCAAATCTTGCGGTAGTTGGTGTTCCTTGAGAATTTTACGGAATAAATTGATATAGCGTCCCCCCCTGCCCAGCCAGACGGAAAAACTGGCGCGTCCGGGACCCGTAAAATACTCAAGCCACCTGTTCACGATGGCGTTGCGAACGACGGGGACGTCATACAAAAAAGCCTTGGGTTTCTTGGCTTCCGGGGTTGGTGGAGGCTTGAGGAGTTCTTCGGTCTCCGGCACCGGCAGGTTGATGTCGTGTGGGGAGGGCTCAGCGTTTTTATCCGCTTTCTCGTCCATTGAATTTACATAATCTGGTCGCTTAGCGACTTTATCCGCTTCGCTCTCTATGGACTGTATGGGTGCTGAGGCCTTGGGTGGTTTTATCTGAGAGGTTTCAGCTTGTTTGAGCGGAGGACGCTTTGGCATTGAGGAGTCGAGAAAGACGGTTTTTCCAGGCGGATTTTGCGCGCGCGCGGTATCGCCTGCAAATTTGTTCGGCTGGGCCTTGTTATCGACGACTGGCGTAGTGCTGCAGCCCGCCGCGAACATGCAGATGAGGAGAAAACATCTTTGTTTTATTGACAAGATACCCTCTCCCTGATTTCCAAGTTTTTTAGGAAGATTCTAAAAATGCGTGAAAACAACCGTAAATACGAGGGAAGGATAACAACCACCGATGCGATCGGTCAAATTCATCATGCGCGGTGCTCGGAGGTTCGCGAATCCCGGAAAAGGGAGAGTTGATAGTCGATTTCCTCGACGGAAATCGGATAATTTCCAGAAAAACAAGCCGTGCAAAACGCATCTTCATTCGGGTGTGTGCAGTGGAGCAGGCCCTCGGTAGATAGATATCGAAGACTGTCCGCCTTCAGGAATTGCCTGATTTCCTCGACGCTGTTCGATGAAGCCTTGAGTTCGGCGAGGGTAGGCATGTCGATGCCGAAAAAACACGGATGGGTGATGGGAGGAGAACTGATGCGCATGTGAACTTCTTTTGCGCCCGCTCTCCTGATGAGTTCGACGATTTTTTGGCTCGTCGTGCCCCTGACGAGGGAGTCGTCCACCACCACGACCCGCTTGTCCGCCAGAAACTCTTTCATGGGGTTCAATTTCAGTTTGACGCCGAAATTTCGAATGGACTGCTCCGGTTCGATGAACGTGCGACCCACATAGTGATTGCGTATCAGACCCCACTCCAGCGGCAGACCGGAGGCGTCTGCGTATCCGAGCGCGGCGGACAGGCCCGAGTCCGGAACAGGCGTAACGATGTCCGCCTCCACGTCATCCTCCTCTGCGAGGCGGGCGCCTAGTTTGCGTCTGACGGCATAGGCGTTTTTACCGAAAATCAAGCTGTCCGGTCGGGCGAAATAGATGAACTCGAAAATACATTGTTGGTGTTGAGTGGATGGAGAATGGGTGATGCTCCTTACCCCGTCTTGGTCGATCACGACCATCTCGCCGGGTTCCACTTCGCGCACGTATCCGGCGTCAATCAGATCGAGCGCACAGGTTTCGCTCGCCAAAACCCAGGAATCGCTCCCGTCCTGACCGGCTCGGAGTTTGCCCAAAACCAAAGGGCGGAAGCCAAGCGGGTCCCGAATGCCGATCAGTTTTTCCTCTGTCATCATCGTAAGCGAATAAGCGCCTTCCAGGCATTGGATGGCCTCGATGATGGCGCCCTCGGTGGTTTTTTCATTGGACTTGGCGATGAGGTGCAAGATGACCTCGCTGTCCGTCGTGCTGCGGAAAATGGAGCCGTTCTCTTCCAGTTCCTCTCGCAAAGCGCCGCCGTTTACGAGGTTTCCATTGTGTCCGAGTGCGAGCGTTCCTTTTGCGTAGTTTACCAGGAACGGTTGGGCGTTCTTGATGTCGGATTGTCCTGCGGTGGAGTAGCGGTTGTGTCCGATTGCGATGTGGCCCTGGAGTTTGGCGATGCGCTCTTCCGTGAAAACATCGGCGACGAGGCCCATGCCGACCTCGCTGTGCACCCTCTCTCCATTGGAAGCCACGATGCCGGCGCTCTCCTGTCCTCTGTGCTGAAGAGCGTAGAGCCCCAGGTAGGCCATGTTGGCCGCTTCGGGATGGTTGTATATCCCAAAAACGCCGCATTCCTCCTTCGGGTGATCATCGATCCAGGCGGACATCTCACATTACCTCGGAGAGGGCGCCCGACCATGCCGCCACGATTTCCGGCATGGTCAGATTAATGAGGGGCGCATTATCCGCCGTTTTGACGGAGAAAGCACCCTCCTGAACGCGACCGATTCGCGTTAGCTTTGCTCCGCAGCTTTGTGCGACCTCATGCAGCGCGTCCATTGCATCCGCAGACGCGCTCACCAGAATGCGAGAAGCGGCCTCGCCGTATAGCAAGCCGTCGGGCCTGCCTTCCAATTCGGGAAGCGCCACTTCGGCTCCAAGCCTGCTTTTCGGCGACGCGAGCGCGGATTCCGCCAATGCGATTCCCAGCCCGCCTTCGGAAAGATCGTGGGCTGAACGCACAAGACACAGTTCGATGCCACGCCTGCACGCTGTTTGCGCGGCCCGTTCCGCATCCAGCGATATCGCAGGCGCATCGCCTCCTTCCTGACCGGTTTCCACCCACACGTACTCATGGGCCGATCTTTCCGGCAATGGAGCTTCGTCTTTGGGATGAATCAGGGCGATGGCGTCATTCTCAACTGCGAAGCCATGACCCGCTCTTTTTTGCACGTCGTCGAGAAGGCCGACCATACCGATGATCGGGGTAGGGTAGATGTCCACTTGGTGCGTTTCGTTGTAGAAGCTCACGTTCCCGCTCACCACGGGGAGGTCCAGAGCTCGGCAGGCTTGGGCCATGCCCTCGATCGAAAGAGAAAATTGAGCCATGACGGCGGGACGCTCCGGATTGCCGAAGTTCAGGCAATTCGTGATAGCAAGCGGCCTTGCGCCCGCGCAGCAGATGTTTCGCGCGGCTTCCGCCACGGCGAGCATCCCTCCCTTGTAGGGATCGAGCATGCCGTATCGCGCGTTCCCGTCCGTCGTGAGGGCCAGCGCCTTGTTGGTGCCCTTGAGACGAATGATAGCGGCGTCAGCGCCCGGAGAGTTTACCGTATTCGTGCGAACTTTATGGTCGTATTGACGCCATATCGGTTTCTTGTCTCCCTGGTTGGGGTGGGCCAGCATCTTGAGCAGGGTGGAACCCAGGTCTCCAGGCTCCGGCAGTTTTTCCAGCGGATCGTCGAGTGGAAGTCCGCGTTCGGGCTCTCTGGGGCGATCATAGGTCGGCGCATTGTCCGTCAGGGCGGAAACGGGCAGATCGGCGACTTCATCCCCTTCGAAAGTTGCGCGAAGTCTTCCGTCTCCGGTGACTTCTCCCACGACGGACATCGGCAGGTCCCAGCGCTCGAATATCTCCCGCACCTCGGGTTCTCTGCCTTTTTCCGCCACCAGCAGCATTCTCTCCTGACTTTCAGAGAGCATCATCTCATAAGGCGACATCGCCTCTTCCCGGCAGGGAACCGCATCCAGGCGCAAGAGGAGGCCCGTGCCCGCCCGGCCCGCCATTTCGACGGAAGAGGAAGTGAGGCCGGCGGCGCCCATGTCCTGAATGCCGACCACGGCGCCGCGCTTCATCAGTTCCAGGCACGCCTCGAGGAGCAGTTTTTCCCGGAACGGGTCTCCGACCTGAACGGTGGGTCTCTTTTGAAGGGCGGAATCGTCAAATCCCGCAGACGCCATCGACGCGCCGTGGATACCGTCCCGCCCGGTGGGCGCGCCGACGTAGATAACCGGGTTCCCGATGCCCGAAGCCGTGCCGCGGAATATGGCGTCTGAGCGCATGACGCCCGCGCACATGACGTTCACCAGAATGTTCCCGTTGTAGCAAGGGTGAAATTTCGTTTCTCCGCCCACCGTGGGAACGCCGATGCAGTTTCCATAGCCCGCGATGCCGCCTACGACGCCACCGACGAGATAAGGGGTGCGGGGATGTTCAGGGGCGCCGAAACGCAGGCTGTCGAGCAGCGCTATGGGCCGCGCGCCCATCGTGAAGATGTCCCTCAAAATGCCGCCCACTCCGGTGGCCGCGCCCTGGTAGGGTTCGATGAAAGAAGGGTGGTTGTGACTCTCCATTTTGAAGGCGACGGCCATGCCATCGCCCAGATCGACGACGCCGGCGTTTTCACCGGGTCCTTGCAGGACGTGGGGGCCTTGCGTAGGAAATTTTTTCAGGTGAATGCGGCTGCTTTTGTACGAACAGTGCTCGTTCCACATGGCGGAGAATGCGCCGAGCTCCGTTACGTTGGGTTTGCGACCCAGTGTTCGCGTGATCTTCTCCCATTCGTCTGGGGACAGGCCGTGGTCGAGGGCCATATCCCGCGTGGCGAGCGTGTCCGTCGTGATCACGATGCCGCCACCATATGCAGCACGGACGTGAACATCTTGAGCCCGTCCTCGCCGCCGAGCAGGAGGTCGCAGCTGCGCTCGGGATGCGGCATGAGGCCAACCACGTTTCCAGCCAGGTTGCATATACCCGCGATGTTTTCTATCGATCCGTTGGGATTCGCTTCAGTGTCCACGCTTCCCGCCGCGTTCGTGTAGCGGAAGACTATCTGCTCGTTGTCTTCGAGTTCGGCGAGCGTAGCGGAATCGCAGAAGTAGTTCCCCTCTCCATGCGCGATGGTCATTTTGAGGACTTCTTCCGGCTCGATGCCGCAGGTGAAGGGGGTTCTCGGTGTTTCGCATTTCAGCCAAACATCGTCACAAACGAAGCGCAGCGACTCGTTTCTCCTCAAGGCCCCGGGGAGGAGGCCCGATTCGGTCAGGCACTGAAAGCCGTTGCATATGCCGAGCAGGGGACGCCCCTCCCGGGCATGGGCGGAAACGGCCTTCATGATGGGAGAGAAGCGCGATATGGCGCCGGCCCTTAGATAATCCCCGTAGCTGAAACCTCCAGGGAGTATCACCACCTCCGCGTCTGCCAGAGAGGTTTCCTTGTGCCAGACGAACCGCACCGGCTGTTTCAGAACGTCCTTGATGGCGTGGTAGCAGTCATGATCGCAATTGGAGCCGGGGAAGACGATGACGGCGAACCGCATTACCGACTCTCGCCGTTCGTAGACTCGTCCGCCATTTCGATACGGTAGTCTTCGATGACGGGGTTGGCGAGCAGGTCGCGGCACATTTTTTCAATATCGGCATGAACGTCGTCCGCGTCTTCGAGTTCTATCTCGATGAATTTTCCCACGCGCACGTCGTTCACGCCCTTGAATCCAAGGGAGGAGAGCGCTCCCCGAACGGCTTCCCCCTGAGGGTCGAGCACGCCCGTTTTGAACGTCACGTAGACCAGGGCTTTCGGCATCACCACCTCAGGGCGAAAGTTATTCTATGACGAGTTTTTCGACTTCGGCGTATGCGTCTTCCACCTGTCCCAGGTCCCTGCGGAAGCGATCCTTATCCAGTTTCCGGCCCGTTCCCTTCTCCCAGAAACGGCAGCCGTCCGGCGTGATTTCATCGCCCAGGAGCAGCTTGCCGCCCTCCGCGGCGCAGCGCCCGAATTCGAGCTTGAAGTCCACGAGGTCGATGTTCCGATCGGAGAAAAACGAGGTGAGGATGTCGTTCACCTTGAAGGCGTATTCGCGCATCTGCGCGAGTTCTTCGCGCGTCGCGAGGCCGAAGGCCACGGCGGTGTCTTCGTTGATGAGCGGGTCATCGAGTTCATCGTTTTTCAGATGCAGGTCGACTATCGTGTTCGGGAGGCGGGCGCCTTCCTCCACGCCCATCCGCTTGGCCAGACTTCCCGCGATGATGTTCCTCAGCACCACTTCGACCAGAATGATGTCGAGTTTTTTCACCAGCATCTCCCGCTCGGAGAGTTTTTCCACGTAATGCGTCGGCACGCCCTGGCGCTCCACCTCTTGCAGCAGGCGAGAGGAGATGGAGTTGTTGAAAACTCCCTTGGCTTCAATGGTGCCGAGTTTCTTGGCGTTGAATGCGGAAGCATCGTCTTTGAAGAACTGAATGTAGTAATCTGGGTTGTCGGTCTCGTAGATGATTTTGGCCTTGCCTTCGTAAACCTGTCTGCCGCGTTCCATGAACAATTCTCCATCCGAGGATCGCTGAATTCGAACCTTCGTCTTAGGGGGTATTCCATCAATTGAGCGGGTTAGAAAACGACCATATCGGGCGATTTGGACTTCTTATACTAACATAACTATTCCCTTGTTTGTCACCCCGCTTATTCAGTTTCATTCGCCATCGGCGCCGAAGACGCGCTCGAAAATCTTGTCCAGATTTTTCAGATGAGCGCTCATGTCGAAGCAATGGGAGAGTTCTTCTTCGCCCAGCACGCCGCCCACTTGGGGATCCGCTGCCAGTTTCGCCTGAAAATCGCCTCCTTCTGCCCATGTTTCCATGGCGGGCGCCTGAACGCGCGCGTAGGCTTCCTCCCGGGTGATGCCCGTTTTGCGAATCAGGGCGAGCATGACATGTTCGCTGAGGAGCAACCCCTTCGAGCGATCGAGGTTTTCCAGCATCTTGTCGGGATACACGACCCAGTTTTTCATCAAGTCGTTCAATTTGACCAGCATGTAATCGACTAGAATCGTGCTGTCCGGCAATATCACGCGTTCCACGGATGAGTGGGATATGTCGCGTTCATGCCATAGAGGGACGTTCTGCAGAGCCGCCGTGGCGTTTCCCTGCACCACGCGGGCAAGGCCACACAGTTGTTCCGAAACCACGGGATTTCTCTTGTGGGGCATGGCGGAACTCCCTTTCTGGCCTTTGCTGAAGAACTCTTCCGCTTCGCCCACTTCATTCCTTTGCAGGTGACGCACCTCCGTCGCCACGCGGGAGATGCTCGCCGCCACGAGAGCGAGAGCAAGGTGATACTCCGCATGGCGGTCGCGCTGGATGATTTGGCTGCTTACGCGGTCCACCTTGAGACCCAGGCGCTCGCAGATGGCCTCTTCGGCATCCGGCGGGATGTGGGGACATGCGCCTACGGCGCCGGATATCTGACCGACGCGAACGGCTTCCCGCGCGCTTTGCATTCGCTCGGACGCGCGTTCGAACTCGGTGTACCAGGTGGCTATTTTGAGACCAAGAGTCGTGGGTTCAGCGTGCATCCCGTGGGTTCTGCCCGATATGATGGTGTGTTTTTGCTCCAGTGCGCGTTCTTTCAGGGTTTTTTTGAGTTCCTGAATGTCATCGAGAATGATGTCGGCGGCGGATATGAGCTGAAGGGCGAGACCGGTATCGAGGACGTCGCTGCTCGTCATGCCGAGGTGAATGTAGCGCGAGGCCAGCCCTACGTGCTCCGCCACGTTGGTGAGAAAGGCGATGACGTCGTGCTTGGTGACGCGCTCGATCTCCTTGATCCGCTCGGGGTCGAACGCCGCTTTCGATTTAATCTCCTCAAGCGCGTCTTCTGGAATTTCACCACGTGCGCTCATTTCCTCGCAAACGGCTATCTCCACGTCCAGCATGCGCTGCAGTTTTTCATGTTCTTCCCATATTTTCGCCATTTCGGGGCGTGTGTATCTCGGAATCAAGAAGTATCCTCCGCCGCTATTCCTCCGGCGCCCACGAGGGGAGTCGGCTCATCCTGAGAAGCGCTCAGGATATTTCTCCGTCCATGGCCGTTCAACGCCTTTCTGGCCGTCTCCAGGAGAAGCTGGTCGTCGTTATTCTCCTGTGAGATATGCGCGCAGATGAGCCACTCGAAGTCGGCCGTGACGATGTTATCCAGCAGTTTCGCAGCATCCGTATTGCTGAGGTGTCCGAGTTTGCCTCGAATCCTCTGTTTGATCGGCCAGGGGTAGGGGCCGTTGATGAGCATTTCCACGTCATGATTGAATTCCAGAACGAGTCCCTGAAGCCCCTGGAGCCGCTGGCGCGCCAGATTCGTGACGAATCCCATGTCGGTGGCGAAACCGACGCGGCGCCCGTCTTCTGCGCTGAATATCATCCCGAAGGGGTCGGCCGCATCGTGTGGCGTGCTGAAAGGCTCCACTCGTACGCCTCCGATCTGAAAAGGGAGCCCCACTTCAATTTCCGTCCACGCAGGCGTCTCGCCTATCGTCTCCAGGCTTGCCGTGTATGTGGCTTTGTTCGTCCAAAGGGGCAGATTCCATCTTCTCGCCAGAGTACCTGCGCTTCTGATGTGATCGATGTGTTCATGCGTGAGCACGATGGCCATCAAATCTTGCGGGCGGATGCCGTAGGTTTCCAGGCGTTTGGTGATTTGTCGTGCGCTGAGGCCTGCATCGACGAGAAACGCAGCACCGTTTGAACGAACCAAAGAGGCGTTGCCCCGACTCCCGCTGCCTAGAACTCCGATTTCCACGTCTCGCGTCCCGTCGTTAATTCCACTCAACCATTCAGGGCGATTTTACGCTCTTGCGAGTCCTTGGTGAAAACCTCATCAATACGGTGGCAAATATAATGAAGAGCGGCTTCATGGGCTTCCTGTATGAAGCCGGTGTCATTCGAGGGTACTTTCGCCGCATATTTCGCGGCTCGGGAGACAGGGCCGCCGCCGCTTCCGGTCATCGCGACGCCAACCATCCCCAGGGAGCCGGCTCGCTTAAGGGCGCAGACGATATTGGCCGAATTACCGCTCGTGCTCAGACCCAGGGCGATGTCTCCCGCTCGTCCGTGCGCCTGAATCTGGCGCCCGAAAATTTCCTCGTACGTATAATCGTTCCCGATGGCGGTGAGAGCGCTCGTATCGCCGCTGAGGCAAATTGCGGGGAGGGGAGCGCGATCAGCCAGGAAGCGGCCTACGAGTTCACCCGTGAAGTGCATGGCGAGCGCGGCGCTTCCGCCATTGCCGAAGGCAATGATTTTCTTATCGGATTCCAGGCATTCGACGATGGCGCGGCAGATATCGTCTACTTGCCGGGAGAAATCGCTCTCTGCGAGAGATTTGTATCTCAAAGCGCGTTCGGCCAGGAATTCCTTTGCCGATGGTTCCAAAGGATGCCTCTGAGTAGTGGGGCGGTAAAGACGGTAGGGCAGGGAATCCACCCGCTGACCTGCAATCTAGCCGACCATGGGCCGAATTTCAAGGGTTGATGTTCAATCGCCTCCGGAAGTCATTTATGGTAGCCAGGAGGCCCTCCTCCAAAGAAACCGCCGGCTCCCAGCCAAGGTGTTTTTTCGCTTTTCGGATGTCGGGTTGGCGGACTTTCGGGTCGTCAACCGGCAGCGGCTCATGCTCAATATCCGAATTTGAGCCTGTGAGGTCGATGATTTTCTCCGCAAGGTCGAGAACCGTCATTTCCGAAGGATTCCCCAGGTTGACTGGTTCATGAATTTCGCTGTCCATGAGTTTGATGATGCCATCGATGAGATCGGTGATGAAACAAAAACTTCTGGTTTGCCGGCCATCGCCAAAGACGCTGAGGGGTTCATTCCGAATGGCTTGCGAGATAAAAGTGGGTATCGCGCGTCCGTCTGCGAGCCGCATTCTCGGGCCATAGGTGTTGAAAATGCGTGCGATGTGCACGTTGATGCGATGGGTTCGGTGATAGGCCATGGCCATTGCCTCCGAGAATCTTTTGGCTTCATCGTACACGCCCCGCGGCCCGATGGGGTTGACGTGTCCCCAGTATTCCTCGTGTTGCGGATGAATTTGGGGGTCGCCATATACTTCCGAGGTGGAGGCCAGAAGAAATCGCGCCTTTTTTTCCTTTGCAAGTCCGACGGCGTTGTGGGTGCCGAGGGAGCCGACCTTTAATGTTTGGATGGGAAATTTCAGGTAGTCGTTCGGGCTGGCCGGACTCGCGAGATGGAAAACGGCGTCCACTTCTCCCTCGACATGAATATGTTCGCTCACGTTGTGTTCGATGAGCGTGAAATGCGGATGTCCGCTTTCAAGGAGGCGCCCGATGTTGGAGTGGTGTCCGGTTAAGAAATTGTCGACGCATGCGACATCGTTGCCCAGCGCGATGAGTTTGTCGCACAAATGGGAGCCGATGAAGCCCGCTCCACCCGTTACCACAACGCGAGAGTTTTTCATTATCAGAGTTTCGCTGGTGCTTTGCCGATGCTGAAGTATTCAAAACCAGCATCCGTTATTTGTTCAGAAGAGTAGATGTTTCGACCGTCGAATATAATCGGCTCCATCATCTCCGACTTCAAGCGATTCAGATTCAACTGAATGAATTCGCGCCATTCGGTGACGATAACGATTCCGCTTGCGCCTTTCGCTGCCTCGTAGGGGCTTTTGCAGTATTCGATCCTCTCGTCGCCAATGATTCGCCTGGCGTTTTCAGTGGCGATGGGGTCGTATGCGCGCAGCCGGGCGCCCGCCTCTCGGAGCGCGTGACAAATTTCGATGCTTTTGGCTTCTCGCATGTCGTCCGTGTCCGGTTTGAACGATAACCCCAAGACGCCGATGGTTTTTCCTTCGAGAGGCAATCTGTTTTCCGCACCGATTCTCTTGATGATTCTTTGGATGAACCGGGGTGCTCGGCTGTCGTTTTCGGCTCGTATGGTTTCCAGCATGGGCATTTCAGCGCCGAGTTTTCTGGAAGCGTGCAACAGGGCATCCACGTCTTTCGGGAAGCAGGAACCGCCATAGCCTAAGCCTGCCCCGAGAAAGGCGGGGCCAATCCGCGAATCGGCGCCAATACCTTTGGCGACCTCCCGAATGTCCGCTTGAGTTTGTTCGCAAAGATTCGCCACCGCGTTAATAAATGTGATTTTCATCGCTAGAAACGCGTTCGAGGCGTATTTGATCAACTCGGCGCTTTGCGTGTCCGTGATGATGCAAGGAGCGTTCAGGGCTTGGTATAGAAACTGAACGGTTTTCGCCGCTTTTTCCGATGATGAACCGATAACGATGCGGTCCGGCTGTAATGTGTCCCGCACCGCTTGCCCTTCGCGCAAGAATTCCGGATTGCAGACCACGTCGAAATCTGTCGGAGCAACACCGTTTTTTTCGATAACCTCTCGAACAAAATCCCCCGTGCCTACGGGCACAGTGCTTTTGTTGACGATGATCTTGTAGCTGTTCAACGCGCGAGCGATGCCTGTCGCAGCCGTCTTCACTTGCGAGAGGTCGGTTCCGCCATCCTCAGCGGGCGGGGTACCCACGCAGATGAAAATGATCTCGTTCCTCAACACTGCTTCTGGGATGGAGGCGGTGAAGGTGAGTCTGCCTTCTCTCAGGTTGCGCTCCAGCAGTTCGGGCAGTCTGGGTTCGTGGATGGGGCAGCCTCCCGCGTTCAGGGTATCCACGCGGTTTTGGTCGATGTCTACGCCGATGACGTCGTTGCCCAAATCGGCGAAGATGGCCCCTGTGACCAATCCCACATATCCGCAGCCGATAACACAAATGTTCACTGGACTGTCTCACCCTTCATAAGATATGCAGGTTGCGCAATTGTAAAAGAAAAGTCGTTCTATCTTACTCAAAAGGCGAAAGGGGCCATGAGCCGATTCCCCCAGATGTGCCTTTTCGCAAAACATTTCGTCTGCGCGTGAAACCCACGGCCTTGTCGCCTTCAAGCAGACCGATGAGGCTGAAACCCAGAAAGACGTCGCTTTTATCCTTGGTGTCGGTGATGGTGAGTTCCACGCTCCAGCAACAGTCGAGGTAGCGGGCCGAGATACTTTGTTCGAGCGTGGTCTTTTCAGTTTTATTCAAGCGTGTGATGTATTCGATAAAAAGATGGCGGTTGACGGAGAATCCTCCGGCGAAATTCAGGTAACTGCTTCCTGCGTTTTCTGGATAATCGTCTCTTTGGCGTGTCCAGGTCCGATCTGTATTGACGTACCAATTGTTGCCATCCTCTACAAGGAAGCCTGTAGAATGTTCGCTTATTTCTGAATCATATGGGTTGTATTTCACTTGTTGCAGCAGACGAAATTTGGATATGGGTCGTGATTCCAACCTGAAATTGATGTCGCCGAATGGACGTTTCGGTCTCGTGTCCAGGTCTTCATTCCTTCGCGCTTCGACAATATCATACGTCTGGCTGATTCGATACCGAAACAACTGCCTCGTCTGGAATTCGTCTTTTGCGGCCATTTTTGTCAGCACATGGTTCACGATGGCGTATTCGATGGCGTGTCCATGCTGAAGTTCATCCACCGGATCCAGGGGTATGATCAGGCTTCTGTCGTATGTGTCGTTGTTGGGGCTGTATTGATACTTCGTCTCGAACGAGAGAATGTGCTTGAAATCCCGTAAGGGGCCGAGTGCGCCCCGGTAGACTTTGCCGTATCGCGGGCCAATCGCATGAAGCCTCGTAAACCACATTTCACGCGACAGGCCGGATTCCACGAATTGCGCCTCATCGAAGTTCGAATCCAGACCCGGCTCTGTTTTCTGATGCGTCCAGTGGGTTCTTCGGAATCCGATTTCGGGCGTCAGGCCAAGCCAGGGAACAGTATCGAAGCGAAACGATAAGGATGGTTCGACATGAAACCGGCTCAAGCGAAGCGTATTTTCGTTTTCGGTTTTTCTGAAATTGGTGAAGGAGGAATCCAGGTTGAAATATAAATCGCTTTTCACCAAACGTTTGCTGTGAATGCCCAGAATAATTTCCGGCGCCTTTTGAAACAATTGTTCATCGTTTTTCCCAAAACCTTCGCGTCGCCTCATCCCCAATTGGAGCTGCCCGGCGATTTTTGGGAGATTTTGCGTATAGGTGACATGGGTATCCGTTCCCTGGCGTGTGCGGGTCAGCAAATCGCCTTCGAGTGAGCGGTCGTTCGTCGGGCGTTTCTGCAAATCGACCACTGCGTGCAGATTGCCTCCGATGTCCTTGAAATTCGTGCCATGGAATCCTTTGACGTCCCAAAATGTCGTCCGGTCGAGTTTGTCTTTCAGATAGCGGCCCGCTATTTCTCCCGCTGTGTTTCTACTTGGTGCGTAGCGGTACTCTCCTTTGTAGCGAACCCCGCGCTTGGTGAAATAATCGACCCCGAAGGTGGCGTCCGACGAGTTGTTGATGGCCCAGAAAAACGAGGGTGAAAACTGGAAACCGTTTCGACTGCTTGAGCCGATGCCCGGTAGGAGGAAGCCGGTGGCTCTCTTTGTTTTTATCGGCACCATGGCCCAAGGGAGAAAAACCGCAGGCACGCCCTTCACCGTCATAGTGGGAGCTTCGAGTTGGGCATAGCCCTCGACCTGGAAGGTCGCCTGCTCGAAGCCGAAAGCCCAGTCCGGCAGATCTCCTTCGCACGTTGTGAAGGTGCCTCCCTGGATTTCATACCAGTCCTCGGACAAGCGCCGAATCACTCTTCCCGTCACATAATAAGTAGCACCGATAAAGCCACGCGCGTTGAATACGACCATCCGTTCGGTATCGAGATTGAACTCGATGCGGTTCGCGACGATACGGTCATCCCTTGTTTGAAAAACAATGTCTCCGGTAGCGACGCCATCGCGCGTCGATGTCTGCACCTCGATATGGTTCGCCCGGATTCTTTTGCCTAGATACCGGATGTCCGCAGCCCCACGACCGATAATTCGTTGCCGCTCCCGATCTTCTCGTATTTCATCTGCCGTGATGGCGATGGACGCTTCCTGCTCTCTCAAGAACCGGAGACCCTCGTCGCTTCTGGTAGTCGGATTGACAGGGGCTTGCGCGCCATTTTTTTGTTGTGCCTGAGGTAAAGACGGCGCCCAGAAAAATACGAGGGAGAAAATGGTGATTGATAAATAAAGCCCATGTGTTTTCAGAAAAGCGAATTTTGGATTGTTTGACACGGAGATTCTCATCATCGTGATTCGTGAAGAACTATCTCTGACTTCAGATGAGCCGGGCTTTCCAAAAACGATTTTGAGTCGAATGGATTATGAATACAATTTGGTGAGAGCGCAATCGAGGGGAAACAAGCAAGAAGATGAGATGCGCTCATGATTCGAGCCGGTTACAGCGGCATAAAACGCGCTTCAGGGAGGATTATGAAGTTTCCGAATGGGTTCCTTCGAAATTTTCTAAGGCACTCTCTCGTTTGGTTTTCCGCCATCTCGTTATCAGTCCATAGGGGCCGGATGCGGCATAACCAACAAAAGCCAGACAGGCGACCACCTGAGGAATCGCCGCCGCCACGAAAAGAGCGAGCACCACGCCGACGAGGACGCGGAATGGTCTGATAAGAGGGCCGCTTAAGTCCTTGAAACTCTTGTAACGGATGGTGCTCACCATCAGGAATGCCAGTACGTAGCTGAGCGCCGCAATAAGAATAAGGGGGATGTGAGCTTTGATCGAAAAATCTTCCACCAAATATACGATGGATGCCAAAACACCCGCCGCCCCGGGTATCGGCAGCCCTCGGAAATCCATGGAACCGCTGCCCGCTTGCGCCAACACGTTAAAGCGCGCCAGCCTCAAGGCGCCGCAAGCGGCGAAAATGAATGTGGCCAGCCAGCCGATTCTCCCGTAAGGAGCGAGGAGCCAAGTATATATCAAAATCGCCGGCGCAATGCCGAAAGCCGTCAGATCGCACAATGAGTCGTATTGAAGGCCAAAAGGACTTGTGCTCTTCGTCAATCGGGCGACAGTGCCATCGAGCCCATCTAAAACGATGGCCAACAATATGGCCAGCGAGGCCCAGGTGAAGTCTCCCTGGATGGATGCGACGATCGCATAGAAACCGGCGAAAAGACTGCCTGTTGTCAGCAGATTGGGAACCAGGAATATCCCTCGCTGAAAAGAACGCCTTCCTGAGCGGCGTCTTCTCCTGCGTGAACGACGCCCAAATTTATTCCGCGGCTGTCTGGTGGCTTGTTCGTCCAACGATGGTTTCTCCTCCGCGAACGCGCTGTCCCTGTTCTACGGATATATCATATCCTGCCGGAAAATACAGATCTGTTCGCGAGCCGAATTGAATCAGCCCGAAGCGCTCTCCCGCGCTTATGGTATCGCCCGCTTTAGGCCAGCAGACGATTCGCCGAGCCAAGACGCCGGCGATTTGAACGACTCTGAAATCATCGCCTGTGTTCGTTTCGATTTCCAAAGCGTTTTGTTCATTGATACTTGAGGCGGCTTCTTTGTAGGCAGCCAGGAAACGGCCTTTTTGATAGTGAATGCTCGATATTCTCCCGTCCACGGGCGATCTGTTGATATGAACGTCAAGGGGAGAAAGGAAAATACGGACCACACTGCCGCCTTCTTTGGTAAGGGCGACCTCCACGACCCGACCATCAGCCGGGGATAAGACGACGCCCGGCTCATCAGGCGGAATGCGATCAGGATCTCTGAAAAAACCGGCTACAGCCGCGGCCAGCAGGAAAAAAAGAGTTGCCCACATCCATCCCCCGAAGAGGAGCGAGATGAGGCCGATGGCCGATAAACCCGAAGCATAGCCCCAACCCTCTTTCGCAATAAATGGCCTGCCGGGGTGGTCTCTTTCACTCATGGGTCAATTTTTAGAACCCTTGAGGGTTTTGGCCCCGCGGGTGAGAGCGACTTTGCCCGTGCGGGCGATCTCTTTGATGCCGAATGGTTGGAGCAAATTCAAAATGGCTTGAATCTTCCCCTCATCGCCTGTGACTTCAACGGTAATGGTATCTGTGGACACGTCGACGACACGGCCCCGGAAAACGTCTATGATTTGGAAAATCTCCGGCCGCGCGGCTTTCGGCGCCGAAATCTTGATGAGAATCATCTCTCGTTCGACGCTGTCCGTCTCGCCCATATCCATCACCTTAAAGGTGTCGATGAGCTTGCTGAGGTGTTTTCTGATCTGCTCGAGAACTTTTGCGTCTCCGCGCGTGACGAGAGTGATTCGGGATACGCTCGGGTCCTGCGTCACCCCCACGCAAAGGCTGTCGATGTTGTAGCCTCGGGCGCTGAACAGACTCGCCACCTTGGCGAGAACGCCGAATTTGTTCTCCACCAAAACCGCTATCGTATGTGTATCATCCTTGGTGTTGTTGGAATTTTTGGACATTATGCAATGGGCTCCCAATCCTCGGGCATGCCGTCGTAGGGCAGCGAAATCATACCCGTGCGCGCCATCTGCGAAATTCCGTAGCCTTCGAATGCCTTGAGGAGGGTTCTGACCTTATGATCGTTGCCGCTCGCTTCGAGCGTCACGGTATCGTCGGTCATGTTAATTACCTGAGCACCGAAGGCGTTGGCGAGTTGGATGACTTCACTTCTTCTATCAAGGGGCGCTTTGATTGTCGCGAGAACGAGTTCGCGCGTTACGGCCTGGTTATAGGAGATTTGATCGACCTCCCGCACGTCGTAGAGCTTGCGGAGTTGTTTGGCGATCTGGTCGAGTTCGTTTTCCTCGCCGATGGCGACGATAACGATGCGCGTAATTGTGGCATCCTCCGTCGGTCCGGCGGCTATGCTTTCGATGTTGTATCCACGTCGGGTGAAGAGGCCCGCTACATGGGAAAGTACGCCCGCGTGGTTGTTGACGAGAATGGAATAGACTTGTCTCATGATTTGGCTTCCCTGGAGGGGGGAGCGAGTTGCAT
The DNA here is from genome assembly GCA_963692865.2 of bacterium. Classification (GTDB taxonomy): domain Bacteria; phylum UBA8248; class UBA8248; order UBA8248; family UBA8248; genus Bin107. Next base: position 2,855,757 of record OY843592.1, on the reverse strand, counting down.
CTCATCGTTACCGGCGCCGGCGGGAACCATGGGCCAGACGTTTTCCTCCTTGTTTACAAGGAAATTCAACACCACTGGTCCATCGTGCTCGACCGCCGTCTCAAGGGAATTCCGTACTTCGTTCACGTCAGTAATGTTGATGCCCTTTACGCCATAGCCCTCTGCAATCATGCCGAAATCGGGATTTTCTGGATAGTGCGAGTGCGAGTAGCGCTTCTCAAAGAACAGTTCCTGCCACTGACGCACCATTCCCAGGTACGCATTGTTTAGGATGGCGACCTTCACGGGGACGTTATATGTCGCCGCCGTAGCGAGTTCGACGAGCGTCATCGCGAAACTGCCGTCGCCGTCGATGAGCCAGACATCTTTCTCTGGCTGGGCGAATTTCGCGCCGATGGCGGCGGGAAGGCCGAAACCCATTGTCCCGAGACCGCCGGAAGTCACCCAGGTCTTGGGTTCGTTAAAGCGGATGAACTGCGCCGCCCACATTTGATGCTGCCCCACGCCGGTTACATAAATGCCGTTGCCATCGGTAATTTCCTGGATCTGATCGATCACGTACTGAGGTTTGATAGAGCCGTCCCAGTCGTATTGAAGGGGATAGTTCGCCTTCCAATCCGTCCAGGTTTGTCGCCACTCATCGTAATCTCCAGGCCTTAGACGCTGATTGAGCGTCATCAGCACATCTCGCACATTCCCGAGAATCGGAATATGCGTGTGCACACGTTTATCGATCTCGGCGTCGTCGATGTCGACGTGCGCGATGGTCGCCTTGGGGCAAAAACTCGACACCTTGCCCGTCACGCGGTCGTCGAAACGGGCGCCGAGGTTGATGAGTAAATCGCATTCACACAGAGCAAAGTTCGCATAGGCCGTGCCGTGCATCCCCGGCATACCGAGGAAAAGCTCGTCCGTGCCCGGGAATCCTCCGAGGCCCAACAATGTGTTGATCACCGGGATATCTGCTGCTTTTGCGAATTTCGCAAGTTCTGCCGACGCCCCGGATTTGACGATGCCGGCGCCGCCGATGATGACGGGCCGCTCGGCCCGTTCGATGGCTTCAAGCAGTTTGTCGATTCCCTCAATATCGAGTTCGGGATATTGCCGAGGAGCCGGAAGAGGGGATTCGACGGATTCTTGCGGCGCGTACTCCGCCTTCGTAATCTGAATGTCCTTGGGAAAATCCAGCAGAACGGGGCCCGGCCGACCCGTCGTCGCCACGCGAATCGCTTCCCGCGTAACATGTTGAATTTCGTTCACGTCTTTAATCAGCCAGTTGAATTTCGTGACCGGAATGGAGCAGCCGTACACGTCGGCTTCCTGAAAAGCGTCGGTGCCGATCATGTTGGTGGCCACTTGGCCCGTGATGGCGATGAGCGGCACGGAATCCATCTGCGCATTGGCTAGTCCAGTGATGAGGTTTGTTGCCCCGGGGCCGGAGGTCGTGACGACGATGGCGATTTTCCCGCTCACGCGCGCGTACCCGTCCGCCATGTGAGCCGCTCCCTGCTCGTGACGGGTAAGAATATGCGGGAAATCCGCCTTAAGCAGCTCATCGTAAAACGGCATGATGGCGCCGCCTGGTATGCCGAAAGCCATCTCGATGCCTGCCGCTTTCAACTCTTCAATCATGATTTGCGAGCCATTGAGCTCCACGGGTGAAACCTCCTAGTTATCGGGTAGTGCGCTGAGCTTGCCTCGAAGGACTTTTTTCCGACTGTCCCGAACAATCATGTCTTTAGTCGCGCTGCCTGCGGGCACCATCGGGAAAACCAACTCATCGGGGTCGACGATCACGTCCAGGATGTAGGGGCCCGGCGTGGTGATCATTTCCTGGATGGCGGGCCTCAACTCTTCTTTGTCCACAATCCGTCGCCCGCTGGCGCCGAATGCCTCTGCGAGTTTGACGTAATCAGGCGAAGAGTCGAAATCCACCTCGCTGAATCGCCTGTCCATGAACAAATCTTGCCATTGACGAACCATGCCCAGTGTAGCGTTATTCAGCAAAAAGACTTTTACGGGAATGCCATACTGAACGGCAGTAGCGACTTCCTGCATTACCATCTGAAAACTGCCGTCTCCCGCAATGTCGATGGCCAGCTTATCCGGCCTCGCAAGCGCCACGCCGATGGCCGCGGGAAAGCCGAAACCCATGGTGCCGAGTCCGCCGGATGAGATGAACTGGCGCGGGAAGGTGAAATTATAAAATTGAGCGGCCCACATCTGGTGTTGTCCGACCTCGGTGGTGATGATCGCCTTATCGCCCACCTCCTCACTCAAGGCGACGATGGCCTCTTGAGGCTTGATCGGCGCACCCTCGGGGGAGTCGAACGAAAGCGGATATTCCGCTCTCAGGTTCTGGATACGCTTTTTCCACAAAGCGCGTTTTTGAGGCTTGACGAGTTTGTTCACCTCGGCGAGCACTTGACGCGCATCGCCGACGACCGGGACATCCGCAGCCTTGTTCTTTCCGATAGCCGTGGGGTCAATATCGATATGGATGATTTTCGCCCTGGTTGCGAATTCCGAGACCTTGCCCGTAACGCGATCGTCAAACCTGGCGCCGACGGCGATGAGCAAATCACACTCCATGGTCGCATAGTTGGCGTATGCCGTCCCGTGCATGCCGAGCATGCCCAATGAGAGTTCATGGGCGCTTGGGAAAGCACCTGCTCCCAAGAGCGTATAAGTGACCGGAATCTCCGCCGTTTCCGCGAGTTTCAGGATCTCCGAATGCGCTTCGGCATGAATGGCGCCTCCACCCACGTATAGGAGGGGCTGTTTGGATTCTTTGATGGTTTCAGCCACGCGCTTGATTTGCCTGGGATGACCTTTGGTCGTGGGCTTGTAGCCGCGCAGATCCACTTTTTCTGGAATCTGGTAGGGACCGTCGCCGAGGAGGACGTCCTTGGGCAAATCAACGAGGACCGGACCGGGTCTTCCCGTGCGTGCGATGTAGAAAGCCTCCTGAATCGTTTCGGCGAGATCATCCGTGCTCTTCACCAGGTAGCTGTGCTTGGTGACGGTTCTGGTCATGCCCACGATGTCGGCTTCCTGGAAGGCGTCGTTGCCCACCATCGTGGTGGCGACTTGTCCAGTGAGGCATACGATGGGAATGGAATCCATGTAGGCATCCGTGATGCCCGTGATGAGATTCGTGGCGCCAGGACCGGAGGTGGTAAGACATACGCCGACCTTGCCGCTGGCGCGGGCATATCCCTCGGCCATGTGCGCGGCGCACTGTTCGTGCCGAATGAGCAAATGCTTGATTTTGCTTCTTTCGAGGAACAGATCCAGGAGCGTAAGGAGTATAGCGCCCGGATGCCCGAAAACGTACTTCACACCCTCGCGCTCAAGGCTGCGGTAGATAATCTCGGCCCCTGAGATTTTCTTCGGCGTCAGTTTTGTAGGTTGTCTTGTAGTTTGGCTTCTCGCCTTGGTCGCCACGGCCATTTCCTCTCAGCCAGTTGAATTTTTTCTCATGCTGGCAATGAAGTTGATCCGAAAAACGCCGATGATGCCGGCGGGTCGTTAAGAAGAAATCAGGGGACGGCGCACGAGGGCACACCGCCCCCTTCTTACGCCAGACTCCTTATTCCACAACATCTTTTTCGGACCCATATGGCCGTCTTCCATTCTGATTCGTGCGCCAAAACCCAGAATACGTCTTGGGAAATGCTCGGGTAAATGTTTTGTCCTAATATCTCGAATACACGACGCGTGATATTACTGCATGTTTTTCGTTCTGGTCAAGGATGAAAACGTAAAATCTTTTGTTTCAAGGTTCTAGCATATTTCAGTGATGGAAATTCCGGTTTTCAATTCGTTTCCATCGTTTCCAGTTGTGTCTTGATAGCGAGCTTTTCCTTTTTGAGTCGTTTTATCTGCTGCTGTTCTTCCGGGGACGGGAATCGTATATTTTCAAGAGCGAGAATCTTTTCATCCAAAACGGCATGTTCTTTTTTCAGGTGTGCGAGTGAATCGTCTACATTCAAGGTTTCTTCCACTTTTTCAGTTGCTTCCAATGAAAAATCTCCTTCCAGGTATCCATGGTGAAATTTCAGGTTCCCATTCGTTGTTGTAATCGTGCCGGAAAATAATCGTTTAATTTACGAAATGTTGACTTTGGGATCAACCCTGCGGATCGGGCCATTTGGTTTGCGCCTGTGATTTTCGGCAATAATTCAACGATATGTTGGGGCTGTGCGGAGGCGTCTGGCTCTGTAGCGCCCTTTGGGTCAGCCATGCGGTCGCAGCGGCCGAGGAATCCACTTCATGGCGTCTGATCGATCCTTGTGAAGCTTCTAAAGCAAAGCGATTGGGCAATCCCTCATTTTCCCCTGCGAGCAGGGTGTCGCCATCTCCCGGGGGGCGGAACTCCTCTGGGGCGATGATTTCATCCTCCCGGACACGGGCGAGGGCGTTTCCCGTCGATGATTCCGGGTTTCCGGATACTTGAAACAACGCTGTGAACAATTCTCCATATCTGGCGTCTCGGTAGGGGAAAATGTAGTCGGGCAGGCTGCGGCCCGCGCGCATTTCATTCAACAGAGCGGCCATCGCCATGATTTCCAGTGATGAAAATCCATACAGCGGACAGCCCCAGCCGAATGAAAGTCCTTTTGCGCAAGCGAGTCCCACACGCAGTCCGGTGAACGTCCCCGGGCCGGTACTTACCCCGATGGCCTGGATCATATCGCCGCGAATGTTCTTTGAACTTAGAATTTGCTCCACTTGCGGCAAGAGCACCTTGGAAATTCGGATTTCTTCCGAAAGAAGCGCCTCTTCCTCGGTGGCTCCCGTTGAGCAAAGCAGAGAGCACTTTCCTTTCGGGGTCGAAGTATCAAAGGCCAGGATATAGCGGGGTTCATCCATGTAGGTGCGAGTCCCCTCAAGGGTTTTGGGAGAGATAGAATGAGAGATGCTCCAGCTCACTGCCCAAATCCACGTTTTTCACCTTTACATGGCGCGGCGTTTGAATTTGGGTGGGCGCGAAATTCAATATGCCGGTGATGCCGGCGCTTACGAGCGCCGTCCCTACGTTTTGCGCGCTTTCGCTCGGCACTGCGATGATGCCTATCTTGATCTGTTTTTCCTGCACGACCTCATGCAAATCCGACATCGGCAACACGGGGAGAGAACCTGTGCGGTGAGGGGGTATTTTTTCGGGGAATTTGTCGAAGACCGCGTCGATTTCAAAGCCATGGGCCAGAAACCCTTTATACGCCAATAGAGCCGAGCCGAGATTTCCCGCTCCGACGAGCACGACTCTCCATGTTTGCGTCACGCCCAGGATTTTCTTTAGGTTGTATCTCAATTCCTTGATGTAATAGCCCTTCCCGCGGACGCCGAATTCACCGAAATATGCGAGGTCTTTCCTGATTTGCGCGGGCTTGAAGCCGCAGCGCTCAGCCAAATCTGCAGACGCGATGAGTTCCGCCCCCTCGTATTGCGCCTGCTCCAGTATGCGGGCGTACGTGGACAACCGGTTGACGGTGGCCTCTGGAATTTTTGCTTTCGTGTTTTCCCACATCGACTTTATGCGCGCCCGCAATTTCGAGGTAGAGAGAGACTCCCGCAGAGTAAGACTTCTCTCGAACGAGGTTAGATTCTATGCGTTTTGATGAGCAGGGCAAGTGGGGATTCGCCGGCCACGAAAAAGAAGAGATATCAACCCTTACGCCAAAAGGATTTCCCGTAAGCTTGCATCCATACAATTGTCGTCGAGCAACGCGAAAAGGGGGAACCTCTCGGCTCCCCCTTTGAAGAATTGCGGGTACCGGCTTACCCAGCCTCAGAGGATGATAATGAGGCAGATAACGAACGTATAAATGACAAGGGACTCGATCAAGGCGAGACCGATGATCATCGACACGCGAAGATCTCCGCCCGCTCCCGGGTTGCGCGCCGTGCCGTCCAGCGCGCTGGAGATGCTCCTGCTCTGGGCGAAAGCGCCGGCTGCGGCGGCGATGGCCAAAGCGAACGAGGAGGAGATAACTCTCCATTTCAGAACTTCACCACTTCCGGCGTCGCCGGCTGCGGCGGCGAAAGCATTGGTGGCCATGGCTGCGAAGCTGGCTAACGTGAATCCGATTATCCCCAAACGTTTCATCCCTTACTTCTCCTTGTTGAAGTGATTCCTACATGGACCGTTATCGTTAATGAGCGTGGGCGGCCTCATGACCATGTTCTTCGTCGTGGTCGTGCCCTTCAAGAGACCCGGCGATATATATCATGGTCAGGAGGGTGAAAACAAAGGCCTGAATGAAACTTCCGAAAATCACGAACATCTGCATCGCCCAGGGAACGGGCAGGAAAATCTGCAGGCACAGCAGCATCAGAACGCCGAGCACCAATTCCTCGCCCGTGATGTTCCCGAAAAGGCGCAAAGTGAGTGAGAGAGGCCGGCTGAGGTGGGAGATGATCTCGATGGGAATCATGAGCGGAGCCAGCCACATGATGGGTCCCGTGAAATGCTTGAGATACGCCACCCCGCTTCTTTTGAACCCCACGTAGTGCGTGGCGAAAAATACCGTCAGCGCACACCCCACGTTGGTGTTCAGGTTGCTCGTCGGCGCCATGAAGCCCGGCAGGATTCCGATGACGTTGCACAGGAAAATGTAGGTTCCCAGCGTGAATACGAGGGGGAAGAAGGGTCGCCCCTCATCGCCGAGGGGGCCTTCCATGAAGGCGGAAAACCCGTCGAAAATCGCCTCGAACAGGTTCTGTCCGCCGACGGGTATCTTTTGCAGGGCCTTCGTGATGAGCAGCGAACTCACGATGAGGAACGCCATCACCAGCCAGCTGTAGACGATGTTCGGATAGGCGGACAGCGCCGGGATGTCGAAATACAGGAACGGGTGAAATTTTTCCATTTGTTATGCTCTTGTCGATCCTTGTATTCGCAGGGCGCTGCGGGCCCCGTGAATGAATATGGCCAACGGCGGAATGGTCAACCCTATCACCACGCTCACGACGGGGAGCCGAATCCAGCCTATCGCGAGCGCTGCGACGCCCATGAGGGCGAAAAACCTCAAAACGTATAAAACGTGGTGCCACCATTTGGGGCGGCTGATGTCTTTCCGAAAAATGCGGGCGAAGTATACATCCATCATCCGGAAACTTCCAAGCGCGCACGCTCCGCCGACCGCCACGCCGGCGCCCGTCGAAACGTCCCTCAGAATCACGCCCGCGGCGCTCATGATCGCCAGAATCAGCCAGCCGAAATTCGAGATGCTCCTGAGGGCGAGCGCCGGAGGCTCCTGGTTTCGCATTCAGCGGACCCCTCTGATCAGATCGATAAAGGCGGAAACGAAGCCCAAAATCAATCCGACAATCATCGCCCACGGATAAGTATCGGCATAGGAATCAATCACATACCCGATTCCGCCGCCCACGAGCGGCGCCGTCACGAAATTCCAGCCCAAGGCCGCGAGATGCACGTTTCGCACGCCCCTGCGAATTTTCTTGTCCCGCGCCTTGGTCGTTTTCTTCGCTCCTGGTCCGCGACTCGGCTCTGGAGAAGGATCGGAGGCCATTCCCTGCTATCCCCCAGGCGAGAAGTTGCGGCAACGAAATTTACGGGCGCGAACCTACCAACACGGCCCCCGGGTGTCAAGACGAGCCGGGCGTCTCGGCGGGAAAAAGCGCATTTCCCCGCATTTGCCCTGTTTTTCTGTTATTTGCGAGGCGCGCGATGCGGGCGGGAGGGGCTAGACTATTCATTTGGCGGCGTAGTGCGCCAAGGCCGGCGAGCCAAGATAATTTTCAGTTATTTATCGAAAAACGTCGTGAATTTATACAATTTTATCCATATTTTCAGATTAAACGCGACCGGGAAGGGAGGGTTTCACCCGAGCGATAATCGAGGGTCGATTCCGACCGATGAGGGTGATCAGGCGCGAGCGAGGAGAGAGCGTCTGCCAATCGAGGAAGGAGGGTTCGACCCGGCCCGAACGGACCGGCTCGCGGGCGTATTCCGCCACGCTTCCGGGCCTTCGCCATGGCTGAAACCGCACGCAAATGCGTGAGCGCCGAGTCTGCGCCGGACCCCGGATTGACGCCGACCCTCTCCTCTGCTACCTGAGAGTTGCCCGCCGTTCTCCGGGAAGCGCCGGGCGAAGCGCAAGCGAGAATCGTCCCGGAATGGAATTTTCTGCAAAGCATACCGCAAACGACCGGAGGGAACATGACGAGCGAAAAGGGGCGCACCGCAAGCGGCGCCAGGATCAGGGACTGGTGGCCGAACCAGCTGAAACTGGAGGTTCTCGGCCGCAATTCTCCCGGCCCAAGTCCGATGGGGGAGGATTTCGACTACGCCGCGGCGTTCGAGACGATTGACCTGGGCGAGCTCAAGCGGGAGGTCGAGGAGGTGATGACGGCCTCGCAGGACTGGTGGCCGGCCGACTACGGCCACTACGGGCCGCTCTTCATCCGGATGGCCTGGCACAGCGCGGGCACCTACCGCATCCACGACGGCCGCGGCGGCGCGGCCTCGGGCGAGCTGCGCTTCGCCCCCCTCAACAGCTGGCCCGACAACGCGAACCTCGACAAGGCGCGCCGCCTGCTCTGGCCGGTCAAGCAGAAGTACGGACGCAGGCTCTCCTGGGCCGACCTCATGGTCTTCGCGGGCAACTGCGCGCTGGAGTCGATGGGATTCCGGACGCTCGGTTTCGCCGGCGGGCGCGAGGACGTCTGGGAGCCCGAGGACGTCTACTGGGGGCCGGAGACCACCTGGCTCGGGGATGAGCGCTACACCGGCGAGCGGGATCTCGAAAAACCGCTCGGCGCCGTCCAGATGGGCTTGATCTACGTGAACCCCGAGGGGCCGAACGGAAATCCCGACCCCCTCGCCGCCGCCGTTGACATCCGGGAGACGTTCTCCCGCATGGCGATGAACGACGAGGAGACGGTCGCTCTAATCGCGGGCGGACACACCTTCGGCAAGTGCCACGGCGCCGCCGACGGAGATGAACACCTCGGCCCCGAACCCGAAGGCGCCGCTCTCGAGGAGCAGGGCCTCGGCTGGCGGAACGCCTTCGGCAGCGGCAAGGGCGGCGACGCCATCACCGGCGGGCCGGAGGGGGCATGGACGACCAACCCGGTCGGGTGGGACAACAACTACCTCGACAACCTGTTCGGCTACGAGTGGGAGAAGACGAAGAGCCCCGGCGGCGCGTGGCAGTGGACGCCCGTGGATGCGCCTGCCGCGGTCGCCGTCCCGGACGCGCACGACCCGGATAAGCGTCACGCCCCCATGATGCTCACGACCGACCTTTCGCTGAAGGTCGATCCGGCCTATGAGGCGATTGCGAGGCGCTTCCGCGAGAACCCCGAAGATTTCGCGGACGCCTTCGCCAGGGCGTGGTACAAGCTGACGCACCGCGACATGGGTCCGCGCTCGCGTTGCGTCGGCTCGATGGTTCCCGAGGAGCCGCAGTTGTGGCAGGACCCGGTCCCCGACGTGGATCATGAACTCATCGGGGAAGAGGATGCGGCAGTCCTCAAGCGCTCCATCTTGAATTCGGGCCTCTCCGTCTCGCGCCTGGTCTCGACCGCCTGGGCGTCGGCGGCCTCGTTCCGGGGCACCGACAGGCGCGGCGGGGCGAACGGGGCGCGGGTCCGCTTGGCGCCGCAGAAGGACTGGGCGGTGAACGACCCGGCCGAGCTGGCGGGTGCGTTGGGCAAGCTGGAGGAGATCCAAAAAGAATTCAACGCCGCACAGTCCGGCGCCAAGCGGGTCTCGCTCGCCGACGTGATTGTCCTGGGCGGGTGCGCGGCCGTTGAGGAAGCCGCCGAGAAAGCCGGTTGCGGCGTGCAGGTCTCCTTCTCGCCGGGGCGCACGGACGCGTCGGATGCGCAGACCGACGCGGAATCGTTCGCCGTGCTCGAACCGAGGGCGGACGCGTTTCGCAACTACATGGCAAGTGATCTCGACGGGACGGCGGAGGAATGGCTGGTCGAGCGGGCGTTCATGCTGACGCTCACGGCGCCCGAGATGACGGCGCTCGTAGGCGGCATGCGCGTCCTGGGCGCGAACGCCGGGGGCTCGGAGGCGGGCGTCTTCACGGAGCGGCCCGGCGAGTTGACCAACGATTTCTTCGTGAACCTGCTCGACATGAACACCGAATGGCGGGCGTCGAGCGAATCGGAGGGAGCCTACGAGGGGCGCGACCGCGCGACGGGCGCAAGCAAGTGGTCCGCCACCGCCGTCGACCTCGTCTTCGGATCCGACTCGCGCCTCCGCGCCCTCGCGGAAGTCTACGCGTGCGACGACTCGAAAGTTGCGTTCGCCCGCGATTTCGCCGCCGCGTGGGACAAGGTGATGAACCTGGACCGCTTCGATCTGGTCCGGGCCGCGCGCGCCGCGTCCGCTTTGTAGAGAAGGGGGGAGTGGACGGGCGCGGAGCTGAGCGCCTCCTCGACCCGTAGATCATCGTCATTCCGGCGAAAGCCGGAATCCATTTTCGCCTTTGTCTTCGGCCCTTCGCCCGGGCGTCCTCGCTCCCGGCCGGGGAAGATACGGACATCGCCGTATATATCCGCCTCATCCGTTCCGGACTCGGGCGCGGCGCTCCCTCGCGCGAGTCGGGATCAAATACGAAAACGAAAGCAAAAATCATAAAATGGATTCCGGCTTTCGCCGGAATGACGGTGGTTTATCTCGGTCGATGAGAAAAAGAGCGCGGACCTGTGGGACAGTTCCGAGGAGGAGCTGTCACTACGGGTTCCCCCTCATCCTGATCAAGCGCCCCGAACCCTCATCCTGAGTTGGCGCGTAAGCGCTGTATCGAAGGATGGGGGTACATCTCTCTGGCGGGCGCGAATTTCGCCCTTCGATTCAACGCCTTCGGCGGCTGCTCGAGGTGAGGAAGGTTGGGGGATGGCGGTCCCTGCCCCGAATGAAGTCCAGGGACCGTTACTCAGGGTGAAGTGGAGTAGCGGGTTGCTTAGGGGGGAGCGAGAAATAACGCGCCGGGGCGGTGAATGCGCCGCAGGCATCGGCCTTACCTCGCGGGCAGCGGCGCACATTCGCAACTGCTCTGTAAGTACTGCAAACGACGATGGTCGTGCAGTGAGCGGCCGTTGCGGGGGCAAATCGGTCGTTCGCTCGCAACAGCCGTACGTATCAAGAGCATCGCCGAAGTTCCAACTATCGAGCAATGCAGCGATACGATTCTCCGCTTCACAGTGTTTTAGGTGCTGACTTTGCTGCTGATGCAATTGCGTCCTTTACTTGCTCCAACCCTGTTGCCAGGTATCGAACTCCGATGGACTAATCCGGTAACGCGCAAAGTTGCCCTCGTGCAGACCCAGAAGCTCCCTTTCAGCGACCTCGCGAAACCGTTCGCGTTCCTGCAGGTCAACGTGTTCCTGTGCCCACGCGCTGACGTGGACGGTGGCTTGCTTCTTATCCATGCGCCCGCGAACGACTTCACCGACCACCTCACGCAGCGATGTCCGGTGCCGCATCCGGAACGGATCGGGTTCACCTAGAGATTGTTGCACGGCGACGTAGCGAGCGGCGGAGCGTTTATAGGCCCAGATAAACACGTCGCGAAGCAATTCGATGCGGTTGAGCTCGTACACGCCGAGCACGCTTTCAGCGTAAAGTTCCCGGGATACATCCTCGAAGGACAAAGGCGAGAGATTCTCTTTGATCAGCGGAATGTTCGCGGCGAGTCGCGATACCCGCTTGTTGACATCGTCGAACGGCTGTAAATAGGGAAGCTGCACCATTACGAAGAAGGCCTGCTCAAAAGGATCGATGATCGCGGAGGCAGTAGCAAGTATCTGATCGAAGCACTCTTCGATAAGCTGTGGTACCTCCAGTGGATGGAAGACCGAGCCTCCGATACCGACGGCGATATTCCGGAGTCGGCCCGCCGCATCCGGATCGGCGAGCAGGTTCTCCGCGAGAATCGCGTGAAGGTTGCGAATTGTGTGGCGATTGAATCCGATTTCCTCCGCCGAATCGACGAGAAACTCGATCGCTTCCTTGTGGTTGAGGATCATCTGCGCTTCATGTCGTTCTTTTCCTTCCGCTTCCTCACCAAGTTCAAGCAGACGTGTAGTATCAAGAAGAGAATAGGTGTTTCCCTCGAGGCGGCTCGAGTTCCAGGCCAGATCGATCAGCAGCCTGTTCAAAACCTTCTTGATATAGGTCCCGGCCGGCTGCGTTTCCATCTCCGGTCTGCCGACCTCGTGGAGGTGCGCCCGCTCTGTCTCTGAGAGATAGAAGGTGTCGTTGGGCCTGTATGAATAAAGGAACTCCCGGTTATAGCCGACCGGTTTACGTGACTCGGGTGGTCGGTGAACATACTCCTGAATCTCGGCGCCGGGCTCGGAGAGTGACGGCAGGACATCGAGCCGCATTTTGACCTCGGGGAATCCTGCAGTCGCTTGGAACTCCAGCGGAATCTCTCTTGGTACGCCGTAGCGCGCCCAGCGGCCCGAGCCCTTCATGAGCAGACGCTTGGCGTCGACGAGGGACTTGAGGCGGTATTGCAGGGTACGGCGCGGCGGAGCGGACTTCAGCGCCTCGCTGATTTGCTGCGCGGTCATGTCATCCGGGTGTCCTCGAACGACCTCCTCTATCGCTCGCAGGTTTTCTTCTGGAATTTGCCTTGCCACGTTTCTCTCCAAATTGCGCGTATATTTACACGCGCAACTTAAAGCATCTACGCGCAACTTTCAACTATATGCGCGAAATATTTGGCGCGTAACCCCTAAAATGTTGCGCGTAGAGTATTTAACGCAAGCTGGTCAAGACGTCTCCTGGGGTTCACTTCCGAATCGGAATCGCTTGCAGGCGCCGCGGACCTCACCATCAACCTGGAGGCGCTCACCGGGCGGATTGACTTCACCGGCCTTGAGCACTGGGGCGTAAATGCGACGACGGGGCCTGTCGGATCAGGTAGGACGTGGAATGACGACCGAGAACACACATCCGAATCAAGGGACGGTTCGAAAATGCGCCTCACCCCGCGGGCTGGGCGACGGTGTGCGCCACGTCCCCTTTTCTGATCGGTTTTTCTCCGGAAGGGTAGGCGAGCACGAACAGCAGCGAGGCGACTCCGGCCGTGAAGCTGAGCAGGATGGAGAGCGTGTAGTCGCCCGTCAGATCGTGCAGCAGCCCGCCCAGAAATCCGCCCGTGGCCATTCCCGAACTGGCGCCTGAAATGAAGGCCCCGTACAGGATGCCCACTCTTCTGGTGCCGTAGTATTCGCGCGTGACCATCGGGTACATCGTCCCGTGGCCTCCCATGCCCGTCCCGACCATGAGGGCGATGACGTAGAAAACGAATGGAGAATCCGTCCACAGCAGCAGGGGCACCGGCAGCGTCTGCGTCACCAGCGTGGTGAACAACGCCCATTTCGACCCGATGCGGTCCGCCAGTACGCCCAGGCCGATTCGGCCGATGAGCGTCCCCAGACCCATGACGCCCACGAGGCCCGCCGCCTGTATGTGGGGGATGCCCGCTTCAATCGCTATCGGCACCAGGTGAACGATGAGCACCGAGTGGCAGATGCAGTCGGTGGCGTGGCTCGAAATGATCATCCAGAAGGGCCTGCGTTTGAGGATTTCGCGCATCCCTAAGGACGCTTCGGGAAGGATCGGGGCGGTTTCTTCCGGTTTGGCCGGGGAACCGGCGGAGTCGCCGCCGGTAGCCTGAGGCCTTTTTTGCGGCTTGAGGGACATGGCCGCGGGTATGGCGAGAACGAAGAAAATGACGCCGAGGTAGAGATAGGAGTTTCTCCATCCGTAATTGCTGATGAAATAACCGGTGAGGGGCGCCAGAATCAATATGCCGAGACCCGTGCCCGAGCCGGCCAGACCGGTGGCCAGACCCCGGTGTCTCGTCAGGTTGCGCTGTATGAAGGCCTGCACGGGCGTTGCGATGGCGGCGCGTCCCGTGCCCGCCATCACGCCGGTGAACAGGAAGTAGTGCCACAGGTTCTGGATGAAGAAGGAGAGAAGCAGCGAACCGCCGGAGATCAGGATCCCGACGATCAGCACGGGCCTCGTGCCGAATTTGTCGGAGAAACCGCCCGCAATTATCGAGCAGAACGCAATCATGAACATGTTGATGGAAAAAGCCGCCGAGGCCGTCGAGCGGGTCCAGTCGAATTCATCTACCAGTGGATTGAGGAAAACGCCGAAAAGAAAATTGAGGCCCGAAAAGAGCCCCAGGAGAACGAAAGCGGAGACGATGAAGATCCAGTGTCTGGCTGGGAAGAGACGATGTAGTCGTTCCAAATGCGTTTTCCCAAAGAGCAGTCGAAAGGTTTTATAATGGGCTTCGCGGAAGGCATCCTAGAAGATGCGGCGCACGCCCGCAAGCGGGGTTGCTGAAAAAGCCTCAAGGGGGAGGGCATCCCAATCATCGAATTGTTCACCGTAGGGACAGGTCGCGACCTGTCCCTACAGAAAACCATCGCGCCCTGCGCAGGGCCATCAGACGAACCCGCTTTTCCTCTCCGAGGGCTTTGCCCCCCCGGAATGACGATCAAAGGCCGCCTCCGCGAACGAAGGATTTCCGTCTAGGGGTTTTTCAACGGCCCCTTGAGGGTCGGGCTTCCGTAGGGGAAAGTCCGGCAGCAAGGCAGGGACGAAGTCCGCAGCCGCGCCGGTCGGGATTCCTCCATCGCGCGGCATCGGGCTGCGCAGAACGCTTGACGCCCTCATCCCGAGAAAGCGCCCCGAACCCTCGTCCTGAGTAGGCGCGTAAGCGCCGTATCGAAGGATGGGAGGAGCTTCTCCATCGGAGGCGCGAATTTCGCCCTTCGATACGCCGCCTTCGGCGGCTACTCAGGGTGCGGAAGGTCGGGAGGCAGCGGAGCCTGCCCCGAGCGAAGTCAAGGGGCCGTTACCCAGGGTGAGGCGATACGGCGGACAGACGAGAAGAGGCGCAAAACATAGCGGACAGGCACGGGGGCCTTGGGCCGTTCACAAGAACGGCCCGCTACAAGAGGTGGCGCAATTTTGTTCGTCATTCCGGCGAAAGCCGGAATCCATTTTATGCCTTTTGCCTTTCATCAGGGTTCCCGCGCATCGGTGGGGAATGAAACGCCGTCGTTCATTCACCCGCATCCGCAAATGGATTCCGGCATTCGCCGGAATGACGATCAAAGGCCACCTGCGTGAACGAACCGCAAGGGACTTTTTCAACAGCCCGCAAGCGGGGCGGGGCGATCCTCCCTGATTTCCGTTTCCCTTGGTTGCCCTTACCGCCCGCTATCGTGTAAGCAGTTCTCTTTGCGCACTTGGGCACAGGTTCCGGGTGCTGAGTGAATCACAATGGGACGTAAGAAAATGGCGAAGCGAGTTGCGAAGTCTCCGAAGACGAAGTCCCGAAAACCCTGGGGCGGGAGGTTCCAGGGGAGTACGGACGCGCGCGTGGAGGCCTTCACCGAGAGCGTTTCGTTCGACTACCGCCTGGCGACGTTTGACGTCTTGGCTTCCATCGCGCACGCGGAAATGCTGGGGGCGCAGGAAATCATTGCGAAAAAGGACGCCCGCGCCATCGTCACGGGCCTCAAGGTCATTTTAAGAGAGGTGGAGGCGGGCGCGTTCGAGTTCCGTGCCGAGCTCGAAGACGTGCACATGAACGTCGAGGCGGCGCTCACGGAGCGCATCGGCCCCGCCGGAGGCAGGCTGCACACCGCGCGGAGCCGGAACGACCAGGTGGCCACCTCGCTCAGGCTGTGGCTCAGAAGCCGGATCGACGAGATTCAGGATGCGCTGCTTGCGCTCAGGCGCGCCCTGCTCGCGCAGGCGGAGGCGCACGCCGGCACCGTGATGCCCGGCTACACGCACTTACAGCGAGCGCAGCCCGTCTCGCCGGCGCATCATCTGCTCGCGTATTCCCAGATGCTCAGGCGCGACGGGGAGCGTCTCACCGAAGTTCGAGAGCGCGTGAACGTCCTGCCGCTGGGTGCGGGAGCGCTTGCGGGCGCGAGCCACCCCATCGACAGGAAAATGGTGGCGAGAAAGCTCGGGTTCGCCTCGGTTGCGGAGAACAGCATGGACGCGGTGAGCGATCGCGATTTCGCGCTGGAGTTCGCGTCCGCCGCCGCCATCTCGATGATGCACTTGAGCCGCCTGGGGGAGGAGATCATCCTATGGGCGAGCGGGGAGTTCGGTTTCGTCGAGCTTGCGGATTCGTTCGCGACGGGCAGCTCCTTGATGCCCCAGAAGAAAAACCCGGACGTGGCCGAGATCGTCCGGGGCAAGAGCGGGCGCGTGGTTGGGGATTTCATCGCCCTGCTCACCTTGATGAAGGGGCTGCCGCTCACCTATAACCGCGACATGCAGGAGGACAAGGAATCCCTGTTCGACGCCGCGGATACCCTGCTGGCCTCCCTGGAGGTCATGGCGCCCATGGTCGAATCCATGCGGTTCAGGCCGGAGGCGATGGCCAAGGCGGCGGAGGGCGGGTACATGACGGCGACGGACCTGGCGGACGCGATGGTGCGGCGCGGGATTCCGTTCAGAGAGGCGCACGAAGCGGCGGGACGCGCCGTGCGGATCGCGGTCGAGAAGGGGGTGGCCCTCGGGGAGTTGAGCGCCGGGGATCTGGAAGAAGCGGACTCCCGAATCAACGTGAATGATTTGGCGGAAACGGCTTTGGAGAAATCCCTGCGCGCGAGAAACAGCGCGGGGGGAGCCTCCAGGAGAAGCGTACGGGCGCAGATTCGCGCCGAGAGAAAACGATTGGGAATATAGGGTGATGAAGAGAATTTTAATGGTGGGCGTCCTGATGGTCGCGATTGCCTGCATGGCTGCGGGTTGCGGCGTCAAGGGACCGCCGAAACCTCCCAGGAGTCCGGTCGCCGGGAGTTTATGACAACCCGGCACCTGGCGGGACTCAGAAAGTGAGCTTTCAGAATGCACCATTTTGACTACAAAGACGGAGAGTTGTGCGCCGAGGGCGTATCCCTGACGCAGCTGGCGGAGGAGGTGGGAACGCCTTTTTACGCCTACAGCCACGAGACGCTTACGAGGCATTTCCGCGTCTTCGACGAGGCGTTCGCATCCGTCCCGCACCTCATCTGCTTCGCCATGAAGAGCAATTCGAACCTGGCGATTCTCCGGCTGTTCGGCGCGATGGGCGGCGGGCTGGACATCGTTTCGGGAGGCGAGTTGTTCCGCGCGGTGAAGGCCGGGCTGCCCCTCGATCGGGTCGTGTTCGCGGGCGTCGGCAAGTCGGACGAGGAGATCGCCTACGCGCTCGAAAAGGGCGTGCTACTCTTCAACGTGGAGAGCGAGGAGGAGTTGGTGAACATCGCCGCGGTGGCGAGCCGGGAGGGCAAGCAGGCGCAGGTCGCGATTCGGGTGAACCCCGACGTCGACCCCCAGACCCATCCCTACATCACCACCGGCCTCAAGAAGAGCAAGTTCGGCATCGACATCAACCGGGCGCGGGAGCAGTACCGGACGGCCGCGAAGCTCGAAGGCGTTGAACCCTCCGGCGTGCATTGCCATATCGGAAGCCAGATAACATCGAGCAGCCCGTTCGCCGATTCGGTGGAAATCGTGGCGCGCCTGGTGCGTGAGTTGCGCGGCGACGGCCACGACATCCGCTACCTGAACCTGGGCGGCGGCCTCGGCATCACCTATCACGACGAGGCGCCGCCGCTGCCGAAAGATTACGCGGCGGCCATATTGCCGAAGCTCCAGGATTTGGGATGCACGCTGATTTTCGAGCCGGGCCGCGTCATCACGGGCAACGCAGGGGTTCTCGTCACGCGCGTGCTGTACGAGAAGGAAAACCCGGAGAAACGCTTCGTCATCATCGACGCCGGCATGAACGACTTGATCCGACCCAGCCTCTATCAGGCCTTCCAGGACGTGTGGCCCGTGGAGGAGGCGGCGCGGGAGAGGCCGAAGCATGTTACGGACCTGGTGGGTCCCGTATGCGAGAGCGGGGACTATCTGGCCAAGGACCGCGATCTGCCCGAGCTTCACCGCGACGATCTGGTGGCCGTCATGAGTTCGGGCGCGTACGGCTTCACCATGGCGTCGAACTACAATTCGCGCCCCCGGCCGCCCGAGATTCTTGTGCGCGGGGCGGAGTATCATATCATCAGGGAGCGCGAGACGTACGACGACCTCGTACGCGGCGAGCATATACCGGCATTCATCGAAGAAAGGCGGATCCCGTGAGCAAAATCGCATTCACCAAGTTCAGCGGAAGCGGCAACGACTTCATATTCATCGACAACAGGAAACTGGAGCACCAGGCCGATGAGATGATCGATTTCGTCAAGAGAGTCTGCCGCAGGGGCCAGTCCGTGGGCGCCGACGGGTTGATGTTCATCGAACCGAGCGAGCGGGCCGATTTCAAGTGGCGCTTCTTCAACGCAGACGGCTCCGAGGGCGAGATGTGCGGAAACGGCGGGCGCTGCGCCGCGCGCTTCGCGAGGGAGTTGGGTATCGCCGCGGATTCGGTGTCGTTCGAGACCATCGCGGGCGTCATCGACGCGACGATGAACGGCTCAAAAGTCAAGCTGCGGATGACCCAGCCGTTTGATTACCGCGTCGGCATCAAGCTCGATATCAACGGGAGAGAAGTTCTGGCGGATCACATGAATACGGGTGTCCCCCATGCGGTGGAGTTCACCGACGACGTGGAGAATGTCGAGATCGTGGCGGATGGCCGGGCGATCCGCACGCACGATGCCTTTGCGCCCGCGGGCGCGAATGCGAACTTCGCCCGGGTGAGCGGGGAGAATTCGGTAATCTTAAGAACCTATGAGCGGGGCGTGGAGAACGAGACCCTGGCATGCGGCACGGGCGCCGTGGCGACGGCGATACTCGCCGCTACGCGCGGGCTGGTGAGCGCTCCCGTGGACGTAAACGTAAGAAGCGGCGAGATTCTCAAGATATATTTCGAGGGCGCAGGCGCGGATGTGCGCGACGTCTACATGGAAGGGGAGACCCGGCTCGTCTACGAAGGAGAGATGACGGAAGAGGCGCTGCTGTGAGTTTCAATCCGGTTTTCAAGGGGTTGTTGAAAAAGCCTGCAATGCCGGCAATAGGATTCCGCCTTGCCCAAGTGAGTGTAGGTCGGACATATATGTCCGACATACATGCGGCCCTGCCTTTTTGCCTTCACAATGCGGGTCGCATATATGCGATCCCTACAATCCGGCGCATGCGTCGAACCGAACCATGAAGCCGTCATTCCGGCGCATGCCGGAATCCAGAGCCGAGGAGAATGGCGACGCTCCGGCTTTCATCCCCCACTCATTGGCGGAAATACGGAAGAAACAAAAAAACAAAGGCAAAGTCCCTGGATTCCGGCATGCGCCGGAATGACGAACAAAATCAAATTCGTCGTGGATCCCGAGAAGTCGGTTCTGACCCAAGAGGGAAGGACCGCCACCGACCGTAGGGACAGGTCGCGACCTGTCCCTACAAAACCTGCAATCCTCTTTCATTGGACTTTTTAATAGCTCTTTAGGGGGGGATCCGTACTATTCGGGTGAGGCGACGTTCAGGAAATCATCCCGCCGGAGTTCTCTCAGGAGAAGGCAAACCATCCCCGAAACGACGAGGATGGCGCCCGCCAGGGCGAAATCGAGCAGATCGTAACCGGCGTATACCTCATACATCAAAATCCACATGGCGGCTCCAACCGATGGGCCCGGAAGCCCGGGGCATGGTTTTCACGCCATGCCCCGGGGCGTCGGGATGTCTAGTAAGTCTGGGGCCGGTTCCCGGAGTCCGGGCCTTTGAACATCTGCTTACGGAACCCGGGGCCCCGGCGTTTCCGGGCGATCTTCGACAACTGCTTCTGCTGCTCCGCGTTCAGGACGGACCTTCCCTCCTGAATCGCCTTGAGGCGCGCAATCCTCAAATCCGCTCGCATCGTGGAAATCTCGCGTATTTTCTTCTCCACGCCGGCGAGGTCGATCTTTTCGGCGTCGAGCGCGCGCTTGAGGTCGATTCTGCGGGTCTTCATCTCGGCGCGCTCCTTGACCGACTTCTTGGAAAACGCGTCCCGGATGTCCTTCAGGCGTTTCACCTGATCGTCGGTGAGCTTGAGCTCTTCGTGGTTCCTCAGCGCGATGGAAACCAGCGGGCGCGCCGAGTAAGGCATCGGGCCGCGCATTCCCCGGCGTCCCCGGTGGCGGGGACCCATGAAATGCACGCCTTCCATCATCTTTTCCATTTGTTCGATCATTTGCGGGAAATTCGGCGCGGCCTCCCGGGAAGATTCTCCGTTTGCGGCCCAGGACGCGCCGGCGAGGCCGAGGCTCAACACGGCGGCCATGACGGCTGTCGAAAGGGTGCGGTGTTTTTGACGTTTCATGTTCGATTTCCTCCGGTGTGGCGTTTGTGTTTCATTTTGGCGGCGCTGTGCGTCTGCTGCGTCTTGCTACTTCCTCGACTGACCGGCCGGGTCGTCTGGGCGGTGCTTTCTGTACTTCCTCCATCGCCTTTTGCGTCTTTCCTCGAATTTCTGGACCATTCTGTCGAAAGACGTTTTCTGCTCATCGTCCAGGAAAGAGCGCACGTCCTGGCGTATTTCCTGCATGATGGAGTTGATCCGGGGCCTCATGCTGCGTCTGATGTCGCGTATCCGCTCGTAATGATTCTGGAGCGCGCGATCCACGTTTTCGCGTTGCGCGGGGTTCAGGTTCAAGTCCCGCTCCAGCCGGCGCATGAAGCGTCTCTCGCCTCTGGAGCGGCGTCTTGCGCTTCCGGCGCGTTCGGCGCGGACGGAGCGGGCCCCGGACGCCGAGAGTCCCTTGGTTTCGATGCGGGACGGCTGGACGCGGGAGGTGTATTCCATGTGGAGCTTGTATTCCGCGTATTTGCGTCCGCCGACGTAGCCGGTGCCCGCGCCCGCGAGGAACACGATCAACAGCACGGCCGACGCCTTCATGAAATCTTTCGTGAACCAGTTTTTCATCGTCTCCGTCTCATCGGTTAACGCCCCGTCGAACCGTAGGCGACGTATCGGAGCAAGTCCTGACCCGATTGCGCTTCCAGTGCGCTGCCGACCATCACAATGGTGGGGTTCAGGGGGTTTCTGTCCAGATTGACCGCCAGATTCGTCCTGGGAGCCGGGATGCGCGCCTGCCTCTCGACGCCCTGGCTCCAGAAAAGGCCCGCAACGAGGAGGAGGACGCCCAGGGCCGCCGCGGCGAATCTCGGCCCCGTCGCGGCCAATGCCGAGACGAAGGAGAAGGCGCCGCCGGATTGCGCCTCATGGGCGGCGAGCCGGGGGCGCAGCTTTTCCCAGAGCTTCTCGTCAGGCGCAGGCGCGTCCTCGCGGGCGGCCTCGAAGAGGACCTTGAGCTCCTCGACCGTCTCGTCTTCGGGCCGTGGAGCGTCCCAGTCCCGCGCGTTCCGGCCTCTGCCCAGAATGTTTTCCCACCAGCGCATCACTTCGCCTCCCGGGCGCTCTCGGCGGCGCGCATGAGACCCGCGCGCGCCCTGTTGAGCCTCGAGCGCACCGTGCCGGGCCTGATCTCGAGCACTTCGCCTATCTCATCGTAACTCATTCCCTCGAGTTCGCGCATCACCAGGATCCGGCGATGTTTTTCGGGCAATTGCGCGAGGAGCTTTTGGAGTTCATCGCTCGCGCGCCTCTCCTGCATCTCGCGCAACGCGTCCTGCACTTCCGCGTCTTCCGGCGCGGGTTCAGCGGCGACTTGCTCTTCGCTCAGTTCCAGCGGCAGCGGCCCCCCGCGCTTCAGGTAGTCGCGGCAATGGTTGACCGCAATGCGGTAGACCCAGGTGGAGAACTTGGCGTCTCCCCGGAACTTGGGCAATGCGAGATACGCCTTGATGAATATCTCCTGGACGACGTCGTCGGCGTCTTCCCTGCGTTCTCCGAGCATCCCCCACACGAGGCGCTGGATTTTGCCTGCGTTCTGGCGAACCAGGGGCTCGAAAGCGTCCCTGTCGCCGTTCTGGCAGCGCTTGATCCAGAAAGACTCCTGGTGTTCTTCTTGCGGGGCTTCCAAAAGTCCCAATCCCCAAGCCGGTATCGCCAGAGTGAACATCCTCGTCGCCTTATAGTATCAAACAAGCCGTCAAAAAGCGGGCGTTTCCGCGTTTCCTCTTCCAACACCCCTTATGACGCAGGCAGGTTCCCACTTTCGGGCGTAAAGCGTATAATACTTTACAATCAATGACTTGTTGATATTCCTTAGCAGGGAAGGGGAATCCCGTGTCGATACGAATCGTCGTGGCCGGAGCCGGCGGCAGGATGGGGGGCCGCATCATCCACCAGATCGCCTCATCGGACGACCTCACCCTCTCGGGCGCGCTGGAGCGCGAGGGGTTTGAAGCTTTGGGCGCGGATGCGGGCGCGCACGCAGGTTGCGCGGAAATGGGCGTCGCCCTCACCAGCGATTCGGCTTCTTTGAGCGGCGACGTGCTCGTCTCGTTCGCGGTCCCCGAAGCGAGCGTCGCTCACGCGCGCCTGGCGGCCGGGAAGGGGATGGCCGCCGTCGTCGGCACCACGGGATTCAGCGATGCGCAGCGCGAGGAGATAGCGGGCTTCGGCGACAGAATCGCCTGCGTCCTGGCGCCCAACATGAGCGTGGGGGTGAACGTCTCCTTTCGCCTGATAGAAGAGGCCGCCCGGCTCCTGGGCGAGGCTTACGACATCGAGGTAATCGAAACTCACCACAACCAGAAAATAGACGCCCCCTCGGGAACGGCGGTGCGCATGGGCGAAATCCTCGCCCGTGTGGCGGGCAAAAAATATCCAGAAGACGCGGTGTTTCACCGCGAAGGCCATACCGGCGTGCGCCCCGAGGGCGTCATCGGCATGCAGACCCTGCGCGGCGGCGACGTTCCCGGCGAGCACACCGTCTATTTCTTCGGCATGGGCGAGCGGGTGGAGATCACCCACCGCGCCGGCAGCCGGGATAATTTCGCGGCGGGCGCGGTTCGCGCCGTCCGCTGGGTGGCGGACAAATCCCCCGGCATCTACGGCATGGCGGACGTGCTGGGGCTTTGATGCTTGCTGTCCGTGTGTTCACGACATCTTGAGGAGATGCGTTGATGGCTGGAGAAATCGAAGCGGCGGGCGTCGAATACGTGAAGGCCGCGGACGGGAGGACGCTGGCGCTGGTCATCCGAAACGATTTTGACGATTACGCCGCCTTCCCGCCCTATCTGGATTCGGAAGAAGAGCGCGCCCATCTGGCGGAAGCCTACTCGGGCGCCGACCCCGAAACCGAGCGGAGGACGAAGGCCCACATGACGCCGGACGAGAACCCGCTCCAGATCGTCATGCTGAACAGAAACCCCGGCGCCGTCGTGAACCCCCACTATCATGAGGTCACGGAGCGCCCCGCCAACACGACGCGCCACCAGATCATGATATGCCGCTCGGGCCGGATGCGTATCGGCGTCTACGCCAAGGAGGGCGGCCATGCGGCCGACGTGGAGCTTGCGCCCGGCGACATGATCCTCATGTACGAGGGCCACCGCATCGAGTTCCTGGAAGCGGGCACGAAGGCCATCGAGATAAAGGAGGGGCCCTTCCCGGAAACCGACGAGGCGGACAAGGTGGATTTTTGATTTCTGGAAGCGGCAATGCCTGACACCGCGCCAGTCGAGATTACCGTCATTCCGGCGAAAGCCGGAATCCATTTGTTTTGCCTTTGTTTTTTGTTTTCTGATTGCCTCCCGCCAATGGCGAGGAGATGAAAAGCCGGAGCATTGTCATTCTGCTTGAAAATGGATTCCGGCTTTCGCCGGAATGACGGCGGTGGTCGATTCCGACCAATGAGGGAGGAATCGACCGACCGAGGAGGACTTTTTCAACAGCCCCCTCAAGGGGGGGTGGTTCTCTACTCTCCCGTCGGTTGGCGCCGCCGTTCAAGGATGAATTCCGCCGCCGGGTCCAGGTGAGGAGTGGATTATGCCCGAACGCATCTATACATCGGTCGATGACGGCGCGCTGGAGATTCTCGAAGAGACGCCGTTTGCCAGCGAGGACGACTTCCAGGCGCTGATCGCCGAGCACCCGGAACTGCTCGACGGCGAGCAGATCCGCCCCGGAGACGCGCGCCGCTGGATACTCGTCACCCGCGAGAAGGGCATCGCCGAATCTTCGGGCGAAGCCGCCAGGTGGGCCGTCGATCACCTGATCATCGACCAGGACGCCGTGCCGACGCTGGTGGAGTTGAAGCGCGGTTCGAACACTGAAATACGGCGCACGATCGTGGGACAGCTTCTGGAGTATGCGGCGCACGCCTCGGAGGTCTGGTCGGCGGAGGAGTTGCGCGGCGCATTCGAGACCCAGGCCGCTGCGCAGGGCCGCGATGCGCGGGACGAGCTGGCGGCGCTGCTCCGGACGGATGGAGAGCCCGACGTGGAGGGCTTCTGGGAGAGCGTTTCCACGAACCTTGCGGCGAGGCGTCTGCGCCTGCTGTTCGTGGCGGACGCCATACCCGACCCGCTCGCGCGGGTGGTGGCGTTCCTGAACGCGCAGATGCCCGGCGTCGAGGTTCTGGCGGTCGAGATCAAGCGGTTCCACGGCAGGTCGTCCCGGACGCTCGTGCCGCGGGTCATCGGCAGGACGTCGGCCGCCCCGGCCCGCGGCCTGTCCGGTCGGTTGACGCGCGATTCCTTCCTGGAGGGGTTTGCGGATGTAAAAGTGCGAGATGTGGCGGAGCGCCTTCTGGATGCGGCGTTGCAATCGGGCGGCGAGATTTTCTATGGCTCGTCCGGGGTGAGCATCCGGGCGAAATGCCCGGCCTGGCGGAGGCCGATCAGCGTCGCCTGGCTGTATTCGCGGACGGGCGCCGGATGGATGCGCACGAGGGACTTCACTTTCGGGGCGGCCGTCTACGACTACGAACTCCCCGACGAGTCGCAAGCGATACTGGAGAGGTGGGTGGACGAGTTCTCGAAGGACGGCTTCGCCGAAGACGTATCGAGCAAGGGCGTCCAGGCGTGGGCGGTCAGGCACGAGGAAGCGGTTCGGCGCCGGGACCTTCTGGCGGATCGTCTTCGCGCCGTCTGCTCGGAATTGGCGTCGCTGTAGCCGCCCGCCCTGCGCGCCGGGCGACTAAACTGAGGAAGGCTTCTATCCCGCCTTTGTCGGATTGGGCCTGTAGGGGCCGCATATCATGCGGCCCATGGCTGGAAGGCGAAAAAACAGGGTCGCATTTATGTCGGACATATATGTCCGACATACAGCGCCCGTAAGGCCTGCGCCCCTCCTACGCGCCGGATTCTGCGACCCCGATCTGTTTGGCGAGCGTTTTCGCCGCCTCCTGGTAGGATTTCTGGAGTTCCTCGTTCGGCGTCACCGGGTTGTGGTAGCGGCCCAGGAAGCGGTTCTCCCTGCTCCAGAGTTCGCGCACCTGGAGGATGGAATCGACCGTGCCGTCGCTCTTCTCGTCCACGTACATATAGTAGTAGCGGCTGTACTGGTTCGCGACGTTCGAGAAGAATTTCTCGTCCTTGTGGTAAATCCGCTGGAACGCCCCGGCCGGCGCCTGGAGGCGCAGCGTCCTGCCGCCGAATATCGAATCGGACACCTCGATCGTGTATTTCTTGCCGCCGATCGTCTGGTTGACCGAGTAGACGCCCCCCGAGAGCGTGGGTTTCCTGTCCCCCAGCGCGAAGGCGCTCAGCTTCCCGTAGATGCTCGTGTTCACGGATTTCGAAAAATTGTTCGAGATGCCGTAGACCATGAGGAGTATGATCGCCGCGGCCAGGAATATGAGGGTGGGGGAGCGCTTCGCCGGACTCCCTTCGTCTTCCCTGCCCCGGTTGGTGGCCACGTCCTCTCTCATCTCGGAGAGGTCCTTGTACATCTCCTCCAGCGTGAGCTCCAGAGGCTCGGGCAAGGGTTCCGGTTCGGGCGCCGCCTTCTTGGCAGGCGCGGCCGCCGCCGCTCCGCCGCCTGTAGCCGCTGCCGCAGGCGCCGCCGCGCCGCCTCCCGCGAAGAAATCCGCGTTTATCTGGGTGTATTTCGACCACTGGGAGGGCAGGTCGCTTTCCTCGAAAATGGCGTCCACCGGACAGGCCGGCACGCAGGCCGCGCAGTCGATGCACTCGACCGGGTCGATATAGAGCATCGGGCTGGAGCCGTCCGCCGCCTCGTGGATGCAGTCGACCGGGCATACGTCTACGCACGCGGTGTCCTTGGTGTCGATGCATGGTTCCGCGATGACGTGGGTCATCGGAATGCGCTCCTCAGGCTAGGTTCCGGGCGAATGGGCTGCGCGCTTCCAAGGCGCGAACTTGAACGCGGGGATGTTAGCACTTTTTTTCGGGGAAACACAATCCGCGCGGGGGATGGGGTGTGGGTTTTTGGGGTTGGGGATCAGAAATGGGGGGGAGATACGAATATCTTTCGTCCACCCCCAAACCTTGCCGTCATTTTCAAGCCGTGCTAGGTTTCCGGCTCATAGAATCTGGAAAGCTGAACAGCTTGCAAGAAACTGTGTGAGTATAACCTTGCAACTGATTGATATATCATAAGTAACGAACAAGAAAATATCTGTCCCACATCACCCTTGAGGAATTTCATGGCGTCAATAAACATCGAACGCGCGCACCGGCTGAAGCGCCTGCCTCCCTATCTCTTCGCGGAAATCGACCGGATGAAGGCGGAAGTCGCAGACTCCGGAATGGACATCATCAGCCTCGGCATCGGCGACCCGGACCTGCCGACGCCCGATCACATCATCGAAGAGCTCGACGCGGCCTCGCGCAAGATCACGAACCACCAGTATCCCTCCTACGAGGGCATGCCGTCCTACCGCAAGGCCGTGGCCGACTGGTACGGCTCGCGTTTCGGGGTTTCGCTCGACCCGGCTTCCGAGGTCATCTCGCTCATCGGCTCGAAAGAGGGCATCGCCCACATCCCGCTCGCGTTCGTGGACCCGGGCGACCACGTGCTCGTGCCGGACCCGGCCTATCCCGTCTACGAGATAGGCACCTATTTCGCGGACGGCAAGGTGCACTTCATGCCCCTGACCGCGGAAAACGATTTTCTGCCCGATCTGGGCGCGATTCCCTCCGACGTGGCGAAAAACGCGAAGCTCATGTTCATCAACTACCCGAACAATCCCACCGCCGCCTGCGCGGAAGTGGATTTTTACAACGAGCTCGTCGAGTTCGCCCGCTCACACGACATCATCGTGTGCAGCGACAACGCCTACTCCGAGATGGCCTTTGACGGCTACGAGCCCATCAGCTTCCTGAACGCGGAGGGCGCGAAGGACGTGGGCGTCGAGTTCCACTCGTGCTCCAAGACCTACAACATGACGGGCTGGCGTATCGCCAGCGCGGTGGGTAACGCGGAAGTCCTCGCCGGTCTCGGCGCCATCAAGACGAACGTGGATTCAGGCGTGTTCGGCGCGGTGCAGGAAGCGGGCATCAAGGCGATGAGCGCGGACCAGGCCTGCGTGGCCGAAATGCGGAAGATCTACCAGGGCAGGCGCGACGTCGTGATGGAGGGCCTCAAAAAACTTGGCTTAGAGGCGAATACGCCCAAAGCCACGTTCTACGTCTGGGTGCGGTGTCCCGAGGGCTTCACGTCGGCCGAGTTCACCGCGCACGTTCTCAGAAACTGCGGCGTCGTCACTACTCCGGGCAACGGCTTCGGTCCCTCAGGCGAGGGATATATCCGCTTCGCCCTGACGGTTCCGGAAGCCAGGCTCACCGAAGCGTTGGAGAGAATCGAGAAGGCGGGCTTTTGAACGATAAGGCGCGTGCTTTCATCGGCGCGGGCGCGAACCTCGGCGAGCCGGTCCGCCGGATCAGGCAGGCCCGGGAGGAATTGCGCCGAAGCCCGGGGATAAAATTTCTCGGCGCCTCGTCCCTGTACCGCACGCAGCCGGTCGGTCCCGTCGAGCAGCCTCCCTTCATCAACGCCGTTTTCGAGATCGAACCCGGAATCGGCCCGCACGACCTGCTCGCGCTTCTCCTGGATATTGAAGAAAAGATGGGGCGCGTGAGAAAGGAGCGGTGGGGCCCCCGGGTGATCGACCTGGATCTGCTCTTCTACGGCGACGCCGTCATCGATGAGAAGGGACTGGAAGCGCCGCATCCGAGACTTCACGAGAGGCGCTTCGTCCTCGCGCCCCTGGCCGAAATCGCGCCCGGCTTCGTGCATCCCGTCATCCGGAAATCCGTCTCCGAACTGCTGGCCGAGCTTCCCGCCGGGGATTTCTGGGTCGAGAAGCTGGAACCGGAATCCCCCTGAAGCCTGCGCCGCCTCGCCGAGACAACCCTTTGCTTGGGGTTGTTGAAAAAGCCCGTGAAGTGCTTTCGGTTGCGCGCACGCTTTTGAAGTTCACTCCCCTCTTGAGGGGGCTGTTGAAAAAGCCGGCCCCGCTTGGTCGAACCCTCATTCACCAATCGGGTTCGACCTTCCTCATCGGTCGGAACCGATCACCGTCGTCATTCCGGCGAAAGCCGGAATCCATTTTCATCCGCCGATGGAGCTGGCCACGCGCCGTCATTCCTCAGCCCTGAAAACCAACCCCCCTACCCCCCCCTTGTCGGGGCTGTTGAAAAAGTCCCGGTTTTGTGGTTCGGCGTTTGGAATCAACAGACGAGAGAGAAGAACCACTCCCCCCTTGAGGGTTGGGCTTCCCGAGGGGAAAGCCCAACGATGAAGCCGAGCGGTTTTTGCGAAGGCTGATGCGGTGGGGGGTAAAATGCGTTTTATCGCCATTCCGAATTCTACCCCCCACCGAATCGCTTTCGGGTTTACGCCCTCAGCTCTTCGACTCCCCCTCAAGGGGGGAGTGAATTTCCTCTCTCGTTGATTGAGCCTTATCCCCAAGGGAGGAGTGGTTTTTCGCTACCCGGTCGGAAACGACCCTCAAGGGGGGAGTCATCTCATAGGCGCATGCCGATTGAGAAAGCCGTTCCCTGTCGTCAGAGGGATATTCAACAACCCTCTTTTTTAGCCTTGTTTTTCCCATTGAAATTTTGAGAAGATACCCCACCGCCGCCCGCTCAGGCGCACGCCGCCCGTTTCCCCGGTGATTTCCGATGAAAGTCGTCGATACGCCTCGAAATATGCGCGATCTGGCCGAAACGCTCAGGCGCGACGACGCGCCGCTCGGCCTGGTTCCCACCATGGGCGCGCTTCATGCGGGCCACAAAAGCCTCATCGCCCGCGCGGCGGCGGAGTGCGGCGCCGTGGTCGTAAGCATCTTCGTGAACCCGGCCCAGTTCGCGGCGGGCGAGGATTACGACACTTATCCGAGAACTTTCGAGGCGGATTTGGAGGCCTGCCGGGAGATGGGCGTGGCCATCGTCTATGCGCCCAGGGCGAGTTCGATGTACCCCGGCGGATACGACACCTGGGTGGACGTGCCCGGCCTGGGCGCGCCTCTTTGCGGAGCGCATCGAGTGGGGCATTTCCGGGGCGTCGCCACGGTCGTGCTCAAGCTGTTCTCCGCGTGTCTCCCGCACCGGGCCTATTTCGGAGAGAAGGACTACCAGCAGCTCGTCCTGATCCGCCGGATGGCGCGCGACCTGGATCTGGGCGTCGAGATTGCGCCCTGCCCGATAGTCCGTGAGGACGACGGGGTGGCGCTCAGCAGCCGGAACGCCTATTTAACGGACGGGGAGCGCACGCGCGCGCGCGCCATCAGCGCCGCCTTGTTCGACGCGAAGAAGAAGGTGGCGTCCGGGGAGCGGATTTCCGCCGCCGTCATCCGGGCTTGCGTGGATGAACTCGAAAATGCCGGTTCCCGGGTCGATTACGTGGAAATCGTGGACCCGGCGACGCTCGAAAGGGTGGAGGAAATAAGCGGCGCCGCCCGGATGGCCGTGGCGGCCTATATCGGCGAAACCAGACTTATCGACAATATCTTGCTGGAGCCTGACGATGAGGCGTAGCTTCCTCACCATCGCGGCGCTGGTTCTCGCGGGGGCCGCGCTCGCGCCGATATCCGCAGTTCGCGCGCAGTTCAGGGAAACGCCGCAGTCCCACCTCGAATTCGGCCTCAACACCTACCGCGACGGGTTCTATGAGCCTGCGATTGACGCCTTCAGGGCCTATCTCAAAGCTGCGGGGAATGGAAAAGAGGCCTGGATAGTGCGCTATCTCCTCGCAGAGGCGCTGCGCCGCGACGAGCGGCTCAAAGAGGCGGTCGAGGCCTATCGGGCGTTCGTGAAAAACCATCCCCGCCACGCAAGAGCCGGCGAGGTTCGGTTTCGGGCAGGCGTGCTCGCAGAGAGGCTCGGGGACAGGAAAGAGGCGATACGCGCCTACGGGTCCGTAAAGTCGGGGCGCTACCGGATAGAGGCGCTCTACCGGGTCGCCGCGCTCAGGCTGGCGGCCCGCGAGTGGCGCGGCGCGGTCGCTGCGCTCGATGAATTCATCGAGGCCGCGCCCAGGGACCCCCGCGTGGAAGACGCCCTGTTCGAGCGGGCCATCGCCCTGGACCGCATTCCGCTGATCGGGGAGGCCGAGCAGGCGTACAGCCTGGTCGTGCGCCGTTTCCCGCGCAATCCGAGGGCGCATGCCTTCAGGCTGCGGCTGGCGAAGATACAACTCGAACTCAAGAAGTTCGGTTCGGCGGAGAAGACGTTCGACTCCTTGTTTCAGGGGAATTCCGGGGAGAAGAACCGGGCGGATTTGAGGCTTGGCCAGGCTGCGAGCTTTTTCGCGCAAAAGAAATACAAGAAGGCGGGAGCGGCGTTCGAAGCCGTTCTGGGCATGAAACTTTCGGAACCGCAGCGCGCGGCGGCGGAGCGTGGCCTGGCGTCCTCTTGGTGGCGCGCCGGTGAATACGCAAAGGCCGCACCGGCCTATCAGAGGTTGATTCGCAACCCGCCCAAGGACGGCGCCTATCTCCTGTTTTTCCTGCAAAGCGTGGAAAAAGCGGGGCTTTGCGCGGAAGGGGGCAGGAAATATCTCGTCTCTGCGCTCGACGCCCTCGGCAAGGGCGCGCCGATCCCTTCCGCGTCCCGGTTCCGGATGGCGGACTGCCTGCTCGGCGCGGGCTTGAAGAAAGAGGCGCTGAGCCAATACGGCGAACTCATCCGGCGCGGCCCGGATACGCGCGAGGCTGTCATGTCCGGCCTGCGCCTCGCCGACGCGCTCGAAAAAGAGCCGAATCCGGATACGCGGGAACTTCTCCGGCGCTACCGGCAGATATTGGCGTCGTTCAACGGACTCAAGCGATCGGAGAAAAAGCCGGATCCCAAGATGGTCCGCTCCGTATACCGGGGCGTTCTGCGGGCGGCGTTCATCCACAACGCGCAAAAGGATTGCGCCCGGTCCGTCGCCCTGGTGGAGGCGGTTCCCGAAGTGCATGTCCCCCGGTCCCTGCGCCCGGAGGTGGCCTTCCTGAGGGCCGAGTGCGCGTGGAAGGCCGCAAGATTCGATGCGGCGGGCGCGCATTATCGTCGAGTCGCCTCAGGCTCAAGACGCCCCGGACTGGCCGTCCGGGCGCGGTATCGTCTGGGCGAGTTGGCGGAGAAGCGCGGCGACGAAAAAGAGGCCTTGAGGCGTTTCCGGGCCGTGCTGCCGCATCTTCCCGAGGAACTCAAGCGCGAGGCGCGCCTCAAAATCGGCAGCCTGTACCGCGCGCGGGGCGATTTGCAAAATGCGCGGACGTTTCTCCTTCCGCTTGCGGGCGATGCGGCGGTGAGCGCCTCGAGGAGGCGCTCGATCTGGTATTTCCTGGCGCGCAACGCCGTCGGCGCGCGGGACTGGAAGGGCGCGGATGCGGCCTTCACCTCCTGGGACGCGCTCGCCCCGCCCGAGCCCGGCGAGGGGCTCCGGCTGTGGGCGCTCGTGTTGTTCGAGCGAAAAGACTGCGCTCGCGCCGTGAAGGCGTCCGCACGGGCGCTGCAATATGAGATGCCGAAGCCGGAGAAACTGGCATTGCACCGGCATCGGGCGTCTTGTTTTCTGAAAGAGAAGAGTTTGAAGGAATTCGCCGGGTCGCTGCGCCGAATCATGGCCCTTGCCCCTCATGACGCCGGGGCGGCTCTGCGGCTGGGGGAAGCCTTCGAGAACATGGGGGATAGCGACAAGGCCGCTCAAGCCTACACGGATTTTCTCGCCAGATTTCCCCAAAACGACAAAGCGGGTATGGTGGCCTTGCGTCTTGGGGCGATTGAACTTCGGAGGAAAAGACCCGAAGCGGCGTCTGCGGCTTTTCGAATCGCCGCAAAATCGAACGACCCGAGCATTTCCGGTCCCGCGCGCTTTCAAATCGCCGTTCGCTTCGAGGAAGAGGGCGAAAGGGGCAAGGCGCTCGACCTGTTCGAGTCGTTGACGCGCTCGGGCGAAGGTCATCAGGAGTGGGTGCGCTCGGCGGCCTGGCGCGCCGCGGCCATACGTGAATCACGTAGAGAGTGGAACGAGGCCATCCGCCATTACCGGAGCATCGCGGCGCTCGAAAACGGACATGCTTCGGTGCGGATGGGAGAGGAAATCAAGAAAGCGAGACTGAGGGTTCGCCGGCTTGAGTCCTATTTGGCTTCGGTCAAGGAGCGTGAGTGGAAAATGAAAAACCAAAAGCCGCTGCTCAGGTGAGGGAAGCATGATGCGATTCCCGTTTTGTCATTTGCGGCGCAGTCTCCTGCCCGGCCTGGCGGTCGTGTGCTGTGTCTGTCTGGGGGCGGCGCATACCGCGCGGGCGCAGAGTGAAGGCGCCGCCGGCGGAAAGCAGTTATCGGTTTCCTTGCCCGAAGTCGTGGTGGAGTCGCCCAGCATCGAGCATCTCATCGCCGCGCGCGTGCGTCCCGTTCCTCCCGGTCGATTGGGTGTTCGTCTTCCCGCCGTTTTTGTGGAGCCTCAGATACCGCCCGTTCGTCTGCCCTCTCGCCCGATGCCGCCCGAGAAGAAACCGGACCTTGACCTGACGCAATTCTTCGGAAGTTCGTCGGACGACTTTGTCGATGAGAGCGAACAATTCAACACGGCGCTTGCGTATTTGCAAAAAGGCTCGCCCGTGGAGGCGCTCGCTCTTTTTGAGGCATTGGCGAAAAAAACAAAGGTTCATTACTGGCGCGCGGCTTCTCTTTTCTGGGCGGGAGAGACGCTTCTGACTTTGAGAAGGGTCCAGGAAGCCAGGGAAAGAAGAGAGAATTTGTTGAAATTGCTGTTGACCGGCGGTCTTCGCTACGTGGCGGCCGCAAGGTACGCCCTGGCGCAAGAGCGTTGCGAGGCGCGTGATTATGAGGGATGCCTCGGTCTCCTGGAGGGAGGGTCGTGGGAGAAAGGCGGATTTGCCTATGAGGAGGCGATTTTCCTGAAAGGCCGGGCGCAAGCCAAGGCGGGTTCCGTCGATGAAGCGCTCAAGACGTGGACGTTGCTTGCGAGCCTAAAGGGACGGCTGGCGCTTCAGGCTCTCGTGGCGCTTGGACATTCCTATCTGCAAAGAAGAGATTATGCCCGGGCGGAAGAGCGCTATGCGGCGGCCGAGTCGCTCGGTTCCGGAAGAGGCGAGCCCGATGAGGCGCTTCGGGGAGAAGCGCTTTACGGCGCCGGATGGACGCGATTGTTCCTGGGCCGGGTCGAGGATGCAAAGCGCGCATTTTCCCTGTTCATGCGCAATCATCCGAAACATCTCCTCGGGGCTTTCGTACAGGCGGGTTTGCTCTCCGCTGAAATCGAGTCGATCCGAAAATCCCGGAAAGGGTTGAAAACGTTAAAAACCCGCCTTTTGGGATTCTCCCGCGCCAATCGCCGAAAAATGCTGGCCGGCGCCTTGCGCCTGCAATTGGCCTGGAAATTGTTCCGAATCGGGGTGTATGGAGAAGCATCAACCCTGGCGGGAAAGGTGAGCGACGAGTTTCCGCTCGGCAGAATCTATCGCACGGCCAGGATCGTGGAAGGCCTCTCTCTCTACCATCTGGGCAAAGTGAAGCGCGCCTACGGGATCCTGCGTTTGGGCGCCGACTACCCGCCGGTTTCCGTTCACCGGCTGGCGGAGCAGGACGCCGCCCGCTCCGCGGCGATGGGTACGGCTTTCGCCGCATTTCGGCTCAGGGATTTCAAGGGCGCTTTGAACGTACTCAAGCATTGGGCTTTCTTGCCGGATAAGGGGTCCACGATTTCCCCGGATGGTCTGGCGATATTGTGGTATGGAGAGGCGGCCTTCGAATTGGGGGATCTCGATGAGGCCGCTCGCGCCTTCCGGGCGGTTCCCGAGAATGCGCCCGAGTTTTACCGCGCCCTGGGAGGGCTTGCGTGGATTCAATACCGGAGGAAGAACTGGAAAGAAGCGGCGCTCGCCTTCGATCGCGTTTTCGAGTCCAGACCGGGCGGCGCCTTGGCGGCGGAAGCCCTCGCCCGCGCGGGTGAAGCCCGCTTCAACCTCAGAAATTACGACGGCGCCTTGCGGTCTTTCGAAAGGGTAGAGGAGAAGTACAGGGGAAGCGACGTCGCCAAAGAAGCATTGTACCAGAAGGCGAGGCTGCTGTTCCGGCGCAGTCGCTTCGATGCGGCGGAGAAGAACTTTCATGCCTATTTGAAGCGCTACCCCAAGAGCGAGAAGGTGGCCGGGGTGAGGTATATTCTCGCGCTCATGCCTTTCAGAAAGGGCGATTACTCCCTGGCGCGGGAGAAACTCCTCCATTTTCTCGAATCATACAGGGATTCCCCCCTGGCGGGCGATGGATATTTGAGCCTCGCCGACTCGTCGTACAACGAGGGGCGCTACAGAGAAGCGAACCGCTTGTACCGTCTCATGATGAATCGGTATCCCTCTCACATGAAATTCTCGGAAGCCGTCTATGGCCGTTTGCTGAGTCACCTCCAACTCGGGGAGTATGGGAAATTCTTGTCGGGCGCGCGTGAGTATATGGACCGTTACCCGGAGAGCAACCTGAGCATTTCCCTGGCTTTTCAGATCGGCGAGGTTCTGCTCACGCAGAGGGACACGGCAGAAGCCCTGAGGGCGTACAAGGACGTCATCACGCGATACCCGGGCAACGAGTTGGCCGCTCATGCCCTCTTAAGGGTGGCGGGCATCCATCGACGCAAAAAAGATATCGACAAAGCCCTCGATTCATATGAGACCTTGTTGACCCGGTATCCGGCGGGCGGTTTCCGCGCCGACGGGCTTTTCGGCGTCGGGGAAACGCTGGCCGGCATCGGGCGGTGCGCGGAGGCGAAGCAGAGGCTTACGGAGTTTTTGGAGACGTACCCGGCCCATGACTATGAAATGCTGGCTCGGTACACCTTGGGGCGCTGTCTGGTTCGGCTGGCCGAGAATGATGCGGCGCTCTCTCACCTTGTGATGGTCGTGAACAATGAACTCGCAGGCGCAGACTTGCGAAGTCAATCCGCGCTCCTGGCGGCCGAATTGTACAGGAAGCGAAGAAAATATGCGGATGCGCAGCGCGCGCTGGGCGTCGTGGTCGGGTTTGGAGCGCCGGAGCTGGCGGCGGAGGCGTTCTACGCGCACGCGCGGATGTACTCCGAGCGCAGAGGTCCGGGCGCAGCGGCTGAGTTCTTGAAGTTGACCTATCGATACCCGGATCAGAAAATATGGGTCGCGCGGGCATTGGGACGCGCCGGTGAACTGTATGAAAAAGCGGGCAAACGCGCGCTCGCCCTCCGAATTTTCCGGAAGATGAGAAAGGTCGTGGACGATCCCGCAATGAAGCGAAAAGCCCGAATCGCCATCAGGCGAATTACGAAACAAACCGAGAAGCGTGCGCGGCGGTGAAAATCCAAGACTCCCATTCATTCAAAGGTGCGTATTGATGTTCGAATTTCTGGCCAGAGGCGGGGTGTTGATGATTCCGTTGGGTGTTTGCTCCATTTTGGCTGTGGCCATCATCCTGGAGCGAACCTTGAATCTGCGCACCAGGAAAATCATTCAGCTCGACATTCTGCAGCAGGTCAGGGATCTGGTTGCGGAGAACCAGGTGTCCGACGCCATGACGCTTTGCCGGCGCTATCCTTCGGTCATGGGCAGGATACTGCTCGTTACGATAGCGAATCACGACAGAGAACGGGAAGAACTCCGCTCCGTCGTGGAGGACGCGGGCAGACAGGAGGTCACCACGCTCGACCGGAATCTGGGCGCTCTCGGGACGATTGCCGCCATTGCGCCGCTGCTGGGTCTGACCGGCACGGTGTTCGGCATGATTCGCACCTTCGCCATCATCAGCGAGAAGGGAATCGCTCATCCCAGCCAACTCGCCGGCGGCATCAGCGAGGCCCTTATCACGACGGCGACCGGACTCGTCATCGCCATACCCACGCTCATTTTCTACAACTATTTCACCAACAAGGCGGACCGCCTCATCCTGGCAATCGAAAAGCACTCCTACCGGGTCGTCGAGACGCTGAAGAGGTGAGTGAGCGATGAAATTTCGAGACCTCAGGCGCGTACGGGCCGAACCCGGCATGACGGCCATGATCGACATCATTTTCCTGCTGCTCCTGTTCTTTGTCCTGAGTTCTTCATTCGTGCTCCAGCCGGGCGTCAAGGTGGAGTTGCCGCGCACCGTCACGCAGGAACACCCCGTGCGCAAGGATTTGATCCTCATCATCGCGCGTGATGAAAGGGTGTTCCTGAACAACGATCAGGTACCCCTGAAATCGCTCTGGGGCCGGTTGATAGAAGAGTTGAAGGTGCAGCCGGAGGGCATGATGATCATTCGGGCGGACAAGGGCGTGCCGCACGGTCTGGTGGTGCAGGTGATGGATATCGCCAAACAGGCGGGCGCCCTGCGCATGTCGATTGCGACGGCGCCGACGAAACGGGTGCAGCAAAAGACGGCGAAATAGCTCGAAGGAGGCCGACCCGAATACCATGAGTTTTTCGCTCATCCTGACGATTCTGGTTTCCATCGCCCTTCACATGGGATTGCTCCTGCTTGCCCCCGCCGTCAAACTGCCGACGATATTCGCCGGACAATCCGACAGAATGGAGGTCGATCTCGTGCGCCGCGAGGTTCCCATACCCGAGGCGCTGATGCCGAAGCCGCTGCCCGAAATTCCCCTGCCGGAACCATTGGATTTGAGCCGTGTGCTTCAAAAAGAAGCCCCGGCGGAGCGGGACTTGGATCTCGCCGTGAAAACGAAGCTCGAAGCGCCCGAGCCGGGGGCGTTGCCCGAGAGCAAGCCGCTGCCCGACGCCCCCGCGTTGGAAATGCCGGAGCCGGTGCTCGCGCCCGGGGAGATGGCCCCGATGAAGATTTCCGAAGCCGGCGGGGCGCCGGAGGAAATCGTTTTGCCGATTGGGGGAAAGGCGGGAGAATCGAGGGGCCTGAAGCGCAGAGGGAAAGTGGCGTTACCGGGTTCCGAAGCGAACCGCGAAATGTTGGAGCAATTATCGCGCCTGAATTTTTCCCGCCCGTCCGGGAACAGGAAACGACCCGCCATCGCGGGGCCCGCGGCGAGGCGGAGAATCCTGTTTCAGCCGAAACCCCCGAAACTCGAGAGGCTCGAAAACACGACGGAGATCGTGCTCAGGTTCTGGGTGTTGCCCGACGGCACGGTCGGCCGCGTCATACCGATTAAAAAGGCGAGCGCCTATCTCGAAGGCCTGGCTTCGAACAACCTGAAGCGCTGGCGCTTCAGTCCGCTTCCCCCGGGCGCCGAGGCGGGGGAGCAATGGGGTGAAATCACCTTCCGTTTCCTTTTGCGCTGAGGAGTGTGTCGTGGAATACGAGGCTACGGGTTTGTTTTACGAGGAATTCGAGGTGGGCAGGTCGTGGAAGACGGCCGCGCGCACGATAGGCGAGTCCGACGTAAACGCCTTTTCCGCCTTGACGGGCGATTACACCTACCTGCACACCGATGCGGAGGCGGCGGCCGAAACCCCCTTCGGGGAGCGGGTGGGCCACGGGCTGCTTGGGCTTTCCTTTCTCATGGGTCTGGTGACCAGGCTCGGGATCATCGAGGGGACGGTCGAGGCGTTTCTGGGGCTGGAGTGGCGTTTTCGCGGCCCGATCCGCTTCGGCGATACGATTTCGGGCGAGGTCGTCGTGAAGACCACGCGCGTCTCCAGCAAGGGCCAGGGGCTGGTGACGCTGGCTCTCAAACTCCTGAACCAGCGCGGCGAGCGCATCCACGAGGGCGACGTCACCATCATGGTCGAGCGCAGGGAGAAGGGCGCGGAATAGCCGTTTCTTTCGCCTTTCGAGGCCCCGCCCGCGCGGCTCTCGCCGGGCCAGTTCCGCCCGGAATTTCCGGCGCCGGATGCGCCTTCGTCGTGAAAGAGCCCTGCGCCCGAATGCGGGGAAATGCGTGGATCCGAAAAACTTTTTATGTCGGCAAATCTCGATAAAATGTTTTTGAAATACTTGAGGAACATCTCATAGATAATTGAAATATAACGTAATATTACTTTTTTCTCGTTGAGATAAATTTGTCGGAATTTATCGAAAAACCCCTTTAATTTGTCGATATTTGTCGAATTTTTCAGGAATTCCAAAACCCCGCTGAAGATCGAACTCGATAGGGAACACGCCTTGGCGGGCGCCGCATACGCGCGAGCCTTGCGAATCAAGCCCGGCCCGAGCAGGAAAACAATCGCGTGAAGGATTGCCCCTGCCGCCCGGAACCCAAACGCCCGCTCCATGTTCACTCCTTTCCGCGTCGATGAGAACACTTCCTTTCCCGCGCGGGATTCTCGCCCATTCCGCGAAAAATCCGATGACGGCAAATGCGGGGAAACGCGGGCAAATGCGAATTCATGCGCCGCGGCCCCTCGATGCGGCCCCCTTCGGGGTTGCTCCGGGGTGAAGGGGGTGCATTCCGACTGAAGAAGGAGGAATTTTTACAAGAGAGAAATTGCGAACCGACGCGTTCCTCGTCTATGACCAATGCAAGTTGAAAAAGCCCTCTTCGCTCGGATTGACCACCGCCGTCATTCCGGTGTCGGGGCCGACCGGGGAGGGAGGGTTCGACGGAATCCATTTTCAAGCAGAATGGCAATACCCTGGCTTTTCATCTCCTTGCCATTGGCGGGGATCAATCAGAAAACAAAAAAGCAAAGGCAAAACAATGGATTCCGGCTTTCGCCGGAATGACGATCAAAACCGAACCGCCTCGAAAGGACAGGTCGCGACCTCGGACGGGCTAAAGGGCCTGTCCGTTACGCACCCCCTCCTCGGTTGTTTGCATTCGCCAATTCGCGAAATCAGGGCTTTTTCAACAACCCCTTGCGGGTTGGTCTTCCTCTCAGGTCCGCCGGACCACGAAACCAGGGCTTTTCATCGCGCCGCGTCTCGAAGCGGGTTGAACATCTCGACGCCGATGAAGTCCCTCTCGTTGTCGGTCACGAAGATACATTCATTGGCTTCCGCGACCGCCGCGATGATCGTGTCGAGCGCGCTGCGGGAGCGGCCATGCGCCTTGCCTTCCGCCATGAGTCTCGCCCATACGAGAGCGGCCTTCTCGTCGAAGGGGAGCACGCGGCCGGCGAAAAGAGCCGATGGACCCTCCGGGCCCGCGAACCACGCTTCGAGTTGATCGCGTTTGCGGCTGGCGGGCTTCTCCAGCACGCCGCGGCGGACCTCGGCGATGGTGAGCGCGGAAATGAAGAGGTTTTCGTCGGCCTGCCCGGCCATCCAGGCCAGCAGAGGCTCCGGCGGCGCGGGCTTCGTGACGCTGCTGATGATATTGGTGTCGAGGAGATATCGGCTCACAGATCAACCTTGCGGCCGGACTCGAATGGACGGGATGCGACAGCTTCGGCGCCGACGAGCGGCGAGCGGCGCAGCGCTTCGAGGATTCCGCCTTTCCGCAGCGGTTCTCCGGCGACGCCTTGGCTGACGACGCTCCTCAGACGCTCGGCTTCTGGACAGTCCTCGGCCAAACGTCTGGCCAACGAGCGGACAAGATCTCTGTCGGCGTCGCGCCCGAGGACCTCGAAGCGGGCCATGCCGCGTTCGGCCAGACGGCTCCGGTATTTTTTTGTCGCGCGCCTCCGGGATACATCGCTCATGACTGGCCTCCGCGTTATTACCGGTAATATAACCTGTAATAAGCCGAACGGCAAGACGGATCCAAAGGCCGGGAAGGAGCAGGACGCGAAAGACAATTCGCATCTCTCTATGACCACGCCCGCCGACAGCGACGATCCGAGCTATTTTGTAGGACATTCAAGCGAAAAGGGAGGGCCGGAATCTTTGCCACAATGATTCAACCCTGAACAGGAGCAAGGGATTGCTGCCGGATGCGGAATAGCGGTTTTGTTTTTGCCTTCGGAATTTCCAAGTTTAATACCTTTTCAATCTCTTTCTGGCACTGAGATATGGTGTTTGTATCTCTCGCTAGTCCGTGCAATAGTGTTACCTCACTTTGCTATAATCTGGATACTGCCAATGAAGCGCTATCTCTTTGTATTTGTTCTGCTTTGCGCATTTTCCTTTGTGTTCTATGCAAACGCCTCAGAATATCTTCAAGATAATCTTCCCCCCACCAAAGAAGAAATGCGGCTAGCTAACATTGAAATTACAGAAAAGATCGTGTCTTTGCGTGACTCGTCCTCTACAATGCTACTGAGATTTATGAGCTTTATTTTTACGATCGCGGTTTTCGTGTTCGCAATAGGAGGACTGATAAACTCCATAAGCATGCGGGGGATTATGGAAGATGCGCGAAAAAATGCGCAAGAGATCAAAGGACATTTGCAAGAATCAGAAAAAATGCGTGATCAAATTAAAGAAGTAGTTGCTCGGCTAAGAAGAGATACTGAGTCCGCAAGAGAACGTGGGTATATATTTCCCCCTGATTGACAAAGTTGAGGCCTGTATGAATGACTCAGGAAAAACCAGTGATTTTCAAAAAGCTAAAGCAGCACTTGACTCCCAAGACTACTTAGAAGCTATTGGATATCTCACGAATGTTATTGAGAGTAGCGAGAATGAATCGGAGCGGCAAATTGCCTACCGCAATAGAGGGGTAGCGTATGGAATTATAGGGGATTACCAAAGAGCCATTGAGAACCTGAATATGGCATGGGATTTATCAGGCAATGATGATCTTGCCGCCCTCAGCAACAGGGCGATGGCCTATAAGGATATGGGGAATTATGAGAAATCCGTTGCGGACTGCATGACAGTGCTAAAGATGGGTGGAACCGATATGCCTCAACCTTATTACTGCATGGCGGAAATATACGCTAAAACAGGCCCATCAGAAAAAGCGATGGAAAACTATATGAAAGCATATGAAGCGGCTATAAAAACAAAAGATGAATCTCTCGCAAAATTCATTTTGGAGAGAGTGAAAAACATAGGCCTTCTAGCCGCATTATCTCCGTTTATAGAAGACAACCCTAGTATTTTCTCTGCACAATAAAACATCGCTTGCTCTACAATTTCACTTTCTATACACTTTTCTTACTCCCAGCAGCTTGCGGAGCGACCTTGTGTCCGGGTCGCCCGCTGAATAAAACACGGCCTCTCCCGAGGCCGGAATAGGTGGGAACCCACCCTGAATCCGTGAGTTGTTGGGAGACCGGCCCGGCGTAAGGGCTGGCCGGATACACTCACATCTTAGGAGGAGATTTCGTGTTCAAGAAAACGATTCTGATTGTCCTTTTCATCGTTCTGAATTTAGGTGCATACCGAGTTGCAAGTGCTGATTATCTTGAGGCGCGAAAGGCCTACCGACAAGGAAAGTATAAGTTGGCGCGGGAGAAAATATTACCCTTGGCGAAAAGCGGGGACCCGCGCGCACAGTACGCCATAGGCATCATGTATCAAACGGGAAGAGGGTTCTTTAAGGATAAAGAAGAAGCAAACAAGTGGTTCCAAAAATCAGAGGACGGATTGCGCAAACTGGCAAAGGGAAAAGACCTTGAAGCCCTCACGATGCTCGGACATATGCTCTACCGAGGATATGGGGTCGAGGAAGATCATGAACAGGCGGCAGAGCACTTCAAGAAAGCGGCGGATTCTGGCTATAAGCTAGCTCAATTCTATCTCGGCTGGTTGTACAGAAGCGGGCACGGAGTCTCTTGGGATGAGAAGAAGGCCATCAAGTGGTACGAGAAGGCCGCGAAGCAAGGAGTGTCATTGGCCGCAAACAATATAGGAGCACTTTATCATAACGGGCATATCATCCCTAAAGACCCGATCAAAGCCTACATGTGGTACAGCATCGCCAAGGTAATCGGAGACAGGAGCATCGTTCTTGATCGACGCGGTAGAACCTTGGCGAAAAGGAACTTAAGCAAAAGAGTGTTCACGGAGGAAATGTTCCAGAGCGATATCGAAGAAGCTAAACACCTTGCTCGTCAATGGCTAAAGAAGAACGGATATCACCCTTAATCATCAAGCGCCAAGGGAATCTGCTCATTCTGTCTAGGGAGTGCTCTCTGTAGAGAGGCACAAAATCTGTCCCAATTCGGCGCAACCGTAAATACGCAATCATAGAGAGGAAGTGAGAATGTTCAGGAACATGCTGGCGTTTTTCTTGGCGACGATTCTTATTTTGGGTTGTGGTGGAGGCGGCGGTGGCGGTTCGAGGATGCCGCGACGCCCGGCCATTCTTCCTGAATTGCCGCTGCAAACGCCTGCTCACGCGCCGCAGGCGCCGATCGTGGATTTTGATGGTTCCTTGCATATCGGCCCCGACGTCGCGCCGCCCAGGGACCGGCTCGTGGAGACGGGTGCGCGCAACGGAGTTTCCGTTTCATCCGGTCGAGTTCGAGAGGGCGCGGGGGCGCGGGACGTCATCGATTATCTACATCCAAGAACAACTGAAGGCAATGCCGTAGGACTCAGAACATTTCAGACGCCGCCAGTCGTCAGCGTCGCCGTAGGGACGAGCGGGAGGTTCACGGATAACGCGGTTCACGCCGTTCAAATCATCAATGCGGCGTTGCCGTACGATAAAAGGCTTTCGTTCAGCATTTTTCCGGCACCCGACCCTGAGACAACCCTCGACGTGCCGGAGGGGAGCGTCGTCATCGAGTTTATCCCACAGGCGGAGTGGCCTTATGAAGCGAAGGACTCATTTATTGGACTTGCGCGTCAAAGGTATTTTGTCCGCACGGACCCACGAACGGGAAGGAGAGAGGTGACCAGGGCCTCACGCGCGCATGTGCTGATTGACATCGAGCAGCTTGCATCTTACCCGCAAGAGAGAATGATCCGCACCATCGTTCACGAATTGCTTCATGCAGTGGGATTTGCAGGCCATGTTGATCCCGAACGATTCCCGAATGCCACCCTGAAACCCCACCCGCCCAGGAATTTTACCGGATACGCCTTGGGAAAAATCGACGGCGAAGCTCTCCTTGCGGCCTATGCTCGATTTTCCCCCGGCGATCTGCCGAAAGACATATCGGTGGAGAATCTCGGGCCATGGACCGACACGTCGTTTCACGTTCGCGGGGATTTGGGCATTGAGGGTGGCGAGGTTTCCTTCGGCGTCGCTGTGAGAAACGGCTTGGCGCAGCCTTGGGCGTCGGGTCCAACGCCGTGGACGAATCTGGCGGACAATGAAGAGTTGACAAAGAGCGTGACATGGAGCGGAGCGCTCTTGGGAATCGCGTCATCCGCGCGAGTGGTCGTCGGCGATTCTGATCTTACGGTCGATCTGGCGAACTTCGACGGACGACTCGATTTCACCAATATGCAAATTGACGGCGGCGGAACGTGGGGGGATGGCGACCTCGGCTATTCGGTCGCAGTGCGCGGCAATACCTTTGTTCAGACCGGCGGTGACGCCGGTTCGGTCACCGGCGCGTTCTTCGGGCCTAGGCACGAAGGCATGGGCGGTGTGCTTGAGCGTCGTGATCTGAACGCCGCGTTCGGCGGGAAACGATGAGTCGTGCAGAAGAAAAGTAAGAAATAACAGAATCGAAGGCAAAAATGACGTAGAGCGAACCTGCGTGTTTGCCCCTGTGTTTGACCTGTTTTCCTCTTCGGATGCTGTTCAGCCTCTCTCCTCACCCTCCCACGATGGGCGGGAACACGCAAAGCTCCGCACCCGCCGGTATCACGACCGATTTCTTCGCGTGCCGCCCGTCGAGCAGGACGATGTAGGCCTCCTCGTAGGGAATCCCGAATCGGTCGAGCACGTCGTACACGCTCGCGCCCTCGGGCAGCGTGATCTCGGCGACGCCCTCCGCGTCCTGCTCGGGCGGCATTTTATCGGCGAAATCGGCGAACAATTTCAGGCGGATCTTCATGGATGATTTCTCGACTCTTTCTTACCGGGCTTGCGCCGCGTCCGGCGCATCATCTGAGAATGCGGACCTTCAACACCCGCTCCCCGTCATCTCTCTCGCGCGCGCGAGGGCCGCCTCCATTACCTCCTTGAGCGGAACCCCGCTTTCCTCGGCCAGACGCCTGCAATCCTCGTATTCGGGTGCGAGATTCGTGAGGGCACCCTCGAAGGTTCCTTTTTTTACGCGCACCCGGCCCCAGGGGAGGTCGACCTCCACCCACGCGCGCCCGGCGACCGCGCGATGCGTCGTGCGGCGGCGGACGCCCAGGGTCGAGGTTTCGCGGAACATGAAGCGTGTGAGGGCGTCCTGTTTCGCGAGAGGGCTTAAAATCGTGAGCAGTTGCCCGGGCCTTCCCTTCTTGCCCGTCACGGGCATGGAGAAC
This sequence comes from bacterium, assembly GCA_963692865.2. Classification (GTDB taxonomy): domain Bacteria; phylum UBA8248; class UBA8248; order UBA8248; family UBA8248; genus Bin107. The sequence goes on along the minus strand of OY843592.1, from coordinate 2,811,251 downwards.
GCGTCGAGCGCGCCTTCTTTGAGCGCCCCTTCGATGACGTGCGGAAAAAGCTCGGGGTTCATGTCGTCGATGTTGGCTTCGAGCACGGCGACCGCGTTGGGTGGCCCGTCGCCCTCGGCGCCCGCTTCGCTCTCCCCCAGGAATGCGCGAACGGCGTTCGGGGTGTCCGGCTGGTCCTTGTCGCCCGCGCCGTAGCCCACCCGCGTTATCGTCATCTCGGGCATGGGGCCGAAAAACGCCGCGCTCTCCGTGAGCAGCAGGGCCCCCGTGGGCGTCAGCGCCTCGCCCTCGAGGTTGCTCTTCGCCACGGGTATGCCTTCGAGCAGCTTGGCGGTCGCGGGCGCCGGAACCGGCATCCGCCCGTGCGCGCACTGCGCGAACCCGCTCCCCATCGGCAGCGGAGAAGCCGCCACCCGCTCGACGCCCAGCATGTGGAGGCCCAGAAAATAGCCCGTAACGTCGATGATGGAATCCACCGCGCCGACTTCGTGGAAATGGACCGCGTCGAGATCGACGCCGTGGATGCCCGCCTCCACGACGCCCAGGCGGTGAAAGGCTCGGATGGCGCGGCTTTTGGGAATCTCGGGAATCGGCGCTTTTTCGAGTATTTCCCGGATCTGCGTGTAGGAGCGGCCATGATGGTGCGCGCCGTGATGATGCCCTTCGTGATGGTGATGGCGGGTTTTCTGCGTAATGTTCACGCTGAACTTTCGGGATGTAACTCCTTGTTTAATAACGCTATCGGAAGAAAGAAAGTAGCCCCCGACTTCGAGTTTCGCGAGCTCGCCTTCAAGGGCCTTGAAGTCGAGGCCTACGTCTATCAGGGCGCCCACGAGCATGTCGCCCGCCGCCCCCGCGAAGCAGTCGAAGTAGATCGTCTTCACGAGGCGGCCGTCTGCCTGTTGATGAGGTGCGCCTGGCAGGCCGCGCCGAAGCCGTTGTCGATGTTCACCACGCTCAGGCCAGAGGCGCACGAGTTCAGCATGGCGAAAAGCGCCGTGAGTCCGCCCAGGTTCGCGCCGTAGCCCACGGACGTGGGCACCGCGATGACGGGGCGCGCCACCAGACCGGCGACCACCGAGGGCAGGGCGCCCTCCATGCCCGCCACCGTGATGACGGCGTTCGCCTCGCGCAGGGTCTCGACTTCCGCCAGGAGGCGGTGCAGGCCCGCCACGCCCACGTCGTAGACGCGCGTCACATTCGAACCGAGGATGCGCGCGGTAACCGCCGCCTCCTCGGCCACGGGCATGTCGGAGGTGCCGGCGCAAACGATAGCGACCGAGCCGACCGGAGCGGGCGGGTTCTGGCACGGGATTTCGACGATGCGCGCGGTTTCGTGGTGGTTCGCGCGGGGAGAGAGTTCGAGCAGGGCTTCCGCCTGCTCGGCGCCCGCGTGGGTGACCATGACGGTTTGGTCTTTCGCCATCAGGCTCCTTGCGATTTCGACGACCTGCTCCCTGGTTTTTCCCGCGCCGAAGACGACCTCGGGAAAGCCGTTCCTGAGGGCGCGGTGATGGTCCACCCGCGTGTGCCCCAGATCCTCGAAGGGCAGGTCCCGAAGGCGCGCAGCGGCGTCATCCGGCGCGAGGCGGCCCTCTTTCACCTGTTCGAGGAGTTCGAGAATGAGGTTCGGGTTCACGAGAGGATGAGCAGGTCGGAGCCGCGCGCGGACTTGAGCACTTCGTTCATGCTCCCCGAGCGGAATCCTTCGAGATCGATGGTCACGTAGGTGAAGCCGGCCTCTTTCATGCGGGCGATCACCTGCCTGGAGGTCTCCTGGTCGACCAGCCGCGCGATGTCGTTCTTCGGCACCTCGATTCTGGCGACGTCGCCGTGGTGGCGCACCCGCAACTGCCGGAAGCCCAGCGCCCGCAGGCCGCTTTCCGCCTTTTCGACCTGGGCGATCTTCTCGGGCGTGATGCGGTCTCCGTAGGGGAACCGGCTGGAGAGGCACGCCTGCGCGGGCTTATCCCAGGTGGGGAGGCCGAACGATTGGGAGAGGCTTCGGATGTCCGCTTTCGTCATGCCCGCTTCCATGAGCGGGCTTCTCACGCCCAGCTCGCGCGCCGCCTGCATTCCGGGGCGGTGGTCGCCCACGTCGTCGGCGTTCGAGCCGTCGACGATGACGGCCGTCTTCTCCTCGGCCGCCACGCGGCTCAGGACGGAATAAAGCTCGTTCTTGCAGAAATAACAGCGGTTCGGCGGGTTGTTCCCGAACGATTCATCCGCGATCTCGTCGGTGTCCACGATGATGTGGCGAATCCCGATTTGCGCCGCGAGTATGCCGGATTCTTCGAGTTCGGACGCCGCGAGGGTAACGGAGCGGCCCGTTACGGCGAGCGCTCCCGCACCGAGAACTTCATGGGCGACCTTGGCCAGAAAGGTGCTGTCCACGCCCGCTGAGAACGCGACCAGAACGCTCCCCATCTCTTCGAGGGTTTCCTGGAGTCTTTTCAGTTTCACGTCGGGCTTCGCATCGCTCAAGACGAGTCTCCGTTCGACGGCTGGTTAGGGATATTCTATCCCGTCCCCCTCACCGAGGGCAACGCATCGACATTCCGGGCTTCATGGCGTATGACGATGTGCGGTTCCTTCGTAAGGGGGCTCTATGTGGGGTTGTTAAAAAATCCCTCGCCGGAGGCATCGTTTTTACCCCCTGACAGGGGGGTTGCCTTTCAAGGCGAGAGCAGTAAGGGGGATGCTTTTCAAGCCGAGGGAGTGGGGCTGGTGAAGTGTGATTCCCTCCGAACCCCCACCCCCCTTGCCAGGGTTGTTGAAAAAGCCCATCAAGGGAAAAGCGCCTGTGGCGCATTTGCCACCCTTGCGCGTACTAACTTCCTCATCCCGAGCAGGCGCGCTTGCGCGCCGTATCGAGGGAGCGCATAAGGAGCACGTCGAAGGGCCTGTCGTCAACGTATCGAAGGGGAGCGCCCTTCGATACGCCGCCTTCGGCGGCTACTCAGGGTGAGATCGATACGGCAGCCACGCAAGATGAGGGTTTGATTCGACCGAGTAGGGAGGGTCAAACGCGACTGATGAGGAAGCGCCAAATTCGCCCGCTCACGGAATTAGGTTTTTCAAAAATCCCTGTCAGGGGGGCAACAACCCCATGTGCGCGCCCGTCTGGGAGTGTATGGTCAAATCGCCTTGAATGGTCTATATGTTCGCCGTTCGAGGAGTTTGAGGCGAAGACGGTAAAGAGAGGTGCAAGACTGTGAACGTGGAAGAGTTACTGAGAAAAGGCGTCTCCTCGCTTGAGGCTTATGTTCCGGGGCGCTCCATCGAGGAGGTGGCCGCCGAGTACGGGCTGAGCGAGGTCGTCAAGCTCGCCAGCAACGAGAACGCGCTCGGCCCCGTGCCCGGCGCGATGGATGCGATTCGCGGCGCGCTCGACGGCCTGCATCGCTATCCCGACGGCGGGGCGAAGGCGCTGGCGGGCCGGTTGGCGCAGAAACTGGGCGTCTCCCCGGCGCGGGTGTTCATGGGAAACGGGGGCGACGACGTGCTCTCCGTCCTAGGCAGAACGTTCCTGAACGAAGGCGACGAGGTGGTTATCCCCCGGCCCACCTTCAGCCCCTATGCGCACGTGAGCCGGGTGATGGGCGCGAGCGTCGTTTTCTCTCCCTTGCGGGACATGAAAATAAACTTGGGCGATGTTCTCGACAACGTTTCCGCGCGCACGAAAATCGTGTTCCTGTGTTCGCCGAACAACCCCACGGGCGGGATATTGGCCGAGGATGAACTCGTCTCCTTTCTCGAAAAACTGCCCGAAGGCCTCCTCGTGCTCCTGGATGAGGCCTACGGCGATTTCGTTGACGACCCGGCGTATCCCGACAGCGTCTCCCTGATCGACCGCTTTCCGCTCGTCGTTTTGCGCTCGTTCTCGAAAATCTACGGCCTGGCCGGCCTCCGCGTGGGCTTCGCCGTGAGCCGCGAGGGCGTCGTCGAGTACATGAACCGCGTTCGCGATCCCTTCAACGTGAACCAGCTCGCGCAGGCGGCGGCCCTGGCCGCTCTGGAGGACGACGACTACAAGGAGCGCGCCGTCGCTCTGGTGCGGGCGGGGAGGGAAGCGCTCTATGCGGCGTTCGGCGGGATGGGGCTCGAATACGTCGAGAGCCAGGCCAATTTCATCTTCGTGCGCGTGGGCGAGGGCGACGCGGCGACGGACGCCCTGATGCGCGAAGGCGTCATCGTTCGTCCCGGCAGCGCGTTCGGGCATCCCGGATGGATTCGCGTCACCGTCGGACTCGAGGCGGAGAATGCGCGCTTCCTCTCGAAGTTCAAGGACTTCCTCGCCTGAGGTTGTTTCCAAGCAGCGCCAAATCGTGTTGTTGAAAAAGCCCTTGCCATAGGTAGAGGGGACGCTCCTCTCGATTGAAGAACCACCCATCTTTACGCCTCTCGTTGGCTTAAAATCACCCCCCTTGTCAGGGGGACATAAAAAGGCGATGCCCCCTGCCGGGTTGGGGGGCTTTTGTTTTTTTTTCTTACCCCCCTGACAAGGTCTGTTGAAAAAGTCCTGATGAACGAGTGTTTTATGCGACCGGGGAGGAACGGTTTTTGTAGGTCAGACATATATGTCTGACATATCATGCGGCCCGGCCTTTCCGCCTTCACAATACGGGTCGCATACTATGCGACCCCTACAATCGAAACGACAATGAAGGCGGTGGTCAATCCGAGTGAGGAGGGGTTTTTCAACAGCCCCCGACGGACGAAGAGAGAACGATGCCGAGCAAAGGCGAAGGCGCCCGCCACAAAATGTTTTTGAAAATAAAAATCCCCGACGCGGGACATTCCACCTCCAGCGTCGGGGGTTTTACCCTGTAGCGATTCCTGTACGAGCCGCCCTCAGGAGCCCGCGTTTATTTGTTCACTGCGTCCTTGAGGCTCTTGCCTGCGGAGAACTTGGGCGCCTTGCTCGCCTTGATGGAGATTGTCTCGCCCGTTTGCGGATTGCGTCCCGTGCGCGCGGGGCGCCTGGAAACAGAAAAGGTTCCGAATCCGACCAGGGAAACGCGGTCCCCCTTCTTCAGGGATTGCGTTACGGAGTCGAGCAGGGACTTGAGAGCGCGGTCCGCCGCTGCTTTCGATATGCCGGCGTCCCCGGCGATTTTTTCAATCAGGTCGGATTTTTGCATTTCATGGTCTCCCAGAACGTTCGGGCTTTATAGAAATTCTCGGGTTCATTGAACCTGTGGGATAATTGACGGCTAATCTAGCCCAGACCCCGGCGGAGGTCAATACGCGGGCGAACACAAATCCTGAATTATATCTTTGTTCAATATCGGGCCGCCGGAAAATACGGACTCGCATTCTCCATTTTCGCATTTTCCGAATCGAGCTAGCGCAGCGAGAGGCCGGTGCGGCGCGGCATTTTGCGGAGCCGCTCGTAACGCGCGACGGTGGGTTGTCCGACCAGGGGCTTGGGTTCACTCTCGAGATTTTGCTGGTGGATGTCGTCTGCGAAATCCTCGATGCCGACCCTGGGCAGCGCCTTGCCGATGAAGCGCTCGATGTTCTTGACGGGCGTGATTTCGCCGGGCGACATGAGCGTCATGGCGTAGCCGATGCGGCCCGCGCGCGCCGTCCTGCCCGCGCGGTGCACGTAGTCCTCGGGGTATTCGGGCACGTCGTAATTGATGACGTGCGAGATGCCCGTCACGTCGATGCCGCGCGAGACGATATCCGTCGCCACGAGAATGCGGTGCTTGCCCTGGCGAAAGCCCGCCAGCGCGTTCTCCCTCTGGCGCTGGCTTCTGTCGGAGTGAATTTTGGCGACGGAAATTTTCTCGTTTACCAGGAAATCGCACAACACATCGGCCCCGGCCTTGGTTCTCGTAAAGATGAGGACGCTGGTGGGGTTGTATTTGTCGATGATGCCCAGCACGCCGCGCGGCTTGTTCGCCATGCTGATGGGGTAGACGCCGTGGTGGATGCCCTCCGCCGGGGTCGAGGGCGGCGAGATGTTGATTTGCGCCGGGTCGCTCACCGCGCGGTTCGCCAGATCCTGGATTTTTGGGGGCATGGTGGCGGAGAAGAGCATGGTCTGCCGCTTTTGAGGCAGGCGTTTGAGGATTTCGGTGATCTCCTCGGCGAAGCCCATGTCCAGCATGCGGTCGGCCTCGTCGATGATGAGTATCTCCAGTTTCCTGAAATGAACGGATTTCCGGTTGAGGTGATCGAGCAGCCTGCCGGGCGTGGCGACGACGATGTCCACTTTCTCCTGAAAGGCCTGGAACTGCGGCTCGTAGTCCACCCCGCCGTAGATGACGGCGCACGAGGTTTCGATGTGTTTCCCCAGCCTGTGGAATTGCTCCGAGACCTGGATGGCCAGCTCCCGCGTGGGGGTCAGGACGAGGCACCGCGTCCCCGACCCGCCTTGCAGCCGCTCGATCGTCGGCAGGGCGAACGAGGCCGTTTTCCCCGTGCCTGTCTGGGCGCAGCCGATGATGTCGCGGCCTTCGCGCGCGACGGGAATCGCCTCCCGCTGGATGGGAGTGGGCGCGCCGAACCCGAGGGCATGAATCCCGCGGAGCAACTCCGCGCTGAAGCCGAGTTCCCGGAATCCCTCGGGCGCCTCGGCCGGGTCGAAATCGCCTACGCCGAGGTCGGCGGGGTCCTTCTGGTAGGTGATGCCGTTATACGATGCGCCCGTGTCCTTCCGGGGGGATTGCGGCGCGGCCTGCGCTCCGACTGTTGCGGGTTTTTTCTTGCTGCGGCGCCTTCTTTTCCTTCGGTTTTTGGATGGCTGCTCGTCGTTTTCCGGTTTTTTCGATTCTACTTTCGTTGCGTTTTGCTTATGCAAGGTTTCTCCATTATTTTGTTTTGCGCGCGAACGCCTGCGCCTGCGGCGCGGTTTCGCGGACTTCGTCTCCTGCGGGTCGGTTTGTCTCTTGGGAGATTCACCATTTGGGGACGTCGAGGCGGAATGCGGGTCTTTCCGCGCGGCATTGTCTGCGGATGACATGGAAGCGGATTCCTGAACCTTGGGACTGGACTGGCTTTCAGGGGCTTCTGCTTTGCTTTTGGAGCTTATGATGCTCGCTAAACGTTTGATTATTCTCACGGTGAGTGTTTATAGGGAAGATGCTCGCGTCTGTCAAGCGCGAAACTCGATGAGTTGCCGTTGTCAAAAGGGAGTCGGTTCATGACGAAAAAAGGGGTCGTTTTGTGGCATCAGGAGACCATCGACGCGCGCGACGTGCCGCGGTTCGCCCGGTGGTGCGAGGAATCGGGGGTCGATTCGCTCTGGTTTCCCGAGACCTGGGTGCGCGACGGGAGCATACTCATCGCCATGGCGGCGCAGGCGGTGGACAAGCTCAAGCTGGGCGCCGCGGTGTTCAACATCTACGGGAGAACGCCCGGCCTCATGGCGCAGACGGCGGCGGAACTCGACGTGTTGAGCGATGGCCGTTTCCATCTGGGGCTGGGTTCGAGCGGCAAGGCGGTGATCGAGAACTGGCACGGGATTCCCTTCGGCAGTCCGCTCAAGCGCTCCCGGGAGATGGTCGAAGCCCTGCGCCAGGCGTTCCGGGGCGAGCGCGTGGAACTGGACGGCGAAATCTACCGGATGAGCGGCTTCAAGCTCAGGCGAAAGCCGGTGCAGGAGCGTCTGCCCATTTATCTGGGGTCGAATGGTCCGAACTACACGAGGCTGACCGGAGAGATCGCGGACGGCTGGATTCCTTTCTGCATTCCTTTTTCGAGGACGAAGGACGCGCTTGAATTCCTGGAGGAGGGCGCTGAATCGGCGGGCAGGGCGGTCTCCGAAATCGACGTGGCTCCCTTCGTCTACACGGCGCCCTTTGACGATCTGGAGCGCGCGCGTTCGCTCGTCAAACCCGAACTCGGGTTCTACATCGGCGCGATGGGCGATTACTACCACGCCCAGCTCACGCGGTGGGGCTACGGGGAGGACGCCGACAACATCCGCGCGGCCTGGCGGAAGGGCGGCCGCCGGGCGGTGGGGGAGGCGCTCTCGGACGAACTGGTGGACGACCTCGCCGTCTGCGGCCCCAAATCCCGGTGCAACGAGATGCTGGCCGCTCTCAGGGAGACGGGCGTCACGCAGCCGCTTTTCCGCGTGCCCGACGAGACGCCCGAGGAGGACGTGAAGCGCGCGCTTAAGGTACTGGGAGAACTCGACTAGCGAACTATGCGGGATATCGCCCCCAGCCCGCGATGTGGCCCCTCAGGTAGCAGATCTGCCCCACGTGCGAGAGGTGGTCGCCGAGAAATCTCCCCAGGACGAGGCCGAGTTTGATGGGTTTCTTGGTGTAGAAATCGATTTCCTCCCGGTCGAGGTCCGCCGCGCTCAGCCCCGAGAGGCAGGGGAGCGTTTTCCCGCGCACCGCTTCGAAATAGCCCATCAGGGCGTCCTTGCCGACCTGAAGCGCGAGGACCTGTTCGAGCGTGAAGCCCACGCCGGTGCATTCGGGGTCGGGCGCCATGCCGAAGCGCTCGTGCCATTTCCCTTCTATCCAGAGTTCCGGGGTTTTGCCGAGGAACGAGAACGTCCTGTCCTCGAAGCGCGTCATGTGCCATACGAGCCAGCCCATGGGGTTGTCGTTCGGGCCGGGCTGGAGCATGAGGTCTTCATCGGTGACGTCTTCCATGACTTCTCTGAGCCTCATGCCGTAGGCTTCGAGGCGCTCCTTGATGATTGTCGGCGCGTCCATGTCCGGGTTTTCCTCCGTTCGTGGCGGAAACGAAAAACGCCCCCGGCTCCGGGGGCGCTTTCAGGCGAGCGGTTTCGCTAGATGGCCGTGCCGGCGCGGGCGGTGAAGATGGTCTGCTCCATTTCGGGCATCCCCTCGAACTCGGGGTCCTCGTTCACCATCCGGGCCAGATATTCATCCACGTGCTCGGCGTTCGACCACGTGCACTTGTAGGCGACTTTTCCGTCCTTGCCGATGAGCCAGATGGTGTTCGGCAAATCACCGAGCATGGCGTGCACCTTCTGGTCCATCTCGTCGATCAGGATGTTGGTCCCCATGTTCTTGATCTCGGCCAGCTTCTGCGCGTAGCTCCGCTTGTGCTCGTAGGATTCGTGGTTTCTGATCTCGGGGAATCCGCGCTCGCCCGCGTGGGGTTCCCTCACGTAGAGATTGAAGACCACCACGTCGCGCTCCGCGTACTTCTCCTGCAACTCCTCATAGAACGGCACCTGCCGCCTGTAGGGCGGTCACGTGATGGCGCCCGTGGTGATCACCACGTATTTCTTCCCCAGATAATCCGCCATGCGGTGGACGTTCCCGCGGATGTCCTTGAGCTCGAAGTCGGGGAAGGAGGCGCCGGGAGGAAGGACGTCCGGGAATTTCTCGTAAAAACTCTTGACCCGTTTGCTCGTGACGAGTTTGACGGTCTTCCACAGGTTCAGGTATTGCCAGGACCAAAAACCCGCCAGCGGTCCCCAGGGTTTCGGGACGGAATCGTTAGCCGGTCTCATGTTGGGAAACTCCTCTGCGATATGCTCTGGATTGTATGATGGCGTATGCCCAGATCACTTCTTTACCCAATCGCCGGACGAAAAACAACCGCCCGAAGCGGGAAACGGGAGATCGCTCCAAGCGGGCGTATTGCTTGAATTTTTTTCACTTTATATTTCAGGTTCTAATGTCGTTTATCTAAAGCAGATTATAGAAATCAAAAATCGAACGACAGTTGCGGCTCCTGAGTGAGGATTCTGATTTATACGCCGGAATCCATGCGCCCGAGGAGTATCTCGAACAGCCGTTCGCAATGTGGACACTTTTCGCGCACGGTCACCGGATCGATTTGTTGCAGGAGATGTCTGGCATGTTGGATTTTGTGGTATTTCCCCTTTCGCGTTCTTTGAGTGGCTCGATTTAGAGCCTGTGCGATATCGCGTTTTCTCACCGCTTCAAGATTCTGGTGGCGGGGCAGGGTGTTTGCTTGAAAGCCCTGCTCGTAATAACTAGCGAGTGCCTCCGGATCGGCGACTATCCACGTCTCCATCGTCTGAACCATGAGGTGGATAAAATCGCCGTCGACGCCGTCGAAATTCCATCCGTCACGCGCTGCTAGGTGAGCGGCGGGTTTCTTGAAGACTTTGGTTTCCGAATCCACCAGGAGCACGATGATGTCGGCGTTGTTGTTTCTGCGTTCGTTTTGAAAACGTTTATGCGCCTCGTCTCGCCCCCCGCAAGGAACCAGCTTCCAATTCCATTTCTTCTTGCAGTAAGCGTCTTTGATTTTCGCTAGAAACGCATCCATTCCTTGGCGCAGCATGGCCTGGGAGTTGGATTTTGGCCCTCCGCCTTCCATGTAGATCGCGATTTTCACGGATTAGCGCCCAACTCCCCCATGCGCCACAGGTCGCCGAGCGCATAATCCTCCAGCCAGTGCGCGAGCTTATCGGAGTCGAGCCGACGCAGCGTCGTTCCTTCGCCCAGCCTCTCGCAGGCGATTACTGCATCCGGTTTGCCGGACAGGACGGAGATAAGCGCATCCGAGTGGGTCGCGACGATGAGTTGGGTGCGCTCGGATGCCTCGACCATGAGATCACCGACGAGGGATATTGCGTCGGGGTGAAGTCCCAATTCCGGCTCGTCGATGCAGACCAGCGGCGGCGGCGAAGGCGTCAGCAGCGTGGCGAGGAGCGCGACGAACCGGAGCGTCCCGTCAGAAAGACGCGTTGCCGGGACTGCAGAGCGGAAGCCTGTTTCATGCAGATAAAACTGTATCCTGCCACCGGATACCCTGGTGGACATATTCTCGAAGCAGGGAAAGAAGCGCTTGAGAAGCTTGTTGAATTCAAGTGAAACCTGCTCGTGTTCGATTTTGTTGAGGATAAGGGCGAGATTGCGGCAGTCGTCAAGGAGGCGGTCTTCGCGCAAATCCACCCGTTGTGCCTCACGTGGTTTCGTGTAGCGCCCGAAGGTCCAGTCGCGCAGCATCTGGATTTCTTCAAATTGTCGTCCCAGCCAAGTCAATTCTGGATATAATTCCGGCCCCTTGATTTGTTTGAGAGCAGACTGATCCGGTTGTAGTTCACGCCTTTCTATCCATCGAGGGGGTTTTTCTTTCTGAATGGTTTCGCCATGTTCCCTTATGTTGACAGCGGGGTTTCCCCGTTGGAAACGGTAGTAGAAATAAGTATCTGTTTTGCCAGGGAGAGGTTTTGTCTCTTCAATCGCTTCGTCGAGTACTTCGACGCGAGTATTGTTGTCCACGAACTCGAGGCGGTAGCGTAAAGCCCGCCCGGTCGGCGTCTTGAGACCGGTGGACATGTCACCGGTTTCAATTTCTATTTCAGCAACCCTGTTATTGGTTTCCCCTTTCCAAATCCATTCCTCCGCCCCGCCGCCGTCCCGGATTGCGGCGGCGAAATCCGTCGGCGTGGCGCGAAGGAGTTCAATGACTTCGATGATGTTCGATTTGCCGGAGCCGTTCGGGCCGATAAGAACATTGAGGTCATGAAGCTCAAAGGGTTCCATGTCTGGAGGAAACGACAGGAGACCCCGCATTCCGAGTTTGTGGATGAATTTCATGGGCACGTCTCCAGATGGCGCTTCCAACTAATGCGCATAGGATACACTATCGCCGCAGCTGCCCCAAAGCCGAGTGCTCTCGGAAAATTAAATGTTGGCTTAGAACGCGACTTTTCTGTTCTGATTGTCTTTACATATTGAAACCATAGTTGTTTCCTAAAATGACAGTTTCAGAAGAAAACTTTCTAATGAATCAAAATCTGTCATTTTGCTAAAAATCAAACGACAGTTGCGGCTCCTTCTCTCCCGAAGCGTCTTTTGGGGGATGATTCGCAGAAATGCTCTCTTCTCCTCGGGCGCGCGGCGGTTTTTGGGGAGGGTTCTCTGCGTTCGCATCTACAAGTGGCGCCTGTGCCAGGGAGTCGGATTCTTCCGGAAGGGCCGATCTCGAATTTCTCGTTTCTACGCGGCTCTCACCGGAGACCGCCTCACTCGGCTGTTCCCGGTTCGAATGATCGTTTCTCGACCGGGCGTCTGCGGCCGCCGACTCAAGAGCCGCCGTGAGGTCCTTGGGTTTTTGCCAGGCGGCTTCTTGCGGAGCTTCCCGCTCCCCGCCCCTCCCACGCATGAGCTTGGCTTTCAAGTCCTCGATGCGCGCGTAGAATCCGGGGCCGTGGGGCGTGGAGGGTATTCGGAGCAGTTTTCTGTCGATGTGGTGCATGAGTTCGTGGATGAGGGTATCCAGAAACGTCTTGCCTGCGACGACCTGTTTGCGGATCGAGGTGAGATTGGCGATTTCGATCACCGCGCTGTCGCAGTGATAGACGCCATAGAGCTTGTAGGCGAGTCTTCCCCCGCGCAACTTGTGGGGTTGGCGCTCTTCGAACACGCGCAGGCGCGCGCGGGAGATTTTGAGGCTGCGGCAGATGCCGTCGAGCAGATTCTGGCCCAGCGCCTCGCGCTCGCTCGCGCTCCGGGATGCGATGAGCCTGCTGGTGAGTTCGCGCTCCTGGGCTTTGGGTTGGTATTCGAGCGCCGGGATTTTGTTGGAGCGGGTGAAATCCGGCGTATCGCGGCGCCTGCCCATGGGAAAACCGTTTCCGGGACGAGTCCGGGCGGAACAAGTCGCAGACATGCGATGGGCCAACGGTCGAGATTATACGCGAATCGAGCCCCCGTGGCGAGAGGCTTGGTTTCCGGCCTAGTCGGTCTCCAGAATCTCCTCGATCGACACGATGCGCCTCTCGGCGTTGCTCTTGAGAATCGCCCGCATGATGGCGAGCGCGCGCACCCCGTGGCGTCCGGTGACTTCGGGGTCCCTGTCCTCTCGAATCGCGGCGACCAGATCGTCGAATTGTTCGCGGTTGGCCAGAAGTCTCCCCTCCACCAGGTCGTGTTCGAGTTCCACGGTTTCGGTTTCGAGGCCGCCCATGAGGTCGATGGGCCGCTTGAGGGTGGGGTTCTCGGTGGTGGAAAGGCTCAGGTTCGCTTCGGTGCCCTGCACGTCGAAGGCGAAATGGAAGGGCGCCAGATAGCTGCCCGATATCGTACCCATCAGCCCGCTCTTGAAGCGCAGTATGGCGGCGGCGGCGTCTTCCTGGGGGTTGGGGCCGCCCACCTTGGCGCATGAGCCGCTCACTTCCTCCACGTCGCCGAAGAGGTATTCCATCACGTCGCCCAGGTGGATGGTGTAGCTGTAGAGCGGGCCGCCCGGGTTCTCCGTGGCGTCCCATCTCATGCTATTTGGACCCGAGGTGAAGCCGTGGTTGTTCGAAAACGTGGCGACCGTGTAGTTCACGAGGCCGAGACTCCCGCTCTCCACGATTTCCTTCGCTCTTCGGAACATCGGCCAGCGCCTGAAGTTCTGCCCCATGTGGAGTTTGACGCCGTGGTCTCTGCACGTCTGCTCGACGGCCTTGGCGTCGGAGACGCTGAGCGCCATCGGCTTTTCCAGGTGAACGTGCTTGCCCGCGCGGGCGGCGGCGAGCGCGATTTCTTTGTGTACCGAGTTCGCCGTGGCGATGACGACGGCCTCTGTTTCGGAGTCGGCCATCACCTCGTCAATAGAAGAAAAATTCTTCCCGCCGTATTTGCCCACGAATTCCTCGCGGGAAGAGGGCGTGCGGGCGAAGCCGCCGGTTACCTGCACTTTCCCGGAGGCGAGGGCGGCGTCGGCGAGCACGGCGCCCCACCAGCCGAGGCCGATGAAGGCCATGCCGATTTTCGGTGAATCGTTCATCTATGGGTTCCTCGTATGAAGAAATATGTGCGCTACGCCTAAAGCGAATGGAGAGGCGGACAGCAAATATCTGTTAGCGGCCCTCCCATTCGGGTTTTCTCTTCTCCATGAAGGCCGCGAGGCCTTCCTGCGTGTCGCGGGAGGTCTGGAGGCGGTAGCTGATGAGTTTGGCGTTGGCGATGCCCTCGCGCACGTCGGGCGTTCTCAAGCCCTTCAGCACCGCCTCTTTCGTGTGCTGCACGGCCAGCGGCGCGTTCTGGTTGATGAGTTCGGCCATGGCGCGCGCCTCGTCCATCAGCGCGTCCTGGGGCACCACCTTGTTCACCATGCCCCAGCGCTCGGCCTCATCCGCAGTGATGTTCCTGCCCGTCAGCATGAACTCCATGGCGATGCCGGGCGGTATGGTCTTGGGCAGGCGCTGGTGTCCGCCAAGGCTCATCGCGCCGTACTTGGGCTGCGGGTAGCCGAAAACGGCGTTCTCCGAAGCGATTCGGATGTCGCACGAGAGCGCCATCGAGCACCCCCCGCCATAGGCGTAGCCGTTCACGGCGGCGATGATGGGCTTGTATATCTCGAATTCGCCGTACCACATTGTGGGCGAGTCGTGCTCATTGTACTGGCCTTCGCTCGCAACGACCGAAGTGAGGTCATGCCCGGCGCAGAACGCGCGGTCCCCGGCGCCTGTGATGATGGCCGTCCATACGTCTTTGTCTTTCATGAATTTCTGGCAGACGTCGTACAAATCGTCCACCATTTCCTCGGTGTAGGAGTTGCGCTTCTCGGGCCGGTTGAGGGTGATGATGGCGGTTCTGCCTTCCACTTCATACAAGATGCCGCTCATAGGGTTTCTCCATATTGATTTGGCGAATGCGCTCGTTGCGTGTCTTTTGCGCCGAAAGTAGCGAGGCGGCGGATGTAAGTCAATGAGCAGGAGATTGCGCACGCATTTTCGCTTGCCCTCGAAACCCCGCCGAGCCTGCGATTTCTTGACAGCCAAAGGCGCGGGTGCTAGCGTCGCCGCGAATTTCATATTCAGAGCAATCGTTTGCGGACTCGATATTTTCAGGCCGAAATCTTTGTTTTTCGAGGAGGAATACGCAATGACGGACTACCCCACGTGGGCGCGCGGCTCGATGATGGTCGACTGGGAGCACCGCATCGACATGGATCGCATGCGCCGGGAGCGCGTCGAGAAGACCCAGGCGGCGATGAAGGAAAAGGGCATCGACGCCCTCATCCTCTGGAAGGACGAGAACGTGCGCTACCTCACCAGCGCGCGCGTCATCATGATTCAGTACCGCTCCTCCACCACCTACGGCGTCCTGCTCCGGCAGGAGGGCAACCCGACGCTGCTCGCCTCGAGTGGCGAGGCGCACCGCATCGAGGAGTGCATGCCCTGGATAGACGACTACGTGCCCATCGGCATCCTGGAGGAGCCGGGCCTGGTCGAGCACACGGTGGGCACCGACATCAAGAAGCGTTTCGACGAGTGGGGGGTTTCGAGCGGAACCATCGGGCTGGACGGGCACACGTTCACCCAGCGGGCGATGATCGAGAAATACTTCCCCGAGGCCACCTTCGTGGACGGCGAGCAGTTCATGTACATGAGCCGGGTGCAGAAGACGCCCGACGAGATAGCCTGCCTCCATCAGGCGTGCGCCATCGCCGACGCCGTGACCATCACGGCCTTGAACCACGCCGAGCCGGGCGTGCGCGAGTTCGACGTGGCGGCCGAAGCCATGAAGACGCTCTTCACCCACGGCGGGGAGTTCGGGCACCTGGCGTCTCCGTTCGTCGCCTCGGGCGAGCATATGGCGCCGCCGACGCGCTTTCCCACCGATAAGATCATCAGAAACGGCGACATCGTTTTCATCGACATCGGCGCGTGCTGGAACGGCTATTTCGGCGACTGCGGACGCGCGAAGGTGGCCGGCGGCCCGCCCCATCCCATGCAGAAGAAGGTGTATACGACCGTCTACAAGTCGCTGAAGGCGGGAATCGAAAAGATGCGCCCCGGCTACACGAACGACGACTCGGCGGCGGAGTTCCTGGAAGTCGCGCGCTCCGCGGGCCTTGAGGACAACTTCATCAAGCTCTTCATCGGGCACGGCTGCGGCATATCGCCCAACGAGCCGCCCTACGTGGGCGAGGTGATGCCCGGGGCCGAGAGCGTGGATTTCGTGCCGGGGATGACGTTCGCCATCGAGCCGCTCATCTTCGTGCCCGGCATTCCCGGCGGGGCCGGCGTGCGCATCGAGGATCACATTCTCATCACCGAGGATGAACCCGTCTACATGACGCGCGCTCCCTATTGCGAGGAGTTGATCATCCAGGACTGAGCAGGCGCTTGGTCGAATCGGCGCCCCTGGCCTGAAGCCGGGGGCGCTTTTTCATGATGCTGGTTGTGAGGCGAGGCATGTGTTGACGGAAATTCCCCTGGCCGTTGCGGCTTCGGCCTTCTTTGCGCTGACGTTCATCTTCTCGCGTCTGGCGACGCGGGAGGCGACGCCCGTGTTCGGCGGGTTCGTGGCCTCGGCCACGGTGACGCTGCTCTATCTGCCCTGGATAGCGGCGAGCGTGCCGATGAGCGCTTTCGCAAACCCGCACCTGCTCTGGTTCGTGGGGCTCGGCGTGATCACCCCCAGCATATCGAGAACGTTTCAGTTCGCGGGCGTGCAGCGAATCGGGGCGGCGCCTTCGGGTATTTTGCGCGGTCTCGGGCCGCTCTTCTCCAGCACGCTGGCCGTCTTGCTTCTCGGCGAGCGGCTCACGCCGATTCTCGCCCTGGGAACCGCGCTCATCGTCTGCGGCATCGTCGTCTTGTCGATCAGGAAAGACGAGATGCGTTCCTGGGCGCTCACCGGCATCGCCTACGCCGTCGGCGCCACGCTCATCTGGGTCATGCGCGACCTCATCATCCGCTACTCCTCGCCCGACGTGCCCTACAAGACGCTGGCGATTTTCGTGATGGCGGGAACGTCGAGCATCGTCATGGCCCTGGTTCTTGCGAATTCCAGAAGCGGTCGCAAGGATTTTAGCGGAAAGGGACTGTTCTATTTCATCCTCGTGGGCGTCGCGAGTTTCTCTGCGCTGACGGCGCTTTTCTTCGCGCTGGAGGAGGGGAGAATCGTCGTCGTGACGCCGATCACCTCGGCGCAGCCCCTGTTCGTGCTCCTGTTCTCACGGTTTCTGCCGCAAGGAATGGAGCCGCTGACGCCGCTCATGGTTCTGGGCGCGGCCTTCATCGTCGCGGGAGGCGCGCTTATCAGCCTCGCGTGATCAGTCGGCGAGTTTGTCGTCCAGGCCGAGTCCTTCGGCCAGTTCCCTGAGTCGGACGAGCACGGGCGCGGCGACGGGCACGCCCTCTCGGCGCATCCGCTCTTTTCTGCGCGCGAGGTTCTCGCCGGGGATCCGGATGGGGCCTTTGCCCTCCATGGGCGCGGAATTCCTTATCTCGCGGATCCTCATGTCCATCTCCGCCTTGAACTCCTCCGGATCGCGGAAGATGTCCGGCCGCATGGCGAAAAACACCTGGCCGGTGTTCGTGGGCGTCTTGAAGTCCTTGTTGAAGTCGATCACGTCCGAGCCGAAGGCCGCTCCGTTCAGTACGCCGGCGAGCGCGCCGATCATCATGTTCAGACCATAGCCCTTGTGCCCCCCGATGGGCAGCAGAAAACCCTCCTCGGCGCGCGTGGCGTCGGTGAGGGGTTTTCCGTCCCTGGTCATCATCCAGCCCTCGGGCATCGGCTTTCCCTCCTGGGCGTAGACCTTCACTTTCCCGTAGGAAGTCTCCGTGGTGGCCATATCGAGGAGGAAGGGCGGCTCCTCGCCCGCGGGGATGGCGTAGGCGATGGGGTTGGTGCTCAGGAGCATGTCCACGCCGCCCCAGGGGGGCATGTGGTTGGCGTTGGCGACGGCCATGTACATCCCGATCATGTCGTGCGCGAGGGGCAGGGCGGCGTAGACGCCAGCGGCGCCCGCGTGGTTTCCGTGGCGTATGCCGATCCACGCGAGCCCGTTTTCTCGCGCCTTCTGAATGGCGAGTTCGGCCGCGAACGTAACGACCACCTGGCCGAAGCCGTTGTCCCCGTCGACCAGCGCGCTCACGGGGGTTTCGCGCTCGGCGCGGATGTCGGGCCTCAGGTTGTAGCCGCCTTCGCGGATTCTGCGGCAATAGGGCGGGAGACGGAAGATGCCGTGTCCGTGCATCCCGTGGAGGTCGGCCTCGATCATGCGGACGGCGCAGATGCGCGCGTGGTCATCCAGAACGTCGTGCGCCACGAGAACGGCGTGAATGAAATTCTCCAGGCGTTCGACGGGGTAGCGTAGTTCAGACATCGGGTCTCCACGATTGAATGGCGGACGCTGTGCTTGTGGGACACGCTTGCCCAGTGTATGCGCCAGGTCCAACTGTCAAGATTCCTTAACCTCGGTTTTCCTCACTTTGGTGAGATTTGTATGATATATTCCCAAAGGCCGTCTTGGAAGGCGGATCCGCATCCATGGGCTTTGCTCAAAACGATTCGCCTGTTCTGGAGAATACACCCGACTCCAGCCGCCACCCGAAAGGGGATAAAATGAATTACATCAAAAAGCCCGAATGGTCGATGCCCGAGCGCGAGGCCACGCCCGAATCCGTGTTCTTGAACCGCCGCAAGTTTTTGGCGGGCGGCGCGGGCCTGATGCTGAGCCAGATGGTGACCCCTCCCTACTGGCCCGAACGCGACGGGCCGCTCGCTCTGGCGCAGGCGAAAAAAGGGATTGCGCATCCCAAGGATCAAACGGTGGGTCTGTACCCGGCGCGCCGGAATCCCGCCTTCACGCTGGATCGGCCCCTGACGGATGAAAAAGTGGCGGCCGAGTACAACAATTTCTACGAATTCGGCGGCTCCAAGGCTATCTCCTGGCTGGCCAGGCGCATGGAGACGCGCCCCTGGCAGGTGGAGGTGAAAGGCCACGTCAAGAAGCCCAAAACCTACGACATCGACGAGTTGATCAAGGGCATGACGCTCGAGGAGCGGCTTTATCGTTTCCGCTGCGTCGAAGCGTGGGCGATGGCCGTTCCGTGGACGGGTTTCAGGATTTCCGAGTTGATCAAGAAGGTGGAGCCCACGAGCAAGGCGAAATACGTCAAATTCACGACTTTCCTGAACCGCAAGGTGGCGTTGGGGCAGCTCCAGGTCTGGTACCCGTGGCCGTACGTGGAGGGCCTCACGATGAAGGAGGCCATGAACGAGCTGGCGATGATGGGCACGGGCATTTACGGGCATCCCCTGCCGCAGCAGCACGGCGCGCCCCTGCGTCTGGTGGTTCCCTGGAAATTCGGCTTCAAGAACATAAAATCCATCGTTTCCATCGAGTTCACCGACAAGCGGCCCCGCACGTTCTGGGAGCGGGCGGCGCCCACCGAATACGGCTTCTGGGCGAACATCAACCCGAAGTTCCATCACCCCAGATGGTCCCAGGCCACCGAGCGCATGCTGGGGACGAACGAGAGAAGGCCGACGCTCCTGTTCAACGGCTACGCGAAGTGGGTGGGGGGCATGTATCCCGACCTGAACGACCGGAAGTATTTCATGTAAGGGGTTGTCGCTCTCCGTCGAGAGTGTTCATCGTCATTCCGGCGAAAGCCGGAGTGACGGTGGTATTTTCTTCTTCATCGCCCGGAATTGACGACGCATTTGCCGCCCTTGCGCACAACCACCCCTCCTCACCCTGAGTAGCCGCCGAAGGTCAAACGCGACTGAGAAGGGGTTGTTGAAAAAGTCCTGATGAACGAGTGTTTTACGCGACCGGGGAGGAACGGTTTTTGTAGGTCAGACATATATGTCTGACATATCATGCGGCCCGCCTTGTGGAGGCGAAAATCAGGGTCGCATGATATGTGTGTGACAACCCCGAATGTGTGTGACAACCCCGAGGAGGGGTTGTCACCTACAAACAAATTGTCTCTCTCCGGCTTTTTCAACAGCCCAGAGAAAGGAGCGTTTGTATCGAAGGGGCCTGTCCTGGGCCTTTCGAAGGGCGAGGGGAGTCGAACGCCTCGCGCCGGGGCGAGGGGCATCCTTCGATATGCGGCTTCGCCGCTACTCAGGATGAGGCGAGTTGAGAAGCGCTGCGCAGGTTGAGGAAAAAGCGCCCGGTTCAAGGCGGTGGGAGAACCGGCAATCCCTCCCTTCTTCGGAGCTCTCCAGGGAGGGTTTTTCGACAACCCCCAAGGGGGGAGTTATTTCGGAGCGCGACTCAAGGTGAGTGAAATTAAATTCCAGTTTTCCGTAGAGGCGGTCTGAGCGTTCGCCGGATTTCCATTGGTTACGCTTTCAGGGCCTGATCCAGATCCTCTATCAGATCGTCCGCGTCCTCGATGCCCACCGACAGCCGGATCAGGGTGTCGCTGATGCCCAGCGCTTCTCTGCTCTCCTCGGTGAGCGAGGCGTGCGTCATGATGGCGGGATGCTCCACGAGGGATTCCGTGCCGCCCAGGCTCTCCGCCAGGGTGAAGAGCTGGACGTTTTCGAGGAACCTCCTCGCCTCGGGCAGGCCGCCTTTGAGATAAAACGCCAGCATGCCGCCGAAGCCGCTCATCTGCCTTTTGGCGAGTTCATGCTGGGGGTGGGATTCCAATCCCGGATAGATGACTTTCTCCACCCCGGGGTGCCCCTCAAAATGCCTGGCGATTTTCATGGCGTTTTCCTGGTGTTTCTCCATCCGCACGGGCAGGGTGTCGATGCCCCGCATGGTCATGTAGCAATCGAAGGGGGCGGGCGTCGCCCCTAACGCGTTCTGGTAGTGCCGGATGCGTTCATGGAGCGCCCGGCTTTTCGTCACCAGCGCCCCGCCCACGACGTCGCTGTGTCCGCCGATGTATTTCGTCGTGCTGTGGACGGCGATGTCCGCCCCCAGGGCGAGCGGCCTCTGGAAGTAGGGGCTCATGAAGGTGTTGTCCACGGCGACGATTGCGCCGTCGCTCCCGTACGTCGCCGCGATGCTTTGGATGTCGGCCATCTTGAGCAGCGGGTTCGTGGGGCTCTCTATCCAGATGAGCCGCGTGTTCTCCCTGATTTTCCCGGCCAGCGATTCCTCGTCCGCCATATCGACGTAGTCGCACGCGACGCCGAACTTCTCGAATCCCCTGAAATCCTTGCCCGTGATGAGGCGGAACGTACCGCCGTACACGTCGTCCGAGCAGAGCATGTGATCGCCATGAGACAAAAGGGCGAAGAGTATCGTGGTCGTCGCGCCGAGACCCGATGAGAACGCCAGCCCGTGGCACTCGGCGTCCGCATCGTCGGGACGCTCCAGACCCGCGATGTTCATCTCGAGCGCCTCACGCGTCGGGTTGCCCGAGCGCGAGTATTCGAAATCGCCCACCGGGTCGCCGGGCGTATGCTGCCTGAACGTGCTGCTCAGGCAGATGTCGGGCTTCACGGCGCCCGTGAGTTCGTTGGGTTCTTTTCCATGGTGAATCGCTCTGGTGGATATTTTCATGGGACTCCCGGTAGGCGTGGGGGCGGCTTCTGTTTTCGGCGTCGAACTCTAGGACGCGCTCCTGGGTGCCGCTTCTTCTTCCAGTTCCTCCTCGGTGAGGAACGCGTTGGCGACCATCCATTCGTCGGAGAATATCTTGCTGAGGTAAAACATGCCCGAATCCGGCATAAGGGTGACGATTCTCTTAGGCTTATCGAGCGATTCCGCGTAGCGCACGGCGCCCGCCACCGCGCCGCCCGCAGACCCTCCCGCCAGGATGCCTTCTTCCCTCGCCAGCCTGCGCGCCATCAGGAGGCATTCCCCGTCGGTCACGCGGACGACCTCGTCGATGTTCTCAAAACTGAGCGTATTGGGCTTGAAGCTCTCCCCGATGCCCTCTGTCTTGTAGGAGCCGGCTTCTGGGTCGGTTTCCCCGTAAAACAGGCCGTAGAGAATCGAACCGATGGGGTCGACGCCGACGATCCTGATATTGGGATTTTTTTCTTTGAGAAACCTCCCCGTGCCCGATATGGTGCCGCCCGTGCCGAGACCGGTGACGAAGGCGTCGAATTCGCCTCCCGTCTGGCGCCATATCTCGGGCCCCGTCATGCGGTAGTGGGACTCGGGATTGTTCGGGTTGTTGTACTGGTTCGCCAGGATGCAGTTGGGCGTCTCCTCCACGATCCGGCGCGCGACGCTGTAGTGGCTTTCGGGATCGTCGAGCGCGACCGTGGGCGTTACGATGACTTTGGCGCCGTACGCGCGCAGCCGGTCGATCTTCTCCTGGCTCATCTTGTCGGGCATCACGAAAACGCAGCGGTAGCCCTTGATGGCGGCGACGATGGCGAGCCCCGCGCCGGTGTTGCCCGAGGTGGCTTCGACGATGGCGCCGCCGGGCTTCAGTTCGCCCTTTTTCTCGGCGTCCTCGACGATCAGCTGTGCGATGCGGTCTTTCACCGAGAGGCCCGGATTCATGTATTCGACCTTGACGAACAGTTCCGATTCGACGCCTGCGCCGATGGAGTTGAGCCTGACGATCGGCGTGTCGCCGATGGCCTCCAGAATGTTGTTCTTCACTTGCTTGCACCCTCGAAAACGGCTTGAAAACTTGAAAGCCTCATACTGCGGGACGATTATGCGGCATCCGTGCGGCCTCTACAAATCATCGAGAATTTCGACGGCCTGGAACGATTTCCCCTCCATGAACTCGAGGCTCGCGCCCCCGCCCGTGCTCACGTGGCTCACCTGCCCGCTCAGCCCGGCCATCTCGATGGCCGCCGCGCTGTCGCCGCCGCCGATGACGCTCGTCGCCCCGTTTTTCGTCGCTTCCGCGAGGGCGCGCGCGACGGTGAACGTGCCGGCGTCGAAGGGCTTGACCTCGAAGACGCCCATCGGACCGTTCCAGACGATGGTTTTCGCGTCTGAAATCATCTCCGAGAACCGCTGCGCGGATTCGGGGCCGATGTCGAGACCCATCAGGCCCTCTGGAATCACGCCCTGGAACACCTCGAAGGACGCGCCCTCCTCGATGGCGCGCGCGGCCACGACGTCCGTGGGCAGAACGAGTTTTTCTCTCCCCATGGCCTGCAGCCGAGCGGCCACGTCCACCCTGTCTTCCTCCACGAGGCTCGCGCCCGTCTCCTGGCCGTTCGCCCGCATGAAGGTGTAGACCATGGCTCCGCCGATGAGCACACGGTCGCATTTGCCCAACAGAGTTTCGATGACCATCATCTTGTCCGAAACTTTCTTGCCCCCGATGATGGCGAGGAAAGGCTGCTCGGGCGCATCGAGCGCGCCGCCCAGGTACTGAAGCTCCTTTTCGAGCAGGAATCCCGCGACGCGGGGTTGATTCGCCATCATCTGGGGTACGGTGAGCATGCTCGCGTTGTCGCGGTGGCAGGTGCCGAAGGCGTCGTTCACATATACTTCAGCCAGCGACGCCAGTCCTCGCGCGAAGGCGTCTTTTTCGCTCTTTAAGGCCGCATCGCCCGAGGCCGCCTTGTCCCTGATCTGCTCGGCCTTGTGGAAGCGCAGGTTTTCGAGCAGGCAGCATTCCCCGTCTCCAAGTGCCGCGACCGCGCTCTCGGCGGCGGGTCCCACACTGTCTTGCGCGAATAAGACGCTCTCGCCGAGCAGCTCACCCAGGCGCTCGGCGATGGGCGCGAGCGTCCATCTGGCGTCGGCCTCGGGGCCTTCTCCCGTCGGGCGCCCCAGGTGACTCATGAGAACGAGGCGGCCGCCGCCATTCAAGATATGGTTGATCGTGGGCAGCGCCATGCGGATTCTGCGGTCATCGGCGATGCGGCCATTCGCGCTCTGCGGGACGTTGAAGTCCACCCGCATGAGTACGCGCTTGCCGCGCACGTCGATGTCCGAAATGCTTTTCTTCGTCATGGCCCGCCGCCTCAGTGAATGTCAACGCCGCCTGGAATGCCGCCGAAGGACAACTCGTGTATAAGAAAAATCGTCATGAAAATCCAGCGCCCGGCTGAAGAGTCGCGGTGTTGACGTTTCGTCTGCATTCAATCCAGGCGCAGTTTTGAGTATGAACGGATTGCAAGGAAAGGGGAATAGATGATCGCGATAGATTTGAGCGGAAAAATCGCCTTGGTGACGGGTTCGAGCCAGGGCATCGGGCAGGCGTGCGCGGTGGTGCTGGCGCGCGCGGGCGCGAGCGTCGCCCTCGCGGCCCGGAACGAGGAAAATTTGAAGCAGACCGCCTCGGATATCATCGCAGCGGGAGGACGCGCGGAAGTGCTGGCGGGCGACCTCACCGAACAGGGCCGGACGGAGCATGTGGTGGAGGAGACCTGCGCCCGGCTCGGGGGAATCAATTTTCTCGTAAGCGCCGCGGGCGTGAGCAGGCGCACGGACCCCATCGTGACGACGGATGAGGACATCGACCTCGCCATCGACCTCAAGCTCCGCGCCGCCGTTCGCCTGACGAAGGCCGCGATTCCGCAGATGAGAAAGCGGGGCGGGGGCGCCATCGTCTATTTCTCGGGGCTGAGCCACGTCCACACCTCGGAATTCCACGGCTCGGGCTGCATCCCGAACGCGGGCCTCGCCGCCTACAAGCACCAGCTCGCACGCAGGCTCGCCCCCGAGAACATCCGCGTGAACCTCATCAACCCCGGCACGACGGATACGCCGAGGTACGTCCGGCAGACGAAGCGGATCGCCGACATCACGAACCGAACTTATGATGAAGTGGATGCCGAAAGACGCGCCGAACTGCCCATGAACCGCCTGACAAGGGCCGAGGACTGCGCAAACGCGGCGTTGTTTCTGGTTTCCGACCTGGCCTCGAACATCACGGGCGAATCCATCAACGTGGACGGCGGGCGGTGCGACGTGGTGCGGGCCTAGAGCGCGTTGCTACCGCCGTCGAGGTATATCGTCTGCCCGGTCATGAAGTCGCTCTGCGGGCCGCATAGGTAGACGACGAGCGGCCGTATTTCCTCGATTTCGCCGTAGCGCTTCATGGGAACGTAGCGCAGGAATTCCTCGCTCTGCGCCGGGTCGGCGATGCGATCGAGCGTCATCGGGGTAGGGAAGCGGCCCGGCGCGATGTTGTTCACCTGGATGTTCTTCTCCGCAAGCTCGACGGCGAGCGCCTCGGTGAATCCCCGCACCCCAGATTTCGACGCCGCGTAGGCCACCTGGTTCGGGCGGCCCCGGCTGCCCGCGCCCGAGCCCAAGTTGACGATCTTGCCTCCTCCCGCCTCGAGCATGTGGCGCACCGCCGCGCGGCAGCAGTAGAACATGCCGCTCAGGTTCAAATCGATGGTCTCGCGCCAGAGTTCGTCCATCATTTCGAGAATCGGGCTGGGGAGCGAGACGCCCGCGCTGTTGATGAGAATGTGCGGGCCGCCGAGTTCCCTGTTGACCTGCTCGAACAGGGCGTTCACGCGAGATGAATCCGTCACGTCGCAGACGGCGGGTCTGGCGCGCACTCCGAATTTCTCGCACCGCTTCGCGGTCTCGACCATCGGCTCGGGCCGCCTGCCGATGAGGACGAGGTCCGCGCCCGCCTCCGCGAGCCCGACGGCCATCGATGCGCCGAGCCCCTGGCCGCCGCCCGTGATGCAGGCTACCTTGCCGCTCAAATCCACGCCGGGTGAGGTCATTTCTTCTCCGCTTTGCAGTGCGCCCGGCGTATGGCCCCGCGCCGCGATTCCGTTCGCGCGCGCAAACTCGCTGCGGGGCTTTACCGCCGTGCGGTAGTGGGGTACATAAGGCTTGGCTCCGCTAACAATTCGACGGACATTCTCTTCCACATTTTGGCGAAGAGTCAAAGAGTACATCATAAGTGAGGATGCGATGAGTCTCGCGCAGGCGCCTGCGGCAATCAGCAGCGAAAACATGGAGTTGCTCGGCTACCACGACCTGGAGGACAGGCCCGCCTTCAAGACGGCGATTCAGGAGGTGGACGGGCGGTTTTACCTCTACCTCTCGCAATTCTGGGTGAGCGGCTGGAGCATTCTGGACGTAACCGATCCCGAAAACCCCGAACTCCTCAGGTTCATCGAGGGTCCCGACAACACCTGGACGCTTCAGGTGCAGGTGGCGGATGGACTGCTCATCACCTCACTGGAGAGAATCCCCCCCGGCTGGGGGCCGCGGCCAGAGGACCCGCCCGAGGCAGAGGGCGTCTATATCTGGGACGTGAAAAAAGACCCCGCGGAGCCGGAGCTTCTCTCCCACTGGCGGACGGGGGCCGACGGCACGCACCGCAATTTCTACAACGGCGGCCGCTACGCCCACCTCTCGGCCTACGCGCCCGGTTATGATGGGAACATCTACCGCATCCTGGATCTGGCCGATCCCCGAAACCCCAGGGAGGCGGGCCGCTTCTGGCTGCCCGAACAGGAGGGGGCGGAGACCGATATGTCGGACGACTGGAGCGAGGGGATGCGCGTGTTTCAGCACGGGCCTGCCCATGCGGAGAACGGGCGCGCCTATCTGCCCTATGCGCGGGGCGGATTCGTCATCGCGAATATCGAGGATATCGCCAACCCCAAACTCGTCAGCCGCTTCAACGTCTACCCGCCGCTCGGCAGCGCCATCGCCGTGCACACGGCCTATCCCTATCTCAGCCGGGGTTTCGCCATCATCAACAGCGAGGCGCTCAAGGAGAACTGCGACGAGCCGCTCAACTACACGGCGATTGTCGACATCGAGGACGAGGAGAACCCGAGGCTCATGTCGCTCTTCCCGGTGCCCGAGCCGCCGCCCGGCTACTCGCACAAGAGCTTCTGCGAGCGCGGCGGACGATTCGGCCCGCACAACCAGCACCATCCCCAGGGGCTCGATTGCCTGGAGCAAAGAGAAGACCGCGTCTATCTGACGTACTTCAACGCAGGCCTCAGGGTCTACGACATCTCCGAACCCATCCACCCGCGCGAGATCGCGCACTACATCCCCGCCGACCCGGCGAAGCGCCTCGGCATGCTGCCCAAAACGCTCGTTACCCAGAGCGAGGACGTCATCGTGGACAGGCGCGGGATCGTTTACGTGACGGACAAGAACCATGGACTTCATATATTGCGCTGCACCGTTTAGGCGAAAAGGAGAAAAAATCTATGCCTACCATCGTTGACCTTTCACGAGAGATCTACCACCGCACGCCCGCGTACCCGGGCCAGCCGCCCATCCTCTACGCCGAGTGGAAAAACCACGAAGAGGCCTTCAAGGATTCGGGCAACGTCTGGGGGAACGCCCTGAACTTCGTCACCATGCCCGAGCACGGCACCACGCATCTCGACGCGCCGCGCCACTTCCACCAGGACGCGCAGCCGATGAACGAGTACCCGCTCGAGAACTGCATCGTCCGCGGCATCTGCATCGATCTGCAGCACGTCGCCCCCCGGGCGGAAATCAGCTCGAACGACCTCGATGAAGCGGTGAAGAAGACCGGCCTCTCGATCCCCAAGGGCGGCACCATCTTGCTCTGCACGGGCCATCACGCACGCACCTACCCCACGAAAGCGTATGGATCGGACAACCCCGGCCTGAACGTGGAGGCCACCGAATGGCTCGCGGATCAGGGGATCGTCCATTTCGGGATCGACTCCATGCGCCCCGGCCCCGAGGGCGACGTGAACGCCCTTGTGCACAAAACCTGCTGGGAGAGGGGAATCACGCATCTGGAGAGCTTGTGCAACCTCGAAGCCCTGCTGGGCAAGGGCGAGTTCCAGTTCATCTCCCTTCCGCTCAAGTTCCGCGAGGGAACGGGCAGCCCCGTCCGCGCCGTGGCGGTTCTGGACGACTAATCCAACCCCGGGGGTCCTCGCCGCGTGGTGGCGGGGACCCTTTTTTCGCTCTGATGGCCAAAGTGTGATAGGCTGGGCGTCTTACGACGACATCCGCCCCGGGAGGGGAACTTCAAGGCCCTCCACGAAGCCTATGCCCGAATCTCCCAAACCCCGTTCCGAGTACGCGCACGAACTGGGCCTTCGCATCGCGCGCGCGCGCGAGCGCAAGGGCTGGAACCGCAACCAGCTCGCCCGCGCGGCGGGCGTCACGTGGGCGAACCTCACCCGCTACGAGCAGGGCCGGAACGAGCCGAGCGCGAGCAGGCTCTTCGAGATCGCACGGGCGCTCGGCGTGTCCGTCGACTGGCTCCTCGGCAGAAGCGGCGCGCGGGAAACCCCCGGCGTCGGTCCCCTGGACGTCTCTTTGAGCATGAGCGAGAACTTGCAGGCGCCGGGCAGGGTGAGCGATGCGGATTTCCGCGCCGTGCCCCTGGTGTCGGGCTCCATCGCGGCGGGAAGCGCCAGGATCGTGGACGAGAACATCGAGGAATACGCCCTCATCCACGTCTCTCAAATCGCCGGGCGTGGGGATTTGGTCTCGGTCCGGGTGGACAGGGCGATGGGCCGCAGCATGGTTCCCCTCATACAGCCGGGCGCCGTGGTCGTTATCGACCGGCGAGACAAGGCCATCGTTCCCGACGGTATTTATGCCGTTCGGGACGAATCCGGCGGCTGCACGCTCAAGCGGCTCCAGTGGACGCCGCCCCGCCTGTGGCTGGTGCCGGAGAACCGCGACGAGGCGGTCACCCACATCGATCTGGACGGAGAAGAACCAGCCGACAGAATCGTGGGCCGCGTCGTCTGGGCCTACCAGCCCCTCGCCTGAGGGGCTTTTTCAGTTGGGACAGGTCGCGCCTGTCCTTGTTCGAAGCCCCTTCGACACCCTCCGATGGTCGACTTGTCAATACGAATGCAGGGACCGCATATGGGGTTGTTGATAAACAATTTGCGTGAAGTACCAAGCCACTCCACTACCAGGGGGGCGTGTTGAAAAAAATCTCTCAAGAGTCGGTCTTCCCTTCTCGGGAAGAGCGATACCTGCGGCGCATTCGCTGCCCCGGCGCGTAATATCTCCCTCCCCCCTGAGCAACCCGACGCACCGCCTCACCCTGAGTAGCGGCGAAGCCGCGTTTCGAAGGAGCCTGTCCTGAGCCTTTCGAAGGGCGAAGTTCGCGCCTGCGGGGTCAAACGCGATTGATGAATGAGTGTTTGACGCGACTGATGGAGGAGCGCTTGCGCGCCTACTCAGGATGAGGTCGATACAGTGGCATGCAAGACGAGGATTTGACGCGACCGATGAGGTCAGTTCCGACTGAGAAAGGAGGAACTGCATCAAACGCGATCGCTCTCAGGACGGGCTTTTTCGACAACCCCCTGAAAATCAGGCGTCCATCAATTCCCTGCATTTTTCCGTGAGGGCGGGGATGACTTTCTTGTAGTCGCCCACGATGCCGTAGCGCGCGCGCTGGAAGATGGGCGCTTCGGCGTCGGTGTTGATGGCCACGATGTTCTTGCTCGGCCCCGCGCCGACCATGTGCTGCATCGCGCCCGAGATGCCGACGGCGATGTAGAGGTTGGGGCTCACGATCTTGCCCGTCTGGCCCACCTGCATGGGCGTCGGCACCCAGCCCGCGTCGACGGCGGCGCGGCTCGCGCCCACGGCGGCTTTAAGCACCTTGGCGAGTTCCTGGAGATATTCGAAATTCTCTGGCCCGCCCAGGCCGCGGCCGCCGCTCACGACGATTTCCGCGTCTTCCAGCCTTACGCCTTCGGCCTCCACCTTTTTCGCCTCCACGAAGTTCATGCGAATCTCGTCTGCGTCCACGGAAACGCCGATCTCCATGAACTCGCCCTCGCGGCCCTCCTGTATGTCGGCCAGCGGCAGGGCCTTCGCGCGCGTGGACGCGATGGAGAGGGCGTCCGTTTTCGAGCGGACGTGGCTGATGGCGCTGCCCCCGTGCACCGGGCGGACGGCGGCGAGCTTGCCGTCTTCGAGCGTCAGGTCCGTGCAGTCGTGCGCGTAGCTGGCCCCGCGCCGGAAAGCGAGCCGGGGCGCCACGTCCCGCCCCATGGAAGTGTTGGCGACGAGGAATATATTCGGGTTCTCCTCGCCCAGGGCGGCGTCGATCACTTTCAGGTACGCCGCATTGGTGTAGCCCGCCAGGATACCGGATTCGGCCGCCAGCACCTTGTCGGCGCCCAGGGCGATGAGTCCTTTCGCCAACTCGTTCGTGCCCGCGCCGCCGAGCAGGAGCGCCGCGAGGGAGCCGCCTTTTTCGTCGGCGAGTTTTCGGCCGATGCTGCAGAGTTCGCTGCTCACGAGCGCGAGTTTGTCTCCTGCGCGCTCGGCGAGGATGAGGACGTTGTTCGACATGGCGTTGTTCTTTCTCCCTTAGATGATTTTATCTTCACGAAGGCGCAGGGCCAGGGCGCCCGCCGCTTCTTCGAGCGATTCGCCTTCGATGAATTCGCAGTTTCCGTCGAAAACGGGTTTGTAGAATTTGGTGACTTCAAACGTGGCCGCCGCGCTCCCGACCGAGGCGGGGTCTATCTCGATATCCGCCGCGCTCCAAACGGGAATCTGCTTGCGCGACGCCATCAGGATGCCTTTGACCGAGGGCAGGCGGGGGGTGTTGATCTCGTTGCTTGCGGTGAGCAGGCAGGGCGTGGAGACTTCCACGACCTCCACGCCGTCCTCGAGGGCGCGTTCGCAGCGCAGGCCCGAGTCGGTTTTCTCCACGCTCTGGAGCTGGCTCACGCTCGGTAGATCGAGCGCTTCGGCGAGGGCGAGCGCCGTGGTCCCGTAACTCCAGTCGCTGCTCAGCCTGCCGCAGAGGATGACGTCGAAGGCGCCCAGCTTTTGAACGGCGCCCGCGAGGATCCGCGCCGTGGCGAAGGCGTCTGAGCCCTCGAAGGCCTCATCCTGGAGCAGGACGGCCTCATCGCAGCCCATGGCCAGGCATTTCTTGAGGCCGTCCCTGGCTTTCTCGTCGCCCATCGTCACTACGGTTACTTTTCCGCCGTGCGCTTCCTTCAAGTTGATGGCCGCCTCGACGGCGTTTTCGCAAAAGCCGTTGATGACGGGCGATACGTTCGCGGGCGGGATGACGTCCATCTTCTCCTCGTCCACCTTGAAGTCGCGGGGAGGGATGTCGGGGTCCTGTACTTGCTTGATGCAGAGGATGATATCCAAAGGGTTGATTCTCCTTGTTTTAACTGGTTCGAACCTTCGGGGTTCATACGAATCGCTCGGGTGTGTTCTGAATCGATGAACGAGACGGCCTAAAAATAATGAGAAGGAGCCGATGCGTCAACCGAGAAAGGCGTTTTTCCTGTTTTTATGCGGCGCATCCGCGTGCGCCCCGACAGGGGTTTCGCCCTCGCGCGTTTGACAGGCGAAAAAATCCGCGCCATAAGAGGAATGCGCTCCGGCATGGGAGCGAAACTTTCCGGTGGACGATTTTTCAGCGCGTTTCCTGTATTGGATTAGAGGATTCCCCTTATGTCAGAAGCAACCGAAGCCCAGGTTATCGAGGCTCTGAGAGCGGTGCGAGACCCCGAGATCGGAAAAGACCTCGTGAGCCTCAACATGATCAAGGACGTGCAGATTTGCGGGGATGCGGTCGCCTTCACCCTGCAGTTGACCACGCCCGCGCACCCGCGCAAGGAGGAGTTCGAACAGGAATGCAAGCTGGCGGTCGGCTCTTTGGAGAGCGTGAACTCGGTGAACGTCCGGGTGACGAGCCACGTCACCGCGAGGCCCTCGATGGCGGGCAAGATGGACGTCGAGGGCGTGAAGAACATCATCGCCGTGGCCAGCGGCAAGGGCGGCGTGGGCAAGTCGACCGTGGCGGTGAACATGGCGCTCGCGCTCGGCAGGGAAGGCGCCAGGGTGGGGATTCTGGACGCGGACATATACGGGCCGAGCCAGCCCTTGATGCTGGGCATCCCCGCGGCGCGGCCCATCGCCGAGGACGGGAACAAGATACGGCCCCTCGAAGCGCACGGCCTCAAGGTCATGTCGATGGGCTTTCTGGTCGACGAGGACAGCCCCGTCATCTGGCGCGGCCCCATGGTCATGCGCGCGCTCGTTCAGTTTCTGAGCGAGACGATCTGGGGTGAGCTCGACTATCTCGTCCTGGACCTGCCCCCCGGCACGGGCGACGCGCAACTGACCATCGTGCAGCAGGTGTCCCTCGCGGGCGCCGTCATCGTCAGCACGCCGCAGGACATCGCCTTGCTCGATGCGCGCAAGGGCCTTCAGATGTTCCGGAAAACCGACGTGCCCATCCTCGGGATCATCGAAAACATGAGCTACTACATGTGCCCCGAATGCGGCCATCGCGAGAACATCTTCGACACGGGCGGCGGGGAGAAGGCCTCACAGCGCTACGAAGTCCCGTTCCTGGGCGCCATTCCACTCGACGTCAAGGTGAGGCTGGGCGGAGACTTCGGCGTGCCCGTCGTGGCGGGGGAGCCCGATCACCCGACGGCCAGGGCGTTCCGCGAGGCGGCCAGAAAGGTGGCCGAGCAGGTGGCTATCGCCAACGCATCGGGTCCCATATCGGTGCCCGAACTCAAGATCATCGGGTAAAAATTTGAATCATCGGGGACGCCTGCCTTGCAAGAAGTCCGGGTGCGCCGGTCCGTTCCTGTGCTGCGAACTATCTTTATGCCGATAGACGGCTTCGGCCGGGGCGCGTCGCTTGCCTCGGGCCAGACGCGCAGGCGATTTTTCAGAAGTTCATAAGAGGATTTACGTCATGGCGAAAGTAGTGCTTGTCGATCCGCTTTATTCGACGCCTGCGTGGAACGTGGCTTCCGACTGGCTGGGCGCGGAGCACGAGGTCGTCGCGCCCGCCGAATACACGCCAGAGGCCATCGATCCCCTCCTGCCGGACGCGGAGGGCATCCTGACGGTGTTCCGGCCCGTCGCGCCCGGGATGATGGACATGGCCCCGAACCTCAAGGTGGTGGCCAAGCCGGGCGCGGGCGTGGACAACATCGACGTCGACGCGGCGAACGAGCGCGGCGTCATGGTGTGCAACGTCGAGGGCGTCCGGGGACGCTCCGTGGCGGAGCACGCCTTCTTCATGGCGCTCTACGTCGCGCGCCACGCCTGGATGAAGGATGAGCAGGAGACCTGGGAGCACATGCCCGCGGTGCAGTTGGGCGGCAAATCGCTGGGCATCGTGGGGCTGGGCGACATCGGCCGGAGAGCGGCGCGCATCGGCCACGGATTCGGCATGGAGTTGCTCGTCAACACGCGCACGGAAGACCCCTCCTACGTGCCCGAGGCGAAGCTCGAGTTCATGTCTTTCGACGCCCTCCTGCCGCGCGCGGACTTCCTGATCCTGTGCATGCCGCTGGCCCCCGAGATGCGGGGCGTCATGAACAGGGCGAACCTCCTGAAAATGAAGCCCGACGCCATCCTCATCAATGTTTCCAGAGGTCCGGCCGTGGTGAGCGGCGATCTTCTGGAGGTGATGCGAGGCGGCCACCTGGGCGGCGCGGGGCTGGACGTGACGGACCCCGAGCCCTTGCCGGAGGATCACGGCCTGTGGGGGCTCAAGAACGTCATCATCAGTCCGCACCACGCCTCCCGCACGCCCGAGACGCAGGTCGCCGCCATGGACCGCACGGCGGAGAACATGCGCCTGGCCCTGGCGGGCGAAAGGCCCGTCAACATCGTGAATCCGGGGGTCGTCTGATACGTTTCAACTGCCGCCGGACGTGTCGATGCGGGCCGGCCGGGTCGGAGTCTGAATGCCGTTCGAACTGGTCGCCCTGAGCCCGGCAGTCTTCTTCTCCCTCTCGAGCATCATGACCAGGAGAGGGCTGGACGGCAGCACGCCACACACGGGGAGCCTCGTCGTCCTCGTCATGCAGCTCGTCTTCTTCTCCGCCTCTCTGGCGGTGGTGGATTTCTCGCGCATATCGTTCTCGGTATACTGGCTCGCCTTTCTGGCGGCGGGGCTTTCCTCGCCCGCGCTGTCCCTGCTGTTCCTGTATAGATCGATCCAGCGAATCGGCGTGGCGCCCACGAGTTCCATCTCGAACACCCACGCCATCTTCGGGGCGCTCTGGGCCTTCATGTTTCTGGGCGAGCGCCCGCCCGCCATGGTGTGGCTCGGGATCCTCCTGGTCGTCGCCGGCGTGTTCTGGATGACGAGCGGGGGAGGCCCGCTCGCCAGGGGGCGGGCGCTGCTCCTTCCGTTCACGTCGGCCGCGTTCTTCGGTCTGGCGCACATGCTCCGGAAACTGGGCCTGGGGGGGATGGATTCGCTCGTGTTCGGTGGATTCCTGCAGTCCGTCTCTGCCTGCATCGTGGGGCCGGTGTTCCTGAAGGCGAGCGCCGGGTGGCGTCCGTTCGTGTTCAACAGGGCATCGCTCGCGAACTTCGTCTGGGCGGGTCTCGCCATGGGCGCCGCCCAGCTGACGCTCATGGCCGCCCTGAGCATGGGGGACGTATCGAGCGTCTCGCCCATGGTGGCGACGGTGCCGCTGTTCACGCTCGCCCTCGCGCCGCTCATTCTCGGGAGGCGCGAGAGGATCACCCCGCGCATCGTCTGGGGCGCGCTCTTCATCGTGGCGGGCGTGGCGCTGGTGACCTCGCTGCGCTAGGCGCCTCCAGCCCTTGAATTTTACGTAACCCCTGAATTTTTTCGTGTCGAAATTCGGCGGAAAACGCCGCTTGAAATCGATAACCCCTTGAAAATCAATGAAATAAATTTTCAGGAATTTGTCGAAAAACCCCGTGAATTTATCCGAATTTATACAATTTTTCAGGAATTCCGAATTCGCCGTTCTCCTCCCGCCCCGGGGCCGTTCCGCCGCCCCGCTCCCGTCCGCGGGAAGAGATTGATCGGGGTTCGCCCGGCATCGGGTCTTCCTCATGAGAGGGCCGCGGGGGGGAATTCCGGCAGAAGAAGGAGGAATTCTTCCGGCCCGCGAGGGATTCGCCCGCCCCGCCCGCGTGAAGGGGGCGGAGCGCTTCGCCACCATACCGAAAGCCCCGCCGCGCGCCATGACGGCAAATGCGGGGAAATGCGCGCGCCGGCCCCGGGCGAAGAAGTCGAACCCGGCCGTGGAGAGGCTGTTGAGAAAGTCCTCCTCGCTCGGAATTGGCCACCGCCATCATTCCGGTGTCGGACCCGACCAAGGCGGGAGGGTTTGCCGGAATCCATTTTTTCGCCTTTTGCCTTTCGTCGGGGTCCCGCGCATCGGCGGGGAATGAAAAGCCGCCGCCTGTTCACCCGCACCCGCAAATGGATTCCGGCTTTCGCCGGAATGACGAACAAAACCGCACCATCTCGTAGGGATTGGCCCTTCGATACAAACGCTTCTTTCTCGGGGTTGTTGAAAAACCCCATGTATGCTCTCGGTCGGCGACGCGATGATTCCGTAGGGACAGGCCTCCGTGCCTGTCCGATGGGGGACAACCACGGAGGGTTGTCCCTACGCAAAACCGGCAATCCCTCACTCATCGGGACTTATTCAACAACCCCGTGGAGGGAGGGTTCGGCGCGGCTGACGGAGGAGGCCGGTTCCGGGCGAAGGCGCGCCCGGGCGGGCGGGGCGGGCGCGGCGTTCAGCCGCCGAACGCGCGGGAGGCGAGGTAGGCGCCAAGCGCCAAGAGGGAGAGGAAGAATATCCTGCGGAACAGCCGCTCGGAGAGCCTTTTCCGTATCCGTTGCCCGGCGGCCATCCCCGCCGCCGCCGGCAGCAGGGCCAAGGCGGAGAGGGCGCCGTGCTCGAGCCGCAGCAGGCCGTTCTCCTTGAGCGCGAACCCCAGCGCCAGCGTGGATACCGTGAAGAGCATGCCCATCGCCTGGATCAGCGCGTCCCGCGGGAGGCCGAGCGCTTGCAGGTACATCACCCCCGGCACGACGAAGGACCCCGTCATGCCCGTCAGCGCGCCGTTCGCGAGCCCCGCCAGCGGGCCCAGCCACTTTTCATGGCGGGCCCGGGCGTGGAACCGCAGTCCCGCCAGACTCGCGGCGGCGTAGGCCGCGAGCAGCAGCCCGAGGAGCGCCGTCAGCAGGGAGGACTCGACGCGCGTCAGCGCGGATGCCCCGAACCGCACGGTGACCGCCGCCACCAGCAGGAACGGCCATATCCGGCGCAGGAGGGCCCGCCCGTGGCCGCCGGCGGCCGCTTGCCAGGCGTTGGTCGCGAGCGAAGGCGCGAGGAGCAGGGCCATCGCGTTCGGCAGGTCGAGCGCCGCCGCCAGAACGGCGAGGCTGACCGTCGGGAGGCCTAAGCCGATGACCCCCTTGACCGCGCCCGCGAGGAGGAAGGTTCCGGCGATTGCGATGAGGGTGGCGGCGTCGAACATCAGATGTTCCTTTGGCGTCGTCCGCAGAAGTCGCCCGGGGCGCTGCGTGTTCCCCGGCGGGCGATGGTACCGGCGGTTCAGTATGGCGCAACAGACGCGGCGGCGCGTGAGTCGGGCTTCCCGTCTTAGTGGTTCGTCCGGTTAAGGATAACGATATTTATGGCAGAGTAAGAACAAAAAACAATCCACAGCCTTTCATTTGGCCGCGAACCGTTCGATAGAAATCATTTAATAAAAAGGCATAGAACTAATTCTGAGATCGAGTAACTTTCGGCATTGTAGTCCGTCAGCCTCGGATCGGGGGAGAGCTTGTCCAAGAATTCTTCGCTCTATATCAGGGATATTGAAAAAAAACGAATCACTTAAAAAATTTTGAACTACTGGACAGCCGCTTCCGGGATGCGGGGTAAACCTTGTCTTTGTAAATATAGAGCGTAACGCTGCTGGATTCTGGTCACATAGGGGTGTAATAGACGACCAATACGCTGATCCTTTATCTCTGCATACTTCTCAACGCGGAGTTTCCTGAAATCAAACCGCACGCTTTTCCCATCGAGAACCGAAAAAATAATATTCTCCCAGACATGTTCAAGAAAATGTCCATTGCTGAATTTATTGCTAACTTCTGTGTCTCTTATCCTTTTGCCTTCGATGCAATAAAGCTCCAATTCGTCAGCTTTTCCCTTTCTAGGAATACAATCGCAATCCGGACGGATATTGAGCAGAAACTTCTGTTTAGGTAGTTTGAACAAGTCCCCGCATCTGATTTCGTCTTCTGGCAAAGTTTCATTTGAACAAAAACTAGTTTCACCAATCAAAGAACGCAAATCTTGTGTAGCAACCTCAGCATGAGGAGTGGCTAGAATGTCTGCCTCGAAAGCATTTGTTCGCATACGCCCACGCAAATTGTCGTTGATCAAATGTGTGAGGGATGAACTAGGATCGATATTGTCTTGTATATACGATTCCCAGAACACCCTAGGCCAATCTGGGCTTCTTGTGTACATCGTGCTGAACAGATTTCTTTTTGCTGTATAGAAAGCTTGCTCCCAAGTTTTTAGGACATACACCGACGCGTTTTGTTTGATCCATTCTTCGATTACGCTTAAATCCAAAGAGTCATCAGACAAAAGGCGGGTCTTCTCCTGAATAAACACAAAATTTTTCTCCGGCGAATCCTCCTGGTACACATCCTCAGGCAATTCGCTTTCTACATCGACCCTATTCTCATTGGTGAAAATGAACACTGGCACGAAATAGTCTCTTGCTTGCTTAAGGAAGCGGATATTCTTTGCGATGCCCATTTTCTTTAGATGGGAAGCACCATTTGGCCACAGCTTCCAGTCTAATATAATGAAACTAGCGGTCTGTAGCAGATTGGACCACACTTCCTCCTGAGGCATTCCGTCCATCTTGTAGAATGGCAGGTTCCACTCCTGTTCGATTCGTTTTACAATCTGAATGATTGGATCTGCATTCCCGTTTTTATCGTCTTCATCTATGGCCGTGTTTTCGATCTTGTCGTCGATCACTACACCGATACCAGACATCAGGTACTTTAGATCCATCAGGCATCCTCTTTCACAAAACTGACGACGAAGTTAGCACCCGGCAGAACTTTCTGGTCTTCCTCCACGGTCCTAATGCAATAGTCATGTCGTTCCAATAGCTGGCGAGCGATGTACAGGCCTAAGCCCCTTCCTTCCTGTCCTTTCCCGGAGTAGAAAGGTTCAAATATATACGGCAGATCATCAGTATCGACACCGGGGCCACTGTCTGAAAAAGTCAGTTCCCCTTCTTCCCTGTCAACAGTGACCCGGATTTCTCGCTTGGCTGGGTCGACAGTTTCTAACCAATAAGAAGCATTGTCGAACAAGTTAATCAGAACTTGCATGATTACACCGTCAGTAGTGTTCGCAGTCAGTGGCGAACTGCCCACCTCAACCTTTTGATAACGAATTTCTGATCGTTCGAGCAGACTCCTGTAAATCTGGTGGATCTTGTCTAGAATCGGCTCGACTTTGAGCACTTTCCGTCGCCGCCTAGATGACTTAAACAAACTCTGTATATCTCGCATTCCGTTCGTAATTTGGTGTAACACTCCAACTAACATATCAGCCTGCTCCTGAATTTCGTCACTGTCTAGACTTCGCGCTATGCGAGCGATGCGGCTACCAATGTCTTCAGCCCGCTTCATAAGTAGCATAATGTCGTGAGAAGCCATTTCCACAGATAAGCCAACACCAGCCAAGTCTTCTGTCATTTCGGCGCGCCGAGATAGAAAGCCTTTCTCTCTTTTATAATCCGCTTCGACTTTTGTGATCTGGCGTACGTGGGCTCTGTTCCCCGATTTCTTTAACTTATCCTTTAGATCTGCTAAACGTCGGGCTACTACTCCTTCACGAACAAACTGGGCGGTGTTGCGCTGTCGTTGCTGTTCCTGATAGCGCGCGTAAGGATATTGTTTGATATAGGATAAAAAGATTTTTACTAAAAAAATGAAATCCTCGACTGCACCACCGGACTCAATCAAGCCTTCGCGGTTTGTCTTGTCCCGCAGCCTCGGATTGCCTTTCTGGGTAATATCGATCCAGCCGATAATCTGGTCGTTGCTGAAAAAATCGCCCGCACGCCCGGTACCACGGGTCACGTCAATGCTCAGCCAATCGTCATCCGGATCGCCGTATGGGTACACTCGCATATCGTCTCGATACAGATATATCCGATGATCCTTGAGCAGATTCTTCTCCGCTTGAGTCAAGGCGTATCGGCCGTCGATGGCTCGTGAAAAATCGAAGATGTAAAAATGGAACGTGAAATTTCCGCAGTTGTACTTTTGGTTAAGTGCCGAACGAGGAGCAACTTTGCGAAATCGTTGCCTCCAAACCCAAAGACCTGTGATTTTTGCATCCTTGAGACTAATTTTGTCCTTCTTGTTTTCTGTATTGAAGTGGAAAAGATTTTCTCGAGAACTAAAGCGGCCTTGGATTTTCAATACCGACTTATCCTCGATTAGAGATTTCAACGTCTCCATGCTATCGGCTTCAATTGACCGAGGTTTGCCGTTGCAGAAAACGGCAATCTCGAACCGGTCGGAAGCCTTGCGGCTGCGCCTGGTGATCCGCGACACCGGATCTGTTAAATTAGAGACGTCCCGGCATAGATCCCCAATGATTTTATCATTCCAAACTCCCTTTAGTTTCTGTATCTCGATTACAGTACCGTGCTTTTTACCCGCAAGTTTTTGGGGCTCGGACTGTGCGCAATCGACTTTGATCTGATCTAGAAAAATCTCTTTACGTCGTTTGTTCTCAAGCACGAAGTCATCATCAAATCGAGAAAAGTCGTAAACCAGCACCGTTTCCAAATCCGCTTCCTTCGGGCGTGTCGTAACTGTAACCACTCTGCCAAGTTTATGGACAGCAAAGCGCCCGATACCCTTTTCTCCTTGGATTACTCGCTTCTTCCTGGGTGTTTTCCCGCTTCCATCCTTCTTTTCAAAATATTTTTCTGGTCCAGCGGGATTCATCCATTGAGTCCGAACGGTCTCTAATTTCATTCCGCTACCGTTGTCCCATACAACGATTCGGGAATCTTCGTTGTGCGACATATCCTCATGAAAATTTTCAAAACGCACCTCAACTCGGCCAGCGTCTGCGTCATAGGCGTTCTTGATAAGTTCAACCAACGCGATTCGCTCGTTCTTGATTAATTGGTCACCTAGCATGGTTAGCAGACGAGCATAGGGTCGCATCACCAGCGTTTGGGACCTCATTATTTTCTCCCTATGACGACATATTCTTCGCTGTATACTTTGCGTTGTGTCGAATCTCGGGTAAACCGACCTTGGGCATCTCGATATGGAGTCATAATTTTCAATGAAACTTTGCGTGGGATAATTTCTAAGCTATGAAAATTCGCACGCTCCATACAGTGCACCAAGTGTTTCGCATTGTTTATCACGACATTCTTATACTGCGTGTTCCCGATAACGAAAACTCCCATCCCGCCCTCGTTTAATATACGTCCGCATTTGTCCACGGCTTTATCTATATCTAGAAAATATCGCACGACCGAATGTGCCTTGCGTCGGTCCTCACGCAACAGGTAATGATATGTCTCAACTGCTGTCGGCCCAAGATTATTTATTTTATCAGGTTCGGGTGGTATCACGCCGTACTGATTGCCGAGCATGTTTTTTCGTAGCACGCGATAGTCAGATGCGAAGCGTAGCCACAACGTAGAAAGTTGATGAATTTCGGCATAATCGTAAGAAGTAACGTACGGTGGGCTTGTGACAATTAAATCAGCTCGCCAGTCTGGTTCCGTTGATGCCAGAAAGTTCTGCCTACGGATGCGAACTTTCGGTCTAGGGGTTGGAAAGCGGTTCTGTCGGTTTGCTTTCCTCATAAAGGCAAACTGTTCCTCGAACGCCTCCATTACTCCACGCGGGGATTTTTGCAGATCCCGCTGCGCCTTAATAGATTTGGTCAACCACTGGGAGGTCGGCTTCAAAATATTGGAAAATCCACATAGAAAGAACTTGCGATGTCGACCTCGTGCCGGAGTCTGTCGGCGGATTGCTCGATCTAGCCGGATCAAATCTTCGATATTTCGTTCTTCGAACCAATAAC
This sequence comes from bacterium, assembly GCA_963692865.2. GTDB lineage: Bacteria > UBA8248 > UBA8248 > UBA8248 > UBA8248 > Bin107. The sequence goes on along the minus strand of OY843592.1, from coordinate 2,770,797 downwards.
GCATCCTATCTGTAATTCGTGCATAGTCCTCTTCACTAGGATTCGTTCTACTAAATTCGGCCTTAATAGCTTCAAAGTACCGGGCCAGAACTGAGTCCCGATAATGATGAGTTTTCACCTGTGCGATTAATGAAGCGACAGGATTAATGTCGCATCCCCAAAAGTCTTTTCCATTCCTTTTTGCCTCCACCGCAGTAGTCCCGCACCCACAAAATACATCCGCAACAACCTTTACATTGATCCCTAACTCTTCGGCATAACCTAGCGCCTTGGTAGTTATGAAAGCAGGAAATTTCGCAGGATAGCTGTGAATCCTGTGGATTAAATCTTCTCTTTTATCTCCGAAGTCCCAGTATGAATTCGATTTTTCAGTACCACTCATGTCATCCATCGTAATTTTGTTTGCCGGAATTAAGGATGTGTGCGGTATCTTGCTATCCAGCAAGTGGGCGGCGTACAATTCATCGCAATTGATTCTGACCTGGGAGAGGTCACTATAAGCTTCCGTAGTTAGTTGATAGAATTAAGCGGATCAACTCACTCACCATTCCTATAATTAATTAAATCATGTTGATTTTACACAATATAGCATTCATCGGTTTAATTTTGAAATTTGTCAACCCCTCTCTCCCCGCTCGCGTCAGTCACTCCCTCATCAATCGCGATTGATCCCCACGCTCTCAAAAAAGAGGTTGACAGAACGGCCCGTGGGCGTTTATTCAAAATAGATGGAAGTTTGGATTCTTGGTATGATTTTCGTCCGCTTCACGAGGCCATGAGAAAGTCGAAACGCAAGACGCCCGTTGAACGATCATCCCCTTTGGATTCCGCATAGGAGGATGAGGCCATGAACACGTCTACTGCGAACGGCCGCTCCGCCGCTTCGGGGGCCGCCGGGATTCTCAGGGACATTTTCGCCGATCTCGACTACGGACTCCGCTTCCGCCTGTGGGACGGAACGGCCCTCACGGTGGGACGCGAGGTGCTGCCGCTCGAAATCACGTTCCCCTCGCTCGATTCTTTCAAGCGCGTTCTGCTGAATCCCACCGCCGACGCCTTCGCCGAGGCCTATTGCGACTCGGCCATCGATTTCGAGGGCGATCTGTTCGAGGCCATGAAGGTGGCCGACAGCTTCGAGAAGATCGAATTGACCGCGATGCGGAAGTTCAAGATGGCCCTGCGAATATGGAAACTATCGGAATGAGCGCGCCCGAAGTCATCGTCGTCGGAGGAGGCCCGGGAGGCAGCACGGCCGCCCGGGAGCTGGCGAAGCGCGGCCGCCGCGTCCTCGTGCTCGATGCGGCCGCGTTCCCGCGCGTCAAGCTCTGCGCGGGCTGGGTGACGAAGCAGGTGATGGCCGACCTGCAACTAAACCCGAATGAATATCCCCACACCATCCAGCCGTTCCAGAGCGTGTTCGTGGGCTATGACGACAAGCTGCTCGAGACGAGGTGGAGCGAGCCCGCGAGCTACGGGATCATCAGGAGCCAGTTCGACACGTATCTATTAAGGCGCGCGCAGGAAGACGGCGCCGAGGTGCGCGAGGGCGTTCGCGTCCGGGGGGTGGAGAAGACGGCGAACGGAATGCGCGTGGATATCGGGAGCGAGCAAATCGAGGCTCCCGTCGTCATCGGGGCGGGCGGGCATACCTGCCCGGTCGCGAGGGCGTTCGGCGACGTATCCTCCAGGGAATCCGTCGTCCTCACGCAGGAGAGCGAGACGAACGTGGGCGCCGACAGACTGAGCGCCCTGGCGCCCAACTACGGCTTGCCCGAGCTCTTCGCGGAGCCCGACTTCAAGGGCTATGCGTGGTATTTCACCAAAGGGGATTTCCTGAACATCGGCGTGGGCTGCATCGGCAAGAAGCCCAGCGTTCACGAGCGCCTCGAAATCCTGCTCGAAAAATTCCGCGCGACGGGCAGGCTGCCCGCCGGGATGGAACTCACCAAGTTCCGCGGACACGCCTATTCGGTCCACCGCGCGCACGTCCGGCGTCCGGCGGGGGAGGGCTTCGCGCTCATCGGCGACGCAGCGGGACTGGCCAAGGATTTCAGCGGGGAGGGCATCGGCCCCGCCGTCCACAGCGCCGGGATGGCGGCGGAGGCCGCGCACGGGTATCTGGAGACGGGCGAGGGTCTCGCCGAATACGGCGAGGCGCTCTATGCGAAATACGGAGGCGGCGGGGAAGGGGTGTTCGACAAATTGATCGATCGTCTTCCCGACAAGGTTCTTTTCGGCGCGGCGAAGTTCATCTGCGGCAACGCGTGGCTCAGGCGCCGGCTGGTTCTGGAAGGCGCGTTCGGGATCGGTTGAACCAAACATTGAGGCGGCCATGGTAAAAGAGCGGACAAAGGAATTCGACGCAGAGGCGATATCGCACCACTACGATCTCTCCAACGAGTTCTACGAGCAGTTCCTGTGCGAGAACATGCTCTATACGTGCGCCTACTACCGCACGCCGGACGGCGGCCTCGCCCAGGCGCAGCGCGACAAGATGGACCTCGTCTGCCGGAAGCTCAGGCTCTCGCCCGGCGAGGATTACCTCGACATCGGCTGCGGGTGGGGCTCGCTGGCGATATGGGCCGCGAAGCGCTACGGCGTGAACGCGACGGCCGTGACGCTCTCGCGCGAGCAGGCGAAGTGGGGCCGGGAGTGGGCGCGCCGCGAGGGGGTCGAGGAGAGGTGCGAGATCCACCACATGGACTACCGCGACTTTCCCGAAGAGAGGACGTTCGACAAGATCTCCGCCATCGGCATCATCGAACACGTCGGCATCGCGAACTACATGAGTTACTTCACCTCGGTGAGAAACCGCCTGCGCGACGGGGGCCTGTTCCTGAACCACGGGATCACGACGAACAAGTTCTGGAAGCCCACGAGCCAGAGCGAGTTTCTGCTGCGAAACGTCTTCCCCAACGGAGAGATGGACAACATCTCCCACATCCAGGACGTCATGGAACTGGCGCACTGGGAGATTCTGGACGTCGAGAACCTGAGGCTCCACTACGCGCGCACGTGCAAGCACTGGTACGAGAAGTTCGAGGAAAACGCCGGGCGGATACGGGAACTCGTCGGCGAGCGCACCTACCGGATCTACCGGGTCTGGCTGGTCTGCTCGTCGAACGCGTTTTTCTGCAATTCGCTGGGCCTCTACCAGGTGCTGGCGCAGAAATACGAGAAGGAATACCGCTTCGACCCGCCGACGCACCGCGAGGGCATCTATAGAGCGTTCCTCGATCAGGACGCCTGATCGCAGCCCCGCATGCGGGGTTGTTGGAAAAGTCATGATTTCGTGATTCGGCCTATGGAGCCGACCGGGGAGGGAGGGTTCGAATCACTCCCCCCTTTGTAGAGCACTTAACATCAACTCCCCCTTATGGGGCCGTTGAAAAAGCCCTCAAAAGGAGGGCACTGAATTTCACTCCCCCCTTGAGGGGGAGTCGCAGAAACCAAGCCCTTAAGGGCGAAGGTTGATGCGGTGGGGGGATGATTTTCAATTGTAATTTCCAAGCAAAATCAAAAACTCCCCCCACCGGTTCGGTTTCGGGGAAAAAGCTCCCTCACCTCACCGACTCCCCCTCAAGGGGGGAGTGAACTTCAAAAGCGCGCGCAACTCAAATTCGCTGCCTGGGACTTTCTCAACAGCCCCTTGGGGGTCGGTATCCGAGGAGAAAAGATCGGTCTTCAAGGAGGAAGCGTATCTTGCTCTCTCATCAGTCGAGTCAAACCTTGCTTCATCGGGATTGTTCATCAGCTCCCATGCGCGCGTCATGAAACTTAACGCTTCCTCGCTCACCCCCCCGTTCCGTCCGGCCTGGTACTGCCGGGGGCGGCATCTCCAGAGCGTGTGGGGCTATTTCCTGAGAAAACACCCGCGCATCCCCTGGCGGCGCGAGCGTTGGGACACGCCCGACGGCGATTTTCTGGACGTTGATTTTTTAGATCCGTTAGACGCAGGCGAGCCGGACGCCCCGACGCTGCTCGTCCTCCACGGCCTGGAAGGCTCGGCCGATTCCCATTACGCCCGCGGCGCGGCGGCCAGGGCGCGCGCCCTCGGCTGGCGGACGCTGGCGCTCAACTACCGTTCGTGCGGCGGCGAGCCGAACCGGAAGCCCAGGTTCTACCATTGCGGGGAAACGGGGGATCTGGACTTCGTCGTCAAGCGTATGCTGGAGAGGTTCGGCGGGCCGCTCGTGCTCGCGGGTTTCTCGCTCGGGGGAAACGTCCTGCTCAAGTGGCTCGGGGAATGCGGCGATGAGGTTTCGCCTCGCATACGCGGGGCCGCCTGCGTTTCCGCCAGCCTCAGGCCCGCCGCGTGCGCGAAGGCGCTCGATTCCGCGGGCGGCTTTATCTACAGGCGGCACCTTTTGGGCAGCGTCAAGAGAAAAGCAGAGATTTTCGAAAAGCTACACCCCGGTCTCATCGACATCGAGGGAGTGCGCCGCGCGCGGACGTTCCACCGTTTCGACCGCCTCGTCATCGCGCCCATATACGGCTTCCGGGACGAGCTGGATTATTACGAACAGGCGGACGCCTCGCCTTGGTTGCCCCACATCCGCGTGAAGACGCTCATCCTCGCCGCAGCGGACGACCCCATCGTGCCGCCTCATGTTTTTCCGCGCGAACAGGTGGAAGAATCAAAATGGCTGAGCGGCGTTTTATCGGAAAAGGGCGGCCACGTGGGCTTCGTGTCCGGCGGCGACCCCCGCGCGCCCCTCTTCTGGGCCGAGGAGCGGGCGTTCGAGTTTCTCGATGATTGCCTGCGGGCATGATGTAGAGAACCGGTTCAACGGATGGGATGTATGTCGGACATATATGTCCGACATACCATGCGACCCGGCCTTTTTCGCCGCCTGACACGGGCCGCATGGTATGCGGCCCCTACACGGAACCCTCCGTTCGCGGAGGTGCTTTTGATCGTCATTCCGGCATCATTTCCGACCAAGGCGGGAGGAAATGCGGAATCCAGAACCGATGAGAAGGGTAAATTACCGCGTTCCATTTCCTCATTCATTCGCCCGGAATGACGGCCAAAGAACGAAAAGCAAAGTCCCTGGATTCCGGCATTCGCCGGAATGACGGGCAAAACCCACATCCCGCGGCTCCTATAAAAACGCGGTTCTCGCGTAGGGACAGGCCTCTGTGCCTGTCCTGATGAAGGACAACCACAGAGGGCCGGACAACCCCGAGGAGGGGTTGTCCGGCTACAAAACCGTCGCGCCCATGCGCGCTTTTTGACCCTCCCTCCCCGGTCGGATCAATCCCTCGATACGGCGCGCAAGCGCGCCTACTCGGGATGAGGGTGTTTTTTGTTTTCTTCACCCTGAGTAGCCGCCGAAGGAAAAACGCGACTGAGAAAGGAGCGTTTGTATCGAAGGGCGCTCCTGAACTTGTCGGAGGGGGTGCTCTTCTCGGACAGACGGCATGACGCGCATCGACGTTGCAAAGGGGGAGAAGCGATCAGGCGTTTCGGTCGTATTGCCTCATCGCAAGTTTCTCGCGGCGCGCCAGCGCGCAAGAGATGAGCCGGTCCAGCATTTCGGGGTAGGAGACGCCCGCCGCCCGGATCATGCGCGGATATCCGCTCAACTGCGTGAAGCCGGGCAGGGTGTTCACCTCGTTGATGTAGGTCTCGCCCGTCCTCTCCCGGTAGAAGAAGTCCACGCGCGCGAGTCCCGAACAGCCCAGGGCGCGGAACGCGCCCCGCGCGTAGTGGCGCGCGCGCCCGGCGAGTGATTCCTCCACCGGCGCCGGGAGGATCAATTCGGCGCGGCCTTCGGTGTATTTCGCCTCGTAGTCGTACCAGCCCGAATGCGTCCTGATCTCCATGAGGGGGCTGGCGAGGAATTCTCCGAGCGAGGGCCCCTCGAGCACGGCGCACTCCAGTTCGCGCCCCTGCGCGTGTTCTTCGATCAGCGCCTTGCCGTCGAAGCGGAAGGCGTCGGCGACGGCGTCGGGAAGATCGTCGGGCCGCTCCACCAGGTGGACGCCGACGCTGCTGCCCGATGAAGAGGGTTTGACGAACAGGGGATAGCCGATCTTGGATGCCGCCTCCTCCGAGATCGCCTCGCGATTCGCCGTCCAGATTTCGGGGTAGAGCGTGAGCGCGGGCAGAACGGGCAGCCCCGCCGCGCGCAGCACCGCCTTGGCGACGGCCTTGTCCATCGTGACGGCCGAAGACGCGCACCCCGAACCCACGAAGGGAACCTCCGCGAGCTCGAAGAGACCCTGGAGCGTGCCGTCCTCCCCGAACGTGCCGTGGATGATGGGGAAGAATACGTCGATCTTGACATCCTCACCGCCTTCGGCGTACTTGAGCGGCGCTTCTCTCGGCGTGCCCGAGAAGAGCACTTCTTCGCCCGCATCTTCCGGGGCGTCCGGATGGGGGAGGGCGATCCACGCGCCCGACTTCGTGATGAGGAGGGGATGGACGTCGTATTTTTCGGCGTCGAGCTCCGCCATGATGGCCCGGCCCGAGTTGCAACTCACCTCGTGCTCGGTCGATCTGCCGCCGAACACCACGCCGACGCTTCTCTTTCGGGATGCAGACGCCATTTGCGGCGGGTCCTTCCTCGGGGCGTGTGAAGTGTTTCAGGTGGGCGCAGGGTTTAGCGTATCAGTTTCGAGAGGATTTTGAAATCCTCGGTGCCCGCCACGCGGAGCAGGTCGAAGAGCGCCTGTTCGGTCGTGGCGGGAATGACGCCCGCGCGCTCCAGGGCCGAGAGCCCCGTCCGCCAGTTCAGCTTCGAGCGCGAACAGGTGGCGTCGGCCACGGCGTGGACGATGAAGCCGTTCTCCAGCAGGTCGAGCGCCGTCTGGTAGCAGCACACGTGGGTTTCGGCCCCCGTGAGCAGTATCTTCGTCCGGCCCGTCTCGTGCAGGCGGGGCAGGAACGTCTCCTCGGCGCAGCAGCTGAACGCGATCTTCTCGATGGGGGCGAACCCCGGCGCCTTCTCCGCCACCGCGGCGACGGTGGGGCCGAGTCCCTTTGGGTATTGCTCGGTGACGAGGACCGGGAAACCAAGGCGCTTCGCCGCTTCGGTCAGCGTCAGGATGCGCCCGACGACCTGCGCGCGCACGTCTTCGCGCATGGCGGACATGAGCCGCTCCTGCGCGTCGACGATGAGCAGGAGGCAGTCCTCGGGGCTGAGCCTGAACGAGTCGATGTCGGCCATGCGCTCTCCGCCTTTCTGGATAAGGGAAACCATGAACGAGGCTATTACAGCGCCTCTCGGGGGTCAAGGAATGGGCCTGACGCCTTGATTCCCTTATGCCCGTGGGATAGCATCGCCGGGAAATTTTTCAGGCCATCATGGAAACCAGTAAAAGGGGAACAACATGCCGGATAAGGCGAAAGTCGTCCTGACCGATTACGTCTGGGAGTCCCTGGACGTGGAGAACGAGATTTTGGGAGAACTGGCCGATATCGTCGCCATGCAGACGAAAACGCCCGCGGAATTCCTGGCGGAAGCCGCCGATTGCGACGCGGTCTTGAACACCTACGCCGGCCCCATCACGCGAGAGGACATGGGGGGGATGCCGAACTGCAAGATCATCGCGCGCTACGGCATCGGCGTGGACACGATAGACCTGGACGCCGCCACGGAGGCGGGCATCATCGTAACCAACAACCCCACCTACTGCATCGAGGAGGTCGCCGAGCACACGATGGCGCTCCTGCTCGCATCGGCGAGGAAGGTGGCCTTCTACGACCGCCGGGTGCGCGCGGGCGAGTGGGCCGTGCCGCCGGGCAAGCCCATGTTCCGCCTCGTGGGCGCCACGCTGGGGCTCGTGGGGTTCGGGAACATCGCCCGCATGGTGGCCGTCCGCGCCGCGTCGTTCGGGATGCGGGTGCTGTTCAACGACCCCTTCGTGGAGCAGGGCCGGTTCGACGCGCCGGGGGAGAAGATGGAACTGGCGGAAATGTTCGCGCAGTCTGATTTCGTCTCCATCCACCCGCCGCTCATCCCCCAGACGCGCGGGATGATGAACGACGAGGCGTTCGCGCAGATGAAGAACACCGCCGTCGTCATCAACTGCTCGCGCGGCCCCATCATCGACACCGACGCCCTCGTGCGCGCGCTCGACGCGGGCGAAATCGCCGGCTGCGCCCTGGACACGGCCGACCCCGAGCCCCTGCCTGACCCGCACCCCTTGAGAGGGCGGGACAACGTGATCATCAACCCCCACGCGGCATGGTACAGCGAGGAGTCCATGGTGGGACTCCAGCAGGGCGCGCCGGGCGAGGTGCGCCGCGTGCTCTCCGGCGAATGGCCCGTGAACGTCGTGAACAGGGCGGTGAAGGAGAACAACAGGGCGGGGTTGTAGGTCAAGCGCGACTGATAAGGGAGCGATTGACGCGACCAATGCGGGAGCGTTTGCCGTGGACGAGGAAAACTTCGTTGCTGGAACCCTGCCTCTGCGTTGGGTTCAAGCGGTATGCGCCGGAATGACGAGCGAGAACCCGGCGGTGGATGCGAAATGGCTTTGTGGCGCGACCTGTCCCTGCTGAAAAATTTAACGAAGCGAACCGCCATCTAGGTTCGGTCTTCTGCCTCCGTGCGCAGCAGATTTTGCAGTTGCGGCAACAGGCTGGGAATTCCATCCTCGATTATGGTCCAGACGAGGTTATCGTCCATTCTCATATAGCCGTGAGCTAACTGGTTTCGCGCTCCGATGATGCTGCCCCAGGGGATATCAGGATACTTGTCGCGCACCTCCTCAGGGACGTGGGTCGCCGCCTCGCCGATGAGTTCGAGGTTTCGCAGTGTGGCGTCGTAGGTGATCTTGCTGGCGACGAATATCGCCTGGTCCAATCCCGCGGTGTAATCCAGTACCCTGCCGCAGAACTCGATCATGTCCTGCACGTAAAAGCGCCATTCGCGTCCGCCATGACCTGCCTCAGACATGGACGCTCTCCCGCTCGACGTAGGGGCGTATCTCGGCCCGCACCATCTTATCCGTCGCAAGATCGACCTCGCGGCCCAACAGATCCTCGATGTAGAACTGCGCGTCGAAAAATCGCCTCCAGTGCGCCGGCCCCTCGAAGCGCACCAGAATATCCACGTCGCTGTCCTCACCGGCTTCGTCGCGCGCGAAAGAGCCGAAAATGGCGAGTTCGGCGACGCCGAAGCGCTCCGCGAGTATCCCTTTATGCGCCCGGAGAATTTTCAGGACTTCATCCCGTTTCATCGCTGCTCCCGTCGATTCATGCAACAGGAGAATTTCTCCTGTTGCTTCACATATTTTATCGTATTCCAGAAGAAAGCCGTTCACAAGTTCGCCGATCTCCCGTCATCGGGCGAGAAACGCGCATCCGCCCTTGACATCGGTTGCTTTCGTCCGTAATAAGAATTTGTCGATAGCTGATATCCCTATGGTCTCGGCGTCCGGCGAGGCCATGCGCCGCCCGTGGCGAAACCAAGCGAATCGGTTTCATTATCCGTCGTTATGGGGGATAATGGACTTGTGCGACGCTTGGCGGGAAGCAGGCTGTCGGATGCGCGAAGTGGAAAGGTGTTTCGAGCCGCTGAACAGGAGTGCAGAGTCATGGTGAACACTCGTTTGAAAGCACCTCCAGTGAAGCTGCCCGCCGATTACGAGTCGGAGGCGAAGGAGAAGAAACCGTTCATCGACCGCAGGCGGTTCATGAACTACACGGGGTGGCTCGGCATTCTGGGCGCCATCCACGTCGCGCTGCTGGGATTCTTGCGCTTCATGTTCCCGCGCGTTCTGTTCGAACCGCCCACCGAGTTCAAGGCGGGGGATCCGGCGGACTACGCCGTGGGTGTGGTGGACACTCGCTATGTGAACAGCGAGCGCGTGTGGATCATCCGCGAAGAGAACGGATTCTACGCCCTGAGCGCGATATGCACCCATCTGGGATGCACGCCGAAGTACCTGGGCTCCGAGGACAAGTTCAAGTGCCCGTGCCACGGGAGCGGGTTCCGGAGATCCGGCATCAACTTCGAGGGTCCGGCCCCGAGGCCGCTCGAGAGGCTGAAAATCGGCCTGGCTGAGGATGGACAGTTGATTATCGACAAGGGCAAGCTTTTTCTCCACGAGAAGGGGCAATGGAGCGACCCGGGTTCCTTTCTCTTTACGTGATGTAGGTTTTCATGTTTGTTCGATGCGAGTTCGTGGGGGTTTATAGATGCCGAGTTTGAAGGAACGCTTGAATCTGGAGCAGGTGAAACGCAGTGTGCTCGACTCCCAGGTGTGGAGGTCGATGTTCCGCCACGGGTATGAGGACACGCCGAGAAACCGCGTTCTCATGGTGGTGGACAACCTCTGGCTGCACCTGCACCCCACGAAAATCAGGCGCCACGCCATCCGCATCCGCTTCACGTGGTGCATGGGCGGGGTGACGTTCCTGCTGTTCCTCTACCTCGTCGTCACCGGCGTGGTCCTGATGTTCTACTACAGGCCCGTGGGCGAGTACGCCTACGCCGACATCAAGTACCTCGAATTCGACGCCCCCTTCGGCATGTTCATGCGCAACATGCACCGCTGGGCGGCGCACGCCATGGTCATCGCCGTGTGGCTGCACATGCTGCGCGTCTTCATGACGGGTTCCTACAAGCCGCCGCGCGAGTTCAACTGGGTCATCGGCGTGCTCTTGCTCACGCTCACGCTGCTGCTGAGCTTCACCGGCTATCTGCTCCCCTGGGACCAGCTCGCCATCTGGGCGGTGACGGTGGGAACCAATATGGCGCGGGCCACGCCCCTGCTGGGGTCCGAGGGCCCGTTCGCCGAAATGGTGGGCGTAACGCCGCGTTTCGACGCGCGCTCCGCGCTCCTGGGCGGAACCATCGTCGGTCCGCCCACGCTTTTGCGCTTCTACGTGCTGCATTGCATCGTCGTTCCGCTCATAGCGGCGATTCTGATGATGGTGCACTTCTGGAGAATCCGGAAAGACGGGGGCATATCCGGGCCCCTGTAGGTTTCGGGGCATAAAAGGGAAGGGCGAGAACATTGGCGAAGGAAGACAGGGTAGTCGGCTCTGCCGATGAGATGGCCAAGACGAGTTGGGAGCGCGTGAACGACAAGGTTCACGTCTGGCCCTACTTGACGCGCCTCGAATTCATGTGCGCGATAATCATCACCATATTCCTGGTGGTGTGGTCCATTGTTATCGACGCGCCGCTCGAGGAGCCCGCGAACCCTTCCGTCACGCCGAACCCCTCGAAGGCGCCGTGGTATTTCCTGGGCCTCCAGGAGTTGCTCGTCTATTTCGACCCGTGGATGGCGGGCGTCGTGCTGCCCACCCTCATCATCGTGGGCCTGATGGCCATTCCCTTCATCGACGTGAACCCCAAGGGGAACGGGTACTACACCTTTCACGAACGCAGGTTCGCCATCTTCACCTTCCTGTTCGGTTTTCTGGTCCTGTGGATTTGGATGGTGGTGCAGGGAACCTTCCTGCGCGGGCCGGGATGGAACTTCTTCATGCCCTGGGAGTACTGGGACCCGCACAAGGTCGTGGCGCTCACGAACGTGGACCTGCCCTACATGCTGGGCTTCAGGAGCTACTGGGGCCAGGCGGCGGCGGGTACGGCGTTGATCGTGCTCTGGTACGCCACCATACCGGCATATTACATCTGGCGGCGCGAGCGCATGAAGAACGTCGGCCTGGTGCGCTATCTCATCAAGGCGTCGCTCAACATGACGATGATGGGGATAGTGGCGAAAATGGCCCTGCGCATCGGGCTCAACGTCAAATACGTTCTCGTTACGCCCTGGTTCAACATTTAGTTTTTGCTTGAGCGGAGAAGATGGTTCAGGACAGACAGCGCAAACATCTGTGGTGGGACGCCTGTGGCGTGAAGGTGGCCGCGGTCGCTCTGCTCGTCGTCTCGGGCGTGATTTACTTGCTGGTCTAGGGGATTGAAGGACACGAGATCGACTAGCTGATAACTACCCGAAATTTTGAAACCGCTTCCACATGGAGGCGGTTTTTTTGTTTTGTGCGCCTCGTTTTTGCAGGGGAGGATCTGCGTGTCCGTACATGGGCTTGCTGAAAAAGCCCGATGCCCCGCCATGTCGTCATTTTCGTCGGTTCTGGATTCCGGCATGCGCCGGAATGACGGTGAGCCGGGCGTCAATTTGCAGTGACGCGACCTGTCCCTACGGCTCTCTCTTCCAGGTCGGATTGCGATTTTGCTCCCTTTTCTCGTATTGCAACCTTCGGGGCGTCTTGCGAAGGCCGCTGATTGATTGCATTGCAAGCATTGTGTAGATGAAGTGTATTGCAGAGGAGGGTAGGAGCATGGCGAGCATCACGATTCGCAACCTCGACGACGACGTGAAAACCCGTCTCCGCGAGCGAGCGGAGGAGAACGGCCGTTCCATGGAAGAAGAAGTGCGAGTGATCCTGCGCGAGGCGGTCGGGCGCAAACCGGGTTCACAAAACCTCGCAAGCCTCATCCGCGCCCGATTCGGGCCTTTGGGCGGCGTGGATCTGGAGTTGCCGCCGCGTGAGCCTGCGCGCGAGCCGCCCCGGTTCGATTGAGGCGGCAAGCATGGTAATGTTGGACACCAATGTCATCTTTGAACTGATGCGCTCTTCACCCGATTCAGCCGTCGAAGCGTGGGTAGCCGGATATCCCGTGGAGGAGTTGTTCTTCTCTGCGATCGGTGAAGCGGAACTCCGCTACGGCGTTGCCGTTATGCCGGCGGGGAGGCGACGTGACCGACTTTCTTCCGAGATCGAAGCCATGCTTCACGAGGATTTCGAAGGCCGCGTCTTGCCTTTCGACAGCGAGGCGGCGCGCGCCTATGCAGAGATCGCATCCGCGCGCCGCGCCTCCGGGCGGTCTGTCCCGATAGCCGATAGCCGGATTGCGGCCATCGCGCGGTCGCGTGATATGGCGCTGGCGACGCGCAACGTGCGGGATTTCACAGACTTAGGGGTTGACGTCATCGACTCGTGGCTGGGGGCGTGAAGGCTCCAACCGAGTTGATTTGATTTCCTGGGCTGAGTCCGAGTGGATGAGCAAAGCGCTTATCGAATCATATCGTCGTAGCCGTCGTCTTTCTTTCCCTTTTTGATTGGCCTGCCCTGCCGCGTTATCTGAGGCTTGAGAGATGGGCGGCTCAATGCCATCGGCGTATACTGGAGAGGTCAGTTCTTGCGAAAGTGCTCCGCAATGACGTCGGCGGCGCGCCGGACATCCTCGGGATTGTCGTAGAAGTCGAACTGGGTGACGTTCTCGAGCCATCTCAACGTCGCCCGGCCGGCAAGACCTTTGACGAAGGTTTTGACGCCGTTCGGGATTGCGGCGGCCTCGGAATGGACGATGGCCAGCGGCTTGTTGAGACGCCTGGGATTTTCCGCCGGGTGATACGTCAGCCAGCCTTCCCAGCCCGCCTGGTTCCACTTGTTGTCATACTGGGGGATCGCGCCGCGGTTCGGGTCGTGGTAGTAGCCGCCGATCGGCATGAGCACGCCTTTGGCTCCCTTGGGACCGGCCGCCGGAATGATCTCGCCGCCCTTGGCTGCGGCAGCGCGGCTGACCGAGACCAAAGCATTGACGCCCTTTTCGCCGCCGTAGACTATCTTGACGATTTCATCATTTTGCAGCCAGGGAGCGACCAGGCCGACGCGGCTGACCAGCGGATTCCCCGAGACCGCATCGACCATGTAACCGGAGGAGGCGCAAATCCCCAGTCCGTTGATTCGCCTGGCGTCGACCTCGGCCAGCGTGGAGACGAACTCGATGGCTGCGCGGATGTCTGAAATCTTCGCCTTGGGGTCTTCCTTGAAGCGGACCCGGCCGGGCAGATCGCCCGACTTGCCCCAGCCGCGGAAGTCGAATGTGAAGGCTGCGAAACCGCGCTCGACCATTGCGCGGGCATAGACGCTGGGCATCTGTTCCTCGACGCTGGTCCAGGCGCCCGTGACGACGACAACGGGCAAGCGCGCGGCGGGCGCATCGGCAGGCAGATAGAGGGTGCCGGACAGCGCCGCGCCCTCGTTCTCGAAGGTCACGGCGCGGGTGGTGATGCCGGCCAACGCCGGCGAGGCGGTCAGGATGATGGCCACGGCGATTGCGAGGAAAACGGGGATTCTTTCTCTCTTTATCGGTTCCATGGGGTGGTATCCTCCAATCCGGCGCCTCACTCCGTATCGGGCCAGGCCATGTCGTGGGCGTGGAGTATCTCGCGGAGCTTGGCGACGTTGATGAGCTCCATCGGAGCGCCTTCTGAGTATTTCTGCACCTCTTCGGTGAAGTATCCCGTCGATATCAAGATTCCCTTCAAGGCCCTTTCGGCGCGCACGGTGTCGGAGAGGCCGATGACCCGTATCGAGCTCACGAAGTCGCCCTCGGGCACGAGAATGCCGTGGATGATGTAGTCGCCCCCGAGAATGGGCGCGGGGTTGTGCGCGAGGATGTCGATTTCCTCCTCGTTGACCCAGTGGACCTCCACGATGCGCATGTTCATGCTCTCGAGCAGGTCGATGAGCATGCGCTCGAACGCCTTCGGCGAGAGTTTTCGGAGGGAGTCGATTTCCGAATCGTTTCCGGCTTGCTCCGCATCCGCTTCGAGCGCGATGTTCGAGGAGGTTTTCTTGACGAACAGTATGGTGATGAATCCCAGGAAGAGCGCGACGAAGATGAGTTCTAGCATGTCGGTATTCCAGGCGCGGGTGATCGGGGAGCCGTCGGGACGGAGCCGCTCATGCGGGATTCAAAATGCCGCTCACGGGGGAGATTGACGCAGCGGCGCGGGATCGAGTGGGCAGCCGGGGAGCCTATCGGATCATCTCGTCGTAGACGTCGTCTTTTTTCCCCTTTTTGATGAGCCTGTCGTGTCTGAGGCCTTGGGAGATGGCCAGCCAGACGAAGAACGCCACCAGGGGAATCATGAACGCGATGGGGATGTTGTCGGGCTTCGTCAGAATGAGCAGGAAATTTTCCATCTCGAATCCTTTTCGGTCGAATTGGCGGTAAAAAACGGCGCACTTATTGTGGCGCAAATCCGGGCCGAGGGCAAGGGAATCACGAGTTTCGCTCCCTGTGATGAGGCCGCAACTTGCGAGATTGCCGAAAAACCCCGAAGAGGGAGGGTTTGCCGTCATTCCGGCGAAAGCCGGAATGACGATCAAAAGCGAGGAGCAAAACCACCTTCCCGCATTGAACGGCGCCCTTGGGGCATCATTCCCCCGGAAGACTTTTTCAACAAGCCCTTGCGGGAAGCCTTGACAACCGGCGCGCGGAATGGATATATCTTTGGTATCGAGAGTATGTCGTCGGACTGCCGTATCGCTCCGGCGCGTCGCCCTTTATGAAGCGGATTGTCCAAGAGGCGAGGATATGCCCCATTTCATCTTCGACGCTTGCATCGGTTGTTCCGTCTGCGAGCCCGTCTGTCCCACGAAGGCCATCACGGGCGAGCCGCGCGATATCTACATGATCGACCCCACGCTCTGCATCGACTGCGGCGTGTGCGGCAAATACTGCCCGGCTTTCGCCATTCAGGACGATACGGGCGACATCATCAAGAACATCAAGCACAAGGAGATGCCCAAGGCGTTCGTGCTGGAGGAGAACTGCACGGGCTGCATCTGGTGCGTGGACGTTTGCCCGTTCGATTGTATCCGCATGGCGCCCTCCTCGGTGGAGCGCGACCACAGCGCGGTGGCCGTGGTGGATCAGTCCACATGCGTCGGCTGCCGTCTGTGCGAGGAGATTTGCAACAAGGGGGCGATCATCGTGCCCAAGCACGAGGACGAATCCGAATACATGACGCCGTTCATGCACGAGTTCGTGACCTCCCCGCTGCGCGCATACTAAGACGAGACATATATCACATGAGACTCCCCCGATTCGGGGGAGTTTTTTTGTGCGGACTCCTTGACGCTGTATGGAGGCTCAGGTAGCGTTTTCCTCGAGAGAGGCTCCATGTTCATCGAAAGAGCCCGGGCTTGCGCTTTTTCGCATCGGAGCCGAGCAGGTCGAAAGAGGAGGAAACTCGTTGCCTCCAGTTTTGGCGCCGCGCCCACCCGCCCGGATCATGGACATCGTCGATCTGGTCGAGGAATACTCGCCCGACTGCTCGGATCTGCTCACCAAGGCCTACATCTTCACCGCGAAAGTCCATAAGGGGCAATCGCGCATATCCGGCGAGCCCTACATTTCCCATCCGCTGGAGGTGGCCCGCCTCCTGGCGGAGTTGCGCCAGGACCCCGAGACCGTATGCGCGGGGCTTCTCCACGACACCGTGGAGGACACCGCCACGACGCTCAAGGAAATTGACGGGCATTTCGGAGAAGACGTCGCCGAGCTCGTGGACGGCGTCACGAAACTCGCCAAGATCGACGTTTCGAACACGCAGGTTCGCCAGGCGGAAAGCTACCGCAAGATGCTGATCGCCATGGCGAAGGACATTCGCGTCATCATCATCAAACTCGCCGACAGGCTCCACAACGCGTTGACGCTCCACCACCTTCCCCAGAAAAGCAGAGAGCGCATCGCGCGGGAGACGGCGGAAATATACGCTCCGCTCGCCAATCGCATCGGCATCGGGTGGCTCAAGGGCGCGCTCGAGGACGTGGCGTTCAAGCACCTCCATCCCAGGGAATTCCTGGAAATCGACGACATGCTCCGCGACGGCCTCAAAGACCGCGAAGCGTATATGGATCTCGTGATGGAGCGATTGAAGGAAATTCTCGAACTCGAGGGCATCGACGGCGCCGCGTCCGCCAGGTTCAAGCTCCATTCCAGCATCTATGAGAAGATGCAGACGCAGAACCTCGATTTCCACCAGGTGTACGACATTTGCGGCGTGAGAATCATCGTGGAGACCGTGAAGGATTGTTATGCGGTGCTGGGGGTTCTGCACTCGAAGTGGACGCCCATCCCCGGACGCTTCAAGGATTACATCGCCTTGCCCAAGGCGAATCTGTACCAATCCCTCCACACCACCGTCGTCGGGCCGGAAGGCCAGCGGGTGGAATTCCAGATCCGCACCGGGGAGATGCACCGCGTGGCGGAAGAGGGCATCGCCGCGCACTGGAAGTACAAGGAGGGCGACGAGGCCGACGACGGCATGGCCGACAAGTTCGAGTGGATCAGGAGAATCGTGGAGAGCCTGAACGAAGAGTCCGACCCGAGGAACCTCGTCGATTCCGTCAAGGTCAACCTGTTTCAGGACGAGGTCTTCGTCTTTACGCCCAGGGGCGAGGTGAAGAGCCTTCCGCGCGGGGCGACGCCGGTCGATTTCGCTTTCTCCATCCACACGGAAGTGGGCAGCCGCTGCGTGGGCGCGAAGGTCAACGGGAAAATCGCGCCGCTGAGCACGCTGCTCGATAACGGCGACATCGTCGAGATCATCACGAACCCGCACAGAAAGCCCAGCGCCGACTGGATGAAGTTCGTCGTCACCGCCCGGGCGAAACAGAAAATCAGGAACTGGATAAAACAGGAGCAGCGGGAGCGCTCCCTCACGCTCGGCCATGAGTTGCTCGAACATGAACTGGAGCGGTGCGTGGAGAAGAAGCAAGTCGCCGCATACATGAAGCCCGGGGAATTGCAGGAGGTGGCGCGCTCCTTCGGGGTTCAGAGCGATGAAGACCTGCTGACGTCGATTGGCTTCGGCCGCGTATCCGCCCGGCAGGTGGCGAACAAGCTGTTGCCCGAACGACTCGTACACGAGCGCGAGAAGCGGGAGAACTCCCGCCTCAGGCGTCTCGTGAACCGCGTGAGCCGCCACAAGAACAAGGCGGGCGTCCTCGTCAAGGGCCAGGACGACGTTCTGATTCGTTACGGGAAGTGCTGCCAGCCGATTCCGGGCGACGGGATCGTCGGCTTCATCACGCGCGGACGCGGCGTGACGGTGCACAACGAGGGTTGCCCCAACATCAAGGCCCTGATGGACGATCAGGAGCGCCTGGTGGAAGTATCCTGGGGCGAGGTGGATAAGGATCAGATGCACATGGTGACGCTCGTGGTCGAAGCGCGCGACAGGCCGGGCGTGCTGGCGAGCCTGAGCGCCGCCATCGCCAGTTGCGAGGCGAACATCTCCCGCGTGGCGGCCGAGGCCTCTCAGGACAAGGCGGCGATTCGCCTGGACGTGCAGGTGCGCGACCTCGCCCAGCTCAACGACGTCGTCAAGAGGGTTCGCGACGAAAAATTCATCCTCTCCGTCAACCGCATCGCGCCCGAGGTGGCCCCGCTCAAGGGCAAGGTTCCGCAAATGCGCGCGGATTAGCCTCGCGCCCGCGATTCGGGACATCCGGTTTCACGCTACGAACCTTATCCTCGCTGCGAGACCAGGCAGCTTCATGAATTGATGACGGATCAATGACCGATTTGCTCCACCATTCCTGGGAGATTACATCTCCTGAAGCGATTCGCCTCCAGAAGGCGCTCGTGGAGCGCCTGGCCCTGCAACCGCTGGCCGCCTCGCCGAAAACGATCGCGGGCGCGGACATCTCATGCGAGTGGCGCGGGCGGTTCGGCGTCGGGGGGGTGGTCGTTTTCTCCTGGCCGCAGATGCGTCCCATCGACGAATCCTTCCACGGCGGGGAATTGCGTTTCCCCTACGTGCCGGGGCTCCTATCTTTCCGGGAAGGGTTTTTGCTCGAAAGAGCCTTTCTGGGCTTGAGGGAGAAACCGGACCTCGTCATCTTCGACGGGCAGGGCGCGGCCCACCCCAGGGGATTCGGCATCGCCTCGCATTTGGGATTGCGCCTGGGTCTGCCTTCCATCGGGTGCGCCAAGAACCGTCTGTTCGGCGACGCCGCCGGACCGTTGGGGGAGGAGAAAGGAGACTGGCGATACCTGTATTCACCAGGTGGGCGGAAGATAGGCGCCGTCCTCAGGACGAGGCGGGGAGTCAAGCCCGTGTACGTCTCGCCCGGTCACCTCATCGACATCGAAGACTCGGTTCGCTGGGTGCTTGCGGCCACTTCCCGATTCCGTCTGCCGGAGGTGATACGCGCCGCCCACAGGCGCGTGAACGAGGAGCGGGCGAGGCGAAAAAAGGCGTAAAAGAAGCGCCCCGTTCGAGGCGCTTCTTTTTTGTGTCGGGTTTGCCTGTTAGCTCGGCGAAGCCTCGCTCTTGGCCTCTTTATCGGGTTTTTCGGTTTGGGGCGCTTCGTTCTTCGCGCTTGGTTCGCCGGGTTTCAGGAAATTCGTCTCGAGCATCAGGTAATCGCGAATCGCGCGGATTTGCCGGTAACCGTCTCCCTCGAGGAGTTCCTCGCTGATGGGCTCGCCGTGGCTCTCCAGCGTTCCCTTGTCGAGGGTTTTACCGAAGTCGACGGGCGAGGAAATGGTGATCTTTTTCTCGTCGATCCCCGTCACCTTCACGCGTTGCGTAATGCCGCCGGCGCGCAGGGTGGCGAATTGCTCTTCAGGCAACTCGGCTTCCTTCGTGGCTTCGAGCTCGTAGATGAACAGGTCGTCTTCCTTCTCTCCCTGGACGCCCTTGACGATTTCGGCCACCGAACCCGCGCCCTCGAAGAAGTTGGGCATCTTGGTGCCGGGCTGGATTCTGCCCGGATAAACCAACCAGTCGACTACCCAGTCGGGGCGCAGGCGGTCCTTGGAAAACAAGAGGTTGGGCGCCGTCGGCGGCTCCTGCCCCGGCGGCGGCGGCCACTCTCCGTGACATGCGAGACATTCGGCCATCGTAAAGAGTTGTTTTCCGATCTTCAGGTTTTCCGCGCTCACGCTCTTGGCGTCGAAATGGATGTAGGGGTTCAGTTTCGAGTCCAGCGCGGCGAAGTAATCCACGAGCGCCGCGGCGTCTTCATCGGGCATCTCGAAGCTGGGCATCCGCACCTTGAGCCACGGCCTCAGCGTAACGACGTTGCGCAGGAAGCCGAAGAACCACTCGGGCTGCACCTTTCTTCCCTCGCCGTTCAGCAGGGGCGGGCCGTTCGTCTTGTCCTCATAGCGTCTGAGCAGGTCGCCGCCCCAGTTCTCGATGACGTGGCAGCCGTTGCAGTTGTATTTCTCGATCATCCGGCGGCCGTTTTCGATTCGACGGGCGCGGGTGTCGAGCACCTGGTGGACGCTGTGCGGCGCGCCGTGCGGCGTCATGGAGCGCAGCAGGGTGCGAATGGCCGTCACCTCCGGGTCCGAGAACTCGAAGTTCGGCATGAGCAGCGTCTCGCGCTCCGTCTGGTAGAGTTGCGGGTTCTTGAGCTTGCCGAACGTCCACGCCTCCCATGTGTGGGGCATGTCCACCACGTTGCCGAAGGAGAGCTCGAACGGCTTTTTGGCGGCGAAGCGCGTCAGGTCCGGCCCGATCTTGGAGAGCTTCTCGGTGCCGGGGATGACGTGGCAGCCGAAACAACCGCGCGTGGCTACGAGCTTCTTGCCCCGCTCATAGGAGGCGTCATCTCCGAGTTTCCGGGGCTTCGGCCGTTTCGAAGGGGGCGTGAGGCCGACGAGGTAGGCGGTGACAGCGCTCGCCTCCTCGTCCGTGAGGCGGAGGCTCGGCATCTTGGTGTCGTGCCAGTACGCCTTGGGGTTCTTGAGCCAGCGGAACAGCCAGTCGGGCTGTACCTTGGCGCCGATGTTCTGGAGCGCCGGCGCGAAATCGCGGTTCCTGTACACGATGGGCCTGCCGTTCACGCCCTCGATCGGGGGGCCGGGCTCCAGGTCTTTTGCATCGCGGATGTGGCAGCCCAGGCACCCGGTTTCCTCGAAGATGGTTTTGCCTTTTTGAGCCAGGGCGGCGTCGTCCAGCTTCGGGAATGCGGCCGGTTCCGCCTTGCGCGGGCCTTGCCGCCAGACGTAGGTGGCGATGTCGAGCGATTCCTGATCGGTGAAGCTGAAATACGGCATACGGGTGCGCGGGTTGTAGTCTTTCGGTTTCTTGATCCAGGAGACGAGCCAGGCGGGCGCCACCTTCTCCTGGATTCTCGAGAGGTCCGGCCCCACCTTGCGCAAACCTTCCGTGCCCGGGAGGGTATGGCAGCCGTTGCAGCCGAGTTCCCGGGTGAGCGAGATGCCGCGCGAGATTTGCGGAGCCTCCGGGATGTTGAATATCTCGGTGTGGCAGCTTCTGCACTTGGTTTGCGTTTCGCTGCCGTGCAGGAGGGGGTCTTCCCAGAATTGCACGTGGCCGTGGGCCGTATCGAGGCTGGTGACGGCCGTTCCCTGGCCGCCGTGGCAAAGCGTGCAGCCGACCTTGTTGAATTCGTGCTTCGAGAGATAGAGGCGCCTGTTCGGGTGCGTGCGGAACGGCTGGGGCGCATCCTCGAAGCCCGCCCGGTTGATGCCCAGGTGACAGGTCTGGCACCGCTCCACCTTCATCACGGGTTCGTTGAAATTGTTGCGCTCGTATTCGCGAAGGACGAGTTGGCTGATCTCATAAGGGCGGGCGGCGATGCCTTTCAGCCGCCGCTCCTGGAAGGAAATATCGCCCGCAACTTTCCGCCGCCTCGCCTGGAGCGTTTTCAACTCTTTTTCCTTGGTCTCAATCTTCGCCTTTATCGCGTCCCTGGCGGCTTCGGCCTTCGCCGCGACGGGCGTTATCTCATCGAGCAGGGCTTGTGCCTCGGCGACTTCCTTTTGCTCGGTTTCTTTGTCGTGCCCCTGCCGAATGGCTTCCTGGAGGTAGAAGTAGGACTGGTCGAAGAGCGCCTTCCTGAAGCCGAGCTCCTGCACCTGCTCGAAAGCGTCGAGTTCGCTCTTCGTGAGTTCTTCCTTGAGCTTCTCGAGTTCTTCGTCGCCTGCGAGTTTTTGTTGTTGCTCGGCGATTTTCTTGTCGAGTTCGGCGACCGCGGAGCCGGTGGTTTTCTTGAGCTTGGCGAGTTCTTTCTCCGCCTGGGCTTTTTCATAGGCGTTGAACTGTTTCTGGTATTGCTTCCAGGGTCTGCGCGTGAACGCCTCGTCCCAGACGGTCCAAAACGTCACCGCGACCATGAAGAGGCCCAGGATGAAAAACGGGATAGGACTGGTTTTCTCTTCCGGAGGTTTGAAGTCTCGACCTTGCATCTTGAAAAAACGCTCCCCCACCGGCGTTCTGAGCGGAAATTCCGGGTTTCTCGGCTAAAATCCGGCTGATTATAGGTAGGGGCAGGGCGGGCGTCAACCGCAGAGCGGATAGTTTTGATTCAGCGTGAACCCACCCGAAGATGGGGAGAATGCGCTGAAAACACGAGGTGGTTCATACAGAAGGCGTCGGGCGCGAGGCTGTTGAAAAAGCCTCCCTGTCCCCCGTTGTCTGGGGGGTAAAAGCGACGCCCCGCGGCGAGAGTTTTTCAACACGCCCGCGTTCACCCCCCGCGCCCGCCTTGTCCTCAGGCTGTTCGTTCCGGCCCCTGGCGATGCGGGCGAGGTAGAGACAAGGTTCTCACTCGATCAGGGGATGGTCTGATGTTTTGCGTGAAGCTGGTGTTTCGCTCTCGATGACTAAAACACCGACTTGCGCTGGCGCATGAAGTGTTTGACCACCCAGTCCGCAATGGCGCCGCCCACGGCCTTCTCGCCTGCGAGGGAGGAGGGATTCGGAGCGGTGCAACCGAGGGCCCGTATCCCCGTCATGCGGTGCGCCTCCTCGCGCGCGTGCGCTTCGTTGGCGAGCTTTCCGGAAATGAGCATGTTTTCCTCCTCCACGTCCAGGTGGCTTCGGATCCAGTGGACGATGAGCGTTGATTCCAGCGTATCGCATGCGCAGATGATCAGCCCTCGGCGCGAGAGCCAGTTCTTGACCCAGAGGTCGCTCGCCACGTGGAGGCTGGCGTCCGAGGAGGGTGAATCCGCCAGTTCCGCGATGACGACCTCCGCCTTCGCGCAGGCGTGGCGAAGCAGATTGCGGGCGCATCGCCTGACTTTGCTTCCCGAGACGCCGCACGTGGAGGCGAGGCCCGCATCGACGAAGTCCCAGCCGAGCCTCGCGGAGTCGAAGAACCCGAGCGGTCTTCCGTAGTTCACCTGCATGAGATCCCGCATGTGTCCCGTTCCGGTCAATTTCACGTATGAGGCGTGGATGCCCGAGGAGTGCAGGGCGGAGGCGAGAGAAGACGCGCAGGTCGTTTTGCCCACGTCCGCCCCGGAGCCGACTATCAGGACGATGGGCGCGCGGGGAATTCCCTCTTCATCGACGGGGCACCGGGTGTCGGGAATGGTGGGAAGACGGGAAAGGAGGGCGGGTTCATCTCGTACCGGGACGCTCCCCCGCACCTCTATCTTCACGCACGGCGTCTCGGGCTTCACGCAAACCCCGCAAACGCCGCCGACGTTCAGCAGGTCGAGTACGGCCCCGGGCTCCGGGGGAGAGTCCGGCTCGCGCCCCGAAACGCTGCGATTCGCATGGCGCCCGCCGATCGTTACGAGCACGTTCATTTTTTCGCGCAACTTCGTTTCGCTCGTCTTCCAGGCGCTTTGGATCCCCTGGAGGGCTTCCAGCGTCTCGATGCAAGCAACGGGAGGATCCTCGGGGACGTCGACGACTTCACCCAGGGCGATCCCGTTGGAGGGAACGGGCCTGGGGTCGGGCGTGATATCCGCCTGAAACGCATACGGGCTTTCCGGCGACAGGAACAATCCTCGTGCGGTGGATGCGAAAAAGTCTGTTTTCAATTTCCACGATGTCCTAAGCGGGAGAAAGCGCGGGGCGGCGCGTGAAAGTTTTTATTATTTCCCGGGCATACGGGGATAACTGTTCCGCCTCCCCTTCAGATATGGACGAACCGCCCTCCGGCTTACAAAACGCGTCCCTCGGCTCTACTATGATGCCTTTCGCCGGGGGGGAGCAAGCGCCCGGGATTTCACCCTGGTACTGAGCGTCGCTCGGGCGGTAACCTCGCCGGATGAAGCCTTTATTACAGGCGCTTGACCCGTTCGGACCCGTCGAGCCCGTAGTCGCAAGCGATGAGGAAATCGAGGGGGACGATGTTTTCCACGGTGATCGAATCGACCGCGCGCAGACCCTGGAGGCCGATCGTCGAACCTTGCGGAACGGCGGAGATCGGCACGTCGTTGAAATCGGCTCTCGGCCGGCGGGACAAAAACACCTTCATTTGTTGGGCATCGCCCGGCGATGCGCAGCGGGTTCCAAAATCAGAAACAGGCGGTTCTGATTCGATGGCTCAGCCGATATCGAGCGATGATTCCGCGTTTCGGGAAATGGCGGTCTCGCTCCGGCTGCTTCTACAGCACGCCCCGCGCTATGCTAGGATACGCGCGTCTCAGCCCTCAAAATATGCCGCCGAGGCGCGAGCGTTCATGAATGCCGGAACAAACGGAAATGCCCGAAACGGCTTTTGATGCGGATGAATACCCGATGATGCCGGAATCGAAGCTCGGGCGGATGAAATTCCGCCGAAGCATGATGCGCGCCGAACCGGCCATGTTCGGCGGCGCTTTTCTCGTCCTGTTGATGGTCTTTTCTCTATTGGCCGGGCGTGGGGAGGCTCTTGATTCAGGCCTTCTACGCCAAGGATTTTCTCTTGGTGCGGGCCTCGGTGACCATCACCGCCCGGATTTTCGTGTCTTTGAGCCTGGTTGTTGACTTGATGTATTCCGTTCTCGATCCAAGGGTGAGACTCCATTGAGCCGGACCGCGTACTTCTGGACGCCCGAATCGCTCCTGCACGACAACGGCCGGCATGTGGAAAACGTCGAGCGCGCCAGACGTCTCGCTCCTGAGAGAATTCTCCCGCAAGTTCCCTCACTCGAACACATGGAGATTAAGCCTCACGACGCTGAGGAGTGGGTCTTGAAGGTGCACGAGGAATCACACCACCGCTTCGTGCGAGAGGCGTGCGCGGGGGGCAGGTGCATTCTGGACGGCGGAGACACGCCGGCCGGCCCCGGAAGCTATGAGGCCGCCTTGGCCTCCGTGGATGCGGCCCTGAGCGCGGCGGACGCCGTCGTGGGGGGAGAGGCCGATAACGCCTTTTGCGCCGCCAGGCCGCCGGGCCACCACGCCTTGCCTCATCAATCCATGGGTTTCTGCCTCTTTGCTACGGCCTCCATCCTGGTCCGGTATCTACAGGAAAGACACCGCCTCCAAAAAATCGCCGTCGTGGATTGGGACGTACACCACGGAAACGGCACGCAGGATATCTTCTGGCGCGACCCGGACGTTTTTTTCGTCTCCTTGCATCAGCATCCCCACTACCCGGGAACGGGCCTTGCGAACGAAACGGGAGAAGGCGCCGGGGAGGGCAAGACGCTCAACATTCCCGTCGCGGCGGGAACGCCCGAAGAGGAATACCTCTTGAGATTTGAGCAGAGCGTCATCCCGGCCATTAAGGCGCACGGGCCGGAGGCTATCGTCGTATCGGCGGGATTCGACGCGCACCGGGACGACCCGCTCGGGGGGCTGATGATCACCGAAGCCGGGTTCGCCCGCCTGACCGGGTGCGTGAAGGCGCTTTCCGAAAGCCTTCGCGAGGGGCGTCTCGTCTGCCTGCTCGAGGGCGGGTACAACCTCGACGCATTGGAGCGCTCCGTCGTCGCGCACTTAAGGGAACTCTCGGCGTAACGGATTTTCAGGATGGGTTCTCATGGGCGGCCCAAAATTTAGTTGACTGACTAACTAAAAAAACTTATATTACCCTGAGAATGGCTTTGCGACTGATTTGCGGGCATTTCTGCTATCAGGTGAATTTTCAACTCATCGGAGCGTGAGCGCATGAAAGCAGCAACGGCGGCGCCCAAAGGCCCCAAGGCGTCCGCGACGAAACGCAAAATCATCGAAGCGGCCGCGCGGCTCGTCTATCACAAAGGGTTTCACGCCACATCGTTGGATATGGTCGCGCAGGCCGCCCGGGTGAACCGGGGGAGTCTGTATTATTTTTTTCGCTCCAAGAAGAACCTGGGGCTATCCGTCATCGATCATTATGAATCCCTTCTGCACCAGAACTACCTTTCCCCCTCGTTTGATATCGAGGCGAGGGGGCGTGAGAAGCTGAGAAGACTGGCGGAATCCTACGCCCGTATGCCGATTCAGGATTCCCCGTGCTGCGGGTGCCCCATCGGGAACCTCTCATTGGAGCTTAGCGCCCTGGACGAGGAGATGCGCGTGCGGCTCAATGAAGTCTGGGACGGGGTTTTCGAGCGAATCGCTCTCGTATTGGCGCAATCCAAGGAGGAGGGTGAACTTCCGAGTGAGCTTGATCCGCTCGCGCAGGCGCGCTCTTTTTTCTCGCAGATCCAGGGCGCGCATATCATCGCGAGGTGTTCGCGAGATGAGCCGTCTTTGCGCGAAGATTGTGAGCGTGCTTTCATGAGCCTGCCTTGGACGCGGAAAGAGGAGTCGAAATGAACGGGGGAGATCGTGAGTTCAGGCGCGGAGGTCCCGCCTATTCCAGCGGATGGCGGTGGATCGTCTGGTGTGTTTTCTTGCTGGGCGTCGCTCTCGCATGGCTGTTCGCAAGGGGTTATTTCGACGCCCTTCACGACCCCGACGCCGTGCCCCGCGTCGTCACCCCGCGAGGGGACCTCGCCGCCGAGGAGAAATCCAACATAGAGCTTTTCCGCCTCTCCTCGCCGTCTGTAGTCTACATCACGAGGCTGGCGATGAGGCGCGACAGGTTCAGCCTCAATTTGTTCGAAATCCCGCAAGGCACGGGCTCGGGCTTCGTCTGGAACGATCAGGGTCACGTCATCACGAACTTTCACGTCATCCAGGGGGCGAGCGCCTTGCGCGTCACCCTGGCGGACCACTCCGAGTGGGACGCGCGCGTGGTGGGGGTGTCGCCGGATCAGGATTTGGCGGTTTTGTTCATCAACGCGCCGAGAAACCGCCTGAAGCCGATCTCCATCGGTCAGTCCGCCAACCTGCAGGTGGGCCAGCGGGTATTCGCCATCGGCAATCCCTTCGGGCTGGATCAGACGCTCACGACGGGGATCATCAGCGCCCTGGGACGCGAGATAGACGGCGTGTCGGGCCGCAAGATAAGCGGCGTCATCCAGACCGACGCCGCGATCAATCCGGGCAATTCCGGGGGGCCGCTGCTTGACAGCGCAGGACGCCTCATCGGCGTCAACACCGCCATTTTCAGCCCCTCCGGCTCCAGTGCGGGGATAGGCTTCGCGGTTCCCGTGGATACCGTCAACAGGGTGGTGCCTCAGTTGATTCGCCACGGCCGCGTCATCCGGCCCGGCCTCGGCATCCATGTGGCCGACAGGGGAACGGCGGAGCGTTTCGGCATACGGGGCGTGCTGATCATTCGCGTGCAGAAGGGCAGCGCGGCCGAAGGAGCGGGGCTGCGCGGCACGGGAAGGAACCGGGGAGGCCGCCTCGTGCTCGGCGACGTGATTGTCGGCGTGGGGGAAAAATCCGTTTCCTCACTCGATGATTTGCTGGACGCGCTCGATGCGCACAAGGTGGGCGAGGTCGTGGAGGTGCACCTGACGCGCGGCGGGAACCGGATGAGCGTGAGCGTAAAACTTCAGGCCCTGGGCTAGGGGTATGACATGTCCATAAACTCGATACCCGAAACGCTGGAGATTCCGGTCGAGGGCATGTCGTGCGCGGCGTGTTCCGCGAGATTGGAAAAACGACTCGGCGCGCTGGAGGGCGTGTTGCGCGCGAACGTGAACCTGACCCTCGCGCGCGCGCAAGTGGAGTTCGTTCCCGCCCTGGTGACGCCCGCAGACATTACCAAAAGGGTGGAAAAAACCGGGTTTCACGTTCCGCATGCTCACGTCGAGCTCACGATAGAGGGAATGGAAGACGCGGCGGACGCCGCAGGCCTGGAGGAGCAGTTGAGCGGACTGGACGGCGTCGTGTCCGCCGACGTGGATTTCTCTGCGGCCCGTGGCCGTGTCGAGTTCCAGCCGGCTCTCGCCGGCGCCGATGAGATTGTCGATTATGTGGCCGGGGCGGGGTATTCGGCGCGTCCCGTGTTGGATGAAGATCAGGACGCGGAAAAAATCAAACGAGAGCGCGAGTTCAGGAGAAGCGTGCGTCTGCTCGTGTTCTCCGCGGTTTTATCCGCGCCTCTTCTCATACAGATGGCGGGGATGATTCCGGGCGCGGGGGGCTGGGAGTTGCCCAGATGGTGGCAATTCGCGCTCGCCACGCCCGTGCAGTTCATCGTGGGCCGGCGGTTTTATCGGGGCGCGTATCATTCGCTCATGGGCGGCGGCGCGAACATGGACGTTCTCGTCGCCCTGGGAACGAGCGCTGCCTGGCTGCACAGCAGCGTGGTGACGCTGTGGGGTCTGAGCGGACATCACGTGTATTTCGAGGCGTCCGCTGTCCTGATCACGCTCATCGTGTTCGGAAAGGTGCTCGAAGAGCGCGCCATGGGCAGAACCTCGGAAGCCATCAAGAAGCTCATGGGCCTTCAGGCGAAGACGGCGCGCGTGCTCCGCGGCGGGGAAGAACGCGAGGTTCCCGTGGGCGAGGTCCGCGTAGACGACGTCGTAATGATGCGCCCCGGCGAAAAATATCCCGTAGACGGGATTATCCTCGAGGGCGCCACTTCCGTGGATGAATCCATGCTGACGGGCGAGAGCGTTCCCGTGGCGAAAGGCGTGGACGACGCCGTTACCGGGGCCACGATCAACATCGACGGGGCGGTGAAGTTCCGGGCTTTGAGGGTGGGAAAGGAAACAGTACTGGCTCAGATCATCCGCATGGTGGAGCAGGCGCAAAGCTCCAAGGCGCCGATTCAGCGCACTGCGGATAGGGTTTCGGGCATATTCGTGCCCATCGTTCTGGGAATCGCGCTCCTCACGTACGTTCTCTGGGAAGCTGTGGGGCCGTTCACGCCCGCGCTCATCAACGCCGTCGCCGTTTTGGTCATCGCCTGTCCGTGCGCCTTGGGATTAGCGACGCCTACGGCCATCATGGTGGGCACCGGGAAAGGGGCCGAAGCCGGGATTCTCATTAAGGGAGGCGAGTCCCTGGAGACGGCCCACAGGCTGGACGCGGTCATCCTGGACAAGACGGGCACGCTGACGAAGGGGACGCCCGCCGTGACCGACATACTATCGCTGAGCGGATTCACCGAAGAGGAGTTGCTCCGGCTCGCGGCGAGTGCGGAGCGAGGCTCGGAACATCCTCTGGGGAAGGCGATTGTGGATGAGGCGAACGCGCGCGGCGCGGAATTGTTCGATATGCGCGATTTCCGCGCCTTTCCGGGGCATGGCCTGGAAGCGAATGTGGGGGGGCGGAAAATATATCTGGGCAACGAGAAGTTCATGGCGGAGCGCGGCCTGGCGGCATCTGGGCGTATTGATGAGATTCGTCGGCTCGAATCGGAGGGGAAAACCGCGGTCCTCATCGCCGACGAGGAGCGCCTGCTGGGCGTCATCGGCGTCGCCGACAGCTTGAGGGAGAATTCGGCCGAAGCCGTCGAATCGCTCCGAAATATGGGAATCGAGGTGTACATGATGACGGGCGACAACGAGCGCACGGCGCAGGCGGTGGCGTCGCAAGCGGGCATCTCTCACGTGATGGCGGAGGTGATGCCGGATGAAAAGGCGGCGATGGTGCAGCGGCTCAAGAGGGAAGGTAAGAAGGTGGGTATGGTGGGCGACGGCATCAACGACGCTCCGGCGCTGGCCGCCGCGGACGTAGGCTTCGCGGTCGGCACGGGCACGGACATCGCGATGGAGGCGTCGGACATCACGCTGATGCGGGGCGATCTGACGGGCGTCGTGGCGGGAATTCACCTCTCGAAGACCGTTATGCGGAAGATCCGCCAGAATCTCTTCTGGGCGTTTTTCTACAACGTCCTCGGCATCCCCCTGGCGGCGTTCGGGTTCTTGAGCCCCATCGTCGCGGGGGCGGCCATGGCGTTCAGTTCCGTATCCGTCGTGTCGAACACCTTGCTGCTCAGAAACTGGAAGCCCGGTCATTCTAGGAATGCGGGCTAGATTCCGGATTCGGGCTTATAGATCAATCGACTCGATTTCTTGTGGAGAGATTGAAATGGCGAAAGTGGAGATAGTCGTAGGCGGAATGAGTTGCGGGATGTGCCAATCCGCAGTGCAAGAGGCGTTGAGCGGCGTGGAAGGCGTGGCCGAGGCCGCCGTCGATCTGGAAAGAGGCAGGGCGACGGTGGTTTTCGATGAGGGGGCGACGAACCTCGACTCCTTGCGCGCCGCCGTTGAAGACGCTGGATTTGATGTAGAGTAAGATATAATTTAACAGTTATTTATATGTTATATATCAAGTAAATTCTCGGTTCTTTTCGATCACTCTCATCCTACCTCGGTTGCCCGTCCTCGAAACTTCTTTCCAGGAAATCACCGAGCGTGCATTGCCAGAAGCCGTTCAGGCGGCCGATGGGCCCTAGTTTCTGCATGTCGATGTATTTCCCCGTCATGACGCCGGGGTTGACGTGGAAATAGACGACTTCTCCGATCAGGAGCGGATGCTTGTTCGGTCCCAGTTCGAACACGTCGTGGGTCTTGCACTCGAAGTGAATGGGCGCGTCCTTGATGCGCGGGGCCTTCACCTTCTTTGCGGGTATCGGCTCGAGGCCTGTGGCGTCGAATTCGCTTTCTTCCGCCGGGATGCCGTTCGCCGTGTCCACCATCTGTTCCCAATGGCGGTGGGTGACGACGTTGAAGCAGAATTCCCCGGTTTCCTGCGCGTTGATGAGGGTATGCTTCTTGGTGCCGTCGGGGTTTCTCGCCACGGTGAGCGATATCATCGGCGGCGCCACGCACACGCAGGTGAAGAAGCTGAAGGGCGCGATGTTGTGGATCCCCTCCTTGCTGATGGACGACGCCCAGCCGATGGGGCGGGGGACGATGGAGCCGGTGAGCAGGCGGTAAATCTCGCGCCTTTCTATCTCGTCGGGGTCGAATTCCAGGTATTCGCTCATCTAATTCCTCAAAATAGCTGCAAATTTGTGAAAACTGATTATCCATCTACGACATGTAGCGCCCCGCGTTCACGGCGATGGTCTGGCCCGTGAGGTAGGCGGACTCGGGCGAGGCCAGCATGAGCACCCAGCCCACCATGTCCTCCACGTCGGCGATGCGGCCGAGAAGCGTGCCCTTGCCGATCATCTCGCGCTGTTCTTCCGAGCGCACCGCGATGACGCGCTCGGTCGCCGTGGTTCCGGGCGCGATGGCGTTCACGCGCACGTTGTATTTCCCCAGGTCGTAGGCGAGCACCCGGGTCAGGGCGTGAACGCCCGCCTTGGCCGCCGCATAGGGCGGGGATGAGGGCTGGAGCGTGGTGATGCCCGACATGGAGCCCAGGTTGATCACGCAGCCGCCCTTTTGCCGCTCGAAAACGGGCGTGAGGTATTTTGAAGTCAGAAATACGCTCTTGAGGTTCCTGTCCACCACGGCGTCCCATTCGTCTTCCGACGTATCGCCCGTCGAAAGCTGCTGGTGAAAGCCGCCCGCGGAGTTGACGAAAATGTCGATGGCGCCCGCCTCGCTCACGATGCGATCTATCATCTGTTTCACGGCCACCGAGTCCGTGAGGTCGCAGTCGATGAAGGCGGCGTCCCCCCCGTTCTCGCGGATGCCGGCGGCGGCTGCTTCTCCGAGTTCGACGTCGATGTCTATGAGATAGGTCTTGGCGCCGGCCTCGGCGAACCGCTCAGCCGATCCCTTGCCGATGCCGCGCGACCCGCCCGTAACGACGGCGACCTGTCCGGAAAAATCAAAACTCGTCTTGCCCATGAAACGCTCTCCTCAGGGATGATGGATTTTTATGTCTGCAGGAATTGCAATACGCGCTCGTTGAATGTCTCGGGTTGCTCCCACTGGGCCATGTGCCCGGCGTCGGGAATAGTATCCACTTCTGCATGGGGAGCGGCTTTTTGGCAAGCGCTCCGGCGTTCTTCGGGCGTGGGGTAGGCGATGACGTCGGCGTCTCCCCACAGGATGAACAGCGGCATGGAGCACGCTGGAAGCAAATCGGGCAGGCGGGGTTCGCGGTTCATGGCGTAGATGTTCATCCTTGAATTCTTGAGGTTCGTCCATGCCTGGGAGAGGTATACATCATCCGCGCAGGCCGGGTTTTTGAACATCAGCGCCTTTTGATTGTGGACGAATACCGCGTGCTTCTCCTCGGGGCTCATCTTCTTGGTGGCGCGGCGCTCATCGCCGAGCTTGACGTCGCCTGTTATCCCCAAACCTCCCGGCCCCAGCAGAACGAGTTTTTTGAGTCGCGAGGCGTTTTCCTGGCTATACGTCACGCTCATCGTCGCGCCGAAGGAAAAAGCCACGCACAGGCACTCCTCGATTCGAAGCCCGTCGAGGAGCCGACCGATGCCCTGCGTGACGGATGCGGCCGTATGCGGTTTCGGCGGCGCGTAGCTCTCGCCGAAACCGGGCAGGTCGATCGCCAAAGTGCGGTAATGCGCGGCGAAGAAAGCCTGGTTCTTGAGCCAGTGGTTCGCCGCCCCGAAGCCGCCGTGCACGAGGAGGAGGGCTTCTTTGCCGTCGTCCCCAGCCTCGGTATAGGCGAGCGGACCGTCGGGAGTTTGCAGCGTTTTGGAAATGAGCCGGGCCAATGAGCATCCTCTGATGGTTGCGATTTGGTGGAGGCTACCACTTTTCGCCCGAAGCTGTGTAGCCGGTTCGGGATTTTCGCCCACCGGATCTTGTTTGCTCCGAATCCATGTTATGGAGATTCGTTCGTGCGCTTTTGATGACACCGATTTTTAGGAGATGCGCACCGATGAGCGATGCCGGAAAAGCGTTCGTCTGGATGAAGCGCTCGATAGTGCGGCGGAGCCTGCCGAATTCGCAAGAGAAGAGGTGCGCCTCTTGGGTGCGTGGCGCGCTAACGAGCGCCTTTGATGAGTTCGATGAACGTGTCGATGATTCCGTTATCATAAAGCGTCCAAGCCGTCACCACGACGACGAGCGCGAGAACGCCCAGGAGCAGATATTCGAGAAAACCGTGTTTGACGGCGGCGGGTTTTCGGGGATTTCTTTTCGCCATACGCTGGTTTCTCGGCGGCTGGATGAAATACGGGGCGGGTTTGTTGCCGAATTATAAACGCTATTCCCCGCAGGCGAAACCCGAAACGCGCAAGGGGAAAATTGGAATAGACAAGGGTGAGACATCCGTTTATGGTATACCCATCGCAAGCCGTCTTATCCTTGCATCGCGGAGTTTTATATCTCACATGGATTCCGCCAGACATAATTTCGGCGAAGTCGAAAAAATCAAAACGGAAGCGATTGGCGTCGCGGGGAAGAGGATTTTCCGCATTCTGATTGATTGCCCGACGAAAGCGGCCGCCACCCTCTGGCTGGAGAAAGAACAGGTCTACGGTCTTTCGATGGCGATGAAAAAGATGGCGGAGGCGAAAGGGCAAGGGGAGCGATCGGGCGAGGAGCCGGATTTTCCCGACATCGCCGAGGTCGATTCCGCTCCGCTGAGCTCCGAGGGATTGCTCGAGTTCAAGGTGAGCCGTCTGGGGCTGGCGTATGGTCCGGGCAAGGGCAACGTCACGGTCTTTTTCTACGATGAACGCGACGAGGTCGCCTCTGAGGGGGAGCCTGCCGAGGAAGAGGAGTACGAACAAGAGGCCGTCGGCCCCGCCGCGCTGCAGGTGAGTCTCGCGCATGCGCAGTTGGATGAATTCATCAACCAAAGCCTCGATGAATGCTCCTCCGGGCGGGGGACGGATGCGCTTTCTCGACACGCCATGGTGGCCACCGGCAAGGTCGACCCGAATACGAACGGCCACTTTCATCATTAAGCCGCCCCCATCATAGTCGACAGGGAAATCTCGTGGCCCGGAAATTTTCCCCTCCTGAAGCCCAGGAGACGGTGGATGCGTCCGAATCGCAGGCGTACCGCTTCGAACCGGAGGAAATCGAAAACCTTCTTCTCAACTCGGAAATTCTGGGCGGCGAGTTGGTGCCGCAAGGTTCGAACTACACCTTCGCTGTTAGGATGAGTGCAGAAGATTTCCAGTTCTGGGGGATATACAAGCCCGCGAGCGGGGAACGCCCCCTTTGGGATTTTCCCTACGGAACGCTTCATTTTCGGGAAAGGTGTTCTTTTTTGGTGAGCCATCATCTGGGGTGGCACCTCGTTCCCCCGACGGTGATTCGCGAAGGCCCGCACGGGGAGGGCTCCATGCAGTTGTGCGTGCCCTATGACGGGAAATCGAACTATTTCACGCTCCGCGCCGAGGAGCGTCCGGAACTGGTGCTGCTCGCCGCATTCGACATCATGGTGAACAACACGGATCGCAAGGGAGGCCATTGTTTCAAATCCGAAGACGGCCGCGTCTGGGGAATCGATCACGGCCTCACGTTTCACGCGGAACCCAAGCTGCGTACCGTCATATGGGACTATGCGGGCGTTTCCCTGCCCGAGGCGCAGGTGAACGACGTCAAAAGGCTGGAGGCCAGCCTGCGCGATAGCGACAGTTCCTTGAGGCGTGAGATGGACGAACTCCTGGAAATCGAGGAAGTGGACATCTTCCTTGAGCGGGTGGTTCGTTTCAGAGAGAACCCATGCCTGCCGACGCCGGAGGAATACCGGCGCCTGCACTGGGGTTTCGGATAGTTTTGGGGACACCCGGAGAAATGGCGCGACACCGAGGTGTGGCCAATACGAACCTGACAGGGAATCGTCTGTTTTTCCTGCTTGTCCTTTTCATCCTGGGCGCGGCTGTCGCCGGGTGCCGTTTTGAGGACGCGCCGCGCGCGAGCAGGATGACGCCGCGCGATGAGATAAACGAAAAGCGCTGGTTTGTTCATAAAAACCCCGGTCACCCCCAATCCAAGGTGTTCCTGAAAGAACTCGATGAGTTCGATTTCAGAAGGGCGGCTCGAAGGCATACGGCGCACGCTTATAAAGAGTATCTGGACTATCACTTTGACGGCAGGCACGTCCGACGGGCGCGCTACTGGCGGGAGCGGCTCATGTACGAGGAAGCGCTCGCGTCGAAGGAGCCCGGCGAACCCGAAAAGTTCTTGAGGGGCTTTCCTGAAGGATGGTTCGAAACGCCCCCCGACTTGGACATCCAAAAGAATGAATACGGAGCCCTGACGGCAAAAGACGACGTAGCGTCCTACAGAGCCTTCGTTGCAAAATACAAAAAAGCGCGGAGCGAGTGGACCGAGGCGGCGACCCAGCGCCTTGAGAGACTCCTGCTCGACGCGGCGAAAGCCTCTGGCGATGTTCGGGAACTGGAAAGATATGTCTTCGACAACCCTTTGAGCTCGTATCTCCCCGAGGCGAAGGCCGCTTTGCGCGCGGCGAGATTCAAGGGGGCGATGCGCTCGGAGAAAGAGGCGGACTGGAAGGCGTTTATTCGTAGATTCGAAGGCTCGAAGGAGGCTGGAATCGTTCAACGGCACATGGAAGCGCAGGCGCTGGCAGGGGCCGAGCGCTCGGGCCGCGTCGCGGCGCTGGAGCAGTTTCTCGATCGCTACCCCGAGTCGGTTCACAAAGAGCGCATCCTCTCCTCAATCAACACGATGGCGCAGGAGAGAAACCAACAGGTCCATCGGTGGGTGCGCGTAAAAAATGCCGAAGTCGAGGTGTTCCGCAAACCCAGATGTAAAACCTGCAGGCCCTATCTGCGCGCCCAGGGCGCGCTGCACAACACGGATCCGGATTTTTCCTTCGACGTAGGCTTGCAGGTCGAACTCATCCGAAGCGGGCGAAAATGCTGCCGCACCAGACACTGGCTTAGAGGGTTAAGGCCCGGAGAAACTCGTCCGTTTTCATTCTCCATTCGCGGGGGATCGCCCAAAAGAGGCAGCCCCGCTCCACAGTATGAACTTGAGGTGATTTCAGGCTCCGCGTACCGTAACCCGCAGGAAGAGCGAATCATGGAAATCGAGGGTCTCGGAGGAGGCGGAAAAGGTCCCCGGAGCGATCGGTTCGCGCCTGTAAGGGTGCCTGATCTGAAGTAAATTAGTCTTGAATGCCAGTATTTTACTTGGTTTTGTTCAAGTGGAGTGGAGATAATTTCCTCGTTCCCAACGAGCGCTATCGCTTCTTGCGTCCGAGTCTGCGCCGGTTCACTTTCTTGATGTGTTTGGCGATGTACCGCACGAGGGCGGGGTTGCCGATGAGCAGGGATTGCCGCCATTTGCGCGCGGCGTCGAGGTCTTTCGGCGTATTCTCGTCCGAGAAGAACGTATCCAGTTCCCGCCATTGGTTCGTACGGTTGCGTCTGGCGAGCGTCATGCCCCCCGCTTCTTTCACGATGATCGCGCCCGCCGCCACGTCCCAGATGCTGGGAACGCCGAAGAGCGTGTAGTGCAGGCCTCCGCGCGCCACGAGGGCCTGCTCGTAGCACATGGAACCCGTGGCGCGCACCTCGCCAAGGTTCTTCTTGAGCGGCCCCGTGGGGCGGAATTGCGTCCAGTATGAGCCGGGCAGGGCGGCAATGCGTTTTCCGGTGGGCTTGTCTTCTTTCGTCACCTCGATTCGGTGCTCGTTGCGGAACGCCCCGCCCCTCTCAAATGCGCTGTAGATGGAGCCTTTCTCCTCGGGCGTGAAAATCGCGCCCGCAATCGAGCGTCCGCGCTTCAGAACTCCAACGGAACAGCCCCAGACGTGCAGGCCGTTCAGGAAATTTTTTGTGCCGTCGAGGGGGTCCAGAACCCAAAGATACTCGGGCACCTCGCGCGCGCCTTGCGCTTTGGCCTCTTCTTCGTCTTCGGCCTTCTCTTCGCCCAATACGCCGTGCGCCGGAAAACTGTCGTTTATCGCCTTTGTGAGGTAATCCTGGCTCGCGCGATCGGCTTCGCTCACCGGGTCGGTTTCGGCCTTGTTCTTGTAGTCGACTTCCACCTGCTTGCCGAAAAGTCCCATCAGGATTTCTCCCGCCTCGCGGGCGAATTTGGAAGCGGCTTCGGCCAACTCGTGGGGAGTAGGGTTGCTCATTGCACGCGCTCCAAGGGGGGGAGGTCGAGCCTTTGGGCGATTTCATCGAGCTCGGCGAGGCGCTCGGGCGAGAGTTCGAACCCCTCGCGCCTTCGCTTCATCTCGACTTGATGCTCGATCTCACCCGGCATGTAAATCGTCTCAACGCCCGCCGCCTTGGGCGTCGCCTTGATGATGGAAATAAAAGCGTTGGCGGCGGTGCGGAACTGCGCTACCGGAAGCAGCGCCTCGACGTTGACGGCGACGAAAACGCTCGTGACGCGGCTTTGTCCATGAAACTCGTTGATGCCCACGATTTCGTGGCTGTGGCCTCCACCCGCGAGGGAGCCGAGTATGGCGTCGATGGCGATGGAAAGCCCGCTTCCCTTGTAGCCTGCGATGGGAGAGAGCAGGGAGCTTTCGAGAACCTCGTTGGGGTCGGTGGTGGGCCTTCCTTCCTTGTCCAGCCCCCATCCCTCGGGGATGAGTTCGCCCGCGCGCGCCGCCTCGATAATGTAGCCTCGCGCCACGACGGAAAGCGCCATGTCCAGCACCATGGGCGGGTCGCTCGGCAGGGCGATGGAGACGGGATTGTTGCCGATCCTGGCCTCTTTTCCTCCCGCGGGAGGCAGGACGCGCAGCGTGTTCGTCGTAACGAGTCCGACCATGCCCGCTTCGGGGGCCATGGCGGCATACGTCGCGGCGGCGCCGAAATGGTTGCTCTCCTTGAGCAGCACGACGCCCACGTTGTGCTCGCCGGCGCGGGCGATGGCCTCTTTCATCGCGCGCTTGGATACTACTTGCCCCATACCGTTATCGCCGTCTGCGAGCGCGAGCGCGCCGGCGTCTTTTATGACTTTGAAATTCGGAGTCGGATTCGCCAGGTTCACTTCCAGGCGCTTGGCGTAGTGCGGCATGCGGATGACGCCGTGGCTGGTGACGCCGCGCAACTCTGCCGCCACGAGCGTCTCCGCCGTCCAGGCGGCGTCTTCTTCAGGCATGCCCAGTTTGTTGAAGACCCGATTCAGAAAGACGTGGAGTTTCTCGCCCGTCGTGTGTCCGCTCATTCAATCCTCACGCGTGAACAGATAGGCCATCCCGTGCCGGACGTGCTCGCCGGAGTCTATCTCGCTCAGAAAATCCGCCCGCGAAACCGACCATCGGTTCACTCCGCTCAACTCCCGCACACTCCAGCCGGGCGTGTCCCACAGTGCTTCGCTCCCGGCGTAGCCTGGTCCCTGCTGCACCACCGTCAGATACCAGCGGATGCTCTTCGCGCCTAAAATCACGCGATCCACGCCCGAATCGAACGGCAGCCAGCAGGAGAACACGAAATCGGGTGCGTAAGCGACAAGCGCATCCTGTGCTTTCAGGGTTTCGACTCCATCGCTCCCGGCCGGATCCGTGAGTTTCAGGTTCACGCCGCGCTCTTGTAGCGCTTTCCCGATTGTGGCGTCCCCGGCTCCGATCTCCAGAGGCGACTTGTGAGCAAGGGCGGCGATTTCCTCACCCAGCGCGTCCAGCCACTCGACCACGGGAAGCTGGTAGAGGCTTTCCCCCTCACAGAATGCAAGCCAGCCGTCCCCCCGCTCCTCTTCGGCGAGCTTCGCGATGGCCTCGGTGTAGGGGAGGGGATTCATCTAAGGCCTCGGGCAATGGGCATCTGCGTCGCCTGCCGCGTGAAACAAACCCCCGGAGGGCATCCTCCGGGGGTTGGCGATGAATCTCCTAGACGCTGGGCCCATTCCGGTTGATGGCGAAGGCGTTGTCTTCGTGCAGAATTTCGGCCTTCGTCATCTTCCCGCTCGCGACTTCTATTACCTCGTCGTAGACGCGCCGTCCCGCCACTTCGATGGGCGCGCCTTCGAAAATGTCCGTCACGTCCACGTCCGTGGTGTCGGCCTGCAGCTTCGCGGAAAGCGGGTTGCCCGTTATGCGTATGGTGCTCATCAGGGGGTGGTTGATGGTGTGGCCGCCGCCCGTGGAGAAGATGAGCACCTGAGAGCCGCCCGCCGCGATGCCGGTAATGGACTCTCCCCCGTGGCCCGGTGTATCCATCACGTGGAGGCCGCCTCTGCGGTTCGCGCGTTTCGCCCAGGAGATCACGTCTACGATGGGGGCCGAACCCGCCTTCTGGATGGCGCCCAGGGATTTTTCTTCAATCGTGGTCAGGCCGCCCTCCATGTTGTCCCCAGTGGGCTGGCTGCCCCTGAGGTCGACGCCGCAGGCGAGGATGCGCTCTTCCATCTCCTCCACCATTTTCCAGATGCGTTTGCCCAGGGCCGGCCTCACGCATTTGTCGGCCAGCACGCTCTCGCCGCCCATCATCTCGGTGGTTTCGGCCAGGAGCGCGCGTCCGCCCTGCTTGACCACCTGGTCCGTCACCCAGCCGGTGGCCTTGTTGTGCGAGAGGCCCGAAGTGGTGTCCGACGTCCCACAGTTTAGGCCCAACAGGAGCTTGCTCACGGAGACTTCCTGGCGGCGTTCGTTCGTGAGTTCCCTGAGCATCTCCATGCCGATGCGCGTGGCCTTGGCGGTGGCGTCTATCGCGCCCCCGTCCTCGCGGATGTTGAGCGCCTCCACCCGTTTGCCCGTTTTGGCGATTTCATGGGCGATTTCGTCCGCCGTGCAGCCTTCCTCGCGGTGGTGATCGATGACGATCACGGCGCCCGCGTTGGCGTTCTGCCCATGTCCGACGAGGGTCTCGAACGTGCGCTGGATGTCGGGGCCTATCTGGCAGCGGCCCAAAGGGTGGGTGAGGGCGACGCTATGGCGCAAAGTTCTGGCGACGCGCTCGCACGTGGGGTTGGCGTAAAGGGTGCCGCTCAGCACGAGCAGGTAGTTTCTCGCGCCCACGTCCCCGTTTTCCCGGGGATATCCCCACCAGGTTTTTCGCAGACGTTTCGGTGCGCTTGCGCCTCTTCCGTTTCTTCTGGCCATGGTGGACCTCCTTCTCTACGCGAGGTCGCCGCGGCCGCGGGCGCTCTCTATGTTGTGTACGTGAATGTAGTCGCCCACCTTGATGTCCTTGCTCGCCACGCCGATGGACAGGCCGTATTTCATGCAGTGCTCGCCCTTTTTCAGGGGCTTGATGCAGATTTTGTGGATGTAGGGAATCGCCTGATTGGCCTTGAGCGTCTTGCCCATTTTCCCGTTGAGCATGAGGCGGACGGAGCCTCCCTTCGCCACCTTTTCGAGGCAGGTGGCGACGTTGTCTCCTTCTTCGATGATCATCGCGGTTACCGGCATGTCTTCTCCTTCAAAAATTCAGGGCGCGAAACGCCTCGCACCCGGTCATGTGATGGATATTTGAGGAACTTCCAATCAACGAGCCATAAAACTAGCGCATGGGGGCCGACAATTCAACAAAGGCGGGGATATTTCTCAGCCCTTGGGCAAGGGCGCTACGCCCATCTCCGCCGCTATCCGGCCCAATTCCTCGGCGAGCGCTTCTTTGATAGTAATGCCCTCGGACAATGCAGCCTCGTACCTGCGGTGAGCGCCTTCGCCCGGAATGCGGATTTCATCGAAGCCGGGCGCCAGACCGGACGCCTTGATGCGCGCCACGGCTTCATCCACCGCCGCCTTGTAGTCGCCGCCCAGGCATCTCTCCGGGTCAATCGCCATGGCGAACATGGGCAGGCCGAAGGGTTTATCCGTCTCCAGCCAGTCGGGCTGATCTGCGTCGAAGCCGTTGCCCGACAGCGCGCCCGTCAGGAAGGTGAACATGAGCGCCAGGCCGTATCCCTTGTAATCGCCCAGAGGCAGCATGGTTCCCTTGGCGGCGAGGGCGGCGTCCGTGGTCGGGTTGCCTGCGGGGTCGAGCGCCCAGCCCTCGGGAATCGGCTCCCCCGTCCTGGCGGCCAGGAGCACGTAGCCTCTCGCCACCTTGGACGTGGCGATGTCGAAAAGAATGGGATATTCCTGGTTCGAGGGAACCGCGAAGGCCACCGGGTTGTTTCCTATCATTCTCTCGAAACCGCCCCAGGGTGCGAGGTTTCCCACCGCGCCGCTGATGACCACCCCGATCATGTCGTGTTCGAGCGCCATGGCGGCGAAATAGCCGATGTGGCCCGTGTGGGAGGATTTTCGGATCGCTGCCGCGCCCACCCCGCCGGTCTTCGCCTTCTCGATGGCGGCCTCCATGGCGCGACGCGCGACGACGGCGCTCATGCCGTAGTCCCCGTCCAGGAGAGAAAAGGCGGGCAGATCGGTGATGGTTCGCACATGAGGTCTCGGGTTCGCCGTTCCGCTTTTCAGGCGCTCTACAAAAACCCCGAAACGAACGCACCCGTGCGAACTCACGCCCCTCAGTTCGGCGTCCACAATCTGGGCTGCGCAAGCATTGGCGTCCGCCTCGGGCAAGGCGAGAGCCTGATAGACGCGCGCGAGATAGGCGTGGAGGTCTTTCGCTTGAACCTTGATGTCCGGCATGTTTTCTCCCTGCGCGGGCTGGAAAGCGGCGCGCAAATAAATCCCCCCGCCCCGTCTTGGCGGATGGGGAAAAGAGTGTTAAGAGCTATTGCGGTGAGTTTGCCTTTATACATGGAGGATTCGCAAGCATGAGAGCGTGGCGTTTCTACGCCTTTGGCGATATGCGATTGGATGAAGTGCCTGACCCCGAGGTGAAGCCGGGCTGGGCCGTGTGCAAGGTGCGGCGGGTGCAGCCGAGCATTACAGACGTACAGAGATCCCTGGGCATCGGAACCATCAATTCGGCGCTTATGAGGGAAATGCTCGAAAAGCACGCGCCCGTCCAGTTGCTGGGGCATGAGATGAGCGCGGAAGTCGTCGAGGTGGGCGATGGCGTCGAGCATCTCAAGCCGGGCGACAGGGTGTGCACCTCGGGCCACGTTCCGTGTCTCGAGTGCAGTTTCTGCCGCGAGGGCCGGGAGATGTACTGCATCGACAAGCTGCACGTGGGCATCAACACGCCGGGGGCGTTCGCCGAATACATCCCGCTTCCGGCGCACGGCCTCGTGAAGCCGCCGCAGACGCTGGACGATTCTTCCATCGCCTGTCTTCAGCCGCTTTCCTCCACGGTCGCCGCCATGCGCGACGCGAAGGTACAGCCGGGCGAGACGGTGGCCATCACCGGGCAGGGGGTCATGGGCCTCTACGCTTTGCAGGCCGCGCGCACCTGCGGGGCGGGCGCCGTCTACGTGAGCGACGTGAAGGATGAAGCC
This sequence comes from bacterium, assembly GCA_963692865.2. GTDB lineage: Bacteria > UBA8248 > UBA8248 > UBA8248 > UBA8248 > Bin107. The sequence goes on along the minus strand of OY843592.1, from coordinate 2,728,870 downwards.
CTCGCCTTGAGCCGCAAATTCGGTGCGGACGAAGTCATCGACGCGAGAACCGACGACCCCGTGGAGAGGGTGATGGCTATCACGGAGGGCCGGGGCGTCGACCTCGTATTCGAGTGCGCGGGCGGTAACGCGGATCAGGGCCTCTCCGGCCACACCACGCTTCACCAGGCGACGCGCATGGTGCGCATCGGCGGGCGCGTCATCCAGATAGCGGGTTTGATCGGAGACGTGAAATTCGACCCGGTCTTCATGCGCGCGCAGGGGATTCAGTGGATTTTCCCGGAAGGACACGGCGCGGACACCGTGGCGCTGGGCGGGAAGTGGGTGGCCAGCGGGAGGATAGACGTGCGCTCCCTCATCACGCACGAGGAGCACGGGATCGAAAGCCTGCCCCGCGTGATGGAGATCACCGACAAGAAGGCGGAATACCGCGCCACGAATCCTTGCCAGCTCGTGCTGGCTTAGGAGATATCCTTTTTATTTTATGATTTTCTAAGGAGAAAAAGATGGACCTAGGTTTGACGGGAAAGATTGCCATCGTAACGGGCGCGAGCCGGGGCATCGGCCGTGAATGCGCGATTGCGCTGGCGAGAGAAGGCGCCCGCGTGTGCGTCACGGCGCGTGATGAGGGACTATTGGCCACAGCGGTGGAGGCCGTGAACGCCGCGGGAGGCGAGGGAATGTCCGTCTCCTCGGACCTGACCTCGCTTGATGGCTGCCGGCAGGTGGTCGATGCGTGCGTCGCGAATTTCGGCGGCGTGGACATTCTCATCAACAGCGCGGGCGCGGCGCGGGGCGGAGACATCCTGACGCTCGACGCGGAGTTCATCACCGAGGCGCTCGCGCTCAAGACGTATGGATATCTGCGAATGTCCCAGTTGGTGATCCCCCACATGAAGAAAAACGGCTGGGGCCGCATCGTGAACATCGCGGGTGGAGCGGGAACGAGTCCCGCGCGGGGAAACATCCCCACGAGCGCTGCGAACATCACGGTGCTCAACAACACGAGAGCCCTCTCGGACGCCGTGGCGGGAGAGGGCATTCAGGTGAACACCGTCTGCCCGGGCATGACGAACACGCAGCGCGCGCGCGACATCATGCAGGGACCTGCGGACAAGGCGGGCAAGGACGTGGAGGAGTTTTTGAAAGATGTCGGCGCGCGGACGCCCGCCGGGAGGATCGCCGAGCCCGAGGAGGTGGCGAACGTCGCGGCGTTCCTGGCCTCCGCCGCGTGTTCTTACGTGAACGGAAGCTCCCTCTACATGGACGGCGGCGGACGCAGGGCGACGCCGTAAGTAGCAACTTATTCGTTTTTCTCCTCCGGGCGGGATTCTCAAGCGCCGCCCGGAGGATTTTTCTTGAGCTTTTGAGGGACGAGAGGAAAGATGGCGAAACTTTTCGATGCGTTTTCATTGCGGGGCGTCACGCTCAGAAACCGGATTTGCGTGTCCCCCATGTGTCAGTACAGCGCGGATGAGGGCAAGCTCACCGACTGGCATCTCGTCCACCTGGGCGCACGCGCGGTCGGCGGCGCGGGTCTGGTGATGGTCGAGATGACGAACGTGGAGGCGCGCGGGCGCATTACGCGCGGTTGTTCGGGCATCTGGTCGGACGAGCATGTCGAGCCGCTGGCGCGGGTCGCGCGTTTCGTCTCGGGGCAAGGGGCCGTCGCCGGTATTCAGATAGGGCACGCGGGCCGCAAGGGCAGTTGCGCTCCCACATGGGAGGGCGGGGGTTATCTCTCCGACGAGGAGGGCGGATGGCGGATCGTTGCGCCCAGCGCGATTCCGTTTCACGAGAAGGCGCGTACCCCCGAAGCGTTGCGCGTCGAGGCGATTGCCGAGATTCAGGAGGCGTTTCGCCAGGGCGCGAGGCGCGCCGACGAGGCGGGTTTCGGGTGGCTCGAAATCCACGGCGCGCACGGGTATCTCTTCCACAGTTTCCATTCTCCGGTTTCGAACCAAAGGGAGGACAACTACGGCGGCAGCTTCGAGAACCGCATCCGCTTCACTGTGGAGACCGTCCGAATCGTGAGGGAGCAATGGCCGGAGGAAAAGCCGCTGGCCATCCGCCTCTCGTGCACCGATTATTACGAGGGTGGCTGGACGCTCGATGAAACGATTGAACTCGCCAGAATCCTGAAAACCGAAGGCGTCGATCTCATCGATTGCAGCGGGGGCGGAGGAACGCCGCTGGCGAGGATTCCCGTGGGGCCGGGTTATCAGGCGCCGCTCTCAAAAGCCGTGCGCGCAGGTGCCGAAATTCCCACCGCCACCGTGGGTATGATCACCCAGGCCTGGCAGGCGGATCAGATTGTCCGAAACGGCGAGGCCGACATCGTCTTCATGGCGCGCGAGATGCTGCGTGAGCCCTACTGGCCGCAAAAGGCGGCCGCCGCGCTCGGCGTGATGGATGAGGCTTATGTCGCCGACCAGTACCACCGCGCCCACGGCAGGTGACGCTCAACTCGCCGCTCTTTGGGATTTCTGCTGCGCCTGTTGATTGCCTCGCGTAAACGTTGACACGAAACTAAGGGCCATGTTGTAATTTTCGCACTCTCAAACAGTTGAATTCTGAGTCCATATCCACACGGGAGAAAAATCGATGAGCCATATCTTTTCGCGCCTTCTGAAACGCGCTTCCTTCTGGGTTGCGCTCGTCGTAGCGGTTGGTTTGATGGGCGGCCCGCTGGCGGGTGCCTCATCGGCGGCCAAGAAGAAACCGCTTCGCTTCGGGGTCGCCGACCCTCTGACCGGACCCGCCGCGATTTTCGGCAAGGACCAGATGCAGGCGGTCCGCTGGGCGGTCGAGGACATCAACGCCAAGGGCGGCGTCAACGGCCATCCCCTCGAAGCCATCATTCTGGATCATCAGGCGAAACCCGAGGTCGGCATCGCGGTGGTCAACCGCTTCGTCCACGTAGAGAAGGTGCCCGTGTACATCACCGCTTTCAGTAACGTGGTCAAGGCGGTCGCGCCCATCGCCAACCGCGAGAAGGTGTTGATGCTCAGCGTGGGAGCGAACGCCCCTGCCATCGCGCGGCTGGGCGATTACGTCTATACGACTTTCCCGCTGGCCGACGTGGATATGAACGCCTTGGGCAAATACGCCTATCAGAAGATGGGCAAGCGCCGCGCCGCCGTCTTGCACGTGAACCACGAGACGGGCCGGGACGGGGCCAAGGTTTTCAGCGACAGTTTCAAGAAGGCCGGCGGTAAAGTCGTCGTCTATGAGTCCTACGAGCAGGAACGCTCGGACTTCACCGGACTGGTGCTCAAGGTAAAAGCGGCGAATCCCGACATCATCCACATCCACAGCGTGATCCGCGATTTTACGGCCGTCGTCGCGCAGATGCGCCAACTCGGCGTGAAGACCCAGATCACCAGCTACCAGACGGCTTTTAATCCGAAGATGATCCAGCAGTTGGGCAAGGGCGCAGAAGGCATCATCGTGACCGCACTGGCTCCCAGCGTGGAAGACAACAAGAACCTGCCCGCCTATCTCGAGCGTTGGAAAAAGGCGTACAAGCGCACCCCCATCGGGCTGCCCTACACGCAATATTTCTATGATGCGCCCTACATCGTGGCGGCGCTTTTCAAGTGGGTGCTGGACAGGAAGCTGCCGATCACCGGCGAGAACATGCGCAAGGCTCTGGTGGCAATAAAGACGTTCGAGCAGCCTTTGACCAATACGGTGACCATCAACGACGATCACACGGTCAAAAAACCGGTCTATTTCTGGCAAGTGAAGGGCGGCAAATTCACGCTGATCGGCTCCCAGAAGGACTGATCCCGTATGTTTTCACTGAGTGGGCGCGCCGTCGGGCGCGCTCACCGGGATTTTATCGTGTGTGACGTCAAGCCATGCTGACCTGGGGAATTTTGGGGCAACTCCTGTGGACGGGATTCGCCGCCGCGACATATTACTGCTTGTTCGCGGTGGCCTTTTCCCTCGTCCTCAAGGTCAACAAGATATGGAACTTCGCCCAGGCCGGAGTGATGGTGTTCGCCTATTACTCCCTGCTCGTAGCGTTCCGGCACTGGGGATTACCGCTGGTTCCCGCCCTGATTTTCGGGCTCCTCATAACGCTCGCCGTCTCGCTCGCTCTCGAGCGCTACGCCTTCATGGTGTTCCGAGACCGCAACTCCTCGATTCTGACCCTGTTCATCTTCACGATCGTCTTTTCGGAGTTCTCGGGTTACCTCATCGAACTCTTCTTCGGGACGGAGCCGCAGACGCTCTACCCGAGTCTCTTGTGGCCCGTCGATCTTTACGGCGGCATCGCGATCAGCCACTGGGACTTGATGGCGATTGCGGTGACGGCGGTGCTGATGCTGATCCTCTATCTCTTTATCCACCGCACGCGCTACGGCCAGTATCTGATTGCCGTGGCCGACAATGAGAATCTGGCGGAGATATACGGAATCAGCCGAAAGCGCGCCTATGGCGTTTCGATCTCCATCGCCGCGGTGCTCATCACCGCCGGCATGTATCTTTTCGGGACCAAGGCGGCGTTGTTTCCCTCCACGCCGCTCCAGCATCTGCTGATATTCGCCGTCATTGCGACGATTCTGGCCGGTATCGGCAACGTCTTTCGCGCCGGAATCGCAGCAGTCGCCCTGAGTCTCATACAGGCGTTCAGCATTCTCGTCATCGCGTCCAAATGGCAGGCGCTGCTCGCGTATATACTCATATTCGTCGTCATCATTTTCTTCCCGCGCGGATTCGCCCTGCCGCGCCGGTTGCGCGGGGTGGCGAGAGCCTCGGGCCGCTCCGCCGTCGTAGCGGCTGCTGATTCGGCGGGAGACTGAGCGGGATATGGAATACATCCTGACCGTGATGGTGCTCATCGGGATCAACGTGATCCTCGCCACGAGCTTCAACCTCATTCTGGGATACGGCGGACTGATGAGCGTCGCCCACCCCATCTTCTACGCCATCGGGGCGTATTGTTCAGGCCTGCTCGCGATTCATTTGCAGATACCGGTTCCGCTCGCGATAGTCATGGGAGCGCTGGTCGCGATGGCGCTATCGTTCGGCGTGTCGCTGCCCTCGCTTCGCGTATCGGGTGATTACCTCGTCATCGCCAGCATCGGGTTTCAACTGGGCATCCTGCACGTCATCAACAACCTGGACTTCACCGGCGCGGCCGGCGGGCTGACCAACATTCCGGTGCTCAACGAAGGCCCCTCGCGCAGCCTCGTCTTCGTGTTGCTCATCGCGGTCGTCGCCGCCTGCGCGGTTTTGCTTGTGGGTTGGATTGTCGAGGGGGATTACGGGCGGGCCATCACCGCCATGCGAAACGACGAGGAGGCCTTCAGCGCCATGGGCCGTAACGCGATGAACATCAAGATTGTCCTGTTCGCCATCGGCTCGGGCATGGCCGGCCTCGCGGGCGCGCTGTATGCGCATTACTTCGCCTACGTCACCCCCGAGCAGTTCGGCATATTCACCTCGGCGGCTCTCTTGACGATGGTGGTCGTGGGCGGCGCCGCCACGACGTGGGGCCCCCTGGTGGGAGCCGTGCTCCTGACGACCCTTCCGCAGGCCATCACGTTTCTCGGTCTGCCCGTTTCCATCATGGCGCCGCTCCAGGGCGTCATTTACACGACGCTCGTCATATTCTTCCTCTTCGCGCGTCCCCAGGGACTGACGGGAGGCGCCAGAGGTGGTGGAGGACTCGAGGCCTGGAGCGCGAGCGCGGCCTTCAGGGCGAGGAGGGATGCGGAATGAGCGCAGTCGTCAGGGTCGAGGATCTGCACAAGAGCTTTGGCGGAATCGTGGTGGCGGACGACGTCAACCTGAGCTTCGGGGCAGGCGAGATCGTCGGGCTCATCGGTCCCAACGGGGCGGGCAAGACGTCTTTGTTCAATCTGATCTCGGGCGTGATTCCCCCGGATGCGGGTTCAATAATTCTGGAAGGTCATCGCGTGGATCAATTGCCCATGCACCATCGCGCGCGGATCGGCCTGGCCCGAACCTGGCAGAATACCCGGATGTTTCACTCGATGTCGGTAATTGACAACCTGCTGATAGCGACGCGGCGCTACCCCGGAGAATCGCTGGCGCGCATTCTGTTCCGCCGCCGCGCGGTCGACGCCTTCCGCCAGGAAGCGACGGAGAAGGCCATGGCGCTACTCGATCGGGTGGGACTCGCGGACAAGATGCACGAGATGGCGATCGAACTCTCCTACGGCCAGCAGAAGCGGATCGGCCTCGCCCGGGCGCTGATGAGCGACGCGGCGTGCCTGTTGCTGGACGAACCCATGGCGGGCGTCGAGGGGCAGGCGTATGAGACGATCATCCGCGTCATCCGCGAAGAGGCCCAGGCCGGGCGCGCGGTCTGCGTGGTGGAGCACAACATCTCGTTCATCCGCGACATCAGCGATCGCACGGTTTTCATGTTCAACGGATGTGTTCTTGCCAGCGGCTCCGTCGACGAACTCACACGCGATTCGCAGCTCACGGACCTGTATTTCGGCGGCGAACACCCGCAGTAATCGAGAGAGAACGATGTTTGAAGTCCAAAACCTCACGGCCCGCTACGGGCCGCTTATCGCCGTGAACGACGTGTCGCTCTCCTTCGATACCGGTGTGCGGATGGGGATTTTCGGTCACAACGGTTCGGGCAAGTCGACGTTTCTCAAGTGTCTGGTCGGCGGCGTCAGGGATGTTTCCGGCGCCGTGGCTTTTGGTGGTTCACCAATAATTGCCGATCAGGTTCACCGAAACGTTATGCTGGGAATCGGTTTCGTACCGCAAGTCCAGAATGTCTTTCCGAACCTGACGGTCGAACAGAACCTGCACATTGCGGGTTCGAAGTCAGACTCCTCGTTTCTGGATGAGGCCTACGCCCTTTTCCCGCTGCTGCGAGAGCGTCAGAGTCAGCTCGCAGGCGACATGAGCGGCGGGGAGCAGCAGATGCTCGCCGTCGCGCTGGCCTTGATGACGCGGCCCCAAGTCCTCCTGCTCGACGAACCGACCGCCGGCCTCGCTCCGGCAATCGTGAAAAACGTGCTGGGCTCGCTCTCGCGCATCAACTCGGAACTCGGCACCGGGCTGATCCTCGTCGAACAGAACGTGCTCGCCGCCCTGGACGTCGTCGAGCGCGCAATCGTGCTCAAAGGCGGGCGCGTGGTGTTCGACGGCGCAAGCGAGGAACTCCGCGCAAAAGAAGATTTGTGGGCCTGGTTCTGACGCCGTAAGAAGCCGAATCGTCCGCCTTCGTTATTTCATGCCGATGGCGTCGATTTGGACCAGCGCTTCCGCGACCGGTCCGGGGCCATGCACGATCACGCATTCGAACGCGGGCAGGTCCTCCTCGATGAAGGTCTCGCGAACCGCCTCGTAGACCGCCAGGTCCGCCGGATCGGAGAGATACACTCTGGTCATGGCGATGTCCGCCAGTTCCATTCCCGCGCCCGCTGCGCTGGCGCGAAGTTGCTCCCACGCCATCCAGCACTGCGCGGCGAGGCCCGGCCGCCGCTCTATTTTTTCCAAAGGCAACACGGCGCGCCGCCCCGCATCGGGAAGGGAATCGGCGCCCCGGACGAGCGCTCCCGCCTCGTCGACGCCCACCATGCCCGAGAAGAAGCACACCGGCCCCGCCTGGGTGGCGGCGGGGGCCGCGAAGGGCGCCGCTCCTTGCCATGGGAATGATTGACGGACAAGGCCGCTCCTCCGGTCCATGGCGGTGATTTCGATCTCGATGCGCGTGCCGCGGTGGCCCACCTCGTCGAACCCCACGACGCAAAGCGATGGCTGAACTTCGGGAAAGAAATGGGTGTGAACTCGATGGAACGTGGAGAAATCGCGCAGGTCGCCCAGGAAGATCGTCACGTTCACGACGTCTTCCATATCCATGCCGTGTCCTGAGAGCGTGCGGCGCAGCTCGTTGTAGACATACCAGGTCTGGGACGCGATGGGGCCGTGTCGGCTGTCGGGATGGCTGCGTCCCGTCGAGAGGAAGCGGCCCTCCTCCGGCACGTCGTCATACGAGTTGACCAGCGGTTTTCCGGGCTCTGCTGTCTTGATCGGGATGTGGCCGGCGAAGAAGGCGAACGGGCCCGAGCGAATCGCTTGGCAGTAGTGCGAGGCCGCTGGCAGGTCCGGATTATAAACGTCGGTCATCACCTGGCGTTCGCCGAACACGCCGCCGGCCTGCGTGCAGGCGGCGATGGCGTCGATCCCGATCCAGTGGCTGCCGCGTCCGACGACGTCCGTCACGCCAAGCCCGCTGCTGGGCGCGGGCGTCGGCTGCCAATGCACCCGGACGTGTTCGTAGCTGGGGAAATAACGCTTGTCACGCTGCCAGATGTGCTGGCGCAGCACCTGGTCGCTGTGCGTGCCCGCCGCGACGAGGAGTTTCTCTAGGCTGTCGTGGACCGCCCATGAGTCCGCGACGACGCGGCCTTCGGTGAGGTCGGCGAGCGGATAGCCCTGCATCTGCTCGCGCCCCGCTTCGGGCAGATCCGGGAAGCCCGCCGGGCCAGCGGGCCTTAAACCCGAGACGAACAATAGTTCACCGGCCTTGACCGCCACCGGGTAGGACGGGAAAGCGGGAGTGACATCTTCACAAACGACAGGGGCTTTCTTCATCGCTCGATAAACCTCCATGGGTTGGCGAATCGTGATGCTCTCGATGGATGGGCATTTCTCTTCCGGTGACCGCTGTCAGCCTACATCGCCAAGGTGCCGCCGTCGCATGAGATGAAGGCGCCGTTCATGAAATCGTTCTCGTCCGAAACCAGGAAAAGCGAGACTTCGGCCATCTCCTCTGGACTTGCAAATCGGTTCACGGGTATCCGGGGCAGTTTCGCCCTGGCGCGCTCGGGGTCGTTGATGTGGATCTCCTTCACGCGCTCGCTTTCGGTGGTTCCCGGCATGAGGCAGTTGACGCGCAGTCCAAGAGGGCCGAGTTCCACGGCCAGGGCGCGCGTCAAGTTGTGCATGGAGGTCTTGGTCGCGCAGTAGAGCGCGTTGCCGGGCACGCCGCGCTCGCCGTCGATGGAGCCGATCATCAATATTTTCCCCTTGCCCTGCGGCGCCATGAGCCTGGCCGCCTCGCGCGTGGCGATGAAAACGGATTTCGCGTTCACTTCATACAACTCGTCAATCTGTTCGTCTGTGAACTCCAAAAAACTCCTGTGTCCCCGCATGGCGGCGCAGTTCACCATGACGTCGAGGCCGCCGAGGAATCGCGCGCCGTCGCTCATCACGTCGTTCGCCTTGCGCGCGTCTCTCAAGTCGTAGCATCGTCCGTCGATTTTGCCGCCTCCCGCGCTGCAATCGGCGATGATTCCGTCGAGACGTTCCCGGTTGAAGCCTCCCGCCGCCCAGATGGATGCGCCCTCCATGCTGAATCTGCGCGCGATGGCCGCGCCGATGCCGGATGAGGCGCCCGTGACGATGGCTCTTTTTCCTTCCAGCTTGCCCGGCATGTCTTCTCCTTGACGTAAAAACTATTCCTCATCCGGCAACAGCGCGGATTCTCCCATCGAGAGCGGGTCGCGCGCAGGCCAGCGCCCGGCGTCCACCTCGGTGATGAATTCGAGAACGACGCGATTGAACATGGCGGGTTCCTCGAGGTTGATGAGGTGACCGGAGTTGGGAAAGGTGAACAGGGCGGCCGTCTGAATGTTGCGCTTCATGAACAGCCCCGGCTCCAGGCAGGGGAAATCCTCATCGCCCGTGAGGACGAGCGTCGGCACGGAGCAGTTCTTCATCTGCTCTTCGAGTTCATAGACCGAAGGCCTCGCGCTTTGCACCCCGCGCATCGTATTGGCGCAGCCCAGGGGAGAGTGGCTCATGAAGTGGTCGATGAATTTCTGATAACCGATGGCGTCTTTTCTTTTCAGTTGCATGCGCGTGGGGCCTGCGGTGTATACGGGGCCGAACTTTTCCATGCCGTCGGTCAGGAACCTGTCGGCGACTTCTTCCGCGTCTTTTTGGAACCGTTCGCGCTGATTCATCTCGGAGCCGTAGCCGCACCCGGCGACGACAATGGAGCGGGCGAGCTCGGGGTGGCGCAAACCCAGGTGCAGGGTCGCATAGCCGCCCATTGAAAGTCCTACGACGTGGGCGGGCGCAAGGTCCAAATCCCTGATGAGGCCCGCCAGATCGTTCACGGCGATGTCCTGGCTGTATTGTGATGCGTCTTCAGGCACTTCGGAGGGGGGGAATCCTCTGGCGTTATATGTGATGACCCTGTATCTGCGGTTGAAATAGCGTACCTGATCCTCCCAGCTGCGGCAGTCGCCCGCGAATTCATGAACGAACACGATGGGCGCGCCCTCGCCGCTGGCTTCGTAATACAGACTGACGCCGTTTGTTCTCACTTCGGGCATAGCGTTCTCCTCGCAGGATGACGTGTGGGTATGGAATTCGCTTCTTACGGGAGAATCGGCAAAATGACAATGCGGATCACCGGGTTCTCCTTATTTGCCATGTGTCGAGCCCACATGGTCGGCTTTGGTGAAATTGGTGAAAGATTCGCCTTCAGGGAGAGTGATTTCTTTGGGGGGCTTGATTTCTGATTGCTTCTGGCCCATGATAACCGCGATTCAGCACAGTGTCTGAGGTTGATGAAGAGTTGTCTCGGCACATCGCCCGATCATATCTAAAATGAAGTTCCACGATACCCTGACGGATTATTTGAGAATGGGGGAAGAACTTGTCTACGGCGCCGGAAAAACCAAGCCTCGCAATTCACAGAAAAGCTGAAAGAAAGTTGCAGTGGGAGACGATTTTCGTTATCGGGGGGATTCATCTGCTCGCCCTGATGGCTTTTGACCTGGATTATTTCAGCGTTTCCGGCCTTGTGCTGGGAATCGTGATGTATTTCGTTGCAGGCATGGTAGGCGTAACAGTCGCCTACCACCGGCTGCTGACGCACAGAAGTTTCCAGACGTATAAGCCGGTAGAATATTTCCTGACGTTCTGCGCTTGCCAGGCGCTCCAGAGCGGGCCCATCGAGTGGGTGGCGATGCACCGCATCCACCACAAGGAATCGGATGAGGAGCCCGACCCCCATTCCCCGCTCGTGAACTTTCTGTGGGCGCATGCCGGATGGCTTTTCGTCAGCCTGCCGGACGCGCACACTTATGACGAGTATTCGCGTTTCGCAAAGGATTTGCACCGCGACAGGTGGCAGCGCTTTTTCGACAAATTCTTTTTCCCCATCTACGTTCTGACGGCTGTGGCGATTTACTTCGCGGGAGAATGGTACGGCGGTTTGGGCATGTCCTGGCTCGTCTGGGGCGTATTCGTTCGTACTGTCGTTTTGTGGCACTGCACCTGGGCGGTCAATTCGGTGACGCACACCTTCGGCTACCGCAACTACAACACGGATGAGGAGAGCACCAACAACTGGCTCGTCGCCATCTTCTCCTTCGGCGAAGGTTGGCACAACAACCACCATGCGGACCAGCGCTCGGCCGCTCACGGCCAGCGGTGGTTCGAGGTGGATATTACCTACCGGCTCATCAGGCTGATGGAACTCCTGGGTCTGGTCTGGGGGGTGAGGGAGCCGAGCCAGCGCATCGTGGCGAAAAGACTCGATATCATGGTGGACGAGGAGGGCTTGCGCGCCTCCGAGGCGAGGAGGCTGGGTTCGGCGGAAGTGCGGGCTGAAGTGCTCCACACGATGACCGACCCCACGATACCGCTCGAAGTCCCTAAAATGTCCTCTTTGACGGAAGCGAGCGAGGCGGCGGTGAAATCGGCCCGAAAGTCCCTGGAATCGGTCGAGACAGCGCTGGCGCACGCCTCCGTTGCGCTTATGCACAAGAAAGACGACGCCGATCAGGCCGTTCGCCAGATGCTGGAGAAGGGCAAGGATATGGCGATGGCGGCCGTCGAGCAGGCCAAATACGCCGCGGCGGAAGCCGGCGAGTTTTCCGCGCAGGCGAGCGCGTATCTTGCGGATGCGAAGGACAGGACGACGGAATCCGCTCATCAGGCGGCTGATAAGGCGAAGGCGCTCGCGCAAGAGGCAAGTGACGCGGCTTCGAAAGCCGCCGATGAGATTGCGGTCGCTTTCAAGGGAATTGACAGGCCGGTCATTACTTCTGCAATATAGAAGTGAATTTGGGGGAAAAGCCGGAGCGCGTTGCTTCGGCTTTTTTGCGTCTCTTGCGTCTGCGGTGAGAAGAAAATCGCTTCCGACATAGGACAGGCGGTACTGACAGGGGGTTCTTGAAGGGGCGGTTCCCAGAGTAGGATCAGGCGCTTTTGAATTCGTTTCCCGATGCCTGGAGCGCCTTGACGCTCCTGCTTCCGGCTCCTAGATTAGGGTCTCTTTTTTCAGAGGTTTCCCGCAAGAAGCCGACTTCCTTTTGAGTGGCGGGTGTTTTCCGCCCATGTTGATCGTTTTTGACGGCGCGGCGAGGGCTGCGAATCCTGGAGGGCCAAAGGCCATGAGCGAAGCGAACGAAGAACAGTTGTTGAAAGACCTGAAAATCTACTATGACGCCGATGCGGACCTGAACCTGCTGCAGAACAGAAAAATCGCCGTCATCGGCTACGGAAGCCAGGGGCGCGCCCATGCGCTGAATGCGCAGGACAGCGGCGCGGACGTCGTGGTGGGCTTAAGGAAATCCTCCCCCCGCTGGAAGCAGGCCGAGGACGATGGCCTTGAAGTGATGGAAACTGCAGAAGCGGCCAAGGCGGGTGATTTGGTGGTCATCCTCACGCAGGATCATCTCCAGCCCGCAATCTGGAATGCCGACATCGCGCCCAACATGAGTGATGGTGACGCTCTGGTGGTCGCCCATGGTTTCAACCTCAATTACGGGCAAATCATTCCTCCGGAAAACATCGACGTCGTGATGATCGCGCCCAAAAGCCCGGGCCATACCATGCGGTTCCAATATGAGGACGGGCGCGGCGTGCCGGGATTGGTGGCCGTCTTTCAGGACGCCACGGGCAAGGCGAAGGAGTACGCCCTGGCTTACGGCAAGGCGGTGGGCTGCGCCCGCGCCGGCATCATCGAGACGACCATCGAGGAGGAGACCGAAACGGACCTCTTCGGCGAGCAGGCGGTGCTGTGCGGCGGCATTACCGAGTTGATCCGCGTCGCGTTCGAAACCCTCGTGGAGGCGGGCTATCAACCCGCGCTGGCGTATTTCGAGTGTCTCCACGAGGTGAAGCTGATCACCGACCTGATCTACCAGGGCGGCATCACCATGATGCGCTATTCGGTGTCGGACACCGCCGAGTACGGCGACATCACGCGCGGCAAGGTCGTCATCGACGATGCGACGCGCGAGCGGATGCGTGAAATCCTGCGCGACATTCAGACCGGAAGGTTCGCCAGCGAGTGGATCAACGAGAACATGGTGAACCGGCCCACGTTCAACACGGTGGTGCGCAAGGAGAAGGAACACGACATCGAGATTGTCGGCCGCCGTCTGCGCGCGATGATGCCGTGGATCGAGGAGCGCGAGGTGAAATAGGATAGCATCCTGTAGAAATCGCGACCGGCGGAGTTCATACGGCTCCGCCGGTTTTTCTTTGAAAATGATGAAACATGGCAGGGGTTATGTTCGTCAGTCGGTTGAAAGAAACCATGGGGCGTCGTATTCTTGAACCGCGCTGTTTTGGGCCGCCGAGAGGTTGTGGATGAGCGTTCAGAAAATCAAGTTTCTCATCGCAGGCGTGATCATCGTGAGCGCGTTCGCCTATCTGGCCGTATCGGGGTTCCAGAGCGAAAACCTAGTGTATTTCCTGACTGTGGACGAGGTAGCCCGGAAGGCGCCGTCTCTGGGCGGGCGGGGCATCAGGGTTCAGGGGAAGATCGTGCCCAGGACGCTCAAGAAAAATCCCGACGCCATGCTGCTCGCCTTCCATATTCAGGGTGAGAAGGGAACCTTGCCCGTAAGCTACAAGGGGGTTCCCCCCGATTTGCTCGAAAACGGGTTTCCTGTCATCGCCGAAGGGAAGCTAGACGGCAAGGGCGTCCTGGTGGCGAAGAATCTGATGGTCGCGTGCCCCTCGAAATTCGAGGAAATGAAGGAGGCGGGGGAGAGCATACCGGCGAATCACGAAGCCTTGATGAAAGAAGCCGCGAGTCGAAAGCAAACGACCGGGGCCAGATAGCTCTGCTCCCAAGTAAACGCCCCCGCGTCTCTCATGTTGCCATGAAAATCCGCTCTACCCCGGGAGTTTTCCGTTGATCGCCATTCAGTTCGGACACTACAGCTTGCTGGCTTCTCTCGTCCTGGCGGTGTTCGGAATCGGGGCATCCGTCTTCGGCGCCCAAAAGCGCAGGGCCGACCTCATCGCCTCGGGCCGAAACGCCGCCGTCGGTGTATTCTGGCTGGTGAGCGGCGCGAGCGCGTGCCTCGTCTATCTGCTCATGGTGCGGGATTACCGCGTGGAGTACGTGGCCGGGCACGTCAACAACACCCTGAACGGGTTTTATCGCTTCAGCGCGTTCTGGGGGGGGCAGGAGGGGAGCCTGTTGATGTGGCTCCTGCTCCTTTGCGTGTATGCGTTCGTCGTCATCCGGCAAAACCGCGACAGGAATCTGGAACTGATGCCTTACGTCACGGCCACGCTCATGGCGACGGCGCTGTTCTTCCTGCTGATTCTGAACTTCGTCACCCCGCCTTTCGACACGCTAACCACTCCGCCCCCGGACGGACGCGGACTCAATCCGCTTCTCCAGGACTGGGGGATGGTGATCCACCCGCCCAACCTCTATCTGGGCTACGTGGGTTTCGCCGTGCCCTTCGCCTTCTGCATCGGCGCACTGGCGAGCGGGAAGCTCGACACCGACTGGATCACCTCGACGCGGCGCTGGACGCTGTTCGCCTGGTTCTTCAACGGGGTGGGCATCCTGCTCGGCGGCGCGTGGGCCTACAAGGAACTCGGCTGGGGCGGATACTGGGCGTGGGACCCGGTGGAGAACGCGAGCCTCATGCCCTGGCTCGTGGGAACCGCTTTTCTCCATTCGGTAATGATTCAGGAAAAGCGCGGGATGCTCAAGGTCTGGAACGTCTCGCTCATCATCATCACCTACGCCCTCACGATATTCGGCACTTTCCTGACGAGAAGCGGCATCATCTCGAGCGTCCACGCTTTCGCGAACTCATCGTTCGGCTGGGCGTTTCTGGTCTATCTGCTGGTGGCGCTCGTCATATCCTTCGGGCTGATGATATGGCGTCTGCCTCAACTCCAGAGCGAACACGAGATGGAGAGCTTCTTCTCGCGCGAGGCGAGTTTTCTCCTGAACAACGTCGTGCTCGTCGGCATCACGTTCGCCGTCTTCTGGGGAACGATTTTCCCGGTCGTCTCCGAAGCCGTGAAGGGGGTGAAGGTCACCGTGGGGCCGCCGTTCTTCAACCAGGTGAACGTGCCGATAGGGCTTTTGCTCATATTTCTTTGCGGCGCGGGTCCGCTTTTCGCGTGGCGCAGGACCTCGCGCAAGCAGATGAACAGGAGTTTCATATACCCTTCGGTAGTCGCCGTGGGGGCTTTTCTCGTCCTTGCGATCTTCGGCGTCCGCCACGTCTATGCGGCGCTCACGTTCGGGCTGTGTGCGTTCGTGGTGGGGACGATTGCTCTTGAGTATTGGCGAGGAATCTCCTCGCGCGTGCGTCACCAGGGAGAGCGCGCCGCCCGGGCGGCATGGGAGCTCACCATGCGCAACAAGAGGCGTTTCGGAGGCTACATCGTTCATTTGGGGATGGCGATATTGTTCGTGGGGGTGGCGGCGTCCTCCGCCTATCAGGAAGTGGGCGAGGTGCGCCTGCGCGTGGGCGAGAGCTTCGCGCTCGACGGCGTGCGGATGCGCTTTGAGGGGCTTCGCGAGAGCACGACGCCGCAATACCGCTCCGCCTTCGCGCGCCTGGGCGTCTACCGGGCGGGGTATCGCATCGGAGAGGTGGAGCCGGAGAAAAGGCTCTATTTCACGCCTCCGCAGCCGACGACGGAACCCGGCATCCGCCGGGGAGCGCGGTCGGATATCTACGCCGTCTTCGCCGAGGCGGACCCGGACGGCGCGGCCACTTTCAAATTCATGGTGAACCCGCTCGTGAACTGGGTGTGGGCGGGAGGCGTCGTTTTCACCCTCGGCTCCATCGTCTGCTTCCTGCCGGAGCGCTGGGGCAGGCGAAGAAAAAAGCGGACTTGAGTTATGGAAATTCTCGGGATTGTGGTCGCTTTGGGGGCCGTAGGCGCCGCTTTTTTCCACACCATCCGGCCCATCATGCGGCCTGAGGCGGCGCAAGGCGTTCTGCCCGAGGAGGAAAACGCGCGGCCGCTTTCGAACCGCGAGTTGACGCGCTTGTTGATGGAGCGCGAGCAGGCCTATAAGAACATCATGGACATCGAGTTCGACAAGGAGATGGGAAAACTCTCCGATGAGGACTACGCCCAGATGATGGCGCCCGCGCGCGCCCGTGCGGTGGAGGTGCTGCGACGCCTCGACGCCAAAGGGGTGAAGGAGGGGATGGCGCCCGTTCGGATGAACGAGCGCGAGGCGGCCGAGGCGGCGGCCCGTCTCGATGCCGTGCGGCCCGACTCCACGGAAGTCGTGGCTGAAAAATCACTTGATGAACGCCTGGAGGAGGAGATTCTCCGCTACAGGAAAAGCGCTGGTGAACCGCAGGAAGATTCACCCGATTCTCCACCGGATGAGCAAACGAAAAGTGTGAAGCCCCGGTTTTGCGCCTCGTGCGGGAACGCCGTGGAGCAGGCCGATAATTTCTGCTCCGCCTGTGGGCGAAAGCTAAATTGAAGCGAATCGCCGCCGTCCGCAGGCTGCTCATTCCGGGCTTGTTCGTTCTTTGCTTCTCGCCTCTTTTCTCATCCGCGGGTCCGGCGAAACTCCAGGCCGCGCCTCCAAGGGCGAAAACCGCAATCTCGGGCCCTGCGACCACGGACCTCTCCCGCCTCAAGCTCAGGCGCAACATCCTCACGATCCGGCTCGAGAAGGGGTTTTTCGAGGTGGTGGAGATGATGGATTTCGAGAACGAGGGAAGCGCCACCATCGTGTCGAGGGGAGGCGCTCCCACGCTTCGATTCGCGTTGCCGAGAAGCAGCAACGTCAGAAATCCCAGGGCGAGCTGGGGCGCAGCGCCCGCCGGGCTGGATCCGAAATATCTCGCTTCGGTGGGGGATGAACTTCGGACGAGCGAACCCATACCGCCGGGGCGGAAGTTCGTCGTCCTCCTCTATCGCCTGGCGGATGAATTCGGCGGCATCCGGGTGGAGAAGCCGATTCTCTACGACACGCCGAGCCTGGCCGTCCTGCCCGAGAAGGACCGTGTGCAGGCTCAGGCTATCGGTCTTGCCGCTCAGCCCGCCGTCGAGTTTCAGAACCGCGAATACAACCGTTTCGTGGGCGCCGCCGATGCGGGAACGGTGGTGCAAATCGACATGCAGGCGCCCGAGTCGATGGGCGGTCTCGGCGTTTTTTACGTCGTGGGGGGCGTTGTAGTCGTCTTGAGCTTGGGACTTGGATTCTACGTCCGCAAGAGAAGGAACATGGCCTACTCCGCCCAGGTGGAGCGAGAGGAGATATTGCGCGCCATCGCGGTGCTCGACGACAGACTCGCTTCGGGAGAGATATCCTCCGAGGAGCACGCTGACGAGCGCGCCCCGCGTTTCGAGCGCCTGAAAGAACTCTCAGACCAAGAGGGTGGATGACATGCTGGAGGCTCTCGGCGTATCCAGGCGATACGGATGGAGATGGGCGCTCAGGGATTTGAATCTCGCCGTCTCGTCGGGTGAAACGCTCGCTCTGCTCGGCAAGAACGGCTCTGGCAAGACGACTCTCCTCAAGACCCTGGCCGGCCTGCTGAGGCCGACTGAAGGGGCGGTGCGCGTGGACGGTGAGACGCTCTCACGCGATGCGAAAGGGGGAATCGGCCTCCTCACGCACGAGCCCATGCTCTATGAGGGGCTGACGATCCGTGAAAACCTCGATTATTTCGCCAAACTCTTCAGCGTGACGAGCGGAGACATACCGGGTCGTGTGGGGTCTTTGGCGGAGACGCTCGACATCTCGGAGCGTCTCGATGAGCCCGTGCGCGTATTGAGCCAGGGTCTCAGGCAGCGCGCGGCCCTGGCGCGCGCGCTTTTGCACGAACCCGGAATCGTGCTGCTCGATGAGCCTTTCGCCGGCCTCGACCCCGAGGCGGCGGGACGCCTGGAGAACGTCGTGGGCGCGCTTTGTGGGGGCAGCGAGCGCATCATGGTGTTCACGACGCACGACCTCGCAAAAGCCTTCGAGATGAGCGATAAAATCGCCGTTTTGGCAGGGGGCAGGCTCGTATATGAGGAAGATGCGGAAAATTCGAGCCAGGAAGAAGTGATGGCCGCTTTCGATGATTCCACCGGAGGCTCGGCATGAGGCGTTTTTTCTCCGTCTTCCTTGCTGTGGCGGAAAAGGATCTGCGCCTCGAATGGCGGACGAGGGAAAGCCTCTTCGTTATGGTGGTTTTCGCGCTGCTCGTGCTGACGCTGTTCAGCTTCGCCTTCGGGCCGGGAGGCGGAAGCCGGGAGAACGCCCGCGCCTTACAGGCGGGAATCTTGTGGATATCGTTCCTGTTCGCCAGCGTCATCGGACTGTCCCGCACGATGGGCGTCGAGCGCGAGAGCGCGGGCTTTTCTGCCATGTACGCAAGCCCCGCCGATCCTTCTGCGCTGTATCTCGGCAAAGTGGCTTCTGCGGTCGTTTTGATGGGGATCATGGAGTTGGTGGGCTTCGTCGTTCTGGCGGTTCTCTACCAGGCGGACGTGTGGAAATCGGCAGGCGTTCTCGCGCTCGTCGCTGTTTGCGCGACCATCGGAATTGCGGCCGCCGGCGCGCTTTTCTCCGCCATGAGCGCGCGCACGCGAACGCGCGAGGTATTGCTGCCCGTCCTGATGTTTCCCGTTCTCGTGCCAGTCCTGATAGCCGCCGTAAAGGCGACGGAAGCCCATCTCGGCGGGGGTGGATGGGCGGATTCGGTAGATTGGATTCGCTTGATGTTGGTGTATGATGTGGTATTCTTGGTGGCCGCCTCTGTTGTTTTTGAATATATATTAGAAGAATAATATCAATGCCTTATGTTTCTATATGTACTGGAATACTTTATATTTGCAGGCCGCCGTTTCGCGCCGCCGGGAGAAGGGTTTGATGGATCAAAACGAGCGGGGGGCGTTCATTTGGTTGCCGGTGTTCACTCTGATCATTCTCGCCTTCGCCATATATGCGGATTTGTTCGTTGCAGGAACCGACAGGCTCCAGGGGACGCCGCAGCGGATTTTCTACATCCACGTGCCCTCGGCCTGGGTGGCGTTTTTCGCTTTTTTTCTCGTTTTCATCTTCTCGATAAAATATCTCGTCACGAGAAACCCTGAAGACGACGTTCGCGCGCACGCCTCCGCGGAAGCGGGGGTCGTCTTTTGCACGCTGGTGCTCATCACGGGACCCATCTGGGCGCGACCGGTGTGGGGCGTGTGGTGGACGTGGGACGCGCGGCTCACCACCACGCTCATCCTGTGGATGATATACGTGGGGTATCTCATGCTGCGCGCCTACATGACGGAGCCGGACCAGAGGGCGCGCTTCGCCGCCGTGATGGGGATCATCGGCTTTTTGAACGTGCCCATCGTGCACATGTCGGTGGAATGGTGGCGCACGCTGCATCCAAAGCCCGTGGTGATGCGCTCGGGGGGCTTAAGGGACCTGCCCGATTCCATGCACGTCGCCTTGTGGAGCACCCTGCTGGCCTTTACGCTCCTTTTCGCCTGTTTCGCCAGAAAGCGCGCGCAAATCGAGCGCCTGAAGGCGCGGGTGGAACAGGCGCGCTCTGCGCGGGAGGGAGGATGATGGGCTACGTGACGGCGGCGTACATCGTCGTTCTGGGCGGCTTTGCGATTTACTGGTGGACTCTCAAGACGCGAATGGATAATTTGGTCGAGGAGGAGAAAAAACTTAAATCCAGGGGAGATTCCCCATGATGCGCTTTTGTCTCGCCGTATGCCTCGTGCTCGCATTCTGCGCGCATCCGGAGGCCAGAGCCGCCTCGCCGGGAGCCAAGACCACCTTCTCCGAAGTGGCGGGGGAGCTCATGAGTCCGGTGTGTCCGGGGAAATTGCTCCACGACTGCCCGAGCAGCGAAGGCGCCCAGCTCAGGGAACTCGTTCGCCGCAAGATATTCGCCGGGGAGACGAAAGAGCAGATCGTCCGGTATTTCGTAGAAGTTTACGGCCGGGAAGTCCTGCCGAAACCACCGGCGGAGGGTTTTTATCTCACCGCATGGCTTCTTCCTTTCGGGGGGGTGCTGGCGGGCTTCGGCGTGGTCTTCGTACTCGTGAGGGCGTGGACGAAGCGCCCCGACGACGCCGAGCAAAACGAGGCGGGAGGAGAAGTCCCTCAAGAAACCGCCTCGGATGACCCCTTGGAAAATCGCCTTAGGCGCGAACTTGGTGATTTCGAGGGGTGAGCCGCCATACTTCGCCGCCGGGAGTTTGCAGATGACTTATAATCCCAAAACCGAACTCGCCAGAAGTCTCGATGGGCTCTCAACGCCCCGCCGGAGCATCAAGTGGCGGTTGATCGGGATGGTGATTAGTCTCGTCCTGGTAGTCTGGATGATCGTGTATTTCGGAAATCAAGAAGTGACTCCGACGCATGAGGCGGAGACAAAGCAGCAGCAGGTAAAGAGCAAAGCGCAGGCGGGGGATGACGCTGCCTTATACCGCGACATGAGTTTTTTGAAGCAGGTCAAGCGCGCCGATGCGCCGGATGTGCTGCTCAAAGCCCTGGATGGGCAGAATCATGCTCTCGCGCGGCACGCAGGAAAGCTTGTCCTGGTGAATTTCTGGGCGACGTGGTGCCAGCCGTGCATTCGGGAAATGCCCTCGATGGAGCGGCTTTATGCGAAATATAAGCCGCAAGGGCTCGAGATCGTGGCGGTATCGCTGGATCAGGGCAATGAAGATGATGTGCGTGAATTCGTCGCGAAGCTGAAGCTGACTTTTCCCATCGTCCTCGACCCCGAGCACAAGGCGAAGGCGCTCTACAAGGTGCGTGGCCTGCCGACGACGTATCTCGTGGACAGAAAAGGCCGGGTGGCGGGCTACGGTGCAGGAGCCCGCGAATGGGACAGCGAGGCCGCCTTCGCTTTGGTGGGGCACCTGCTCGGCGAGAAAAGCTGAAAATATGGAAGCGTCGAAAAACCCGGGTTCCGATCAGCGAAAGGCCAAGAGGCTGGCCGTTTCGTTCATCCTGGCGCCGGTATTGATTACGCTGCTCTGGGCGGTGGGCGAGCGCCTGACGACGGAACGCGTCGAGCAAGCGCCCGCGCCCAATCCCGAAATCGGCGGCCGGGCTCCCCCTTTCGAGTACCCGCTTCTGGGCGGGGGGAGCGCCTCCCTCATGAACCAAAAGAACAAGGTGGTGCTCATCAACGTGTGGGCCACGTGGTGCGTGCCGTGCCTGGATGAAATGCCGGATTTGCAGCGCCTCTACGCCCGGATGAAAAGGGAAGGCGCGCCGTTCGAGATACTGGCGGTGAGCATCGACGCGCTGGGGGCGGACGCGGTACGGAAATTCGTCGAGCGCTTCGGCCTCTCGTTTCCGGTTCTTCTCGACCCGCGCGGTAGCATCAAGAAGCTCTACCGCACGACCGGCGTGCCGGAGACTTTTATCGTGGACCGCCAGGGCCGTCTCCTTCAGAAGATTATCGGCGTTCGCAAATGGGACGCGCCCGAGGTCGTCGCCTACCTCAAGCGGGCCGCCGGCTCCTAGGCGAATTTCCCGGCGCTCCTCCGGGCGAGCGAGAATCACCCTCCCTCCCGCGTCTGGGCCGGTAAGCCCTCGTTTTTGGGTCAAGATTCATCCTTCGTAAGGGCGGACCCCCGCTTCCGTCCGCCTTTGTTTTTGACGGTGGTTTTCCCTCATCGGTGCGGCTAGACGCCTTAAAGCTCAAACCCGAGTTCGAGTTCCTCGTTCAGCTTTTGTATCTGCTCCAGGACGGCGGGCGTTATGGGCACGCCGACCCGCCTGTTCTCCTCCTCGGCGATCGCCTCCGGCTCGCCGTGAATGTAGATGCGATCGTGGCCCGGCGCCTTCTTCGCCCCACGGATGGTCTTGAAGAGTCTTCCCATGTCGCCGAACATGGCGGACAGGTCCCGGAAGCCCGACATCTTGATCGCGCCCATGAAATGGCCCGTAGCGGATTTCGCCGTTCCCGCAGCCCCCGCCATGCGGTTTTCGAGACCCGCGCCCGAGAGCACGCCGCATAGAAGCTCGATCATCAGTTGTAAACCGTAACCCTTGTGGCCGCCGGTTTCGTCGCCCTCGCCGCCCAGGGGCGCGAGAGGCACCTCGTAGTTCAGTATGCTCTTCTCGTTGAGCGTGGGCGTTCCAAGCGAGGAGAGCACCCAGCCTTTGGGGATTTCCCGGCCCTCGCGCAGGGCCGTCTCGATTTTGCCGACGGCCGTCACGGCGGTGGCCATATCGAGGTGAAAGTCGGTCCCGCCCGGCCCGCCGGGTATCGCCACGCTCATCGGATTGGTGCCGAAGAGCGCCTCCGCTCCGAAAGTGGGCGCCGTGCGGCGACCGCCGTTCGTCATGCTGATGCCGATGTAGCCCGCCTCCATCGCCTTTTTCGCCCAATAGCCCGCGTAGCCGAAGTGGCTGCTGTTGCGTACTGTCACGAAGCCGGAGCCGTGTTTTTCCGCCATGGCGAGGGCTTCGTCCATTGCGCGGTTCGAGGCGACGATGCCGATGGCGTCGTCCGCGTCGAGAAGGCCGGTGGTGTCGCTTCCCTTGTGGAACTTCATGTCGGGCCTGTTGTTGAGCACGCCGTTTTCGAGGCGAACCATGAAGAAGGTCAGCCGCGCCGCCCCGTGGCTGCGGATGCCTCTCAAATCGGCGCTGACCAATACTTTCGCCACCAGGCGGGCGTCGTCCTCGGGCACGTGCTTACTGCGGAATATGGTGTAGACGAACTCTTCGATGACTTCTGCGGGGAACCGCACCGTGCCTTCGGGCAGTGGACCGGACTCGACCATGAACATCTCCTCGAAAATATATTGACCGACGATGACGCCTTGAATGCCGCGCCATATTAGCCCGTCTTTGCGTTTTTCGGGAAGTCTTGCAGGGCAGCGCTTCGCCTTGCGGGTTGCGCTCGCCTTTTGTCAAAATGCGCTTCTTTTCGGGAAATGCGCTCTGGAACTGGGGAGAGATGAGAGTGGCTCGCATAGCGGTGGTGCGCGGAGACGGAATCGCGAACGAGGTGATGCCCGAGGCGGAGGAGACGCTCAAGGCGGCGGCCGGGGCGGCCTCGTTTCCGGTGGAGTTCGAATACTTCGACTGGGGAAGCGATAGATATCTGGAACAGGGCAGGGGGATGCCCGAAGACGGCTGTGATGCGCTTCGGGCGGGCTTCGACGCCGTGTTTCAAGGGGCCGTCGGTGACCCGAGAGTTCCCGGCTCAATCGTACAGGAACAGGTGATTCTCGGGGTCCGCTTCGGGCTCGACCTGTACGCGAATATCCGCCCCTGCCGGCTCTACCATGAGGATCTGACGCCGCTCAAGAACATGGGCGCGGGCGACATCGACCACGTCGTCGTGCGCGAGAACACCGAGGGCCTGTTCGTGAACGTGGGCGGGTTTTTCAAGCGGGGAACGAAAGACGAGGTCGCCCTGCAGGAAGAAGTGCACACCTACAAGGGCGTGGAGCGCGTCATCCGGGCGTCGTTCGAGTTCGCGAGGCGTCATAAACGCCGAAAAGTAACGATGGCGGACAAGGCGAGCGGGCTTCGCTACGCGGGAGGAATCTGGCGGCGCGTTTTCGATGAGGTGCGGGCGGATTTTGAGGATGTAGAATCCGAGGCCAAGCACATCGACGCCGTGGCGATGGAGGTGATCCAGCACCCGGCGGAATTCGACGTCATCGTCACCAACAACATGTTCGGCGACATCCTGAGCGACGTCACCTCGGGCCTCGTGGGCGGGCTGGGCCTTGCGCCTTCCGCGAACGTGAATTTGGAGGGCGTCTCGATGTTCGAGCCGGTGCACGGCACGGCGCCCGACATCTACGGCCGCGGGGTCGCCAACCCCATGGCGGCCATTTTGACGGGCGCTCTTTTGCTGGATCACCTTGGCTGCGCGGAGGGTGGAGCCTCCATCCGACGCGCTGTGGAAGAAGCCATCGCGCATGGGGAGCGCACGACGGACATCGGGGGCCGTCTGAACACGAAAGAATGCGGCGACGCCGTAAGAAACAGGTTAAAATAGAAATAGTTAAGCGGAATTATTCAAGTAGAATATAGGAGATGAAAATGCCGGAAAAATCAGTGGTGGACGTTGGGAAAGCCGACTTCAAGCCCGTGGATTGGGGGCAGACGAAAATTCTGGTCAGCCCGACCGCCAACGGCTCCGAACACGTGCGCGTGGGACTCACCGAGTACGACCCGGCGACCCCGCATGAGCCGCACGCGCACCCCGGACAGGAGGAAGTCATCTGGGTGCTGAGCGGCCAGGGCTATACGGAGACGCACGGCGAGAAAATCGACCTCTATCCGGGCGCGGTGGCGTTCATCCCGGCGGGGATGGAGCACAAGACCGCAGCCGTGGGCGAGAAAATGCAGGCCATCATCATCAAGGGGCCGGTTCGCGATGCGGACGGGGTGTTGAGTTAGAGGAATCCCGAAAAGCTGGATTCCACCCGGATTTAGTAGCCGTTTTGCGTTCGAAGAGGGCAATGCGTGGCTATGTAAGGATGGCTCCTCACGGGGCGGATATCAAAACCCGCTCGTCCTGGACTTCCAGCTTCGTCCCGAAAGGCTCGTTCAGCGCGTTCATGACCTCTACGATTCTGCGGCCCTCGCCCCGTTTGGGAGAATGGAGCCTAGGCTTTGAGAACACGCCGGCCGTTACGGGAATGAGGTAGGGTTCCCGCACTCCCTTTTTCGTCAGGGCGCAGCCGAAGAGGAAGGTGTCGTGAGTCTCATCCGTGAAGAATGGAATCTCGAAATCGAATATCAGGTTTCCCATGCTGTAGACGATGGGCGCGCCCTTGTGGAACTCAATCGCCTGTAGAACGTGCGGATGTCCTCCCAAGACGAGGTCGGCGCCCGCGTCGACGCTCGCGTGCGCGATTTCGCGCTCGAAAGCCATCACCTCGTGCGTCATGCTCGTGCCCCAGTGGTGGTTCACGACGACCAGGTCCGCTTTTTTCCTCAAACTCCTGATGTCGCGCTTCATGCGCGCGAGATGGGCGGGTTCCGCCCAGGTGTCGATTCGCGGCGGGGTGCCGGGGTATTCCGAGAGGTCGCGCCAGGGACGGTAGGCCGTGTGGGCGCGTACGGGGTTCACGCCCGGCTCCGTGGCCGATGCCTCGAAACCCCTCGGGATGACGGAGCAATACGCCAGAAAGCCTATCTTGAGACCTCCGCGCTTGATGAGAACCGGTTTTCTCGCCTGCGTGAGGTTCATTCCGCCGCCCACGAGCGCAACGCCCAGGGAATCCATGAGCGATATGGTTTCCGCAAAGGCGTTTTCTCCATAGTCGAGCACATGGTTGTTCGCAAAGGCCATGACGTCGAAGCCGGCTTCGGTGAGAGCGCGGGCCATGTCCGGCGCGCCGCGCAGCAGGATTTTCTCGGGCGCGGGTTTTCCGCCGCGGGATAGAGGCAGTTCCAGATTGGCGAAGGAGACGTCCGCTTCTCTGAGGAGGGGAATCAGTCTTCCGAAAGCGCCTTTCTCCTCCGCGCGGTTGATGGCGATGTCCCCTCCCGCCAGAAGTTTGGGGATTGCTTGGGAGCGGGGGGGCATGGGCCTATTCGGTCAGGCAAAGGCCGTGATCGGGTGTGAAGGAGAGATACACCTTCTGGCCGGTTTCGAGTTCCTCGAAGTGGTCGATTTGCACGCCCACCTCGTGCGGGCCGACCCGGACCTGGCAGTCGAGGAAGTTGCCCAGATATACGGTGTCGATCACCTCGCCTTCGATGAGGTTCATCGCATCGGCCGGTTTTTCAAGGTGCAACAGGATGTCCTCGGGGCGGATGCTCAGAATGATCCTTGCGCCAACCGAGGCGCCTTCCGCGCCGGTGGCCTTGAGACGAACGGGGGCATTCCCGTCGCCCAAGGGAATTTCCAGGTCCGTCAGTTCCCCGTCGTGGCCGAGCAGTTTTCCTTCCAAAAGGTTCGCCACGCCGATGAAATTCGCCACGAAGGCGTTCGTGGGCTCAGCGTAGATGGCCTCGGGGTCGCCGATTTGCTGAATCACGCCCTTGTCCATCACCACGACCCTGTCGCTCATGACGAGCGCCTCCGTCTGGTCGTGCGTGACGTATATCGAGGTGATGCCCACGTCGTGCTGCAGCCGCGTGAGTTCGATGCGCATCTGCTCGCGGAGTTTGGCGTCGAGGTTGCTCAGCGGCTCGTCGAACAGCACCACCTTGGGGTTGTAGACGATGGCGCGGGCGAGGGCGACGCGCTGGCGCTGCCCGCCGGAGAGCTTGGTGGCGTAGCGCTCGGCGAGGTGGCCGAGACCCACGAGGTCGAGCGCCTTTGTCGTTTTCTCCTTGATGGCGGCCCTGGTTTCGCGGCGGATCCTCAGGCCGTAAGCCACGTTGTCGAAGACCGTCATGTGCGGCCAGACGGCGTAGCTCTGGAACACCATGCCGAGGTTTCTCTCCTCGGGCGTCAGGAAAACTTCGTTCGACACGGAGGTGACGTAGTCCCCCTCGATTTGAATGTCGCCGCTGTCTGGGTGTTCGAGGCCCGCGATGCACCGGAGCGTCGTGGTCTTTCCGCAGCCCGAAGGTCCCAGCAGGGTGACGAACTCGCCCTGTTCGACGGACAAGTCGATTCCCGCCACGGCCACTTCGGGCCCGAATGACTTCACCAGCTTCGTGATTTCGACGAATGACACGCTATCTATCCTCTAGGGTCTGACGGCCAGGGTATGATCCGGGTCAAGGCGCACGTACACCTTCTCGCCCACGCGCAGGCGTTCTCTCGAATGCGCAAGCACCTTCCATTCGAATTCGCCCCACTTCACCCGGCAATCGAGGCAGTTGCCCAGAAAGACGGACTGGATGACCTCGCCCTCTATCCGGGGGCCGTCCTTCGGTTCGCGCGATGCGTCCACGTTCTCGGGCCGGACGGAGAGGTAGGCGTCGTCGCCCTCTGCGAGGCCGCCGGCGAGCAGGCAGGGCAGTTGGACGCTCTCGCCGCCCTGGGATATCTCGATGGTTCCCGATCCCCCCCCGCCGTTTCCGACGATGCGGCCCTCGGTCAGGTTCGCCACGCCGATGAAATTACTCACGAACTTGTTGACGGGGCGCGCGTAGATGGAATGGGGGCCGCCCGTTTGCTCGATGTGCCCCTTGCTCATCACGATAATCTCATCGCTCATCACGAGGGCTTCCGCCTGGTCGTGCGTCACGTAGATCGAGGTGATGCCGATTTCGTGCTGAATCCGCTTGAGTTCAATGCGCATCTGTTCCCTGAGTTTCAGGTCCAGGTTGCTGAGCGGCTCGTCGAACAGCAACAGGCGCGGACGAAAGACCATCGCGCGCGCGAGGGCCGCCCTTTGCTGCTGGCCGCCCGAGAGCTGCGTGGCGTTCTTGTCCGCCATATCGGTGAGGCCGACGATTTTGAGCGCTTCGGCGACGCGATCGTCGATCTCGGATTGCGCCATGTTGCGTATCTCGAGCGGGTAGGCCACGTTCTGCGTCACGTCCATGTGCGGCCAGATGGCGTAGCTCTGGAACACCATGCCGATGTTGCGCTTCTCGGGCGCGGTGTTGATGCGCTTTTCTACCGAGGTGACCGGGTCCGAGCCGATGCGTATCTCGCCCGCGTCGGGTTTGTGGAGACCCGCGATGCACATGAGCGTCGTGGTCTTTCCGCAGCCGGACGGGCCGAGCAGGGTGAGGAATTTCCCCTCCGGAATGCCGAAGGAAATACCGTCCACGGCGCGGTCGTCGCCGAAGTATTTTACGAGATGATCGACCTGGAGATAGTTGTTTTCGCTCATCGTTCTACGCGGTCAGCGCCTCTTTGCCGGCGACTTTCCTGAAGAGGACGACGCAGATCAGGAGCGCGACCGTCTGTGCGATGGAAAGGGCCGACGTCATGGGTTCGTTCTCGAAGTTCGAGAGGTAATACACGCCGACGGAGAGCGTCTCCGTTCCGGCGGAGTAGAGTATGATGGAGATGGAGAGTTCCCTCAGGAAAATGACGAACAACAGAATCCACCCGGCGAAGATGCCCGGCTTCAAGAGCGGAATGGTGATTCTCCGGAGCGTGGTGAGCCATGAAGCCCCCGCCATGCGCGAACTCTGGTCGAGTTCCTCGGATACGGCCATCATGATGGAGGAGATGTTCCGCTGCCCGTAGGGGAAAAACCTCGTGATGTAGCCGAGCAGCAGAATCCAGAGCGTGGCGTATATGGGCGTCTTGATGTAGGTGACGAGAACGCCCATCGCCAGCACGATGCCGGGGAAGCCTATGGGGATCACGCTCAGGAAATCGAGCATCCGCGCGCCGAAGCCCTTGGTGCGGTGGATCATGTAGCTAACGATGATGGCCACCACCATGGCGATGGAAGCGCCGCCGAACGCAAGAATAAAGCTGTTGATGATGCCGTTGGTGGCCGCGTCGATGCTCTCGGGCCACCAGAAGAAGAGCACCTTCTGGTAGTTCCAGAAAGTGAGTTCCTCCCAGATGATCCGCCCCGACCAGATTTTGTGGAGGCTCACGAAGAAAAGGCAGATAATGGGAAGAACCACGGCGACGAAGACATAGAAGATATTGTAGGCGAAAGCGAGCCACTTCCATGCGCCCAGGTCGATGAGATTCGGCCTGAAACCCTTGCCTGTAACAGTCGTGTACGAACGAGGCGCGATGATTCTGTGCTGAATCCATATGAAAAACGCAGTCACCACGCCCACCACCATGCTCATGGCGGCGCCCAGATAGTGGTTCGCGTCATCGCCCACAGCCTTGGTGAAAATCTGCGTTGTCAGTGTTTCCCACCCGAAGGGGGCGGAGAGCTTGAAGGGAACCCCGAACTCCCCTGCCGTCGTCACGAACACGATGATGGCGCCCGAGAGAATTGCCGGCGTCACGAGAGGTAGTGTGATGGTAAATGTGGTTCGCAAGAGCCCCGCTCCTGTCGTTCGCGCGCTGTCCTCGAGAGAGGGGTCCATGCGCCTGAGCGATCCCACCACGAACAGGTAGACGAGCGGAGCGAAAAAGATACCCGTCACCCAGATAACGCCCCACAAGTTGTTGACGTTGAACAATGGAAAAGAGATGCCGAAAAAGCTTTTCGCCATGTTGTTCAACAGGCCGACTTTCGGGGAGGCCAGGTTGTGCCAGGCGATGGCGCCGACGAAGGGGCTCAGGAAGAAGGGGATGAGATTGAAGGGCTCGAGCTTCTCCCTGAACGGGCAGTTGGTTCTCGCGTTGATCCAAGCGAGCGATACGCCCAGCAGCGTGGCCAGGATGGTGCAGCCCGTGCTGATGATGGCGGTATTGATGAGGGCTTTTCGGATGACGCGGCCCTGGAAAATATCCCTGTAGTTCTGGAATCCCCACTCGGTGTCGAATCCCAGGTCGTCGAGCACCAGGAAGCTGTTGATGACGAGCGCGACCAGGGGCACGATGACCGCCACCGCCACGATGATGCCGACGACGGTCGTGATGAGGTTCTCCTGCGTGAACCATGTTCGCCAGCCGCGCGGGGGAGCGACGTCGATTTGGGGTACTGTGGTGTCCGTGGCCATAGTCTTGTCGTTGCAACCTTTCCTGCGAACGCGAGTTTGTCCGGGAATACGAGGATAAGACTATAAAAAACGCTGATTCCAAAAGCAACACGCCCCGCGAAACTTCGCGCTGTTTCGCGGGGAGTCCGGTTTATGAAAAACGCTCGATTCGCACTACATCGCGAAGGCTCTGCTGTCCTTACATCTGAATGGCGACCCCCGGCTGAACCTTCGCGGTATGGCGCGCCTCGGATTTACATATTTCATGCAAGAAGGGTGGGAGCCCAATGTGGGCTCCCACCCGTTCCGAGCGACTATCAATAAGCGTCCTACTTGAAGCGTTTGATGAATTCGGCGCGCGTCGCCTTGAACTTCTTCTGCGCGCCTACCCAGTCCTTGAGACCCAGCAGCTTGTGCTTGCTGAGGTCGAGAAGATAGGGAGCCACGACCTTGGGCGGCTTGTAACCCGCGCGGAAGCTGTAGACGGCCTCGCCTTCCACGTATACGTCGGTGCCTTCCTTGGTGAGCAGGAATTCCACCAGCAGTTTGCCGGCGCTGGGATTCGGCGCGCCATTCAAGACAGCCGCCTGGTTGCCCAGCATGACCTGGCCTTCTTTGTAGTATCCGGTCCTGAGTACTTTAGCGAGGTCGGGCTTCTTGAGGACGTTCTGATAAACGCGGCCCGTAATGTTCCAGGGGTCGAGGCCGCGCTCGCAGTTGATGAGCACCTGCATCTTCGGCTCGGTGCGGAACATGACGACGGGCTTCGTGGCTTTCAGGTCGTCCCAGTACTTGTTCATGTCCATGCCGTTCTCGATGAGCGAGATGACGGTGTTTGTGTAGGTGAAGCTCTTGGTGATGTCGCCTGCGATGGTCTGGCCCATCACTTTTTTGGAGATGGTGTCGGAATACTGAGTTACATTGAGATCTTTCATGCCCTTGCAGGCGGTGTTCCATACCGGCTGGAAGGTATAGGCCAGAGGCGTCACGACGTAGGGGTAGTTCGCGTACTGGCCTGCCTTCTTGATAACCGCCGCGAAGTGCTTGTTCCACTCGGCGCTGTCGAGCTTGTGGTACGCGCCGCGTTTCTGGGCCGCGGCGAAGAAGCCGGGTGCGCTCACCACGTGAACGTCGACGGTGAACTTGTTGGCCCGCATCTCCTGGCGTACCTGGGAGACGGTGGCGCCGGTGCCTTTACGCAGGTTACGGAACTTGAAGCCGTCGCCGAGGCCGTAGTGCTTGGCGAAGGCCGGGCCCATGCGCTTGGCCGTGCGGTCGCTGAACAGAGGGTTGATGATGGTGACGGCGCCCTCTTTTTTCGCCGCGCGCACGAGTTCTTTCTGGTTTTTCATCATCGCTTCGGACACGAGCGCGCCCGATGCAAAGACGGCCAGAGCCGCGACGGCGGCGACGAAGTAACGGATACGGGGTTTCATCGAGAATCTCCTCATTGCTGGAATAGAGTGGGGAACGAATCCCCGGTTAAATAAAAAGGCTCCCACATTTCGTTTTCATCACAAAAACCCGCAGATGAGAGAAAATGGCGCAATAATAAGTTGTTTTCTTTACTGTCTGCGGATTTTTGTGGTAGTGAAGATAACAGATTTTCGATATCTGTCAATGCCGTCTTTTCCGGCCGGCGAAAATCCAGGGCCGATGATTTTTCTCGCTTTTCACCTCCGGAGAGATGTTGAAAGAGAAACATCTTCCTTGAAACGAGCGAGCGAATGAAAACTCCGGCGATTCATCGAGTCGGCGGCATGGCGCGGGTTTCCCCGGTCGGACGAAATTCCAAGCGAGGATTCTTCTTGAACGCAAAATTTACCGGTTCGTCCCTCATCCAGAGTCAGCAGTTGGAAGCTCCCCGGGGTTCGTTCATGGAACACGTGGAGGTGATCCTCGTCGGGGATGGGCCTTTCATCCTCTTCGACACGGGCTACCGCGAGTGCATTCCCGAGATGCTCTCCTGGGTGGAGGCGCGCGCCGGGGATGGGTTGGACAGACTCGTCCTGACACACCACCACTTCGACCACTCGGGGGGCGCCGGGGCGGTTTGCGAGCGCTTCAATGTTCCGGTCTATGCTCACCCGCTTGAAATGGGTTATCTGGAGGAAGAGCAGCCGGATCTGCAGGTCTTGCCGATCAGGGAGGGAGAATTCGTCGAGTCAGGAGAAATGCGCCTGGAAGCCATTCTCACGCCGGGCCATTCGCCCGGACACCTTTCTTTCTGGTGGAAGGAGGAGAGGATTCTTCTGGGAGGCGACAACGTTCTTCTCCCCTCGACGACGGCGGTGACTGCGCCCAAGGGGAATCTGGGCGACTACCTCGAATCGCTGGAGAAGGTGAAGAAGCTCGCGCCTCGCCTCATCTATCCCGGCCACGGCCCGATCATCGAGGATCCCATCGGAAGAATCGACGAACTCATCGAGCACCGCAAGAAGCGCGATGCGCAATATCTCGAAGCACTTGGGGAAGGGCACGATACGCCCGCCAAGATAGCGGATCTCATCTATCATGATTTACCCGAGCGCCAGAGAGAGCTCGGCGCACGGGTGATAGAACTGCATCTGGCGAGATTCGTGGAATCCGGCGAAGTCGCCTGCGCCGATGGACGCTATTCGCTGGCAGAGCCGCTTTAGGGAGGCGAAGCTCTTGCTCACAAACTGCCACACGTTGGTTCTAAGAAAGTTGCTGGAGCGCCACCCGGAGGCGCCCCATCCAGGCGATGACGCCTACGTCTACAACGTGGCGCCCGACTCCCTGCCTCTCTCGGGAGAGTTCAAGCCCAGGGACACCCACCGCTTCGCGCCGCAGGCGGGCGTGATGGAGCGATTCCCGAAACTATTGTGGGTGAAATGCCATCTGGTGGTCGACAACATCTGCCACTACGGGAGCATCGCCAAGGCGGCGAGCGGATTGGCGCCTTCTCAAAAACAGGGCTACACCTACCGAAAGGGTGGCGCGCTCATACCCCTGATGCGGGAGTTTACGCAAAAGATGGGCGTGAAAACCGATGAGGCCACGCTCCACTACCTCGCGCACGTGCTGGTTGAAATCGCCGTGGATTACGCCATACATCTCGACGACGGGACGGTGGGAGTGCAGCTCCGGGACGCCCAGGACGCGATGAGCGACGCGCAGAAACGAGAATACGCGGAGGGTCTCGGCGCCTTATATGGCTGCAAGCCCGAGAAAGTCGCGCGGGCGCGCGGCGCTCCTCGCAAGTTTTATGGCGATATGCACGACGTCGATCACCTCTTCGTAGGCGGGCGAACGAAAATCGTCTTGAGAAAGCTCGGGTTGCCCTTCGGCGAGGAGAACACGGAGAAGACATGCCGTCTCATCGAAGAGGGGGCGCGGATGACGGGCGATTATATGGATTTTATCGACGAATCGGTGGATGCGCTCTCGGATTGGGAGGCATGGCAAGGAGAAACCGCGATAGAGGGCGAGACTCCCTGAGCGTTCCCGCTTCGGGGTCGAACCAAACCCGTAAGTCTCGTTAGTTTTTCTGCTCCAATGTCAGGTGAAAGACTGTTTCAGCGCCTCTTTCCAGGCACACCAACCCACTCACTCTATCTCGATAGGGTATTCCTTACGCCTTTCAGCACAGATATACCCCTCGGATTTTGAGGTTCTTTTTACGGCCGAGCCGGATTACCGGCAGTCGGGATAGCGCGTCCTAGTTCACGGAGGCCTTCAGGCCGGCTCCCGCCTTGAACTTCGGCACGGTCGCCGCGGCCACCTGAATCTCCTCGCCCGTCCTCGGGTTGCGCGCCTTGCGGGCCGCCCGCTGGGAGACGCTGAAGGTGCCGAAGCCCGTGAGCGTCACCTTGTCCCCGCTCTTGAGCGCCGAGGTTACGGCGCCCACGAATGCGTCGACTACGCCCTGTGCGCTCGACTTGCTCAGGTTCGCCTGCTCGGCGATGGCGTCTGCGAGTTCGCCTTTGTTCATTTTCTTCTTCTCCTCTTTCGCCCTGAGCGGCGCGCGGGCGGTGCGTGCGCGCTCACGCCTTCTCTGTTTGTTGAAACCATGTCCAACAACAGAAACTCAAAATTGTTAGGCGGAAGTGAAACAAAAGGGCGGGTAATGATGTTACCAAATACAAATTATAGCTTTCGAGGCCATTTCTGGCAAGTCCAAAACGCTTGTCCGCCGATGGATGCGGTGAAGTCACCGAACGGGGAATTTCCACATCGCATCGTTTCCTGCCATCTGATCGTAGGAGAAAAGCGCAACGCCATCGGCCCCGGCTTCCCGGGCGGTGCGCCATTCGCGCCACAAGCCCGCCGGGCGTTTCGTGAACAGATATGCCCCCAGGCCGATGACGACCTGGCGCGCGCGCGGATGAGGCGGTTTCATCCTCCTGGCGGCGAGCGCGCTTCGGCTGATTTGAGCGGCCAAGTGTTCATCCCCGGTATAGTTCATGACCACGGCCTTATCCAGAAAACCCTTTTCGAGCCAGCCGCGCCAGTCCTGAAAGGCGGAGAGATAGGCCCGTTCGGCCCAAGGTAGAACCGCAGCGGAAACAATTACTTGTCCCCTTAAACCTTTCGTTGTTTCATAAACGCCGCGAACTGCCGCCGTTACCTGCGCCCGCCTCCAGTCGTCCCACGCCGCAGCGTCGGCGCTCTTCACGCTCGCACCTGCGCGCGGCGCGGTTTTGCCGGTCTCTCGCTCGAAACGGGCGATGGTGGCGCCGTTGTAGCCGAAATCCAGGCGCGGGGAGAAGCGCGACCCCGGCGATATGGGAAGCGCGTAGGGGTAGCGGATGAAATCAAGATGTATTCCCGCAAGCGCCGGGTATTTTCTTACCAAATCCGCCGCAACGTCGATGATGCGCTTGCGCACCCCCGGATGGCCGGGGTCGAGAAAAATGCCCGGCGTCCCCAGGCCGAAGCCTTTCGCCCACGGGGGTTTTCCCGAAAGGGGGTATTCGAGGAGCGAGCGCCCGTGCTGATCCTTGAGCACGGCCTCGGCTCCGAGTTCGCGGATGATGGGCGCTTTTTTGTTTCTCGCAAGAGCGAACGCGTTTATCCACGCATGGACCCGCATGGGGCAGTCGTATTTTTCGCCCCGGGAGGTGAGGTCGAGCAGATGGGTCAGGGGATCCTGCCCGGCGCGCTTGGCGGGAGAATCATCAGCCAGCGACGTTGGGAACCATGCGCGGCCCGACCGGTAGACTTGCGCGTAGATGTCCGTGACGCCGGCGGCGCAGGCGCGCTTGACCAGAGCCTTGATTTTCCCGGCGCTGTCGAGGGTGCGGTTCACGCCCTCCGCCTGCGCCCATAGGCCGATTTCGAACGGTTCCGGCGCGATGAGGCGCGCGAGGAAATTGTCTTCAAAATAAGAACACCCCGAAACCAGGAACGCGACGAGCAAGAGCCAGGGCGCGCTTGTGCGCGAGAACTGCTTCATTCGGATCTTTCCGTGGGCGGGTGTGGGCGGCGGGAGGCACGCCTTTCCTGCTCAAGGAGCAAGCGTGGTCTACTCGCCTCCGGGCGGGAACTGATGGGCACAAACTACACTTTGCGCCGAAGAGAGGTCAACGCAAAACGGGAGGATACCCGGAGAAATGGATGTTGGGCGAGAAATGCGGTCCCACTCGGAGTTGTTGAAAAAGTCCCTCGATGTGGGAAAACCACCGTCATTCCGGCGAAAGCCGGAATCCATTTTATGATTTTTGCCTTCGTTTTTGCATTTGATTCCGACTTGCGGGAAGGCGCGCCGCGCCTTAGTCCGGAACGGATGAAGTGGATGTATATCGCGGCGTCCGTATCCTCCCCGGCCGGGAGCGAGGACGTCCGGGCGAAGGGTCAAAGGCAAAATGGATTCCGGCTTTCGCCGGAATGACGAACAAAGGCGAAGGTCAGCCCCAGGGGAAGCGAAGCTTTTTCAACAACCCTCTCAAGGGAGTGAAATTTAGTGTGCTCCTTCTGTGGGCTTTTTCAACAGCCCCCACTCAGGCCGCCTTCTCGTTATTCGGCGCCAAACGCCCTTTTCGTCATCGAAACGGCTTCGCCCAGCGCTTCTTTTTCCGCTTCACGCATGGGCTCGCCCGTAATTTCCAGGTGCGCCTCGGTAACGTCTCGCGCCGAAATACCTCCCTCAAGCTCCTCCCAGGCGGCCAGCGCCGCGCCCAGATGCGCCGCCTCGGGCGATGCGCCGCGCGCAGAGGCGATGGCGTCCAGGTCCACCGAGGCGATGCGGAAATCGCGGCCCTGCACGGTGTTTTGCGTGTTCAGGACGAGGATGCCTTCAGGGCCTTTCAGGGCGTCTCCCATCGGGGGCGCGACGGCGAGGAGGGGGTCGCAGACGACTTCCAGGTCATATTCAGACGGTATGGCGAGGTCCGCGAGTTGTTCTCTTGAAATTTTCACTACGGCCCTGTCGGGCGAGCCGGGCGGGGAAGGGAAGCCCGGCGTGCGCGCCTGGGCGGAAAACCCCGCGCGGTTGGCCGCGCCTGCGAATATGCGCGCCGCGTTCAGGAAAAGACCCTCTCCGCCGATTTCTCGTCTTCCATGAAAACAGACCGCGCGCATGACGCATACCCGTTCTTTTGGATGAAAAAAGCGCAAACTCTCGACAGCTTTAGCAAAATGCGGGCCTCTTTTCCATCATCCAAGTTGACATCGAAAACACGCCCTCGCAATATGGCCCGAAGAATTTCAGGGGCGGCGTATTGGACGTGCGCCCAACAGAGGGTCGCCGGATACCGGAAAGACCCAGGAGCGCGCCTTGAGCAAGAAGTTCAAGATATTCACATACGGCTGCCAGATGAACCGTTACGACACGGAGACCATCACCGGGTATCTGGAGGCTGAAGGGTATGAGGAGACCGAATCGAACGAGGCGGCCGACCTCATCCTGCTGAACACCTGCTCGATCCGCGACAAGGCGGAGCAGAAGGTGTATAGCCAAATCGGGCGCCTCGACAAGCTGAAGAAGGAGAACCCCGCCCTCAAGATCGGCGTGTGCGGCTGTTTCGCCACGCGCGACGGGGAGGCCATTGCGAAGCGCGGCAAAACGGTCGACCTCGTCTTCGGTACCCAGAACATCGCCAAGCTCCCGACCCTGCTGGAGGAGATGGGAGAGCGCCGGGTGGTCGATACCGAGCCGATAGCGCCCGATTTCACCGAACTCGCTCCGATGGCGCGCGGCGGCGGCCTGAACGCCTTCGTGAGCATCGCGCGCGGGTGCGATAATTTCTGCACCTTCTGCGTCGTGCCCTACACGCGCGGACCCGAATGGAGCAAGCCGAGCGAACTCATCGTGGAAGAAGTAGAGCGCGCGGTGGAGGAGGGTTTCCGCGAAGTCACGCTCCTCGGCCAGAACGTGAACTCCTACGGCCGCAAATCACCGGGCGAACTTACCTTCGGCGGGCTGCTGAGGCGCTTGAACGAGGTGGACGGGCTCGAGCGCATCCGCTTCATGACGTCGCACCCCAAGGACTGTGATGAGGACATGGTCGAAGCGATGGGGGAATCGCCAAAAGTGTGCGAGCATCTTCACCTGCCGGTGCAGTCGGGGGCGGACGCCGTGCTCGCGCGCATGGAGCGGGGCTACACGGCGGAGGAATACCTCGATAAGGTTTCTCTGTTCCGGGAGCGCGTAAAGGGCGGGGTGCTGACTTCCGACGTCATCATCGGCTTCCCCGGCGAGCGGGACGAGGACTTCGAGGGCACGCTGCGCGTCTTGCGCGAGGCGCGCTACGACAACATCTACATGTTCAAGTACTCCCCCCGGCCCGGAACGCCCGCGTTCGACATGGAGGACACCCTGCCCGAAGAGGTGGTCTCCGAGCGCTTCGAGGAGGCCAGCCGGGTGCAGCGCGAGATGACCGAGAGCCTGCACGCGGAACTCGTCGGCGGCGTTCAGGAAGTGATGGTCGAGGGGGCGGTGAAGCCCAAGAGCGCGCCCGCAGGCTGCGCGGGCTGCCCGGATTTCGCGGATGAATCGGAATCGAAGTGGTTCGCGGGTCGCAGCCGGGGCAATCACAGGGTACAATTATACGCGGAGGGTTATACACCCGAGACGGGAGAAGTGGTCGA
Source organism: bacterium (assembly GCA_963692865.2). Classification (GTDB taxonomy): domain Bacteria; phylum UBA8248; class UBA8248; order UBA8248; family UBA8248; genus Bin107. The sequence goes on along the minus strand of OY843592.1, from coordinate 2,691,090 downwards.
GGTGAAGATCATGCGGGGCGGGGTTCACTCTCTGGCCGGAGTCTCGCCGCCGAGCGCCGTGGTGATGGAGGAAGGGGAATGATGATCGAGATGAAAATCAAGGGCCTCACGCTCGACCCGCACACCAACGTGCCGATTGTGGTGCTGCGCGAGACCGACGGAGACCGGGCCCTGCCCATCTGGGTGGGCATTTTCGAGGCGCACGCCATCGCGCGCGAGATCGAGAGCTTCGAGACGCCGCGTCCGATGACCCACGACCTGATCAAGAACATGATCAACGACCTCAATGGCCGGGTGGACAAGATCCTCATCAACGATCTGCGGGACAACACCTTCTTCGCCGAAATCCACCTCTCCATAAACGCCTCGGAAGTCGTCGTCGATTCGAGGCCCTCCGACGCCATCGCCGTCGCCCTGCGCATGGGCAGCCCGATATTCGTCGAGGAGAAGGTGCTCGAGGAGGCGAAGAGCATCCAGTTCAACGAAGAGGAAGGGAAAGAGGGCGTCTCCGGAATGGGGGCGGGCGGCGGGGAAGACGCGCCCCCCGAGGAGGAAAAGCCGATCGAAGAGGAGCCCGAGGACGTCAAGGAGTGGCTCAAGAACTTAAAGCCCGACGATTTTATGAAAGAGGACAACAACTAAGGAGACGCTCGCCCGGGCGTCCGCCCACCGGAGTTTGACCGCTTTGCTTCTTTATCTCTTGCGACACGGCGAGACGGACTGGAACGTCGAGCAGCGCATACAGGGAATATCCGACACCGCGCTCAACGAAGTGGGCGTCGCGCAGGCCGAGGCGCTCGCGTGCGCGCTGCGCGGACGCCCCATCGTCTGCGTTTACGCGAGTCCGCTCCAGCGCGCCAGGCGCACGGCGGAGATCGTCGCGCAAGCCGCGGATGCGCCGCTCCTCGAGGAGGCGGGAATCGCCGAGTTGAACCAGGGCGAACTGGAGGGAGAACCCTTTCGCCGCCTTCCAGAGACGCATCCCGATTTCATGCAGGTGTGGTGGAACCATCCCGCTCGCGCACGCATGCCGGGCGGCGAGACGCTCGCGGAGTTGCAGGAGCGGGCCTGGGCCGCGATGGAGCGGTTCCTCGCGGCGCACGAAAACGAGGTCATCGCCGCGGTGAGCCACAATCTGGCGATCATCATGATCCTGTGCCGGATACTGGGCGTGGACCTCGACGGCTTCCGGCGGATACGCCAGCACAACGCCGCGGTGAACATCATCGAACATTCGCCCGAGCGGGGCTGGAGCGTCGTGACGATGAACTCCCTGGCGCACTTACAAGACGCGCCCGTCTCGGAGCGGAATCCGTATCAGCCCTATATTTGAGAATGCGCCCCGGGGAGCGCGCGCGGCTCAGTCGTAGTCCTTGCCTTCCGGGTCGGAGACGTTCCGGTAGTAGTCCTGAATGTCGTCGACGAGGCGGTCGACTTCTGTTTTCGGCTTTTTCCGCCCAGGCGCCATGTAGCGGTGCAGCAGATAAAAGGCGATGAAGCCCAGGAAAAAGCCCAGGGCCGCGCCGTCCAGGAATGTCTGGTATCCGTCCATCGGAACGCTCCAGCCCGAGATGTCCGTGTATGGATTTACCTTATCTTCGGGGGCGTTCGCCTGTCAACCGAATGGACGGTTGGGCCGTTTCGCCGGGAAGCGTTAAGGTGCTGATATGAACCGCGGCAGCGTTTTATCGCGCATCGCTGGACGAGGGCTGCAAGCTTGAACTTGGTCAGAGAGCATTGAAATGAGCGCGCGAGAGCACAAGACGTACACGATTAGGAGGCCCGCTCCTTCGCCAGCGCGGCGAAAGGCGTATGAAGAGAAACTCAACCCCCGGCAACTCGAAGTCGTGATGGCGGGCGGCGGCCCGCTTCTGGTCATCGCGGGCGCGGGCAGCGGCAAGACGCACACCATCACCTACCGACTCGCTCGCCTGGTGGAAGACGGCGTCGCGCCCGAATCCATCCTCCTTGTAACCTTCACGAACAAGGCCGCGCGAGAGATGCTCCACCGGGCCGCCTCGCTCATCCAGACGGACGCGCGGCGCGTCTGGGGCGGCACGTTCCACCACGTCGGGAATTTGATACTTAGGCGCTACGGGAACCTAATCGACTACGGACCGAATTTCACCATCCTGGATCGCGAGGACGCGGCCGACCTGGTGACCGAGTGCATCCGCCTCGCGGGGTTCGACCCGAAGGAGAAGTATTTACCGAGAGGCCGCGTTCTGGAGGCGGTTTTCTCCCTCGCCGCCGATACCGACAAAAGCGCCGCGGAGACGGTGTTGGGCCGTTACCCATACCTGTCGGATCGCCTGGGCGAGATAGAGCAAATCGCCGCCCGATACGAGGAGCGCAAGAAAGAGATCCAGGCGGTGGATTTCTCGGGCCTGCTCTCGCTCACGAGGGATTTGCTCAAAGAACACGAGGAGGTCAGACGGGAACTCCAGACGCGTTTTCGCTACATCCTCGTGGATGAATACCAGGATACCAACAAGGTGCAGGCCGACCTGGTGGACCTCCTGGCCGGAGAGCAGAAAAACGTCACCGTGGTGGGGGATGACGCGCAGAGCATCTACAGCTTCCGGGGCGCGCACTTCGAGAACATCATCACCTTTCCCGAACGGTATCCCGACGCGAGGCTCTTTCGCCTGGAGGAGAACTACAGGAGCACGGCCAACATCCTGTCGCTCGCCAACGCCTCCATCGCCCACAACAAGCGCCAGTTCGAGAAAAACCTCAAAACCACGCGCGGCGAGGGGATGAAGCCCGCCCTCGTGGCCGCGCGCGACGCCATGCAGCAGGCGGACTTCGTGGTCGACCGCACGCTGGCGCTGCGCGACGAGGATGACGTGCCGCTCTCCCATATAGCGGTGCTCTACCGGGCGCACTACCACTCGATGGAGCTTCAGATGGAGCTTACCCGCCGGGGGATTCCCTTCGAGATCAGGAGCGGGCTGCGCTTTTTCGAGCAGCGCCACATCAAGGACGTTACGGCGTTCCTGAGGCTCGTGAGTTCGCCTGCGGACGAACTGGCCTGGAAGCGCGCGCTCAAGCTCCTGCCCGGCGTGGGGGACGTGACGGCGCACCGGGTGTGGGAGCAGGTGCGGATATATGAGGAGCCCTTCTCGTTTCTCGCGAGCGCCGGCGTGGGATTCATCCCCGGGAACGCGCGCGAGGGTTTCGAGAAGTTCAGAAAACTGGTCGTCGAGCTCACGGGCGCGCCCCGCGCCGCCGACGGAGCCGGGCAATCCGCCCTGCCGCCGACGGAGATGATAAACCTCGTGCTGGATCGGTTCTATCAGGATTACGTCGAGAACACTTTCGAAGATGCCGAAGCGCGCATAGAAGACGTGCGCCAGCTCGCGGAATACGCGGCGCAGTACGACGGGGCGACGGCGTTTCTCTCGGAACTCGCGCTCATGGGAACGGCCGCCGCAGCCGGCCCCTCGGCGCCTGGCGATCAAGACGAGCCGGATGAGTCGATGGTCCTGACCTCGGTTCACCAGGCGAAGGGCCTGGAGTGGAAGGTGGTGTTCCTCCTCTGGCTCACAGACACCCGCTTCCCCTCGACGCGGTCGCTTGCCGACCCCGAGGGCGAGGAGGAGGAGAGAAGGCTTTTCTACGTCGCCCTCACGCGGGCGAAGGATGAACTCTACATGTGCCAGCCCATGCTCGAGAGCGAGAGGTGGAATATGGGGGCGTTCTCCAGGCTTTCGAGATACGTGGAGGAATTGCCAAATGATCTCTATGAGCGCTGGCTGCTGGAGGAAGAGGCGATAGAGACCCCGCAGGGTGAAGACGCCCAAGGTCCTGTTTCTCGTCCCGCCGACCCCGATGAGCCGGACGGCCTGCGCTATGAATACGATGCGGATGCTTGAGCGCTCGTGGGGCTGTTGAAAGAATCCTGACCTTCGTGATTCGGCATATGAAACCCAACCGGGAAAGAGGACCGTCATTGCAAACCCGTATTCGCGGATTGCCGTCATTCCGGCGAAAGCCGGAATCCAGAACAGATCAGGATATCGAATCGCAGGATGACCATGAAAAACGATAAAGCGAAAAGACGAATTCAAAAGCAAAGTCCCTGGATTCCGGCTTTCGCCGGAATGACGGTGGTGCTCAATTTCAAGCGAGGAGGGGTTTTTTAACAACCCCTTGTTCGCCGCCGCCGCTTCGCGCTATGATTTTTCCCCGAACCCCAATCATGATTTGCCGTCATCAATAGAGGAATGAAATTCATGCCTGAGGGAAATGAATACGCGCCGGGGAGTTTCTGCTGGGCCGACCTGGTGGCGAAAGAGGTGGTCGTCGCCAGGGATTTCTACACGTCCCTGTTCGGCTGGACGTTCGAGGATCGGCCCGTGATGGACGACGCGGTCTACACCATATTCTCGAAGAGCGGAAAACAGGTCTGCGCCATGTTCGAGATGTTTCCGGGGATGCTCGAAAGCGGCCACCCCTCTTTCTGGCAGAGCTACGTGTCGGTCGAAAGCGCGGACGAGACCGTGAAAAGAGCGGTGGAACTCGGCGGCCAGGCCGCCCAGGAGCCCTGCGACGTGTTCGACGCGGGCCGCATGGCGATGATCCGCGACCCGGGGGAGGCGTTCCTGTGCCTCTGGCAGCCCAGGGCGCACAAGGGGGCCGACGTGATGAACGAGCCGGGCGCGCTCAATTGGAACGAACTGCTCACGAAAGATCTGGAACGCGTGGGTTCTTTCTACGCTGATTTGTTCGGCTGGACGGACACCGTGGCGCCCAACCCCGCGGGCGGGGACTACACGGTTTTCATGAGCGGCGAGGAGCCGCGCGCGGGCATGCTCGAACTCACGCCCGAGATGGGCGGCATGCCGCCGCACTGGGGCGTGTATTTTCAGGTGGAAAACTTCGACGCCGCGCTGGAGAAGGCAGTCAGCCTGGGCGGGCAGGGCACGTTCCCGCCGATGGACATACCCGACGTGGGGCGGATCGGCGGAATCATGGACCCGCAGGGGGCGTGCTTCACGGCGATGGAATCGACGGGTCCTGTAGATTGTTCCCCTTGAAGCCGCTTTGCGGCTCACATCGACAGGAGTATGAAAACGCATGGAATACAAAACCATCGACCCCGCCGACAACCACTGGCGCCAGAACTACCGCCTGCTCGTCGGCTCCGTCGTGCCGAGGCCCATCGCCTGGGTGAGCAGCATAAGTGCTGACGGCTACGCGAACCTCGCGCCCTTCAGCTTCTTCACCTGCGTGGGCCACGACCCGCCCCTGCTATCGATATCGGTGGGCGTGCGCGAGAGTTCCTACAAGGACACGGCGCGCAACATCATGGAGACGCAGGGCTACGTCATCCACACGGTGGTGGACGGCCTGGAGGAGCAGATGAACATCTGCGCGGACGACTTTCCCTTCGAGGTGAGCGAGTTCGAGGAAGCGGGCCTCACGCCGCTGGATTCCGATCTCGTGAAGGCCCCGCGCATCGCCGAGGCCCCCGTGGCCATGGAGTGCCAGTTCCGCCACCTCATCACGAACGGGCGCGAGCACCTGACGAACGTCATCATCGGCGAGGTGGTGCGCTGGCACGTGCGCGAGGACGTGATGATAGAGGAGGGGAAATACATCGACCCCGTTCTGCTCAGGCCTGTTGGCAGGCTGGCGGGCAACGGGTACTGCCGCTCGCACGACGTGTTCGACATGCAGCGGCCCGACAGGAAACCCCAGCAATTGAGCCCGAAGGGCTGACGGCATTATCAAAATCCTCTTAAGCGAAGGAGGGGAGTGAGATGAGCGATATTCCCGAAACCATGAAGGCCGCCGTCACACACGACGCGCACGAGGTGCGCATCGAGCAGATCCCCGTGCCCGACTACGAACCCGACCAGGTGCTGGTGAAGGTCGCCGCCTGCGGCATCTGCGGCACGGACATCCATATCTACGAGGGGCACATGCGCCCCATGTGGCCGCCGTTTTATCCCTTCGTCCAGGGGCACGAGTGGGCCGGCGAGGTGGCCGCCATCGGGACCGGCGCGAGAACCTCACTCCAAATTGGAGATCGCGTCATCATGGAGCCGACTGTGGGTTGCGGCGCTTGCGCCACCTGCATCCGGGGCGACTACCACATCTGCGAGAACTTCGCGAAGCCAGGCGGCGGCTACAAGCTCCTGGGCCACACGGCGAACGGCGCCTTCAGCGAATACGGCCTGGCGCCGCCGAACAACCTCCACAAGATGCCCGACTCCTTGAGATGGGAAGACGCGGTGATCGTGAACCAGGTGGTCATCGCGCTTCACGCACTCGAGCGCGGAGGCATCGAGCCGGCCGACACCGTGGCGATCCTGGGTCCCGGTCTGCTGGGTCTCGCCGTGCTCCAGCTCGTCAAGATGATGGGCGCGTCCAAGACCTTCATCACCGGTCGCGGCTACCGGCTGGGAATCGCGGAGGAACTGGGAGCGGACCGCACTATCGACATCACGAAGGAAGACCCCGTCGAGGTCGTGATGAGCGAGACCGACGGCCGCGGTGTGGACCTCGTCATCGAGTGCGCAGGCCCGCCCGAGGTGATGCGCCAGGCGGTGGACATGGCCCGGCGCGGCGGTCGCGTTGTGCTGGAAGGCATCAACGGCGGCCAGGAGACGTCTTTCAACACCGACCGCATTGTGCTCGACGAAATCGCGATCTTCGGCGGGCGTGGTTCGCCCAACTGCTACCCGAGGGCGATCCAGATTATCGCCGACGGGCACATCGCCGTTGACAAGATGCTCACGCACTCGTACGCGCTCGATGAGTTCAACGAGGCGATGCGCATGTTCAAGGCGCGCGAAGACGGCGTGATGCGCGTGATGCTGACGCCCTGAGACTTTTCTGAGGGTAATGCGACAAACGGAGCCGGACTCGGCTTCAGCGATGCGAGGAGGAAACCCCGATGTCCCAAAAACTACTGCCCACCACCGTCGTGGGCAGCTACACCCAGCCCGACTGGCTCATCGACCGCGAGAATCTCAATACGCGCCTCCCCCCGCGCGTGCGCGTGCAGGAGTTGTGGCGCATCCCGCCCGAGTTTCTGGAGGCCGCGCAGGACGACGCCACCCTCCTCGCGATCCGCGACATGGAGCGCGCGGGAATCGATATCATCTCGGACGGCGAGGCGCGCCGCGAGAGCTATTCGAACCGCGTCTCCACGGCCCTGGGCGGCATCGATACCGAGAGCCACGGCTATGCGAAGGATCGTTCTGGCCGGGACAACCCCGTCCCCCGCGTGATTGGCAAGATCCACCGCCCCCGGCCCATCGAGGTGAGCGACGTGGCGTTTCTGCGCGCCAACACGGACCGGGAGATCAAGATCACGCTGCCGGGGCCCTTCACCATGACGCAGCAGGCGCAGGATGACTACTACGGCGGCGATCAGCGGGCGATGGCGCTCGACTACGCCCGCGCGGTGAACGAGGAGGTGAAGGACATGTTCGCCGCGGGCGCCGACGTGGTGCAGATAGACGAGCCCTACATGCAGGCGCGCGCGGAAATCGCCAGGGAGTTCGCCGTGGAGGTGATCGGCGAGGCGCTGAAGGGCGTGGAGGGCACGACCGCGCTTCACATGTGCTTCGGCTACGCGGCCATACACGCCTGGCAGGGGCTGGGAAAGCCCGACGCCTATTCCTTCCTGCCCGAACTGAACGAGAGCGCCATCGACCAGATATCCATCGAGGCGGCCCAGCCGAAAATCGATCTCGCCGTGCTGGAGGAACTGCCGGACAAGACCATCATCCTGGGCGTCATCGACAACGACGACCCCGAGATCGAAACGCCCGAAACCGTTGCCGCGCGCATCCGCGCGGCGCTCGAGCACATATCGCCCGAGCGGCTCATCCTGGCGCCTGATTGCGGTATGAAGTACATGAGCCGCGACGTCGCCTTCGGCAAGCTCAAGTCCATGGCCGAGGGCGCGGCCATCGTGCGTGCGGAGATCGGGGGGTAGGGGGGCAGGGGGGAATACCTGCAGCGCATCCGACGTCCTTGCGCGTGATGTTTTCCTCGTCTCCAAAAGGTCGCGTCAAACACTCATTCATCAATCGTGTTTGACCCGGGACGAAATGCCCCCTCATCCCGAGTAGGCGCGTTCGCGCGCCGTATCGAGGGACGGACCGCGTCGGGAGCGCCCTTCGATACGCCGCTTTCAGCGGCTACTCAGGGTGAGGCAGATACGGCGGCGTGCAGGACGAGAGTTGACGCGCCCGATGAAGGAGCGTCAAACGCGGCCGTTCCAAGGGCTGGTTTTTCACCTCCCAGGGGCTCGGCCGGGGTCAGTCCGCGTTGCCGCCGAACGCGGTATTGCGCAGGGCGGTGTTGATGCGGGATTGCCACCCCCTGCCGCCTGCTTTGAAGTGCGCCACCACGTCCGCGTCGAGGCGAATGGTGGTCTGCACCTTGGTGGGCTTTTTCTGCGGCCCGCGAAAACGGCGGGGAGGGGTGCTCACCAGTTCTCCTCGTGCGTGGGCCGCGACGATCTCGGGCACGACCTCTGAGGCAGGACGCATCTTCTCCAGCATCTCCTTGCTCAGTGGGCGATCCTCCGCCTCTGGCGGTGCCTGATTCTTTCGCTTTCTCGCCATCTTCACTCCTTCGTTATGCGCGATGTTCCGCGTATTACCTCGTTTCTCTTTGATTCGCTTTGCGTAGGCTTATGATCCGGACGAACGATTCACGGCGGGTGAATACCAGAACATGGACCCGCTCCTGAATCTGTCTCAAAGCCCAAAAACGTCGTTCGTCATATTCAGTGCGCGCATCCTCGTAGACCAAAGCCGTCTGCCAGTCAAACTCTAGGGCGGTGAGGAAATCGACATTATGCTTGTCAAGATTGGCCTCCCGTTTGTTCTCGTCCCATTCGTATTGCATGGCTAATCGTAATAACAATTTAAGAAAAGCGCAATCACTTCGCTCGGCGAAAATGCGCCATCGCTATTCTGCGCCTGTGGATTAGTGGCCCCGGCGTCGCTTTGTGATAAAGTGTCCGCATCCGCCCAAAGACACATCCCGGGACAGCGAATGGTCACGAGTACGAAAGCGCGCGTTCGCAAAGCGAAGCTCAACGCAGTCGATGAGAAACCCGGCCCGCCGCTCAAATGGGCCGGCGGCAAGCGGTGGCTCGTCCCGCACATTAAAGCGTACTGGAAAAAACACGGCGAGCGCCGCCTCGTGGAGCCTTTCTGCGGCGGGCTGGCGGTCGCGCTCGGCCTCCGCCCCGAGAGGGCGCTCCTGAACGACATCAACGCCCCGCTTATGAACTTCTACGCCTGGCTCAAGAAGGGATTCTCACGCGCGCGGACCGACATGCGAAACGAGTCTGAGACCTACTACGCTCACAGGGAGCGGTTCAACGAACTCCTCATGAGCGGACGGGGGCGCAACAAGGAGGCGGCGGAGCTTTTCTATTACCTGAACCGCACGGGCTACAACGGGCTTTGCCGCTTCAACAGCAAGGGCGAGTTCAACGTCCCCTTCGGGCGCTACAAGCGAATCAACTATGCCCGGGATTTCTCGGCCTACCGGGAGGTTTTTGAAGGCTGGGAGTTTCACTGCGAAGACTTCGAGGCGCTCCCGGTCGAGCCCGGTGATTTCATCTACGCGGACCCTCCGTATGACGTCCAGTTCACCAAATACGCCAAGGAGGATTTTGGCTGGGCGGATCAGGTGCGGCTCGCGGAATTTCTCGCCGCGCACGAAGGTCCCGTCGTCCTCTCGAACCAGGCGACGGAGAGAATCGTGGCGCTTTATGAGAAAAACGGCTTCACGCTCTCGTTCCTCGAAGGCCCGCGCCGCATCAGTTGCACGGGGGATCGCTCTCCCGCGATGGAGGTGCTGGCGGTGAGGGGAATGGAAACATGAATGCCGCGCGCGATACCCGAACGGGTGGGGTCTTGGAGGCGATGGTTCTGCCTGCGCTGACGAATGGCGGATATCACTATGAAACGCAGGTGTTCATCGGCGAAAGGCCGAATGGAAGACGCCATCGTCTGGATGTGTTAGCGAAAGACGATGACGACAATAAATATCTCATCTCTCTCAAGTGGCAACAGGTTTCCGGCACCGCCGAGCAAAAAGTTCCTTATGAAATAATATGTCTCGCCGAAGCGATACAAAACGGAGCCGGGAAAAAAGCATATCTTGTTCTTGGCGGTGCCGGATGGAGTTTGCGTGATTATTATCTGGGAGGCGGCCTGAACCGTCATTTGGTACATGCGGATTTGGTCACCTTGATGGATTTGGAGAACTTCGTTGCGTTAGCGAATCAAGGCAAGTTATAAATTGAGATTGCCAACCGTTTGTTGCTAGCCGCCCGTGAGGAAATCGGATGACCAACGCCGCTTCGAATGTTGAAAGCACGGCGCGGCAGCCGATGCAGGACATGCTCCCTCGATTGGAGGGGGAAGAACCAAAAAGCCAACCCGTCCTCGCGTGCGCGGACAACCTCGTTTTCATGGCCGAGTTTCCCGATGAGCGGATGAAGCTCATCGTCACCTCGCCCCCCTACAACCTGGGGAAGGAATACGAATCGAGAACCCCGATCGATGATTACATCGAAGCGCAGGAGCGGGTGATACGCGAGTGCGTGCGTCTCCTGCACCCCAAAGGCTCCATCTGCTGGCAGGTCGGCAACTATGTGGAAAACGGTGAGATCATTCCGCTCGACGCGGTTCTATATCCCGTTTTTCGGGCGCAGGGTCTCAAGCTCCGCAACCGAATCGTCTGGAGCTTCGGCCACGGGCTTCACTGCACCAAGCGGCTCTCGGGCCGATACGAAACCATCAACTGGTGGACGAAGGGCGACGATTACACCTGGAACCTCGACCCGATACGGGTGCCTGCGAAGTATCCGGGCAAGAAACACTTCAAGGGGCCGAACATCGGAAAACTATCGGGGAATCCCAAGGGAAAGAACCCGAGCGACGTGTGGATTTTTCCGAACGTGAAGAGCAATCACCCCGAAAAAACGATTCACCCCTGCCAGTTCCCCGTCGAGTTGGTGGAGCGCTTGGTTCTTTCCATGACGGATGCGGGCGATGCGGTGTTCGACCCCTACATGGGCGTCGGCTCTTCCATCATCGCCGCTCTCAAGCACGAGAGAACGGCCTATGGCTGCGACGTCGTTTCCGAATACGCGGACATCGCGCTCGACCGGGTGCGTAAGCTGTATGCGGGAACCTTGAAAACGCGCCCGATGGGAAAGCCCATCTATGACCCCGCCAAACCAAACGGCGGTCATTAGTGCGCATCAAAGCCAAGTATTCTCATCTGAACGGCGAGGAATATCTGCTTGTCCACCGCAAACGGTTATGGGATGAGGTGCAGGAAGTCATCGCGGAAGTCGACGCGATGGCTTGCCGGACCAAGGTCTCCAGAGAAAAGACCATGCCCGGAAAGTTGCTGTTCTCGCCCGCCGATATGAACCGCGCATTCAAGGATGGCCTCAAGGCCCGGGGCTGGAGCGAACGCAGGAGCACTTTCTGGCTCACGGCGGACGAGAAGCTCATGCGTGGCATATACGGCCTGTCGGAAAGCGAGCAGAAACGCGCCATCGAAGAAGCGGGACACGAACCCATCATGTCCTACAACCAGACGGATTTCGTAAAAGAGCGCGTCGCGGTGGAGGTTCAGTTCGGCAAGTACGCCTTCGTCGCGCATGATCTGTTCGTAAAGCATTTGAGCTTCTACGTTTCCGACATCATCGACGTAGGAGTGGAGATACTTCCCATGAAGGAACTGGAGCGGGAGATGTCTTCCGGCGTCGCCTACTACGAGCGGGATTTGCTGAACGTCCTGCGGCAAGGCCGCGGGGTTCCCGCCGTTCCTCTGGTGCTTGTGGGCGTCACGCCATGAGGCGGCACAAGCAGCAGAGCTTCCCTTTCTCAAAAGAATACATGGGAGAAAACGGTTGAGACAGGTCATCATCAAGCCCGGAGAGGATGGATACTGGCTTGCCGAATGCCCGAGCTTGCCCGGGTGCATCAGCCAGGGCCAATCCAGAAAAGAAGCCATTCAGAATATCCGGGAAGCCATCGAGGGCTATATCGAAGTTTTGGAGGAGGCAGGGGATCCGATACCTGGGGTATAGTTCTTCTTAGAAAAGAAGAGGCGCGTATACGGAGTTGTTGAAAAAGTGCCCGAAGCGGTGGGGTTCGATGGTTTTGTAGGGGCGGACCTGCGTGTCCGCCCTTTGCGTTCGCCGTGTTTTATCATTCTATTATCGTTATGAAGATTGATACCTACAAGCGGGCGGACACGCAGGTCCGCCCCTACGACCTTTTCACAACTATCCCCCCTACTCACCGCCCTCCTGAAACGCGATGCGCTCGCCGGGGGGTTCCACGACGAGGTGCAAAGCCTCGGCCACGCGGCCCGTCAGGTTCCACAGCCCGCAGATGAGGGTGAGGGAGACGAGCTGCTCGGTGGAGAAGTGCTTCTTCATGGCCTCGAAGGCCGCGTCGTTCTCTTTCGCTGTTAAGTTCGTGACTTCCTCCGCCCAGTTGATGACGGCCTTTTCCTTCTCGTTAAAGAGCGCGCTGTCGCGCCAGCCGTCGCCTTCCAGCAGATTGATTTTTTCCTGTTCGATGCCCTGAGCCCGACCGAGCTCGACGTTGTGCCCGAGTCAGTTGTTGCACTCGGTCAGGATGGCCGTCTTGATGATGACGAGCTGGGCCATGTGGAGGTATTCGGGGTCGGAGTCGCGGTGCTGGACCCTGAGCTTTCCGTCCATGATCTGCCAGCCCTCGACGAAGCCGGGCGCCCAGCCGAGCAGGCGCAGGAAGCGCGACACCTTGCCCCAGCGCTTCACGCCGCGCTCATAGAGGGGCGCGAGTTCTTCGGCCAGATGTTCGGGGATGTCGTCCGGGTCGATGAGCGGCACGCGGGGCAGGGGGCAGGCCATCATCTCCTCGGTGACGCCCATGTCGCCTGAAAGACCGGTGGCTTCGTTTATCGGCATGGTGAATTCCTTTTCTGATGAAAGCGTGAACGGATGAGAGTGAACGCGCGCATTCTGGCGCAAGGAGGTGCAGGGATCAATCAGAGAGGGGCTTAGCCAGCCTGCTTAATGTCGCTCATAGAGTACTTCGCCTTCGCGCAGGGCGCGCGCCAGCACGTGGTTGAGGGAATCACGCCAGTATTCCACTTCGTCGCGGCTGAAGAGCAGAATGTCTTTGGAAACATCGAAACCCGCCAGCGCGCGCCAAAGACGCGTCGTCTCGGCGCGCCTGTTCCGTCCGGCGCCAAAGGGCGCGGCTTCCACCACCACAAAATCCACATCGGAGTCCGCCGCCGCCTCGCCGCGCGCGCGTGAGCCGAAGAGGATCACCTGCTCGGGATCGACTTCGTCCACGATGGTTTCGACCATCCGCCGGAGAAGCGCGTCGTCGACTCGCGTCATGGCGCAAGGCCTCCTTCATTCCCATAATCCGCAATCGGGCGATACGCCATTATAAGCGCGGGTGGAGTTCGCGTCATCATCGGCGTGGGGGAAGAGGGGAGAGGTCGCCTTCGCGCAGGAAATAGTCGAATGGAAGGACAGTCGCGACCTCGGACAGGCACGGGGGCCTGTCCCTACGCTCTTGTTGTAAATTTTCTTGGTCGCCCTTCGGGCGGTTCACGAGTCGCCATCACCCGCTGTAGGATGCGCATGAGGAGGAGGTGCGAAAATGCCCGAATTCATCATCGCTGAGACGGAAGAAGACTACCGCGAAGCGAGGGTGCTGCTGCGCGAGTACGAGGCCGAGAGCGAGGTGGACCTGTGCTTTCAGGGCTTCGAGGAGGAAGTCGAGGCTCTGGAGCGCGCCTACGGCCCGCCGGGCGGGAGGTTTCTCATCCTGCGCTCGGGGGAGCGGACTGCGGGCTGCGTCGCCCTGCGCGACCTCGGCGGCGGCGTATGCGAGATGAAGCGGCTTTATCTGAGGCCCGGTTTCAGGGGACGCGGCCTGGGGAGAAGGTGTGCGGAGCGAATCGTCCGGGAGGCGCGGGAGATGGGCTACGCCGCCCTGCGCCTCCATACGCTGCCCGCCATGCGCGCGGCCGTCGCCCTGTACCGCTCGATGGGTTTCAGGGAGATAGACCCGTATGCGGAGAATCCCGTGGAGGGCGCGCTCTTCATGGAGTTGGGGTTGTAGTGTTTCACACCGTCATTCCGGCGTATGCCGGAATCGAGGAAATTTGTTTTTCGCCTTTCTTTTTTTGCCGTCATGCCTATCCCATGAGGGCAGGGAATAAAACCCGCCGTGTCTCCCCCTTCGTCGGTTCTGGATTCCGGCATACGCCGGAATGACGACTCTTGGGCAAGACCGCCTTGAGAGGAAAGGTAAGTGCCTTCTTATACGGATAGGATACGGATAGGGGGCGATCTCTCCCGGGGTCGCTCCACAGTTCGTGAACCGCCCCTACAGTATTCTCAATTTTCTTCAAAGAAAGGCGGCGGACACGAAGGTCCCCGGACAGGCTCCTTCGCCTGTCCGGCTGCGAAGAGCGGCAAGCCTTACCTTTTCGCTCGCGCGTCTACGCCCCCAGCGCTTTCTTGGCCCGGCGCTGGTCCTTGGGATTCACCCAGAAGATGGCGCCGTAGCGCTTCCGGCCCGCGGCGATGGCCGTGATGGCGGTGATGTTGATGCCTGCGTCCGCGAGCTTGGCGAAGACCGGCACCAGCGCGCCCGTGCGGTCCGTGCCCTCGACGAGGAAGGCCTTCTTCCGGGGGCTGAGCTTGATCTTCGCCTTTCGCGCGAAGGCGGTGAAGGCGCGCGCGTCCTCGGGCACGATGTCGACCTGAACGCGCCTGCGCTCGGGGAAGGCGTGCACCGCCAGCAGGCCGACGCCCGACTCCTTCAGCATGGCGGAGAGGGCGGCGCCCTCTCCCGGCTTGTTCGACGCGATCATGTAGTAGTAGGGGACTTCACGAACTGTCTCGGCCATTGCCTGTCTCCCGAATGACCCGGTCTCGCCGGGGGGCGGTATATGCCGTACTCGCGGCGCTCTTCCATAACGCGCGCGTTGCAACGCGGATCATCATACAACACGAGGCGAGGGGAGGGAAACGGGGGCCAATCGCGGCTGATGCGGGAGGAATCTTACCGAAGCGGGGAGGTTCGCTTTTGTCCCCTCGGGAGGCCTAGAAGAACAGAACCAACAGGAAGAGGCTGAGCAGGCCGCCGATCATGAAACACGCGGCGCTGACGGTGCCGGCCACCGTGGTGTAGTCCGCGAGGCGAAACGTCTCGTTTTTCACCGTGAACAGCACTTTCGTGCGATCCAGATTGCCGTCGACGAACTCCTTGAGTCCGTCTTCCGCCCCGTGCGCCTCTTTCACCGAAACCAGGGTCACCAGCACCAGGGTGAGCGCCGCCATGAGAACGCCGGCTCCGAACACGATCAAAGCCAGCAGGAGCGTCCAGTGGTAGAACGTATTTTCCGCCTTCGAGGTGTTGCTCATGAAGCCGATGATCAACGCCGTGCCGCCCGCGTTGCCGTAGAGCAGCATGCGCGCCGACTCGGTGATGAGCCGGAACATGGTGCCGCGGCGCAGCGCGATCACCTTGTAGAGTTCGCGCAGCCACTCCTCTCCGACCTCTTCGGTGGAAAACTCATCTACCTTTTTCAAGGCCGCCGTCTCCTTTCGTGAAGTCGTGGCTATCCTTGTTGAAGTTGATCACCTTGACGTACTTCGAGCCGGTGTTCGCTCCGGGCTTGAATTCGACCGCCCAGTCGTCGATGAGCGTAACCCCGGAGGCCAGCGCCTGTTGCAGGAACCGCTCCCTTGTTACATTCTCGCCCGTGCGCTCGAGGACGGCGATGACGAAGCGGCCGAGAATGTAGCCCTCCAGGGACAACTGGGTGAATTCGGGCCGGGCGGACTCCCCGCTCCCCTTTTTCGCCGCTCGGTCAAGCATGGCGCGCTGATAACTTCTGACGATTTTGCTGCTCGTGTCGTGCGCGTCCGGCAGCACTTCGCTCAGCAGGATTTTGTCACTCCGCGCTTCGATGCTCATTCTCAGTTTATGGGACAGGGAGATGGACAACGTGGCCATGACGTAATCGTGGCCCAGGTCGTTCACGAGATTGATGATCTCGGCGCTTACCTCGTTTGTTCCGCCGATCATCAAGACGTCGAGATCGGCCTTTTGAAGGACGAACAGGCCCGCGTGAACGGCATGCGTATTGCGCGAAAAACTCGCTTTCGCCCGGACGCGGAGTTTGTGCGCGGCCAGCGCCTCCCGGTAGCTCTTCAATATGGAACGTCCGAAAGCGTCGTCCTGGTAGATGATGCCGAAGCGTTTCTTGCCGCGTTTGCGAACGATGTGATCCACGAGAGCGCGGACCTCCTGGGAATAGCTCGCCCGCAGGTGGACGAGGTTCGGATACCGCCTGGCATCCCGCAGAAAGTCGGCGCCGCTGAGGACGCCCACCAGAGGGATCCCGGCCTCTCGCAGCACCGGCGCGGCGCGTTTCGTCGTCGGCGTTCCCGTTCCGCCGATCAAGGCGAGCACCTTGTTTTCCGCGGCGAATTTCTTCGCGTTCTCCGCGGCTCTTTGGGGCTCGTATCCGTCGTCGATCGAGATCAGCCTCAACGTCCTGCCGCCTACGCCCCCCCGCGCGTTGCGTTCTTCCAGCGCCGCGAAGATGCCCTCCTGAAAGAGGAGCCCCGCGCTCCTGGCCGGCCCCGAGATGCCGACGGTCTGGCCGAAAACGACCGCATCCGCGCTCACGCCGGGCGCCGCCGCCGAAAGCGACGGGACCAGCAAGAGCGCCAAGGCCGGAAAGAGAGCCGCGCGAAGTCTGCCGGGCAGTCGTCTAATCATCCTTTTTCCCCGTCTCGCGCCCATGGTTGTTCCCGCCCGCGCCCAGCATTTTCTCCGTCATCGGCCTCTGGTCCGCCCGGTTTCCGATCCTCTTGCGGCCGGGCGCGCCGTGGCGATGGGAGAATATGGAAGGCGTATCGAAGATCAGCGAGCGTGGACTGGCCACCCGCGCATGGTCGCGCTCCGTGCGCCGTTTGTGGAAACGGCCTTCTCTGAGCGGGTCGTCCCGCCGGGTGGTTTCGAGCCTGTGGATGTAGGGCGGCATGGTCGCCCTGCTCAGGCGTCCATCGGCATCGCCCGCCGTATGCGGCATTCGCGTCACCAAATCCGCCACGCCGTGGCCGCCTGCTCCCGCAGGAGTGAATCCCGGCGCGCCTTCGAGCATGTTGATGTCGATGGTCGAGTCCTTGCCCGGATTCACCATCGCCAGACTCGCCTCGGTGAAGATGGCGCGCATACGCTGCCAATACCGGGTGATGGCCACCTGGTTCGGATTTTTCCTGTACTCGGCCAGCAGCGCCTTGAAGGCGCGGACGCTGCCTCGCGCCTGAACGAGGCGTTCGCGGGCGTTCGCCTTCGCGTTCATGATCAGCGCGTCGGCCTGGCCCTTGCTGCGGGCGAGCAGCATTTCCCTCTGGCTGTTCGCCCGGCTCACGACCTGCTCACGCTCCGCGAAGGCGTCGTTGACGTCCCGGAAGGCCTGGAGGGTTTCGGGAATCGAGCGCACCTCGACGATGTTCAGCGTGACGAGCTCGATCCCGACGCCCAGCGATTCGAGGCGCTTGTTCACCAGGCCGGCCAATTGTTTCTGAATGACGTCGCGGTTCGAGGTGAAGATCAGGTCGATGAAGTTCTCCCCCAGAATCTTGACCAGCCCCTCGCGAACGAGCATGGTGAGCATCTTGCGGGGGTCGGAGGCCGCGAAGAGGTAGGAGCGCAGGTTCTTGATCTTGTATTGAACGGCCACGTCCGTATCGAGGAGGTTCAGGTCGCCGGAGAGTATCGTGAAGTTGATCGTGGCGCCGCTCCTGCTCCCGATCTGGTATCCGACGATCTCCTTGACCTTGCGAACGTGCGCCCGCTCGATGAGCGGGACGGCGTAGCCCAGCCCCGGGCCGACTTCGGCGTCGACCACCTTCCCGAAGCGGGTGCGCACGGCTTGTTCTTCTTTCTGGACGACGTAGAAGCCGTTCGCCAGAAAAGCGAGCACGCAGACGATGATGAGGCCGGCGATAACCTTCCTGTATTGACGCCCGAAAAAGTCGAATACGGCGTATATGATTCGCGCGCTTGGAGGCGTTGATTGTCCTTCGTTCATCGGCCAGCCCCGTCCCGGCGGGGTATTTCCTTGCTGTCGAGATATTTGAACAGTTCGTTGTCCGCCGGCAGCATGAGGGTTGTGTTCCGGTTGATTATGAGATCATAGCTGTCGAGGGCGCGGATGAACTTGTAGAACTCCGGGTCCGCTTTGTACGCCTCGCCGAGCAGCGCCATCGCCTGGGCTTCCGCCTTGCCCAGAATGGTCGTCGCCTGGGCGTGGGCATCGGCGAGGAGTTTCTCGTGCTCGTTGATGGCGCGGGCCTCGATGCGGATCGCCATCTCCTCGCCCTCGCTGCGGTAGCGGGCGGCGATGCGGGCGCGCTCGGAGATCATCCGCTGAATCACGCTCGGCCGGTTCGCTACAGGCAGCGTGTACTCGACGATCCCGGTGCGCACTACCTCGACGCCGTAATTTTTTTTCGCGACGGGCGCGATGAGGCCCAGAATCTTCTGAGACGCCTCGCTCAGATCTTCATGCTCGAGTCCCAGCCCGATGAAGGCGTCGCGCGCCTTGTTGCTGATGATGATGCCGCTGCTCGACATATAGAGGTCCTTGAGCCGATTCGTCGCGCTCTTGCCTGTCCGGATCGATTCGACGAAGAGAATGGGGTCCGTCACGCGCCAGAGCAGGTATCCGTCTATAAGGACACTCTTTTGATCCTCGGTGATCAATTCCTGGGTGAGGCCCGTCATGGCGTGAATGCGCCGGTCGACCTTGTAGACCCTGGATACGGGCCTGGGCCATTTCACGTGGAGGCCGGGCTGCCTGACGGGAGGCGAAATCTTGCCGAAGTGGGTCAGTACCCCTTGTTGCGTCTCGTCGACGACGTAGAAGCAGTCGTAGGCTACGACGAGCAGGACAACCACGGCGATGGCCGCGAAGATTCTCTTTGCGCTGAAGGTCATCTCTTCTCTCTCCCGCTGTGGTTCGCCCCGGCCATGGAATCATTTCGCGCGACGTTCGAGCTCGCCGACGCGCCATGAGCGCCGCGTCCCTCGTCTGCGCCGTTCCTCCCGCCAAGGGCCGTATCGTTTGGTGATTTATCCGATTCGCCGTGGGCGCCGTTCTTGTCTTTCTCCGCGTTGTTCCCGCCGTGGGCTCTCGCGTTCCCGGATTTTTCCGTCTCGCCATGAGCGCCGTTGTTCTCGCCATGCGCCGCGCCGCCCCCGGATTCGCCCGATTCGCCGTGGGCTTCGCTCTTGTCTTTCTCTGCGTTGTTCCCGCCGTGGCCGCCGCTCTTGTCGTTATCGCCGCCACCGCCTTCGTGGCCCGCGTCCTCGCCGGCGCCGTTCCTCCCGCGTCCGGGATTGTGGGCGCCATGACTCGTTCCCGTGGAGCGCCGCTTCCACAGCGCGACCTTGGCCAGACTTCCCTTGTCGGGAACGATGATCTTGGAGTTATGCGAGAGCGCGATTTCGAGCTTCTCGCGCCACAGCATGTTCTCAAGAACCTCCGGAGCGCTCCGCACGGCCCCGGACACTCGCCGGATCGCGTCGGCTTCCGCCCCGGCGCCTTTCACTCTACGGTACGCCTCGCCGTCGGCCTGTTTCACCTCGTAATCGGCATTGCCGTAAGCGCGGGGCGTCAGCGACACGAGGAACCGCTGCGCGTTGACGATAATCCGCTCCTTGTCCTCCTGCGCGCTCGACACCTCCCGGAACGCGCTTATCGTCTCGGCCACGGGGCGGATGGCCGCCAGATTCACCTTTACCAGTTCGACGCTCTCGAACGCCGAGGCTTCTACGTCCGCATGCCCCGAATCCGCCTTGGCGGACAAATGCTCGAACAAATGGGAGACGTGCTTCTCCAGGGTTTTGCGATGGACGTTGAGCAACTGCTCCAGACCCCGGGCGGATACGAAGCCGCGCAGGTGGTCCCTGACGCTGTCCTCAATGACCTTGGGCGCGTCGATTACCCGATAATGATAGACGAAGGGGTCTTGCACCCGGTACTGCACGTTCACAGTGAGGGAGACCAGATTCAGATCGCCGGAAACGTACTCGTGGACGTCGCCGGACATGATGGACTTCACCTCTCTGACCGGCCATTTATCCACCTCGACGAAGGGCCAGGGAGCGAGATAGTGCAGCCCCGGTTGCAAGTCTCTCCAGTAGATCTTGCCGAACAGGCGGCCGTAGCCGACGGCGCCTGGAGGCACGGTCGTGAAGCCGGTGCCGAGGAAGACGAGGAGAATCAGGCCCGAGAGAATGAGGCCCATGGGCGTTTTCAGGGAGAAAGCGCCTCGTATGGACCGGCCCCGGGTCAGGCGATCCCACACGTACCTGGAAGGCTCGGACATGGAGCGGATGTTCTGCAACAGATCCTCATATCCCGTTCGGAAGGCGCCGGCGCGGAAACGCCACACGACCAGGACGAAAAAGACCAGGGCGCTCCCGTATTGCAGGAACAGGATGGCGGGCGATTCCGAGGCGTTGAGGTTCACGGGAAGCGAAAAACCGGTGGCGAAGAAAAACGCGTCGATCAGGACGGCGAAAATGACGGTGACGACGATGACGACGCCGACGTAGATGGACGCGAAGCGCGTGCCGAACTGGTTCATGATAACCGCGATGGTTCCCGTGTTGGTCGCCGGGCCCGTCATGAGAAAAATCAGCGCAGCCCCGGGAGTGAAACCCTTGGCGACGAGCGCGGCGGCGATGGGCGTGCTCGCGGACGCGCAGATATAGAGGGGAATACCGATGATGACCATGATCGGGTAGGACGCCCAGCGGGCGTATTCGTTCTGCATCAGATCGCTCGGGATCACCAGAAAGAGCAATCCGCCCACGAAGACGCCGAAGAGAAGCGAGAAGAGAATGTCGTCCGCGATTTCGACAAAGCCGTAGCTGAATATGTGCCTGACGATCGTCCTGAAACCCGGCAGGCGCTCCGCCTCGGACACAGGGGCGAGGCCGGTCTCGCCCGATTCCTCATCGGCGGACAATTCCTCCTGGTAGAAGTCCGGCTTCACCCATGACGCGGCCTTCCAGTTTCGCACCGATACGGCGACTCCCTTCACCCAACGGATGAGGGCGCGCTTGAGTTGGGCAGGACTGATGTAGCAGTCCTCCGAACCCGGCACGAGCGGTTCGTGCGCGCCGTGATCGTGGTCGTGGCCATGCCCGTGATCATGCGCGTGGTCGTGATCGTGCCCGTGGTCGTGTTCATGATCGTGCTCGCCTTCTTTCGCCGCGCCTTCATCCGCTCTTATGAGGCCGATGCAGAAGACGCCGGCGACGACCGCGGTGACGAAACTGATGACGGGGCGGACTATCGCCGCTATCCATCCGAAGAAGGCGTTCGTCACGAGAATCGAATCGGCGCCCGTTTCGGGAGCCGTTATCAGAAAGGACATGCAAGACGAGCGGGAAGCTCCTTTTCTGCGCATCTCGGCGACCACGGGCACGACGGAACAACTGCACAGCGGCACGGGGACGCCGACGGCCGAGCTGACGCTCACCGATTTCAGGCCGTCGTCGCGAAGCCACCGGAGAATCGCCTGACGGGAGATGAAGACGTGGATCAGGCCGGAGAGAAACAGACCGAGCAGCAGCATGGGCGAGAGCAGCAGGAACGACATCCACAGAAAGTAAAAAAAATCGGCGAATCTGCTTGCCAAATCGGCAGCCAATGGGCCATTCCCCTCGCAATGAAAGATTTCGTGGAAACCACACCGATTCCGTATCGCGTTATTTTTTGAAGTTACTAGACGAAAGGGGGGAGTGTCAACAGATTGTTCAGGCGCAAATACAGAATTTTGCGGAAAGTTTTCAGCAAAGAGGATGGGAATACGTTCCCGCCAAAATTATCGACCGCGGCGGGCGGGCATCCGAAGATATGCGTGGAGCCGGGCAGGCTCGTTCATATCCCCGGGGAAACGCCGCCCCGAACTATTTCCTCGAAAGACACCTCACGAGCGATTTCGCCATATTGCGCATGAGGGTGAAATACGCATTCCCCCCGGTGGGAATATCCGTTCCCAGGGGGTCGAGCACCCCTGTTCCGGCGCCCGTTCCCTCCATGATGACCTTCACCAGTCTGGGCTGGAACTGCGGCTCGGTGAACACGCAGATCGACTTCGTGTCCCTGATCTTCTTGCGTATCGCCACGAGGCGCGCCGAACCCGGCTTTTTCTCGGGCGAGAGCGTCACCGAACCGATGGGGGTCAGTCCGTAGCGTTTTTCCATATATTGATACGCATCGTGAAAGACGATGTAGGGCGTACCCTTCACCGGGGCGAGCGTGCGCGCGAGTTCCTTGTGCAGGCCGTCGATGCGGGCCTTCATGTTCCGCGCGTTCGCCTCGTATTTTTTCCTGTTCCCAGGATCCACCTCTTCGAGTTCATGGGCGATGGCGTCCACCCATTTGCGGGCGTTCATGGGGTCGAGCCAGACGTGCGCGTCGAAGCCGCCGTGATGATCCTCCTCATCTCCATGACCACCCTTGGCCTCGGCCTTCTCCTTATCGTGATCGTCATCTTCGGCTTTTCCGCGCTTTTCTTCATCGTGATGTTCTTCTTTGGCCTTGGCTTTTTCCTTCTCGTCATGATGGTCGTCTTCGGCTTTTCCGCGTTTCTCCTTGTCGTGATCATCGTCCCCGGCTTTCGCCTCTTTGCCCTCGTCGTGATGCTCGCCTTTGGCCTCGCCCTTTTCCTTTTCGTGGTGATCATCCTTTTCGCCATGATCATCATCGTGCCCTTCCCACAGGCCGCCTTCCCTGAGCTTAATCAGCTCCAGACCCTTTATTTCCGCGAGGGCGACGACTTTGGCCTTTTTCGGCAGAACCTCAAGGGGCCGCTCCAATCCGGGAGCAAGCACTTCGCCCACCCAGAAAATCACGCGCGCCCTCTCGAGTTCTCTGGCGTCGGAGGGTTTCAGGGAAAACGTATGCGGCGAGGCGGCGCCTCTTATCAGAAGGTAGGGTTCGCCGACCCCCTTCATGACGCCGGATACCAGCGAATGAAGCGGTTTGATGGAAACCACCACTTGGGGCGCGGCCGAAGCAGGGGCTGCAAACCCCGTAAACAGCGCCATTGTCAGAACCAGGATGATCGACATATATTTCATGAGTTAAGCCCTTTTGGCCTGAGTTGGATTGAATCAGCCCTTGGGGTTGGTATAATATAACGTTTCGATTTTGCCCGTCAAGGAATTTTGTATGGCATCGAGAGAAAAACATTTTCTCCGCAGGGATCACGACCACGTGGCCTGCATCGAGAGCGCCCTCGAACAAGCCGAAGCGCTTTGCCGTGAGCGCGGCGCCAGACTCACGCCGCACAGGAGGCGGGTTCTGGAAATCGTCTGGGAGAGCCATGCGCCTCTGGGCGCGTACGATGTGCTTGAGCGCATGAACGCGGGCGGAGGCAGAAACGCTCCGCCCACGGTCTACCGGGCGCTGGATTTCCTCTTGAAGCACGGCCTTATCCACCGCATCGAAAGCATGAACGCGTTCGTGGGCTGCGCGATGTCGGCGGACGCCCACAAGGCCCTGTTCTTCATTTGTCGTGATTGCGGAAACGTGGCGGAGACGCACAGCGAGGAAATCGGCGAGGCCATCGAGGCGAGCGCCACCCAGGCAGGCTTCCTGGTGGAGACGCCCGTCATGGAAATCAGCGGCCGGTGCATGGAGTGCCACGACGATGGATGACGCGCGGCCTCCCCTCATTTCCGTCGCGAACCTCAATTTCCGCATCGGCGAGACGACGATTCTCGATAACGTCGACCTCGATATATCGGCGGGCGAAATTCTCACCCTCATCGGCCCCAACGGCGCGGGCAAGACCACGCTGGTCCGCATGCTGCTCGGGCTGCTCAAGCCCGACTCGGGCGAGATTCGCCGGAACGGGGACCTCTCCGTAGGCTACCTGCCCCAGGCCTTCGAGGTGGACCCTTCGCTTCCGCTCACCGTGCGCAGGCTGCTCTGTCTTACCCAAAAACCGTCTTCCGAGCAGATGGAGGCGCATCTCGATGAGGTGGGCGCGGGAAACCTGCTGGATCAACCCGTCCAGAGCCTCTCCGGCGGAGAGCGCCAGCGCGTTCTCCTCGCCCGCGCCCTGCTGCGCGACCCCGAACTCCTCGTTCTCGACGAGCCCATCCAGAACGTGGACGTCAACGGGCAGGGCGAACTGTACCGCCTGATCGCGAAGATCAGGGACGACAGGGGCTGCGGCGTCATCCTGATCTCGCACGACCTCCACCTCGTCATGGCGTTCACGGACCGCGTGGTGTGCCTCAACAGGCATATCTGCTGCACGGGGCATCCCGAAGCCGTGAGCAAAAACCCCGAATATCTCGCCCTGTTCGGCAAACAGGCGGCCGAGAGCCTCGCCGTTTACAGGCACAGATACGACCACGTTCACGGGCCGGAAGGGGAGATACTCCCCATCGAACCCAAGGAAGCCCACCACCATCAAGGAGGCGACTGATGGAGGATTTCATGGTCAGGGGGCTCATGGGCGGGGTGGGCGTCGCGCTGGTGACGGGCCCCGTGGGCTGTTTCATCGTCTGGCGCAAGATGGCCTACTTTGGAAACTCCATGTCCCACACGGCTCTTCTCGGCGTGGCGATAGGGTTCGCCTTCGGAGTGGACCTCAGGCTCGGCATCCTTATCTCATGCATCGGCCTCGCGATCGTTCTTCTGGCGCTGCAAAGCCGGAAAACACTCTCCACCGATACCCTGCTCGGCATCCTGGCGCACACGGCGCTTTCGGTGGGCATCATCGCCGTCAGCGTGCTGGAGACGCTCCGGGTGGACCTGATGGGCTATCTGTTCGGGGACATTCTCGCGGTCGGCCCGCTCGATTTATGGTGGATATACCTCGGCGGGGCGGCGGCGCTGGCCGTGCTCGCGTGGCTGTGGCGGGGCCTTCTCGCCGTCACGGTGAACGAGGAACTGGCGAGCGCCGAGGGGATTCCGACCTTCGCCGTGAAATTCATCTTCATGCTCCTCATCGCCTTCATCATCGCCGTCGCCATGAAGCTGATAGGCATATTGCTCATCACCTCGATGCTCATCATACCGGCGGCGGCGGCGCGGCGGTTCGCCAAAACGCCCGAGCAGATGGCGGCGCTCGCCGTCCTGGCGGGGGTCGTCTCCGTGGGGGCGGGTCTTTGGGCGTCGGTCGAATGGAACGCGCCCGCGGGTCCCTGCATCGTTGTGGCGGCGGCCGTGCTGTTCCTGTTCAGTCATTCCTGGGAAATGATCGCAGGCAGGGGGTGAGCCGCGCGGAACCCCGCGTTCGAAGCGAGGCGTAGCGGACAGGCCCCTGTGCCCTCCCTGCGGTCGCTGTTCGAGGAGAATGTGTAGGGGTCGCTGAACGGACTCGGCCCACCGCGCGGCATCGGACTTCGCAGAACGCTTGACCTCCTCATCCCGAGCAAGCGGCCCCGAACCCTCATCCTGAGTAGGCGCGTAAGCGCCGTATCGAAGGATGGGAGAGCATCTCTCCGGCGGGCGCGAATTTCGGCCCTTCGATACGCGGCTTCGCCGCTACTCAGGGTGAGGCGAAGAGGCGGGCTGGGCAGGACGAGAAGGGGGATTGCACCGCATCGGCTTTTTCAACAACCCCGTATGCGACCCCCGCAAGGGAGCCGATCCGCCTCGGAGTCGGGCTTCTCCCCTCAGTCCACATCCACCGTAGCCGGACAGGCTCCTGCGCCTGTCCGGCTACGGAACTATCGCCCCCCTTCGGTTCCATTCGCCGCTGCGAAAATGCGGGCGGCTCCTGGGGATATGCGGGGGAACAGGGCGGGCCGGTTCATTTCCCCAGGAAGCGGCGCCGGGATTATTCTCCCGAAAGGCATGTCCTGAGCGATTTCGCCATGTTGCGCAGGAGGGTGAAATACGCGTCCTCACCGGCGGGAATATCCGCGCCCAGGGGGTCGAGCACGCCGGTTTCGGCGCCCGTTCCCTCCATGACGACCTTCACCAGCTTGGGCTGGAACTGCGGCTCGCTGAACACGCAGGCCGCCTTCGTGTCCCTGATCTTCTTGCGTATCGCCACGAGGCGCGCCGCGCCCGGCTTTTTCTCGGGCGAGAAGGTCACCGAACCGATGGCGTTCAGTCCGTAGCGTTTCTCAAAGTATTGATACGCATCGTGAAAGACGACGTAGGGCGCGCCTTTCAGCGGCGCGAGCGTGCTTTTCAATTCCTCGTGCAGGGCGTCCAATCGAGCCATAAGCCTCTTTTCGTTCGCCTCGTATTTTTTCCTGTTCGCAGGATCCACCTCTTCGAGCTCATGCGTGATCTCATGCACCCACTTCTTGGCGTACACGGGGTCGAGCCAGGCGTGCGCGTCGATATCGCTGTGATGATGATGCTCCCCGTGATGAGCGCCGGCCTTCTCATCGTGATGGTCGTCTTTGGCTTTCTCGTGTTTATGCTCGTCGTGGCGCTCGTCTTTTCCCTTGGCGTGTTTATGCTCGTCGTGATGATCGGCGTCTTTGGCCTTGCCGTGCCCGTGTTCGTCATGGTGGCCGCCTTTTCCCTTCTCGCCGTGGTCGTCGTGCGCTTCCCACAAACCGCCTTCTCTGATCTTCAACAGCTTCAGACCCTTTATCTCCGTCATGGCGACGACCTTCGCCCGTTTCGGCAGAACTTCGATGGGCCGATCGAGGCTCGGGGCGAGCGCCTCGCCCACCCAGAAAATCACGCGCGCCCTCTCGAGGACGCCGGCATCGGAGGGTTTGAGTGAAAACGTATGCGGCGAGGCGGCGCCTTTTATCAGCAGATGGGGTTCGCCGACCCCCTTCATGACGCCTGAGACCAGCGAATGAAGCGGTTTGATGGAGACCACCACCGGGGGCGCGGCCGATGCGGGGGCGGTCAGGCGCGCGAGGAGCGCCATCGTCAGAGCCGCAGTGAGCAACACATATTTCATTGATAAGGTCCTTTTCATGAATACTTTCCTTTCGGCGTGAAATGGGATGGCGAAGCTGTTAAATGTAATGTTATAACATAACAATTCGGTCCGTCAAGGAATTCAGGATGACATCGACGAGAAAAAATTTTTCCGGCAGGAATTTCGACCACGGGATCTGCATCCGGAGCGCCAGAGCGCCCCGAGAACGCGTGACGCCGTCGCCGGCTCTTGAACGAAGCGGAGCGCGGGAGAAAACGCAGGGGCCGCGCGAGCCGGATTGCCGGGGAGGCCTCCGGCGCGAACCCCGCCGGGACGCCTGTCCGTTTACGCGCCCTCCCTCACGATTCCGGGCGCGGCGCGCATTTTCCCGCATTTGCGGTTGGCGGGGATTTTCGGGCCGGGACAGGATATGCGCGGCTTCTTGAGCGAGAGGCCGGTGGGGCGGACGCCCCTCCCGGCGGCATCACGCTGCGACGAGACGGCGTGTCGAAGGGGCCTGTCCTGAGCCTGTCGAAGGGGCGAGGGGAATCGAGCGCCTCGCGCCGGGGTGAGAGGCAATCGCTCCCGCATCGGTTGCGATTGACCTTCGATACGCGGCTTCGCCGCTGCTCAGGATGCGGCGGAGAGGGTTTTTTCAACAACCCCGAAGGAGGAGGGCTCATGGCGCAGGTTCACGTCATCGGCGTCGATCCGGCGATGCGGGGTTTTCGACTCCAGGGCGCGCGCCCGGTCGGATCGGCCGCGTTCCCGGGCGCCGTTTCCGCACGGGCGAACCCTCTCCGAACCCTGCCGGAAAACCGGAGAGGCATTTCAATAAATAACCTGAAAAAACTGATAAAATAAGATAAATTCACGATGTTTTTCGGAAAATAAATCACAAGATAAAACAGTTGAATAAAAAGTTGTAAAGTATTGATACTGAATGGGTTTCTCGTTACGCGGGCATCACCTTGGGGTGCTCGAGCATCTCCTTGAGCGTACTGAGGAATTCGGCCGCCGGCGCGCCGTCGACCAGGCGGTGGTCGGCGTTGATGCCGACATAGGCCGTCGTCCGGGCCGCGATCTCGCCGTTTCGCACGACGGCGCGCTCGCGCGCCGCCCCCACCGAGAGGATGGCGGATTCGGGGTGGTTGATGACGGCGCTGAAATGGTCGACTCCGTACGCCCCGAGATTCGAGACCGTGAAGGTGCCGCCCTCGAGCGCATCGAGTCCCAGCGCGCCCGCTCTGGCCGCCTCGGCCAGCGCTCGCGACTCGCGCGAGATGGCGTCGATGGATTTCTGGTCGGCGCCCCGGATGACGGGCACCATCAAGCCTTGCTCGACGGCGACGGCTACTCCGATGTTCACGTCCCGCATCTGCTCCAGGGCGTTTTCGGCGAGGCGGACGTTCACGGCCGGGCAGCGGCGTACGGCGCGGGCCGTGTAGAAGAGGATGAGATCGTTGATGGACACCTTGACGCCGAGGTCGTTCTCCCATGCCTGGCGGCTGGCCTCGCGCACGGCGAGGAGGTTGGTGAGGTCCACCTCGGCCTGCATGGTGATGCGCGGCACCTGCGACCAGCTTGCGAGCATACGCTCGGCGATGATTTTCCGCATACCGGCCAGGGGCGTGGAACCCGCCACGGCCGCGGGGCCGCTTGGGGCTGCCGCCGACGCGGCGGGAAGGCCCGATGCCTTCGCTGCCCTCACGTCGGCCTGAACGATTCTTCCGCCGGGGCCCGAGCCTTTGAGCGTGCGGTAATCGATGCCCAGCTCTCGCGCCACGCGCCTTGCCGCCGGGCTGGCGAAAACGCGGCCCGTAGGCGAAGGCTGAGTCTGGACTGGAGCCGTGGGCGCAGGGGGAGGCGTCGGGGAAGCTTGCGCGGGAACCGGCGCCGCCTCTGGTTCCGCCTCCGCCGGGGCGCTGGGGGGAGCACTTCCAAAACCGCCGATGTCCTCTCCCGCCTCGCCGATGACGGCGATGTCCGTGCCGCAGGGAACGACGTCGCCTTCTCCCGCCAAAGTTTTGAGAAGCAGGCCGCCGTCCGGCGATTCGACCTCGTATTCGACTTTATCGGTCTGGATGTCGAGAATAATCTCGCCCTTTTCGACCGCTTCACCCTCGTCCTTGCGCCATTTGAGGATGGTGCCTTCTTCCATGGTGAGGCCGAGCTTCGGCATCGGGAGAGGAGTGGCCATGAATATTTACGCTCCTAATGAATGAATGTGTTCGGGAATTATACCGTCTCCAACATACCACGGACACCGGCGATTACGTCATCTTTGTCGGGGATGACGTAGGATTCGAGTTTGGGCGAAAAAGGCACCGGCGTTTCCTTGCCGCAGACGCGCTCGATGGGCGCGTCGAGGTAATCGAAAGCTTCCCTGGCGGCCAAGGCGGCGATTTCGGCTCCCCAGCCGCAACGTTGCACCGCCTCATGGGTGATGAGGAGCCGGCCCGTCTTGCGTACCGAGGCGAGAATCGTCTCCGTGTCCAGCGGGAAAAGCGTTCTGGGGTCGATGACCTCGCAGCTTATGCCCTCTTTTTCGAGTTCCTCCGCTGCAGCGAGCGATTTGCCGACCATCGAGGAGGTAGCAACGATGGTAAAGTCGCTTCCCTCCCTTTTCACCTCGGCGACGCCTATGGGGATGATCTCCTCCTCCTCGGGGACAGCGCCTCTTTCCAGATAAAGGAGTTTGTGTTCGATGAAAAATACCGGGTCATCATCCCTGACCGCCGCCTTCAGAAGGCCTTTTGCGTCACGCGCGGTGGAGGGCATGACCACCTTGAGGCCCGGTACGTGAACAAACCAGGCTTCCAGGCTTTGCGCGTGCTGCGCGGCGGAACTGCGTCCCGCGCCGCCCTGGGTTCTGATGACGAGCGAGGTATTCGCCTTGCCGCCGAACATATAGCGTACCTTGGCGACCTGGTTGACGATTTGATCCATGGCGACGGCGGAAAAATCGATATACATCAACTCCGCTACGGGCCGCATGCCCACGAGCGCCGCCCCAAGGGCCGCGCCGATGATTCCCTGCTCGGAAATGGGCGTGTTCCTCACCCGCTCGGCGCCGTATTTCTCCAAAAGCCCCACGGTCGTCTTGTATGAGCCGCCGAACTCCGCGATGTCCTCTCCGAGCAGAAAGACGGAACCATCTCTCGCCATTTCCTCATCCAGGGCCTCGACGATGGCTTCTCTGTATAAAATCTCGCGCATCATCCTTTTCCCTGGGCGGGCGCGTAAATATCGGCCATGGCGTCGTCAATCTCGGGTTCCGGGCTTTTCCGGGCGAATTCGATAGCCTCTTCCATCTCTTTGTTCACGTTCGCAAGGATGGCGTCGATGCTTTTTTTGTTCAACCATTTTTTCTTCTTGAGTGTTTCGGCGAACGTGATGAGCGGGTCGCGCTTGAGCCATTTCCCCACCTCTTTGTCGTGCCCGTAAGCGGTGCCGGGGTCACCCACGTAATGGCCCAGAAAGCGCATTGTTTTCGCTTCGAGCAGCGAAGGTCCACGCCCTTCGCGGGCGCGCGCAATCGCTTCACCGGCCACTTCGTATACGGCCTGAGGGTCCATGCCATCGACAACGATTCCGGGCATGCCGTAGGCTTTGGCCCGATCTGCGATGTCCTGAACCGCCTGATGAGTAGCGCGAGGCGTGCTTTCGGCGAATCCGTTGTTCTCGCAGACGAATACGGCAGGCAGCTTCCAGGTGGCGGCGATGTTGATGCCCTCATGGAAAGCGCCTTCATTGCTGGCCCCGTCGCCGAAAAAACTTACGGCGACGTGTTTTTCCCCCTTGAGTAGAAGCCCCAGAGCGGCGCCGGCGGCAATAGGGATACCCCCTCCCACAATGCCATTCGCCCCCAGAGCACCCAAATCCTGGTCAGCGATGTGCATGGAGCCGCCTTTTCCCTTGCAGTAGCCGGTCGCCCGAGCGTACAACTCGGCGAACATGCCTTCGTATTGAAGTCCCTTTGCGATCATATGGCCGTGCCCGCGGTGTGTAGAGGTGATTTGGTCTTTCGGGGTCAAGTGAGCGCAAACACCGGCGGCGACGGCTTCCTCGCCGATATAGGCGTGAAGAAAGCCTGGCAATTCTCCTGCCTGAAACAACTCGATGGAGCGCTCCTCGAACTTTCGAATGCGGACCATCGTTTCGTAAATCCACAGGGCCTTTACTTTCGTCAACCGAATCATGGAGTTGCCTCTTCGCTGATGATTGCGCTCCACCCAGGAGGCGTCTTCATCATCGGGCAAGGAAGCCCTTGGCGCTTCTTCGAGGAAAACGCAAAACGGATTCACCGCTCGTTTGGTTTCAAGATATTCTATCACCCTAATTCGGCAGAATTTAACACGCCGCATTTCTTCGGGCAATAATGCTTCATGTTGTACGAAGAAGCTATTGCACTTGCGCTTTACTCGCATGGCGATTAAAGTATCGATGATCTTGGCTGTCGAGTAAGTGGGTCAATTGATGGCCCATTTTTTTATTCGCTCTCGGAACAGGGTTATGGTGATAATTGACGTTGGTGGTCGAATATGGACTATCGCCCAGGAAGTAGTTTCCGAGCTTGGGTTTGAATTGATTGATGTTGAACTGACCGGTAGCCGTAGCCGACAGGTAATTCGGGTATATATTGAAAAGCCAGGAGGTATTTTTATTTCTGATTGCGTAGCCGTCAGTCGAGAACTCGGAGAACGTCTCGACCAAAAGGACGCCATTGAAAATTCTTATCGCCTTGAAATATCAAGCCCCGGGATTGAGAGATCTTTGCGAAAAATCCAAGACTTTGAACGCTATGTCGGGCATCGAGTGCGCATACGTCTTAAAGGGATGCAAAGGCGGAAGAGGGGAATTGTCGGGCAACTAATCGAGATTGATGGAAGCAATATCCGTGTGCTGTTAGAGAATGAGGAGAAAGTTTCATTTCCGCTGGCCGATATCGCAAAAGCGAGCTTGGATGTGGATTGGGGTGCGGAATTTCTAAGTTCAGGGAATTCGGAGTAAAGTCAACTCAATCCATCATGGAGGAGTAGTTTGTGAGTCAAGAATTGATTGCGGTCCTAACACAATTGGAGCGCGAGCGAGGTGTCTCCAAAGATTTTCTTCTCGATACCCTGAAAGTCGCCATGGCGTCAGCCGCGAAGAAGCAATACGGCTTGGGCAAAAACGTGGATGTATCGTTTGATGAACAAACCGGTGAAATTGACGTCAAAGCGGCGAAAGAAGTCGTCAGGATTATCCAGAACCCCCAGAGTGAAATCCTTTTAGATGAGGCACGCAAGGAAAATCCCGATATTCAGGTCGGGGATTTTCTCTCACAAGGTGTGGAAACTGAAGGACTGGGCAGAATTGCCGCTCAGATCGCCAAGCAAGTGATATTGCAGCGAGTACGAGAGGCGGAGCGTGCGAACATTTACGAAGAATTCAAGGAGCGTGAAGGCGATTTAATTACCGGGTCTGTCTCCCAGGTGGAGCGAGGGAATATTTATGTAGATATCGGGCGTACAGAGGCAATCCTTCCTCGTCGGGAGCAGATATTCAGAGAGGTCTACAAGCGTGGAGACCGCATCCGTGCCTATATTATGGAGGTGCGTGAAATTACGAAGGGGCCTCAAATTGTTCTCAGCAGAACGCATCCTGGCTTGCTGATTCGTCTATTTGAGATGGAAGTGCCTGAAATTTACGATGGAGTAGTGGCCATAAAAGGTTGTGTCCGTGAGCCTAGTGGGCGTTCAAAAGTTTCTGTTGTAAGTCATGAGCGAGATATCGATCCGGTGGGCGCATGCGTGGGAACACGGGGCAGCCGTGTGCAGTCGATTGTTCAAGAACTCAGGGGGGAGAAGATCGATATCATCTCCTGGAGTGACGATATACGCACATATGCGGCAAATGCGCTCAGTCCCGCCAAAATCCAACATATCACTTTGTTTGAAGATGAAGGCCGAATGGAGGTGTTGGTGCCTGACGATCAGCTTTCCTTGGCCATTGGAAAAGGCGGCCAAAATGTTCGCTTAGCGGCTAAACTTTTAGGTTGGAAAATCGATCTGAAAGGTGAGGGCGAGTATCGACGCCTCGTCGCCGAGCAAGCATTTTCAAGCGATGAGCATCCGGAGGACGCCGCTGGTGTGGAAGAGCAAGATGAGAGTATTCAATCAACGGAAACTGATGGGGACTCTACCAGTGAACTGGTAGAACTGGAGCTTGTTGGTGAAAAAATGGCGCGGCTTTTGGCGGACAATGGCTTTTCTACTATTGCGGCGGTCGGCGCGGCATCCACGGATGAGCTATGCGAGGTTCCCGGCATAGGCCCAAAGCGGGCCGGGCTACTCATTGAAGCAGCCCAATTGCATGAGAAGTCTGTCGGCTCGGAGCCTCATGAGACATGATGAAGGACTGGATACTTTGCCCCATAGAATGTGCGTAGTTTGTCGGAACAAAGGCGATGTGAATATCTTTTTTCGAATGGTGATCGGCCCGAAGGAGAATATCGTTTGCGAGTTGGGGAGCAAGCTGCCGGGAAGAGGCGCTCATTGTTGTTTTAATATGAATTGCATTTCAAGGCTTGTTTCTTCGAATCACTTGCAAGTCGCACTGAAAGGAAGAAATTTCAGGATCGACTCAGATGAGTTGATTCCAAATTTGAGAATGCTTCTGGGCCGAAAACTCATGGGAATGCTGGCCGCTTCTAAAAGAAAGGGTGCGCTCACCTTTGGAAAAGAGGCGGTCTTCAAAAAGATAAAACTCTCGAAAATGGGGAAACCGTTTGTTGCCAATAATATATCATCAAAAGGTTTGATGAACTTGAAACGTATGACCGAAGAATTCTATATTCTGCCTTTCGCTAAGAATGAACTGGGGGAATTTTTAGGTCGAAAACCGATTGGAGTGTTATATATCGATGAACCTCTTCTTGTAGATAGTATTTGCTTGCGCTTGATGCAGGAAAGAGCAATTCATAACGGTTGAGGCAATATGCATTTCGGAGTTTATTTCAGATTTTCTCGTTGATTGAATGGTGGATGTGAACAATCTGCAGTGAGGGTCATATGGCGAGTGTACGCGTATACCAGTTGGCTAAAAATCTTGGATATGACAGCAGGGCTTTTGTTGAGGAATTAGCCAGGGAGGGAATCGTAGTTAAAAGCCATATGAGCACTGTGGATGATGAAACAGCCGAGTTGGTGATAGCGCTTTTTTCTCAGGACGCGGTTCAAGAGAAGAAAGCGGTTCCTGCAAGCGAGGCTGAAGAAAAAGTTTCAACAAAGACAAAAGCTGCAAAGCCGGAAAAAGCAAGTGAGCCTGGCCTGGAAGATGTAGTATCCAAAGAAGAAACAGCAGCCTCTCAGCCCACTCCAGAAACAGCAGCCCAAGCCTCCGGCACTCCGGAAGGTACCCTTGTTGAGGAAAATTCAGATGCGCTAAAAGACAAGGTTGACGGGAAAAAACAGACAGTTCCGGATAAAGCGATTTCACAACCGAAAGAAAAAGTCGCCCCATCATCACCAAGTCCCAAAGTGGCTCAGGACACCGGCAAAGAGAAACTTCCTCGCCGGCATGGCGGGCGCGTGCGTATTGCAGAGACGATAACGGTGAAAGAACTCGCCGAGAAAATTAACGTAAAGGCGACGGAAGTAATCAAGGAGTTGATGAAAAAAGGCCAGATGACAACTATCAATCAAATGATAGATCACAACACGGCTACCGAGATATCCGAAATCTTCGGCTATGAAGTCGAGATATCCAAAGACAACATTGAAGATATACTGATTCAAGAAGAGGATAGAGAAGAAGATCTTCAGCCAAGGGCTCCCGTCATAACAATTATGGGGCATGTCGATCATGGCAAAACGAGACTTCTCGATGCTATCCGCAAAGCCAACGTGATGGAAGGCGAAGCAGGCGGAATCACCCAGCACATAGGCGCCTATCGAGTTACCACGGACAAGGGAACGGCTGTATTTTTGGACACCCCGGGACATGAAGCCTTTACGGCAATGAGGGCGCGCGGGGCGCAGGTAACAGATTTGGTAATCATCGTTGTGGCGGCGAATGAAGGTGTCATGCCCCAGACTCGAGAGGCGATTGATCATGCAAAAGCCGCCGGAGTTCCGATTATGGTGGCTATGAATAAAATGGATTTGGCCGATGCGAATCCCGACAGAGTAAAACAACAACTCTCGACATTGGATTTAATTCCGGAAGATTGGGGGGGAAGTACGGTTTATTCTGAAATTTCAGCAAAAGAGAATATCGGAATTGATGATCTTTTAGACCTTGCCATCCTGCAGGCGGAACTCATGGAGTTGAAGGCTAACCCCAGCCGGCTCGCCGGTGGTGTTGTCGTGGAAGCGAAATTGGATAGGGGGCGCGGTCCGGTTGCTACTGTTTTGGTGCAACGAGGTACTTTGAATGTGAGCGATAATTTCGTGGCCGGTAAATGGAGCGGGAAAGTTCGCGCGCTATTAGATGACCAAGGGCGTAAATTGAAGGTCGCAGGACCTTCCACACCGGTAGAAATTTTGGGATTCGCAGGTGTTCCTGAGGCTGGTGATACATTTACGGTTTTAGAAGATGAGAAGATGGCGAGAGAAATAAGCGCAAGGCGCCAACAACGTGAACGTATGGCGGTGCTTATGGCTTCTGCGCGTGTTTCTTTGGAAAGTTTCATGGAAAGTGTTGAGGAAGGCCAAGCAAAAGAGTTGAGCTTAATCTTAAAGGCAGACGTGCAGGGAAGCATAGAGGCCCTGAAAGAATCCTTGGGCAAGCTAGGGAATGATGAGGCGGGAGTGAAGGTTCTGCATAGTGCGGTGGGTGGCATTACTGAAACGGATGTAATGCTCGCGGCGGCCTCGGCGGCCGTTATCGTGGGTTTTAATGTTCGTCCAACGCCAGGAGCTAGAGAAGTAGCGAAACATGAAAAAGTAGATGTTCGATTATATTCTGTTATTTATGATGCTATTGATGAAATTAGATCAGCTCTCGAGGGAATACTTGAACCCGTTGAGCGGGAAGTGGTGCGTGGGCACGCGGAGATCCGGGAACTGTTCCATGTTCCCAATGTAGGAACGATAGCCGGTTGTTATGTCACAGACGGAAACATCCATAGAAACTCGAGTGTGCGGCTCATCCGGGATAATGTGGTTATATATACGGGCAAAATTTCATCTTTGAGACGGTTCAAAGATGATGTGAGCGAAGTCCAATCTGGTTATGAGTGTGGAATTGGAATTGAGAATTATAATGACATCAAGCAAGGCGATATTATAGAGCCGTATATTACGGAAGAAGTATCTCGGACGCTTTAGGTTGATTTATTCGGACTTTTTTTGAAATCTTTATCCCATGCCTGTTGTTGGTCTTCTGAAAATAGATGTTCAGATACCTGAATGCCGTTCGCTCAAAGCAAAGCGTAAGATAGTTCAGTCGATCACGGCACGCCTGCGTCAAAGGTTTAATGTATCTGTCGCTGAGGTCGATTTTCAGGACAAATGGCAGAGATGTCGTATCGGCGTAAGTGTCGTAAGCAATGACGGTCGATTTGTAGATAGCCAGTTGAGAAAAGTCCTGAATTTCCTTGAGGGAACTGGCTTGGTGATTGTGGCGGATTTTGATATTGAGATTTTTTGAAATCCATCGAGAGAAATTGAAAAGATGAACGATTCTCGCATGCTGCGCGTAGCGGAACTCATACAATCCGAACTCGCGAATATGGTGATGAAGGATATGAAGGATCCACGTTTGCGACGTGTTGTGATCACCCGGGTAGAAGTGTCCCGGGATTTGAGAGTTGCGAAGGTCTACTTTAGCCGTTACGGTGAAAACCAGGGGAATGTTGAAGAGACTGAAGAGAGTTTCAAGGGACTTGAGAGAGCCGGTGGATTCCTTCAGAGGAAACTTGCCGAGCGGTTGCAATTGAAAAATACGCCTAGATTGAAGTTTTTCATCGACCGCAGTTTGGCATACAGCGATGAAATCGAACGTTTGTTATCCGATATGAAAAGTAAGTTCGAGAAAGGATCAGATGTTGGAACTCTCGGGTGTCTTGAATCTTAAGAAAAAGCATGGACCTACCTCACACGATATGGTTGATGAAGTAAGAAAACTCCTGCCCGGAAAAACAAAAGTGGGACATGCAGGCACACTTGACCCCATGGCTGAAGGAGTTTTGCCGATTTGTATTGGCAATTCAACGAAATTGTTCTCATATTTGCTGGCGTGCCGGAAAACGTATCGAGCTGTCATGTTGTTTGGACGAGTGACGGACACCCAGGATGTCACGGGGAAATTGTTGGCCGAATCTGAGCCAGGGGACATTACGCTTTCCCGAGCCCAAGAGCTTCTGAGCGCTATGCTGGGCAAGACGAAACAGATGCCACCGATGTATTCTGCTTTGAAGGCCAACGGAAAGCGCCTGCACGAATTGGCGCGGTCTGGCAAGGAAATTGAAAGAGAGAAGCGGCCTATAGAGGTATTTCGGATAAAAGCAATCAGAATAGATGGGCCTCAACTTACCTTTGACGTCACATGTTCTCGGGGAACATATATCCGCTCTATTTGTCATGATATTGGCGCCAACCAGGGGTCCGGCGGGTGTTTACAAGCGCTTACCCGGACTGCTTTGGGCCCGTTTGATCTGGCGGACTCCGTTTCTCTCGAAGATGCCCAACATCATTCGAAAGACAAACGTCTTAAAGACATTCTGGTGAGTCCGGCGCATGCTCTCGCACATCTGCCTGCCGTCTATGTGCATCCGAGAGCGGAGGTGCGGGTGTTGAATGGTGCTCTGGTCAGGCTGGAAGATGTTCGCCAAGTTGTTGATTTGCCGGCAGATACTCGTGTCCGTATGCTGAATGAACCTGGAGAGTTATTGGCAGTTGGGAAAATGGTTCACCAAAACAAACGAAAACGAAACCAGGGATTTGTGGCGCCTGAAAAAGTATTTGCCACCTAGCGTTAGGAGAGGGCATGCTTCGTATTTACATTGCTCGCAAAGTCATATAGAATCCGCCCGTTTATTCATGAGGTTGCATTTATTAGGGTCGAAAGCAACAAATAAGCAGTGGAGGAAGTGAAAGAAATGCCCCTAGCAAAGGAGCGAAAATCGGAAGTTATCGAAAAATTTCGCACGCATGACACCGATACCGGCTCACCAGAAGTACAGGTAGCTATCCTAACCGAGCGTATTACCTACCTCACAGACCATTTTAAGACCCACAAGAAAGATCATCACTCCCGAAGAGGCCTCTTGAAACTCGTGGGTCAGCGGCGTCGCCTCCTTGATTATTTGAAAGAGAAAGATATTAACCGCTACCGCACGATCATCCAGGACCTTGGCCTGCGTCGCTAGATGCAAGTCTTGCCCCAGAGGGAAGCAATCTGATGCCACCGTATCGCAAAGACACATCTATCAACGGTTATACACTTGCTTTTGAAACAGGTGAGATAGCCAAGCAAGCCGGTGGCGCCGTAATGATGCATTATGGTGAAACCAGCGTACTGTGTACGGCTTGCGCCTCGCATTCTCCTCGTGAGGGAGTGGACTTTTTCCCACTTACTGTTGATTATCGAGAATTTTTCTACGCCGCGGGCATTATTCCCGGCAACTTTTTTAGGCGCGAGGCAAAACCTGGAGAGAGGGAAACATTAACTTGTCGTTTAATCGATAGGCCCATCCGTCCTCTTTTCCCGAAAGAATTTCGTTGTGAGACCATGATTCAGGTCATGGTGATGTCTTACGATAAGCTGAATGATTCCGATATTTTGGCGATCAACGGCACCTCCGCAGCTCTCCATATTTCGGATATCCCTTTCGCCGGCCCAATCGGTGCCGTGCGCGTTGGACGGATTGATGGCGAAATTGTCGTCAACCCGACAGTCGAACAGCAGATCGACAGCGACCTGAATTGCGTGATGGCCGGAACATCAGACGCAATAGTCATGGTGGAAGCCGGTAGTTTTGAAGTTTCCGAAGACGTATACATGGAAGCGTTTGAAAAAGGCCATTCTGTCATTAAAGAGTTGTGCGCTTTGCAGGATGAACTCAGGACTGAATGCGGAAAAACAAAACGCGCAGTCGAGCCTGAGGAAGAAGGTGCGGAACTCATGGGGAAGGTTCGTGAAATTGTTGTTCCGAAACTACAAGCGGCTGCCGAGATTCACGACAAAGCAGGGCAGTATAACGCAATTGACGAGGCGAAAGCCGTTGCGGTCGATTCTCTTTGTACAGACGAAGAGGGGTCTCCCGACAGAGGAACTGTCTCTGATTATTTTGGCAAAATCGAAAAAGAGATTTTCCGCGGTTTGATTTTAGACGAAGGGAGGCGCTCGGATGGGCGGGGGCTTCGTGAAGTCAGGCCGATTACCATCAGAATGTCCCCCCTTGCCAGACCCCATGGCAGCGCACTGTTCACGCGGGGCGAGACCCAGGCGTTGGTGACTGTGACGCTCGGTACGGCCTCCGAAGCGCAATTGATAGACACGCTGGACGGCAAGGCCGACAGGACTTTTCTGCTGCATTATAATTTTCCTGGGTTTAGTGTTGGTGAAGCGAAGCCGAACCGCGGTCCTGGCCGTCGTGAAATTGGCCATGGTGCGCTGGCTTCTCGCGCCGTGCAGGCGATATTGCCTGAGCAGGAAGATTTCCCCTATACCATCCGCGTGGTGTCCGATATCACGGAGAGCAATGGCAGCTCATCCATGGCGAGCATTTGCGGCGCCAGTCTGGCCTTGATGAGTGCGGGCGTACCGATAACATCTCCGGTGGCCGGTATCGCCATGGGATTGATCAGTGAAGAATCCACAGGAAGAACGGCAATACTTACGGATATCCTTGGGTTGGAAGATCATTTAGGGGATATGGACTTCAAGGTGGGTGGCACGCGTCATGGCATTACTGCTCTTCAAATGGATATCAAGATCAAAGGATTGCAATTGAGCCTTGTAAGAGATGCTTTGGCGCAGGCGAACGATGCGAGGATGCATGTCCTGGATCAAATGGACAAGGTTATTTCCCAGCCAAGTGAAGAGATTTCCCCCTACGCGCCGAGGATTATGACGATGCAGGTTTCCAAGGACCGCGTGAGGGATGTAATTGGACCTGGCGGGAAAGTGATTCGCGGAATTGTCGAGGAGACGGGAGCCGATGTAGACATTGAGGATGACGGAACCATCTTCATCTCATCCACGGATGAGGCGGCTGCTCTTAGGGCGATAGAGATTATTCGTGAACTGACGCAGGAAGCCGAGAAGGGCACGATTTACTATGGCACTGTCAGGAAAATCATGGATTTTGGGGCATTCGTCGAAATATTCCCGGGCACGGATGGCCTTTGCCACATCAGCATGATTGCGAAGAAGAGAATCGGCTCAGTGAGTGATGTCTTGAAAGAAGGCCAGAAGGTTTTGGTGAAATGCATAGAAGTGGAAGGAAATGGGAGAATTCGTCTCTCCATGAAGGATGTGACGGAAGAAGAGTTGCCCGAGGAATGGAAGCAATTCTATGCGCCCGTGACTTGATGAACCCCAGATTTTGATACGTGAGCCGGTCTCTCAGGAGGCCGGTTTTTACTTTGTCCCAATGAAAGGGGCATCTCTTTTCTTGGGACGATTTGTCTGATGAAATTCTTAAGAAAATCCAGAGGGCGAAAATGAACAAGAAACCATTGGGTGTGGGAGTCGTGGGTTCCGGCAGGATAGGAACCTTGCGGGCGAATCTGGTTTCACGTCACCCGTCTCTTGAGTTTTTGGCGGTCTCCGACATCGATCAGGAGCGGGCGAAAGAATTGGGGTCGGAAGTAGGCGCCCAACTCGCTACCGGCAGAAATGAAGAAGTGATTGAACACCCCGAAGTCACGACTGTTATCGTGTCCACGCCCGAGCACGATCATGCCGATTCCATTATCCATGCCCTGGAATTAGGCAAGCCCGTGTTGGTGGAAAAACCGATTTCCCTGACTTTGGAGGATGCCGACCGCATACTCTCCGCTGCGGAGAGAACAGGCACTGAACTCAGGGTGGGATATGCCCAACGATTCAAACGTCGCTACCAGATGGCGAAAGAACAGATTATCCAGGGAAGGCTGGGTGAAATTCTCGCAGGCACGGGCCGAACCTGCAACACCCGCGCCCAGGGACTGCAGATACTCAAGCGCTCGCCGCACGCAACGCCCGTGCTCGACGTGCTCACGTATTGGGTGGATATGACCTGCTGGTTCATGGAAGGCCACCGACCGGTGGAAGTGGTCGCCCGTGGAAACGGCAAAATATATAAG
This sequence comes from bacterium, assembly GCA_963692865.2. Lineage (GTDB taxonomy): Bacteria > UBA8248 > UBA8248 > UBA8248 > UBA8248 > Bin107. Next base: position 2,649,837 of record OY843592.1, on the reverse strand, counting down.
GAACATGGCTATTCGGCGAACGACGTCACATGGTCCATCGTAACGTTCGACAATGGAGCCGTGATGAATTTGGGCGTTTTTTACGCCCTGCCTGCAAAATATCCGGCGCTGGGGCAGAGTGTGAGAATGGAGATTTACGGCACGGATGGCGTTTTAATGCTCGATGAGGATCACAAGGACGAGATGCTCTACACCGACAAGGGAATTCCCCACACGTATATACCGGATCACCATATCAACACGGCATTTTTAAGCAGCACGACTCCAGGTGACTGGGCGGCGGGTGATTATTGGGGTCCACTGGGCGATGAAACCAGGAGCTGGTTGGACCATGTAATCAACGGGAGGCCGACAACCCACGCCACGGCTGAGGATGCGCGTCAAACCCTGGAGGTGACGATAGCGATGGAGTTGTCCTCCCAAACGGGCGAAGCCGTTCAATTGCCATTGGGTGAGGGACATTGATAGCAATCTTTTCATATAGATAAACAAGTCCGCCGAATAACTAGACTTCTGCCTTAAGCGCAGAATAATCCTCCGTATAATTCGGGGCGGGGGTTGCTCCTTGTCCCTGGATGATGTGGATTTTGCCTTCGGTTTTGTCGGCATTCCGAAAACCGCGCTGCACGCCGGTGGGCACCCAGCAGGCATCCCATGGTTCCAGAACGGCCTGATGGATGCTGCCACGCTCATCAGCCCAGTAGACGACCCACCTGCCTTCCAGCGCGATAAAAAGTTCCTCACAGGGATGGTCATGTAGCGGCGCGCCGCGGCCATTGCCGCATTCCACCATGGCGTACCCGATTTCTCCTTCGGATAAAGAAGGCGGTGGGCCTTCATCCGTATCACCGGATACGCCGCCGATGTAGCGCCTCAGAGACCGAACTCCCTCAGGCAATTTCGCTTCGTGATATACGCTCCAGTTGCGCGGACACTCCTCGAAACGCACCAACTGGGTGGCCGGGTCATAGGCGGGTTGGTTGACGTAAGCTTCGGTTCTTACGCCACCAGGCAAGCCTTCTTGCAGCGACTCGGGATAGACGGGATATTGGTAATCGCCCTGGCCGTGGATGAAATGAAGGAACCCGTCATCTTTCCCGACGTTTCTGAAACCGCGCATCACACCTGATGGCACGCGGATAAGATCGTATTTGCCCAGAATCACGTTTTTAAGTTCCTTGGAATCAAAGTCTTCCCAGAAAATCTCGAACTCGCCTTCCCAGACCATGAAAATCTCTTCATCCGGGTGATCGTGAAGCGGCGCGCCGTTTTGGGGAGGAGCCATGGCGATGCCACAAGTAAATTCCCAGCCGGGAAGGGGAGAGCGAAGGTTCTGACCGGAAATGCCACCGATGTATCGATATATCGCGCGGTGGTTCCCCTCGGCATGCGACTCATGATATTCGCCCCAATCAGGCATCATCTCGCCAAATCGAATGACTGTAACAGGCGCCACGGTTGTTTTGGGTCTGAGAGTTTGCTGGTTTGAATTGTTGGAAGTATTCATTTTTGGTCCTCCTCGGCAGTGAGAATTACCATCTCTCCAACTACGCATTTGCTCGCATTTGCTGTAAGTGGTGAGCAAGATGAATATGGTATCACCACCATAGGAGTATTGCTACACTCATATTTCGGGAGAGTTTTATGGAACTGCTCATCGTCTAAATGCTTAATATTGTAAATGAGAGTTAAGTTATTGAAATTAGGGGGTAACGTATGACTCTGAAATTTAGAGTATTCGCAATCATTTTCGTGGTTTGGGGAGTTCTCCCGTTCCCTGCATTCGCTCAATCGGCGGATATCGCCCTGGTGAACGGCAAAATTGTAACCGTCGATGCGGACTTTTCCACCCGGCAGGCAGTAGCTGTCCAGGGTGAACGCATCTTGTCCGTGGGGAGTAATTCCCAGATAAGGCAACTGGTGAATTCCAATACGAAAGTGATTGATCTGAAAGGCAAAACGCTGATTCCGGGCCTCATTGATAACCACGTACATTTCATCCGCCATGCGTTGCGCTGGGACCATGAAGCGAGAATCGACGGGGTTACTTCGCGCAAAAAAGCGCTTTCCATCATCTCCGCCAAAGCGAAATCGCTGAAACGCGGAGAGTGGGTGCTCACGATTGGTGGGTGGAGTCCCGGCCAATTCCGGGATAAGCCGGGATTGTTCACGAGAGCGGAGTTGGACAGGGCCGCTCCGAACAATCCGGTTTTCATCCAGGAATCGTACCGGTTCATGATTCTGAACAGCATGGCACTGGAGAAGGCGGGCATCGATGAGGATTTTGAAGCCCCGGGAGGCTGGCGGATTGCCAGAAACGAGTCCGGCGCTCCCACGGGCGTTATTCGTGGCCGCCGGGCCATTTTCCGGTTCTGGCGCCGATATTTGCCTCAGATTACCGACGATAAAATCGTGTCGGGCCTCAAAAAACTGATGGCGGATTTCAACCGTGCCGGCGTGACGAGTGTATTCGAATTAGGCGGCGGCGGGGTCCGGGATGCGACTTATGAAATGATCAAGCGAAGATTGGCTGATAAAAACGGTCTCAGTTTAAGGATATTTCACACGCCTCGCTTCCGGGTTCGTACTCCCGAGGCGAACAAAAGAGTGATAGAGAGGGTTCGAAACTCCCGCCCGGACAAATCCGCAAAGATGATGGGGAATATCGCGCTTGGGGAGCATATGTACGCGCCTCTCCACGATTCGGTATTCAGGCCCTCGCGGTTCCCGGATGAGGATTATGCTGAATTTGCAAAAGTTTCACATGCGGCCGCGGATGGGGGATGGACGATCCACGAACATGCCTTTCGCAATACCACGATTACGCGGTATCTGGATATTTTCGAGAAGATAAATCAAAAAAAGAACATAACGAATCTGCGCTGGTCGATTCATCACGCGGATTTCATCTCGAAGAGAAACATCGAGCGCGCTAAAGCCCTCGGGATGACTTTCGCCCTGCACAGCAAAATGACGATTCTAGGGTCCGCGCTGAGGCGACGATATGGGGAACGGGCGCTCTCGCTCCCGCCACTCAGGACAGTTCAAGACAGCGGGGCCATTTGGGGGCTCGGCACGGACGCCGGCGTCGTATCCCCTTATCAGCCGATGCTCTCCCTGTGGTGGGCCGTGACGGGGATGGATCTGGGCGGGGAGAGGGCGCTTTCGGAGGCCGAAACCGTTTCCAGAAAAGACGCGCTTATCGCCCACACGCGCTCGAACGCATACCTGTTTTTCAAGGAAAACGAGCTGGGTTCCATCGAAAAAGGCAAACTGGCGGATCTCGTCGTGCTCGACCGTGATTACATGACGATACCTGCGGATCGAATCAAGGACATCAAACCCCTGCTCACGATGGTCGGCGGGAAAATCGTTTTCCGATCGGGGACATGAAATCTAGACAATCCTTGTATCTATTTGAATTTATGTCTATTATACATTTGACTCCCGATATGGAAAATCTAATTTGACGGCAAGAATCGGATAGAAGACTCCCGGCGTTGCGATTACATTATGAAAGAACAGGTAATCGCTCATTTCTTCAGGGAGGTTGCAAGGTAAAAATGAATGCTCGATGGGAAGCCATCCTCGACCGCGACGTAAAGGCCGATGGCCGTTTCGTATACGCCGTTCGCACCACCGGTATCTATTGCCGTCCTTCCTGCGCGAGCCGAAAGCCCAGGAAAAACAACGTGTTGATATTCGAATTCCCCGAGATGGCCGAGGCGCGCGGGTTCAGGCCCTGTCTCAGGTGCGCCCCGCAGGATGCGGGCTACGATCCACGGCTGGAGAAGGTGAGAAAAGCCGTTCGCTACATCGAAGAACATGCGGATGAAAACCCGACTCTTGCCGAATTGGGGCGGTGCGTGGACCTGAGTCCCCACCATTTGCAGCGCACCTTCAAGCGGGCCCTGGGCGTGAGTCCCCGCCGGTATCTGGAGTCTCTTAAGGCGCAGAATTACAAGGAGTTATTGAAAAACGGGCGCGACCTGGCGGGCGCCGGCTATGAGGCCGGCTACGGCTCGAGCAGGGGGGTGTACGAGGGCGCATCGCGTTATCTGGGCATGACGCCCGCCGCCTACAAGAAGGGCGGGGAGGGCGTTTCGATTCGCTACGGGACCACTACTTGCAGGCTGGGCAGGCTGCTGGTGGCGGCTACCGATAAGGGGGTCTGCCGCGTGAGCATCGGAGCGCGAGTCGGCGAACTCGTATCCGATCTGAAAAACGAGTATCCCCATGCGAATCTGAGTCGTAATGATGTTGATCTAAAGGGTTACTTGAATGTCGTCGCGCGTCTCGCCGAGGGTGAACCGCCCTCAGAATCCTTGCCGCTCGACGTGCGCGCGAGCGCTTTCCAGTGCCGCGTGTGGGAGAGGCTTGAATCCATACCTCATGGAAATACAACGACATACAAGGAGATTGCGGAGGACTTGGAGCTTCCGAAAGGCGCGCGAGCCGTCGGGCGCGCATGCGCCGAAAACCCGGTGGCGCTGCTCGTTCCCTGCCACCGCGTGGTGCGGGGGGACGGCGACCTCGCGGGCTACCGCTGGGGGGTGGAGCGCAAGAGAAAACTCCTGGAGATGGAGAAGAAACGAAAGTAATATCAATGATTTATGTGCCATATCCCGAATCGAGTTCAAATGGGAATCCCGCCGGTTTTGCGGACGCAATCCCCCGCATTTACCGTTGCTCACTCGCTTCCCGGGCCGTGGTATCCTCCCGAAGTTTCAGCGGGAGGGAGATTTCGGGCCGCGCAATACCCCGCAACTCCCCGCAATTCCCCTCGATAATTTATCGAAAAACCCCGTGAATTTATCCAAATTTATCCGAATTTATCCAATTTTCCAGAAATTCCTGCGCCTTCAGACGAGCCGATTGTCCAGCCGGAATGCGGGTCATACCCGCCATCCATCCAACGCAAATGCGGGGAAATGCGCGCTTTCGGGAGGGCTTTTTTCGCCTTTGAACGACGGCGGTGGCCAGTCCCGACGAGCGCCCCGAATCCTCGTCCTGAGCAGTCCTGAGCCTGTCGAAGGACGTATCGAAGGTTTGACCCGACCGGGGGGAGGGAGGGTCAAACACAGCGCATCTCTGCGGCGGGCGCGAATTTCGTCCTTCGATACGAACGCTCCTTTCTCGGGGCTGTTGAAAAACCCCTTGCGAGCAGATCGGCATCTCACCGTAGGGGCCGCATATCATGCGGTCCTGGCTTGTCGCCTTCACAATACGGGTCGCATGATATGTCAGACATATATGTCTGACCTGCCAACCTCTGCGAAACGAAATGCAGGGGCGGACCTGCGTGTCCGCCCGACCCCGGAACGGGGCTATTCAACAGCCCCTTCTCGGTCGCGTTTGACCTAAGGCGGCTGCTCAGGGCGAGGAAGGGGGTTTGATGGTTTTGCGGTGACGGCCCCTCCTCGGGGCTGTCACTACGAGGAGGGGTGGTTTTGTTCGTCATTCCGGCGCATGCCGGAATCCAGGGATTTTGCCTTTGTATTTTGATTTCTTCCGTATTCCCGCCAATGAGTAGGGGATGAAAAACCGGAGCGTCGCCATTCTCCTCGGCTCTGGATTCCGGCATTCGCCGGAATGACGGCGCTGGTCAATTCCAGGCGAGGCGGGGTTTTCCAACAGCCCCGGTCGCGTTCGCCCCTCACCCCCCCGCCCGCTCGACGGTCTCGCCGTAGCCCGCTCTTCCGGTCACCTCGCCGTCTTCCATGACGACCTCGCCGCGCACGAGCGTCATCACGGGCGCGCCGCGCACCTTCCAGCCGTCGAACGGCGTCCACTTGCACTTGGAGACGATGTCCGTATCGCGCAGCGTCTCTTCCTGCTCCATGTCCACGAGGATGAAGTCCGCATCCGCGCCCACCTGGATGCAGCCCTTGCGGGGATGGATGTTGAAGACGCGCGCGGGCTGCTCACAGCAGACGCGCACCATCTGGTTCAAGGTCAGGACGCCCTCGCTCACGGCGTTCAGCATCAGGCGCACCGTGGTTTCGACCCCCGGTATCCCGAAGGGCGCCTCGTGGATGTTCTCGAGGCCGTCCACCTTCCGCTGGCGGGGGAAGGGGCAGTGGTCGGTGCCGATGGTATCCACCATGCCGCGCCCGAGCGCCGCGCGCATGCCCTCGCGCGTCTCCGCCGAGCGGATGACCGGCGTGAACTTGACGAACGGCCCGAGTTCTTCCAGATGCGAGTGGTCGAGATAGAAATACTGGGGGCAGCTTTCGGCGTATATCCGCGCGCCCCGCCCGCGCGCCGCCTGGATGGCCTCGAGCAGAACGGGCTGGCTCACGTGCGCCACGAGCACGGTGCAGCCGGTGAGTTCAGCGAGCGCCACGGCGTCCAGCGTCGCCACGTATTCGCTCTCGGGGGTTCGCCAGTCGGTGATACACATGTAGTCCGTCCGGTTATCGGCGTCGATTTTTTCTTTTGCTTTATTGAGGATGGAGTCGCTCTCGCAGTGCAGCATCACCGTGCCGCCGAAGGATTTGACCTCGCGCATGATGTTCAAGAGCACGCCTTCTGAGAGATCCGGCACGCCGTGCAGATCGCACATGAAGCCCTTGAAGCCCAGCGCGCCGCCTTCCCACATGGGGCGCAGGTGTTCCAGGTTGTCCACGTCCAGGCCCCCCAACTGCCCGAAATCCACCACCGAGCGCGAGTCGATGTAGGCGGTTTTATCCTCCAGAATCTCCCGCGTGTAGACGAGCGGGTCGCTCCGGTGGTGGTCGATCACGGTGGTGATGCCGCCCCTGGCCGCCGCCTCGGTTCCCGTCGTCCAGTCTTCGCGGTCGGTGAAGCCCGGGTCCATCATGTGCACGTGCTCATCCACCATGCCCGGCAGCAGAAAGCGGCCTTCCGCATCAATCTCCCGCGCCGCATTCGCCTCGGCTTTTTGCGTGATAGCGGCGATCCGCCCCCCCTCCACATAGACGCAGCCCTCGTAGGTGTCCGTGGGCGTCACGATTTTCGCGTTCTTGATCAAAAGCTCGGCGCTCATGCGGTTGCCCTCTCATGATTTAGCGGTTCAGCTTGAAACTTCGCGTGCTTCGAGAATGGCGGCATTATGACGCATAAGAGCGCGGGGGGCCAAGGGGGGAGGGGATGACTGCTTGCAAATTACTCCCCCCTTGAGGGGGATTGGCAGCCAAGGAGATAGGAAGAATCACTCCCCCCTTGAGGGGGAGTCGATGAGCTAAGGGCGCAAGCCCGCAAGCGAATCGGTGGGGGGACGATTCTAAGAAAATCAAAAGCTCTCCCTAGCGGCGCGGCAACGGATTTCGTCCTTGCCTTGCCGTCGGCCATTCCCCTCGGGAAGTCCGACCCTCAAGGGGTTGTTGAAAAAGCCCCTCCTCGTTCGGAATTAACCACCGCCGTCATTCCGGCGAAAGCCGGAATCCATTTTTACGCCTTTTGCCTTTCGTCAGGGTTCTTGCGCATCGGCGGGGAATGAAACGCCGCCGTTCATTCACCCGCACCCGCAAATGGATTCCGGCTTTCGCCGGAATGACGAACGAAAACCAAATTCGCCGTGGGTACCGAGAAGAGAACACCGCCTACCGTAGGGACAGGCCTCCGTGCCTGTCCTGCTACGCAAAACGCGATAGCATTGTAGGTTAGACATATATGGCTGACATATCATGCGGCCCCTGCAAACAAATTGTCTCTCTCCGACTTTTTCAACAGCCCCGATGAGGGAAAGTTTGCCGAGAGCAAGAAAGACACGAGGGGGCGATTCCTCGCCCGCCGTCTTCAAACGACGGCCTCCCCGCCCATCCACTCGTGTTTGACAAGCCGGGAGCCATGCCCGCTCATCATATTCATCGCAAAAGCCACAGAAGCCGAACCGTTTCGGGCTGCCCGCAGAGCGCCAGGAGGTCGACGACAAGCGGGAGAGACCGAGATACTCATACGGCCGACATGCTCCGCAAAAGGGGAGGAGTTTCGTCCATGAGAGACGCCGCAATGCGGGCGGCCATCACGCCGAGGGATGACCAGTCAATTCGAACCCGGGATGTCGCCTTGCCCGGTCCGGGATTTTTAACCGAGAAAGGAGTCGCTCCATGAAACGCATCATCGTCGCAGGCCTCGTGATCGTATTCGCAACCGGAGCCTTTGGCCATACTCCATCGGCGTCGGGAGCCGACATCAAGCCCGTATCGGCCGCGCTCGCTCCGATGCCGAAGCCCACATTGCCCCTCGGGACCGTATTAACTTGGAGCACAGGGCGAGTCGACTACTCCCAGACGCTCGTGGCGTCCGATGAAACCACGGTTACTTTCAAGTCAAATCTAGGCTGTATTTTCACCATAGATAGCCATGCAGATTTCATAGGAGCTCCAGTGCGAGCCCTGAAGTGGACGAATTGCAGGCGAAGCAGCGGAACCGGCTCCATCAAAGTGATCTAGGGTGAAATCTGGCCCCTGAAAGTCGGCAAGAAGTGGCGCTACGAAACAAAGGGGTCAAATGACGCGGGCAGAAACGCGGGCAGAAGTTGGAGCAATAAAATGGATTGTGAAGTCAAGGAGCAGGTTCGAGTCAGCGTGCCAGCGGGCAGTTTCGATACCTATCATATTTTCTGCGAGACTGAGTACGTCAAAAGGGATATGTTCATTTCTCCCGTTCTCAAGACGAGCGTGTTTTATCAGTGGGAGCACAAGACCAGAATGAGAGATTTCTCGGGAGAGTTGATAAGCTATAAATCGGGAAAAGCCAAATAAAGGCTTCGCGACAGGGTTCGACAAGGCGTCGATCATCCGCCATGGACCCAAGCGGGAGTTTCTCCGGTTAGGGGCAGTTCCTGCGTCCCGACATCCCGGGTTCTCCCCATCCCGGTCGGACAATATCCACACGCCCAATCGCAGAGCCAAGGGCTTTTCAACAGCCCCCAAGGGAGGAGTGATTTTTTATGCCTCGTATTTATAGGCGCAAGGTCGCCTCTAAACCCCCTAATTCACACCCTTCGCTTTCGGCGCGATGCCGAGTTCCCGCCTTTTCCGGATCACGCCCGAGAGGCGGTGAAGCCATACCGCAAGGTTCATTCAAAATGCTTTATCGAGACCCGCTTGTTTGAGTACCGCATTGGCCGTGTGGCGAGACTTGATGTCGTTGTCGACAGGGAATCGTTTTGATGTTATCGGGCCGTAGCAGATTTCATGCTCGCCCTAGCCCTGCCGCTCGAAGGAGCATCCGTTCTCGCGCAGGAGTTTCTTGAGTTCCTCGTGTAATTTCCCACCGATCAGGCGAACTGGACTTCTTGCACGAACGCGCCGAAGCGCATTTTCGCCTGTCTTGGCCGGGCGGCGCCGTCCAGAAGATGGCCGTTCAACTCCAGCAGTTCTGGAATGAGGAGGCGGAGCTTCTCATTCAACTCCTCCGGCGTGGGCGCTTCCGCTACGAGCCCCGGCACGTCCTCGCTTTCCGCCACCCAGACGCGCGACTCGGAATCCCACTCCGCAAAGATCTCGATAATGCCCTGCGCCATCGCTTTCCCCTTAAATCCCGCCGGACGGCGGGGGCAGGTATTTCCGTATTATTCCTTTTTGGGATCTGATGTCAAACATTTGGAGTTGCGGCTCCTCCCCGGGACTGCCCCGCAGGTTGCGACTTCGGACAGGCACAGGGGCCTGTCCCTACGTCTTCAATTCAATTAACAGGGTTCCGTAGGGGCGGAGCGGCGTGTCCGCCCGGTATTCGTCGCCTATCTTTTGTTCCTGGAAATTTCTTAAACCGCTCCGGATAAACCACCGTCATTCCTGTGTCGGAGCCGACCAAGGCGGGAGGGTTCGACGGAATCCATTTTTATGCCTTTTGCCTTTCATCAGGGTTCCTGCGCATCGGCGGGGAATGATACGCCGCCGTTCATTCACCCGCATCCGCAAATGGATTCCGGCTTTCGCCGGAATGACGAACAAAACCGTACCGCCTTTTGTAAGAACAGGTTGTGTCCTTACGCAAAAAGCGCAATCGCTCCCTTCTCGGGCGCGCTTGATCCCTCAATTCACCCCCTTCGCTTTCGGCGCGATGCCGAGTTCCCGCCTTTTCCGGATCACGCCCGAGAGGCGGTACCACGCCTCGCGGCCGGGGTCGCCCCGTGAGCCGCGCTCGATGAGGCGCGATGCGAAATCCGGCTCCTTGTTCAGGTAGACGAGCAGGGAGGCGAGGTTCAGGAGAACCCCTGTGTCTTCGGGCGATAATCTCTCCGCCGCCCGGAGCGCCTTTTCCGCCTCTTCGTAGCGGCGCCGGGAGACCAGGTATTTGGCGTACCTGTTGGAGACGACGGGGTCCTCGGGGGCGAGTTCGCGGGCCTTCTCGTAAGCGGCGAGCGTCTCATCCGGGTCGCCCGCCTCGTCCATCATCTTCGCCAGGGCGAGCCAGGCCTCCACCTTTCCGGGGTTGATTTCCAGATCGCGGCGGATGAGCTCGAGCGCGGCCTCGTCTCTTTTCTTCTCCATGAGCCTCAGGGCGCGTTCATAAAGCGCGCTCGTCGTTTTCTGGAGAATCGAAAACCCCTCGTCCGATTCGATGATTCCCGACGTCGCCCCGAGCTTCAAGTCCCGCGCCTCGGCCCGCGCGCCGACGCTCAACTCGGAAGGCTGCGCATTGCGGATTGCGACCGCTTTTTCCTTGAACTCCCGGGCCACCTTGTGGAAGGGAATCCCGAGAATGGCCGTCTTGTCATACGCCTCCTTCGCCGTGCCGTAGTCGGGAAGCGTCAAAACGCGGAAAAAATGCGGCTCCTCCGTTTTTTCCTTCTGAGGGGGGTTGGATTGGGCCCCGGGCTCCTTTTTCTCCCAGGGGGTGAAGAGGGCGCGGACGTTCTCGCACCCCGCCGTCAGCAACAGCACCGCCGACAAGGGTATGATTGCCCGGAGACGCCGGCGTTCGCGCATGGTGGGGCTAGGCGTCCGCAGTCTCGGCCATGGCGCGCTCGAAGGTTTTGACGAAAACCTCCATAGGCTGCGCGCCCGTGATTCTGTATCTGCCGGAAAAATCGACCGTGGGCGTGGACTGTACGCCTGCGTTCACGGCCTCGATGTGATCCGCCCGGACGCGCTTTTCCATATCCGGGTCGGCCATGACCTCGCGCATCATCGCGGGCTCCGCCCCCAGCCGCTCGGCGGCGGCAACGAGCACGTCGGCGTCGTCGATGTTCCTGCACTCGACCAGGTGCGTCCGCTCCACGGCTTCGAGGTACTCTCCCTCGCGCTCGGGGAGTTGGGCGGCGAAGGCTTTTATCGCGATAGCGCCGGGGGTGGAATGGGGGTAGGGGAATTCGCGGCGCGCCATGAGTTCGTGGTTGATCCCCTCGCCGCCGGGGTGGCTCTTCGCCATCGTCCAGTGGCCCATGATGGCCTCCTTGCGCGCCGGGCGGGTATCCGGCTCGGGCGAGAGGAGAAAGGCGCGGTAGCGGACGGCGAGGCGCCCGCCCGCCCGCTCGGTCAGATTTCGCAACCGCCCGGTCGCGATCAGGCACCAGGCTCAGTGGACGCAATAGGTGTAAGTGGCTTCTACGACGGATTGGTTCGGCAATGCGCTGCCCTCATCGTTCGGCGGAACCAGACGCGCAATCCTTTCATCTTGAGCCGCGCGGCGCAAACGTTGGATGCGAATCAGCGCAGGCATTCCCGCGTATGCCGGGCGCGCGAGTCGTCACGGGAGAGGCGGCGCTTCAGGTCTTCCAGATCATCCGCCTCGTCCACGTCGCGCCACTCGGGGAGGAGGGAAATCCCGATGCCGAGCGCGCCCGCTCTCTCCATTGTACGGGAGAGTACCTCGCTCGTGCTCCAGGGTATGCCGGTGAACATTTCGGGGAAGAACCCGCTCATCCCGATCAGGTAGTAGCCCCCGTCCGCCGCGGGGCCTAGCGTGATTCTCGGTTCATCTTTACTCGTCAGATTTTCGAACGCATCGAAAAGAACCTCGTGAGGCAGATCGGGAAAATCCGTGCCGATGAGCACCGCGCGCTCCCCGGCCGCGAGGCATCGCCCCAGAGCCGCCGACATGCGCGCGCCGATGTCCGCGCCCGTTTGCGCGCGGTGGAGAAAGGCGCCGGGCAGCCAGTCCGTGAGGGGGAAATCTTCGAGCGATTCCCCGCGCTCAAGCGCCCACTCGCAGACGAGGGAGACGCCGGGCCTTGCTTCGCCGATCGCGCGCGCCGTCTCGGCGGCGTCTCGCAGGAAACACGCATAAAGACGCGCGGCGCCTTCCTGTCCCAAGCTACGGGCCAGGCGCGTCTTCACCCGGCCCGGCAGGGGCGGTTTGGCGAAGAGGATGAGGGATTCGGCCGCCATCGTCGTTCCTTAAGGCCAAGGCTCTGTGGAGTAAAAGTTCTCGTATTGCTAGAATCATACCCTCGTTCGATTATCATTTCGCGTTACACCGAGCAAAAAGGACACACGACATGGAATTCAACCAAGAGATTACCGTCGCCGCCCCCCGGGAGAAGGTGTGGGACTTCATCTGGCGGGTCGAGGAGTTCGCCGCCTGCGTGCCCGGCGTGAAGGACGTGGAGAAAATAGACGACGCGACCTACGGCGTGCGTGTCGAGCAGAAGGTCAGTTTCCTGAAGGCGAGCTTTCAGCTTCAGGTCAACATCGAGGAAGTGCGCGCGCCCGAGTACATCCGCACGGTGGGGGAGGGGAAGGACTCGAAGATCGCGGCGAGCCTCAAGCAGAAAAACGAGGTGACGCTCGAGGCCCTCTCCGAGAACGAAACCAGGGTGCGCATCGATTCGAGCGTTGACGTGTTCGGAAAACTCGGTTCGCTCGGCTTCAGCGTCATCAAGAACCAGGCGAACAGGATTTTCGCCGAGTTCGCAAAGAACGTGAAGGCGAAGGTGGAGTAAGATCGACAAAACCGCGGCCCGGCTTACCGCACCACTCCCCGATCTCGGCTTGCCGTACCTCTCGCCCCGGTTCTTGAGGTTCGTCATTCCGGTGAAAGCCGGAATCCATTTTCCCTGGCCACAGACGAGAGCCTCTGATGGGGATCGGCGGCGGAAATGCCTGCGCGGGAAGAGAATGAGGGGCTACCCGCGCGGCGGGGGCAAAAGTCAGAATGGATTCCGGCTTTCGCCGGAATGACGGTCAAAAACCGAGAAAACAGGAAAAATGAAGCAGCCTTGTGTCTACATTCTCGCCAATGAGCGTCGCGGCACGCTCTATATCGGCGTTACGTCCGACCTCCTCCGTAGAGTCTGGCAACATAAGAATGGTTCGGCGAATAGTTTCACGAAGCGTTACGGCGTCCACGCCTTGGTCTGGTATGAGAGCCACGAAACGATGGAGAGCGCGATTGTTCGTGACAAGAGCATCAAAAACTGGCGGCGGGCATGGAAGCTCGAACTGATCGAGGAGGGGAACCCGGAGTGGCTTGATTTGTATGAGGATATTGTTTGAAATAACGTCCGGCTTGCCGCGCCACCTCGATCTTGGTCTTGCTTGGCTCGTCATTCCGGCTTTCGCCGGAATGACGATCAAAGACGAGGAGCAAAACCACCTTCCCACATTGGGCGGCGCTCTTCGAGACATCACTACCCTTGGAGAACTTTTTCAACAACTCCCCTCAGGGCCGCTTGACGATCCATTCCTCCACCAGTTCGCAGCCACTCTCGCGGTAGAGCGCGGAGATGGGGCAACGCCCGTGATGCTGGCGTTTGAGCTCCTCCACGCGCTCGTCGGGCTCGTCCGTTGTCAGGTGGATCTTCGCCTCCACGTAGTCGAAGTTCGGGCTGATGCCGTTGTCCGGGTCCCTGGCGCCCCTGGGGTCGGCCGTGCCGCGAACCTCGACCTCCTGGGCGATCACGTTGAAGTCGAGACCCTCGGCCACCTTGTTCGTGATGACCGTGATGCAGGCGGAAAGCGCGCCGAGCGCCAGTTCGCGCGGCGTGGGGCCGGTGTCGGTCCCGCCGCCCTGCGCCGGCTCATCGGCGACGAAGGCGTGCTTGCGCGCTTTTAACTCCACCCGGCAGCCTTCCGCGCGCGTGGCCCGCACGCGGCGCTCCTGTTTGGCCATCACTTCCTTGTCCACGGCTTCCACCATCTGGATTTCTCCTTATCGTATGAATGCGAATGCGTCTTCGCGTGTGAATGCTAGTCGAACACCACCGCCGCCCTTCCGGTCACCCGGTTCTCGATGAGCGCCTGAAAGGCGTCTTCCGTCTGCTCGAGCGAAAAGGTCTCGGTGACGATGGGCTTGATCTTCCCCTGCTGAATCAGCATGAGTGATTGCCCGAGTTCCTCCATCGAGCAATAGCGCGAGCCGTGGATCTCCTGCGCGAACGTGAGGAACTGGAGCGGGTCCACGGTGAAGTTGGGCGATACGTTGTTGTAGGCCGCCGCCGGGCGGTAGCCCACGATCACCAGCTTGCCGCCGCGGCCGAGGCTGGCCACGCCCGCTTCGAGCGTCTCGCGCGTGGCCACGTAGTCGATGTAGGCGTCCACCCCGCGTCCTTCGGTGAGCGCGAGGATTTCCTCCACCGTATCGGTCTGCGCGGGGTTCAGGGTGGCGAAGGCGCCGAGTCGGGAGACGGTTTCGAGCTTTTTCTCCGACACGTCGATCCCGATCACGTGGCCGCCGCACACCTGGGCCATCTGCACCGCGTGGATCGCCACGCCGCCGCCCGCGCCCACGATAGCCACCACGTCGCCGGGTTTTATCTGCGCCTCGGCCACGCAGTTGTGGTAGGGCGTGCAGATGGCGTCCGCCGCCACGCAGGCGTCGAGCGAACTCACGCCCTCCGGAATCCTGCACAGGTTCACGGCGGGGATGGTGGCGTATTCCGCGTAGCCGCCGTCCATGACGAGGCCGACGTATCCCCGGAAATTCTCGCAGAGCGTCTCGCGCCCGCTGCGGCAGTAGCGGCAGTTGTGGCAGGTGAGGTAGAAATGGCACGTAACGTGATCGCCCGCGCCCACGTTCGTGACGTGGGAGCCTACTTCGACGACCTCGCCCGCGATCTCGTGCCCCAGGATTCTCGGGTATTCATCCACCAGGCCCGGCGTATTGCGCATGATGACCAGCGTGAGGCCCACGCCCGTGGCCTTCAGGCGCACCAGCGCGTCGTTCGGCCCCGGCTGGGGCACCGGGACCTCCTCCAGCTGAAACGAGCCGCCCAGCTCATGAAGCCGCATTGCTTTCATCGTGGATGCCATGTCGTAGCCTCCTTCCGTCTCATCGAGCGCGGTAGCCGCATCGCGTGGATGTATGAAATGCGTTATGGGACTTTATAAGGGTTTTTCATCTGGCCTGAAAAGGGGCGCTCTGCTTATGCCATCTGTCGGCCAGGGACCGGCACGGCTGCTTGCCCGGCTTGCCGTGTGTCGAGGTGGACCGTAACCCGGATGCGCCCGTCCAGGGCGGCGAGCATCTTCATCAGCCGATCCAGCGTGAAACGCCCGAGAGCCGCGTTGCGTATCCGCGAGAAATCCGCCGCGGCGAAACCGGTCATGCCCGCGGCCTTTCTCACCGTGAGGTTGCGTTCGTCGAGCACCGCGATGATCCGGGCGGCGAGGATCGCCTTGGCCTGTTTCAAATCCGCGTGAGGGTCATCGAAGTCCCGGAAGACGTTTCCGCTTCCCCGGACCAGTTCGAAATCGTGTTCATTCATTGCCGCAACTCCTTCTTCAGGCGTCCCAATCTCGCCCGGATGAGATCGATCTCGGCCTTCGGGGTCTTGATCCCCGTCTTCGACTTCTTCTGAAAGGCGTGAACCACCCACAAGGCTCCGGCGATCTCTACAGCATAGACGACGCGGTAGGCGTCGCTCCGGTAGCGTACCGCGATCTCAATGACGCCGGACCCAAGTCCTTTCAGCGGTTTGGCGATGTCGGCCTTGCCGCCTTCTGCGGCAATCGTCAGAGCAGTGTTGAAGCGATCCCGAACGCTCAAGGGAAACGTCTCATACGTTTTGCGTGCCGCCCTGATCCACCCAATCGGCCGCGTGTCGTCGTTCATTCGAAAATGTTGTCATAATTGACAAAATGCGTCAAGGGCGCCTTCAATGAGAGATGGCTCCGCTTGATAATCCTTTTCCAGCGTATACCTTTATTCTCCCCGCTGAGCGCAAATTTCTCATATATCCATTCCGCGCGGACTCGTGGTAAAATCCGCGAAACGCGCCAGGAAGGAGAGGCCCCTTGATCTTCAAACTGTTTTTGCTCTTTACGCTCATCCCCATCATCGAACTGATGATTCTCATCGATCTGGGAACCTCCATCGGCCTTGCGCCTACGCTGGGGGTCGTGATTCTCACGGGCGCGCTCGGCGCGTGGGCGGCGAGAACCCAGGGGTTTTACGCCCTCTCGCGCATCCAGGCGGAAATGGCGGCGGGGAGCCTCCCCGGCGCCGAGATGGTCGAGGGCGCGATGGTGCTCGTGGGCGGCGTGCTGCTGCTCACGCCCGGTCTTCTCACCGACGCCGCCGGCTTCGCGCTTATGGTTCCCGCGGTTCGGGCCGTTGTGCGGGGCTGGCTGATGAGAAAATTCGAGAAAATGATCGACGAAGGGAAGGTGCATGTCCATCGCGGCTAGGGTCGAGCCCGTCGGGCCGCAGCACACCCATGCGCTGACCGCCCTGGCGGCGGAGGCTTTCGGGCTTTCGCGCGAGGAGGTGGTCGGCGGGTTCGGCGCGCCGGGCACGAAGGTCTGGCTGGCCTGGCCGGGCGAGGGGAGTGACGAGCATCCGGCGGGCTATTGCCGGATGGTGGTGAACAGGGAGGCGCGGGCGCGGGGCAGGGCCTGCATCGACGCGCTCTACGTGCGGCCCGAAGCCAGGAAGGCGGGCTACGCGCGTCATCTGCTCGAGGCGGCCCTCGCCGAGGCCCGGGAAAACGGCCTGGGCGGCATCTGGGCGTATCTGCCCGTCTCGCTCCCGGGGCGTTTCGTGTATCTGAGCGGGGGGCGGAAGGTTCACGACCTCCGCTTCCTGAAGCACGACTCGCTCGAAGAGCTGGGGGAGCCGCTCCTGCCCTCGGGCTACGGGATTCGAGCGGCGGCCCTGCCCGGCGACGCGCAGTACCTTGCAGAGCTTTTCAACGGGATTTTCGAGAACATGTGGAATTTCATGCCCCATACGGTCGAGACGATCACCGCCTGGTACGACGCGCCGGACACTAGACCTGAGAATTCGTTCATCCTCGAGTTTTTGAATGGCGAATCGGGAAACCCCGAGGGCGCGGGGATGGCGATACTGGCCGTCGACCCGAACCGGTTGGCTGCGGGCGATAAAGCCGTCTACATTCCCGACATCGGCGTCATGCCCGCTCACCGCAGAAGAGGGCTGGGCCGCCTGCTGATCCAGACCTCTGCCCAAAGAGCGCGGGATTGCGGCGCGGAGGCGCTCGAACTCATCGTTTCCGGCGATAACGAGGATGTGCGCGCCTTCTATCAAAGTCTGGGATTCAGCGAAGTGGGGGTCGTCAGCGTGTATGAATGGCTCTGCAAAGATTCTGAATCTACTTGAACAACAATTTGTAAGATATTGTTATTTAACCTATAAATTCTCTTTAATATAATCCGATATTTCCTCGCGCCTCACCTCGGTCTGGCGGCTCTCGTTCATGTGGCGGACGCTCACCACCCCTTTGGCGGCCTCATCCTCGCCGAGCAGGAGCACGAAAGCCGCGCCCGAGCGGTCTGCGCGCCTCATCTGGCTTTTCATGCTGCCCCCGCCGAAGGAGCGTTCGGTGCGAACCCCCTGCGCGCGCAACTCGGTGGCGAGCTCGAATACCTGGTCCTGCGCGGCGTCGCCGAGCGCGACGATGTAGACTTGCGCTTCTTCTTTCGGGGCGGGGGCCTTTTCGCCCGCCAGTTGCAGGAGCCGCTCCACGCCGACCGCGAAGCCGATGCCCGGCGTGGGTGGGCCGCCCAACTCCTCCACGAGGCCGTCGTAGCGCCCCCCGCCGCACACCGCGTTCTGCGCTCCGAGGCTCTCGCTCGTCACCTCGAACACGGTGAGGCAGTAGTAGTCGAGGCCGCGAACGAGCCTCGGGTTTATCTCATACGCGACGCCCGCGCTTTCCAGAAAGCGGCATACGCTCTCCAGATGCTCACCGCACTGCTCGTTCCAGAAGGCGTCTATCCTCGGCGCGCGCGCGATGATCTCCTGGTGATCCGGGTCCTTGCTGTCGAGAAAACGAAGCGGGTTGCGCTCGACCCGCTCGGCGGTTTCGGCGCCCAGGTGCTTCGTTTCTTGCTTGAGATACTCCTGGAGGGCGGCGGCGTAGGCCGGGCGGCATTCCGCATCGCCCAGGTTGTTGATCTGGAGCGCCAGCCCCTCGACCCCCATGGCGTCCAGAAATTCCATGAGCATCACGATGAGTTCGGCGTCGACCGCCGGGTCCACCGAGCCGAACACCTCGGCGTCTATCTGGTGGAACTGCCGCAGGCGGCCCGCCTGGGGACGCTCGTAGCGGAACATGGGGCCGATGCAGAAGAGTTTCGAGACGCTCGCGCGGTTGTGGAGGCCGTTTTGGACGTAGGCGCGGCAAATCGAGGCGGTCGCCTCGGGACGGAGGGTGATGGAGTCGCCGCCCTTGTCCTCAAAGGTGTACATCTCCTTGGAGACGATGTCGGTTTCCTCGCCGATGCCGCGCGCGAAAAGCTCCGTGCGCTCGAACACGGGCACTCTAATCTCTCCGTAGCCGTAGCGCGTGAAAATCTCGCGCGCCAGGCGTTCGGCGCCATGCCAGTGTTTTGATTCCTCCGGCAGAATGTCTCTCACGCCGCGCACCGCCGTAAGCCTGGGCCGCGCCATCGCTATCCTCCTAAGGCCGCTTCGAGCAGGCGGGGGAGGGCGGCGCCCGAGGGCTCCTGCACCGCCTCGCTCATGTACGGGCTGATGTCCGTCGGCTCGGGGTTCACCTCGAGCACGAACGCGCCGCCCCGCGAGGCCGTCATGGGCATCGAGGCGGCAGGCTGCACCGCGGCGGACGTGCCCGCCACGATCAGGTAATCGCAATCATCCACCGCAACCAGCGCCCGGCGCAACTGCTCGGGGTCGAGCATCTCCCCGAACCACACCACGTGGGGCCGCAGAAGGCTCTCGCACGCCTCGCAATGAGGGGGCAGGGGGTCGACCGGCACGTCCCGGTTCTCCCACGCGAGCGTGTAGCGCTCACAGCCCGGGTTCGTGCAGCGGACGCGCCAGATGTTGCCGTGAAGCTCCACGATCTCCCTCGTCCCGGCGAGGCGGTGGAGGTCGTCGATGTTCTGCGTGATGAGGGTGAAGCGCTTGACGTGCTCTTCCAGCGAGGCGATGGCGTAATGTCCCGGGTTGGGGGAGAGCGGCGCGAGCGCCTCGCGGCGGTAGTTGTAAAACTCCCAGACGAGCCTGGGGTCGGCGCGAAAGGCCTCGGGCGTCGCCAGCGAGGTGGCGCTGTACTCGCGCCAGAGGCCGCCCGCTCCCCGGAAGGTGGGCACGCCGCTCTCCGCGCTCACGCCCGCCCCGGTCAGGACGGCCACCGATTCCGCCTCCTTGAGTGCGTCTACCGCTTGCCTGCTGAACATCGATTTCTCCATCATGCGCTCGCCGCCCGGCCGCGAACCGGTATTGCGCCTCGCCGTGCCCGGGCAGGTTCTGCCGTCCCCCCCATCTTCCTCACCCTGAGCAGCCGCCGAAGGTCAAACGCGACTGAGAAAAGAGCGTTTGTATCGAAGGGGTTCGTCCGTCCCTCGATACGGCGCGCAAGCGCGCCTACTCGGGATGAGGGAGGCCGAATCCCACCGATGAGGGCCGTTGAAAAACTCCCTGAGCGGCGACCGCAGGGACAGGCCTCCGTGCCTGTCCGAAACCCTGGCAAAGGACAACCACGGAGGGCAGGACAACCCCGAGGAGGGGTTTGTCCCTACGGGGCCGTCAATAATCCCTCGTCGGGGGCATAGCTTCTACCTCCCTTGTCGACCCCCCTTTGTCGTGGCTGTTGAAAAACCCTGATTTCGTGATTCTGCGTATGGAGCCGACCTAAGAGGGCGGAGATTTCACTCCCCCCTTGAGGGGGAGTCGAAGAGCTGAGGGCGTAAGCCCGGAAGCGATTCGGTGGGGGGTATAATTCGTAATGGCGATCAAACACGTTTTACCCCCCACCGATTCAGCCTTCGCACAAACCGCTCGGCTTCATCGACTCCCCCTCAAGGGGGGAGTGGTTCTTGCTCTTTCATCGGTTGCGCCAAACTTCGTTCGTCAGGACTTTCTCAACAACCCTTGTCAGGCGCTTTTTCCGCAACCCCGAACAGTCGGCTCCGCCTCCCGCGAACCCCGGCTACTTATCCATTCGTTCCCCACGATGTCTGCCGATATGAAACAGTCGAGAAGGTAGTCCATCCCCCCTCCGCGCGCAAACGGGCGTGGAAGTTGACACGCGCGCGGATGCCGCCTAGCTTTGGCGGGTTTTGTATCTTCGAGGGAACCGGAGGAGTTTCAGGTGGCGCGAAACGGATCGCAGGTCCTGCTGGATGCGCTTCAGGCGAACGGCGCGGAATACATTTTCGGCATTCCGGGCACGCTCACGCTGCCGGTCTACGACGCGATGATCGACGGCGCTGGCGCGACGCCCGTCGTCACGCGCCACGAGCAGGGGGCGGGCTTCGCGGCGGACGGCTACGCCAAGGTTTCAGGCAGGACGGGCGTGGTCTTCACCGTGCCGGGGCCGGGCGGCACGAACGTCGCCACCGCGCTCCGCTCCGCATTCGAGGACGCGGCGCCCGTCGTCGCGGTGACGGCCACGCTCGCAGACAACATGCGGGACAGAAGCGCCATCCACGACGTGGACATGGAAAAGGCGCTCGCGGGCTGCGTGAAAAAGGCGTTCACGCCCGATTCGGTCGCGGGCATCGCGCCCGCCGTCGAGGCGGCGTTCCGCTGGGCGGCGGCGGGAAGGCCCGGCCCGGCGCAGGTGGTGATGAAGGCGAACCTCTTTCAAGCCGAAGAGGAGCGGGTGATCATCGCGCCCGAGTTCGAGGGGCCGCCGCCCCCGCCGCCCGTGGACGAGCGCGCGCTCGATGAGATCGCGGAGTCGCTCCTGGCCGCCAGGCGCCCCGTGATATACGCGGGAAACGGCGTGGTGGCCGCCCGCTGCGAGAGAGAGGTGCAGCTTCTGGCGTCGAAACTGGGCGCGCCCGTCGTCACTTCCGTGAAGGGGCGGGGGATTCTCTCCGAAGCCGATCCGCTCTCCTTCGGCCTCGCGCATTTCCTGGGCTGTGAGGAGATGCTCGAAGAGGCGGATTTGTGTCTGGCTCTGGGCACGGGTTTCGGGCAGTTCGCCACCTTCTACTTCAAGGCGCCGATGCCGAAGAATCTCGTGCAGATAGACATCGACCCCGAGCGGGTCGGGCGGAATTACCCGGCGTCGAAAGGCCTGGTGAGCGATCTCAAGCCCGCGCTCGATGGCCTGCTCAGGAGAATCGCCGACGCTGAGGACGCCGCGCTTTCTGAAGGTCACGTCCGCGTGCGCGAAGGGAAAAGGCGCTATGAGGAGAGGCTCCGTTCGTTTCTGGCGCAGCCCGCCGAGCCGCCCTTTCACGGTCTGTTCGTGATGAAGACGCTGCGCGATAACGCCTCGCCGGATACGATTTTCGTCTCCGATTCCTCGGCCACCCAGAGCTGGCTCATGGAGCAGGCGTTCGTCGTCCACCGCCCGAGAAGCATTTTGCTCTCCGAAGCCTACCAGTCGATGGGCTACGCCGTGGGCGCGGCCATCGGGGCGAAGCTGGGCGCGCCCGAGCGGCCCGTGTGCGCCGTCGTGGGCGACGGCAGCTTCACCATGGTCTGCGGCGAACTGGCCACGGCTATGGCGCTCGATCTGTCCATCACCTATCTCATTTTCAACGACGGGGAATACAACGCGCTCAGGCACTCGCAAAAACACGTGTTCGGCGAGCGCTACATCGCCACCTCGCTCAACAACCCCGATTTCCCGGCCCTCGCGCGCGCGTTCGGCGCGCATGGCCGGCGCGTGGAGTCGGCGGAGGAGTTGGCGAGCGCCATCCGCGAATCCCAGGCGGGGGGCGGCGTCCACGTCATCGACTGCCCCATCGACCGGGAGGTTCTTTCCTCCCGCTGGACGCGGACGGTGAAGTCCTTCCGGGGCGGGGCCGCCACGGCGCCCCCGCCCGACGCGGGCGACTGATTCGGGGCCGTTCCACGGGGGCTTGTATCACCGGGAGCAGGCGGCCCGCCCGGTTCGGGGCTGTTGAAAATCCCTCGTCGGGGAGGGAATCCCGATCGTTGAATTATTCACCGTAGGGACAGGCCTCCGTGCCTGTCCTGACAAAGGACAACCACGGAGGGCAGGACAACCCAAAAGGCTTGTCTTGCTACAGAACTATCGCGCCCTGCGCAGGGCCATCCGATGACCCCGCTTTTCTTCTCCCAGGGGCTTGTCCCCGCCGTCATTCCGGCGCACGCCGGAATCCAGGGAATTTGGTTTTGGCTTTATTGTTTTTGTCTTGTTGTTTTTGGGGCTGTCCGGTGCTGTTGCCTTCCTCCTCGGCTCTGGATTCCGGCGTGCGCCGAAATGACGATCAAAGGCCGCCTCCGCGAATGAAGGATTTTCGTGAAGGGGCTTTTTCAACAACCTCGGTTCGGTTCACCTGGTGTAGGCGACCCGTCGATTTATCTTCCCGCGGTTTGATAATCCAGGCGCGAGACTCCTTCGAAACGCGACCCACCGAGCGGCGCCGCTCCCGGGCCAGGGTTCGGGCGCGCGGAATCGCTCGATTAAAAGACGCGCGCCAGCCGCCCCGCCGCCCGCCCGAACGCGCAGCATTCCCCCGCGCCAGGGGCGATAGACCCCCAGTCTTCTCTGCCTTCTCCTCGTTTCGCGCCAAAGGCCGGTCCGCATCCATTCCACCCTCTGGGGAGCGGCCACGACGGCGCGGGGCGGACGCGCCTCCAGCCAGTCGAGCACTTCCCGTTTTCTGAGCAGGCTCTCGGGCAGGCGCACGAGGTCGTATCTCTTGCCTCGAAACCACCTTGCGTCGAACGCCGGATATCTGGAGCGCAGCATGAGCAGCCAGCGCGAACCCGGGTTTTGAACCTCGAAACCCATCGCGCCTCCTCTCCACGAATGCAGGGAAACCCGCGCTGCGCCTCCGCTCATCCGCCATATGGCGCGGGGAGAGCGGCGCCGCTTGCTGAGACGGGAGCGATACGGCGCGGAAGTCCTGAGGTCGCCTATGCGAAGCAGGTTTTCGATCCGTATGCCTGTGGCGAACGCGTTCGCAGCGAGTTGCTCTTTGGGATATCTGGAGAGGCTGAGCATCGTGCGCCAGCTCAACTCGTTCTCCCGGCGCATCAGGGGAGCGAGCACGTTTCCCCAGGCGTTGAAGCCGCCCGCCCGTTTGCCTGAGGCGTCGACCGCCAGCCCTTTCCCGTCGGGGAGGCGCAGGAAAAAGGCGTCCACGTTACCGGCGTCGGGAAGAAGCAGCGTGGTCCGCTTTGGCCCTGAGGCCTGTGTAGAGGCGCCGGGGAGCAGGAGGAAAAAAATCAGGCAGCACACGCCCGCCCAGGCGATTCGCCGCCGCCGCGCGCGCCTTGATCGCAACGCCAGGGCCATGAGTGCGTAGACGGAGGCGATGAGCCAGGCCTGGGGACTCGGCGCAATGATCGTGGCCCATGGAATGGAGGCGGACCAGGTCGACACGAGAATCATGAACTGCGCGAGAGCGCCGGCGAGCCACGCGGCGGGGAGCAGGAGCGCGCCCGCGCCCGCCGGAATGAGGGCGGCGATGGCGCTCGCCGCGAAGGCGAGGGGCACGAGAAGCGAGGCGAGCGGAATGAGCAGAAAATTCACGATCAGGCCGATGGGATGCGCCTGATGGAAATGGAGCGCCGTGAGCGGCGTGATCGACGCGGTGACGACCAGTTGGATGACGGCGAGTTGGTGCGCGCGCGCGAGCCACCACTCCTTCTCCCGGATTCTCAGGCGCGCTTCGGGCCGCGGGAGCCTGTCCGCCGCCAGGATGATGGCGCTCACCGCAACGAAGGAGAGTTGAAACCCCACGTCCCAGATGAAGCCGGGTTCAACCAGCAGGATGATCAGGGCGGCGAGAAGCACGGAGTGGATCGCCGATCCGGGCCGCTCCAGGAGCCGGGTGAGGAGATAGGTGACGATCATGATGGTGGCGCGCACCGTGGAAATCCGCGCGCCGCTCAGCAGCGCGAACAGAATCACGAGGGGGATGACGCCGAGCGATGCGAGTTTCGACGGCGTGAACACGAACGGTCGCAGGGGGAAAGCCCAGGGCGGAAGCCTGCGGAGAAAACCTTGCAGGCCGAAGAAGAAAAAAGCGGCGATGAAGCCCACGTGAAGCCCGCTGATGGCGAGCAGATGCGCAGCGCCCGACTTCCTGAAGGCGTCCTTGAGTTTGGTGTCGATGCCGTCCCGCAGGCCGATGGTCATCGCCTCGATGAGGCCGGCGGCGCGCTCGGGGTAGACGGCGCGCATGTGGGCGCTCATGCGCTCGCGGAAGCGGAACAAAATCCGCCGCCAGCCCCGTTTCTCCATCGGTTCTAAAAGATGAACGTTGCGCACGGAGCCGTAGGCGACGGCGTGGACGCCTCTCAGCCGCAGGAATTCGCGGTAGTCGAACCCGCCCGGGTTCTTGAAGCGCTCGGGAGGCCTCAGGCGGACGCGCCGGATGAGAAGCCTGTCGCCCACCTCGGGGATTTTCTCGAGGCGTGAGGCCAGCGTGATCCGAACGACGCCGGTCATAGGAACCTCGACGCCGCGGATGAGGGCGCGCTCCACTTCGAGGTATATGCGCGGCCTGCGCGACGCGCTTTTGTTTCGCTCCACGGGCCGGGAGAGGTGGCCCGTGAGGTTCATGCGCTCGTAGGGAACCTGTCGCAGCAGGTGATGCGCAGGCGTCGCATGGCGGTGGAGGGCGGGCACGGCGAAAGAGGCGGCGAATCCCATGAACACGAGGGTTGCAGCGAGGAGCCCCTGGGTCTTTCCGCGAATGCGGCGGCTCATGGCGAGGATGATCGAGAAGGCCGGCACGAGCGCGGCGGTGAGGGTCGACGCCGCGTCTCCCCGCTCGAAGTCGAAGGAAACCCCGCCCGTCAACAGACCCGCTATGTAACCGACCGCCAGCAGATGCAGGGGGTGCACGTTCTCTCCATGTAAGGAATACGCCTATCCTACATCAAAATGCGCCGGGCGCGCATTCGTCCCTCGATACGGCGCGCAAGCGCGCCTACTCGGGATGAGGAATTTTGCTTTCGTTCCTGGCTTATGCGGCATTCTTCCCCCCTCACCCTGAGTAGCCGCCGGAGGCGGCGTATCGAAGGGCGAGGGGAATCGAACGCCTCGCGCCGGGCGAGAGGCAATCGCTCCCGCATTGGTCGTGATTGACCTTCGATACGCGGCTTCGCCGCTACTCAGGATGAGACGGAGAGGGTTTTTCAACAGCCTCGACAAGGGGGGGTAGGGCGGTTGGTTTTCATGGCAGGGGAATGACGATCAAAAGCAAAAGGACGTACCCGACAAGGGGTTTTTTTCAACAGCCCCGTTCTCCTTCGCCTGCTCGCCCGCTCGTGGTAGGCTTCGCCCCGGACGTATGGAGAAATTTTATGGAGAGGCAGACGATGCGCATGCGCGCCCTGGGGAGCACGGGCGTCCCGGTGTCCGAGATAGGTTTCGGCACGGGCGGGATCAGCCGCCTCATGGTGGGCGACGACCACGAGGGGCAGCTCCGCGCGGTTCGCGGCGCGCTGGACGGGGGCGTGAACTTCTTCGATACGGCGATGGGCTACGGGAACGGGAAGTCCGAAGCCAATCTGGGCGCCGCGCTCAAGAAACTGGGGGCGGACGTCGTCCTCACGACGAAGATCCGCCTCACCGCCGAGGAGCGCGAAGCGCCCGAAGAGGCGGTGGTCGCCTCGGTGGAGAAGAGCCTCGCGCGGCTGGATCGACCCCATGTCGATCTGATCCAGATCCACAACTACGTGGCGCCCGGGAGAGACTGGCCGGTGGGGGAGGTGGTGTTCGATCTCTCCGATATATTTCGCTCAGGCGGCGTGCTCGACGGCTTCAAGGCATTGCGCGAGCGCGGCCTCGTGCGCTTTTTCGGCTTCACCGGGGTCGGGCATCCCGACTCGCTGGCCGAGATGGTCGAGAGCGGCGAGTTCCACGCGGTGCAGGCGTATTTCAACCTGCTCAACCCGAGCGCGGCCTATCCCGTGCCCGAGGGTTTCGGCGCGGTGGACTATAAGCTGCTCATCGAGCGCGCAGCGTCCATCGGCATGGGAGTGCTGGCGATTCGCGCCCTGGCGCTGGGCGCGCTGACGGCGGAGCCGAACCTGCTGGGTTTTCTGGATGAACGTCCGCCGGCGCTGTCCCTCGGCTCGGAATACCATAAGGACGCGGCGCGCGCCGAAAAGCTCGCGTTTCTCGTTCGCGAGGGACGCGCGCTGGCGCAGGCGGCGCTCCGCTTCGTCCTGATGCATGAAGAGGTTTCCTGCGCCCTGGTGGGTTTCTCGGGCGAGGAGCAACTCGCGGAAGCGCTCTCCTGCGTCGGCGCCGAGCCGCTGGAAGAAGACGAGATGGAGCGCTTGAAGCGCATCTGGGAAAACGACTTCGCCTAGGCGCAGAGCCAACCAATCGCTGAATACATGGAAAATCCCCGAAAAGCGCGCCTCAGTCAGGCGTCCCTGTGGGTTCTGAGTTTCTCCCAGCTTCCCATCATGCTCGTCTACGCCAACTACCCGACCGCCATCCCGATTCTGAAGGCGGAGTGGTCCCTCACCAACGCGGACGCCGGTTTCATCTATTTCATGTTTTACGTGGGCTACGTCGTCGCCTCCGCCGTTCTCACCGGCGCGACGGACTATTTCAGCGCGAGAACCATATACCTCTTCTCGGCCGCCTGGCTGGGCCTCACGAACCTCATGTTCCCCTTCTTCGCCGAGGGGCTTTGGACGGCGGCGCTTCTGCGGTGCGCCTGCGGGGTGGGGCTTGCGGGCGTGTTCGGGCCGGGTCTTCGCATCGTGGCCGAGCACGCCTCGCCTGCTCTCAGGGCGAAGACGGTCTCGGGCTACGCCTTTTTCTTCACCTTCAGCGTGTCGGTCTCGATGTTTTTGACGGGTTATCTGCTTCCCGATTTCGGCTGGCGCTTCACCTTCGCCGCGGGCTCGCTCGGCCCCGTCGCCGGCGTGATGATGGTGCTGCTCTGGGCGCCCGACCCCGGCAGGGGGGAATCGGGAGGAGGGGAGAGATTCTCCTTCCCGCGCCTGCCGCTCGGGTGCTGGGTGCTCATCGGCGCTTACGTCATGCACCGCTGGGAGATGTTCGCCTTCAGGGGCTGGGGCGTCACGTTCCTCGCCTCGGCGTTCGTGGCGCACGGCCTGCCGAGAGGAGGCGCCGTGGACAACGCCGCGACGGCGCTGGCGTTCATGATCGCGATATCGGCCTTTTCGAATTTCATCGGCGCATGGTCGGCGGACAGGTTCGGTCGTCTCCGGAGCATCGGGGGGAGTCTGTTCCTGAGCGGCGCGATGACGTTCGGTATCGGCCTTCTGTTCCACGCGCCCATTCCGGTTCTACTCGTCGTGGCGCTCGTCTGGGCGGTGACGATGGCCGTCGATGCGTCCGTCTTTCTGGTCGTGATGAGCGAAATCGCCCCCAAGCGCCACTTGGGCACGGCGCTGGGCTGCCTCGCCGGGTTCGGTTTTCTCTTCGGCGCGCTCTCCTCCATCGAGGTGGGCTACATTCTCGACATCACGAACCCGGGCTCCCGGGGCGAGGTTCTCCCCACCGAGTGGACGGCGGCCTGGGCCTCGGTGGGCGTGGCCGTCTGGATCGGTCTCGGCGGAATCGTCTGGCTTTCCCGTATAATGAAGAGGCGGGCGCAGGATGGTTGAATTCCTGATGCGAAGCGGATAGGCTCCCGCGCCAGTGAAGGGATGCGAAAATTCAAGCGCGGACATGAATGAGGGATAAGAAATCTTGAGCGAGCTTTTGGAAGAAGGAAGGACGCACGACTGCGGGTCGCTTCGCGCCTCCGACGTCGGCGCCGAGGTCGTTCTCATGGGTTGGGCGGGGTCGAACCGAGACCACGGCGGATTGATCTTCATCGATCTGCGCGACCGCTACGGCGTCACCCAGGTGGTGGCCGATCCTTCTTACGACGAGGCGGCCCACGCCCTCGCCGAGCGGGTGCGCGGCGAGTGGGTGCTCGCCGTCCGGGGGGTTGTTCTCGAACGCCCCGAGGGGATGGCGAATCCCAATCTCGCGACCGGCGAAGTCGAGGTCCGGATAACGAAGCTGGAAGTTCTTAGCGAGGCGAGAACGCCGCCCTTCGAGATAGAAGACGATTCCGACGCGGGTGAAGCGCTGCGCCTCCAGTACCGCTACCTCGACCTCAGGCGGCCCGCCCTGCGGGAAAATTTCATCAGGCGCCATCAGGCGACCCAGGTGATCCGCAATTTCCTCACGGAAAACCAATTCGTCGACGTCGAGACCCCGGTGCTCACCAGGAGCACGCCCGAGGGAGCGAGGGATTACCTGGTGCCGAGCCGTCTCGCGCGCGGGAGTTTCTTTGCGCTCCCCCAGAGCCCCCAGATGTTCAAGCAGATTCTCATGGTGGCGGGTTTCGATCGCTACTACCAGATCGTGAAATGCTTCCGGGACGAGGATTTGCGCGCCGACAGGCAGCCCGAGTTCACGCAGATCGACATCGAGTGCTCCTTCCTGAACAGCGAAGCCTTCTTCGGCCTCATGGAAGGTCTGGTGGCCAGGATATGGAAAGAGGTGGGCGAGGTCGAGATCGAAACCCCCTTCGAGCGGGTCCCCTACGCAGAGGCGATAGCGCAGTACGGAACCGACAGGCCGGACAGGCGCTTCGGCATGAAGCTGGCCACCTTCACCGACGTGGCGCAGGCGAGCGAGTTCAAGGTGTTCAGGGGCGCGGTGGAGAAGGGCGGCGTGGCGCGCGCCATGGCGGGGCCGGGCATGGCGTCGGCGTCGAGAAAAGAAATCGACGGCATCATCGCGCGCGCCCAGGAGTTGGGCGCGGGCGGCCTCGCCTGGGCGAAGCGGACGGAAAACGGGTATGAATCGAACATCACCAAGTTCTTCCTGGACGGCCAGTTGGAGGAGGTCGGCGCGAGAGCGGGCGTGGAGGTCGGCGACCTGTTGATGATGGTGGCCGACGCCCCGGCGGTGAGCGCGTCGGTGCTGGGTCATCTGCGCGAAGAAATCGGCGCGCGGCTGGGTCTCGTCGCCCGCGACGATCAGAATTTCGATTTCTGCTGGGTCGTGGACTTCCCGCTGCTCGAATACGATGAGGCGGAGAAGCGGTTTCACGCGCTTCACCACCCCTTCACGGCGCCCGTGCCCGAAGACGCCCCGCTGTTCGATTCCGACCCCGGCGCCATCCGCTCCCAGGCCTACGACATGGTGGTGAACGGGAACGAGATCGGCGGCGGCAGCCGGCGGATCCACCAGCGCGAGGTGCAGCAGAAAATGTTCGCCGCCCTGGACATGGACGAAGAAGAGGCGCAGCGGCGCTTCGGTTTCTTCATGGAGGCGTTGGAGTTCGGCACGCCGCCCCACGGGGGAATCGCGTTCGGTCTGGACCGCATCATGATGCTCTTGACGGGCGCCCCCTCCATCCGCGACGTCATCGCGTTTCCCAAGACCCAGAAAGCCACCTGCCTGATGACCGGCGCGCCGGCCTCGGTCGAGCGCCTTCAGCTCAGGGAGCTTGGCATCGACGGGGCCTTCCGGTAGGGCGCGCGGGTGCCGCCGAAGAAAAAGAGACCTCGAACCCGGGGCGACGCGCGCACGCTCGACCTCGATAAAATCTTGAGAAGCACCGGGGAGCGCCTCGATACGCCCGAAGGATTCCGCTCGGGCTTCATCGCCATCATCGGACGCCCGAACGTGGGCAAATCCACCCTGCTCAACCGCATCCTCGGCGAGAAACTCGCCATTGTCACCCGTAAGCCCGGGACCACGAGGCGCAGGCTGCTCGGCGTGTTGAACACGGAGGGCGCGCAGGCGGCATTTTTCGACACGCCCGGCTTTGAGCGCCCCGCCTCGAAGCTCGGGCGTTTTCTGCTCGAAGAGGTGAAGGCCGCCTGCTCGGGCGCCGACCTCGCCCTGTTCATGACGGACGACCCCGAAGGGGAGGTGGATGAGAACGCACTCGCGCTCATCGAGGATGCGGGCGTGCCTGTGTTTCTCGTCATCAACAAGGTGGACCGCATCAAGGACAAGACGAAGCTCCTGCCCGTTCTGGCGAAATACGCCGAAGACGAGGGGTTCAAGAGCGCCTATCCCGTCTCGGCGCTCAAGGGGGACAACGTGGGGCCGCTGGTGGAGAACATCATCGGGGCGCTTCCCGAGGGACCGAGATACTTTTCTCCCGACATGACGACGGACGTGAGCGAAGCGCTCCTGATAGAGGAGTTCGTTCGCGAGCAGGCGTACCGCCTGCTGCACAAGGAGATTCCCTACGCGGTGGCGGTGAGGGTTCGCGAGATGGAGCGCGACGAGCGTTCGGGCCTGTTGCGCGTCGAGGCGGAAATCTTCGTGGAGCGGAAGAGCCAGCGGGGTATTCTGGTGGGCAAGGGAGGCAGCCGGATCAAGAAAATCGGAGAGTTTTCAAGAAAGGAGATCGAACGGCGCCTCGGCGAGCGGATATTTCTCGGCCTCAAGGTTCGCGTCAAGCCGAACTGGCGGCAGAAGGACGCCGCGCTTTCCGAACTCGGGTATGAGAATGTTCAGGCTTAGCGGTTCTGGGCGCGCATGCGCTTTTTGTGCGCGGCGAGTATCTTTCTCTTGCGCTTCACGCTGGGCTTCTCATAATACTCGCGCTTTTTGATTTCCGTGAGAATGCCTGATTTTTCGCATTGTTTCTTGAACTGTTTCAAAGCCTTGTCGATGGATTCACCTTCGTGTACTTTTACTCCCGGCATATTGGTTGTGTTCCTCCCGTTTGCGGTATAAGGCGTCAGAAAATAGAATCTTTCAGGCCGCAAACTATCTCTCATCCGCCCGATTTCGTCAAGGCCTGAAAAAGAAGACCTGTCGGGAGGCGTTTTCTTGGCCATTCTGAGCGACGAAGCCATCGTCCTGAACGCGCGTCCATACTCGAACACGAGCCTGATAGTGACGGTTTTGACCAAAGGCCACGGCAAGGCGCGCCTGGTGGCCAAGGGCGTGCGCTCGGCGAAGTCGAGGGTGGGCGTGGGACTCGAACCCGCGAGCGTGAGTCATATCGAATGGAGCCGGCGCGGCGGTTCGGGTTTGGGCGCGATGCGAAAATGCGAGACGACACGGGTCTACCAAAGGCTCTGGAGTGACTACGAGGCCATGCGGGTGGCGTCGCGCCTCTTGAAGGTGATCGATGTGGTGTTGGGCGTGGACGAGGGCGAGAGCGCGCACTATCTCTTGCTCAGGTCCTCGTTCGAAGCGCTGGAGAAGGGCGCGGGCGCGGCGGGCATGGAGGGGGTATTCCTTCTGATGCTGCTCAAGACGATGGGGCTCGGCCCGGGCCTCGACTACTGCGCGGCGTGCGAGAAAAAACCGGGAAGCGAGGCGGCGCGCTTCGATGTCGCCACGGGCGAGCTCCGCTGCGCGAGATGCCCGGAGCCTGCTGCGCGGGAGATGCGCCTGCGCGCGGGTTCCGTCGCCGCGATGAGAGAGGTCCTCCGCCTGACGCCTGATAAATGTTTTTCCATTCGATTCGCCGCATCCCTTGGGTCTGAAATCATCGGGTGCGCGGAGGCGTTTCTGCAATATCATGGCGGAAAATCCCTGCCTCGGCGCCGCGCCGCCGTTTCGCGTTGACGGAATCGCGCGGGGGCGGTATTTGTTCCTTCGTTTCGGCGATGATTCTTTGATGAGGCTTCCGTGCTCAAAGAACTGATGATCCCCATGTTCGAGAACGCATTCGAAAGCGCGCGCGCGGCGGGCGACCTGACCTCCGGGGAGAGGCCCCCGGTCGTCATCGAGACGCCGCCGAACGAGGCGTTCGGCGATTTCTCCTGCAATATCGCGATGACGCTGGCGAGAGCCGAGCGCAAGGCGCCGCTGTTGATTGCGGAAAAAATCGTCAGGCACTTCGAGGCGCCCAAAGGGTTCTTGAGAGACGTCCGGATCGAAAAGCCCGGCTTCATCAACCTGTATCTCGACGGGGATTACCTGTGCGCGAAGCTCACGGACATTCTCTGCGCGCCGGATGATTTTGGAAAAAACGAATCGGGAGCGGGAAAATCCGTGCACCTGGAGTTCGTGAGCGCGAACCCCACGGGGCCGCTTCACGTCGGCCATGGACGGGGCGCCGCGCTGGGCGACGTTCTGGGGCGCGTGCTGGAGGCTTCGGGCTTTCGCGTGCACCGGGAGTACTACATCAATGACGCGGGCAACCAGATAGAGACGCTGGCGAAATCGGCCTGCGCGCGTTATTTGCAGGACGTGAAGGGAGAGGATGTTCCCTTTCCCGAGGACGCCTACCAGGGGGAATACATTCGCGAGATCGTCAAATCCGCGAGGTTCCGCGAGGGCGTCGGTGCGCTCGAAGATGAAGAGTCGCTTCTCTCGCAAGCGGGCGTCATCGCCAAGGATTTGATTCTGGAGGACATCCAGAAATCTCTCGCCGGGTTCCGGGTTCGCTTCGATGAGTGGTTCAGCGAGTCGTCTTTGTTCAACGAAAACGGCAACAGGGTGGAAGAGGCGGTCGCCGATCTGGAAGCGAACGAAAAACTCTATGAGAAAGACGGGGCCAAATGGCTCGCTTCGAGCGCGTACGGCGATGAGAAGGACCGCGTCGTCGTGCGCGAAGATGGCCGCCCGACCTATCTCGCGTCTGACATCGCCTATCACCATCTCAAGTATGGGCGCGGCTTCGATCGCTACATCAACATCTGGGGAGCGGATCACCACGGGTATTTGCCTCGGGTGCGCGCGGCGATGGAGATGCTCGGCCATGACCCTGAAAAGCTCGACGTTCTCTTCGTTCAGTTCGTGAGCCTGCGCCGCGGCGGCGAGGCGGTGCAGATGAGCACGCGCGCGGGCGAGTTCGAGGAACTGTCCACCGTGGTGGACGAGGTGGGCGTGGACGCGGCCCGCTTTTTCTTCCTGATGAGGAGCGCGGACGCGGCGCTGGAGTTCGATCTCGATTTGGCGAAAGAGCAAAGCAGCGAGAACCCGGTCTATTACGTGCAATACGCCCATGCGCGCGCCTGCAGTCTTTTCAGGCAGGCGGAGGAGGAGGGCGAGTCGTTCGATGGCCTCGATGAGCCGCCTCCCGGCGTGCTCGTGCTGGACGAGGAGCGCCGGCTCATGAAGAATCTCCTCGAATGGCCCGACGTGGTCCGCACCGCGGCGGAGAGGTCCGAACCCCACCACGTCACGTTCGGCCTCATCGCGCTCGCCAAACAATTCCATGCCTACTATAATCGCAACCGCATCCTGGGCCAGGGCGAAGAACTCACCCGCGCCCGTCTGCGCCTCGCGAAGTGCGTGCAAGTCGTCTTGAGGAATGGTTTGAATCTATTGGGAGTCTCCGCTCCCGAGAAGATGTAGACAGCATCCGCCCGCGAATCGAGAAGTCCATGAAGTCCCGGCGCCGAGCTTCCGCGAAACGCTACAGGATTGTTTTCGGCAAACTGCAGGCGGGCGTTTTTGCGCTCATCCTCCTCGCGGCGGTTGCCGGGTCCTTCAGCCTCGGCTACCTCTGGGGCGCGCATGACGCATTGAGCGAGGTGGCCAAGGCCGGGGCCGCGCCCGAGCGTAAGGTTCTTGAAAAGGACGGGGAGAAAGAGGCGGAGCGCGAGGCGGCCGCCGCGCTGAAAAAAAAGCCCGAACCCGAAACTGAAATCGAGGTGGCGAACAAGCCCGCGGAAGCCATCAAACCGAAATTTTATCAGGACTTGCTGAAAGAGACCCGGGAAGACGAGCAGCCCATCGAGCCCATCAAGCTGCCCGTGGTGAAAAAGGAAACCCCACCGAAACCGGCCCCCCAGCCGGAAACTGCGTCGGTAGAGAAAGCTCCCGAAAAGAAAGTCGACGAGGAGAACGATAATACGGACAAAGCCGTTCACGAAGCGGAAAAACCTGGACAAGCGGCGTCTCGTACGACGAAACCCTGGGCAAAGGAAGGCGGATATACCATTCAGGTCGTCTCGGTCAAGAAATTCGACGTGGCGCTTCGAGTCGTGCGAAAGCTGAGGGATGCGGGCTTTCAGCCCTTCATCAAGAATGCGGATCTTGGCCCGAAGGGCAAATGGTATCGCGTCCGCGTGGGGCACTATCGGGACAAGGCCGAGGCCCAAAAGGCGCTCTCCGAGATGCAAGTGAGAGTCAAACCCCTAAGTGCAAAAATTATAGCCATGTAAAATATCCGTGAATACAATGTTTTGTGGTTTATTAGCTACAAACGACTTTAATCTTGACACCCGCGCTTCGCGTTCCTAATATGAGCCTTCCGATTTCCGGGACAGGAGACGATTCGATGGCTTCTCGACGCTTTCCGCCCTGGCTCGTAAAACGCTTGCCGAGCCCGAGCCGCGCGCACGAGGTCAAGGCGCTGATGCGCAACAAGCATCTGCACACCGTGTGCGAGGAAGCCCGTTGCCCGAACCTGTTCGAGTGTTTCTCGCGCGACACGGCCACTTTCATGATTGGCGGGGACGTCTGCACGAGAACTTGCGGCTATTGCGCCGTCACGAAGGGCGCGCCCGAGCCTTTGGACGTAAACGAGCCGCTGCACGTGGCGGAGGCCGCGAAACACTTGGGATTAAAGCATGTGGTCGTTACGATGGTGAATCGCGACGATTTGCCCGATGGCGCGGCCGGCCACGTGGTGGCGACCATCGAGGCGATTCGCGATTTGCTGCCCGAGACCACTGTGGAAGTTTTGGTGAGTGATTTCATGGGCGATTTCGAGGCGGTCGAGCGGGTGGTCCGCGCAGGGCCGGACGTGTTCAACCATAACATCGAGACGGTGAGGCGGCTGTTCAAGAGCACGCGCCCGAACGGCGATTACGAACGCTCCCTGCGCGTCATCGGCATGGCGAGAGGGATTGACCCGGAAATGGTGACGAAAAGCGGCGTCATGGTCGGGATGGGCGAAACCGAAGAGGACGTGCTCTCCTTGATGGATGATTTGAGGGCTGAAAGCGTCGATTGCCGGATAATGACGATTGGTCAGTACCTCTCGCCCAGGAAGAAGTCGATCCCCGTTCGCGAATACGTTCATCCGGACGTCTACGCGCGCTACCGGCTGGCGGGCGAGGCGAGGGGTTTCGCGCACGTGTTCGCCGGCCCTTTCGTGAGAAGCTCCTACAATGCGGAGGAGGCCTTGCACGCTTCCCGGAAGTCGGGGGAGGGGAAATTGGAGGGAGACCCCGAGGGCCGCGCCTTCATGACGGCCGACGGCTCGGGCCGGAACGTTCCGGCGCCCTCCCACCGCCTGGTATCCTTGCCGGTCAGTTGAGGATTTTTGAACGTGTATGAGTTCCAGCGCATTACGCGCCTGCCGCCCTATGTCTTTGCGAGCGTCGACGAGTTGAAGATCGAGGCTCGACGCCGTGGCGACGACATCATCGATTTCGGCATGGGAAACCCCGACCTCGCCACCCCGCCGCACATCGTGGAAAAACTCGTGGAGGCGGCGACGAACCCCAGGAATCACCGCTACAGCGCTTCGCGGGGCATCACCCGGCTGAGGACGGCCATCGCCGACTGGTACGGCCGCCGCTATGACGTGAACATCGACTCTGAAGAGGAGGCCATCGTCACCATCGGCGTGAAGGAGGGGATCTCCCACCTCGCGTTGGCCATCACGAACCCGGGCGATTTGGTCATGGTGCCGAGCCCCACGTACCCCATCCATACCTACGCCATGGTACTGGCGAACGGCAACGTGGTCCACGTGCCGCTCTCGCAGGGGGATGATTTCTTTGAAAACATGACCGATATCATCCGTCCGATTTGGCCGCGGCCGAAAATCCTCGTTTTGAGCTTCCCGCACAACCCCACCACGGTTTGCGTGGACCTTGATTTTTTCGAAAAAGTCGTCGCCTTCGCGAAGGAATACAACCTCATCGTTGTCCACGATTTCGCCTATGCGGATTTGGGCTTTGACGGCTATGAACCGCCCAGCATTTTGCAGGTAAAGGGCGCCAAGGATGTGAGCGTGGAGTTTTTCTCGCTCTCGAAGAGCTACTCCATGCCCGGATGGCGGATTGGCTTCGCCGTGGGGAACAGGGAGATCATCGGCGCGCTCAGGCGCATCAAGAGCTACCTCGACTACGGCGCGTTCCAGCCCATCCAGATTGCTTCGATCATCGCGCTCAACGGTTCTCAGGAGTGTGTAGAGGAAATTCGGGGGATTTACCAGAATCGCCGCGACGTGCTGTGCAACGGGTTGGAGAGAATCGGCTGGCAGATTCAAAAACCCAGGGGCACGATGTTCGTATGGGCGGAGATTCCCCAGGCCTATCGAGAGATGGGTTCTCTGGAGTTTTCCAAGTTCTTGTTGACCGAATCCGAGGTGGCCGTCTCTCCCGGCGTCGGCTTCGGCGAGTTGGGCGACGGGCACGTGCGCTTCGCGCTCGTGGAGAACGAACACCGCACGCGGCAGGCGCTCAGAAACTTACGACCCCTGTTTCAGGAGAAAGCGCCCAGGCGGGCGGCGAGCTAGTTCGCCGCTCATCGGGTCGAAGGAATATGAAGAAAATTTGCGTCGGCATACTGGGTTTGGGCACCGTCGGAAGCGGCGTGGTGAATCTGCTCGACGAGCAGCGGGAGTTGATCAAAAGACGCCTCGGCGTGGAGGTGTGCGTCTCCAGAATCGCGGATCGCAGCGTTTTCGCCAAGAAGAAGACGGCGCGCGGGGTGGCGCCCGAGAATATGGGCACGGATTTCGAGGCCGTCATCGACGCGCCCGAGGTTCACGTGGTCGCGGAACTCATCGGGGGGACGGAAGACGCCAGACGCCACATCCTGCGGGCGATCGAGAAGAAAAAGCCGGTGGTGACCGCGAACAAGGCGGTGCTCGCCGTTCACGGTGAGGAGATATTCGCCGCGGCGGAGAGGGCCGGCTGCCCGCTGGGTTTCGAGGCGTCCGTCGCGGGCGGCATTCCGATAGTCAGAAACCTGCGCGAGGCCTTCGCTGCGGATAAAATCGAGAGGCTCGCCGGCATCCTGAACGGAACGTGCAACTATATTCTGAGCCGTATGACGGAGATGGGCGCGGATTTCGGAGAAACGCTCGCGCGTGCGCAGGAACTCGGCTATGCCGAGGCCGACCCGGCTTTCGATATCGACGGCGTCGATGCGTCTCACAAGATAGCGATTCTGGCGAACCTGGCCTACGGCACGCCCGTGGACGTTGAGGAATACCACACCGAGGGGATACGACAAATCACGTCCGCCGATATCGACATCGCCAAGGAACTCGGCTACCGGATCAAGCTCATCGCCATGGCGCGCGAGAAAAACGGAAAACTCGATATTCGCGTCCATCCGGCAATGCTCCCCGAAAGCCACCCCCTGGCGCGGGTGGGAGGGGTCTACAATGCCGTGGCCGTCTCGGGCGTGAATGCCGGGCCGCAGGTTTTCATCGGCAAAGGCGCGGGTTCGGAGGCCACGGCCTCCGCCGTGGTGGGCGATATCATCGAAGTGGCGAGATGGCTCAAGAACGGGGGCGACTCACGGATCCCCACCGCCGCGTTTTTGCCGGATCAACGCGCGCGTCTCGACATCCTGACGCCCCGTGAAATTTCGACGCGCTTCTACGTTCGCTTCGCGGCCTTGGACAAACCGGGGGTGTTGAGCCGCATCTCCGGCGTTTTCGGCGAACACGACATCAGTCTCGAAACCGTCGTCCAGAAGAGCCGCGCCGACGAAGACGGCTATGCCCGCCTCGTGTTGCTGACTCACAATGCGACGGAGGCGAACATGCAAAACGCGCTCGAGGAGATTTCCCGCCTCGACGTGGTGCAGCCTGCTTACGCGCTCATTCGAGTGGAATCGGACGGCATGGCTTTCATGTGATCACGCTGACAAGAGATCAATTCCCGATGCGGAAAATCCTGATGGTTCTCGCGCGCGGCCTCGCAGACAGGCCGGTGGCGGATTTTGGAGGTGAAACGCCTTTGCAAAGGGCGCGTACGCCCGCGCTGGACCGCCTGGCGGGTTCGGGATTTTCGGGCGTATGGTCTCTCGCATCCGGTGAGGAGCATCCCTCCCTGGATGGGTTTCTCAAGAAATTTTTCGGCTTCTCAGACGCCCTGTCTTCCGGCCTTATGCTGTCCGCTGCCGCCGACCTTCTCCCCAGGGCGGGGGAGGCGGTTTTCCGGCTGAACTTCGTCTGCCTGAAGCCCGGCGCCACGAGCGTCGTCATGCTGGACCCGACCGGCTTCGGCGTCACGGACGAGGAGAACCGTGAACTCATCGCCTATCTGGAAAGGCATATGCCGCCCGATGAGGGCGAATCTTTCCGCTTCGAATCCCTGGGCGGCTGCGAGGCGCTTCTCTTTTATCAGCGCGAGGGCGCGCCGCTTTCGCAAGAATCCTTTCGCGGTTTCTCGCCCCCGTATGCGATCACCGGAAAACCCATCGGGGAGCATATGCCGGTAGCGGAGGAGGCGCGTCGTTTCGTTCATTTCGTCAATGATTCCCAGATGGTGCTCTCCACCCACGCGGGTTTGAGGGAAAAGGCGCAAACCCGCATGTTCGCGGCGAACTCCGCCTGGCTTTGGGGCGGGGGTCTCGCCGAAGAGGTCGAGCGGATGTCGGAAAAAACGGGAGGCAGGAGATCGGCGTTGATCACCGACTCGCAACTCGCAAAGGGCTTTGCCAAACTGGGGGGTGCGGATGTATATGAGCCGGGGGAGAAGGCATCCGCCGCGGTGAGCGAGGCGCTTTCGAGACATGATTTCGTTTTTGTGATCGAGGATGCGGCCGACACATCCCCGTGGCGCGAGCCTGAGGATAAAATCGAGTCCATCGAAAGGTTCGACGCCGGGTTCATGTCGCCCCTGTTGGAAGAGTTGAGCGGCCCCTGCCGCATCCTCGTGGCGGTGGATTGTGGCTTCAGCGTGGAATCCCAGGAATGGATCGCCGATGCCGTCCCGTTCGCCATGACGGATTTCGATGGGGAGAATTTCACTCCGCCGAAGCGTTCGGGCGGATTGGCCGCCCTTTTGAATATGTTTCGCGGAGGCGATGGGACGCGAAAAAATTCAGGCGTCGGTTTTTCCGAAGAACTGGGGCATGCAGGGCGCGTCTATACGCTCGATGCGGTGAAAAAACGATTGCTCGGCGGATAATGGGATAAAATGAGTCTGGTCGTAAAGAAATTCGGCGGCACGTCGGTTGCGAATCTGGACAAGATCCGCGCCGTGGTCAAGCGGGTGTCGTCGGCGAGAAGTTCTTGGGACCGCATCATCGTCGTGGTGAGCGCGATGGCGGGCGAAACCGACAAACTGATTCGCCTCGCGCACGAGCTTTCGCCCCAGCCGGTGGGGCGGGAGATAGATTTGCTGCTCACTTCCGGGGAGCGCATTGCGAGTTCGCTTCTGGCCATCGCCCTTGATGCGGCCGGAATCCCCGCCATATCCTTGACGGGCGGGCAGGCGGGCATTCTGACGGAGGGAGCCCATACGCGCGCGCGCGTACGCTCCATCCGCCCGGCGAGGATTCTCAAGGAACTCGACGAGGGAAAGGTGGTCGTCGCGGCGGGTTTTCAGGGAGTCGACGAGTTCGATGAGGAGACGACGCTCGGGCGCGGAGGCTCCGACCTTACCGCCGTGGCCTTGGCCGCCGCGCTTGAAGCGGACCGCTGTGAGATTTATACCGATGTGGACGGGGTGTACACTGCCGACCCGCGCCTTGTCCCCGACGCGAAGCGCATGGAGCAGATATCGTTCGAGGAGATGATGGAACTCGCGTCCCTGGGCGCGAAAGTATTGCAGGCGCGCTCTGTGGATCTGGCGGCGAAGTATGCCCTTCCGCTCGTCGTCCGCTCCGCGTTTGATGAAGGAGAGGGAACATTGATCATTCCAGAGTCGACGGGAATCGAGTCCCCCGCCGTTCGCGGCGTGAGTTGCGATTCGAAGCAGTCGAAACTCACGATTGGCGCCGTGCCCGACAGGCCCGGAATCGCCGCCGCTTTGTTCGGCCAGTTGGCCGAAAAATCCATCATGGTGGATATGATCGTCCAGAACGTGAGCGAAAACGCTCTGACCGACATCTCCATCACGGTGAACAGCGACATGGCCGGGCAAGCCGAAGAAATCATGCGCAAATCCAATGAATCCTTCGGCGGCGCCGCAATCTCCCGCGACGACGACATTGCAAAAGTTTCCGTCGTGGGCGTGGGCATGAAGAGCCAGGCCGGCGTGGCGGCGCGCGTTTTCTCCGCCTTGGCGAGAAGCCGCATCAACATCATGATGATTTCGACTTCCGAGATTTCCATATCCGTCGTGGTTTGCCAGGCGGATTCCGAGAATGCGGTGCGCGTACTACATAAGGAGTTTCTCGGTTGAGCGATATGTTGACGTTTCAGGAAGTCATAATGGAGTTGGAGAGGTTCTGGTCTCGAAAAGGATGCGTCATCCAGCAGCCCTACGACATCGAGGTGGGCGCGGGCACCATGAACCCGGCCACTTTTCTGCGCGCCCTCGGCCCGGAGCCCTGGAAGGTGGCTTACGTCGAACCCAGCAGAAGACCCACGGACGGCCGGTACGGAGAGAACCCGAACAGGCTCCAGCATTATTATCAATACCAGGTGATTTTGAAGCCCTCGCCCATCGACGTGCAGGCGCAGTATCTGGAAAGTCTCGAGAGTTTGGGAATCGACCCGCTCGAGCACGATATCCGCTTCGTCGAGGACGACTGGGAATCCCCCAACCTGGGCGCCTGGGGTCTGGGTTGGGAGGTGTGGCTCGACGGCATGGAGGTCACGCAGTTCACCTATTTTCAGCAGGCGGGCGGTCTGGATTTGGAAATGGTGTCCGCCGAACTGACCTACGGGCTTGAGCGCATCGCCATGTACCTGCAAGGGGTGGAAAGCGTGTACGACCTCGTCTGGGCGCGCGATACCGACGGCGGAGTCGTCCGGTACGCCGACGTGCACCATCAGACGGAAGTGGAGTTCAGCCATTACAATTTCGAGGAAGCGGACGTAACGATCCATTTCGACATTTTCGATAAATACGAGGCGGAAGGTTTGCGCCTCGTGGAGAAGGGCCTCACGTTTCCCGCCTATGACCACGCGCTCAAGTGTTCTCACACCTTCAATCTTCTGGATGCGCGAGGCGCGATCAGCGTGAGCGAGCGGGCGCGCTACATCGGCAGAATCAGAAAAATGGCGCGCGCCTGCGCCGAGAGTTATCTGAAATCCCGTTACGAGGCCGGTTTCCCTCTCATGAGGGACGAGGCGCAGCGCGAGGACCATCTCGCCCTCTATTCCGCGCAATACGCAGCGGAAGAGGCGAAATCCAGCGCGGGCAAGAGTTAGGGGGTCGTTTTGGGCAAAGAACTGCTCTTTGAAATCGGGACCGAGGAGATTCCCTCCATCTATATGCCGGGGATGCTCGCTGCGCTGAAGGTTCGAGCCGAGGCGGCGTTTGAAGAGGCGCGCCTCGCCTGCGAGGATCTGGAGACGTTCGGAACGCCCAGACGGCTCGTCCTGCACGTGGCCGATTTGGCGGAGCGCCAGCAGCCGCTTCAAGAAGAAATCCTGGGTCCTCCCGTCAAGAACGCATTCGATGAAGACGGGAATCCGACGAAAGCGGCCCTCGGCTTCGCGAGGACGAATGGCGCAGAGGTGTCCGAACTCAAACAGGTGGATACGCCCAAGGGCGCGCGCCTGATGTATTTCAGAGAAGACTTGGGGGATGAGGCCAAAGCCGTTTTGGGGCCTTTGCTGACGAAACTCGTCCAGGAGTTGCCGTCCCCTAAATCCATGCGCTGGGGGGCAGGCAAGTTTTCCTTCGTCCGGCCCGTGCAATGGGTTTTGGCGCTTTATGGGCAGGAGCGCGTCGACGGTCCCGCATTGAGTGAGGGCGCATCTCTTCCGCGCTTTGGATCGATCACGAATGGCCACAGGTTTCATGGAAGCAATAACCTAAATATCAGTAATTTCCAGGAATATATTCATGCCTTACATGAGAATAATGTAGAGCCCATCGTCGATGACGGGAGCGGTGGCGGGCGCATCCCCATGGTTCGAGCGAGCATTCTCGAAGCGGCTGAATCGCAAGGAGGCGAACCCGCGGCGGACGAAGAGGCCGTGGAGCGCCTGGTGGAAAAGGTGGCGCACCTGGTGGAGTGGCCGTTTCCGGTGGCGTGCGGGTTCGATGAGAAGTTTCTGGACCTGCCGGGCGAGGTCATCATCTCCACCCTGGAAATACACCAAAGGTGTTTTGCCCTCAAGGAGAAGGGTGGAGAGCGGCTCGTTCCCTCCTTCATCGGCGTGAGCAACACGCGGGCGAAGGATATGGGCGTGGTGCGCAAGGGCTACGAGCGTGTCGTGCGCGCGAGATTGGAGGACGCGGATTTTTATTGGCGGCAAGACCTCCAAAAGCCCCTCGCCGACATGGCGGAGGCGTTGAAGGGCGTGGTCTATCACCCGAGGCTGGGCACGAGTTGGGACAAGGTGGAGCGTTTCAGGCGCCTGGGCGCTTGGCTGTGCGAAAAGATTGCGCCGGGAGATGCCGCGTTGGCGAGCTCCGTGGACGAAGCGGCGTCTCTGTGTAAAGCGGATTTGACCAGCGGCATGGTCTATGAGTTTCCGGAGCTACAGGGCGTCATGGGGCGGCGCTACGCAGAACGCGAGGGCAGGGACGAGGCGGTATCCCGCGCCATATACGAGCATTATCTCCCCAGGGGCGAGGGAGACGATTTACCCGTAGGCCTAGCGGGGGCCGTCGTCGGGCTTGCCGACCGCATGGACACCATCGTCGGCATGGTGGGGCTTGGCTACCTGCCCAGCGGCTCGGAGGACCCTTATGCGCTCAGACGCGCGGCCAATGCGATTCTGCTCATCCTGGAAGACAAGGGTTTCAGAATCTCCCTCCCTGAATGGGTGGAAGTCGCAAGCGAACCCCTTGAGGATAAGTTCAAAGACCGGGGCGAGGCGGTTGAAAGAGTTTTGGGTTTTCTGCGCAACCGGGTGTCCGCCTGTCTTTCGCGCGGCGGCGCGCGAGGCGACCTGGTGGAGGCGGTGCTGGCGGCGGGAGGCGACACGGGCTGGCGCGACGTGATAGACGCGAGGGCGCGGCTCCGCGCGCTGGAGCGGTTGGCTTCGAGCGAAGAAACCTTCGAGCCGCTCACGACGACCTTCAAGCGGGTGAGCAACATCATCCGGCAGGCGAATCAGGGCGGTGAACATGATACGGCGGACAGC
Organism: bacterium; assembly: GCA_963692865.2. Classification (GTDB taxonomy): domain Bacteria; phylum UBA8248; class UBA8248; order UBA8248; family UBA8248; genus Bin107. The sequence goes on along the minus strand of OY843592.1, from coordinate 2,606,461 downwards.
CTGGATGAGGATATTCTTGTAGATGACGCCGAGAAAAGGCTGAGCAAATCCTTGGGTGCTGTTTCAAAGTCGGTGAAAGACGCGTTGGCGAACGTATCCGCGGGAGACGCCGCCTCCCTGGAGGAGGCCTATGTTTCAGCGAATACCTCCATCGCGGAAATTCGCCCCGTGGTGGATGATTTTTTCGATGAGGTGATGGTGATGACCGAGGACGCCGCCTTGCGGAAGAATCGCCTTGCGCTGATGGCCGGCGTGGGCGCGCTGTTTTCGGCGAACGCGGATTTTACGATAATTCAATCCAGGGCGACGAAACAATCGTAGCTGTTTCCGGTCACCCATGACTTTTTTCAGACGCGCGAAAGGCGCGGGAGGATGCAGGTGATGGCGGAGAAGATGATTTATTCCTTTGGCGCGGGGCGAACCGACGGCGACGCCGGAATGCGCAACTTGCTGGGCGGCAAAGGAGCGAATCTGGCGGAGATGGCGAGCCTGGACATACCCGTGCCGCCGGGTTTTACCATCACCACGCAGGTTTGCGTCGATTATTTGAGGCAAAAGACATTTCCCGACGGCCTCTGGGAGGGCGTGAAGGAGCAGATGGCGCGTCTGGAAGACGCGATGGGGGCGCAGTTCGGCGGTGATGAAAATCCGCTTCTGGTGAGCGTGCGCTCGGGCGCGCGCGACTCGATGCCGGGCATGATGGATACCGTCCTGAATCTGGGGATGAACGACGAGACGGTCGCCGCCCTCGAGAAAAAATCGGGCAGCCGCCGCTTCGCGTACGACAGCTATCGCAGGTTCATCAACATGTTCGGCAACGTGGTTCTAGAGATGGATCACCACGATTTCGAATCGAAGATCGAGGCGATGAAACAGCGCAAGGGCGCAGCGTCCGACCTGGACCTGACGGCGGACGACCTGGTCGAACTGGCGAACGAATACGCCGCCCTCGTCAAAGAAAAAACGGGTTCGGGTTTCCCCCAGGACCCTTACGAGCAACTCCGTCTGGCCATAGAGGCGGTGTTCAAATCCTGGAACAACGACCGCGCCTTCACCTACCGCAGGCTGTACCATATTCCCCACGACTGGGGCACCGCCGTGAACGTGCAGTGCATGGTCTACGGCAACATGGGCGAGGATTGCGGCACCGGGGTCGCCTTCTCGCGAAACCCGGCGACCGGCGAGGACGCCCTCTATGGCGAGATTCTCTTCAACGCCCAGGGCGAGGACGTGGTGGCGGGCATCAGGACGCCCGAGCCCATCGATGTCCTCAAAGAAAAGATGCCCGAGTGTTACGCCGAGTTTGAAAGCATTACCGAAAAGCTCGAAGCCCATTACAAAGACATGCAGGACATGGAGTTCACGATCCAGAACGGACGCCTGTTCATGCTTCAGACGAGAAACGGCAAGCGAACGGCGGCGGCGGCCGTGCGAATCGCCATCCAGTTGGTGCGGGAAGGCGTGATAGACAGGCGGGCGGCCCTCCAAAAGGTGGAGCCCGACAGCCTGGATCAGTTGCTCCATCCGATGATCGACGCGGAGGGGGATTTGAAGGTAGCCGCCACGGGTCTGGCCGCGTCGCCGGGCGCCGCCGTGGGCCGGGTGGTCTTCACCGCGGCGGATGCGGTGGAGCGGGCCGAAGCGGGAGAACCCGTGATTCTCGTGCGTCAGGAGACGAGCCCCGAGGACATCAACGGGATGAACGTTTCTCAGGGCATCCTCACGGCGCGCGGCGGGCTCACCTCGCACGCGGCCGTCGTCGCCCGGCAAATGGGCAAATGCTGCGTTACGGGCTGCAGCGCCCTGAACGTCAAGGCGGATGAGAAGGTGATCCACGTAAACGGCGAGACGGTATTGGAGGGGGATTTTATTTCCCTGAACGGCGCCACGGGTGAGGTGATACTGGGCGAGGCGAAACTCAAACAGCCCGAGCTTTCGGGAGATTTCGCCACCCTGATGGAATGGGCGGACGAGATCAGGACCCTGGGCGTTCGCGCCAACGCCGACACGGTGACGGACAGCGAGGCGGCCGTCAAATTCGGCTGCGAGGGAATCGGCCTGTGCCGCACGGAGCACATGTTCTTCGAGGGCGAGCGCATCGACTACGTGCGCGCGATGATTCTGGCGGCCACGGAGGAAGGGAGGCGGGATGCGCTCGATCATCTCCTGCCCATGCAGCGCGAGGATTTCATCGGCATCTTCGAAGTGATGAAGGCAAGGCCCGTGACGATCCGGCTGCTGGATCCGCCGCTTCACGAGTTCTTGCCCAAAACGGAAGAAGACATGGAGCACGTGGCCAGGCTGCTGGGCGTGGGCCTCGACGCGGTGCGCCACGCCACCGAAGCGACCGAAGAGCAAAACCCGATGCTTGGCCACCGCGGCTGTCGTCTGGTGGTCACCTATCCTGAAATCGCCGAAATGCAGGTGCGCGCCATCATCGAGGCGGCATGCGAGATGAAATCGCGAGGCGTGGACGTGCTGCCCGAGATCATGATTCCGCTCACCTCGGGCATCGGGGAATGGGAGTTCAACCGCGACATCGTGCACGAGGTCGCTCAGAAGGTGATCGAAGAAAAAGGCGTAACGCCGCGATATCTCACCGGCACGATGATCGAAATCCCCAGGGCTTGCCTCCTGGCGGGAGAGATTGCCGACAGCGCGGAATTCTTCAGTTTCGGCACGAACGACCTCACGCAGTTGACCTATGGCTTGAGCCGCGACGACGCGGGCTGGTTCCTGCCCAAATACATCGAGAAGGATTTGATTCCCCGAGATCCTTTCGTGGCCGTCGATCGCGAGGGCGTGGGCGAGATGGTGAGAATCGGCATCGAGCGCGGCCGGGCCAGGCGGGAGAACCTCGAGGTGGGCATCTGCGGAGAACACGGCGGAGAACCCACCTCGGTTGAATTTTGCCACATGGTGAAAATGGATTACGTCTCCTGCGCGCCGTATCGGGCGCCGATTGCGAGGCTCGCCGCCGCCCAGGCGGCCATCACGCACGGCTCATACCAGACGGTCGAAATCCATTGAGCGGGATTTCTCTTTGATGTTTCGCCTCTCCGCCGAGCGGAAAAACGAGTTGATGGCCGAAGCCCTCTCTCTCGCGGCGCGCGCGGAGGGGAGGACGAGCCCCAACCCGCTCGTCGGCGCGGTCGTTCTCGACGCCCATGGTGAGATAGTCGGCCGAGGCTGGCACCGAAAGGCAGGGGAGCCGCATGCGGAAGTCCTCGCGCTGCAGGAAGCGGGTGATCGGGCGCGAGGAGGCGTTTTGATCCTCACCCTGGAGCCGTGTTCTCACCAGGGCAGAACCCCCCCCTGCGCGCCCTTTGTGGTGGCCGCGGGCGTTTCTCACGTTATCGCAGCCGTTTCGGATCCGAATCCGCAAGTGTCCGGCAAGGGATTTGCACACCTGCGCGCGCATGGCGTCGGGGTGGAAACGGGCATCATGGCTGAGGAGGCGGTGCGCCAGAATGAGGCCTATTTCCACTGGTGGCGGTTTGGCCGGCCTTTTCTTACCTTGAAGGCCGCCGCGAGTCTGGACGGAAAAATCGCCACCCGAAGCGGGCGGAGCAGATGGATAACGGGCGAGGCGGCGCGAAACGCGGGCCATCATTTCAGAAACACAGTCGACGCCATCCTGGTGGGCGTGGAGACAGTGCTCGAGGACGACCCACTGCTTACGGCGAGGCCTGATGGAGTTGCGGGAAAGCCATTGGCGAGGGTTGTTCTGGATTCCAGGCTCAGGATGCCCTCTCGCGCCCGTATTCTCGCTCCTCTGCAGGGGAGTTCCACCCTCGTTGCGACTACGAACGCGGCGCCCCCCGTCAGGGAAGAGGCGTTGCGCGAAGCGGGCGCGGAAGTCATCCGTGTGGAAGCGGATCAACAGGGCCGCGTTTCTTTCGCTCCGCTGTTGGGGGTGTTGGGAAGCCGCGGCGTTCGTCATATCCTCGTGGAAGGCGGCGGGCGGGTTCACGGCTCCTTCATCCGGGAGGGTTTGGCGGATCGTCTCCTTTACTTCTTGGCCCCCTTGATTGTGGGGGATCATGAGGCGCCGGGCGCGATATCGGGCCTTGATGCGGAGGAATTGCAATCTCTGCCCGGGTTATTTAATGTAACACATGAAGTTATTGGCGATGATTTGTTGATTCAAGGATATTTCAAAAAACCAATTTGGGAAGACATAGAGGATTGGGCGGGTGTTTAGTGGAATCATCGAGACCATCGGCGCGATTCGCTCAGTGAAAAAAGACGCCAGGGGCGCGCGAATCGCCATTGAGGCGCCGGGCGTTCTGGACGGCGTGAAGATCGGCGATTCCATCGCCTTGAACGGCGCTTGCATCACGGTGGTGGATTTCGACGAGAGAAAATTCGAGGCCGATTTGTCCGTCGAAACGCTCAGGCGTACGAATTTGGGAGAACTGGCCGTCGGCGACCGATGCAACCTGGAGCGCGCCATGGCGCTGGGAGAACGTCTGGGCGGGCACCTCGTGAGCGGCCACGTCGACGGCGTGGGCAGGATCAGGAGCAGAAAAAACGAGGGCGATTCGATTTGGCTCACGTTCGAAGCCCCGGTGGAGGTGATGCGCTATGTCGTTTATAAAGGTTCTATCGCGGTCGATGGGATCAGCTTGACGGTGGCGGCGTGTGATGACGAAACTTTTTCGGTGTCGATTATTCCGCATACGAGTGAGCAGACGACTCTTACGGAGAAGCAGGACGGCGGCGCCGTGAACCTGGAGGCGGATTTGATTGGGAAATACGTGGAAAAGCTGCTCGCTCCCCACGCGGAATCGAGGTCTAAGGACGGCATCACGATGGAAAAACTGAGGGAGCAAGGCTATGCCTGAGCCGAGGGAGAAAAAGGATTACGACGAGACTCCTTTTTCTACGATTGAAGAGGCGATTGGCGATATTCGAGAGGGTCGCATCGTCATTCTCGTGGATGACGAGGACCGCGAGAACGAGGGCGATTTCATTCTGGCGGCCGAGAGAGTAACGCCCGAATCGATCAACTTCATGACGAAACACGCGCGCGGTTTGGTTTGTCTCGCGCTCACGCCCGAGAAAGTGGAATCTCTGGGGCTTCCCATGATGGTGCCCAGCGGCGAGAACGGCTCCGCTTTCGGCACGGCTTTCACTGTTTCCATAGAAGCGCGCGAAGGCGTCACGACGGGCATCAGCGCCTTCGACAGGGCTCACACCATCCAAACCGCGATACAAGAGGATGCCAGGCCGTCGGACCTGGTGACGCCGGGCCACATTTTCCCGTTGCGGGCGCAGCCGGGGGGCGTGCTCAGGCGAGCGGGGCACACGGAGGGCACGGTGGATTTGTCCCGCCTGGCCGGTCTTCAGCCGGCGGGCGTACTTTGCGAGGTCTTGAATGAAGACGGCTCGATGGCGCGTCTTCCGAACCTGCGAAAAATAGCGAAAAAAAACAACCTGTCTCTTGTGACCATCAAGGATCTCATCGCTTATCGAATGCGGCACGATCGTCTCGTGGAGCGTGTCGAGGAGGCCGAGTTGCCGACGGCGTTCGGCACTTTCAAGGTGTATGCGTACCACAATCAAAGCAGCGGAAGGATTCACGCCGCTCTGGTGATGGGCGAATTGGACCCGGATGAACCCACCCACATCCGGGTGCAGCCGGTGAATGCCATCTGGGATCTGTTGGCGCTTTTGCGCTCTGATTGTCCGGACAGGATCAGAAACGCGCTGGCTAAAATTCACGAAGCGGGCAAGGGAGTGTTGGTTTTCTTGCAACCCGATTCGATGGGAGAAGAATTCACCCGAAAAGAAAAGATGGCGGTCGGCGCGCGCGCGATGGAGCAGAAAATCGGGGTCAAGAGCGCGCCGTTCGAAGGGTTGCGCGATTACGGCATAGGCGCCCAGATTCTCGTGGACCTGGGCTTGCGCCGGATCCGGATCATGACGAATGACGAGCGCCGGATTGTAGCGCTCGAAGGCTACGGCCTCGAACTTGAAGACAGGGTGGCGGTGAATATGGAGCCTTCCTTGCCGTTTTTGCAAAAAAAGAGGAAGGACGGCAAGGAATCCTACTTGCAGCGTCCATGAGAAGGGATTTGGAGAGGGAATGGGCAATCCGGTGGAAGGCGACCTGAACGGGCGGGGTTTGCGGATAGGTTTGGTTTCATCCCGGTTCAACGATTTCATTGTGACGCACCTCGTGCGAGGGGCCGAGACGGCTTTGCGCCAATGCGGCGTGTCCGAACCGGATATTGCGCACGTGCAGGTGCCGGGTTCGTTCGAGCTTCCGGCGGCCGCGATGAGGATGGCGAAATCGCAAAAATACGATGCCATCGTATGCCTGGGCTGCGTCATACGGGGCGCTACCTCTCACTACGATCTGGTGTGCGCCGAGGCGACGAAGGGCATCGCCCAAGTGGGCGCTCAGACGGGGGTGCCTGCCATTTTCGCCGTCGTCACAACGGATACCATTGAGCAGGCCATCGAGCGCGCGGGAACGAAGATGGGCAACAAGGGGTACGAGGGCGCCCTGGCGGCCGTGGAGATGGCGAATCTCTTTTCGAAAATGGATGAGGATGGGAGCGGCGCTCTGGAAGAGGGGAAGTAATGGCCGAGAGCAGAAAGGCGGGGCGAGAACTCGCGTTTCAAATTCTTTATCATATGGATCGTACCGGAAGTCTTTCGCCGGAGGAGGTCGAGCGCTATTGGCGCTTGCATCCGGCGGATGAGAATTCAAGAATGTTCGCCGACAGATTGGTGTCGATCATCTTGGGAAAAGACGGACAAATTAACGATTTGCTCACCGAGGCGAGCGCGAGTTGGCCGATCGAACGCATGGACGCCGTATCGAGAAGCATTCTTCGCCTGGGCGTTTGCGAAATGTATTTTGTTCCTGATGTCCCGCCCGCTGTCGCGATGGATGAAGCAATTCGCCTGGCCAAACGATATGGACCCGAAAATGCTCCGGGTTTCGTGAACGGTATCCTGGATCGTCTCCACCGAGAAAAAATGGTGGTCTAGGGTGATACGTCTTCGCCTGTTTCCCCAAAGACTGGATGAGGTAAAAAGTTTCGCCGCTGTTTCCATGTTTGCGGTGGAGGATTTTCCGTTTCAAGGACGATTGGAAGAAATCGACCGCTTGCTGGAGAGCGAGGCGAGCCGTCTGGTGCAGCAGGGCAAACTGAGCGGCGCATGGCAGTCGCAAGCGATGCTGGCCACGAAGGGACGACTCGCGCCTGAATATGTTTTGTTCGCAGGATTGGGTTCTTTGGACAACTTGACCCTGACCAAGCTCTACCGGTGCGCAAAGGAAATTTTCGGCAGAATGATGAAGACTTCGGCGAAAAATTTGTCGATGCAGGTTTCCGGCTTCGCGCATCTTCCGGATGATTACGCGCCCGTGGCCACGGAGATCATGAACGGTGCGATACGGGGTGTCATCGGAACCCCTTGGGATGTCGATATTCTTGTTTGCGAACCGGATGGTGAGAGATACGACGAGCTGATTGCGCTGAGCGAGCAAATTGCTTTTAGCCGTGTGAAGAATCGTGAACTCTCCGTGGAGATTTTCATTTGAAAAAGTCGTTTTTGAGGGTGTTTCGCAGATTCGCTTTCCTCCTCTTGCTGAGTGTTTTTCTGGCGGCGGGTTGCGGCTATGAACTCGAGGGAACCCGACGCCCCGCGAACCTGAAAGGCGCGCGCACAATTTCGATACCTCCCTTTCTGAACCAGACGGACGTACCGGGCCTTGGCCGCGTCGTGACGAAAACGGTGAGGGGAAGATTCTTGCGGGACGGTCGCCTTCGGGTTTCCGACTCTCCCGATGCCGACATCGCGCTTGAGGGTGTTTTGCGCGAGTATCGTCTCTTTCCGATTGGTTTCACTCGCGCCGACAGGGCAAAGCAATACCGCGTTGTTGTGCGCTCGCGAATACGGCTGCGGGACAAGGAGCGAAAAAAATTGCTCATCAATCAGGATTTGGAGGCATACGCCGAATTTGCGGTTTCCTCATCCATCGCGCAGAGCGACGCGAACCGCTCGGGCGCTAATCGACGAGTGGCCGATTCTCTGTCAGAAGACGTCGTCAGTCTCGTGTTGGAGGGCTTTTAGCTTGGCCGCGAGCCGCAAGAAGCCGAAGAGTTCCCTGGCGGCGCTCTCCGATGCGCAAAACGCGCCGACGCAACCCCTATACCTTTTGGAAGGCAAGGACTCTTTTTTGCGGGATGAATATCTGCGCGTCATTCGCCGCAAGGTTTTTGGCGATGGGCCGGATGATTTCAACCATGACCGCTTCGACTGGGCGGAGGCCGATGGATCCGAAATCATGACCATTGCCCAAACGCTGCCATTCGTGGCGGAGAAGCGCCTCATCGAAATCCTCAATTTCGCCAGGCCCGGCGAGAGGGATGAAGCCCTCTTTCTCTCTTATCTCGATCGCCCGTCCGCGTCCACGGTTCTGGTTTTTTGCGTGGAAAGCGTTGACAGGCGCACCGTTTTCTTCCAACGCCTCGTGAAGGCGAGCGTGGTTTGCCGGGTGGACATCCTGGAGGGGGAGGAGTTAAAGAAATGGCTTCACGGGCGCGCCTCGAGGTTGGGGTTTGAGTTGCGGCCGGAGGCCGCCGATATGCTGGTCGAAATGGTCAAACCCTCCATGATGAGGCTCAGCAAAGAGCTCGAGAAGGTCGCTTCCTATCTGATGCCGGGAACAGTCGCGGGCGCGGAGGAGATTCGTGAAATAGTCGGCTATTCCAAAGAGGAGTTGCTCTATAAGCTGAGTGATTCGCTCAACCAGAGGAGCTTGGGCGGAACCCTCGTTCTCTTGCGCCGGATGATGGAAACCGAACACCCCGTCGTGTTCATCGGGCTGCTGCGCAACTTGGTTCGGCGTTGGACGATTTCGAAGGCCTTGATTCGGAGTGGCAGAGGCGCCCAGGGTATTTCTGAGGTGCTGGGTTTGCCACTCTTTGTGGCGAAAAGGCTTGAGAATCAGGTGAGGGGGTTGCGTTCCGCCTCTTTGCGCGATTTGTACCGGAAACTGCTTCAGGTGGACCGCAAACTCAAACGAACGAGCGATATGAAGGTCGCTCGTCAGACGCTGGAGTTGTTTCTGGTGGACGTGCGTTCCTCAAGAAGCGGAACGCACAAGGTTGCCTAGCTATTTGGAAGATGCCGCATGGACTCGCTTGGCCAGTCTTCCTGCGCGTCTCGACGCCGTTTTTTTGTGGATAATTCCTTTGGCGGCCGCGCGGTCCAATTGCGACTGGGCTTTTTTCAGCAACTCTCCGGGGTCTTCTTCGCTATTCAAAACCTGTTTGATGGTGTTGCGAAACTGCGTTCGAATAGCGCGGTTTCTGGCGCGGCGGACGATGTTCTGGCGATTGCGCTTTTTGGCCGAATGGATATGAGGCAATTTATTTCTTTCTCCGTGAATATGGTTAAAAAGTTTCTCTTGAGGCTGTTTCGCAGCCCCGGTAAAATACCACGGAACAAAGGGTTGTCAAGCTCACCGCCCCGGTGTCAGGAATTTAGTGACCACGCCACCTGAATCCTCTCGTCCAGGACAAGAAAAAAAGGTTTCTGCTGCCGCGCCGGTAGAAGAAGACAGGGATTTTCCGGCAGAGGAGAACATTTCCAGGTTTGCGGGTCACGTCAGTCTGGCGACTCTCATCAGCCGGGTTGCGGGTTTTTTCCGTGATTTGCTCATCGCCAAATTCTTCGGCGCCGCGATGATGGCCGATGCTTTTTTCGTCGCATTCGCGATTCCCAATCTCTTCAGGCGCATGTTCATGGAAGGGGCGTTGAGTTCCTCGTTTCTTCCCGTCTACTCCGATGTTCGCGAGCGGTCCGGAGTCAGGCAGGCCCGGAGGTTCGCCGGCGGCATGTTGGTGTTTCTCATCTTTGCGGGGAGCGCGGGCTGTGCGATTGGGATTTGGTTCGCGGAACCTTTGATGAGAGCGCTGGCGCCCGGTTTTTCGAGCAACCCGGAGAAACTGCGCCTTGCGGCGCAACTCACGAAGATTATGTTTCCATTCATCATTTTTATCGGCTTGTGGGCGGTTGCGGCCGGCATGTTGAACGCGGCGCGCCGCTTTTTCGTGCCCGCTTTCGCGCCCGCGCTGCAGAACGTGGTTATCATCACCGCCCTTTTGGCTGCGGATTTTTGGGTAAACAGGGCGGGAGCCATCCGTTGGCTCGCGTGGGCCGTCGTAATCGGCGGAGCCGCGCAGTTTTTCTTCCAACTCCCTTTTATGGGGAAGTTGCGGATTTTACCGCTTCCCTCTATTCCGTGGCGGACGGAGGGCGTCGGCAGATGCTTGACGCTGATGGGGCCGGCGGCTTTTGGAGGCGTTGTTTTTCATGTCAATGTTCTCGTTGATCGATGGCTGGCCTCGTTCCTGGCCGAAGGCTCCATTTCCTATCTCTACTACGCGAACCGGGTGGTTCAACTTCCTCACGGCATTTTGAGCCTCGCGGTGGTGTCCGCCGTTTTGCCGGTTTTGTCCGACTATGCGGCGAAAAACAGAGGGAATGCCAAGTCCGGCGGTTCCGAGCGAAACGCCATGCTTGAGGCGGGGCGTCTGACCCTGTTCATCACCATTCCCGCCACATTCGGCCTGATCGCCCTCGCCCATCCGATCATGGAAGTTATTTTTGAGCGGGGCGCCTTTACGGAAAACCATACTGCCGCGGCCGCAGCCGCCCTGCGGGCGTATGCGGCGGGGTTGATGTTTTTCGGAGTCACGAGACTTTTGGCGGGAACCTTTCACTCCCGCTTGAACACGAGCTTCCCGATGCGATGCGCAAACCTCGCCGTTCTCGCGAACGTGGCGCTCAGCGTCGCCTTGATGTTTCCCTTCGGGTTCGTGGGTCTCGCGCTTGCCACGTCGTGTTCGAGCGCATTGAATGCGGGATTGTTGTTGCGGGGACTGATGCGGGAGTGGAGCGATTTCCCCAAAAAAGAGTTGACCCATTCCCTGGGCAGGCTTCTCGCGCTTGGCGTCTTGACGGGATTGATCACGTATTTCGTTCACCTCCCGCTTGTCCATCTTCAATTGTGGGATTCGCAGGGAGCATCCGTGCTGAAGTTGTTGTTGGTGACGTTTGAGGTGTCTCTCGGCGCGGGGTTTTATATTTTCATGGCGAAAAGAATCGATGCTTCCTCCTACGCATCCTGGCGTCACTTTACCCGCTTCTCACGGGGAAAGTCCTGGGCGATGAGGGCCGGACGATGACGAAGGAAAAATTTTCGGCTGAAGGGAACGAAAAGAATAACGGGGTTTCGCTGGATGCGCGCCTGATCGGCATTTTGAGGACTTTCAAGGATTTTCTTCTGATTGAGCGTCGCCGTGCGGTGAATACCGTGGAGAGTTACGGGCGTGACATCGAATCACTTTTCTTTTGGCTGCAGGAAAACGGGGAGGTTTCGCCGATGAACTGGTCGAAGAACACCATCATCGGTTATTTGAAAGAGAAGCGGGAGAAGGGGAAATCGGACACCACGCTGCGTCGGCACTTGGCGTCCATTCGCGCGCTTGCCAAGTTGTTGCTCAGAGATGGTTACGTCAAGGAGGATTTTACAGCGGATATTGCGCAGCCTTCAAAGTGGAAGCGTTTGCCCAAGACGCTTTCGCAAGAAGATATGTCCAAAATTTTGTCGGCTCCCGACGGCAAAACGCCGCAGGCGATTCGGGACAGGGCCATGCTTGAGCTTTTGTACGCCACCGGTATGCGCGCCAGTGAGATCATTCGACTCAAGCTCAACCAAATTGAACTTGAATCGGGTTTTTGCATCGTTCATGGAAAGGGAGATAAATCGCGGCTCGTCCCCATGGGAGATGCGGCTAAAAATATGCTTATGGATTATCTTGATACCGCCCGGCTGAGTCTACTGCGCGCCCGGAAATCGGATTATGTATTCATTACGGGCCGGGGAGAGCCTATGACCCGTCAGGCTTTTTGGGCGAGGGTCAAGAGATGGGCAAAGGAAGCGGGCGTGGGAAAAGGCGTGAGCCCTCATGTGTTTCGACACAGCTTTGCGACCCACTTGCTCAATCACGGGGCCGACCTGCGGGCCGTCCAGGCGATGCTCGGACATTCGGATATTTCGACCACAGAGGTTTACACGCATGTAGACAGACAAAAACTGCGGGGACTCTTGGACAAGAGCCATCCGAGAGGGTAGGAAATAAAAAGCGAAACAAAAATAAAGTTCTTTTGTTGACGCCTGAAATTCTGGGGCGTACGATTTAACGGCGCATGGGACTTCGATTTTGAAAAGCCGATCCATGTAGATACGGGGAGCCTGAATCTTTTGGCGACAAGGATGTCTGCGAGCCCGCTGGCCGGGCCCGATAGGTTGGTTCATATTATTGGTAATCGGGATGAATCCCTCAAGGCCGTGGAGAGGGCGTTTGACGTAAAAATCAGAATTGCATCAGAGGGGTTCGTGGTGGAAGGCCCGCCCGACGCCGCCGAGAAGGCCGGATTGTTCCTTGACGAGTTGACGGAATGCGTGGACGAGGGGTTTCGGTTCGACCCTTTGAACGTCAGAACACTGGCCCAGACCGTTGCGATGGAACAAGACGTTACGCTTCGTTCTTTGGTGACGAATCGAATCTCGGTTTCATCGAAGAAGCGATACGTCGTTCCCAAGAGCCCGGTTCAAAGCGAATATATCAAGGCGATTCGAGAAAAGGGAGTAACATTCGGGATCGGACCAGCCGGAACGGGGAAAACTTATCTGGCCATGGCCATGGCCGTTTCCGGATTACTGGAGAGGGCATACGCTCGCATCGTGTTGACGAGGCCCGTGGTGGAAGCCGGCGAGAAACTCGGATTTTTGCCCGGTGATTTGCAGGAGAAGGTGAATCCGTATCTCAGGCCGCTGTTTGACGCTCTGAACGATATGGTGGAGTTTGAGCGGGTAGAGCGTTTCATTCAAAGAGGTGAGATAGAGATAGCGCCGCTCGCATATATGAGGGGTCGCTCGTTGAATGATTCTTTTATTATATTGGACGAGGCGCAGAACACGACGCCCGAGCAGATGAAAATGTTCCTCACCCGTCTCGGTACCCGGAGCAAGGCGGTTGTAACGGGGGACATCACCCAAATCGATTTGCCCGAAACCTCCGGGTGCGGGATGGTTCATGCGCAAGACGTCCTGGGAGATTTAGAAGAAGTTTGTTTCGTCTATTTCAGTGAGCGAGATGTGGTTCGCACGCACTTGGTGAGAAAAATCGTTTCTGCATACGAGGCCCACAGTCTATAAGCGAACTCTATAAGAGTGCTTATATAGCCGCGGGCGTGCTCATATAGCCGATACGTCCACAATCCCTTCATCATTGAAGGATTCTGGAGGTTGATCGCGTGATCCATCGAGCCGGCGTCGGAAAATCTGCCGGGAAACCCCAAAATATTTTTTTACGTCTGCTGGCGTCGGTGGGACGCCCGATCGCGAATTTTGTTTTGGCGTTTACCAAGACAAGTACCTATCCATGGATTTTGGGTGGAACGCTCGCCGTCGTCCTCTCATTTCTGCTCACAACGGATCTTTCGGCGCCTCGCGTTTCCTTTGAGGTGGGCGATATCGTCCCCAGGGATATCAAAGCCCCTCAGGATATGCGCGTGGTCGACCCCATCGCAACAAATGCGAAACGCCAAGCAGCCAGAGAAAAAGTCCTGCCGCGTTACGATATCGATACCCAACTTTCGCAGGTCGTCCTTGCCAGGCTGAATGGCGCTTTTGAATCCATTCAACGAACGGTGGACAAAGAGATCGAGAGGGTAAAAGCCGAGCAATTGAAAAAACTGGCCAAGCAGAAGAGCCGGACGCTTTTATCCGAGTCGGAAGCTTACCGGGAAATGTACGCTACCACTGCCTTCATCAAAGCGGAGAGCGCGTTCCATGGGTTGGTGGGTGGCGCGGTTCCAAAGGAACTGGCGGCATGGCTGAGAGATGAGAGATTCGCAAACTGGATTCGAGAGGTTATCGCCAAGCTGTTGCGGGTGGCATATTCCCACCAAATAGTGAGCGATAAAAGATTGTACGCCACCCATGCGGAGAAGGGGATTACGGCGCGCGACATCAGAACGGGAAATCGCGTTTCACTCAGCCCGTCCATGAACCCCCTGGAACTCAGACAGGTCGATGAATTACTCAAGCGAGAAGCCCGAAAGGTGCCCCTCGGAATTCCTCGGCGCATTGGTGATTTGCTGGTCTCCCAAGTATTGAAGATGGTTCAGCCGACGTTGACTTTCAATAACAGGGCGACGCTCGAGAGCCGGGAAAAGGTCGCGGCCGCCGTTCCTCCTGTCTCCGAGGTTCTCAAGCAAGGGGAGATGATTGTTCGCGAGGGAGAACGGTTGAGCGAGGGACAAATCATTAAACTCAAAAGCCTGGAGAAAATCTACCGGCAAAGCCATGTGATCGGCAACTTTACCGGAACGGCTTTGGTGATTTTCATTTTGCTCGTTCTGGCATGGATTTGCGTGCAGAAATACGACGTGAGTTTTTTGTCATCGCAAAAAAACGTAACACTTTTCGTGATACTGCTTTTAAGCCAGGCTGTTTTGCTGAAAATGGGCATTCTTTTCTCCGAAGTGTTGCATGAAACTTTTCGGGGGATTCCACTACACTCGTTCTACTACGTCATTCCATTTTGTTCCGCCTCTCTGCTCGCGGCCGTTTTACTGGGACGCTCATCCGCGGTGTTGATGGCGATTTTCTCCGCCGTTCTGACCGGACTGATTTTGCCGAATCATATGAACTTCAGCCTTGTCGCCCTGGCCGGCGGCGTGCTGTCGGCCATTCGATGGAAAGAATATCGTCGCAGGACTTCCGTGCTTATCGTGGCGCTCATCCTGGGTCTGCTGGGCGCTGCGCTCGCTCTGGGTTTCAACGTGCAGGAGGGTTTCCGCGCCGCAATTATGCAATGGACGGATGTTCCCATCGCATTGCTCGGCGGCCTTTCCAACGTCATCATCGTAGCCGGCGCCATGCCCCTGCTCGAGTCGATTTTCAAACTCACGACCGACATGCGCCTTCTGGAGTTGGCCGACCAGAATCACCCGCTACTGAGAAAGATGGTTGTCGGCGCGCCAGGCACCTACCACCACAGCCTTCTCGTAGGCAACCTGGCGGAGGAGGCGTCCGAGGCGGTCGGCGCGAATCCGCTTCTAACGCGCGTGGGCGCGTATTTCCACGATATCGGCAAGATGATGAAACCGGAGTATTTCATCGAAAACCAGGGGCGCGAAAACCGGCACGACAGACTCAAGCCCAACATGAGCGCGCTCATCCTGATCAGCCATGTGAAAGAGGGAGTGGAACTTGCCAAAAGCCATCAACTGCCCAAAGAGATCATCGATTTGATTCAGCAACATCATGGCACATCCTTGATTCGGTTTTTTTACGAGAAGGCGAAGGATCAAAATGGGGATGGCGTGACAGAAGAGTTTTTTCGCTATCCGGGGCCAAGACCCCAGACGAGAGAAGCGGGCATCCTGATGCTGGCTGATATGGTGGAGGCATCGTCGCATTCGCTGTCGGACCATTCTCTCGGCCGCCTGAGCGCCTTGGTGGACAGAATCGTCCAGAGCGCTTTCGTGGAGGGGCAATTGGACAATTGCAGCCTCACACTCAGGGATTTGAGCAACATTCAGGATGCCTTCATGCGCGTTTTGGTTGGCATTCATCACCACCGGATTCATTATCCGGGACAAGAAGGCGCTCCGAAGAAAGGAGCTGCGAATGGAAGTCCTCATCAAAAACGATCAAAAGCTGTTCGCGCTGGATCACAAAGCGCTGAGGCAACATTTGGACGTCATACGGAAAGCTCTCCGGTCCGAAGATGACTGGTTCAGCGTCGTATTCATTCGAGACGAGCAGATGCGCGCGTTGAATTCCCGATATCGGGAGGAAGACGAAACAACGGATGTGTTGGCTTTTCCGCCGGCGGATTCTTTTCCGCCTGTGGACGAGCAAGGGGAGGGGAAGGCTTTTGGGGGAGAATTGGTCATCTGCGTGGATGAGGTGCTCCGCCAGGCGGAGGCCGAGGCGGTTGATTATGGAGTCTTGGCGGAGCGGCTGCTCGTGCATGGCCTTTTACACCTCAAGGGGTATGATCATTACACGAAGGCGGAATCCGCGCGCATGAATGAGGAAGAACAAAGAATCGCCTGTCTGCTTGACGGGGGATGGCTGTCTAGACGCAAGCCGGAGAATTCTTGAGTGGAAACATCGTGGACGCCACCGCGCAGGAATTACCGGCCATTCGCACGTGCACATCGTTCCGCGTTGGGAGGATGGAGCAGAATCTTATGCCGCTCCCGGCGGCGTGCGGGTGATTCCCGATAATTTAGAGACGATCCGCAATCAATTCCGCCCTGATTTTGAAACCTCAGAACCCTTTGGATTTGGTGGTGATATGGGTAGTCTTCGACTCATCATCGGTTTGATTCTGGCGTTGGTGATTACGAGTTTTGGTGTCATCAACATGGAACCGGTCACTGTCGCCTATTATCAAGGCAGCATCAGCCTGCCTCTTTTTTATGTGCTGTTGGCCGTGTTTGCGTTCGGATTCATCGCGGCATGGTTTGGCGGGGTATTGGACAGGTTGAGGTTCAGGAACCAAATCGGAAAATTGAAACGCGAGGTAAAGGCGTTGGAGAGCAATCTGGATAAGGCGGGTGATAAAAGCGGCAGACTCCTTGCGATGGGAAATCCAGAAGCTGACGAATCCGCAACCGCACTTGATGAACGTACATCGAAAACTGATTCCAAATCTCAGGCGAGCCTCTCGCCCCGCGAATCGAAGGCGGAGTAGGCATGTCTTTCCCCAAAGGCGCTCTGCAACCCCAAAAAGAAAAAACCAGGCCGGACAAGAAGAGTCGTGGCCCATCTCCCGCGATGCGCCAATACCTGGAAACGAAAAGACGCTATCCAGACGCGATGCTTTTTTTTCAGCTGGGTGATTTTTTCGAGATGTTCTATGAAGATGCGGAACTGGGGGCCAAAGTCCTGGAACTCACGTTGACGTCGCGCCAGAGTGATGACAAGGGGCCCATCCCGATGTGTGGCGTACCCTGCCATTCGGCATCCTCTTATTGTGGGCGATTACTGGAAGCAGGCTATAAAGTCGCCATATGCGAACAGGTGGAAGATGCGGGAGAAAGTAGGGGAGTAGTGAAGCGCGAGGTGACTCGCGTCCTTACTCCGGGAACCTCGATTGCCGACCTCGAGTTGCTGGATAGCAAGGAATCTCAATATTTGGCGGGGCTCACCGTATCGGCAAGAGAAGGAAAAACGCTTTGGGGGATGGCATGGCTCGATAGTTCGACCGGTGAATTTTGTGCGACCCAGGCGGAAGACGATGCCGCCGAGACGCTTATTTGCAACCAATTGGAGAGGCTCTCTCCTCGTGAACTCATCTTGCCCGACGCATTTTCTCCGACCGATGAGTTGAAAAACAAAATTGAGGAACTGCGCATTCATGTCGAAAAAAGACCGGCCTCCACTTTTAACGAACCGCCTGATTTCAAAAACCTGGCCTCCGTCTTTCCGGATGAAGCGAATGTTCTAGCGAATCCGGCAGCGGTGGATTCCGCGGTAAGTGTCTTGACGTATCTCAAAGAAAACCTGCCTGGTGATTTTCCCCATATCAAACCAGTGTTTTTCTCCCGACTCTCGGACACCATGCTCCTCGATGCGGCCACATTGCGAAATTTAGAACTCACCCGGTCGGCCGTGGATCGTGGCAAAAAGGGGACTTTGCTTGGCTTGCTGGATGAGACCGTGACGGGAATGGGAGGGCGGCTGCTGAAAAAATGGGTGCTTTCGCCTTTGATTGAAAAAAAATCCATTGATTACCGCGCCGAATCCGTACAGGAACTCGTGGACAACCCCGAGTTCCTGAATATGCTCAGAAACGCCCTGGAACCCATTCAAGACATCGAGCGGCTCTTGGGTCGTGTGGGTTCTCAAACGGCGAATGCCCGGGATATGGCGGGGCTCGGCGCGTCTTTGGCCCAGTTGCCGGAGGTTTGTGGAGCGTTACGGGAGGCGGGTTCCGAGTTGTTTCGCTCCGTCTTATCGGGGTGGGATTCTCTTGAGGAGGTAGCGCTGGAACTCAAAAGCGCGATTGTGGATGACCCGCCCGCTTCGATCCGAGAAGGTGGAATTTTCCGTGCTGATTATGACCAGGAACTCGCTCGATTGAGAAGAGCGCAGCAGGAGGGCGATACATGGCTGAAGGATTACGAAAACCAGGAAAGACAACGAACGGGGCTGCCGTTGAAAATCGGGTTTAACCGTGTTTTTGGATATTATCTCGAAATAGCCAAACGCTTCAGCGAACAGGCGCCGATGGAATACACGCGCAAGCAGACCCTCGTTTCTGCGGAGCGTTACATCACTGCCGAGTTAAAAAAGATGGAAGAGGACATCCTCGGCGCAGAGGAGAAAACCCGGCATCTCGAGTTCATGCTTTTTGGGCGCTTAAGAGCGCAAATATCGAAACAGGCCCAGCGTATACTCGCTACAGCGGAGAGGATAGCGCTTCTTGATGCCGTTTTGTCATTGGCGCTCGTTGCACGCAAACATGGATACGTCAGACCCCAAATTATGGATTCAACGAATCTTGAAATCATCGAGGGCAGACATCCTGTAATGGAAGCGGAGAATCCCGGCCTGTCTTTCGTGCCGAATGATTTGTCGATTCGCGACGATCGTCGAATACTCATCATTACAGGGCCGAATATGGCCGGAAAGTCCACTTATCTGCGTCAGTCTGCACTCATCGTTCTGATGGCTCAAATCGGCGGCTTCGTACCCGCCAAGAGCGCGAAAATCGGTTTGGTCGATAGGGTGTTTACTCGCGTCGGCGCGCATGACCGGCTTTTGGAGGGCCAAAGCACCTTCATGGTGGAGATGGTGGAGACCGCCACCATATTGAGGGAGGCGACACAGAGGAGTTTCATCGTGCTGGACGAAGTCGGTCGCGGCACGAGCACTTACGACGGAGTGAGCATCGCCTGGTCGGTTGTAGAGTATCTTCACAATGAGGTCCGTCACAGGGCGAGGACCTTGTTCGCGACCCATTATCATGAGTTGGCCGAACTCTCGAAAGAGCTTGATTGTGTAAAAAACTTAACGGTCGAAGTTCGAGAATGGGGTGATGAAATCGTTTTTTTAAGAAAAGTAACCGATGGGAGTTGCGATAGAAGCTACGGCATTCAGGTAGGCAGGTTGGCGGGGCTCCCAGAAAAAGTTATCGACAGAGCGAAGATTCTGCTCTCTAAGTTCGAGAACGCGGAAGCCATGTCCCATTCCGGCGAGGAAAAATCTTTTTTGGAAAATCGCCGTGAAAATGGACAACTACCCTTGTTCGCACGCGCGGAATCGCAGATTGAAGAGGTATTGAAAGGTCTTGAGCCAGATTCCATGACGCCTCGTCAAGCTCTCGAAGCTCTGTATGAAATCCGGAGGATGATGAAGAATGGTGAGAGGTGAGAAAAATGGATGTAGAGCGCGGTGCGCAATCTGGATGCGTTTGACGAAGCCTTGAGGACAGAGAAACGAAACACGGGATTGAGAGCTTTGCGCTTATGCGATAGCATTCGACTTAAAGGTCAAGGGGAGCATATGTTGCCCGAAACCCGGAAAACATTTGTTGTGGGAATGTTCGCCCTTACCATCTGTGCGCTCTTTGCTCTGGTGGATCCAGCGCTTTCCGCAACGGATGACCAAGGTGGAATTCGAATAAAAGATATCATCGTTGTTCAGAAAAATGGAGAGTTGCTCGTTTTTGGTTCTCTTTTGGGCGTATTTTCGCCAAAACTGCTGGAAGCCATCCATAGCGGCGTGCCCACAAAGTTTATTTTTGATGTAAGTCTCCTGCGCTCTCGAAAGCTGATCCACGATTTGGAAGTCTCTTCGCGACAATTGCATCATCAGGTGAAATATAGCGCGTTGAAAAAAACATATACTTTTCATCTTAAAGAGGGTGCAAAAGACATTGAGAAAAAAGTGACAAAAAGCCAAGGCAAAATGATGGACTGGATGCGCGAGTTGAATGGCGCGCCCATTCTCTCTGGTGAAGCATTGCCTCCCAATAATCGATATTATGTCAAAATCAGAGCGCGGTTGAATTATGTAGATTTTGTTTTTCCTTTTAATTACTTACTCGCTTTTTGGGGGAAGAAGTCTGATTGGAGTTATTCGCGGACATTTGGCTTTCAAGGAATGTGAGTTGTGTATTCAAAACGACTGAACAATCAAGAAATCTCCTCGCGCCGGCGAAGAACGCTTCTGCGCCTCTTCATCGCTTCGATCGTAATTGCGACCCTTTCGTTCACGGCTTGGATTTATTTCAAAGAACTCGAGCCGGGAGTCCCTCTGCTCAACAACGTCGTCGTATTTGCGCTCGTGAATCTGAGTATCATTCTGCTCCTGGTGGTTATTCTCTTGATAGCGAAGAATCTGGTGCGTCTTTACTACGAAGGGAGAACGGGCGCCGGTCGCTCACGATTGCAACTAAAACTCGTGTTGGCTTTTGTCGGGTTTGCGCTCATTCCCGTAATGGCTCTTTTTATAGTGGCCAGCGGCTTGATTAACCAGAGTTTCAACGCCTTGTTCAACATGAATGTGGAGAGCGCGCTCAAGGGCTCGTTCGAAGTAGCTCAAACGTATTACCGCGAAGTGGAGCGAAACGCGCTGTTCAGCGCGAGTCGTCTTGCGTCTGTGTTGGAGAAGACGCACCCCGACATCATGGAAAACCACAAGGCGATTGAAAAAACGCTGGCGGCTGAGAGAAAGAGCTTGGGGGTCGATTTTATCCAACTCTACGATAAAGAGCGGAAGGAGATCATGTCGCTCAGGCGTCCGGGGTTGGAGCGGGCCACAACGTTCTCGCCATTGGTGGGATACGTGGATCAGGTAATTGACGGGGAGTCGCGATCAAGTGTGGAAAATTGGGAAAAAGGCGACGTCATCTATGGCGTGGCGCCTTTGAAGGTTCAAAAAAAAGTGGTGGGATTTGTTGTTATATCCAAATATCTGTCGGATAGGCTTGTTGAGAAGATAAGGAGCATATCGGATTCTTTCGTGAATTATAAAGAGTTGGAGCAATCCAAGAATCCAATCAAAGCGAACTACATTATCACTTTTCTCGTGGTCACCTTGCTCATTCTGTTTGCCGCCATCTGGTTTGGCTTCTACCTCGCTCGCGGGATCACGGTTCCCATCGAAAAATTAGCGCAAGCCACAAGAGCGGTGTCGGGCGGCGACCTCGAACATCGCGTAGATGCGCAAGCGGATGGCGAAGTGGGGCTTTTGGTCAACGCATTCAACGGCATGACGGAGGAATTGTTGGCAAATAAGGAGAAAATCGAAGAATCCTCTGAAATCCTGCGGCGCTCCAACTTGGAAATCGACAGCAGGCGCCGATATATGGAAGCGATGCTCGAAAATATCGCAGCCGGTGTGATATCAATCAATCGCCGAGGGCGTGTTACTACCCTCAATAAAGCGGCTGGGGAATTGTTGGGAATCGAACCTCAGCATGCCGTGGGACGAATGTTCAGCGAGGTTTTCGAAAGTGCGCATCTTGAACCTGTTCGCCAGTTGATGCGTTCCATGAGGGGCCAAAAACATCAAAGCGCTTCGGAGCAGGTAGAGATCATGATTGATGGCCGGGTGTTGACGTTGCGCGCCAGCTTGACTTTGCTCAATAGCGCGGATGGCGGCAGAATCGGAGCCGTCATTGTGTTTGATGACATGACGGCCCTGATACGGGCCCAAAAAGTGGCCGCGTGGCAGGAAGTGGCTCGTGGCATTGCGCATGAGATCAAAAATCCGCTTACCCCGATCCAGCTCTCCGTCGAGAGAATGAAAAGAAAATTTGAAAGCGAAGCCTATGACTTCGTAGAAGTATTTGAATCTTGTACGGATACCATTATCAATCAGGTGACGAGTCTGATTGAAATGGTGAATGAATTCAGCCGCTTTGCGCGAATGCCGGAGCCGAGATTAAGACTTTGCGGGTTTGTTCCCCTCATCGAGGATGTCGCGAATTTATATCGCGGCAGGAAGGGGAATGTGAAATTTTCCATTCATATCGATGTCGGGAACGCATCTGTCATGGCGGACTCCGAGCAGTTGCAACGCGTGTTCATCAATTTGCTGGAAAACGCATTCGAATCCCACGAGGTCGAGGGCAGGGTAGATTTGCAGGCATGGAGTGATAAGGACAGAAACATGATAGTTGTTGAAGTTGTCGACCAGGGGCAGGGGATATCGGAAAATATGAAAGGCCATATATTCTCGCCATATTTTTCCACGAAAGATAGAGGCTCCGGCTTGGGTTTGGCTATATGCCACCGCATTGTGGCCGATCACAATGGAACGATTAGCGTGCGGGACAACCATCCGGCGGGTTCCGTTTTTCGCGTTACGTTGCCACTGACGCCTGCTGTGGACATAACGCCTGAAAAGCAAAGGGCGGCTTCCATTGGATAAGGGACATGTTCTCATCGTCGATGATGAGCGCGAAATACTCGCAAGCCTGGAGGATGTCTTGCGCGATGAGGGGTATCGCGTAGAACAGGCCGATTCCGGAGAAACTGCCCTTCAGTTGGTTCGGACCGAAGCTCCGGATGTGGTTTTGGTTGATGTTTGGATGCCGGGCATTGACGGGATCAAGACTTTGCAGGCAGTGAAAGAGTCCAACGCGGATATCGAGGTCGTCTTGATGTCGGGCCACGGCAACATTGAAACCGCAGTGGCCGCAACAAAGTTAGGCGCCTTCAATTTTATTGAAAAACCCCTGTCCATTGATACCGTTTTGCGCATAGTCGACGCCGCCGTTCAAGCGCGAGGGGCCAAAGAACTCAGTGCGAATGATATCGTCGACGTGATGCTTGACGGCGCCAGCAAGAGCATTAAAAGGGTTCGAAGAGCTGTCAGGAATGCGGCGGAAGATATCGGCCCCTTGCTGATTGCGGGTGAAAGAGGAACCGGCAAACGTTTTATCGCAAAGGTGATTCACAAGAACGGCGCTGGAAAAGAAGAAGACCTTAGGCCTGTTCATTGCCGTTCGCTGTTTCCGGTATCGGGGAAAAACGAATGGGAAGAGGCGCTGGATCGGCTGGCGCCCTCTACCTTTCAGGGGACGCTATATCTTGACGGGTTGGAGCAGTTGCCCATAGTGGAGGGTCAGGAATTTCTCGCTCGATTCTTGGCGCATACAAAGGGCTCGATGCGCCTGATGGCATCCGTTGATCATATGGGAACCTCGAAAGACAAGGCCTACGTGCGAGCTTTGTCCACAAAAATAGGCGCTGATGTAATACATTTGCCCCCTCTGCGTGAGCGGAAAGAGGACATCTTGCCTTTGGCCAACAGATTCTTGGATGAATGCGCTGAATTTGGCGGGGACGAGAAGGAATTCTCCGAAGATGTCATCGCGCTTCTGGAAGACTACGATTGGCCGGGCAATATCGCCGAACTGAAAAGCGCGGTGACCACCGCGGCACATACATCGCAAGGCTCGGAGATTCGCATCGGCCACTTGCCGCATGCGATCCGCGAAGTTTCTGATTTCGAGGCGGACGAATCGACGAACGACGCATCTTCGAATTTTAATGCGGCCAGAACCCAGTGGGAGAGACAATATCTTTCCTTCCACCTGGAGGAGCACGGTTGGGACATCGGCAAAACCGCCCGGGGGGTGGGCATGAAGGTGCCCGCCTTAAGGCGAAAGATTCGAGCATACAAGATAGAGCCAGCATCGCCGCCGTCGTCGCCACTCGGGAAAACAAATCAAAGAAGTATTTCGAAGAGCGTCGTGTTGTATGGCCGGGGGCTTCATTCCGGGTTGAAAACCGGATTGATCATTGACCCCTTGCCGCCGGGGAGCGGGATTCAGTTCGGCAACCTGACGAGCCCCGATACCGTGAGGGCGAACGCTGATTTCGTGGATGGCACCAACCATGCGACGAACTTGCGCAATGGAGCGGTGACGGCTCGAACGATAGAGCACCTCATGAGCGCGCTGCACGCATACAAGATAAGCAATATACTCATTAAAATAAGCGAGGAAGTGCCCGTCATGGATGGATCGGCGCTCGAGTTTTGTCGCTTGCTTGAAGAAGCGGGTATTGAGGATCAAAAAGAAAAACGCGAAGACTTGTGGGTTGATAAGGTTTACGAAGTAGGTGAGCCGGGCGACGAGAAGGGTTATATCCGCATAGAGCCTGCGGATTCTTTTTCGGTTTCATATCTCATTGATTATCCCAAGCCGATTGGGAAGCAAGCCTATCTTTATGAACACAAGAATGCTTTGGGTTTTCAAGAAGAAATCGCACCGGCCCGTACATTTGGTTTTGTCTCTGAATTGGAATCGCTCGAGAAAATGGGCTTGGCCGAGGGTGGCCGTTGGGATAACGTGATTCTGGTAGACAAGACGCGTGTCGTGAATACCCAATTGCGATTTCCCAATGAGTTCGTTCGGCATAAAATTCTTGACGTGATAGGAGATCTGTATTTAATCGGTCGTCCTATTCGAGGGAGAGTGACCGCTGAGAGGAGTGGTCATCGACATAATGTCGCATTGGTCAAAAAATTGATGGAAGCCCATGGGTGATTTTGAGTTCATTCTGAACGACTCCGCCTGCGAAATCATGGAACACCACTTTTGAAAGATCATCGTCTGACATACCGTGACACAGGCGTGGATGTGGATTTGGGAGAGCGGTTCGTTCAGTCTATCGCCCAAACTGTAAAGTCTACCCACGATAACCAAAGTAGCCGTATCCTGAAGGGGACGGCGGATTTTGCAGGCCTGTTTCGCCTGGGGGAAGGATATGACGACCCCGTACTCGTTTCAGGTACCGACGGCGTCGGCACGAAATTGCTCTTGGCCCAGGAGTTCGAGCGGCATGATTCAGTCGGGATTGACCTGCTGGCCATGTGCGTCAATGACATCTTGACCACAGGAGCAGAGCCGCTTTTTTTCCTTGACTACATCGCGACGGGAAAGATTGACCAAAGCGTCTTGAAGGCAGTCCTGTCCGGGATCGCTCGAGGTTGCCGGGAAGCCGGGTGCGCCCTGATTGGCGGCGAGACGGCCGAGATGCCCGATATGTATAAGCCGGGCGTGTATGATCTCGCTGGATTCGTCGTGGGAGTGGTTGAACGCAATGAATTGGAGAATGCAATCCCAGTGAAAGCGGGAGACATCATACTCGCACTACCTTCTTCAGGAATTCATAGCAACGGATTTTCCATGGTGAGAAAGATATTTGATTCAAAGGAAAAACGAGATATGGCGTCGATAAGACTCGGTGTTCCCGTTGAAGATGTTTTGTTGGAGCCAACTCGGATTTACGCCACAGGGGCTAATTCCGTTCGGGGAAAAGAGGGGGTAAGCGGTCTCGCGCACATCACGGGAGGCGGGATACCGGGAAACGTGGGACGTGTGATTCCGGGGGCTCTGCAAGCCAAATTTTATCCTGAAAAATGGGAGACGCCGGAGATATTCCCATTGATTCAAGAGCTCGGCCCGGTTGAAAGCGCGGAGATGTATCGTACTTTTAATATGGGCTTGGGGTTTGTCTTCCTCGCGAGGGCGGAGCGAACGGAACCTTTGCTCGAATGTTTGAAAAACGCAGGCGAACAAGCCATGGTTGTCGGCGAAGTCGTCAAAAAACCAAAGGCTGGCCGCTCCGTCGCCATTGAGGGCATATTCTAGTGTATCCAAGAGCACGATTACGTGTGGGCGTTTTGGCATCGGGGCGTGGATCGAATCTGCAAGCCCTCATTGATGCCGGGGAGAACGCGGATTTTCCGGCGGAAGTTGTGTTGGTGTTGAGCGATAAAAAAAAGGCGTATGCACTCGAACGCGCCTCAATGGCTGGAATACGACACAGATACCTGGCATCCGAAGAGGATGGTTTTTACCTGAAGATGGGCGACGAGCTTGAAAGCTGTGGAATCGAACTCGTCTGTTGCGCTGGTTTTATGCGCATTTTGCCTCCGGAGTTTGTGAGCCGTTTTTCAGGAAGAATCATCAACATTCATCCCTCGCTTCTGCCGAGTTTTCCTGGTCTTCACGCGCAGAAAAAAGCCTTGGATGGTGGCGTGAGAGTCACAGGCTGCACGGTTCACTTTGTAGACGAGGGAGTGGATACGGGGCCTATTATTTTACAAGCTGCCGTGCCGGTGTTGCCAGGTGATGATGAAGAAACCCTCTCAAAGAGAATTCTCGTTTATGAGCACCTTATATATCCGCTGGCGGTGCGGCTCATCGCCGAGGGGAGCGTTCACTGCATTGGTGGCGTCGTGAAATACTCAGGTGATGCTCTTATGGAAAGCAGGGGCTTCATTTCGCCGGTCTTCGAATAGTCATTCACATAGGATTAAGAGAATTTTGCGCAAATTGAGTTTCTGGATTTCGGTATTGGTTTTTTTGTTTTCTGCATTTGTACAAGTTTTCGTTCACGGCGTGTCTCTAGCGGAAGAATCGAATCCAGAAGTCGAGAAGATAATCACGGCGCTTCAGGAGAAATATGAGACCCTTTTATCTTTGCAAGCTTCTTTCGAGCAAAAAAATGAATTAAGGTCCTTGGGTCGGACGACGACGTCGAGCGGGAGTCTCTTGTGGAAAAAGCCCGGCAAATTGCGCATGGAGTATGCCAAACCTGAAAAGCAGGTTCTGGTCTCTGATGGTCACATGTTTTGGCTCTACACGGCTCGCTTCAGACAGGTGATGGTTTCCAAAACCGGGAGTGCTGGATTTGGGACTACCCCTTTGTTGTTTTTGGAAGGCAAGGGGAATTTGAGGAAGAATTTTCATGTAACCGTGGAAGAGATTGGAATTGCCAGACGAAGTGGAGGAATCTGGAAGGCCGGTCAACCCCATCGCATTCGCTTGGAGCCGAAGTCCGAGGTCGCTTCGTTTCGGCGAATGTGGGTAGAGGTGGAGCCTGAAAATTTCATGATCCTCACTTTGGCGTATATCGATCTTATCGGCAACAAGAGCCGTTTGCGGTTTTCAAATGTCAAAGAAAACGTCAGAATCACGGAAGAGAAATTTCAGTTCGTCGTGCCGCCGAATGTCGAAGTTCTGCAAATGCCGGCCCCCAGCGGCCGGAAATAAATAAGGATTCATTAGAGAATGGCGATGCAAATCATCAACTGGGTGATGGGTTTCGGGCAGACGATTTTCTGGGCCGTGCTGGTTCTGGGGCTGCTCATTTTCATCCACGAGTTGGGCCACCATCTCGTTGCGAAATGGCTCAAAATCGGCGTTTCCACGTTTTCTTTGGGCTTCGGTCGCCGCATCTGGGGTTTTCAGCGGGGAGAGACCGAATATCGCGTGTCTCTGATCCCCTTGGGCGGTTATGTAAAGCTCCTGGGAGAAGACCCGGAAGCACGACCTGATGATCCTGATGTTCCCAAAGAACCGGATGAGCCGGAGAAATCATTCTATTTGCGGCCGGTGAGCCACCGATTGGCTGTCATTTCGGCTGGACCCTTGTTTAATGTCGCCTTGGCAATACTCCTCAGTTGGGGACTGCATCTTGGAGGTATCCCCGTCCCCGGAACGTGGGTCGGCGGTGTTTTGCCCGATACGCCTGCGCAAAAGGCGAACCTCCAGACCGGCGATCATATCGTGGCCATTGATGGGAAGCGGATTCAAAAATGGTCCGAGCTTGTCGCAATCGTGCAAAAAAGCGCCGGGCAAAAACTTGTGCTGGCGGTGGAGCGCGGCCGCAAGTCTTTTGAAACATCCATCGTTCCAACATCAAAGAGCGCGACGGGCAAAGAGTTGGGTTATGGCCGAATCGGCATCAGGATCGGCCAAGGCACCTACACCGAGCGTTTTGGCTTCTTTGAGTCTTTGGGGAAGGGGTTCGATCAAAACTACCGCATTGCCAGCTTAACGGTCGTTACGCTGTATTCGATGCTCACGAAGACTATTCCTGCGGACATCGGTGGTCCGATCCGTATTTCCGTGGTGGCCGCGGAACAGGCGCAGCGCGGATTCCGCTACCTCGTCATGTTCACGATTTTACTTAGCGTCAACCTGGCGATTTTGAACTTGCTGCCGATTCCGGTTCTCGATGGCGGACATATTTTTTTCTTGCTCATTGAAGGCTTGCGTGGCAAACCTATCAGTCTGAGAGTCCGGGAGCTGGCCATGCAGGTGGGCACCGTTCTGCTCATCGGTTTGATGATCTTTGCCACTTACAAAGACAGCGTATATTATCTTTTTAGGAGTGAACCGGCCGCGATAACGAAAAAAGAAAAGCAAGAGAGGGAAAATAAAAACGCGATAAAACTATCTCCTGAGAGCCAGAAAGGCGAATAGGAGCTTTCGTAGTGTTTGAGCCGTTTACAGACGACGTGTTTTACACGAAGCCTATACCGGGAGTCGGGCTTCCCCCCAAAGAGCAGGGCAGCACTGATCTGCCAATGCTTGGAGTGGATGAAGCTGGCGAATCGTTGCCTTGCGCGGATCCGTCTTTGTTCCCGCTGAATCGGCGAAAAAGTTCCCAAGTCGAAGTGCGCGGCGTCAAAATCGGTGGCGGCGCTCCCATCGTCGTGCAATCGATGTGCAACACTTACACGCACGATGTGGAGGCGACCGTAGCCCAAATCGAGCGCCTGGAAGCCGCTGGGTGTGAAATTGTGCGTCTGGCCGTTCCTGACGAGAGGTCGGCCAACGCGCTTTATGAAATCAGAAAACGCACTGAGATGCCCTTGGTCGCGGATATCCATTTCGATTATCGCTATGCCTTGATGGCGGCGGATGCGGGGATTGATTGCTTGCGTATCAACCCAGGCAACATCAATGGGGAGGAAAGGGTAAGCGAGGTCGTCGCTGCGGCGAAGGATCATGGTTTGCCCATCCGCGTAGGGGTGAACGCCGGCTCTTTGGAAAAGCATCTGCTCGATCGTTTCGGCGGCGCAACGCCCGAGGCGATGGTGGAGAGCGGATTGCGCCATGTCGCCATGCTGGAGAAGCGGAACTTTTTTGCCACGAAAATCTCTCTGAAAGCCTCCGATGTCGCGAGGGCGGTGAAAGCCTATCGCTTGATGGCGAAACGCGTCGAATATCCTCTTCATCTGGGCATCACGGAGAGTGGAAGCCTCCAGACGGGCAGCATAAAAAGCGCTGTCGGCCTGGGCATTCTGCTCTCGGAAGGCATTGGGGACACCATCCGCGTTTCTTTGGCGGCGGACCCGGTAGAGGAGGTGCGCGTGGGCTATGAAATTCTAAAAAGCCTGAAGTTGCGCCAAAAAGGCGTTAATGTCGTCGCGTGTCCATCGTGCGGGCGCGTCCAGATTGACGTGGACAAGCTCACCATGGAGGTAGAACAGGAACTCGCCCATATCAATGCGCCCATCACAGTGGCCGTCATGGGGTGTGAAGTGAACGGTCCGGGCGAGGCGAGAGACGCCGACATCGGCGTGGCCGGAGGCCATAAGCGCGCTTTGATTTTTATGAAAGGAGAAAAATCAGGTTTGGTCTCTTATGAAGACATCAAGAAAAATCTTGTTGAGCGCGTAGAGGAACTCGCAACGCAATACGAAAAAGGTCAATTCGAGACATCGCACTCCTGAGAAAATTCTGATTCATGCGATTTACGCGAGGGTTTTTCCCCACATTAAAAGAAGCGCCCGCCGAGGCGGAAGTCGTCAGCCATAGGCTTATGGTGCGCTCGGGCATGATTCGCCGTTTGGCGGCGGGCGTGTATACGCTCTTGCCCCTCGGCGTGCGCGTGCAGCGCAAAGTCGAGCAGATATTGCGTGAAGAGTTGAATCGCGCAGGCGCACAAGAGGTTTTTCTGCCTGCGCTGAATCCCGCCGAGCTTTGGCGGAAAACGGGACGCTGGGACGTATATGGTAAAGAATTGATTCGCCTGAAAGATCGCCATGAGCGCGATTTTTGCCTGGGCCCCACGCACGAGGAGGTAATTACCGATCTGGTCGCGCGCGAGGTAAGGAGTTATCGAGACCTGCCGCTCAATCTCTATCAGATTCAAACGAAATTCAGAGACGAGATCAGGCCCCGTTTCGGCGTGATGCGCGGGCGGGAGTTTACAATGAAAGACGGCTACAGCTTTGATCGGGACGAGGCGGGTGCAGAGCGGAGTTATGATGAGATGGTGCAAGCCTACACGCGGATATTTCAGCGCTGTGGGCTGAAGTTCAGCGCCGTGGAGGCGGATTCCGGGGCCATCGGGGGGAGTTTTTCGCACGAGTTCATGGTCATGGCCGATACGGGCGAGGAGGCAATCACCGTTTGCGATTCGTGTGGATACGCGGCGAATGTGGAAAAATCGCCGGTCCGGTTGAAGTTGCCCGAGAATGAGGAAGGCGAACTCGAAAAAGTACATACCCCCGGCGCTCATACGATAGAAGAGGTCGCGCAATTCCTTTCCTTGCCTCCATATCGCATGGTGAAAACCCTTTTGTATATCGCGGACGGCGCGCCGGTGGCCGCTCTGGTTCCGGGCCACAGGGAATTGAATGAAATCAAACTGAAAAATGCGCTCGATGCAGTGGACGTCGAACTTGCCGACGTCGAGACGGTAGAGAAGCTCACGAACTCCAGAGTCGGCTTCGCAGGTCCGGTAGGCTTGTCGGGTGTTCGGCTCCTGGCCGATTACGCCATTGAAAATAGCGGCGGCCTCGTCGTCGGGGCGAACCAAACGGACTATCACTACGCAGGCGCGCGCGAGGGCCGTGACTTTGCCGCAAGCAAATTTGCAGACCTCACCGTCGCCGAGGAGGGAGACGCCTGTCCCAAATGCGATGCGGAGCTCGGCGTCAGGCGCGGCATCGAAGTGGGGCACGTATTCAAGCTGGGCTGCAAGTATTCCGAATCCCTGGACGCTACCTATCAGGATGAGAGTGGCGAGACGCACACCATCGTCATGGGTTGTTATGGCATTGGCGTGGGTCGCACAGTGGCGGCAGCCATAGAGCAGAACCATGATGAGGACGGCATTATCTGGCCGACTCCCATCGCTCCGTATCATGTGGGCGTCATTCCGGTGAGGATGGATAATGAAACCATGAAGATTTGTGATGGCATATATAACTCGATCGAGTCCGCAGGGCTGGATGTCGCGATTGACGACAGAGATGAACGGCCGGGCGTGAAATTCAAGGACGCCGATCTCATGGGGTTCCCCTACAAAGTGGTCATCGGCCCCAAGGGTCTCAAGGAAGGGAAAATCGAGATAAAATCGAGAAGAACGGGGGAAATCCAACTGATAGCGATGAACGAGGCGGTATCTTTTTTGAAAAATCTGATTTACGGAGAGATGAAATCCGTCGGATGATTCCCGAGGCTCTCGAATTCTCTTTTGAAATGGCCAATGAATTCCTGTTGCGAAGTCCTCTCATGACGCTGAAATATCATGCAGAGAAACCGAAAATAGAAAACTTGACGTTTTTGGGCCTGGGCATTTATATTCTGCTTTTGTAGTGAAACGATATTGCGGAAGGAGATATTAAAGCGTGGCTTACCGAGGGGTTCGCGAGTGTGCTGTTTGCGCTTGGCGAGAAGGTTGCCGCCTGAAGTATCGTAATGAGCCGAACGGAGCGATTTTTTGTCCGGAATTTTCTCTGGATTTAAGACTACAGCGAGCGGAACCGAAGGGGATGCCACCTTCTTCCGAAGGCTTGGAACGGGGAGAAAATAATAAATGAGGCGTGAAATCGAGATTCTTGTTTTGCTCTTTTTGGGATATTTATGCCTGATGGTAGGCTTCCGCATGGAAGACATCGGCATGCAGGTTTTTTTCTATATTCTTTCGGCCATGTTTTTTTTCGCCATATTCCGACCCAAGCAGTCTCCCTGACGGGGTGTATCCTGGCGGCGTAGCTCAACCGGTTAGAGCATACGGCTCATATCCGTAGTGTTGGGGGTTCAAGTCCCTCCGCCGCTACCACTTCCTCGCCACCTAGGGGAGGATATAGCAATGAGATCGGACACCTCGCGAACAACTCCTTGGAAGATAAAAAAAACATTTGAAACCAAGGTGAGAAGAGGCCTCAAAAAATCGCTTTACGAAGGTGGGACGGCCCCCTTGCTCGTCGGTTTTTCGGGTGGTGCGGATTCCACCGCTCTCCTGCTTTCCTTGAAATCGCTCCTGCCGGAATCACAGCCCCTGTGCGCTGTTCACGTCGAACATGGGTTGCGTGGCGATCTTTCGAAAAAAGACGCCGAGCATTCCGAGGAGATGTGTCGTCGCTACGGCATCGATTTTCGTTGCGAGCACGTTCATGTGTCTCGAATGGCGCAATGGGGCCTCGAAGGAGCTGCCCGCGAATCAAGGCGCTCGGCTTTCCTGGCTGCCGCGAAGGAGTTGGGCGCCGACACCATCGCGTTGGCCCACAACCGGGATGATCAAGCCGAAACGGTGCTCATGCGTTTATTTGAAGGGGCAGGCGTTAGGGGGATTGCAGGCATGAAGTGGCGGACCCTGCTTTCGTCGAAAGGAGAAGATGGGCTCCACATCATTCGGCCCTTGCTGGATTTGTCGCGTGCGGAGATTTTGGAGTATTTGGAGGCGCGGGGCATCTCCTGGGTCGAAGACGAGACAAATGAAGACGAGCGTCGCCTTAGAAACCAGATACGCAAAAACATCATACCGGTAATTCAGGCGCATATTGGGGATGCGGCCATCAGTGGAATAGCCAAGAGCGCAGAGATATCGGCTCCGCTCATCTCCCTCATGGATGAAATGTCCGGGGATTTGAGTGCGAAGTTCATCCATGAAGACGATGGAGAGCTCATTGTTTTTCCTTTACGTGAGGTGAAAGAGCTCACTCAATCGCTTAGGGCCGGGGTTTGGCGCGCGGCGCTGGATATGTTCATGGACGATTCGCCCGCCCGTGCCCGCAGACGCCCTTTGCGAAAATGGATTGAAGATTTGGATGGTCTGGCGATGGGGGATAATCCCTCGGGTGTGCTGAGTTTGTCGGGCGACTTGGAAGCGAGGAGGGAATATGATCGCCTTATCTTCGGGTGTCGACATTTTGATTCGAAATCGCTCGAGGAGAAAAAACTGGTGATTCCAGGAAAAACGGTTCATCATTCATTGGGTCTGGAAGTAGAGGCCTCATGCGATCTTGCGCATCGACCGGAAGGAGCATGGGAGGCGCGCCTCGATGCGGAAAAACTGGGGTTGGATGCCTGTATACGAACCCGGCGCGATGGAGATCAATTCCACCCTTTGGGCCGAAAAAAGGCGAAGAAGCTCAAGGACTACCTTATAGAGCGGAAAATACCGAAATCCTTGAGGAACCAGACGCCCCTCCTGGCGGTGGGAAACAAGGTGGCTTGGATTATAGGTCACCGGGTTTCGGCGGAATTCGTACTTGATGGGCATGAGAAGAAGGGGGTTACCCTTAAAGCGTTGCCGGAGAATGAAGACGATAAACTCTTCAATTTGTTGTATGGGTGATTTGGTTTTTGACTCGTGGACGGATGGGAAAAATCCTGATAACTTATATTTAGAGGTCGTGGAGACGCTCACCCGAAAGAAAAGGAATGCATTTTGAATCAATTTTACAAGAACTTGGCGCTTTGGCTGATAATCGGGTTGATAATGGTGGGGCTGTTTCAAGCCTTCAACAGCCCGCGCACCACGGACAGGACAGTTGTTTACAGCGATTTCCTGCAAGCGGTATCTGATGGCCAGGTGAGCGAAGTGATTGTCCAGGGAGACAACATTCGGGGCCGCTACCTTAGTGGCAGATCCTTTCATACCCACGCTCCCAAGGACCCGAAACTTATTGACACCCTCAGGGCCAAAGGCGTTCGCATCACGGCGCAGCCCGTAGAACAAAACTCCTGGTATATGAACATGTTGTTGAGTTGGCTGCCTATGCTGGTGATGCTGGGCGTTTGGATTTTCTTCATGCGCCAGATGCAGATGGGTGGCTCGAAAGCTCTGTCGTTTGGGAAAAGCAAAGCGCGAATGATGCCCGAATCAGCGAAGAAAA
This sequence comes from bacterium, assembly GCA_963692865.2. Classification (GTDB taxonomy): domain Bacteria; phylum UBA8248; class UBA8248; order UBA8248; family UBA8248; genus Bin107. The sequence goes on along the minus strand of OY843592.1, from coordinate 2,572,455 downwards.
AGATTACGTTCGCAGATGTGGCTGGCATTGAAGAGGCGAAAGAAGAACTTGAAGAACTCGTTGACTTTCTCCGCGATCCGCAAAAGTTCACACGTTTGGGCGCGCGTATTCCCAAGGGCGTTCTCATGGTTGGCCCTCCAGGTACAGGCAAGACCCTGCTGGCGCGCGCCATCGCGGGCGAAGCGGATGTCCCGTTTTTCTCAATAAGTGGTTCGAGTTTCGTGGAGATGTTTGTCGGGGTCGGGGCGTCGCGGGTTCGGGATTTGTTCGAGCAGGGCAAGTCGAATGCGCCGTGCATCATTTTCATCGATGAGATTGATGCCGTCGGGCGTCACAGGGGAGCCGGTCTCGGTGGCGGCCATGATGAGCGTGAACAGACGCTCAATCAACTTCTCGTCGAGATGGATGGTTTTGAATCAAACGATGGGGTCATCCTAATGGCGGCGACGAACCGGCCGGACGTCCTGGATCCGGCTCTTCTCAGACCAGGTCGCTTTGACCGCCAAATCGTCGTTTCCTTGCCCGACATCAAAGGGCGCTTGGCGATTTTGAAAGTGCATGCGTCGAAAGTGCCGCTCGATGAATCGGTCGATTTGAATCTCATAGCGCGTGGAACGCCGCGATTTGCGGGTGCCGACCTGGCGAACTTGCTGAATGAATCCGCACTCCTTGCGGCGCGTCGCGGGAAACGCTCCGTCGAAAATGAAGACCTGATGGAAGCGAAGGATAAAGTCTTGATGGGCAAGGAGCGGCGCAGTATGGCGCTCAGCGAAAAGGAGAAGAGGAACACGGCCTACCACGAAGCGGGGCACGCCCTTGTCGCATTGCTGATACCCGGGACGGACCCCGTGGAGAAGGTGACAATCATCCCACGAGGCTTTTCGTTGGGAAGCACATGGTCTTCGCCTCTTGAAGACCGCTATAGCAACGACAAGACGTTTTTGACGAACCAGCTTGCCTGCCTGATGGGTGGACGCGCAGCGGAAATGTTGGTCTTTGAAGAGTTGACGACCGGGGCGAAGGCCGATATCCAGACATCGACCGACTTGGCGAGAAGTATGGTTTGTGAATGGGGGATGAGCGAGAAACTCGGCCCTTTGGCGTATGGGAAAAAACATGAGCAAATTTTCCTGGGCCGAGAAATCTCCCAGCACAGGGACTATAGCGACCAAGTGGCCCTGGAAATTGATAGTGAAGTGAAGAATATGGTTTCGTCGAGTTATGAGAGAGCGTATAAATTGCTCGAGGAAAACCGGGACAAGCTTGATTTGCTCGCCAATGCGCTGCTTGAGTATGAAACCATCGACCTCAAAGACATCGAGTCCTTGATGGAAACCGGAAAGATTTCCAGGAGTCGTAAGCGAAAAGACGAGGTCGACGAAGGAAACACTCCGCTCTCTCCAAACCCGGAGGAAAAACCTCGCGAGGATCCGCAGGCGTCCCCGACCGACTTGGCGCCCGGCCAGGCCTAGTTTCTCCCTATATTTCGATTTATGATGTCGTTTACGAGTTCCTCTAGATTCCAGCACCATGGACGTACCGCCCAAATGACTTGGTGTTGCGTTTGTGGTGTTGAGGGGAAAGATGGCCAAGCTTTGTGTGAATGTAGACCATGTTGCCACTATCCGCGAAGCGCGGAAGACGAATGAACCCGATCCGGTAGCGGCCGCGCTCGTCGCTGAGCGTGCAGGCGCGATAGGCATCACCATTCACCTGCGTGAAGACAGAAGGCATATCCAGGACAGGGACTTGAGGTTGATGCGACAAGTGGTTCGGGGCAAGCTCAACCTGGAGATGGCGCCGGTATCCGAGATGCAGGATATCGCACTGGACGTGAAGCCGGAGCAGGTCACTTTGGTCCCGGAACGACGCCGGGAAATAACGACCGAGGGTGGCTTGAACGTGGCTGACAACATCGAACAAATAGCCAGCTTGATGAAGCCGTTGCGAGAAGCGGGGCTTCTCTTGAGTCTTTTTATTGACCCTCATCCCAGGCAGATCGAAGCCGCCAAGGAGTTAGACGCAGATTTCGTGGAATTGAACACGGCGGCATATTCTGAAGCCCAAAGTCATGTTTCCCAGCAAAAGGAGTTGGCCTCGCTCCGGGATGCTTCCTTGCAAGCCCATAATATCGGTCTCGGCGTTCACGCTGGCCACGGCCTCACCTACCTCAATGTGGAAGCCGTGGCTTCTCTACCCCACCTGCAGGAACTCAACATTGGCCACAGCATCGTCTCGCATTCCGTTTTTGTCGGCTTTGAGAGAGCCGTGCGCGAGATGACGGACATCATCGACCGAGTAGGCGCCTCCTGAACATGCCGGTCCCCGTCGTTACGGCCCAGGAAATGTCGAATATCGACAGCCGGGCGATTCAAGAATATGGAATTCCCTCCACTTGCTTGATGGAAACGGCAGGCGTGAAATCCTCTCAAATGATCTGGGAGAAATATGGCAGAGCCGGTCTCCGCGTTCTGATTGTTTGCGGCAAAGGAAACAACGGTGGAGATGGTTTCGTAATCGCCAGACATTTGCGCAATGCGGGAGCCGATGTTGATGTCGCGACTTTGTTTCCCCTGAAAGAAGCCGCGGGTGCTCCTGCCGTTTTTTTGAAATCGCTTGAAAAGATGCGGATTCCCATCCTCGAGGTGGAAGAGGAAGATACCGCGCTGCTGGAGGCAAAGGCAAAAAATACGGAACTGATAGTAGATGCGATTTTGGGAACCGGGTTTTGCCCGCCTGTCCGAGGGCTTCCCGAAAAAGCCGTTCGCATTCTTTCCGCAAGTCAAACCCCGATAGTGGCCATTGACATGCCGTCCGGGCTCGACGCCACGGCAGGGAAGGCAGAGTTTCCATATATTGGCGCGGAAATCACCTTGGCGTTGGGCGCGCTCAAGAGGGGGCATCTTCTCATGCCCGCTGCTGAGCATGTGGGTGAGGTGATATCTCTTGATATCGGAATTCCACAAGAATGTTTGAAAGAAGAAAACATTTCGCTCCACGTCACGGAACCCTTTGACGTGGCTGAGAATTTGCCTGAAAGACGTCCCGATGCGCACAAAGGAGACGCCGGCCATCTTTTGCTGATAGCCGGCGCGCCCGGTATGTCGGGAGCCGCCTTGATGACGGCTATGTCGGCTCTTCGTTCGGGCGCCGGTCGTGTAACGCTTGCAGTGCCTGAAAGTATTAGCACCCTGGCGGAGAGCAAGTATCCTGAAGTCATGACGTTGTCTTTGCCGGCCACGGAATCAGGCTCTGTCGACGCATCGGCGTTTGATTTTGTCGTCGAGCGTTCAGAAGGCATGAGTGCCTTGGTCGTGGGACCTGGGCTCAGCACGAACCCGAGAACAACGGAGCTTGTCCACCGCCTCATCCAACATATCGATGCTCCCATTGTCCTCGACGCCGATGGCCTGAATGCGCTTGCTCAGGATCTGACCATCCTGGATGGCAGGCTCGCCCAATTGATCCTGACGCCTCATCCTGGGGAAATGGCGAGGCTCCTTGGAATCTCGACGAGAGAAGTGCAGGAAGACCGCATCACGCACGCCAGTTCGTTTGCCGTGCATCACCATCTGGATGTTGCCTTGAAAGGCTGGGGAACAATTGTCGCCACATCGGCTGGAGAAATCTGCTACAACCCCACGGGAAACTCCAACATGGCCACGGCCGGGAGTGGAGACGTGTTGGCGGGCGTCATTGGCGCTTTGCTCGCTCAGGGACTTTCCCGTAAATGGGCCCTGGCGTGCGGGGTTTATCTGCATGGCTTGTCTGGCGAATTGGCGTCCTTGGAAATGGGCGGACTCGGAATCACGGCAACCGATATTTTACAAGCTCTCCCCAAGGCGAGAAGGGAAGTGTTCATGGATGCGGGAGGTTCCAAAACTGCTTGAATTTCCCCTGGAGGCGCAAAGCGACTCGATTGAACAAACGGCCGAGTTGGGGGCTCGATTGGCGAACGCATCGAGACCCGGTGAGGTCATTTTGCTTGATGGCGACCTGGGCGCCGGAAAAACCGTATTCGCAAAAGGTTTTATCGAATCAGTGCCCGGGGGAGAAGGGCAAATTATCAGAAGCCCCACGTTTGTTTATATTCACCATTATCCAACCATACCGTCCGTTCACCATATCGACCTTTACCGTTTCCCAAAAGATTCAGACCTCATGGAAACGGGGTTGTGGGATCATATCGGCGAGAGTGATTTTGTATTGATCGAGTGGCCCAACCATGTGGAGAAGTGGCGTTTCTCCGTGTCAACGCACGTCGAGTTTGAGATTGTGGGAGAAGAAAGCCGACGCCTCTACATTTCCCGGTCATGAGATGGTTCTTCTTTACAAAGAAAGAAAAGGGTGGCAATCTGATAAGGCATTGTTTTTGCATATATCTTCCGGCGAGAGAAGCGCGGCCAGAGCGGAAGATTCATTTCGAAGTCCAGAGGAGATGAGTTCATATTACAGATATAGCATGTATCGACATTCAATACCGCCTGTGCTTCAGGAGGTTTGCGATGCTTTTCCATAAGGCGTTGAGAATGGTGTTGCTGGTCTTTCTGTTCGTGGTTGGCGGTGCGATTGTTTATTTCATCACGGGTTCTTCGAATGATCATCTTCTTAACATAGGAGGAGTTTCGTTCAGGGCCTCGGATGCGGACCTCGACATAGACAAAATCCATGTCGTTCAGAACACAAAAGGCGTTAAGGAGTGGGAATTGTGGGCGGACTCCGCCAAGGTGTACCGCCAGAAAAGTTTGACTGTCTTGAAGAACCTGAAGCTTCGCTTTTATCCGAAAGAAGGCGCCCCGGCGTATGTGACTGCCCAGGAAGGCACCATGCAGAACGAGAGTCGAGACCTTAGTATGAGAGGCGACGTCACTATCCTGGCGTCGAACGGCGTTTTAATGAAAACAGACTCTCTGTATTTTGATTCAAAAGAAAAACGCATTGATTCGGATTCGCAGGTTTTGATGGAGGGGGACCGTTTTCGTCTGACCGGCACCGGACTTCAGGGGCGAACCGATCTGGGGAGTTATATGCTAAAGGAGAAGGTTAGCGCGACGATATACGGTGCGAGAGAGGATTCTCCCAAGCGGCGAATGGGAAGCAGGCTAACTCGCGCCAACTGAGGTGACATACGCGGCCAATCCCGAATGGAGGGCTGTTTTGAAACCGAAAAATTACCGCCCGAAGCGCTTTGGTCTCATTGTCTTGGGGTTGTTCTTTGCCTTTTCACTATGGGGCGGCGCTCACTCTTCGGCACAGGAAAAAAACAAAAAAGGCCGATTAAATCGCAAGGTCCCGATCCGCATTACCTCCGATAAGATGGAAGTGAACAGTCGGAAGAATCTCATCGTGTTCATCGGGGATGTGAAAGCAAACCAAGGAAATATGCGCATAAAGGCGAATCGCCTCGAAGTGTATACGCTGGAAGCCAAACAACCGGGATTGAAACGCAGGCCGCCTCCCAAGGACAGGGGTGGGGAAGTCGATAGAATTGTGGCCATCGGAAACGTGATGCTGGATCAAGCAAAAAGGAGATTCGCCACTGCTGCCCGGCTTGAGTATCGAGAATCCACCGGCATCGCTGTTTTGACGGGCAATCCTCGCGTATGGGAAGGAAAGAATCAGTTGCTCGGCGCCAGGATAGAGTTGAATTTGAATGAAGATAAAACGATAGTTCACGGCTCGCCTCGTCGAAGAGTTAGCGTTACCCTTTTTCCTTCCAGAGAGATACCCCGCCGCAAAAAATCCAATTAGACCCATGGCTATGCGAACCGATGGTGAGACGATGCGGCGTGCAGGCGCCGTTTCTATTCACGCCACAGGGTTAACGAAAAGCTATTCCGGCCGAAAGGTTGTCTCCGCAGTGGAGCTTGAAGTGCGCCCCGGTGAAATCGTGGGTTTGCTCGGGCCAAACGGGGCCGGCAAAACGACTATCTTTTATATGATTGTCGGCTTGATCGTTCCAGATGCGGGGAAAATTTTCTTGAATGGCGCAGAAATCACCGACCAGCCTATGTATATGCGCGCCAAGCAGGGAATCAGCTATTTGCCTCAAGAGGCGTCTGTGTTTCGCCGTCTTTCGGTGAGGGAAAACATCATGGCGGTGCTTGAACTGATTTTGCGTGATTCAAGCCAACGAGAAAGGCGTTTGAACGATATTTTGGAAGATATGAACATCCAGCACATCCAGTCTACGAAAGGATATGCCCTCTCCGGCGGTGAACGAAGACGCGTGGAAATAGCCCGGGCATTGGCTACGAATCCCACTTTTATGCTCCTGGATGAGCCTTTCGCCGGTATTGACCCCATTGTGGTTCATGGCATCCAAGACATTGTGGTGGACTTGAAGGCTCGTGGAATCGGAATCATCATCACGGACCACAATGTGCGCGAGACCCTTCAGATATCCGACAGGGTATACATTATCAGTGAGGGACGGATATTGGAGTCCGGCATGCCCGAGGAAATTGCCGCGAGCGACAAGGCTCGCGATGTGTATTTGGGAGAAAAATTTCGTCTTTGAAGTCGAAGGAATGAACATGGTTTTGCAGCATAAGATGGCAACGAAGTCGGAGCAGCGTCTCGTCATGACCGCCATGCTGCGGCAGGCGATTGGTCTTTTGCCTCTGAGCCGCGCCGAGATGCAGCAAGCCGTTCAGCAGGAAATGTTGGACAATCCCTTGCTGGAAGAAATTCAGGATGAAGTCAAAGAAGTGGCCGATGGCGAGATGCCCGAATTGAGAGACGATGTTCCCGAGGGACGCAATGATGAAAGAGGCGAAATCGAAATTGATTGGGAAAACATTGTGCAGGACAATTATTTTGATTTTTCGCCCTTACCCTCCGATGATGATTTCCTATCTCATGAACAGACATTGGCGCAACCCGACACGTTGCATGAACACTTGGAATGGCAACTAGGTCTTTCGGTGGTTCCCGAGCCGATAGCAAGGGTCGCCGAGCAAATTATTTGGAATGTGAATGATGAGGGCTATCTCGAGGTTGATGCGGAGGAGTTGGCGGTCAGCGTGGGCTTGGGGCCTCGTGAGGCCGACAGGGCATTGGCGTTGGTGCAAGGGTTCAATCCTCCTGGTGTTGGTTCGAGAACGCTTCAGGAATGTCTCATCATACAATTGAAGAATTTTGATCTGTCGGTGAATGGGAACAGCCGTTTCGTGGAATTGGCGCGAGTCTTGCTGTTCGAAGACATTGAGACGATAGGCGAGCGGCAATATGTGAAACTCGCCAAGGCCAACGGCGTCGATGTGGACGAGATCATTCAAGCTATCCACATCATCCGAAGCCTCGACCCTCGCCCCGGGTTGCGATTTTCAGAGCAAAGAGTGGAGGTAGTCGCCCCGGACGTAAGCGTTGCCAGAAGGGGAGATGAATATGAGGTAACGCTCAATGACGATGGACTTCCGTTACTGCGCGTGAATTCTCTGTATGCGGCCATGGCAGCCGACAAGACGGGAACCTCTCCGGATACGCGGAAATATCTGGAGGAAAAGCTGAGGGCGGCCGTCTGGTTCGTTAAAAGCATAGAGCAAAGAAAAAAGACGATTCTGAAGGTTTGCCAAAGCCTGGTGCGTTTCCAAAAGGATTTCCTGGACCACGGCGTGAGTCGCTTAAAGCCTTTGGTTTTGAGAGACATAGCACAAGATATCGGGATGCACGAATCGACCGTGAGTCGTGTTACGACGGGCAAGTATATGGATACGCCGCAGGGTGTTTTGAGTTTCAAGTATTTTTTCCACAGCGGATTAGAATCGGAGGCGGGGAAGAGCGCCTCTTCGGTAGCCGTAAAGGAAACCATAAAGAAAATGGTGGAACAGGAAAACCCCGGAAAACCGCTCACTGACCAGCAAATCATGGATAGGCTCAAGCGAGACGAAGTGGCGATAGCGAGGCGGACGGTAACGAAATACCGCAAAGAACTTCGCATCCCTCCAGCCGGCAAAAGAAAAATGCGTCAATGACACCGGGGTGCGGCCCATATATCGCCTAACATTTCACCCCATGCGCTCCATGGTTCGCAGAGGTGGGTCTAGAGGCTCCCTGGATTTGCAGTTTATCTGAAAAATTCAAAAATATTTGTTATTATCTACAGAATCTGGCCGTTCCATGGTCGGGTACGCAGTATGACGGCATAGATACTTCGTCTCTGGTGGTTGATCCGTATCCCCGGAATCGACATCGAATCCCCTGGGGCGTAGCAAGCGTTGAGGAGCGTGGTGAGCAAGCTCTCTGTATCTCAACTGTACGAAGACCTGCGAGAAGAGTTGAAGTTATCCATCCTCTCGGGCGAATCCGGCATGAGCCGCTGGATTAACCATACACATTTTCAGAAAAATGGCTTGCCTCTTGCCGGATTTTTGAAAGCCGTGCACCCGGACAGGGTTCAGGTATGGGGCAGCACCGAAGTCGGTTTTTTGGAACACCTGAAAGAAGAGGAGAGAGACGAAGCGGTGCGCAGATATTTTCGCCTGCCGCTGTGCGCAGTGTTGGTCACGGGAGGCAAACATATTTTCCCGAGTACCAGGGAGGCATCCGAACGATCCGGTGTGCCGATTATACTCTCAAGATTGCCTGGCAAGGATTTGATGCCGAAATTGTCGGGATATCTCGAAGAGCACCTTTCTCAGCACGCCAGGTTGCATGGCGTCCTTGTTGATTTGTATGGCGTCGGCGTACTCATTCAGGGGAAAAGCGGCATCGGGAAGAGCGAGTGCGCGCTCCATCTCGTGACGCGGGGACACCGGCTCGTCGCCGACGACGTGGTGGATATCCAGTTGCGCGGAAATGAACTGGTGGGAAAAAGCACGGAATTGCTCAAACACCATATCGAGGTGAGGGGGCTCGGAATCTTGAATTTGAAAGATTTGTTTGGCGTGGTGGCGATTCGTTATGAAAAAAATGTCGATCTCATCGTAGAGTTAATCCCCTGGAGCCCGGATTTGCCTTTTGAGCGCCTCGGAATCGACATAGAGACCCAAAACGTCTTGGACAAATACTTGCCACACGTAAAAATCCCGGTCGCCCCAGGGAGAAACATACCCACGCTGATTGAGGTGGCCGCCAGGAACCTGTTATTGCAAAGAATGGGCTATTTCTCCGCAGAAGAATTCAGCCGCACGCTCTCCGCCCGGATTGCGCTCGAATCGGCGAGTTAGGGGAGAAAGGGAAAAGAGACCTGGAATGATTGGTCTGGTGATCGTCGGTCATGGAAATTATCCGGATGCGTTGTTGCATGCGGCCGAGTCCGTCTTGTCCGGCGCAACCCAAATGAAGGCGCTCGCCTTGAAACCCGACGCCGATCCCGCCGGATTTACGGAAAAAATAGAAAAGGCGGTGGCAGAAGTGGAAACGGGCGAGGGGGTGATAATCATGACGGACATGATGGGAGGCGCTCCTACGAACGCGGCTCTCGCCATGTTGAATCATCCCGGAGTGGAAGTGGTGACGGGAGTGAATTTGCCGATGCTCTTGAAGTTGTCTTTCATCAAGGGCAAAACCGTCTCCGAAGCGGCGCGTTTTTTGGTGGAGTATGGGAGACGGAATCTGGCCCAGCCGAGTGAAATGATCAATTCAGTGAAACAGCAACCAGCCGAGAGGGAATGAGCGCCGTCATGGCGGAGCAGAGAGTCAGCATCAACAATCAGACGGGGCTTCACGCCAGAGCGGCGGCCAAGTTCGTGAGGTTATCGAGCAAATTCGAGAGCGAAATTACGGTTCGATTTCACGATATGGAGGTAGACGGCAAAAGCATCATGGGGGTCATGATGCTTGCCGCGACTCCAGGCTCGGAACTTCTGATAAACGCAAATGGTTCGGATGAAGAGGCTGCGGTGGCAGAGTTGGCCAATTTGGTTCGAACCGGTTTTGGGGAGATCACGTAAGTTTTCGTAAAAACGCCAGGAAACCGGACGCACATAATTTCATGTAAAATCTATAAAAACAGATTTAATATATTGATAATTAAATCTTAACGGAAAATCAATATCGAATAATTTTCATCTCCCCTGTTTGGGCGGCGTTTTTTGTCTGCAGCTTTGCGAATAAACGCATTTTCTCGTGCGCTTCCGTCCAAATTCAAGAAATGATAAAAGACGCCGGAAAACGTATTTCATCTAGCGAAGCGCCCTGTTTGATTTTATGGCGACCTCTAATTCCTGGGAGATTGCAGATGGGTTTCAATCATGGGAGAAATTATATTTTTACTTCCGAGTCCGTCTCGGAAGGGCATCCCGATAAAATTGCCGATCAGATCAGCGATTCCGTTTTGGACGCCATTTTTCATGAAGACCCCGCCGGTCGCGTTGCGTGCGAAACGCTTATCACGACGGGAATCGTTTTCGTGGCCGGCGAGATTACGACGACGGCGCATTACGATGCGCGTGAGATCGCACGAGAGACGATACGGCGAATCGGCTACGACAATTCGGCATATGGCTTTGATTGCAATACATGTTCAGTCGTTACGGCGATTGACCGGCAATCGCCCAACATCGATCAAGGGGTATCGGAGGGACAAGGCCTTTTCAGTGAACAAGGCGCGGGCGATCAAGGGATGATGTTCGGGTTCGCCTGCCGTGAATCCGAGGAGTTGATGCCCCTGCCCATCATGCTGGCCCACAAGCTGGTTCGCAAGACCACGGACGTGAGACGAAACGGGACTTTGGACTACCTGCGTCCCGATAGCAAAAGCCAGGTTTCCGTTCGCTATGAAGACGGAAAACCCGCGGCGATCGATAACGTCGTCATATCCGCCCAGCATTCCGAGGATGTGGGACTCGAACAAATCCGTGAAGACATCATTCGTGAAGTCATACGCCCCGTCCTCCCGGAAGACATGACGACGGACAATACTGAATTTTATGTGAACCCGACCGGCCTTTTCGTCATCGGGGGGCCCATGTGTGACACGGGACTAACGGGCCGGAAAATCATCGTGGATACTTACGGAGGATACAGCAGGCACGGAGGGGGCGCATTCTCAGGCAAAGATCCCTCGAAGGTGGATCGCTCGGCCGCCTACATGAGTCGATATATCGCCAAAAACATCGTTGCTGCAGGCCTTGCGGATAAAGCGGAAGTGCAGCTCGCATACGCTATCGGCGTGGCGGACCCCGTTTCCGTTTTGGTCGAGGATTTTGGAACGGGCCATGTGGATTCAAGCCTTCTCGCAAAGGCCGTCCGTGAAGTGTTCGGCCTCAAACCCAGAGAGATTATCGAACACCTCGATTTGCGCCGCCCCATCTTCAGGAACACGGCGGCCTATGGGCATTTTGGACGCGATGAACCCGAGTTTACCTGGGAGAAAACAGATAAGACTGCCGATTTGAAGACGGCCGTCGGGGCGTAAGACACAACACGCTGAGTGGCCGATTTTAACCGCAGGAAATTTTGGAGAAGAAATGGATTTCGACATCAAGGACAAAAACCTTGCGGAACAGGGCGCATTGCGGATGGAGTGGGCCTCGAGGAGCATGCCCGTTCTGGAGATGATTCTGAATCGATTCGAGAGAGAAAGGCCGCTCGAGGGCATACGCATCGCTGCTTGTCTGCATGTGACGACGGAAACTGGATATCTGGCGAAGGCTTTAGCGGCCGGCGGCGCCGAGGTGAGTCTTTGCGCATCGAATCCGCTTTCGACCCAGGACGATCTCGCCGCGTGCCTGGTGGAGAACGAGGAGATTCCCGTCTACGCCATCAAAGGGGAAGACAGGGACACCTACTACAGCCATATGGCGGCCGTGTTGGACAGCAAGCCGCACATCACGATGGACGACGGCGCGGATCTCGTGACTCAGGTTTTGACGGACCGCAGGGAGTTGATTCCCGGTATCCTCGGAAGCACCGAAGAGACGACGACCGGGGTGATCCGCCTTCGCGCCATGGCGGCGGACGGCGTGCTGGAATTTCCCGTCATCGCGGTGAACGACGCGAATACAAAACATTTTTTCGACAACCGCTATGGGACGGGCCAGAGCACGATAGACGGAATCATCCGCGCAACGAACAGGTTGCTGGCGGGATCGGTTTTTGTCGTCTCCGGCTATGGCTGGTGCGGGAAGGGATTGGCAAGCAGGGCGAGAGGCATGGGGGCCAACGTCGTCGTCACCGAGGTGACGCCCCTTAATGCGCTGGAAGCTCTGATGGATGGATACCGCGTCATGCCCATCGCCGAGGCGGCCGAGATTGGGGATTTCTTCTGTACCGTCACGGGCGATACGAGCGTCATTCGCCTCGAGCACATCGAGAAGATGAAGGACGGGGCCATCATATCGAATTCCGGGCATTTCGACGTGGAGATCGATGTCGCGGGACTCGAGGAAATCGCCCGGACCAAGCGCGAAATTCGCTCACTGGTCGATGAATATACGCTCAAAGACGGAAAAAGGATTGTCGTCATCGGAGGCGGGCGCCTGGTGAACCTCGCTACCGCCGAAGGACACCCGAGCAGCGTGATGGACATGAGCTTCGCCAATCAGGCCCTGGCCGCTGAATACATCGTGAAGGAAGGCCAGAATCTGGGAAACGAGGTGTATTCCGTGCCCCAGGAGTTGGATGACGATATCGCCCGCCTGAAACTACAGAGCATGGGTGTGGAGATCGATACGCTCACGGATGAACAGGAACAATACTTGAAGAGTTGGCAACAGGGCACCTAGAATTCTTCGCACCCGATACGCCGCCCGCCCCGGGAGAAATTTCTGTGGTCGGAAATTTGTTCGCCACGCCGGGCAGGAGAAAAAAGACAAAACGGTTGTCGGGGAATCTGTTTCTCCCTCTCGTTTTGTTGCTCGTTGTCTGGCCGCAAGGTGAGGGAAGTGCTCGCGGCGTGCAGGGGTCGAGTGCTGGCATTATCGGGATTCGAAAATTTTCGACACCGGGTTATGCGCGGATAGTCTTCATATTGAACCGCGAAACGTTTGATTTCAAATCGGGCGCCTTGAAGAAGCCTACGCGAATTTTTATCGACATCCCTCGAGGGCGCATTGGACGGAGCGCTCGAATTCCGAAATTTACCCCGAAAAAAAGCATCGTATCCCGGCTCAGGTTCGGCAAGCCGCGCAAGAACAGCCTGCGCTTCGTGATTGATATCGCGAACGCTGACGACGTCAAATACCGTATTTTCACCCTCCCGAGTCCGCAGCGCATCGTGGTTGACGTGTGGGCCAAAAGCGAGAGCATCTCGAAACTTTCCCGAAGGAGGAAGCGCAAGCGCCCGGAACCCGAAAAACCCACTCGCGCACTCCGAACGCCTCCTCGCCGCAAATCACTGACGCGCCGAGAAATGGATTTGACGCAAAGATTTCGCCACGGTCTTGGCAGAATCGTCCTGGACCCGGGACATGGGGGCAAAGACCCGGGCGCGGTCGGCTTGTCCGGCATAAAGGAAAAAGATGTCGCACTGGATATTGCCTTTAGAACCAGACGTGTATTGAGGCATGCCTTGCGCGGCAACCGAATCTATCTCACTCGAACCACCGATAGGTACGTTTCCCTTCCTTCGAGGACGGCGTTCGCCAATGAGCATGGCGCGGACATTTTCGTGTCGATTCATGCGAACAGCGCGCGTTCACGGCGCCTTCGCGGAATCGAAACCTATCTTTTGAGCGAGGCCTCGTCTGAGAGAGCGCGCAGATTGGCGGCCAGAGAGAGCGGGACGACAATCGAGCGCATGGATGATTTGGAAAAGATACTCAACGACCTGGGGTTGAGGACGAAGGTCAACGAATCACAAAAATTGGCCCGGCAGATTCAACAAGCGATGCTCTCGCGCCTGAGGCCGGGTTATCGCGGCGTCCGCAATTTGGGCGTAAAGCGCGGGCCGTTTTATGTGCTGCTCGGCGCCCGGATGCCGAGCATATTGGTCGAGGTCGCCTTCATCTCGAACCGTCGGGAAGCGCGGCGGATGCGCAGTCCCAAGTACCGCCAGGCGCTTGCGGAAGGGATTGCAGAAGGTATCATGCGGTTTGTGGGCGTCGGCTCCGGCAAGGCCGGGAAGAGCGCTCTGGCACGCTAAAACCCATTCCTCATCTGGATACACCTCCATGCCTTCTCCCGTCTTCGTAATCGTCGGTCGCCCGAATGTGGGGAAATCCACGCTCTTCAATCGCCTCATCGGCAGACGCGACGCCATCGTGCAGGCAGAGCCGGGGGTGACGCGGGACAGGCGCTACGGAGAAGGAGAGTGGGAAGGCCAGAAATTTCTCGCTGTCGATACGGGAGGCATCGCCGCTGCGGAAGGAGATCCGTTCTCGCCGAAAATTCAGGAACAGACGGCGGTCGCCGTCGAGGAAAGCGATGTCGTTTTATTTCTCGTCGACGGAATCGAGGGCCTTCTTCCCGGAGACCATGAGGTGGCGCATATGCTCCGCGTCTCGCAAAAACCGGTGCTGCTCATCGTGAACAAATCGGATTCCAGGCGCGCGCGAGAGACGGAATGGGATTTCTACCAACTCGGTCTCGGGGAGGTTCGGCCCGTTTCGGCGGAGCACGGTTCAGGCGTGTCCGAGGTGATGGACGAAGCGTTTCGCATCGCTTCCAGTGAAACCGGGGTCGAGGAGAGCGAAGATACGAATGAGCTTCGTATCGCCGTGGTCGGCCGCCCGAACGTGGGGAAATCCTCTTTCGTGAATCAAATTCTGGGAAGCGAACGCACCTTAGTGAGTCCCGTGCCCGGCACGACGCGAGACCCCGTGGATTCCCTGTGCATAAGAGAAGGAAAATCCTATCGTCTCGTCGATACGGCCGGCATCAGGAGAAGAGGAAAGATCGGCAAGCGCCAGGTGGAGGCGGTGAGTATGATAATGGCTTATCGCAGCATCGAGCGCGCCCAGATCGCTTTGCTTCTCATCGACGCGGCTGAAGGCCCGAAGGCGATGGATGCGCAAATAGCCCGCCACATCAAGGAATCCGGCCGAGCCTGCGCGATCTTGTTGAACAAATGGGACCTCCTGGCGAAGGGGAGCAAGACGTTTGACGAGAAAGTACGCGAGATCAAGGACAAACTGGTCCACATCCAGTTCGCGCCGGTTCTTTCCGTCTCCGCTCTGACGGGGCAGAGATGCGAGCGTGTTTTCGATGTCGTAGAGAAAATCTTCGAGTCTTACGTCAGGCGCGTTCCCACCGGACAATTGAACCGGGCGATAGCGGAAATCGTTCATTCCCACCCCCCGCCCACGGTTTCAGGAGGGCGGCGCCCAAAGGTGTATTATTCCACGCAGAGCGGCGTTTCGCCGCCCCATATCATACTCTTTGCGAGTCTCGTAAGCCGGATCCCCCTGGAACAATACGGGAGGTACGTGGAAAACAGGTTGAGAGAGCGATTTGATTTTGAGGGTACGCCGCTTCGGGTGAGCTTCCGCCAAAGGGGGACGGACGCCCCCCGAAGACGAAACGCAAGAGCGAGGCGATAACCTCAAGGATTTTCGAGGGTTCGGGGGCGCACGCCCAATTTCATAGTTCATGCCCAGCTTTAATGATGCCCTGCAAGTAATTCATTCTGATTGACAAAGCAAACCTTGAATGGCAGGATTCCAGAAATGCTGGTTTTCGCACTCATCACCGGGTCGGGCGAGAGACTCTGGCTGAACGTCACGTTGCCAAACGGCTGATATAAGAGGAGTTGGGGTAGATGGCGTCGCACGAAACAGACAAAATCCGAAACATTGCCTTTGTGGGAGAGGGAGGAAACGGAAAAACTTCTCTCGTGGAAGCCTGCCTCTTCACAGCGGGAAGCACGGACAGGCAAGGAAAGGTGGACGCCGGGAACACCATACTCGACTCGGAACCTGAAGAAGTAAAGAGAAATTCCTCCATCCTGGGCGCTGTGGCCTACGCCGATTGGAACAGGCACCGCTTCAATCTTCTCGATACGCCGGGATATTCGAATTTCATATCCGACACCGTTGCGGCCATTCGCGCATGCGACAGCGCCGTCGTCGTTCTGAATGCGCACTCGGAGCCGAAGGTGATCACCGAAAAAGTGTTGGCCTGGGCCGAAGAAGAGGGTTTGTGCACGTTCATATATCTGAACCAGATGGATCATGAACAAGCCGACTTGAGCCGCGCGATGGAGTATGCGGAGAAGACGATCAACAAACGTCTCGTCGTGCTTCAATTACCCGTGAATCCCGGCGCCGATTTCAACGGAGTCGTCGATCTCATTTCGGGCAAGGCCTACACCTACCAGGAGGAGGGCAACGGCAAGGCCGTGGAAGGCGACGTTCCGGCCGAACTTGCAGATGCCTGTGAAGAGTATCGCGGGCAGCTCATCGAGTTCGCGGCGGAAGCGAACGAAGAAGTCCTTGAGAAATATCTGGAGGGGGAAGAACTCTCACCGGATGAGATTGTCGAAGGGTTGCGCCAGGGAATCCATGAAGGTTCCTTTTTGCCGGTCTTGTGCGGTTGCGGTTTGAAAAACGTAGGCACGGACCTTTTGCTCCAGGCGATTGAGCAGTTCGGCGCGTCGCCATCTTCGCACGTGTTCAAGGCGAAAAATTCCGATGACGAGGAGGTGAACATTCAGGCGGATGCGGAAGAACCCTTCCGCGCCCTGGTGTTCAAGACGGTTGTAGACGCATTCGCCGGCAAGTTGAATTATTTCCGGGTGGTCTCGGGCGAGGTTTCTTCCGATACCGGCGTTCTCAACACCACGCAATCGGAGAAAGAGAGAATCGGTTCTTTGTTCTTCATTCAAGGGAAAAGCCAGTCTCCCGTTTCCGACAGACTCGTCCCGGGAGATATCGCGGCGCTCGCCAAGCTGAAAACCACGAGAACCGGAGATACGCTTTGCGATGAGGCCGGCTCCATCGTGTTCGAGCCCATCAACTTTCCCTCGCCCGTCATTTCCTATGCCGTGGCGCCCAAGAGCAAAGGCGATGAGGAGAAACTCAGCACGGCCCTCACGCGTTTGCGCGATGAGGACCCCGCGCTCACCGTCAGTCGCGACCCTCAGACGAAAGAGATGCTCCTTTCGGGCCTGGGCGTTTTACACATCGAAGTGATGGTCGAGCGCATCAAGCGCAAATATGGCGTAGAAGTGGAGATGAAGACTCCGCGCGTGCCGTATAAGGAAACGATTAAGGGCAGAACCAAGGTGCAGGGCCGCTACAAGAAACAAACCGGTGGGCGAGGGCAGTTTGGAGACACCTGGCTTGAAATCGAGCCGCTGCAACGCGGCGGCGGGTTCGAGTTCGTGGACAAGATCGTGGGCGGCGCGATTCCCAAGACGTTTATTCCGGCCGTAGAGAAGGGGATTGTCGAAGCGATGGACTCGGGGACCCTGGCGGGCTATCCCGTTACGGACCTCAAGATCACGCTGTATGACGGCAGTTTTCACAACGTCGACAGTTCTGAGATGGCGTTCAAGATTGCCGGTTCTCTGGGCTTCAAGAAAGGCGTTCAGGAATGCAGGCCGACCCTTCTCGAGCCAATCATGAACATGCAAATCATTCTTCCCGAAGAGTATATGGGCGACATCATCGGGGACATGAACTCTCGCAGGGGCAGGGTGCTCGGCATGGACCCCGGCGTTGGCGGCAAACAGGTCATTAAATCCCAGGTTCCCATGGCGGAGGTGTTGAACTACGCGCCCGCACTGCGGTCGCTTACCGCGGACCGGGGCGATTTCTCCGTGGAGTTTTCACATTACGAGGAAGTGCCGGGGCAGATTTCTGAAAAAATCATATCCGAGGCGGCGGAAGTTCGCGAGAACGACTAAATTTCGCACATAGAGGGTTCCTGTCATGGCGAGTAAAGGGGTGAATCTTCTGGAAGGCGATGATGACGAAGAAAGGGACGACGACTCGGGAACCAACTCCGACTCCGGAGACGGAGGAGGGGATTACGAGCGTCGCAGAGGCGGATTCGTCGATGCATTGATGGTCATTCTTTTCGTATGCGTCATGCTGGGCGGAGTGGCATGGGCGGGTTACCAGTTCTGGTGGCTTCCCAAAGTCAAAAAAGAGGCGCAGATCGAACAAGCCCGCCTGAAGCAGGAACAACAAAGAAAAACACGCTTGGCGAAAATGGGAGGCGCTTCGGTACGCGAGAGGCAGTCTCCCCGGGCCAATGAGCGGTTTTCTCGGTCCGCAGGCTCGCAAGCCCCAAAAAGAACCATGGGCGCACCGGAGCCAAACATGCAGTCCGGGCGACCCTCGCCATCGAGGCCGACCGAAACAACGGCGCCACCCGCCGCGCCGACAATCAGACGAAATTCCACAGCCCCAGGCCCGACGGGGAAAGCGCCGTCCGCCGCCGTAGCGATGTTGGAAAAAAACACGCCTCCAAACCGGGCTGAAAAGACGCCGCTCGCCGCAACTCCGACGATGCAAAAGCCCGTCCCTCCGCCTGGGATGACGGCGAAACCGAGGCGCGAAACGACGCCTGCGGCGCCAAAGCCCGAGAAGAAAGCCCCTCCCGAAAGGGCGAAACCCGGAAAACAGCTTGCCGGGAAAAAGCCGGCTCGGATCATTCGGGGAGACGCCCGCAAGGCGACCCGGAGTTTTTATTACAGCGTGCAGGTGGCTTCCTGCAGCACCCGGCGTTGCGCGGAGTCATTTTCAAAACGCTTGAAGCAAAAAGGATTTTCAGCCTTCAAGGTTGCAGGCACGAACCGTGCGAGGAGGCGCAGCAGCCGCCGAATGACGGAGGTGCGTCTCGGTTCGTTTTCGAGTCTGGCCGAGGCGCGGGTCCTGGCGAGCAGGGCGAGGAAGAAAAAGATCGGAGCCAGGGTATACCGATCGGATAATCAATGGAAAGTAGCGGTGGGTAGTTTCAGGAATCTGGAAGATGCCGCTCTGCTCTTGGACCGCGTGGAGGATTCCGGTTTTCGAGGCGAGCTCGCCTCCCGTCTCCGGCGCGCAGAGACGAGGCGGCTTTACAGGATACGAACCGGGAAGTTCGGGAGCCTCCGCGAGGCGTTGGCGTTCAGGAAGAAAATACGTCAGGACGGATTCGGGGACGCCATCGTTGTTCGTCGCAGGTTGCGTAAATAGGGAGTCGACAATGGCCCGGACCGCCCCGAATCAGCAGATACCCGACAAACTGTTCTTCAAAATCGGTGAGGTTGCGGAATTGACGGGCACGAAGCCTCATGTGCTGCGCTACTGGGAGAGTGAATTCCGAATGCTCCGGCCGGCGAAAGGTGACTCCGGGCAACGGGTATATCGCCGCAAAGACGTGGAACTCGTTTTTTCGATCAAGCAGTTGTTGTACGAAGAGAACTTCACCATTGCCGGAGCCAAGAAGCAGCTTCAAAAACAACGAGCAGCGCGAGCCGAAGCGAACAAGGCGAAAAAGCCGGTCGAGGCCGGGCCGGAAATCGCTCCTGTGCTGCCGTTTGAAAACCCGAGTCGGGAAAACGTCGACCTGACGTGGATGCGCCAGGAACTCCGGGAAATACTCGAAATTCTTGATAAGAACCGTTGAAACTTGCCGGATTTCACCTTTTGATTCCGCCTCCGATTTCGAAGCGCGATTGACGGAACCGTCCGTTCCGCTTATCGTGCCACCCGCTCATTTCCAAAGACGGCAACCGCGTGAGAACTTTGAATACGGGTAGTCGAACAGGATTTTCATACTAAAGGATTATCGTAAGATGGCCAGAACTTTCAGAAAGGAAATCCGCCAGCCGGATGCGCTGCAGACTCAGGGAAGAAAGGTGGTTCTCTGGTTCGCCGAAAACCAGAAGATTCTCTATATGGGGCTGGGCGCCGTTATTCTGGTGGCCGCCGTTTTTGTGGGCTACCGGATGTGGGATGAGCGCGCACGCGAAAAGGCGGCCTTGGCATATGGTTTGGCCAAAACCGCTTCTCCGGGCGGCGAGGCGGCGGAAGCCGCGTTCCAAAAAGTGGCGGACGAGCATCCACGCTCGCGTCCGGGCCTTCTGGCGCGATTGCACCTGGCGGCCTTGCTGCGCGAGAGAAAACAATACCAGGGCGCGCGGGCGCAGTATGAACTCGTGGAGAAGAGCAGCATTTCTTCGGAGACCGACAAGGAACTGGCGAAACGCGGAATCGCCTCCGTCTTGATGCTGGAGGGCGCCTGCGCCGAGGCCGTCTCGGTCTGGGAATCGATTCTCAAAAAAGGGAGTTTCTTCACGTCCGAGGATCTGTATATATCCATTGCCGATTGTCAGGAGAAGCTCGGCCGGACGGAGGATGCGCGCAAGACTTACGAGGAATTGAGCAAAAAGCATCCTGAGAGTCCGTTTTTGAGCGGTCATATCCGCGCGAAGCTGAGCGGCGAAAGAGCCGCCAAATAACGGGCATCCCGGAAATTCACCATGCAGGAAAATAACGATAAGATATGTTATGTAAAATAATACCCCGGCCCGATTCCTCACCTTTTTCTTGAACTCCCCTGCATGATAGACTGGGTCATGGCGACTCATATCAAAGATAAACCCCTCGCCGTCCGCGGACATCCTCTCGATGAAGGCGCTCTTCGCCAGATCGAGTGCTGTCTCGCCGATGAAGAAGCGCGCGCCGGCGCTCTATGCGCCGATCATCATTTGGGGTACTCCATGCCCATCGGCGGAATCATCGCCTACGAGAACGCCGTATCGCCGAGTGGCGTGGGCTATGACATCGCCTGCGGCAACAAGGCCATCAGGACGAACCTGAAGGCATCGGACGTGCGCCCCAGTCTCTCCGCCATCATGGACGAGATATTCCGGAACCTCGAATTCGGCATGGGCCGGAAGAATCCTGAGCCCATAGACGATGCGCTTTTCGATGACCCCTCATGGAAGTTGATGCCCGAACTCGAGGATTTGAAGCCGCTCGCGCGCTCCCAGCTGGGCACGGTCGGCGCGGGCAATCATTACGTCGATTTATTCGTCGACGAGGCGGACGACGCGCTCTGGATCGGGATTCATTTCGGCTCCAGGGGCTTTGGCCACAAGACGTGCACCGGGTTTTTGAATCTGGCGAAAAACAGGAAGTTCGCCGATCCGCCCGCCCGAGAGGATATGCACGCTCCCGCCACCGTGTTTTCACTCGCCTCCCCCCTGGGAGGAGACTATTTCGCCGCCATGAAGCTGGCGGGGCGCTACGCCTACGCCGGGAGGAATTACGTGGGAGGCCGAGTGCTCGAAATCCTGGGCGCCGCTTCCGAGTGGGAGGTCCACAACCATCACAATTTCGCGTGGGAGGAAGAGCACGGCGGCGAGCGTTATATCGTGGTGCGCAAGGGCGCCACGCCCGCCTGGCCGGGCCAGAAATGCTTTATCGGCGGGAGCATGGGGGATATTTCCGTCATCGCCGAAGGCGTGGAGACATCGGGGTCGAAATCCCTCCTCTACTCGACAATTCACGGCGCGGGCCGGGTGATGAGCAGAACGAAGGCCGCCGGCAGGAAAAAATGGCGCAAGGGCCGTCTGATTCGCAAGGGCGGCGCGATTACGCGAGAACAGATGAATGAGTGGATCGCCAAGATGGAAGTTGTGCTTCGAGGAGCCGATACGGATGAAGCACCGCAGGCCTACAAGCGCCTCGAAGAGGTATTGAAGCTCCATGATGACGCGCTTCGTGTATTGCATGTGCTCACGCCCATCGGGGTGGCGATGGCGGGACCCGAAGTTCGGGACGACTTCAGGGACTAGCGCGGAGCAGTCAAGTTTTTTCTCTTGCTTGTGTTGACGCGGTCGGCAGTTACTTCGTGGAGTTCCTGCGGAATTAGCCTTGCTCAAGCCCGGATAACAGCTGACCCGGTGCTAATGTGACTTATGATATGAAAGCATATAAATACCTAAAATAATTTCATTTACTATCTCTTACTGTCCCCTTCATGGTGAATGCCTCGAAACGCGCTCCTCGCCCGATTATCGCCCCGACAAGACCGGGTCGGCGTGGCCTTCTGTGTCGAGTTCGAATCCCGCGTCACGGATCATGCGTCGCGCCGCGGCCGACTCCTGGCCGGGTGTCGTGAGGTAGCCGTCCACGAAAATCGAGTTGGCCGGGTAGAGCGCGAGAGGCTGAAAATCTCTCAGTTGAACTTCCCTTCCCCCGGCGACGCGAATTTCCGAGCGTGGGTTGTAGAAGCGCATCAGACAGAGCAGTTTGAGGCAGGCGAGCGGCCCGAGGAGCGGTCTTCCTTCGAGCGGCGTGCCGCCTATCGGGTTGAGAAAGTTGACCGGTATGGATTCGGGCGCGAGCGCGCTCAGCGCCTCGCAAACGGAGACGACGTCCTCCGCGCTCTCCCCTTGCCCGAAAATAACGCCCGAGCACAATTCGAGACCGGCCCCGCGCGCGGCGTTCAGGGTGTCCACGCGGTCGGCGTAGGTGTGAGTGGAACAGATTCGGGGATAATAACGCGCGCTCGTATTGAGGTTGTGATTGAAGCGGTCCACCCCGGCCTCGTTGAGCCTGACGGCCTGGGCAGCTTCCAGCAGTCCGAGAGAGCAGCACACGGAGAGGCGGTGGCGCGACTTGATCGTGGAGACGGCCCGGCAGAGTCTTTCGATTTCCGCGTCCGACGGTCCGCGCGCGCTGATGACGATGCAGTAGCGCCTCGAACCGGCGGCCTCGGCCCGCGAAGCCCCTTCCATAAGTTGTTCTTCGTCCACCAGTTCGTATCTGTCGATCCGGGCGCTTGAGACGGAAGATTGGGAGCAGTATCCGCAATCTTCGGGACAAATGCCGCTCTTGGCGTTGATGAGGTAGTGGATCTGTACTTTTTTCCCGAAATACGCGCGCCGCACGGAGAAGGCGGCGTCCAGAAGTTTGAGAATCTCGTCATCGGGCGCATTGATGACGGAGAGCGCCTCGTCTCGTCCGGGTCTTTCATCTTCCAAGGCGCGTCGCGCCAAATCGTGGTAGTCCAAAGCGCATATCCTTCTCTCGGGCATCAGGCCCGAAACTTTACGCGCAGCCCCACCCTTTGGCAAACCCGTGTGGCGAAGAGAACGGAAAGGGGCGATACTTCTCTTGTCTCCATAACGGGTCTGGCATATGATGAACCCGCTAACCAGACTTAAAGTAATTTATTAAACATACTGTTTATTATCTTTTAGAAACAATGAGGTAACGTATGGAAGTTACCGTATCGCTTGAAGAAGAGTTGCACGAAGCGATTGAAGGCGAAGTGCGTTTCGACGTCTTTACCCGAAAAATATACAGCACCGACGCGAGCATGTACGAGATAGAACCCGTGGGCGTCATACTGCCGAAAACGGACGCCGACGTGCGAAAAACGCTTCAGATCGCCCAAAGGCACAACGCCGCCATCCTGCCCCGGGGCGGCGGCACCAGCCTCGCCGGCCAGACCGTGGGCGAAGCGCTGGTGCTCGATTTTTCCAAATACATGAACCGGGTGATCGAACTGAACGCCGACGAGGAATGGGCGCGCGTCCAGCCGGGACTGGTGCAGGATCATTTCAACGATTTCTTGAGCCCGCACGGATTCGTCTTCGGCCCCAATACCTCCACGAGCAGCCGCGCCACCATCGGCGGTATGCTGGGGAACAACTCTTCGGGTTCGCGCTCCATCGTCTACGGGAAGACGGTGGATCACGTCATCGAAGTTTCCGGCTATTTCGCAGACGGAGAGCCCTTCTCCTTCGGGCCGCATGACGCGGAATCTTTGGAAAATCTCATGCGGGAAGATTCGCGCGCGGGCAGGCTCCACAAGGCGCTCAAGGGCATCGTGGACGAGCAGCGCGTGGAGATTGAGGACCGCTATCCCAAGATCATGCGCCGCGTGAGCGGATACAACCTCGATGAACTCGCCGATGAGACGCAGCCCTTCAACCTCGCCAAGCTCATGGTGGGCGCGGAAGGCACGCTGGCCGTGGTGACGGAGGCCAAGGTGCGCGTGTGCCCCAAGCCCAGGGCGTTAGGCGTCCTGGTGGCGCATTTCCACAGTATCGAGGAGGCTCTCGCCGCAAGCACGACGATTCTGGCCCACGACGTGGCGGCGATAGAGATTATCGACCGGGTCATCATCGATCTCGCCAAGCAAAACCTCGAAGCCCAGCGCCTCATGGACAGTTTCGTGGTGGGTGATCCGGACTCTTTCCTGACGATTGAGTTTTTCGCCGAAAACGACGACGAGGCCAGGGAGAAGGTCAGGCGCCTCCACGATGAACTCGAAGCGAAGAACATCGGCTACGCGCGCGTTCCGCTGGACGACCCCGCCCACAAGCAGGACTGCCTGAACATGCGCAAGGCGGGGCTGGGCTTTCTCCTCGGACGCCGGGGCGACTGGAAGCCCTGCGCCTTCGTGGAGGATTGCGCGGTGGCCCCCGAACATTTATTGGATTATTACCGGCATTTCGAAGCGATCATGAAGAAGTACGATACGGCCACCTCCTACTACGGCCACACGAGCGTGGGCCTGCTGCATCTGCGCCCGCTCATCAACCTCAAAGAGCATGAGGAGATCGAGAAAATGGCCGCCATCGCAGAGGAGGTCTCGGACCTCGTGCTCGAATACGGCGGCGCCATGAGCGGAGAGCACGGCGACGGCCTGGCGAGAAGCCAGTGGGTCCCGAAATTCTTCGGCGAGAGGCTCTATGGAGCTTTCGTCGAGGTGAAGCGGCTCTTCGACCCCGAAAACCGGATGAACCCCGGAAAAATCGTGAACGCCCTCCCCTTCACCCGGAATCTGCGTTTCGACGGCTCCTACAAGACGCCCGAGATACCGACCATCATGGATTTTTCGGGCGACGGCGGCTTCGCGCGCGCGATCGAGCTATGCAACGGGGTGGGCGCGTGCCGCAAGCGCGACGGCACGATGTGCCCCTCCTACCAGGCGACGATGGAGGAGGAGCACTCCACGCGCGGGCGGGCGAACGCGCTCCGGGAAGTCATTGCGAACGGAATCCCCGGAGAGGACCTGGGCAGCGAGCGGCTCTATGAGGTGCTGGACCTTTGCATCTCGTGCAAGGGCTGCAAGGCGGAGTGCCCCTCGAGCGTGGACATGGCGAAGATCAAGGCGGAGGTGCTGCAGGCCTACTACGACAAGAACGGCGTGCCCCTGCGCGTGCGGATGATGGGGCGCATCGCGCAGATCAACCGCCTGAGCGTCCCGGTGGCGCCCATCGTGAACTGGACGCTCGGGAACGGCTTCGTGCGCTCCCTGCTGGACAGGTTCCTGGGCGTAGACAAGCGAAGAAGGCTCCCGCCCCTTGTGACGCCCACCTTCGAGGAGTGGTTCAAGAACCGGCCTTCCGCGCGAAACGGGGTCGGCGCGCGGGGAAAAGTCTTGTTCCTGAACGACACGTTCACGAACTTCAACTACCCCGAAATCGGCAAGGCCGCGGTCAAGGTGCTGGAGGCGGCCGGCTTCGAGGTCGGACTGGCGGAGACGGGCTGCTGCGGGCGGCCCATGATATCGCACGGCCTCTTGCGCGAGGGCCAGAAGCTGGCGCAGGAGAACATCGCGAGGCTGACCCCCGCCATCGAGGCGGGCCTTCCGATCATCGGCGTGGAGCCGAGTTGCCTGCTCACCTTCCGGGATGAATACCCCGACCTCGTGGCGGGCGATGCGCCCGGGCGTCTGGCGGAGAATTCCTGGATGCTCGAGGAATTTCTCCAGAGCCTGCGGGACAAGGGCGAACTCGACCTGAAATTCAAAACCCCGAAACGGCAAAATGCCCTCTTTCACGGCCATTGCCACCAGAAAGCGCTGGTGGGTACAGGCCCTTCCCTCGGAATACTGGGCATGGTTCCCGATCTGGAAGTGACCCAGATTCCCTCGGGCTGCTGCGGGATGGCCGGTTCGTTCGGTTACGAGAAAGAGCACTTCGACATCTCGCTCGCCATCGGCGAGACGAAACTCTTCCCGGCTCTCAGGGAGGGCGATGAGGACGCGGCGATCATCGCCAACGGCGTCTCCTGCCGCCAGCAAATCGCAACCGGCGTCGGCAGGAAGGCCGTTCACATCGCCGAAGCGCTCGCCGACGCCCTGGATGATTAGATCACACGTCCCTGGTTAGGGTTTGTAAACAATAAGATACAAGGCCTTCCTCATGTTTTAGTTTATATAATCTAATCCGGGTTCCGGATGACGGAACGCAGGGTTTCGCCGCGCTCCATGGCCTCGAACGCGGGCTCCACGTCTTCGAGACCGATCACCTTCGTGACCATGCGGTCGAGGTCGAGTTCTCCCTTTTCGTACCAGTCGGCGAGCAGCGGGAAGTCCCTCGAAGGCAGGCAGTCCCCGTACCAGGACACGCGCATCGCGCCGCCCAGGCCGAAGAACTGGAGCATGGGCAGCTCCATCATCATGTCGGGGGCGGGAACGCCGATGAGCGTGCAGGTTCCCGCCAGATCGCGCGACCAGAGGGCTTGCAGGAGCGTCTGCGGCGTGCCCACGGCCTCGAAGGAGTAATCGACGCCGTTCCCGCCGGTCAGCTCCTTGATGGCTTCCACCGGGTCGGTTTCGGACGCGTTCACGACGTCGGTGGCGCCGAATTCCCTGGCCCAGTCCAGCTTGTTCTCGGCGATGTCGACGCCGATGATCTTGGACGCGCGCGACATTTTGGCGCCCATGATGACGCTGCAGCCCACCCCCCCGCATCCATACACGGCCACGCTGCTCCCGCGCCGCACCTGCGCCGTGTAGAGGCATGCGCCCACGCCCGTCATGACGCCGCAGCCGATGAGGCAGGCCTGCTCCGGCGTGCAGACGGCAGGCACCTTCACGGCCTGTTTCGCGGCGACGACGGTGTGCGTGCAGAACGTGCCGATGCCGATGGAAGGGCTCAACACCTGCCCGTCTCTTTTCGCCCGCATCTTGGATTCAGCGTTCAGGCTGGCGGCGCAAAGGTTCGGCTGGCCGATGGCGCAGAACCGGCACAGGCCGCAGGGGGCGCGCCAGGCCAGAACGACGTAGTCGCCCACGGCGAGGTCGGACACGCCCTCCCCCACCTCCTGAACGATACCGGAGCCCTCGTGACCGAGCAGGTAGGGAAATTCGTCCCCGATTTTTCCGAGCTTGTAATGCAGGTCGGTGTGGCAGACGCCGCTGGCCTGGATTTTCACCAGCACCTCGCCCGGGCCCGGGGAGCCGAGTTCGATTTCCTCCACTTCCGTGCTTTCGCCCGCTTTTCTTGAAATCACGCCATGGCCGATGATGCTCATACGCTTCCTCCCCGGTCGTATATTCTTGATGCGCCCGCTATAATGCGCCGCGCAGACTGAAAATTTCCGTTGACAAGATTATTCTCTCCCACGAGGGATTATCGCGCAAGGAGGCGAAATGGCAGAAGAATGGTATCCGCGCTTCTCGGAAGCAGAAATGAACAGGCGGCATGCGGCGGCGAAGGACCTGATGGAAGAAGAAGGCCTCGACGCCCTGTTGTTCTTCGGCATGGGCGGCACGAACCGCAACGCCCAGGCGAACATCTACTGGCTTTCTTGCTACCGGGATTTCAACCACTGCTATCTGATTTTCCCGAAAGAAGGCCCCCCTTCCCTCTTCACGGGTTTGTACAACCACCTGCACAACGCGCAGATGCAGTGCATCTTCGAGGACGTGCGCCACGGTGCGTACGGCAACCCCGAACGCATGGCGGATCAGCTCGACGCCCTGGGGCTGGGGAACGCGCGGGTCGGCCTGGTGGGCATCAACCCCCGCTTCAAGATTCTGCTGCCCTTCGAGCACATGGACTATCTGGCGGAACGCTTCCCCGAAGCGGAGTGGGTGGACGTGAGCGCCAGATTCAGGGACTTGAGGCTGATAAAGAGCGATGAGGAAATCGAGTGGCTGACCGAGGCGGCGCGGCTCACGGACCTCGCCATGGAAGCGGCCCGAATCCACGCGAAGCCGGGCATCCCGGAAATCGAGTTGTCGGGCCGGATGGCCGCCGCGTTCCGTGAGCAGGGCGGCGAACAGATGGTGCAGTTCGTGACGGCCACGCCGATGGCGAATCCCCGCACGCCCGTACCCTGGCAGAACCCCACGAGGAGAAAACTCGAAGCGGGCGACGCCCTCATCATGGAGATCAGCGCGGCGTATTACGGCTACGCTGGCCAGAGCCTGCGCACCTTCACCATCGGGGCGGACCCGACGCCTCCGTACCAGGCGCTGCTCGACGCCGCCGTCGAGGTGTACGAGGGCGTGGGCAAAACGATGAAGGCGGGCAACTCCGCCCAGGCCGTTTTCGAGGCCACGGACCCGCTGCCCAAGAAGGGTTTCCAGATATACGATTCGCTCGCTCACGGCTTCGGCACGGACCTGCTCCAGCCCTCCATCGGCATCCGGGGATCGAACTACCTCGCTCCGCCGGCCGACTTCAAGTACCGCGAAAACATGGTGATGGTGATTCAGCCGAACCCGATGGATTCCGAAGGCCGGGGCGTGCAGATGGGCGACATGGGGGTCGTCACCCGGGAGGGGTTCCGCTCCCTGCACACCTTCCCCATGAAGGCGTTCCGCTGCGACGGGTGAGGACGCCCGGCCCGAAGGGGGCGAGCGCCATTCCGTCTTCTTCGTAAGGGGTTGTTGGGAAAGTCCAGGAAGCGATTTTGGGTTGCGCGCACGCTTTTGAAGTTCACTCCCCCCTTGAGGGGGAGTCGGCAAGACGAGGACGTAGTCCGAAGTCGCGCCGGTGGGGGGAGCTTTTTCCGTGGCATGTCCCCCCACCACATCGGCCTTCGCACAAACCGCTCGGCCTCTGTCGGGCTTTCCCCTCGGGAAGCCCGACCCCCTCAAGGGGGGAGTGAAATTCAGCGCGCTCTCCCTTTAGGATTTTTCAAAAATCCCGTATGCGACCCCTACAGACCCCCCCAACCCTCCTTTTCGGGACTTCTCAACAACTCCGCAATGCGCCCCGCTGCGTCCGTTGCGGCCTGGCGCATCCGCACATAGAATCCGGGCGTCATCACAGATACCTGATACTTCACGACAGACTCTTTTCACTTCTCATCAGAAGGAAATCATTCGTGGAATTCGTCATCAAGATTTACGACAGGCCCGAGGCGGCCTCCCTGAGGGACGTGCACCGCAAGGCGCATCTCGATTATCTCAAGAGCTTCGACGGCGTCACCCGCTTCGCGGGCCCGTTCCTGACCGACGACGGCGAGCGCGAACTGGGCAGTTTCCGTATTCTCGACTTGGCCGACCGCGCCGCGGCGGAGGCGCACGTGGCGAACGAGCCGTTCATCATCGAGGGGATTCAGGAGCGGCCCTCGATTCGGCGCTGGCGCGCCACCGTGCCCTACTCCTGGCGCGACTGTCCGCGAAAAGAGGGAAACCTCCAGTTCTACGTCCACGCCCTGGACAAGGCGGACGGCGGCGCGGTCCGAAAGACCCTGCATGAAGAGCACGTCGCCTACCTGACCGAGCACGGCGACTCGGTGATGGCGCGCGGCCCCCTGGGCACCGATGACGGCGAGACCAGGAACGGCAGCGTGCTCTTGCTCGATTTTCCCGACATCGAGTCGGCGCGGGCGTTCTGGGCTGAGGAGCCCTATAACCGCGCGGGCCTGTACGAGAGCGTGGAGTTCTACGCCTGGCGCTTCGGGCGGGTGTTCGACCGGTTCAAGGCGCCCGTATGAGACTGTTGAAAAAGCCGTTGGGGGCCGGATTTCTTCTCTCGGGGAACCCGTTAGCGGAGCGAGGACGAAACCCGCAACCATCCCTTGTCAGGGGGGCAACGGCCCCGTAGGGACAACCCTCCGTGGTTGTCCTTTGTCAGGCTATCGGACAGGCACAGAGGCCTGTCCCCACGGTCGCTGTCCCGGGTTTTTTCAACAGCCCCGAATGCGCGCCGTCATCTCCCCTTGAGGGAGTTTTTCAGCAACTCCGTATCGTGATTCTCAAGGAAGGGTTTCTCAAAGAATCTCGCCGGTGAACTCCGAACGCACCCGCTCCTTGAGCGAGCGAACCGCCTTGAAAGACATCTTGAGTACCTGTTTCTCCCTTCGCGACATCGCCGATTTCCTCACGTAGCGCGTCGCCTTCCTGATACGCCTGAAGTCCCTCAACTGCTGGCGCAGGAGCAGATAAGTCATATGCTCGATGGCGGCGGTGTAGTCGTCCGCCTCATCGTCGCTGAAAACCCCCGCTTCGTGCAGCAGGCGGATGCGCTCGTAGGTGGAGGTCGCCTCGATGCCCTCTTTCAGGGCGAGAAGCCGCACGGCCCCGACAAGGGGGAGGATGCCCCCGTGCTTGAGGTTTATCGCCTGCGGCAGGCCCTCTCCCACTCGTTCCGCGCGCAGGATGCCGAACAGGCCGAGAGCGACGTGCCTGTCGGCCTCGGTCTGGAACATCGCCTGGAGCACGGCGGGTTCTTTCTGGACGAACCCCGTGATGTGATTCCGCAACTCTTGTCCCAGGGAGAGATCCCCGCAGGCGATGTCGAAATCGAAGAAGACGTCGCTCAACTGAACCTGGAACGTGCTCCTCTTCTGGAACCAGCGCAGGGTCTGGCGCTTCCACTCGGAGATTGATTTGCGCCAAAGCGGGTTCGTGGCCATCACGTTGCCGTCGCACAGGGGAAAGCCGATGGCTTCGAGATTCCAGGTCAGCAGTTCCGAGAAGCGGATGAAATAGTCGTTGACTTCGTTGTGCCGCTCCACGGGATAGTCTTCGAGGATGATGCCGTTGTCCTGATCCGGGTTGATGAAGTTCTCCCCCCGCCCGCCCGAGCCCATGACGATCACGGCGTACCGCACGGGCGGCGCGCCCCCGCCCGCCTTTTCGATGGTCCCCGTCACTTTCTCGACCACCTGCCGGTAGATGTCGTTGTTCACGTGCGTGAGCAGCGCCTGAATCTCCGGCGCGGGGAGGTTGTCTTCGAGCAGTTCCTGCGCCACGACCGCCTGCACGGCTTTCACCTCCTGCAGGCCGTAGAGTTCCGGGACCTGCGTGAGCGCGTCGATGTGCTCCACCACATTCGCGGCCGCCACGGCCATGGCGTCCTGCAGATCCAGCAGGCCGAGTGGGCGGTTCGCCTCATCCACCACGGGCATGTGGCGGTGGCCGAGGCGGCGCATCCTCGCGATGGTGTGATAGAGGTAGTCCCCCTGTTTCGCGGACCAGACGCGGGACGTCATCACCTGCCCTATCGTCTCCGAGCCGTCGCACCGCAGGGCGACGCGGCGCGTAACGTCTTTTTCCGTAAAGATGCCGGTGAGCCTGCCCTCCTCATCCGTCGCGAGAACGCAGTTTGCGTTCTTCTCCGCCATTCGGGAAATGACCAGCCTGAGATTCTCCGAAGCCGGAACTATCAGCGCACCGGTTTTCAGGAAGTCATCCACAAGGCAGGAGAAAATTCTCGTCCGGGATTCCATGGGTTTCGGTGTCCGTCTTCGCGGCGGATGTTCGGGAACGCCTCGGGCTCCCGGCGCGTCTTTCAAGAATAGTATAGCTCAGTTCTTCATGTGTTTGTCCAAGTAGGCGATGCACTTCGAGATCGCCGCCTCCTGCGCCGCGTCGACGGCGTACTCCCCGTCCGCTCCCCGCTCGGGAAAGATGTAGCCGTGCACCGGGTGATCGTATGAGGTCCACTCGACGTCGGCGCCCGCCTCGACCATCAAATCGAACGTGGCGCGGAAGACGCCCTGGAGGTGATCCGCATCCCTGCCCATGATGAGTATCGGCGTTTGAATGCTCCTCATCCTTTCGAGCGCGAGTTCCTTATTGATGCGCGCCCGCACCTTCTCGACCTCGCGCATCATCATGCCCTCGATGTTTCGGAGCTTCGTCTCCTCGTTCACGAAGGCGGTATCGTCCGGCGCGAGATCGAGAAATTCATGAGAGGCCGGCTCGCAGGCCACGCAGGCGCGCGCGCCGCCGTATTCGGACGTTATCTTGAGTATCATCTCGCCCGCGTGGCTCACGCCCATCAGGCCGATGCGCTCCCCGTCCACCTCGGGCAGCGTCTTCATGTATTCGATGATCGCGATTTCGTCTTCATACTCGAGCGGCGAGCGGTTCAGAAGCTGGCGGCCCTGGCGCACGTCCTCGACGAGGCGGCCGCCGTTGTTGTAGCCGAGTTCCACCTCCGCGCGGTATCTCAGCCAGGCGCAGGCGTAACCCGCCTCCAGCAGGCGCTCCTGGATGCAGCCCATGTTCCGGGTCGCCTCGCGCACCCAGGCCATTCCGCCGCCGCCGTTTCCCCGCCCGAGCAGCACGGTGGGGTGCGGCGCAGCGCCTGCAGGCGTCCGCAGCCCTATGGGCGCATATACGCCGTCCAGCAGTTCGACGTACATCAGGTGAACCGGGTATTCCGAACCAGGCACGGGTTCCGTTACGACGACGCGCTCGGGGTCGATATGATATTGCACGACAGTTGCTCCTCATTCATTTCCTGGGCGCGCGGGATGAATTCCGGCCATCATCCCACACGGCGCGCATGAGCGGAAAGCGAGAGAGAGGGTGCGGCGGCAGTGGCGCAAGCATATTCACGCGAAAAAATTTCCGGCGCGTTTCCTATGCACAGGCGTTGTGGGAAAATGCCGCACGCATAACGAATGCCTCTCATCCACCCGCCTGTTTCGAGGAAGGAAGACGCCATGGCCGAGACACGGTGCCCTGAATGCGGAGCCGAAACCCCAGACGACGAAACCTGCCCCGCTTGCGGGGAAACCATCGAGGCGAACAGCGGCGACGAGCGGCCATTGAACGTCATCGACGCCAAGGCGATCGTCGTGAAGGTCATGTGGGGCACGGGCGCCTTGATGCTGTGCGGCGGCCTGGGGGCGCTCTCCATCGGCGCCGCGAAACCCGCCGTCGGCCTCATGGGCCTCGGCGGCCTCCTCTTCGCCGGCTCCTACGCGCTCGACTGGTGGACTTGAGGAACTAAAACAATTTCTTCACATGAATCTCGAAAATCAGGCTCTTATTTTCCTGCCTCAGAGATTTCTTTCTTCTCTGCCTCTTTTTCCTTCTTCATTTTTTCGGCCAATTCTTTTTTCAACTCCTGGTACTGCTTTTTGAGGCTATCGGATGCCGAATCCTCAGGCTCCATGATGACACTTACTTTGGTCGGATATTCCTGCGCAGCGCCACTTGCGGCGTCGACCAAAATCCCGATGCCTCCACCGAGAATGATGTTTCCCAAAGTAGAGGCGACTAAAGTTTCATCGAATGAGTGCGTTGTTTTTTTGAAACCTTTTTTCTCACACGTTAAAACCATTGGTCCGTCTCCTTTATGAACCGTCGTCGCGCTAGGAGTATTGACCCAGTGATATCGTCTGCCTCGCTTGTCGATACCAGTGCATGATGCACCTTTTGCGTTAATGACATCGACCAAGATGGATTGTGAGGTGCCGGAAACAAAGGTCGCGCAGCCGGAGGCAATTAACAAACAACAAACAGTGAGCAAAATACGCATCAGAAATTTCCTCGTGTAAAGGTATGAAAAAAGGAATTACATGTAATTCCTAGGTCGATTGGATGATATAGAAAAGGCCAGTTAGGCTGTCAAGGAGAATTGATTTTCAAATCACAGGAGGCCTAGTTCTTGGGAAATACCAACAGTGAGGAGTTAGGTTTCTGGTACCCCCGGCAGGATTCGAACCTGCGGCCTACGGATTAGGAATCCGGCGCTCTATCCTGCTGAGCTACGGGGGCCAGGAGCCGCGCGCGGCGAGGCGCGTCAGTCGTATGTTATCAGAGAGCGAACGTGGTGTGGAGCGAGTTTTTCCCGTCCGTTCAGGAACGCGAGCTCGATGAGGAATGAAAAGCCGTGGATGCTCCCGCCGAGCGATTCCACGAGCGATATGCAGGCGGCGGCGGTGCCGCCCGTGGCGAGCACGTCGTCTGCGATCAGCACCTTCATGCCGGGCGCGACGGCGTCCTTGTGGATTTCGAGCGCGTCCGCGCCGTATTCGAGTTCATAGGCGGCCCGGGTCTTCTCCCAGGGGAGCTTCCCCGCCTTTCGCACCAGGGCGAAGCCCGCGCCGAGTTTGTAGGCCAGGGGCGCTCCGATGATGAAGCCGCGCGCCTCGACGCCCAGAACGACGTCGATCCCCTCCCCCATCAAGGGCTCCGCCGCCATGTCCACCGCCTGCTGAAAGGCCTCGGCGTTCTGGAGCATGGGCGTGATGTCCTTGAACAGAATGCCCTCTTTCGGGAAGTCGGGCACGTCGCGAACGTGCGCCAGAAGCCGGCTGATGTCGGACATGAATCTACCCCTCGCGGATGAAAGCGTTTTCGCCGCCTCACGGCGTTCCGTGCCGTGTGTGGTGCGGCATCTACCCCGGTTTCGAATCCGGCGGACGAGAGAACCCTACATAGCATCCTCATCACGGCATGTCATCACGATAACCCATGAATTCCAGGATCTGTTGAAAAACCCCTGTAGAGTGAATTTGGTTACACGCACTCTTTTGAAATTCACTCCCCCTTGAGGGTCGGGCTTCCCGAGGGGAAAGCCCGACGAAGAGGCCGAGCGATTTTTGCGAAGGCCGATTCGGTGGGGGTAAAACGTGTTTGATCGCCATTCCGAATTCTACCCCCCACCAACTCGCCTGCGGGCTTCGCCCTTGCCTCGTTGACTCCCCCTCAAGGGGGGAGTGGTTCTTCTCTCTCATCTGTTGATTCCAAAAACCGAACCATGAAATCGGGACTTTTTTAACAACCCCTTCTACGGCAAATAGGAGAGCGGGTTCCTGGGGCGCGTGCGATGGCGGATCTCGAAGTGAAGGCGCGCGGTCCGGAAGCGCGGCGTGCGGCCCGTGAGCGCGATGGGCGCGCCGCGCGAAACCTGCTGCCCCTTGCGCACGAGATTCTCGGCGACGTTCGCGTAAACGGAGTGGTACTCCCCCCCGTGGTGGCGCAGGATGATGAGGCGGCCCAGGTTTCCGGGGCCGAAATCGGAATAGATGACGCGGCCGGGAGCGGCGGCCCGGACCTGGGCGCGCTCGCGGGCGGCGATGAGGATGCCGTCCGCCTTGCGGCTGCCGCTCCCCTTGAAGCGGCGAATCAGGCGTCCCCGCAGGGGCCAGGAGAATTTGGGCCTTTTGCCGTACGCCCTGCGGTGCGGCGTCCTCCTCTTGTTCACGCGGTGCTTCCGGGCGGCGCTTTTCGGCTTCGGGCTGGATTTCCGGGTCGGCCTTACGGAAGCCTTCCGGCGCGGCGGCGACTTGCGGGGGCGCGGAGCCGCCCAGCGGGGGCGTCGTTCGGGCGGAGTGGCGCTGACGTTCTTCCGTACGAGGTGTTTGCTCCTGGCGCCCGGTATGAAGAGCCGCTGGCCGATTTCCAGACGATCCGGATTGTCGATGCCGTTCAGGACGGCGATTTGTTCGACCCCCACCCCATAGGCGCGCCCGATGCGCCAGAGGTTCTCGCCGCGTTTTACGGTGTGGTGGACCCCGCCCGCATCGCGGTGAGTTCGCTTGGGCGTCGGCAGGGGTGGTGCGACGAGCGCGCAACCGGTAAGGAAACAGAGGAACAAGACGAACGCGCTTCGCCGCATGGCGCGCCGGCCCCGCGGACCCGGAACGGGCGAGATGCGTGATGACTTCCTGTCCACTGCGTCCCTCATGAGCCGCCCAGGGCCATCCGCACGGCCTCGCGGGCGCTCGCCGCCGGGACGACTCCCGCGGGGCTTGCGTCGCGCCCCAGAGAGACGACGCGCTTGCCGAGCTTGAGGCCGATGGCGATCTCAGAAAGCGTGCCGTACGCGCCCGCCATGGCGATGAGCGCGTGGGCCGTCGCCGCGATGACGACGTTCCGGGCGTGGCCCATTCCGGTGACGATAGGGATGTCGATGAACGCGTTGGCGGACCCGGCGTCGTACGAGGGCAGGACGCCCACCGTGAGGCCGCCCGCTTCCTTCGCCCCGCGCGCCGCGGCCTGCATGACGCCTCCCAGCCCCCCGCACACGAGGACTGCGCCCGCGCGCGCAATCTCGCCGCCCGCCTCCTCGGCCAGGTCGGCCGTTTCGGGAGCCGGATCGGAATCGCCGATGACGCCGATGATGGTTCGCATCCGATAATCCAAGGGCGATTGATTCTTCCTGATTGTAGCGGGCGGGCGCGTCTCGTCAAGTCGCGCAGAAGCCCTCGCCTCGCCGGAACGCAATTCGTGAGCGCATCAACGTGCGCTCCAACTCACCCGGGGTTGTCGGAAAAGTCTCCCAAAGGGGGTGTCGCCCCTCCCCAATCGAGAGCGTTCACCGTCATTCCGGCGAATGCCGGAATCCAGAACGGACGAGAATATCGAATCGCAAGACGACCAAGAAAAACGATAAGCGAAAAGACAAATTCAAAAACAAAGTCCCCGGATTCCGTCGAACCCTCCCGCCTTGGTCGGTTTGACACCGGAATGACGATCAAAACCATATCCACCCGCAGGGACAGGCCCCCGCGCCTGTCCGGGGACGCCCTTCGATACAAACGCTCCTTCATCGGGGCTGTTGAAAAACCCTGTTCCGGGGTCGGGCGGACACACAGATCCGCCCCTGCGTTTCGTTTCGCAGAGTTTGGCAGGTCAGACATATATGTCTGACATATCATGCGACCCGTATTGTGAAGGCGACAAGGCAGGGCCGCATGATATGCGGCCCCTACGGTGAGATCCCGGCCGGCTCGCAAGGGGTTTTTCAACACCCCCTCATCAGTCGCGTTTGACCTCCGGCGGCTACTCAGGGTGAGGAAACTAAAACACCCTCATCCCGAGTAGGCGCGTAAGCGTCGTATCGAGGGACGCGGGAAATCAGCCGGTTTCGTGGCTCGGCGTTGTGGAGCCGACCGGGAAGAGAATATATACCCATCGCGGTTTGTAACGTAGGGGCGGCCCCCGCGGTCGCCCGTATCGAAGATGTCTGTCCCCGCGGTTGTGCTTCGCCAGGACAGGCACAGGGGCCTGTCCTGGCGGTGAAGAATTCGATGATCGGGATTCCCTTCCCCCCTGGAGGCTTTTCCGACAACCCCCTCTCCGGGGGTCCGCGTCTGCGCCTTACCCCCCTTCCGGGACGATCACCCGCTTGTCGTGGTCCGCGGGCAGGCCGCCCTCCAGCGTGTGCAGCATCCAGTCCGCGATGGCGGGGTACATGTCCGCCGCGACCTCGCCCATGGGATGGAAAACACCCTCGTAGAGCCATAGCTCGCGCGGGCAGGTGAGGTGCTCGAAGAAGACGTCGATGTCGTCGGGCGTGCAGAGCTCGTCCATGTCGCCCGCCACGAGGAGGTAGTTCGACTTCATCTCCCCCACCAGGGGCAGCCAGATGGCGTCGCGCTCCTCGACGAATTCGTCGAACGCATCCTCGTCGAGAATGTTCGTCATGTACATGTAGATGCGCTTGAAGTTGGGCTGGGCCTGGTCGAAGATGATGTCCGAAGGCCCCACGTTCGCCATCTGGCCGACGACGGTGTTGACGCGCTCGTCCTGGGCGGCGATTTCCACCGTCCAGCGGCTGCCCATGCTCATGCCCATGATGCCTATTCTGGAGGAATCCACCTCCTCGCGCTCGGCGAGCCAGTCGATGACCCTGCTGCCCGCGCGCGCGTAGTTGTGGTGATCCACCCACACCTGGTTGATGTTGCACTCGCCCTGCCCCGGTCCGTCCATGATGGCGAAGTTCATACCGCGCGCGTGAAACCAGTTGTTGTAGGGCAACAGGCCGTCTTCCTTGATCATGTCCATGCCGGGGATGAGCAGTACGGTGGGCCTGGGCTCATCGCCTGCCTGGGGCCAGTAATAGAAGTACGCGTTCTTGCCGGGGTCGAACTCCACCTGGTGTTTCTGGATGTCGCCGCCCCTCATTTCGCGCATCTTCTCGAAACAGCGAGAGACGCCCGCGTAGTATTCCTTCTTCCGCGGATGCCCGTCCACGGGGATCAAGTGCTGGCCGCGCCCGTAGCAAAGGCCCGCGCGGTTGTAGTGCATGGCGGCGGTCACGCGGTTTCCCGCCTCTTCCGCCGCGCGCGCCTTCTTCTCCTGCAGGGCGGCCTGTTTTCCCCACAGAAGCGGGATGGAGCGGCGGCCCGAGACCCGCGAGTAGACGGCCTCCAGGTCCTGGTGCCGGAAACCCCTCTCGTAGCGCGTGCCCATGATGCCGGGGTGGAGAACGTCTTCGTTGTCCGAGAGTTTCAGGAAATTATCGAAAATCCAGTTCTGGTTCGCGCGTGACGCCTGTCTTCTCATGACGCTGCCTTCTCCTTTCGTGTGTGTGATGGGGCGAGCATTTCCCTCGCCGTTTTCGAACGGATATGACGCCGGATTCAGCGCGCTATATTCATGCAGGAGCCGTGCCGGGTCAACCGCTCGGGCGATATGGACGTGTTGCGCCCTTGCTGGAATTGTATTTGCCGAATCCATTGATTTTGTGTAGATTCGCATCTTTGTGTCTTCAAAACGGCAGGGGTTGCGAGTTTCCTGCAAGGCCTCTCGATCCCCTGCCGCTATCTTTTCTTTTAGAGAGAGGGTTTTGGAAATGACCGTGGAAACAGCGGAGATACTGGAGCTCAGCAATGATGAATCAATCGTCCTTCATGCCGGATACCGCAAGGACCCCGCCACGAACGCCGTGGCCGTGCCGATTTACCAGACGTCCTCCTACCAGTTCGACAGCACGGACCACGCGGCGAATCTTTTCGCGCTGAAGGAGCTCGGCAACATCTACACGCGGATCATGAACCCCACGAACGACGTGCTGGAAAAACGCCTGGCGGCCCTCGAGGGCGGCGTCGGCGGCCTCGCCGTATCCTCGGGCCAGTCGGCCTCGATGATGGCGGTGATGAACGTGGCCCGCGCGGGCGACAACATCGTGAGTTCGACGGACCTCTACGGCGGCACCTGGAACCTCTTCGCCAACCAGTTGGAGGACATCGGCATCGAGTGCCGTTTCGTGGACCCGGAAGATCCGGAGAATTTCGTCCGGGCGACGGACGATAAGACGCGCGCCTACTACGCGGAGACGCTGCCGAACCCGAAACTGCACGTCTTCCCGATCCGGGAGGTTTCCGACCTCGGGCGCGAGCTGGGGATCCCCCTCATCGTGGACAACACGGCGGCGCATGGTCTCTGCAAGCCCTTCGAGCACGGCGCGGCCGTCATCGCCTCATCGTGCACGAAATACATCGGCGGACACGGCAACTCCATCGGCGGCATCATCATCGACGCCGGCAACTTCGACTGGGAGGCGCACCCCGAAAGGCAGCCCTACCTCAACCAGCCGGACCCGAGCTACCACGGCGCCGTGTGGAGCCAAGCCGTCAAACCGCTCGGCCCCATCGCCTACATCATCAAGGCGCGCGTCACGCTCCTGCGCGATTCCGGCCAGGCGATGAGCCCCTTCAACACCTTCCTGTTCCTGCAGGGTCTGGAAACCCTGCCCCTGCGGATGGAGCGCCACTGCCAAAACGCCGCCGCCGTAGCGGATTACCTGAACGCCCACCCCAAGGTGAACACCACGATTTTCCCCGGCCTCATGGACGGGGAGTTCCGCCGCCGCGCGGATGCGTATCTCAAGGGCGGCTACGGCGGCCTGGTCGGAATCGACCTCACCGGCGGATACGAGGCGGGGCAGAACTTCATCAACGCGCTCAAGATGTTCTACCACGTGGCGAACATCGGAGATTCGAGGAGCCTCGCCATCCACCCGGCGAGCACCACGCACTCCCAGCTCAGCCCCGAGGAGCAGGAACAGACGGGCGTGACGCCGGGCTACGTGCGGCTTTCGGTCGGCATCGAGCACATCGACGACATCATCGCCGATCTCGAGCAGGCTCTGGACGCGGCGTAGCGCATCGCAAGAGAGAAACGAAAAGGGGGCGTCCCTCACGGGGCGCCTCTTTTTTTTATGGGGTGCGGGAAGCCGGGGGTTCATGGGGCTGTTGAAGAAGTCTTCCTAAGGGGTTATTGCCCCCAATCGGGAGTGTTCCACCGTCATTCCGGCGAAAGCCGGAACCCAGAGCAGACGGGGATACCGAATCGCAGGACGACCAGGAAAAACGAAAAAGCGAAAAAACAAATACAAAAGCAAAGTCCCTGGATTCCGGCATGCGCCGGAATGACGAGCAAAGCTGCAAGGGCTGCATGGACAGGCCCCCGTGCCTGTCCATGCGAAGCGCAACCATGGGGATAGACATATTCCCATGCGGGCGGCCACGGTCGAACTTCCGAAGAGGGAAGTTCGACGCCCCTACACACCTCCCGCGTTTTGAATCGAATCCGCAGGGACAGGTCGCGCTACCAACACACAATCGCCCGCTCCTCGTTCGTGTCAAATCCTTCTTCATCGGGGATTTTTTCAACAATCCCTTGCGGATCGTGATGGTTCTGCAGGGGCCGCATACATGCGGCCCGTGGCGAGTGGCGAAAAAGCAGGGACGCATGTATGCGTCCCCGACACAAGAACGTTGCGTTCCCCACCAGTGAGGAAGTCTTTCCTTTTTCCTGTCCATGGCATTCACCATTTCTCGAAATCGGACTTTTCCACAACCCCGCACGGAACTCCTTTTTTTCGTCGTGGAACAAGTTGCGTTTCAGCCAGAGAAAACGGGGCGAGGTGAATCCGTCGGCGTGAAATTCACACTTATATTACCTAGCATTGAGCGGCAATATATCCAATGTATTTCAATAAGTATGTAAAGACATCCATCGGATATTTCAGGATTAAATTTAATTTGATAGTTTCGAATAAACATGAAGTATTACTTTAAGTATCGGGATCCCGGCAATCTCCGGGTCAGATTCGCATACCGCCCAAGTCCACTGATGGGACGCGATGAGAAAATGGTCGGGGCGAGAGGATTTGAACCTCCGACCTCCTGCTCCCGAAGCAGGCGCGCTACCAGGCTGCGCTACGCCCCGACGCACAATCCCTCAGACGGCGGAATCGCCGTTTTTATGGTTTCTCCCAGCCGTATTTTCCCACCAGTTTCACGAAAACGCAGTTCACCAACTTCTCGGGGGCAAGTATCTCGCCGGTCCGGGAGACGCGGTATCGTACGAGAGTCTGCCTCTCCCCCTCCCCCAGGGGCATGACGATGCGCCCGCCGGGGGCTATCTGCCGCTTCCAGGGCTCCGGGACGCGGGGCGCCGACGCCGCGCTCACGATGACGTCGAAGGGCGCCTCCTCCGGCCACCCGTAGGTGCCGTCCGCCGTCCAGAGCATATAATTCGTCAGGCCGAAAGAATCAAGCCGCTCCCTGGCCCTCACCGCCAGTTCGGGCACCCGCTCGATCGCGCGGACGGAGCCCGCGAGCCTCCCCAAAAGCGCGGTAAGGTAACCCGAACCCGCCCCGATCTCAAGCACCTTCTCCCCGCCCTTGAGTTCCAGAGCCTCGAGCGTGGCGGCCACCATGTAGGGCTGTGAGATCGTCTGCCCGTGCCCGATGGGCAGGGCCTTGTCGGCGTAGGCGGTTTCGCTGAATATCTCGGGCGCGAAATGGTGCCTCGGCACCTCGCGCAAGGCCTCGACGACGCGGGCGTCCGCGATGCCGCGGGCGATGATTTGCCCCTCCACCATCTCCTCGCGCGCGCGGCGCCGGCGGTCCTCCCTTCTCCCGCTTAATGAAAACGCCAAGATTCCAGCCCTTTCATCGCGTCGTAGTCCGTGAGGTCGAGCCGCAGGGGGGTGATGGAAACCTGGTGGTTCGAAACGGCCTCGAAGTCCGTGTCGGGCTCGTCCTTCCACAGGAGGCTGCCTCCCCCTATCCAGTAATACTCGCGTCCGCGCGGGTCGATTTTCTCTACGATGGCTTCTTCGTAAACGCGCTTGCCCTGGCGGGTGACCTTCTCTCCCCGGCATTTTTGCGGAGAAACGTTCGGGACGTTGACGTTCAGAAGAACGCCCGGCTCCAGTCCACGGGATAATACTTCCCGCGCGGCGGCGCGCGCAACTTTTTTCGCCAGCTCAAAATCGAGCGTCTCCCCGTCCTCGTGGGCGAGGGAGACCGCCACCGCCGGAAGCCCCAGGAGGGTGGCCTCCATCGCGGCGGCCACGGTTCCCGAGTAGGTGATGTCGTCGCCCATGTTTCCGCCCCGGTTGATGCCGGAGACGAGCATGTCGGGGTGTTCGTTCTTGAACAGGCCGTTCAGGGCGAGATTCACGCAGTCGGTTGGGGTGCCGTCCACGGCGAACCAGTTATGCTCCCGTTCATTGATGCGCAGGGGGCGATGCAGGCTCAGGGAGTGTCCCGCCGCGCTCTGCTCCCTGTCCGGGGCGACGACGATCAAATCCCCCAGCGGGGCGAGAGCCGCGTAGAGAGCCTTTAATCCTTCCGAATCGATGCCGTCATCGTTGCAAAGAAGTATCCGGGCCATGGTCTTTCATGCGGCGTGGTGGAGCGGGCGCGATCATCACGATAGGGATTATGGTGCAGCCGGGGAGATAAAATCAATGCTCCTGATGAGAATTCACCTCCTGGAGGGGGTTGTTGAAAAAGTCCACAGAAGGAGCGCACTCAATTTCACTCCCCCCTTGAGGGGGTTGTTGAAAAAGCCCCCGTCTTCGACTCCCGCAAACCGCCAACGCCTCTTTCCTCACCCTGAGTAGCCGCCGAAGGCGGCGTATCGAAGGGGCCTGTCCTGAGCCTGTCGAAGGGCGAGGAGAATCGAACGCCCCACGCCGGGGCGAGCGGGCATCCTTCGATGCGCGGCCCCGCCGCTACTCAGGATGAGGCGGAGAAGAGTTTTTCAACAGCTTCTTTTGAGGGGGAGTCAACGAGACAAGGGCGAAGCCCGCGGGCGAGTTGGTGGGGGGAGATTTTTATTCAGTGGCATGTCCCCCCACCGAATCGGCCTTCGCGTAAACCGCTCGGCCTCTTCGTCCGGCTTTCCCCTCGGGAAGCCAGATACTCAGGGGGAGAGTCTTGTCTCCTCCCCCGTCGGTTGACGACGTGACGAATCACGAAAACAGGGCTGTTGAACAACTTGGTATGGGATCCCCTGCAAGCAGAGGGTTTGTAGGGACAGCCCCCCGTGCCTGTCCGTGGTTGCGAACTTGGCCGTTCGCAAACGGCCCTACGAGGCGGTGCGATTTGGTTCGTCATTCCGGCGAAAGCCGGAATCCATTTGCGGGTGCGAGTGAATGAACGGCGGCGTTTCATTCCCGCTGATGTGCAGGAAGCCCGACGAAAGGCAAAAGGCGAAAAATGGATTCCGGCTTTCGCCGGAATGACGGTGAGTAATCTCGATTGAAGAGGAGGGAATCCCGCGTTCGGACAGGCACAGGGGGCCCGTCCCTGCGTTAAACAAACCCCCTCAAGGGGAGTGTTTCTCTTTCTTCTCCCCGGTTTCGTCGAACCCTCCCTCCCCGTCGGGTCCGACCTCATATATCGGACCTTATCATCAACCCCATGGTGAGAGCCTTTCCTTCGGGGCCGCCGCTTGCTTTAATGAATCCCAGAGATTACAAAACCGGAACCATGCCATCTTTCGAGGAGCGCACATGAACGAGGAATCCAGTACCGAGGAAACGGCCCCGAGAGCGTTTCGCTTCGAAACCAACGCACTCCACGCGGGCGCGCGGCCCGACCCCGCCACCGGCGCGAGGGCCGTGCCGATCTACCAATCCACCGGCTTCGTTTTCGACGACGACGAACACGCCGCGGGTCTTTTCGCCCTGCAGGACTACGGATACATCTACACGCGCATCGGAAACCCCACCACGAGCGTATTCGAGGAGCGAATCGCGGCGCTTGAGGGAGGCATCGGCGCGCTGGCGACGGCCTCGGGCCAGGCCGCCCAGTTCATCGCGCTGTTCACCCTGACGAACCCGGGGGATGAAATCGTTTCCTCCGCCGCCCTCTACGGAGGCACCTACACGCAGTTCGACATCACGCTCAGGAAACTCGGCATCAACACGACGTTCGTCGATCCGACGCGGCCGGAGGATTTTCGGGCCGCGGTGACGGAGAAGACGCGGGTCATCTATTGCGAGACGATCGGGAATCCGGCCGCCAACGTCGCCGATTTGGAGGCGCTGGCGGAAATCGCGAACGATGCGGGCGTTCCCCTCGTCGTGGACAACACCTTCGCCACCCCCTACCTCTGCCGCCCCATCGAATGGGGGGCGGACATCGTTTTGCATTCGGCCACGAAATTCATTGACGGGCACGGCACGAGCATCGGCGGCGTCATCGTGGATTCGGGCCGCTTCGACTGGGCGAACGGGAAGTTCCCCGGCATGGTCGACCCCTCGCCGGGCTATCACGGGCTGCGCTTCTTCGAGACTTTCGGCGAGTTGGGCTTCCTGATGAAGGCGCGCGCAGAAAGCCTGCGCGACATCGGGTCGTGTCTGGGCCCGTTCAACGGGTTCCTGTTCGCCCAGGGCCTGGAAACCCTGAGCCTGCGGATGGGGCGTCATTGCGAGAACGCGCAGAAGGTGGCCGATTTTCTCGCGGGGGATTCGCGCATCAGTTTCGTAAATTACCCGGGACTGGCGGCCAGCCCCGAGTACGAGAAGGCGCAAAAATATCTGCCGAACGGCCAGGGCGCCGTCTTCTCCTTCGGCGTCAGCGGCGGATTCGAGGCGGCCGTCCGCTTCATCAACGCGCTTCAACTGCACAGCCATCTGGCGAACGTCGGCGACGCGAAGAGCCTCATCATCCATCCGGCTTCCACGACGCACGCCCAGTTGAGCGAGGAGGACATGAAGGCGGGCAACCTCAC
The DNA here is from genome assembly GCA_963692865.2 of bacterium. Classification (GTDB taxonomy): domain Bacteria; phylum UBA8248; class UBA8248; order UBA8248; family UBA8248; genus Bin107. The sequence goes on along the minus strand of OY843592.1, from coordinate 2,527,926 downwards.
GCCCGATCTCATCCGCATATCGGTTGGCCTCGAACACATCGACGACATCCTATGGGACCTCGACCAGGCCCTCGATTCGGCGACGGCGAGCGCGTGATGACATTTCCCGAATTCCAGAACCCGCGCACGATACGCCGCATCCTCAGAAACCACCGCCGCGTGGCGATGGTGGGGCTGTCGGCGAACGAATCGAGGCCGAGCTATTTCGTCGGGTACTACCTCCAGAGGATGGGCTACGAAGTGATTCCGGTGAACCCGAGATACGAGCAGGTACTGGGCCGGAAATCCTACCCCGACGTTGCCTCGATACCCGACCCTCCCGACGTGGTGGACGTGTTTCGCAGGCCGGATGAAATTGCGGAGGTGGTGGACGAGGCGATAGCAGTCGGCGCGAAATCGCTGTGGCTGCAATTCGAAGTGGTGAACGAGGCCGAGGCCGAACGCGCGCGGGCGGCGGGCCTGCTGGTCGTCATGGACAGGTGCATGAAGATAGAACACGGCCGCCTGAGGGGCGGTTTGCACACGGCGGGCATGAGGACCGGCGTCATCACGGCGCGCCGCAGCCCGCTCATCTAGGCTTGTCGAAAAACCCTCGCCGGGGCAGCGAACGCTCCCTCCGCGGGACTGTTGAAAAACCCCCGATTTCAAAGGTTAGTGGTTTCGTAGGGGCGGACCTGTGTGTCCGCCCATCACCCGGTATGTAATGCGGTCATCCTTGCAGCCCGCAGATACAATCGTTGACCGAAACTATTGCGCACAAGAGAGAGGCAACAGACGGGGCGGACACACAGGTCCGCCCCTACGGGTGAAATTCCATCAAGGAACCGTAAGGATAGGTCGCGACCTGTCCGAAGCAGCGGCCCGCCCGCTCTCTTTTTCTCATCGACCGAGATAAACCACCGTCATTCCGGCGTATGCCGGAATCCAGAGCCGATCAGGCTCAATGCGATTCGGTATTTCATGTTCTCACCACTTGTGCGGGGAAAGGCAAAGAGCAAAGTCGAAAAAACAAGGTGAAATGTCCCACGTGGGACATTTCTGGATTCCGTCGAACCCTGCCTCATCGGTCGGCTCCGACACCGGAATGACGATGAACACTCTCGATTGGCGCGGGTCAGCAACCCTTTTGGGGAACTTTTTCAACAACCCCTCCCCGGTCGAGTTTGGCGAAGGGCGGCTTCTTTTTTACAGTAGCTGACGCACGCGAGGATTCTGATCGACCCGACTCCGGGAAGATACGCATGACGGCGTACGAACGCCTCAACCTCATCGCCTCCTACGGCGGCCTCGCGCTCATCTACTACGGCTTCCGCGAGATGGCCAGGGGCGCCGACATGCGCGCCGCTGACTCCAATCGCAAGCGCGACGAAGCCATGGCCGAATCCCGGCGCAAGCACGATGAGGCGATGGCCAAGCACGACAAAGCGATGATCGACTCCGAACGCAGGCATGCAGAGGCGATGACCGCCCTGCGCGAACTCATCGACGGCAGGCGGAAAGCCGCATGGCCCTGCGCGCGCTCATCGAGCGAACCAGGTAAGCGGCCCGGACGGGGAATCGCCTCTATCCCCCATCGAACCCCCCAACCCCCCTTGTCAGGGGGGCTTTTCTTCCACCCTCCCCTTGTGAGAGCGCGCTGCCTTTACCCCCTGTCAAGGGGGTAAAAGCGACACCCTGGTCTGCGACCCCTCCAGACCGACGACGCCTCTTCCCTCACCCTGAGTAGCCGCCGAAGGTCAAACGCGACGGAGAAAGGGATGTTGAAAAACACCTGATTTCGCGACTCGGCGAATGCAGCCGACCGGGGAGGGAGGGTTCGACGGTTTTGATCGTCATTCCGGCGCGTAATCTCGATTGCAGGGGTCGCATATCATGCGGCCCAGCCTTTTCGCCTCTCCGGAAAAGGGCCGCATGATATGTCAGACATATATGTCTGACCTACGGCGGGATTACCGACTGACCTGCAAGGACTTTTCAACAACCCCGAGAAAGGAGCGTTTGTATCGAAGGGCTTGCCCGAGTCTGTCGAGGGGAGCGCTCCCCTTCTTGCTGGCAATCGCTCCCGCATTGGTCGCGATTGACCTTCGATACGCGGCTTCGCCGCTACTCAGGATGAGGCGGAGAGGGATTTTCCGACAACCCCTATCGCCCGAAGTTCGGGACGGGATTATATTTCCGGTAGTTAGGGAACTTGCAAATCCCTGAAAAATCCTTTACATAATTCCGAGAGGTCTGCCGCTTAGCCGCTTCTCCACGGGGATGACATGACTTGGCTCAAGATATTGATTCTTGGGGTGCATCTGTTTCCCCTGTGCGTGGTTTCATCCGCTGCCGCGGAAAACGAATTCCTCGTCGAAATGAGAGCCATATCCGGTCAGCCACACATCGTTTTCTCGCGCGGAAAAAAAGTTTCCCTGAGAGGCAAACGCTCGATGCTCCCGGGCGATCACATCGTCACGAGCGCCAGTTCGCGTGCGCTCATCCATTTCCGGCGGCGTCCGGGTTGCCGGCTCGTGGTGGAGCCGAATACTTCCTTCGAGTTCATCGGCATGAAGCGGGGCGGCGCGTATACGGCGAAACTCAACAGGGGCGCAGTGAAGTGCGCTCAGGCTACATGCGACCTGAGCTTGAGCATTACAACACCTGCGGGAATGTTGCGCGGCAAGGGAGTGGAATTCGCCCTGAAAGCCTACAGCCACTTCACCACCGTGATTCTCAAAAAAGGGCGAATGCGTCTGCTGGTCGGCGGACAGGTTGTCCCGTTGCGCGAGATGACGCGCACCACGGTTTCAAGAACGGGAGGCCACCGGGTCACCACGATATACCGCGGCGCCCCACGGGCTCCCAAATTCTTCTCCCCTCCTCCCCTTCCCGGAATTTCCCCTTCTTCCTCAAAGCGCCGTTTCCGAGACAAATACATTTCCCCGGCCTTGATGACGCGAAGCCCTTGACGAAAGCAACGCTTAAGCCTTACTAAATAGCCTGAGATATTTCTTTCGCCGAGAACCCGGCGCGGTCCGGCCCACCCGCACGGGCCTTTTGCGCGGAACCTTTCTTTCGGTCGGGGCGTAGCGCAGTCTGGTAGCGCACCTGAATGGGGTTCAGGGGGTCGGAGGTTCAAATCCTCTCGCCCCGACCATTTTATATTCGTTTACGATGAGCAGACGGCGCATCCGGCAAGGAGGCGAGAGGTGGAGCTTGGTTTCATCGGCCTGGGAAGGATGGGAAGCGAGATTTGCGCCCATCTCATTCGCGCCGGTCATGAAGTAACGGCTTACGACGTTCGAGAGGAAGCCACTCTGGCGGCCGAGAACAAGGGCGCGCGCGCAGGACGCAACCCGGCGGATGTGGCCTCCCGCTCGGAGGTTATTTTCACGTCTTTGCCGCACCCGAACATATCGCGCGAAGTGATTCTGGGCGAGGAGGGAATTCTGGCGGGCGCGCGCGACGGCGCGCTCCTGGCGGAGACGAGCACCGTCTCCCCCTCCCTCATCCAGGAACTGGCCCCCCTAGTCAAAGCGCAAGGGGCCGAGTTGATGGACGCCGCCGTAAGCGGAGGCGTGCAGGGGGCGCATGCGGGCACACTCACGCTGATGGTGGGCGGCGGCGAGGCGGGGTTCGAGAGGCTCAAGCCCCTGCTCTCGCATTTCGGAAAAAACATCTTCCATTGCGGCGCATCCGGCATGGGCATGCTGTTCAAGGTCGTAAACAACATGCTCTCGCACGTGAACCTCGCGGCGTTGACCGAGGCCATGGCCCTGGGCGTCGCGGCGGGGGGCGACCCCGATTTGTTGTGCGACGTCATCGCCGTCAGTTCGGGCCGCAGCCGCCAGGTGGAGGACAGGCTCAGAAAGCACATCCTGCCGGGAGAGTTCACGCCGGGGATGACGACCGACCTCGCGACGAAAGACTCCGACCTGTGCCTCGAACTGGCACGCGAACTTCGCGTTCCCACCTTCATCGCAAGCGCTGCGCATCACGTATACGAAATGGCGATTCAGAAAGGGTACGGGGCCGAAGAATACGCCTCGCTCATCAAGCTGTGGGAGGAATGGCTGGACATCGAGGTGCGCTCTCCCGGCGCCGGGAGGGATTCCTGAAACCCGCTCGTAAATCCTTCAATCAGGCTTGAAACCCCTCACCCGGCACGATGTGAAGGAAGCTGAAAAATGACTCCGGAAGAAATGTTCGACGAGGCCTTCGACTCGGCTTTCAAAGACAGGAGAAACCTGATCTCCTTCCTGGAGGGGGTCGACCCCGCTCACGTGCACTGGCGGCCTCCCGACGGCGAATGGTCCCTGCATCAGAATCTCGAGCACATTCTCTTGACGGACAATTATTACGCGCGCTTCATCGAGAAGAGGCTCGCCGAGGCGGAGGAGTCCGGTTCGTGGGATACGGCGCCTGAGAATCCGCAGAAGATGAGCCGGGAGGCGCTCAGGCGCAGGGAGCAAGGCCACGTTCCGGCGCCCGATTTCCTCATCCCGAAAGGCGAAGGCGATTTCCGCGAGATGATCGGCAGGCTCATGCCCAACAGGGAGGCGGTTCACCAGATGATACTCCCGCACCGCGGCGCCGACATGAGCCGCTACACGCATGAGCATTTCCGCTACGGCGACCTCGATATTTACGATCGCATCGTCTATTCGGGCACGCACGATTTTCTCCATCAGGACCAGATGACGCGCGTCCTCCAGGCCCCGGGCTACCCTGGAAGCGGATGACGCATCCGGCCCCGCTCTTGGGGTTGTTGGAAAAGTCTTGGAGAGCGATTTTGGTCGCGCGCACGCTTTTGAATTTCACTCCCCCCTTGAGGGGGAGTCGAAGAGGCCGAGCCCTTGGGCGAAGGCCGATTCGGTGGGGGGACATGCCACAGAAAAAGCTCCCCCCACCAACTCGCCTGCGGGCTTCGCCCTTGCCTCGTTATCGGGCATTCCCCTCGGGATGCCCGACCCTCAAGGGGGGAGTGAAATTCAGCGTGCTTCCTCTATGAGACTTTTTCAACGGCCCCTCTTTCCCGGAACCCGCCGATGAGTGACTGGACGATAACGGCGCTTCGAGACGCCTACCGGGCCGGTGAGGTCTCGCCTGTCGAAGTCGTCGATGACGCCCTCGCCCGCATCAAAAAATGGAACCTCCATCTGAGGGCGTATCTTCACGTCAGCGAGAGAGAGATGCGCCGGGAGGCGCGCGAATCCGAACGAAGGTTCCGCTTCGGCAACGAAATCGGCCCGCTCGACGGGGTTCCCGTGGCCTACAAGGACCTCTGCCACATTCCGGGAACTCCCACGACTTGCGGAAGCGTGATGTTCGAAGACGACCCGCCCCGGGACGCGCCGTCGAGCGTCTGGAAGCGGCTTCATGAAGCCGGCGCCGTCAACATGGGCAAACTCAACATGGCGGAACTCGCCATGGGACCGACGGGGCGCAACAAGCATTTCGGTGATCCGCAGAACCCCTGGAAGCAGGGGCGCGTTACGGGCGGTTCGAGCAGCGGGTCGGGGTGCGCGGTGGCCGCGGGGTTGGCGCTGGCCGCAATCGGCACGGATACGGGCGGCTCCATCCGGCTGCCGGCGGCGTTCTGCGGCGTCGTGGGCCTCAAACCCACGAACGGCCGCGTGAGCCGGCATGGGGGGATGGCGCTCTCGTGGACGCTCGACACCTTCGGCCCGCTCACCCGAACGGTGGCGGACAACGCGCTTGTGCTCTCCGCCGTCGCGGGGGCAGACCCTCTCGATGCGAGATCGAGCAAACAACCCGTGCCCGATTACATTCAAACCCTGGAGAAAGGCATCGGGGGCGTTCGCGTGGGGGTTGTGGAGGGTTCGCAACTCGGCGGCGTTTCCGAGGAGATGAAAGCGGCTTATGCGGAGGTGTGCGAGGCGCTGGAGCGGCTGGGCGCGCGACTGGTTCCGATGACGCCTCCCCACGTCGAGGAACTGGAACTTCTCGCCAATACGATCTTCAAATACGAGGCGCTCATGCTGCACGGCGAGCGTCTGGAAAGATACGCGGATCGGGTGACGCCGGAAATTCTGGCGCGCCTGGAAGCCGGGCGCGGGATTCATTCGGCCGAATATCGCGCAGCGCTCGCCAGGCGCGAGGGGTTGATTCGTCATTACGAGCGCGAGGTGTTCTCCGCCGTGGACGTTCTGGCGGGTCCGACGACGCCCACTCCCGCGCCCTCACACGCACAGGCGCGCTCGGAAGCCGAGGGGCTGATCGCCTCCCTCACGCGCTTCACGCGCTGGGTCAACACCCTGGGCGCGCCCGCCATATCCCTGCCCTGTGGTTTTTCCAAAGAGGAGCTGCCGCTTGCGGCGCAGTTCGTCGGCCCTGATTTCAGCGAAGCCGCGCTCTACAGAATCGCCCACGCCCTGGAGGAGGAAAGCGGCGGCTGGAGCAAGTCGCCCACGTTCGAGTCGTTTTGATGCGTCTTGAGAGTATCGCCTGGAGAATCGATGCGGGGCGCCTGCGCTTGGCCATGCGCCGCGCTCTATGCCTTCCGTCCAAATCAGCGCTTATCGCCCTCGCCGGAACCGGGTGAACAGGCATGAGTTTTTGCGGGGGCGTCCTGCTCGAATGGGAAATGAGGCAGCGGACGCGGCGCGAACCGCTCGCCAGGAGCGTCCGTTCGCGCGCTGGATGGCGTTCTCCCTCCTTCGGGGATTGAGCGACTCCTTCCACTCGCTTATCGGGGATGAGGCGCCCGGCAGAGATGGAGGTCCCGCTCCCGATGCCGCATTTTCCGGGCCTCGCATTCAGCTGGAATTGTCGCGGCCGATTCGAGCGAGATCCTCCCGGCAGGACAACTTGTTTTCGATAAATTCCCGAAAACAATTCGATAAATTTGGATAAAATCAGATAAATTCACGGGGTTTTTCGATAAATTAACGAGGGGAAATGCGCGCAAATGCGGGCAGATGCGCCCGCGAAAACCAGTCCAGCCGACCGGACTCCGCCGCCACACCCGAGCGCAGGGGAATTCTGCCATGGTTCGCGACTCTCTCGATAACGGCAAATGCGCGGATTTGCGGGGAGTTGCGGGGGTGAAAATCACCCGGGCGGGCGGCCTCAAGAAAAAGAGCCGAGCCGGGTGGGGCGAGATCTGAATCCTATGTGGAACCTTCTTCTTTTTGTTCTTCTTTTTCCCAGTCTTTCAATGACTTGGGCAGCTTGTCTTCATTCCATTTCTTGGTGATGCGGTGGACCTTCCCGCCCTCGCGCACGTAGATGAATTCCGAGCCTTCCTTGCCGGCGAAACGGAACGGCCCCCACTCTCCGTGGCGGATGTCCCTGCCCGAGAGCTCTACGATAAAGTCTTTGAAATCAGGCGCTTCGCCGGGCTTGGCCTCCCCTTCCCGCTCGAAATCGCGGAGCGCGCCGACGAGGTCTTCCACGTTGCCGGGTTCGGCCTCCCTGCCCTCCGGGGAGAGGAAACGCCATCCGCCGCCGAAACGCTCCAGCTTCATGGAGGATTGATTCGGAAAACGCGCCGTAACTTCCGTAATTTCAGCATCTTTCGCGTAAAGGAGCAAGCGCCGCTCGCTCAGGAAATAGGGCGTTTTCGTGATCTTGTCATAATCTTCTTTCTTTACGGCGAACAGGCGTTTTTCGCCCTCGACTCGGCCATAGGCCCTCTTCTCCTTCTCCACGAAGCGCCCGATAATCAAAGACTTATCCTCCAGAGGCGCGTCTTCTTTCTTCTTCAGCCAGAGGGTGTAGCGAAGCGGCGCGCCCTTGCCGTCCGGCCGCTCAAGGCCGTATTTCGACAAATCATCGCCCGGGTCATCCACGTAGGCAATCGAATTGATCCACTTGATGTCCCACATGAGGTCGTCCACGTGCTTGTGGCGGCCAAGGAGTTTTTCCCGCTTCCCGTCGGGCGTCGCGACGTGGAGTTCCCACTCCTTTTTCGCCTTTCGGACGACGTCGAGTTTCCGGGATTTCGACTCGATCAGGATGCGCTTGATATGGTCGACGTCATAGTCGATGACGGTCTTGTGCCTCAAGGAGAATACGGATTTGGGTAAATCCTTGAACGTCTTCTCATTGATAAGCATCACGGGGCCGCCGGATAGTCTCCTGGCGTAGCGGTAAACCTTCGGCTTCTTCTCGGCGCTTCTCGGGTCGGGCGGTCCTACTTTTCTGTCGCCGAGGATAACGCCGTCCTCGGGTTTTTGATCGTCTCCGGTAAAGATGCGCACCGTCAATTGGGGTTTATCCAGCCCGTAGGGCGAGAGGTTCTCGGGTTTTTCTTCAACGAATTTTTGCGCTTTGTCCCATTTCAGGGTGGATACGATACCCTCGGAATCGATGGCGTCGGCCCTGTCCTGAAGGGGTTTCGTCAGCGCCCATTCGTTCTTGCCTTTGCGAACTACGGTGAAGCCGTTGCCATCATCAGGTTCCACGACCACCTTATTGGCGCTCTCGGGCAGAACGGGAACAATCGACCTGTCCCGAATGCTGAATACCGTCTTGTCGAATTTGGCGATGTCGGAAAGCTGGAGGGTGAATATTCCGGGAGTCTTCGCCAAGGCCGCATATCGAAATTCACGCGTGGGAGTTCTATCGCCGATTTCGACGGAAACGTCGTCCTTGTCTTTCAGCCCAAAAACAATTTTCATCCCGGGCTTGTCCATACCGAACTCCGCCCTGTCTTTCACGTCTCCAATTCGGACGCGTTCCCGGAGTTTCGTCGCCGCTTCCAGGAGTTTCTCCGCCTCATCGGCATCGACAACGGCGTCGATGGGTTTCACGAAACGCCACCCTTTCTCCGTACGGATAATCTCGTAGGGTTCCTCTTTCCTCGATAGGTCAATTCTTATCAGCGCTTTTTGGTCAATGCCTTTCAGGAGTTTGACCTTCCGTTCCTCGGCGGTCTTCTTCTCGGCGGCCCATTTCACGTCATAGACGTAATACGCCCCCCCGATGACCAGCAAGACGAGCAGTAATATGAGATTCTTCCGGGGGTTCACCGCAGTTGCCTTCTCCGAACGTAGACGGCGGCTCCGATAAGTATGATGAACAAGGGCATGATCCAGACCGTAAACAAATGAACGAACCGGCCCTCTCCACCGGCCAGAACGAGAGGTTCGCCCGTACGGCTCTTGGGTCGAATGGTAATCAGGTCTTTTTCACCGCCGAGCCAGTTAATGGTGTTCAAGACGAGATTCCCATTGCCTTGTGAACCGATGAAAGCATCACTCGCAAAATCGGCGTCCCCAAACACGACAATCCGCGCCTCGTTTTTTCCGTTTGCACTCTTTCGGGATCCGGACTTTTTCGCGTCATCCTGAGCGCCTTGCCCTTGTGCGAGCTTGTACAGATCCAGCGTGACGGTGACGGCGGCGCCGATTGGGATCGGGCCGTCTTTTTTGGTTTTCGGATCGAAGGTGAGTTGTCCGTTCTGAAGCGACACGCTCTCGACGGTAAAGCTTCCGGCGCCCGTTTTGACCAATTCTTCGGAATGCAGCCCCGCCTTGGGCATGCCCTTGGCTGATACCTTCCTTACCGTAGGAAACACCGTCGCCAAACCCTGTAATTGCTTGGTGATGTCGTGCAGTCCGTAGTTAACGGCAAACGGCGTGATGATATTTCCGCCCGCCAACTCAAAGCGAACGGATTCGGGATCGACGACGAAAGATTGAGGAATTTTGAAGCCATATCTCTCCAGGAGCGCTGTGAGACGCCCCGGTTTTGTGTCGGGCTCCAGGAAAACGAGAAGTCTTCCGCCGGATCTTATGTAATCGTCAATATACTTGATTTCAATTTCTTCCAGTTCTTTTTGGGGGGCCGCAATAATCAACATGCTGGTATTTTCAGGCACGCCCTTTTTTCTCAGAAGCAAAAGTTCTTCCACCAGGTAGTTGTCATCCCTCATGCCGATGGCCAGCGCCCGCATCGCTTCGCGCCCTTGCCCTGTGAAGAGCCGTTCACCGTGGCCAGTGAGGTAATATACGCGCTTTTGCTCGGTTTGGATGGTTTTCAGTATCGCATTGGCGATCGCGTTTTCCGAAAGCTCGAATATCTTTTCCGATCGGAAAGTCGGCTTCTTCTCTTGGTTCGTGGAATTCGATTTTCTTTGCCTCTCGATTTCCTCTTTGCCGGAATGGTGAATCACGACTAATGTGCCATAGGCGTCTACGTCGTATTTTTTAGCGGTGCGTGGGGAGGCGTCCAGGTTCAGAAAGCGGAACGTTACCTGTGTCGACGCCCGGGTATATTGCTCTAAAATTTCCGTTATCGCAGGTTCTTCGAGCTTGCGGGTAAATGCAATGATTTCGATCCGCTTTTTTTCTCTGTCGAGTTTGTTCAGCAGATTCATGGTTTTCGCGGATAAGCTGTAGAAATTTCCCGGAGTGACGTCCCAGCGCTTGAAGTGCTTTACGCTCACGAGTTCAACGACGACCAAAATTGCAGTCACCACAACGATCATGAGCGCAACCTGTATGCCCGTTCGGGTGGAGCGGAGCCGGATGCCGCCTTGAAGTTCGCGCCGCGAAATCCAAACCGTGTACCCGAAACAAACTATCCCCAGGGCAATAGTGGCGTACGCCCATCGGGGAGGGTCGGAAAACTGGTCATGGCCGGCCCAGCCGGAGATACCGATCAGCAACAAGACGGCGGAGGCGATGAACAAGTAAAGATTTCTGTTTTCCAAGTCCCTACCCTCTCCACCTGTAATATTCTAGGGATCTGAGCACGAGAAAACCACACAAAATATTGATGTTGACGAGGTAGATAATATCGCGCGTGTCGATGATGCCCCGAATGAAATTTCGCAAGTGCATGCCTAATGAAAGATGCCTGAGAATCGAGGACAATGGCTCACCGGCTGCTATCGCGAGAGCTTCCATCAGGAAAGTTGCGAGAAGAATCATGAAGGCGACCATGGCTGCGACGATTTGATTCGAAGTCCATGAACTGGCCAACAGACCAACGGAAAGGAACGCCATGCCCGTCAATACCATTCCCAAATAGGCCGAGGAGACGATCGTCCAGTCCACTTTGACGAAAGTACTCAGAATAATCGGATAGACGAGAGTAATTGCCAGCATTATCAGATAGAAGGACAAAATGGAGAGGTATTTGCCAGCGAACATTTGTCCGTTACGCAGTGGGAATGTGAGCATCAACTCTATGGTGCCCTGTTTTTTCTCTTCGCTGAACAATCGCATTGTAAGCAACGGAGCGACGAACAAGAGGATAACGGTTACGCTGGAGAAAATCGGCTCGAGGACGGCGGAAGTCGGCGTGATGTTGTATTGCGCAGCAGCTTGGGGGTTTCTGGCCAATTGCATGGAAACGACGGCATAGGAGAGAAAAGCGCCGGAATAGAAGACACCCATCAATACCGTCCATGCCGCGAGGACCACGTAAGCAATAGGCGAGAAGAAAAAAGAGGCGAGTTCACGCCGGCATATCCACAAGGTGTTATGCATTTACGGTTTCCTCATCATGCTTTTGCTCCCCGCTGACGATGCGAACAAAAAGGTCTTCCAGCGTCAGCCTCACCTGACGAATTTCAGTGAGTTTACCCTCCGCAGCGGATACGGCGGCCACAAGATCGGAGCGAATGTCTTCGCCTCCTTTTGCGGACACTTCAAAATGCGCTTCCTCCCCCGTCGACGTGCCCAGCAATTCTATACGCTCAACTCCCGGCACCGCCTTCATTTTATCGGATAGCGCGTTTGTGGTCCCGGTCGCGGAAACACGTATGGTCGAACCCGCCTGCAGGTTCGCCGCCAGAGCATCGAGTGCGCCCTCGGCCGCAACTCTTCCCTGGTGGATGATCACAACCCGATCACAAACCATGTTCACTTCCGGCAGAATGTGCGTGCTCAATATAAGGGTCCGGTTCCCCTTGAGTTCTGAAATCAGATTCCGGATTTCAACGATCTGCGCCGGGTCCAGACCTGAAGTTGGCTCGTCGAGAATCAGCACGGGCGGATCGTTTACCATAGCTTGCGCCAAACCGACGCGTTGCCGATACCCTTTCGAGAGATTGCCGATGAGACGGTTGGCGACCTCATCGAGTCCGCAACTGCCGACTACTCTTTGGATGCCGGCAGATTTCTCCGCGCCGCTCATGCCTTTCATCGAAGCCACGAAATTCAAGTAGGCTGTAACGGTCATTTCGCCGTACAGAGGATTGTTTTCGGGGAGGTATCCCATGTTTTTCTGTGCTTCCAGCGGCGATTCTGAAACATTGATGCCGGCTACCCATGCTGAACCGGAATTAGGCGGCATATATCCCGTCAAAATGCGCATGGTCGTGGATTTTCCGGCGCCGTTAGGGCCGAGAAAACCCAGTACCTCTCCCTCCTCGACCTGGAAGGATATATCCGTCACACCACGAAGGTTGCCGTAATACTTGGTTAGGTTTTCAACCCGTATCAACGAAGGACTCCCCAAAAGAATCTATGCAAAATTATTCGATTGCGTCCAAGCCGTTTTGCTCTTCCCAGAATATCAAGCTGAGCGATTCATTTGTGTGATTTAAACATCAAGAACTTTCGAGGTGAACATGAAAACCAATTAAATTCTTTATTATCAATATCTTGGCACTCGACAGAACTGAGTGCTAACGCAGAATAAACGCTCGGGATTTTTTTGTCAACCATATTCGATTATATCTCCTGCTCTCCAAGAAACGATGGTGAAGCCGTGCCCATCAATTCTTGATTTGAAAATCACCTCGAATGGCTGCTTTCTTCAATATGGCGGGAACGTTCAGTATTGTCGGTCCATCGATCCGCAATGATATTTCTACCTCTGCGCCTTTGCTCAACAGATGCTCCCGCTCTCCATCGAAGGCCAGCACGCGTACATTCGGCGCACGATATCTTACGCTTTCTCCCGGTTTGACGACCTCGTGTTCCATCACCACGGCGGAAGCAACCTGCCCCGGCCCGATAGGAGAAAGAATGTGGTGATTGCTCTTGCTCTTCGTTCCCAATTTCAACCACAGTCCCAGCGGCTCATGCGCATCGACCGGGTGTATACTTGCGCCCAAAGAAGAAAGTCCCAAACGCCCTGGTTCGCTTCTCGTGAGCGCGAGCGAGTCCACACGTCCCACATCCCAAATTGCGCGCGCGCCGTAGAATGATTCCTTGAGAATCGCGATATCAACCAGGGCGCTTTCGGAGGCGCCATTCAGATCCACATGGAGTTGTTTCGTTACTTGCATCTCGCCTTGATAGACTCTCGGCTGAAAAGCATACAAAGCAGCGGCCATACCGGCCACTGTCCCTTCCCACGCAAAAGGAAAGGCATTGTTCGTCCCGGTCGACAATGGAATTAAGGCGGTTTTTCCGCATCCCTTGGCGACGGCGCGGCAAGTGCCATCGCCCCCGAGAACAATAATACATCGAACTCCCAGTTCGGCGAGTTTGCGAGCCGCTTTGGTGGAATCCGCCGTCTCTCCCGTGGCGTCCACGTCAAAAAGCTTCACTTTCGAGGACTTGTTATCCTGGCGAAAGCCATCGAGCGCAACGGCTCCCAAGGAACCGAGGTCGTTGAACATCAATATCCTGTCGAGGCCCATCGCCACCAGACCAGCCATCACGCGGCGAAGTATGAGCACCTTTTCGTTGTTGCTGAAAGAACTCGCCAACGCAACCAGCCTACGAATGTCTTTTCCTGATTGCGGGTTGGCAATGATTCCGACACTCGCCACTTCTTCTCCTTTAATTTGACGCCGGGCAAGAACCACCGATTTCATGTAAAATCAAGATTACATCGGATCAAAGAAAAGGGTGAAGCACTATTCACGTTCTATTTCCTCAATCAATAAAATGGCTCGTTACGCAAAATCAAAACTCCGCAGATCCTTGAAGCGAGACGCGCGCGCAATCTTCCGGGCCGGGCTGAATGCGGCACATGCGGGTGAAGCCGTTTACCGCTACATAAAATTCGACAGGGAACGAGAGTTTGTCGTTTTCGGCAAGGAAAGAATATCTCTCGATAAAACAGGGCGAATCATCGTCTTGGGAGCGGGAAAGGCAAGTTCTCAGATGGCGCGCGCGGTGGAGCGACGACTTGGAAAACGAATCGATGGGGGCGCCGTCGTCACCCAATATGGCCATGGGGAAAGATGCAGATGCATCGAAGTTCTGGAAGCATCACACCCCACTCCCGACATCTCCGGTCTGGAAGCCTCTCGGGAAATCGAAGAACGGGCTGTCGGCGCCCGGCGAGAGGATGTAGTGATTTTTCTTCTCTCAGGCGGAGGTTCGGCCCTGATGCCCTCACCGGTGCCTGGAATTTCTCTTAATGACAAACAGTTCGTGACGAATTCTTTGCTGCAAGCAGGTGCGCCCATCGAGGCCCTCAATTGTGTCCGAAAGCACTTGTCCGGTCTGAAGGGCGGGAATCTGGCCCGAAAAGTCTTCCCTGCTCGCATGGTCGTTCTTCTCGTTTCCGACGTGATTGGCGACCCACTAGACGTGATTGCTTCCGGCCCCGCCACCGGCGATTCGTCCACATTTGTTCAGGCGAAAGCATATTTGCAACGCTACGGTGTTTTCCGAGAAATACCTGAAGCAGTCAAAACCAGGATTGAAGCCGGCTGCAGGGGCGAGATTCCGGGTAACCCTTCTCCCGGCGATCAAATATTCAGGCGCGTGAGCCACCATGTAGTGGCGAATAACGAAATCGCTCTACATGCAGCGTATCAAAAAGCAAAATCAATGGGCTACAGCGTTGAAATGCAAACCGGCTCTCTCAGCGGTAAAGCCGATAAAGCGGGCAAATCGATTGCGGAAGACGCCAAGAGGATTTTGGGTAATTCTCATTCAACACAATCTCCCAAGTGCCTGCTGTACGGCGGCGAAACAACGGTGAGGGTTTTGGGGGATGGCCTGGGAGGCAGATGTCAAGAGCTCGCTCTCGCGTTCGCCATTGAAATTCGCGGATATCAAAACGTCTGTCTCCTGGCTGCGGGCACCGATGGTAAAGACGGCCCCACGGAGGCGGCAGGCGCAATCGTTGACGGGAGAACTGCAAAAACGTCGCAAAAACAAGAGCTTGACCCAAATACCTATTTGCGTGATAATAACAGCTACAATTTCCTCCACCCACGGCGAGCGTGTTTATACACCGGGCCGACGGGAACCAACGTAATGGATATGGTGATTGTGTTGGTGAATTAAAGGAACCGCTTAAATCTCGGTGGTTATCCGTGAATCCACGGGTCGCCCAATCGCCGGGAAATCCACAGGACATGATCATGAGGCAATTCCAGACGGCTATTTTCGCCGTTTTGGTGCCCTTCGTAGCCATGCAACAGCCTTGCCCTGCGTCCGCCCAAAAGGACAAAGTGGTCGTGACGGACTTCGCCGAGAGTTCGGGCGCTACAGATTCCAAGCAAATACCGAAAGATTGGGTGCTCAAAGTTTGGAGCGGAACACCCGACATCAAATTGATTCAAGACAAAAATCATGATGAGAAAGTGCTTCGGATGCGAAGCGAAAAGGCGTCCGTTTCGATTCACCGGGAAATGAAACTGGACCTCAAGAAATTTCCGGTTCTCTCATGGAAATGGAAGGTGACGAAACTGCCAGATGGCGCGGATGCGAGAAGCAGTGAATCCGATGACCAGGCGGCCGGTGTTTACGTCGTATTTCCCAGGTTCCCCAGTTTTATCAACAGCCAATTCATTGGTTACGTCTGGGAAACAAACGCGCCTCAAGGCACAATTCTAAGAAGCCGCAAGAACCCAATGGTCCATTATATCGTCGTCAGAAGCGGTATGGACCACCTCGATAAATGGATTACTGAAAAACGAAACGTGATGGATGATTATCGAAGCGTGTTCGGCGCCGAGGCGCCAGTAGTTGGCGGCATTGCGTTAATGATCGATACGGACGATACGCTTTCCGATGCCGAGAGCTATATCGCCCAAGTTGAATTCGAAGGGGATGCCGCAGGTGTTTCCGTTGCTGGCGATTTGACCGCTTCCCTGAAGTAGCCGATTCATCTGCTCAACGTAGACTCAAAGGATAGATTGCGCTGATCCTTCCTCTTGGTAAAATCCTCAACGAGAATACTTGGAAGATAAGACTCCACTTTTCAGAGGCCTGACTATTGCCCTGCACCGATATTTATGTTGGCTTCGATCTTGGGGGATCTTTCCTCAAGGCGTCGTCTTTCGGTCTTGACGGAGAGTTACAAGAACGTCTCTCCCTGGATACGAAACTCTGCCGGACAACACAAAGTTATCTCGATTTATTCATCGAAGCGGCAAAAACCCTTAATCCAAATAATCGTCTCAAGGGCATTGGCGTTGCCGTTGCAGGTGTTCTGGATTCAGACGCCGGCACAATTGTCGATTCCCCTAATCTGCCCGCTCTTAGCGGGATACCATTATTGAGAATGTTGAAAGATGCTTTCTCTCCTACTCCGGTTCATATGATGAACGATGCGAATGCCGCCGCGCTGGGGGAATATTTCGCCGGTGCTGGTGAAGGATATGAGAGTATGTTCATTGTTACGCTGGGTACCGGCGTGGGTGGAGGTCTTGTTCAAAATGGAGCAATCTGGAGGGGCGCGTCTGGAATGGCGGGAGAAGTCGGCCATATGGTAATCGAAAAAAACGGCAAGCTGTGCGCCTGCGGTTCTCGCGGATGTCTGGAAGCATATTTTTCGAGTTGGGCTTTGGAAAGAGATGCCAAGTCGTATGCGGCGCGGCACCCGGATTCCGCTATCGGGTCGCTCGATAAAATATCGCCGATTTCCTTGGCCGAACTGGCCGATTCCGGGGACCATGCAGCAAAGGCTATATGGAAAAATGGCGGCTATTCCCTTGGGGTTGGAATCGGCAGCATCATGAATTTGCTGAATCCGGAAGGCATCGTTCTCGTGGGAGGGCTGGTGAACGCGAAGGAGCATTTCCTGCCGACTGCCCAGAAAGCCTGGGAGGAAAATTCTTTCGAGCAGGCCTGCTATTCATCGAAAGTTCTATTGGGAAAATTAGGGGAATGGGCGGGTGTTCGCGGCGCCATTCAATCATTTTTGGAATGAGTGCATTATTCAAATTTCACGAATCGTTTTCTCCGCTTTGATGTGGATGATTCAGCAATTCCTCGCAAACGACTTTTCCTTCCATTACTAAAATACCGTGAGGCCAAGGGTTGGTTTTCTCTTCATCAAAATTGTTGTGATGCTGAATACAATTTGAAACAATCGGTTGGGTATTTAATTTAAAGTAAACCCTCATCACCCTGATTGTCCTGCCTGCGTATGGAGCGAAAAATTTTCCATTTTGCTCTTGACAACCGGAAAAATAAAAGTAACATTGTTAGTTGAATTTAACATTGTGGCACATGTTTAATAAAAAGGGTTTACACCATGACTCCACAGCTTCACCACTCACGCGGCTCCCTTTCGCCCAGCCTAGAACATTATCTTCGCGCCATATTCGACCTTCAGGAGAACAAAGGTTACGCGCGCGTGACGGATATCGCCTCCATGTTGGGTGTGGCGAAGCCGGCTGTTTCCGCCGCGGTAAAGACGCTCCGATCCAACGGACTCGTTTCCCATCGCGTGTATGAAAGCATTCTCTTGACGGAAGAAGGCGCTAAACGGGCCAAGGGCGTATCGGGCAAATTCTCTATTTTGATGCACTTCCTCACAGACGTTTTGGGAGTGGAAGAAAAGCAAGCCTTTATCGATGCCTGCATTATGGAACACTACGTGAGCGGCAACTCCATCGACAGGTTTCTCGACCTTCTGCGCTTTTTCGAGGAATCGGGCAACCAGGAAATTTTAGAGAAATTTCATCAGTTTCGCCGTTCTTGCGAGAGCGTCGATACATGCCCGACATGTTCTTACCATTGCGATATCAGCGTCATCGATTTTGACGGATTGACGAAAAAATAAGGGAATCTGAACGACTAGACTAATTCCAGTAGGTGTTTTGACTTTTTTGTCCCAAGGCCTGCCTTGAGACTTATCCACGCAATTTCGCCATCAGGCCGACACCCCTATAAAGGAGATGGAACTTATGTTTGCGGCATCAAACGAAACAAAGCGTGCAAGGTTGTACGTTGGAATTACCATGATTGTCATGATGGCTGCCCTGTTCTTGGGCAGGACTGCTGTCAGCGCCGAAGAAGTTGTAAACCTATATTCTTACCGGCAGCCGTTTCTCATCAAGCCGATCTTGAAAGCGTTCACTGAAAAAACAGGCATCAAGACCAATGTGGTTTTTGCGAAAAAAGGCATGCTTGAGAAGATCAAGGCGACGCCAGGGGCGGCAGATGCAGTGTTGACGGTGGATATTGGCCGTCTCCACGACATGGATGAGGCGGGATTATTGCAACCCGTGCAGTCGAAAGTACTGGAGCAGAACATCCCCTCGTCCTATCGACATCCCAAGGGTCATTGGTTTGGGCTCACGCTTCGCGGACGCGTTATATACGCCAGCAAAAAGCGCGTAAAACCGGGTGCAATTACCCGCTATGAGGATCTGGCTGATCCGAAGTGGAAAGGCAAGATTTGTACGCGTTCCGGCAAGCACGTCTACAACGTATCTCTGTTCGCCTCCATCGTGGCGCATTCGGGCGAAGCGAAAGCCAAGAAATGGTTGATGGGCCTCAAGTCCAACCTCGCCCGTAAGCCCAGCGGCAACGACCGTGCGCAAGCGAAAGCCATTTATGCAGGAGAATGCGAGCTCGCCTTGGCCAACACCTACTACATGGCGAAAATGGCAACCAACAAGAAAAAGAAAGTTCAAAGAGAATGGGCGAAAGCAGTATACATCGTATTTCCCAACCAAAAGGATAGGGGCGCGCACGTTAACATCAGCGGCGCCGCCGTTACCAAGCATGCGAAAAATCGCAATAACGCGGTTCGTCTCATTGAGTTCTTGAGTGGCGAATACGCGCAAAAACTTTACGCCGACCAGAATTATGAATACCCGTTGAAAGAGGGCGTGAAGACCCATCCACTCGTCGATTCATGGGGAAAATTCAAGGCCGATACCATCAATCTGGCCGAAGTGGCGAATAAGCGGACTGTCGCCTCCAAGCTGGTAGACCAGGTAGATTACAATAACTTCAGACCCAGCAACTAGCAGCTAGTATCAAGACCCCAAAAGCCTTAATATCCTTCTTGCAGATACAGGGCTTTTGGGGTCTTGGTTTTTGTAAGAAGATTCCAAGAGGCAAATTTATTTGAAGAATATTTCGTAATTGGTTTGGCATGAGTGCAGGTGTTGGGTTTAACATAGACGCCTCCCCGAGGCAGTCATCTAAATGGCTCCAATTGGATATCTGGACGAGCGGAACCCTTCTGCTCGCATTATTCATTGCGGCTCCTCTCCTGGCAGTTATTATATTCGCCCTTCGGCCTAGTGGTGACATCTGGCACCACCTGCTCACGACCGTATTGTCGCGCTATGTAATGACCACAATCGGCCTGATGCTGGGAGCAGGCATGGGCACGCTGCTCATCGGGACCAGCACCGCGTGGCTGGTGACTCTATGCCGATTTCCGGGTCGACGAATTTTTGAATGGGCGCTGCTCTTGCCCCTGGCGATGCCTGCGTATGTCGTGGCCTATGTGTATACCGACGTTTTTGAATTCGCGGGCCCGGTGCAGACGCTGTTACGCGGCATCTTTGGATGGGAATCGAGTCGGGACTACTGGTTTCCTGAGATACGCTCTCTGGGCGGCGCGATTTTCGTGATGACGCTTACGCTTTACCCGTATGTTTACCTGCTCGCGCGCGTGGCTTTTGTTCAACAATCGGTCTGTATATTGGAGGTGAGCAGAACTTTGGGTAAGACCGCGTGGCAGAGTTTTATTTCCATAGCCCTGCCCTCGGCGCGTCCATCGCTGATCATCGGTGTGAGTCTGGCCCTGATGGAAGCGCTGAATGACTTTGGAACGGTTGATTTCTTTGCCGTGGAAACGCTCACTGCCGGAATCTTCGACGTGTGGCTCAACATGAACAATCTGTCAGGCGCTGCTCAACTTGCCGTTGTCGCCCTGTGTTTTGTCTTGCTTCTATTGTGGGCGGAGAGAAAATCTCGCGCCAATCAAAGGTATTTTAATACTTCCACGAAATATCAAACCCTCCCAAGTTACCAATTGCGAGGCGTAAAAATGCTGGGCGCGGTGCTCACGTGTCTGTTGCCAATCGGATTCGGATTCATTCTGCCGTCATCTATTTTGGGCTATTACGCTTGGAACTATTATGAAGAAAGCATTTCACGTGATTTTTATTCCATTCTTTCGAACAGCCTGGTTTTATCATCCTTGAGCGCAGTTCTATCCGTAGTGGCAGGCATTTTTCTGGCGTATGGCGTCCGTCTCCAGGAAAAACCGTTGCTCAAATCGGCTGCTAGGTTCGCCAGTGTTGGATATGCTGTACCCGGTGCAGTTCTCGCCGTCGGCGTGCTGATTCCCATGGGCAAGATAGATGTACTTATCCAAGGGTTTCTTAGTAATGTTTTCGGTATCTCCACAGGTTTGCTGTTTAGCGGCACGGTCGCGGCCGTCACCTATGGATATCTGACTCGTTTCCTCGCGCTTTCCTATGGCACCATGGAAGCCAGCCTGATGAGAATTACTCCCAACATGGATGGCGCAGCTCGGACGCTTGGCCTAGGGCCGGCCAAAACTCTCAAACGAATTCATTTGCCCATGCTCCGTGGCGGTATCTTGGCGGCGGCGATATTGGTGTTTGTTGATACGATGAAAGAACTCCCCATTACAATCATATTGCGTCCGTTTAATTTTGAAACACTGGCCACACAGGTTCACCAACTGGCTACGGATGAACTTTTAGAAGAAAGCGCTCTCGGCTCTTTGAGCATCGTTGCGGCAGGTTTGTTGCCCGTGATTTATTTGAGCCGCACCATCCGAGAGGCGCGCCCAGGTGCAGGAAGATGAGGACCACACTCTAAATGGCCAAGCTCGATATTGAGAATATATCGCATTCATATGGAACCAAAGAAGTCATCGAGAACCTGTCTTTGACTGTCGAAGAGGGAGAAGTTGCATGTCTGCTTGGGCCTTCAGGATGTGGCAAGACAACATTGTTGCGTTTGGTGGCCGGGCTGACTTCGCTGCAGTCTGGGAGGATTCGTCTTGACAAAAAGGTCATATCGGAACCGACGAATGGAATCGAGACACCACCGGAAAAGAGAAACATAGGATTCATGTTCCAAGATTACGCCCTTTTCCCTCACATGGATGTTTTGCACAACATCACATTCGGCCTCAACAACCCTTCACCGGAAAAGCTGGCTGAAATTCAAAGAGCAATGATCCAGATGGATATCGTAGAATTAACAGGTGCTTACCCCCACACTCTTTCAGGCGGCCAGCAACAACGCGTTGCCCTGCTTCGGGCGCTAGCGCCTCTCCCCCGGCTTTTGCTTCTAGACGAACCATTTACCGGGCTTGACATCAACCTGCGAATTCAAGTGCGCGAGGATACACTGAGGTTAATCAAACAAATGGGCGTTACCACGTTGATGGTCACACACGACCCGCAGGAAGCGATGTATATGGCTGACCATATTTTGATCATGCGAAATGGAAAAGTTGAACAAGGCGGCTCACCTCGTGAAATTTATCAATTCCCTGCCACGGAATTCACTGCTCGATTTGTCGGGCAGACCAACATCTTGCAAGGCATCATTTTATCGACCGGCTATGATGAGGTGATGACGAGTATCGGGCCCGTGCCCTGCCTCTCCATGCGAGACCTTGAATTCGGCACGGATGCTTTTATTTCCATCAGGCCCGAGAGTTTTGAAATCGTCCCGAACGGCCCCTTTGGAGCGAAGGTTTGCACCATTCGCTACGTGGGGCAATCTATCCTGTTGGAAGTCGAAATAATTGACGAAATCGGCAAGGGACGCCGGTTGAAAATGCGCGTACACCCTAACTTAAGAGTAGACATCGGCGAGGAGATCAGATTTCGCATTATGCCGGATTTTGTGACGGTGATTGAAGACCCACTCAATGATTAGTTGCTTTTCTTAAGAATGCACCAATTGCGTTTACGTTCTCCAAATTTTCGAGATTCATCACAATCGCCATCAAATCTTCTGCTTTTCCTGGCAAGAGACTCCGCCGGGCATTGTCCTTGAATTTCTCATACACATCCTCATCCGTGAATGGGTTTTCAGCACATCCTCTTTGATGTTTTTCTTCCTGGATAAAGGTGTTTCCATCATCTAGGCGAACTTCTACGACGCCAGGGAAGAACCTCGGAAAATCTTGGGTGTCATCCTGGGTGAAGGAGACCTTATCCGCTAGGGCCAGAACTACGGGGTCTGCTATTGCATTTTTTTCGAAATCATCTACTCCACACGTGTCTCTTACAAAAATACTCGCCAGACAATACGGCAAAGAGAATTTTGCATCGTATTCACCCCTGGGTTTTCGCTTTACCTGGATCGGGTCGAGCACCAGGTCAATTGCTCCTTTGGACGCATGGCAAATAATGCTTTTGATTCTGGAGTGAGGTATTTTCTCTCGTATTTTGAGGCGTAGCCCGGCATCCAAAAACGCATGAATCACATGGCCGCAAGGATAAGGCTTGAAACCAATGGCCAGAGTCTCCCAAGTTTCAAACAGGCTTCGTGTGAGTGCTTCAACGTCGAATTCTTCATCACCGAGATGGCTTTTGAGCAAGCCGAATCTGCCCTCGAATACTGTTTGTGGACCGGCGAAATCATGGCTCGCAAGAATCGTGGAACAAATACCACCATGCGCCGCCCAACCGGGATGAAGCGCTTTTACAGGGCTTCCGTTTTCCAAATATTCAAAGAGCCCAGCAGCCATGCTTCCACATATGCCGAGAGCCCAGTTCATTCTTTCAGTGCTCAATCCGCTCTGAAGCGCATACGCTATGGCGGCGCCAAAAGTACCGGCGATGGCCGTCATATGGAAGCCGCGGGCATGGAATTTGCCAGGAGCGGCCAACCCGATTCTGATTTCCGATTCGAACCCGGCCACACAGGCTCGAATTAAATCTTCTCCCGTTTTCTGGAATTCTTCCGCTCCCGCGAAAGCCGCTGGCACAACCGGTGCAGCGGTATGGATGATTGACTTCGCGTGTGTGTCGTCAAAGTCGAGGGAATGTCCCAGTGCGCCGTTCAAAAAAGCGGCGTTGGATGCAGGAATTCGAGATTTTTCTCCTATCGCACTGCAATAACCTGACACACCGGAAATGTTTTCCCTGTGCGAAACTTTTCCAGTAATGGCATTCGTCATTGCGCGCAAGGGCTTGTCGATTTCCGTCGAACAGGCCGCCAGGGCAATCCCCATGAAATCGAGAATCAACAACTTCGCCTTGTGAACCACTTGTGGAGGAATATCAGAATATTTCAATTCATGGGCAAACTGACAAAGTATTTCACTGGGTGTTGACGACACGTTATTTCACCCCTTCCCGAACTTTTGGAAACACCTGCTCGGCCAGCAATTGCATCGTTTCCAAAACGAGGGATTGCGGCATCCCCGGCCATTGAATGCTGATGATGAGGTGATTGATCCCGAGTTTCGCCAACTCCAGCATTTTATCCGCAACTTCGTCCGGGGAACCGAGAATAAACCTGTCCTGCAACAGGTCCTCGAACTGCTGCCCGAGGTCGTCGTCCCCCTCGGGCATGGCCTTGTCCTGGCCCCAGCGATGGTATTCACGATACTTAATCTCGAGATAAGGCTTGCTGAGTCGAATTGCTTCCGCATGGTCTTTTGCGACGAACACCTCGCGGCGCATCGGAAATTCTGCAGGAAAGGGTTTGCCGAGTTCGTCCAATGTCCGACGGTAAAGATCGATTTGACGCTTTGTAGTGTCGAGGCGATTGTGCGGGTTCACGTAATAACAATCTCCCAGCCTTGCTGCACGGCGTATGCCCGCATCGCTGTTAGCTCCAATCCAAATTGGAGGATGTGGTTTTTGAATAGGTTTCATAGGACACGATGCTTCGATGAGCTCGAAGTGAGAACCTTTCATCGAAACTTTTTCTTCTGCCCATAGTCGCTTGATGGCTTCCAAGTTTTCCTCAAGACGCTTTACCCTCTCCTTTTGCGTTGTGCCGAATCCCCTGAATTCCACTTCACGGTAGCCGAGTCCGGCACCGAAAATAAGTTTTCCCCCTGACATCACGTCAATCGTTGCCAGCTGTTCAGCCATATCCATCGGTTTGTGGAGCGACAACAGGACGATGCCAGCATTAAGACGCAGCTTTGGGGCTTCAGCACTGATACGAGCGAGAAAAGGCAATTGCTGGAAATCCTGAAGTGGGTAAGCGCTATAGTGGTTTCCTTTGGTGACCGAGACGAACCCTAAGTCTTGCGCCTTCCTTGCTTGTTGCATCAATTCCCGGAAGCGGGATTGCATGTCGTCTTCCAAAGTGAATTGACCTCTAAGCATGATTCCGAACTGCATTTTCATACCTTCACGATAAGAGAAAATGTTTCATTTTTGAATGGACGCAAGCTAACGGATCCATCGCCTGAATAGAAACCTTGTTGTTGCATACCATGTATGTGGTATGGAAGCGTTATGATCTTCCGCAGCAAAACTTGTATTTTTTGCCACTGCCGCAAGGGCATGGATCATTGCGTCCAACCTTGGGAGTGGTTCGTCTAACCGGGGTGGATGTCTGTATTGTCTCTCCGGGAGGAGCATCTCCAAATCCCGCCGCGTCCGCATGGGAGAATACCATTTCTTGTTCATGGCGCGATTCGTCCAAGACGACATCCTCATCCGAAACATCGAGTCGATACATATACAGAACCGTCTCTGCCTCAATTCTTTCAGTCATTGTTCCGAACATGTCAAAAGCTTCTTTCTTGTATTCGTTCAAGGGGTTTACCTGCGCATAGCCTCTCAGTCCAATTCCCTCTTTGAGTTGTTCTATGTTTGTCAGGTGGTCTTTCCACTGCGTATCCAATATCTGGATATAAATGAGTTTTGCGAGTTCCAGGACGGTCTCAGGATCAAAATCGCGGTATTTATCCTCCAAAACGTCCTGTACGAAATTGTGGACTTTTTGGACGAGTTCATCTCTAGGCAACTCTTCGACATCCACAACCATGGGATCGGAGGTTGAGAAAATGACTTTTTGTCCTTCTACTGTCGCATGGATACCATATTGACTCTCAACCGCGCCCGAGAAAGCCTCCAAATCCCAATCTTCAAAATGTTCTGACTCCGGCAAATGCAAATCAACAATGGAATCAAGGATACTAGATGCAAATTCTCTGATTCGATCAAGTACATCGGCACCTTCTAAAATTTCTCGACGCATTGAATAGATGACCTCGCGTTGCTTATTCATCACGTCATCATATTCGAGAAGATGTTTTCTCATCTCGAAATGATGCGCCTCAACGCGTTTCTGAGCATTCTCTATGGCGCGCGTCACCATTTTGGCTTCAATGGGAACCCCCTCCTCCATCCCTAATTTTTCCATCAAACCTTTGATTCTGTCGGAGCCAAAAATACGCAGCAAGTCATCTTCTAAGGAAAGGAAGAACCGCGAACTTCCTGGGTCCCCCTGCCTGCCTGAGCGGCCACGGAGTTGGTTGTCGATGCGGCGGCTTTCGTGGCGTTCGGTAGCTAACACATGAAGACCCCCCAGCTTGACCACTTCGTCATGCTCTGCTTGACAAGTCACCCGAAAATCTTTCAGTGCCTCCTCATACTCAGAGCCTTCATTCGTGTTCGTTTTTGCAGAAGCGAGAAACTCCGGATTGCCGCCAAGAAGGATGTCCGTTCCACGACCCGCCATGTTGGTAGAGATGGTGACAGCTCCTTTGCGCCCTGCCTGGGCAATGATTTCCGCTTCTTTACTATGGTTTTTCGCGTTGAGCACATGATGTGGAATACGTCTTCTTTTTAGGATCGAGGCGAGTCTTTCACTTTTTTCTATATTGATTGTACCTACCAGTACTGGTTGTCCCCTCTTGTGGCATTCAAATATCTCGTCCACGACGGCGTCTATCTTTTCATGTTCCGAGCGATAGACCACGTCAGGGTGTTCGGTTCGAATCAATTCACGATTCGTCGGCACGACGGCCACATCTATTTTGTATGTGGAATTGAATTCCGCGGCTTCAGTATCCGCTGTACCGGTCATGCCGGCCAATTTGCTGTAGAGCCTGAAATAATTCTGGAACGTAATGGTCGCCAGTGTCACGTTTTCTTCCTGAACCTTGACGCCCTCTTTCGCTTCCAACGCCTGATGCAGGCCATCACTAAAACGTCTGCCCGGCATCATGCGCCCCGTGAACTCATCGACTATTACAACTTCGTTGTCCTTCACGACATAATCAATGTCTTTCGTGAACAAGACGTGCGCCTTAAGAGCCTGTTCCACATGATGCAGCACCGTGATGCTGCTCATATCATACAAACTTTGGTCATTCGACATGATACCGGAGCGGCGGAGAAGTTTTTCGGCTTCGTGCCCACCCGTTTCTTTTAGGTTTACTGTTCGGCTTTTTTCATCGACGAGCAGATATTCGTATTTTTTCTTGCTGATAACATCTTTGCCGCCTTCGACATATCCATCGTCTTCTTCCTCGTGGTCTTTCTCGACAACGCCTTGCTGTTCTTTCAGCAGGGGACGTATGACGCGGTTTACAACGCCATACATCCGTGTGGCCTCATCCGCCGGCCCACTGATGATGAGAGGAGTCCTCGCTTCATCAATCAATATACTATCAACTTCATCCACGATGGCGTAATTTAGCTCACGCATGACCCTAGTGCCGGACTCGAATTTCATGTTGTCTCTCAAATAATCGAACCCGAACTCATTATTGGTGCCGTATGTAATGTCGCAGGCATATGCGCGGCGACGCGTGTCGTCATCCATGCCATGCTGTATGCACCCAACCGTGAGACCGAGTGCTCTAAACAGACGGCCCATCCATTCAGAATCGCGGCTCGCGAGATAGTCGTTCACTGTAACGATGTGCACACCCTTGCCCTCTAAGGCATTCAAATAGGCCGCAAGAGTAGCGACGAGGGTTTTGCCTTCCCCGGTTTTCATCTCGGCAATTTTCCCGCTGTGAAGAATAATGCCTCCTATGAGTTGAACATCGAAATGACGCATTTGGAGATGACGCCAGCCGGCTTCTCGCACCAAAGCAAACGCTTCCGGTAGAATATCATCCAATGTTTCACCGGCGGCGAGCCGCTCTTTGAAGTGTTCAGTTTCCTCGCGCATCTGTGAATCAGGAATCTCTTTCACGCGGGATTCGTAAGAATTTATCTCCGTGACTACCGGATGCACCTTTTTGAGCAAGCGGTCATTTGCCGTCCCGAATACCGATTTGAACATCGATTTGCTTGATCCAAAAACTGAGCCTATCATTCATCACTCCATTCACTCCATACGGTTCATAGGTGCGAATCACCTTTTGCGCAAACGTAGATTACCATGGTGTCTTAGAGAGAAAAAGCGAATACGTCAGGCGGGATGGTGGCAGTTTTTACTCTACGATATACAGCCTGGGATTGACGGCGACTCCGTTGATCCGAACTTCGTAGTGAAGATGTGGGCCGGTGGATCTGCCTGTGGACCCGACTCTAGCAATAATCTCACCTCTCCTTACACGCTGACCGACTTTCACTAAATTCACGCTATTATGGGCAAATGTAGTCACAATACCCTGCATGTGCCGGATTCGAACAATTTTACCAAATCCTCCCGCTCTTGTTACACTAATGACGACGCCATCCGCCGGGGCGAAAACGGGGGTTCCCTCCCTTGCAACGACATCAATTCCCGCATGAAATTCTCGCCGATTCGTAAACGGGGAGTTTCTGTAACCAAAGCTGGACGAAAGCCAACCCTTGACAGGCCATATCGAGGGTGTGTGGGCGAGCAATACACTTTTGTCGCGGAATGCTCTTAGCAGGTCTTTGAACGCGCTTTCCTGTTCGGTGGAGCGCTTTTCAATATCTTGGAATTGACGATTTAATCTCCGAATAAACCTTTGTTCAGACGGGGCGAGTTTCTCTAAGTCGTGAGACAGCGCGTGTTTTGAGACACCTCCCACACCCAGGTCGTCTTTTCGTTTTCCCGGTTTCAGCGAGGCCATGATTCGAAGCTGGTCTTCAAGTTGCTTGAGTTGTATCAGGTTGTTGTCCAGGGATTGGAGTTTGCCCGTGAATTTTTCAAGAAGTTCCCTTTGTGTTTGGTTTTGTTGTACCAGGGGGGAGAGTTTGGCCAAATGCTTCGTTAATGAAATTCTCTCTTGTGTCAGGTATAGCGTCGCTCCAACAAGAGAGCAAAAACATAAGAGCAGCAGAATTATCATTCCCCTCGTGATGCTGAGGCGACGGGTTCCGCTAGAGTTGCTCGGTATCACCATGATGGTGTACTTCTTACCCATAGGGCATTGTCCCATCAATTTTCCGAAATGTTTATTGGCACAAGAAACAAAGTGTTTCTGTAGCGAACCGTAGGTGTTAAAACAACTTATCAAGGCAGAAAAGACAAGTCAAACAAACACCCAGTCAACCGAACTACTGAATTTCAATAGATATAACCTCAGCGCATCACAGCTCCTGAATCAACCAGAATAGCTTGGCCGGTAATCGTTTTCGCATCGTCGCTCGCCAAAAAGGCGACTGCTCGTCCAATATCTTCGATCGATTGCTCGACTCCTATGGGTGTTTGTTCCACAAAATGGTCAAAAACTTCTCTGGCTGTTTTCCCTTTGAAGTTCGGGAATTTTTTCTTGAACTGCTCCGCCAGTTGCTCCCACATTGCGCTCCATATCAGGCCAGGACAAACCGCGTTCACCGTAATGCCTTCTCGCGCTACTTCACGCGCGAGCGCCTGGGTGAAAATAATCACCGCTGCTTTGCTCGCGCTGTAATGGGGTATGGTTTCGCGGCCATCACGCCCGGCGCGTGAGGAGATATTGATGATGCGCCCCCAGTCCTTCCCCTTCATTTTTTCAAGCGATGCTTGACACAACAGAAAGACTCCCTTGACGTTGACGTTATACGTGTCGTCCCAGTCATCTTCATTGATGTCGGATAGAGGCATCCCAAGTTTGAAATCCGCTCCGCCAATAACGCCTGCATTGTTAACCACAATATCCAAGCTGCCAAATTCTTTTATGATTGCATCTACAATGTCCATGCACTGGCTTTTGTCTGTCACATCGAGAGCGTATGGAATAGCGTTCATATCGAATTCGCCCATTTCTCTCGCGGCCATCTCAGCCCCGGATGGTGAGATGTCGGCCATCGCCAGATGGGCGCCTTCTTCCGCCAGGCACCGAGCGATGCCGCGTCCAATTCCGCCTCCTGCGCCGGTGATGAGCGCCACCTTGTCTCTCAGGCCGCGTTCTCTCGGCAGCGGAGAAAGCATTGTCTATTTCCCGTATCCAGTCATGGCGCCTCCCGATTCCAACCAGTCCTCGAACACCCGGAGGCTTTCCAAAACGGCGGGAACGCCACTGTATGGCGACATTTGAAAAATCACTTCCATGATTTCCTTGTCCGTCGCTCCGTAACTTCTCGCGGCCGTGAAATGAGAGCGCATTTGGTTGAATCGGCCCGTGACGCACAGAGCTGCGAGTGCGCAAAATTCTCTGGTCTTGTGCGGAAGAACATCGCGATCGTAGAGACCTCCATGAACGAATCGCTGGAATAGCATAGAGAAGTCAGGGTCGAGCTTATTCAGCCTGCCGAATAGTTTTTCCGTGTAACCTTCCCCGTATTGCGTATCCCCACGCCGAATCGCCGGGGGATAGAATGCCTCACTCATTCATTTTTCTCCTTGATTTGCTCGCGAATTAGCTAATCCACATCCACGATTACGTTTCGCAAACGGCCCAATCCGCCGACTTCCACTTCCACCACATCGCCCGGCGCAAGAAACGAGGGCGTTTCTCGCGCGTAGCCTACGCCAGAAGGCGTGCCCGTCAGAAAGATATCGCCCGGCTCCAGGGTGAAACCTTCCGAAAGCACCGAAATCATCGAGGGAATATCGTGAATCATCATGTTCGTGTTCGAATCCTGGCGCGCTTCTCCGTTCACCCAGCTTCTGATGGTCTGGTTCATCGGGTCGCCATAATCTTCTTTCGGGACGATGTATGGTCCAAGCGGACATGTGCCATCAAGAGTCTTGCCCTTGAAAATCTGCTTGTGGCGCCTCTGGATGTCTCTCGCGGAGATGTCGTTTGCGCAACAGTAGCCAAACACGTGGTCATTAACCTCGTCTTTGGGGATGTTTTTCCCTTGCTTCCCGATGATGACGGCGATTTCGGCCTCATAGTCGAGTTTTTCCGTCACCCGATGCGCAGGTATGCCTTCGTTGTGCCCGATGAGGGTACTCTGCGCTTTTGTGAAGAAGATGGGATGGTCGAGTTCAACCCTCGTCGTTTGTACGTCCTTCGCCTGCAGACCCTCGTTCACGTGGTCCTGATAGTTGAGCCCCATGCAAAGAACATGTTTGGGCGGGTGAGGAACCGGAGATATGTGATGCACGTCTTCGGGCGCCATGAGGATGGGAGCCAACTCTTCCGCATTCGCTTCCGCCTGCGCGATTAAGTCATGCAACGCAGGGCCATCCGCTTCCCAGGCTTTTATGAGTTCTATCATGCTGCCGAATGCGAGTTCTTTTTTGCCTGAAATTCCGGCCAGGCGCGACAGGTGGGCAATTTTATCCCCCACGTACACGCCGACTCTTTCAAGGCCCCTGTAATTGTATGACAACAGTCTCATGCGCATCTCCTAGCAAGAAATGGTTCTTGGAAATTCAGGAAACTCTGTATCGCTCAATCGCATCCGGCGTGAATTCCACGCCGTGCCCGGGCGCATCGGGGACCTGGATATGTCCATCGCGCACCGTGAAATCCTGCGTGAAATCATCCGGCGAGAAAAACTCCATGTATTCGACCATATAGCCCCTGGGCGTTGCGCCTACGAGGCTGACCGACAGTTCATGGGCCAGATGACTGCTCAGGGAGATGTTGAAGGCATCGGCCAGATGCGCGATTTTGATGAACTCCGTCACCCCGCCGCAGCGGCAAACGTCCGGCTGCAGGAAACCGACCGCCCGGCGTTCGCATATCTCTCGAAATCCCCAGCGCATGTAGGCGTTCTCGCCCGCCGCGGTGGGCACCATGCTCTTTTCGGCCACTTCCGCGAGGTCATCCACGCAATCGGCCAGCACGGGCTCCTCGAACCATGCGACGCCGAGTTCCGCCAGCATGGATGAGACTTCCACCGCCTCGCGCACGTTGTAGTTCTGGTTCGCATCGCAATAGAGAATGAAATCCTCGCCCATATTCTTTCTGAGAAACTCGAGGCGTTCCCGGTCGCGCGGCGTGCCGATCTTCAGCTTGTAGCCGCTCATGCCGAGCGAGGCGGCTTCCTGGGCTTCTTCGAGCAACTCGGAATCCGGGAGCGTGTGCCAGCCGCCGCTGCCGTAAACGGGCACTTTTTGGCGAAACCCGCCCAGCAGGCGATGCAAGGGCAGGCCTGCGGCTTTCGCCACGACGTCCCAGCAGGCGATGTCCACCGCGGAGAGGGAATACAAGCCCAGCCCGCCGCGCATTCTCGCCTTGTTCGGCGCCCACATGCGATGCCAAAGCGCCTCGGGGGCCAGGGCGTCCTGCCCGACCGCCAGCGGGGCCAATTCATTTTCGATGTACGGCAGCATGGCGGCGCCGCCCTCGCCGCCCAGGCCCATCGTGAAACCCGTGCCGCTCGGCCCGCCTTCGGTATGCAGGCGCGCCACGACGACGTCGAGGTGGGTATAGACGCCGAGCGAGCTTTGAAACGTTTTCTTGAGAGGCACTTTGAGAGGAAGCGCCTCGAGTGAGCGTATGACCGATTTTGTCATTTCATGCCCGCCTATAAATACTTCATGGAACGAATGCGCATCACCTGGTTCGTTCCGTCGGAGTGCAGGAAGCTGGTCACGTCCCTCAGGTACTTCTCCATCGGCGCTTCCGTCATGTAACCGGTGCCGCCCCAGACTTCCAAGGCCCGCGTGGCGATCCGGTACGATGATTCGGACACGAAACACTTGGTCATGAATCCCGTCTTGGGGTCATAGAGGCCCTCCTGACCGACTGTCCAGGCGGCGTAGTGGAGCAACCGCCTGCTCGCTTCGTATTCGGCGAAACAATCCGCCAGCATGAAGCCTATCGCCTGGTGCCCGATGATCGGCTTGCCCCCCTGAACCCGGCTCCGGGCGTGCGCCAGGGCGTCTTCATAGGCCGCTCTGGCGGTGCCGAGAACGGTCGCGGAGGCCTCTATGTTCGAACCGGGAAAGAACATTCGGCGCGCCTGCATGGCGCGGTTCACTTCCGTGACGCGGTTTTCATCCGGTATCCGGCAATTCTCGAAAATCAGCTCCGCGTTCAGGGAGAGCCGCTGCCCCATTTTGTCGTGAATTTTCCCGTAGCGGAAACCCTCCATATCCGGCGTGATGAGGAAATACGTCATTCCCTCGGACACGCCTTTCGCCGGGTCCGTCCGCATGGCGACGATGCAGAGTTTTGCGATTCCGCCGTTGCTAATGTAGCGCTTCTTCCCGTTGGCCAGCCAGCCGTCTCCGTCGCGCACGGCGGTCGTGCGCACGCCGGCGTCGGGGCTGTCGTAGGGTATGATGTTGTCCGAACCGCCGGATTCCTCCGTCATACCGACGGCCAGGTGAAAGTGGTGGTCCTCCTGAAAGGATTTCCGAAAACGCGCCTTCTGTTCCTCATTGGCCAGCTTCTCGAACAGATGGGTGATCTTCCAGTCCTGATCAAGGGTGACGGCCGTGCCCATATCGCCCCAGGCGAGTTCCTCGCCCACGATGCACAGCGTGAGCACGTCACAACCAGGCCCCCCCATATCCCTGGAAAGCGCCAGGGTCCTCAGGCCCAGTTTGCTCCCCTTCTCCAGCACCTCCCAGGGGAAGCGCTTCATCGGGTCGGGCTCCTTGTCGAGCGCCGCCGCGACGGGGCGGATTTCCTGCGCGGCGAACTCATGCGCCGTCTTCTGGAGTTGCTCCTGCTCGGGAGTGAGTGTGAAGTCCATGTTCGTCCTCAATTCTGGAGGCCGCGCCGGCGGCGAAAGAGGCCCTGCGGCGCCGCATCCGGACCATGTCGTCATGCAGCTTCGTGTTGCGTCCCCGATAGTATCCGCTCGCACCCGCGTTCGCAATCGGGAATCGTCGTCGTGAAGTTCGCCGAGATAAGCGAGGCGCCAAGGCGGGCAACGGGCGCGCCGGGGATGGAGGGTTTTCCTTCACTCGACTGCGGGCAAATGCGCGTTCTGAAAAAACTTTTTAATTCGACAAATTTCTGAAAAATATCAAAGCGTTACTTGAGTATACCTTCATAAACATTTGATTTAAAGCATTTTCAATCCTTATCATGATCCGCATTCCGTTTCATCAATTTGTCGATATTTATCCAAATTTATCTTATTTTACACAATTGCGAGGCCCGCCCGGATCGCGCCGGTTCCGGTGGGTTTCATGCGCGGGTTTTTCTCCATTTCCGGCTCCCGAATCAGGCTTCCCCGCCCCGCCGCCTCGCCCTCACGGAGGGGTTTTCGGGAGAATAGCGCAGGAGCGGCGGAGAGAAGCCTCGCAAATGCGGGCAAATGCGCGCTTCGAACCCGGCCGGTGAGGGAGTTGTTGAAAAATCCTCGTCGAGGGCATTGCCTCTACCCCCCTGACAAGGGGGCAAGGGGGGTTGCCCTTCAAGGGCGATGGTTGTGCAGGGGCGGACCCGTGTGTCCGCTCCTGTGGGTTCGTTTTGACATGCGCGGTTTTTGTAGGAGCCGTTCGTGAACGTGAGGCGTTCACGAACGCCCCATCCCGGAGAAAGCGGGCGGTTCTCGAACCGCCCCTACGGACGAATGCGTTTTGTTCGTCATTCCGGCGCATGCCGGAATGACGGTGAACACTCTCGATTAGGTGCAAGTTAGGGGGTTTTTCAACAGCCCCTTGAGGGTCGGGTTTCCCGAGGGGAAAGCCGGACAGCAAGGCGAGAGCGCAAGCCCGCAGCCGCGCCAGTGGGGGTGAATTCGGAGCAAGAAGGGGCCATTGAAAAAATCCGCCGAACGAGAACCTGACGCGACCGATGAAAGAGCAAGACTCCCCCCCCACCGTCCTGCGCAGCCGCCCATCCGCCTCATCCTGAGTAGCGGCGAAGCCGCGTATCAAAAGTCAATCGCAACCAATGCGGGGGCGATTGCCGCTCGTACCGGCGTGGGGCGTTCGATTCCCCTCGCCCTTCGACAGGCTCAGGACAGGCCCCTTCGATACGCCGCCTCCCGGCGGCTACTCAGGGTGAGGAAAGGGGCGTTGGCGGTTAGCGGGGGTCGAACGCGATTGAGGAGGGGCTGTTGAAAAAGCCCTTGCGGGCCGGTCGGGATCTCACCGTAGGGGCCGCATATCATGCGGCCCTGCCTTTTCGCCTTCACGATACGGGTCGCATGATATGTCAGACATATATGTCTGACCTGCAATGCCATCGCGTTTTGCGTGGCAGGAGAGGCCCGGAAGCCTGTGAGACAGCCCCGAGGAAGGGCTGGCACTACGGGATCATCACGTCGCCGACCGGGGATACATGGGCTTTTTCAACTACCCCCTCAAGGGGGAGTGTTCCCTTTTCCCTCACCCGCAATCGTTCCCGATGCGCCCCGGCGAACCCTCCCACACCGGGGTGGTTCAACGGCCCCCTCCTGTCGGACGTAATCCCCTACTCGTGATAAATCGCCGCGGCGCGCACGGGCGAGCCCGTTCCGCCCCGTATCTTGAGCGGCAGGCACGAGAAGATGAAGCTGGTGTTCACCACCTCTTTCAGGTTGCTGAGATTCTCCACGTTCAGCACCTTGCGCTCCCGGCAAACCTTGTGCGCCCAGTAGCCCTTGTCGCGGAAGGCCTGCGAGGAATCCACGCTCGGCGAATCGATGCCGACGTTGATGCAGCCCCTGTCCGCCAGCCACGTCATCGCATCTTCAGAGAGGCCGGGATAGACGTGCAGCCAGTTATGAAAATCGCCCCCGTAGTTCGCCTCGTAATGGCCCGTCCAGATGAGCACGCTGCCCTTCTCCGGCACTTCGAGGTTTGCCTTGGCGCACGCCTCTTCCAGGTCCGCGGGCGCCATCCAGTCCTCGGTATTGCAGAACTTCGACATATCGAGGCAAATCGCCTCGTTGTAGAACCATTCGAGGCCCAGTTCGTCTATCGTCTCCCCGTCCTTGTCGATGTGGTAGAAGGCGTCCACGTGGGTGGGGCCGTGGTCGCTCATCACGAGGCAGTTCGAGGTCGAGGTATGGCCCGAGGGCGAATTCGCATAGGCCTTCGCCGTCTCGGCGTGCGTCTTGTTCGGGAAGACGCCCGTCCGCTGGTGGCCGGGATAAACGGGCATCCCGTCGAAAATCTCCTGCGATAAATCCACGATGCGAATTGCCATGTCATTGCTCTCCGTTTGCGAGTCGGGTGGTTGACTGAAAAATAATGGGGCGATTCTACCCGAGAGCGTTCGATAAATCTCCCGGCGTCGGGCGGAATTTTATGTAATGACTGGAGGGATTGCCGGATTTCGCAGCCGGACGGGCGCGGAGGCCTCGGACAGGCGCAGGAGCGCCTGTCTCTACAAAACCCCGCAAATCGCAATGAACCCGTAGGGGGAATCCCCCCTCGGGACTGCCCCGCCATTCGCGAACGGCCCTCTCCCGTGGAGAAAACGGGTGCTTCGCGAAGCGCTCCTACGAGCGTCATTCAAGGGGATGTTGTATGTCAGACATATATGTCTGACATACAACGTCGCCCGTGTGAGGAG
Organism: bacterium; assembly: GCA_963692865.2. Classification (GTDB taxonomy): domain Bacteria; phylum UBA8248; class UBA8248; order UBA8248; family UBA8248; genus Bin107. Next base: position 2,492,130 of record OY843592.1, on the reverse strand, counting down.
ATGCCCGACCTTCAAGAGGCTGTTGAAAAAGCCTTTCACTCCGATTAGCGGCGAAGGACCGCGGACAGCAATTCCGATGCCGGCCGAGCCCCTATCGCCAGCAGGTGATCGGCACCACGAATTCGTGCGCCAGATCGCTAATGGCCTGCGCGATCAACGCTTCGCCCTTGAGCTTGTAGTCAGATTCCAGCCTCGCTATCCTCAACTTCACGGCGCCAACAATTTTCTCTCGGAACAACTTCTCCAACTCTTCGATCTTCCAGTCTATCGCCGCTCTCAACAGGAAAACCACCACCTCATGCATCGGAATGGCGAACCCGGTGGTCTCCAGTATCGTACTTAGTCCCGTCACCGGTAGTCCCGTCACCGGCGTCTTACCTACTCCCGTCACCACGCCGACGACGCGTCCTGCTTCGTTGATGAGCGGCCCCCCGCTGTTTCCGGGGTAGGTGCTCGCGGTGTACAGGAGGTAATTTCCATGATCCATCGCTCTCTTGTCTTTGGAGTTCTGATACGACCACCCACCGACGATTCCGTCCGACATTCGCGGCTGCATGATAGGGAATAAAGAAGGCCTATCATAACCGAAAACGTAAACGCGGTCTCCGACCAAGGGGAACTCGAAATCACGGGCCGCCCTGACCTTTTTCTCCCGTACGCGGATCAGCGCCAGGTCCGTCCCCTTTTCTCCTTCTCTTACGTTGCTCCTCGGATCGGGCACGGGCGACGCCCACGTCCGAATTACCTTACAACCCTCCACGACGTGTCTATTGGTCAGGACATATCCCGGCGCGACATAGAACCCCGTCCCGGCATCAACAAGCCTGAGTGGAGCATTCGCTCGATTCGAACGGCCCCCCTCGGCCCTGCCCTTCCAGAAAAGAGCCTCTTGTGGATCATCGGGGACAGCGTCGTTGTTGCCGTCCGAAAAGAGCTTCTCTAAAATTCGCGCAGACTCCGCGATCGGGTTATGGTGGTCGAGGGCCGTCACGCACGAAGGGGTCTCCTTGCCGGGCAGGCAGAAAGGAACGAACCGGTATGTCCCTCGATGTCCGGCGATAAGCAGCGTCATGACGGATTTGCGTTCATAAATTTCTGCATCCCAGCGGAGCTGAAGCGTCGCGACTTGGTTGTGCCGATTTACTTTCTCCGCCCGCTCGCGGCAAGTTCGCGAAAGTTCGTAATATGCTTTGCCCAACTCGTAAAGGCCGTAAGCGGCGTACGGATCTCCATCCCGCCAACTCAGCGCCGATTGCATAAGTCCATATTTCGTGTTGTCGGGACCGCCGGGTCGAACGAGAAAGGGGTCTGTTGGCAGAGGTGATTTGCATGCCTGAAAATAGTCCGGCAACTTCTTCTTCAAAATCATCTTTTGGATCTGCTTATTTAAAATTTCCTTCTCCCAGTCCGTTATCGGGTTCCCTTGAGCCATATTCGCCAAAATTAATCGTTGGGCCAGCTTTTCATCCATCGCCCGAAACAGCAGATATCGAGCGAAGGTACGGTCATTCTTTGCGGCTTCTCGCAAGTATCCTATGCCTTCGCGGATACGGTCCCTCCCGTCTTTGGAATCGAGACCGGCACTCCCGCAAACGGAGGCCAAAAGAATTCTGCCGTACTCTTCGGCGACCAGCGGCCAGTGCGCGGCGCTTTTATCACCTTGAGCACGCTCCCTGATCAACTCGCAGTATGTCGCGTCCGGCGTAAGTCGATCCACGCGAGCAACGCCCTCCTTGGCGGGTAGTCGCTTCAGTTCTATCTTCGCTAGGATGTCGCCCAACTCGGCGGCTTTCTCGAAGTGTGTCCTGGCCTTTTCGATCTCCTTCCAGTCGCCGGAATGCTGATAGCCGTCAAGAGCCATTTTGCCAAACCAATATCTCTCCCCTGCCCCCATATGCAGATTGCCAAGTTTATTATTGCCAAGCGTAGAAGTCGTCGAGTTGCTGCCACAACCTGCAAGAAACAGCAAAGCCACGACCGCCAAAAACGAAAACAACGAACCTTTCCGCATCTTCATGCTTCACCTCCAGGTGTCCATGACGCACAGAACGGCCCGGCGGGGTCGTCCCTGCCGGGCCGTGAAAGTTCTATCGCGTTTAGAAACGCAGGGAGTACTTGGCGAAGATGTTTGACTCGCTGTCCCCTGCTGCGGGGAAACGAGTTCCTGCCGAGATACTCAAAGTTGCGTTTTTGTCAACCACTATATCAGAGGACAGGGACACGCGATGATCCCATCCTCCTTTTGAAAGATTAACCCTACCGAAGGGGATACTTGCCTCCCCGCCGAGAAACCTGTCGCCGCGGACGGCGGCGGACAGAAATACTCTTTCGGTCAGATCAAATCCTTTGCGGACTGTGAACCCGAACGATTCGCCTTCCGCATCCCGGACACCCATTCCTCCGTTTGAGATCTGCTTTTCAAAGCGGAGGAAGGCATTTTTGTGTCCGGCGGAGATCTCCGCATTGAGGACTTCTCCGTGTCCTTTGCTGAAGCCGAAAAAGTCATTCCGCTCCCCCACCGCCGCGAGCGCGAAGAAATCTCCCGCTTTCTGCATACCGACGAGGGATACTGATCCCGCGCTGTTCGGTACGGCACCGAAAGAAAAGCTGTTGTTGTCGCTGCCAAAGCTGGTCAACTTGATGCGGGCAGGCGCGCTTTCATCATCTTTCTCAAACCGCGCGTACTCAACGCCCGCCGGAATTGCCTGACCGACCGCTCCGCTGCTCACCTCTCTGGTGATATACGAAGCGACACTCCCCTGAGCGGGAAGCGACACACTCCTCCCGCCGACGGTAACAGCTTGCCCGTTCACGGTAACTGTCGTCGTTGCGCCTGTCGGCAAGTTGGCGAGCGAGCCGATCACACTGCCCATGCAGGAGAAATCGGCAACGCCGACACCGCCCGATTTCGCAAGCAGCGCCTCAATGCCGTTTCCTGATTTGAGGGCACACGCTTTACCGAAACGCGCGAGTTCCGTATCCCTGGTGTCAGGAAAGACACTCAACACAGAGGCAAGCGCCGCACCGAACATCGGAGAGGAAAAACTGGTGCCTATTCCGATACCGGTTGCGAAAAACGGAGCCCAAATACACCCGCTGTCACCACCTTTACAGCCGCTTGACAAAGGACTTCGAACATAGTTTCCGTTCGCATCGCGGGTATGCCCGGCGACATAGATCGCCTTGTTTGCGACTATGGCATTTTGGATGTTACGCCTCCATGCCGGATCTGCGCCTTGAATGTCAACAGCACCAATAAAAGAATCGCTTGATTCATTACCGGCACTAATTACTGACAAAAACGGTAATGTAGCGCCATAATGATCAATCATACTACCTCCGTGCGCCGGCAAGACTGATTCAGTAACAATTTTCACTGTACCAATCTTTTGAATCTCCTGCAAGTGCCATTCAAGTCCAGAAAGACCGGCGATATTTCGCGCCTCAAAGGATGTAAACGGTGTTGACCCGTCCGTACGGTCAACTAAAATAGTGCCGTCTCTCCCTATGAGTTTGCCGGAAAAATCGGTCGGATCCACACACCCGGTAACATACGCTTTGCATGCGGTTTTTCGAACTCCATCTCCGTGTGTATCACTCCCCCCGCCATCCAGCACCACAAACCGTTTCTGCATTTCCCTGTTCGTGAGCTTAATCTTATCCAGCGGGATAAGTTCAAGCCCAGGAAGCGTCAATTCTCCGCGTGGTTCATTCGGCGGAGGTGTGGGTGTCGGCGTCGGCGTTGGTGTCGGTGTGGGTGTGGGTGTCGGTGTTGGTGTGGGTGTCGGCCCCCCTGCGCTCCCGCCACCACCACAACCCGCCAGGGTCTCATCATCGCCGCCAGCGCGAGGGCGGGCATGGTGCGATTCCAGGTCTTCACGCGGATTCCTCCCTTTCGGCGCCCGTCCATGGAAACGGGCGCAATTTCGCCGTTTCAGGCGGGCGCGTCTGTTCGCATCGACGGTCGGATCACGAAACCGGAATGGGTTTTGCGGCGCGCTTCTTCGTGGGTTCGAGTTCTCTCCGTCGTCGTATCCCGCCGCACGGACCCGGAGCCTTCCGGGCCGCCGTCCGGCGGGCCGCTCCATATCCATAAATGATGGGGCGAGGCGAATCCTATGCGACGGGCGCCGGCGGCGTCAAGCGGCGGGCGGGCCGGGCAGGACGGGCAGGAAATACGTTGTTCCCCCGAAAACCGGCGGTTTTTCCAGGCCGTTCGCCATTATCCCTGCCGCTTCACCACGAGTGTCTTCGGGTGCGCAGGAGCGTCCGGTTGATCGTTCCCTCCCCCGGGCCGATTCCGTTTCACCTTGACACCATGGCGCTTTTTGTGCAGGTTTTATGCTGTTTTTCGCATACAAATCAGAGCCTGATGAGGAACGCCTCATGAGTCAGCCAATTCGCGTCCTGCTGGCGAAGGTGGGTCTCGACGGTCACGACCGGGGCGTCAAGATCGTCGCCCGCGCCCTGCGCGACGCCGGCATGGACGTGATCTACACCGGCCTTCACCGCACGCCCGAAGAGGTGGTGACCGCCGCCGTGCAGGAAGACGTCGACGTGCTGGGCGTAAGCCTCCTCTCCGGCGTGCAGATGACCGTGTTCCCCAGGATATTCGACCTGCTCAGGGCCGGCGGCGCCGACGACATGATCGTCGTGGCCGGCGGCGTCATGCCGGACGAAGACGTGGTCCAGCTCAAGAAAATGGGGGTAAGCAAGGTGTTGCTGCAGGATACGCCGCCGCAGACGATTATCGACACGCTGACCCGCCTCGTGGAGGAGCGCGGCGCGCGCTGAACCGCTACCCATGGAATCCTGGTCATTCCCGCCCGATTACGACGAGAACTTTCTGCCCGCTACGGAGAGCCGCTACTGGTTCCCCCGGCGGGAGACGATGCCGGCGGGAGAGCGGGAGAAGGCCGTCCTGGAGCGCCTCGGACAAGTGTGCGCCTACGCCTACGAGAATGCGCCCCTCTACCGCCGCAAATGGGACGAGGCCGGGTTTCACCCGAGCCTGCTCAAGTCGCTTGAGGACTTCGAGGAGAAGGTGCCGGTACTCACCAAGAAGGACCTGCGCGAGGCGCAGGAGCGCCGGCCGCCTTTCGGTGATTACCTCTGCGTGGACGAAACGGACGTTTTTCACATCCACGGCACCAGCGGCACGACCGGGCGGCCCACCGCCTTCGCCATCTCGCGGAACGACTGGCGCGCCATCGCCAACGCGCATGCGCGCGTCATGTGGGGCATGGGCCTGCGCCCAGGCGACACGGTTTGCGTCGCCGCCGTATTCTCCCTCTATATGGGGAGCTGGGGGGCGCTCGCCGGCGCGGAGCGCCTCGGCGCAAAGGCTTTCCCGTTCGGCGCAGGCGCGTCCGGCATGTCCGCGCGCTGCGTGCAATGGCTCCACATGCTCAAGCCCACCGCCTTCTACGGTACGCCGACCTACGCCCTGCATCTCGCCCAGGTCGCGGAAGACGAGGGCATCGACCCTCGCGACATGCAGCTCAAGGTCATGTTCTTCTCCGGCGAGCCCGGCGCCTCGATACCGGCCATCCGCGAGCGCATCGAGGGAATCTACGGGGCCAGGGTCTACGACAGCGGCTCCATGGCCGAGATGAGTCCGTGGATGAACGTGGCGGGTTCGGCCCAGACGGACGGAATGCTCTGCTGGCAGGACGTCGTCTACACGGAAGTATGCGATCCCGAAACCATGCGCCGCGTACCCTACGGGGAGCGGGGAACGCCCGTGTACACCCATCTCGAACGCGCGTCCCAGCCGATGATCCGCCTGGTGTCGGGGGACCTGGCCCGGTGGGTGGACGAACCGAACCCGTGCGGACGCACCTATCCGCGCCTGCCGCACGGTATTTTCGGGCGCATCGACGATATGTTCACGATCCGCGGCGAGAACGTGTATCCGAGCGAGATAGACGCCGCGCTCAACGAACTGGCGCACTACGGCGGGGAGCACCGGATCGTGATCAGCCGCGAGGCGGCGATGGACGAGTTGCTGCTGCGCGTCGAGGCCGACGCCGGGACCTTCGCGGAGCCCGAGGCCGCCGCCCGGTTCCGCGCGGAGGTGGCGCACAAGTTGCAGATGGTGCTCGGGCTGCGGACGGCCGTGGAAGTCGCCGAGCCGGGTTCGATCCCCCGAACGGATTTCAAGGCGCGCCGCGTGATCGACGATCGCGCCGTCTTCCAGCAGATGCAAACCCAACTGGATGAAGAAAACCGCTGATGGGCGTCTACCTCCCCTCCGTGGAACTCATCGCCCGCGTTCAAAGGGGCGAGCCGGCCGCGATAGGCCGCCTCATATCGCGCGCGGAGTCGGGCCTGGCGGAAGCGCGCGGCGCGCTCGCCCGGATACACAAACTCGCCGGAGGAGCGCACGTCGTCGGCATCACCGGGGCGCCCGGCAGCGGAAAATCCACGCTCGTCAGTGAGTTGGCGCAAAGGCTGCGCGCCGGCGGCGAGAAGGTCGGCGTCATCGCGGTTGATCCGTCCTCTCCGTATTCCGGCGGCTCTATCCTGGGAGACCGCATCCGCATGAGCGGCTTGAGCGCCGACCCCGGCGTTTATATCCGCAGCATGGCGACGCGCGGGGCGACCGGCGGCATGGCGCGCGCGGCCCTCGAGGCGGTCGATATCCTCGACGCCGCCGGTTTCGGGGTCATCGTTCTGGAAACCGTCGGCGTGGGCCAGGACGAGGTCGAGATCGTACAAGCCTCCCACACCACGGTGGTGGTTTCCGCGCCCGGCCTCGGGGACGAGGTACAGGCGATCAAGGCGGGCCTTCTGGAGATAGCCGACATCCACGTGGTGTCGAAATGCGACCGGAGCGACGCCAACCGGACGCTGACCGACTTGAAGCAGATGCTGACGCTCGGAGCGGGCGGGCAGGAACCATCCGGCTGGGTCGCCCCCGTAATAGGCGCCAGCGCTTTTTCCGGCGAAGGGCTCGACGAACTGCTGGGGGCGATTGCCCGGCATCGCGGCCTGACCTCCGATTCCGATGCGGGCCGGGCGCGTCGCAAAAGCATCGCCGAATTCCGGCTGCGCAAGACCGCCGAAAACCTGTTGTATGATCGATTTCACGCCGCTACGGCGGCGGCGAGCGCGAAACTCGCCGAACAGCTTTTGCGCCGGGAGAGCGACCCCTATACGCTGGCGGAGGAATTGCTCTCGACGACGCTCGAAGGAGAGGGAGACCATGAACGAGACGTTCACTCAAAATCCGCTTGAGAAACTACGGAGCGAGATCGAGGACTGGGAGGGCAACGAGGTCGCCGCCTTCCTGAACAAACAGGCCGAGCGCAAGGAGCAATTCTTCACCACCGGCGATTTTCCGGTGCAGCGCGTCTATACCGCCGCCGATATCGCGGAGACGCCGATCGAGGACATCGGTCTGCCGGGGCGCTACCCCTTTACGCGCGGGCCCTACCCGACGATGTACCGCAGCCGGGTGTGGACCATGCGCCAGATCGCCGGTTTCGGCACCGGCGAAGACACCAACAAGCGCTTCAAATACCTGATCTCGCAGGGCCAGACGGGACTGTCGACCGACTTCGACATGCCCACGCTCATGGGCTACGACTCCGACCACCCGATGAGCGAGGGCGAGGTGGGCCGAGAAGGCGTGGCCGTGGACACGCTCGCCGACATGGAGGCGCTCTACGACGGCATCGATCTGGAGAACATCTCCGTGTCGATGACCATCAACCCCAGCGCGTGGATATTGCTCGCCATGTACGTGGCGCTGGCGCAGATGCGCGGCCTGGACCTCAACAGGCTCCCGGGCACCATCCAGGCGGACATCCTGAAAGAGTACATGGCGCAGAAGGAGTTCATTTATCCCATCGCGCCCTCGGTCCGCATCGTGCGCGACTGCATATCCTTCTGCGGACGCAACATGAAGCGCTACAACCCGATCAACATCTCGGGCTATCACATCTCCGAAGCCGGCGCCTCGCCCCTGCAGGAGGCCGCCTTCACCATGGCCAACCTGATCGTCTACGTGGAGGAGGTGCTCAAGACCGGCATGGACGTCGACGAGTTCGCGCCGAGGCTCGCCTTCTTCTACGTCTCGCAGGCGGACCTGTTCGAGGAGGTCGCCAAGTTCCGGGCGCTGCGCCGCTGCTACGCCAGGATCATGAAAGAGCGCTTCGGCGCGAAGAACCCCGAATCGATGCGGCTTCGCTTCCATTGCCAGACCGCGGCCGCGACCCTGACCAAGCCGCAATTCCGCATCAACATCGTGCGCACCGCGTTCCAGGCCCTCGCCGCGGTCCTCGGCGGCTGCCAGTCGCTGCACACGAACGGCTACGACGAGGCGTTCGCGATTCCGACCGAGGACGCCATGCGGATATCCCTGCGCACGCAACAGATAATCTCGGAGGAAACGAACGTCGCCAACGTCATCGATCCGGTGGGCGGTTCCTACTACGTCGAGAGCCTGACCAACGAGTTCGAGACGCGCATTTTCGAGATTCTCGACTACGTGGATGAAAACGGCGGCGCGATCAAACTGATCGAGGAAGGCTGGTTCCAGCAGCAGATCGCCGACTTCGCCTATGAGACCGCCCTGCGCAAGCAATCCGGCGAGAAACCGGTCATCGGGGTCAACACCCTGGTCGAGGAGGACGAGAACCAGGAGATCGAGACCCACCCCTATGACTCCACGACCGCCGAACGGCAGATCGCGCGGACGAGGAGGGTGCGCGCCGAACGCGACGACGCCAGGGTCGGTATGCTCCTGGAGGAGCTCGTCTCGGTCGCGAAGGACGAGACGCGGAACATCATGCCCGTCACGGTCGAACTCGTGCGCGAGGGCGCCACGATGGGAGATATCGTCGAGAAGCTGAAGTCGGTCTGGGGCGTCTACCGGGAATCGCCGGTTTTCTGATCAGGCGCAATCAAGGGGTTGTCGAGAACCCCCTCCTCGCCTGGAGTTGACCGCTGCCGTCATTCCGGCGAAAGCCGGAGTCCATTCTCAATCAGAATGGCAATGCGCCGGCTTTTCATCCCTGCGTCATTGGCGGGAGGCAATCTGAAAATAAAAGCAAAAGCAAGACAGATGGATTCCGGCTTTCGCCGGAATGACGAACAATCCCGCGCTGTTTCGCAGTGGGCTGATTTTGTGAATGCGTCAAGGCCGCGACTTCAGGCAACCAAGGGGGTTGTTCCCTGCTGAACCACTCTAATCGCTCCCCTCCCGCTCCCACATCCGCCACCGCACGATGATCGCCCCGAAGGCGACGATGAGGAGCGCGCTGGCGAGGTAGGCGGCGCGGACGGGACCGAACCAGAGGCTGTCCGCGCGGAAACCGCTCACGGCGGCGCGGCCCAGGGAATAGAGAACGAAGTAGAGGCAGAAGACGAAGCCCGGCTTGTGGTTCGTGAGCCTCAAGCGCCTCAGGACGAAGAACCAGGCGAGGTTCAGGAGAAGCTCGTAAATCATCACGGGGTGCGTCGCCTGGCCGGGAAACTCCCGGCCCGCGATGGAGGTCATGGGAAACTCGGCGCCCCAGGGCATCGCCGTGGGCACGCCGTGCGCGTCTCCGTTCATGAAGTTGCCGAAACGCCCGAACGCCTGGCCGAGCATGACGGCGGGCGCCGCCGCGTCGGCGAACTCCCAGGTGGAGACGGCGTGGTTTCTGAGGTAGAGATACCCGGCCAGAACGCCTCCGATGAGGCCCCCGTGTATGGCGAGGCCCCCCTGCCAGATGGCGAAGACCTCCCACATGGCGCCCCGGTAGAATTCCCAGTTGAACAGGACGTAATAGATCCTCCCGCCGACTATCCCTGCGAACATGACGAGGAGGCCGAAGCTCATCACCTCATCGGGTGTGATGGGCATCCCCTTGCGCTCGACTTCCCGCCTCACCAGCCATACGCCGGCCAGCACGGCGGCGACGTACATGAGTCCGTACCAGCGCAGCGCGAAGGGCCCGATTTCAAATATGACGGGGCTCAAGTTTCCGACTCCTCACCAGGCGGCGGTGATGCGCCAGGGATTTTCCCTGGCCGGAGAGAACGTGTCCGCTCCCTCCTCAAGGGCGTTGTGAAAATCCCTGATTTCGTGATTCAGGGAATTTAGGCGACCAAAGAGTGAGGAGACAACACTCCTCCCTTGCAGAACGCCAAGCAACCGCTTCCCCCTTGAGGATAAAGCACAATCAACGAAAGAGGAACTTGACTCCCCCCTTGAGGGTCGGGCATCCCGAGGGGAATGCCCGACGAAGAGGCCGAGTCCTTTGGACGAAGGCCGATTCGGTGGGGGGACAATTTTAACAAAGTCAAAAGCTCCCCCCACCAGTTCGCTTTCGGGCTTACGCCCTCAGCTCACTGACTCCCCCTCAAGGGGGGTTGTTGAAAAACCCCTCCTCGCTCGAAATTGGCCTTTGCCGTCATTCCGGCGAAAGCCGGAATCCATTTGCGGATGCGGGTGAATGAACGACGGCATTCCATTCCCCGCCGATGCGCAGGAACCCTGACGAAAGGCAAAAGGCGTAAAAATGGATTCCGGCTTTCGCCGGAATGACGGTGAACACTCTCGATTGGGGGTCAACAACTCCTCCCCGGTCGGGTTCGACCTTATTCATTCATTGAGACTTTTTCAACAGACCCCAAGGGGGGAGTGTTTCTCTTGCTTCTCGTAGGGCGCGTCGAACTCTGATTTGCCAGGGAACTTTTTCAACAACCCCTCAAGCAGTGCGGTTATTTCTTGTGGCGGTAGACCCGGCTTTCGGGAAAGTAATCCTTCCAGCCGAACCAGAACGCGAGCGTGGTGGAAAGCTGGCTCAGTCTGGCGCCCTTCATCGGCCCGCCCACGGCGAGGCCGGTCAGGCGCTGCCAGCGCGAACCGGTTTTCCTGTCCTTCATGAAGCGGCAGGCGGCGGCGCCCTTTGCGCCCTCGCTCGTTACGAGTTCGAACTCCAGCGTCTCGCCCTTCAGGACGCGGTCGAAGACGACGCCCGTTCCCGCGCCCTCGCAGTAAGTGACCAGAACGTCGCGCCCGGCGAAGCGGTCGTTCACGACGCCCGCGCGGTTCAAGTCGGCGAACGGGTAGACCTTGGCGACCTGCTTCCCCTTCTCTTTCGGGGAATCGAGCGCAAGGGCGACCAGCAGGGTTTTGGGGTGCAGGCGGTTGTCGCGGTATTTTTCGGGGATCACGCCGGTTTGGGAACTGTAGTAATAGCCCTCATACGGATCCCGCGAGGGGCTTCGGAACATGCCCCCCATCCCTTTCAGCTTCTTTTTCAGCACCAGGGTGTCGGGATAGAGCTGCTTCCATTCGGAATAGCGCATCATGGCGGCGGGGAACGTCCCCAGGCGCTTGCCCTTCAAGGGGCCGATGAGGCCCTCCCCCGTCAGGTGGCTCCAGAGCGTATCCGTCTGGCGGTCGTACATGATGAGCACGTTCTTCCAGAGTTTCCCCGAAACGCCGAAGCTGAGCTTCTTATCCCCCAGGTTGCGGTCATACACGATGGCCGTATAGCAGAGCGGTCACCATGTGACGGAGACGGCGCTCCCCCCCACCACGTCGTTCACGATCTCGTGCGAACTGAGCAGGGGGACGGAATAGGCCCGCTTGTCTCCCCTGATGTTGAGCCCGATGACCATCTCGTCGGGCTGCATGAAAGCGTCCGCATCCCCGGCGGACGCGAATTTCGGATCGTCGATGGCGGGAATGGCGTCTTTGGGCAGCAGCGTGCGGATCTCGGTTTCGGGACCCGCGCCCGCAAAAACCGGAAAGGCAAAGACCAGCAAGGCCACAAGAATGCTTCTCATCCGCGGCATGAAAGCGCTCTCCTCCGGCGGCCAATATCCATCGGAATCAACGTCGAAACCCGTGGAGAACGGTAAAGAACGTCCGCTCCCCGCGGTCCGTCCCGCTCACGACCTGCCCCAGGACGTTCGCGCCCGCGGGAATTTTTTTCAGCAACGCTTCGACGTCTTCGAGTTTTTGAATCGAGACGCGGATGGGCGTTTTCCCGTTTCCGGGCAGGCGGTAGGTCAGTCCGCGTATCACCATGCCCTCGCGCAAGCCGTCGTAATACGCCCTGCTGCCCTCTTCCACGTCGCTGATATAAACGCCGCCGTCCGTCTCCAGCTTGCTTTTGTCCTTCAACTCATCGGTCAGGTTTTCCAGCGCCACCCCGTAGCTTTTCCTGTTCTCGGGTTCGTCGATCTCGCTCGGCTTCGCCTTCGCATCTGCGGTTTCCTGCCCGGGCAGGCGGACCAGTTTGACCATGAACTTTTTTCTCTCGGCGTCGCGCATCACCTCCACGGCCACGGCTTCTCCCGGCGGCGTCCAGCCCACGAGCCGCTGAAGATGGGCCGTATCCACGACGCTCGCGCCGCCGAGGCGGACGATGACGTCCCCCATACGGATGCCCGCTCCCTCCGCCGGCCCGTCCTTGAGCAGCGAACCCACGAGCGCGCCCCTCGCCTTCGGGAGCCCCAGCAGATAGGCCATGTCCTGGCTCACCGGCTGGATGGTCACGCCCAGATAGCCGCGCGGGAAATTTCCGCTTCTTCTCAGGTATTTGACGACGTCTTTCGCCATGTTGACGGGGATGGCGAACCCGATGCCGCTGCCGGGGGCCGGAATCGCCGTGTTGATCCCGATGACCTCGCCGTCGATGTTCACGAGGGGGCCGCCGCTGTTGCCCCGGTTGATGGCGGCGTCCGTCTGGATGAAATGCTCGTAGCGCGCGACGCCGACGCCGCTGCGCCCGATGCCGCTCACGACGCCCACCGTGAACGTCCTCGTGATGCCGAACGGATCGCCCACCGCTATCGACCACTGCCCCACCTTCACCTTGTCGGAATCTCCCAGAGTCGCCATGGGCAGGGGGCGTTTCGCGTCGATTTTGACGAGCGCGAGATCGGTATACCTGTCCGTGCCGACGACTTTCGCCCAGTGCGCGGACTCGTCCCAAAGGCGCACGCGCAGGCGCCTCGTGTTGCTGACCACGTGGTTGTTCGTGAGAATGTAGCCTTGCGCGTCGATGATGACGCCGGAACCGGACGAGAACATCGGTATGTTCGGATGGGGCGACCGGGGCGCCTGTTGCGTCGCTCCCCTGATTCTCTCCGCCCGTATGCTCACGACCGTCGGCTTCACGCCTTCGGCTATCCGCGTGAACGCCCGCTCGATTCTTTTCATCAAATCGATGTCCGGGTTCGCCTGCGCGGGCGCGACGGAAACCATGAACGACATCAAAAGCATCGACGCCATGAACCGGTAAATCATCGAACCCTCAATCTGTTGTTGCGCCAACGGCTCGGTCCGCAAGGATTATACAGCGATGATGGGTCTTTGGAAGAGCGGGGGTCAACTCTGACTGATGAAAGGTTGTTGAAAAAGCCCTTCTCGCTCGGAAGAATTCCTCCTTCATTAGTCGGAATTCACCACTGCCGTCATTCCGGCGAAAGCCGGAATCCATTTTTACGCCTTTTGCCTTTCGTCTCGTCAGGTTCCCCGCGCCTCGGCGCGGAATGAAACGCCGCCGTTTATTCAACCGCATCCGCAAATGGATTCCGGCTTTCGCCGGAATGAAGATCAAAAGCAAAAGGCCGCCCCCCGGCAAGGGGACTTTTCCAACAACCCCCTCCAGGAAAAAGTGAGCACTTCGTTCCCTTTCGAATCCAGAACTCGGAACCCAACTTACATTAGCGACAAATTCCATATAAACAATACATAGGTCATTTCACCTCAAGTATCACATCGAGCTCCACGGGCGCCCCCAGGGGAAGCTCCGCCACGCCCACCGCCACTCTCGAATGCCTGCCCTTCTCGCCGAAAATCTCGACGGCCAGGTCGGACGCCCCGTTCACGACGAGCGGCTGCGCGGTGAAGTCCTCGGAAACGGCCACGAACCCGCTCATGCGGACGATTCTCTCCACGCGCTCCAAGTCGCCCAGGGCCGCTTTCGCCTGCGCGACGGCGTTCAGGAAGCAAAGCGCTGCGCATTCCTGTCCCTGCTCGATGGAGACCTCGCCCGGCACTTTCCCCTCGTGAATCAGCGCGCCGTCCCTGATCGGAATCTGGCCCGAGATGAACATCAACGACCCCGAGACGACGTATGGAACGTACGCCCCGACGGGGGCGGGCGCGGGGGGCAGTTCGATGCCCAGTTCGTTCATGCGATCGGCGACGCTCATTTCGGCTCTCCCCTCATGAATACGGATTTGATTGTTTCGAATTCCTCCGGCGTGTTGGCGTTCAGGAAAGACGCCCCTTCGGGATCCCATTCTCTCCAGGCCGCCTCCTCCACCCGCCTCACGCGCGCGTGCTCGTGAAACCCTATCATCTTGAGACGCCCTCTCGAAATGGATTCCTCGATATGGGGCGCGCATTTTTCTCCGTAGAACGCGCAAAGCGGCTCGGGGTAGTCGTCCTTGACGGGAATCACCACGTCCCACCCTTCCACCAGGGAGGCGAGGCCGCGTATGAGCGCGGGTCTGAGCAGCGGCATGTCGCACCCCGCCACGAAAACGTGCGGGCTTTCTGCACTCGCCACGGCGGCGTGGAGGCCGCCCAGCGAGTCGTTGCCCGGATGAATGTCCCCCACCACGTCGAGGCCCATCTGCTCGAATCGCTCCCGTTCGTTCGCCACGACGAACACTCGCGAAAAAATCTCCTCCAGTCCGTCCGCGATGCGCCGGATGAGGGGGACCCCGCCTATCTCCAGTATGGATTTGTCGCGCCCCATCCGGCGGCTTCGGCCGCCGGCCAGGATGGCGGCGGAATAAGGCAGCCTGGGCGTTGCCAAAGAGTTCATGCAGGGCGCTCCCAAGGGAGTCGGCAATCTGAAAACAGTCTGTTCAGGAGTGCACGCCTTCGAGAGAGGCCGCCTCGACGTGTTCGGGTTTCTCGGCGGGCATCCCCCCCAGCAGGACGACCTGCACGCGGCTGCCGGCGGCGAGTTCGGTCTCGTGTTCCGGGAATACGACAAGGGCGTTCGCGCGCACCATGGAATGCAGGATGTTGGAGCCTTGCGCCTCTATCGCCCGGACGGCCCACCCCTCCCCGTCGCGGTAGGCGACCGAGCGGACGTAGTGGCGGCGCTCGGGCGATTTCGTTAGCGGATGAAGCAGGCGCGCCTCCACGCTCGCGCGGAAGAGGTGCTCGTGACCCTGCATCTTGAGCAGCGCCGGCCGCACGAAGAGCTCGAAGCTCACCATCGTGGAGACGGGGTTCCCCGGCAGGCCGAACACGGGTTTGTTGTTCAGCACGCCGAACGCCATCGGCTTGCCCGGCTTCATGCGCACCCGCCAGAAGCGCATGTCGTTCCCCAGCCCGCCGAGCGTCGTTTTCACGAGATCGAAGTCCCCCACCGAGACGCCGCCGCTCGTGATGAGAAGGTCGGCGGCGAGGCCGTCGTATATGTGGCGGCTCAAATCCTCCGCGTCGTCGCGGGCGATGCCAAGGAGAACCGGCTCGCCGCCCGCTTCCACCACCTGCGCGGCCAGGGCGTAGGAGTTGGAGTTGAATATCTGTCCGACGCCGGGAGCATCGCCCAGATCGACGAGTTCCTCTCCGGTCGCGAGGATGGCCACCTTTGGTTTTTGGTAGGTGTACACCCGCGCCCGGCCGACGTTCGCCAGCATGCCCGCCGAAGCCGCGCCCAGGAGCGTTCCGCGCGAGAGAACCGTCTCGCCCGGCTTCACGTCTTCCCCGGCGAGCCGGACGGCCTCTCCCTCGCGCACGGCGAGGAAAATGCGCACCTCGTCGTCAGAGATTCGTTCCGTCTCCTCGACCAGCACGACGGCGTTCGCGCCATCGGGGATGGGCGCGCCCGTCATGATCTTGATCGCCTCGCCCGGGCCGAGCGCACGCTTCGCCACGACGCCCGCCTGAATCTCCTCGACCACTCTCAGCGTCTTCGGCGTTTCGCGGCTCGCGCCCGCCACGTCTTCCGCGCGCAGGGCGTAGCCGTCCATCGCCGAGTTGTTCCAGGGCGGAACGGGCCGCGGGGACTGGACGTCCTCGGCGAGCACCCTGCCCGGACAATCGAGCAGGCCCACCCGCTCGCGCCCCATCGGGCGGATCATTTCCAGTATCGAGTTCTGGGCTTCTTCCACGCTGATCATCAACGACTCCATGCACTTGAAGCTGGCGTTCGCCATTCCGGGCGCCGCTATTATAACCGACGCCGATGAGGGAACAAGCCGGGAGCCGCTCGCGCAGATATGGGTTGTTGAAAAAGTCCCGTCAAAAGCAGCGAAGCTCCCTCCCCGGTCGCGTCGAACCCTCATTCCTCAATCGGGTTCGACTCCCGCAAACCTGCTAATGCTTCTCTCCTCACCCTGAGTAGCCGCCGAAGGTCAAACGCGACTGCGAAAGGGTTGTTGAAAAGCCCTCCTCGCTCGGAATTGACCACCGCCGTCATTCCGGCGAAAGCCGGAATCCATTTTCAAGCAGAATGATAACAAGTCGGCTTTTTATCTCCTCGTTATTGACGGGAACCAATCAGAAAATAAAGAACGAAGGCAAAACAAATGGATTCCGTCGAACCCTCCCTCCTCGGTCGTCTCCGACACCGGAATGACGTCAAGACCCTCAAACTCTCGTCTTACCCGGCCGCCGCTACTCAGGATGAGGCGGAGAGGGGTTTTTCTACAACCCCAGATTGCGCGGGTTTGCGAATTTCAGGCGTTTTCATTAGAAATGCCCTATGCCCAAAGACCAGTACAGCTACAAGAGTGAAATGCGCGTGCGCTTCGGCGAGACCGACCTTCAGGGCGTGGTGTTCAACGCCAACTATCTCCTCTACGTCGATACCGCGCAGATGGACTACCTGCGCGACATCGGCGTTCCGTACTTCGACATGCTTGAGAGGGGATATGACATCGTCATCGTCGACGCCTCGGTTCAATTCCTGGCGCCCGCCCATTTCGACGAGGTACTGGAAGTCTACGCGCGCATTTACGAAATCGGGAACTCCAGCATCAAGATGGACTATGAGATCTACGAGGCCGAAACGGAGCGCTTCGTCGCCAGGGCGCAGACGGCCTACGTCATCATCGATAAGGATTCGCAAAAACCCGTCCGCGTGCCTCCCTACATCCGCCGCGCCGTCCGCGAATTCGAATCGAGAGATGATATCGAGGAAATCTAGGGGACAATCCTTTTGGGATAATGACATGTTTTATTTGACGAAGCGGATAATGTGAAATTTTTGACGACTAAATGCAATCGACTCATTTTGGCGCATCACCAACCTTAAGAGAGCAAGGGGAATGGTATCTTATGAAGCAATCAGTATTACGCAATTGCTTGGTCTCATTATTAGCGCAACCCAGACGTTTCTAATTTTCTACGGCATCCGAGTCATGGACAGGAATTTCGAGATACGGACGAAAGATTCAGAGCGCAAGCATGAGGAATCCATGGCTGCGCTCAGGGAACTCATCAAAAGAACCAGGGGATAAATAACTCCCGCTTTTCCTGCTGCATGCGGCGCGAATAATACGATTAACCCCACCTGCGCCCCGCCCGTGAAAATCGCCTCGTTGAGAAGCGCGTTGCTTCATGGTAAACTTCAGGGAACCATAGCCTTACAGAACGATTGCTTTTCGAGAAGTTCCAGCTTTGACGAGAGTGGGGGGAATTCGTCATCTTCAAACAAAATTCTATCGCGGTATCATTTTCGCTGTTGCAGGCACTTCATTCCGCAGCATAAAAGGAGGGAATATGATGAAATCGCTGAAAGGTTCGAGACGCGCTATTCCGTTCCTCACCCTTGCGCTGAGTCTGTTCATCGTCGTTGCGCTGGGGACCACGCAGGCTCTTGCTGCATGGAAGCCGACGCGGCCGATTGAGTTCATCATCATGGCGGGCAAAGGAGGCGGCGCGGACCGCATCGCCCGTCTCATGCAGAAAATCGTCACCCAGAACAAATGGTCGCCGCAGCCGCTGGTTCCGATCAACAAGAAAGGCGGCTCCGGCGCCGAGGCGATGCTCTACCTGCTCTCGAAGAAAGGGAACCCGCACGTCATCCTCGTGACGCTGAACAGCTTCTTCACCACCCCCGCCCTGCGGAAGCTGCCGGTAAACTACACGAAGCTCACGCCGGTATACCGGCTGGCCATGGACACGTTCCTCCTTTGGGTCAATACGAAGTCGGGGATCAAGAACATCGATGATTTCGTGAAGGCCGTGAAAGCCAAGAAAGGGAAATGGACCATGGGCGGCACGGGCAAAATGCAGGAGGACCAGCTCGTCACGAACATGCTCATGCAGGCCTATGGCCTGAAAGGCATGATCACCTACGTACCTTTCCGGGGCGGCGGCACCGTGGCGAAAAACCTCGCAGGCGGACACGTCGACTCGACGGTGAACAACCCCTCCGAGGGGCTGCCGCACTATCCCGGCAAGATGAAGCCGATAGCCGCGTTGACGCCCGAGCGTATTCCCGCTTTCAAGGAAGTCCCCACGTTCAAGGAGTTGGGCCAGCCGCAACTCGTGTATTTCATGCAGCGCAGCATCAACGCGCCCGGCGGCATCTCCAAGGACGCTGTGAAGTGGTACACCGATTTGTTCAACAAGCTGTGCAACTCCAAGGAGTGGAAAGACTACACCTCGAAGAAGGCGCTGAACCGCGCCTGCCTGAGCGGCGCCCCTCTGGGCAAGTTCTTCGCTTCGGAGGACGTGAAGCACAAGAAGCTGCTCAAGGGCATGGGATTGCTGAAGAATTAGCTTTTGGAGAAGAATCTAGATGCAGCGGGCGGATAGGATAGTCGCCATCGGGCTGATTTTTGTCAGCCTCGGCGTCGCCTGGAAAGCTACGGAACTACCTGTCGGCATACTACCGAAGGAAGGGCCAGGAGGGGGGTTCCTCCCCTTCTGGCTCTCTTTGGGTATCGCCGCCGTGTCCTTGATGGTGTTGCTCCAGTCGCTGTTTCGTTCGCGGCGAAGCGAGGCCTCCATGACCGACTCGGGAGTGTTCATGCGCAGGGAGGGCCTGGGCGACCTGTTGCGCGTCGGCCTGCCCGGTATGCTCATGATTCTCCTGATCGGCGTGATATCGGTGTATTTTTCCGCCGCCCTGTTCATCTTCTATTGCCTGTTCATCGTCGGGGGGCACAACCTCAAGACGAGCGTCGGCGTATCGGTTGGCGTCCCCGTCGTGGTGTATTACATTTTCGAGAAATTTTTGATCATCCCCTTGCCGAAGGGGTATGCGGAATTCCTGTTTTACTGGAACTGATTATTTCACTGTTTCCTTTGCCCATCCGTTAGGGAATTCCCTGTAATCGTAGGGGCAAGGTTTGTCCTAAGGGCCGCGTAAATTGGAGATTCTCGGTAATCTATTCTACGGGCTGGGTGTTGCGATCTCGCCGCAAAACCTGTTGATGGCGCTGTTCGGCGTCGTCCTGGGCGTCGCCATAGGCGCGATGCCGGGGCTGGGTTCGGTGAACGGGGTCGCCATCCTGCTGCCCATCACGTTCGCCGTTCCGCCGACGAGCGCCATCATCTTCCTGGCCGCCATCTACTACGGGGCCATGTACGGCGGCGCCATCAGTTCGATCACGCTGAACATCCCGGGAGCGTCCACGGCCGTCGCGACCACGTTCGACGGCTATCCGCTGGCGAGAAAGGGGAAAGCCGCTGACGCCCTTGTGACGGCGGCGGTGGCCAGCTTCATCGGCGGGACTTTATCCATCGTCCTCTTCACGTTCTTCGCCCCGCCCCTGGCCGAGTTCGCCTTGCGCTTCGGCCCGCCCGAGGAATTCGCCGTCGTGCTGCTGGCGTACGCCACCTTCGCGGGACTGGGCGGTGAAAGCCCCCTCAAGACGCTCATCGCCACCATGCTGGGGCTGCTCATGTCCACCGTGGGAACCGACATCGTGAGCGGCTCGCCGCGCCTCATATTCGGGGGCATCACGGGTTTTTATCACGGCATCAATTTCCTCGTGCTGGCCATCGGCATCTACGGCGTCGGGGAAATTTTCTACACCCTGGAAGAAGGCTTCAAGACGAAGGAGAGATACCAGGCGAAGCTCGGCGCGCAAGAGATCGTCTCGACCCTCAAGGGTCTCACGAAATGCGCCCCCACCATCATGAGAGGCTCCCTGCTCGGGTTTTTCGTCGGCATGCTGCCCGCAGCGGGCGCTACGCCCGCGAGCTTCATGAGCTACAGCATCGCGAAACGCTTTTCGAAAACGCCCGAAGAATTCGGCAAGGGAACCATCGAGGGGGTCGCGGCGCCCGAGTGCGCCAACAACGCGGCGAGCACGGGTTCGATGCTCCCCATGCTGACGCTGGGAATTCCGGGTTCACCGACCACGGCGGTGATGCTCGGCGCCCTGTTCGTGTGGGGACTCGTACCGGGTCCCCGGCTGTTCGTCGAAAACGCGGAGTTCGTCTGGGGCCTTACCGGGAGCCTCTACATCGCGAACACGATGGCGGTCATCGTCGCCATTTTCGCGGTTCCGATCTTCATCTGGATGCTCAGGATGCCCATGACGATTCTCGCCCCGATCATCCTCGTCGTCTGCGCTGTCGGCGGGTTCTCACCGACGCAGGACATGTTCGACGTCTATCTCATGTTCATATTCGGCGCGGTCGGCTACGTGTTCCGCAAACTCGACTATCCCCTCGCCCCGATGGTGCTGGCGCTGGTTCTGGGAGGATTGACGGAGCGCACCTTCCGCCAGAGCATGATCATGAGCCACGGGAGCCCCGGCATCTTCTTCGACTTCGCCGGACATCCCATCGCCGCGGTGCTGATGATGGTTTCCGTCATCCTGTTCGTCCTGCCGCTCGTGCCGATGATCTTCAAGTTCAGGGTTTCACGGGCGGGCACCTCGGCCTGATCTGGCGAGGCTTCAGTGTCTGAATCGTTCTCTTGGAGGGTTGCCAAATAACCCTCATTGTCCACAGCCGTCATGACGATCAAACGCCGCACCCGCCGTAGGGGCCGTTCGCGAACGGCCCGCGCCGAAGACGAGGGCGCTTCACGAAGCGCCCCTACGCCAACACTTCGATTCACGGTCCCGTAGTGACAGTTCGCGACCTGTCCTTTCGAGGCGGTTCGGTTTTATTCGTCATTCCGGCGAAAGCCGGAACGAGGGCGGTGGCGAATTCCGGGCAAGGAGGGTTCTTCAACAACCCCTTCAGGAGAAGAGCGCTGCTGTTGACGAGTCGAGGGAACCGGCTTCAGGCGTCCATCGCGCACCGGAAGCCGATGTTGAAATTCTTGTACCAGGGCTCGAAGCCCTCTCTCGCCGAACACCTGAGGCTGTCTTCGATGTAGTCCCAGCCGCAGCCCCGGGCGGCCTTGGCCGTCCATGCGTAGCCCGCCCTGCGCGGCAGCCAGCCCTCGGTGTTCCCGAAGCGTATCTTGTAGCTGTCCTCGTCGCGGTGGAGGATCTCGTAGCGCTCGCCGCGCTTGACTTCGCCCAGGCTCAGATTCCCCCCGCCCGGAACGGCGAACACGGGCACCCGCGCCATCGCCACCTCGAAGGTCGGCTTATCCAGGCCTTTGGGGTTTTCCGCCGGGCCCGTCTGGTAATAGAACCCGTCGAACCAGTCCGCCACCCACTCGAAGACGTTGCCCGCCATCTGCACGCAACCATAGGGAGAGGCGCTTTCGGCGAATTCATCCACATTGCTCGGGCAGTGAATTTCCATTTCCGTACTCGCGTAGACGGCCCGCTCGGGAGAGGGTTCGTCCTCCCCCCAGGGATATTTGCGGCCGTCCGTTCCGCGCGCCGCCTTCTCCCACTCCGCTTCGGTCGGCAGGCGCTTGCCCACCCAGCGGGCGTAGGCGTTCGCCTCCTCCCAGCTGATGCTGACGATGGGCTGCCCGGGCCCCACGAAATCGTCTCTCGCGAACGAGGGGGGCGATTGAAACGCCTCGGTCTCCTCCAAGAAGGCGCGGTACTGCGCGTTCGTCACGCAGTGTTTGTCGATCCAGAAAGCGTCGAGGGTGACCTCGCGCCGAGGGCGCTCGTCCGCGTTGCCGATGTCAGATCCCATCAGAAACGGGCCGGCGGACACGTGCACCATCGCGGCTTCGTCTTTCCCTCTTCTCGTTTCCCCGACTTCGTTCATCTTCTGCTCTTTGAACACTTGCGCTCGGCATGAGCGAAAAAGGGCGGGGCCCCGAAGGGCCCCGCCGTGAAATTTCCCGAAGACCGGCTTCCCGAATCCCTACTTCTTGCTCGGATTGTTCACCTTGAAGGGAATCACGCCGGGAACCATCCAGTCGTCCCACATCTTGTCCACCTCGCTCTGGAAGTATTCGTAGTCTTCCTCAACGAAGTGGTGGAAGCGGCCCTGCGTCTCCAGATATTCGCGCACCGGCTTGCGGCCACGCTTGCCGTACACCTGGCGCGCGGAAATGCCCGTGTAGGTGAGCGCTCCGTCCGTCATCTCCCAGAGCGGGAAGAGACCCGTCTCCACGGCCAGCTCGCCGAGCTTGTGGGAGTAGAAGGGATCGTAGTCCCACCCTTTCGGGCACGGGTCGAGCGTGTGCACGAAGGCGGGCCCCTTCACGGCCAGCGCCTTGCGGACCTTGTCGATCAAGTCGGCGGGGTAGGAGGCGTCCGCCGTCGCCACGTAGTTGCAGCGCGTGTGGCCGACCGCGTACATGGCGGCGATGTTCTTCTTCCAACAATCGTGCATGATGCGGAACTTCTTGCCCGGAGGCGTGAACGTCGTGTTCGCGCCCCAGGGGGATGCGCCCGAAATCTGGATGTCCGTGTTCGCGTACGATTCGTTGTCGTAGCAGATGATCGCCAGGTTGTACTTCGCGTGCATGAGCGCCGCAGATATGGAGGAGACGCCCATGTCGATGCCGCCGCCGTCGCCGCAGAAGGCGATGACGTTGATGGGCTCTTCCTTCATCTTGCCCTTGCGCATCAGCGCGCGAAGCGCCGCCGCCGTTCCCGTCGCCGCCGAGCCGGACGAACCCAGCTGCGTGTGCATCCACGGCACGACCCAGGGAGTGCTGTAGTAGGTGGTGTTCGCCACGTACATGCAGCCCGTGCTGCCCAGGATGATGGAGCGAGGGCCCGCCGCCTTGGCCATGAGGCGCATGATGAGCGCGCTCTCACAGCCCTGGCACGTCCTGTGCCCGCTGGTGAAATACTCCTCCACCGCTTTCTCGGGAATGGCGTTCACCTTCCCCATCAAGGGAAGTTCCTGTGTTCCGATGTTGTATTCAGAGGTTTCAGCCATGATTTAGTCCCTCACGCCGATCCAGTCGACTTCGTTGTCGGCCGCATCGTTCTGGCCCATGGAAATGACCTTGTCGGCCATGTGTTTGACGTCTTCGAGCAGCACCTCACGGCCACCGAGGCCGCAGACGAACCCTTTCATGTGAGGCACCTTGTCCGCCCCGTACATGGCGGCTTTCACTTCGTTGAACACTATACCACCATGATAGGGAGAACCAAACGAGTAGTCGCGGTCGATGACGCCCACCGCCTTGAAGCGCGAGAGCGACGCGCGCAACTCTTCCGTCGGGAAGGGGCGGAACCATTTGAGACGAAGCATGCCGACCTTCTTGCCTTCCTTGCGCATTTCGCGGATGGCGACCTTCACCGGCAGGCTCAGCGTTCCCATGCCGCAGAGCACGACGTCGGCGTCCTCGGTCATGTATTCATCGAGGAAGGGGTCCGTGTCCACGCCAAAGATTCTGCAGAAATCGGCGTGGGCTTCCTTGAGCACGCCGTATGAGTTTTTCGCCGCCTCGCTGCTCTGGCGGCGGACTTCCATGAGCCAGTCCTCGTTCGCCTGGGGCGCGATGGTGATGGGGTTGTCCGGGTGCAGCAGCAGGTCGCCCCTGTCATAGGGCGGGAGGAACTCGTCGACCTGCTCCTGCCCGGGCAGCCGCACCGTCGCCTGGCTGTGCGTGAGGAACGCGCCGTCCATGGCGATGGCGCAAGGCAGGTACACGTTCGAATCCTCGGCCACGCGATACGCCATGAGGCCGAGCTCGACGACTTCCTGCGCCGTGTCGGGGAAGTTGATCATCCAGCCCAGATCGCGCACGAGCATCGCGTCGTTGTGCTCGGTGCCGAACGCGCCGGGGTCATCCAAAGCGCGGCAGCCGACCAGGGCCACCATCGGCAGGCGAAGCCCCGCCGTAACGGCCAGAGGCTCCATCGCGTAGAGCCAGCCCACGCCGCTCGATCCGGTGAACACGCGCGCGCCGCAGGCCGAGGCGTGCTTGACGATCTCGAACTGGCCGTGCTCGCTCTCCGCCGGAATGTAGTCGGCGTCGAACTCGCCCTCGGCGATGAATTTCGAGACGTACTGCATCACGGTGTCATACGGCCGGATCGGATACGCCGTGATGACATCCACGTCGGCGAGGCGGCACACGTGGGCCATCACCTCGCTTCCGGTGAGGAGATGAACTCCCGCACCTTGTTGTTGTTCGGTAGCTGTCGCCATCAGTTCGCTCCTATTGTCCTATTTGAGGTCTTGAAGGGTTTTGATCCTGGCCGTCTCGGGGTTGTGACCCGTCTCGATGCCGATGCCGGAGAACGCCTGCCCCAGGCCTGTGATCGGGTGGCGGCCCTCTATCTTGCCGGTGGTGATCTTGTCGTCCATGTACTTGTCGTAATCTTCCTTGTTCTCGTTCCACATCTGCCACTGGCTGTCGCGTTCCTCGAAGACGACCTCGTTCACCATGGTGATGCAGTCCTTGACCGGGCAGATGGCCTCGCACACGCCGCAGCCGCAGCACGCCTCCATGTTGGCGTCGAAGTAGCCGTCCGGCGTGACGTCGAAGCAGGTGTCCGGGCACGCGATCCAGCACAGCGTGCATTTCGTGCATTTATCGAACGAGACGACCGGGCGCATGGTGCGCGTCGACCACTTCTTGAAGTACGGGTTGCGCCCCGGCTCGTAGCCGCCCTCGCCGCCCCGGAAACCCTCGTGTCCGCCCACGCCGTCGATGACGACGCCCTGGCGCATTTCGTGCCACTTGAGGAGTTCGAACGTGAAGGGAACCTCGTCGTTGCCCTGCCCCGGTTCGATTTCGACCGGGCGCAGGTCTTCATACACCTCGCGCGCGGCTTCCACGTGCGTTTCCGAGCCGATGTTCTCGCGGATGGCCGACTCCAGAGAGGCGATGGAGCACATGCTCGGCTCTGCCTTGAGGGCCGCCGCCAGACAGCGCGCGTCGGTGCCGTCGTCCTTGTAGACCCAGAGGCCGGCGAAGCTCGCCTCGCCCGGGATGATCGCGAGTTTGTAGGGCTCGTCTTTGCGGTGGATGTGCTGGACGAGTTCGTCTTCTTTCTGGTTCGAGGTGACGATCAGCGTGCCGCCGGGCTTCGTGACGGCGTTGATGGGCTGAAGACCGTACCACGCCCAGGATTCCACGCCCTTGCAAAGCGTGTCGTCCACGCAGATGGAGATGTCCACCTGCTTGGGCTCGTATTGCGCGGCCACCGTTTCGAGTTCTTCCTCGTTGTCCGCGATGTAGCCGAACTGCTTGGCGGGAATCCCGTTGCGCTCGGGCGAATCGCTGTAGCGCCCGAAGGAGATTCCCGGTTTTCCTTCCTTCACGGCCGCGAGGATCAACGTCCGTGAAATTTTCACCGCAAGGCTTTTCTGGAAAATTCCTCTGTAGATGACTTCAAACGATATGACGCTCACATTCGATACCCCCCACTTGGAGTTGAAGAAGTTGAACTATACGGTTTTCAAGGCTCGATTCCTTCAAAATCGGTTCATGCCGATTCCAGTTCCGCCAGATGTTCCAGTTTCACGTGGGATTCGATTTCGTTCCCCTCAATCTCGACCAAGTGGCTGATCATCCCCGCCATCGCCCTGTTCCGGTCCTTGTCCGAGACGGCATCCAGAATCTTCCGGTGCGCTTCCCAGGAGCGGAAGCGAACGCTTTTATCACGAAGCGAGCGTTCCCGCATCTCGCTCAGGGAATTGAGCAGGCTGTTCAGGAGATGGTGCAGGAATTGATTCCTGGCGGCCTCTGCGAGTCCCAAATGAAATTGGGTGTCTTCCTGGAGACCAAGGCCTCCGCCCTCTATCGCATCATGCTGCCGCCGAATGGCATCTTCGAGCATGGCCAACTCCGCGTCCGTCGCGCGCTCTGCGGCGAGGGCGGCGATTTGGGGCTCGAGAACCATGCGCGCCTCGAAGAGGTCGTGCATGCCGTTCGCCGCGTCGGAGGAGACTTTTTCGGAAATCATGGGGAGCATGGACTCGGGAGCCGCCGTGACGAAGGTTCCTTCCCCCTGTCTGGTCTCCACCAGCCTGGCGGATTCCAGCGAGCGCGTGGCTTCGCGAACCGAGTTTCTGCCTACGCCGAACTGCTCGCACAACTCCCGCTCGGAGGGCAGCTTCTCGCCAGGCTTGAGCTCGCCTTCGAGTATCAAGGACGTGAGTTGGGCGACGATGGCCTCATACACTCGCGTTTTCTTCACCGCCTGCAGTCTGTCGCCGATAACCACGTTTCAAACTCCTGAATATGCGTCCCACAGAGAGGCTCATCACCTTATGGGATTGTCCTACCAGTTAATTTACGTCTGCTTTCAAGGGTGTGTCAACCTCAAATACGGGCAAATGCAGGATTTTGGGAATCGAAAATGCATAAATCGACGATATATTTTGTTTTATTTCCATTTTTATCGAAATTTCAGGTTCAGCAGCAGAAACGAGGTTGCCAATCGACATAAAACGGCTGTGGTAGATTCGTCCCCTCACCTATGCTCGCCCGTGTCAAAATGCTAGGATTTCCCGCATCAAATTCGCGCCACCGCATTGCATGAGAATGAAACCTTGAAGAAATGGCAAATCCTCGCCCTGCTCACCACCGGCCACGCCTGTGAACACTGGTTCCAGGGCGTTCTGGGGCCCGTCATCCCCTATCTGACCGCCGATCTGGGCCTCACGCTCACCCAGGTGGGCCTCCTCTTCACGGGCAGGGCCGTGATGAGCGCCTTCAGCAGCGTGGGGGCGGGCTACGTCATCGACGCCTACGGCGGCGGGAAATGGCTGCTCGTCGGGTGCATGGCTTCGGTCGCGCTGTTCTACGGCGGTGCGAGCCTCGCGGCGGGGTTTCTCACCCTGGCCCCCATTATCTGGCTGAGCGGCCTTGCGACGCACACCTGGCACCCGCCATCGATGGGCCTGCTGGGAATGCGCTTCGGCAACCGCAAGGGTTTCGCGCTGGGCGTACACGGCACGGGCGCGAACCTGGGGCAGACGCTGGCGCCCATCATCGCGGGCTATCTGCTCCTCGTCATGACCTGGCGGGGCGTCCTGCTGGCGAACACGATTCCCCTTCTTGTGACGGCGATGCTTTTGTGGGTTTATCTCGAACCCTTCCAGCTCAGCGGCAAGCAAAAGCCCGGCTCTTCCCTCATCCCGCGCAACTTCGTGGATGCGCTCATCAAGAACCCCGGCATGATGGGGGCCTGCGTTTTCTCGGGCGTGCGGACGCTCGCCCACAACGTGGTTTCGATTTTTCTGCCCATACTGCTGGTGAGAAAATACGGCGTGGGTCCGAGCACCCTGGGCCTTGCGCTCGGCGTGTATTCGGCGGCCTCCATATTTCCCGAGACGATAGTCGGCTATCTCTCCGACAGGGTTTCCCGAAAGCTGATTCTCTTCATCGGGGTCGCCGCCGGCGGGATCGCGATGTTTTTGGTTCCCCACGCGGGCACGGGAATTTTCCTCTACGCCTGCATCGCGTCGGTCGGCGTTTTTCTCATCTCCATGCGCTCGGTGATTTTCGCATACGGGTTCGAGGTCAGTCCGCCCAGGCTGGCGGGAAGCGTCGTCGGCGTTATTTTTACGGCCAACCAGATTTTTGTTGGCCTGGGATTGTTTTTTCTGGGTATACTGGCGGACGCATACGGCCTGGAGTTCGTTTTCGGAGCAATCGGCATCGCCTGCCTGGGGAGTCTGGTCGCCTTTTCATGGCTCCCCGGGACGAAGGGGGATTCGGCTCTTCATCAGGCAGCCGCGGATCCGGGAGATCCCATGCGCTAGTCCTTCATGGTTTGTGCGGAGGGATACCTTATGAGCGTTCGGATTGAGGAGCATCCGGGGTTTTCCCATATCGAAAAACTCCTGCCGGGCGGCGCCCCCACTCCGGCGGCGAAAGACCTCCTGGCCCTGATCGGAATCAACGATCCGGTAGGCGTCACCAGAAATCTCCAGTCCCTGGCCCTGCACCCCGCTTTCCCGCGCAACAATTCCGAGTTTTTGCTGCAACTGCTCTCCTCTTTGCGCGACACGTTCGACCCCGAGCGCGCCCTGAGCAACTTCGAGCGTATTCTGGGCACACGCGAGAAGCCGGATCTGCTCCTGAAAGCCCTCACCCGCTCGGACGAGCGCAGGGCGGAATTCTTCGCGCTGGCGGGCGGAAGCCAGTTCCTGATCGAAACGATTCTGCGCCACCCCCATTTTCTCGACTGGCTCCTGCGGCCCGCCACGTTGAGAACCGCCCGCACCAAGGAAAAAATGGTCTCCGAACTCTGGAGATGGGTGCGGGAGAATCGGGACGCGCCCAATGGACCGGAAAACGCGATGCGCCGGTTCCGTCAGCGCGAATACCTGAGAATCGCGGTGCTGGATTTGATGCGGCAAGCGTCTCTCATGGAGATCACCACGAACCTCTCCCGTTTGGCGGACGCCTGCCTGGATGTGGCGGTCCGTATCGCCCGGGCCGAGCTCGAACTCAAATACGGAACCCCCCGCCACAAGGGCGCGGACGGAAGGTGGCGGAACACCGAATTCAGCGTGATCGGGATGGGCAAGCTCGGCGGGCTCGAACTAAACTTCAGTTCGGACATCGATCTGATCTTCGTATATTCATCGGACGAGGGGCAGACAACCGGGGTGACGGACGCGATTACGGGCCGGACGAAAAGGAGCATCTCCAACCACGAGTTTTTCGCCCATCTCTCAAGACGCCTTATCTCCCTGATGGCGAAAAACACCGAAGAGGGCCATGTGTTTCGCATCGATACGCGGCTGCGCCCCGAGGGTTCTCAAGGCGCGCTGGCCTATTCGCTCAGGAGTTGCGAGGTCTATTACGAATCATGGGGCGAGACGTGGGAGCGGCAGGCCCTCATCAAATCCCGCCACTGCGCGGGTTCCGCCGCCTTGAGCGAGGACTTCATGAACATGATACGTCCTTTCGTGTACCGGCGGACGATGGACATCAGCGTGATCGAGGAGATCGGCCGCATCAAGGGCCGCATCAACGAAAATCTGAAAGGTGAAGACGCCGCGACGCGAAACGTGAAGCTCGGCGAAGGCGGCATCCGCGAGATCGAATTCATCACCCAGGCATTGCAACTCATCTACGGCGGCCGCGAAACGCTGCTCCAGAACCCTGGCACGCTGGAGGGCCTCTCCATCATCGAGGCGCTCGGCCTTCTGCCCGCCCATGAGTGCGACCAGCTCTCGAACGCGTACGTGTTCTTGAGAGACGTGGAGCATCGCGTGCAGGTCACGCATGGGCTTCAGACGCATGAAGTTCCGGCGGACGAGAAGAGCCTCAACGTGCTGGCGCGCAAGATGGATTGCGGGGACGGCAATGAACTGAAGACCCGCCTGGCGTATCACCAGAACAACGTATCCAGGATTTTCGAGAACATGTTCCGAAGCCAAAACGGGGAAGAGGAAGCCGAAACTGCGAGCGGTCCGCCGACCCCGGCGCTCACCCTGGAGGATTCACTCTCCGCCGAGGATCTGTCCTCCTACAACTTCGTGGACCCCGAAGGCGTAAGCACCCACCTCAAGCTGCTGAGAAACGGGGCGTCGCTCGAACACGTCAGCGCCAAGGCGAAGCGCATTTTCGACGAACTCCTCCCCCGTCTGCTCTACCAGACGCTCGACCTCCCCGAGCCGGACAGGGCCATTGCGCACTTGAACAAATTCGTGGAAAAAGGCGGCGGCCGCGAATCCATCCTGGGGTTCATGGCCGAGGAGGAAGAATCCCTCGAAATCATTCTCAAGCTCTTCGCTTCGAGCAATTACCTCGCCGAGGTGCTGATCGAACAGCCCGGCCTCCTTGAGACCCTCTTCCAGACGGAAACCCTCTCCGAACCGCGCTCGAAGGCGCTGCTCGCCGAGGAGCTGAAAAAAATAGCGGACTCGCAAATCTCGGCGGAAGAAAAATTCAATCGCCTGCACCTGCTCAAAAAAAGCGAGGAACTTGCGATAGGCATCAGGAGCATTCTCGGAGCGGCGGACATCCTGGAAACCCTCTCCGTCCTCTCCCATTTGGCAGAGGCCACGCTAAAGAGCGGCTACGAGATAGCGCAAGAGAGGATGCGCAAACTCTACGGCGTTCCGATGGAGGCGGAGACGGGGGCGGAAGCCCGATTCGCCATCATAGGCCTCGGCAAGATGGGAAGCGGAGAGATGAACTACGGCTCGGATCTGGACCTCATGTTCGTCTACAGCGCCGCCGGGAGCACGAGCGGCCAATTCGACGGAAAACCCGCCGAATACAGGACCATCTCGAATCATGAGTTCTTCATCAAGGTCGCCACGTGTCTGCGCGACGGCCTCGCCGCCTCGGGTTCGCGGGATCGGACCTACGAAATGGATCTGCGCCTGCGGCCCGAAGGAGCGAAGGGCGCATTGACCGCGCCGATAGACGTTTTCAAGGATTACTTTGACAACCGCGCTGAAACATGGGAAAGACAAGCGCTTACAAGATCAAGATATGTAGCGGGGTCTCCCGGGTTCGGCGCGGAATTCATGAAACTCGTTCATGAATTCGTGTATGAACGCGAAGCGCCCGCGGACCTCGCCGAGCAGGTTCGCCACATGCGAAGGCGCATCGAAAACGAACTCTCCGCTGAGGATGAAGGAATCGCCGACATCAAGCTCGGGCGTGGGGGAATCATCGACATCGAGTTCTTGACGCAGTATCTGCTGATCAGAAACGGAGGGGCGCTTCCGGAGGTCCGGGTTCCGAACACCTACCTTGCCCTGCGGGCTTTGAACGGGGCGGGTCTGCTTTCGCAAGAAGATGCCGGCGCGTTGCTCGACGGATACCGCTTCTTGCGCCTCGTCGAGAACCGGCTCCGCATCGGCAACGCGCAGTCGATCAACATTTTTTTGAAAACCAAGCACGCCATGGACATGTTGGCGCGGCGGCTGAATTTCGTGGATGATATGGACGGAAGCGCCAACGCCAAACTGCTGGCCCGGTTCGAGAATCATACGGGCCGCGTAAGAGAGGTCTATGAAAAAGTAGTAGCCGCGGCGGAGTGATTATCCCCGGAGAATGGCTCCCCGCCCACTATCGGAGACGGTTCCGTTTCGTCCGGTTATTTCCAGAGGGTTCGAATTGATAATCAATCCTGATCGCTTTCGCCGCTCCATGGAGGAGATGGCCCGGGTCGGAGCGACGAAAGGAGGCGGCGTCCATCGCCTCACGCTCACCGACGCCGACAAACAGGCGCGGGATTTGTTCGCCGCCTGGGCGGAGGACGCCGGCCTCGACTTGCGGATCGACGAGATGGGAAACATGTTCGCCAGACGCTCCGGCCGGGAAGATGACGCCCCTCCCGCCATGGCGGGCAGCCACCTGGACACCGTGCCCGATGGAGGCCGCTTCGACGGTTCATTGGGCGTGCTGGCCGCTCTGGAAGCCGTCCGTACGCTGAACGACGGGAACATATCGACGCGACGCCCGATAGAGATTGTGAACTGGACGAACGAGGAAGGTCCGCGCTTCCCGCCCTCCATGCTCGGAAGCGGCGTGTTCGCGGGCGCGATACCTCTCGATGCCGCCTACGAGACGAGAGACTCGCAAGGCGCGAGGTTCGTGGACGAACTCGAGCGCATCGGCTACCGGGGCGATGCGCCCTGCGCGCCGCGGCCTATCGGTTCATACCTCGAACTCCATATCGAACAAGGCCCCGCCCTCGTGAGCGAAGGCGTGCAGGCAGGGGTCGTGGAGGGTATCTTCGGCCTTACGTGGCTTCGGGTCACCATGAAAGGAGAGCGCGACCACGCCGGCCCCACGCCCATGCGCATGCGCAGAGACGCACTGGTGGGCGCTGCGCGGACGGTTGCCGCCATCCGCGATATTCCCGCAACGCTGCATCCGGAATTCGTCGCCACGGTGGGAGAACTCTCCCTCTCGCCGAACGCCATTAACGTCATACCCGAGCGGGTGACGTTCTCTGTCGATTTTCGCCACAGCGAACCGGAACTTCTCGATGAAGCCAGGCAACTCATCGAGGAGACTGCGCGCCGCGAGGCGGAGAAGGAAAACCTCGAAATCGAGATTCAAGAAGTCGGCGGCTCCACCCCCACGCGCTTCGATGCAGGCGTGACGGAGGCGATTGAAGCCGCGTGTGAAGAGTCGGGCTGCAGCCACCGGCGCATGTGGAGCGCCGCCGGGCACGACGCCCGCTACGCGGCAGACCTGGGTCCTACGGCCATGATCTTCGTGCCCTGCGTCGCCGGGAAGAGCCATTCCGAAGAAGAGGACATGGACTGGGAAGACGCCTGCAGGGGCTGCGACGTCCTGGCGCGCGCGTTACTGAAAATGGCGGATTCTTAAGCATTAAACTTCCAACCAAGCAAGGATGAGGGGAAACGAATGCCTAGAGTGAAATGGGAAAACGGGGCGCGCTGCGCCGTGTGTCTGACTTTCGACGTGGACGGCGAGACGGTCTGGATGGGCCGGGATCCTTCGCTGGGGGGACGCCCCATCCACAACTCCATGGGCGCCTACGGCCCCAAGGTGGGGATTCCCCGGATACTCAAGCTCCTCGGTAAATACGATCTGCCCGGCGCTTTCTACATCCCGAGCTGGACGGTGGAGAAATGGCCGAAGATGGCGGAATCCATCGTCAAGGCGGGCCATGAAATCGGCCACCACGGCCACATTCACGAAAAGCCCTATCAGATGTGCGACGCCGAGCGTGAAGAAGAATTGCTCGTTCGCGCCTTGGAGATACTCAAGCGCGATACGGGGCAGGAAATCCTGGGCTCGCGCACCCCCTCGGCGGACCCGAGCGTCCACACCATGGGGCTCCTCAAGAAACACGGGCTCTTGTACCACTCGAACATGATGGACGACGACTGGCCCTACTATCACGATTGCGGCCTCGTTGAGTTGCCCACCAAGTGGAGTCTCGACGATTTCATCTTCTTCGCCCACAGCACGAACCCCCCGCTCGGTCACGGCATCCGCGACCCCGAATCGGTTTATTCGATATGGGTCGAGGAATTCGAGGGCACGTATGAAGAAGGCGGGTACATCAACATCATGTGCCATCCCCAGATCATCGGCCAGCACCACCGGATGCGGATGCTCGAGAGGCTGATCCAGCACATCCTCGCGAAGGGCGACGCCTGGGTCGCAGCGCCTCTCGACGTGGCGAAGTGCTGGGCGTCACAACGCAAAGCGCCCAGGACGAAGAGAGCGAGAAGATAGCGCGCGGCCTGCTCTCAGAGTACTGGCGAGAGCCAGCCCAGCAGGCCGCCGTAGATGGCGTGGGCGACCACGGCGGTCTGCCACGCCCTTGGGTGGAACTTCCGGCTGAAAAAACCGTGCCCCGTGATGAGCGGGTTGAAGACGCATTGGGAGAAGATCAGGAGCGCCCCGCCCCAGATCAGGCCGCGCGCGATGCTCGGCCCGGGAAGACATCCCGCCGCCCAGGTGGCGTAGAGCAAGCCGAAGATGACCCCGTTCAGGTGAACGGCGATGAAGCCGAGCGCATAGGGCGGATTCCCTTCATACGCATCGCCGAAGAGAAGCATGGACACGCCCTTGCCGAAGTCGAGCTTCACCATCCCTATCTTGTCGGCGATCAGGGCGAAAACGAGATGAGCGTAGGTGGCCAGGAAAGAAACGGCGCAGACCACGAAAAAATCACCCGGGTTCATGAATCCCCTCCCCGCTCGGTAAATCCTTCCTGCCGGCAGCGAAACTTCGACGCCCCATCGCCTATCCGGTGTATTCCAGGATGTGCATACCCGCCCCGTTTCGGTCGATGAGATAGAGCAGGCCGTTCTCGTCCATGCCGATGTCGTTCGACTGGGCGTAGTCCTTCCCGAAATTCATTTCGGGGATGTAGTGCCCCACTTCCTTTGGTTTGAAGGGGTCCGACAGATCGATGGCCCGAAGCCCCGAATTGAAGTACGTGAGGAAGACGATGTCCTTCCAGGGACCATCCGCAGGGAGATATTCGAGAATGTTGTGCGCGCCGAAGCGCCCGCCCCGGTTCATGTTCTCTTCCCTGTCCGGTATGTAGGTCGAGATGGGTATCGGGTTCGTCTCGTCGCGAATGTCCACCACCCACATGAACTGGCTGCTCTCGTAATTTTCCTGCGCGCGCGCCTCGTCCGTCACCACGGCGTAGGGCCTGTCGCCGAGCGGCCACACGGTGTGCGTGGAGCCGACGAAGGGCGGCGACCAGCAGAGGTGTCCCACGCACTCGATGTTGCGCAGATCGCTGCAATCGAAAATGCCCATGCCGGCCCCCCAGAAACCGCAGTACATGCGGTCTCCTCGGATGGTTGCCGGCCCGTGGCACGTCCATGAGCGCTCGAAATCATCCGGCTCCTCGTAATCATAATCGAGACTCAGATCCTGCTGCGGGAGACCGACGACGTTGAGCACTTCGGGCTTCAGAGGATTCGTGATATCGAGAGTCCACATGACCCGGTTTCGCCACCCCTCGGCATGGTTCGGCAAGAACGCGAGACCACGCTCGTTGTCGACGCCGAACCGGTGCGGCCCGGTGCCGGGCAGGTCGAAAAAGCCGGCTTCCCTGGGTTCCGAAGGATTGGAGATGTCGAAAATACAAATGCCCGCCCGCGCCGTCTCGCCTTCCGGCGTCTTGAGGCGCTCATGATTCACATAGAGCAGGTCGTCTCCCACGATGCGCACCTTGTGATTGTGCAGACCGGGAGGCGCGAACACCTCGGCGATGCGCCTCGGGTTAGATGGGTCGGATACGTCGTGGACGGTCCAGCCTTCCGGTCCGTCGTAGCTCGCCGTACCGACCGCGCCCACGTAGGCGTATCCGTTCTTCACCTCGACGAGGCTGCCTCCGCCCCATGCCGCGTCCGGGTCGTGCCCTATCAGCCTGAAATTCTTGGATTCAGCCGGTGCGCCTTTCGCCATTGTCCGTCTCCTGTGCAGTCGCGGTAAAACCAACCGTGAACCCTAACGATCCTTTCCCTCATATACATCCACCACGCGCGCGCAATCATCTTCGGCCCAACCCGCTTCTTGCGCGCGCCGGAACATCTCCAGACCAGCTGCCGCCATAGACGCATCAAATCCTTTTTCTCTCGCCAGGTCAACGCAAAGGCCGAGATCTTTCACGTAGATGCTCAGAGCGCCATGTGGCGTAAAGTCGCGCGAGAGAATTTTTTCTCCCTTGAGATCCAGGAGAACACCCGCCGCCGCTCCCGAGCGCAGGCAAGACATGATTGTATCGTGCGACAAACCCGAGCGTTCGCCGAGGAGCAGGCCCTCCGCCAGCAGGGCGACGCCCGCGTTCACGATGAGGTTCGTCACCAGCTTCATGGAGCAGCCCGTGCCGTTGGGCCCGGTATGGATAACGCTCTTGGCCAACGGCTCGATGATGGGCTTGATGCGCTCGAAGGTTTCTTTCTTGCCGCCCACCATATAGGCCAGCGTTCTCGACTCAACGTGCGGCACGGTACCCGAGACGGGAGCGTCGACCATCTCCACGCCCCTGGCTTCGAGCTTTCTCGCCAGCCCGGCGGACCAGGTCGGGTGCATCGTGCTCATCTCGACGAGGATGAGGCCTTCCTTCCCTGCGGCGGCGACCCCTTCCGGCCCGATGGTGTTCATCTCGATGTGTTCGGGCTTGAGCAGCATGGTGAAAACCACTTCCGAACGCTCGGCCACCTCTCTTGCGTTCGCGCAAGGAGTTCCGCCTGCTTCTCTCAATTGCTCCATGCGGGCCGGATCGACGTCAAAACCCGCCACTTCATGGTCGTCCGCAAGGAGATTGCGTGTCAGGGGCGTTCCCATCTTGCCCAGACCAATGAATCCCAGTTTCTCGCCCATGCTTCATCTCGCCTCCCGATATGGATAATGAATGATGTTTGCCTCCATCATTTCACTTCACCCTTAATCAGAGCGTAGAATACACAAGCGTATCAATAATTGCCGGAACTTTCGCTTCTACATTGCGCTCGCATAATGCGCCCAAGAGGAGACCCATGCCAGCCACCCCCCTGCTCGACTTGCACCAAGCGGCCAACGCCCGGCTCATTGAAGAAGCGGGATGGCGGATCCCCGCATCGTTCGGAGACGCGGCAGCCGAACATCTCACATGCAGAAAAAGCGCCGTCGTCATCGATCTGTCCCACCGGGGCAACCTCTGCTTCAGCGGCCCGGACACCGAGGAATTTCTCCACCGAATGCTCTCCAACCGCGTAAAAGAACTCAAGCCCGGAGAGGGCGCGTACAACACCTTCCTCACCCGGCAGGGAAAGTTCATCTCCGATCTGCATACCTACAAATTTGAAACATTCGTAGTCGCCTCGGTGGCTCCCGGAATGGCGGGAATTCTCGCCGAGGAGATCGACAGGTTCATCATCATGGATCAGGTGGAAGTGGCGGACGAGACGGAAAATTCGTTTTGCATAGGCCTTTTCGGCCCCTCCTCAAGGGAGATCATCGCCAAAGCGGGGATGGGCGAACCTCCAACCTCGGCGCACGGCCACACGTCTTCTGGCGACATGATGATGGCGCGCGAACTATGGACGGGCGAAGACGGCTATCTGCTCATGGGGCGTCGCGAGGAGGCGGAGCGCGTCTGGCGGGCGTTGTCGGATGCGGGAGCGAAACCAGCGGGCGTCGCCACGCTCGAATCGCTTACGCTGGAGGCGGGCGTGGCGCTCTTCGGCAAGGACATGACTCCGGCCGTCAACCCCATGCAGGCGGGGCTGGAGGAAAAGGCCATCGACTTCGAGAAGGGCTGCTACATCGGCCAGGAGGTCATCGCCAAGATCAAGTATCTCGGCCAAGTGAATCGGGGAATCGTGGGGCTCAAGATTGATGGAGAAACCGTCCCTGAGCCGGGAGCAGCCGTTTATGCAGGCGGTAAGGAGGTCGGTTCCATCACCCGCTCCGCGTATTGTCCGACGCTCGACGCCGTCCTGGCTTTTTCGTATCTGCCCCGCGCCCAGATGGAGCCTGGCACGCAAGTAATGGTGGATTCTCTGGGTGCCGTGGCCAAGGCGACTGTCGAGAGCTTGCCCTTTTATCGCAAAGAAAGTGAAGTCATCGGATAAGACGCAAATACCCATAAAACCGAAAAGAGTTTGCGTGGTTCACGAGGTGAAAACGACCTGGGTTTGCTTTTGACTTCTTACA
Organism: bacterium; assembly: GCA_963692865.2. GTDB lineage: Bacteria > UBA8248 > UBA8248 > UBA8248 > UBA8248 > Bin107. The sequence goes on along the minus strand of OY843592.1, from coordinate 2,454,796 downwards.
CTCTGCGAGGCATATTGCGGCCTTCTTTGAGCGGATTCGTACGCGATTCGCAAGACAATTCAAAAAATGCTCTTAACGCGAGCGGAACTGTTGCACGGATATTTCGACTCCCGGGAGGAAGTAACACATGGCGTCAACCAAGGAGGGGGGAAAGACAACCTCCTCACCTGCGAAAATAGGGACGGAAAGGACGTTCGGCCTCCATAAATTAGGCCTCAAGAACGTAGCCAAGGTGTACCGGAATCTCCCCATCCCCACCCTCAACGAAATGGCGGTCGCGAGAGGCGAAGGTTACCTCGCTCCCAACGGGGCGCTCGTGGTGCACACGGGCAAATTCTCGGGCCGCTCGCCCAAAGACAAGTTCACGGTCGATCAGAACCCATCCAGCAAGAAGATATGGTGGGGGCCCATCAACCAGAAAATATCGACCGAAAACTGGGACAGCATTTTTCAGAAAATCGCAAGCTACGCCCAAAAGCGCGACCTTTTCATCTTCGATGGTTTCGTGGGCAACGATCCGAGATACAAGCTGCCCGTGCGCGTAATCTCGGAACTCGCATGGCATTCGATGTTCTGCCAGACGCTGCTCGTCCGCCCCGAACCCGGTGAACTGGACAATCACAAAAATCCCTTCACTGTCATCGACATGGGCAGGTTCCTGGGAGCGGGTCCGGCGGAAGGACTCCGGCAGGAGAACTTCACGCTGGTGAATTTCGAGAAGAACATGGCGCTCATCGGCGGTTCGGAATACGCCGGCGAGATGAAGAAATCGGCCTTTTTCATCATGAATTATCTGCTGCCCCAAAAGGGCGTCTTTCCGATGCACTGCTCGGCGAACATGGGCCACGGCGGGGACACGGCCCTTTTCTTCGGCCTCTCCGGCACGGGCAAGACCACGCTGTCCGCGGATCCGAACCGAAAGCTCATCGGCGACGACGAGCACGGCTGGTCGGATGCGGGCATCTTCAATTTCGAAGGCGGTTGCTACGCGAAAACCATCAACCTCACAAGGGAAGACGAACCCCAGATTTGGGACGCCATACGCTTCGGTTCCGTTCTGGAGAACGTCGTCGTCGATCCGCTTACGCGGGAAATCGATTACGACGACATGTCGATAACGGAAAACACGCGCGCCACCTACCCCAACCACTTCATCGACAACTGCGAGCTCTCGGGCATGGGCGGGCATCCGAAGAACATCTTCTTTCTCACATGTGACGCGTTCGGCGTTCTGCCCCCCATCAGCAAACTAACGCCCGAGCAGGCGGCCTACCATTTCCTCTCCGGCTATACGGCCAAGGTGGCCGGTACCGAGGCTGGCGTCGATGAGCCGATGGCCACGTTCAGCAGTTGTTTCGGCGCGCCCTTCCTGGCCCTGCATCCCGCAGAATACGGAGAGATGCTCATGGGTAAACTCAAAAAACACGACGCGCAGGTCTGGCTCGTCAACACGGGCTGGATCGGGGGGGCCGCCGGCGAGGTCGACAGGATGCCGCTGCATCATACGCGCGCTCTTCTGACGGCCGCTATGACGGGCGAACTGGCCAAAGTTTCCACACAGGACGTGCCGATATTCGATTTGCATGTTCCGACGAGTTGCCCCGGGGTGCCGAAGAAATACATGATCCCCAGAAATCTTTGGCGGAGCAAGAAAAAATACGACGAAAAAATACGCGAACTCGCTGGAGCGTTCCGTGAGAATTTCGAGCAGTTCACGGAACGGGTGACGCCGGACGTCGCGGCTGCCGGCCCCAATATCTAGGAGTTGATGCCTTAGTGATTCACCCCCAATTCAGAAGGAGGTATTCCGATGCCCGTTGTTCAGGTCAGCCTGTTGTCAGGAAGAACCAAGGAGCAGAAAAGCGCGATGGCCGATGAGATCACGGAGACGGTCCACAAGCACTCGGGCGCGCCCAAAAACGTCATCACGGTCATATTTCAAGACGTCGCGACGGATTCCTGGGCGGCGGACGGCACGCTATACGTGGACAGGTAGCGGCGGTAATCCTTTTATCTGAGGAGGGACCGAAATGAGCGCCGACAATTTCAGGCTCGCACTCGTGCAGCCGATGGGGTATCCCCCACCCGAGGATGAAAAAAACGTGGCCGACGCGGTTCGATATGTCGAAGACGCCGCCGCGCAGGGGGCCGATTTCGTCGCCTTCCCCGAATCGTATCCCGGTCCCTGGCGCATGCCCGCCACGTTCGACCCCACCGAGGCGATGGAGGAAGTGGCCAAGCGCTGCGGCGTTTATGTGCAATACGGAACGCTCGAACCGCTGGATAACGAGAAGAAAACGGCGCACAACCTGCTGAACCTCGCCCGGCCCACCGGCGGCGCTTCGGGGCGCTACCGCAGAACCCATCCCCCCGGGCCCTGGATATACACCGGCGGCGGCATCTGGGAATTCCAGTACGTCGCGGGGAACGAATACCCCGTTTTCGAGACCCAGTACGGTCAGGTCGGCATGGCGATGTGCAGCGAAGTCTATATGCCCGAGGTGACGCGCGCTCTCTCGCTCCGCGGGGCGGAAATCATCTTCCTGCCCGCCGGCGTGGACAAGAAAAGGCTGTGGGGCACCTGGCGGAACCTCATCTGGTCGCGTGCGATAGAGAACCTGGCCATCGTCATCACCACGCAGAACCTTTTCGACAAGAGCCAGCGCGGACTGGCGATGGTGGCGACGCCCGAAGAAGTCGTTTTCGAGAGCACGAAGGCCGGCCTGTTCATGGTCGACGTGGATCTGGAGAGAATGCGCGAACTTCGCGAGCAAAACGACGAGGTGACCTCATCGGGGCAAAACGCGGCCAAGGCCGGCGTGCTGACGCAGTGGCAACGGCCCGAGCTATACGACAAGTTCTTCCCCAAAGAAGGGACGGCCAGCTAAAGTCGCATGCACTCCCCGGGGCGCGCGTCCCGGGGGTGTTTTCACACGAAATTTTCTCCTAGAAGACGCGAATGTCGAACACCTATTTCTGGCTTCTTTACGTCCATATACTGGCGGCCTGTCTGTATGAGGGCGCGCTCGTTTTTTTCTGGCTTCTGATGGGGCACCTGCGGCGCAGGCTTGAGCCCGAGGAATACGCGGGCGAGATAATATCCATCCTTCGCTTCTACCACCCCTTTATCCTGATCTGCATGGGCGTGCTCATCATGACGGGCGCTTGGTATCTGACGGGCCTCAAGATGGCGATGGGGCCCGCATTCGGAAAACTCTTCGTGCCATTAGGACTGAAGTTGCTGACGGTATTCCTGATGATGATGGGAATCAGCTTCCAGTTCTTCGCGGTGGGCCTCAGGCTCACGCGGGGTACGGGACCCGCCGGAAACGGGCGTCCCATAGGCGATACGACGGATGAGCGCATGAAATTGCTCAAAACGCTCGAACATGTGAATCTGGGGAACGCGATACTCGCGCTGTTCGCCATCTTCTTCGGTCTCGCGCTGAACAAGGGTTTTTAGACAGATATTTACGTAGGGCAATTAAAGTATTGCTTGATATTTTCTCGATTGATGTAATTTATCGCTAAACCTCGTGAATTTATCTGTTTTTATCGAATTCCAGATGAATCAAACCGTTATAGTCCCCCATGAAATCCTGTCATCTTATCGTCATGAATATACGGAATTTCAAATCTCGCTCGGAGTTTATCTTCCGCAACATATCATCAAATTGAAAGCATGTTCGCCAAGGTTTCCGCGCATCCCGGCTGGTCCCTGACGAACCGTTACACAGCCTGCCCTAAAGTCCCGTCCGCAATGGCTGATCCGTTCCTTCGGCTGCTTCGCCAAGGTTTCTGGCCTGTCGGGATCTGGCTCATGGACAAGAGAAGTTCTGGGACAATGCCTGAACGAAGGGCCGGACAGGAATCTCCACTTCTCTCCGTCCGTCCGCTGGAACCCCGCCTGCCGAACCGCAGGTTGGATGGCGGACGCCAGGTTGACGACGAACCAACGGGCCAATCCTGCATGGCAAACCGAATTATCCGGGGGTTGGCGGGATCAATCCTGATCAAGTTTGCCCGCAGCGGGCTGGACGGCCACGTCCATCGCGGCCAGGAACGCCCGCCCGATCAGGTCCATCATCCGCACCAGTTCGATCCGCGGCGCGGCCCGAGCCAGTTCGTCCTGGGTGAAGAGTGGGCCGAGCAAGCCGCAGCCGTCCGCGAGGGTGATGATGACGATATCCTCAGGGTCGGGAATCACCTCACTCAACAGCACCGTTCTGATCCGTTCCACCAACTCACGTTCGATCTTCCCGTCCACGACCAGATAGCGTTTCGTCCCGAATATCCACAGGAAGCGGTCATCCTTCAGTTCGAGGACCCCGTTCCCGATCAGCCGCTCCAGTGCGGTTTCGCGGATTTCGTCGGCGTGCCGGGTGGCGTGATCCACCCAGTAGAGGGCGTTATGGGTCGCTTTTTCCCGCGCAATCTCGGCGAGCATCGGATCGAGCAAAGGGTCGCCGAGCGGCGTCGAATCGGTGAGGAACAACCCGTCGGGGTCGGTGTCGATGCGGTTTTCGAGTGCGAGATCCATCAAAACCGCTGCGCCGAGCGCGGCCCGCGCCAGCCATTCCGCCGCCCTCGATAGCGTTCCGTCCTCGGCGCGGAGCAGGAGCAGGAATTCTTCGGCGAATCTCATGGCCCGGCGCTCCCTGTCAAGGTCAGGCTCAGGATGGAGTAGAACAGCACCGCGAGCGCGGCCCCGGCGGGAAGCGTCACGATCCAGGACACGAAGATCGTGCGCACCACGCCGAAGTCGAGGGCGCCCACGCCACGCGCGAGCCCGACTCCGATCACCGCGCCCACGAGCGTCTGCGTCGTCGAGACCGGCAGTCCCGTACCGCTCGCCACCACCACCGTCGATGCGGCGGCGAATTCGGCGGCGAACCCGCGGCTCGGCGTAAGCTCCGTGATCTTTCTCCCGATTGTCGCCATCACCCGGTACCCGAACGTCGCCAGGCCGACGACGATGCCGACGGCCCCGACCAGCAGGAGCCAGGGTGGAACCGCCGACTTCGAGGCGACCGCGCCGGTCGTCACCACGCCGACGATAGCGGCCAGCGGCCCGATGGCGTTGGCTACGTCGTTGGAGCCGTGGGCGAACGCCATGCCCGACGCGGTGATGATCATCAGGACGCCGAACGCCCGCTCGACGTTGATATAGCGCGACCCTCCCCCCGAGTGAGAGTCGCCGCCCTCGAAGCTCATGCGATTGATGACGACGCGACCGGCGCACGCGATGACGGCGGCCAGCAGCAACGAATAGAGGACCGCCATGGGTGTGCCCAGATCGAGACCGACGTGCTTCAGGCCCTTGACGAACGTCACGACCGAGGTGATGAACACCGCGGCGAAGATGTAGGCCGGCACATAACGGCGCGCGTAGACGGCGGGATCGTCCTTATTGAAGATCAGCCGCTGCACGCTCAGAACCAGCAGGAACGAGATCGCGCCGGCGATGACGGGGGTGACGACCCAGCTCGCGACGATCTTCGCCACGCCCCACCAGCGGACGGCCTCGAACCCGACCGCCACCACCGCGAACCCGATGATCGCGCCGACTATCGAGTGCGTGGTCGAGACGGGCCAGCCGAATCGGGAGGCGACCGTTAGCCAGACGGCGGCCGCCAGGAGCGCCGACAACATGCCGATGACGAGCAGGTCCGAATCCTGCCCGAGCGCATCCGCGTCGATGATGCCCTTGCGTATCGTCGAGGTCACTTCGCCGCCAGCCAGAAAGGCCCCGAGAAATTCGAATACGCCCGCGATCACGATGGCGGTGCCTACGGTGATGGCCCCCGACCCGACCGACGTTCCCATCGAATTCGCAACGTCGTTGGCGCCTATCCCCCAGGCCATGTAGAGGCCGGAGCAGACCGCCGCGATCAGAATGACGGTGAGGTTCACTTCCATGGAATACCCTTTCCCGGGTGTCGCCGTGACGGAAACGATCGGCGCCTGCGTGACTCAATGCTTCATGGAAGAGGTTCTCGATCCGGCGGAGGAAGTTTCCCGCTTCGTTGTCCGAGACACGCTCAATCGATACCTGCGTCCCGGCCATGTAGAGATAACAGCGGTCTGAAACACATTCCCCATTCGTTCCGGCCGGGTCGGTCCCTGGCAGGCCCTTAGGGGAAACGACGAACCCATCGTCACCGTCAGGGTTGCTATAACCCACTCCGCCAACTATGCTTTTGGCTTCTTTTGCCAGCCTGCGGAGATTGATCCGGTAGGGCAGGAATACTAGCACATTGGCAATCATTCCACCAAATTTTTCAGGTCGGCGAAGCGAGGCCGGGCGGCGAATTCATATCCATTTATCGTATTTCAGAGATAAAAGGGCTTTTCATGGCTACAAAAGATGAGTTGGCCAGCGCTGCGAACAGACGCCCCGTCGGCGGCGCCCGGGTCACCCCGCGCCGCTGGGAGGGTTTCTCGGGCGTCATCATCTCAGGCCCCAGGACTTCTCTCGAGCCGGTCGATGCCGAGCGCGACACGGCTGATATATTCCGGGTTGCGACCGAAGGCGAAGACACAGACCGGATATTCGATTACATGAGCGTGGGTCCCTTCTCGAATGAGGAGGAGGTGCGCGCCATGCTCCTGGAGCGCCAAGTCTCCCCGGACCCGGTGTTCGTCGTCTACCGCGACAACGCCACGGGCCGCCTCGGCGGCATGGGCAGCTTCATGGAGATCCGGCCCGCCGCCGGTGTCGCCGAGATCGGCCACATCTGGTTCGGGCGCGACTGGCAGCGCGGCGCGCGAACCACGGAAGTGCTATCGCTCCAGATGCGCCACGCTCTCGATACCCTGGGCTACCGCCGCCTGGAATGGAAATGCGACGCCCTGAACGCGGCCTCTCGCTCCGCGGCCCTGCGCCTGGGTTTTCGCTACGAGGGCATCTTCCTGAATCACATGATCGTCAAGGGACGCAGCCGCGACACCGCCTGGTTCTCCCTCACGCAGGAGGAATGGCCCGCCGTCCGCGAGGCGCACGAACGCTGGTTGTCGCCTGCTAATTTCGACGGCGGGGGACGCCAGCAATGCTCGCTGAGCGCCCTCACCCGCGCGCTTTGGTGAGGCTGCTTGCCTGCGGAAGAAACTGCTTCGGCAAGAAGAATCACCCATTTCGCATCAAGTCGAGTGAGGAGGTTCCGCGGCGCATCTGAAGCCTAAGTAGCCATGCCCCGTCGCTTGCCTGCCGGGCATTACGACTTCGCGGCTCGTCGTCATCATGCCGTCGGGCGCACTCGCCGAATTGCCGCCCCGCGCGACGCGCGCATCCACTGCGCTCAAGCTCTCGCGCCCGTCCCTGGGCTTGTAGGGATAGGGCATCGCCAGCGAAGCCGTCCACTCCCACACCTGCCCCGCCATGTCGTTTACCCCGTACGGGCTCGCGCCTCTGGAATAGCTTCCCACAGGCGCCGTCTGGCCCCTGAAATCCCCAAGAAGCAGGTATTCGGAAGTTGGCTTCTGATTTCCCCATGGGTAGAGGCGGCCATCCGTTCCGCGCGCCGCCTTTTCCCATTGCGCCTCGGTGGGCAGTTTCTTCCTCTTCCAGCGGCAATAGGCCAGGGCGCCGCTCCAGGCCATCTCGCTCGCCGGGAATTTGTCGAAACCCTTCTCGACGACCCAGGCGTCGCCTTGCTGGACGATCTTGGCGTCGGGGTCGTCCGTGTCGAGGTACATCTCCCCTTGCGGACCCGCAGGACCCTTGGCCTGAATGAAGGGAAGATAATCCGCCCAGGTCACCAGGTTTTGGTCGATGTAATAGGAGGGAAGAAACACGCGGTGCGCGGGTTTTTCCTCATCGGGGCCGTCGTTTCTCCCCATCGTGAAGGGACCTGCCGGGATTAGGATCATCCCTGCGTACCCGCCCTTGCCCATTTTCGGGGAGGCGGCGTGGGCCATCTCCGCAACAATCCCCGCCAGCAGGACGAAAACGAGCAGCCAAATCCCGACCGATTTACCCATCATGCGCGCAACCCTCGAAACGTGGATTTGCGGAAATTATAGCGGAAAGCGGGAGGAAAAGCCGCAGGCCGGGCTTAAGCAAAAGCGGCGCCATTCCCGCGAACTACAGGAAAAGAAAATTTACAACCCCCATGAAGGGGTTGTTGAAAAAGTCATCCTCGGTCGGAATTGGCCACCGCCGGAATGACGAACAAAGCCGCACCGCCCTGTAGGGGCCGTTCTTGTGCACGGCCCCTAAAATGGCGCTCATTCGCTCTTCCGATAAATATGCCGTTTCCTCGGCCAGGGACTTCCATCCTGCGGCGGCCAGATGCGGCTTGCCGCCAGGGGCGAGCCGGGGGGATGGAGCAGATACCCGTGCACGCGCTTCGTCCCCTCGGTCTCCTCGAGCGCGATGTAGTTTTCCTCCCGCGCCTCCAAAGATGTGTACTCATACAACACGGAATGCTTGGGCGAAGCCGTGGCCACCAGATATTTTCTCGCGCCGATGCAGCCGGGCGTATCCGCGACCCGCGCCATGCGCTCCTGGGCGTACCAGGCCTGAAGGTCCTCATCGTTGCCCTGCGCATCGTAGCGGCCCATCTGGATGGCGGGCGCCATGACGTCGGGCGCTTCCCTCTTGTCCGCATCCGGGCCTTCCACACGCCATTCTTCGCAAAGGATGAGGCCTCTCGCCTGAACCCGCATCCCCACCATATGCTGAGTTTCGGCGTTTTGGCGCTTTTTTAATTGCGCCGGACTGGGGTCGTAGAAAACGCGGGTGCTCTCCCCGCCGAAGAGCGCAATGAATCCGGCGCCCGATGCGAGATCGGGGTCATCGGTGCGGTTCAGGCGCGCCGCTATTTCCTCGAAGCGTTTTCCCGGGTGTTTCACCTCATAGTGCGCCGCCCAGACGTATCCCGGACGAGCGAGTTTTTCGGGAATGTGCACCCCGTGAAACCACTCCATGTATTCCTCCCGCCCTTCCTCTGGCAGATCATAGATGATCGCCCATACCGCCCTGTCCATTGTGCCCTCCGATTGCGCAAGAATGATTGATGAGTGAAAAGAATACGTAGGCCGTTGCTCTCGTCTCCCCCTAGACTCCCGACGCCTCGGACTTTCGAGTCACTGTCTTGAGGTCCTGCTGAGTGAAGAGGGTTTTGCAGACCTTGTCCATGTGCGCTCTGAGCGGTGGATAGGTCGTCAGTTCATAGCTTTTCACGTCCACGCTGAACGGCAGATTGCTCTCCTGGAACAGGGTACACAGCCGATCGATCTGCTTTTCCTCGATGCCGCCTCTCAATACCAGGTCGACATCCGAATTCGGGCGGTAGTCGCCCGTGGCCCGTGAACCGAACAGATCGACCGAGGTGATCTCATCAGCGAAGAGCGAAAGAATTTGCTTCAAAACCGTGAGCTGACGATCCGAGAGTCCGTGATTCAAGACCGATCCCCACTTTTCCCCAGAAATGTTGTATGCAAAGCGTCGAATGCGCGAAGGTAGTGATTCCGGATTGCTTCGATGACGGCCTCGAAACTTTTCAGATCGTAGTTGTGCGACATTTTGTTGCGCGCATCCAGCACGTCCATCCACGTCTGCCCATCCGCCAGCAAATTCGCCTCGAAGGCCTTGCGTATGACGGCTCTGGGCGTCACTTGCTCGAAGACGAAGTTTTCACTCTCCAGATAATCCTTCATGAGATTCCAGGCGAGTTCGGTAGTATATTCGAACCGCTGGATGATCCCTTCTTTTTCAAGCTGGCTCGGTTCTCTATCCTCCATCATTTCGATGGCTTCGCGCAGCAGGGAAAACGCGCGCTTGTAGTTGTCGAATCGGTATCGCCAGCGCGGAGTATCGTCGCTCACCGTGCTTCCCTCTCTCTTGAGCGCTCGCAGGGCTTTAGAGACATCTCAAGCTTGTATGCACAACGAAACAACATGCTTCACGGAATAGTGCGCGTCAAGTATATTGGTTTTCTATATTCCACTAACTCGTACTGTGAGGTTATTTTCCGACGTCTATTGCGAGGGAGCCTGCGCACGATAACCTGGAGTCCATGCCCAATGATCTACGAAGTTCGCGCATACACGTTCACTGCCGGATATGCCCCGGAAGGCGTGGAGGATTTCGGCAAAATAATTGAAAAGCGTGCCGCCATATCCCCGTGCATCGGTTTTTTCATATCCGCCATCGGTGGGCTGAACCGGATTCTACACATCTGGGAATACGAGAACTCCGCCCACAGGGAAGCGGCGCGCGCGGAAGCCCTCGCCCAGCCGTGGTGGCCCCCGCTCAAGGTGGAGAAAATCCTATATCAGCAGACGCGCATCATGCGGGCGGCGCCGTTTTGCCCCAAACCGCGGACGGGAGAGATGGGGGGCGTGTACGAAATCAGGAGCGACGTGATGGTAACGGGAAAGATGCGCGACATCAGCGCGGCGTGGGAAAAGAACCTGCCCGAGAGGGAGCGCCTCTCGCCCTTGGCGGCTGCGTTCGCCAACCCGGCGGGAGAGTTCGAATCCGGCATCCTGAACGAGTTTTTGCACATCTGGCCCTACCGGGACATGAACCACTGGGCTGACGTACAGAGAGAAGCCGCGAACCTCCCCGGCTGGGAGAGCGGCTACAAGCCTTATCTGCGGAGCGAAAGTTCGGAAATCTGGTATCCGGTGGCGTATTCGCCCATGAAATAGCGGGGACCGCATGAGCGCTCCCCGCCAGGTGATGGATATTGGAGCGGGAAACGGGATTTGAACCCGCGACCCCAACGTTGGCAACGTTGTGCTCTACCACTGAGCTATTCCCGCATACAGCCGAAAAAGTTTACCTGACTGACATTGAGAGTCAAGAGGCGGCCGGGATCACGTTCAACTTCCCCGGTTCTTCACACCCAGTTTGCTGGCAAGCCAATCCGCCGCGAGGGGCCGCCACAGGAAAGGAATGTTGTTGCACACGTGGACACCTTCTTCGTAGACGACGAGTTCGCACGCATCGCCCGCCTCCGCCGCTATCTTGTGGGCCTGTTCTACCGGGCAAAGCCTGTCTTTCGCGCCGTGTATGAGCAGCAAGGGCCTGTCCAGCCCCCTCAGACACCCGCGCAGGGAAATTTCTTGCGATTTGAGCGCGCCTTTTTCCTCATCGTCCGTTTGAAAGGAGACGCAGACTCCCTGGCGGGTCAGCGCGGGCAAGCCCTCCCATATCTCCCCCATGTCGTATGGTCCGCAAACGCCTACCCCGGCCTTGAGGCGCGGTTCCAGGGCGAGGCTGCGGGGCGCGTAGTAGCCGCCCAGGCTCACCCCCAGGGCCCCGATGCGGGATGAGTCCAGCCGCGCATCTTCCACCAGATGATCCATGACGACCGAGACTACGCCCTCGAAATCGGGACGCAATTGAATGTCCGCATTCTCCCCCTGGGCGGGGCCGTCGAAGGCGAAAGTCGCCATCCCGCGAGCGTGGAAAACTGCTTCGAGCGTATAGAATTCCTCTTTCGTGGAATCAAGGCCCGCGACCAGGACGACGCACGGCGCGCCGCCCGCCCCCTTCGCCCGTTCCGGGATTCGCAGGATGCCCGGCAGGATTCTTCCGCCAGACCAGGGGATTTCGACCCGCTCGGCGGGTGGTTCCAGATGTGGCGCGCCGCAAAGGTAGGCCGCCACCTTCCTCTTTTGCGCCTCCGTCTTGAGTTCGATATCCTCATGGTAGACGAACTGGGCGAAATGATAGGCGAGAGAGGCCCGCACATAGGCCTCGGCGGCGCTCAATTTTCTGCCCGCTTCCTCCATCTCTCGGGCTTCATGCTCGCGGACGGCTGCGCGCTCCATCCAGAGTCGGCACCATTCACGCCAGGAACTCACCCTGGGGATGACTTCCGAAGCGTCCATGTAGGAGACGCCGTTCGCCAGGAGGCGCACGTACCAGTTCGAGAGCGCCTCTTGCGTGAGGGCGTCGGCGGAGGATTCACTCAATCTACTTCTCCTCGGGGTTATTGAAAAAGTGCCCGCAAAACACAGGAAATGAATTTCTTAATCGGGATACGCTTATGATTTGGTTCCTCCACTTGAGGGGCGTCGGCGACTGATGAAGGAAGAAGAACCACTCCCCCCTTGAGGGGGGAGTGGTTTGCTCCAACCCGCAAGGGCTTTTTCAACAAACCCTTCGGGCATGGATGCGAACCGAAACCACAGGGCGGAACGGCGCGTGACCGGAAATTTCCACTTCGTCGAAACCGGCGTCCATCAGAAGGGATTCCCATTCGGCCTGTTTGCAAACGCCGCCGAGCGAGGCGTTCCACGCCTGGGGATCCTGGGCGATCTCGACGGGCAATTCGCCCTCGCGTATCAGTTCGCGGGCCACGAAACGCCCGCCCGGCTTCAATATCCTGTGCGCCTCGGCAAGCGCTTTTGCCTTGTCCACCGTGAGGTTGAACGAGGCGTTGGCCAGCACGATATCGGCGATGCCGTCCGCGAAAGGAATCTTCTCCATATCTCCGGCCAGGAGATGGGGCCGCGCGCCTCGGTGGACTCCCTCGAACGCCTCGCGCGCGCGATAAAGCATCTGGGGCGCGAAATCCAGCGCGAATAGGCTCGCGCCCGCATCGAGTCTCTCGCTCACGAGGCGCGCGTCCAGCCCTGCGCCGCACCCGAGCTCCACGGCCGTCCGCACACCGCTGAGATCGACTCCCTCGATCAGATATCCACACCCGCAATAAGAACTCGCAACCCGCTCGGGAAGTCCGTCGATAAAGCGGGCGGGATAGCCCGCCTCCCGCGCCCTCTCCGCTCCTCCTTCGGGGAACGCATGCGCCTCCGCCAGATGGGCGTAGCGTTTTCTGACGAAATTCTTGACCTGCTCCTCCCACGCCCTCGGCCTCGCGCCATCAACGGTTACGGGCATGGTCGGCCTAGTGGGGCATGTGGGCCGGGTTCCAGAATTCTCCGGTCCGCACCATCTTGGCGATTCGCTCGCCGTGAGGCATCCAGCCGTTCTCGTTTTTTTTCGCCTGCGCTTCGCAGTCGTACGCCACGCGCTTGGTCTCGACGCGCCAATCGCCGTCCCCCAGATATTCCACGACCGAATAGGCGGGGCGGTAGTCGCCGTCCCAGTTCATGCCCACCGCTGCGGTGCAGACAAGGGTCTGCCCATCGACTTCGCGGACGTAGGGACCGTGCACGTGGCCGAAGGCCATGATCTCGGCGTCCGTTCCCTTGATCTTCTCCTTCACCTCCTCGTCGGTGAACCTCAGGGGAATCGCGTCTTCGATGTCGTCCGGCGTGGCGTGGAAAATGAAGAAATCATGCCCCCGCTCGGGCGTGATCGTCATCGACCACATCAGGCCGTCGAGATAGCCGATCTGCTCGGCGGAGAGGCGCGCGCGCGTCATCTTCACCATCTCGTAAAGCCATACGTGGTGTTCGTTCTTGGGCGGGTCCGTCTCGTCTTTTCGCTTCGATACCCACCAGTCGAGGTTTCCGGCGAGAACGTCCACGTCCCTGCGCCCCATGAAGCGCTCCACCACCTCGGCGGGTTCGGGGCCGAGCATGACCAGATCGCCGATGACGATCTCGCGGTCCGCGTTCTCCTCCGCGACTGCCTCCTGCACGGCATCCAGAGGCGCAAGCTGGGCGTGGATGTCGGAATACAGAACAATCTTCACGTCAACACTCCCTTTCCTGTATCAAAGAACGGGGCCGCCGCACCTTGCGAGCGCGGCGGCCCCGTGTCATTCGCGTTGAAACGTCTAAATCTTGCCGGCCTTGGCGAGCGCGGCCTTCGTCACGCTGGTGTCGACGATGTCCTCATAAGAGGGAACCTTGCCCTTGATCTTTCCGAGGCGCTTCATGTAGTCCGCCGTGAAGGAAACCGATGCCTTGGGGATGCCGTTGTTGACGCCCCAGATCTTCTCCGCCACGAAGACGTCATACGTTTTCGACATGATCTCGGGGTTCTTCTTGTACACCGGGCGCACCCACTTGTTCGCTGATTTGAGGTAGCCCGCCTTGTCCTTGTAGATGGAGCGGTTGGACTGCATCATCGCCATGGCGAAGCGCACGTAGGCGTCCTTGTTCGAATTGATCTTCGAAGAAGGCGCGATGAACGCCCCGTAGAAGAAGTTCGGCATGGCTTTCCACAGGTCCATCAGTTTGTTGAAGTTGGGCTTTCTCTTCTTGACGACGAGAACCTGCTCGACGTGAATGACCACGGCGTCGGCCTTGCCCTTGAGCAGGAACGGAACCCGCGCCGGCGGCGGGGTCTTGATGTATTTCACGTCCTTGTCGGCCAGGCCGGCGGTCGCAAGCACGGCGAGCGCGCCCAGGTGGCTGTATCCGCCGCGCCCCTCGATGCCGATGGTCTTGCCCTTGAGGTCGGCGGGCTTTTTCACCTGATCGTTCGCGGCCATCTGCGCTTCGTTCAGGAAGGCCATGGAGTGGAAGAATTTCATGCCGCTGCCCTTCGTGATGCCGACCATCGCAATCGGGGCCGGCACCCAGGCGGCGTCCAGGCCGCTCTTCTTGCTCGTTATCGCCCGGTGCGTGGCGACGCCGCCGCGGAAGAATTTAATCTCCACGTCGAGGCCGTGCTTCTTGAAAATGTCGTTGTCCAAGGCGTAGAACACGGGCAGGTGCACCATCACCGGCGGCCGCACGGGCATCCCGAGCACTATCTTGTCGGCGGCTACGGACTGCGCCGGCGCGCCCCACATCGCTGCGGCGAGAACGAACGCCGCGACTAGTACCATCCACATCTTTTTCATTTGAAGCTCCTTCAAAAGAAATGAAAATTGATGCCTCGGCAAGACGCCAAGCATCAGGACTCTTGCCGAACCCTCCAGGATGAAAACTTCGTTTCACAAATGTTCACCACTTTCGTTAAAGCTATACCGACTATCATCAACAAGACAACAGGCGCGAGACCTTTGTCCAGCTCCAGATCCGCAATGTAGTCCTGACTCAGCGCGCCGAGACCCGAAATGCTCATCAGAAACTCCGCAACGACCATACCGACGAGAGCGCGTCCGCACGCGAGACCCAGCCCCGCGACGAGATACGGGACCACGCTCGGAAAGATCAGGTCCCGCCACCGCTGGCTCTCCGTGGAGCAGAATGAGCGCGTCACCTCCAAAAGCGAGAGGTCCACGTTCCGCACGCCGTGATAGACGTTCACGATGATGGGCATAATGGCGAAGAAGACGACGATGGTCGTCTTGCCGACGAAATCCACCCCCAGCACCATGGCTATCGGGAACGCCAGCGCGACCACGGGCGTGGCGTAGAGGGCGAACACGTAGGTGTCCACGGCGTATTCGAACGTCTGGAAGCGCCCCATGAGAATTCCCAGCACGATGCCGAGCGGAATCGCGATGAGGAGGCCCGCCACCAGGATTTGCGAACTCTCATACGCGGCGGCGGTCATCTGGCCGCTGGCGATCAAGTCCCAGAAGGCGACGGATATGGCGCTCGGGTAGCTGAACGTGACCGGATCGATGTTGCCGGTCTGCCCCATCAACTCCCACCCGCCGATGACGACCACAAGCGATATGAGGCGCACGTACACGGCGGGTTCCTTGATGCGCTCCCAGAACGCCTTCTCACCCGTCGATACGCCTGTTGCCGCCGGAGCGTCGGTAGCCAAAGGTTTGGCGCCTCCTATTCAATAACGAGTTCGGGGATGGGTTCGGGCTCAACTTCCGGGTTGCGCATCGCTTCCCAGAGATAATGGCGCAGCGCCTGAAAGCGCTTGCCGCCCCTGATTTCTTCCAAATCCCTGCCGCGTCCGAAGCCGGTTTCGAATTGAAAGCGTATTCTCCCCGGCCTGGGCGTCATCACCAGAACGCGATCGCCCAGCAGGAGCGCCTCGTCGATGCTGTGGGTGATGAAGATCATCGCCTTGGGCTCCGCCTCGTTGATGCGCAGCAATTCCTCCTGCAAGGTTTCTCGGGTAAGCGCGTCGAGAGCGCCGAAAGGCTCATCCATGAGCAAAACGTCGGGCTGGGCGGCGAGCGCTCTCGCAAGACCCGCTCGTTGCTGCATCCCGCCCGATAGCTGTGAGGGGTAGTTCGCCTCGAAACCGCCCAGGCCCACCAGTTCCGTGTAGTGGCTCACGAGGCGGTCGATTTCGCCCTTCTCCCTGCCCTGTATCCTGAGCGCGTAACCGATGTTCTGGTCGAGGCGCTTCCAGGGGAAAAGCCCGAAGTTCTGAAACACCATGGCCATCTCGGGCCTCGGGCCGTCCACCGCTTCTCCCTTAAAGGAGACTTCCCCCCTCTCGCAAAGAATGAGTCCGTTCACGATGCGAAGAAGCGTCGTCTTGCCGCACCCGCTGGGGCCGAGGACCGTCAGAATCTCCTGGGTCTTCACGTCGATGTCGATGTCGTCGAGCACATGCAGGGAGCCGAACCATTTCCCGACGCCCTGAAGGCGCAATGTCGGATTCGTGCCGTTATCGGATGAAGACATGGATTCGAGGATTCCTGTCGAGAAAGCGGCCCTGTACGCCTCGTTTGGATGGTCAGTTGATTCGCCGCGCGAATGAAGGCCATATGCCGGACGTATCATGAAAAATGCGGCGCCCGTTCACCACCCGGAAGCGATTCAATAATTTTGCGAGACTAGCATCCTTTCATTGAGGCGGCAAACATGGAGTTTTGTACCCGCCGCCTTCCCTATTCCTCGCCGATGACGGCGATGGCCTGTATCTCGACCATCATCTCCGGCTTTGCGAAGCCCGCCGCCGTAATCAGCGCGCTGCCGGGATATCCATCC
Source organism: bacterium (assembly GCA_963692865.2). Taxonomy (GTDB): domain Bacteria; phylum UBA8248; class UBA8248; order UBA8248; family UBA8248; genus Bin107. The sequence continues at coordinate 2,438,074 of OY843592.1, read as the reverse complement.
GGAAAATACTGCTTTCTGAGCTCGACGAACCTGTCCCCGTTTGCCCCGTCGAGAATATAGACCGTCATCGTCACGATGTCCTGAAGCTTTCCGCCCGCCCGCTCCAGGGTGCGCTCTATCTGGCGGAACGTGGCGTGCACCTGCGCGTCGAAATCTCCCGCCAGCACGTTGCCCCGCTCATCGCGCCACGCCCCCACGCCGGCCAGCCATACATGCTCGCCGCCTTTCGTCTTCACCGCGGGCGAAAACGAGCGATCCTGCTGCCAGGTTCCCTTGAAATACTCTCGCGCCATTTCGTCTCCTTTCTCTGGTTATTGTTTTTCAGGTTTTCTCGCCAGGCGCATGGACGCCGAAACGCCCAGCCAGCTCATGATCGCGAAAAACATGTAGCTCGCGTCCAGATTCATCTGCTCGGCGAGCCAGCCCCCAATCAGAGGGGCGAGAAAATCCAGGCCGTGACAGGCGTAGATGAAGCCGACGGATGAGGTCAGAATGTCTTTTTCCGAATAATCGGCCGTCGCCGTGAGGATGATCGGGCTCACGAACCCGACGACGCCCGTCAGGGCCGCGAGAATGAAAAAACCCATTTCCCATTCCATGAAGGGCAGGGCGAAAGCGAAGGCTCCCAGCAACAGGAGAGGCCAGAACAAGGCGGCACGCGCGCCCCAGCGGTCGTATAGTATTCCCATCATGGGTTTGGACAACATGCCGAAGCCGTAGTGAAGCGATACGGCCACGCCGATTTGCGCCGTGTTCATCCCCAGTTTCGACGTCGCGAGCAAGGGGAGAAAACCGATTGCCCCCTTGGTGCACAGGCTTCTGAAGGTGTAGATGACCGCCAGCCATACCGTGTTCCTGTTCGCGACGACCCGCCGGAGAATGGACAGAATACTTAAATCTCTGGGGTTTTCTACTTCATGTCCGCCTTCGCTCTTTTCTTCCTTGAACCGGGCGTTGACTAGAGGAAGCAGCACCACAGCAGGCGCCGCGCAGGCCCCGATCGCCGCGCGCCAGCCGGCCATCGCCGCCACGGCCGCCTGAACCAGCGGGAAAATGCTGGTCCCCACGTTGCCCCCCAGGCTGTGCCACGAAATGGCGAACGCGCGGTCGCGTTCGAAACGGCGCGCCGCCAGGGCCGTTCCGCACGGGTGATAGACGGAATTCCCCATGCCTGCGAAGAACGCCAGAACGCACAAGGGCAAAAAGCCGTTTATCCAGATCATGGAGATGAAAGACGCCGCGGAGAGACCCATGCCCGCCAGGAGTATCTGCTTTCGTCTGCCCGTATTGTCCGCCAGTATGGAAAGCGGGTACTGGAAGATCATCTGTCCCAGGCTAAAAGTGCTGAGCAAAGCCCCCACTTCGAGGGGCGAGAGCCCGAGGTCGAGGACGATCAGTGCGAGAACGGGAACGAGCATGTTCGAGAACCCGTCGCTCAACCCGTGGGTCATGCCGATGATGCTCAGATCGAAATAATCCCCGAGCCTCCAGGCCGGTTTTTGCGCCTGAGAGTTCATTGCGATGCAGGCAGGTCGCGCCAGGCGGGAATGATTCCTCCGCCGTCGGCCTCCATCACGGCGCGGCAAATCGCTTGGCCGACGGCCCCTATCGCCGCCGCCCCCACAACGTCCAGCGCCGCTTCGCGCTCCCCGCAGGAGAGGGCGAAGACCATGTCTCCATCCACAGTCGTGTAGGAGGGGCGAACGGTGCGAATGAGTCCGTTCGTAGCAAGTTGGGCGAGTTTGTGCGTTTCGGTTTTCGTCAAGCGGACGTTCGTCGCTACGGCCACGAGCGTCGTGTTCTCGGAAGTGTTGGAGAATCCCTCGAAAGGCCTCCCGTGGATTCTCAGGTGTTCTTCCGTATCCACGATGCCCCGTTCGGGAGGTATCGCCCTGGGACCTGCGATAGGTTTTCCCGTCCCCGGCTCATACACGCCGCCAAAGGCGTTCACCGCGGCGACGGCGCCTACTACGCCGCTCCCCGGCAGCCTCACGCTCGCCGTGCCGAGGCCGCCCTTCATCGCGCGCTCCTGGCCGAAGAGTTTCCCGATCGTGGCGCCTGCTCCCGCTCCCACGCTCCCCTGGAGGCCTTCTTCGTTCGAGGCCGCCTCGCATGCGGCGCGCCCCATCGAGGCGTCCGGGCGCACTCGGCCGTCGCCGAAATGCAGGTCGAACAGCACGCCGGCGGCGACCGTGGGCACGTTGAAGCGGCCGGTGGGAAACCCCCTGCCCTGCTCTTCGAGGAAGACCATGACACCGTCTGCCGAGGCGAGGCCGAATGCGCTGCCTCCCGTCAGAACGACCGCGTCCACGCCACCGACGAGGTGCTCGGCGCGCAGGGCGTCCATGCCGCGCGTGGCCGTCGCCGTGCCGCGCAACTCGCATGCCCCGACGGCGCCGGGAGGGCACAGCACCACTGAGACGCCCGTTTTGGCCGCCTCGTCTTGCGCGTGGCCCAGATAAAAGCCCGGAACGTCGGTTATGCAGCCTTTGAGTTCAGAGAGATTCAGAGGGGAGACTCCTTGTTTCCTCTAGCACCCATGGACCAAGCTCAGTCCGCGACGGGCAACTCACCGGTTTCCAGGATGCTGTCGATAACGTATCGATATTGTTCCGCCGGCACCGCGCCGACCATTACTGCGCGGTCGTTCACGACGACGGAGGGAATGCCCGTGATGCCTATATTCGTGGCCTCCATATACTCCTTGACGGCCTTTTCCTTCAAGCCCCCGCTTTCGAGAGTGTCGCGGTACCTGTCCATGTCCAGGCCGCTTTTCTCGGCCACGTCGCTTACCACTTCGGGGTCCGAAATGTTGCGGTTCTCCGTGAAAAACGCGGCCAGAAGATTATCGTGGAACTTTTCCCATTCCTCGGGACCCTGAAACCTCGCCGCCAGCCCCGCTTCCGCAGACGGCATCGAGCAGTTCGGGAACTCTTCTTCGCTCTCCCACAAGGTAAAATCGCCCGAATCGGGCTGTGAGTTCGCGTTCGTCCAGTGGTTTCTGCGGTAGTCGTTAAACACCGCCGCAGGGTCCGGTTCGGGCCTCAACATGAAGACCCTGTACTGAATGTTCACCTTATCGCCATATTCTTCCTTTATCTTCTTCAGGCGCACGGCCGAATTGAAGCACCAGGGTCACAAAAAATCGCTGTATACCGTGAACCGTACGGGGGCGTTATCCATTATCTCCCTCCTTCGTCTCCATCACCATTGTATGAATCCCGACAATACGTGGGCGTCGCTATATCTTCATGTGCTCCATATGCACCTTCACCTTCTCGCCGACCCCCGCTCCCAGGAATCGCGCGGCGTTTCCTTCGGGCAAGAATATCTCGAGTCGCGTCCAGCTGTTGAACTGCGCCCCGAGGTCGCCCGCCTTGACCGCCAGGTAGTATTCGCTCACCCCGTTGATCACATGGCCGCCGATTTCGATGATCGGCAGATGCGCCGCGTCGTCCTCTCCGAACTCGAAACGCCAGAACGTCGTGGTGTCGATGTTCGTTACCAGGTTTCCGTAGTGATCGACGTAAATGACCTCGCCGGTGATGGTGTCGGCGTCCTCGAACTCCACCTCGGGGAAATCAAAACGAACCGGATCCGTAATGACGGAGCCGAAATCCTCGGGCGGAGCCCCGTAGGAGAGATGTCCCGCGACGGGGGCGAAAATATCCCTGCCGTGGAAGGTCGAACTCACCTCGTTCAGAAAAAACGCATCTTCTTCGAGTTCTCGCGTCCACATGTAGAGCGGGTCGTCATACACGCAGGAAAACAGGCCGTTGTCCGGCCCCACGAAATAGTAGTTTTCGGTGGCGGCGATGATTCCCCTGCGGTTGCTTCCGACGCCGGGGTCCACGACCGCCACGTGAATCGTCCCGCGCGGGAAGTAATGCGCCGAAGAACCCAGAATCAGCGATGCGCCCCTTACATCGTAGGGTCTGATGGAATGCGTGATGTCCACGAGCCGGACCATCGGGTTTATCGCCAGCACAACGCCCTTCATCACCCCCGTATAGTGTTCGTCACTACCGAAATCCGTGAGGAGCGTGACGATCGGTTGCGCGCCGCTTTCTCCTTCAAAGTCGGGAGCGCCCTCGTGAAAAGGATTCGGGCGCGAACTCTCGTCCGTCATAATGCACCCTCCCCCCATAAGGCGTCCGACCTTGCGGCGATGCGGGAAAATCCGTTCTTCTCGGGCAAGGACGCGAGTCGCACCGGAACCGTGCGGCCTATCCATTCATCGGGACCGGAGGCCAGCACGCGGACGTAGTTGTCCGACAAGCCGCTGAGCAGGCCGTCTTCCGCGCGGCGGCTCTCGAACAAAACGTCCGTCTCTCTCCCCGTTTGCGAGGAGACGAACGCCGCCCATTTCCTGCGCCCCAACTCCTGCAAGGCGCGCGCGCGGGCTTTCTGCTCGGTTTTTGGAATTTGCCCCTGCATTTCGATGGCCGCCGTCCCCTCGCGCGGCGAATAAGGGAAAACGTGCAGATACGCGAGAGGCGATTCCCGCACCCATTCCATGGTTCGCTCGAACGCCTCTCTGCTCTCGCCGGGGAACCCGACGATGAAGTCTCCGCCGAGACAGACCCCGTCTATTTTCCTCGCGATTTCATCGAAGCGGCTCGCGCACCGCGCGGCGGTGTAGTTGCGGTTCATCGCCGCGAGGGTGTGATCGTCCCCGCTCTGAACGGGTATGTGGAAGTGGCGGCAGACGTAGCTTCCCCCGTTCGACCGACCCGCACCGTACGCCTCGCTCGCCGCGACGCGGATGAGTTCGCGCGTGAATTCCCCCGGCTCCACGGAGGAGAGCCTGAGGCGGAAATTTCTCTCTATCTCCAGCAGCCGGCTCACCAGACGGCTGAGAGTGCTTCGAGGCTTCGCGTCCCTGCCGTATGCGCCGAGGTGAATCCCCGTGAGCACCAACTCCTCATGCCCACCCGATAGCAGGGTGTCGGCATGTTCCACGCATGAATCCACATCCAGCGAGCGGCTCGCTCCACGCGCGATGGTCGTCGCGCAAAACGAGCAGGAAAAGTTGCACCCGTCCTGCACCTTGAGGTAGGCCCGTGTGCGGCTGCCGAACTGCGGCAGGGCGACGTTCTCGATATCGAGGCTCTCCTCGATGGGAGAAATCCGCATTTCGGGTTTTTCATCTCTCTGGAAAGGCTTCGTCAGTTCATCCGGGAGCCTCAGTTTTTCCTTGTTCCCGAGCAGGAGATCGGCTTCGGGGATCAGCATCTTCTCCGCGTTCGCCTGGGCAGAGCATCCCGCAATGACGACCCGGGCGTCCGGGCCGCCCGTCCGCCGCGCCCGGCGCGCCAGGCGTCTGCCCTCCCGGTCGGCCTCCGCCGTGACCGTACAGCTGTTGACGACGTATACGTCCGCCTCCGCGCTGAAAGGAACGAGATCATATCCGGCCCGGGCGCAAAGGTGCTTCATGGCTTCGCCCTCGGCGTGGTTGAGCTTGCAGCCCAGATTCGTCAGGGCGAGGCGCATGGGCTTCACGCTTACGCTGTCCACGGCTTGGCTCGTCTCGTTCATGCGAAATACCTTCAAACGTTGAAAAATGCTACTTTTACAGCGAATCTTACGCTTTGCGCAAATTAACCCGCAAGGGCCGTTTCGCTTGACGGGAAAGCGGGGTAGTTGGTAGGGTAGGCTCGCCCGTTTGAGAGTGAGAGTCGCTTGCTCAGCCGGTTCACCGGGGACGCCGGACGGCCAGATCACTCAAAGCGTTTTCCTTGTCCCCTTCTGTCGGGTATGATTCGGCTTCGTTTTCAGTTTTCATTGCAGGTTTTGACAGGTTCTATTTCAGATGATTTGAGGAGAGTTTCCGTCTATGCGTGGTTTTGACTTCGTGGCGCCGACGACCATATCGGCCACCCTAAAAGCGGCAAAAGGAAGAAGCACGAAATTCATCGCCGGAGGCACCAATTTCCTTCCCGATCTCAGGCACCAGCACGACGGGCCGGCCAAAGTCGTCATCGACCTGATGAGAGTTTCCTCCCTGCAGGGGATATCCTCCTCGAAGGGCCAAATCAAACTGGGCGCTCTCGCGACCATGACGGATCTTCTGACCGACAAGATCATCTTGAAAGAAGCGCCCATTCTGGCGGCGATGTCGGAAAAATTCGCAGGGCCTATCATTCGCAACCGCGCCACGGTGGCCGGCAACATCATCGACGGCGGCCCTGCGGCGGACGCCGTTCCTCCCCTGCTCGCCTTGAAGGCCAAGGTGAGGCTCGCGAGCGAAAAAGGCAGGCGGACGGTCGACCTCGATAAATTCCTCACCGGATATCGCCAGACGGCCATCCGGTCCAATGAGTTGATAACCGCCGTGACCTTCCCCTCCCCCGGCAGGAGCCACAAATGGGGCTATTACAAGCTGGCCCGCCGAAACGCCATGGCCATCACCGTGGTGGGCGTGGCGGTCGTGCTGAAGATGAGACGCAAGAAGGTGGAGGAAGCGGGAATTTCGCTGGGCTCCGTTACGGCGGCTCCAATCCGCTGTTATGAAGCCGAGAAAATCCTAGAAGGCAACGCAGTGGACATAGAACTGGCCCAGAAGGCCGCTGAGGCCTGCGCCGCCGTGGCGACGCCGATTGACGACATCCGCGCATCGGCTGAGTACCGCAAACTGATGTGCGAGGTCTTGCCGCGCCGCCTCATTTGCCAGGCGCTGGATATTTCACAGGACAACGAATAAAAGACTTCATCGTCTCTTGAGTATTTCATTGGAGAACACTTGAAGATGGCTACAGCGAGCAAATCCAAACGAACCGGAAAATCGAGCGCACCCGCATACGTGCCGCCCAAGAAGCTGCCCATTTCCTTCTCGGTGAACGGACAGGAAGTCAACGCCGAAGCGCCCGCGCACACCAGTCTGCTGTATCTGCTGCGCGACCTGGGTTTCACCGAAGTGAAGAACGGCTGCGAGGCGGGCGATTGCGGCGCATGTACGATTCTTCTGGATGGTCTGGCGATGAACGCATGCTGCGCGCTCGGCGTTCAGGCGCAAGGGCGTGAGATCACCACCGTCAAGGGCATTGGAACGGTGGACAACCTCCATCCGATACAAGTGAAATTCATCGAGCACGGCGCCATTCAGTGCGGTTTCTGCACCCCCGGTATGATCGTCGCCGCGAAAGAATTGCTCGACAACAACCCGAACCCCAGCCGACACGAAATCAAGGCTGGCATCGCGGGCAATCTTTGCCGTTGCACCGGCTACGTGAAGATTATCGACGCTATCGAGGCCGCGGCTGGAGAACTTTCCTCGAAGAAAGGAAAAGGTAAATGACCGTGACCGCCTCATCGAATTCCACCAAGAAGAAAAAAGGCTCCGAGCAGGGATTCACGAACGTCGAAGACGTTCAGGAGTCGTTCCGAAAGCTCGACTACATCTCCGACAGAACCCTGGCGACCACCCTCTTCCTGGCCACGAAACTGGAGAAACCTCTTTTCCTCGAAGGTGAAGCGGGCGTCGGCAAGACGGAACTCGCCAAGGTGCTCGCCAGCGCGATAGGTACGGAACTCATCCGACTGCAATGCTACGAGGGTCTCGACGCGAACTCGGCGCTCTACGAGTGGAACTACGCGAAACAACTCCTCCACATCAAGATGGAAGAAGGCCGGGATTCGGACGCGAAGGAAATCGAGCGGGATATCTTCAGTGAGGAATACCTCATAGAACGGCCCCTGCTCCGCGCGCTTTTGCGCTCGAAGGAGAAGCCGGTGGTCCTGCTCATCGACGAAATCGACCGCTCGGATGAGGAGTTCGAGGCGTTCCTGCTCGAAATCCTCTCCGACTACCAGATAACGATTCCCGAGATGGGAACCGTCCAGGCGGCCAGCAAGCCTCTCGTGGTGCTCACCAGCAACCGGACGCGCGAAATTCACGACGCTCTCAAGCGTCGTTGTCTCTATCTGTGGGTCGACTACCCTTCCTTCGAGAAAGAGGTGGAAATCATCACGACGAAGGTGCCCGGGGTCAGCGAGAGGCTGGCGGAGCAAATCTCGCGCTTCATGACCCAGGCGAGGCAGATGGATTTCTACAAGCGCCCCGGCGTGGCCGAATCGCTCGACTGGGCGCAGGCCCTTCTCGCGTTGCACCGCAACGAGCTCGACGCCGACGCCGTGCGAGAGACCATAGGCTGCATACTGAAATACCAGGACGACATCAAACGCGTAGAGAACGACGGCCTCGACGGCATGGTAGCGACGGCGCAACTCTCGCCCGACGCCTGATCCGGGAATTTCATGGCGACCTCCATTCGTCCCATCGTCCAGGGCACGCTTCCCAAACGCAGGATCCGCATTAAGGGACGGGGCCTCAAAGGCGAGATGATCGGCTTTTGCCGCATCCTCAGGCGCGCGGGCCTCAAAATCACTTCGGGACGCATCATAGACGTATTCCGCTGCTTCGATTCGCTCGAAGCCACGAATCTCGACAACATCTACATCGCCAGCAAGTCGAACCTCATATCGAGCCAGGACGAGAGCATGGTCTTCGACGCCGTGTTCCGGCAATACTGGTTCGACGAGGAGGGGAATCCCTACACGGGCGACGAGTCGGTGCAGGTCGATACACAGTTCGAAGAAGAAGGCGAAGGGCAGGCCAGCGAAGGGGGCGGCTCTTCGGAAGAAGGTGAATCCGACGCCGAGGGCGAAGGACAGGAAAACCCGGGGCTCCCGTCGGAAGACGACGTGGAAAGCGCCGCAGAACCCGGCGAGCAGGGAGACGACGACGAAGGCGTGCCCTCCTACAGCCCCGCCGAAGTCATATCGGACAAGGATTTTTCTTCGCTGAACATGGACCAGGTCGCCGAACTCAGGCGTCTCATCGCGAAGCTCGTCCCCAAACTCGCCACCAAGATCAGCCGCCGCAAACGGCCCGACATGCGCTCCCCTGAAATCGACATGAGGCGAAGCGTCAAGAAAAGCGTCCGCTCGGGCGGCGAGGTGCTGAAACTCTTCCGCCGGAGGAGAAAGATACAAAAAACCCAGATCGTGCTCATCTGCGACGTATCAGGGTCGATGGACAGTTACAGCCAGTTCCTGATTCAGTTTCTCTACAGCCTGCAGAACGAGATCAAATCCCTGCGCACGTTCGTCTTCAGTACGCGTCTTTCAGACGCCACGCCGTATCTGCGGCATAAGGACGTGAACACCGCCCTCAAGCGCCTCTCCATGGAAGTGCACGACTGGAGCGGCGGCACGCAGATCGGCAATTGCCTCAAGACTTTTAACTATGAGTACGGAAGAACCATCCTGAACAGCCGCACCATCGTCATCATCATATCGGACGGCTGGGACCGGGGCGACACGGACACGCTGGCGGAGGAAATGAACCGTCTCAAGAAAATCTGCTACAAACTCTTCTGGCTCAATCCCTTGCTGGGCAGCCCCGGCTACCGCCCCATCGATAGAGGAATGAGAACGGCCCTGCCCTATTGCGACGAATTCCTGGCCGCTCACAATCTCGACAGCCTGATCGACATGACGAACAAGATCACGCGCATATAAACTACCCCTCTTTCCTTCGTACGCCCCCTGATTGTATAAATTGCACCTTTATTGTTCTGTTTTGCGGACGGGGAACGGAATTGGCGAATTTATTGATTTACACGGCGGACAACGGATTCGCGGACGCACTCGGGCGCGCCCTGAGACGCGAGGGCCATTTCTGCAAGATGGTGCAGGACGAGACCACGGCATTACAGGAAGTGCGCGCCAGGGGTCTGGCCCTTATATTGCTCGATGACGCCCCGGCACTCCCAAGAGTGGAAGAAATGAGAAACTGGACCACGCTTCCGATTCTCCTGCTTTTAGAGCCGGACCGCCTCGCCGTCGTTCGCGCGCCCACCGAAGCCGATGACGTTCTCGTAAAACCCGTCCGGGAGGAAGAGCTTTTGTATCGCGTCCGCAATCTGTGCAATCGCTCGGAACAGGATTCCGAGGGGGGGCGCACCCTCAAGAGCAAGGGTCTGACGCTGGATGAGAACCGCTACGAGATCAGGCTTGACGGCGAGTTGATCGATCTGACGTACCGCGAATTCGAGCTTTTGAAGCATCTCATCAACAACCCCGAGCGCGTCTTTGACAGGGAACAGCTTTTGAACCTCGTCTGGGGGATTGACTATCTCGGAGGTCCGCGGACGGTCGACGTTCACGTTCGCCGCATCCGCGCGAAAATCGAGGTCAAAGGGTATTCGTTCATATCCACGGTGCGGGGGGTCGGGTACAAGTTCATCGGAGAATCGTCGTGACGCATGTGACCCAGCGTTTTTCGGTGGGATGGAAGATACCGGCGATGCGAAACCGAAACGAAACATTCACCATATAGGCTGAATAGCAATGCCTGAAAACATCGGCTCATCTGGAGTTCATGATGCCTGACGCATTTGATGACAAGGATCGAGAATTCGTAATAAACCAAGCCCGCGAACTCGGCGTGCGTTTCATTCGCATGTGGTTCACCGACATCCTGGGCTTCCTCAAAAGTTTCGCCATCACCATCGAGGAACTCGAAAACGCGCTTTACGAGGGCCACCTTTTCGATGGAGCCGCCATAGAGGGCTTCGCCCGTATCGAGGAGAGCGACATGTTCGCCCATCCCGACCCCACCACCTTCTGCGTACTGCCCTGGCGTCCACAAGATGGTGGGGCCGTCGCGAGAATGTTCTGCGACATCAAGGATCCCGACGGCAATCCCTATGAGAGCGACCCGCGCTACGTGCTCAGGCGCACCCTCGAGAGCGCCGCGCAGAAGGGATTCACGTTTTACGCGGGCGTCGAATATGAGCACTACTACTTCAAGTCCCCCGAACTGCCGATCGAAACGCTGGATCGGGGCGGATACTTCGACCTCACGCCCCTGGATATCGCAAGTGATCTGAGGCGCGAGACGGTTTTGAACCTGGAGAAGATGGGGATCGGCGTCGAATACAGCCACCACGAAGTCGGACCCAGCCAGCACGAAATCGACTTGCGCTACGGCGATGCGCTCACCATGGCGGACAACGCGATGACCTACCGTCTCGTCGTCAAGGAAGTCGCCATGCGGCACGGCGTCTACGCCACCTTCATGCCCAAACCGCTCTCCGAAGAAAACGGAAACGGAATGCACACCCATCTCTCCCTGTTCCAGGGTTCGGTCAACGCGTTTCACGACCCCGAGAAACCCGGCGGTCTCTCGGATACCTGCCAGGCGTTCATCGCAGGCCTCATCAAATACGCCCCCGAGATGACGCTCGTCTTCAACCAATGGGTGAACAGCTACAAGCGCCTCGTCCCCGGTTTCGAGGCGCCCGCTTACGTCACATGGGCGCACAAGAGCCGCAGCGATTTGATACGCATCCCAAGCACACGCAAGGGCATGGAATCGGACACGCGAATCGAGCTGCGCTCGCCGGACTCGGCATGCAACCCCTATCTGGCTTTCGCCTGCATGCTGGCGGCGGGCATGGCGGGTATCGAAGAGGGCCTGCCTCCCGTCTCGGCCGTCGAGGAAAACGTCTTCGAGATGAATGAAGAGAAACGTAAAAAGCAAGGCATCAGAAGCCTGCCGGGCAACCTTCATGAAGCCACGATGCTGGCCGAGCAGAGCGAATTCCTGAGGGGCGTATTCGGAAACCAGTTGTTTGATAAATTCATCGAGAACAAAAAACTCGAATGGGCGCCCTACCGCGCCCATGTCTCGGATTTCGAACTCAACAAATATCTCTCCATCCTTTGAATAAAGTCTTCCCTCTCAGGAAAGATGCAGCGAAGGAAAGAACCTGCTAATCGGCGCAACTCCCGGCCAGCCAGTCGAGGTAGGACGCGCTGCCCCTGTCTACATCCAGGGCCAGCACCTCCGGCACGTCGTAGCTGTGATTCTCGGCCAAGTGCTCGGAGAGGGCCTGCAGCTTCTCCTTCGTGGTCTTGATGATGAGCAGGACTTCCGCATCATCCTGAACCGCCCCATCCCAGCGATAGAAGCTACGGATACCCGGCACCAGATTGACGCAGGCGCACAGCTTCCGCTCGACCAATAATTTCGCAAGCCGCGCTCCCTCTTCCTCGGAACCCGCCGTGCTTAACACGATCCGGAACGCTCGCCCATCCTTCATGGCTCTCTCCTCATGCGCCCAGTATCTTCTCGGCCGCGCTGTAGGGATCCACTCTTCGCGCGGCGATGGCGTCCAGGAGTTCATCCAACTCCCGCCCGCCTTTCACGCCGTCTCCCAGGCGTTCCACGGCGAGTTCTTTCATTACCTCCGCAAGCGTGATTCGGGCGCGCTCTCGTCCCAGGCGTCCGGCCTCATCGGGATGTTTTTGTAAAAAAGTCATGCGCGCCTCGATCCGCGCGGCCAGTTCCTCCGTGCCCTCGCCCGTGAGCGCTTCCGTTTTGAGAACGGGGGGTCTCCAGGCGTTCACCTCGCCGGGATGAAACTTGAAATCCAGCATTTCCTCAATTTCCTTCACCGTTCGGTCCGCGCCGTCTCTCTTCGCCTTGTTCACCACGAAAATATCGCCGATCTCCAGGATTCCCGCCTTCGCCGCCTGAATGTGATCCCCCCCGCCGGGCGTCTGCAGCAGCACGACCACGTCCGCGCATTGCATGATGTTCACCTCACCCTGCCCTACGCCCACGGTCTCGATGATCACCACGTCCCAGCCCATGGCGTCCATAACGCAGAGCGCGTCTCCCGTCGCGCGGGCGAGTCCGCCCAGATGGCCGCGCGTGGCCATGCTGCGAATGAAGACTTTCGGGTCCGTGTTGTGCCTGCCCATGCGGATGCGGTCGCCCAAAATGGCGCCTCCCGTGAACGGACTCGTCGGGTCTACGGCGATGACGCACACCCTTTTCTCCCGGGCGCGATAGTGAGCGACCAGTTGATCGGAAAGCGTGCTCTTGCCTGCGCCGGGAGGACCCGTGATGCCGATGATAAGGCTTTTTCCACCTTTGAGATACAGTTCCTGCAGAATGGGTTTCGCACGAGGGTCGTTGTCTTCCACAAGCGTGATGAGCCTGGCTGCTGGGCGAACCATTCCTTCCAGAATCTGAGAGATTTGGATTTTGTTATTATTTTTCATTCTATTTATTTATCAGTATGTTATGATGTTATTCTTAAGTTATTTCTAGGTGATTTTCCAGTCTCAAGAATCGCACAGATAGCGGTTGATGAGATTGCGATGCAACTCGCTCGTGCCTTCGCCAAGGGTGAACACCCGGGCGTCGCGCCAGAACATCCCCGCCGGCGTTTCCGCGATGTAGCCATACCCGCCATGAATTTGGATGCCTCTGTCACACACGCGAAGAGAGGCCTCGGAAGCGAAAAGTTTCGCCATCGCCACTTCTTCCTTGTTGTCTCCCCCGGCGTCGCGGATTTTCGCCGCATTCGTGACCATCTCACGCGCCGTGGCGATATCTATGGCGCTTTCGGCCATCAAACCCCGCAAACCGGCGAAATCGGCAACGGGCTTGCCGAACGCCTCGCGCTTTCTCGCATGTGTAGCCGCCGCTTCGAGCGACGCCTGTGCTATGCCGACGCACATCGCGCCGAGCACGACCCTTCCATCGTTCAAAACCTGCATTGCCTGCCGCAGACCGGCCCCCTCCTCCCCGATGAGGCGCTCTGCCGGAACCTCGCAATTATCGAAATAAATTTCCGCCGAACCTGCTGAGCGCATTCCAAGCGTCTGTGCCAGCGGGACGCTTCTGCGCCCCTCATCGTCCTTCTGTATCAAAAATGCGCTGATTCCGTCTCTTCCCTCCGCCGTGCGCGCAAAGATAACGAGATTTTCAAAATCCATCCCTTGCGTGACGAACATTTTCGCGCCGCTGATGATGTAAGCGTCTCCCTCTCGCCGCGCCTCGCATTTGAGAGCAGAAGCATGACTGCCGGCAACTCGTTCCGTAATCGCCCAAGCGCCTATGGCTGCTTTCGTAAGGGGGGGTATGCAGCGATTTCTCAGTTCATCCGACCCATAATGCAGCAAATGGCCCCCGCACAGGCCCGCAGAGACGCTGATCGTGAGCGCGAAACTCGGGTCGCCGCCGGCCAGTTCCTCCAATACGAGGCATTCGTCAAACAATCCCAGGCCGCGGCCGCCCAGGGTTTCGGGTATCTTGACGCCGATGAACCCCGCCTCCGCCGCCTCCTTGTATAATTCGAAGGAAAACAAACCCTCCTTGTCGCGCTCGATGGCGCTAGGGGCGAGTCGATTCTGGGCGAATTCACGCGCTTCAGCCTGGAGTGACGCTTCTCTTTTCGCTAATTCCGTGTGCGTGGCGATTGACAAACTGATTATTCTCCATTCGTCTGGAGCGCCGGCAGGATTTCTTCGCCCAGAAGGGTCAACCTGTGCGGGTTGGTATCCAGATCCGGGATGGTGACCAGAATGTGGTCAACGCCAACCTTCGGGTATTCCTTGAGACGCGCAACGCAATCATCGGGCGTTCCATAAACGCTCCCCGATTCCGGGATAACGCTCAACTTCTCGCGAGCCGCCCTGGCCACCGCCCTGTCTTTTTCTGGAATCACCATCACCATGAGAGACGCCCTTATCGCATCTGGGTCTCTTCCCGCTTTTTTGCATTCGGCCTCGATCTCCGGTCTTTTTTCCAGAAACTGCTCCGGCGTCCACCATCGGCAATTGTAGCCGTCCGCCTGACGGGCCGAAACGCCGAGGAGTTTTGGGCCTTCGCCTCCCGTCCAGATAGGCGGATGCGGTTTTTGAATCGGAGTCGGATCGCAAACGCCGTTTTTAATCTGAAAATACCCACCCTCGTGATGGGGCGCGGATTCGGTCCACATTGCGCGAATCAATTGAATGGCCTCGTCTAACTGCTCAATCCGCACGGCGGCACTGGGATAGGGATACCCGAAAGAATGGTATTCATTCTCAATCCAGCCCGCGCCAATCCCGAAATCCACCCGGCCCTTGCTGATGACGTCGACCGTGGCCGCCGTCTTCGCCAGCATGGCCGGCGGGCGGTAACCCACGCACGTCACCAGCGTGCCCAGGCGCAGGGTTTCGGTGTCTCGCGCAAGAGCGGCAAGGGTCGTCCAGGGCTCCAGAATCGCGGTATCGGCGGATTGTTCGTTCTCGTCCTGAGCGCCGAAACCCGTCTGGCTCCCGTAGGAGGCGGGGTCGAGCGTCACGAAATGATCACAATGCCAGAGTGAGTTGATTCCGAGCCTCTCCGCCTCCCGGGCGATTTCCCTCAGCTTCTCGTAGTCGCCGATATATGTGCCCTTGAGCGTCAAGGCCACGATGATGCCGACTTCCACCATGATGTGCCTTTCATTCACGTGAATATGTGGAAACCTTTCCTTGCTCTCACCTTATCAGCATTATGAACGAGAAACGAGAGGGAGCGCATAGCTCGGCTTTGGTCGTTTCGCGCCCAGGATGCCTATTTGCCCAGAACGACGCCGGCGGCGCCGAGTACGGACAGGAAACCGCCGATGACGACGCGCAGGCTTACCGCCTCCTGTTTTCTGAAAAACAGCCAGGAGAAAAATATAATAAGTAGTACCGAGAGACGATTCAGGGGAATGATCTGGACGATCTCTCCCGTTTTTATGGACGACCAGAAACAAAAGGCGGCCATGGCGTTCAGGCACGCGCCGCACAAAACGGCCAGAAGTCCTTTTTTGTCCCAGGATTTTGGCGCCCTCCCCTCTACGGAGAAAGGCAGAACGAACATCATGAGACAAAACGCGGTCGTACTGCCGACGGACATGCCGAAGGAGGCCGATTTGATCACCAACAGTCCGAATTTTCCGAACAGGTGCGTCATCGCAAACAAAACGGCGGTGCCCAAAGGGAAAAGATAGAAATACAGGGGAATTCGCCTTTGAACCTCGCCTTTTTCATAGACCAGCAGAATCGACCCCGCCATAATGGCCAGAGTCCCGGCTGCAATGAGTCCAGTCATCCGCTCGCCTGCGAAAACCACTGCAAACAGCGACGCCCATACGAGGCTGGTTTGGGTCACGATGGAAGAGCGCGCCAGGCCGACGAGCTTCATTCCGATCAGACTCAGATAACGACCGATGAACGAGCCGGAAACACCCATGGCGGCGAACCAAACGACTCCCTCGATCGGCCAAGCCTCCACACCACCTTCCAGAAGATAAAATGCAGACCCGAAAGACATCTGCACGATGGACATGAGGACGTTCATCACGACCGGGCTCAAGCGCGCCACGCCGGCGCGGTACAGGGTGCGCGCGGACGCGATGAAACAAGCGGCGATTAAAGCCAGGATGTTGGGATGGATAAAATCGAGCAACGCCTATCTTCCCGTCACGATGGCGAAAGCGCCTATTAGCGCAATCAATGCGCCCAGGACGACGCGCCACGTCACGTTTTCCTGCTTTCTGAACAACAGCCATGAGAGAAAGATGATCAACAAGACGGACAGGCGGGTCAAGGGGATGACGCGGGTGATCTCGCCGAGCTTCACCGAAGACCAGAAGAAGAAAATTCCACACCCCTGCAATGCGCCTCCCAGCAAAAGTACGAAAAACCCTTTTTTATCGTCGCCGACGGCTGGGGCTCGTTCTCTTCGCGTAAAGGGCAACATTCCCAGCAAAAGCGTGAGCGAGGTCGTATTGGCGACCGCCATCCCGAAAGCGGAGGAGGAAATCCACTCGAACGCGAATTTTCCCACCAGATGCGCAAATGCGTACATCAGAGCGGACACCATGGGAATCACATAGTATTGAAGCGGTATCCTGCGGCCGATATCTCCTTTGGGGTTGTAGACGAGCAGGCTCGCGCCGCACATGACGCCCAAAATTCCGCCCGCTTTCTGGAGCGACATGCTTTCTCCCAATACGAAAACGGCCAGAAGCGACGCCCACACGAGAACGGTCTGGCTCATCACCGCCGCGCGCGCCAGCCCCGTATAGCGGATGGCGACGAAATTGATGTACCTGCCCAGAAAACTTCCGAAAAATCCCATCGCCATGAACCAGAAAACGCCCTGATAGGGCATCTGGTCGAGTGACCCCTCTATCCTGAAAAATAACCATCCGAGAGTGGTCGTCGCACATGCCATGATCAGGTTGGCCGTGTGCATTTTCATGCGCGGAATCGCATAGCGCTGCGAAACGCGGGCGAATGCGATGAGGGCCGCCGAGCAGAGCGCTAGAATGTTGGGGTGAACGGCATCAAGCAAAACTTCGACCTTTTATGAGCAACTTGTCTCCCGTCTGAACACCATCAGACCCGGGATGCGCGCGCACCGCCGGTTACTCACCGGAAAATGCGATAAAACCGGCCTGGAGGTCCAAATTGTGGATGATGGATCGGTTCAAGGAATTTCCCAACAGGCAGAATATTGAAGGGGCGATTATGGCACGGAAAGCGTCTTATCGGATAGCTTCAGACGCTTTGAAATGCGCGAAACCGGATGGGGATTGGCTTGGCAATAGACAGGATTTTGGGATCCGTCGTCTAACCCGCGCGATCTTGCGATAAATCGAGCCTTCAGGGGATTGCGCTATACCTCGTCCAGGCTCTTGTTGACGACTTTGGGGCCCCGATATCCCGGAAAATTCTCGACGTAGGGACAATCATCGGGAAGCCCCCCCATTTCAATGATTTCAGGCCCGATCGGCAGGCACATCGGTTCCATATCGAAACGATCAGCATAAACGCGGCATCGGTTCGTCTCGACTTCGAGGTGCGAACAGGCGCTCGTCAGCAGCAACAGCCTGTCGCCCTCCCATACCTTGTCGTAGCAGCACTTCCCGCAGCCGGTACACAGCGCCTCCCACTCGGGCGTCCCCGAAGGAGGCAGATTCCCGTCCATCCATCTCTGGATTTCTTCGAGGCGGCGGTCTCTTTTCGTCTTGTACATGGGGATGACATGCGTGCCGCCCTGGTTATCGGGCTTTGGCGCAGCCGCCTTCCAGATGCGGTCGTCCTTCTTCCCCTTTTGGGGCCTCATCCGCTTCATGGAACCAGCCTGCGGAGGCATGAAATCAACGATCCCGGAAATCGGCGCGGCGCTTCTCGATGAACGCGCCGAGGCCTTCCTGTGAATCTTCCGTGCTGTTCACGAGGGCGAATTTCTCCGTTTCGAGCGCCAGACCCGCTTCGAGGCCTCCCTCCAGGCCGCCGTGTACGGCCTGCAAAATCAACTCGATGGCGGGCTTGCTCTTGAACGCCAGCTTTTGCGCGAGCGTCTTCGCCTCATCCATCAGGGCATCCGACTCGCATACTTTATTCACCAGCCCGATGCGGTGGGCCTCCTCGGCGCTCACCGGATCGCCCGTCATGAGGATTTCCAGCGCGCGCCCCGCTCCGACGAGGCGGGGGAGGCGCTGCGTGCCGCCGTAGCCGGGAATGATGCCCAGGTTGATCTCCGGCTGGCCGAAGAGCGCGTTCGTCGATGCGATCCGTATCGAGCACGCCATCGCCACCTCGCATCCGCCGCCCAGGGCGAACCCGTTCACAGCCGCAATCGTAGGTTTTCCAATGGTTTCCAGCGATCTCAGGATTTTCGTTCCATGCTCCGAGAGCCACCGCGCATCAAGGGGGGAGCGCCCCACCATGCCCTTGATGTCCGCCCCGGCGATGAACGCCCGATTGCCCGAACCCGTTAATATCAATACTTTCAGTCTATTATCATCCTTGAAATTAGATATCAGGTGAGCAAGTTCGTCCATCGTCTCTGTATTCAGTGCGTTTAAGGCCTTGGGACGGTTGAACGCGCATGTGGCGACGGGAGCGTCGATTTCGTATATCAAGTTGTTGTAATTCAATGGTTTGGCGCCTTATCCCTGAGGTCTGGTTGCAGCAAAATAAATTTATCGAAAAACCCCGTGAATTTATCCAAATTTATCTGAATTCATCTTGTTTTTCAGGTTTGATCCGCCCTGAAAAAACGGCATTTTCGCATGATCCACGAGGCCGGCGAAGCGGGTTTTTCATCCTCCGGATATCCCCGCTCCACCTCCGCCGGGCGGATTTTGGTGCGAAAGGCCGGGTCCCATGCGTCTACATGACCCGTCTGCCGGTATTACGCCCCGTACGCATCGACGATCACCGAAAGCCCCATGCCGCCGCCGATGCGCGCGCCCGCCAGGCCGTACTTCCCGCCCCGGCGCCTGAGCTCGTGCAGGATGGTGAGGGTGAGCCTCGCCCCGCTCGCGCCCACGGGGTGTCAGAGTGGCACAGCATGGGCGGCGAATCAAGACCGCCGTCTTCCTCAACCATCGCCGCGAGCGTGGCGAGCGAGAATTTTTCAGACATCGGCAGGCCTGCGGCCTTCGGCGAGGTCAAACGCGCACGACACCCTGCCATAACGCCAATGGCGCGCGGGCTCATCGCACGGGGAATTGATGATCAGCCGGTCGATGGTCGCGCGGGCCACTATTCCTGCTCCGGCGGCGCGAGGCGCCCCAGTTGATTGATCAGCGGCGGAAGGTCATCACGCAGCGTATCCCATACGAGGCGCAGATCGACATCGAAATAGGCGTGAACGAGGCGGTTGCGCATTCCCGTAATCTCACCCCACGGGATATCAGGATGCTTCTCTCTCGTTTCGACGCTCAGGCGGGAGGCCGCTTCTCCGATGATTCCCAACAACCTGAGAACGGCGTGCTGAGTTCGGCGGTCCCGCGCGAAATCGGCGTATGACAGCCCCCGTGTCAATTCCAGCGCTTCACGCGCCGCCACAGGAACGTCACGCAGATAATCGTCGTCACGCCGCATAGACCACCTGCGCGGATTCGAGCACCGACTTTCGGCGGTTGGGGTTCCGGCTGTTCTCCACGGCGCCCCGGGTCACCAGGTCCACCTTGCGGCCGAACAACTCCTCCAGTTCATCGGCCATCCTGACGAACCCGAATAGACCGGGAGTCGGCCCGTCTGTGAATTCAATCAACACGTCGACGTCGCTCTCGTCGGTGAAATCGTCTCTGAGCACCGAGCCGAACAGCGCGAACTCTATGACGCCCCAGCGTTCGCAAAACGCCGCGATTTCCTCCTGCGGGATCGAAACGTTCGCGTTCACGGTTTCACTCCCCCCTCTCCGGCTTGGCGGCTCTTCTCTCTGGAGTCGCAAAATGCGTCCACTTGGGCGCATTACACCACGAGGCGGAAGTCGAATAAAGTCCGCGTCGGTGTACCAGTTGGTGGGGTGGGGGTTATGGGTTTGGACGGAATCCTGGGTCGCCGCCAGGTCTTTGCGCCCGGCGCCGGACGACGTGTGCTCAACCTTGCCCGCCCATGAGAGATGGGGGCGATGTGCGGGTCGTGCGCCCGGGTCTTCGCGCCCGCATCCCGGTCCGCGTCTGGGGTAATCTGGTTGACGTGCGGGTTGTTTACGCGCTCCTTGCCCTCGTGCGCGCAATTTCCCACCTGCCGCCGCGCCCTCGCGTTGCGCCGCGCCATGCTTCATCCTCGTGTGCATGAAGCAAATCGCATGCGCGCCGTTTTCGGGTCGGCGCCACATGCAGCCGGTTCCAACCGCCGGCGGCGTTATGGGTCTCCTCCCACCGCCGGGCGGATTTTGGTGCAAAAGGCCGGGTCCCATGCGCTTACATGACCCGTCTGCCGGTATTACGCCCCATACGCCTCGACGATCACCGAAAGCCCCATGCCGCCGCCGATGCACGCGCCGGCGAGGCCGTACTTCCCGCCCCGGCGCCTGAGCTCGTGCAGGATGGTGAGGGTCAGCCTCGCCCCGCTCGCGCCCACGGGGTGGCCGATGGCGATGGCGCCGCCGTTCACGTTCGTCTTCTCGCGGTCGAGGCCGAGTTCCTTCTCCACCGCGAGATACTGGGCCGAGAACGCCTCGTTTATCTCGATCAGGTCCATGTCGTCGAGTTGGAGCCCCGCCTTTTTGAGCGCGATGCGGCTGCTCTCAGCAGGCCCGATGCCCATGATCTTGGGGTCGCACCCCGAAACGCCCCAGGAGACGAGCCGCCCGACGGGTTTCCGGTCCAGGCGTTCGGCCGCCGCTCTCGAAGATATGACAAGCGCCGCCGCTCCGTCGTTGATGCCGCTCGCGTTGCCCGCCGTCACCACGCCGTCCTCCTTGAAGGCGGGCCGGAGCCGCGCGAGCGATTCCTCGTTCGAGTCCGCGCGGGGGTGCTCGTCGCGCTCGAGGGTGATCGTCTTCCTGCGCTCCTTAACCTCGACCGCGAAGCACTCCTCAGCCAGCCGCCCGCTCTCCCACGCGTCGTGCGCGCGCGCCTGCGATAGTGCGGCGAACTCGTCCACCCCTTCCCGGTGCAGGTCGTATTTTTCCGCCAGGTTCTCCGCCGTGATGCCCATCGGCACGTTCGCCATGGTGTCGGTGAGCGCCGTGTAGAGGCCGTCCTCCATCGGGGCCTGGAAGAGCTTCATCCCGGTCCGCGAATTCCTGATGACGTGCGGCGTGAGGCTCATGTTCTCCGCCCCCACGGCGAGCACCACGTCGGCGTCTTCGGTCATGATCTCCTTCGCCCCGCTCACCACCGCCTGGAAGCCCGAGGCGCACATGCGGTTCACGCAGTAGCCGGGCCGCTCCAGCGGGACGCCCGCCGCAAGCGCGACGTGCCTGCCGATGTAGACGCCGTCGGAGTTCGACTGGATGACGTTGCCCACCACGGTGTGGTCGATGTCCTCGGGCGTGACGCCCGAGCGCGACATCGCCTCTTTCGCCGCCAGCGCGCCCAGTTCCGTCGCCGACATCTCCTTCAAGGTGCCCAGAAAACCGCCGAACGGCGTCCGCGCTCCGCCCAGAAAAACGACGTCTTTATCCGACATTCCCCGATTCCTCCTGCTGCAGTGTAAGGAAAGAAAAATTCCGTTTGTCCAGTTTGTTTGCGCCCTCACCATAACGCCAAGGCGAAGCGATGCGCAAGGGGGGCGGATGGGGTGGTGAGATGAGCGTGGAATATCAAGATGGAGCCTCCACGTTCATTCGTGCTCCTGCAAAGAAATCATGCTGTGCGATTACAAGTATTTTATGCTTTAGACGGAACCGCAAGGAGGAGTAATGGCGAGACGAATCAAGACAGGGTTTTAAGTTGCCGATCGCCCCGACGACCGCAGGGGTCGTGATATAAAACCCCCTGAATTGCAATTCATCCTATAGAACCAACCGGTGAGAGAGGAGACATCACTCCCCCCTTGAGGGTTGGGCTTCCCGAGGGGAAAGCCCAACGGTGAAGCCGAGCGAATTGCGCGAAGGCTGAACCGGTGGGGGGACGATGGTTTTGTAGTGACAACCCCTCCTCGGGGTTGTCCCACAGTTCGCGAACTGCCCCTACGGTCGCCATGCGGGGGGATGTGTAGGGGCCGCATAGTATGCGGCCCGTTCGCAGGAGGCGTGAAAATCCGGGTCGCATACTATGTCGGACATATATGTCCGACCTACAACAAAACGATGATGACGCCGGAATGACGGCAAATTCTCCCATATCGGGTTTTTTCAACAAATCCCCTTAAGGGGGGAGTGAAAGTTAGTGCGCTCCTTCTCTGGACTTTTTCAACAGCCCCGAGGAACGAGCGTTTGCATAAACCATTGATGAGAAACACATCGGTACGCAATTTCTCGCTCATCGCTCGAAATTGACCCCCGACAAAGGGGGGTAAGGGGGTTGGTTTCGTAGGGGGCGCATATTATGCGGCCCGCCATCGGAAGAGCGAAAAGGCCGGGTCGCATAATATGTCGGACATATATGTCCGAC
Organism: bacterium; assembly: GCA_963692865.2. Classification (GTDB taxonomy): domain Bacteria; phylum UBA8248; class UBA8248; order UBA8248; family UBA8248; genus Bin107. Next base: position 2,415,389 of record OY843592.1, on the reverse strand, counting down.
CTACGGGTAAAACGTGGTTGATGCGAGAGGAATAGGTTTTTCAACAACTCCCTCAAGGGGGGAGTGGTTCTCTTCTCTCTCGTCGGTTGGTAGTGCTGTTCAAAGACCAATTCCGCACCCGTGATACCCGAGCACGAAAGTCGTCGTCAGGCGGTGCAATTTCTACCTGAATCGTTCGGTTAGTTGTCCGTCGGGCGTGTGGGTCCCCAACCTGACAAGAGCCTCCCTCGCGGTTTTTTTCGATTTCGTGACTTTCTTGAGGTATCTCTCACACGCCTTCTCGAACCTGTCCGCGTCGGCGTGGTTCAGAATCCCTGGTTGCACGACAATCACTTTTTGTTCCGTCTTTTTCTTGCCCATTGCGCCACCATTTCTTTCTGTGAGGCGAATACGCCGAGGCGGTTGGCATGGGTCCGATATCGACTCGTGGGGTTCGACAGTTCAACTCATAAACCGACGATATACTCCATCGCGAGACAGGTCGATTTTCTAACTTGTCAGAACTCTCCCTACATCCACGAAAGCGGCGTCGCCTCGTCCCCCCGGAGTCTTCTCGCGGCGTCCTTGGCGAAGTAGGTGAGAATGATGTCCGCGCCCGCGCGGCGGATGGAGGTGAGCGTTTCCATGAAAGCGCGCTCGGGGTCGATCCAACCGTTGCGGCAGGCCGCCGCCAGCATGGCGAATTCGCCCGATACGTTGTAGGCGGCGACGGGAAGGTCCGTGATCTCGCGCGCCCTGGCGATGACGTCGAGATAGACGAGCGCGGGCTTCACCATCACGATGTCCGCCCCCTCCTCAACGTCGAGCCTTATCTCGCGCACCGCCTCGCGCGCGTTGGCCGGGTCCATCTGGTAGGAACTCCTGTCCCCGAAGGCGGGCGCGCTCTCCGCCGCCTCTCGGAACGGCCCGTAGAAGGCGCTCGCGAACTTTGACGAATAAGCCATGATGGGCGTCTGCGCGAACCCGCCTGCATCCAGGGCCGCGCGGATCGTGCCGACCCGGCCGTCCATCATGTCCGACGGGGCGATGATGTCGGCCCCCGCCTCCGCGTGGCTCACCGCCGTCCGGTCGAGAAGCTCGAGCGTGGGGTCGTTCAATACCTTCTCGCCCTCGATGATGCCGCAGTGGCCGTGGTCCATGTATTCGCAAAGACAGACGTCCGTGATGACGCAAAGCTCGGGCCAGGCCTCCTTGAGCGCGCGCACCGCGTTCTGCACCACGCCGTCTTCCGCGTATGCCCCGCTCGCGATGCCGTCCTTGTGATCGGGAATCCCGAACAGGATGACGCCGGGTATGTCGAGGGCAACGATTTCCGCGCAATCGGCCACCAGCCTGTCGACGGAGAGCTGGTATTGTCCGGGCATGGAGGAAATTTCGCTCTTGACGTTCTCGCCCTCGACCACGAACATCGGGTAGATGAGGTTGTCCACCGAAAGATGCGTCTCGCGCACCATGCGGCGCATGGCGGCCGTCTCCCGCGTGCGCCTGGTGCGGTTCTTCACGTCGCTCCCGGTCGCCGGGAGGGTGAAGGCGTCGTTGCTCGTCATCGGGTCATACTCCCTTTCATGAGGCGCGCTCGCCCCGCTCCGGTTCTTCGTAAAATGAGACGATTGCCCTCGTCAGGCCGGGAATCGTCGATTCGGCGGCCTCCACGTCCGGCTCGACGCCCCACTCGCGCGCCGCGGCGGTTGTCGCAGGGCCGATGGAGGCCACGCGCGCGCGCTGCATCCATTTTTTCGCCCCCCCCTCGCCCGCCGCCCGCATGAAGCCGTCGAGCGCGGAGGAACTCGTGAAGGTAAGCATATCAATTTTTCCGGCTTCAAGCTCTCCCCGCACCTCGCGCAGCGCCTCGCGCCCCAGCGGCGTCGTCCGGTAGACGGCCACGTCATCAACGAAGGCCTCCATTTCCGTGAGCGCTTTCGGGATGGCGTCTCTCCCCTCTTTCGCCCGCGCCAGCAGGACGCGCTCCCCGGCCATATCCTGATCCTGAAAGAGCGCGACGACGCCCTCCGCCGCGTATGTTCCGGCCACCATATCGGGCGTCCTACCCAGATATTTCTCCACAGCGGCGGCCGTGGCGGGCCCGACGGCCAGGATCGACGTTTCCGTGGGGATCGCCTCTGGCGCAGCGCCGAGATCGCCGAGCCTTTTCGCCAGATATTTCGGTCCGTTCGCGCTCGTGAAGATTATCCGCTGATATTCATCCAGCGCGCGAATCGCCGCATCCACCGGTGCCCAATCTTCAGGCTCCGTAATTCGTATCATGGGCGCGAGACGCACGCAGGCGCCCAGGTCCGAAAGCGTCTCGCCCATGCGCGAGGCCCCCTGCTCGGGGCGCGTGACGAGGATTGTCTTGCCTGCGAGAGGACGCGCGTCTGCTCCCCGGCTTCGGGAGTCACTCATCGCGCGTCCCTCAATATCTCCGCGCCGCCGCTTGCGAGAACGTCCTCTGCAAGGTCTTCGGCCAAACGCATGGCGTCATCAGGCCGGCCCGTTCGTTCTTTCTCCACCATCCGCTCGCCGTCCACGCTCGCGAGGCGGGCTTTGATGAGAAACCCGTTTTTCCGATTCTCCGCGAAGACGGCGAGAGGCAACTGGCATCCTCCCTCCAGGCGCGCCATCACGGCCCGCTCGGCCATCACGGCGCGTCTCGTCTCCGGATGATCGAGATATCCAACGAGGCGTCGCGCCGCCGCATCATCCTCCCGCGTCTCGACCGCGAGCGCGCCCTGCCCCGCGGCGGGCAGCATGAGTTCGGGCGCAAGCGATTCGGTCGCCCGCTCCTCCAGCCCCAGCCGCTTGAGACCCGCCAAGGCGAGAACCGCGGCCTCGACCTCGCCCGCCGCCACTTTCTCGAGGCGCGTGTCCACGTTTCCGCGCAGTTCCACAATCTCCAGATCGCTCCGGTAGCGCCTTATCTGCGCGATGCGCCTCAGGCTGCTCGTGCCGATTCTGCCGCCCGGCGCCAGGCCGCGGATCGATTCCCCGCCCCGCGAAACCAGGGCGTCCCAGGGTTCTTCCCGTTCGGGTATCGAGGCCAGGATGAGGCCTTCGGGCAGTTCGCTCGGCAGGTCCTTCAGGCTATGGACGGCGGCGTCGATTTCGCCTCGCAGCAGGGCGTCTTCGATCTCCTTGACGAAAAGCCCCTTGCCGCCGAGTTCGTGGATCGGGGAGCCGAGCAAGGCGTCTCCCCGCGTGCGGACGATGACTTCCTCCACGACGAGGCCCGGGTTCAACTCCTCCACTTGCGAGGCCACCAGAGCCGTCTGCGCGCGCGCCAGCGCGCTACCCCGGGAGCCTAAGCGCAGCGTTTCGCTCATGGTTCAGTCCGATTCTTCTGCTGACGCTTCGGGAGGATCTTCATCGCTCTCGGACTCCACGCCGAAGAGCTTCTGGACGGATTCGACCGAAATCCCTTCCACGTCCTCATCCGCCATTTGGCGCAGGACGGCGAAGGGATGGTGGAGGAGCTTGTTGACCAGCGCCTTCGTCATGGCGTCGAGCGCATCGCGGCCGCCCTCGCCCAGTTCGGGCAGTCTTTGAAAAGTTTTTTCGACTTCCGCCTCGCGCATCGACTCCGCGAAGAAGCGTATGGCCGCGAAGGTATGCCTGAGCTCCTCCGCCTTCTGGCGGGCGAGATAGGTCTCCACTTCTGTTTCCAGTATCGCGCGCGCGTCGCGGGCGACCTCCTCGCGCCCCCGCAGGTTGTCCGCCGCGACGGACTGGAGATCGTCCACGTCGTAGAGATAGGCGTCTTCCAGGTCGTTCACGTCGGGGGCCACGTTCCTCGGCACGGCGATGTCGATGAGAAAGACCGGCGCGCCGCGGCGCTGCTCCAGAGCGGCCGCCACGGTCGGCTTGTCGAGAACGAAGCCCTGCGAGGAAGTCGAAGCGATGACGACGTCGGCGTCGATGAGCGCTCCTTCGAGATTGTCGAAACTCACGGCGCGGCCCTTGAGCCTGGAAGCCAGCTCCTGAGCGCGCGCGAGCGTCCTGTTCGCCACGCGAAGGGTGTCGGCCCCGCTCGCCTTTAAGTGCCGCGCCGCCGCCTCGCCCATCTCGCCCGCGCCGAGCAGGAGCACGTTCTTGCCCCCGAGAGAGCCGAATATCCTTTTCGCCAAGTCCACGGCCACGGAACTCACCGATACGGGCGACTCGCCAATCGGCGTCTGCTCGCGAATCTTCTTCGCCACGCGAAACGCGCGGGAGAAGAGGTTCGTGAGCGCCTTGCCGGCGTGGCCCGAGGCGTGAGCGACCCGGTAGGCTTCTTTCACCTGCCCCAGAATCTGCGGTTCGCCGACTACCATGGAATCGAGGCTCGACGCCACGGTGAACAGGTGGCGCGTGGCCTCGTCCTCCCGGTGAACGTAGAGGTGGGCGTTCAGCTCATCCGGGCCGACGTCGCGCGATTCCAGGAAGAAGCGGTGGATCGCGTCGAGCCCCACCTCGAAATCTTCCGCCGCGCTGTAGACTTCCACCCGGTTGCAGGTAGAGAGGATGAGGCGCTCCTCCAGCCCGCTGTAGCCCGCCAGCCGGTCGAGCCACTCCCCCATGTGGTCTTCGGGGAAGTAGAGGCGCTCGCGAATGCTGAGCGGCGTGTTGTGATGGCTCACGCCCGCGAGAATGATGGACATCTTCTAACCCGCTCCCTGGAAATGAACCACCAGCGCGAGGAGCGCGGCGAAGAAGGCCACCATCGAGAAAACGGCGGAGCGCTTTCCCTTCCAGCTTCTGGTGAGCCGGCAGACGAGCAGGAGTCCGTACGCGCCCCAGATGAGTATCAGCGGCCAGGTGCGCACCGGGTCGAGGCTCCAGTAGGCGCCGTGGCGCGATTTCGCCCACATCGATCCGAGCAGCAGGCTCGCCGTCAGGAACGCGAAGCCGAAATAGAGAATCTTGTGGTTCAGATCGTCGAGAATGTCGAGCGATGGCAGGCGGTGCAGCCAGGCGCTGGGCCTTCGGGATTTGAGCTGCTGGGATTGCACCAGATACATGAGCGCCGAGGCGAAGAGCAGAAAGAACGCGGCCCAACTCAGAAGCGCCAGCACCGCGTGGCCCTTGAGGAGATAGCCCTGCACGGCGATCGAGCCCGCGCCCCACACGCCGGGAAAAGCGGCTGCGTATCCCTCGAGAATGAACGCCGCCGGCACGGCGAATCCGCCCAGGGCGACGTCGCGGTAGCGCGCGTAGACGATCAGATACATCAGGATGATGATCCACGCCATCCCGCTCAGCCACGGCCCCCAACCCTCGGGCGTGGCGGAGGCGAAGCTCACCCCCAGCATGAGGGTGTGAAGCGCGAACCCCACGAGCAGCGCTCCGACGCCGTAGACGACGCCCGACGGCCTGCCCGTGAAGAGCAGGTAGAGGTGCGTGAGCGTCGCTACGAGATAGCAGCCGATCAAGATGGCGACCACGGGATTTTTCCTCTCGGCGCAAGGCCTCGGCTTGCGCGTGTTTGAGCGGCCCTTTCCTTCTTTGCCCAACGAAAAGGGCGAACAGGGCCATTTAGACCACCATTTCGGGCATTTTGCAATAATCCGGTAGACCACAAAGCTCCGCCACCCGGATTTTTCTCATTGCAAGTTGGCTTGAAACGCCCATTCCCACTATACTCCATCCATCGAGCCCGTCCGCCCGCACACTTCCTCTCGGAAGAGGCAGCAGACCGTGATACCGCTCCCAAGGATCGACCCGCCCCTGATCAACGCCAGCGGCATCCTGAGCTACCCGGAAGTCTTCACCGCTTTCGAGCGCGCGGGCGCTTGCCTGGGCGGCTACGTTACGAAATCGGTCGGCCCCCGCGAGAAGCCCGGCAACGACAACCCCGTGGTCGTATACCCCCCCGAAGGCGCCGTGCTCAACTCCCTCGCCCTCCCGACCCAAAGCGCGGAGGACTGGGAACAAGACCTGGAGGAAATTAAGCTCAAGAACGCGAAGCTCATTGTGTCGGTGTATGGCGGAGACGCACGTGAGTTCGCCGAGGTTACGAACCGGATGTCGAGGTTCGGCGACGCCATCGAGGTGAACCTGGGCTGCCCGAACAAGGAGCCGGGCGAGCAGACCATCATGGAGAGCATCGGCCAGAACCCCGTCCTCTCCGCCGAGGTCATCGAGCGCGTGCGCGGGGAGACGGACAAGCCCGTCATCGCCAAGCTATCGCCCAACAGCGACTACCTCGCCGTGGCGGATTCCTGCCTGAGCGCGGGCGCGGACGCCCTGGGCTGCGGTAATACACTTGGGCCGGGGCTGGCCGTGGACATCCAGAGCCGGGCGGCGATCCTCGCGGGCGTGACGGGCGGCATCAGCGGTCCCGCGCTCAAGCCCGTCAACCTGCGCATGACGTATGAGGCGTATACGCGATTCGGCTGCCCCATCGTCGCATACGGGGGAATCGAAACCTGGGAGGACGCGGTGGAATATATCCTCGCGGGGGCCGGCGTGCTGGGAATCGGCACCGCCTTCATGCGGAAGAGCACGCACGAGGCCGCGGCCCTCACCCAAGAAATCTGGGAGGGAATTCAGGAATATCTGGATGGCGAGCCGATGTCCGCCCTCATCGGCGCCGCGCATCGTGCGGTGAATGGGGGCGGCTCCCATGCGTAGCGTTTTCAAGGTCGTGGAGAACCGCCGGGAAAGCGAGTGGACGCACACGGTTTTCTTCGATCGGGAAATCGAATCCACGCCCGGGCAGTTCATGATGGTCTGGCTGCCGCGCCTGGGAGAAAAACCCTTCACGCTCTCCTACCCCAACGCCGTTACCGTGAAAAAAGCGGGCGCGTTCACCGAAAAACTGGCCGCCCTTAAGCCGGGAGACGAAATCGGGCTGCGCGGCCCGCTCGGGCAGGGCTACCCGCCGCTCAAGCGGCCCGCTCTCATCGGCGGCGGCGTGGGGATTGCGGAATTGAGGCTCCTCGCCCTCGCTTCAGAAGCGCCTTGTTTCGTCCTCGGCGGGCGCACGGCGGACGAGATTCTCTTTTATGAGGAATTCAGGGAACTCGGCCCCGTCCACGTCGCCACAGAAGACGGCGCTTTGGGACACAAGGGCCTGGTGACCGAACTCCTGCCCGTCGAGGCGGAAAGCTACGCCGTCTGCGGTCCCGAGCGGATGATGGCCGCGTGCCTGCCGAAACTGCCCGCCGAGCGGACGTATTTCGCGATCGAGAGGTATATGAAGTGCGCCGTCGGCCTGTGCGGCCAGTGCACTTGCTCGGGCTGGCGCGTTTGTACGGACGGCCCCATATTCCCCGCCTCCACCGTCGCCCAGATGGACGATTTCGGAAAACGCAGGCGCTCCAAAAGCGGGAGGTGGGAAGCGGTTTAGGCGGCATATCTTCCCAAGGCGATTCGGCTGTGCCTATAATCGAGCGGCGCGCAGGAAATTTTACCTTCACGAGGCTTCAGAAGGAGTGGCCATCCAATTCCATCTGGCGGGTCGCCCGGGAGGCAAAGCGCCCGGACGTCATTTGAGGTGCTCGAAGAGGGAAAGACGTATATTCTGTAGCCATTCATGGCATCTCATCTTCTGCGGATCGCAGAAGAGCGTTTGAAGGATGAGAAAAACGGCGGCCCGGCGGATGAGAAAGCGCCATCCCCCGCCCCGCCTTGGGGATAATCACCGAGTAGAATGGGGAGACGCTTTCGTGGAAAACATCGAAGCGCAAAGAAAACACAGCCGCACCATGGCGGAGCGAATGAGCCGCATTCTTGCGGGAGAAATCGAAGGCGTCGACGCGGACATCCGCTACAGCTACCAGGAGAAGAGCTTCCGGCTCTGGTGGGGAGAGCGGGGCGACCCGGACACCACGGCCCTCATCACCTTCGAGCAAATCGACACGCTGAACGACGAGGAGTTGCGCCAGATCATCCGCTCGTCCGTCATCGGCTAAAAATCCTCGACCACGGAAGGAGGGATGCCGATCCCGCCGTCTTCAAATTAAACCAATAATTTTCATTTCAAACAGTTAGAAGGAATTATTAAAGCGACATATCGCTCCACTTCCTGGCCCCGCGCACATGCCCGAGAAGAGGAAACCGCCGGGTCTCCACGGAAAGCGGACACGCGGCGGTGAAGACTCCCCAAAGACGCCGCCTTGTTCTCGACCATCAAGCGATGTTCGCCAGTTCCTGGTAGATGCGGAAGATCGAACTCCCGTCCTCATGCTGCCTGCCCTTGCTTCGCTGGGCCATATAGAGGTGCTCCAGCAGGCCGCCGAGCGGCACGGGCACGTCGAGGTCCTTGGCGGAGTCGATGGCGCATTCGAGGTCCTTCAGCACTATCCAAATCGGGCCTGATTCGGGGAAATTCCCGGCCAGCATGTCCTTGCCGCGCACGTCGAGCACGTTCGATCCGGCGGCGCCCGAGCACAGCGTCTCCAGCATGACGTCTGCGGGAATTCCCGCCTTGAGGCCGAGGGTGAGGCCCTCGCAAGCTCCCGCCATGTTGATGAAGAGCACCAGATTCACCACGAGTTTCAACTGGGCGGCCAGCCCGTTTTGCTCGCTCACGAAAATCGTCTTCTTGCCGATGGCGTCGAAGGCGGGCTTCGCCTTATCGAACGCGGCTCCGGGGCCTGCGGCCATCACCACCAGGTCCTTGACGGCCGCCTGCTTGCCCACGCCGCTCACAGGGCAATCGAGCCAACTCACGCCCTTCTCACCCGCTTTTTCGGCCATCTCTTTTGAAAATTTCGGCGGAACCGTGCTCATATCCGCGATGATGCCGCCGGAAGATATCCCTTCCAGAACCCCTCCCTCGCCGGTTACCGCCTCTCCCACGACCCTGTAGTTCGGGAGCGAGGTCATCACCAGGTCGGCCCCGCCGGCGGCGTCCGCGGGCGAGGAGGCGCGGCGCAGGTTCTTGCCCTCGAATTTCTCGTACATCGCATCCAGCGGGTCATAGCCCGCCACTTCCATGCCGGCGTCCAGCATGTGGCCCGAAAACGCGCCGCCCATGACGCCCAAACCCACGACTCCCACTTTCATGCTCACGGCTCAAGCTCCTTCTGAATGCGGCGGCAAGGGAGCAGCCCTCACCCGCCGGTTGAAATACGAAAAACCAGTAGGGGCGGTTCGCGAACCGCCCCTACTGATTCATGACGTCCCGGGTATTTCCGGGCACAACCTCCCCGAAAAAATCCCCGGCCCGCATCATCAATGAATAATATAGCCGCCGTCCACCACGAGGTTGTGCCCGTGCACGAAAGAAGCGTCCCCGGAAGCGAGAAACAACACGGCGCTCGCTATCTCGTCCGGTTCGCCGAAACGCCCCATCGGCACGGTGGCCAGACGCTGGGCGCGCTCCTCGGGCGTCTTGTAGGCGTGTTTCTTGAGATATTCCGTCGCCGTGGGGCCGGGGCTGACGGCGTTCACCAGAATGTTCTCGCCCGCGAGTTCGAGCGCCATCGAGCGCGTGAGTTGAATCAGCGCCGCCTTGGTCGCGCTGTAGAGCGCGGTCTCGTGCGCCGCCACCGAGCCCAACTGGCTCGCGACGTGAATGATTCTCCCGCCGCCCGCCTCGCGCATGAGCGGCAAGGCGGCCTGGCTCGCGAAAAAAGGAGCGCGCAGGTTCACGGCGACGACGCGGCCAAAATCTTGATAAGAGAAAGTCCCGAACGGCCGGCTCGCGCGAATCCCTGCGTTGTTCACGAGAACATCCACGCCGCCCAGAGCGCCGGCGGCGGCTTCCACCATGCGCTCGGCCGCTCCCTCTTCCGCCAGATCGAAGGTTCCGTATACGGCCGTGCCGCCGGCCGCCTCGCATTTGCGCGCGACGCTTTCGAGTTCCTCCGGCGTTCCGTCCGCGGCCAGGTAGAGTCGCGCATCCTCTTCCGCGAAGCGATGCGCCATGCATTCGCCGATTCCGCGCGATGCGCCCGTAACGATCGCCCTCTTTCCATCCAAACGACCCAAGCCGCGTTTCTCCCACGGAAAAGTTGCGCTATATTCATCCCCGGCGGGCGCAGCGCGCCCCAGGATCAAGAAAAATCAAGGAGAATGCACGATGCCCCGACCCGAAACCTCTTTGGCAGAACTCCAGCACGTCGCCGTCAAGGTGTCCGACATCGAGGAATCCCTCAGATTCTACACCGAAATTCTCGGGTTCAGCCTCTCGGAGCGCCACGACCCCGGTGAACTTCCGGGCTTGGGCGTGGGCCTTTGCTTCCTTCGCTGCAGCGCGTTGCATCACGATTTGAACCTAGTATACCACACCGGCGAGCAACCCGATCTCAAGGAAATGAGAACCGGCGACCAAGGCCCCGTAAAGGATCTGGGGTTGCATCATTTCGCATTTCGGGTAAAAGACCGCTCGGAGTTCTTCGCCTGGGGGGACTGGCTCGAGGAATGCGGGGTCGAAATCGTGCGCGGACCCCTGGTGCACAGCCCCACCCATCCCGAGGGCGACGGCTCGTGGGGCGAGAACAGGGCCATGTATTTCTGCGATCCGGACGGCCACCGCATCGAAATCTTCTGCGACCTGGCCCCGATGGACGAGGCGAACGGCATCGAGAAGAAATGGTATGAGGACAGGCTCCGCCGGGATGGAATCGACCCCGCACCGCACCCGCCCGTCGGCCCGCATCCGACAGGGGCCATCACGCGCTGAACCGCCGCACGAAAGACCTTTTCGATAGGTAAAGGTTGTGAGCTGGAAAAACTTTCGAATACGGCTTCTCGGCTGGCTGCTCCACTTCGAGTTCTCCGACGACGGCATTTTCTACCTTACGACCATCATCGTGGGAGCGTTGGCCGGCTTCGTCGCCGTGTGCTTCCACGTCGCGCTTGGCTGGGCGCATCACGTTCTCTTCGGCTCCCACGATCTTTCCCTCATCGAACGCGCCTGGTACTGGGTGGCGCTCATCCCTGCGGGGGGCGCTTTTCTATCCGCGCTCTTTCTCCAGTATTTCGCGCCCGAGGCCCGGGGCAGCGGCATCCCCCAGACGAAAATCGCCTACGTCGCCCACAACGGCCACATCGACAAGCGCGTATGGATAGGCAAGTTCCTCATCGGGGTGCTCAACATCGGCTCGGGCTCCAGCCTGGGCCGCGAAGGCCCCACCGTCCAGATTTGCTCAGGTCTGGCGAGCTGGATCGGCGAGACTTTTTCTCTCAAAAGACGCCGCGTGCAGGCGCTCGTCCCGGTGGGCTGCGCCGCCGCCCTGGCCGCCGCGTTCAACACGCCCATCGCCGCCGTCACATTCACGCTCGAAGAGCTGGTGGGCGACCTGAACGCGCGCGTGCTCGGCTCCATCGTGTTCGCGGCGGTCGCCGCATCGGTCGTCTCGCGCGCCATGCTGGGCAACGAACCCGTGTTCTCCGTGCCGCCCTACTCTCTGGACAGTCCGCTGGAACTCCTCCTCTACGCCTTCGTAGGCGTCGTCTGCGCGTTCGTGGGCGTCGCGTTCATCAAGGGTTTGCTGTTCGTGCGCTCGGGCTGGAAGCGCCTTTGGGGATTCCGGGGGGTCGTCGCCACGGGTCTCGGCGGCCTGTTCGTGGGCGTGATCGGCATCTGGTTCCCCGAGGTCTTCGCCGTGGGCTATCCCGCCGTGAGCAAGGCGCTCACGCACGGCTACACGCTGCCCTTCCTCCTGTGCCTGCTCGTCCTGAAGCTCATCGCCACCGCGGTTTCCTACGGAACCGGCTCCCTGGGCGGCATCTTCGCGCCGACGCTGTTCATGGGCGCGATGGCGGGCGGGGCCGTGGCGTCTCTCGCCGAGTTCGCCTTCCCCGGCTTCGTGGCCCATCAGGGCGGATACGCGCTCGTGGGCATGGGCGCGGCATTCGCGGCCGTCATTCGCGCGCCCATGACGTCGGTTCTCATCATCTTCGAGCTCACGCAGGACTACCACATCATTCTCGCGCTCATGGTGGCCAACGCCATATCCCTCGCACTCGCGCGATTCTGGCACCCCGAGCCGATATACAGCGCGCTCTCCGCACAGGACGGCGTCGCGCTGCCCGACCATGAGACCGAACACCTCCTGCACGAGATTCACGTGTCCGACGCCATGATCGGCGACGTCGTCACCCTGCCCGAGGACATCACGATCCAAGAGGCGATCGAGAGAACGAGGGGAAGCGCCATCACCGGATATCCCGTCCTGAACACGGACGGGAAACTCTCCGGCATGGCGAGCAACTATGACTTCAGCCAGGCGCAGGCCGCCGGCATCCTGCAAAAGCCCCTGGGCGAGATAGCGAAGAAGAAATACATCATGCACGCGCATCCGGACCAATCGCTCGACTCGGTGATGGCCAAACTCGGCGACAGGCGCATCTCGCGCCTGCCCGTGGTGAGCCGCGAGGACCCGACCGAACTTCTGGGAATCATCACCGCCGAGGACGTCATCCGCGCCTTCGGCAAGGTGTGGCACGACCAGCAGCACCACCAGCACGACTTCGACTGAACGCCGTTTCCCGAACGCTTTGCGGCGAATGGAGAGATTCTAATATGATGAACCGAAGATGAATTCCGAGTTTCACGTTTGGGAGGACCGCATTTCGGACAAGGGGGAACCCGGCAGCGGAATGCTGAAACCACGAACATGAGCGCGCAACAACCAACCACCCTGCCCTCGAACGGCCAGCCGACCTGGCTTAAAAAGGTTTTCCAGGCGGGTCTCCGGCTCGCCTTCGGCGGAGTCGACGTCCAGGGCATGCGCAACGTGCCGCCCGACGGCCCGCTGATCGTGGCCTCGAACCACAGAAGCTATCTCGACCCCATGATCCTCGCCTCCTTCCTGCCGAGGCGGGTGTACCACATGGCGAAGCGCGAGTTGTTCCGCAACCCCCTGTTCGCCAGGCTCATCACCTGCTTCGGCGCCTTCCCGGTGGACAGGGAGGGGACAGCGCGCGCCAGCACCTTCAGGATGGCGCGTACACTCCTGGGCCTGGGCGGCGTGGTGGTGATTTTTCCCGAGGGCGGCATCGTGGATTCGACGGCCGAAGTGGAAGTGAAGGAAGGCGTCGCCACCCTCGCCACTATCAGCCGCGCGCCCGTTCTCCCGGTCTATATCGCAGGGTCGAATTCGCTCATCAGCCCGCGGGGAATCCTGGACCCCTGGCTCGTCATTCGCGTGGGAGAACTCATCCCGCCGGCGCAAGAGAGAAACGGCCGGGCATACCGGCGGGAATTCGCTCAAAACATCGCCGATGGAATATTGAAACTAGAGACGGAGTTTCTTTCCGCCAGGAAGAGAAAACAAGAAACGGGGAATTGAAGTATGGCGCCTGGGGAGCATTTCGTCGTCATTCCGCTGAACGGGCGCATTAAGCCGAGCGCCGCCAGAGGAAAGCCCCGCCACCCACACCGGGTGACGGGGCATCATTTGTGAAGGTTATCAAGGATTACGAAACCCTCTCGCCCCAAACGCCTCACAATTCAAGCAGAGAACCGCAAGCCCTGAACGAATGACCTAGAAACTATACACAAGCCCCAACTGGAAGCGCGTAGCATCGCCCTCACCGCCACCGTTGGTCTCACGCCAGCCTTTCATGATCTCGGCGCCTACCCTCACCTTGGGCGCAGGAGACCACCAGACGTTGGCGTGGATCGACTGGAGCGACTCGCTGAGATCCGGGTACGTCGCCTTGGCGGCATCCTCGAAGTCATTCTTCACCCAGCCGTAATAGAAGCCTGAACTCACGGCGCTGCTCCAATTGTGGGTGAGACCGACGAAACCGCCCATGGAATCGATCGCCTCCAGTTCGCCATTCGCGCCCAGGATGGCGGCGGCGGGCGCTCCGACCATGAAGTTCGCCAAGCCGCCCTGACCTGCGTTAAAAGTCCCCCACAGGCGGGTGTCCTTGCCTAAACCGATGTTCGCGCCCAAATGGAGGGCGGAGATCGTGAGGCTTTCTTCCACCGCGCCCTCTTCATAAAGAACCTGCCCCATCAAACCCGACACGTTGACGGCGCCCCAACTCGTTTTCAGGCGCAGAGCCGCCAGAAGATTCGGCAGCCGATCCTGGGAGGAGGATGCAGTTCCCAGAATTGCTGGGCTACCAGGGTCCTCGAGCGCGACCTGGGCGGTGAGGTTCTTGCCCATGGCATGAGAGTAGCGCACCTGTGGCATGCGACCCGTAACAACGCCCACCGGTCCGTCGAAGTCCACCGTATCGGCGTAGGTGTTTTCATCCATCAACGTCGTCCAGGTCTGGCCGGCAAGCACCGGACCCAGCGAGGCGTAGGCGTGGCGCAACCGAAGAGTATTACCGTCGCCGTAGAAATCGGTTTCAATCCGGGTTTTGAGCTGGCCTGCGCTTGTCGACGTCAGACTGTCGAAACGCAAGCGCGTCTGCTTTGCGTGCAAGGAGAGGTTGGGCTGGCTTTTTTCACCATCAAGAGGAATGGCGCTTGGGTTAGCGTAAACGTAAAAGGAATCCCCGAAATCCTTGTCGAAATCGTAGATCGCATCCAGCTTCACGAAGCCGCTGAACGAAACCGACGTGTTGCTCCCCGGGACCTTCCATGAACCTGGAAAGTCGCCGGTCGACACGGCTTTTTTCTGGACGGCCTTCACCTCGGCCTCCATCTTCTTCTCGCGGGCCTCCAGGGCTTCGAGCCGCTTCATGAGCGCCTTGATCTGCGCCTTCAGTTCGTCGATTTCGCCCCCGGCGGCCGGCGCGGCGAACAAGACGAGGGCCATGACGAAACCCAAAAGCGCGACGCCGACGCGATTTTTCCGATTTCTTTTCATCGTCCACCTCCTCGTGAAAGTCTTCCGGGCAAAGTCAAAAGAGGCGTTCGCGACACTCCACCGCCTCTGGTTAGGTCTTCTCTTCCCAAGCCGAACGGAACGGGAGGATGGATATTTCACCGCTCCTGATGAAAGACTAACATGGAGAACAACACACGGGCCAGAAATTTTTTCCTCTCCCGGATCCAGGAAAAAGAACCCGGCGGATGATTCAGGATGCGCCCAGCGCCTTCAGGATAGTTCGCCGAACCAGGACGGGCGTCACCTGCCGCCTGTAGTCGCCGCTCGCGCGTATATCGGTCAGCGGCTCCAGGTCGTCGAGCTTATCCGCGAGCACGGCGTCGATGTTCTCCTGGTTGAGTTCCATACCTTGAAGGCCCTCTTCCGCCGCCGTAAGACGCCTGAAAACGGCCTCCACGCCGCCCAGGCCGATTCTCACCTCCCTGGCCGTCTTGCCGTCCTCTTCGGTGAGCACCGCCGTGGAGACGGACACGCAGGGCTTGTCCTCTTTCGAGCGCGTCGTGAAGCGCGTGCACGCCGTACGGAAGCCGTCGGGCAGCGGGTCGACCTCTATCGAGCAGAGCAACTCATCCTCATCCAGGGCGCACTCGTAATATCCCGTCCAGAACTCCGCCGCCGGAATCACGCGTTCCGTTCCGTCCGCCTTCCTCGTGTTCATGCGGGCTTCCAGGGCAAGAAATGCGCCGGGAGGATCAGACGCCGGTTCCGCAAAGCACAGGTTGCCGCCAACCGTTCCCTGGCTTCGGATGCGAATCGTCGCCACGTTATGAAAGATTTCCGCGAGGAGCGGGAAGCGCTCCTGGACGAGCGGGGAGAGTTCGAGCTTGCGGTGCACCGTCTTCGCCCCGACCCGGATACCGCCGTTATCGGTCCCTTCGATGAAATCCAGATCGCCCGCGCCGGCGATGTCTATCAACACCTCGGGTTCGTACACCCCCGATTTCATGAGAATCGAGAGGGCCACGCCGCCTGCGTAAACTTTTCCGTCGTCGCCATGCTCCTTCAGGGCGGCGAGCGTTTCCTCCGCGCTGTTCGCGGGTAGATGCCGAAAAGCCATTTTTCTCTCCCCTCTCTCGTTATTCGCCGTTCTTCTCGTTCAACGCGGCCAGCACCTTCTCCGGCGTAATCGGCAGCGAGGTGATCCGCACGCCCACGGCGTCATAGATCGCGTTGCCTATCGCCGCAGACGTCCCGAGTTGCGCCATCTCGCCCAACCCTTTTGCCCCGTAAGGCCCCGAGGGATTTTCCGTCTCGATGAGCACCGCTTCGAGTTCGGGCAAATCCTGGGTCGTGGGCAGTTTGTAGTCGAGCCAGTTCGCGTTCACCGGCATGCCGTCCTCGCACTCGAAATCCTCCATCATGGCGTAGCCCACGCCCATGAGCGCGCCGCCGTCCAACTGGCCCTGCGCGCCGGCGGGGTTCACGATGGTTCCGCAGTCGTTCGTGCTGATGACGCGCAAGACCTCGTACGCCCCGGTTTCGGTGTCCACTTCCACTTCCGCCACCTTGGCGCCGTAGGCGTAGGCGGCGGACCAGTTTCCGTAGCCCGTAACGGGGTCCGGCGTCTCGCTCGGCGAGTCGTACGAAGACGCCGTGTAGACGGCCTCGCTGCCCTCTTTTTCATATATCTTCATGTAGGCTTCGCTGTGGGTCACCTGCCGCTCGGGAGAGCTTGTGACGAAAATCTTGCCGTCTCGCGCGTCGAGGTCATTCGGGTCGCATTCGAGCAACTCGGCCGCGCCCTTGAAGAGCATGTTCTTCGCCTGCACGGACGCCAGGCGCGTGGCCTCGCCGTCGATGGTCGTCGTGCGGCTTCCGCGCACGCCCCATCCGTAGGGGTTCACCGCGGTATCGCCGTTGATGATCCGCACGTCCTCCATCCGAACGCCAATCGCTTCGGCGCAAATCTGCGCGAGCGTGGTGTCCGAGCCGTTGCCCATCTCGATGGTGCCGGAGAGCAACTGCACGGTGCCGTCCTTGTTCATCTTGATGAACGCGCCCGCCGTTTCCGGCCCCATCGCGCGCGCTCCGGTGAAGTGCACCGCCGCGGCAAGCCCGAAACCGCGCTTTTTACCGTTGCTGCTCGGCTGTTTCTCGCGCCAGGGCACGCGCTTGACCGCTTCCTGTACGCACTCGGATACGCCGCAACTCGTAATCTTGGCCCCGATGATGGTGGTGTCGCCCCTTCTCACGAAGTTCTTGATGCGGAACTCCGCCGGGTCCATGCCGATTTCCTCGGCGTGTTTCTCCATGGCGAGCTCCGACCCGAACGCATAGCCCGCGTTGCCGATTCCGCGCATCGCGCCGCCGGGCGGGACGTTCGTGCAGACGACGTCCGCGTGGTGGCGATAGGCCTTGTAGTTGTAGATGCTACCGCCCATGTGCGCCGTGATGCCGCCGACCGCCGGGCTGTAATCGGAATAGCCGCCGTTTTCCACCACCATCCGGGTGTCGCGCGCGAGCAGCATGCCGTCCTTGTCGGTGGCGAGACGCCAGACGTGGAACTGCTTCGTCCGGTGGGTGCCGAGCAGGAACTCCTCTTCGCGCGTGTAATAGAATTTCACGGGAAGGTCCAGCTTTTTCGCCGCGATGATGGAGAGGAAATCGATGTTGAACTTGCTCGTCGCCTTTCCGCCGAACCCTCCGCCCACGTAGTTCGTGATCACGCGAATCTGGGCCTCTGGAATCTTCAGGAGTTTGGAGAAATACTGGCTCGATAGACTCGGGCATTGCGAGGAGTTGTAGACCGTCACGTCGCCCTTCTGCGACCACTCGGCGATGGAGACGTGCGCCTCCAAAGAGCCGTGCATCTGGCGCGAGGAGGATGTGGCCAGCTCGCTCACGTGGTGAGCCTCGTCGAACATGCGGTCCACCTCGCCGAATTCCATGTGCTTGGTGAAGGCGATGTTGTCCGGGTACCTGTCATGAATGACGGGGGCGCCCTCCTGCATCGCTTCTCTCGGATCGAAGACGGCGGGAAGCTCCTCGTAGTCCACGTCGATCAGATCGAGCGCTTCTATCGCGATGTCTTCTGAAATCGCCACGACGGCAGCCACCGAGTCGCCCACGTGGCGCACCTTGTCCGAGGCGAGAGGACGCTGATCGTAGCAGACGGGCACGACGCCCCACTCCACTCCCTCGGGAATGTCCTTGTGCGTCATGATGAGCTTGACGCCGGGGAGCCTCTCGGCGCGGCTGGTGTCGATATTCTTGATCCGCGCGTGCGGCAGGGGGCTTCCCAGCAGCCTCCCGTGGAGCATTTTGGGCAATTGAAGGTCCAGGGTGAACATGGCCCGGCCCGTCACCTTCTCCGGCCCATCGACGCGAGGAACGCTTTTCCCGATGTATGAGAGTTCAGCCATCACAACCTCCACTCGTTTGTGGCGCCAAACCACATGCCGCAGGGCGCTTTTATGGTCTTGTCCTTTGTCTGATTGATATGCAGATACGTCCATTACCTCCCACCGCCATCCCACCTGGGCTCGACGGAACGCGATGGCGTTTCGCTTGGCTTCGATGCGCGAATTATAACAACTGGACAGGCAAAACAAAACCCCGAAAAACGGCGCACATGGGGCCTTTCGCCATGCAGAAGAACTTCCCCCGCCCGCTTTCTCACCTTCGGTATGTGGTGTATCATCCGGCGCATCGGAAACCGAATTATAGATTCCATTCATGCCGAACCATAAGAACTGGAGTGACGCAATGCCCATTCGTTTTGATTTCCAGGGCCGGAAGGTCATCCTCACGGGCGCGGCGGGGGCGATGGGAAAGCGCATCCTGCAAGGCTATATCGAAGCCGGCGCCAGGGTTTTCGCCACCGACAGGGAAGGCCCTGCCTTCGACGCGATAGAAGGCCCATCCGATCAACTCTTCAAGCTCCCCTGCGACCTGGCCGACGTGGACGCCATCCGCGCCACCATGCGCGCGGCGCTCGAATGGCTGGGCGGCTGCGACGTGCTGGCGAACGTGGCCGGCTACATGCCGATTCGCCCGCCGATGGAACTCGAAGAGGAAGACTGGAACGTCGTGCTGAACGTGAACCTCCTGGCGCCGTATTTCTGCATCCAGGAGACCATCGAGGCGCTCAAGGCCTCGGGCACGGGGCGCATCCTCAGCTTCGCGTCCATCGCGGGCAAGATGGGGGGCATCGGCCCCAACCTCACCTACTCCGCCGCCAAGGCGGGCCTGCTCGCCATGACGTTCAACCTGGCGCGCGAACTCGCCAGGACGGGGGTTACGATCAACACCATCCAGCCCGGCCCGGCCGATACGGGCCTTCACTTCCAGTCCCCGCCCGAGATGCTCGTGAACGCCGAGAAGGCGCACCCCATGGGCAGGCTCACGACGCCCGAGGACGTGTGGCACACCGTCCTGTTCCTCACGAGCGAGGAGGCCGCGCACATCAACGGAGAGGCGGTGGACGTGAACGGCGGCTTCTGGACGGACTAGCGGAGGAGAACACCATGACGAGCGACAACCCGAAAGGGTATGCGAACCCCGGCCTGCTCTGGTCGGCCGAACAATTAAAAGAGCGCATGGACGACCCGAACTTGAGAATCATCGACGCGCGCCCCGGCGAGCGCTACACGATGGGCCACATCCCCGGCGCGCGGCATTTCGACGTCTACGGCGTGAACAGCGACGACTCGGACGAGGCGCCCTTGAGGAATTTCTTCTCCATGTGGGCGTTCCTGCTCGGGAACCGGGGGGTTTCGTTCGAGAACACCATCGTCTTCTACGACGATTTCGTCGGCAACACGAGCGTGCGCGGCTTCTGGATGCTGGAGCTTTTCGGCCACAAGGACGTCCACGTGCTCGACGGCGGCTATGGCGCATGGGAACGGGCGGGCTTCGAGACGACGCGCGACGCCGAGGCGCCCAAAGCCGCATCTTTCCAGATGGCGTTCGAGCCGCACCGACTCGCTACGCGCGAGGACGTGCTGGCGGCCATCGAGGACGACAACCACGTGCTGCTCGACACCCGTTCGATAGGGGAGTGGGAGGCGACGAGCGTGCGCGCCAGGCGCGGCGGCATCATCCCCGGCGCGGTCTGGCAGGAGTGGCTGCAGCACCTGACGCCGGAGGGCGAGATGAAGCCTGCTGCCGAGCTTCGCGCGCAGTTCGAGGCCATCGGCGTCACGCCCGAGAAAGAAGTGACCGCCTACTGACAGACGGGCTACCGTGCGGCGCACGGTTACTTCGCTTTAAGGCTCCTGGATTACCCGAAGGTGAAAAACTACATGAGTTCCTGGAAGGAATGGGGCAACCGCGAGGATACGCCCATCGCGCAGGCGCAGTAGGGCCCATGCGCGGCGTGAACGGCTCCACGGCCGAACTCGTCTCCGTCAAGCCCTCCGGCCTGAGGGCGCTCTCGCAGTACTACTGGATAGAGAAGATTGATTTGAAGAAGTGACGGGGAAGTAGCACGTGCTTCATTCCCAAATAAAACGAACGATTCGCAAATCTTCTAGCATAATCAATCACTTAGCCATCGAAAAGATCGTCAAACTTGCGAAAAAGAAATTCATTGAATTTCTCCACCCAAGTAAGGACTTCAACGAGATATTCGTCGTCAACGGCGATTCTCGTGAGCCATAGACGATAAGGGGGCGTTGAGAATTGAATTGTGGGTGAAACAAATCGTATGTCTGGGGGATGAAAAAAAGGATAAGTTGAAAAAGTTCCATCTTCGTTTCGTATTAAATCCCAGTCCATTGATTCATTCCAAGACCCGTGTACTGACTCTGACATCATGCCATATACGCAAGCATATAATTCTTTGCCTACGACCTCATCAAAGATGTCATAGAAGCGTTTTCCTTGTAATCGCCATTTATTCTTTTTCTGAACTGAGAAACTATTTGCGTCTAATCCTTCAATAGCGAGTTTATCTCTGACAGACTTAAGAAGTCTCTGTCCCGCCTTGGTCTCGAAAAAAGGAGAACCGTTTTCAATATCTCGTAATATTCGGAGTCTGCCCTTATATGAACAAAGACGATAATCCTCCACTACAGAATCTTCGTGCTGCAGCAGATATGTGGCTATGACGGAAGCTTCGATTAAAGGTCTCTCTACAATGGAAATGAACTCGGCGTTAGTTTCCTCGTAGAACCTGAGCATGAGCTTAAAGAGCTTCCAATGTTTTACAAGAAGACCAAGAATCGGTGCGTCTTGGAGAGAGAAACCCGTTGGATTTCGCTGAACATTTCTTACGCGTGTTACTGCATCGTAAATCTCTGCTACGTCCTTATAGAAAGCCAAGGCATAGCGATTGATGTCATCAACCGACTCGATACAATCGCGAACATAAGCTTCATCGTACTTGGCAATTATATTTTGAATTTCTTCCATGCGCCTTTATATCGAATGTCTGCTGCTTAATGTGAACTAAGTTGTCGTCTCTTAAAGGTAGTTTATTCTATCCTCAACTGCATCCTCTCTGCGCGTGAACACTGACTCAAATCAGTGGAGCAGTCCCTACTTTGACCACCATGCAAACCTACACCTCCCTCGGGTGCAGTTCTTCGTACTTGCCGTGGTCGGTGTCGATGTCCGCCATGTGGCGGAAGATTTCCTCGTATCCCGGCGGTGAGAAGAACCAAAGGAGTTTCAGGGGAACGTCGCCGGTGTTTCTCAAGCCGTGCTCCACGCCCACGGGCAGAAAGGCGGTCATGCCCGCCTTGACCTGGTAGACCTCGCCGTCCACCTCCACCTCGGCTTCACCCTCGTGGAAGAAGAGGATTTCCTCTTCTTTTTCATGAAGATGGACGGGGATTCCGCCGCCGACGGGAATGTCCTGGTTCCCCATGCTGAGCATTCGGGAGTTCGTGTTCCGGGGGTCGATGAGGATGCGCCAGCCCCGGGGCAGTTCGATGTCCACCATCTCAATCTTTTCGCCGTCGTCCCAATCGAACACGTATGTCATGCGGATACCCTCCCCGGCCTGCGCTCGCGTGGGGTGGGGCGCGCCGGGTGAGCGGCGCGTCAGGCCATCGCGGGCGCGACCTCGTTGGCGAATCTTTCCAGAAGTCTGAGAGAATCCTCGTGCTTCATGCCGTCGCCGTACACGCCGAGAATCACGTGGTTCAGCCCGAAATCATCCCTCAGGCGGTAAAGCTCCTGAATGTTCTCCTCCACGGAGCCGATGACGCCGCCGCCGTTCAGGAACTCGCGCACGTCGAGCTTGTAGCTCCAGTTGCGCTGGAGGTGCCTGCCCTCCTCGTCGGTGAACTCCACCTCGTTCACCCTGGCGCGGTATTCGAGATAGGAGGAAAGCCCTCTTTCAAAATTTTTCAGATAATCGGCCTGTTCGTTGTCTTCGCAGACGTAGAAGCGGTGCGTCATGGTGTAGTCGATATCGGAGAGGTCTCCACCCCTCGCCGCCACGGCCTCTTCATAGAGCTTCATCTTCTCGCGGTAGACCTTGGGGCCCTTGAAGCCGGCCGAGGCCATGATCTTGAAGCCGTTCTCACCCGCATAGGTGTAGGTCTCGGGGCTCGTGCCCGCCAGCCAGATGGGCGGCCTCGGCTTCTGGAGGGGCTTGGGGAAGATTTCCACGTCCTGGCACTGATAATACTCGCCCTCGAAGGTCACCTGCTCGCCTTCCAGTAGCCTGGATACGATCTCCATTCCCTCGACGAGCCGCTTTCTGCTCTCGGAGGGTTTCGCGCCGAACGTCTTGAACTCCTTGGGCTGGGAACCCCGCCCCACGCCGAGTTCGAGCCGCCCGCCGCTCAACAGATCGACCACCGCCGCCTGCTCGGCCAGACGCACCGGGTTATGGAAGGGCATGATGGAGATCGCCGTCCCCAGGCGGATGTTCTTCGTCTTCTGCGCCAGCGCCGCGCACCAGAGCAAGGGGTCCGGGCACATGCCCACTTTGGAGAAATGGTGCTCCGCGAACCAGGCGCAGTGGTAGCCGAGTTCATCCGCCGCCTGACATTGTTCCATCACCTTCCGGTAGGCGTCGGCTTCCGATTCATCCCCCTCGGGGCAAATCACGTAAAAAATCGAGAATTTCATTTCACCTTATCCTTCGTCTTCTTGATACCCCATTGCTCACCTCTCTTTCTGGTGGTTACTTATGTTTGCGCTGAACCTTCAAACTACCACCTTATACTCGCCCTGAGAAGCGCTCCAGTCCTGGGCGACATTTTTTCCGACCTGGGCTAGGATGCGCCATCATCCAAGGGAGGAAGCACATGCGTTTCGAGAGCAAGACCATCATCATCACGGGCGCGGGCGGAGGCATCGGACGGGCGAGCGCGCTCAGGCTCGCGCGCGAGGGCGCGCACGTCGTCTGCATGGACATCGCCGAATCACGCGAAGATACCGCTAGTCTTGTCAAGGAAAGCGGCGTCGGCCGCGCAAGCGCAGTGGCCTACGACGCACTGGATTCAGAAGACGTGAAGAAAGTCTTTCAGGAGAGCATTTCAACGCACGGACCCATCGACGGTCTCGTCAACTGCGTCGGCGCGGGCCTTCCCCGATCGGCGCTGGAAATCGACGAGGAGGCCTTCGACAAGATGTTCGACATGAACGTGAAAACGACGTATCGCGCCTGCTGGTCGGTGCTGCCCCACATGCAGGAGCGAGGGAGCGGCAAGATCGTCAATTTCTCCTCCGTCGCGGGCCGCTCTGCAAGCGTGCTCCAGGGACCGCACTATTCGAGCGCAAAGGCCGCCGTCATCGGCCTGACGCGTCACCTGGCACGCGAGTTCGGCCCCCACAACATCAACGTGAACGCGATCGCGCCGGGCGTCATCGGCACCGATCGCATCCTCGAACAAATGAGCGACGCGCAAAGGCAGAGAACCGAAACCGCCACGCCCCTGGGGCGCATCGGCAGTCCCGAGGACATCGCGGGCGTCGTCGCCTTCCTCGCATCCGAGGACGCGCGCCACGTCACCGGCGTGACCATCGACGTGAACGGGGGGTTCTTCCTGGCTTAGCCGGTAAAGATTTTCTCGGGCGACATGAGGGGGGGGTGTTGGAAAATCTCGTTTCGAACGCGGATGGTATGGGAATCACGCGACGGTGAAGAGGTGGCGCGCGAGGGCGCGATGGTTTTGTAGGGACAGGCCTCCGTGCCTGTCCTCATTGTCGCCGTCCTGCAAAAGGACAACCACGGAGGGTTGTCCCTACAATCGCAATCCCGGCCAAAGAAGAGTTTTCAACAACCGCTCCTCGCTCGCGTTTGACCCCACAGGCGCGAGTTTCGTCTTTACTCAGGGTGAAGCGGCTCGTTGCTCGAGGAAAGGGAAAATTTGTTTGCGTGTTGGGGTCGCATACATGCGACCCTCCCGGTTCGTGGCATGCGGGCCGCATACTATGCGTGGGACAACCCCGAGGAGGGGTTGTCACCTACAAAACCATTGTCTTTAGAAACCACCCCTCTCTTCAGGAAGATTTTTCCAACAACCCAAGCCCTAGCCCTCGGTAGATTCCGCCTCCACGGGCGCCGGGGTTGCGAAATCCTTCGGCCGCATCAGTTGCATGACAATCGATACGATCATCAACGAAAGCCCCGTCGTCTTGTACCACATGCCGTTCCAGAACAGGGCCACTCCCGCCGCGCCCATCAGGCAGCGGTCGAACGTCGTCAGGATGCGCAGGAAATAGCCTTCCAGGGCCGCCGAGGTGCAGATGAAGCCCAGGGCCGCACTCACCCAGACCAGGATGACCTGATCCCAGGGTCCGTTGATCAGTATCGGCGTGTAGGCCATCAGGAGCGGCACGACGTAGAGCGGCTTCGCCAGCTTGAGCGATATGAAGCCCGTCCGCATGGGGTCGCACTGCGCGACGCCGGCCGCCACGAACGCGCCCAGGGCGAAGGGCGGCGTGAGGGCCGCGTCCTGACTCAGCCAGAGGATGATCATGTGCGCGGTGAACATCGAGAGGCCGAAGTCCATGAGCGCGGGCCCGGCCAGGATGGCGATGAGGATGTAGCTCGCCGTGATCGTCATCCCCATGCCGAGGATATAGCTCGCGAGCGCCACCAGGGCCACCGCCAGCCAGAGTATGTTGTGCGAGTACGAAAGGATGATGGCCGTCATCTTTTGGGCCAGATCGGGATGCGTGACGCCGGTGAGCACAAGGCCCATGACGCCCGCCGTCGCGCCGATGACCAGTGAATTGACGGAACCCGTAACGAACGCATCGCCGATCTCGGACATGATGCGCCGCGCCTCCTGATGCCGCCATGCTAGGAAGCAACCGAGCAGCACGTAGAGGTACACCGCGTCGCCGCCGTAGAGGATGCTGGCGACGAAAACGGCCGCCTGCAATCCCAACAGATACCAGCACTTCTGCTTTATCGTGCTCACCACGATGGCGGCGACGATGGCCCAGAAACCCGCGAAAAACGGCGAGAACTGCAGGATGAGGAGCATGATGAGCAGTACGATGGGGATGAGGAGTATCCCGTCTTTTTTCAGCACGCCCCAGAAATCGGGCAACTCTTCTTTCGAGAGGCCTTGCAGGTTGTTCTTGCTCGCATAGTAATGAACCGACATGAAGACGGAAAGATAATACAGAAGCGCCGGCACGAGGCTCACGAGCGCGACCTTGTAGTAGGGCGTCTCGGTCATCGCCGCGAGGATGAAGGCGGCCGACGCCATGATGGGCGGCATCAGGTGGCCGCCGATGCTGGCCACCGCCTCGGTCGCCGCGGCGTAGGTCGCCCGGAAACCCGCGCGCTTCATGAGGGGGATGGTGAAGGTTCCGGTGATGACGATGTTCGCCGCCCCGCTGCCCACGATGGATCCGACGAGGCCGCTCGACACCACGGACGCCTTCGCCGCACCGCCCTTGAAGCGGCCCACGAGCGCGAAGGCGAGGTCGACGAACACGTCCCCCACCCTCGTGGCTTGGAGCAGCGCGCCGAAGATCAGGAAGATGAACACCACCTGCGCGTAGACGCGGGTGATGACCCCGTAGATACCCGACTGGCTGTAGAGATAGCCCATCACGTAGCCGAATTCCGCGCCCTTGTGCGAGAGCAGACCGGGGAAGATCGGTCCCGCCCAGTCGTAGAACAGGAATACGATGGCGACTATCGGCAAAACCAGGCCGAGCACGCGGCGGCATGTCTCCCAGACGAGGCATGCGGCGGCGAAGCCGAACACCACGTCGTTCCATTCCACGATGCCCGCCCGGGCGCCGCGGTCATCGTAAAAATACATGAACTCGCACATCACGACGAAGCTCAAGACGCACCAGAGCAAGTCGAAACCAGAGGGCCTGTCTTGAGGCGAATTCTCTCTGCAGGGGTAGAGCAGAAAAGTGAGAACGGACGTAAAGCAGATGAAAATGGGCAGGGAGAACTGTTCCCCGTAATACGGGATGTAGGGGAACTCGAGTTGCACCAGCTTCAGGCTTCTGGGACCGAAGACCGTAAAACTCCCGTTCACCGCGCCGAAGAGAAAATATGCCGCGAATATGAAACCCACCACGCGCACCGCCCAGAGGGAATGGCCCCTCAGCGTCCTCGTCGTGGCGAGCCCCGCCCCGAGGAAGCTGCCGATTTTTTCCAAGACGCTGCGAAAACTCAATATATGTTCCCCCGAGGGAAGTACCACATTTCCGACGAAGCATCCTCAACAAGAACGGATACTTCGCTTGAACATACCGGCCGGGGGAGCGCCTCCCCCGGCCGGCAAGAATGCGTGAGACTTCTATTTCATCGGCAATTTGTAGCCGACTTCTTTCCAGTACCGCGCCGCGCCCGGATGCACCTTCATGCCGATGGCGGCCATCTGGTCCAGACCCGGAGCCATGGCGAAGCCCGAAGCCCAGCCCTTGTGCACTTTCAGCAGGAACTCGCGGCCCTTCTTCGAGAAGTTGATGCGCGCCACTTCATACACCACGTCGTTGGGCACGTTGCATCCCACGATGGTCCACGCGGCGTAGCCGATGGTGGGCACCGGCTTGTCGACGCCGTTGTAAGCGCCCTTGATGATATCGGTCTTGAAATAGGCCGCGTTCGACTTGAGGAGGCCGTCGCCCACTTTCCCGTCCACCGGAAGGAGGGTGATGGGCAGCGAGGTCGCCAGCTTGAGAACCGCTGGCGAGGGCACGGGGTTCGGGATGGTGAAGGCGTCGAGACGACCGTCCTTGATGGCGTCCGCCGCCACGTTCCAGTTCAGGTTCTCCTCGCGCACCTTGATGCCGGCGAGCCCGACGATGGTGCGCGTCATGAAGTGCGTGCTGCTGCCCCGGCGAGCGAAACTGACGCGCTTGCCGTTCAGGTCGGCGACTTTCTTCATGCCCGAGTCCTTCCGCACGGCGATGTGGAACTGCGAGACCGTGCCGGGTCCCAGGCCGCACTGGTTCTTGTAGGGCTTTTTGAACATCTTCTTGCCCTTGATCGCCAACTGCACGAGCGTGGCCACGCCCAGGGCGAACTCGGCTTTGCCGTTTTCGACCAGCCGGATGTCTTCCACCGCGCCGCGCGTGGTGAGGTTGCTCATCTCGACGGTCTTCGATTCCTTGGACACCAAAGCCGCGAGACCGCCCCAGATCACGTAGGCGGCGGCGCCCGGCGCAGCGCCGGCGACCGAGGTCTTGATGCGGGCGGCTTCGGCGCTCGAGAACGACAGGCCGACCGCCAGCGTGAACGCGACTGCTGCAACCGCAGCGTTTTTCAGGTACTTCATCTGTTTCTCCTCCTTGGTGAATGGTGTGATGCCACGAAATAAAACGATTCCCGAAGCGCTTGCTGAAACACGAGAATCAGGAACTCTCCTCATCTTCACGAAACGTGTCGATGTCGCAATAAAGCTCGATGTAGTTGCCGTCCGGGTCGCAGAAATAAAAGGCGCGGTTGCCGCTGCCCCCCTCGAAACCGTCTCCCTCCGGGCCGTGAACCAGGGGCCCGTATTCGATCCTGACGCCGCACTCTTTCACGTGCCGAAGCGCCTTGAGCCACTCTCCCCGGTTCGGAAGCTCGAAAGCCACGTGCTGAAACCCCGGCTTGGCCTCCGCCATGGAATTGCCTGATTCGGGATACAGCCCCGAGGCAGCTTCCGGAGACTGAAAGAAGACGACCTCATGATGGGTGACGTCGCATCTCAAAAAGACGGAAGCTCCACCCGGCACCTTCGCGCCCGGACCGCTCCTGCTCGTCACCTTGAAGCCCAGTACGCGGGTGTAGAAATCCTCCATCCGGCCCAGGTCTTTGGTCCAGAATCCAACGTGCCCGATTTTCGTCGTTTTGAACATAAAACCCGGTTCACCATCGGCAGAGGCGTTGGAGGGATAATAAATGGAATAGTCCCGCCTTCTCGTCCCCGCAATCACCCCTTGAATTAAAATACCCGTAAGACGAAATCTTAAACCATACCGCAGGGGAAAAAGCAAGAAACCTCACAGCCTCGGCTCAGAAATCAAACCCAAGCGATCGTATGCCTTGAACGGCGCCAATCCCTCCTTACGAGGGGTTGTTGAAAAAGTCCCGTCAAGGGTAGTGAACGCTCCCTCCCCAAGGTTGTTGAAAAACCCCCTCGATGCGGGAAAACCACCGTCATTCCGGCGAAAGCCGGAATCCATTTTATGATTTTTGCTTTCGTTTTCGCGTTTGATTCCGACTCGCGGGAGGGCGCGCCACTCCCGAGTCCGAAACGGATGAGGTCGATTATATGGCGGCGTCCGTATCTTCTCCGACCGGGAGCGAGGACGTCCGGGCGAAGGGCCAAAGGCAAAGTCAAAATGGATTCCGGCTTTCGCCGGAATAACGAGCAAAGGCGGAGGTCAATCCCAAGCGAAGCGAGGCTTTTTCAGCAACCCCTGACGACGTCGGGAAACTCCGCGACCCAGCCCAGTTCCGCCTCGCACCAGCGGGCGGCGCAGAGAAGCGCGGCCTCCCCGAAGCGGCGTCCGCCCAGTTGAATCCCGATGGGCAGATTCTCATCCCCCCGGCCTACCGGAAGAGAGATGGCTGGGAATCCGATTTGCGTGAAGGGTTCGTTGAACAGGGCGTTTCCGGTGGATTCCTCGGCGACGGGGGGACGCTCCACGTGGGAGGGCAGGATGACGAGGTCGATGCCCCGGAAGTAATCCTCCATCCGCTGAATGAAGCGCGCGCGGAATCGCAGGGCGTTCACGTAGTGAACCGCCGGCGTCATGAGGCCCGTGGAGATGTTTTTCCGGATATGGGGAGCATAGGCGTCCTGATTCTCCAGGAACATCTCCTCGTGGTAGGCGGCCGCCTCCACGCGCATGATGATGCGGTGCGCCGCGTGCATCTCGTCCACGTCCACGGGCAGCCTCGCTTCCTGAACGTCCACGCCCTTGGCCCTCAGGCTCTCCACGCACCCCTCGATGCGCCCGGCCACCTCTTCGCTCGCGTGCGGGAGGAGATCCTCTTTCCAGAAGAACGCCCGCTCCGGCCTCAACGGTGCTGAGGCCTCGGCGTAATCGGGCACGGCGACGTCGGGCGCCTGGGCGTCGATTCCATCCGCACCCGAGACGGCCGTGAGCACGCGCGCCGCATCCTCGGTATTCCTGGTGATGACGCCTACATGGTCCAGGTTCCACGACACCGAGATCAGCCCGCTTCTCGGTACCCGGCCATAGGTGGGTTTCAGGCCCACCACGCCGCAAAACGCGGCAGGCCGCAGGGTCGAGCCGCCCGTCTGGCTTCCGAGCGCCGCCGGAACCATACCCACGGCCACGGCCGCCGCGGAGCCGCTGCTCGAACCGCCGGGGCTTCGTTTGAGGTTCCACGGATTTCGCGTCTGCGAGGGATCGGAGGTGGCGAACTGCGTGGTGACCGTCTTGCCGAGGCAAATCGCGCCCGCGTTTTTGAGGCGCGTCGTGACGGTGGCGTCCGCATCCGGCATCTCGCCTTTCAGCAGGGGAGAGTTCGCCTCGCGCGGCAGACCGGCGACGTCCACGATGTCCTTATAGCCGATGGAGACGCCCCCGAGTGAACCACTTTCATTTCCTTCAGCGAGGCGCTCATCGACCGCTCTGGCGCTTGCGAGCGCGCCCTCCCCGTCCACGTGCGCCCACGCAAAAAGTATTTCCTCCAGCGCGTCTATCCGCTCCAGCAAGGAGCGCGTCCATTCAGTCGCGGACAAGCCGCCCTCATCGATTTTTCTCAATCCATCCGAAAGGCTCAAACGCCAGGGTTCACTCATTTTTCACTCCCATGCTTATGTATTGCTCGCCATGATTCATCTATCGAGCTCTTCGAGTTTCTCCAGTATTTCGAGGAGATGAAGCTTTCCCCCCGCCGGCGGCCGCCATTGCACGTGCGTCACGGGCACGTTCTGGGTTTTCAACTCATCCGCGAATATCTCGAGTCCCAGGTTCACGACCCGAAGCGGTTTCCGGCGCAAGTCTTTCATGGCTCACACGTCCTCAAGCAGTTCCGGCTTCACCAGCGCCGCAGCGAAGCGCGCCGCCTGCGCGTTTGAGGGCCAAACAACCACACCGGCATCCTCCAGAATCCGCACCTGCTCTTCCAGCCCCTGGGGATCGTCCGCCGCACCCACGACCGAGGCAATGAAGTGTGGACTCCTCCCCTTCTCTTTCGCCTCTGTTATGGCCCGCACGAGAGGACCCGCCGGGTCCGGGGAACTTCCCCTGCCTAATATCACGTCGAACAAAACGACGCCCAAGTTCCCATCCATCGCGGCCTGCGAGAGCATCTCCGCGCGGGACTCGGGGTCGATCATGGGATGAGGCTTGCCGACCGTGTAACGATCATCGCCGAGGTCGAGAATCCGGTGGCGGCCGGCCTCCTCGTTCCAGGAAACTTCGCCGAGCAATTTTTCGAGAATCAGGCGGCTCTCATGGGCGAGCGTGCCGCCGGAGAAAAGCCCGAGAACGCATGCGCCGTCGAGCGCGCCGCTCAGTTCCAGGGAGGCTATTTTCTCTCTCGGTCCCGCCTGGGCGAAGAAATTTTCAGGGCGATAGGTTTCGCCTTTTAGCCTCGCCGCCGCGGCGTGGCCCGCATCTTCCAGCGTCTCGGCCCATCCCGGATTTTCCGCGCCGAGAAAACACACGACGTGCGGCTTACAGAAGTTTCCGAGCGCCTCTTCGATTCCAGGCAGCACCTCAGCGTCGGGCGGCTTGGATATGAGAACCACGATTTCCGTTTCCGGATCATTAGACAGGAAATCGAGCGCGTGGAGCGTCATCAGCCCGCCCACTTCTGCGGACAAATCGCGCCCGCCCACGCCGATACCATGCGAAATCCCCTCGCCCAGAGCATCAAGTTGTGCGGCCACCGCCTGGAGACCCGTGCCCGAAGCGGCGATGCAGCCCACCCTCCCCGGCTTCACCAGGTTGGTGAACCCGAGCCCGGCGCCCGCGATGTACGCCGTTCCGCAGTCGGGGCCCATCAGGAGCAAATCGCGCTCTATGGCCTCTCGCTTGAGCGCCGCCTCGTCGTCTACGGCCACGTTATCGCTGAACAGGAATACGTGAAGCCCGTCCCGCAGGGCGTCCATGGCCTCTTTCGCCGCGTAGGCGCCGGGGACGGAGATCATCGCGAGGTTGGTATCGGGCGCTGCGGCGAGCGCTCCCGCAAGGCTCGATGGCGAAAAATCACTCGCCCCGCCGCCGGCGACCCTCGCTTGCGTGAGAAAGGCCTTCGCCTCCTCGATCGCTTCGCACGCGGTTTGCTCTGAATCCGCCTCCACGGCCAGCACCAGATCGTTCGGCCCGGCCTCGACCTCGTTTTCTTCGGCCAATCCCGCCTGAAGCAGGATCTCCCGGTTCGCGGGCGTGCCCATGAGCGCCGCCGTCTCGGAGACGCCCTTCTTCTTGCCGATCTCGCGCGCGAGGCGCATCAGTTTCACGGAGTCCTGATAGAACGAAGGCAGTACGAGTCTTGCGAGCGGCAATTTATTTTTCTTCTCGGGAAGCATCGAAGAGAGGGGGGAAAGGCTCCTGGGTTTTCTCGATCGAGGCGGACGACAGCGTCTCCATCATCTCCGCCACCTCATCGGCAAACCCGGCAACCCGCTCCTCGTCTTC
The DNA here is from genome assembly GCA_963692865.2 of bacterium. GTDB lineage: Bacteria > UBA8248 > UBA8248 > UBA8248 > UBA8248 > Bin107. The sequence goes on along the minus strand of OY843592.1, from coordinate 2,383,680 downwards.
CAAACCGAAGACTTCCCGCCCCATCCGCACCAGTTGCGCGGCGATCTCTGCTCGTTCGTTCATTCGCTCGTCTCCCCGTCATTTCGCGCCGCGAGGCTCCTGCGCTCCGGGTGCTGGCCCCGCCAGCGCTCGAAAAGGTTTTGCTCCAGCCCCAGGCACGTGAGCGTCTTGCCCACCACATGATCGATCAGATCCTCCATCGTCTGCGGCTTGAAATAAAACCCCGGCGACGCAGGCAGGATGAAAACGCCCATCAGGGCGAGTTTGTGCATGTTTTCCAGGTGAATCGCCGAAAGCGGCATCTCGCGCGGCAGGAGAACGAGTTTTTTCTGCTCCTTGAGCATCACGTCCGCCGCGCGGCAGATGAGGTTGTCTCCCGTGCCGGTGGCTATCAGGCCGAGCGTCTTGAGCGAGCAAGGCGCGATTACCATCGCGTCGAAGGCCGCGCTCCCGCTCGCGGGCCGCGCCCCGATATCGCTCTCGGGATGAACGACGCTCGCCCACGAAGAGAGCTTTGCGAGGTCCGCTTCCGTCTCATAGGTCAGGACGCGGATGCCCGCCCTGGAGACGACCAAGTGGGTCTCCACTTCGGGATACGCGTCGTGCAACACTTCCATCAAGCGCACGCCGTATATCGAACCGGAAGCGCCCGTTACGCCCACCACCAGTTTCATCGGAGAACTCCAGTTGAAATCGAATCTACAAGCGCGTCTTCACGATCTTCTCATAATCACGATACAACAACGTGAAATCTTTTTCGATCATCCCGCGCTTGACGGCCTTTTCCAGAAACTCGAGCGTGGCTTCCCCGTGCGCCGTCTGCGCCCTGTGCTTCTTGCCCATCTCTACGGCCATGCCGACGTCCTTGATCATGTTGTATACGCGCGATTTGCCGTCCCATTTTTCCGACAATATATGCTTGGGGAAACGGAACTGGCTCGCATAGCTCCGCGCGTTCGAGACGTTGAACACGTTGATCATGTCCTCGACCTTGAGGCCCACCTTCTCCGCGAGCTTTCCTCCCTCACACGTCGCCATGAAGATGGAGTGGCAGACCATGTTGTGGATCAGTTTCATCGCATGGCCGGCGCCGCTCTCGCCGAGATGGAAGAGGTCATCGGCGATGGGATCCAGGAAGCGCTTCGTGCGGCGGAAGGCCTTCTCGTCCCCGCCTATCATGAGCGTCAGCGTGCCCGCGGCGGCGCCCGTAGCGCCTCCGCTCATGCCGGCGTCGAGATAGGCCACCCCCTTCGCCTTCGCGCGGCGGGCGATCTTTCGGCTCACCGCGGGATCCGAACTCGTGAAGTCGTAGATCACGAGATTCTTTCTCGCGTTCGCCAGAACCCCATTCCTCCCCTTGAGCGCCTCCTCGATTTCCGGCGAACCCGGAACCACGAAGAAAATGATGCCCGCCTGCCCCGCCATTTCGCCCGGTTCGAGCACCTCCACGCCCCGCTTTCTCTCCCAGGACTCTCTCGCCTCGGGCGCCACGTCCCAGACCATCAAGGGGATTTTCGCCTTGTGCAGATTGCCGGCGACGCCGCGCCCCATGTTCCCCAAACCGACCACGCCTACTTTCGCCTGCGCCATATCCTGGTTCCTTTCCTTCCGTTTGCTACCCGCTTTCTATTCCCGGGCCGCTGCGGGCGTATACGTCTTGAGCGGGTCCTTATCGAATAAAATTTCGCCTGCCTCTCCGCGCGTAAGGCGCGTCACGAAACTGCAGTCCGCCTCGTCCGTCTCGGGATAATCCAGCCGGAAATGCGCCCCCCGGCTCTCATTCCTGTTCAGGGCGGCGGTGGCGAGGAGTTTCCCCAGAAGCGCCAGATTGCGGACCGAGAGCGCGCTTTCGAGTTCCTGGCCTTTCGTTTTCGCCGACGCGCGCGCGCCGTCATCGAGCCGCATGCGGGGGATGTCCTCGTTCTCGATGCGCGCATACTCTTCCAGCGCGTACCGGCAGCCCCCGGCGTCGCGTATGGGGCCGAGTTTCTCGTGCGCGAGCATCCGGCAGCGCATGCGCACGTCCTTCTGCAGCGGCCCCTCCGCACGATCGATGAGCGCTTCCAGCCAGACGCGCTCCGCCTCTGGAATGCCGCCAAAAACCGCAGGCGCGTCCCGCCCACTCGCTTTCACCTGCGCGGAAACCGCCTTCCCGGCCCGCCTCCCGTAGACCAATGAGGCCGAAAGCGCGGAACCGCCGATGCGGTTTCCGCCGTGGATGCCGCCCCCCGTCTCGCCCGCGGCCCATAGTCCCGGCACGCGCGTCCTGCCGTCTGTGTCGATCTCGAGACCGCCGAGCCAGGTATGGCTGCCCGGCGCCACCTCGAGCGGCGTCTTGGTGATGTCGATGCCGCGCGAGAGGCAGGTTTTGTACACGTGGGGAATCTGTTTCTGGATCGTCTCCATGGGAACTTTCGTCGCGTCCATGTAGATGCCGCCCGTGAGGCCCGCCCGCCCTGCGTGAATCTCCTTCGCCATGGCGAGGATGACCTCGCTGCGCGTGCTCTTTTCCGCCGTGTCGGGAAAATAACGCTTCAGGAACGCTTCCCCCTCCTGGTTCAGGAATATGGCGCCCGCGTTGATGAATCCCGTCGGATGGGGAGCGAAGCCGAAAAGCTCCTCGGGCGCGCAGCACATGGCCTGAAAGTCGATCATCTCGACCCCGAGGAGAGAGGCGCCCGCCCGGAAACCCAGCACGTAGCCGTCGCCCGTCACCTGCGGCGGGTTGTCGTTCACGTAGAAAAGGCCGCTCCCGCCTCCCGTGGCCAGAATCACCTCGCGCGCGGCGTACACCATCAGACACCCTCGCGAGTAGTCCACCCCCCACGCGCCGATGACGCGGCCTTCTTCGGTAATGAGGTCCACGATGGCCGTATGGGGGTGCTGGCCGATGCGGGCGTCGCCCCGAAGACGCTTCGAGAGCACCTTGGTGACCATGTTGCCGGTGGTGTCGTGGTGGTGCAGGGCGCGCGGATAAGTGTGGCTCGGGAACATCTTGAGGTCGAGGCCGCCGCCCTCGTCCGTGATGAACTCCGCCCCCCACTCGCGCAGGTCGCGCACGACGTCGATGATGTCGTACACCCAGGTTCTCGCCAGTTCGGGGTCGATGAGTTCGCCGCCGTATTTCAGGATTTCCCGCAGATGAAGCTCGGGGCCGTCGCCCGGCGCCACCGCCGCGGCGAACCCGCCCCGCGCCACGGTCGTCGTACCGCTGGTTGCCCTGCCCTTGGTGGCCTGGATGACGCGCACGCCCGCCTGCGCGCATTCGAAGGCGGCCATCGTGCCGGCCGCGCCCCCGCCCACGATCAACACGTCGGTCTCGTGGCGTTCCTCCGCGGTGTTTCCCGCCATCTGAATCGTCCTTCCAAGTCGATGATTTGAAGAGAATGAAGACATCCGGGCGCATCTTAAAACATTTGAGGGCAAAACACCCCCTGCTTTGGAGCTGTTGAAAAATCCTCCCGGGGAAAGTAATGTTGCAAAGAGTGTCGCCCAATGCGGGAATGTGGTTTTGCTCCTCGCTTTTGTTCGTCATTCCGGCGAAAGCCGGAATCCATTTGCGGGTGCGGGTGAATACACGGCGGCGTTTCATTCCCCGCCGATGCGCGGGAACCCGGACGAAAGGCAAAAGGCGTAAAAATGGATTCCGGCTTTCGCCGGAATGACGGCATACCCTCCCACATCGAGGTTTTTCAACAACCCCCTCAAAGGGGAAGGAATCCCGAGCATCGAATTGTTCACCGTAGGGACAGGCCTCCGTGCCCGTCCTGACGAAGAACAACCACGGAGGGTTGTCCCTACAAAACCATCGCGCCCACGCACGCCGTGAGGGATTGCCCTCCTTGCCGTGCCCCCCCCTTGCCAGGAAGACTTTTTCAACAAACCCGCGATGGAGGCGAGCCGATTCTATCCGTCCCGCGCGAGCATCTCGATCATCTTCTCCGCGCACGCATCGGCGAAGGCCGGGTCGTTGATGTGCATATCGAGCGTGATGATCTCACCCGCCGTCAGGTGCTCCCTGAGCGAGACCTCAAAAGCGGCGTCCACCTCGGGCTGACGCCAATCCCCTACCTCGCGCCCTTCCAGATCGTGCGCCTTGCGTTTGGTGTGTTCGCTGTAGCCCCTCGCGGGTATCAAAACGGAGAGGGGCCCCTTGGCGCGGTTGAGTTTTTCCGCCATCAGGACGCCCAGGGCTTCGAACTCCTCCTTGTTGGTGCGCATGAGGAGGTTCTGGGCGTTGTACTGGAAAAACGCTCTCCCCCGATATTTCTCGGGCGCCTGCCCCGTCCAGAAATTCGCGTGGTCGAGCGCGCCCGGAACGACGACCTGGGGAATGCCCGCGGCCCCCGCCGCCTCGAGCCTGCCCGCGCCCGCGCTGTACACGCCGTCCACGAGCAGGTCGGTGAGTTCGTGGGTGGTGACGTCCACCACCCCTGCCAGTTCGCCCAGCCCGGCCAAAGACTCGAGCGCGCGTCCACCCGGTCCCGATGCGTGAAAGAACATGACCTCATAGCCAGCTTCGGTGAGCCGCTTCTCCACACGCTCGACGCAGGCCGCCGTGCCGCCGAAAGAAGACACCCCGATGAGGGGCGGCGCGGAGCTATCGCTCATTTCCGCCGTGTTCTCTCGCTTCACCATGCCCGCGAGAGCGAGAGCCGCGTTCGTCAGCACGCCGCGCGTGATGCGGTTCAGGGATATGTCGCCGATGGAGGGGAACATGATGATGTCGCTCTCGGCCACGTACCACTGCACGGCCGCCGTGGCGGCGACGACGCTCACCATCACCTTGGGCGCGAGGGGCGGCAGCGCGCGCATGATGGCGCAGGCCATCGAGGTCCCGTTCGCCCCGCCGAGACCGACCGCGCCGTGTATCTCGCCGTTTTGGAATTTTTCGGACACGACCCGCCTGCCGCCTTCCATCATGACTTCGGAGGCGGCGTTTCTCTCCATCCGGCCCAGGTCGTCCCAGTCCCGCCCCGCCGCGGCGGCCACTTGCTCACCACCGACGTCCGCCCCGCCCGCCTCATGCGGCCTGCAGGACAAGTCGACCAGAAGAGGCCGGACGCCGCACTCTTCCAGCGCATCCGCCAGAAAGCGCGCCTCAGGCCCCTTGCTGTCCATCGTCACCAATACGGCTACGCCCGGATTCGACATATTCCCTTACCCCAGAAAATCGACTTTCTGAAAGATCACGCCCCGACACGCCCGCGCCTATTTCCGAAGCCTCACCGACTTGAAGCCCTGCGCCGCCCTGGGCACGGCCTCCTCCACCGGAAAGCGCTCGGCGGAGGAGCCGCCCACGTAGCCGTCGAAGTGGCTTTCCATGTCGAGAAGCCTCTCGAAATCGGCGGGCGTCTCTATCGCCCCCCCATGGCAGGTGAAGATTCTCTCCTCGTATTTCGGCAAAAGCGCGTCGAAGACGGCCGCCGCCCTCCCCGCGGCCTCATCGAGCGGCATGACGGTCCTGGAGCCGATGGAGCCGCCCGAACTGTTCCCGAAATGGATGATGATGTTGTCCACGCCCGTCTCCGCCATGGCGAGGGCCTCATCCGGCGTGGTCGTGAACGCTTTGGTGAACATGCCCTTCCGGCTCGCGTAGCCCAGAAGGTCTACTTCTTTCGAAAAGCCCATGCCGGTTTCTTCCAGGTCTTTCCTGAAATTCCCGTCGATGAGGGCGACCGTGGGGCAGTTCATCACCCCGTGGAAACCGGCGGCCTGGATTTTGTCCACGAACCTGAACATGTCTCTCGTAGGGTCCGCGCCCAGAAGGCCCGCGATGACGGGGCATTCCCTCACCACGTTCAGGATGGAGCGCTCGCCCAGTTCGAGCGTGATGGCGTTCGCGTCCCCGATGGGAAGATAGCCCGCCATCGAGCTCAAGCCCTGCATTCTGTAGTAGGCGAGATTGAAGGTGGTGACGAGGTCCGCTCCGCCGCGCGCGGCGAATTTCGCCGTGATGCCGCTTCCGCAAAGCGCGTCGTAGACGGCGCGTCCGGCGTCCCTCTCGCTCCGCAGGCGGGCCACGATTTCATCCCGGGACATGTTCATAACGAAATTATCCTCTAAATATCAATAGTTTAACTGTTGTTTTCGAGATGTTACTCAATATATTACCACATAAGCGCTTATGGAAAAGCGGCTACCTCGCGCTTGAGTCATTTTTTACTTGATACCATGACCGTCTTTGTGTGAAAATAGGGGCGGAAAAGGCAGGCGACCTATCGCCTTCAAAATCATATTGTTCCAAGGATAAGTTCCAGTGGTCCCGTCCGCCCGAGCCGCTCCGCCCCGATTGGGGTGGAGCGGCACGGGACCACGCAAATTCATGAAACGTTATGATTCGATCCGGGTGAGGGAAAGCGCAGGGAATTTCCCCCTCCTCAAGTCCTGTCCGCCAAAAACGCCTCGGCGACGAATATCCCCCCCAGCGCGAGAAAAAGAAGCGCGCCCAGGTCGATGAGCCTCAAGATGGAACGCAGCGGGTCCGAGTCGTCCGCAGGCAGATCGCGCACGTCGAGTTTCTCGAACTTCTCCTTGAGCGTGCTCATCTCCACGGGGGTGATTTTCGCCTCGGATGCGGGCGCGTTCACGGCAACGAAATGTTTTTCATCGGGCGTGAGCACGCGATAAAAACCCGCGCGCCGGGCATCCCGGAAATAGGCGACGGCGGCGCCGCCGCCCGCCTTGCCCAGCCTCAGGCCATCGGCGGGCGCGGCTTCGAGGTCCGGTGTTCTTTCCCTGAATTGAATCACGCGCTCCGCTCCGGCCGGCCCGCGTATTCGCACCGCCTCCCCCGCCCGCTGCAGAGGCGCTCGAATCTCGAATGAATCTCCCGCATCGGCGGATGAGGATACGCCCTTTCGGGTGCCGCCCAAAAAGTCCGAGACTCCCCTCATGAAGGGGACGAAAACGGGCCGCACGGCGAGGTCGGTCCAGTCCCGATCACAGGTGGAGCCCCAGACCATCACACGCCCCGAACCCACCGAACCGGTTACGAGCACGGGCGTTCCATCGGGAAGCTCCAGCAAGGCGCGTCCTCCTCTCGCAGGATCGAGCGGCGTGATGCGGGCGAGACGCAAGGCGGAGAAAAACCGTCCGCCGTTCGCCCCCAGCAAAGAGAAGACCGGATGCGCTTCTTCTCCCGGCGCGATCTTGAGGCTTCGGGAAGGGCGCAGCGTCACGGGGCCTCCCCGCGTGGCAGGAAGCCAGTCGAGCGCGGGTGTCTTCTCATTCGACAACTCGCCTCCCGCCCAGAGAAAGCCGCCGCCTTTTTCGACGAAACTTCTAAGCCTCTGTCTCCCCGGCTCGGGCCAGCGGCCCACGTTGCAGGCGATGACGTAGTCATAATCATCCCATTCCACGCCGTTCAGTTCATAAGACGCCACGACGCGCGTCAGCACCGGGGATTCTCCGCCCAGCGGAGCCGCGCTCAGGGCGTTGACGACGAAAAAGGTCTCGCTGTCCTGCAGCCCGCGCTTCGGGTCCCCGTCGATGACGAGCGCGCGCAGGCGCTTTCCGATGCCCGCAGCGAAGTAGAAGCGGTTCGTCGCCGAGAGGTTGTCCTTCGGCAACTCGAGGCGTCCGTAGAGCACGCCCTTTTCAGGCGCGTTCACCCGAAAACTCACCGGGCTCGCCCCGTTCGGCTCCACGTCTACCTCTATCGTTTCCTGCAGTTCTTCGCCCACGTACAACTGCACGGGCACTTTGGATTTCTTCTCCTCTCCCCGGTTGAAGACGCGCGCGCCGATGGTGAAGGCGAAACCCGCCTTGGGCGGCCAGGGCTTCATCTTCACGTCCTGAAAACCCAGATCCTCCACCCCCGCCTCAGGAGCCACCCGCACGAATTGCAGATGCGCGTGCGGGCTCCATTGCTTGAGATTGCGAATCTGAAACGACGCCCAATCGCCCCGGGCGAAATCGCTGAAAACGACGATGTTCCTCCGCCCCGCCTTGGGCGATGCGTTCTCGAGCGCGTGGCGAACGACACGGGCGGGCGCACCCTTGGCGTCGGTCTGGCGGACCCGCTCCAGAGCCGCGAGGGCCTCCTTGCGCTTCAATTCCTTGAGCGGCGCGGCGGCCGGTTCTCCGACGGTCGCCGCGATGCTCATGCGGTCCGAATCGGACATGTCCTCGATCATGCGCCCCACGGCGCGTTTGGCCACGTCGAAACGACTGCCCTTTTCGGTCTCAAACGCCATGCTCGCCGAATTGTCGATCACGGCGACGGTATGGACGGGAAACCACCCGACGCCCGACACGCCGCCTTCGGTTTCGAGAAGGGGGCGCGACGCCAGGAAGATGATGATCCCCACGGCGCATACGCGCAGAAACAGGAGTATCCAGTTTCTCAGCCTGCTGCGATTCGTGATGCGGCGCTGCGTTCTGAGCAGGAACTCGAAAGTGGGGAGCCGATACCTGCGGACGAGGCGCCTGCGCAGCAGGTGAATCAGGATGGGAAGAAAAACGAGTCCCATCCCCCAAAGAAGCGCGCCGTGCAAAAACTGGAAACCCAAGTCCCCTTCTCCCCGAAAACCTCGTTACACCTTCGAGCGGCTGCGCCACGCCAGAAAGCGGATGAGGCTCCTGTCCAGCGGCTCGGCCGTCGAGACGAGATGATAGTCCACCCCTAAGTCCGCGCACCGCTCGCGCGTTTGAGCGAGAAATTCCTCCAAAAGCCCGAGGTAGGGTTTCTTCACCACCTCGCACTCCACGGTGATGTTCCTGTCCGTCTCGACGTCGTCCATCCTGGCGAGACCCTCGAAGGGAAAATCGAGTTCCACGCCGTCGAGAACCTGGAAGACAATGACGTCGTTTCCCTTGAGGCACAGCAATTTGAGCGCTTTTTCCACGGCTTCGGGGTCATCGAGCAAATCGGAAACGACGACGACGAGCCCCCTTCGCTTCAGGCGTTCCGCCAGCGCGAGCATCGTACGGGCGATTCCGGTTCCCCCGCCGGGCGTGGCCGCCTGGAGGCCCGCCAACAGCGTCAACAGGTGCTTTCTGATGGATTTGGGCGGAACCTGCGCGTCCTCGGCCTCATGGGAAACCACCAGGCCCACCGAGTCGGACTGGCCCAGCAGCAGATGCGCCATCGCCGAAGAAAGCGTGGCCGCATACGCCCACTTGCTCAGGGAGCCTTCGCCGAAATCCATCGAGGCGCTCGCGTCGACGACGAGATGCGCGTAGAGGTTCGTCTCGTCCTCGTATTGCTTCACGAGGTAGCGGTCGAATTTTCCGTAGGCCTTCCAGTCGATGTGCCGGAGTTCGTCGCCCGGGCTGTACGCCCTGTGTTCTTCGAAATCGACGCTGAAGCCCCGCGAACGGCTCCTGTGCACGCCGCTCATCAGGCCCTCGACCACGTGACGGGCGCGCAACTGGAGGTTGGAGAGTCTTGAGATGACGAGGGGGTCGAAATACCGATCCGAGTTCAAGGCGGTCCCCTTTGAGCAGGCGTCTACGCGGCTTCGGTGGCCTCCGCCGGGGGCGCGATGGTTTCGAGCAGTTGCCGTATCAGCGAGACGGAGTCGTGGCCTTCCGCCTGGCCCCGGAAGTTCACCAGAATCCGGTGGCGCAGCACGGGTTCGGCCAGCGCCCGAACGTCCTCGATGGTGGCGGCGTAGCGTCCCCGGAGAAGCGCCCGCGCCCGCGCTCCCAGAATCAGGTATTGGCTCGCCCTCGGCCCCGCGCCCCATTCCACGTAATTGCGGACGAATTCCGGAGCGCTTTCATCGTCGGGACGGGATGCGCGCGCGAGCGAGACCGCGTACTCCACCACGTAGGGAGCCGCAGGCACGCGGCGGACCAGTTCCTGAAACGCCAGAATCTGCTCGTTGTCCATGATCTCTTCGAGCTTGGGGTCGTAGTTCGAGGTCGTCTGCGCGACGATCTCCTTCTCCTCGGCGAGGCTGGGATACGACACGCCGATCTCGAACATGAACCTGTCCAGTTGCGCTTCGGGCAGCGGATACGTGCCCTCCTGCTCTACGGGATTCTGGGTCGCGAGGACGAAAAACGGCGGGTTCAGGTAGTGCGCCTGCCCGCCGGCCGTCACGTGCAATTCCTGCATGGCCTGGAGCAGAGCCGCCTGCGTCTTGGGAGACGTGCGGTTGATCTCGTCCGCCAGCAGTATCTGGGTGAATATGGGCCCTCGAATGAAGCGGAACGAGCGCCTCCCTTCCGTGGTGTCGTCCAGTATGTCCGTGCCCGTGATGTCGGACGGCATCAGATCGGGCGTGAACTGGATTCGGTTGAAGTCGAGTTGCAGCACGCGCGCCAGGGTGCGTATGAGCAGGGTTTTCGCCAGACCCGGCACGCCGACCAGAAGACAGTGGCCTTTCGACAGCAGGGCTATCAGGACGAGATCGATGACCTCCGCCTGCCCGACGATGATCTTGTGCACCTGCTCAAGAATGGCGTCGCGCTTCACGCCTATCTCGCGCGCCACCTCCACGTCCACCTCGTTCATGCCCGATTCTTCGTTTCCCACGCTGCTCGTTACGTCGTCCATTCGCATCGCCTTTCGAGGGAGTCAACGGGCAGACATGAGGCGAAGGGCTTCGCGCTCGCGCTTCGCCTTTTCCGTCTCGCCCGTTCTTTCGTAATGCGCCAGCAGGCGCTCGTGAACCAATCGAATGAAGGGATTGATCTGCAACACCTCCTCCCACGCCCCGAGGGCGCGCTGCGCCTTCCCGGCCATCTCGCTCGCCAGCGCACGGTGAACGTGCGTCATCGCGTAGTCCGGGTCCACCGCCAGCGCTTTTTGAATGTGTTGCTCGGCCTGGGGGATCATCCCCAGACGTATCTCGATCTGGGCCGCGCGGTTGAGGAGGGGCTGGGAGTGCGGCTCATCGCGCAGGGCGCGGCGGTATTCGATCAGCGCCGCCCGCATTCTTCCCCGGAACGAGAGCCTGTCGCCCAGCCGCATGCGCCTTCTGGCCACGGCGCTCTTGAGCGCGGCCAGGTCGATAGAACGCTCGCTCAGCGGCCCTTTGGGCTTGAGCTTCGGCATGGTGACCTGTGCCCCCCCGCGCGCGCGAAGGGGGAGCGTTTTGAGGTCTTCTATCCAGAGCTTCTCGAACCCGCCCAGGTCTACTCCGGCGAGAAGCCGAAGCCCGGCCTCCGCGCTTTGCGGCGGACCGGTGGATTCGAGTTCGACGAGGCTCGCCCGCCTTTGACGGCGCATCCCGGGGTTCTCCTCTCCGGGCGCGGGCGGCCCCTGCGTTACCGGCGCGGGCGAGGCGTCCCGGATGCCGGCCAGCAGGCGGGTCAGTCCGTTTTCGCCCATTTCGCGGCGGATGAAATCCACGGCCGAAGCCGCCTCCGCATAGGCGAGGTGTATCTCCTGCGGCGTATCGAGATAGATGAGGCTCGGCTCCATCTTCTTGAAGGGGACGTAGTTGTTCGTCTCTCTCGCCCTGTACAGCAAGGCTTCCTCGCCCGGGTGGAGGAAGCCGGTTTCCCCGCCTCGCCATTTTTTCTCCAGGTACTTGGCGATTCCCTCGTGAAGCCAGATGGGGGCGCGGTTCTTCGTGGCCAGCACGACGAGGTAGTGGACGTATTCGTGCGCCGCGGTGTCGAGCCAGCGATAGCCCCGAAGGAGCGCGCCGGGGGAGAGAAACATCACCTTGTTGAACTTGCAGACCCCGACCGCGCCCTTCTCCTCGATGTCGCGCCTCGACAGCGTGGACGAGCGATGGAAGCGGGCCGTATCCGAGAAAAGCTCCACGCGAATTCGCTGCGCGGGGCGCACGCCCAATTCTTCGCCGTAGCGCGCATAGGCCTTCTCCAGCGCCTCGCCCAGATAGGGCAGCAGGACGGCGTCTTCGCCCGGTTCGTACCAGATGTCGAAATGCGCCGTCTTGTGCGCCTTGAACCCCTTGAGCGCCGTTTGCGTCTGGCGCACGTGGAGCCTCAGTTCGAGCCATTCGCTGTCCCCGGGTTTTCTCTTGAGCGCCGCGTTGAGATTGGCGAGCGACTCGGCGTATCTGCCCTCCAGGTAATCCGCTGCCCCCGAGAGCGCCCGCCATTCGGCCAGGCCGGGGGTTCCGGCCTCATACGCTTCGATTTTCTTTCTGGCCCCCGCCAGATTCCAGGCCCGAAGCTCATCCACCACCGCGCGGTAGCCGTCGGGCCGCTCAACGGCTCGCGAGAGAGGCGCCGCGCGATTGACGGTATGCGCCCCTGCGGGCGGAGCGAGCGCCGCGCTCAGAAAAGCGCAAATGAAGCCTGCGAGAAATTTTTTCGCCATCATTTGGTCAGCCTGTCGAAATAGTCCTCGATTTCGCCGCGCATCCCGCCCGGCAGGCCGTCCTTCATGGCCTCCATGATCTCCTCGCGATACTTGGCGGGCACCTTGTACTGCTCCCGGTCGGGTATGAGAACCTCGCTGAACTGGGTGCCGAGATTCCCGTCCTCCTCCCGTCCCCGCTGGTTCGAGCCGCGCGGCTGGGGAAAATTCGGGTTCCTCGACCACCAGGGCCTGTTCCCGCCCATGCCCGGCCCCAAGGCGCCGAACCCCCGGGGCGTTCCCATTCCCACGCTGCCCCGCTGGGCCATCTGCTGCATGGCCTGCTGCATGGAGTTCTGCCCCTCGGCGAGCTTGCGTATCGCCTCCTCCTCGGGGGGCACCGCGCGGGAGGAGCTGCGCTTCGCCAAGGCGGCGGCGGCCTGTTCCATCGCCTCTCCCGCCTCGGTGATTCTGCGCAGGATGCTCGGGTTGATGAACGGATACACCTGCATCATCCGGCGCAAGTGCCGCTCGAAGACCCCCAGGCGCTTGCGCAGGTCTGCCTGCCTTTGGCCCAGGCCGTCCAGCTTCGCGATTTCCGTGCCGCCTGCCTCTTTTTCGGATTTCTCCAGAAGCCCCTCGAGATTCTCGACCAACTTTTTCCAGGGCGCGGTTTCGCCGCCTTCCGCGGTCTTCGGCGCTCCCCCCTCCAAGGCCGCGGCGACGGAGTCTTTCAAACCCTTCGCCGCTTCCTGCGCGCCCACCTTGCTGTTCGCCGCCCCGGCGTCCTCATCCTTTTTCGCCGTTTGCGCGGGAGCGGCGCAGGGCGATTCCGCGAGCGTGGCCGCCCACTCCGGCAGCCTCTGGAAGACGATTCCCCACTCCCCTTTCTTGAGCATAGCGTCGAATTCGGAGAGCGCCCGCATCTTCTCGCGCTGGATTTTCTCGGCGCGCTCCTTCGGGGAGAGTTTCTTCTCCGCTTCGGGCCGGCCCAGCATCGAAATCTCCGGCTCCGCCGGCTCGGCCTTCTTCACAGGTTCGGCCTCCGCGAAACAACCGGGCGGGAGCGGCTTTGCGGCCGAATCGCTTCCAGCCGTCCAATACGCCCGAGCGCTCCGCGATACGGCGGCGACGTCCTCGGGCCATTTCTTATCGAGGCGGTCCACCACGTTCTCCAGCACGCCCACCGTCTCGCCGAGTATGGCCTGCTGATCCTCCACGATTTTGGCCAGTTCGCTTTGCTGACGCCTGATGGGCCTGCCCCCGCGCTGGCTCATCATCTGTCGGCGCTGCATGCCGCGCAGCGCCATGCGCATCCTCTGCAACTGGCTCATCAGGCGCCTGAGTTCCTCCAGCGCGCCCTGGAAATTGTTGCGGCGCATCATCTCGCGAATCCGCTCGAAGGCGCGCATCATGTTCTGCATGGGCATCTCGCGCATGCTGCGCTGGTTCATGAACTCCGCGGGCATGCGCTGGGCCAGCGAAGCCATCTGCCGCATCAGCTCGCCCAACTGCTCCCTGAGTTTTCCCAGTTCCTTCTCCACCCGCCGGAGCGCTTCTTCGTCCGCGCCCATATTGCGCATTTTCTCCAGCGCCTGTTCAATGGCCCTTTGTTTCTGGATCATCGATTCCGTCGTGCGGCCCGCCCTGTCCACCCGGACGTTGCGCTGGATTTCCTCACCCATCGTGGCGAGGCGCTCGAGCGTCTCCGTCGCCTCCTCCTGGCGGGCGGCTATCTCGCGGTTCAGCTTTTCCCTCTCACCTTTCGCGTTCTCGCCCAGTTTCGACAACCGCGAGAGGGGTTTGAGGTATTGCGAAATCGCATCCCGCAGTTGCCGCTCCAGGGTGGACAAATCCATGTCGGAGAGCGTCTCGCGCGGATTCTTGGGCCTGAGCATCGCTCTCGTCCGCTTGATGCGCTCCAGGATTCCGGCGGCCTTCGCCTCGATGGCGCCGCTCTTCCGGGCGGGCCTGCCGGTTTCCTTCGTCCCCTTCGCCTTTTCTTCCGGCGGCAGATCCTTTTCCAGGTAATCGCCCAGCAGGTCGAGAAGTTCGTTCGAAATCTCGCCCAGATTCCTCTCCAGACCGGCCATCACGGCTTCCCTGTCGCGGATACTGATCCGGTAGGTCTTGCTCGTCCCGGTCTTGGGACCGCTCACCGTATCCACGTCGGGCGCGATGAAGCGATAGGAGAGGACTCCCCCCGGGCGGATTCCCATGGATCTCAGGTCGAACTCGTAGCGGCCGAGCACGTCCTTCTTGGGAGCCTCGCCGCCCCACACCTTGATTCTCCTCGGGCGGCCGCTCCCGAGCCTGACTTCGAGATACACGTTCTTGAGCCCGAAATCATCGGACGCCCGGTATTTCACGGTCACGCGCTCGTCGGCCTCCACCGTGAGGTCCTTGCCCGGATGCGTCACCATCACGTCGGGATAGGCGTCGGGGATGATGTCGATCTGGTAACGCCGGGGCGCGAGATTCGAGAACCCGTGCGCATCCTTCAGACGCACCTGGTAGGAGCCCGCGCCGCCCAGGATCATCTTGCCGTTCAGTGAATCGCCGTTCTCCGAAGGGTTGAGCGGCAACCGCCAGCCGTCGGCCAAAGCGATGAGCGCCTCCTGAACCGGCTTGTTCGTCTTCACGGCCAGGTGGACCTCGGAACCCATATAGGCGCGGATATGGCCGCCGTCTTTCCCGGCCCCGGGTTTCAGCTTCGTGTACTCGGGCGGATACTGAACCACTTCGATGGATTCCACCCTCGGCGGAGCGACCACGCGAACCTCGATCGTGCGGGAACGGAACCTGCCGGTACGCGCCGTGACGCGCGCATCGGCTCCGGCCGCCGGCCAGCGGGCGCGGAAACGGTGCGGAGCCGTTTTCTCCATGCCCACGGTCGATACGGACTGAACGCCTTGCCGCACTTCCAACTCGACGGAATCCGCCTCACGACCCGTGGTCCTCACCTCGAACGTCAGAGGCATTCCGGGGAGAACCGTCGTGCGCTCCGCCCAGATATCCAGGTGCGTGATGCGCGATGGCATGAGGTCCGCCGCGTTCGCCAGAAGATATCCCGCGCGCGGATAGAGCCCGGGCCAGATAAACGCCACGAGCATCACGGCGACCGCCAGAACGCCTGCAAGCCGCCCGAGTCTTTGAAAACCGGCGTGTGAGACGTAAGCCTCCGGGTCGAGCGGCTCCACCTCCCGGCGGGTGTCGTTCACCAGAGCGTCGATGAGCGCGGGCGAGGTGGGGTCGTCGTCGCCCAGCTCTCCCTTGCGCGGGAAAAGCTGCAGCGAACTGATGAGGTTGCTGCCCAGGTCCGGGTGGGCCTCTTCGATGTCGAGGGCAATCCTCTCGCGCCTCGGACGGCGGGTCGCCAGCCACCAGCACCGGATGAGCGCCGCCCCCAGCAGAAGAATCGTCAGCCCGGCGTAAATGACGGCGGAATACCCAAAGCGGGTCTGGGAGACGACCACCGCAGGCGCGAGCAGCAAAACGGCCAGAACGCCCAGCAGCAGAACCATCCCCGCCTCGAGGCGCCGGACCTTGAGGCGGGCGCGGATCACGGAATCGAGAAACTCGGTAATCTTCCTGAATGATTGCTCGGCCATCTCTCGTTTCCCTCACATGAGTGAACGGCGAGGAGCATAAACGAAATTGTAATACATGACTTGCATTACCGCACGTTCGCCATGAAGACCGCGCCGATTCGGCGCGCTCAAGCCAATCCCCAAAGCCGCCGGGTGGTCCACTCCAAAGCAGGCAGCAGAACGAGAATCATCCCGATCCAGGGAATGCTCCAGAGCCGCACGTCGCGCACTTCCATCACCTTGTGCGGCACCTTGCCTTTCAAGGCCTCCAGGACGCGGGCGGTCAAATCCTCCTCCCCCACCGCGTCGGCGCGAAAAAACAGCCCGCCCGTGCGCTTCGCCAGCGTTTGCAGGTTCTCCCAGCGCGGGCTGACGTCGGCCCACTCTGCCTTGCCCGCCTCGCGGCCGATGCCTATCGTCCGCACGGCCTCGCCGATAACCCGCCCATCCTGGACGGCCGTCATTCTCGCGCGATAACTCCCGTTCCCCCGCGGGCGGAAGCGAACCTCGAATTCGCGGGAATCCGGGCGATAGACCGCGCGATAATGGTTCGTGACGCCATAGGGATCCCGAAGCTGCATCCGCACCTGCGCCGTCTGGGCCGGCTGGTAGGATTCGTCCCTCACCTGCATCCTGAGAACGTAGGCTCCATCCTTGGCCTGCTCCGCCTCGGGGAGAATCTGGACCTGGGAGCTTCCGGGGTCGCCCGAGAGCCAGCGGATCATCTGCGCCACCAGACGGATGTAGAGACGATTCGTCTTCTCCGCCGCCACCATCCCGAAATTCCATCGCCAGATATCATCCGAGAAAACACTCACCACCCTCCCCTCGCCGATCCGCTTCGTGGCGAGCAGGGGAACCCTGCCGTCTTTTGTGGAAACGAGAACCTGTCCCTTCCCGAACGGCGTCGTCGTGTTGACGCGCCTCAACGGAGGAAGGGAGGTCCAAAGATTTTTGTTTTCCTCAAGGTCCGAGGAGAGTTGCGTGATGGGATGCCTGCCGCCCGTGGGCGTCAGCTGAACGAGCAGGCGCCTTTGGTCCTGATAATCGCTCGCCTGCTGCAAGCGCACGGGAAGAAGATCCTCGATGGGGCTGCGGTAGTAACCACCCGCGCTGAAGGACTGCCTGCCGCCGAACATGAGCAGCGCCCCGCCTTTTCGAACGTAGTCTCCCACGCGCTCGAGGTAGTAGTTGCTGAAATACTCCTGGGCGGAGAAATTATCGAAAACCACGATCTCGAAGTTCTTGAGTTCCTCCAGAAACAGCTTGTCCACCGGGAACGGCACGAGGCTCAGATGCCGCGTGGGGACGCCCGGGTCGTCTTCCGACGTTCTCAGGAAGACGAACGACACGAGGTCGATGGCGGGGTCCCGCTTGAGCGCCATGCGCAAGAAACGATAGTTCCAGGTGGGAGAACCCGTGATCGTCAGCACCCGAATCTTGTCTCGCCTCACTTCCAGGGGAATCTCCACGCGGTTGTTCGACTCCACGATTTCGCCGCGCTGAACGGGCGTGACCACGCTCAACACCTGGCTCCCCACCTCACTCGGCGTAAAACGGAATTTCACCTGACGGCGCAACGGACTGCGCCTGACGTCGATGGACCGGGTTCTGATGATGCGGCCCTCGCGCGTAAGAGCGACCGGCAGCTTGCGGCCCGAAAAGCCCTTGACCGAAAGCGTAACCTCCAGACTCATCTCCTTTTCCTGAAAGGCGATGCGCGGAGCCTGTATGTCCTGAATGGCGATGTCCCGAAAAGAATCGGGCGCCCCGAAGCCCACCCCGATGAGGGGCGGAAAGGATTTCACGTCCCCGGACGAAAGCGCCGCCTCGGTGGTGTCCCCGCCATCGGACAGCATCAGGATACCCAGGGGCCCGTCCTGTTTCCGGGGCTTCCCCTCACCCGCCGGGCGCTTCTCCCGAGCGCCTCGCAAGGCGCTCCGGACGGCGCCGAGGGGATCGCTGGCCACGCCTGCGGCCTCAAGCTTTTCGAGTTCGCGCACTCCGATGGGGGTTCTGCGCGCATCGTAGCGGGCGAGTTGCACGTCGTAGAGCTTTTTGAGTTCCGCGAGCAGGCTCATGGCCGCATCTTCCTGCTCCCCCTCATCGGGGGACTGCGACTTCCCGGGTTTTTTCGGGACGAGCAGAAAATCCTTCGCCAAATCAATGCGCGCTTTCTTGCTGTTCGCGTCCCGAACGCTCATGCTCGCCGAACTGTCGAGTAGAACGAGCAGTCTGGGGGGCAGGGAGCGCTCGCGTCTGTCGATGAGCGTGGGTCCCGAGAGGAAAAAGACGATCGCCGCATACAACAGGAACCTCAGCCCCTGAAGGAGCCAGACGCGCCTCGCCGGGAGCTTTTCGGTCAAATCGCGGTGCCTGCGCACGAGCGCCCAGCCCAGCCCGGCCGCAACGATGACGAGCACCCACCAGGGAGCGCCGCCGGGCCAATGGAGCGTAGACCAGTCCATCGCCTAGCCCTGGTTCAGCCTGCGCTGGATGAAGGGGTGGTGGATGAGGTCTTGCTTGTAGTTGCCCGTCATCGCGTAGAGGGAGATGTTGACGGCGAGCTGAAAGGCCGCGAGACGCTGGGGCTCCCCGCCGGGGGTGCATTCCTCGAGCCATCCGCCGCCGGGACCCCTCGCCCAGGCGCCGCCCAAGTCGTTCCGGCAGAAGATGACGGGCGTGAACATGCCAACCTGGATGCCCAGCAGGTCCTGGCTCACGGCCTGACGCCCGCCGATGGTGCGAATCAGATAATAACTCTTGAAAACGGCGTGCTCGCGGTGGAGGGCCTCCAAGGAATTCCTGGGAAAGACCAGACGCATGAGTTCCCCAACCGCGCCCCCGAACGCCTCCCCCTCGAGGCCGAGGCCGTCGTCGATGAGCAAAAATCCCCCATAGGTGAGGTGCCGCCTCAGATTCTCTAACGCCCTTGCGTCCGGCATCTCGAATTCGTAGCGCCCCGACATGTAGAGAAAGGGATATTCGAAAATCTCCGGCGAGGAGATGTCCACCGCCTGCGCGTCCTGTGCGGTTTCGATGCTCGTGCGCTTTCTCACCTCATCGAGAAAAGAAGTCATCGCCGTGGGATATTCCCGCCAGCGCCCGCCGGAGTAGCGCAGTTGGGCCGGCGTGAAATCGGGGAGAAACGTCTTTTCCTCCTCGGAGGAGCGCGGCCAAAGGTTCCTTCGCCACTCGCTCACGGAGGGAGACGACTGCGCCTTCGCCCGTCCGGGGAAGGCGAGCAGCGCGGCCGCAGCCATCGCAGATTGCGCGATGAACGCGCGGCGGCTCAAGTACGATTCACGGGACGTTGACATCGGGCAATACCACATAGGTCGTGGGCGGCGGCAGCCTTTTTCGCGTGAGCACGAGTTCGGCTTCCGTCGGGCGAATGACTCTCGTGATTCCCTCGGCCTTCAGGGCCTTTTCGAACTCACCGGTCAATTCGGGACCGAAGTAGTGCATCGGTATCACGATGTTGGGGCCGATGCGCTTGACGATCTTGGCCGCCACGTCGTGGGGCACCGTGAACGAGCCGTCGATCGGAAGCAGGAGCACATGGATTTTCCCCAGCGCGCGAATCTGCCCGGGCGAGGGGCCGAAGCGCGCGTTCCCGAAGTGCGCGACGCAAAGCCCGCCCGCCTGAAAAACGTGAATGGTGTTCAGGACGAAGGGATGGTTTTCGTCCCCGTCCACCTGGGGAAAAGACGCGATTCTCAGGTTTCCGAACTTCTCGTCGATGGCGTTGGGTTTCCCCTCCTGCGTCACGCCGAAGAATATCTCCGACTTGCCCACGTAGGGCGCCGTCATGGAGTGGGTTTCGTGGAAATTGCTGACGGTGACGGCCTCGGGCGGCGGGTCCAGGATGGGGATGACGTAGGGGTCCATCACGGCCCGTCCGCCGCCCGGCGCGCTGATCAGAAAGCTCGAATGGCCCAGGAATTTGAGTCGAACTTCACGGCTCCTCGACACACGCGTCCATCCGCCCCTCGTCGAGACGGGGATGAAGCGTCCGTCACGCTGGACGATACCCGGCTTGCAGATGCCATCTACCGCCCATGCGAGGGTCGATGAGAAGATGAGCGACGAGAAAACAAACAATCCCGCAAAGATGAACTTTCCTGCCGGAGTGCGATTCCGCGCGCGCGGCGAAAACCAATGTTTCCCATAGGCGGGATTCAATATGATGTCCCCTATGGCGACGTCGCTACGACATCACCAAGACACTATTACGACATCATAGCGACAACAAGGCGGCGTGAACGGGTAATTCTAGCGCATTTACCCGTCTTGTCGATAGTCTCGCGCCGCAATGAGGTAAAAAAATTGAGCGGCATTCTCACCCGTGCGAAGACTCGCTTCAAGCGGCCCTGCGCCAGGGGGAAATCCATATCGCCGCGGCCAGGATGCACGCCTTGAGCGCGTCCGTGACGACGTAGGCGCCGTGGTAGCGCCCGAATTCGATCTGCACGGCGGGCGCGCCCGCCGAAGCCTCGGCGCTCGTGAGAATTCGGCCGAGCGTCTCTATCTTCGGCGAGAACCAAAAGACGTGGACGCACACGATGAGGAGCAGGCAACCCGCCAGAATGGGTGATAGACCGCGCATCCGCCCTCCTCGCCAGACGGAGAGAAACAGCAAACCCACAAAGACGAGTTGCAGACGATTCCAGGCGCGGAAGATGCGGGCGTTGACCTCCCTCGCGGCCATGCGGCCCTTGATCTTCGCCCGCGAGGCGGGTTCGAACAGCTTCGCCGCCGCCGGATTCTTCACCGCGTCGAACGCGTCGAAGGAATTCGTCGCGGCCCACCACACCCCCAGCGTGAGGGCGAGCCAGGATACGAGAAGCGCGAAATGAAAAGAGCGAACCAAGGCGGTCAAACCAGACTCCTCGAACCGGCAAGAGACGTCCCCACGCGAAGGCCTCAATGTACTCGACAAGCGCGGCGGCTCACAAGCCACCGGCGCAAGGCGAACTGTTGGAAAAGGCCGATGCGGCGCAATCCCCCTCCTCGTCCTGCGCAGCCCTCCGCTCCGCCTCACCCTGAGTAGCCGCCGAAGGTAAAACGCGACTGAGAAAGGAGCGTTTGTATCGAAGGGCGAAATTCGCGCCCCATCCTTCGATACGGCGCTTACGCGCCTACTCAGGATGAGGGGTAGGGGCCGCTATTCGGGATGAGGGCATCAAGCGTTCTGCGAAGCCCGACGC
Source organism: bacterium (assembly GCA_963692865.2). GTDB lineage: Bacteria > UBA8248 > UBA8248 > UBA8248 > UBA8248 > Bin107. Next base: position 2,362,654 of record OY843592.1, on the reverse strand, counting down.
CGCGCAGTGGGTCAATCCCGAGCGGCGACCCCTACATACTCCTTCGAATGGCGACCGTAGGGACAGGCCCCCGCGCCTGTCCGAGGCCGCGATCTGTCCCCATGGGGGCTGTTGAAAAAGCCCCGTATGCGACCCTGCAAACCGACGACGCCTCTTTCCTCACCCTGAGTAGCCGCCGGAGGCGGCGTATCGAAGGGGCCTGTCCTGAGCCTGTCAAAGGCGGCGGGGGGAGCCGACCCTCCCGCGTCGTGGCGAGAGGGCATCCTTCGATACGCGGCTTCGCCGCTACTCAGGATGAGGCGGAGAGGAGTTTTTCAACAACCCCATGAGGCGGTGTAGTTCTGTTCGTCATTCCGGCTCAAGTCCGGAATGACGGTGAACACTCTCGATTGGTGGAGTTTTTCAACAACCCCCTCAAGGGGAGTTGGAGGGTTCACGGCAAGGAGAGACGGGAAGGTTGTTTTCCGCCACCCTGAGCAGGCGGCATATCGCCCCAAAGAATTGCTGGACACCACGCGGCGCGAACACTTAGAATGATTTCCGAGGCATTGCGGCTCACGGGGAGATTGCCATGACAGAAAACGCTTCCACGGCCTACAAGCCTCCCGCCAAAATCGAGGCCCTGCTCTCCCGCCAGCGCGAAGAAGGCTATCTCTCCAAGGAAGCGATTACGGAGATATCCAAAGACCTCGGCGTGCCCATATACGATTCATACGGCATCGCCAGTTTTTTCCCGCACTTTCACCTGGAAAAACCCGCGAAACCGAAAGTCCAGGTCTGCCGGGACATGAGTTGCCTGCTCGCAGGCGGCGATGCGCTGCTCGATAACGCGAAAAAAATCGCCCGCCGCGCGGGCGTCAGGAACCTCCGGCCCGAAGGCTGCTCCTGCCTGGGCCGGTGCGACAAGGGGCCCGCCGCCGAGATCGAGGGCCGCATCTATTCATCCCTCACGGACGAGAAATTTCAAGAAATCCTGGAGTCCTGGAAAAATAGAGCGACGAGGCCCGCTTCCAGGGCGCAGAAACTCAAAAACGCATCGCGCATCAATCCCTACCGCAAGAACGAGGCCTACGGCGTCCTGCGCTCCCTGATGCGGAGCGGAAACCCCGAAAGCGTCATCGAAACCCTCAAGGAGAGCGGCCTGCGCGGCATGGGCGGGGCAGGCTTTCCGGCCGGGCTCAAGTGGAGTTTCGTCCGGAGCGCGCCGGGGGCGGAGAAATTCGTCGTCTGCAACGCCGATGAGAGCGAGCCGGGCACGTTCAAGGACCGCGCCATCATGGACTCGCATCCCGAACTCGTCGTCGAGGGGATACTCATCGCCTGCCGGGTCGTGGGCGCTGCGCGCGCCATCATCTACATACGCCATGAATACGGCGCGCAGGCGGGGAGGCTCCAGAAAGCCATCGAGCGCGCGCGCGAGGCCCGGCTCGTCGGCACGAAGAAAAGCCCAAGCCTCGAAATCTTCATCAGTCCGGGCGGCTACATCTGCGGGGAGGAGACGGCGCTCTTAGAAGTCCTGGAGGACAAGCGCGCACAGCCCCGCGACAAACCCCCCTTCCCCGGCACGGCGGGTCTGTTCGGCAAGCCCACCCTCATCAACAACGTCGAGACCTTCGCGCTCATACCGGCGGTGCTCAAGAACGGGGCCGCGTGGTTCACCTCTTTCGGGCGAAACGGGGCAAAAGGCTTCAAGGTGGTGGGCGTGAGCGGCGCGGTGCGAAAACCGGGCGTCTACGAGGTGGAGTTCGGCACGCCCATCCGGGAGATCATCGAGGGTACAGCGGGCGGACTGACGCGGGGCGCGCGCCTGAAGGCGTTTTCCCCGGGCGGGGCCAGCAGCGGGTTTCTGCCCGCCGGCCTCGCCGATATTCCATACGACTTCGACTCCCTTCAGGAGGCGGGCAGCATGCTGGGCAGCGGAGCGCTCGTCGTCATTCCCGAGGGGGTGGACATGGCGGCGCTCGCCCACAACGTGGTGCGCTTTTTCAGGGACGAATCCTGCGGCAAGTGCGTGCCCTGCCGCCTGGGTACGGAAAAACTCACCGCCTTTCTGGAGCGGGTCCTGCGCGGGGAGGGACGCGCTTCGGAGCTGCCCGCCATGCGCGAGATATGCGAGGCCATGAAGGACACCTCCATCTGCGGGCTCGGACAGGCCGCGCCGATTCCCTATCTCTCGCTTTTCGAATACTTCGAGGCGGATATCAAGGCGAGGCTCAAATGAGACCGGGGCTGGGAAATGTCTGACGAAAAGACGATGACGATCACCATCGACGGCCGGGAAATCGAGGCGCCGCCCGGCTCGACCATCTGGGAGGCCGCGCAGTCGATGGGGGTCGACATCCCGAGGCTCTGCCACCAGCCCGGCATGGAGCCCGCCGGCGTTTGCCGCGTGTGCGCCGTGGAGGTCGAGGGTGCGCGGACGCTGGTTCCCGCCTGCCACCGGAAAGTCGAGCCCGGCATGGTGATCCAGACGGGAAGCGAGCGCGTCGTGCGCGCCCAGAAAACCCTCGTGGCCATGCTGATGGCGGACCACGGGCCCGAGTCCGAGCCTGCGAACTGCGAACTCACCGCCCTCGCCGAGCAGATGAAAGTCCAAAACGGCGTGAACGCCCTGCCCCCCAAGGAGACGGGGCGAGCGCAGGATTCCTCATCCGCCGTCATCGCCGTCGACCACGGCGCGTGCATCCTGTGCGACCGCTGCATCCGCGCCTGCACGGACGTTCAGGGCAACAACGTCATCGGGCGCGGCGGCAAGGGCGCGAACGCGCGAATCGTGTTCGACGCGGACCTGCCGATGGGGGAATCCACCTGCGTCTCCTGCGGGGAGTGCATGGCCGCCTGCCCCACCGACGCGCTCACCAACAAATCCCTCACGCTGCCAACCGCCCCTGCGGAACCAAAGGAGGTGGACTCGCTCTGCCCCTACTGCGGCGTGGGCTGCTCCATCACCTACCAGGTGGCGGACAACACCCTCATCGGCGTCCAGGGAGACGAGACGAGCCCCGTGAACCGGGGAAGACTCTGCGTGAAGGGGCGCTACGGGTTCGACTACGCGCACCACCCCGACCGGTTGACGACCCCCCTCATCCGCAAAGAGGGCGCGCCCAAGACGAAGGAGCTTCCGGGAAACCCCCTCTCCCTGTTCCGCGAGGCGGGCTGGGATGAAGCCCTGGACCTGACGGCGGCCTCGCTCGGGAAAATCCACGAGGCGCACGGCCCCTCGGCTCTGGCCGGCTTCGGCTCGGCCAAATGCTCGAACGAGGACAACTACCTCTTCCAGAAACTCATCCGCGCCGCCTTCGGGACGAACAACGTGGACCACTGCACCAGGCTTTGCCACTCCAGTTCGGTGGCCGCCCTGTTCCAGACCATCGGATCGAGCGCGGTGAGCAACCCCTTCGCAGACGCCCTGAAGGCCGACTTCATCCTCGTGGCGGGGGCGAACGCAACGGAAAACCACCCCGTGGCCGCCACCTTCATCAAGCAGGCCGCTGGCGCGGGCGCCACGCTGGCCGTCGTGGACCCGAGGAGAATCGACCTGGTCGACCACGCGGACGCCTTCTTGCAGTTCCGCCCCGGAACGGACGTGGCGCTCTTCAACGGGCTCTTGAACGTCGTGATCGAGGAAAAACTCTACGACGCGGACTTCGTCGCCGCGCGCACGGAGGGGTTCGAGGCGCTCGCCGAAAACGTGAAGCCCTACACGCCCGAGAACGCCGCCAAACTCACCGGCGTCCCCGCAGAAACGCTCAGGCAACTGGCCAGAGGGTACGCGACGGCCGATCGCAGCATGATCTTCTGGGGCATGGGCCTCTCCCAGCACACCCACGGCACGGACAACTGCCGCGCGCTCATCGCCCTGTGCCTCGTTTGCGGGCAGATCGGGCGAGCAGGAACGGGCCTCCACCCCCTGCGGGGCCAGAACAACGTGCAGGGAGCGTCGGACGTGGGCCTCATTCCCATGGTGTATTCGGGCTATCAGGACGTCGCCTCGCCCAGAATCCGCAGGAAATTCGAAAAAGCCTGGGGCCGGAAGCTCGACCCCGCGCCCGGCCTCACCGTGATGGAAATCGCGGACGCCGCCCTCAGGGGCGAGATCAAGGGCATGTACGTCATGGGCGAGAACCCCGCGATGAGCGATCCCAATCTCAACCACTCCAGGGGCGCGCTCGCCAACCTCGAATTCCTCGCCGTCCAGGATATTTTTCTGACGGAAACCGCCTGTTTCGCCGACGTGGTGCTGCCCTCCACGGCGTTTCCCGAAAAAACGGGCACCTATACGAACACGGACAGGAGGGTCCAGATCGGCAGGCGCGCCGTCAGCCCGCCCGGCGAAGCGCGCGAAGACTGGCGCATCGTGGCCGAACTATCGGCGCGGCTCGGCTACCCGATGGACTATGCGTCGGAAGCGGAGATTTTCGATGAAATCGCATCGCTCACGCCGTTCATGGCGGGAATGTCCTACAACCGCTTGGGAGAACACGGACTCGTCTGGCCGTGCGCGAGACCCGATCGTCCGGGCACGGAAATCCTGTTCACGAAATCGTTCCCGTCCGGCAGGGGGAAACTCATTCCCGTCCAGTATGCCCCCGCAAAGGAACTACCGGACGACGACTACCCCTTCGTCTTGAACACGGGGCGCAACATCTACCACTGGCACACCGGGGCCATCACCAGAAGGGCGCAGGCCCTGGAGGCCGCCGAACCCGGCCCCTACGTGGAAATGGCGCCAGACGACTTGAAGCGCCTCAGGATCAGGGACGGCGCGGACGTTCGCGTGGAATCGAGGCGCGGGGAGATCACCCTCCCCACCCGGGCTGCCGCGCGCGTGCGGCCCGGCCAGGTGTTCATCCCCTTCCACTACGTGGAGGCCGCCGCCAACCTGCTCACCGTGGACGACCTCGACCCCTACGGGAAAATCCCCGAGTTCAAGTTCTGCGCCGTGCGGGTGAGAAAGCCGAGAAGGCGGCGGTGAAAGAAGCACGCCGGAGGATTCCGACGCTTCAATCCTTAAAGAATTGCTTTATAAATAACTCGCAATCTATTATTTTTTAACGCTTAATTTCTAACACATCCCGGCAGCGCAGTTTCCATCCTCACGCGGGAGAAGCACCGGTTGCGGCTTCCCGCTTCCACTGCAGCCCCCTGTAGATGAACAACGCCATGACGACGGGGTCGATGATGAGCCACAACGTGGGATTCTGGAGTCCGCTCGCCGAGACCTTCGCCAGGGTGTTGTAGGCATACAGATGCCCCGTGATGCCGAAGACGCATATCATCAACTGGTAGGTTTCGCTCTTCGCCGATGAATATATGGCCCGAAAGCCGTCGGCCAGGACGATCACGAACCCCGCCAGCACGAGAACGTCGGCGTAGATGAAAAGAGGCGTCGCGGCGGCGGGGTTCGCGGCGAAGAAGAGATTGTTCGCCGTCAGCAGCGCCGCCGCGAGAATCAGGAAATTTCCGAACCATCCGTATAGATTTTGCATGGTTTTCCTCCAGAGCAGCGGACGGAGAGAAAGAAGCGCCGAATATCGGGGGAATTCTTCGACGCGTATATTATCACGCCCCCCTTAAAGAACCGCCATTTTCCCCTGCATTCAGGCGTGGGTGAGGAAAATTCACCGAAAACTCGTGATCAGGAATCCGCCCAGGACGACCAGCCCCGCCGCGCCGAAGATGCGCGCGTTCACGCGCTCCATGTCGCCCATGAAGACGAGGCTTAAGAGCACCACCCATATCGGGGCGGTGCGGCTCAGGGGGAGGACGACCGTCACGTCCGAGAACGTGAGGGTGTACCACAAAAGCCCCGTGGCGGTGGCGGAGAAGAGCGAACCCAGCAGAATCCATCGCACGCCGCGCATATCCGCCCGCAGCCTGCCGCTCGCGCCCAGAAACGGCTTCGCGCAAAGAAGAAAGAGGAAACCCGCCAGAAAGGCGAAGCCCACCGCCGCGAAGGGCGTTCTCTGCCCGGCATAGCCGATTTTCGCGATCACGGGCATGGCGGCGTACATGAACGAAGCGAAGACGGGAAACATCAGCGCGCGGCGGAACTCCGGCCCCATGCCGCCCTTGGCGACGTCCTTGCCCTCGCCCATCGAGATGAGCGCCACGCCCCCGACGATGGCGAGCGTGCCGAGCACGACCGCCACGCCCGGCTCTTCCCCCAGAAAGAAGGCGGCGAAAAAAACCGCCCATATCGGGGCCGAAGCCTGAACGGGGCTGGTGCGGCTCGCGCCGATGCGCTGAATCGCCGTGTAGGAAGCCAGATGGCCCATCCCCTGCCCCAGGCAGCCCGCCAGCATGAACCACAAGACGGGCCTGAGCGAGGAGGTCTGCAGCGTGCCCAGGAAAAAGGCGAGGCTCAAGAGCAAAGCGCTCGCCACGGCGTTGGTGATGAGCACTCCGGTGATGGGAGAGGCGCTCCTCAAACCCCGGCGGAAGGATATGAGCGCCGCCGAGTAGATGAACGAGGAGGCCAGAGCGAGGATTTCGCCCGACATGAAAAAGGGAGCTTGCGCGTTCATGGGCGCGACTATACACGCACCGGGACGCTTAGGCGAGATGAGCGGGCGTTTACTTGAAGGCGGTGATCAGCACCCCTCCCGCCACGACCATCCCCGCCGCCAGGACGATGCGAGAGGTGATGCGTTCGAGCCCGCCCAAGAAGAGATATGTCCACAGGACCACCCACAGGGGCACGAGCCTGCTCAGCGGCAGCACGGTCGAGACGGGCGCGATGCTCATCGCCGTCCAGAAAAAGATGGCCGCGATCGTCGTTGTGATTCCTGCGCCCAGAAACCAGCAGGCGGCTCTCCGGTCTACCACGAGCTTGCCGCCGTCGGGCAGGAGAGGGCGCGTCACCGCGAGGAGGAGGGTTCCCGCCGTGAAGGCGCAGGCGAAGCCCACGATGGGGGTTTTCTGGTAGGAAAACGCGACGTTCGCCAGCACGGGCAGGAGTCCGTAGGAGAGCGCCGAGGTGAGCGGATAGACGAGCGCGCCCTGAAAGAAGCTCTTGAAACTCTGATCTTTGCGCCGCTCGGTAACGGAGAGCAGGCAGACGCCCGCCACGATCAAGAGCGTCCCCATGATGACGGCGAAGCCGGGCCGCTCGCCCAGAAACATCATCGCGAAGGTGACCGAGAAGATGGGCGTTGAGGATTGAATCGGCACGGAGCGGCTCACGCCCATCTTCTCGATGCCGATGGCGTTCGTGAGCTGCCCGGCGCCCTGCCCCAGACAGCCGCCCAGCATGAAGATCAATACGGGCGTGAGGGAGGATTCAAAGAGCGTGCCGCGGGCGGCCGCGATGACGAGCCCCAGCACCGAGACGGTCGAGCTTAAAATAAGGACGCCCGCAATCGGCGTCGCGCTGCGCACCCCCTGGCGAATGGCGATGAGCGAGGTCGAATAACAAAGAGACGCGCCTACCGCGAACAATTCCCCCCAGCCTGCCTGTGCGAAAAGACCCGACATTTTTATACTCACGGCTCCCTGGTGATACGCCTCGCTATGGGTGTGCTAGCGGAACAGGGTGATCATCACCCCACCGGCCACCACGAGGCACGCGGCGAACACGGTCTTCATCACCACGCGCTCTATTTTCCCCAGAAACAGAAAACTGAACAGGATCACCCAAAGGGGCGTCATCCGGCTCAACGGCAAGACGCTCGACACCATACCCGCCACGAACGCCGTCCACATCAAAAACGCGGCGACGATGTTGAACGGAAGCCCGACGAGGAGCGCCCTCAACGTCGCCATATTCCCCCGTATCACCCCGCCGCCGGGCATCATGCGCCTCGCGGCCAGCATGAGCAAAAGGCCCGAGCCGAACGCCACGCCGAATCCCAGATAAGGCGCCTCGTGCTCCGCCAGGCCCAGCTTGGCGAACACGGGCACCGTCGCATAACACACGGATGAGGAAAGCGGCAAAAGATAGTCCCTGCGAACCGGCTCCCCGCGTTTTGCCTTCCCTCCTTCCCCGCCCGGCCAGGAGAGCAGAAACACGCCTCCCACAATCCCTAAGGTTCCCAGGAGCACATATATCTCCGGCTGTTCGCCCAGAATGATGACGGCGAAGACCACGCCCCATAAAGGAGACGAGGCATGGACGGCCGTGGCCCGGCTCACGCCCAGACGCTCGATGGCCGAGAAGAAGATGAGGCTCCCCGTGCCGTGGCCGGCCATGCCCGTGAGCGCGAACCAGCCGAGCGCCCTCACGTTGGTGGACGCCAGCGTGCCCAGAATCGCGGCGGTCGCAAGCCCCGCGATGCTCACCAGCGAGTTCAGGACGATGATGCTCATCAAGGGGCTTCCGGTCGTCATCGCCCGGCGCACCGAAATGAGCGTGATGGAATAGCTGAACGAGGTCGCCACGGCGAGAAACTCGGGACTCCCCCATGATGATATCCACTCGACCATGGGCGGAATATACACTCCAAGCTCTCGTGAGGCGAGACGCCGGACGACTCTTCTTCAGCCGGGTCGCGCCCGCCTCGTCTGGCCACAATTCCGCCTTGGGCGTAGAATACGCCTCCATACAACTTGATTTTTCATTCCATGACCAGGAGGCGGAAAATGGCGGACGAAAGGGTGTTCCTGATCGCTTGGCTGAAGCCCGAGCCCGGACGAGAAGACGAGATGGCCGAACTTTTGGGCGGCATGTGCGCGCCCTCGCGCGCCGAGGAGGGGTGCATTTTCTACAACCTGTACCGGGCGACGGACGAGGCGGGCGCGTTTCACTTCATCGAGTGCTGGAAATCACAGGCCGCGCTCGACGCGCACCGCGAAGAGCCGCACTACAAGAATTTCAGAGAGAAGCTGCCGGATCTCCTCGCCGAACCCGTGGGCGTGAAATTCCTCGAAGCCGTCGATTCGACGATGGGGTGATGGTGGAACATCTGCTGTAGTGACAGCCCCTCCTCGGGGCTGTCCCACAGGTCGCGACCTGTCCGACTACACCTTCATTACATTGCAGGGTTCCGTAGGGACAGGTCCCCGTGCCTGTCCGTCATTGGGCGGGCACAGGGGCCCGCCCCTACTGATGAAAGGCAAAAGGCGAAAATGGATTCCGGCTTTCGCCGGAATGACGAGCATTGTGGTCTCTCGAAGGGGTGTTCCCGTAGGGGCGCTTCGTGAAGCGCCCGTTTTTCCTCAAAGGAGGGCCGTTCACGAACGGCCCCTACGAACCCCCCAACCCCCCTTGCCAAGGGGCTCTTCAACAACCACCTCATCAGTCTGGTTCGTCCCCTACCCCGGCACCTCCATGCGCCGGTAGGATTCGGCGCATTCGAGGCCGCCCGCTTCGCCCGAGCGCTTCGCCCAGTCCCGCAGGTGGGTGATAAGGTCTTCTGACTCATTGACCTGGCTCTTGTGACAATGGAGCGCCTTAATTTTCAGGTCGAACGTGTCGGTGATGTCCACCCAGGTGTCGGCGCCGCGAATCGTCTTGAACCAGGCTTCCCTGGGATGATGCGGCTCCAGGCCCTCCGCCAGCAGTTCGGGGAAATAGTTCTCGTTCCCCACGGCGGGATAGAGCGCGTCGAAGGCCGCCCTGGCGACGGCGCGGTGGTCGCGGTGGTAGCCGTAGAAGCTGTCGAAGGCGTCGTTCGCCGGGTCGTCGGCGCTCACGAGGTCCGGTTTGCATTCCCTCATCACGCGCACGAGGTCGCGCCTGAGTTCTGCCGTATTGCGCAACTCTCCGTCCGTATGGCGCAGGAAATGAACCTGCTCCACGCCCACGACGGCCGCCGCCGCGCGCTGTTCGCTCTCGCGTATCGCGCGTTTTTCGTCGATGGTCATGCGGCGCGATTCGGGGCCGTTCACGCCCTTGTCCCCGCTCGTGGCGAGGCAATACGCCACGCGCCTGCCCTCGCGGGTCCACCTGGCGACCGAGCCCGCGCAGCGGAACTCGATGTCGTCGGGGTGCGCGCAGATGATGAGGATTTTTTGATGCTCCATCGGAGTTCCCCTTTATGCTCATGCGGCAAGGCGACTTATAGCAGGGGGTGATGCGCACCGCAAAGGGGGGTGGGACGAGATGAATCTCGAAACAATGCAACCTCAAATTCACTCCCCCTTTGAGGAGGCTGTGAAAACCCTGCAATGCCGGTATGACGGCGACGGGGCACCGCCTTGCCGTAGGGTTTGTAGGGGTCGCATATCATGCGACCCGGATTTTCATGCCTCCTGTGAACGGGCCGCATGATATGCGGCCCCTACAAACCCCTCTGCTTTTCTCCTGCACGGCTTTTTCAACAGCCCCCTCAAGGGGGGGGTGAATTTCCTCTCCGCTTGGTTGGCTTCCCCCTTGGTCGCGCCTCCCAAAATCTGCTAAAAATGATGCAAAATGATGACTACACATGATTTGTTGCGAACCCCGAAGAAGGAGGCCGAGATGTCCAGAATCACGCCGGTGCCCGATGACGCTGCGGGCGATCACGAACCGCTCTTTGAGCAATCGAGGGAAAGATGGGGCACGGTGCCCAGTTTCTACCGCGCCCTGGCCCATTCGCCCGAAGCCCTGCGCCACATCATGAGCCTGACGGTGGCCCTGAGAAGCCAGTGGCGGGCCGAGCCGGAGAGAATGCGCCTGATGCAACTGGCGATCCTGACGCCTTCTCTCATCAACGACTGCGAGATATGAACGAACCACAACGTAAAGCTTGGTCAAGCTGCCGGTCTGAACGACGAACATATCTCCCTGATAGTCGATGGATGGGAAGACAGCGATCTCTTCGATGAGCGCGAAAAGGCGGTGATCCGCTGGGCGACCGCCCTGACGAGAAACACGGCCGCCGCAGACGACGCCTGTTTCGCGCCGCTTAAACAATTTTTCAGCGAAAAGGACATCGTGGAACTCACCCTGTTCACCTGCCTGTTCAACGCCTGGAACCGCCTGCAGGACGGCCTCCACAACCCCGTGGAGCCGCCGGACGACATCATCGGCTGGAAGGAATGGGAGGAAGTCGCGCAGGTGTCGGGTTAGGTGGTTGGGTTTGATTAAGAATCGTTCCTGGTAGGGACAGGTCGCGACCTGTCCCTACTTTTTCGATGAGAGGACAATTGTGGACTTAGGCATCGAGGGAAAAGCGGCGCTGGTGACCGGCGGCAGCCGGGGCATCGGCAAGGAGACGGCGAGGCGCTTCCTGGAAGAGGGCGTCCGCGTCTTCACCTGCGCGAGAAACGAAGAAGCCCTCGCCGAGACCTGCGCGCAATTGGCCGATGAGACGGGAGGCGAAATCCACTACGCCGCGGCCGACACCTCGAACGAAGCCGAACTCGCGCCCCTGGTCGGGAAGGCGCAGGAAAAACTCGGATCCATCGACATTCTGGTGAACAACGCGGGCACCATGAGTTCGGGCAGGTTCGAAGCGCTCGATGACGACGCCCTTCAGAAACAGCTCGACACCAAGCTGTTCGGTTTCCTGAGGCTCATCCGCCTCGTGGAGCCCGGGATGCGCGAGAAGGGGTGGGGCCGCATCGTGAACATGATCGGCGGCGCGGGCAAGGAACCCGACCCCTACATGTTCGGAAGCGGCATGACGAACAGCGCGCTCCTGAACATGACGAAATCGCTTTCGGCCGAATTCGGCGAGACGGGGATTCACGTGAACGCGGTATGCCCCGGCTGGGTGGACACCGCGCTCTGGCGGATGAACGCCCGGGGCCTCGCCGCGGAACTCGAGGCCGACTCCGAAGAAGAGGCCCGCCGCCGCGCGGCGCGCAAGAACGCGCTGGGCCGCTTCGGCAGGCCGGAAGAACTCGCCGACGCGGTCGTCTTTCTCTGCTCGGAGCGTGCGAGCTACATCACCGGGATATCCTTGAATCTGGATGGCGGCAGGCTCAAGTCCTTGTGGTGAATCAATTCCGACCAATGCGGGGTTGCTGAAAAGCCATTTTCAATCGGAATTCACCCTTCCCTCATCCCGAGTAGGCGCGCTTGCGCGCCGTATCGAGGGAGCGCCCTTCGATACAAACGCTCTTTTCTCACTCGCGTTTGACCTTCGGCGGCTATTCAGGGTGAGGTCAATATGGCGGTACGGCAAGACGAAGGCTAGACACGAGCGAGGAGGGTGCGATTGCCCGGCTTGGTTTTTGTTCGTCATTCCGGCGCATGCCGGAATCCAGGGGTTTTGTCTTTTGTTTCTTTCGTTGCGGCCCCCAATTATTGCAAGAATGAGAAGCCGGATTTTCTTCTCCCTACCCCGCTCTGGATTCCGGCAATCCCTCCCTCACCGGTCGGCATTGATTGCCGGAATGACGGTGATACGGGTATCATTTGCAGGTTCGCGAACCGCCCCTACGCAAACTTCGATAATTCACAATCAAGCAGGCCTGACAGGCACGGAGGCCTCGGACAGGCACGGAGGCCTGTCCCTACGAATACGATGTTCCTCCCCCCTCGGCAAACCCTCGTTCTTCGTTCGGTCTTGCACAAAACGCCCAAATGCTTACACTAGGGCTTCCAATTCACTTTACCGCTCCACTCGTTCTATCGAGGGCCGCACATGCTCGGATATCAAGGGAAAATACTGCACATCGACCTCAGCAACCGCACGTCGCGCATCGAGGAATTCGGCGAGGAGATGGGCCGCAAGTTCATCGGCGGAAACGGCTTCTGCGCCAAGATCCTCTGGGACAACCTGAAACCCGGCACCGACGCGCTGTCTCCTGAAAACATCATCGTCTTCGCCGTGGGGCCCTATACGGATTCCGCAGTCCCAAGCGCGAGCCGCGCGTGCGCCGCGGCCATCAGCCCGCTCACCGGGCTTTTCTTCGACTCCACCTTCGGGGGCGCCTGGCCCATCACGCTCAAGCGCACGGGCCTCGACGCCGTCGTCCTGCACGGAAAGGCGGATTCCCTCGTCTACCTCATGCTCACCGAAGAAGGCGTGGCGTTCAGGGACGCGAGCCATTTGAAGGGAAAATGGATCCGCGAGACGTGCGACACCATCACCGAGACGGAAGGCGGCACCGACGTGCTCGCCATCGGCCCCGCGGGCGAGAGTCAGGTGCGTTTCGCGGCCATGGCGCACACCTGGCGCAAGAGCCGCGACGGCATCAGCGGGCGCGGCGGCATGGCGGCCGTCCTGGGGAGCAAGAACGTCAAGGCCATCGCCGCCCGCGGCAAGGCGAAAACCGCCTGGGCGGACGCCAAGGCGCTCAGAACCTACGTGAACGAGACGGCCGAAGACGTGCGCACGGGCACGGCGGCCCTCCACAAGTACGGAACGCCGATTCTCGTGAACATGATCAACAAGATGGGCGCGCTCGGCACGCGCAACCTCATGAGCGAGATTTTCGAGAACTGCGAACCCATCAGCGGCGAATACATGCACGACAATTTCCTCGACAAGCACACCACCTGCCTCAAATGCCCGGTGGCGTGCGGCAAGAATTACCTGATGAAGGGCGGCGAGTTCGACGGCCTCGTGTGGAAGCTCCCCGAGTACGAGACCATCTTCGCGCTGGGCACCATGCTGGGCATCGGCGATCCGGGCGTCATGCTCCAGGCCAACATGCTCTGCGACGAACTGGGCCTCGACACCATATCCGCGGGCGTCACGCTCTCGCTCGCCTTCGAGTGCATGGAAAAGGGACTCCTGAGCGAGGCGGAAGTCGGCGAACCGCTCAAATGGGGCGATTCCGCGACCATGCTGAGACTCCTGGAAGACATGACGCACCGCAAGGGGTTCGGCGACAGGCTCGCGGAGGGCGGCAAGCGCCTCGCCCAAGAAATCGGCGGCGACGCGCCGAATCTCTTATATGCCTCCCGGGGACTCGAGCTTCCGGCGCACAGCGCGCGCGCGCTCAAGGGCATGTCCATCGGCTACGCCACGGGCACGCGGGGCGGCAGCCACCACGACACCCGCCCTACCCTGCAATACGCCTCGGACCACGACAACACCTCGACCGAGGGGAAGCCCGCCTTCGCCGTGCGCACCCAGAACTTCACGGCGCTTGGCGATTCCATCACCCAGTGCCGCTTCACGGCCGAGCGCGGCTACGGGGCGATGATCAACGAGAAATACGCGGAGATGCTGAACCTCGTCACCGGGTGGGACACGACGGCCGACGAGCTGGAGGAAACCGGCGAGCGCATCTGCAACCTGGAGCGCGCCCTGCACGTGCGCGAAGGGGTGAGCCGCGCGGACGATATGCTGCCCTACAAGGTGATGCACGAGCCGATTCCGGACGGCCCCCACAAGGGGATGCACTGCCCGCCCGATGAACTGGAGGGCATGAAGAACGAGTTCTACGGCATCCGGGGATGGGACGAGAACGGCTTTCCCACGCAGGCGACGCTCGAAAGGCTGAAACTCGGCGACGTGACCGAAGCCCTGGCCGCCTCGGGGAACGGCGGGAGCAACGGGGCGGGTTGAGAAAATACGCCACCGGAAAGATATCCCTGCAGGGACAGGTCGCGACCCCGGACAGGCGATGAGCCTGTTCGGCTATGGAGGCCATTTTCTTTCTCCCTGCCCTTGGGCAAATCATTCCCGAAAATCCGAACGACCCAAGCACTATCACTTGCCAGGGACAACCCCCCCGTGGTTGTCCCGCGTGAGGACAGGCACAGGGGCCTGCCCTGCGCACAGGCGGCGGATTTATTGGTAGGGGCGGACCGATGTGTCCGCCCAATAAGATTCGGGAGGGCCCGCAGGTCCCCGGACAGGCGCAGGAGCCTGTCCGGCCACGGAAAAAAGAATAGGGCGTTGCCGCCCGGTAGACGGAGTAGGCAGGCGTGGACGCTCAGCGTGGAGAAATGCTTCTTTTGCGTCGTTTGCGACAGGTCGGGTTATAGCTGTTTCATGTCCGCACCGTCCTTTTCACGATGCCGACCATAAAGAAATAAATCCGTTGCCTCGCCGGGCAGGCGACCTCATGGCGCAGACCCTGTGGCGCGGGCAAGGGCCGCATTTTGTCGCTCATTCCGCCCGCCGGTCACCATCCCGTTCGGGTCGAAGCACGGCCCACACTCCTACAACACCGCTACCCAACGGATCTGGCATGGAATCGTTCGGCGGCGGTCAGGCTTCGAGCGACTGCTTTCGGGCCACGAATTCTTCTATCGTTCCGCCTTTGGCGGGGCCGTCGAAGAAGATGTTGGGACTTTCGAACATCGACAGTATCAACGCGCCGTTGGGCGATGTCGCGACATGGCGGCTGCCGGCAGGCCGCCAGACATATTGGCCCGGCCCGCAGACGCCTTCATGGTCCTCGAGCGAGCCCTCCAAGATATAGCTCTGTTCCAGTCCGGTATGCTCGTGATCGGGAATCGTGGCGCCCGGCTCCATCTTCGCCAGCATGGTCAGGACTCCACCGTTCTCGTCCTGCAGGAGAACCTTGACCGAGACGCCCTCGAGCGGCGATGGCCGCCATTCCAGGGAGTCGACGTCGACATAGCGCGACGCGAGCTTGTCGATGCCGTCATGGGCATCGGTGTTCGGTGTTTGCATGATCTTTCCTCCCAAATGGTCCCGCCGATATCTTCGATATCAGCAGCGGAACATGTCAACGAACGCCATGTGCTGGTTGAAGCATTTACGGGTCGGTACCCTTGAAACGACCGGGGGACCCGTCCATTTCTATCCCTCACGCTTTTTCACTTTACTGAATCTGCCTTCATTCGTGATCCGCGTCAAACAAGTTTATCCTGCCAGGTAAAAATCGCGGGATCATCAAAAAGTGGACGTCCTCTCAAATTCATCTCCTGTAATGAACGCACCCATCAATAAATCAAGAAGGGACCGTCAAGTGCTGGAATGATTATTGATGCGAGTTTCTGCAAGCCTCAAGATTTGTTTTGTGAAATGTGGTTTTTCTGATAAAGGCCAGAAAATACCACTGGCGATTTCCTTGACGGCCCCGAGGGAACCGGTTCGGCGAATCGCCGGAATCAGGGTTTCATCTCCGCCTGAGTGAACTGCTTCGACTTTCCGAGCCAAGCTCCGATCTCCCCCTCGAATCGAAGGTCGCGTTCGTTTTCGTCAGGTTGTTCTTGCTCAATCGATAGTGAAATGGCAGGGTGCGGGGGCGCAGGTGGGCGCGAATCCCGCTATGCCCGACCGCGCGGGTGAGCGGCGAGGCGTGCGCAACCGGAAGGGTCTTCAGGGAGGCGGCCATGGCGGGCTACGAGGAGGTTTCGATCGAGGCGCTGTTTCGCATCGACGGCGACAGCGCGCTGGTCACCGGGGCGGGCGGCGGTCTGGGGCGAATCGCCGCGATCGCGCTTGCCGGCGCGGGGGCGCACGTCGCGGTCACCGATATTGATGCGGCGGCGGCCGAGAGGGTCGCGGCGCAGATACGCGACGCCGGCGGGACCGCCGAGTCCTGGCGGCTCGATGTTGCCGACCGCAAGCGGGTCGACACCGTGATCGACGAGGCGGCCGAGCGGTTCGGCGGGCTTCACATCCTGATCAACAATGCGGGCATCATACGGCCCGGACCGGCCGAGGAGTTTCCCGACGAGGACTGGGACGAGGTGGTCGAGGTGAACATGACCGCACCGTTCGTCTGCGCGCGCCGGGCGGCGAAGCACATGCTGGCCCAGGGGGAGGGGCGGATCGTCTCGATCGCATCGATCATGGGGTTTCGGGCGAACGCGATGGTTCCCCACATCCCCTATCAGGCGACCAAGGGGGCGATCGTCAACATGACCCGCTCGCTCGCCGTCGAATGGGCGGGCCGGGGCATCCGGGTGAACGCCATCGCGCCGACCTTCTTCTACACCAATCTCGGCGCCGATCTGCGCCAGCGCCAGCCCGGGCTCGAGGCCGAGATCAAGGCGCGCACGCCGCTCGGCCGGCTTGGAGAACCCGAGGAAATCGCCGGCGGCATCCTCTACCTCGCGAGCCCCGCCTCCTCGATGGTGACCGGCCACACGCTGGCGATCGACGGCGGCTGGCTATCGATCTAGCGTTCCGGTTCAGAAGTTTCTATTCAACTTTCTCCCGGACGCCAAGCGTCCTTCGGCGGAAGCGGCCTGCGCATGGTATCATCCGCGTAATTTCCCATAAGACGAGACGAACCGGAATTTCCAAAAAATTCGATAAATCAGATTTCAAGCGCTTCCCGGCAATGGTAAAATCCATTTATCTTGTTGATATTAAATGAGATATATGTTTCGGATAAAATTCGCCTTCCCCGATCCGCAATCAAGACGAAAGCAGGTTCGTTACAACGCCTGCGTATCCCGGGGGGTTCCTGTCGATCGCCGATGGGGTGGACGCGCCCGCCCGGCGACTTCACATCCGGGCGAGGTGGCGGTGAGGACGCTCACCCTGGCGTCCTCGGGCGCGGCCACCCCGTCGTCGAGCCGGACCTGGAATCGCTCCGAATCCTTGCTCATGCTCCCTCCGTCTCTCTCGCCCCCTCATGCGAGCTCCCCGCTACCGCCGCTCCCTGCGTCGTGCGGGGCCGACGCGACCTTGAGGTTCAGGTTGCCCTGCTCGTCGCTGCGGGCGACCTGTCCGGGCAGCACGACAGTCGTCGAGTCCATCTGCTCGAGGATCGCGGGGCCTTCGAGATCGGCGCCCCGGGGGAGGCCCTCCCGGGCGTAGATCGGACAATCGACGAATCCGCCGAGCTCTGCAAAATGCACCCGGCGCCTCCCTCGCTCCGCCGCGCGCAGGTCGCCGCCCGTCCCGGCGGCGCCCGCGACCGGGGGCGCCGTCACCCGGGCGAGGGCGGTGACGCGAAAGGTGACCAGTTGAACCGGCGCGTCCGGCGCATAGCCGTACACTCTTTCGTGCTCGCGCCGGAAAGCGTCGACCAGCGCCGAGAGGTCGTGGTCGGCGAATTCCCGCTCCTGAACCGCCACCGTGATCTCGTGGCTCTGTCCGACGTAGCGCATGTCGATGGCGCGTTGCACCGTGCGCTCGCCGGACTCCACCCCCTCCCGCTCGAACCATTCGAGCGCTCGCCCTCCGACCTCCGTGAAGGTGACGTTGATGCCGGCGGCGCCGGTTTCCTCGAGATCGGCGATCCGCGTCAAGCTGAAATCCGAGCGCACGTCGGCGACGAGGAGCCCGAGCGCGCACAGGAGACCCGGTCCGGGCGGCACCATGACCCGGGTCATGCCCAGCTCGCGGGCGAGCGCGGAGGCGAGGAGAGGCCCCGCCCCCCCGAACGCCACCAGGGTGAAGCGCCGCGGATCGAAACCCTTCTCCACCGAGATCACGCGTATCGCCTGAACCAGGTTCTCGTTGAGGATGGTGAGCACCGCTTCGGCCGCCTCCTCGACCCCGAGCCCCATCGGGGCCGCCACCTTCTCGGCGATTGCGCGGTGCGCGAGGTCGGGACGGAGGCTCATGCGGCCGCCCAGCAGGGACTCGCCGGAAAGGCGGCCGAGCACGACGTTGGCGTCGGTCACCGTGGGCTCGGTTCCCCCGAGGCCGTAGCAGGCGGGGCCGGGCGCGGCGCCGGCGCTCCGGGGTCCCACGTGCACGAAGCCGCCCGTGTCCACGCGCGCGATGCTGCCCCCTCCGGCGCCCACCGAATGCACGTCGACCATCGGGAAGCGGATGGGATGCCCCCGCACCTCCCGCTCCTTTGCGATGAGCGGCCGGTTGCCTTCGATGAGGCAGACGTCGGTGCTCGTTCCCCCGACGTCGAAGGTGATGACGTCCGGGCACTCGGCCCTTCCGGCGAGAAAGCCCGCGCCGGTGACTCCCGCCGCCGGCCCCGACATGAGGCAGCGGCCCGCCATCGCACCCGCATCCCGAAGCGAGGCGACGCCGCCGTGGGACTGGAGGATCTTCGGGTCCACGATGCCCAGGGCGCGGGACCGTTCCCCGAGGCGCTCGAGATAGCGGCTCACGACCGGGCCCAGCGATGCGTTCAGCACGGTGGTCGTGGTCCTCTCGTACTCGCGGAACTCGGCCACGACTTCGTGGGATGCGCAGGTGAACGCACCGGGAAGGCGCTCGCGCACCGCGGCCGCGACGGCGGCCTCGTGGGCCGGATTGTGGTAGCTGTGCAGGAAGCAGACGGCCACCGCCTCCACGCCTTCGCGGCGGAAGTCGTCGAGGATTCCATCGAGCGCTTCGAGATCCGGCGGCACGTCGGAAGACCCGAGGAGATAGGTGCGCTCCTCGATCTCGCGCCGGAGGCGGCGCGCGACGAGGGGCGGGGGCTTCGGCATCCGAATGTCGTAGTTGTGGGGTTGGCGCTGGCGGCGGATCTCCAGGATGTCGCGAAACCCTTCCGTGGTGATGAGGCCCGTGACCGCCGTGTCCCCCGTGATGAGCGCGTTGGTGGCGACCGTCGTTCCGTGGCCGAAGTAGCGGACGTTCCCGGCGCCGGCGGCTGCGCAGTCCAACAGCTCCGGAATGCCGGCCGCAATCGCCCGGGACGGGTCGTCCGGGGTCGAGGGCGTCTTCAGAAACCACGTCTTGCCGTCCGAGAGGCGGACGAGCGCGAAGTCGGTGAACGTCCCGCCGACGTCGACGCCGAGGACGTAACGCTCAGGCTCCATGGTTCGAATCCTGGCGGGCCTCCCGCAAGGCCGCTGTCCGGGAGGCGTCCACGCTTCCGCGGACGAGCGCGACGCCGTAGCTCTGCTCCGCCGCAGGTGCGGTCACCTTGCCGGCGGCCACGTCGTCGCGCACCCTCTCCGGAACGCGTTCCCACGGGTCGCCGAAGCCGGCGCCGGACGGGGTGTCGACCCGGACCGTGGTTCCCGCGTCCACCTCGAGCTCCGAGAACGAGCCCGGAAGCTTCGTCTCGCGGTTTCCGCCCGGGTCCAGAACGAAGACGCCGGGACACCCCGAACTTCCGCCAAACAGCCCGGACGCGCCTCGGGATTGGCGCAGTCCGCGGCCTGCGAGCCTCGCCCGCTCCGCCCAGATGGTGACGTCGCGGCGCGTCGCGAGGCCGCCGCGATGCCGTCCGGGGCCTCCCGAGTCGGCGATCAGCTCGTAGCGGCCGACGGTCAGCGGGAACTCCTGCTCCACGGATTCGATGGGCAGGTTGGCCGCGCCCGAAACGTGGACCCGTACCGCGTCTTTTCCGTCGAGCGCGGAAAGCGCGCCGGACGCTCCCGCGTAGGTCTCGTAGTCGACGAAGTACTCGTTCCGGCGCGGGTCGACGCCGCTGAAGATAAGCCCGTGGAGCGGACCGCAGCCGGCCATCACCCGGTCCGGCGCCGCGTCGGCGAGCGCGCCCAGCAGCAGGTCGCCGAGCACGTTGCCGGTCGCGCTCCGGTCCCCGACGGCGGCGGGGGGGCGGCAATTGACGACCGTGCCTTCCGGCGCGGTGACGCCGATGGCGCGGAAGTACCCGGCGTTGGGCGGCAGCGCCGGGTCCGTCACCGCCTTGACCGCGTAGTAGACGCCGGACAGGGTGGCCGAGAGCGGCATGTTCCGGGCCCCTGCGATCTGCCCGTCGGTGCCCGTGAAGTCGAAGTGAATGCGATCGTCGCGAATGGTGATCTTGACGCGGAGGCGAACGACGCCGTCGGCCACGCCGTCGTTGTCGAGCACTTCTTCGTTCTCGTAGGTTCCGTCCGGCAGCCTCGCAATCTCGGCGCGCGTGCGCGATTCGGCGTAGTCGAGGAGCGCACTCGCGCCCCGGCGCACGGTATCGGCTCCGAAGCGGGCAAAGCACTCCTGCACCCGGCGGACCCCGATGGCGTTGGTCGCGATCTGGGCCCGCAGATCGCCCTCGCGCTCGCGCGGGGTGCGCGTGTTGAGAAGCACGAACGCGAGCATGTCGGCGCACAGCTCCCCCTCGTCCAGCAGCTTGACGGGAGGGATTCGCAGCCCTTCCTGGAAGATGCTCGTGCAGTCGGCGCTCTCGCTCCCCGCCACCTTGCCGCCGATGTCGGCGTGGTGGGCGATGTTGGCGACGAACGCGACCGGCCGGCCACCGGAGAAGACGGGGCTTGCGAGCGTCAGGTCCGGCAGGTGCGAGCCGCCTCCCACGTACGGATCGTTCGTGAGGAAGGCGTCGCCGGGGCGAAAGCGGTCGAGGGGGTAACGCCTGGTGATGTTCTCCACGAGGCCGAGGAGCGAGCTCAGGTGAATGGGGGCGATGGCGGTCAGGGCGAGGAGGTTGCCCGCAGTGTCGAAGATCGCGACCGAGCAGTCACGCCGCTCCTTGATGTTCGGGGAATACGCGGTCTTGACGAGGGTGGCCATCATCTCGTCGGCCGCGGCGGCGAAGCGGTGCGCGATGACCTCGGTGGTGATTCGGTCGCAGCCTGGATCCATGGGCGCTCCCCCGACGAGTTACCCTCAGAAGTTGCGTATGAGCTGAATTGAAGAAGGCGGCGCATCCCGCTGAAACAGGGTTGTCCAAAGCCCGGTCATTCAGCACACGGGAGATGCGGCGCCACGGGAGAAGATACGACGATTCCCTTTACGAATCCAGTCCTGCGCGACGGGTCGAGCGAACCGGCGCGCGAGGGCGCGCAGCGAATCATCCGCCAGGCGGTGGAAGCGGAGTCGGAGGCCATTCCGGAAGGGTATGCGGCCGACCGTGACGCGCAAGGTCGACGCGCGGTGGTTCCGGGCGGTTGCCTGCCGTCGCGGGAGGTGTTGACGGGTGTGGGCCCGGGTTCCGCGGACGCGGGAGGGGTCGGGGGCGGGCCGGGGCTTCCTCTCGGAGCTTTTGCCGTCGTATCTGAAGAAGATGAGGCGTAAGGAGGCGGTGATTCCGTGGCTGTACCTGAAGGGGGTATCGACGAACGACTTTGGTGAAGCGCTCACGGCGCTGTTCGGCGAGTCGGTGAAGGGATTGTCCCCGGCGAGCGTCGCGCGGCTCAAGGACGGCTGGGAGCGCGAGTACGCGCAGTGGCGCGAGCGGGACCGGGGTGGCGAGGAGTTCGCGTATCTGTGGGCGGACGGTATCTCTATCCCGACTTGCCTGAACGGTTACGTGTCTTCTATTCGTTCAGTCGCGGGGTGTTGGCGAATGTTTCAGCGGTTGAGGAGTTGCCTCCGGTTTCTGCGCAGCGGTTGTAGCCAGACGTCCTTCTTGGGCTTGTTGAAGCGTTTAATCCTGTCGAAGCGTCCGCGTCCCTATGTGGTTCCGATGTGGTTCCAGCCTGATTCTTTGTAGACGGCGTCGGTGTAGCGGAGTGTCTCGATGAGCGCGGTAGTCATGCTGTAGCGCTTGATTTAATGTCGCGACGACCCGAATCCCGCGGCTGGTGATGAAATCCCGATAGCGTACAAATGTGGTGTTGACCCTCTTCGGCGTGAGGCCGTAATCTTCTAGGGTGTAGAGATACCGCATCGCCCGGCAAATAAAAAACACACGCCGCAAGCCGACCTGTCGGACATTCAGGATAGAGACGGAAGACTATCTTGGGAGTGGAGGTCCTAATGAACGATAAATGCCCTATATGGGGGTCCCCAGCAAGAGTTGAGCCCTTTCAAGGCTATCAAGTTATAGTAAATTCAGAGCGTGCCGGTGGGTATTATGTCATCCCCCGTAATGCTCAATTTTTTCTGGAATACAAGGAAGGTGAATACGCAACTGAAGAAAATATGAATCCAGAATCATCCAAGGATGGCTTCACAGGAAAACCCAGAAGTATTGATCGCCTGAAAGCCCGCCTGACCACTTGGCTGATCGAGCAGCGACAAAATGGTAATGAGCATCCGATGTTAACAAAGGAAGTGATTAAGCATATAGAACGTCAACCGGACATGTCGATCTCAGGACGCGCGGATAAACTTCTCCAGTACGTCGAGAGAGAAACCCCGCACATCGGAAAAGCCGCGCACATTCCTTTTTCCGCTACACCCACAGGCTATAACGCTCAAGAAATAGAAGCATTGGCGCAGTCCGAATCCATCAACACGACTGAGGTTTCATATTTATTGGATTACCTGGAATCGCAAGGCTGGCTCAAGAAAGAGAATCCCGGAGGGCAGACCGATAAATTCATCATATCAGTAAAGGGATATGCTCACCTCGATGAGCTCAAGAAAGTGATCGTGGATTCAGAACAAGCCTTTGTGGCGATGTGGTTTGATCCTTCCACCAAAGAGGTCTTCGATAAAGGCTTTGAACCGGGAATTGAAGACGCTGGATATAAGGCACTTCGGATAGACCGCAAAGAATTTTCAAACAAGATTGACGATGAAATAATCGCGCAAATCAGGCGCTCCCGGTTTTTGGTTGCGGACTTTACGGACGAAGGGGAAAGAGGAGGGCGAGGCGGAGTTTATTACGAAGCCGGCTTTGCGCACGGATTGAACATTCCCGTGATATTCACTTGCCAAAAAGATAAGTTGAAGCACGTCCATTTCGACACCCGTCAGTACAATCATATTGATTGGAAGGATCCGGAAGATTTGCGCAAAAGGCTTGCGGATCGTATTGCAGGTGACACCAACATCCCGAGAAAAACATAGGGATAAGGAGGACGTGAAATAGATGCGTTTGACCAATCAAGTAGAAATTCTAAAAGGCAACTTGCCTGAAATTCAAAATCTTATTGTATCCCTGCCCTTGCATGGTGACTCCTTGAGCACATCCAGGGCATACCAATTTACGCACCTCATGCTTCCTGCACGAGATATCATTACAACAATCCATATGGCTGATCCAAGCGGAGAGCTTCTCCCGTCTCATTTGCGAGGATGGAGTATTCCTGTGTCCGACGGAATGAATCAGCAAAGAAACATACACTTAAAACGACTTCTAGGAATGATAGTTCATATATTTTACCTTGATTTCAATGAAACAAATCTTGACGTAATAAATGATTCGAGCGAAAGGGTAATTGTTGATCGAGGCACTTTTTTGCGGCAACTAGAACGGCTTGTTTTGGCGCGTGAAGATATAGGTTTAGTGGCTAGTGCTTTGGCTGAAAAATCATTGCTCGAAATAACCGGCAGCAACATTCCGAAAAAACCATGGACTGCAGAAATTCCTGGGTGCCGAGATATAGAAGAAATCCTGCGAAACATTGAGACATGGCCGGATCTAGCCGAAATAATTTGGAGCAAATATTTCAGTCAGAAAAGCACCCAGATCGATCCAAGTGAAAATACCGTTAATCGCGAACCATTTATCAATGGGATAGGCTACACCCCAGGAATCATTACCTGGAATATAGGATGGAGAAGGGAAACTGAATATTCACACATCCAGATTGAGCCAACCCAAATTATTGCTACAATCCGAGACTACATTCAGGAGAAGGAATGATTCCCCTTCCCCCCTTTAGCTTTGAGCAACGGCAGCAATCGACTCAAACAAACCATAGAAAGTTTAAAGAGGTCAATCAGATTAATCTGAGTTCCTTTGCGTTCCTGAATATTCCCGCGCTTATCTTGTGGCAGTATTAATCTCCCGCTCTTCTTTTGTATTCCACATTCTGCGGCATGCTTTATCTTGGTTCCACGCCGGTTTCCTTTATTTGTCAAACGGCTTCTACACGACCTTCATCTGCACGTTGTCAGTGGAAGGATCATAAGTTACGGCAACATGCGTTACTACCTGCGGATTGCTAATCGACGTTCTTGTAAACACCGGAACACATGTTCCGTCCGCCTTACGGGCCGACGGGCTTAGTAACGCATCCAGATCGAGTTGAACCGCTTCGGCACCCAATTTATTGCAAAATTCATAATCTTCATCCGTGAGTTCTACCCATTCCATGTGTTTGGATCTCAAATCTTTTACTAATCCATCAAAATCACAGCTAAAACATAAATAGTATCCAGTTCTCGGCCTGTTGGGGTTTCCTACAAATTTGCGAAACCAATGGCAAGTTTCCGCTTCAGCAGTTTCCATTTCCAAAGCGCTGTAAAAAACAGGAAAGGAGCTGTCCGAGAAACGCGTTATGTAACGCCCATCCTTATTCAACCTCGTTTTTACTCTGAACGGCACTTCGCAAAGTTCATCGGGAGAGTCAACGATGCCTCGTGCATGAAGCAAGTCCTGCATTTCCTGCACGCTTTCACCTTCAAGACCCTGCTCTTCCAGGAAGTCCATAATTGGTAGCTGGTTAGCCAAACGATATAGCTTATGCTGATTTCTTTCGGTTAGTACGGACCCAAGCACAACTACCGACCCGCCGCCACATCCACGAAATCCCTGACAAGCAGAATGTTCTCCATGGTACCTTCCAGCAACAACTCCATTGGAACTTGATCATTCAGCATCGTGTGCGCTTCCCGAAGCCACGCGTTTTCGACATCTTCATCCAAAAATAACGCAGCAAGCGTTCTTCGAATTTCGAAAAGATAAGCAATCCTATCCTTTGCATCACGACCCGAAAGGACAGCATGGCCGTTCAACAGATGCTCGACGTATAGCCGGTCGGTCTTCTCGAAACCCAGCAAGGGCACAGCATCATCCCGATTCAACTTCCAAGTCTCCAAGAGATTTCCGAAGAAATGTATAGGGCCCGTTAATCGACCCCCAAACGGTGTTAGATAAACTGTGCCCATGGTTTGGACCACCGTCTCACCATGTGGCAAACTATTAATCCAGTCTATTTCTCTCTGAACCGGTGCTCTACGGAATACCCAATCCTCACCACCAAACGGATTGTGCTCGAATAACGATTGCCCCGACTGATACCCTTTTAGGTGATTTATTGGGCTGCATCCCGTACTTTGCCATAAAACAAAAGGGGATTGATTGAAGTCGAGAGGAGTCATCGGAGTCGACACGTCACTTTCATCATATCCAAATTTTGTCATTTGCATGGCTACACTTCCGATATAAAGCCTGAAACATCCAGGCCGATATTGTTGAGAAAGACATTAATCAAACGCTTCAGATGTTCACTCCGACTATCCAAGCCATGAATTTCTCCTTTCTCACTATATAGTGCGTGACAAGAAACTATAAGCGACGAATCCTCTGCGCGATCCCGAAACGCATTCAAGATCACATTCCACTTTTCCTCTTCGTTATCCACTTCGATGTTTATGCCAGGATGAACGGTGACATTGCCAATTTCATCTAAGCTGCTCCGACTGTTAGGGGGTGTGAGACTTGTTAGATAACTACTCGCACTGCTTTCTCCCCTGCCGAGCTCAAGATATAAGATTGGTTTGATGATCGCAGCGTCAAATTGAACATTCGTCAATACATCCTTAAGAGCCTTCTCTATCAACGAAATGCAAATTTTGCATATCGTCAAGTGGTCATCATTTAGCAAGTTAAGAAAACTGATTGTACATCTGTCCGTCGTAATTTCAATCTGTGCGTTTCTGTTGAACATAGAAACACGTACGCGAATGTCTGAAAGCGAATTCCCTCCAAAGACATGCATGTCGGTCGCAGCAATCGAGAATTGCGGATTGATGTTGGCATGGATGGACTTCAATAGCGCCAATCCGCGTTCCGGCAAATCAAAAGATATCGCTGAGAATTCGATCTCATAGTTTAAATCCATTCGCTTACAAAAAGCTTCCATTATAGTATCCAGCCTTCGAATGCAGGAAAATTCAGACAAACTCTAAGAAAACGCTTTAGACACCGGCTAACCGGCCTAGCCAGAGAAATTAAACCAATGTCGCTCAAAACGTGCCGACGAAGTCTTGATGAGAATATGTTCGTGCGGGGTCGCCAGCTCTACGGCACTTCTTCGCTCCACAATACTGGCAAGAAAAATATGCACTGGTAATAACGTCATTGACTTCTCCTTACTAGCAAGTCTAATTGTAAATTATAGTCGACAATTATACCTCTGAACAATGCTACAAACTAGTATTCGCGTTTATGTAACCATACATGCGGCGGCTACAGAGTTACTCTCAGATCTTGCGTATGATCTGAATTGAAGAAGGCGGCGCATCCTGCTGAAACAGGGTTGTCCAAAGCCCGGTCATTCAGCACACAGGAGATGCGGCGCCACGGGAGATGCGGCGCCACGGGAGAAGATACGACGATTCCCTTCAGGAATCCAGCCTTTCGGGACGAATTAAGCGAACCGGCGCGCGAGGGCGCGCAGCGAATCATCCGCCAGGCGGTGGAAGCGGAGTCGGAGGCCATTCCGGAAGGGTATGCGGCCGACCGTGACGCGCAAGGTCGACGCGCGGTGGTTCCGGGCGGTTGCCTGCCGTCGCGGGAGGTGTTGACGGGTGTGGGCCCGGGTTCCGCGGACGCGGGAGGGGTCCGGAGCGGCCCTCATCGGTAGAGACTGACCCGCATTTCCTCGCATTTGCGGTCATCGCGATCTCGGCGGGATGGGGCAGAATCCGCCGCGAGGAGGAATTTTCATGCGCTCGGGCAAGGCGGGACAACGCGACGCTCACAAGGACGCCGAAACGATGGAGCGTCCTGAATACGGGACGAAAACCCCCCGTCCGGAATTCCTGCAAAATTGGATAAATTCAGATAAATTCACGATGTTTTTGGATAAATTCCTGAAAATGTATTCTATTGATTTTCATGGGGTTATGTATTTCATGGGCCGGTTTTCGACAAATTACAACGCAAAAGAATTCAGGAGTTATGTAAAATTCATGCGGGGTATTTCTCCACCAGGCGCCTCGCGATCACCAGCCGCTGAATGTCGTTCGTGCCCTCGCCCACCTGCAGGAGAATGGAGTCGCGGTAATAGCGCTCGACGGGCAACTCCTTGATGTAGCCGTACCCCCCGTGAATGTGCACGGCGGCTTCTGAGGCCCGCTGGCAGGCGTCGGAGGCGAAGAGCTTCGCCATGCCGGCCTCGAGGTCGCACCGCATGCCCTGGTCCTTCATGCGCGCCGCACGGTAGGTGAGCTGGCGGGCCGCCTCGAGGGAGGTGGCCATGTCGGCGAGTTTTATCTGGATGGCCTGGTGCTCGGCGATGGGCTTGCCCATGCTCTTTCTCTGCTGGGCGTACTTGATGGAATCCTCGAAGCAGGCGGCATGAAGCCCCACCGCCCGGGCGGCCACCTGGATACGGCCCAACTCCAGGGCCGCCATGAGCTGATGGAATCCCCTGTTCTCCTCTCCGATCAGGTACGAAGCCGGCACCGGGCAGTCATCGAAAACCAGTTCACCCGTCCGAAGGCCCTTGTATCCCATCTTGTCCAGATGGCGGCTTGCGCTGAAACCGGGCAGGTTCCTGTCCATGAGGATGCAGCTTATCCCCCGGGTGGGTTTTTCCGCCTTGGGGTTCGTGCGGGCCATGATCGCGAAATGCGTGGCGTTCTCGCTGTTGGTGATGAACATTTTCGAGCCGTTGACGACGTAGTCCTGCCCCTCCCGGCGGGCGGAAGTTCTCAAAGCCGCGACGTCGGAGCCGCCATCCGCCTCGGTGATGCCGATGCCGAAACGCATCTTCCCCTCGGACACCTCCGGGAGCCACTCCCGGCGCTGCTCGTCGTTTCCGAACTCGTTGATCATCCATCCCACCATCGAATGGCCGCCGAGCACGCCCGTCAAACTCATCCAGCCCCGCGCCAACTCCTCGGTCAGAACCGTAAAGCTCATCGCATCCATCTCGCCGCCGCCGTAACGCTCCGGCACGAGCGCGCCGAAATAGCCCAGTTCCTTCATCCGCTCGACCAGCGGATGGGGGTACTCGTCCTTATGTTCGTAATCGCTGGCGACGGGTATCACTTCCTGATTCACGAATTGCCGGACGCTGCTCTGCAGCGCGGTCTGAAACTCGTTCAACTGAACGTCCATATAATCCGCTCCCAAAATTACACGCGATACTCTTGCTATCCTTCTTCAACCGAACAACGAAAGCCCGCTCAGGCCTTCGGGTATCAGGAGCCGCTCCACGGGCTCGCCGTTTTCCAAATGTTTTTCCACGATATCTTCGGCGTCCTCGGGCCTCACGCCGCCATACCAGACGTTATCGGGCATCACACAAACAACCGCCCCGTTCTCGCAAACATCCATGCAACTCGTCGCGAGTATGCGCGCCCGGCCTTTGAGGTCTTTCCCTTCCAGAATGGATTTCATCCGCTCGCGGACTTCCACGGATCCGCAGCCTGCGCAGCTTCCCTTGGGGTCGTCCGCCGCACGCTCGTTGGTACATACCAAAACGTAGCGCTTTTGTCTGAACATCCCGATTGCCCCGGTGTTTGACGATGAAACGGAAATCGAGCATTTCCCATGAAGGCGCCTAAATCGCTCCCAGCCCTCATTCGGATGCCGTATGGAAGCTAACATTTATGAAGTCTCGATTCAATCGAATCTCCTTTTACTTCGTTTGTATTGAAGCCGTAAAACAGCATAATATGCTGTTGTTGGGCTATACGTTCTCTGGCAGGAAAGCAAACATGTCTCTTGAATCACCTGAAAATCGACCCAAGCGCGTCTTGTTTTTCGCCACGTGTCTGGTGGATCAGTTTTTTCCTGAAGTCGGCGAAGCCACCGTTCATTTGATCGAGAGCGCTGATATCGAGGTGATTTGCCCGGAAGGGCTCACCTGTTGTGGACTCCCTCACTTCAACAACGGCTTCAGGGCGGAGGCAAGAAAAATTCTTGAAACCCAGTTGCACCTGCTGGAGGGCGACATTCCGATTATCGCCCCTTCGGGCTCTTGCGGATGGATGCTCAAATGCGTTTTGCCCACCTTGTTCCCGGCCGACCCTTGGGCGCGGGAAAAAGCCGCGCAAATTGCCGGGCGGGTAATCGAATTATCCCAATTCCTCTGTCAGATAAAAGCGAGCAATTTCGGCGCTACGCTTCCCGGGAAAACCGTGTATCACGATTCGTGCCACCTTCTCCGTGGATTGGGCGAAAACCAAACGCCCCGTCAATGCCTCGATCGCGTGGCCGAAAACCGGGAAGAATTGCCCGACTGTGACCGCTGCTGTGGGTTCGGCGGCTCGTTCGCCGTCAAATTCCCGGAAGTCTCGTGCGCGATGCTTGAAGAGAAGATCAAATCCGCCGAGAAAATCGACGCGACCTGGCTTGTGGCGGCCGACGCCGGCTGCATGCTCCAGATCTCGGGCGGACTATCGAGACGAAAATCGAAAATCAAACTTCTCCATCTTGCGCAGGCTCTCGCCGGACCGAACAATCCGGGCTGGCCCGAGGAATATCGGCTTTGAATACAACCTTTAATAAGCGCGCAAATTCCGCTTTGGTCAATGTTCCTCTTCAGGAGGCTCTTCAAGCAGCCACAGGCAAATTCGCCAACCAGCGGGATCAAGCCTTCGAATCGACCGCCGCACCGCTTGCCTTGCGGGCGAGAGCAAGAGAAATCCGCAGGAAAACATTTGATGAGATCGATAAACATCTCGAAACCTTGTTCGAGAGTCTCCAAAATCTCGGCGTACACATTCATCCTGCGCTTGACGCGGATTCCGCAAAGCGAATCGTTCTCGACATCGCCCGCAAGCACGGCGTCAAGACCGTCGTCAAGAGCAAGTCCATGGCGTCCGAGGAGATTCACCTGAACCAGGCGTTGGAGGCGGCGAGCATCACCCCATATGAAACCGATTTGGGCGAATGGATACTTCAACTGGCCAACGAAACGCCGAGCCACCTCGTGGCCCCGGCCATCCATAAGACATTGAAGCAGGTGCAAGACCTTTTTCGCGAAAAAATAGACCCCGACGCCGGTTCGGATCCCCAAGCCCTCACATCAATTGCCCGCGAGAAACTGAGAACGGAATTCCTGCGCGCGGGGATGGGAATCAGCGGCGTAAATTTCGCCGTGGCGGAAACCGGAACGCTTTGTCTCGTCACGAACGAGGGAAACGGGCGACTCGTCACCACCTTGCCCAAAGTGCACGTGGCCATTATGGGGTTCGAGAAAGTGGTGCCCACGCTCCGAGACACGCTCACGCTCCTCTCGGTACTACCCCGCAGCGCAACAGGTCAAAAACTCACCAGCTATTTCACCATGCTCACCGGACCGAGGAGGGGAAACGAAGCGGACGGGCCCGATGAAGTTCATCTCGTGCTCCTCGACGGCGGACGCTCCAGACATCTCGGGACGCCGTTTCAGGAAGCATTCCATTGCATTCGCTGCGGGGCTTGTCAAAACGCCTGCCCCGTATTCCAGACAGTCGGCGGCCATACATACGACTCGGTATACGGGGGGCCGATTGGATCGATCTTAAGCCCCATGCTCCGCGGCCTTGACGTTTCCGGAGAACTTCCTACAGCTTCGAGTCTATGCGGCGCCTGTATGGACGCCTGTCCCGTATTCGTCGACATTCCCCGTATGTTGCTGGAAATGAGAGAAGCAAGAACGGCCAAAAAAAATAACGCCTTAATGGAAAGACTTTCATTTCGCTTGATCGGCATGGCGATGCGCAAACCCTTAGTTTGGGAAATGGGTTTCAGGGCGGCGGCCGTTTTTTCCAGATTCTTGAACGCCAAAACGGCGGCATGGCTACCGGGACCTCCGGGTACATGGGCACAGGGGCGCGAACTTCCTCAAATTGCGAAAAAGAGTTTCAGGGCGCGCTGGCGAGAAAAGAAACGAGGATCCAGCAATTCGTCTTTGACACCTTCTGACATACCACGAACAGACAGCCCGGAAGCGATAGTTGTAAAAACCCATCATGCCCTGGAGTCGGCGCATGGATTATCACACGGTCATTTCAAAAGCCCCGAAGGCCCTCTGCCGGAAATAAGCGTTCCGGACACTGCGGCACGTTTCGCCACAGAGTTCGAAGCGGTGGCAAATCCCGTTCTGCGCCCGAGTTCCATAGATGAAATCCGAGAATATGTTCTTCACCTGGCGGCAAAATGGAAAGAATACCCCATCGCCATAAGTGATGGCTTGCCAGTTGAAGTAGTCAATTGGCTTGTAGAAGAGAGATTTGACATGATATCTCCATCGAATGACGGAGATAACCGAGATGCAATCGCCCGGTGCGGCATCGGGATCACAGGCTGCGACTGGGCTATTGCGGAGACGGGCAGTATCGTCTTACGGAGCGGTCCCGGCCATCCGCGCCTCCATTCCCTGTTGCCGGAAACTCATTTGGCCCTCATTCCTGAAAAGAATATATTGCCTCATATTTCCTCTTTGGGTCCTGAACTCGAAAGAGTCCTCAAGCAAGGAGAAGACACCTCGCCTAGTTGCGTCAATATCATCACAGGACCCAGTCGTTCGGCCGACATCGCCCTGACGCTCATCAAAGGTGTACATGGTCCGCGAGATGTTTTTGCGATCATCATTCCTGACACCCTTATAGCAGGGGATTCCTGGAACACGCTTGTTCCTGAAGAAAACGAACCGTCACCCCAAAGCTAAAATGAATCATTCACTCTAATAAAACAGCAAACCCCTCGAGCGAACAATCTACTCGAGGGGTTCGTTGTTCCCGGCTTTTCAGAATCGGTGCCGCCGAAGTTTAGATGTCATAGTAGAGGTGAAATTCGTGAGGATGCGGACGCAGGCGAACCGCATCCACTTCCTCTACCCGCTTATATTCGATCCAGTTGTCGATGACATCCTTTGTAAACACGTCGCCTTTCAACAGGAACTCATAGTCTGCCTCGAGTGCATCCAAAGCCTCGGGCAAGCTTCCGGGTGTCTGTTGCACGTTGCCCTTCTCCTCAGGTTCGAGATCGTAGAGATTCTTGTCGATAGGCTCCGGCGGCATGACTTTATTCTGTATCCCGTCCAGGCCCGCCATCAACATCGCGGCGAAGGCCAGATATGGGTTACATGAGGGGTCGGGGCAACGGAACTCCACCCTCTTGGCCTTCTCACTTGAAGAATACATCGGAATGCGGACGCAGGCGCTTCTGTTGCGGCAGCTATATATCAGGTTGATAGGCGCCTCATAGCCCGGCACCAAACGGCGATAACTGTTCGTTGTCGGGTTGGTGAAAGCCAACAATGCAGGCGCATGCTTTAACAAACCGCCGATATAGTAAAGCGCATCCGGACTAAGATCGCCATAAGTTCCCGCACGATACATGATGTTGGCGCCATCCTTCCAAATGCTCTGGTGGGTGTGCATGCCGGTGCCGTTGTCGAGGAAAACGGGTTTCGGCATGAAGGTCGCCGTCTTTCCATGTTTTCTCGCCACATTCTTGACGATGTATTTGTACTTCATCAGCTTATCCGCCGTGGTCACCAAAGTATCGAACCGAATATCGATTTCACATTGCCCGGCGGAGGCCACCTCATGGTGGTGCACTTCACACTCCACGTCACAATCCAGCATTGTCAGCATCATTTCCGAGCGAACATCCTGGAGCGTGTCGTTGGGCGGCACGGGGAAATAGCCTTCTTTATAGCGGTTCTTGTGGCCGAGGTTCGGATCTTCGTTAGTGCCCGTGTTCCAGGCGCCTTCAGACGAATCAACCTCGTAGAAAGCATGATTTTCCGAACCCGAATAGCGCACATCGTCGAACACGAAAAACTCGGCTTCGGGGCCGAAATAAGCGACATCCCCTATGCCCGTAGACTTCATGTATTGCTCCGCTTTAATGGCGATATGACGGGGGTCGCGATCATAAAGCTCAAGCGTTACCGGATCCTTGATGTCACAGATGAGGACCAGGGTCGGGATTTTCATAAACGGATCGATGAAAGCGGTCGTGGGATCTGGAATGAGAATCATGTCGCTCTGATCGATGCTTTGAAATCCCCGAATGCTCGAACCGTCGAAGCCCACACCTTCCTCGAAGGTATCCTCCTCAAGCGTATCGATGTGTGCTGAAAAATGCTGCCACATCCCAGGCATATCTATGAACCGATAGTCAACCATTTTGGCGCCACTTTCCTTAGCCAGCTTCAAAACATCTTCAACCATCTGTTACACCTCCATGCGGAATTGCGGTTTTGCGAAAAATTATCGACACAAAACCAAGATTTGTTCAGCCCCTCAGGCTTTGTTATGACACGATGGCGCCAACCGGGCGCCCTTCCTCAAGAATCTCGCTAAGATGCCCACACAACTCCTTGAGTCTGGTCGTATCTTCAATTTTTTGGCCGTTATCGTCCGTGATATAGAAAGCATCCACCGCGCATTGGCCCTCTGTGGTAATTTTAGCTCGGGAGATGGATATCCCCTCATGCGCAAAGAATTGCGCAATCTGCGCCAGAAGGCCGTGTCTATCCGGCGCAACGACTTCCAGAACCGTCGCATCCTCACTCGCAGTTTGATCGAATTCTACCAGTATCGGCAGATCAAACGACATGCGTTTCTTCAAGCGGAGATATTTTTTGCTCTTGCCCAGCAATTCCAATAATTCCAATTCGCCCGACAGCAACTGCTCCAGCGATTTGCGGAAATTTTTCCAAAGACCTTCATCAACGACGGCCTTTCCCTCAGAATCTACTACCTCAAACGTATCTATTACCAAACCATCTTCGCGTGTATATACTTTCGCGTCCAAAATGTTGAGTTCGTACACTGCAAATGCTCCTGCGACCAGTGCAAACAAACCAAGCTGATCCTTGCACAATAACGTCAAAAGCGTATTTCCCCGTCTTCTGCGATGCGTGATATCAATCTCGCATACTGTTTTATCTGAAAGACGAGACCCGAGTTCGATATGGCGCAGGATGTCTTGCGGTGGAGTCCCGGTGCGATATCTATCAGGCATGGATTCCATGTGTCCGGCGATTTCCTCCCGCCCTATCCGGCTTCCCCCTGCCCTCGCTTCTAAACTTACTTGCTCTACGATATCCTCCCTGCGCTTTTTCCTGTACAAATCCTCGCCTGTTTCCATTACCCTGAGCACTCGCTTGTACAATTCGTAGATTAAAGCGCTTCTCCATTCATTCCATATACCGGGAGCTACGGCGGATATATCCGCATATGTCAAGAGATAAAGCATTTGGAGCCTTTCCACCGTCTCCATTTTATCGGCGAAATTACTGACCAAGACAGGATCGTCGATATCACGTCTTTCAGCCGTGATGCTCATTTCAATATGACAAGCCACCAAAAATTCGATGATGCTCCCCTGATCCGCCGGGAGACCCATACGCATAATGATATTGGGAAGCGCAGACGAGCTTTTGTGCACATGTCTCGGCCCTCTTGCCTTTCCGATATCGTGAAACAAAAGTGCAAGCCTCACAATGTTGGTTCGCTCCATCTCTCTATGGATATGGGCCACTTGTTGCAAGGCCACATCTTTCGTATATGTGAGCTCATCCAACGCCGCCAACGTCAACAAAGTATGTTCATCTGCCGTATATCGATGATAATGATCATACTGGACAAAACACGTCAGAGGTTCGAACTCGGGGATATAACGCCCCAAAAGACCGAGACCGTGCATTTCGTGCATCGTGGTCGTCACACCGGCCTTGCCGCTCAATATCCGTAAGAAACTGTCTCTCACATCGGGAGAAGCGCGAAAATTGTCATCGACAGTATCCAGGTGTGATCGAACAAAGTTTCTTATATTTGGTGATAAGCGACACCCGAAACGATATTGACACTCGAATATCTTCATCAGGCCCGTAGGATTTTCAAGGACTGCTTCTGGATTGGCCTCATCCAGAACGAGCGTATGGTAGTCCTGCAAAGCCAATCCATCTTCAAGGACCTGGAGCTTGGGTTTTCTGTTGACCCATCTTCTGCTCTTCAAATGGTCTTCCAGCGTTTCAAAAAAATCACGGCAGAAAATATGCAGATCTCTCGCATGCAAGAAGTAATCACGCATCAAACATTCACTAGCCAATGCGCTTTCTTCATCTTCATAACCTAGTGCAGGAGCAATCTCCGACTGAGCCGGAAAGTTGAGCATATCGTTTTTGGCTTTTGCGCGTATATGCAGTTGAGCTCGAATACGAAGAAGAAAATCATAAGCTTTCGTCGCCTTTTCGAACTCTGCTCGCGGCACCCAACCCTTACGCCAAATCTCGTCCATTTCCTTTAGACCGAAAGCCTTGGCCAACCAGCAAACGGCATGAAAATCCCGCAAGCCCCCAGCGCTTTCTTTCACGTTCGGCTCAAGGACATAGACTGACGGGTCCCATGATCGATATCGCCTCATTCGCTCTTCCAACCGATTTCGAAGATGCGAACTTTTTGCAACACGTTGGATATAACTATCGAATTTCTTGTTGAAATCCCGGAAAACCTCTTCGCTACCCGCCAACAAACGATTTTCCAGCATGGCGGTTTCACTTTGGTAATCTTCCTTCGCGATTTTCAGGCAATTGGAAATCGTTCTGGCGCTGTGGCCTATCGTAAGGCCTGCATCCCACATCAGATACAGGACGGAGCGTATCAATTCGCTGATCTGCCCCTCATGCCCCGAAAACAAAAACAACAGGTCGATATCCGAACCGGGAGACAACTCCCCCCGCCCATATCCACCAATAGCAACCAAAGCACATGGAAACGCCTGATTGGCATTGGCAGATTTTTTCTTTTCCCCTTCCGAAGCGTACGCATAGACTTGCTCAATAAACGCATCCATAAAACGCGCATGCGCTTCACATAACTCATATCCGCCCGCACCCTCATGCTGCGCATTGCATACGTACTCTCCGGCCTGCGTGTAAGCCTCCTTGATATGGCGGAGAAAAACGCTTCGCTCCCAATCGCTGACAGCAAGAATTGAATCCCGAATATCGTTTTGAAGTTTTAACAAACATTTAAGAGATGGCGTCATCGGAAGATATCGTTAAATCGCCTCCATACCTCGTTCACCAGTACGAATTCGAACAGTTTCCTCGACGGGTTGAACATATATCTTGCCATCCCCGATTTTTTCTGTTCTTGCCGATCCCATGATGGCGTCGATAATCGTTTCCACACTGGAGTCTTCGCATATGATCTCCAGTTTGATTTTCGGTAAAAAATCGACGACATATTCACTGCCTCGATATAATTCCGTATGTCCTTTTTGCCTTCCGAATCCCTTCACCTCGGTCACTGTCATTCCAGCCACACCGATTGCTCCGAGAGCTTCTTTTACTTCATCCATCTTGAAAGGTTTGATGATGGCTACAACCAATCGCATGTCATTTATCCCCCAAGTTCAAGTGAAAGTTCCAATGGGATGGTTTCCATCGACTATAACACGCAGTGGTTGGTCGTCAATCAATAAACCTGACGAATACCCGCTCCTGAATAACCCAACCACTGCGTGTACACCACTTATGTTTCCATGGTGTTACATGGAGAACATTAACAATGTCGGGTGTTTGGTGAATCTCGAGGATTCCACCGAATCGCATCGTCAGAAGGTTGCGTGATGCAGGGCTTTTCCATAAACTTTTTTGCGAAATCTTTCGTGTTCTGGTTGAATTTAAGCGCTTTATTCATTTTCCGTGGGGGAATTCAGAAATGGAGTGTACGCTTTTAGAAGCACCTACAGAATGTTATTTTGCATCGAAAGGCTCCAATGGCCAAAATAAATGCTTATACAACGGGAGTTCCTGCTTCCCCGTCGTGGAGGAATGTCTTTCGGGTGATGACGAAAAAGCATGTGAACACATCTTGGAGTTTCCGAAAGGAAAATTCTGCTCCAAATTCCCCAATCCGGAAAATCGTTGGGAGCGCGGCAGGTGCCCTCTGGCGACACATATCAAACTAGACTTTGAAGCCCCCCTGGAAAAGAAACTAAACCCGCTGAAAGCCTCGAAACGAGCCGCGCGGGGAAATTAAAAACAAGTATAGCTTTAAAACCCACTCCCCCTAACAAAAAAGCCGCGCTCAAAAGAGCACGGCTTTTTATAACGAGGTGAATCCTACACCACAAAGAAGGCCAAAACCCCAGCAACGATAAATATCTGATCGGTGGCTACTTCCATAAGTCCACTATGACCCAGTATCTTTCGGATATACAAGTACAAACACGCTCCCGCGTAAATGACCGGAACAAGCATCACATAGCCAAACAACGGAGCCACCCATCCGTTTATGCAAGCGCTCACAAGAGCGACGGCCAATGCGGCACAGATTGTTCCCATAAGCGCTTCCGTTTGTTCTTTCCCGAAAACAATCGGTAACGTCCTCTTGCCCACGATTCTATCGCCTTGAATGTCTCTTAACTCCATCAAGCCGGTTCGGAAGAAGATCAAACCGAAAGCGACGAAAATCGATACCACCCAGCCAGGGGAAATGTATTGATAACTCGCCAACGCGGGTAAAACCGCCAAACTGAAAGTCCAGCCCGATGCAAGAACGAGAATCTTCAAAGCCGGGAAATTCATCACCCGCCCTACGAGTACGCGAGGTTCGAGCTTCAAGCTGCAAAAAATGGCCCAAACCAAACCGGCCACCATAATACCCCCCGTCAAGTAGGAGATACTGACGCCGAACCCGATGGATACCAAAGCGGCGACCCCGGCCAGGGACAACAATATAGGCCTGTGTTTTTCATAAAAATGAGCTCGATTGGGCTCATTGTACCTATCCGCCTCATAACTGACGCAGCGATTTATCGTATGGGCGGCGAAGAGATAAAGCCCCGCCGTTAAGGCAAGTTTCATCGAGAGGGGAAAACCACCTAATTTTGTGATGGCGATACTGCCCAGTAGCGCGGACAGGAAAAGAAGCACGTTTGCTCTCGCCAATACCTTTAGAATGTCAAAAATCTTATCCGCGATATGGGGATTCGGGTCTGGAATCGCCTCGATTCGGTTGACAACGCGCCTGATCATCCAATCCGGCGTAGAGGCCCCCGCCGTAACAGCGATGTTTTTGTACTTCTGCAAGAATTTCTCGTCAATCTCATCCTCGGTTTCGATGAGAATCGAATCCGCGCCTCCCTCCTTCGCCACTTCCACCAAACGGTTCGTGTTACCGCTGTTACGGCCTCCGACGACAACCATCAGATCGACATCGGGCGCCAGTTTCTTCACCTCTTCCTGACGAACCTCTGTCGCATCGCAAATCGTATTGAACATTTGGGCCTGGGGGTATTTCCGCAAAATCGCTTCTTCCACATCTTTCCACTCGCGCATGTTGATTGTCGTCTGCGCGACCACTACGACGGGGCGGTCGCCGATGTCCGGTAGTCCGGATACATCTTCCATGCACGTTATCAAATGGCTACCGGCCTCCGCGTAGCCCTTGTGACCATCCACCTCCGGGTGACCTTCCTCGCCGATGATCACCGTGAAAGCGCCCATGCGGGAATGTTTTCTGATGACTCCGTGCACTTTAGCGACCAGTGGGCATGTCGCATCTCTAATGCCGGCGCCTGAATTTCTCAGGCGGTCGCGAACTTGCGGCGAGATGCCATGCGCTCGAATGACGACCAGACTCGTATTGCCTGGCGTATTCTGAGGATCGGAAACAAAAACGCTTTTCTGCTCCAGCAATTCCACCGTCTGGGGATTGTGAATCAACGGCCCATGCGTAAGAACGTCGCTTGATGTGTCATTGGCCGTATCCAAGGCGATATCGAGTGCTCTTTCCACCCCCCAACAAAAACCAGCCGTCTTAGCCAATTTGACTCTCAATGACACTTCCCCTCCGCACAATGCAAAATGAAATATGGTCATTCCTACATTCACAGTCTCATACTATAGCCCTACTCTGGATTTGTATGCAATAAAAAATATAAATCAGCCTTCATGCGAGAAGCGAGGCCGAGCAAATCGAAATTCAATGAGAGGTGGCGCATTTTTTATATGAGCGATTTCGGATATTCGAAACCACCCGCCGAAAGCGTCGAGAATCACTTCGCCAACCGTTGTGGGCAGAGCGAATCTCCTCGGGCCGCAACTACCGGGATTGAAAAACACGGTCTTGCCTATCATTCGGCAAAGCGGTTGATGGGAATGACCGAAGATCACTAAATCCATCGCCTCACCTTGCAGACACTTCTGTAATTCCCTGGATGGTCCTCCCTTGTCCCAGGCAATATGCTGAATCATAATCCGCCAGCCTGCTATAACGGTCTTCGAGCGCAAGGGCGCCAGACCAGGCGCATCCACGTTTCCCAAAACACAGTTGACAGGGGCAATGTTCTCGAGTTCCGGCAAAATAAAATCAGAACCCACATCACCCGCATGAAGAATGTGGTCTGCGCCTTGACAAAACTCGACCACTTCTCGCGCAAGGCGACCATGTGTATCCGCCAACACGCATAATCTGACACTCGAAGTCATTATTTATCGCCCCGCATGGCTCTTCGGCGTAAGGTATGAGACAGAACTCTCGCTTCCGCATGATGAACTAGAGGTGAATGCTACCCAAAAGGACAATCGCAATTTTCGTTTTTACTCATGAAGCCGTCGAGACCTTCATTTCCTATTGTTCCAACCATTCGAAGGCAACCAATGCATATCCAAACCACAAGAAAAGAAAATGTTAACTTTTTGATCTTCCGCCTAATACGATACCAACCAATATAATAGAACAAGCGAAGAACCGACTCGAGGTAGGAACCTCCTGGAGCAGCCACCAAGCCAATCCCGTAGCCACTAATGGTTCTCCCACAACGGCAAGCGCCACTTTTCCTGGATACAAATGCCCCAAAGCATAGTTAACGGAGGTATGACCGATCAGTGTCGGGCCAAGTATCATTGCAAGTAAGAGCAACCAGGTATCGTGAGAATATCCGCCGAGAGGTTGCCCCAGAATCAAGGCGGCGCAGAAAAGCAAAACCCCACTGAGTCCATAACACATCGTCACGTATGTCGCCACGGGAATTTTTCTTCTCAGCTTTCGTCCGCATAGCATATAGGCGGAAGCCATCACAGCCGCAGACAATGCAAGAAAATTTCCCCAGAAGCTATCTGCCCGACCCACAAAGTCGGAATATGCCAAAATGGCGCTGCCTCCAATCGCCAGCATTACACCCAGCCAGAAATTCCGCCCTTCCCTTTCTCCCAAAAGAACGATACCGCCGACACCTGCGAATATGGGGTTGGTCGTTGCAAGCACAACGGAACTTGCGACGGACGTGTGCGACAGCGACTCTATCCAAAACGCAAAGTGAAACGCCAGGAATATGCCGGAACCCATCCAAACCATCTTCTCTCTGAACGATAAAGCATCCCATGCACCCATAATGTTTTTTCTTGTAAACGGCAGCAACAACAAAGCGCCGCCGCCCATGCGGTATGCCGCTATCGCCAAAGGTTCGGCATCCGCCAATCGTATGAGAATGGCGGAACAACCAAGAGCCATGACCCCTACAAACAAATAGAAATACACGGGAATTTTCATGCTTCTAAAAACCAGATTTAGACGAAGCGATGCTTGGTTTTCGAAGGGGCCTAAAAATCGTTAACGAACTGGGAGATTACCCCCCCCACTATCTCCGGTTGCTCCAACATCACCATGTGACCAGATTCCGGAAGAATGAATAATTTCGCATTTGGAATCTTCTCGGACATAAATTGTGAATATTTTGGGGGCGTTAAAAGATCATCTTCCCCACACAGGATCAGAGTGGGAGCAGAGATAGATTCCAATTCGGAAAGGACGTTGAATCGATCGCACGCCAGGAAATCATGGCGCAGAGTATTCGCATCGCATCGCAAAAGACTTCGAGAGCTCTCACGGATCAGAGATGGCTCCGCTGTGGGAGCGAAAGCATAACCGATGATTTCATCCACGGTTTTAACAAAATCGCTTTTGACACCCTCTAAGATTGAATCTCTCACCCTCAGTTTCGCGCCGGAGCCAATCAGAATCACAGCCTTTAACAACTCGGCTTGCGACATAACACTTGCAAGAACTACGGCGCCCCCCATTGAATGGCCGGTCAGATAAACCGATTTCAATTTCCTGGCTTTTAAGAATTCAAGAACAATTCGGCTGTAT
Source organism: bacterium (assembly GCA_963692865.2). Classification (GTDB taxonomy): domain Bacteria; phylum UBA8248; class UBA8248; order UBA8248; family UBA8248; genus Bin107. The sequence continues at coordinate 2,321,063 of OY843592.1, read as the reverse complement.
TCGTTGATATCCGAGATTTGGGCTGCATCGGATTCGCCGTGCCCGGGCAACTCCAGGGCCAGACTGCTCACACCCCGTTCCGCCAGATGCCGCATCAAGGGAATCCAGCTATCCCGATTCCCACCCGCCCCATGAATACATACGACGACGCCATTTGAAACCTGTGGGCCAGCCTCGCAATAGGCGATTCCATAATCAGATAAACTCAGGACACCTTGACGTAACCAAGACAAGAAGAAAGTTTTCCTGAACTGTGAGCGAATTGCAGACTAGATATCTAAAGGGCGCGATCGATGGCGGCCTTCAAATCGGCTTTGGATTTCACTCCTACGACCTGTTCTACAACCTCCCCCCCTTTGAACAACATCAACGTCGGAATGCCGCGGATTCCGAATCTCGAGGGAACCGATGGATTCTCATCGATATTCAACTTTCCGATACGCACTTTTCCTTCATATTCCTGGGCAAGCGCCTCGACTGTAGGCGCGATCATTTTGCATGGAGCGCACCACTCCGCCCAGAAATCGACCAGTGTGGGCGTATCCGAGCCGATCACATCCGCCTCGAAATTCTGGTCCGTAAACTCAAAAATACCTCCCGCCATTTCCTCTCCTCCGGGCTCCGAAATCTATCAGGCCAGAAAAATCGGTAAACATCCGACAAGAATCGAAAAACCACGTCGAAAGCATTAAACCACGGACGGATATGACATTTCGACCAATGAAGCTTGGAGCATCATTCCTTATTGGCTAACCGGCGTCAACTACACCTCCACAACCACATATCGAGTTTCCATCGGCGGCTAACCGCAAACAGATGCAATAAAGAAAACGACAACGCGCAAACAGAGGCCCATCAGAATTTCAAGATGTCTCTACCGGCTCTTCGCCTGGAATTTCACTTACCAAGACCTGTCTTCTCTTCACGCCATCCGCCGGGCCGATAATTCCATCCTGCTCCATACGCTCGATCATGCGCGCCGCCCTGTTATACCCAATTCTCAAATGTCTCTGAATGAGAGAAATGGATGCCTCGCGCGTTCTGGAGACGAGCGCAATCGCATCGTCATATCTCTCATCGTATTCTTCATCGCTATTTGACTCATTCGAAGAAGTGCTCTCCTCTTCCACGAACCAATCGTCCCTGAATATCGCTTCTCCTTGGGATTTCCAGTGCGCAACGAGTTGAGAAATTTCACTGTCTGAAACATACGCCCCATGAATGCGAACGGGAGTGCTGGATCCGGGCGGCACGAACAGCATATCCCCTTTGCCCAACAGGCGCTCCGCCCCATTCGAATCCAGGATGGTTCGCGAGTCCGTCCGCGTAGCGACGCGGAGCGCCATTCTGGATGGAAAATTCGCTTTGATTAGACCCGTAAGCACATCAACGGAAGGGCGTTGGGTAGCCACCAGCAAATGGATACCGGAAGCGCGAGCCATCTGGGCCAAGCGCGTCATTGATTCTTCCACTTCACGCGGGGCGATCATCATGAGATCCGCTAATTCGTCTATCACCACAACGATATAAGGAAGGAAATCAAGGGCGGACTCCTCTTCGGACAGAGGCTCTTTCCATCTTTTGTTGGCCTCTCGCTCGCCCAATTGCCGCGCCACGGAGGCATTGTAACTCTGGATGTTCCTTACTCCCGCCTCACTCATTATCTTATAACGCCGCTCCATCTCTGCCAGGACGCCCCTTAGGCCTGCCGAGGCTTTCTTGGGGTCAGTCACGACGGGCACGAGTTGATGCGGGATGCCTTCATATATTGATAACTCCAGCATCTTGGGGTCGACCATCAAAAAACGAACTTCTCTGGGCGTACACTTGGCCAAGAGACTGCAAATCATCATATTCAGGGCAACGCTTTTCCCTGCACCGGTCGTGCCCGCAATCAAAAGATGCGGAATTTTGGCCAAGTCGGTAAACGCCGTTCTTCCCAGAATATCCTTGCCCAAACCCATGGTGAGTTTATCTTCGGCCTGCCTGAATTCCCGCGAGGAGAGCACTTCTTTCGCAAATACGGCGTCACGCTTGATGTTGGGAACTTCGATGCCTACAACCGATTTGCCGGGTATCGGAGCGACGATGCGGACACTTAATGCGGACAAGGCCCGGGCGAGATCATCCGCGAGGCCGGTAATTTTGGAAACTTTGATTCCCGGGGCAGGGTCATACTCGAAAATCGTAATGACTGGACCCGTTTTTACTTCCCTGACTTTTCCGACGACGCCGAATTCTTTCAGCGTTTGTTCAAGAAGCAAAGATTTTTCGCGTATGCCCGCTTCGTCAACTATCAGTCCGCCAGAGGGCGGCTCCGCAAAAATATCTACCGATGGAAGAATGTATTCTTTCTTCGGAACATTGATTCGTTGATTCCTTTGCCGATTTTCAGTCTGTGAATTGGAGCGAACCAGAAAATGGTCTTGAATCTGGACAACACCCGACTCGTCGCCAATTCCCGCGTGTCGAACTTTTATTTCCGCTTTCGATTCTCCGCCTATGGTGGTATCTTCAACATGAGTCGAAGGCGAATCTCGAAGCGCGTCAGGCGATTCCCCAAGAACGGAAACCTCTTCCAGCGGTGCGGACGATACAACGCCATTGTCATCTAAATTTTTCTTCCGCTTAATTCGTACACCGCCGGTTACCGATTTTCTTTTAGCATTCACCTGTTTTACTTCGTCATCGATTTCCTCACTCGCCTTCGGCGTCTGCTCTTCCGCCACGCTCGGAGGCAAACGACTACGCGCTTCATCACCGGCCCGGCCCAGATCGTCATCATCATTCCGGCAAAGCGTTTCCAACACCGAAGCGGGCATTGCCTCATCGAAAAGACTCTTTGGATTTTCAGAGAACTCCAATTCCTCTTCGTTGGCCGCCGGGCCGCGCAGCGCCAGCAACTCCGGCTTTGGGAATTTCTCTCCTCCAAACAGCGAAGGACCATTTTGCGCCGATGGTCGAGAAACGCGCCTGCCATTTTTTTGATTTGACGAGTAGGGCCTATTCGGTTCTACAATCAATTCGCCAATATCTTCCTTCGTAATGTTTGGCCGCCGCTGCTTGCTATTCGAGATATCCGGCTCGAAATATCCCGCTTCTTCGTCCTCAGCGCCGGCTATCGGTTCAGTATACTCGGCATATGATTCCTTTGCGGTCAAAGACGAAGGAAAGCCTATAGACTTCGAAAACAATTTTTTAGTCGTGAATACAGCACCCTTAGCCACTGCGAGCGCGGCCTTTCCCACAACCGTAAAAATACGCGAAAAAAAACACCAATGCGCAATCGCCAGTCCTGAAATCATCTTTTTGAATGAAAAACCAGTTATGCCGACAAACGAGGCCAGCATCACGGAACCAAGCAGAACCCAACTACCCGCACTACCCAAAGAAGTGCCTAACAACTTAACGACTCCATAACCAACAATTCCACCGGCTAATGTCGTCGCCCCGAAAAGAGGATCGGTTTCAAAAGTCTTGGAAAATAACCCCGAGGCACTCAAGAGGAAGAACAAACCAACCAGTTCGCGCCAACCCGGCCGCCAAGAGCGCAAGCCTGCAAACGCGGTAACACCCCAAACAAGGAATCCGATGGGCAGCAAAACCGAGAATGCGCCCACCGTCTTGACCATAGCGCCTGCGGCATATGCGCCAACAGCTCCTCCGTAGTTTCGAATCTGCCAATTTTGATTGACGTCTGCGCCCCAAGTCGGGTCGCCGGGATTGAATGTCCAAAGCGAGATCGCAAGAAAAACCGCGAATCCAACCAAGGATACGCCTACGATTTCGTTGGTTTTTTGGGAAACTGGTAATGGTCCAGCTTGGATACCCGAGCGACGAGTAGGCATGCTCTGAATCCTATGTTCCCACCCAACGAACAGAATGGGATATGTGTCCTCGGGCAGAGGAAAACCTCGAAACAATATCAAATTAAATTGGGAAATGCAAGAAAAGTTTGAAGTTAATGAGTTTAGGCGCAGAAATCATTAGCCGATTTTTTTATCTATCAAATTTTTCAGAGGAAATCCGTTCATGCGATTTTCATGATTTTCGACAAAATGCGGCATACCCATGGAATATAGTCTGTAATCAGACCTTCAATGTGGCGTGGGGGACATAGTGTTTTTCGTCTACCACAACGTGCTGTCACCGGGCAAGAACTCCTACGAAAAATGATCCAGCGCGGCCTCGCCAAATAACAGCCGGGCGCCCCCACTAAGGAATCTCCTCATTAGATTACTTGACACCGAATAAGCCACGGAGTCCTTTTTGCAAGGTTTTTTCGAGTTCCTTTCCCAATTTCTCGAGCTGGTTTTCCTCTCTGCGCGGTTTTCTCCCGGTATCTTCGTCAAGCTGTTTTCCACTACTTTTCGGCACCGGCACTATTTTCTGCACCCCCTCGACGGCGGCACCCAAAATACCTGTTACGATATCCTTCACATTTCCTCCCAAATTTTGCGCCTTCTCAAACAAGCCAAGGAACATTGGCTCCACGATAGCGTCCAGAAAATGAAACTCGGGGTCATCCAAACGCCCGGTTACCCGAACGTTCAGCGCAATGGTATCGTCCGGTCTCTCGAAAAGACGGAACACCGACTCTCGGAGCAATTTCACTACGATGTCGACTAAGGGAAACTTCTCGTCTGGTTTCATGCGCAATCCGATGATCTTCGCCTTCCCCTCCAAATTCAAATGGTTCTTTCTCAACGAAAATGTGGAACTAAAATCCAGCATGCCCCTTGTGATCTCGGTCCCTCGCATCAACAAGGCGCTCGCGCTTTCGCCCTTGCTATCACGTACATATGGTGAAATTTTACGCAGATCGAAACGCGAAAGATTTAGTATTCCATCTGCCTCCGGAGGCGCTGAGCCAAGGTTCAAGTTTGCCTTCGCCAGCAACGAGGGCGATTCTCCGATCGTCCTGAACACCAGGCGCGTTTCCCGCAGGCCAGGAGCCATCATCGTATCCAGGTTCGTGATTGAAAGCCTTGCGTCAGGGAGTTTGAAAACTACCGGCGGTTTATCTGCAGCGATAAAATCTTGAAAATGAAGTCCCATTCTTGCAACTTCGAATTTCGTGATTTTAATCGTGGGGAGAAAATATCCATTCTTGTTTTTCTCGATTTTTTGACGTTTCCTCGAACCCGGCTTTGTATTTGAATATAGGGGAGGAGCCGGGAGGTTCTTGTCCGGCGCCGTTTTTCCCTTTTCTCCATTTTCCATTTGCCAAGTCCGTTTCTTCCCGGCTTCCGCTATCTCAAACAAATAGTCAAAATTGGTTTTCCCCTCTTCATGATGCACATATCGAATGTTCAGTTTTCTGAGCCGAACGCTTCGTGACCGTATCTCTCCCCGCATGATTGACGAGCGCTCCAAGGATGCGAGCAAATCTCTAAAAATAATGTCGGGCTCCGAATTCGGCTTGTTGGTATTTATTGTCTTCAGTGTCGGCATCCGAATTGTTATGACGTCATCATATGCCTGTCCCAAAAAACTTCCCGCTAAATTCAAATTCGGGTAAGCAACATGAGCGAACGACGACAGATTCGCCGAAAATGACCATTTGCTCGAAATCGACTGCGTTTTTTTTCGGTTTCTCGAAATTTCAATCAAACCATTGGCGTCTCCAGCCACCAAAAACTTTGCTGCCGGTTCTCCCAAAATACCTCCAGCCAATCGAGCCGCATTTTCAAGATTCGATACCGTCCATTGAAACCGGAGCGAATCCATTCCGTTCACATTCCAATCGGCAGGCCTCGGGGTTTGAATATGCCCAAATGGCATGTCTAGCTTCAGATTTCGCAACCTTCCAGATTGATTTTGGAAGTCATAAGAACCCACGGCCTCAATGCGAAACTTCCCCGTACGCAACGGCCTCCATTTGTGGCTCATCAGCGCAAGGAATTCTCCGCCCAAATCTTCGCTGACGAGGCCAAGATTCCAGTTTATCTTTTTGCCGGGAACGAATGAAAACTCTATTTTTCCGGCAATCTCTCCGGCTGGATTGCGAAAACCAGGAGGAAGCCTCATGAATTTCATCCAAGGGGATAGGCGGACAGGATCAAAGGCAGCGGAACCCTTATAAGAAAAACCAAGTCCATCTTTTCTGTTTCTCGTCCCCAGGAGCGAAATTTTCAGGTTTCCCTTCTTTAGACCCCGCTTAATGGAATGCTCCATCAATTTACCCAGCCAGATTTCGGCGGCACTCCAATCCATGATATCGAGCGTCAACGAAAACTCATCCTTGCCTCTTTTGTTCCACAAGGCCTTGCGATTCAAAAACAGCCTCGCAAACGGAAGCCTCACATCCAACGTCCGGATTTCAGCGGAACCTTTTGAGGCGAGATAGAAACCGCTCGATTGAAGCCCCACCGCCTCCAGGGAGATATCACGCCATTTTTCATTTGCAATAACTTTACCCCTCATATTCACTCTCTTTCCCGTAATATCCGCCTGCCACCTGAAAACGCCGCCAGGGGCATAAGACACCTGTAATTCACCGCTCACCCGGCCAGTGACTCTTTGCATATAGCCGGGCAAGGGGACCAAATCCACAAGTGGCGCAATCGGCAAGGAGTCGAAATGCGCTTTCGTATCTATCGTAAAGGTCGAGGAGGTTTTCCGGTTTCGCGACACGGTAGCGTTAAAACGGATTTTCGCGTCTTCTGGAAGGTCTACAAACGATACCAACCCGAGTTGACTCAACAAATCGGCTATAGATGGAAAATCATTCACATCAATGAACAACGCGGCCTCATCATTATCATATAGATTCCATTTTGCGGGCTTTTCGAGTTTCGCCGTAGCGAACGGCAACTTGATTTTCAAAGCGCTGATATGTGCGGATTCGTTCTTCATATCGAAGTTTCCCCTCGAATGAAGAATAGCCTCCCCTAGTCGCAAGACTTCCCATCGTTTTCTCTTATTCATTTTCACAATCGCGCCAGCATCCTGAGTTTTCAAAGCCACGTCCCACTGCACTCGTTGTTCTCCAGAAACAAAAACTACAAGCGCTTTTCCGCCCACCATTCCTTTGATTCCCGAAATACCATCAAAAGAGGGAATAAATTCATTGAATTGAGCCAAGTCTACGGGGTCGAAGCGAGATTTCATCTCTACACGCACAGAGTCATTCGGCATTTTGCGAACTCGTTTCACCGACACGAGAATTCGGGCCGTCGCACGCTCCTTTAGCCCTGGAAGAGGGATGTCCGTGATGCGAGAAACCCAGCTACCCACCTCACTCATATCGCGGATATTCGCTTCCACGTGAATTTCATCTTTCGCTGAGACATTCCAGAATGAAGGTTGTGTTAATTTCGCACCGAGAAAAGGCGTATCGAAAAAGAAAGTTTCTATATGAGTGGAACTATCGAGAAAATCGAATTGGCCTTTCGTATTCAGTTTCAGCCTAGGCAATGTCAGCCTCTGCCATTCTGCTTGTGGATTCATTCGAAAATCCACGTGAACGGTTTGCCCCTGCAAACCAAGGCTCCAAGTAAACGGTCTGCCAACCGTATAGCTAAATTCCAAGTTTCCAGCGAAAATTCCTTTCTCTAAACGATAAGCTCCCATTATCGGCGCCAACGGAGCCAAGAGGGATGAATCAAACAGCGGTATTTCGAACGATGCGCGATAATTCCGCGCATTTGTATTGATATGCGCATCACCTTTTAAATGGGCAAGTTGTCGCCCACCCAGATCCCGACATTTCCCGTCGAGAAAAACATCCACTGGTTCACCCGGCTTTATTTTGTCGATTTCGACGTGAGCAAAAGAACAAAAACCTTCAAAGGCCTGTGCGGCATTACTGGCATCAAATCGCAGTTCGGTCTTTACGTTATGGAGGTCGAGTTCGTAAATCGTAAGACCAAATCCTGATTCGGCACTTTGCTCACTGCTCTCGGCGGCTTCGGCGGTTCTTATGAATGACCAAGGCATTCTCGTGTTTTTCGCACGCGCCGATGCCGTATCGCTTGTTCCTCGATTCAGGTTGTCGATGATGTCCTGGAAATTGAACCTGCCGTCTGCATCTCGGTACACATGGGCGGACGCGCCTTTTATAGTAAGTTGGAGAATGCTGATATGCTTGTAAATCAGGGTCGATGGGTTCAGCAGTATTTCAACATCGTCGAACCGAACGAAGGGTGCATTGCGCCGCTCTTTCTCCCCTTTTCCTGTTTGCCCGTCGATGACGACTCCATTCGCCTCGATCTTGAATAGTCCCAATTCCAGCCGCTCGATGGATACTTTTCGGCCCAGGATTTTTCGCCCTTCTCTCTCCGCGATTCTGATAATCTCGTCGGATGAAAGAAAAATTTGCACGGCGATGATCGCAACGATGATCAAGACGAAACATATGCCGGCAATCCAAACGGTCCATTTCAGGAATCGATACATAGAGAACCCATCGCGGAAAACAAGAAGGCGGCTCTCGAAGCATAAAACATTTCAGATTTCATGCCACTACCTGATATTATATATTAGAAAATATTGGTTTTTTATTTCTTCTGATGTTTGTATTACAATTCTTCTCTATTCCCATAAAGTGCCTATATGAAGAAAAGTCACGAAAGCCCAAATATAAACCCTCACAATCTGAAGTCGAATCGAGGTCGGGAAGTCTTTTCCTGGTGTATGTACGATTTTGCAAACTCCGCCTTTCCGACACTCATCGTTACGGTTGCGTATAGCGTCTATTTCAAAACAATCGTAGCCGGCGGCGGTGGGAGTGGAGATTTCTTATGGGGGGTATCAATCTCCATAGCCATGATTTTAAGCGTGACCATCACTCCGCCTTTGAGCGCGGTCGCCGACAGGCGAAGTGCCCGGAAACGCTTTTTAATCCTCTTCGCCTATATTTGCGTATTGGCCACCGCTCTTCTCGCGAATGTAAAAGCCGATATGATTTTCGTCGGCATGGCGCTTTTCATCATCGCCACCGCCGCATTCGAAAGTTCTCTCATTTTTTACAACTCTTTCTTGCCCGACGTCTCTACACCAAAAACCATCGGGAAGGTCAGCGGATGGGGCTGGGGACTTGGGTACCTGGGCGGATTGCTTTGTCTTTTTTTGGTCAAACCTTTGTTGGCGAGAGGATTTTCGCCGGAAAATCTTCCCTTGTTCCGCATGAGTTTCGTTGCGGTTGCCGTGTTTTACGGTTTATTCACGCTTCCGATCATTTTCTGGCTCCGAGAAACCAAACCAATATCCACAAAATTATACGAGAATGGCGCTTTCGCCGAACTATGGAATACCCTGAAAGACACGAGAAAAACACCGGGTGCACTCAAGTTTCTGATCGCTTTTTTCCTCTATAACGACGGAATTGTCACCGTTATATCTTTCAGTTCGATCTATGCGGTATCTACGCTTAAATTCACCATGGGCGAAGTGTTAGGCCTGTTTATCATGGTTCAAGTTTCGGCCGGAGTCGGTGCGTTTGTGCTCGGGTATTTGGTGGACGCCTGGGGACCGAAGAAGACGATTCTGTTGACTTTGGTGAATTGGTGCGTAGTCGTCATCGTGGCCTATTTCACCGACACGAAATATGTCTTCCTGGGCGTCTCGCTGCTGGCGGGACTTTCCCTGGGGTCCAGTCAATCGGCAAGCCGCGCCCTGATGGCAAGCTACATCCCTGAAAAAAAATCCGCGCAATCATTTTCGTTTTATGGCATTTGCGGCAAAATGAGTTCCGTTCTGGGCCCTCTTGTTTTCGGGGGCGTTTCCGCACTCACCGGAGAGCAGAGGACGGCGATATTATCCGTACTCGTCTTTTTTGTGGCAGGTGGTGTTTTGTTGTGGCTAACGCCGGAAGCCAAGAAATCGGCTCTTCGAAGCCAGAGGAGATGATGCGTTCGCTCTCGATTGCGAAAAGCGCGATAAGTTGATCGTCTCGTCTCATTGGGCAATTTTCCGGAGTTGACTTGGATTTTCGCGAACAAGTCTATCAAAGACTGATGTTTCATCTTGGTGAAGTCGACGTTTCCAGAGAAACGGTCGATGCCTTCGCGTCGGACATCGTCCACATTCTCGACCGTATTACGCAAGACAGAATATACGAGGCGAGTTTGCGCCAAGTTCTTCAGAGGTACGCTGACGAATGGGCGGAGCAATCTTCTCGAAGAATACTGGACGCCCAAAACGACGAAGCCACGGAAATCGTCTACGAAATGATTGACCGCCAGGCCAGAAATCGCGCCATCCGCGCACTCAGGAAAGTACTGCTCGACACGCTGCAAGGCCAGAAAAAACCATTGGATGATCTGGATTTTTTTGACGAGATGGAATGACTTTCCAGACAGAGGTGCATCATGCCAGAAAAAACCTTAGCAGAACAAATCGCAGAACGTAGAGGACGCAGATACCCGGCCCATGAATTCATTGCCGAAAAATTCCCCGACTACATGGAAGCACTCTTGCATCTCGACGAAATCATTCGTGCGAAAGAGAGAAGGTTCAATGAAGCGATGCACGAACTCTTTCATATCCTGGCCCTCGCCGTTGAGGGTTCGAACCCGCACAACCAGCCACATCTCAAGCAACATCTAAAAAAAGGCCTCAAACTGGGTTTGCACCCCGAGGAAATCGCAGAGGCCCTCATGGTCTGCGTCAATCCGGCGGGTTCCAAGGTGCTCACTTATGGTGTCACATGCATGCTCGAAGCGATGGATGAACTCGAAGACGAGGGCTGGACCTGCCCCGACTGAATAAAGAGTCTCCAGAACCTAATGCTGGCGATGCTCACGCTTCCGCTCGAATCGCCTCCTCACGCAATGGGGAATATACGCCTATATACGTAATGGGCGTTGGCGCATCCAGCCGATGCGGCACACCTTTGGGAATATGGACGACCTGGCCTGCCTTGACTTTGCGCGTTTCACCGGCAACCGTAAATGTAGCTTCGCCTTTTATGAGATATACGAGTTGCTCCACATCATGACTATGCTCCTGCTCCGTTCCTCCCTCTCTTTCTATATACAACATCATCACCTTCTCACCGACGACGAGCCTGCGCTCTCTCCCCGGCATCTTTTGCGGTTCAATTTCCGCCAGATCATAGAAGTATTGCATCTGTCCGCTCCTTTTTGTTTTCGTTTCGAACCGATTTTCCGATTGTTGACTTTTCAGGTTTCGATCACAAGGGCATGACCAGATCCGTCTTGCAATCACCCGCCTCTCCTCCCTAGAATCTTCCCCTATTGCATCGAACCCTCAATAGAGAGATAAAGGATAGAGGATAAATTCTCGATGAATGCCGACATCCGAGTCCGCTTTGCCCCGTCCAACACGGGCCACCTCCATATCGGCGGCGCGCGAACCGCGTTGTTCAATTGGTTTTTTGCGAAACATCACGCGGGCACGGGTATCTTGAGAATCGAAGATACCGACCGGCAACGTTCTACGGAAGAATACTACGATGCGATTCTGAAGGCGTTCGACTGGCTGGGCCTCGAATGGGACGAAGGCCCGTATCGTCAGTCCCGGCGCATGGCTCTCTACAAAGAAGCGGCCGATAAACTGCTCTCATCCGGCGCCGCCTATAGATGCACATGCACTCCGGAGGAGGTGAACGCCATGCGTGAACGTGCTCGCGCCGAGGGGAAAACGCCGAAATATGACGGGACCTGCCGGGGTCGGTACGAAAAAGACCCAGATGTCCCGTTTTGTCTGCGTCTCCAGGCGCCGGATGTCGGGGAGACGATTGTCGACGACATCCTCGCTGGGGAGGTAGTGTTTGAAAACTCACAACTCGACGATATGGTCATTGTTCGCACCGATGGGACGCCTACGTACAATTTCTGCGTGGCCATCGACGACATCGATATGAAGATATCCCATGTCATACGCGGTAACGACCACCTCTCCAATACCCCAAAACAGCTTCTTGTCTATCAGGCCCTGAAGGAAATGACGCCAAAATTCGCGCACATATCGATGATATTGGGACCCGACAAAAAAAGACTATCAAAACGCCATGGCGCAGATTCGGTACTGGAATATAAAGAGCGCGGCTATCTCCCTGAAGCGCTGATCAACTATCTCGTTCGGCTCGGCTGGAGTCACGGAGACCAGGAAATTTTCTCCAAAGATGAGATTATCGCCAATTTTTCCTTGGAAAATTTGAACAGATCCGCCGCCGTCTACAACCCGGAAAAGCTATTGTGGCTGAATCAGGAATACATCAAATCGGCCGATGGCGATTTTCTCGTTGCCTCGCTCGATGCGGGCCTCAGAGCACAGGGTCTATCGCCGGATATTCTCTCACACAGAACTCGAGAAGGCATTGTGGATGAACTCAGAACGCGCTCGAATACCTTGGCGGATATGATAGAAGGCGCTCGTTTTTTCTTTGAAAATGAAGTCGAACTGGACGAGAAGGCGGCTTCGAAATTCCTGACTTCGGAGAGCTCGGGGCTGATGCAAAAACTCCGGAATGAGTTGAGTAAAATCGATACGTTTTCATCCGAAAACGTCAAATCGGCTTTTCATCACGTTATGGAAGAAGAGGCCGTAAAACTCGGCAAACTGGCGCAACCCGTGCGCGTCGCCATTACGGGCGGCACAATCAGCCCCGGCATCTTTGAGACGCTCAGCCTTCTTGGAAAAGACAGAAGCCTCCACCGTCTCGACGCGGCTCTGGCCAAAGCAAATCAATAAATGTTTTCGCCCATCGTCCTTGACGAATAAAGAACTCATACATATAAACATCTAGGTCATTTTGGGGGATCGTCTAGCGGCAGGACACCAGACTCTGGATCTGGGTACGGAGGTTCGAATCCTCCTCCCCCAGCCAATGAATGCTTACCGATGGAATTCTAGTGCACAGAAATTTGTAGTTTTCTTTCATTCTTAATGCAAGGAGACGATAATGACTTTAAGAATCAATGATGAAGCACCAGATTTTTCCGCAGACACGACCCAAGGTCCCATCAATTTTCATGAATGGATTGGCGATGGCTGGGCCATCATATTTTCACACCCAAAGGACTTTACGCCGGTCTGCACTACGGAACTGGGGACGATGGCCGGGCTTAAGCCCGAATTCGACAAAAGAAACTGCAAAGTGATCGGCATCAGCGTCGACGGGGTTTCCGATCATGAAAAATGGTCGAAAGATATCGAAGCTTCTCAGGGCCATGCCGTGAATTACCCGCTGATTGGCGACCCCGAGCTTGCAATCGTCAAGTCTTTCGACATGTTGCCTGCCGATGCGGGCGATACCTCCGAAGGACGGACGCCTGCAGATAATGCGACGGCCCGCTCGGTGTTCGTAATTGGCCCGGATAAGCGTATCAAGGCGACACTCACCTATCCGATGAGCACGGGACGGAATTTCAGTGAAATCCTGAGGCTGCTGGACTCCTGCCAGTTGACGGCAAGTGAACAGGTAGCGACCCCGGCAAACTGGCAACAGGGGGAAAATGTGATCATTTTGCCGGCCGTTTCGGATGAGGATGCGAAGAAGAAATACCCGGAGGGTTGGGAATCGCCGCTTCCATATATTCGGGTCGTTAAACAACCCTAGCTTTTCTCACATCCACCGATACAAGCAAACGATCAAGTGATACGAAATCGCTGATTCCTAATTCGGCAGAGCAAAATAAAAGAGCCGCGGCCAGTGTTGCTGGCCGCGGCTCTTTATTCTATTTCAATGAAAAAGCTAATTTTTCCATCCTTCAGCTGCCATGGCCTCTCTTATCATACTCAGGTCCATGCCTTCCTTGCGTAGGTCGACCACGCGCTTCGCCTTGCGTTTCTCCAAGAGCACCTTGCCCATGAAATCGAACCACTTGTAATCCGTCTCGTTCGGGAGAAGGCCAAACTCCAAATCAGCAACGGACGCCTGCACGATTTTCCGCTTGATCTTCGAACCCTTCGATTGCAGGTGGCTCAGGTACACGTCCACAAATTTATCGCGATTGTCCCTGTGCAGTTTCATGCCCCGAATGTAACCCCGCAGGAACTTCACGTAGACGTCCCTGTCTTTCTTCAGGGTTTTACCGTTCGCAAACAAAATCCACAGGTTGTTCGCATACTTGCAATACGTTTCGACTGTGCGCGCCCATCCCCTGTCTATGGCGATGGCGGCCTGCGGGTTGTTCAGGCCGATCATGTCGACCGTGCGGGATTTGAGCGCGGCCATGCGGGTATCGGTGTTCATGTTCACGGTCGTGAAATCTTTTTCCGTCAAGCCGTATTTCGGCAGAATGAAGGTGGTGAGCGTGAAATAAGAGCCCGTGGCCTTCCCGATGCCGAGCCTTTTCCCCTTCATGTCGTGCAGGGTCTTGATGGGCGATTTCGGGGAGGTGAGAATTTTGTTCGACTTGCACCAGTAGTTGGCGTTCGCGATGCCGGGCGCGTTCGCGCCTTTCGATATGGCGGAGAGGAAAGCGCGGTCCGCGGCGCCGCCGACGTCGAGAGAGTTCGCCAAAATCGCCTGGCGCATCAGCTTGCCCTGAGGGAACTGCTTGACCGTATACTTGCCCTTGCCGATGGTCTGATCGAAATAGCCCATCTTGTAGGCCACGGCGGTTACGGACCCCATGACGGCGCGATGGTGGCCGATTCGGAACGGCGCGGCATGAGCGGAAAATACCGTGAATAGAACTCCCGCTACGGCTATGGCGACAACAAGAAACATACTTCTTCGATTCATTACATAATCCTCCTGAGATTCATTGGCCCGAAGGCATCCACGAATGAAACCTAAAGATTGGCATCCCACTATCGTGAAGCAAGTTCCAACCTTCAAATTCCCATACATTCCATGAATGGGCAAAAGATATCATAGCTTGAAGCAAAAATGCATCCCACTATGCTCCAGATATCCCTCTTTCATTTTCCATTCCTGGGAAGTCTCCAACCCGTTTCGACTTATTTTGTTCAGGTAGTAGGTTCCGGCTCAGAATCTCGTCTTTGCAAGGACAAAGCCAGGACCAAGCCCACAAACAAAACAACCGGAAGTGTCCAAAAAGCATTCAACATTCCGATTCTCTCCCCAAGCAACGAGAGGGGAATCGCCGTTAGTCCGGCAAATATCCAACCACTACCCAGTATTAATGAACTTGCAAACCCCCGGTGTTCGGGCAAATATTCTTGCGCCAAGGCAACGGATACCCCCATCGGCACAAAAACCCCTGCGCCAATGATTGCGAGAGATATATAGGCCCACTCCAAAGAAGACAACTGAAACGCCACCATACCGGCCAAGGCGCATCCAGCGCCGATGGTAATCACCTTGGGCTTCCCGTACCTGTCACCCATAATGCCCCCGAGCATCACGCCGATGGCGCCCGAGAAAAAAATGACCGTATTGGCCATGCCGCCGCGCCAAAGCCCCAAACCTTTTTCGACAAATATCGCGGGCAAGAATCCCCCCAAATTCGCCAAAGTCGTTCCCCTGACGGCAGCGATGCCGAACAGGAGAAGTATAGGTCCACGGACATGCTTAAGCGACGCGACCAATCCTTCCCGTTCGAGCGCTTTTTCATCTTTTTTCTTTCTCTGGGGCGGAGCCGGCATCCCCAATTTCACACCCGCCATCGCGAGCACCGCCACAAGGATGAACACCCACAAATGCTCCATTCCCAACGTTTCCGCGATGAAGATGGCAATCAACGGGCCAAGAGCAAAACCCAGCCTTCCTGCTGTAACGAACAGGCTGACGATAAAGCCGGCATGCTCGGAACTCAGCCTGCCGGCTCGAGCGGCCATATCCGGATGACATAAACCAAAAAGAATGCCACCCGTGATTACGGCGGCGGCCAGGCCATAGACGCTCGTCACCCATCCGATTGCAGTAAAGGCGATGGAACTTCCGATCAGGCCTACAGTAAGCCAGGGCAGCCACGGCCACCTGTCGATTACGACGCCGGTAATGGGTTGCGTGATGGAGCCGCTCATCACCTGGCATGAAATCAAGAATCCGATTGTCGTGAGGCTTAGTCCCAATTTTTCTTTTAGTAGTGGAACCAGAGGCGCAAAGAAATTCGCCTGGCTATCGACCACAAAGTGCGCAAAAAAAATGATGCCTGTTCCTGTCCAGGGCAAAGTCCGGAAAGACGGCTTCTTCGCAGTTTCAGGGTTATTGTTCAATTTTACCTCGGAGCCAGGGCTTTTAGTGTGCGCTCGACGGCATCTTGATAGCTTTCCCCTGCCAACACGGGGTCTATCATCAAGGAGGGCATATCCACCCCGGCCTCCAGGAAAGCGGTCAGCCGTTCACGGCACCTCTCCGGTGGGCCGACAAGACAGAACTCATCGATGATGTCGTCTTTGATTCCATCTCTCAAACCCTTTTGATCCCCACGCTCGAAAGCTGCTTTTATGTTTTCAGCCTCTTGCTCATAGCCGCTTTCTCGAATCGAGTTGTTGTAGGCGGGGAGTCCCAGCCAATACGTCAGGGTTTTACGGGCGGCTTCTCTGGCGATGGCGAGGTCATCGCTCAAGAAAGTATGTATTCCAAGGTCGATTTTGACGTCACGGGGATTTCTACCCGCCCGTTTCGCTCCTGCATCCCTCGCCTCCAGATAGGCGTCCATTCTCGAAAGCGGTACCATGTACGGCAACAACCCATCGGCGATTTCTCCGCCGAGCGCCGTCATCTTGGGGCCTACGGCCGCCATGTATATTCGAACCGGGTACCGCGAACGTCTGAATTTCAACTCTTCTCCCTGGTAGGTCTGAACGGGCAGGGGATATACGGACTCGCCCTCCAGGACGCCCCTGACCTCGCTCACATAGTTGCGCATATCCTCTATGGGATTTCCCGGTTCTATCCCCATCGCTCGGATCCGGGGCGGGTGCCCGAGCCCGAGGCCCAGAATATAGCGTCCGCCGGAGATCTCGCTGATCGCCGCTGCGCCTTGCGCCGCCATGGAGGCATGGCGCAAGTAGATGATGGCTACCGAACTTCCGATTTCAATCCTGGAAGTGTATGTCGCCATCAGTTGATTGATGGCCAGGGTATCCGTGAGGGATTCCGTCGTATAGACGCGATCGTATCCCAAATCTTCGCCAAGCCTTGAAACTTCACCCAGCCCCTTGAAGGAAATATCCGCAAACGTGAGAAGCCAAAACCCGAGGCGACCCGTCATATCAACCCCTTCCAGAAAACCGGACTCTCCATCACGATTATTGGCACAATCGGCCCCCATCGATCAGAATCACCGCCCCGTTCATGTATGACGCTTCGTCCGAAGCCATGAAAACGGCGCAATCGGCGATTTCTTCCGGAGTCGCAAATCGTCCCAACGGTATATTACTCAACAGCCTCTCGCGTCTACCCGCCTCGGTTTCCACGCGATGCTTCGTCCCCTCGCTCAAAGTCGTTCCCGGAGCGATGGCGTTGACGCGAATCCCCTTCGGCCCGAGTTCGGCGGCATGCGCCTTCGTCATCAGGTGCATGGCGCCTTTCGTCGCGCAATAGAGGGAATTGTTGGGCACTCCCGCCTCTCCGGATGTCGAACCGATGTTGATAATCTGGCCGCCCGAGCCGGGAATCATGCGCCGGGCGGCCAACCCGCTCAGAACGAACGAGGCCATCGCATTGACCTGAAACAGCGCGGCCACCTCTTCATGCGTGACCTCCTCCACCGGCTTGTTGCAGCGGATTCCGGCGCCGTTCACCAGAATATCGAGATGTCCCAGATGCCTCAGCGCGCGACTCATCAACGGAGCGGCATTCGCCAGGTTCGATAAGTCAATCCCTTCGCCGGCCGCCGATATTCCTTGAGCCTTGCAATAATCGAGCGTCGCCTCCAGGGCGTCCGCGTTCCGGCCGCCCGCAAGATACAGCGCACAACCCTCCTCGGCGAAACGCCTCGCAATGGCGGAGCCGATTCCCACGGAAGCTCCCGTGATAAACGCCGTCTTTCCCTTGAGTCGCATGCCGAATGACCCCTCTACCTTAACGGAGGCTCTACGCCCTCCGGAACCTGGAGCTCAAATGCGTTGAGCGTCATCGAGACGGTCGTGTAATGCCCGATGAGGCCTATCAACTCCACCAGCCCGCGCTCCCCGAAGTGCTCGAACGCGTTTCGATAAACTTCATCGCGCACGAAATGGTTTTCGTGCAGCGCGGCGCAGAAATCATAGACCGCCTCCTCGTCGGCGGCCATTTCAGCCGGTCGCCTGTTCTCCCGCACCGCCTCGATGATCTCGGGCGACAATCCCCCCTTCCTGGCCAGAGGCTCATGCGCGTACCATTCGTACTGAGAACCCCAGAACCGGGCGGTGATCAAAATCGCGAACTCGCTCAGCCTGGGTTCAAAGAGGGTGTCATAGCGCAGGTAACGTCCCGTCTCCTCCAGCTTTTCGAGGTAGGCCGGGCTTTTGAGCCACGCCAGAAACGGACCTCTCACGCCTCCCCTGGGGCCGGAGGCGATTTTATCATGCAGTTTTCTCTGCGCGTCCGTCATCTGCTCGAACGGCGTTTCGACCAGGCGAGTCATCGGCGTCGATTCTCCTATTCGTCCAACGTGATCGGGAACGGTGAAATTACCTGCTACATAAGAATTTCGCAGGTTGCAAGGCGATGCTTAGTTTGATAAGCAATTACTAAGGCTGCGGCCGGCGCGGCCAACTTGAGTTTTCTGGAAATGTACTTGGAGTGAAAGGCCCCACCCGATTCATCTCTACCCATTTCCAACACATGCAGGAGATCAGCAAGTGCCAGAAGGAACAGTGAAGTGGTTCAATGACGCGAAGGGCTATGGTTTCATTTCACAGACGGATGGTGACGACGTTTTCGTTCACTTCTCCGCCATCCAGGGAGAGGGCTTCAAGACCCTGGAGGAAGGGCAAAACGTGAACTTCGAAATTGTCCAAGGCCCGAAAGGGCTTCAGGCGGCCAACGTCACAAAAGGGGGTGGCTCCGAAGAATAACCCCCATCAAGAGAAAACCCGAAAACGACGGCTCACCCGGGCCGTCGTTTTTTCGTCTGCCGATATCTCACCCCCGCTTGCGGGAGAGCCGAGCCTCCGTGTTATAACCCCATCGGCAGGGCCTCCAGTGAATCAACGATACGGAAAGGCGTCTCATGCGCGACGTGATCATCATCGGCGGCGGCATCATGGGCCTCCTGACGGCGCGGGAACTCCGCAGGACGGGCAGGAGCGTCGCCGTCATCGAAAAAGGCCGGCCCGGCGCGGGCGCCACCTGGGCTTCGGCGGGCATCGTCTCCGCCCACGGGACGAGCGGCTCCGCCGACATCGCCGGCCTTCCGGGCCTCAGGCTGCGGGCCGCCTCCTACGAGGAATGGCCCCTTCTCGCCGAAGCCCTTCGGGAGGAGAGCGGTACGGACCTGGAATACCGCCTCACCGGCGTCCTGCTCGTCGCCCTGGACGAGGAAGAGGCGGCGGCGATCCGGGAAAAGGCCCGAACCCGCGAATGGGGCGAGGCCGAGTGGATGCCGCCCGGCGTCTTAAGGGAGGAGGAGCCCTGTCTTTCCGATGAATTGAGTGGAGCGCTGCTCGTGGCGGGGGGGAACCTGGAGGTCAGAAAGCTGGGGCCCGCGCTCGAGGTCGCCTGCCGGCGGCTGGGGGTGGAGATGCTCACCGGCTGCGCGGCCGAGGAAATCCTGAGCGAGGGCGGGAGGGTCGCCGGCGTCCGCACCGACGCGGGCGTCCACGAGGCGTCCGCCGTATTCGTCTGCGCGGGTATCGGCAGCCGAAGCCTCCCCGGCGCCGCCCCGAGAGCGCCCATCACCCCCCAGCGCGGGCAGATGCTCGCCATGGACGCCCGCGCGCTGGGCCTCAGGCGCGTGGTGCTGACCGTGAACGATCCCTACCTCGTGCCCCGCGCCGACGGCCGCGTTCTGCTGGGCGCGACGCGGGAGTTCGCCGGCGAGGACCCGAGGCTCACCGTGGGCGGCCTCTGCTGGCTGCTGAGCGAGGGAATCCGTATCGCGCCCGGAATCGCCTCGTGCGCCGTCGAGGAGACCTGGAGCGGCTTCCGGCCCACCTCGTCGGACTACCTGCCCCTGATCGGCCGGGGCGCTATCGGGGGCCTCTACTTCTGCACAGGGCACGGTCCCTCGGGGGTCGGGCCCGCGCCCGCGAGCGTGAAACTGGCGACGGCGCTCTATCTGGGCGACGCCCCGCCGCTCGACCCGGCGCCGTACGACCCGATGCGCTTCGCGTAGCAAATGCGGGGAAATGCGTGGTCCCGAAAAAATTTTTAATTGGATAAATTTCGACAAAACGCCAATGCGGTACTTCAGGATATTCCGGTAAATATATGTAATATAAAGCAATATCGATTTATCGCATACATGAAACTTTTCATCAATTTGTCGAAATTTATCCAAATTTATCTTATTTTTCAGAAATTCCGAATCCGGGATTCCAACCGCGCTCCCGGCGGATTTCCGCGCCCCGGCGTCTCCGTCCATATCACGCGCTATGAGGGAGCCCGCGCGTCCAATC
The DNA here is from genome assembly GCA_963692865.2 of bacterium. Classification (GTDB taxonomy): domain Bacteria; phylum UBA8248; class UBA8248; order UBA8248; family UBA8248; genus Bin107. Next base: position 2,300,633 of record OY843592.1, on the reverse strand, counting down.
CACAATTCCTGAAACGCCCTCGCGAGTGCGCCCATCCGCCTCCGGCGCATCCCGCGGATGCGATAGATGAAACCTTTCACCTGGTTGCTCCTGTCAAACGGCAGCGGAAAATGTGATGCTTCACCGAGTCCGACCCCATCGAACTGCTGAAAAAGCCTTTGGCAAGGGAGCGAACGCTCCCTCCTCGTCGGGGAGCATCGCCTTTACCCTCTTGACAAGGGGGGACAGGGGGGTTGCTTTTCCAGTCGGAAAGGGTGTCCCCGCTGCCCCCTGAAAAAGGGTCTTTTCCACCCCCCATGAAAAGGCTGCAAAGACTCGATAGCCCTCCGGGCCTGCCCCCGGGAAAACCTCCTCGGGAGGGATTCTGGCGCATCCAGAGGAGAGTGTGATAACGGGAATTGCGGGAAGATGCGGGGAAATGCGCGCTTCCCGCCCGATTGCTTTCGCCGGATTGAAGAAACGGGGCAACCAAAATCGGGCGGGATACGCAGCCCGCCCCTGCAATCGTCATCCAGAGGGATGCGGCGGGGATCGTATACGGGGTTGTTGAAAAAGCCCCCCTGATAGGGGTTGTCGAAAAAGTCTTAATCGCGTGATTCGGTTTATCTAGCCAACTAGTGAGTGAGGAAACTTCACTCCCCCCCTTGAGGGGCCGTTGAAAAAACCCTTGCGGGCCGGTCGGGAGCTCATCGTAGGGGCCGCATATCATGCGGCCCGCCACCGGAAGGGCGAAAAGGCCGGGTCGCATGATATGTCGGACATATATGTCCGACCTACGGGTAAAACATGGTTGATGCGAGAGGAATAGGTCTTTCAACAACCCCGATGAGGAAGAGTTCAAGCGCGCCCGCCCGCCGCGCGTGAACGCCCCGGCGCGCAGCCGCTTCCCTAAGCCGCCGTTCGCCGGGGCTTCACCCGCTCGGCGATCCGGCGGCCCTGCGCAATCTCGGCCCGGCGAAGCTCCCAGGTCTTCTGCAGGTTCATCCAGAGCTCGGGCGTGGTTCCGAAATACCGCGCCAGGCGCAGCGCCGTATCCGCGCTCACGCCCCGCCGGCCGTTCAGTATCGTCGTTATCCGGTTCACCGGCACGCCCAGCGCCTTCGAGAGCGCATTGGCCGAGAGTCCGAGCGCATCGAGTTCCTCGCGCAGTATCTCGCCCGGATGCACCGGCCTCATGGCGTTTTTCGCGTTCATCCGCCTGTTCCTTCAATGGTAGTCCACAATCTCCACGTCATAAGGTCCGTCGTCTTCCCAACGGAAGCAAATGCGCCACTGCGCATTGATCCGAATGCTGTATTGACCGGTACGATCGCCCCGCAACGCTTCGAGTCGGTTGCTTCGCAGTGCCGCCAAGTCCTGGAGCGTCTCTGCGTTGTCCAGCAGAGTCAGACGACGCACCGCCTGATCAGCGAACCCTTGAAACGCCGCAACGCGATGCCCCTCGAAGAATCGTCTTGTGTTCCGGTTCCTGAAACTTCGGATCATACGATGAAACTATACCGGGTTTTACGCGATGCGTAAATAGGCATTCTTGCAACCGATCTTGTCAATCGCAACCGAGGAGGAAGCGATTTGCGGAACCCAGAGCGGAAGACGCGGATACCGCCCGCCTCCCCGATTTGAGATCACAATTTGTGATCTCAAGTCAACGAGGGTCTTGTAGGGGCGGACCTGAATGTCCGCCCGCCTTGGTATTGCGCTCCCTACCTCGAAGGCGTGATCCTGTAGACCGCCTCCCGCTCCCCGGAGGGGAGCCGGAGCGCGCCCGTCTTGCCCGCGCGGGCCGCGCGCCCTATAATGATTCCGTCACGCAAAAGCACGCGCGGCGCGCCCCCTCCGAAACGCCGCACACCGGGAGGCAACCATGAAAACGGTGAAATTCTCCTTGCTCCTCACGGCCCTCGTCTCTTCTTTCGTCCTGTGCTTCGCTTCTTCCGGCTGGGGGACAAGCTACACTAAGGGGAGATATACCTGTGAGGATTTTGAGGAAGCGGAAAGGCTTTATAGAAGTGACTCAAAAAATGTTAATAATCAAATATACTATGCCGGTTGTTTGGTTCTCAATGGCAAGCCCCATGAGGGGATGTTTCTTATGCACAATCTTGCAGACAGATACAATCATGTCTTTGCCGCTCTTTTTATTGCGGAATACATAGAGTCAGGCGGAGACTTTGAGCTTCCGGTAGATGTGGATAAAATCAGCGAGGGCATCCATGCTTACGGCCGGGTTTTGGCTTTTGTTAATTTTGATCCCCGTTATCCTCTAAGTGAGCCAATTGATTACAAAATCTATGAAAATAAAAATCAAATGGAGTTGAGGGCTTATCACCGCATTCCACAGCTTTACAATGTGAAATACATTCTTGGCTTTTACGGCCTTTATAATAAGCATCTGATGACGTCTGTCAGCTACAAGGGAAACCGGAATTTAGATGAATTTTCCAAATACAACCCTTACACCCAGGACAGCTTAATCCAAGCTATTGAGTCAGCCAACCGCTGTATCAACCTTCCTAAAAAGAGGCATTTTAAAACCAACTATTATGAATTTTACAAAAAATCCTGTCAGATTGAAAAAGAGCGGGCTTTAGCTATTCAGCCTTTAGAGGAGAAGAGGCTGGTTCTGCTGGCCACCGAATCCTGCCGAAGGGACTTGCCAAACTGCAAGGAGTATAATGAAGTTCACAATCAAATCGAAACCATTATGGAACAAAAAGCCTCTGAAATAAACGCCTTGTCTGACGCTTACGACCTGACAATTTTCTAATGCTATCTCTTTGAAAAAAGCCATCCCTCGCTTGAACCGGCGGCGGGGAACCTCGACGCCTTCTCTTCACCCCCTACCTCAAAGGCGTGATCCTGTAGACCGCCTCCCGCTCCTCGGAGAGGAACCAGAGCGTCCCGTCGGGCGCCTCGATCACGTCGCGCACGCGGCCCGTCTCGGGAAACGCCATGCGCTCCACCTCCCGGAAGCCGCCCTTGGGATCGAGGCGGGAGATATGGTCGTATTTCAGCGAGGCGACGAAGAAATGCCCGCGCCAGGCCGGCCGGAGCCGCCCCGAATAGATGGCCATTCCGCAGGGCGCGATGGAGGGGTCCCAGTAGAAATCGGGCTGCTCCATTCCCTCTTTCGCGCGGCCCTCGCCGATTTTTCCGCCCCAGTAGTGGCGGCCGTAGGCGATGACGGGCCAGCCGTAGTTCGCGCCCTTCCTCACCCGGTTTATCTCGTCCCCTCCCCGCGCGCCGTGCTCGACGGCCCAGAGCGCGCCCGCCGCGTCGAGCGCCGCCCCCTGCGGGTTCCTGTGGCCCAGGCTCCAGATTTCAGGCCGCGCTCCCGCTTTTCCCACGAACGGGTTGTCCGGCGGAACGCTCCCGTCGCGCCGGACCCGGATTATCTTGCCGTGGTGGAGGGAGAGGTCCTGCGCCGTATCGGGGTCTCCCCGCTCGCCCAGCGTGAGAAAAAGCGCGCCGTCGGGCGCCTCCACGACCCGCGAGCCGAAATGCCGGCCTCCCCGGGAGGGCGCCGCCATCTCGAATATGACGCGCAGGTTCTCAAGCCTTCTGCTGTCGGCCGAGAGCGCGGCGACGGCCAGCGCCGTGCCTCCGCCGCCGCGTCGGTGGGGTTTCGAATAGGTGAGGAAAATCTCGCGGGTTTCGGGAAAATTCCTTGCGGCGGCGACGTCCATCAGTCCGCCCTGCCCCCAGGCGTAGACTTTCGGGACGCCCGAGATTTTCGTCCTCCGGCGTTCGGCGTCGAAGTGAAACAGCGCGCCCCCGCGCTCGGTTACCAGGAACGCGCCGCCCGGCAGGAACGCCAGCCCCCAGGGCGTATCGAGGTTCCCCGCCATCTTCTCGACGGAAACCGGGCCTGCCGCCGTCCGCCGCACCGCCGCCCATCCCGGCGCGGCGCAGAGCGCCAAGAGCAGCAATGCGATGAGCCATCGCATGGCCGCCGGACGCCGCCTGACACAGACGCCGGTCGTTTTGTTCTTCCATACATCTTTCATGATTTCCCTCCCGGAGGCATGACTGGGCTTCCGCGAATATTTTGTTGCCATATCGACCTCTCGTTGAATTTTTTCCTAGGGAGGAAACCAATTGCTCAGGATGCTTTTTAATTCCATGAAGGCCGTATCCGCGCATCGGCGGAGGGAAACCTTTTCCGCAATCTGGAGATACAAGGAAGCGCTGCGAGGTTTTTGCGCTTCCCGCAAGGCCGCTTCAAAAGCCTCTTTGGGCCGCAAAGGTTTGACCTCGCCCTCTTGCCAATAGCCTTGATCGACCAACCAGCGGCGAAGGTCGGGGTCCCGGCCTCGCCAACCGGCCACTTCGTCGACGTGCGGAGAGTTGGCCCAAATCCACACCTCAAGCTCAGGAAAAATTACAATAGCCTTGGCCCGTTCGAGCCATGCCGATATGGCGAAACTCTCATTCAGGCTTTCTTGCAACGCCTGGGGAGTAGTTTCCTCCTTTCCACTTCCTTCATGATCGAACATGAGCAAACCGTAGCGATACTGCCCGGCGAAATTGGAAATGAATTCAACACCGTGCGCCGCACAGCCGGGATCGTGTTGCGGATGTCGGTAGATATCCGCTTCGACGGCCCGGATGCCCAATGCCTCCGGCCTGGAAAGCAATCCGTTCAGGGCATGTTCCAGGTTTTTGTTGGCAACGACAATGACCAGGTCTTTCAACCCAAAACCCCTGAGGCGAGCAAAGTCCCAAGATCGGCTTCTCCGTGCCACTGCTGTAGCTTGGGATGGTTGGAACCGAGAACGATATCCGTCGCTCCCGTATCATCCTTGGCGAAGCACAGCACGTCGTCAATTTCGGCTTCGCTCAAGACCACCGGTGAATGAGTCGCCAGCAGCACCTGGGCCGAATACACCGAGGAGAGGGAGTCATAAACTGTCGCCACGGCGCGTGGGTGGATGCCGTTTTCCGGCTCTTCGATCAAATAGATTCCTTTGAGCTCGTCGAGGTAAGCAGGCAAGGTCAGCGCCGTCAGCCGGAGCGTGCCGTCGGACACCATCCAGGAAGGCACTTTCAAACCACCCATATACTCATAGACCATATAGCAATGTTTGTCCTCCGGACGCTCAATGGTCGTGATGTCTACGAGATCGTCGAGCGCCGTCCGAAGGTGCGCGATCCAGTCACCATGCCTGTCTTTGTTTTCTTGCCGCAGACGGGCGACCACCCAGGGCAAATTCGACCCATTGGGCAAAAAACCGGTAACCCGGGTAGGCGGGCTGGGTTGTCTGATCGCGAGGCTGTTCAGAATAAACTGCTGCACACCGGTACTCAGATATTCTCGAAACCACGAAGCTACCGGGAGGGTCTTTGCGTCCGCTGGAAGATTGCCGAGAGCCGATTTTTGCGGTCCGAGCTTGAACGAGGGGGTCCAGCCCCTTCCACTCCGATGGTAAACTTCGCTGTAAAAATTATCATTCCCCCCCGGCACTTTATTGACAACCGTTTTGTAATTCGATCCGCTTTTCGTCAGAAGCGACACCGGCGCGTCTTGAGGCATGGGGAATAGCGAATGTTGGGGTGGTTCTTTGGCCTGAGTTTTCTTGAGCAGGAACTTCTCGGCCTTGAACTCGAACTGGCGCTTTGTTTCGTCGAAACCGACGGCCACTTCATAACGCGCCGTGCCCATTTCCGGTTTCGCCGTCTGCTCGCGCAACTCATCGGGGATAAGGGCCTCGACGGCAAGTTCCAGCTTCTCTCCCTGACGCCGAAAGAGGAGTTCCTCCGGGTTCGTGGTTCGGCCGGATAACGCCTCATCCAATCCCTCGGCTACCAGATCCCGAAGAAAACCGACGACGTCGAGAAAGGTCGTCTTGCCGCTGGCGTTTGGACCGACCAGAACGTGAAACGGATCGAGGGGTCTCGACACATACCGCAAACAGCGATAATTCAGAGCTTCAACAAGTGTAATCATCCATGCTTTCCATCTGGAATTTCTTGGATACGGCGCTCAATCGAAGGCTTTGAAACTTCGAACCAAGGCGTAACAATCTTCGGGCATGTACGCGGGAGCACGTCAACAAGGAGCAACCTCTCTTTTCCCGGGTTCGCTATCCCAAGAAGCTCCGCCCCTACGAACCCTACGCCGTCTCCTCTTCCCGCAGCGGCTTCGTGAACGCGATGGCGGCCACGTCGAAGTATTCGAGGCTCGCGTTGTTCGCCCGGCGAAAGCTGCGCTGCTTCTCGGAATTGAACCAGGCGTCGGCGGTGGCCTTGTCCTCGAAGTGGTAGACCGACGCCATGCGGCCCGTCTCCTCGTTCATGCCCCAGGTCTTGTCGATGAGGCCGGGCACCTCGTTCTCGAAAAAGGCGGCGGCCTGCTCCTTGTCCGCGCGGACCTCGGCGAGCGTGGGCGCGACGGCGGGATAGTGTAGAATGACCATCATCATGGCGATGTCCTCCTCGGGATGTCCGAACGGCGATGTGGGTTGTCGTCCAAGAATCTTTTGGGCGGAATGATAGCCCAGGGGCGCGAATCCGCCAAACGCCGGCAGAGCGGGCGGGAACCTGAAATTTCTTGTTTTTGGCGAGAAAGGAGAAGCGGAGATGACGGAGGCGGCGTATCGGGAGATTTATGAGCGGGCGCGTGAGAACCTGGAAAAATCGGGCTTAGGGAATCCCTACGACATCCTGGGTCCCGACCTGCCCGGCACGCAGACCGCGCTCGCCGGCTTTGCGCGCTTCGGCCTCAGGATGCGCCTGATGCTCACCGATACGGCGGACACCGAATTCGACTTCCTCGGCAAGAAGCTCAAAACCCCCATCATGACGGGTTCGATGAGCGCGAACACGCTGGCGGCCCACTGGGCGGACGGGTTCCTCCAGGTCGCGGAGGGCGCGGCGCACTTCGGGACGCAGTACTGGATAGGCGACTGCACGGACGACGCTTGGCGCGAGGCGGCCGCCGCCTTTCCCTCCGCTATCCGCATCGTGAAGCCCTGGCGCGACAGGCGGCGCACGCTTACGTCCTTGAAACTCGCCGAAGACACCGGCGCTTTCGCCGTGGGCATGGATTTCGAGTCCGGCTTCTACAACCCCGAATGCGAACCCCAGAGAGCGGACGCGCTCGAGGGCTACGTGAAGGCCACGGGGCTTCCCTTCGTCTTCAAGGCGGTGGGTTCCGCCGATTCCGCGCGCATCGCGCGCGACGCAGGGGCCGCGGCGGTCATCGTCACCACGCACGGGGGCGCGCACGGGCCCTCCTGGGCGCATCCCATGGAAATCCTGCCCGAAGTCGCGGACGCCGTGGGAGACGACGTGCTCGTGCTGGCCGAAAGCGGCGTCCGCAGAGGCGACGACGTGCTGAAACTCCTCGCCCGCGGCGCCAGGGGCGTCACCTCGGGCCGGGCGCTCGTGCTCGGCCTGTTCGCGGGCGGGCCCGCGGGCGTGGCAGAGATGCTCGAACTCATGCAGTTCGAACTCGAAAAGTCCATGGTACTCGCGGGTTGCAAGGATCTGGCGTCGATTTCGGGGGATATTTTGATTGAGAGGTAGGTCAATCGCGACTGAAGAAGGAGCGATTGCGATTCTCGTAGGGGCGGACCTGTGTGTCCGCCCAATTTCATGACATCCACCTCCGCACGGGAGAACACATAGGTTCTCCCCTACAAAACCAACTTCCCCAATGATGTTTGTCGTCATTCCGGCGTATGCCGGAATCCAGGGACTTTGATTTTGTATTTGTCTTTTCTGGCCTTATCGTTTTTCTTGGTCGTCCTGCGATTCGGTATCCCCGTCTGCTCTGGATTCCGGCTTTCGCCGGAATGACGGCGATTTCCAATTCTGGCGCATAGGGAATACGAAACCGTAGGGACAGGCCCCCGTGCCTGTCCTCGTGCGTTGGTCGCCACCACCCGTAGGAGCGGTTCGCGAACCGCCCCTGCAAATTTCTTCGCCATAACCAGGGCGGACACATAGGTCCGCCCCTACAAAATCCTCACACCGCCTCCGGCAACAGCGGCAGAAGGTATTTCCCGAAATTACGCGCCTCCTGGTCATGCGGCCAGCCGGATAGAATGAACGTGGTCGCGCCGACTTCGATGTATTCGCGCATGGCGTCGGCCACCACCCCGGGGCTGCCCACCAGCATGGTGCCCGCCCCCTGCCGCACGAGGTTGATGCCCGAGAAAAGCGCCGGGCCGTGCCAGAGCTTCCCCTCCGCCGTCATGGCGTTCATGCGCTGCTGGGAGACGGACTCCACTTGCCCGGCCACCTGGCCGGTGACCGAGGAGCTCTCCCCGTAGGAGGCCGTGCCCGCGATGATGGCCTCGGCCTCCTCCTTCGCCTGCGCGTCGTCCTCGCGCACGAGGATGTGGAAGCGCACGCCGAGTCTCAACTCGCGGCCATGCGCCTCGCGCGCCATCTGCTTCACCTCCTCGTATTCCTCGGCGATCTGCCAGGGGGGTTCGCCCCACTTGAGAAAAACGTCGGCGTGCTTGGCGATTACCTTCTTGGCCGCGGGCGAGCTTCCCCCGAAATAAAGCGGCGGCCCGCCCGGCCGCGCGGGGCCGGGGAAGACGAAGCCGTCCTCCACCCGGTAGTGCGCCCCCTCGTAGTTCACCCGGTCGTCATCCGCCCAGAAGGCGCGCACGATGTCCAGAAACTCATCGGCGCGCTCGTAGCGCCCGTCGTGATCCGCCCAGTCCCCGTAGCGGCGCGCGTCCACCGAGGATCCGCCGGGCACGACGTTCACCGTCAATCTGCCGCCCGAGATGAAATCGAGCGTGTTCGCCTGCTGAACGGCGAAGGTCGGCGTGGTGAGGCCGGGCCGGATGGCGACGCAGAATTTTATACTCTGCGTTTCGCGGGCGATCGCAGAAGCGAGGAGCCAGCCGTCCGAGCACGAGGTGTTGCACGGGATGAGCATGTTGGTGAGTCCGCTCGCCTCCGCCGTCTTCGCGACGTGGACGAGATAGTCGATCTCGGGCGGTATCTCCACCTCTCCCGTGCCGAGGCGGGTGGCGTCGCCCCTCTGGTTCGAGGGCAGGTACCAGGCGTATTCGATGGGCTGCTTGCCGTTTTCCATTCCGCGCGCGTCCTTTGCTCCGTGTTGCATGAACCCGAAACCAGGCGTTTTCCTATCGCGCCCAAGTTTGCGAAAAAAAACGCCCCGCCCGCAAGGGGGTTGTTGAAAAAATCATCCTCGGTCGGAATTCACCCATCCCCCGTCCCGAGCAGGCCCTGCAAACCACGCCCGCAACTCCACCCTCATCCTGAATAGGCGTCGGAGGTCAAACGCGACTGAAAAAGGAGCGTTTCTATCGAAGGATGAGAGGCGCGCAAACGCTCCTTCGTCAGTCGCGTCAAACACTCGCACCTCGGGGTTGGTGAAAAAGTCCTGATTGTATGATTCGGTGCGCAGCATCCTCCCCGGCCACCTCATCCTGAGTAGCGGCGAAGCCGCGTATCGAAGGATGCCCTCTCGCCCCGGCGCGAGGCGTTCGACTCCCCTCGCCCTTCGATACGCCGCCTCCGGCGGCTACTCGGGGTGAAGCGGGACGGTGAGTTGCTCAGGGAGTCAAAAGCGAGTGATGAGGGGATGTTGAAAAAGTCCACAGAAGAAGCGCACCGAATTTCACTCCCCCCTTGCGGGTCTGGCTTCCCGAGGGGAAAGCCAGACGAAGAGGCCGGGTCCTTTGGACGAAGGCCGATTCGGTGGGGGGACATGCCACTGAAAAAACTCCCCCCACCAGCGCGACTTCAGGCTTCGCCCTCGTCTTGCTGACTCCCCCTCAAGGGGGGAGTAAATCTTCTATCTCGTCTGTCGATTACATGCGCCGAATCACGCAAACAGGCTTTTTCAACAACCCCAGCAAGGGGATGAGGCGATTAATATGGGATGCGATGCGTCGTGCTGCCGGGTATCGAAAAGCGTTCAGCCGATAACGCCCCCGTCGTCGCGCGTGATGGCGACCACCGCCGAGCGCGGCGTGGCGTCGCCGCCGTCCGGGAAACGGCTGTCGCCGCCTTTTTCGCCCGGATGCTGGATACCCACGAACATGGTACGCCCGTCCGCGCTCCACTCGATGCCGGTGACCTCGCACTGCCTGGGTCCCACCATGAAGCGGCGTATCTCGCCCGTCACCGGATCGCCCACGAGCATCTGGTTGTTGCCCTGGCCCGCGAAACCCTTCGTGTTCGTGTAGTCGCCGTCGGTCTGGATCCACAGCATCCCTTTCCCGTCGAAGGCGAGGCCGTCGGGGGAGTTGAACATGTTGTCCGGCGTCACGTTCTTGGAACCCGCGTTCGCGCCCTTGTGGACGGCGGGGTTGCCCGCGATCACGTAGAGGTCCCACGAGAAGGCGCTTGCGAGATGATCGCCCCCATCCGGCGCCCAGCGGACGATCTGCCCGTAGCGGTTCTTCGCCCGGGGGTTCGGCCCGCCGACGGGCGTGGGGTCGCCGCCCTTGTTGGGCTTCACGCCCCGGTTCTTGTTGTTGGTGAGGCAGCAGTAGACTTCCGCCTTCCTGGGGTTCGCCGCCACCCACTCGGCGCGGTCCATCGTGGTGGCCTTGACGGCCGAGGCCGCGACCCGCGTATAGATGCAGACTTCCGCCTGTGAGGCCATGCCGGTGGATTCGGGCGTAAGCTCCAGCCACTCGCCCCGGCCGTCCTCCTTGAATTTCGCCGCGTAGAGCTTGCCCGTCTCCAGCAGGTTCGAGTTGTCGCCGCCCTCCGCGTAGCGGCCCGCGCTCACGAACTTGTAGATGAACTCCCCGCGCTCGTCGTCTCCCATGTAGACGACCACCTGGCCGTTCGCGGCGAGGACGACCTCGGCGTTCTCGTGCTTGAAGCGCCCGAGCGCGGTGCGCTTTTTGGGGGTGGACTCAGGCTTGAGCGGGTCGATCTCGACGATGTAGCCCGCGCGGTTGGGCTCGTTTGCGTGTTTGGCGATGTCGAAGCGCTCGTCCGTCATCTCCCAGCCGTATCCCCGGCCCTTGGCGCCGACGCCGTAGCGCTTGAACTCGGCCGAAACCTTTATCCCGGGATCGCTCGATGAGAAATAGCCGTGAAAATTCTCCTCGCACGAGAGATACGTCCCCCAGGGCGTCGCGCCGTTTCCGCAGTTGTTCCAGGTGCCGAGGCTGCGCACGCCCTTGGGATCCGCGGCCGTCTTCATGAGGGCGTGGCCCCGGGCGGGGCCGGTGATCTCCATCGGCGTGTCGGGCGTTATTTTCCTGTTGTAGGCCGAATCCTTGACGATCGACCATTTGCCGCCCTTTTGCGCGATTTCCATAATCGACACCCCGTGCGCCGCCTTGCTCTTTCGCACGTCGTCGGCCGTCGCGGGCTTTCCGCCGCCCCTGCCGCCGTGGATGATGTCGATGTTCACGTACTCGTTGTTCACGGCGAGGACGTTCCTGCCGCCCGCCTGAAAGAGCGACATGCCGTCGTTGTTGTCGCCGAAGGCGAGCTCCTGGCTCGCGCCCGTGCCGCGCGTGGCGTGGTCGAACTCAGATCCTCGCGTCCACATGGGGTCGCCCCAGCGGGCGACGACGCGCCAGCTGTAGCCCCTGGGCACGGTGATGGTATCAAGCGTATTGGCCGGCACGGCCTCGAAGCCGAAGCGAGTCGAGTTCGCAAACGCGGAGAGCGGATCCAAACCGCCCGCGCTCATGACGAACGCCGCCGCGGCGAAGGCGGCCCCCTTGCCCAGGAAGCCCCGCCGGGAGATCATCTTATCGACGAGCAACTCAAAGTCAGTCGCTCCGGGGCGCGGATAGCGGATCTCGTCGAACTCGTCCGGCGATATCTCCTCCGCCAAATCGCGCATTCCGTCTTCGCGCATCTCTCATCCCCCACGTTGTGAGATTCGGGCCTGCCCGCAGGCGCGCCTGCTCCGGGCGGTCTCTTCATCGGGGCGGATTATAACGGCCCGCCGTGGCGCGCGCGTTACAAAATCGTAAAAAATTCATGAAAAAAGAAAGGGGCCGCGGGTCAATTCCGCCCCGCTCTTCCCAAGCGGGCGCGCAGGCTGTAGATTGAGGCTCGCCGAAATTATTGCGCACAACGTCCCGAGAACGCCTTCAACCCCGAGAACCGGATGAACCCCCAGCTCGTCGCCGCATCCTACGCCATGTCCACCGCCGTGGTCTTCGCCGCCTTCAGCGTTTGCATCAGGAAGGGCGGCGAGCACGCCAACGCGCTCACGGGCGTCTTCATCGGCCTGTTCACCTCGCTCCCCGTCATGCTCGCCGTCACATGGTACTACTGGCAGCCCGAATGGTGGAACTTGCAAGCGTTTTTCTTCTTCGCGCTGGCGGGCCTCACGGGGCCGGCGATGTCGCGCGTGTTTCTGTATTTGAGCATCTCCTACCTGGGCGTCGCGCGGGCGATGCCGTTCGTCTCGCTGACGCCCCTGTTCTCCACCTCGCTCGCCATCGCCTTCCTGGGCGAGCGGCCCGGCGCGCTCATCCTGGCGGGCACGCTCTTCATCGTCCTGGGCAGCGCCGCCCTCAGCTACAAGAAGCCGGACGACACCACGTGGAAGAGAAAACACCTCGTGCTGGCTTTCTTCAGCGCCGTCACCGCCGCGTTCTCGTTCCTTTTCAGGAAACTCGCCTTCGCCCACGTCGAGGCGCCCGTCATGGGCGCCACCCTCACGACGCTGGCGGGATTCGTCTTCCTGGTCACCTTCATACCGCTTTTTCCGAAAGACCAGAAACCCGACCAGTTCGACCGCCCCAAGGCCTGGTACATCTTCGGGCTGTGCGGGCTGCTGAACGCGCTCGGGTTTTTCCTGCACTTCACCGCCATAAGCATCGGCGATCTCTCCATCGTCTCCCCGCTCACCTCGACGGCCCCCGTCTTCAGCCTGATCATGAGCTACTTCCTGCTCAGGAGCGTGGAGCGCATCACGCCCGCCATCCTCGTCGGCACGGCGTGCATGGTGATAGGCGCCGCGCTCATCGGCTGGCGCATCCGCTGAGAAACAAAACGTCGGAGAAGCGTAGGGACAGGCCCCCGTGCCTGTCCTGACCAGTAGTAACCACAGGAGCAGACAATTCAACCAGGTTTCCCGACTACAGGTTTCAAAACACGGGCGGGCACAGAGGCCCGCCCCTACAAAACCTTACGAATCGAAACAACCCACAAGCGCATCCCTTCGCCACGGAAAACGCTCACCCCCCACGCCAGGCCGCCGAAAAAACATCCCGCAAGCGAGAAAATTTTCGCTACAATGGCCTATGCGCGCCGTGGGGGATGAAGTTCGGGCGCGCGCCGGCCGCCTCTTGTCCCCCTGCCCTTGCGCGAGAGGGGCGCGGGCGCGAAATTGGAGGGAAGGAGGGTTCGGCCGATGATGCTGTTCCGGTTCTCGTTGTACGGCTTCCTCAAGAACCAGACCTATTTCGAGCCCTTCCTCATCCTCGCCTTCCTGGAAAAAGACCTCTCCTTTTTCCAGATCGGGATTCTCATCGGCTTCCGCGAGGTGTGCATCAACATCTTCGAGATACCGAGCGGCGCGGTGGCCGACCTCTACGGCAGAAGGCGCTCGATGATCTTCTCCTTCCTCGCCTACATCGCCTCGTTCCTCATCTTCGGCCTTTCGGCGTCTTTCGCCGCGCTTTTCCTCGCGATGTTCGCCTTCGCTCTCGGCGACTCGTTCCGCACGGGCACGCACAAGGCGATGATATTCGAATGGCTGAGGATTCAGGGCCGCGAAGAGGAGCGCACCCGCGTCTACGGCTTCACGCGCTCTTGGTCGAAGATAGGCTCTGCCGTCTCGGTCGTCATAGCGAGCGCGTTCATCTTCACCGGCGCGCGCTACAGCGACATTTTCCTGCTCGCCGTCATCCCCTATGCGCTCAACATCGTGAACTTCATGGGATACCCCAAAGAACTCGAAGGCGCGCGCGCGGCGGACGCGAAAATCCCGAGCGTGTGGGTACACCTGAAAGACTCCATGCGCATGGCGTTCACCGACAGGCCGCTGCGCGGCATCCTTGTGGAGTCCATGAGCTACGAGGGCACCTACAAGGTGGCGAAGGACTACATCCAGCCCGTCATCCAGCAGGCCGCCTTGGGGCTGGCCCTGCTCGCCGCCTGGCAGCAGCAACAGCGCGTGGCCATTCTGATGGGGACGGTCTACTTCGTCCTGCACCTGCTGTCGAGCTTCGCCTCGCGCGGCGGGCACCGCTTGGTCGCCGCCACGGGTTCCGAGGAATCGGCCGCGAAATCGCTCTGGGGCGCCACCGCCCTCATCTACGCGGCTCTCGCCTGGGGGCTGTGGACGGGCTGGGAGTCGGTGGTCATCGCGGGCTTCGTCGCCCTGGCGGTGCTCCAGAACTTCTGGCGCCCCGTGCTCATCAGCCGCATCGACGCCCACAGCACGCCCGAGGCGGGCGCGACGATACTCTCCGTGGAGACGCAGGCGAAATCGATTCTCGCCATGGCGCTCGCTCCCACCATCGGCCTTTGCGTGGACGCCTTCGGCTTGGTGGGGGTGGGCGTCGTCGCGGCGCTTCTCATGCTGCCCTTCGCCCTCACGAGCCTCGGCGGGACGAGAGAGAGGGCGGTTCATCATTCGTAAGCGGTTCGCTCCGCCCTGATTCCTGGATTCACGAATGCCGGAAATGATAGAGTAGTCTTAGCGCTCTCGGTGGATTCGACCGGGCGCGCCTTCCGGAGACGGGAGAAGGATCGGGCGGCCGCCTGCCCGAGGCGAAAGATTCGGGTTCCGCCCGACCCGGTCGCGCAAGATACTGGAGCGAACCGACCCGCGACTTTGCGCGCGCAAAGCACCAACTGGCGGCTGGGCCGCGCCGCCCGAAAGGAGATTGACGTGAGCGACGCCGAGAATCGGGAAGACCTAGCGATCACCCTCGGGGTGGAGGAGGAGTTCTTTCTCATCGACCCCGCATCGCGCGATCTCCTCATCGACCCCGACTCGGCCATCTTCGAGGCCTGCGAGGCCGGGATGGGGCCGCACAAGATCACGCGGGAATTGCTTCGCTCCCAGATAGAGACCAACACCCGGGTGTGCGCTTCGGTGGCCGAGGCGCGCGAGGCGCTGCGCGAGACCCGGCGGGTCGTCATCGAGGCGGCGCAGGCGCACGGAGCCTCGGTGATGGCCGCCTCCACCCACCCCTTCGCGCAGTGGCGGTCGCTGGCGGTCACGCAGAAGGAGCGCTACGAGCGCTTCGCGGTGACGTTTCAGGAGACCATCCGCCGCATGGTCATCGGCGGAATGCACATCCACGCGGGCTTCGGCGACCCCGAATCGCGCATCCGGGTCATGACGGCGATGCGCCGCTACCTGCCCGCCCTCCACGCGCTCTCCACCTCCTCGCCCTTCAACGGCGGACACGACACGGGCTACAAGTCCTATCGTCTCAACCTCCTCGGCGGCCTCCCGCGCACCAGCCTGCCCGGCCCGCTGCGCTCCCGGGCGGAATACGAGGAAATCCTCGACGAATACCGGCAGATGAAGTTCATCGAGAGCGGCTCCGAACTCTGGTGGGACATCCGCCCCGCCCACGCCTTCCCGACGGTGGAACTTCGCATCTGCGACATCTGCCCCCGCATCGAGGACGCCGTCTGCATCACGGCGCTCTACGCCTCCCTCCTGCGCCGGCTCATGCGCGAGGACGAAGCGGGCGCGCTGCCGCCCGAACCGCTCACCGAGATCATCGCAGAGAACCGCTGGGTCGCCCAGCGCTACGGAACGCTCTCCTTCTTCGGCGATACGACGCGCGAGAACGCGCGGGTGGACATCGACGACTTCATGCGCGAACTCGTCGAGAAACTCGAGCCCGACGCCCGCGCGCTAGGCTGCGAGGCCGAAATCCGCCGCGCGCTCACCATCATCCGCGAGGGCAGCGGCGCGGATCGTCAGGCCGATCTCTACCGTCTCCGCCGCCTGGAGGGAGACAGCGAGGAAGAAGCCCTGCGCCAGGTGGTCGACTTGGTGATCGCCGAAACCAAGGAAGGGCTGTGGGAATCCTTCGGTGAAACCTTCGGTTGAGAAGTTCGCGCCTCACACGAAGATAGCCGCGAAAGCGCCGGGGTCGCGCTCTTTCGACCGGTCGCGCCTTCAAAGGACGCGCCTTGGACTTTTCGACGACGGGAGTTAGAATATCCTGCATCATATTAGCCCGACGATGACCAAACCGCCCCACAAACCGAAGCGTGGCTCGACATGAAGCGAAGGGCCCCGAGAAACCGAACGCTGACGTGCGCGCCGGAGGAAAAGGCTCGTCTGGCGGCCAAAATCCTCTACCCCGATGAACTGGCCCGAACCGGGAGTGTCGGCGGAAGAATCATTTGCGGGGACACGTTCGAGGTAGCGGAAAACCTTCCCCGGGGGTTCATCGATCTGCTCGTTCTCGACCCCCCATACAACCTGTCCAAAAACTATGGCGACCGCCTTTTCAAGGAAAAGGGCAAGGCGGATTACCGGGAATGGTTCGAGCGCGCTCTCGCGCTTCTGACCCCGACGCTCAAGCCGACCGCATCGGTATATGTATGCTCCGACTGGAAAACGTCCACCCTCATCGCCCCGTTTCTGGGCAGCGGAACTACCGCCGCAGTCGCCAAAAAGCCGGGCAGAAATTATTGCGGCATAGAAATCAACGAGGAATACTGCTGCTGGGCGCTCAAGCGTCTGGAGATGGCCGACTCGGATCAAAAAATTCAAGGATACGCTGACGGCGTTTTCTGGGAGAGGAATTCACTCGCCGACCAGCCTAGAACCGAGCAACCACCTTCGAGACGAGAAAAACTCGCCTTATGAGGGTCTGTTGAAAAAGTCTCAATGAATAAGGTCGAACCCGACCGGGGAGGAGTTGTTGACCCCCAATCGAGAGTGTTCACCGTCATTCCGGCGAAAGCCGGAATCCATTTTTACGCCTTTTGCCTTTCGTCAGGGTTCCTGCGCATCGGCGGGGAATGGAATGCCGTCGTTCATTCACCCGCATCCGCAAATGGATTCCGGCTTTCGCCGGAATGACGGCAAAGGCCAATTTCGAGCGAGGAGGGGTTTTTCAACAACCCCCTCAAGGGGGGGGCTTGCAAGGAGGAGTGGTTTTTGATTCGCGTGCGGCGCAGACGATTCCTCTCGCTCCTGTCGAACCCGGCCCCTACAACAGGAGCGGCAACGACGCCGCAATGAAGGGCGCGGACCCGTGAACACCCCCTCCGAGAGGCTCAGGACAGGCCTTCGATACGCCGCTTCGCCCGCCGCAGGGGAAGGCCTCCGTGCCTGTCGCGTTTCAAACCGAACCCGTAGGGGCACTTCGTGAAGTACCCTCTCCTCCGAGGAGGGCCGTTCTCGAACGGCCCCTACGGTGGGGTGCGCGTTCGAATTCCCTCTCCCTTTGAGGGTCATTTCACAATCGTATGCCGCCGTATCGACCCCGCCCTTTCAGCCTACTCACGCCCCATCCCGAAAACCCTTCTCGCATTGACCATCCGAGTCGAAACAAACTAGACTGGATTTATTCATCACATACAGGCGTGCAAGGGCTCCATTCCTCGAGCAAGACGGGAAAGCCAATCGTGCGAAACATCGAACGAAACCTCTCCTGGATTCTTCTTCTATCACTCACCCTCATGCTCACCGCCCAGGTCATCGCGCGCTACATCTTCTTCACCTCGATCAGCTGGATCGAGGAGTTCTCGCGCATCGTCTTCATCTGGTTCATCTACCTGACGATCAGCTGGATCATCCTCCAGGGCCGCCACATCCGCGTGAACGCCATCGAGATGCTGACGCCCGCCTCCTGGGCGCGCCCGATAGTCTTTTTCTCCGACTGCCTGTGGATGGCTTTCAACGTCCTGATGACGTACTTCGGCTTCCTTTTCGTGAAAAGCGAAATCGACGTCTGGTCGGAGACCGACATCCTCCAGATACCCGAAGCCGCCGTGCACGCCATCATCCCCATCGGGTTCGGGCTGATGACCATACGCCTCGCCCAGTACATGTACCGCGTCTACGTCCAGGGCGGCCCCGAAGTGGTCTACGAGGTCGAAAAGCAGGAGGAAGAGCGATGAACATGCCTCTCCTGCTGCTCGGCTCACTCGCGGTGTTCCTCTTCATCCGCGTGCCCGTGGGCGTCTCCCTGGGGCTGGCCTCGATTCTCGTCTACTACGCCACCGGGGAGCATTTCGAGAGCCTGGCGCTCTCCTATTACGACGGGCTGGACAAGTTCCCCTTCATCGCCGTGCCCATGTTCCTGCTCGCAGGCGCGCTCATGGAGAAAGGCGGCATCAGCAAGCGCCTCATCTCGGTGGCGGACTGCTTCGTGGGCAACGTGCAGGGCGGCCTCGCCCACGTCACCATACTCGCGTGCATGCTTTTCTCGGCCATATCGGGTTCCGGCCCCGCCACGACGGCCGCCGTGGGCGGTCTCATGATCCCCACCATGCTCAGACGCCAGTACGACAGGAATTACTCGGGCGCCGTCTCCGCCTGCGGGGGGACGCTCGGCATCCTCATACCGCCGAGCATCACCCTGATCGTCTACGGCGTCAGCGCCGATCAGTCCGTGACGCGGCTGTTCATCGCGGGCTTTCTCCCCGGCATCCTGCTGGGCTGCATGCTGATGTGCTGCGCCACGATCATGGCGCGCTTCATGACGGTGGAATCGGATTCCGAGCCTTTCTCCGTCGCGCGCACGCTTCGCACCATCTGGGACTCGCGCTGGGCGCTCCTGGCGCCCGGCGTCATCATCGGAGGCATCTACGGCGGCTTCGTTACGCCGACGGAGAGCGCCGTCATCGCCGTGCTCTACGGCTGGGTGGTCGGCATGTTCGTCTACAGGGAACTCGACTGGCGAAGAACGCGCGAGTGTCTCGAAATCGCGGCGCTCGTCACCGGAACCATCGCCATCATCTGGGGAGCGTCGCTCGCATTCGGCGAGCTCATCACCATCCACCAGATTCCCCAGTTGGTGACGGCCTTCATCCAGCGCGTGACGACTTCGCCGTTCCTGATCCTCATGCTCATCAGCCTCTTCCTCACCTTCGTGGGAATGTGGCTGAACACGATGGCGCAGGTCATCATCCTCACGCCGATGTTCCTGCCCGTCATCCTGGCGGCGGGGATAGACCCCATCCACTTCGGCATCGTGTTCGTGGTGAACTGCGAGATCGGCTACCTCACGCCGCCTCTGGGCACGAGCCTGTTCGTGGCGATGGGCATCGCGGACACCACGCTGGGCGCCATCGCCAAGGCCGTCCTTCCCTTCATCGCGACCATGTTCCTTTGCATTATCATACTCTCGTATTTCCCCATCATCTCCCTGATACTGCCGAACCTGATTCTCGGCAGATGAGGAGACGAACAAAAAGGAGGCAAGACATGCGACATCTGAAAAAAGGGTTCACGGTCATGGTGAGCGTCATCCTCATCGCGGGCCTCGTCGGCTTCGCCGCGCCCGAGGTCGAGGCGGCCAAGTACGTGATGAAGTTCGCCCACAACAACCCGCCCAAGCCGCAGCTTCTCTACCAGGCTACGGCTCTCACCATGCAGAAGAACCTGCAGGTCTATTCCAGGGGGGACATCGACATCCAGATATTCCCTTCCTCCCAGCTCGGCAAGGACCGCGTGGCCGCCAAGAAGGTGCAGCTCGGCTCCATACAGATGCAGATCGTGGCGTCCAACAACATCACGGCATTCGACAGGCGGCTCGACATCTTCACCCTGCCCTTCATGTTCGGCAGCTTCAAGGGCGCCGCCAAGGTGTTCAACAGCGACATCGGCCGAACCATCGGAGAGAATTTCCGCAAGAAATCGGGCATCCGCGTGCTCGGCTTCGTCGCCACGGGCTTCCGGAACATGATGAACAGCAAACACCCGATCATGAAGCCCGCCGATTTGGGCGACTTGCGCATGCGGATCGCGAAAAACCCCATCATGGTGCAAACGTACAAGGCGCTCGGCGGCAGCACCATCGGCATGGCGCCGACGGAGCTCTTCAGCGCGCTCAGCACCAAAACGGTGGACGGCCACGACGGCGGGTCGAGCTGGGCGTGGGCGATGAAACTCTACGAGGTGCAGAAATACCTCTCCATCACCCGGCACCAGCTCGTTGCCGGCGCGCTCATCATGAACGACAAGTATTACAACAAGCTGCCAAAAGCCATGCAGAAGGCCGTCCTCATGGCCGCGCGCGACACCATCGCCTGGGCGAACGCCTATGCGGAAGAAAACGAAAAAGACATCATGAAAGGGTTTGCGGCGAAGGGACTCACGATCGCAACGCCGGATCTCAAGCCCTTCCGCGCGGCCGTAAGGCCCGTCCACAAGATGTTCGCCGACAAGGTGGGCGGCATCGACCTCATCAACCGCATCCTGAAGATGCAGGAAGGCTAGTCAATCCGTCGGCGCGCGGCGGCTTACGGGTCGCCGCGCGCCGTTTTTTCGAGAAAAGGAAAGCGCAATGAGCGGTTTCGAGGGGCAAAGCGCCATCGTTACGGGCGCTGCGACGGGAATCGGCGAATCCACGGCGAGAATCCTGGCCCAAAGAGGGGCGGAAGTGACCGTGATGGATTTCAACGCCGAAGGCGCCGAAGCGGTGGCCGAATCCATCAACGAAAGCGGTGGCGCGGCCCACGCCGCCGTGGTCGATCTCACCGACTGGAAGGCGACCCTCGCCTCGGTAAACGAGGTGAATAGCCGTGTCGGCAGTATTGAAGTTCTCGTGCACAGCGCAGGGGGGTTTCCGCAGTACGTGAGCCTGCTGGACTGCCCCGTGGAGGCGTGGGACGGCGTGGTCGACTCGAACCTCAAGTCGATGTTCTATCTCCTGAAGGCCGTAGCGCCCCTGATGGTAGAGGCGAAATACGGACGCTTCGTCACCCTCTCCAGCATGGCGGCGCGCAGCGGCGTGAACCCGAATCCGCCGCATTACACCGCCGCCAAGGCGGGCGTGCTCGGCCTGACCCGCCAGGCGGCGCGCGAACTCGGCCCGCACGGAATCACCGTGAACGCCGTAGCGCCCGCGAACGTGCGCACGCCCAGGACGCTCGGCATCAGGACGCCCGAGCGCATCGCCCACATCGAGAAATCATCGCCCGCGGGCAGACTCTCCGAACCCCACGAAATCGCCGAAGCCGTGGTTTTCCTTTGCAGCAGGGAGGCGGGCTACATCACCGGCGTCACGCTCGACGTGAACGGCGGCGCGACGATGGTGTGAGAACGCAGACTCTCTCGCCACTCTTACGGATTTTGGCTTGGACAGGCGGATATTCCGGCTTCCACAAAAAATCGCCCCTGTTTTTGGCCAGGGGCGATTGTGTGGATAGAGCATTTGATAACTTGCTTGGCCTTATCGCGCGCGTTGTTCCTCCAGCACTTCTCTCATGATGCTTCGAAGCTGTTGTGGGGTGAGAAGTTTTTCTCTCAGATTTTTCAGGTCATCTTTGGTCGCCACCGTTTTGAAATCAGCATGCGTTTGGGCCTTGAACGCGTTCAGGTCCGTATTGATCTGCTTTAGCCTCTCTCTCAGATTCAATTTGACTTCGGTGACTTGTTTCTGAAGTTGCCCGTCCATGGCGTCGAGTCTTCTGACTTCCGCGTCCGCTTTCGCGATCACCGGCTTGACTTCGGCCTGGGCGATATAAAGCAATCCGCCCCGTTCCCCACGATCTTCAATATCCCCCAATATCCCAGAAACGGGAATTTCCCGCGCCATGTTGAGAACCTGGCGATTATCTCACCTGTCGGGGCTGCATACGGGGTTGTTGAAAAACCCTGGTTCCGTGATTTGGCGACCAGAACCACCTGGGGAGAGGGTCCGTAGCGGACTGGCTCATGCGCCTGTCCGAGGTCGCGATCTTGGGCCGCTCACAAGAATGGCCCACTACAAGAGGCGGTGCGGTTTTGATCGTCATTCCGGCTTTCGGCGGAATGACGGCGGTGGTCAGTTCCGATCGAGGAGGGGTTTTTCAACTACCTCATATGCATGCGGCCTCTACGGAAGGATTTAGGCTTTCGCGGATTTGCCGGGACTTTCAGTCGTTTCTCCAGGCTTACCCGAGGGCTTGTTGTACGAGGGGCACGACCTGGGAGAAGCGTTCGGCCACCAGGACGCCCGCCTCGCGCAGGAGTCTTTTCTTGCCGGACGGCGCGCCCTGGCCCCGGGTGATGAGCGCGCCGGTGTGGCTCACGCTCGCGGGCGTGGGCGAGGTTTCCCAGAACTCTCCGGGGATCATCGCCACAACGGGTTTCGTGAATCCGCCGGACGCGATGAAGCGCGCCGCTTCTTCTTCCCTGTCCGTGCCGGGTTCGCCGAACATGACGACGACGCGGGTTTCGGGGTCATCCTCGAACAGGGCGAGCATCTCGACGAAGGCGGAGCCGATGAGCAAATCGCCGCCCAGGGCAACGTAGGTGCTCTGGCCGATCCCCGCCCGCGTCAGGAAGAGACAAATCTCCGCCCCCATGCCTCCGCTTCTGCTCACCACGCCCACGGGGCCGGGGCGGAACATGAGGTCGGGCACCTCGCCGCCCGTGCCGCCGAGTTTCGCTCTTCCCGGGCTCACCATGCCCTGGCTGTTGGGGCCGATGACGAAGGTTCCCATCTCGGCCGCGCGCGTGAGCAGCGCGCAGGCGTCGTGGTGCGGCACGCCCTCCGCGAGGATGTGCACGGTGGGAACGCCCGCCTCGATGGCCTCAAAAGCCGCCTCTCGCACGAAGCGCGCGGGCACGAAGAGCACGGAGAGGTCGACCTCGTGGTCGCGAAGAGCATTGGCCACGGTTCCGTATACCGGCACGCCGCCCACCGACTCGCCCCCTTTGCCGGGAGATACGCCCGCCGCCACGCGGGTGCCGTAGTCCGTCATGGTGGGCAGAAGGCGCCGCGCCTCCGCCCCCGTGGCCCCCTGTACGAGGACGCGGGTATCCGAATCCAGCAGAATGCTCAACTCTCATCGCTCCCGTAGCTGCGCGCCACGATCCGCCTGGCGAGGTCTTCTATCGACGACTCGTCCTCATGCCATTCCACGCCCGGAACCTCGGCGATGAGCCGTCTGGCCTCCTCCACGCCCGGACCCGCGTAGCGGATGATGACGGGGAATTTTTCGAGATCGAGCGCCGCCTCCTTGAGCGCGCGCACCACGCCCGCCACCTTGATGTCCACCCGGGTGAAATTGCTCACGTTTCCCGCGAGGAGCAGCCCTTTGATGCCGGGCTTCGAGAGCACCGCCTTCACCGCGCGGCGCATTTTCTCCTCATAGCGTCCGGGCGTGATGTCGAACGTGGTGGCGGGCCTGCCGCCCTCATCCAGAAGCGCCTCCAGGCTCGACAATCCATACCCTCCGCCGGTGACCATGAAGCCGATGTCGCCGTCCAGTTCGCTGAAGCGGATCGCGCCCACGTGGGGGTCGATGGCGTCTATCTCGCGCAGGCGCATCTCGAGTTCCGTGAATGGCCGCCAGCCGTTCCCGCCTTCCACGCCCAGCTTGGCTTCGAGTTCGGGATGGCGGAAGAGCGCCTGCGCGTCGAGCTGCGCCACGCCCGCCGCCGCCACCACGCGGCCGTCTGCCAGTTCCGCCAGGGGGTTCACCTCTATCATCTCGCAGTCGTGGGCGCAGAAAACCCCGTACATCGCGCACACGGCGCGGGCGGCTTGCTCCGCGAGACCGCCCGAAAGCCCCGCCCTTTGCGCCAGTTCCAGCGCATCTTCGAGCGCAAGCCCCTCCAGAATGTTCACGGGCCATTCGAGCAGCTTGTCGGGATGATGTTCGGCCAGTTCCTCCACGTCCACGCCGCCCTCCGCGCTGAAGAGAATCAGCGGGCATTTTCCCGGCGCATCGAAGGAGATGGAGCAGAAAATCTCGCGCGCGATATCGAGCGCTTCCATCACGATTAGTTTTCTGACGGGAAAGCGCCGCACCTCCATGCCGAGAATGGCGTCTGCGCGCGCGCGGGCCTCTGACGCATTCGCGGCGAACTTCACCGCGCCCGCCTTGCCCCGCTTGCCGACGGGAACGAGCGCCTTGATGACGACGCGCCCGCCCAGACGATCCAGCGCGCGGGCGGCTTCTTCTGCGTCCGTGCAGACCTCGAAGCGGGGAACGGGGAGGCCGCCTTCGCCCAGCAGCGTCAGGGAATCGTTTTCCAGAAGGCGGGACAAGAGGGTCTCCACATAGAATGCGTTCGGCGCGTTATCGCGAGAAAACCTGCAAGACGCGCAATAGCTAGCACCTGGGTCTTCGGGCGTCAAGATTTGCGGGGAAATTATGCGAATAGCTCTAAGCGTCGCTTGCGAAAGTATGTTGATGAGATAGAATCATCTCAACGGGCAAAACCTATATCTCTGCGATTCCAACGGAGGAGAGCCTATGCGTAAGCACAAAAGATTCATTACAGCGATTGGCGTTTTCGCCGCGGCGGCTTTCGTCGCCTCCCTGGCGAGCGCCGCCACCACCAACATCACCATCGTCGGCGCGGGCAAGGGCGCGGGCGCGTTCCGCATGGCGGCGGGCCTCGCCGAGGCGGTGAACAAGACGAGCAAGACCGTCAACGTCACCAACCGCGAGTCCAAGGGCTTCGTCGCCAACACCCGCCTCGTCGCCAGCGGGCGGTCGGAGATCGGAATGACGAACGGGATTTTCGTCGACTTCATCCAGCGCAAGCAGAAACCCTTCCACAAGGGCAAGGCGATGATGACCATCCGGGGGATCGGCCCGGTGTCGACCTCCTGGTTCCAGGTGACGACGTTCCACAAGTCCGGCATCAAGACCTATAACGATCTCGCCGGCAAGCGGGTGAACATGGGCCCGAGGGGAAGCTCCACGCTGTTCATGATGAAGTTCATCACCGACAACCTGGGGATCACCGACAAGATCCGCAAGGACTACATGGGCTGGGCCCAGGCCGCCACCAACATGATCGACGGCAAGCTCGACGCCTTCGGCATCCCGAACCCGGTGCCCTCGCCCTCGATTCTGCGCGCCTCGCGCAGCGGCCCGCTCCGCATCCTGAGCATTCCCGACAAGGTGCGCGACAAGTTCGTCGCCCTGAGCTCGGGCTATTACAAGGACAACAAGGACGCCAGCCCCTATCAGGGGATGAAGGGCAAGAAGTTCAAGACGGTCGCCTACACCATTTTCGCCGTGGCGAACGAGAAGGTGCCCAACGACGTCATCCACGAGGTGACGCGGCGGGTGTACGACAAGGCGAACCGCGACTTCCTGATCAACGTCTTCAAGGGCTGGAAGATCGGGCTGGACTTCGCCGCCAAGTCGGACGGGTTCATCAAGCAGATGGGCAACTTCAACATGAAGCTCCACCCCGGCGCCGCGCGCTACTGGAAGGCGAAGGGCTATAACGTAAACTAGACGTTTCCCGGCTCCCCCGGAGGGCGAAGCGCCTTCCGGGGGCCGGCGAAGCGCCTGTCATCGGCCTCGGGTGAGAAAGGGCGGCGATGAGGAAGGCTTTCGATTTTCTCTGGGAGTGGTTGCGGTTCATCTTCGCCCCGGAGTCGGCCACCCGCAGGGACATCGAACCGGGCTTTCAGAAACAAAACCTGCCCGTCTTCATTTTTCTCTCCTGTCTGCTTCTCGCTTATATCCTCTTCTTCGCCGGCAGGACGTACAATCTCTACCTCCCCTACGAGATCGCCTGGGACTGGCAGGAGGTCGAATTCCCGGCCCTGGACGCCTGGCTCTACGCCCTCATCTGGCTTTACGTGTCGGGCCTGTGCATTCTGCCGAAGGCGACTATCCTGCTCTCCTCGTTCGCGTTCGCATCGTATTTCCTCTACGGCGCGGCGAACAAGGCGCCGGTGGATTTCGGCCTGGGATTCGGCGAAGTCATCGTCTACGCCCTCTCCCCGCTCCTCACGGAAGGGATGGAGAAATCCCTCTCCGCAATTTGGGAGACGCTCTACTTCCCGGGGCTGGCCATATACGCGTTTCATTTCTATCTGCCCCTGTACGTAATCTTCACCGCCATCCTGACATTCATCTTCTACCCGGCGCGGGCGGGCGCTCCGAGGGACAGGCCCTCCGCCGTGGACCTTCTCCTCTGCGCGGGCGTGGTCGTCTTCACGGTGGAATACATCATGAACTTCGCCGACCGCGGAGACCGGGCGGGCCTCGTCCTCTGGACGGACGTCGCCATGGGCACGATCGCCGTCATCGTCTCGATCGAGATGTGCCGCCGGATATTGGGCTGGGTGCTGCCGCTGCTGGGACTCTTCTTTTTCTACTACGCCATGTACGGCAACCAGTTCCCCGGACGCCTCCTGCACAAGGGGTTTTCCTATAACGAGGTGGTGAACTTCATATACGGGACCTCGGGCATCTTCGGCGTCATCGCCAACGTATATGCGAGCTATGTGTTTTTGTTCATCCTGTTCGGGGTTTTTCTGGAAAAGACGAAAGTCGGCGACGTATTCATCGATCTCTCCTACGCCCTGGTGGGGCGCCTGCGCGGAGGAGCCGCCAAGGCCTCGGTCGTGTCGAGCGGCATGGTGGGTTCGGTGGTGGGAAGCGGAGCGGCGAACATCGTCATCACGGGCACCTTCACGATTCCCCTGATGAAGCGCGCGGGCTACAAGCCCCACTACGCGGGAGCGGTCGAGGCTGTCTCCTCCATCGGCGGCCATCTGCTGCCCCCCATCATGGGCTCGGCGGCATTTCTCGTGGCGGCCTTCACCGAGACGGATTACGGGTGGATAGCGCTCATCTCGCTCGTGCCCGCGCTGATGTACTACTTCTCGGTCTACATGTCGGTGCACTTCCGCTCGGGGCTGGACGGCATCCACGGCCTCTCGAAAGAGGAACTGCCCGAACTGCTGCCCCTTCTCAAGAAAGAGGGCTACCTGCTGCTCCCGGTGGTGCTGCTCATCTTCCGGCTCATCATCGGGCGCTCGCCTTTCGACGCGGCGCTCTGGTCCATCGTCCTGGCCATGGTTCTGGGATTTTTCCGGGAGGACACCCGCCTGCTGGCCCTGCCGCCGGTGCTCGCGCGCCTGGTGGGCCGGCCCGGATGGAGCACAAGGAACGACAGGCTCGAATACCAGGCCGCGAACCACCACAAGAAACTCATGGAATCGGGCAAAAGCCTGGAAGTTGCCGACGCGGAGGCGGGAACCTACCTGGAAACGGCGAAGGCCGACCCGCCCGGAAACCCGCTCTTGGAGAACTGGCCCCTGCTCGCCGGGCTGGGGCTGCTCATCGTATTGCCGATGGCGGGACACTCCATACCTGAAGCGATTTTCTGGGCGCTTCTCGGAACGGCGATATTCTCCTCTCCGCGCGTTCTGGACGGGCTGGAGCGAGGCGCCGTCAACTCGCTCATCATCGGCGTGACGGCGGGCGTGATGGGCATCGTGCTCGCGGGCGTCTCGATGCCCGGCCTCGGCATCAAGTTCTCCTCGATCATCCTGGGCTACGCCGCCATCATCGACAACACCTTCGGCATCACGGGAACGACTCTACCGGTGGCGATTCTGCTCTGCGCCATCGCCAGCTACATCATGGGCATGGGCATGACGATCACGGCGAGCTACGTGCTTCTCTCGATCCTCGCCGTGCCGGCGCTGGTGGAACTCGGCGTCCCGCTCCTGAGCGCGCACCTCATGATCCTCTGGCTGAGCCAGGACGCTTCGCTCACGCCGCCCTTCGCGCTCGGCGCCTTCATCGCGGCGGGCGTGGCGGGGGCCGACCCGATGCGCACCGGCTTTGCCTCGCTCAAGCTCGGCAAGGCGCTTTACATCGTCCCCTTCCTCATGGCCTACACCCCTATCAACATCACGGAGGGCGCGGCATGGTTCGACATCCTCGTCGTGTGGATAAGCGGCTTCATGGGCTTTTTCTGCACATCGGCCTCGCTTGAGGGCTACATGCGCAGAAAACTCGAAATCTGGGAGCGGGTGGTCTTCGCCGTGGCGGGCGGCCTGCTGTTCTTCTACGTGCCGTGGATGAAGATAACGGGCGCCGCTGTCATGGCCGTCATGATCTCCATCCAGTTCATGAGCGCGAAGGACGAAGGCGGAGCCTCCGCAAGCCCCGCGGCGTCATAACCTGTACGATACTCAAATCAGCGTCAGAGAATCGGCCCACACTCCCCTCCCGATCACTCCGGCAAGGAGCGTTCGAGACAGGCCTTGAGCGCGCCGCCGCAGTAGGAGCGGGCGAAATCCTCCCCGTGCGCGGCGGCGAGACGCCCTGCGAAGTCCCCTATCGCCCGGATGCCCCTGAATTCATCGAACACGCGGTTGATGCCCGCGAAATCGCTGCCCAGCACGACCTGATGGGCGGCGATTTCGGCAAGGAACTCGATTTCCTCCAGGTGACGCTCGAACTCGTCCACGAACTCGGGGTACGGCGTAAGGCCGATGAGCGCGCCCGTCTCCAGCAGCCGCCTCGCCATATCGCGCGGCAACCCGCGTTCGCCGAAGAAGGGCAACACCGGATCGTCCAGATGGCCGTGGGAGTAGTGCATCTCCTGGCCGGTGACGAGGGCGAGATCGATCATGTCCGATTTCGTCTGGTGGTTCGCGTGCGCGCAATCCACCATGAAACCCGTCCGCCAGGCCTCCATCAGGAAATCGCGGCCCAGGGGGGTGAGGCCGCGGGCGGGGTCGCCCTGGGCGCCGCCGCCCAGCGCGTTGTCCTCGTTGTAAAGCGGCGCGACGCTCCGCGCCCCCTCCTCCCAGAGCCATTCGAGGCCTTTGAAGTCGCCTTCCGTCTCAATGAAATAGACGCCTTCCGCGTGGATCACCTGCTTCCCCGCCCCTTCCAGGTCCTTCCGGGTGAGGACGGCGTCGAGACCCTCTGATTCCCGAACCAGTCTCAAGTCGCGTTCGAGCGCCGTGATTTGCACCTTCTGCGAGGCACCCGCCAGTCTGCCCAGGGCCGAGAAAACCCCGCCCAGCTTCGCCGCCGTGGGGATGTCTATCTGCTCTAAAATGTAGGCGTTCTCACCGGACAAATCCGCCAGAAAGCGCAGATCGGTATGAAAATCCCAAACGTCCTTCAGTTCAATCGGCATCCGCGTCTTCTCCCGGAAAAAGTCTCGGCAACATCACCTGAACGAATACGCCATCATAACGAGGTTGCTGAAAAAGTCATCCTCGGGCGGAATTTACCCCCTCATCCCGAGTAGACGCGCTTGCGCGCCGTATCGAGGGAGCGCCCTTCGATACAAACGCTCCTTTCTCAGTCGCGTTTTACCTCCGGCGGCTGCTCAGGGTGAGGAAAGAGGCGTTGGCGGTGTGCAAGGATCACATACGAATTTTTTCAACAACCCCGTCTCGGTCGGTTTCGATCAGCCGGTTCGCTCGATGAGCGCGCGCAGGGCCGCCATAGACTCCTCGTGCCTGCGCTCGGAGTCGGCCATCTCCTTGTCATGCTTGCGCATCGCTTCTTCGTGTTTACGGATGCCATCTCCCTTCCTGCGGCGGGATTCCGCCATCGCCTCGGCGTGCTTGCGTTCGGAGTCGGCGGAGCGCCTGTCGGCCCCCCTGGCCATCTCGCGGATGCCGTAGTAGATGAGCGCGAGGCCGCCGTAGGAAGCGATGAGGTTGAGGTATTCGTACGTCGTCATGCGCATCTCCCCGGAGTCGGGTCGATTGGAATCCTCGCGTATGCTCACTACTGTAAAAAAGAAGCCCCCCCTCGTCAAACGCGAGTGGGGGGTTGTTGGTAAAGCCTTTGTCGGGAGTATCGCCGTTACCCCCTGAGGAGGGGGAACAGGAGGGTTGGTTTTCCAGTCGAGGCAAGAGGGGCTGCGGGCTCTATTTGTTTTTCCTCTACGCCCTTGTTCGTCATTCCGGCGAAAGCCGGAATGACGGAGAGCAATCCCGAAGGTCGGAAAACACTCCCTTCCCTGCTTCTATAGCGCCCCCCTTTGGACAGGCTTAGGATTGGGTGCTACGTTTTTTTTCCATAAACAATTCCGGTTTCCACCAGCGCGCGTGGGCGCGCCTTACGCAAAAGGGGGACGCAAGATGCAGGCCGACTTGTTCCGCGTGGCGATGGACTCGCCCGACGACATCTCCGGCGTGGCCGCTCTCATCGAAGACGGCAAATGCCGGCCCGAAGAGATCGTCGGAATCATGGGCAAGACCGAGGGCAACGGCTGCGTGAACGATTTTTCGCGCGGGTTCAGCAACTTCGTCCTGCTCGATTATTTTTCAAGAACGATGGGAAAACCACGCGAGGAGGTGGAGGCGCAGATCGCCCTCATCATGTCCGGCGGAACGGAAGGAGTCATGTGTCCGCACTTCTCGGTGTTCACGAAGTCCGATAGCGGAAGCGGCGACGGGAGCGCGAAGCGCCTCGCCATCGCATCCGGCCACACCGCGGATTTTCTGCCCGAGGAAATGGGCCGTATGGCGCAGGTCCACGCGACGGCGGACCTCGTGCGTCGGCTGATGGCGGAAGCGCAGATAGAGAGCGCGGAAGACCTCCATTTCGTACAGGTGAAGTGCCCCCTCCTGACGGGCGATCGCATGGCGGAGGCTTTAGCGCGCGGGAAGAGCGTCTGCACGGAGGACACGTATAAATCCATGGGCTACTCGCGCGGCGCATCCGCGCTCGGCGTGGCGCTCGCGGCGGGCGAGTTGGATGAGAGCCAACTGAGCGACGAGGTGGTCTGCAGGGACTGGTCTTTGCAATCCGGCGTCGCCTCGACTTCGGCGGGGATAGAGCTCATGTGCAACGAGGTGATGATAATCGGAAACAGCGCGGCCTGGGGCGGGGACCTGGTGGTCGGCCACAGCGTCATGCAGGACGCCATCGACCGCGACGCGGTGCGCTCGGCATTAGTGAACGCGGGCGTCGGGTTCGACTGGTCGCTCACAAATGAGCAGCGCGCGAGGATCGTCAACGTCTTCGCCAAGTGCGAGGCCTCACCCGACGGCCTCGTGCGCGGGCGCAGGCACACCATGCTCGATGACTCGGACATCAACAACACGCGCCACGCGCGCGCGGTCGTGAACGCCGTGGTCTCCTCCGTCGTGGGCGAGCCGATGACCTACGTCTCCGGCGGGGCCGAGCACCAGGGGCCTCCCGGCGGCGGACCCGTCGCGGTGGTCGTCCGGGCGGCGTAGGGATGCGGGCGGACACATGGGTCCTCCCCTACGCAAAACGCGATGGGGTTGTAGGGGCGGACCCATGTGTCCGCCCTGCCCCCGTGGTTGTCCTTCGCCCGGACAGGCGCAGGGGCCTGTCCCTACGGCGGTCCAGGTTTTCTGTATGTAGCGCTCCCTTCTCGGGAGCGCTACATATATGCGACCCGACCGGTTCGTGGCATGTGGGACGCATGTATGCGTCCCCTGCAAAGGCGCCGGCACCACAGACAGGTCGCGACCTGTCCGATCTGGTTTGGATCGTCATTCCGGCGAATGCCGGAATCCAGGGACTTTGTTTTTTCGTTTTTTGGCCGTCGTTCCGGGCGAATGAACGAGGAAATGGAACGCCTTAATTTGGCCTTCTCATCGGCTCTGGATTCCGGCATTCGCCGGAATGACGGCGGTGGTGAAACCCGATTGGCGTGGACGATGATATGGTAGGGGCGGACCTGCGTGTCCGCCCGATTTTCGTTTCGGGCAGATGCCGCGGTGGGTCATGAATGCGCGCGCTGGGAGGACACATGGGTCCTCCCCTACGCAAAACGCGATGGGGTTGTAGGGGCGGACCTGCGTGTCCGCCCACCTCGTCATTCCGGCCACCGACCCCGTAGGGACAACCCTCCGTGGTTGTCCTTTGTCTTCATCGGGGCGGGGGACTTCATCAGGACAGGCACGGAGGCCTGTCCCTACAGAACCAACCCCCCTACCCCGCCCTGATTTCGCGCCGCGCCTGCACGAACACCACCGTGAGCACGATGATGGCCTGGAAGACGAACACGGCGGCCCCCGGCAGGCCGATGCTCCTCTGGAGCGAATCCGAACCCGACACCAGCACCGCGAACACCGCGGCCGCTATCGTGACGCCCAGGGGGTTGTTACGCCCGATGACGGCGATGAGGATGGCCATCGCGCCGTAGTTGGGCGCGCCCTCCGCCCCGCTGATGCCGAGCAGCAGGCTCTGGTGGAAGCCCGAGACCTCGAGCGCGCCCGCCAGTCCCGAAAGCGCGCCGCAGGTCGGCATGATGATGAGCGTGACGCGCGCGACGTTGATGCCGCCGAAGCGCGCGGCCCGGGGGTTGTCGCCCACCGCGCGGATCTCGTAGCCCGCGATGGTGCGCGTCATGAAGAAGTACATCCCCACGGCGGCGGCCAGCGCGATGATGAAGCCCGCGTGCGCGCCCGCCTTCGGCATCACCTGGGGGAGGACCGAGGCGTCTGGGATCGGGAGCGAGATGGCCTCTCCCGCCAGCGGGTCGTTCCAGGGGCCGTTCGCGAGGTAGTCCACCAGATAGAGCGCCACGAAGTTCAGCATCACCGTCACGAAAATCTCGCTCACCTGGAAGCGCACGCGCAGGATCCCCGGAATGAAGCCCCAGAACCACCCGCCCAGAACGCCGCCCAGCAGTCCCAGCGGGACGAAGATCGGCCAGGGGAGGTTCATGCCCTCAAGCGCGAAGGCCGTGCCCGTCATGCCGATCGCGCCCGCGTATATCTGCCCGTCCACGCCGATGTTGAAGTGGCCGCCGCGCATCCCGAAGGCCACCGCGAGCGAGGCGAGCAGGAGCGGGCAGAACTTGTTGAGCGTCTGCGCGAACCCGCCCCACGTGCCGAGCGAGGAGCGCAGCACCGTGCCGAGCGCCACGAGCACGTCGCCTCCGAAGGCGACGATGAAGACGGCCCCGCACGCCAGCGCCAGCGCGCCCGCCGCCGCGTAGGTGACCGCGAAGTCGAGGACTATTTTTTTCTTCTCGGCCAAACCCGCCGCGCCCGAACCAGCCATCTTAAGAACCCGCCCCCTTTTTCTGGCCCGCCATCAAGGCGCCTATCTGGTAGATGTCGTACTCGGGGCCGTCGAAGGCGCCCAGAATCTCCCCCGCATAGATCACGACGATGCGGTCGCTCAT
This sequence comes from bacterium, assembly GCA_963692865.2. GTDB lineage: Bacteria > UBA8248 > UBA8248 > UBA8248 > UBA8248 > Bin107. The sequence continues at coordinate 2,267,668 of OY843592.1, read as the reverse complement.
CAGGCAGAGCTCGTCCAGGTCTTCGGATATCAGCAGGACGCCCGCGCCGCCCGCGCGAAGCTCGCTCAGGCGGCCGTGCACGAACGAGGCGGCCATGACGTCGAGCCCCCGCGTGGGGTTGTTGGCGATCATCACCTTCCCGCCCGTCTTGTGGGCGAGCATGACCGAGCGCGCCACGATGGTCTTCTGGATGTTTCCGCCCGATAGATGCGCCGCGGGCGCGTGCTCGTTCCTCGCCAGGATGTTGAATTCCGCAATCGCGTTTCTGCCGAGTTCAAAGGCGGCCTCGCGCTCGAAAATTCCTCGACGCTTGAAGATGTGCGGGTGGAGGCCCAGCACGAAGTTCTCGGCCAGGCTCAGCCCCGGCAGAATCCCCTCCTCTATCCTGTCCTGCGGCAGGAGGCTCATTCCCCGCGAGATGCGCCCGGCCACCGAAAGGCTGGATACCTCCTCGCCGTCTATGTGGACCTCGCCCGCTTCGACTTCGATGATTCCGGCCAGGGCTTCCGCCAGTTCCTTCTGTCCGTTTCCCGAGATGCCCGCCATGCCGACGATGAGCCCCCGGGGGACGTCGAAGGCGACGTCCCTGAGAGGAACCCCCCACTTCGCCGAGGTGCGCACTCCCCGGACGGAAAGAGCGGCCCCCCCCTCCCGGGCCGCCGAGGGTCCGGCCGGCCGCTCGCCCTCTGGCGGCATGCCGCGCTCGCCCATCATCATCTGGACCAGCCGCTCGCGGGTGGCTTCATCGCGGAGGATGGTGTCGATCTTCCGCCCGCCGCGGAACACGGTGATCCTGTCGCAGTTGTCCAGGACCTCCTGTATCTTGTGCGTGATGAAGACGACCGTCAGCCCCCCCTTGGCGAAGGACTTGAGGATCGAGAACAGCCCGTCCACCTCGTGGGGGGTGAGCATGGTCGTCGGCTCATCGAGAATCAGGATGTCCGCGCCGTGATATAGCGCCTTCAGGATTTCGACTTTCTGCTGAATCCCGGCAGGCAGGGTCTTCACCTGCTCGTCCAGAGGGATGGAGAGGCCGTAATTCGCCGCAAGCTCCTCCACGGAACTTCGCCGGGCCTCGACGTCGAGCTTCCAGCGCGAGCCCTCCCGGCCGAGCAGGATGTTCTCGAGCGCGGTGAAGTTGCCGATCAACTCCACGTGCTGGTGCACCATCCCGACGCCGACCGCGATGGCATCCTGCGGGGAGTGGATATCCACCTCGCGCCCCTCGACCGCGATTCGCCCCTCGTCCATGCGGTAGAGGCCGCTCAGGATGTTCATGAGCGTGGTCTTGCCCGCGCCGTTCTCCCCCAGGAGGGCGTGGATCTCCCCCTTGGCGGCCTCGAAGTCGACCGCGTCCAAGGCGCGGACCTGCCCGAAAGACTTGCTGACGCCGTGCATCTCGACGCAAGCGGCGGTTTTTTCCGTCATTACATTCTTCCGTTCCAGGCGCCCCACCCAGCTAGCGGCGGGGCGCTCAGGTGCCCTATTTCGCCAACATGACCTTCTTCATTGCGAGCCGGGGCTTGATCGCTCCGCTACGGACTTTTTCATACGTCTCCTTGGTTCTTTTGATGGCCTCGGCGGATACGTTGGACATCGGACCGAGCTCGAAGCCGTTCCCCGAACGCATGGCGACATAACCCCCGCTGGCGCCTTTCATGACTCCCGCCATGACCTGCCGGTAGGGAGGCCGGAAATCGATGATCAGCGTACCGGCGAAATGCTCGGGCGCCTTGTCCGTCTTGTCGGTGTAGAAGGTGGTGACCAGCACCTTGCGCTTCGCCTTCTTGGCGGCCTCGGCGACCCCGTACACGCCCAGGTTCACCATGTTGATGATGAAGTCGACGCCGTTCGCGATCATGGCGTCGGCGGTCTGGCGCGCCTTGACCGGGTCGTTCTGGTTTCCGGTGAAGGCGTAGGTGAGCTGCGCCTTGGGGTTGGTCGCCTTGAGCGCGTCCGAGATGGTGTTGATGGAAGCCTTGAAGTCCGGCAGCGGGATTCCCGCGATGACGCTCACCTTGTTCGTCTTGGTCGAGAGGCCGGCCAGCACGCCGAAGGGATAGAAGGCCTCGAAATAGTGGCGGTGAATGTTCCAGACGTTCTTGGGAACCTTGAACTTGCCCGAACTCTCCATGACGAAAATGGTGTCGGGAAATTTCGGCGCCAGCTTCTGCACGAGCCGGACGTACTGCCCGCCGTGGAAGCCGATGATGGTGAAGCCCGAGGATATGTACTCGCGCGCCACCCGCTCGGCGTCCGCCGGCGAGATGCGCTCGGAGTAGGAGGTTTCGATCTTGAACCTCTTCTTGATGTCCTGGGCGACTTCATAGCCGCGGAAGTTGTAGTCCGCATCCTCGATGGGTCCGGGCAGGATGACGGCGAACTTGTGGGCCTTCGCGGCGAGCGCCTGGCCGGGTGCGATCAGGGCAAGGGCCGCGAGCGCGGCGGCGGCGAAGAACAATCGGCGTGTCCATTTGGTTTTCATGTCATACCTCCTCGATGAGAAACACAATATCCCGGACATGGGTTCAATCCCGGGCTTCACGGTCGTATGGCCTGGTGAGCGCGCGCGGGCTTTCGGCGCCCCGCGCGACCTGGACCAGAACTATCATGGCGAACACGTACGGCAGCATCAGCAAAAACTGCGGCGGTATGATCTTGGCGTATTGCGGCAGGGCGTTCACCTTGAACTGGAAGGCGTCCACGTACGCGAAGAGCAGCGCGCCGACGAACGACCATACCGGCACCCAGCGCCCGAAGATCACCAGCATCAGGGCGAGCCAACCTCTTCCGTTCACAATGTTGTCCGTGAACGAACCCGATATCACGAGCGGCAGGTAGGCGCCCGCCACGCCCAGGAAAAGCCCGCCCACCACGCACGCGCCGTAGCGCATGCGGGCGACGTCTATGCCCACCGTGTCCGCCGCGCGGGGGTTTTCCCCGCAGGCGCGCAGCCTCAGACCCAGCGGCGTCTTGAAGAGGAAAAAACTCACCGCCGCGACCAGGAAATAGGACATGTAGACGAGTCCGTTTTGCCGGAAGAAAATCTCGCCGATGAAGGGGATGCCGCCCAGAACGGGGATGCTTATCTCTTTCAACGTCGGCACCTGGGGAATCGATTGAACCACCCCTACCGCCAACCGGTAGATGGTGGGCGATATCCCCAGCCCCAGGACAAAAATCCCCAGCCCGATCACGATCTGGTTCGCACGAAGGGTGATGGAGAAATACGCCAGAAGCAGCGTCAGGGCGCTCCCCGAGAGCGCCGCGACCAGACAGCCGATGAACGCGCTGCCCGAGTAGTAGGTGAGCAGAAAACCCGTCACCGAGCCGAGCGTCACGACCCCCTCGATGCCGACGTTCAGAATCCCCGAGCGCTCGATGATGGTCTCGCCCAGGCACGCGATGATGAGGGGCGCCATCATGAGCATGGTGAGCTGGAACAGGGATATGTCGAACAAGAGAGACAAGAAGGCGCACTCCCCGCATGTGGTGTGAAAATGCGAAAACTCGTCTCCGCGCGCCGCCGCTCGGGAGACTCAGGTTTTATCCTTGTCGCTATGCAGCCAGTATGCCTTATGTATTCTCAAATTCAAAATATACGGGTTTTATGTTTCCGGCTTGTAACGCGGATTCCCCTCCCCTGCGGCCCGTCCCCTCGCCCTACTTGGCCGCTGTATGGATCTTACCCCGAGCAGCCGCCCCCTCGACTTCGCTCAGGGCAGGCTCCGCCGTCCCCAACACCCTCACCCTGAGTAGCGGCGGAAGCCGCGTATCGAAGGGCGAAGTTCGCGGAGAAGCGCCTCCCATCCTTCGATACGCCGCCTTCGGCGGCTACTCAGGATGAGGTCGATACGGTGGCCATACGACGAACTACAAACGCGCTCGCTCCCAGGTCCGGCTTTTTCAACAACCCCCGTCGCATCCTGTTCGCGACGAAAGCGGATGCGTTGCCCGCCGCTTCGGGTTCATACATAATGCGCGCATTGCATACGCTTCCCATGATGAACCGACCACTCAAGATGGAGATCGTTTCTTTTCTTCCTCCTATAGGAGACCTCCGAGATGGAATTGATCGATCTGAGCATGGAAATATACCGGGACATGCCGATTTACCCGGACCTGCCCGGCCCCTCCCTCACCGTCGACGAGGACTGGGACACCGTGGCAAGGCGGACGGGCGCCATCGACTACGGCGCCCCCATCGTGACCAACCACTGCGTCATCTTCATGAGCGACCACACCGGCACGCACATCGACTCCCCCTGGCACAACAACCCCGACGCCTTCACGACCGAGCGCATCCCGCTCGAATGGTGCCTCTCGGACGGCGTCGTCCTCGATTTCACCGACAGGGAATCGGGCTACGCCATCACGGCGGCGGACGTGGAAGGCGCGCTCAAGAAAATCGACTACGCGCTCAAGCCGCTCGACATCGTGCTCATCCGCACCGATGCGAGCGTGGACTGGCAGACGAACCCCGACTACACGATGAACCAGCCCGGCATGAGCGCGGAGGCGACCCACTACCTCATCGACAACGGGGTCCGCGTGATGGGGATCGACGCGAGCGGCTGGGACGTGCCTATCTGGAAGATGCACGAGACGCGCAGCTACTGGGAGGCCCACCGGGTCATGCTGGAGAAAGACTACTGCCACATCGAGAACATGATAAACCTGAACCTCATCCCCAAGTCCCACGGGTTCAAGCTCTCGGTGCTGCCCATCAAGTTCCGCGGCATGTCGGGCTCCCCCATTCGCGCGGTGGCGATCATCAACGACTAGCCTCCGGGGGAGCGAGTGACATGGCGCTGGCCGTCCGCGTCTTATCGGGCGCGTACCACGACTCGGTGAAGCTCATGCGCATCAGCGCCGCCGCCTCGGAGAAGGCTCACATCAGGCAAGCGGCGGCCCTCATGGGCACGCCGATGAATCTCGAACAACTGGCAGCCAGCGGCCTCCTCGCAGGTGAAGCGAAAGAAGCAGGACCGAACGACCTCGTACTGGTCGTCGATGCGCAAGACGCGCAGAAGGCGCAGGAAGAACTCGCCATGATGGAAGCGGCGCTCACTGCGCCCCGCGCAGGCGGCGGAGCGGGCGCGTTCATGAATCTCTCGGCGCCCACGCTCGAAGCCGCCCTCGGTAAAGACCCCGCGATCAACCTCGCCCTTTTCTCGATTCCCGGTCCGAGCGTGCGCCGCGAGGCCGAACGCGCGTTAAAGAAGGACCTCCACTGCCTCATTTTCAGCGACAATGTGCCCATTGAAGACGAGGTGGCGCTTAAACGCATGGGACGCGAGCGGGGGCTGCTCGTCATGGGCCCCGACTGCGGAACGGCTCACATAGGCGGCGTGGGACTCGGTTTTTGCAACGTGGTGCGGCCGGGAAAAATCGGGATCGCAGGCGCCGCCGGCACGGGGATTCAGGAGGCCATGGCCGCGGTCGACTCAGCGGGCGGCGGAATCTCCTGCGCGCTTGGGACCGGCGGGCGCGACGTGTCCGACGCCGTAGGCGGCCTCGCCATGATCCAGGCTATCGAGACCCTCGCGAATGATGTCGCGACGGAAGTTCTCCTCGTTCTCGGAAAACCGCCAGAGCCCGCCGCTTTGGAGAAGATACTCAAAGCAACGGCGCGGTGCGGAAAGCCCGCCGTCATCCACTTCGTCGGAGGCCGGAGCGAGGATGTCCTGGCGTATCCCGGTCTTTACGCGGCGGATTCGCTCGCCGGAGCGGGCAGGCTCGCCGTCTCGCTCGTCGAGGGCCGCGCCGAAGCTACGCCCCCGGAACTCGACTCCGTAACGCGAGAAAGGATCGCCGGATGGAGCCGCACGCGAGAGAGAGGCCGCCGGTTCCTGCGCGGCGTCTACACGGGCGGGACGCTGTGCGCCGAGGCGCAGGCCATCGTCGGCAGTTCGGTAGCGGACATTCGCTCCAACGCGCCCCTCGACAAGAGCCAAGGCATGATGGCTAATTCCATGAAATCCGAGGGCCACGCGGTGGTGGACCTGGGCGACGATCTTTTCACGCGGGGAAAACCCCATCCCATGATCGACCCCGCGCCCAGAAGCGCGCGCATCGTCCAGGAGGCCCGTGCCCCAGAAACGGCGGTGGTGCTCTTCGACGTGGTACTAGGGCTCGGCGCGCATGAGGACCCGGCGGGAGAGGCGGCGAGAGCAATCGAGGAAGCCCCAAGCCCCGGCGTCTTGTTCATCGCCTCCGTCACGGGAACGAGGGGCGACCCGCAGGGTTTGGACTCCCAGCGCCAGAAGTTGAAAAAGGCGGGCGTCGTGGTGGCGGATACGCACGCCGGCGCGTGCCTCGCGGCCGCCAGTGCGCTTGAGGCCATCGACCGATGAGCGCGAAAAATTTACTGGAGGGCGTCCGCGTCGCCAACGTCGGCGCGGGGTTGTTCGCCGAAAGCATCGCCGCGCAGAACGCCCCCGTGGTGCAGGTGGACTGGCGTCCCCCCGCCGGAGGAGACCCCGAGATGACGATAAGCCTCGACAGTTTGACCTCTTGCGATGCGGCCAACGACATCGCCATCGAACGTCTTCAGGCGGCCAGGCCCGTGTGGGTGGACGTCGGCGTGGCTATAGAGGAGGTGCCCGGCATGGGCGAGCGCACCCTCCTCCACGCCGGCCCTCCCATCGCTTGGGAACACATGTCCGGGCCGCTCAAGGGCGCGATGATCGGCGCGGCTCTTCTGGAAGGCTGGGCGCAGGATGCGGAAGCGGCGGAAAAACTCTGCGCGAGCGGAGAAATCTCCTTCGAACCCTGTCACCACCACTCGGCGGTGGGGCCGATGGCGGGCGTGGTGTCGCCCTCGATGCCGGTGAGCATCATCGAAAACCGGGCGCCTGAAGAACTCGGCGGCGGCGGGAGGGCCTGCTGCACGCTGAACGAGGGTCTCGGGAAGGTGCTGCGCTACGGGGCGTATTCGGAAGACGTGCTGGCGCGCCTGAGATGGATGGCGGGCGAACTCGCCCCCGCCCTGCGCGCGGCGCTCCGCGCTATGCCGGAAGGCCTGGACATCAAGAACGTCGTCGCGCGCGCCCTGCAGATGGGCGATGAGGCGCACAACCGAAACGTCGCGGCCACATCGACGGTCGCCCGCGCCATCATGCCCCGCCTTGCGGAGACCGTGAGCGACACCGGGGTGCTCTCCCGCGTGGCGGATTTTCTCGCCGGAAACGATCACTTCTTCCTGAACCTGGCGATGCCCGCCGCCAAGGCGAGTCTCGACACCATGGCGGGGGTCGAGGGCTGTTCCCTGGTCTATGCCATGTCGCGCAACGGCACGGATTTCGGTATCAGGGTCGCCGGCCTGGGGGATGCATGGTTCACGGCGCCCGCGAAGAATCCCGTCGGCCTGTTCTTTCCGGGATTCTCACAAGAGGACGCCAATCCCGACATCGGCGATTCAGCCATCATGGAAACACTGGGCGTGGGCGGCTTCGCGATGGCCGCGGCGCCCGCCATCGTCGAGTTCGTGGGCGGCTCGACGGCCGAGGCCTTTCAGGCGACGAACGAGATGTACGGCATCACCTGGGCGAGGAGCCGCGACTACACCCTGCCCGCCCTTGATTTCGCGGGCGCGCCCACGGGGATCGACGTGCGCAGTGTGATCGAGACGGGCATCTACCCCGTCATCAACACCGGAATCGCCCACCGCGAACCGGGCGTCGGCCAGATAGGCGCGGGCGTCCTCCGCGCGCCGGAAGCGCCGTTCCAAAAAGCCTTCGATGCCCTGGTCAAGAAGATGGGCGAGTAGGCGAAAAACGATGACCGGCCTTGGTGAATGATCGGGATGTCGTAGGCACGACGGTAGCACCCTGGGTGAGTTATTTTGGGTAAAAAGATATGATGAAAAGATATTCAGGAGAATAAACGCCGGCCGAGTCGAGCCCGGCCATGTGGGTTACTTTGGTTCCGCATCGTCTTGCACGAGGAGCGCACGATGGAATACACCAAACCGGAAGCGAAAGCGTATTGCAGGGAACACATGACGGGCGTCTGGGCGGCTCTCACGACACCCTTCACGCCGGAAGGCGAACTCGACGAGGAGGGCCTCCGCAAGATCGTCCGCACCTGCATCGACGATCTCAAGATCGACGGGTTTTTCTGCAACGGACTGATGGGCGAGTTCTGGTCGCTGTCGCCCGAGGAGCGAAAGCGCGTTCAGCACATCGTCTGCGAGGAGAGCCGGGGCGGCGCGCAGACCATCCCCCACACGCCGCACATCAACATCAAAGAGGCGGTGGAACTCACCAAGCACGCCGAGGAAGTGGGCGCGGATTACGCCATCATGATCAACCCGGTCTACGGCGCGCACGACGACGACGAGATTTTCCTCTACTTCAAGACCATCTGCGACCAGATAGAGATCGGGCTCTCGTTGTTCAACCAGCCCAAATCGGGAACCACGCTCAGCCCCGAACTCATCGAGCGGCTCTGCACGATCGAGAACATCTGCTGCATCAAGAACGCCGTGCCCAGCATGGCGCACCAGAGCGAGGTGCGCCGCCGCGTGGGGGATGAGATCGTCGTCTGCGACCCGAACGAGGAGCACTTTCTGGTAAGTCTCCTCCACCTGGGGATGCAGGTGCACATGTCCTCGCCCGTTCCGTATCTGTTCCAGGCGCCGGGCTACACGCCGATCCGCGACTACTACGAGGCGGCGATGGCGGGCGACGTTGAGAAGGCCTGGCAGATCAACTACTCGCTCGAACCCCTGCGGGCGGTTCGCAAGAAGTATTTCACGACGGGTCCGAACGGACGCACGACGGCGTACCTGAAGGAATGGACTAAGCTGCTCGGCCTGCCCGCCGGAGAGCCGCGTCCGCCCATCGTGCCCTTGACGCAACAGGAGAAGGACGCGTTCCGCAAAGACCTGGAGGCGACGGGTATTCTGGATAGGGTGAAGGGTTAGAAACCCGACCGGGTTTATACGGTTGCATAGAAGCAGGAGTGTTTCTTGTTTACTACCCCCTTGAGGGGGAGTAATTTTTAATACCTCGTCTTTCGTTCAGGACTGACCTCACGCCGCCTGCCAGATGATCACCACCATGCCGATGAACAACAAGACGGCGCCCGCCGTTTTCTGCCAGGTGATCTCTTCTTCCCCCTTGAGCCATATCCGCGCCAGCAGCAGCGAGAACAGCGGCGCCGTATACACGATGGGGGCGATGATCGAAACGTCCCCGTAGCGATACGACGTGAAATGGCAGAAAAATGAAAGCGTGAGAATCGAGCCCGCCAGCGCGAACCCCTTTACGCCCGCGCGGTTGAAGGAGAGGCGCTCGCCTTGCGGCAGGAAGGGATAGAACAGGAACAGCACGGGGATGGAAATCGCATAGGAAAGCGTGGCGCCCAGCAGCGGTTCGGGCATGAGGGCGAGCACGTGTTTTCTGATGGATGCGGCGAAGGCGAACGAGACGGCGTGCGCAAACGGCATGAAGATGAATACCCGCCGCCAGGGCTTTTCCCCTTCCCTCCTCAAGGCGATCAGAACGCATCCCGCGACCACCAGACTCGTCGCCGCCAGAACCACGACGCCCGGGCGCTCGCCGAGCCAGACCATCGCCACGAGGGTGGAGAAAAAAGGCGTCACCGTGATGAGCGGCATGGCGCGGCCCACGCCGATATAGCCGATGCTCAGGAACATGAGCGCCTGCGCCAAGCCCGGCGCGAGCGCGCCGCCCGCCAGGAACCACAGGGCGACCGGCAGGGTGAGTTCGCTCCACGGAGAGAGAGAGGCGGAGATCGCGACAAGCGCCACCGTCCCGATGCTCAGCGTGATGAGGCTGCCCGTGAAGGCGCTCGCGTGGCGCATGTTCCTTCGCGCCATGACGCTGAAGACGGCGAACAGCACCGACGAGGCGAGCGCGAATAACGAGGCCAGCAAGGGGTTCAAGGAATTCTCCAAATTCAGGCTTTTACCATTTCGCCTACGCGCACGCCCAGGCGATGATCGCCGTGCCGCAAGAGAGCAGAATCGATCCGGCCCATTTTCGCCGCACCGGTACTTCCTCTTCCATCAGCCGGACCCGCGCGAACGAAACCGACGACGCAAAACTTTAAGCTATGCGAGGTGGTGAGCCAAGAAGAAGACTTACCGGCTCTGGAAAAGGCAGATGCAAGAAATCTGGAGGAATGGATTCACGCCCAAACTACCCCGTCGATGGCGTCGGGCGGCGTCCTCCGCATCGCGAACGCCGCCGGCTTCATCACGGGCCGCACGCACAGCCTTAGCAGCCCGCTTTATTAGACCTGACGCACTCGACGATGCGGTCCGGCTCGCCCGGCCTGGAGGAGTTTCTGACATCGTAGCCCTCCATCGTTCCGTTGCCGAACAGGCCGATGAGCATTCTCCCGTCTTCCAGGACGATGTAATCCCCGATCAAAACCCTTCCGGTGGTATCATCCCGGGCGGCCCGCCGATAAATCCTGTAGCCCCGGGGGCCGATTCTATGGTTGCACGAAGACGCGTATCGAGTGCCGTTCTTCAAGGCGTGAACCTTCCCGTCCACGATTTCCGTGTGCGTTTTGCGATCGCCTCCCGAAAGCCACCTGTCAACGAAGGTCACTCTCGGGACGCCGTCCTCACCCATCGCATGGGATATTTTCAAGTAGCGGGTTTCGCCGCAAATCCACTCGCCGATCATCGCCGGATTGCATTCGGAGACGGGATCGGCGGCGGACGCGCCTCCGGCGATGACGAGCGAGAGAAGCAGCGCTTTCAGGACGAAAGAGAACATGAGCGCCTCACGAGTTATGACCGGCTCCGCGCAATTCTACACCAGGGGGGTAAAATGCGCCGCCCGCATTGAGGGAAGCGTGCGTCGGGACGGCCAGCCCTTTCATATGTCACGGGGCGTCATGCGGATCCGACCCCTCTTCACCTCGACCCGCACACAGGAAGCCGGCCCACGACGTAAGCGAGCTGGCATTTTGGTCCGGGATGGGGTATATTCTTCCAGAATGGAGGAAAGATTATGGCGACGAACATTGCGGTCCCGAACATGTCGGCGAACGAGGCGGCCTGCGTCACCGGCGTGCCCCTGAAACAGGTGCACCGCATCATCGACTCGGGCCTCCTGGGCGCCGCCGCGAAAAGCCACAAGGGCTCCCGCTTCGTCCTTCGAGACGGCCTGGTGGGCCTCAAGCTCGCCCACGAGACGACGGACACCCTCACCCTCGACGGACGCCGTCGGCTCGTGCGCTATCTTCTCGAGAATCCCAGGGCCGCGACGGCCCGCGAGAACAACGTGTCGGTCGACGTGCGGCCCATGAAGGAGCAAGTCCGCAGAGGGCTTTCCAGGCTGGCGAGGGCGCGCAAGATGATCGCGGCGGATGAGGCCGTTCTCTCCGGCGCGGCGTGCATCAAGGGAACCCGCATACCCGCACACGATATCGCCGAAATGCTCGCCAACGGCGACGCCGTGGACGCCGTCCGCGCGGCCTACCCCACCCTCACGAAGGCGCAGATCGAGGCCGCGGCCCTCTACGCCCAAGCCTACCCGCGCCGCGGCCGCCCCCGCCAAGGGCCATTCTGGCGCAACCGGAAGCCGGTCGTATCGAGCGAGGTCGATTTTCGGAAGCTGCCCCAGAGCCGAGTCAAGGAACGCAACGCCCGGTATGACCGAGGGGAACTCCTTGAACTGATCGACGAGGAGGTGGACGCCGCGCGGGCGAGACGTTCTTGACGACACCCGCCTCTTTCCCGGCCATTCATAGTGGTCGTATATGGGGTTGTTAAAAAAGCCTGTTTCACGAGCGGGCGGACACACAGGTCCGCCCCTACAACCCCATCTCGTTTTGCGTAGGGGCGGACCTGTGTGTCCGCCCGAATGGCCCGAAAGAACGAGGGCGGAGTGTAGGGGCCGCATACATGCGGCCCATGACGGGCGGCGAAAAAAGGCCGGGACGCATATATGCGTCCCCTACACCCTCTCCTCAGAAGGACTTTTTCAACAGCCCCTTGTCAGGGGGGCTTTTTCAACAAACTCCGCAAGGGGGGAGTGAAATTCAGCGCGCTCCTTCTGTGGGATTTTTTCAACAGGCCCATATATGCAACCTTGTCTTTCTCCACGAAGCAGGCCGCATGTATGTCAGACATATATGTCGGACCCTGCGAAATCTCCGACATTCGGCGTTTGCGAGGTGGCAGGGACAGGTCGCGACCTGTCCCTGCAATAGAACCCCGACCGGACCGCAAAGGGGTTTTCGACACTCCTCCGCAAGGAGGGAGTGAAGTCCGAACGCCCATAACGGCGGCGAAAAAACACTCTGTCGTTTCGCCTATGCGCTCCCCCTAGAAATACACCTCGCCCGGCCTTACGGGCGGCGTCCACTCGCACTGGCCGAACGGCCCGTCGCCGTTTTCCTTGACGTAGGCGATGCGGTCGTCGTTCACGCTCTCGCCGATCAGGGCGCGGTGGAGCCAGTCGAGAATGTACTGGTGGTTGTCCACGCCGCCCAGGTTCGAGAGGCTCACCAGGGGGTGAAACTGGTTCTCGAACACCCACATCTCCTTCTTGCAGGTGAGGTCCTCATACACCTCGATGGCGTCCTCGAGCGGGCAGAGCGGGTCGAACTCGCCCGTCACCAGGAGCGTGGGACACTGGACCTTGTCCATGTAGCCCTTGACGGTCATGTTTCGCGCCATCTCGTCGAACGCATCCTCATCGTCCATGCCCGCCATGTACATGAACACCTGCTTGAAACGCGGCGAGGACTGCGTGAAGATGGTGTTGTTCGGGTTGAAGCACGCCACCGCGCTCGCCACCGCCGCCGCACGGTGGTCGTAGCTCGCCAGGCGGAGCGACCAGAAACTCCCCATGCTGATGCCGTAGATGCCGATCTTGGTGGGCTCGACCTCCTCGCGCCCCAGGAGGTAGTCCATCACCGCGGCGCCCGCGCGCTCGTAGTTGTCGCCCACGGCGCGGATCTTCTGGATGTTGGAATTGCCCTGCCCCGGACCGTCCATCGCCAGTACGTGAAAACCCCTGTCCGCCGCCACGTTGTGCCGCGCGTGGGGGAAGACTTCCTTGCTCTGGTCCATGCCCGGCACGTAGATGATGCACGGCGCTTTCCTGCGGTCGGGCAGCAGGTGCAGGAGGCAGGAGATCGTCTTGCCGTCGTCGAAGGGCACCTCGACGCGCTCGATGGGGTAGGAGGCCGTCTCCGAGCGCCTGTCCACCATTTCCTTCAGCTTGTTGCAGAGATAAATCTTCACCGGGTTGTCGTCAAAGAAAATCGGGTGCTGCGCCATGCGGTAGGCCTCGATGGCGTGGTCGTAGTGCTCCGTGGCCGTAGCGTCGAAACCCTCTCTCTGGGCCTTCTTGCCGAGTGTTTCGTGGAACTCCGCGGACTCGCGCCAGACCTTGGGGAGCATCTGGTAGTTGTGCGCGCGCTTGCCCTGGGGGACTTCGAGGTAATCGCGCTCGAAGTTCTGGACGCGGCCCCTCATGTTCAGGGCCAGGTCGAGCATCCACTGCTGGTTGTCTCTTTCGGTGCGTAGTTTGCGAATCATTTTCCTCTCCACGTTTGAAAAATGGCAAAAAAGTTTCGCCGAGAAATTTTCCTGTCTTTCGGATTCGGGCGGAATGCCGGGCGCGCCGGCATTCACCGGGGAATCCACCCGACTTGAAATAAAATCCGCTAGCGGACGACGTCCTCCCTCCTGAGGGCCGCTATCTCCTCAACCGATAAGCCGAGCTCCGCCAGCACCTCATCCGTATGCTGGCCCAACACGGGCGGCGGCCTGCGCACGGAAGACGGCGTCTTGTCGAACTTGACCGGGATGCCGCCCAGCCGCAATACCCCGTATTCGGGATGCTCCGCCTGCGCGAGATAGCCCATCGCCTTCATCTGGGGGTCTTCATACAGATCGGTGGGCTTCCGCACGCGCGCGCAGGGCACGCCCTCGCCCTCGAACCTGCGCACCCATTCCTCCCCGGTCGCCGTGAGCAGCACCCTCTGCACGATGGGGATGATTTCCTCGCGCGCCTCGTGCCTTCCGCGAAAGGTTCGCCAGGCTTCTTCTTCGAGCAACTCGGGAAGGCCGAGAATCTCGGAGGATTTCTCCCAGAAGCCGTCCACGTCCATGTAGAGATAGATGTGGCCGTCCGAAACCTCGTAGACGCGGGCGATGCGGTCGTTCAGGGCGTCCACCACGTCCGAGACGGGTTCCGAGTCGCTCGCCCACAAGAGGCGGCCGAACTGCATGGCCGTGGCCCCGCCCAGGAGCGAGGCGTCGACCCGCTGGCCCTCGCCGGTGCGCTCGCGGGCGTAGAGCGCCATCATCACCGCGCCGTACGCGAGCGCGCCCGTCATGTAATCCACGAAAGAACCCTGCACGAGTTCGGGCGCGCCGCCCCCGCCCTGCTCGGCGGGAATGCCCGCCGTGGTCTGGATGATGGGGTCGATGCCCCGGCGTTCGCGCAGGGGCCCTCCCTGCCCGTAGGCGGAGACCGAGAGGTAGACGAGCCGGGGGTTTTCGCGCATCAGGTCGTCGGCTCCGAGCCCGAACTTCTCGACCGCGCCGGGTCGGTAGCCCTCCACGAACACGTCCATCTGCGCGGCGAGCTTCCTGGCTATCTCGCGGCCCTTCTCCTCGCGCAGGTTGAGGGCGAAGCTGCGCTTGCTGCGGTTCAGTCCCAGGAACAGCCTGCTCTCTCCGGGGAAAGAAGAAGGGAAATTCCGCACCCGATCGCCCTCGGGCGGTTCGAGCTTCACCACGTCCGCGCCCGCGTCCCCCATCATCAGCGTACAGAACGGACCCGCCACGTAATGCGTGAGGTCCAGCACCCGAATTCCTTCCAAACCGTCCATTTTATTCCTTGAAATCACTTGAAGTATATATTTTATATCACTGATTTATATTCTATTATTTACTTTTTCTATCTTCCGCATCAGTTTTTCGTTCGTACGCTCGCGGGGGACGATGAAGCGCTCGTTCGTCCCACGGGCGACGAGTTCCACCTCGTCATGAATCTCCACCTCGAATACGCAGCGCCTGCCCTCGCGCTCCACCAGCCTCACCCGCGCCTCCACGCGCATCCCCTTGGGCGTTCCCGCCATGTGGGTGAGGGATACCTTCGTCCCCACGCTCGTCTGCCCGGCGTCCAGGTGTTCCGCAAGCGCGTCCATGGCGGCCTTTTCCATGAAACGCACGAGTTCCGGCGTCGCCACCACCTCGGCGTTCGTGCCCCTGAGGTGCAATGGCACGTGCTCATCCGCCACGACGACGGAATACGCCCCCGCAAGCCCCGGCTGAATCGCGTCTTCACTCATGTGGGTTCACCCGATTATCGAGACGGTTAGCCGCCCATCGTAAGCACGATTTTCCCGAAGATTTTCCCGGTCATCAGTAAGTCGTGGGCGCGCGGGGCCTCTGCGAGCGGCATCGTCTCCCCCACCGAGGCGCGCACCCGGCCGTCCGCCAGCATGGGATCCAGTTGGCGCACCATTTCCGGGAATACGGGGTCGGAATTGAACAGGCTCATCCCCCGAACGTCGATGTCCTTGGAATAGAACGGCGGATAGTTCACCGAACCCACGGGGTTCTTGCCGGTGCCCGCGCCGAGCACGACGATGCAGCCGTATTTCTTCACCGCCCGGCAGTCGTCGCCGAAGTTCTCGACCGCCACCATCTCGATAACCGAATCCACGCCGACCCCGCCCGTCTCGGCCAGGCAGCGCTCGGCGAAATCCTCCTCGCGGTAGTTGATTACCACGTCCGCGCCGAACCCGCGGCAAAACGCGGCTTTCTCTTCCGAACTCACCGTCGTGATGACGCGCGCCCCGGCCGCCTTGGCGATCTGAATCCCGATGCAGCCCACGCCGCCCGCGCCCGCGTGGATGAGAACCGTCTCGCCCGCCTTGAGACCCGCCTTGTATATCAGCGCGTAGTAGGCGGTGTACAAGACCACCGGCAGGGATGCGCCTTCTTCATAGGAGAGGTTGTCCGGGAGTTTCGCCGTGCGGAGGGAACTCAAGAGCGCCTTTTCGGCGTAGGAGCCGCTCACCGCCGCGCCGAAAACCCTGTCGCCGGGGGAGAAGCCGCTCACGCCCTCGCCCACGGCCAGTACGTCGCCCGCCGCGTCGACGCCGGGCGTCCAGGGCAGGGCCAGGCTTTTGGAGAGCGGATGCGCGCCCGAGCGGAAGGTGGTGTCCACGGGGTTCACGCCCGCCGCCTTCACGTCCACCAGGATCTGGCCCGCGCCGGGCGTCGGGTCCGCCGCGTCTTCGAGCGCCATCACCTCGGGGTCGCCGAATTCATGCACGTGTATCGCCTTCATCTTGTTCTCCCGTCGAATTGGGGCGTCATGCGCCTCGTTTTTATCTCAAAAATAGACCAAGGGAATCGTTCGATGCCTATTCCTTACCACACATGAAGAGAAAATGCTCTCGCTTCCGGGTTGCGCGCGCGGGTGGCCGCAGGCCTTGACACGGAGTATTCAGCGGAGATAATGAGGCATTCTCATCAGCGCAGGCAAAGACGCGCGCCCTGCTCGTGCGCACGAGGGGCGGAGAATAGCGCAGGAAAGAAGAAATGAGTTCACGGGGAACTCTTCCGTTTCATCCGGTGATGAGGCGTCATCACCATCAATTCGCGCAAGTCTTCAACATCAAAAGGAGTCCGTAATGAAGAAATTCGCATTCCTGGCAACAGTGGCGGCGGCCGTGGCGTTCACGATCGGCGCGGCGGACGCCGTCGAGCGTCATCGCTTCGGCGGAGGCCCCTCCGGCGGCGGCTGGCATCCCGCCATCAGCGCAGGCACCCAGCTTCTCAACAGAAAACTCGGCAAGAAGTTCTATTTCCAGTACACCTCCTCGGCCGGCTCGGTGGCCAACGTCCGCCGGGTGAGCCTGGGCGAGTTCGGCACCTCCTGGGGCCACGTCGGCCAGGTCTACCAGTCCTGGACGGGCACCGGCCTGTTCAAGAAAGACGGCGCCAGCAAGGACTTCCGCATCGTCGCCAACGTCCGCGCGCAGTCGCAGATCATCGCCGTGCTGGCGGACAGCCCCATCAAGTCCTACATGGACATGGTCGGCAAGCGGGTGAACCTGCTCAAACAGGGGACCGGCAGCCACGTGAACTGCAAGAACATGTTCGCCGCCGTCGGCATCCTCGACAAGATCAAGCCGCGCTACCTGGGCTTCGCCGCCTCGGGCCGCGCCCTGGGCGATCGCCAGATCGACGTGTACTGCTCCGCAGGCGCGCCCTTCACCATCCCGGCCCTCACCCGGCTCTCCATCCAGAAGCCGGTGCGCTACATCAGCCTCACCGAGGCCGAACAGAAAAAAGTGACCGGCAACCACAAGTTCTACGTGCCGATCACCATCCCCCCGCAGAAGGAAGTCAAGGGGATGAAGGATCCCGCGCGCTCCATCGCCTATGACGTCTGGTGGATCGCCCACAAGAAGATGTCCAACGACGCCATCTACAACATGCTCAAGGTCATCGCGGATCCCAACAACCTCAAGCAGTTGACCAAGACGGCGCGCTACTGGCGCGACCTGAGCGGCAACTTCAACGCCCTCAAGGTCCACAAGATCTGGGTGCACCCCGCCGCCGCGCGCTACTGGAAAGAACGCGGCGTGAAGGTGCCCGCCGAGGTCGTGAAAGGCTACTAGACCCCGCAACCCGGATGAGGAAATCCGGCGAAAAGCCGCGCCCGGGGAGGAGGAGAAACCGAGAAAAATCTCCTTCTCCCCGGGATTCTTTCGCTTCACGGTATATCCGGGAATTGACGGCCCGAACGCCCGGGCCGGGATAAGGACGCCATGTTTCGAAATCTCTTGCCCATATTGATGAAGCTCGGCCTCATATCGGACGAGATGGTCGTCCCGCGCGACCTGCGGGGTTTTTCGCGCATCGTCGTTTCCATTATTTCCGTCGCGTTTTCCTACTTCTTCGTTCATATCTCATACTTCGGTCCACCGCGTTCGGAAATCTTCAAGGGCGCCTACATTCTGGCGACCGCCACGCTGTGCGTCCTCGTCTATAAAGGAAGGCAAAGGCCCGTCCGCGAAGGGTTCTCCTATCTGGATGAAATCTTCTCGTTCCTCGCCATCGTCGCCATGTGCGGCTCCCTGGCCCTGTGGGCGTATTGGGGCGTTTTCTTCGGCGACGTGCTGTGGAGCGAATTCCTGAGCGGCGGGGCGTATCTGGTCATGCTGGGCGGCGGACTGTTCGGCGCTTTCCTTTACCGGCTGGAAGCCACCGTAGAGCGCGTAGCGGAACTTCCCACGATTTCGGACTGGCTGTTCATCATATCGGCCGTCGCCCCCATCATCTGGTGGAACATCTACAACATCGAACTCACCACGCGCATCGGCGGCCCCGTGCCCACGTCGGTGGTGATCTACACGCTGCTGCTCACAACGGTGAGCTTCGACATCGCGAGGCGCGTCATCGGCCCCGTCATCCCGTTCATCGGCTTCCTGTTCCTGATCTACAGCTTCAAGCCCATCGCGCAGATATCGCCGGGCCTCCTGTTTCACGACGGCTTCGGGCTCGACCGCGTAACCGAGTTCCTGATGCTCGAGGCCGACGGCATCACCGGCCTCATCGTCGAGGTGTTCGCCACCTACATCGTCATCTTCGTCGTCCTGGGCGCCTTTCTGGAAAAGACGGGTCTGGGCGAATTCCTCATCGACGCCACCTACCGGGTGACGGGCCAGAAGACGGGCGGCCCCGGCCTCACGGCCGTCATGTCGAGCGGGCTGTTCGGCATGATCTCGGGCAGCGGCGTGGCCAACGTGGTGACGACGGGCACGTTCACCATCCCCCTCATGAAGCGGGTGGGCTACCGCCCCGAGTTCGCGGGCGCGGTCGAGGCGGCCGCCTCGACGGGAGGGGCCTACATGCCGCCCATCATGGCGGGCGGGGCCTTCCTGGTCGCGCAACTCACCGAAACCTCTTATTTCGACATCGTCAAGATCGCGACGCTCCCGGCCATTCTCTACTATCTCTCGGTGGGCTACATGGTCTTCATCCGCGCCGTGCGGCGCGGGCTCCACGGCGTCGACCCCTCGGAGCTGCCTCCCTGGAGCAGAATCATCCCGCGCCTCCACTTCCTGCTGCCCATCCCCGTGATGGTGTACTACCTCGTCATCGGCGATTCCGCGTTCCTGGCCGCGTTCAAGACCATCTGCCTCATCGTGATGCTCAAAACCTGCGAGCTGCTCTCGAACATCAACGTCCCGACGGCCGAGAAGACGGCCCGCCCGTTCCTCGCCGTCTCCATCGCCTTCGGCGTCTTCTCCTATTATTTCGGCCTCACGGTCGGCGCGCCGTTCGCCTGGTTCGCGGACACGCTGCGCGGCATGAACTGGGGAGACGCCCTGTTCTGGACGGTAGCGGCGTTCATCGTCCTGAAACTCGCCGAAATCCTCTCGACCGCGATGCGGGCGGAAACCGGAGAGGCCGAATACGAGACGGGGCCGATTCTCTTCAGGCGGCTTCGGGAACTCGTGGTGGATATCGTCAAGATCACCTGGATTTCCCTGGAAGCGGGCGCGAGGAACACCCTCGTCATCGGGTGCATCGCGTGCGTGCTGGGCATCCTGCTCTCCTGCGCGACGCAAAGCGACCTGTCCGGCCGCATCTCCATCCTGCTGACCGAGTTCAGCTTCGGTCTCCTGCCGCTCACCATCCTCTGGGTGATCATCGCGGGCTACATCGTCGGCATGGGCCTGCCCATCACGGCGAGCTACGTGGTGCTGGTCATCTTCGGCGTCATCGCGCTCACCAACCTGGGCGTGCCGACCGTCCACGCGCACCTCATCTGCTTCTGGGTGGCCGTCGTGAGCGCCGTGACCCCGCCGGTCGCCCTGGCGGCGTACGCGGCGAGCGCCATCGCCGTCTCGGACCCGGTCAAGACCGGCTTCCAGGCCCTGAAACTCGCCTCGTGGCTCTTCATCATGCCGTTCCTGTTCGTCTATACCCCGCTTCTTCTGGACGGCACAAGGACAGAGGTGGCCATCACCTTCGGGGCGTGCCTCATCGGCATCGTCGGCTGGGCCGGATGGATGGAGAACTTCATGACGCGGCACGCGAACGGGCTGGAGCGCGCCCTGATGTTCATCGGCTCGGTATGCCTCCTCCTGCCCGTGGGGAATTTCGTGGTATTCATTACCCCGCTGGAAGGGGATTTGAGGTATCTCTCCTACGCCACGGGCATCGTAGCCTTGATAGCCGTGTTCGTCTTACAGCGCACGCGCGGCGGCGTGGACCCCGAACCCGCGTAATTTCGGCCAATCCCGAGAAGGAGGCGTCATGGGCGCAACCCCTCCGGCTCTCAGGCGCATCCAGCACGTGGGCTTAAAGGTCCACGACCTGGACGAGGCGGTGGCCTTCTACCGCGACGTCATGGGGCTTAAGGTGTCGGACCGCTACGAACCGGGCGACAACCCCCACAGCCCGTGGGGAATATGCTTCATGCGCTGCGGCGAGGGCCACCACGAGGTATCCCTCATCGCCTTTCCCAAGGAAGCCGGCCTCGCGCCCAAAGAGGGCGGCATGCGAAAACCGGAAGTCGGCCTGCACCACGTGGCCTTCGAGGTCGGCTCCAAGGAAGAACTCGAAGCCTGGGCGGCGCACGTCCGCTCACACGGCATCCGGATCGCCGCGGGGCCGCTCGTCCACAGCCCCATGCATCCCGAGGGCGACGGCACGCTGGGCGAGAACCGCGCCTTTTACTTTCACGACCCGTGCGGAAACGGGATCGAGATTTTCTGCGACCTCGCCAGAATGGACGCCGACACCAACCGCGTGAACGAGGCGTGGTTCCGTGACCGGCTCGAGCGCGACGGATACTCGCGCGACGACGCCGACCCGCCCCCCGCCTGGCGGCCCGGCGTATCGAGCATGGCGGACGCGAAAGAGAAATTCGGCCGGCCCTCTTCGTAGAGGGGTTGTTGAATAACCCCCGATAGTGTGATTCGGTGTATGAAGCCGACCCAGGAGGGTGGAAAACCACTCCCCCCTTGAGGGGGAGTCGGTGAGGTAAGGGCGTAAGCCCGCAAGCGAACCGGTGGGGGACATGCCACAGAATGAATCTCCCCCCACCGAATCGGCCTTCGCCGGTGGCTCGGCCTCTTCGTCTGGCTTTCCCCTCGGGAAGCCAGACCCTCAAGGGGGGAGTGGTTGTCGGGCATTCTACAAGGGGAGAATGTTCTGGTCGGTCCCGTAAAGGCTTTTCCAACATTCCCATGATGCAAAGAATCAATGGAGGAAATCATCAAAATGACGCACCGCGTCCTGAGCGTGGATGAGCGCACGAAAACGCAGCCCGCCCGCAGGATTTTCATGGAGGAATACCTGCACGAGGGCTATGCGTTCGTGGAGCCGGAATCCTTCGACGACGCCTCCCTGCTCGAGGCGGCCGCGGGCGCGTGCGCGCTCACTACCGGGTTCGCCCCCATCACGCGGGAGATGATGGAGGCGGGGCCGGAAATTAAAGTCGTCGGCAAGGTGGGCACCGGCGTGGACAACATCGACGTTGCCGCCGCCACCGAACTCGGCATCCCCGTCGCCAACGCGCCCGGCTGGATGCGCTGCGTCCCCGTGGCCGAGCACGCGATGACGCTCACCCTCATCATGGCCAGGAGGCCCTGGCTCTGGCCTA
This sequence comes from bacterium, assembly GCA_963692865.2. Lineage (GTDB taxonomy): Bacteria > UBA8248 > UBA8248 > UBA8248 > UBA8248 > Bin107. The sequence continues at coordinate 2,246,027 of OY843592.1, read as the reverse complement.
TCGGGGAGCGCAGGCTCCACTTCCAGCTTCAGGGCGCGACGCTGGGTATCGTGGGACTCGGGAACATCGGGGGGGCGCTCGCCAGGCGCGCCGCCGCCTTCGAGATGAACATATGCGCCTACACGCGCACGCGGGGGAAATTCAAATCGCAAGGCTTCGAGGTGGAAGAGGTGGAGACGCTGCACGATCTGCTGCCGCGCACCGACTTCGTTGCGCTCACCCTGCCCCTCACGCCCGAGAACACGGGCATGATAGGCGCGCGGGAACTCGAACTCATGAAAGACACGGCCTGTCTCGTCAACGTCTCGCGCGGCCCCCACGTGGATACCGACGCGCTCACCGACGCCATAAGAGAGGGTAAAATCGCGGGCGCGGGCCTCGACGTGGTGGAGCCGGACCCCCTGCCTGAGGATCATCCCTTACACGGTTTCCCCAACGTCGTGATGTCGCCCCACAACGCCGCCCAGACCGAGAGCGTCCAGCGTGAGAGCTACAGGCTTTTGTGCGATAATATCAAGCGGGCGGTGGAGGGTGAGAAAGTCACCTCGCTCGCCAATCCCGAAATCTACGAGTAAACGCGCCGCAGAGGAGATTCACGATGGAAGATGCACCCGTCAGAGGGCTTGAGGGCGTCATCGCGGCCGACACGCGGATATGCTCCCTGGACGGCGTGAACGGGATTCTGGGGTATTACGGCTACGACGTGCCCGAGATGGTGAGAAAGAAGGTCACCTTCGAGGAGGTCGCCTATCTCCTGTGGCGCGGAGAGCTCCCCACCCGCGAGAGGCTCAAGGAATTCGGCGGGGCCATGAAGGCCGAGCGCGCGCTCTCGCCCGGGATGATGCGCGCTCTCAAGCAGATACCCCCCGGCGAGCAGAGAACGGCGGCGCTGAGGGGCGGCGTGGGGATTCTGGGGCTGTTCGACCCTGAGGCGGAAGACGACTCGCCCGAGGCGAACCGCAGAAAGGCGCTCCGTCTCACCGCGAAGATGCCCACCATCGTCGCGGCCCAGCACCGCCTCGCGGCGGGTCTCAAGCCGCTGAACCCGCGCCGGGGACTCGGCCACGCGGCGAATTTCCTCTACATGATCACGGGCCGGGCGCCCGAGAAGATCGACGCCCGCGCGCTCGACGCCACCCTGGTGCTCTACGCGGAGCACGAGTTCAACGCCTCGACCTTCGCGACGCGCGTCGTCACCTCCACCATGTCGGACATCTACTCCGCCGTCACGGCGGGCATCAGCGCGCTCAAGGGCCCGCTTCACGGGGGCGCGGGCCTCGCGGTGATGGAGACCTTGAGGGAGATCGGCGACATCGAGAACGTGGAGCCCTTCGTCGAGGCGGCGCTCGCCAGGAAAAGGCTCTTCATGGGCTTCGGCCACCGAGTCTACACGAAGAGCGGCGACCCGCGCGCGGGCGTGCTCATCGAGTTGGCCGAGGAGGTCTGCCGCCGGCCCGGGCGCGACGCCAAGTGGTTCGACATGGCGCGCGCGCTCGACCACGCCGTGCAGAGCCGGAAGGGCGTCATCCCGAACGTGGATTTCTATTCCGCGCCGCTGTGGCAGGGGCTGGGCATCCCCATGGAGTTGTTCGTCCCCATCATCGCCATGTCGCGCGTCGCGGGCTGGACGGCCAACATCCTCGAGCAGCAGGCCGACAACCGCCTCATCCGCCCCCGGGCGCGCTACACCGGCCCGGGCAAGCGGCCCTACAGGACCATGAGAAGCCGTGGCTGAGCAGGGCGCGCGCAGCCTCACCCAAAAGCTCATCGACGCGCACCTGGTATCGGGCGCCGCGAGAACGCCGGGCGAGGAGGTCGAGATACGAATCGACCAGGCGCTTCTGCAGGACGCATCCGGCCCCACCGCCCTGCTCCACTTCGAGGCGATGGGCTTCGCGCGGGTGAAACAGAAGATAGCCGTCATGTACGGCGACCACCAGACCATCCAGGTCAACAGCCTCCACACCGACGCCCATCGCTTCATGCTCGGCTTCTGCCGCAAGCACGGCATCCATTTCTCCAAACCGGGAAACGGCATCTGCCACAACGTGCATCTGGAGGAATTCTCCGTCCCCGGCGAGAGCCTCCTCGGCACGGATTCGCATACCCCCCAGGGCGGCGCGGTAGGGATGCTCGCCATCGGCGCTGGCGGCATGGACGTGGCGACCGCCATGGCGACGGGGGCGACCATCATCCCGCGTCCGGTTATCGTCGAGGTTCGTCTCACCGGGAAGCCGGGCGCCTGGGCCACGGCGAAAGACTTGATTCTCGAACTCCTGCGCCGCCTGGGCGCGCGGGGGGGAATCGGCAAGTATTTCGAATACACGGGGCCGGGCCTACGCGCGCTCTCGGTGCCGGAGCGCTTCACCATCGCCAGCATGGGCACCGAACTCGGCCTCACGGGCAGCATCTTCCCCAGCGACGCGCAGACCAGGACGTTCTACGAGCGCATCGGGCGCATCGCCGACTGGAAGCCCCAGGAAGCGGAGGCCGACGCCGAGTATGACGAGAGAATCGACCTCGATCTGGGAGACGTCCAGCCCCTGGTCGCCCTGCCCTCGAACCCCGAGAACGTGGTTCCCGTCGCGGAAGCCGTCGGCACGCCGGTCCACCAGGTCATCATCGGAAGCTGCACGAACGGCACGTTCACGGACGTGGCCTCCTTCGCGCAGGTGCTGAGGGGCCGCAAGGTGGCCGACGGCGTCGACGCGATCGTCTTTCCGGGCAGCCGACAGGCGTTCGAGGAACTCGCGAGAGAGGGCCACCTGGCCGATCTGCTCGCCGCGGGCGTCTGCGTGTCGGAATCCACCTGCGGTTCCTGCCCCGGCTACGCCCACATCCCCGCGCCGGGCATGAACTCCCTGCGCGCCTTCAACAGAAACTTCAAGGGCCGCTCGGGGCTGAGCGAGGACGCCGTGTATCTCGCGAGTCCCGAACTCGCCGCCGTCGCCGCCCTGCACGGCGAGATAAGAGACCCGAGGGACGAGGGAAGAGCGCCGGAAGTCCTGCTCCCCTACCGCTTCGCGAGCGACAGGACGGGCATCGTCGCGCCCGCCGATGACCCGGCGGAGGTGGAGATCATCCGGGGGCCGAACATCCGGCCCGTGCCCGTGGGAGCGTTTATCGGCGATTCCTGGGCGGGAGAAATCCTCATCAAGCTGGGCGACAACGTCTCGACCGACCACATCAGCCCGGCGGGGGTCGAGGCCATCACCTACCGGACGAACATGCCGGCGCTCGCCGATTTCACCTTCAGGCGCGTGGACGAGACGTTCGCCTTACGCGCGAGAGAGGCGGGCGGCGGCGTCATCGTCGGGGCGAAGACGTACGGGCAGGGTTCTGCCCGCGAGCAGGCGGCCATCTGCCCGATGATACTCGGCGTGCGCGCCGTCATCGCCAAGAGTTTTGCGAGAATCCACCGGGCGAACCTGATCAACTGGGGCATCCTGCCTTTGACGTTCACCGATGAGGAGGACTACGAAAAAGTGGACGCCGGCCAGAAGCTCTCCATATCCGACATCCAGGATTCCCTCGCCACGGGCCTTTTCCGGGTCGAAAACCTGGAGACAGGCGACACATTCAGCGCCGAGTGTCCCCTCACCGAGCGCGAGCGGCGCATGCTCGAGGCGGGCGGCGCGCTCGCGCTCGCGCGCATCGAGGGGGGAGGCGCCTCTCCCGCCGAAACGCGGGACGGCCCTTGACATGAGCCAAAGGAAATATCCGGCCGTCTTCATGCGCGGGGGCACGAGCCGCGCCATCGTCTTCCACGAAAAAGACCTGCCCGGAGATCAAGCCGAGCGCGACGCCGTATTCCTCAAGGCGCTGGGCAGTCCCGACCCGAACGGACGCCAGCTCGACGGTCTGGGCGGCGGGATATCGTCTTTAAGCAAAATCGCGGTCGTGGCGCCGTCCGCGCGCGCGGACGCGGACGTGGACTTCACCTTCGCGCAGGTGGGCGTAACGGACGAGACCGTGGACTACGTCGGCACGTGCGGGAACATATCGAGCGCGGTCGGGCCGTTCGCCGTGGACGAGGGGTTGGTGGAGGTTAAAGACGGAACCGCCGCCGTGCGCGTCTACAACACGAACACGGGCAAGACCTACCACGCGCGCTTCCCGGTGGAAGACGGCGCGGCGGGCGTCGGCGGCTCGTACGAGCTTCCCGGCGTATCGGGCGCCGGCGCGCGCATCACGCTCGAATTCATGGACCCGGGCGGCGCGGCTACCGGAAAGCTGCTGCCCTCGGGCAACGCGGTGGACGCCTTCGAGATCGAGGGAATCGGCAGGGTCGAGGCGAGCATGGTGGACGCCACCAACCCGATGGTCTTCGTGCGCGCCGGGGATTTGGGGCTGGCCGGCGGGGAAGGCCCCGGCCGCATCGACGCCCAAGTCGAGGTGATGGTGAATCTGGAGCAGATCCGCGCGGAGGCCGCCGTGCGCATGGGGCTTGCGCGCGACAGGAGAGAGGCTTCGGAGAGCGTGCAGGCGGTTCCCAAGGTGGTGATGGTCGCCCCGCCCCTGGAATACATGGACTTGAAGGGCGATATCGTCTCGGCGGAGGATTGCGACATAGCGGCCCGCATCGTCTCGATGGGCAAGACCCACCGCGCCTTCGCCCTCACGGGCGCGATGTGCCTCGCCGTCGCCGCGCGGATACCGGGGACGCTGACGCACGAGGCCGCCCGAAGCGGGGCGGGCGACATCCGGCTCGGGCACCCATCCGGCGTGCAGACGATAAACGCGGTGGTCTCCGGGACGCCCGAAGGCCCCGTGGCCGAGAAGGTGATCGTCTACCGCACGGCGCGAAGGCTCATGGAAGGGATGGTCTGCGTGCCCGCGGGTTCGTGAAGCGCGCGCATTCTAGCCGTGAGCGTTCGATAAATCTCCCGGCATTGGGCGAAATTTCAATTTTGAATCGGAGGATTGCCATACTCCGTAGCCGGAGAGACCCTCGGCCTGTTTTGGCCTCCGCGCCTGTCCGGCTCATATCCAAACTGAAAAGACAACCACGGGGGGGATCCCTGCTGTATCACCTGCTCGCTACCCCCTCCCTCTCCCACATTCTCCATCACGCCAATCATCAGGCCAGCCACAAGCGAATTCCGCGCACCGTAACCCCGATGCCGGCCAGCCCCCTATTTCTTCTTTTTTTCTTGCTCCCAGCAGGTGATCGGTACTACGAATTCGCGCGCCAGATCGCTGATGACCTGCGCGCTGAACATTTCGCCCTTGAGCTTGTAGTCAGATTGCAGCCTCGCTCTCATCGACTCATAGGCACCGCCAATCTTCTTTTGGGACAACTTCTCCAACTCTTCGTTTTTCCAGTCTCTCGCTACGCTCCACAGGAAAAACAGCATCTCGTTCGCCGGAATGGCCAACCCGGTGGTTTCGTTTTCCGTACCTCCTCCCGTCACCACGCCGACGACGCGTCCTGCTTCGTTGATGAGCGGCCCCCCGCTGTTTCCGGGGTAGGTGCTCGCGGTGTACAGGAGGTAATTTCCATGATCCATCGCTCTCTCATGTTTTTCGTTCCGATACGACCACCCACCGACGATTCCGTCCGACATTCGCGGCTGTATGATAGGGAATAAATCCAGCAATCTATCATAACCGAAAACGTAAACGCGGTCTCCGACCATGGCGAACTCGAAATCCCGGGCCGCCCCGTCCCTTTTCTCCCGGACGCGGATCAGCGCCAGGTCCGTCCCCTTTCCTCCTTTTCTTACGTTGCTGCTCGGATCGGGCACGCGCGACACTCCCGTCCGAATTACGTTGCAATTCTCCACGACGTGTCTGTTGGTCAGGACATATTTCGGCGCGACGTAGAACCCCGTCCCGGTACTACGAAGCCGGCCCGGAGCATTCGCTCGCTCCGAGCGGCCTCCCTCGGCCCTCTTATTCCAAAAACCGGCCTCATCCGAATCATCGGGGACAGCGTCGTTGTTGCCGTCCGAAAAGAGCTTCTCCAAAATTCGCGCAGACTCCGCGATCGGATCATGGTGGTCGAGGGCCGTTACGCACGACGGGGCCTCCTTGCCGGGCAGGCAGAAAGGAACGAACCGGTACGTCCATCGATGTCCAGCGATGAGCAGCGACATGACGGATTTGCGTTCATAAATTTCTGCGTACTTGCGGAGGAAAGGCGCCGTGACCCGGTTATGCCGATTTGCTTTCTTCTTCTTCGCCAGCTCGCGACAAGTTCGCGAAAGTTCGTAATAAGCTTTGCCCAACTCATGAAGGCCGTAAGCGGCGTACGGATCCCCATCCCGCCAACTCAGCACCGATTGCATAAGTCCATATTTCCTTCTGTCGGGGCCGTCGGGTCGATCGAGAAAAGGGTCCGTTGGTAGAGGTGGTTCGCATGTCCGAAACTCGTACCGCAACTCCTTCAAAATCCCCTTCTGGATATGCGCCTTCAAAATCCCCTTATCCGAGTCCGTTACCGGGTTCCCTTGAGCTAGGTCCACCCTAATGTCTCTACTTAATGGTTGGGTCAACTTTTCGTCCATCGCCCGAAACAGCAGATATCGAGCGAAGGTCCGGCCATTCTTTGCGGCTTCCCGCAAGTATCCTATGCCTTCGCGGATACTGTCCCTTCCGTCTTTGGAATCGAGACCGGCGCTCCCGCAAACGGAGGCCAAAAGAATTCTGCCGTACTCTTCGGCGACCAGCGGCCAGTGCGCGGCGCTTTTGTCACCTTGAGCACGCCCCCTGATCAACCCGCAGTATTCCGCGTCCGGCGTGAGCCGGTCCACGCGAGCAAAGCCCTTCTCGGCGGGTAGTCGCTTCAGTTCTATTTTCGCTCGGATGTCGCCCAACTCGGCGGCTCTCTCGAAGAGTTTCCTGGCATATTCGATGGACTTCCAGGTGCCAGAATGCTGATAACCGTAAAGAAAAAATACGCCAAGCCGATATCTCCCCTCTGCCTCCTTGGGATTGGGGGGCGAGAGATTGAGAGCGAATTGGTAGTAATTATTCGCTTTATCCAGATCACTGGTGGCGCCAAAGTGTTCGTACTCGTGGATATATCGGTTCCCAAGTTCTATGGCGAAATCGAGTAGGTCCCGCTCCAGTTTGCTTGCGTCCAGGGGATGAGCCGGAGAGGCTTGCGGAAAGAGCGCAAGAATTGCCAGCGCAAAGACGACGGCGAAGACTGGTCGGAGCCCAAGCCGGCACGGCAGTTTTCGACTTTGGGGAAAATGGTGGAAGCGAGGGAGCGATGCGGGTTCGTAACGTCGGGTGGTCATTGATATCTCCTTATGGGAATTATATGCAGCCTTACCCGAAAGCCGGAACTACGGTCAAATGCGGTGTATGGGCGTCTTGAATCAAGCGGCGGACCCGGCGGGGTCGTCCCTGCCTGGCCCGTGTGGAAAGTTCTTTTGCATTCAGTAGCGCAAAGAATACCCGGCGAAAATGTTTGACTCACTCTCACCCGACGCCGGAAAACGCGCGCCCCCCGATATGTTCAAGGTGGCGTTTTCGGCGACGGCGATATCAGTCGCCAAGGATACGCGATGCTCCCATTTCCCCTTGTCAAGATTTACTCGCCCGTATGGGATGCTCGCCTCGCCACCAAGGAACCTGTCGCCACGAACCGACGCAGAGAGAAACACCCCGTCCGTCAAGTCAACACCCTTTTGGATGGTGAACCCCAAAGACTCGCCCTCTGCATCCCTGATACTCACTCCCCCCCTTGAAAATTGTTTCTCGAAACGAAGGAAAGCGTTTTGGTGTCCGGCTGATATCTCGGTATTGATGATGTTTCCGTGGCCGTTGCTGAAACCGAAAAAGTCTTTTCTCTCCCCTATGGCCGCCAGCGCGAAGAAACTCCCGACCTTCTGCACACCCGCTACAGACATTGATCCGGCCTCGGTCTGCACGGCCTCGAAAGAGAATCCATCCTTCTCCGGCGCATACGCCACGCTTGCCGGTATCGCCCTTCCCGTCGTCTGTATGCTCGCCTGTCGCATGACGTATGACGCCACGCTCGCTTGTGGGGCGAGAGACACGCTACGCCCCCCGACGTTCACGGCCTGCCCGTTGATCGTGATAGTCGCCGTTCCCCCGGATGGTAGTTTGGCGAGGGAATCCACCACGCCCCCCATACAATGAAAATCGGCGACGCCTACCCCTCCGGATTTTTGAAGCAAAGCCTCTATGCCGTTCCCCTTTTTGAGGGCGCACGCCTTCCCGAATCGGGCTAACTCGGTGTGGTGCGTATCAGGGAAAACGGCGAGAACGGACGCGAGGGCCGCGCCGAATATGGGGGAGGAGAAGCTCGTTCCCCAACCGACGCCCTTGATGGCGATCGGCGCCCATATACACCCGTAATCCCCGCCCCTGCCCTTGCATCCGCTTGAGCTAGGATCGCGGACATAGTTTCCGTTGGCGTCTATCATGTGTCCGGCGACATAGATCACCTTATCGGCGGCTATGGCCTCAAGCACCACAAGAGGCGTTTCCGTATCAACCTGCTCCCCGACAAGAATCGGCTCCCCGGTAATTTCGTCATGGTTATAGAATTTCCAATGCCTGTCCTGCGTAGGCAGAAAAGTATCCCCCTTTTCCTGCCCTTTATTCCCCGCTCCGTTTATATTCAAAAACGGGAGTGAGGCCCCATATTGCTCAGCGAAAGTTCCGCCGCCATCCGGGCCTACTGATTCCGTAACTATCTTTACGGAACCTAGTTTCTCAAATTCTTGCAAATACCATTTATATTCAGTGAAACCGGCGATAGTTCGATTCTCAAAAGATGAGAACGGCGTTGTTCCGTCCGTCCGATCAACCAGAGTCTTGCCGTCTCTCCCGATCAGTTTACCGGAAAAATCGGTTGAATCCTCGCATCCGGTAACGTATGCCTTGCAGGCGGCTTTCCGAACGGCGTCGCCGTGATCATCAGTCGCGCCGGGATCAAGCACCACAAACCTTTTCTGCATTTCCCGGTTCGTGAGTTTGATCATTTTCAAGGGGATAAGTTCGAGGCCGGGAAGCGCGAGTTCTCCCCGTGGTTCTGTCGGCGTTGGCGTCGGCGTTGGTGTGGGTGTCGGCGTCGGTGTGGGTGTTGGCGTCGGTGTCGGTGTGGGTGTCGGCGTCGGCGCGCTCGCGCTTCCACCACCACCACAACCGGCCAGGGTCATCATCGCCGCCAGCGCGAGGGCGGGTATGGTGCGATTCCAAGTCTTCACGTGGATTCCTCCCTTTCGGCAACCGTCCATGGAAACGGGCGCAATTCCGCCGTTTCAGGCGGGCCCGGATCGGGCCGTTGCCACACTACTCACGGATTATGGGTAGGTTCCCGCGTATTCCCGCAAGGATACGGTGTTGTATTCCGCGGGCGACCCGAATGCAGGTCGCTCCGCAAGTAATGTGGCGAGGCGAATCCTATGCGACGGGGGGCGGCCCGTCAAGCGGCGGACGGACGGGCCGGGCCGGGATGGACGGGGTGTCGAAAAAGCCCTGATTTCGTATTTCGGAAGATGTAACCGACCGATATCCGTAGGGACAGGCCTCCGTGCCTGTCCGATGGGGACAACCACGGAGGGTTCGGACAACCCCTCTTCGGGGTTATCCCTGCTACACGTCTCATTCGGGTGTCGGTGCAGGGGCCGGTGTAGGGGCCGCATATTATGCGCCCCTCCCCGTTCGATATGCGGGTCGCATGATATGCGACCCCTACGTCAGGCTCACGACCAGAACGACAGGCGAGGGCGGACACACAGGTCCTCCCCTACAGAACCATTGTGTCTCGCGTAGCCGGACAGGCGCAGGAGCCTGTCCGGGGACCTGTGTGTCCGCCCGACCCCGGAACAGGGTTTTTCAACAACCCCCTCAAGGGGGAAGTGGTTTTTGCTTCTCGTCAGTCGTGTCAAATCCTCGTCTTGCATGCCGCCTTGTCAGCCTCATCCTGACTAGCCGCCGAAGCCGCGTATCGAAGGATGCCCGCTCGCCTCGGCGCGAGGCGTTCGACTCTCCTCGCCCTTCGACAGGCTCAGGACAGGGCCCTTCGATACGCCGCCTTCGGCGGCTACTCAGGGTGAGGAGAGAGGCGTCGGCGGTTTGCGGGGTTGTCGAAAAAGCCCTTGCGGGCCGGTCGGGAGCTCACCGTAGGGGCCGCATATTATGCGGCCCTGCCTTTTCGTCTTCACAATGCGGGTCGCATGATATGTGTGGAGCGCTCCCGAGGAGGGAGCGCCACCTACCAACCTCTGCGAAACGAAACGTAGAGGCGGACCCGTGCGTCCGCACATGGACGCCCACGAGAACGCAAGCGGTTTTTGGGGAGGGGTTGGCGCAAGATGGTCCGGCTCGGCCGCGCATCCGGCCTCTCGGTTGCGGCGTTTCATCTGCAGCGGGCCCGTATGGAGATGCGGGGATCGGGGCCGAATCGACCCGGCGAACCCGGCGGCCCGCCGCATGCGCCCGGTTGCTCCGGGACGCTTTCCGCGGCGGCTATGCTTTCATGCGGGCGTTCTCGGGGTCGAACATCGCCGAGGGCGGCGCCACGGTCACGGGGAGGCGCTCGTTCATATACACCACCTGCAGCTTGTTGCCGGCCGCCGCCTGATCGATCGGCAGATAGGCCAGCAGGAGGTGCTTGCCGAGGGAGGGCCCCATGCCGGCCGAGGTGACGAAGGACTCCCGTCCTTTGGCGTCGACGAGGCGCTCGTCCTCAAGCGTCAGTATCGGTTCGCTGCCGCCGGCGGGGAACCGCATCATCCCGGATTCGCCGGCGTGATCGTCGACCGTCAGCATGCACAGCTTCGCCGCCGGACCTTCGGCGCGCGCCTCCAGGTAGGCCTGCTTCCCGATGAACTCCGCGGCCTTCACGCGGGGCCGCGCCAGGCCCGCCTCCACCGGCGAGTACTCCGACGTGAGATCGGCGCCCATGAGCGCGTATCCCTTCTCGAGGCGTCCCGTGGTTCCGTAGACGCCGATGCCGACGGGCCGGGCGTCGAAGGCGCGGCCCGCCTCCCGGATCGCGTCCCACAGGCGCGCGCCTTGCGACGTGGGCGCGTAGATCTCCCATCCGCTCTCGCCCACGTAGGAAATGCGCAGCATCGTCGTCGGAACGCCGTCGATAAGCGCCTCCTGCGCCGTCCCGTACGGAAACGCTTCCCGCGTCAGCGGGGCTTCGGCGATCTCCGAGAGCAGCGCGCGGGCGTCCGGCCCCCATACCCCGATGGTGCACAGCGCCGACGACCGGTTCTCGAACTGAACCGAGCCGTCCCCGGGCAGATGGCGGCGGAACCAGGCCTCGTCGCGCGCGCCGTCGAAGGCGCCCGTCACGATGCGGAACCGATCTTCCGCCAGCCTCTGTATGGTGAGGTCGGCGCGTATCCCGCCGTCCGGCGTCAACAGCGGGGTGTAGATCGATCTGCCCACCGGACGGTCGCAGGGGTTGACCGTCAACCGCTCCAGGTAGGGCACGACGCCGGGGCCGGATACGTCGAAGATCTGGAAGGCGCTCAAATCCACGATCCCGGCCTTCTCCCGCATGTGGAGATGCTCCGCGTTGATGATCGGCGACCACCAGCGGCGATCCCATTCGTGCGGGCGATCCGAAACGCCGTAGCGGGCGACCAGATCCTCGTTCGACGCGTACCACTGGGGCCGCTCCCAGCCGCGCGCTTCGAAGAATTCGGCGCCCAGGTCCGCGGTGCGATCGTGGAACGGCGCCCGGTTCATGCCGCGATCGGACGCCCACTGCTCGCGCGGATGCACGATCCCGTACGTCTTGTTGAAGTGCTCGCGGCATCGCTCCCGGATGTGGCGCTCGGTTCGCTCGTGCGGGTAGAACCGCGTGACGTCCGAGCCGTGCGGGTCGCACAGACGCGGATAGCCGTGGGTGATCCACTCGGCGATCAGGCGCGCGGAGCCGGGGCCCTCCCTGATCCAGACCGCGGCCGCCGACCAGAGCTTCTCCACCTCGGCGGTCTCGCCCAGCACCTGCTGCGCGTCCGGGGTCAGGGACAGCAGTCCGTTCACCGAATACTGCATTTCGGAACCGGCGAGCAACTCGCCCATGATCGTCCGGGCGTGCGCGAGCTGCGGAGCGAAGTCGTCGCCGGTGAAGGGCAGCTCGGTGGGCGTCCGCTCCGCCTCCGCAAGGGAAGGAATGTCGTCGGGCCGCACCAGGATGGGGCGATGGGCGTACGAGCCGATCTCCATCACCCCGTGACGCTGCCGCTCGTACATGAAGTTGTCCATGTCGCGGACAATCGGATAGCCGATCTCGTTTCCCGTCTTCTGCAACAGGTCGATCGAGCCCATGTCGGCCATCTGGTGCACCGCCGGGGTAAGCGGGATGGTCGCTCCGGCGAGCGCGGCGACTCGCGGGCTCCAGACGCCGCACGCAATCACCACCTGCTCCACCTCTATTGCGCCGCGCGTCGTCTCCACAGCCCGGACGCGCGGACGGCCGAACGGCGGGCGCGATACCTCAAGCCCCGTGACCTCGGTGTTGTCCAGCACGGTCAGCGCTCCCCTGGCCAGCGCCTCCTCACGCATGATGGCGCCCGCCCGGACCGGGTCGACCACCGACACGCTCGGCGTGTAGAAGCCGCCCAGGATCACGTCGCCGTTCACGAACGGCACCTTGGCGACCACCTCGGCGGGATCAAGCAGCTCGGCCTTGATGCCCCAGCACAGAGCCGAGGTCATCCGCCGGCGCAACTCCTCCATGCGGGCATCCGTGCGCGCCACTTCGATGCCGCCGCACGTGGTGTTGACGCCGAGCGCGGCGTACTGGCGCTGGCTCTCCAGCGTCAGCATCGCGATTTCACGGTTGTGATCGGTGGGGAAGATGAAGTTCGACGCGTGGCCGGTCGAACCACCGGGGTTGGGCAGCGGCCCCTTGTCGATCAGCACCAGGTCGTCCCACCCCAGATCCGCCAGGTGCCGCACCAGGCAGTTGCCGACGATGCCGGCGCCGATCACGGCGATCGTCGCCCGCCCCGGCGGCGGCGAAGCGCTCTCGGATGGATTGTTGATGGCGTCTTTCAAAGCTGATCCCCCGCGTACGCATGACGGTCACGACTCGCTACATGCCCGGCCCCGGAGTCGATCGCGCAGGCTCCCGGTCTTGCCCCCATGAGCGGCATGGGCGTCCACATCACGCCCTGACCGGAAGTTCGGCCTTGAAACATTGCATATATGGCATATAATTAACCCCGTTTTCAAGTGTAGTGAGAGTCGGGAGCGCCCCGGCAGCGGCGGCGAACCCGCACCCCGAGGGGTCGGCGGCATCGGGTCGCCGCCCGCTTTCGGCATCAGTTGCGCCGCGGTCGGCGCAGCCGCTGCCGCCGAATCATTGCGAGTCGACCGCGTACCGGAGCCGCGCCGGAAAGCCGGAAGGCGCGGCGGAGCAGGAGGAGCCATGAGTGGCCAGCCGCGCAGCGTAGACCAGTCCGACCGAATCGTTCCCATCAACCTGCGCCAGAGCGGCCGGACGCCCACGGAGCTGCTCATCTCCACGCGGGTGCGGAAGTCGCCCTACTGGCATCTGTCCCACGACGCGGGCTGCTGGCGGGCCACGGTCTACAACCGCATCTACCATCCGCGCGGCTACGTCAGGCCGGAGGCGGGCGGCGCGGCCGTCGAGCACGAGGCGCTGACGAACCACGTGACGCTTTGGAACGTCGCGGTCGAGCGGCAGATCCAGGTCAAGGGACCGGATGCGGAGCGGTTCGTCGACTACGTCATTACCCGCGACGCGACCCGCATCAGGCCGATGCAGGCGAAGTACGTCATTCTCTGCAACGAGAAGGGCGGGATACTGAACGACCCGGTCCTGTTGCGCCTGACCGAGGAGGAATTCTGGTTCTCGCTGGCGGACTCCGACATGCTGTTGTGGCTGCAAGGCGTCAACGTCGGGAAGCGGATGGACGTGGAAATCAACGAGATCGACGTCTGCCCGCTGCAGATACAGGGGCCGAAGTCGCTCGCGCTGATGGTCGATCTGGTGGGCGACGGCGTCCGGAACATCCCCTACTACGGCATCCTTGAAGCCGAGATCGAGGGCTGCCGGGTGGTCGTAACCCAATCCGGCTTCTCGGGAGAGAAGGGCTACGAGATCTATCTGCGCGACGCCACCCTGCACGCCGAGAAGCTGTGGCGCGCGGTGCTCGACGCGGGGGAGCCGCACCGGCTGATGGTCACCGCCCCCGGCCATCAGCGCCGCATCCAGGCCGGCATCCTGTCCTGGGGGCAGGACATCGACCACGAGACGGCGCCTTTCCAGTGCAACCTGGCCTATCAGGTGCCGCGCAAGAAGCAGGGCGACTACATCGGCCGGGCGGCCCTCGAACGGATGCGCGCCGAGATCGCCGCGGGGCGTCCGCCGTTCTCGATGGTGATGGTGGGCATGAAGCTGGGCGGCAAGCCGATCGACGACTACGCGCCCGACTTCTGGCTGGTCTCGGACGCCGACGGAGGCGACCCGATCGGCTACCTGACTTCCCCGTGGCACGCCCCCGAGTTGGGGTCCAACATCGCGCTGGGTTACGTGCCGATCGGCAAGTCGGCGGTCGGTACCGAGCTGCTGGTCTGGCTGCCGGACGAGTACGCCGGCGAGCCGGGGCGGCCCGACCGCGCGCAGGTTTGCGAGGTGCCCTTCCGCCCGTCGGTGAATCCGAGCGCGCGCGAGCTGGCGCACGCCCGCGGCGAGGACGCGGCCGACTAGCCCTGCTTTCCGCTCGACCAACCTCCCGGCAATCCCTCACCCAGAGCAGCCGCCGGAGGTCAAACGCGACTGGGAAGGGGCTGTTGAAAAAGCTCTTACGGGCCAGTCGGTATCTCACCGTAGGGGCCGCATATTATGCGGCCCTGCCTTTTCGACTTCACAATACGGGTCGCATGATATGCGTGGGACAACCCCAAGGAGGGGTTGTCACCTACAAACAAATTGTCTCTCTCCGGCCTTTTCAACAACCCCTCATCGGTCGGGTTCGCGCCTTCGATACGCGGCTTCGCCGCTACTCAGGATGAAGCGAGTCGGGAGGGGCTGCGCAGGGTGAGGGAAAGGCGCCCGGTTCAGGCGGTGGGCGAACCGGCAATCCCCCCCTTCCGGGGTTGTTGAAAAAACCCTCCTCGCTCGGAATTGACCATCCCCGTCATTCCGGCGAAAGCCGGGATGACGGGCATCGGCAAACGGGGGCGATGGTTTCGGAGGGGCCGTTCGCGAACGGCCCTTATGGGGGAATCTCGTGCTTGCGGAGGAAGGCCCGCCCTACCTCCTCTCCCCCGTAACGAGCCACACGCCCGCCGCCGTAAGCGCCGCGCCGACCAGCAGATGCCAGCCCAGTTGCTCGCCCAGGTAGAGGGCGCTCCCCGCCACGCCGACGATGGGCGTCATGAAGAAGAACACCGATATCTTGGCGGGTGAATACCGGAGCAGCAAGTGGCCCCAGTAGGCCAGGAGCAGCGCGCTCGCTATGACGCCCATGTAGATCACCGCGAAGATCTGCGGGCCGCCGATATGGGTGATCCCGAAATCGGGCTGGGAGAAAGAGAGGAGGAAATAAGTCGGCGCGCCGATGAGCATGGACCACCTGGCGATCGAGGTGACGTCGGAATTACTCAGATACCGGCGGTAGTGGATCGTCTGCGTCGCCCAGCCGGCGGCGGCGATGAGGATGAAGAAATCGGCCCGCATGGAGCCGCCCGCGTCGAGGCTGTGCGAGAAGACGGTGACGGTGCCCGCCATCGCCGTCGCGAAGCCCAGCGCCCGCACGAGGGTGATGCGCTCGCCGGTGAGAAAGAGGGCGCTCAGCAGCATCACCCAGACGGGCTGCGTGTAGAGCAGCACCGAGGCGCGCGCGGCGGCTGTTCCGAACATCCCCTGGTAGAGGAACCAGACGTAGGCGTTGTGCATGAGGGCGTTCAGGATGCGGTGTCCCTTCTCCCGCCAGGGGTCGTGGTGGGTCACGCTCTCGGGAACGCGCATCAGCAGCCTGTAGAGCGTGAGGGTCAGCACCCCCGCGCAGCAGCGCATCCATATCATGGCGTAGGGGGTTACGCCCGCATAGGCGCCCTTGATGACGGGCTGCGCCATGCCCCACACCGTCGTGAGGAGGAGCGAGCCCAGCACCAGTTCGAGCGTCATTCCCGAATCGGCGGATGGCTTCGGTGAGGCCGGGGGGCTGTTCAATCGCTCTCCCCGGACTTGCGCGGCCGCTCGCATATCTCGACGCGGATGTTCTCCGGCCCCTTGATGAAGGCGATCATCCGCCCGCCCACGCCCGCGGCCACGGGCGGCATCGAGACTTCGGCGCCGCGCTCTTCGAGCCGGGCGACCGCCGCCACGACGTCGTCCACCGCGACGCCCAGATGGTCGAGTCCGTGGGTCAATTCAGGCGCCACGGCGTCGGGTTCATCGTCCGGGCGGTACCCCCTGATTCGCAGGTCCCCTTCGCCGAGTTTCAAGATGGCGTAGGGCGCGCCCTTGAAATACTCCTCGTAGGAGATCAGTTCCAACTCGAAGACATGCTCGAAGAAATCCGCCATGGCGCGGACGTCGCGCGTCAGGTAGTGCACGTGGTCGTATCTGAATTCCACAAAATTCTCCTTTCGTGATTGTTCATCTTCGCGCGCCCATATTACGCTGAACCGAGAATCCCACAGGAACGCCGCTTATACAAACGATTTCCACATCGAGGGGTCGGGCATCCCAAGGGGAATGCCCGATGGAAAAGTCCAATGCGAGAGGATTTACGTTTGTTGTAGGGACAGGTCGCGACCTGTCCCTACGGTAGACGGCGTTCTCTTCTCGGGACTCACGACGAATTTGGTTTTTGTTCGTCATTCCGGCGAAAGCCGGAATCCATTTGCGGGCGCGGGTGAATGAAAGACAGCGTTTCACTCCCCGCCGATGCGCGGGAACCCTGACGAAAAGCAAAAGGCGGAAAAATGGATTCCGGCTTTCGCCGGAATGACGGTATGTAATCTCGACTGTAGGGGCCGCATATATGCGGCCCATGACGAGCGGCAAAAAGGCTGGGTCGCATGCCCCTACAATAAAACGACAATGACGCCGGAATGACGGCGATGATCGATTCCAACCGATAAGGGAGGTCGAACCCGATTGATGAATGAGGGTTCGACCGAGCGAAGATAACTTTTGCGATAACCCACCTAGAGGAAGGATACCCATGCCGAAAACGAAAATCACGGGCGAAGAGCACCGGGCGCATCACGACGGCGCCGATCTGTTCCTGTGGAGGAAGCGAAAAGAGGGCGCAGAATCACCAGGGGACGCGGTGCTCCTCGTGCACGGCTCGTCCATGGCCTCCACGCCCACGTTCGACCTCCAGGTGAAGACCCGGCCCGGATACTCCCTGATGGACCATCTCGCCGAGCGCGGCTACGACGTCTGGTGCGTGGACTGCGAGGGCTACGGGAGATCCACCAAGTCGAGGCGGGTCTCCTGCGGTATCGAGCGCGGCGCCAGGGACGTTCTGGCGGCGGCGAACGTGATCCGGCGAATCAGCAGAAAGAACGCGGTACACCTCTACGGCATCTCGTCCGGCGCGCTCAGGGCCGCCCTGTTCGCGCAGAAAAACCCCCGGCGCGTGAAGCGGCTGATCCTGGACGCCTTCGTCTGGACGGGCGAAGGAAGCCCGACGCTTGAGCAAAGACGCAAGCGGTTCCAGGGCGTGGCCTCGACTTCCAGAAGGCCCGTGAACCCGGAGTTCATCAAGAGCATCTTCACGCGCGATCATCCCGGCACGGCCTACCGCGACGTCGTCGATGAATTCGCAAAGGCCATCTGCGCGCTCGACGATACGATCCCCAACGGAACCTACATCGACATGTGCGAGCGGCTGCCGCTGGTGAAGCCTGAGAAAATCACCGCTCCCGTGATGATCGCGCGCGGGGAGTTCGACGGCATCGCCCATCTCGACGACCTGATGGCGTTCTTCGGGCTGCTGCCGAATCCGGACAAGCAGTTCGTCATGATGCCCGGGGTCGCCCACGCGAGCCTGCAGGAGAAAAACCATAACATCGTCTTCTACTTGATCGAGCGATTCTTCAGCCAGCCCGCGCCGGTTTTCAAGGGCTGAGGCCGCCGGGCGGCGGGAATGGGCCGTTGAAAAAGCCCCCCTGGCGAGGGGGGTTGGGGGGGTTGAAAAAGCCTCCATGGGGATGGAATCCACGCACCGAATTGTTCACCGTAGGGGCGGCCCCCCGTGGCCGCCCGATTGGGTAACCGGGGAGGAACCTCCACAGCGGACAGGCACAGGGGCCTGTCCCTACGAACCTTCGGGAGACTCTACTCCCCCCTTGCAGAACGCAAACGCTTCTTTCCTCACCCTGAGTAGCCGCCGGAGGCGGCGTATCGAAGGGCGAGGGGAATCGAACGCCTCGCGCCGACGCGAGAGAGCATCCTTCGATACGGCGCTTACGCGCCTACTCAGGATGAGGAAGGCGGGGGGACGGCGGAGCCTGTCCTGAGCCTGTCGAAGGGCCGCTACTCAGGATGAAGCAGAGAGGACTTTTTCAACAACTCCCTCGCTTGATTCGGGCGGGGCAATGGGGCTAGATTAGGGCCATCGATTCGTACAAACGACAGGGGCGGGAACGCCTCTTATCGAAAAGCGAATAATTTCTTATTCCCTCAAGCAGAAAGGCGCTTCCATGGAAACCCAGGACTGGTATTCCGTCAACAATTTCGCACCGGGCAGCTATCAAATCACAGAAGGCGGCAGGTTCAACATGCTCCTCCTCGAAGGAGACGACAGGGCGGTCGCCATCGACGGCGGCATCGGGATTGCTAACTTAAGGAAACTCTACGAGAGCATCACGGACAAGCCCATCGACTTCGTCCTCACCCACACCCACTGGGACCACCTGGGCGCGGCCTCGCAGTGGGAGCGCGTGGGCGTCCACCCCGTCGGCAAGGACCTGCTCGCCAACGATTTCTCGAAACTCGAACAAGGCTTCCTGAACATGTGGAAAAAGAACGGAAACACCTTCCCCGACTGGTTCGACGAGGAGGCCTACGGCATCAAACCCGCCACGTTCGGCTGGACGCTCCAAGAGGGCGACACGTTCGACCTGGGCAACCGGAAGTTCCACGTATACGAGACGCCTGGCCATTCGCCCTGCAGCATCTCGCTCTACGACGAGCGTGAGAAGATTCTCGTCTCGGGCGATCTGATCCGCTGCGAGGAATACCTCTTCCTCCAGGTGCCCACGGCGGTGCTCTCCGACTACGCGCCCTCGCTGCGCAAGCTCGAGAAGGTCGCCGCGGAGAACGAGGTGCGCTGGATCACCTCGGGCCACACCGACCCCTATCCGGACCCCTCCATCATCGGCGAGATGGCGCAGAACATGGAAGACCTCGAAGCGGGCAAGTACGACCCGCCCGCCAAGGTGGACGGCGGCGCGTGGGGGGTCGTGGACGAGTACGTGTTCCCCCGCGTCAAGGTGTGGATTCAGGACCACGCGAGAAAGTAATTCCAGGAAAAAGACGCCATGGACACGCAAGGCTGGTATGAGGTCATCGAGTTCGCGCCGGGTACCTACCAGATATCAGAGGCCGGGCGGTGGAACATGTTCCTGCTCGTGGGCGGGGAGAAGGCCCTCTCGCTCGACGGCGGAATCGGCGTGGGCAGCGTGCGCAGGCTCTGCGAGTCGATAACCGATCTTCCGGTGGAGCACGTCCTGACCCACACGCACTGGGACCACGTGGGCGCCGTCCATGAGTGGGATGCCGTCGGCGTTCACCCGAACGGCGAGGATAAGCTCGCGAACGATTACACCGCCGGTTGCCGGGAGTTCGTGCAGACGTGGAGCGGGAAACCCTTCCCCGAGGGGTTCGACCCCGAGACCTTCACCATACCCCCCGGCAAATTCGGCCGGGCGGTGCAGGAGAGCGACGTCATCGACCTGGGCGGCAGGAAAATCCACGTATACGACACGCCGGGCCACTCGCCGTGCAGTATCTCGCTCTATGACGAGCGAGAGCGCGTGCTCATCTCGGGCGATCTGGTGAAGCCCGGCCAGCCGCTGTTCATCCAGGTGCCGACGGCCGTCCTGTCCCAGTACGGCCCCTCGATGCGCAGGCTCCAGCGAATCGCCGAAGATAACGACGCCAGATTCGTCTGCTCGGGCCATACCGACCCGTGCGAGGATATTTCCATTATCGGGCGGATGGCGCGGTTCGTCGAAGACGTGGCGGCGGGCGCGCATGAGCCGCCCGGAAAGATCGAGGCCGGCAAGTGGGGCGTGGTGGACGAGTACGTCTCCGGCGACATGAAGATATGGACGAACGACAACGCCAGAAAATAGCGGAGGGTAAAGGCAAGTGAACGCTTCTGACATCATTTGGCGGCCGAACGAGGATTTCCTGACGAACAGCCACATCGCCAAGCTGATGAAAAAGCTCGGCATCACCGATTACCGCGAGTTCTTAAGCTGGTCTGTCGAGGACATCCGGCGCTTCTGGGATGTCGTGCTCGAAGACATGGGGCTCGAATGGTACAGGCCCTACGACGAGCTTCTGGACTTGAGCGGCGGCTTCCCGTGGGCGAAGTGGTTCATCGGAGGCGAGACGAACCTGGTACTCAACTGCATCGACCGCCACGTGGAAGGCGGCCGCAAGGACCAGACCGCGCTCGTCTGGGAGAGCGACGGGGGCGAGGTACGCGCATTCACCTACGCCGAGCTTTCGGCGGAGGTATCGCGCCTCGCGAACGCCATGCGCGCGATGGGCTTGAAGCCCGGCGACGTGGCGGGCGTGTTCCTCCCCATGGTGCCCGAAGCCGCCATCGTCATGTACGCGTGCTTCAAGACCGGCGTGGCCGTGCTGCCCGTCTTCTCGGGCTTCGGCCCCGAGGGTCTGGCCGAGCGGCTCATCCACGCCGAAGCGCGCATCCTCTTCACGGTGGACGGCGCCGTCCGCCGGGGCAAGAAGGTTCCCTTGAAAGGCACGGCGGACGCGGCGCTTGCGCGCGGCACGAAGGTCGAAAAAGTGGTCGTCCTCACGCGCTCGGGCGATGCGGTCCCCATGAAGGAGGGGCGCGACGTCACCTGGGACGATTTCGTTGCGGGGCAATCGCCGCAAGCCGAAACCGAGCGGCTCCCCGCCGACGCCGTCTCGATGATCATGTACACCTCGGGCACCACCGGCAAGCCCAAGGGCACCGTCTACACCCACGCAGGGTTAATGAGCGGCCCCGGGCGCGAGTTAAAGTACTGCCTCGACATGCGCGACGGCGACACGGTGTTCTGGGTGACGGACTTCGGCTGGGTCATGGCGCCTTATGAACTGGTGGGTTCTCACTTCAACGGCCATTCGTGTCAGCTCTATGAGAGCGTGCCGAATCACCCCACGCCGGACCGCCTGTGGCAGATTATCTCCAGGAACGGCGTCACCCACCTGGGCCTATCGCCCACGGCGGTGCGCGTGCTGATCAGCGCGGGCGATGAATGGGTGGAAAAACACGACCTCTCTTCCCTGCGCGTGCTGGGCTCCACGGGCGAGCCGTGGGACCCGGAATCCTACATGTGGTACTTCGAAAAGGTGGGCGGCGGGCGGTGCCCCGTCATGAACATCTCGGGCGGCACCGAGATAGGCGCCTGCCTCTTACAACCCCTGCCCGTCATGGACTTAAGCCCCTGCACGCTGGGCGCGCCCGCCATGGGCACGGACGCCGACGTGTACGGCGAAGACGCGAAGCCCATACGCGGCGAGGTGGGCCATCTGGTGCTCAAACAGCCCATCCCCTCGCTCACCAACGGCTTCTGGAAGGAGCCGGAGCGCTACCTCGAGACCTATTTCTCGCGCTGGGAGGGCGTGTGGTACCACGGCGACTGGGCCAAGGTGGACGAGCAGGGGCTCTGGTATCTCTACGGGCGGTCGGACGACACCATCAAGGTATCGGGCAAGCGCGTGGGGCCGAACGAGATCGAATCCGAACTCATCAAGCACCCCGGCGTCATCGAGGCGGCCGTCGTGGGAACGCCGCACCCGGTCAAGGGAGAGGGCCTCACCTGCTTCGTCGTCATGCACGATTCTTACGAGCCTACCGACGCGCTGCGCGAGGAGCTGAAAGACCAGGCGGTGGAGTATCTCGGCAAGAGCCTGAGGCCCGATGAGGTGCGCTTCGTGAAAGCCCTGCCCAAGACGCGCTCTGCGAAAATCGTGAGAAACGCCATCAAGAAGGTCTATCTGGGGGAACCCGTGGACCACATGGACTTGAACTCCCTCGAAAACCCCGCGCACCTCGACGCCATCAAGGAAGCGGTGTAGCGATGCCCGAGATCATCTGGCGGCCGAATGAGGATTTTCTCCAAAACTCGAACGTCGCCCGCTTCATGAAGAAACAGGGGCTTACGAGCTACGAGGCGTTGATCGATTATTTCAGGGAAGACGTGGGCCGCTTCTGGTCGGCGGTCGAGAAGGACATGGGCGTCTCCTGGTACAGGCCGTATGACGAGATAATGGACGCATCGGGCGGCCTGCCCTGGACGAAGTGGTTCTTGGGCGGCGAACTCAACATCGTCCACAACTGCATCGACAGGCACCTGGAGACCTCAAAACGCGACAGGACGGCCCTCATCTGGGAGGGGGACGGCGGCGAGGTGCGCCGCTACACCTACGCCGAGATGAACGCCCACGTCTGCCGCCTGGCGAACGCCATGCGCGGGATGGGGATGCGGCCCGGCGACAGCGCGGGCATCTTCATGCCCATGCTGCCCGAGACGGTGTTCGCCATGTTCGCGTGCCTGAAAATAGGCGTCGTGGCGATTCCCATCTTCTCGGGCTTCGGCCCCGAGGCCGTCGCCGAGCGACTGGAGCACGCGGAAGCCCGGCTCGTCTTCACGTCGAACGGCGGGATGCGCCGGGGCAAGGAAGTGGGCGTGAAGGCCCTGATGGACAAGGCCCTGGAACTCGGAACCCGGGTCGAGAAAGTCGTGGTCTTCAGAAGAACGGAAACTGAAGTTCCCATGCAGGCCGGGCGCGACGTCGACTGGGACGATTTCATCGAGGGACATCCCGAAGAAGCCGAAACCGAGCGCCTGCCCGCCGAGGCCCTCTCCCTCATCATCTACACCTCGGGCACGACGGGAAAGCCGAAAGGCTCGGTGCACACCCACGCGGGCTGCATGCTCAACGTGGCCAAGGAGATCCGCTACTGCATGGATCTGCGCGATTCGGACGTTCTCTTCTGGGTGACGGACATCGGCTGGATGATGGGCCCCTGGAAGATGATTGGCGTTCAGTTCGGGGGCGGCACGTATCTCATATACGAGGGCGCGCCCAACTGGCCCGAGCCGGACAGGCTCTGGAAGCTCGCGAGCGATCACGAGGTCTCCATCTTCGGCGTCTCGCCCACCGCCGTGCGGCTCTTGATCAGCCAGGGCGACGAATGGGTGGAAAAACACGACCTCTCATCCTTGCGCGTACTGGGTTCGACGGGCGAGCCCTGGGACCCGGAATCCTACATGTGGTACTTCGAAAAAGTGGGCGGCGGGCGCTGCCCCGTCATGAACATATCGGGCGGCACCGAGCTTTGCGGCTGCATCCTCCAGCCCTACCCCATCGTTCCGCTCACGCCGTGCTCGCTCGGCGGCCCGGCGCTGGGTTCTGACGCCGACGTGTTCGATGAGGAGGGCCGGCCCGTCCGCGGGGAGATCGGCCACCTCGTGCTCAAGCAGCCCGTCCCCTCGATGACCAAGGGGTTCCTGAAAGACGGCGCGCGCTTCCTCGAGACCTATTTCTCGCGCTGGCCGGACGTCTGGTACCACGGCGACTGGGCGCGCCTGGATGCGGACGGGCAGTGGTATCTCTTCGGGCGGTCTGACGACACCATCAACGTCGCGGGCAAGCGCGTGGGACCCGCCGAGGTGGAGGCCGCCCTCATCAGACACCCCGCCGTGGTGGAGGCCGCCGTCATCGGCGCGCCGCATCCCATCAAGGGAGAAGGCCTCACCTGTTTCGTTGTGCTGGTCGGGGGCCAAGAGCCGAGCGACGCGCTCCGCGAGGACCTCAAGGAAGAGACCGTCAAATATCTCGGAAAGAGCCTGCGCCCCGATGAGGTCAAGTTCGTCGAGGCGCTGCCCAAGACGCGCTCGGCCAAGATCGTGCGCGCCGCCATCAAGAAAGTCTACATGGGCGAGGACCCCGCGAGCATCGACACGTCATCCATCGAAATCCCCGAATTCCTCCACGCGATAAAAGAGGCGCGATGAGATGTCGCTCCTGAACTGCCTCGAATGCGGGGGGCTTTTGAGCACCGAAGCCGCCTCGTGCCCCCACTGCGGCTATCCGCTCAAAAAAGGCGGGATCGCGGGCGTCTTCAAAGCCATCGCCCAGATACCGTGCTTCGTCGCGGGCCTGATCCTCATCTTCATCGCGCTGTTCTTCGGCCTGGCGCTGCTCGACGTCTACTACTTCCACGGCCTGCTCCCCAAGTTGTTCGGAATCGAAGGCGGCGTCACCACCTATTAGGCGCCGGCGCGCGGGGTTGTGGAAAAACCTGCAATGCCGGTATGACGGCGACGGAATACCGCCTTGCATGAAAGTGTGTAGGGGCCGCATATATGCGGCCCTGCTTTTTCGCCTTCACAATGTGGGCCGCATAATATGTCGGCCATATATGTCCGACCTACACCCCGAATTTGCAATGGTGGAACACGTCTGACATTTGGGGCCACACTGCAACTCTCTCTCATGGCTGGTGCTCGATCCACTGCCGTCATTCCGGCGCCTGCCGGAATCCAGAGCCGATGAGGATCAAGGCGATCCGGTATTTCATGTTCTCACCACTGGGTGGGAAAAGGCGAAGAGCAAAGTCGAAAAGGCAAAGTCCCTGGATTCCGGCATCCGCCGGAATGACGGTGTGTAATCTCGATTGTAGGGGCCGCATACTATGCGGCCCGGATGTCCCTGACGGGGAGGGTCGCATAGTATGCGACCCCTACACACAAATTTCCCCTCTCCGACTTTTTCAACAACCACGCGAAACCGCCCCGCCCTTGTTCCAGGCCCCCCGAATCGCTAAGCTGGCGCTTCGTTACGGCACAGGCAAGCAGGGGATACTTTGGACTACTCGACTCATGAGTTGCTGGCGTTCGGGATCGCCGCTTTTTTCGTCGGCTTTCTGAAAACCACATTCAGTTCCGGGATCGGCATCTTTCTCGTTCCGGTCCTGATCATGTTCTGGCCCACGCGGTTCATCATCGGCATCATCGCCGTCCTCATGTGGGTGACGGACTTCTTCGCCATCCCCATGTTCTGGAAGCAGTGGGAGACCCGCTTTCTCCGCTACCTGGTGCCCGGCTTCTACATCGGCATCCTCCTGGGCGTCTACGCGCTGGTGCACCTGCCCGACTACTGGCTGAGAAAGGGCATCGGGCTGACCTGCGTCTTCTTCGCCGGGCTGTTCATCTGGCGTCAGTTCCAGGGAGAGATCAAGCCGCCGCCCGTCTCTCCCCAGGCGGGCGTGGGAATCGGGATAGGCGGCGGAATCATCAGCGCCATGTTCCACTCGGGCGGCCTCGTGTTGAGCCTGTTCTTCGTCAGCCAGGGCATGTCGAAAACGGCTATAGTGGCGAGCATCATCGTCGTATGGTTCTGCGTGAACCCGTTCAAGGTCGCCACGCTGTGGTATGGCGACATCGTTCAGACGCCCATGCTCGTGGCGGGCGCTCTCGCCTTCCCCCTCGCATGGGCCGGAAGCTGGTGCGGCAGGCGGACGCTGCTTAAAATCCCCCAGAAGGGATTCACCTTCATCCTCCTGCTGCTCTCCCTCGTAACCGCCCTGCGCCTTCTGCTCGAGACGGGCTGACGATGCCGGATTTCACGCTCATCGAGTGGGGCTTCGTTCTCGCGGCGGCGTTTTGCAACGGTTTTCTGGTGCGCACCTTCGGGGCGGGCGTGGGCCTGGTGATCACGCCGTTTCTCATCTTCGCGTTCTCGCCCACCTTCTCGCTCGGCCTCATCGCGATGTTCAGCTGCTGGTCGGGCCTGGGGTCGGCGCCCGATTTCTGGGGAAAGTGGAACCTGCGCTACGTGCTCATCCTGGCGCCCGGCATCGTGGTCGGGCTGGCTGGCGGCGTGTGGCTCCTCACCTGGCTGCCGGGCGCGGGGCTGAAAATCCTGATCGGCGCCATCTGCTTCTCGCTCGCCTCCTACCAGGCGCTCGTGGAAATCAGGGGCAGGCCCTTCGAGATACCTCCCATGCCCGCGTGGCAGGGCGGGGGCTTCGGCGTCATGAGCGGGCTTTGTTCCGCGCTCGCCAACAGCGGGGCGATCTTCCTGACCCCCGTCCTGATCAGCCAGAGACTGGAGAAACTCACCCTGGTGAGCACGATATGGACGCTCTACGCGGTGATGAACCCCATCAAGGTGGTCGCCTTCTGGCAGGTATCGGTCGTCACCTGGGACACCATCTGGGCGACCGTGGTCGGCCTGCCCGTGCTCTGGCTCGGCATCAAGGCCGGCGCGTGGGTGCAGGAGCGGCTGAGCGGGCGCACGTTCAACCTCTGCGTGCTGAGCATCGCCCTGGGCGGCTCGATACGGCTGCTGCTCGTCTAGGGAACATTCGGGAACGATACATCTGAATCGACGGCTTCTTCTGAATGGATAAGGCGCAATCAACGAAAGAGGAAATTCACTCCCCCTTTGAGGGGCTTGTTGAAAAAGTTATGATTTCGTGATTCGGCGTATAGAGCCAAGCGGGGAGGGAGTTGACATCTCTCGCCCTTGCAGAACGCCAACCAACCACTCCCCCCTTGAGGGTCGGGCTTCCCCCTCGGGGAACCCGACCCTCAAGGGGCTGTTGAAAAAGCCCTTGCGGGCCGGTCGGGATCTCACCGTAGGGGCCGCATATTATGCGGCCCTCCCCGTTCGATATGCGGGTCGCATGATATGCGACCCCTACGTCAGGCTCACGACCAGAACGACAGGCGAGGGCGGACACACAGGTCCTCCCCTACAGAACCATTGTGTCTCGCGTAGCCGGACAGGCGCAGGAGCCTGTCCGGGGACCTGTGTGTCCGCCCGACCCCGGAACAGGGTTTTTCAACAACCCCCTCAAGGGGGGAGTGAATCTTTTGCTGCAAGTCTTGCCGCCGAGCTTTCATTTGTAGGGGCCGCATATATGCGGCCCGTAACGTGCGGCGAAAAAGGCCGGGTCGCATATATGCGACCCCTACAAAACCGTAAACACTTTCAAGCAGGTTGGATCAATTCCCTTTCGAATCCAAGGCCCGGAACCCCTCCCCCGGGTCACGCATATCATTCCCGAACATCCGCCTCGTACGCTTCCGTGCTAATATGCCGATAATTCTCAGGGAGGAGCCACGATGAGCACGACGCCGCAAGCCGCGAAAACGCCCCTGCCGGTCTCAGAATCCAGCATTGGCATGGTGGACGCGGACATCCACCACGTACCCCCGTCCCTGGACACCCTGCTGCCTTATCTTCCTATCGTGTGGCGAAACTACATAGAGGAAACCGACTATACGAAACTCCCGAACGCCCCCTACCCCAAGACGGCGGGCGGCGGCGTGCGCAAGGACGCCATACCGCCGGACGGCCCGGCGGGTTCGAGCCTCGCCATGCTTCAGGAGCAGGTGCTGG
Organism: bacterium; assembly: GCA_963692865.2. Classification (GTDB taxonomy): domain Bacteria; phylum UBA8248; class UBA8248; order UBA8248; family UBA8248; genus Bin107. Next base: position 2,218,435 of record OY843592.1, on the reverse strand, counting down.
ACGCCTACGGGGTGAGCTACGGGGTGCTGAACGGCGCGTACTACAACGTCTCCTTCATGGGAACGCCCGAGTTCGGCGCGGCCATGGCGCGCGCGCACAACGACTGGACGATCGAGCACTGGCTCGAAAAAGACGAGCGCCTGCGAGGCGCCATCACCGTCTCGCACCAGGACCCGCAGCACGCGGTGGACGAGATAAAGCGCGTCGGCGGGCGGGCCGACATGGCGCAGGTGCTCTTCCCGGCGGGCTCGCACGCCCCCTACGGCCAGAGGCGGTATCACCCCATCTACGCGGCGGCGGAAGAGCGCGGACTCCCCATAGGCATCCATTTCGGCGGTACGGGCGCGGGCAACGCGCCGCCGCCCACGGCTTCGGGCTGGCCCACCTACTACATCGAGTGGCACACGGCGATGAGCCAGGCCTTCATGACCCACGTCGTGAGCTTCATCTGCGAGGGCGTGTTCGAGCTGTTCCCGAAGCTCAGGGTCGTGCTCATCGAGGGCGGCCTCTCCTGGATTCCGGGGCTGCTCTGGCGTCTGGACAAGAACTACCGGGGCATGCGCGCCGAGGTGCCCTGGCTCAGGAAGCTGCCGAGCGAATACTTCTACGAGCACTTCCGGGTGACGAGCCAGCCCATCGAGGAGCCGGATAAGGACGAACACCTGCTCCAGATATTCGAGATGGTCCGCGCCGATAAAATCCTGCTCTTCGCCACCGACTACCCCCACTGGGATTTCGACTCCCCCGTCCACGCCCTGCCGAGCCGCATCGCCCCCGACCTGCGCGCGCGCATCATGCGCGACAACGCAGCGGAGCTTTACGGGTTGGGGGGTTGAGGGGGCGCGTGAAAGGGTGGTTTTGACGGGGTTCTGTGGGTGGCGCATAATGCGGGGCGCCGCCCGGTTTACCGACGAAAGCGCGATTGCGAGGCCGGTTTGAGGAATGCAATGGAAGTGGAAACGGCGGCGGGGCGGCAGGAAGAGATATTCGCTCCATCCATGCGCGCCGGGGAAAATGCGTTCCCCCTTTCGCCGATTCCGGCGGTGAACGTCGCCTCGGTGCCACAGCGCAGTCCTCTTAGGTATCCCGGCGGCAAGACGTGGCTGATTCCCCATATCCGCGTTTGGCTCCGAAGTCTCAATCTGGCTCCCAAAATTCTCGTCGAACCCTTCGCCGGCGGCGGTATCGTATCGCTGACGGCCGTGATGGAAGGACTGGCCGAGCGATGCCTCATGGCCGAGTTGGACAGCGACGTGGCGGCTTTCTGGAAGGCGGCGCTTCGCTGCGGCCCCGAGCTCTGCGAGCGGATTGCGCGTTTCGAGCCGACGCGGGAGGCCGTGAACGCGCTGGCGCGTCAAACCCCGGAAGATTTGGTCGAGCGCGGCTTCCGCACCCTCGTGCTGAACCGGACGCGCCGAGGCGGCATTCTCGCTCCCGGCGCGTCGCTCAGCCGCGCGGGAGAGAACGGAAAAGGCGTCGCGTCTCGCTGGTATCCCGAAACGATCACCAAGCGTCTGCGCGAGATCACGAATCATGCGGATCGCATCGAGTTTTCAGAAACCGACGGGGTGAAATGGCTGGAGGATTTGTTGAGGGACCGTATTCACGAACTGGTCGTCTTCGCCGATCCGCCCTACACTGCGGGCGGCAAGCGGGCGGGCAAACGCCTTTACGCACATAACGAGATGGATCATCCGCGGTTGTTCGAAATGCTCGCCGACAGCGGCGCGGAGTTTCTGATGACTTACGACGGCGCGCCCGAGATCGAGCGCCTCGTCCGCAAACACGCCCTTCACGCCGTTCGGGTGCTCATGAAGAACACCCACCACGCCCGGATACCCGAACTCCTCATCACGCCCCGGCCGGTGTTCGTCGATTGAGCGCGCGGTACGGGGTCGCGGAATGGTACGGGCGACCGTTCATCAATCTCTCTCCCGACGAGCGTCGCCGACTGGCGAAGATTGCCTTGCAAGAGGAACGCGAAACCCCGCCATGTCCGTTCCAAAAGGGCGAGCCGCCTTGCCGGAAGCGGGGCGGCGTGTGTTCCCTCCAACGTTATGAAAAAGGCGAAGACGGGCGGCTTGGATTATCCCAAGGCGAGCCGGTTATCGTTTGTCCGATCAGGCTCGAAGAGAAACAACTGCTCGTGAATTGGCTGGCGGAGATCGTCGGCTTTTCCTCCGAAGAAGCAATGCTGGCCCGCGAGGTATCTTTCATGCGCGGAACGAGTACAAACAAACCCGCTGGGAAGATCGACCTCGTAGTCGGCAAAACGTCCGGCAGCGCTCTCAGATGGTATGGACTGGAAATCCAGGCGGTTTATTTCTCGGGCAGAGGTATGCAGTCCGAATTCTTGAATTTGCGCGATGACGCCCATCCGATACCGCCGTTTCCCGACGCGGTGCGCAGGCCGGACTGGCGCTCTTCGAGCGCGAAGCGCCTCATGCCGCAGCTACAAATCAAGGTTCCGACTCTCAGACGTTGGGGATCGAAAATAGCCGTCGCGGTGGATCGGCCATTCTTCGAGTCCATCGGAGGTCCGAGCCGCGATCCAAATCACGATCTCAATGACGGCGACGTCATCTGGCTGGTCCCGGAACTCATCCACGACGCCGAGGGCCGCTACCGACTCTCACGGGGACACTGGGAGGTCCTCACGCTGGAGGATACGCACAAAAAGCTCCTCGCCGCCGAGACCATTCGCCGCGAGGCTTTCGAACGGGACCTCAAAAACAAACTCGAACCGTTCGGATGAGTTTTCATTTGGAATATCAGTAAACTCACGGACTTCAAGCGCGTCTTCGGTCCAAGGCCGGTGATTTTCGGTCTTCGCCGCCGCATCCCTCGCCTGTCTGTCAGCGCCTCCTCTTTTTCCGCAGGCAACGCCTCCCGGATGGCGATATAGAGTTCAAGAAGGGTTAAGGAAGGTTTTGACGGGGTTTCATGCGTGGCGCATAATTCCGGGCGAATCGGGCAAATAGGCTGCCGATCTCGGAAACACCTTGTTCGCCTCGGAGAAATTGCGATGATCCGGCACGTCAACCTCAAGAATTTCAAGGCGTGGCGCGAGCTCGACATCGAGCTCGGCCCGAGGATCACCGGTCTGTTCGGGACCAACAGTTCGGGCAAGAGCAGCCTGATCCAGTTCCTCCTCATGCTGAAGGAGACAAAGAACAACCCGGATCGAAACATGGTTCTCGATTTCGGAAAATCCGGCGGCGTGATCAACCTGGGCGGCTTCGGCGACGTCATCCACCGAAACGACAAAAGCCTGAAACTGGAATGGGAGTTGTCCTGGAATGGACTCGAAAGGCCCTGGCTCCCATCCGACTCTCACACTGACGAAGATGAGATTCAATTCGAATACAAAGAAGTGTCCATACAATCCGTGGTGGAAATGGCGAATCCCGAGGAGTCCAAGTCCATAAAAACGCAGTCCATATCTTACACCATCATAGACAAAGATTCGGGAGAAGAAACTACTTTCGGCATCGATCCGAATCCCGAGCAGGAGAGTAGCTTTCGTTTTGTCGAGACGAAGAGAAAAATCCCGTCGGGCGATGTGTCCCGGCGACACGGAGACCTCGACGACGGCCCCATCAAGACCCATCTGTTTCCTTTCCAAGCCATGCTCCAAATGTCATCAGAACGGCGAAATCCGAAGAGAGATATGGAGGCCGATTATGAAAAACTGATGGACAGGGTTTTCTATCTCGGTCCACTTCGGGACTATCCACAACGGGAATACAACTGGAGCGGAGGCAGCCCTTATGACGTAGGGCCGCGGGGCGAATTGACGATCAGCGCCATCCTCGCCGCACCGGAGAAGGGAAAAACCTATCAAGTGAAGAAAAGAGGCAAAAAACTCTCCTTCCAGGAAGCCGTCGCGACTAGGCTTAAGAAAATGGGACTCATCCATTCCTTCTCGGTCGCCGAAATCGCCAAGGGTTCCAACATCTACCAGGCCAAAGTATCGGTGGACGAGGAAAGCCCGGAAGCGCTTTTGCCGGATGTGGGCTTCGGCGTATCCCAGGTTCTGCCAGCCATCGTTCTAATGAGCCATGTCCCTGAACGCTCCACTGTCATTCTCGAACAACCGGAAATTCACCTGCATCCTGAGGTGCAGAGTAGATTGGCGGACGCCATCGTCGAGATCGCCGAAACGCGGGATTTGCAGGTGATCGTCGAGAGCCACAGCGAACACCTGCTGCGTCGCCTCCAGCGGCGCGTGGCGGACGAAACCATACAGGCGGACCTGGTGAAGCTCTATTTCGTCTCGCAGGAAAACGGCGAAGCCCGCCTGACGGACATCGGCCTGAACGAGTACGGAGAAATCGAGAACTGGCCCGATCATTTCTTCGGCGATGAGATGGAGGAAATCGCTGCGACCAGAAAAGCCGCTATCAAACGCAAGATGAAAGTCGAGGAATGACGGACAGGGTTGTCGTTGATACGAACGTCTTGATAGTGGCGAATGGGAACAGTGAACAGGCCGATCCCGAATGCGAACTCGCGTGTATCGAGACGTTGGAGAGAGCAGCTAAAGGGAAACGCATCGTACTTCTCGATTCATCTAATTTCATAATGGATGAATATGAGGGCTATTGCAGTTACAGCGGAGCCCCCGGCGTTGGAGATATGTTTTTCAAGTTCCTGCATGACCATCAATGGTCGGAAAACAGTATCATCCGCGTACCGATTCAAGAAACATCGGATGCGGACGGTGGATTCGCGAACCTTCCTCCAAATGATTTTGACCGGGATGATAGGAAATTCCTGGCCGTCGCAAAGGCTGGAAACGGGCGAGTCGTGAACGCAACTGACTCGCACTGGTCGGAACACGCCGCTTTCATATCCTCTATGGGCGTCCCCGTGCTTGAACTCTGCCGGCAGTGCCTGAAATGAGCGAGGCAACGGACAGCAAGAAACCAAACGAGAGGAAAACAGCATGACGGAAACCGCAGAGCTCGGACACATCGAAAGGATTGACGACCTCCGGGAGGCCTGGCCGCATGAGGCAAACGACTTCACGCCCTGGCTCGCGGAGCACATATCGGAACTCGGCGACGCCCTGGGGCTGGAACTCGAACTGCAAGAGCAGGAAGCGCCGGTCGGCTCGTTTTCACTGGATTTACTGGCCCGCGAGTCGGTAACGGACCACACGGTGATCATCGAGAACCAACTGGAGTCGACGAATCATGACCATTTGGGCAAGCTGCTCACATACGCGGGCGGCTCCGACGCGAACGTGATTGTCTGGGTTGCGAAGCACTTCAGAGACGAGCACAGGCAAGCCATCGACTGGCTCAACCGGCACACTGACGAAGAAACGGAATTCTTCGGCGTGGCGGTCGAGTTGTGGAAGATCGGCGATTCGCTCCCCGCGCCGCACTTCAATGTGGTCGCTTCACCCAACGAATGGGGTAAGGAAATCAAGAGCAAAGTCCGGGATGCGAATAAGTCGGAGAGGAACCAGCGTTACGAGGCGTTTTTCCAGAAACTCGCAGACGCGCTCACGGAGCGGGGATTCACGAATGCGCGCCAGGCGCGAGCCCAAAGCTGGCTCTCCTTTTCGGCGGGACACGCGCAGCGCGTTCTATACGGCGCCGTCTTCGGCCACCAGAACACGGCCAGAGTCGAAGTCTACATCCGCCATACGGACCAGGAGTGGAATAAGGAGTTGTTCGACCAGATCGAAGAGCAAAAAGAGGCCATCGAAACCGAACTCAAGGAGTCGCTCGTATGGCAGCGGCTGGACGATAAAACGGCGAGCCGCATTTCGGCGCAGCGCCAGGGCAGCATCGACGACGAAGAGGCGCTGGATGAAATCAGAAACTGGATGATTGGTAAGCTCGAGGACTTCAAGCGCGTCTTCGGCCCGAAGCTGGATGAACTGGCGAGGTGATCTTCGTTTCCGGCCGCCCGGGCCGATCATCGAGAAAATAGTACTATACTCCTGAAATTCCCCCCTCCCCCGGAATCATCGACAGGAGAGGATGGGACGTATTTCGGGCCATATCGTCCGACGAAAAGGAGGCTGCGATGCGGGCCATGGTGCTGCATGAATGGGGAGGCCCCCTGACGCTCGAAACCGTGCCCGACCCGGCGCCGGGCCACGGGGAGGTCGTGTTGCGCGTGCGCGCCTGCGCGCCGGATCAGTTCGACGTGACCATCCGCGCGGGCCGGGTCGGCGGAAAGCTCCCCCTCATCATGGGACACGAGATCGCGGGCGAGGTGGCGGCGCTCGGGCCGGGCGTCGAGGGCTGGGCCGAGGGCGACCGCGCCGTCGTCCACGCCTATCTCACCTGCGGGCGGTGCCGGTTCTGCGGGCTCGGCCGGGTGACGCTGTGCGAGAATTTCGGGGGCTACTTAGGTGCGCACCAGGACGGCGGCTACGCCGAGTACGCGCGGGTCCCGGCGGGGAACCTGTGCGCCATCCCCGAAGGCGTGGGCTACGCCGAAGCCACGACCATCGTTAGCCCGGTGGCGACCCCGCTCAAGGCCGTCAAGACGCGCGCGGGCGTGCGTCCGGGGGACGACGTGGTGGTCGTCGGCGCCTGCGGCGGCGTGGGGATTCACGCCGTCCAGATCGCCAAGGCCTTCGGCGCGCGCGTCATCGCGGTGGACGTGGACGACGCCAAGCTCGCCCGCGCGCGGGAGCTGGGCGCGGACCACGCGGTGAACGGCCTGAAGGAGGATTTCGCCGAGGCCGCGCTCGAAGTCACCGGCGGCAAGGGAGCGGACGCCGTGCTGGAGTTCGTGGGCACGGAGCAGACGCTGCCCAAAAGCTTCGCCTCGCTCGCGCGGACGGGCGCGCTCGTCGTGGTGGGCTTTCAACCGGGAGCGGTCTTCGCGAGCGACCCCACCCGCTTCGTGAACGACGAGATTACGGTAACCGGTTCGCGTTACGTGAACCACGCGGAGTTGGCCGAGGCCGCCGCCTGGGTCGGCGCGGGCCGGGTGAAGCCCATCGTTTCGGGGACGTATCCCCTGGCCGAGGTGGAGCGGGCGCTGGCCGACCTCTCGGAGAACAAAGTGGTCGGCCGCGCGCCGGTTCTGATCGATTCGTGAGGTCAAACGCGAGCGAGGAGCGAGCGTTTGCAGATTTTTCCGACTGGTGAGGGAGGGTTTGCGGTTTTATCGCAGGGGCGAGCTTAAGTATCCGCCCTTACAGGCGAATCCATCTCGCATTCACCGTAACAGAACCACACCGCCGTCATTCCGGCGAACGCCGGAATCCATTTTGACTTTGCCTTTTCGTTTCTTCCACGTCCTCACCCCGCCCGTCGTTTTGGTCATAAGCCTGGCGCAGGAGCCGGTATGTATGCGACCCGTCCGGCTCGTGGCATGCGGCCCCGCTCTTTCGCCGTCAATACACGGGTTGCATACATGGGGCTGTTGAAAAACCTCCGGGAAGTGATCTTGGGTTGCGCGCACGCTTTTGAAGTTCACTCCCCCCTTGAGGGGGTTGTTGAAAAAGCCGTGCAGGAGAAAAGCAGAGGGGTTTGTAGGGGCCGCATATCATGCGGCCCGTTCGCAGGAGGCATGAAAATCCGGGTCGCATGATATGTCAGACATATATGTCTGACCTACACACCCTTCGGGAAGGCAGCGTCCCGTCGCCGTCATTCCGGCAATTGCGGGACTTTTTCAACAGCCCCTTGCGGGGGTCGGGCTTCCTGAGGGGGAAGCCCGACAGAGGCCGAGCGGTTTGCGCGAAGGCCGATGTGGCGGGGGGGGACGGTTCTAAATGAAAAGCTCCCCCCACCGGTTCGGTTTCGGGAGAAAAACCCCCTCACCTCACCGTCGGTCTTCCCCCGAGGGAGACCGACCCTCAAGGGGGGAGTGGTTTTTCTCTCTCGTCGGTTGGTTACATACGACAAATCTAAAATTCAGAGCTTTTCCAACAACCCCACATGCGGCCCCTGCGCGGGATATTTCGGAATTCCCTGGATTCCGTCGAACCCTCCCGCCTTGGGGCTGTTGAAAAACCCGGTACTGGGAGCGGGCGCCTTTGACACCCTCATCCCGGCGCCCCCAAATCCTCATCCTGAGTAGGCGCGTAAGCGCCGTATCGAAGGATGGGGAGCGCATTTCGCCCTTCGATACGCGGCTTCGCCGCTACTCAGGGTGAGGCGGAGCGGCGGGCCGCGCAGAACGAGGAGGGGGATTGCGCCGCATCGGGCTTTTTCAACAGCCCCAGGGAGGGAGGCTCCGACGCCGGAATGACGATCAAAAACGACGGACGGGCGACCACAGGGGGTCGCCCCTACGGCTACAGGTTGCGCGATGCTGGGCAGGGGCCGCCTCTTACCCGACACCCGGCGTCCAGTCGTATATCCGCTGCAGGGCGCCTCCCATGAGCGTCGCGCGCTCCTCGTCCGTCAGGCGGTCCGTGAGGCGGAACGGCGCCACGCCCTGCTCGCAGGTCAGCAGATTGACCGCGCGGGTCCAGTCGGTGCCCCACATGCACCGCTCGATGCCGAACGCGTCGAACACGCGGCGGAGCGGATCCCAGATATCGTCGTAGGGGTAGGGTTCGTGAGACAGCGTGCAGGCGCCGGTGATCTTGACGGCGACGTTGTCGTGCGCCGCCAGAGCCAGGAGCCTGGGGAGGTCGGCGAAGGGCTCGGGCGGCGCAGGCGGGTGGAAGGGCTGCTCGAGGCCCAAGTGATCGATCACCAGCATCGCGTCCGGGTGCGCGCGCGCATACCGCGCGGCGTGCTCCAGCAGGCCCCAGCACATGAGATTCACCGGCAGCGAGGCGCGGGCGGCGGCGGCGAGAACGCGGTCGATCCCCGGATGGGCCGGATCGAGGCCGGGGCCCGGGTTCAGCATGACGCGGACCCCCACCACCCCCTCCAGGGCGGCCCACTCGGCTATCGCCTCCCCCACGGCGGGATCGGTCGGGTCGACCGGCTTGATCAGGGCGAACCGGTCCGGATGCGCGGCGCGCACCTCGAGCGCGTAGGCGGCGTCGTAGCGGTACAGGGCGAACGGCGAGATCAGCACGGCGGCGTCCACGCCGACCGCATCCATGGCCGCGGCCATGTCGTCGCCGGTGACCTCGGGCGGCCCCGGCAGAACGCCCGCCCACGGCCGCCCCGGGTGGTTCCTCTCATAGGCGTGGACCTGGGCGTCGATGGTCGGCATGCCTCATCCCCTCTTATGGGCAGGTGCGCAAGATCTGCGTTTCGCTACGCTACCACATCGAGACTTCCGAGCGCACGGCCCGCCCCGGTCGTCCCCGCATTTGCCCGCATTTGCGGCTGTTCCCGTTTTCCCGGGATATGCCAGAATCTCCCGCGAGGAGGGACGTTCTCATGGAGATGAATCCGGACGGCGCGGCAAAAACGAAACGGCGGGAGGGCGTCGAGACGACGGAGCGTCCTGTAAGCGGAATGAAAATCCCGGCTTCGAATTCCTGTAAATACCGATAAAATTGGATAAATTCACGACGTTTTTCGATAAATTAAAGCAAATAACTTAACCTCAGATTCAACCTTGAATACAACCCATAACTAGCTGATATATAAAGTTATACGAATCCTCATCTTGATTCTGAATTAACGAGGCAGATGCCCGATGAGATGAGAACCGCCCCCCCGAGCATAAAGAGCGTGAGAGGCTCCGCGAGCAGCAAGGCGCCCGTCAGGACCCCGAACACGGGCGTCAGGAACATGAACACGCCCACGCGGCTCGCCGGGTAGTCCGTCAGCAGCCACAGCCAGGGGATCATGGCGAGTCCCGTGCCGATCAGGCCGCTGTAGCCCACGCCGGTGAGCACGTTGGCGTCGGTGAGATCGGGCCAGGGCTCGCCCAGAAACGAGGCCATGATGAAAAACGGGAGCACGGCGAGAATCTGGGTCCAGGCCGTGATTCTGAAGGCGTCGAAGCTCCTCAACCTCATTTTCAGGAAGACCGACTGCACCGCCCATATCACGGCCGCCAGGACGACGATAGCGTCCCCGTACCAGGTGGAGCCGCCCGCCGAGGAGAGCCTGTCGCCGAAGAGGAACACCATGCCCAGGCTCGCGGCGATGAAGCCCGAAACCGCGCGAACGCCCACCCTCTCGTGCGGCAGAATCCACGCCGCAAGCGCCGTCAGGAGCAGTGGCTGGGAGTAGAGGAACAACGAGGCGCGCCCGGCCGTGGTGTGGTCCACGCCGTGGTAATAGGTGATGAACATCAGGTTGTGCAGGCAGGCGTTGATCCAGAAATCGCGGCTCTCCCCCCGCCAAGACGGCCGCGGCGGCAAAACCGGCATTTTTCGGGCGAACATGATCAGAAAAACGCTGGCCGAGGAGATGATGCCCCTCAGCCAGAGGAACGTGAAAGGCTCCACGCCTCGCAGGCCTATCTTGGCCGCCGGGAAGCTCAGACCCCAGAGAAGAGTGACGGTGAAGACCAAAACGAAGAATCGCAATTCCTGCCTGTCCTTTCAGGGAATCCGCTCCATATCGGGAATCACGCGGCGGGTGAAATCCGAGGAAAGCACGCCCCTAGCTGTCAGATTCTTTCTTGGGAAACGGCTCCAGGTCCTTCAAATCCACTTTCTGCTCCAGTTCATCGTGGCAGGCGTCACAGCGCGGCTGCGCCGTCGCCGCCACCATAAACCCCTTTTCTCGCTCCCCGCCCGGACGGTGGCCGTTATGGCACCCCACGCAGTCGGCTTTCAGTTCCGCGTGGTCCGAGATGGCGTGAAACGCGTCGTCGTCCAGTTCCAGGAGGCGCACCTCGTCGTGACACTTCACGCAGTCCTTATCGAGAATGGGGTGGAAAACGCGCGAGGGCTGCTCGTAGTCGCCGATGATGAATTTATACAAATCCTTGTTCGCCAAAATCGTCGTGCGGATCATCCCCGTGATGCCCTCCTCCCCGTGACAGGAAATACACTTCACCCCGCCTGCGCTCTTGTGCCACCCGCCCAGCGTCCTGACCATGTTCTCCGCGCGCGCGCCGTCGTCGAGATAATCCTGGTGATCCCGGAGGTGGCAGACCGTGCAAAAGGGATCGTAGGATTCCACGGCGCGAATCCCGTACAGACTGCCGACCCCGAGGAAGGGAGACAGCAAGACGAGCAGGATCAACCATCGCCACCAGCGTCTCCGTGAGCTTCGCATCCGGGTTCTCCTCGGCGCAAGCATTCCCTCACTCGCGTTCCCCACCCACCAGGATATCGGAAATACCACACGATCTTCCTCATTATAGCGCGATTTGCTAGGATGGCTCTTGACGATGGGAGGTTGGTTCGATGGCCAGAACGAGATTCAGCGCGAACAGACGCCGCCCGGGACGCAGGAGCGCTCCCCGGACGCCCGCCCCCACCGGCGAAAGCGCAAAAGACGTCGCCGCGCGCCTCAAGTCCTCGGCGAGCGTGGGCAAGAGCGCGCAGGATTACAGACGCAAGTCGCTCGATATTCACGGCTGGTTCTGCGCGAAATGCGGCCGGGATTTTGATGAAAACAACCTCCACATCCTGACGGTTCACCACCGAGACGGCGATCACAAGAACAATCCGCCCGACGGGAGCAACTGGGAGAATCTGTGCGTGGATTGCCACGAGGATGAACACTCCCGCGACATGCTCGGCCGCTACCTGAGCGATGACCGCTAAAAACCGCCGCCAGACACGATCATCGTCATGATACTGTCGGTCAAACCATCCACCGCCAAGGGAACCAGCGGCGTTCCCGGTTCGAAATCCCACTCCATCCGCGCCGTCGCGTTCGCATCCCTGGCGTCGGGAAAAAGCGTGATTCTGAACCCCCTCGATTCTGCGGACGGCCTCTCGGCGGCAAGCGTCTACGGGAGCTTCGGCGCCGAGATAAACAAGGAAGAAGACGTCTGGTCGGTGGAGGGCTTCGGCGCCCGCCCCAAAGCGCCGCATGGAGTTCTGGACGTAGGGAATTCGGGAACCACCTGTCGGATGGCGCTCGGCACCGCCGCCCTCATGCAAGACGGCGAAGCGCGCTTCGACGGGGATTCGCAAACCAGAAAACGCCCGATGGGGCCGCTGCTCGATGCGCTATCGAACCTGGGCGCAAGCGCACGATCCGGCAATAACGGTTATCTCCCCGCCACGGTGGGCGGCCCGTGGCGCGGCGGGCGGACGAAAGTCGACGGGACGACCAGCCAGTTCACGTCCTCCCTGCTCCTGAACGCGCCCTTCGGCGAGGAGACGACCACCATCGAGCCGACCGACCTGAACGAGCGTCCTTACGTGGAAATGACGCTGTGGTGGCTGGATCGCCTGGGATTGGAATACGAGCGCGATGAATACCGCAGTTTCACCGTTCCGGGCGGGCAGACGCTCCCGGGATTCGAAGTCACCGTCCCCGCCGATTGGAGTTCCGCCGCCTTTTTGGTGGCCGCAGGTGCGCTGCCGGGCGGCGACGTGACGCTCGAAGGCCTGGACCTCGGTGACTCGCAAGGCGACAAGGAGGTTCTCCGCTTCATCGAAGAAATGGGTGCCGAGGTTCTCGTCTCGGAGGCCGGCGTCCGAATCCGAGGGAAGGCGCTGCGCGGAGGGGAATTCGACTTGAACGCCACGCCCGACCTGCTGCCCGTCATGGCCGTGCTCGGCGCGTTCGCGGACGGGGAAACCAGGCTCCTCAACACGCCCCAGGCCCGCATCAAGGAGACGGACAGAATCTCCGCCATGCGCGAAGTCATCGAAACGCTGGGCGGAGAAGCGAGCGAACTGACCGACGGCATCATCATCCGGGGCGGCGGTCTCAAGGGAGGGGCCGTTCACGGGTTCGGCGACCACCGCATCGTCATGTCCGCCGCCGTTGCCGGACTCGCCGCGCCGGAGGGCGTATCGGTCGACACGGCCGAGGCGATGGCGGTAACATTCCCTGATTTTTGCGAGCGCATGACGGCGCTGGGCGCGGACATGGAGACGAGGGATTCACCCGATGCCGATCTATGAATACGAGTGCAGGGAGTGCGGCTTCATCTCCGGCCACCTGGTGATGAAGCCCTCGGACAGGAGAAAACTCACCTGCCGCGCCTGCGGGAACAAGAGACTGAGAAAAATCATGTCGCGCTTCTCCTCGCACCAGACCGAAGCCCAGCGGCTCGATTCGTTCGACCCATCGAAGCCGCAGGACGGGTCTTTCTACAAAGACGATCGCAACATCGGGCTCTGGGCCCAGAAGCGCGCCCAGCAACTGGGCGTCGACCTGGGCGATTCTTTCGGTGAAACACTGGAGAAGGGCCGATCCAAGAAAATTCTCGACAACTTGTGAGGCCATATTGAACCCTGAAACGAAAATGAGCGAGGCGCTCCGCGCAGAAGCGGCGCCACTCTGGGAAAAAATTCATGCGCACCCCTTCGTCCGGGGCATCGGGGACGGCACGCTGCCGCTGGAGCAGTTCCGCTTCTACATGCGCCAGGACTACATTTTTTTGAAGGAATACAGCCGCGTCATCGCCCTGGCCGTCGTGAAGGCCCCCGAGCTGGCGGAGATGGGGCGTTTCGCGGATCTCCTGAACGCCACGCTGAACACCGAGATGGAACTCCACCGGGGATTCGCGGCGAAATTCGGGATATCGAATGATGAGATAGAGGCGACCAGACCTGCGCCCACCTGCAGGGGATACACCGATTTCCTGCTCGAGGCGGCCTATTCGGGCACGTTCGGAGAGGTCGCCGCCGCCATGCTGCCCTGCCAGTGGGACTACGCCATCATCGGCGAGATGCTCGCCGCCAGGGGGATTCCCGAGAACGCGCCGCTCCACGCCGAGTGGATAGAGACCTACGCGTCTGAAGAGTTTGCCGGGCTCGCCCGCTGGCTGCGCGAAATGTTCGATGAGGCCGCGGCGGCGGCGGGCCCCGCCGAGCGCGAGCGCATGCGCGCGCATTTCCTGATGGGCACGCGATACGAATACCTCTTCTGGGACATGAGCTGGAAGATGGAGGAGTGGCCCCTGTAGCCCCGAAACCCGCCTGCCGAGAGAGCGTATGTCCCCCAGAACGCGAAAAGACATCCCGAATCCCAGGCGATGCACGTGGGCCGAGGGCGACCCGGTGATGGAGAAATACCATGACGAGGAATGGGGGTTTCCCGTCCGCACGACCCGGAAACACTTCGAACAACTCTCGCTCGAAATCTTCCAGGCGGGCCTCTCGTGGCGCACGATACTGCACAAGCGCGAGGCGTTCAGAAAAGAATTCATGCGGTTCTCGCCCGAAAAAGTCGCCCGTTTCACCGAGAAGGACATCGGGCGCATCCTCGGAAACCCGGGCGTCGTGCGCAACCGCAAGAAAATCGAGGCGACCATCGAGAACGCCAGGAGATTCCTCGCCATCCGGAAAAAACACGGCTCGTTCAACCGCTACCTCGCCTCCCTGCCGGACGATCTGCCCTCGCTGCAAAGGATATTCCGTCAAGAATTCGTCTTCATGGGACCCAAGATCGCAGAAGCCTATCTCGAGAGCGTGGGCAGGATACCCGAACCCCACGACCCGCGCTGCTGGCGCGCAAAGAAAGAATAATTACCTTATATATCAACCATTTATATAAAATAATTAAAGTACATTTCCGTCCCCGTCTCCCGCCTGGTGCGCCCGTTTTTATTGCCGGAAAAACACAGTCAATTTATCGAAAAACGTCGTGAATTTATCCAATTTTATACAATTGTTCAGGAATTCGAAGTCGGGGTTTTCAATCCGCTTCCAGGGCGCTCCGTCGCCTCGACGCCCTCTCGCCGTTCCGCCTTTGCCGCGCCGTCCGGATTCATCTCCATCAGAACGTCCCTCCTCGCGGGGGATTCTCGCCCACGCGGGCGAAAACCCGATGACGCCAAATGCGGGGAAATGCGCGCCCAATCCCGGGCGGGGAGGTCAACCGCGACCGATGAAGGAGCGATTGCGGTTCGCCGGTTGAGGGAGGATGAGAAAATGCGGCGGCGCAAGGAAGGACATCCTCGTTCGCAGAAGAGAGGATCGCGTTTTTCGAGACAAGGAAGGCCGGATCCTTCTCGCCGAGGCGCGGGAACTCGGACGCACGCTCGTGACGCGCGACGCGCGCCCCCTCGAATACGACGGGCGAGGTCATGCGCGGGTGATGGGGTGTTGAGGGGTCCATCCCGACCGGGGAAGGAGGGATTGCGTATTCTCCGGGAGAGTTTCAGGAAAACCAAGACGAAACGCCGAACCATCCCGCGGCTCGTTGCCGATTCGTTCAACCCCCTCTCGCCCTGCTGCCCGCATACACGGCCAACTCCCGACCCTGAAAACAAGCCGTCATATAGGAATCCGCTGCGGAGCGCCGTCCCGAACTGCGTCCTTCAGGAGAAGACGATACAGGCGAAAAACTTCACCCTCCCGGTCAAGTGAAAAGGGATTATACGTTTTTTAGGCGTATTATATGGAATTGATAAACCGGCTAAAATAAACATAAACGCGGGAGAGAGGGGACTATTGCGGGAGGCTTTTCGGTGAAATCCCGCCAAAACCTGAACCACTGCAACAGGCGCGAAGGATCGGGCGGGCGTCAATCTCTCACGGCGGCTTCTCTCACGGCGTCTGCGAGTTCGTGATAGGCGACGGGCGAAGCGAGTTTTTTCAAAGCGGACAGCGATATCGACTTGCGCTCATCGAGCTTCAAGGCGGATAGCGCGTAGAATTTCCACTGATCGAGGTCGAGCGGCTCGACAGGCATTTCCCGCTGCGCGAAGAGCGCGAACACGTAAACGTCGGCCTGGCGTTTGGGTTCGGAGTCGTAGGAGTTGCTTTCGGAGTCCCACGCGCGCGTCTTGGGCGTCCCGAAACTGATCCGGGAGAAGCGGGCCTGCGCCCAACTCTGGACGTACGCCGCGGATTTGACCTCTATCTTCACCCCGTCCGGCGTCTGGAGGTCGAACGGCGCCCACTCGTCGCGAACCTCTCTATCGGTCGCAATCTCAAGGGCGCGGGCCACGATGTATTCCGCCAGAATCCCTCGGGCCGTGTTGCCGACCAGATCGGAGGCCGACCATCGCCAATAATCGAGCACGCTGAAATCCAGTTCGGAGCCACCTGCCCGAAAGCGCTCACCGCCGTCTTTCCTTGCAACCCCGAGTTTCCCTAACGCATCCGCCATGAATGCCTCCACATAGAGATAATCCCGCCGCCTCGACCCACGAACTTCCCATTCCCCCCGGAACCGGTCTCACCGGGGAGAACGACGCAGACGAAGCACTCGCCCTCAGAAGTCATTGTCGAGCCTCCTGCGGCGCGGCGCCCGCCGGGGGCTTCCGGCGCTCTCCAGCGTCTTGCCCTCCTCGTCGCGGTCGGGGTCGGCCACTTCGCTCATGCCCTCCAGCAGGCCGAGCGCCCACAGCGCGCCCGCGTAGGCGGCCATCGACGCGCCGGGTTTCCCCTTCTCGACGTCCGCGACCGTGAAGCGCGAAGCGCCGATGCGGTTCGCCACATCCTCGATGCGCAGCCTCCGGCGCAGCCGCGCCGTGCGGATGTTCCGGCCCAGGCGCCTGATGGCGTCCTCGACTGCGCCCGGCGGCGTCCGTGTAATCCTGTTTTTATTCGGCATGTTGTTATTATCCATCACATACAAGATATATGTTGGTTAAAACCATCATAAAATATAGAATGGTTGCCTTTCCGGTCAAGCGAAAAGGGATTATGCGTTTGTTAGAAAAATTATATGGAATTTATAAACCGGCTAAATTCAATATAAACGCCATGGATACCGGCTGAACGCCGCGCGACGAACGCCCCCTCGAATACGGCGAGCGAGGTCATGCGCGGGCGGTGGGGTGTTGAAATACAATCCGAAAAACCTTATTCCTTGCTATGATGCTAAGGCTTGATTCTGATTCGCAAGGAATGAAGGGAGATTATCAGATGGTCGAATCCAAGATTTCCTCGAAGGGCCGGACGACGCTCCCCAAGCCCGTACGCGAAGCCCTTGGCGTGAAGCCCGGAGATAAAGTGCGCTACCTCATCCTCGGCGATGAGGTGCGCATCATCCCGATGCGGCCCCTCGCCCGGCTGTCCGGCGCGCTCGAATACGAAGGCCCCCCAAAAACGCTCGAAGAGATGGAGTGCGCGGTTGCTGCCGGGGCGTGCGAGGAGTGATCTCGCTTGGGGCGAACGTCCTCGTTCGATACCTGAACAAATCAACGAAAACATTGGCAACATCCCTGTAGTCTTGCTGAAGACAATCCTTCATCTGAACCGGCGGATGTTTTCTCTTGACAAATATGTTGTTTTATTACTAAATCAATCAACACTAACTATTTGGAGTGTTCTCATGTCCAAATACGCACCCCTGACGACTCACCTGCGCGCATCCGGGCAGGCGTCCGTTCCCCTCTCGTTCGATAAAATCGAACGTATCATAGGAGTGAAGCTGCCGCCCTCGGCCTTCAAGTACCGCGCGTGGTGGTCGAACAATCCCACGAACAGCGTCATCACCCACGCTTGGCTCGATGCGGGCTACAAGACGGCGAACGTGGATATGTCGGGCCGCAAACTTGTATTTCGAAAATCCTCAGAGAGCGAGCTAACACCCGAGGCGAGCGACGAGCGAGAAACCCCGAACGGAGGCGACGTCGCTTATTTCTCACGCATCTACGGCGCGCTCCAGGGAACGGTGACGATCCATCAGGGCACGGACTTGACCTCCCCGGTCGATGTGGAATGGGACGCCGCGCGATAGACCGCGATGCCTGCTATTCTCCTTGATACCTGTGCGGTGATCTGGATTGCGGAAGGCGCGCGCCTGCGAGAACCCGCAGCGAGCGAACTGCCCAAAGCGCGCGAAGGAGATATTTTCGTCTCCCCGATCAGCGCATGGGAAATCGCCAACCTCGCGACGAAGGGAAAAATCTCGCTCGCCATGAGTCCCGAAGTTTGGTTCGAGGACTTCTGCGACCGACTGGAAGTTGCGCTCGCCGGAATGCCACCCTCGGTGCTGATCGCCTCTGCCGCTCTTCCCGGAAATCCTCCCGCCGACCCCGCCGACCGCATTCTCCTCGCAACGGCGCGGGCGTTCGGCTACACACTGGTGACGCGCGACGCCCACCTGCTCGAATACGGCGAGCAAGGGCATGTGCGGGTGATGGGGTGTTGAAAGGGGTCAATCCCGACCGAGGGGGGTTGTTGAAAAAGTCCCAAAAACGAGCGCGCTGAATTTCACTCCCCCCTTGAGGGTCGGACATCTCCTCATCGGGATGTCCGACGAAGAGCTAAGGGCGCAAGCCCGCAAGCGATTCGGTGGGGGGTATAATTCGGTTTGACTATAGACGCGTTTTACCCCCCACCGAATCGGCCTTCGCCCAAGGGCTCGGCCTCTTCGACTCCCCCTCAAGGGGGGAGTGGATATCTTCTCTCTCGTCAGTTGGCAATACCGTTCAAGGGCGAAGTCCGCTTCCGAGTCGGCGGGGGTAAATTCCGAGCGAAAAGAGGGGTTTTTCAACAACCCCGAGGAGGGAGGGATTGCGCTTCCTCGTGCAAAAAAACTTCTTGAAGGGAAGTACTATTCTATTCAAAGCGTACTCGTATCAGTCCGGTTTCTTTTTCTTCGAATCGTAATGTTTCGTTGAAAACCACCCATTACCTATTTTGTCGAATTTCATATCAATGTCCGTAACGTGATAAGGGGCGGCAGTAATAACCTCCGCATCCTCCAAGTTGAAAAGAGCGATATTGTATCCCTTATCGCCAAACTGACTTCGATAGGCGATTGCGTCGTAGCCGACATTTTGAAAAAGCTCCGCAAGGATTTGCGTAGGCGCATAGGATGCTGCATCTTCAGAAGGCGTAACCGGGCGCGAAAATGCGTTATCAATATCGATCCAGACTGCTTTTTCTTTCTTCTTAGCATCAAGTCCTTTTTCACCGCCAAGCTCTTTAAGCGTCAGGTGACCAATTGACAGTTTGCCATACCCAAAGGATAAGTCGACAGCTTTCAGATCACGGACAATCTCACATTGAGCAACAGAAAGCGGTGTTCCTATCCATGGCCTGACTTCGGAAATGGCCGTTTGTTCGTTAGTAGCAAGGTAGAGCACGGGAATGCCCGCCGGATTGACTCGCCCTTCCTTGGCGCGGTTTGCGAGTGGTTTCATTCGTTCAGGGCCAAAGGCAGACAGTGTCGGCAATTCGTTGCCGTCCTCGTCTATATATGACCCGTCGTCAACTCCTTGCTGCGCACGATAAAACACGGTGTCTTTCTTAATGTTCACATCGCGATCCTTCAAAGTCTTGAGGACCGTATCCAAGAACGCCTGGACTTCTTTCTCCCAAACATATCGTCGGCCGCGACGAACGCGTCGGGCGAACTCATTATAGCTTCTATGTGAAGCAAACTCCGGCTTATTGGGATCATCCAAGTCCATGATGAAACTCTTTTGGGAAATTTGGAAAGAATCAAAATAACCTGTGAGGACTTCCGCTCCCCCCTACCTCTTGAGCTCCCTCACTTCCCCCTCATCCTTCTCACCGCCCGTCATGCCTTCGAGCTTTTCCTTCACCGCGCCGGCGCCTTCTTTGGCCGCGTCGAGCTTGTCGCCGAGTTTCTCCCCGGCGGCGTCGAGGCTCTCCCCGACGTCCACCATTTCGAGCCTCTGGACGTAGGCGCTCACCTCCCGCATGTAGGGCAGAATCCTGTGCTCCCCGCCGACGGGCGAAAAACCGGGGGAATGGGCGTCGAGCGCCGCCAGAATCAGGCCGACGAAGAAGGCGGCCTTGGCGCACCCGATGAGGCCGCCGCCGAGCCGCGAGAACAATCCGGGCTTGGCTATCGACAAGGCGCCGAGCATCATGCGGAAGAACAGCAGGGCGATAATCCACGTTCCGAAGAAGACCAGCGGCCTGGCCAGCGCGTCGAGCCGGTCGCTCCCGCCGAGGAAATGGGAGGCGTAGGAGCGCGCGAGGTCGCTGAACTGCATGGCGACGAGAACCGCGATTCCGAGCGCGACCACGGAGAACGTTTCCCTGAAAAAACCGCGCACGCAGCCGCGAATCAGGAACGCGCCCAGGAAAACGGCGATGACGATGTCGGGAAAGGTGAAGGAAATCATGAAATCTTGGGTTTCTACGGACGGATAAAGCCTGGGAACCTGACGCAACGCGGTGAATGTACCAGATTACAACCCGATTGTCATCAGGGATTCAACCGCCGCTTCAAATTTTCTCTTTCCACATCACCAGGGCGTCTTCGCGGTTGTCGGGATAGTAGCGCGGGCGCATGGCCGCCGCCGTGAACCCCCATTTCTCGTACAGGGCGATGGCGGCGGCGTTGCCGAGGCGCACCTCCAAAGTGGCGCGGAGGAGGCCCCCGGCCCTGGCGTCCTCCAGAATCCTCTCCAGCAGGAAACCGCCCACCCCCTTGCGCCTGTGGTCTGGCGAGACGGCGAAATTCGTGATGTGGCACTCGTCCGCCACCTCCCACCAGCAGGCGTAGCCCATCACTTCGTATTTCGAGTCTTTTGGGGAGCCTGCGCGGTCTTGCTCCTCCGTCACGACCAGGAGGCGGGAATTGTCGATCTCTGAAATCTCGCGGATGAAACTCTCCCCCGACCACGGAAGCGGGAAGGAGAGGCGCTCGATGGCGATCACCTGCTCCACGTCCTCGACTCTCATGGGCCTCGCCTTCACGGCTCCCCTCCCCTCGCGTTCACCCTGAAGGGGTTGCTGAAAAACCTATCCCTCTCGCATCAACCACGTTTTACCCGTAGGTCGGACATATATGTCCGACATATCATGCGACCCTGATTTTCGCCTCCACAAGGCGGGCCGCATGATATGCGGCCCCTACAATGCCATCACGTTTGCGTAGCAGGACAGGCACGGAGGCCTGTCCCTACGGATACCGGTCGGTTACATCTTCCGAAACACGAAATCAGGTCTTTTTCAACAACCCCTCATCGGTCGGAATCGACGCCCGCCACGATCAAAAGCAAGGAGCACAAACACCCTCCCGCATTGGACGGCGCCCTTTGGGGCATCACTTCCCCCTGAAGGACTTTTTCATCAAGCACTCCCCTCCGGGATGCCCGACCCCCCAAGCCGCGCTTGCGGCGAATCGCCCTGAAACTCTTTCGCCGGGAGATTATCGGGACTATAATGCGCCGAAACGGACATTCGATTCTCACGACATTGGAACACAAACCGACGCCGCGGACGAAGCCGCTTCCGGCGGATGCCGAAACCCCGAAAACCGATACGGAGGATCATCATGGGCGCAACTCTCACTTATCTGGGACATTCCACTTTCGTCGGCCAGTCCGGCGGCGGCAAGACCTTCTACATCGACCCCTGGCTGGAGGGGAACCCGCGCTGCCCCGAGGGCCACCAAAGCCCGCAGAAGGCGGACCTGATCGCCTTGACCCACGGCCACTTCGACCACATCGCCGCCGTCATGGACGTATACGGACAGGGCGGATGCCCGGTGGCGGGCCCCTACGAGCTGGTGAACCTGATCGCGCAAAACGAGGGCTTCGCCGAGGAGCACGCGGGCGCGATGGGCAAGGGCGGCACGGTGGATTTCGGCGGAATCGGCGTGACTTTAACCCACGCCATGCACAGCTCCAGCTTCAACGAGCCGGGCGTCTACGCGGGCGAACCGGCGGGCCTCGTCATGACCTTCGAGGACGGAAAGCGTGTCTACCACGCGGGGGACACCGCCGTGTTCGGCGACATGAAGATCATCGGCGAGTTGTACCAGCCGGATCTCTGCCTCCTGCCCATCGGCAGCCGCTTCACGATGGACCCGCGCGAGGCGGCCCTCGCCGTCGAGCTTCTGGGCGCGAGCCGCGTCGTGCCGGTCCACCACTCGACCTTCCCGATCCTCACGGGCACGCCCGGGCAGTTCGCGGAAGAGGTCGCGGCGCGAGGTCTTTCGCCCGAGATAATCGTCCTGGAGCCCGGCGAGTCCGTGAGCGTCTAGGCGCGACGACCAGGCCCGATGAGCGAGAGTTTGACACGACCGATGAAGGAGGAAGAATCACTCCCCCCTTGAGGGGGCTGTTGAAAAAGCCGGAGAGAGACAATTTGTTTGTAGGGGCCGCATATCATGCGGCCCGCCGCCGGAGAGGCGAAAAAAGGCCGGGTCGCATGATATGTCGGACATATATGTCCGACCTACGGGTAAAACGTGGTTGATGCGAGAGGGACAGCTTTTTCAACAAGCTCCTCAAGGGAAAAGTGGTTTTGGAGAGAAAATGATGAATTCCATCGGCGGATTCTTCATGAATTGATCGGCAAGAAGAAGCCGTTAACCCAAGGATATCAATCCCTATTTGAAAGGAACCACGCATGAATGAGGCCCCCCGAGTCAACACGCGCACCGAGGACCGCGACGGAATGCGGATCACCTGGCACCAGCCCATCGAGATGGACGACGGCCTCGTGCTTCGCGCCGACGTGTTCCGGCCCACCCAAGAGGGGAAATACCCCGTCATCCTGACCTACGGCATCTACGCCAAGGGGGTGGCCTACCAGGAGGGCTATCACCACCAGTGGAACAAGATGGTGGCGGATTATCCGGAAATCCTCGAAATGTCCACCAACAAGTACCAGAACTGGGAGGTGACGGACCCCGAGTGCTGGATTCCGCACGGCTACGTCTGCATCCGCGTGGACTCGCGCGGGGCCGGCTGGTCGCCCGGCTTCATGCAGCCCAACTCGCCGCGTGAGATCGACGACCTCTACGAGTGCATCGAGTGGGCGGGCGCGCAGGAGTGGAGCAACGGCAACGTGGGGATGCTGGGCATCTCCTACTACGCGCGCAACCAGTGGCGAATCGCGGGCCGGAAGCCGCCCCACCTTACCGCCATCATCCCCTGGGAGGGCGGGAACGACACCTACCGCGATTCGGGCTACCACGGGGGCATCCTGAGCCAGTTCCAGGAGCAGTGGTCGAAAGTCCAGGTGATGAACGTCCAGTACGGGCGCGGCGAGCACGCGCGGAAACACCCCGTGACGGGGGAATCCGCCGCGGGACCCATCACGCTCACGGAAGAGCAACTCGCCCAGAACCGCGTCAACGCCTTCGAAGAACTCAAGAAACACCCATTCGACGGCCCGTGGCACCGGGAGCGCTCCGCCGACCTCTCGAAGGTAACGCTCCCGCTCCTCACCTGCGCCAACTGGGGCGGACAGGGCATCCACCCGCGCGGGAACTTCAACGGCTTCATCGAATCGCCCTCGGAACAGAAATGGCTCGAAGCCCACGGCGATTCCCACTGGTCGCTGTTCTCCAGCGCCTACGGGCTGGACCTCCAGAAGCGCTTTTTCGACCATTTCCTGAAAGGGATCGACAACGGCTGGGAGAAGACCCCGCCGGTCGCGCTCAACGTCCGCCACCCGGGGCCGAAGTTCGTCCACCGCTACGAGAACGAATGGCCCCTGGCGCGCACGCAGTGGACGAAGTTCTATCTCGATCTGGAGAACGAGGCGCTCAGCACCGAACCCGCAGCAGGGGAAGCGAGCCTCGAATACGACGGCATGGGTGAGGGCGTGACTTTCTGGATGCCCCCGATGGAGGCGGAAACCGAGATCACGGGCCCCATGGCGGCAAAGCTCTTCGTCTCCTCATCCACCGAGGACGCGGACCTCTTCCTCATCGTCCGCGTGTTCGACCCCGAGGGCAAAGAACTCACCTTCATGGGCTCCACCGACCCGCACACGCCGATTGCGAACGGCTGGCTGCGCGTCTCGCACCGCGCCCTCGATCCCGAGAAGAGCGCGTTCTACCGGCCCTACCATCCGCACGACAAGGCGGAGCTGCTCAAGCCGGGCGAGGCGTACGAGTGCGACGTGGAGATCGTCACCTCGTGCATCGTCGTGCCCGCCGGCTGGCGGGTGGCGCTCACCGTGCGCGGTAAGGATTATGAATACACGGGCGAGCCCAACGAGTTCGCCAAGCAGTTCCACTACTCCACGAGGGGAACGGGCGGCATGACGCACAACGACCCCGACGACAGGCCGCCCGCGGTCTTCGACAACAAGGTCACCCTGCACGCAGGCTCCGGGCGCGACCCCTACCTGCTCCTGCCCGTCATCCCGCCGAAAGAGGGGGAGTAGGTGTAGTGAGGATGGATGCGAACTGAATTGTTTGTAGGGGCCGCATAGCATGCGGCCCGCCCTTCGTTCCAAGCCAAAGGTCGCATTTATGGGGTCGATGAAAAAATCCACAGAAGAAGCGCGCTGAATTTCACTCCCCCCTTGAGGGGGAGTCGCAGAAGCCAAGCGGTTTGTGCGAAGGCTGATGCGGTGGGGGGTGGATCGCGTTTCATTGTGCATTTCTAGTTATACCCCCCACCAGTTCGCTTTCGGGCTAACGCCCTCAGCTCACTGACTCCCCCTCAAGGGGGGAGTAATTTAATGCCCTTTGAATCTGTAGGGACAGGTCGCGACCTGTCCCTACCACTTCTGAGGTTGTCCCTCACCAAGACAGGCGCAGGGGCTGCCGGTTTCCGCCCAACATCACCCCGCGGCGCCGCGGCCGCCGTCCACCACGATGTGCTGTCCGGTGAGGTAATCAGAAGCCGCCGAGCAACTCATGCTCGGATTCCAATACGCCAGAGGCAAGGGTGTCACCAAAAGCGACACGGAGGCTGCCGAGTGGTACCGAAAGGCCGCAGAGAAGGGTAACGCCGGCGCGCAAATTGCCCTCGGACTCATGTACGCCCAAGGCGGGGGTGTCTCCAAAAACGACCTAGAAGCCCTCAAGTGGCTTCGCAAGGCGGCGGAGAAGGGCAACACCTACGCGCAAATCGCCTTTCACGAAATGCGCGCCCAAGGTAGGGGCGTCCCCAAAAACTACCCCGAGGCCATTAAGTGGTATCGCAAGGAGGCGGAGAAGGGCGACGCCCGCGCACAATTCAACCTCGGATTCATGTACGCCGAAGGCAGGGGTGTCCCTAAAAGCGACGCGGAGGCATATAAGTGGACATTATTGGCCTCTATTCATGCAAAGAACAAGAAAGTCCGCAAGATGGCCTTGAAACTACGGGGTATCCTGGAAGAGCGGATGGTGCCCTGGGAGCGGACCGAAGTGCTGATGCGCGTGGAGGAGTGGCAGCCCGCGAAATAAAAGCCGCCCTCCCCAAAAATACGGACTGTTGACCATTGCCGCCCGAATTGCGATATTTTCTCTTGATCCCCGCCAGTGCGGGCGCGAGGGCTGACACATACCCCAGGACCCAAGGAGGATTCGCATGAAAGACACGTGGATCGGGTTTCTGGGCGTCGTGCTGACGATTGTCATAGTCTCCAGTATGACCCACAGCGGAATGGGAGATATCCGCGAGCAGATCGGAAGGGTCGACGAAAGGCTTAAGGGAATCGAAGATCGCATGACGAAGGTGGAAGGTCGCATGACAAGAATCGAGAATCGCATGATGAGGCTCGAGGAGCGCATGACCGGAATCGAGAATCGCATGACGAAAGTAGAAGAATGGGCGAACCCCGCGGCCCGCGGTCTCAAACTCCCTTCCGTGAAACAGAATTTAGCCGACACCCCCTCCCCGAAAATAAAGAAGCAACCCCACTCGGGCGAAGGGAAGAAAGCCGGAAGCTAAAAAAGAACGCGCGGCTCTCTGCAAAACCGCAAATAACGGCCAAGTGCCTTGCCGACATGGTAGGGACAAACCCTCCTCGGGGTTGTCCTGCCCCCGTGGTTGTCCTTTGTCAGGATGCCGCATAAAGGACAGGCGCGGGGGCTGCCGGTTTCCGCCCAACATCACCCCGCGGCGCCGCGGCCGCCGTCCACCACGATGTGCTGTCCGGTGAGGTAATCAGAAGCCGCCGAGCACAGGAAAAGCGCCGCGCCCGTCAAGTCCTCAGGAACCCCCGCGCGGCCCGCGGGCGTTCGGGCGTGGACCTCCGCCATCTTCTCGGGGTTGGCGAACAGCCCCCCCGTCATCGGCGTCCTGGTGAGCTGCGGCCCCAGGGCGTTCACCTGGATGCCGTGCGGCGCCCACTCAAGCGCAAGCGCGCGCGTCAGAGAGACGACCGCGCCCTTGGTGGCGACGTAGACGGCCTGGTTCGGCACGGCGCGCTCGGCCACCATGGAGGTGAGCAGGACTATCTTTCCCCCGCCCTGCTCGACCATGACCCGGGCGGCTTCCTGCGCGCAGAAAAACGCGCCGCGCACGTTCGAGGCCAGGAGCGCGTCCACGTCCTCGGGCGCGTGGTCGAGCGCGGGCTTCACGATGTTGATCGCGGCGCTGTTCACCATCACGTTCAGCCCCCCGTAGCTGGAAACCACCTCTCTGATGAGAGCGGAAACCGAGTCTGCGTCTCCAACGTCGCAGGAGAGAAACCGCGCGTCGAGGCCATCCGACCGTAAGGCTTCGAGCGCCTCGTCACCTCGCTCTTGAGAGCGGCCCGCGACCACGACCTTCGCGCCCGCGTCCGCAAGCGCCTTCGCAATCGCCAGGCCGATACCGGACGTGCCGCCCGTAACGAGGGCGACGCGGCCGTCCATCCTGAACTGTTTTATCACCGTTTCATCTCCAAAATCCCGATCCCTACAACCGCGCTCTCAGATACTCTATCGTCTTCGTCGCCGCCGTCTCGAAGTCGGGCTTCTGGGCGAGCTGGGCCGAGAGAAAGCCCGCATAGCCCACCTCCTTGAGTGCTCCGATAATCTCGTCGAAGGGAATGTGGCCCGAACCCGGGTAGGTGCGCATGTTGTCGGCGACGTGGAAGTAGTCGATCCTGTCGCCCGCCTCGCGGATCGCGCCCGAGAAAGAGGCGTCCTCGATGTTCATGTGGAAGCTGTCGATCAGGAAACCCACCGCCTCGTGGTCCATCTCGTCGAGAAACGCGAGACCCTCTCTCGTCGAGCGCACGAAGTTCGTGTTGAAGCGGTGGTGCGGCTCGAAGAGCATCTTGATGCCGCGCTCCCCCGCCCTGTCAGCGCCCGCGCGCAGTCCGTCCCACATCCAGGTTTCGGACGCCGCCCTTCGCTCGTCTTCCAGAAAATTCCCCCGGAAGCGGCCGATGTTCACCGGACAGCCGAGTTCGCCCCCTAAGTCGATGTGGCCGAAAAGGCGCTCGATAGCCTCGGCGCGCACGTCGGCGTCTGCGTGGCAGATTTCGATCTCGTCCTGATAGGAGATCGGCGCCGTGCCGATGAGGGAGACTTCGAGACCCGTTTCCTCGAGCGTGCGGCGAAGCTCGTCGCGATCGAATGCCTCCGCGTCGCGCGTCGCGAGCTCCACGCCGTCGAAGCCCAAATCCCTCAAAAACATGAGATTGTCCCGGAACGCGCCGCGCACCGCGGGCATGAGCGGCGTCGTCACGTCGGGGGTTGCAACCACATAACCGATTTTCATCCTGCGCTGCTCCTTTCATTCAAGAATTTCATCAATATTGAATCGCTGTCCTGCGCTCGTTCATTCTAATGGGAACGGCGGATACTATAGCCGCAACGCCTGTGGGGTGAAAGAGCGAATCGCGTTGCCCGAACGACGGCAATTCTGTAGCTTTAACGAATAGGCCACACAAAATTCGGAAAGGAACAGTATGAGAGAAGACCAGAGGCTGCTTCACGGCGCGATCGACACCCACATCCACGCATCGCCCAGCCTGTTCCCGCGCGTCTGCGACCACATCGAGTGCGCGCGCGGGGCGGCGTCGGTGGGCATGCGCGGCGTGGTGTTCAAGATTCACCACGGCGACACGTCGGGCCGCATCCCCATCGTGCGCGAGGTGATGGGCGACGCCATCGAAATCTACGGGGGGGTCGCGCTCAACAGCCCGGTGGGCGGGTTCAACCCCTTCGCGGTGGACACCGCCATCAAGATGGGGGCCAAGATGGTGTGGATGCCCACCATCAGTTCAAAAAACCATCTCCAAAAACTCGGCGCGCCGCATTTCCCGGGTATGAAGCAGACCAGGGGCGTCAAGCTTAAAGAGCAGGGACTCACCATCTTCTCCGACAAGAAGCGCACGAAAATACATCCTGATGTGAGGACGATCTGCAAGCTCATCGCCGATGCGGGAATCTGCCTGAGCACGGGGCACCTGGACGTGGAGGAGGTGCGCGCGCTCATCCCCCTCGCGAAAGAAGAGGGCGTGAAGCACATCATCGTGCAGCATCCCGAGTACATCGTGGACGCCTCCATAGAAGAACAGGTGGAGTTCGCAAAAATGGGGGCCTACATCGAGCATCTGGCGATCTTCTGCTTCACGCATTGGGGCGCATACCCCACGGATGAGAACGCCCCGCCCATCTCCGTGCGCGAGCAGGCGAAGATGGTGAAGGCCGTCGGCCCCGCGCGCACGATCCTCTCCACCGACCTGGGACAGCTACACAACGCGCCCCCCTGGGAGGGCCTGCGCGTGTTCGTTCAGCTCTTGCTCGAGAACGGAATCAAGCCCCGCGAGATAGAGACGATGCTCCACAAGAACCCCGCCCGCGTGCTGGGGCTGCCCTTGAAGGCGCCGAAGCGGGGGGAGGAGTAGCCCTGGAGCGCAGGGCGGAGAGGTTGTCATCCAAATTGTAGGGGTCGCATGTGGGGAGTGGAAAAGCCCCGGGAAGCGATTTTGGGTTGCGTGTACGCTTTTGAATTTCACTCCCCCCTTGAGGGGGCTGTTGAAAAAGTCCTGATGAACGAATGTTTCACCTGACCGGGGAGGAACGGTTTTTGTAGGGGCCGCATATCATGCGGCCCGCCTTGTGGAGGCGAAAATCAGGGTCGCATGATATGTCAGACATATATGTCTGACCTACAAACAAATTGTCTCTCTCCGGCTTTTTCAACAACCCCTTGAGGGGGAGTAGCGGAAGCCGAGCGGTTTGTGCGAAGGCTGATGCGTGGGGGGACGATTCTAAATGAAAATCTCCCCCCACCGGTTCGGTTTCGGGGGAAAACCCCCTCACCTCACCGTCGGTCTTCCCCAAGGGAGACCGACCCCCAAGGGGGGAGTGAATGTCAAAACTGCTCATGCGCCGGAATGACGACTTTTTGTGGTTAATTCCGGTTGGTGAGGAAAAGATTGCGTAAAGTCGTAGCTCTTCTGTAGGGACAGGCCCCCGTGCCTGTCCGATGTCGTCCATTCGAAAAGGGGACAACCACGGAGGGTTGTCCCTACGGGCTCGGTTTCAATGAATGCGAGATGGTTTCATCCGTAGGGGCAGGTCGCGACCCCGGACAGGCGCGGGGGCCTGCCCCTGCTATAGTTCTTCATTTCGCCCCTACAACCGATACCCCGCATCCCGGGTAAACCGCGTGAGACTCGCCTTCGTCTCCTCATCAAAATTCTCGAACATCCGGATCGTGGCCTGCTTGCTGCCCTCCACCGCGGGCTGATCGAAGGGGTTCACCCCGCGAAGGAGACCGCCGTAGACCGCCGCCCACTGCCAGAGCGCGATCAGGCCGCACACGTCGGGGACGGCGAGGGAATCGAGCGTCAACACCATGTGGGGCGTCCCCCTGCGCTCGGCTTCCGCGGCGACGCCCGCGTGCTCCATCTGCAAAAACTCCGTACAGGAAACCCCGCCCGCGAGGGCCTCATCCGCCCCGAAGCTCCCGACGCATATAGACAGCCCCACCACGTTCTCCCGCCCGCCGAAATACCTCTGGTTCGTGTGGTGCTGGCTCTCGGGCGCGCCCGCTGCGAGAATCGTCTGCCCCCGCCCTGCCTTGCAGTAGCTCTCATGCACGAGCTGCACGATGAGCTCCCCCGCGCCCGATAGCGCATGGGCGTAAATCGGCATGAAGACCTCCGTGTAGCCGGCTCTCTCCGCCCGCCAGAGTCCGAGCGCGAGACGCTTCGCCATGTTCCCGCTCAGGGGCGCGGAAGTATTAAGTTTCTCGTGGGCGGCGGCGAAGCTTAAGTCTATCTCGCAGGCCAGGGCGGTGTTCCCGTCCAGCATCGCGAGGGGCAGGAGCGCGTTGTTCTGCGCGGCGGTGAAGCGCCCGCCCACCTCGTCGGGATGCGGGAAGACCTCGAGATTCGCCTCATTGACCATCCCGGCCAGCTTGCTCGGGCCGGATGAGGTGATCGCAAGCGCCGGATAGCCGCGCTCCATCAGGAGGGCCGTCTCCTGAATCACGTTCTCGGTCTCGCCGGACTTGCTCACGGGGACGATGAGCGTGCTCTCCTGATTCAACGCGCCGCCTTCGCTCAGGAGTTCTCCCAACAACCCGCTCATGTCCGTGCCGTCGAGCAGGTGCAGCTTTCGGGCGAATCCACGCTCTGAGAACGCCAGATAGAGCGCCCATACGTTCCGTATCGACCCCCCGTTTCCGACGACGACGACGTGCTCCTTCCCCTCCGCCGCCGCGAGTTTCGCCGCCATCCCGGCGACGTCCGCGCGCTCCGCCGCGAACCAGGGCTCGCCCGGCCCGTCCTGGTAGCGCGCTATCAGTTCGGCGCACCCGGCTGCGTCGTCGAGCATGTCTCTCTTCTCGCGCCAGAGGTCGTCTTTTCCCCTCTCGCCGAGCGGCGTCTCGAAACTCCTCAAGTACAGGTGCAGGCTCAAGCCCAGGCTCCTCGTGTGTCAGGTGTCGGAAAACGCATATTATTATATCGGCCCCTCGTCCAGATGGGCCTTCATGCTGCGCAGGACGACGGGGATCAGGCCGGCGCGCGGGAGGTTCAACCGCTCGAAAACGAACTCCGCCGCCTCCTGGGGCGAAACGTCCCTCCCCTTCTGCGCTGCGGCCTCCCGCACCAGCGCGTCGATTTCCTTGAGATACCCCGCCCCGCTTTCGATGTGTCGTGATACCCCCTCATCACGCGAGACTTTCCGGCTCATGGCGGAGAGCAGGACGCTCACGCCACCAAGCGCCTTGAGCCTTTCAAGACTCGCCAGCGTGTCCGCCACGCTCTCGTAAATCGGCAGCGTGCCGGGTTCGGGCAGCACGTCGCCTGAGATGAGCGCGCCGTCCTCTGGGATGAAGAAAGAGAGGCTCCCCGCCGAATGCCCCGGCGTGTGAATCACCCGAACCGCCACGCCGCCCGGCGATATCTCATCGCCTGCGGCGAGAAAACCGGCGAGCTTCACGGGGCCCGACACCGCATCGCGCATCCTCCCCACCGGGCGGACCCTGTGCTGGTAATCCAGATCCTCGATCATCCGCCTCTCCGCCTCAGGGCCGAAAAATTCAGGTCCCGCCCGCTCGGCGATCAGGCCGTTTCCGCCGATGTGGTCGAAATGGGAGTGCGTGAGCAGGACGCGCGCAATCTCCTCGGGCTTCCTGCCGATGGATTCGACGTAGGCGTAAATATCCGGCGCGGTTGCGGCGACGCCCGTGTCGATCAGGGTGAGCGTATCGCCCGCGAGGACGTAGGACGTGACGAACCGGGGAATCCGCTCGCCCGCGGGCGTCTTGATTTCGAATTCCAGCCAGAGGCAATGTACGCGCGGCGTGATCTGCATGGAAGCATCCTGGGCGTATGACGGAAAATTGTATTGCTTCACCCGACATCGGGAATCTATCAAAACCGCCAGCCGCGCGAAACGGGGTTGTTGAAAAATCCCTCCTCGCTTGGAGTTGACCATAAATGGCTCGGTTGCGGACTTCGTCCTTGAACAGCATTACCGACCGAGGAGAATGGAGGAACCACTCCCCCCTTGTCGGGCTTGTTGAAAAAGCCCAACAAAGGGAGCGCGCTGAATTTCACTCCCCCCTTGAGGGTCGGGCTTCCCGAGGGGAAAGCCCGACAACGAGGCAAGGGCGAAGCCCGCAGGCGAGTTGGTGGGGGGTATAATTCGGAATGGCGATAAAACGCATTTTACCCCCCACCGATTCAGCCTTCGCACAAACCGCTCGGCTTCATCGTCGGGCTTTCCCCTCGGGAAGCCCGACCCTCAAGGGGTTGTTGAAAAAGTCCGTTTTCGTGATTTGGTGAATGGAACCAACCGGGGAGGGGGTGCGTAGCGGACAGGCCCTTTCGCCTTTTCGAGGTCGCGGCCTGTCCTTTCGAGGCGGTTCGGTTTTGTTCGTCATTCCGGCGAAAGCCGGAATCCATTTGTTTGTTTTGCCTTTGTTTTTTCCTGATTGGCTCCCGCCAATGACGAGGAGATGAAAAGCCGAAGTATTGTCATTCTGCTTGAAAATGGATTCCGGCTTTCGCCGGAATGACGGCGGTGGTCAATTCCGAGCGAGGAGGGGTTTTTCAACAACCCCCTTGCCGGGCGATTGCATCGCCGCATCGAATGGCGAGCGCTTTTTCACTCCTTTTTTCACAAAATCACGAAATCCTCATCTTTTCCTCGTCCCTATCTTGCTGTATAAAGCCGCTTTGCGGCGCGTCCGCCGGAAGTCCGTCTTGCTGGGCGGATGCGGCCCGCCGCGCGCGAAAAACATTTTCTCGGGGAGTTCATGATGAATACGACCGCCTTGAGTCTCACCCTGCTCGCCGTCCTGTGTTTCGGCGTCTGGGGGTTCTTCATGAAGATGGGCCAGGAGCGCCTGGGCGCCATGCCGCACCTGATGGGAATGGGCGTCACGACCGCCGTCGTCGTCGTGATCGCCGTCGTGAGCAGGCAGTTCCCGCTGCCACCGATGCGTTGGGACGTCATGTGGCTGCCCGTGGCCGCCACGGTGGCCACCCTGCTGGCCATGCTCTTTCTGGTGCTGGCCCTCTCGAAGGCGGAAGGCCAGACGGCGGGCGTGGTGGCGCTTTCGGCGCTTTATCCGGGCGTCACGGCGATTCTGGCGGCGATCTATCTGGGCGAGGGCTTCACGCCCGCCAAGGTGGGCGGGCTCGTCTGCGCCGCCCTGGCTGCATACCTTTTCACGCGCTAGGCGGGAACCCTCAAGCCATGACGACCAAACGCGGACTTCGCATCGGCATCGACACGGGCGGCACGTTCACCGACGTGGTCGGCGTGCGCTCCGACACCGGCGAGGTCTTCACCACCAAGACGCCGACGACGCCCGCCGACTTCAGCGAGGGCCTGATCCAGGGGATCAGGAAAATACTCTCAGAGACCAAGATCCGCCCCGCCATGGTGAACGGCGTGTTTCACGGCACGACGGTGGCGACGAACGCGATTTTGGAGCGCCGCTTCGAGGACCTGGGCTTCATCGTAACGGGCGGGTTCCACCACCTGCTGGAGATCGGCGGCGCGAACGGCGCGGCGAAGGCGAACTACGCCGCCCCCCTGCTCCAGAAGCCCCGCGACGCGCTGGTCCCCCCCGAACGTATCCGGGAGGCGGGTGAGAGAATCTCCGCATCCGGCGAGGTACTGGAGTCTCTGGGCGAACAGGACGCGCTCAGACTCGCCAGGTGGTTCAAGGGGCGGCGAATCGGCGCCGTGGGGGTTTGCCTGCTCCACGCCTACGCCAACCCGG
Source organism: bacterium (assembly GCA_963692865.2). Taxonomy (GTDB): domain Bacteria; phylum UBA8248; class UBA8248; order UBA8248; family UBA8248; genus Bin107. The sequence goes on along the minus strand of OY843592.1, from coordinate 2,185,159 downwards.
CGCACGAGGAATTGATTCTCGAAGCCTTCGAGCGCGAATACCCCGAATGCTTCGTGAGCATTTCGAGCGAGGTGATCCCCGAACCCGGCGAGTACGAGCGCGCCATCACAACGCTTCTCGACGCGTGCATCAAGCCGCGCATCAAGGATTACGTCGAAAAAGCATCGAAGAAAATCGAGGAGACACTCGGCGGCGCGCCCTTCATGATCATGAAGAGCAACGGCGGCGTCTCCACCGCGCCGGAAATCGCCAAGCGGCCGATAGGCACCGTGCTCTCGGGACCGGCCGCGGGCGCGCTCTCCGCCGCGTTTCTCGGGAAACTCTCGGGCCACGAGCGGCTCATCACCCTGGACGGCGGCGGCACCTCGACCGACATCGCCGTGGTCGAGGGCGGCGAGGCCAAGCGCGCCACCAGACACCAGCTCGACGAGTTTCACCTGAGGATGCCGATGATCGACGTCGTCACCATCGGCACCGGCGGCGGGTCGGTCGCCTGGCGAAGCCCGGAGGGAAGGCTCCGCGTCGGCCCCCGCAGCGCGGGCGCGGACCCGGGTCCCATCTGCTACGGGAAGGGCGGGCGGGAGCCCACCCTCACCGACGCGAACCTGCTCCTCGCGCGCAGCCCGCTCCATCTGGCGGGCGGCGAGGTGAAGCTCAACAAGGCGCTCGCCATGAAGGCCATGCGCGATCTGGCGCGCGGATTCGACATGAACCCCCACGAGATGGCCTCGGGCGTAATCGAGATCGCCGCATGGAACCAGACGCACGCCGTGCGCCGCGCGACGGTGCAGCGCGGCATCTCCCCCAAGAACTTCGCCCTGATGGCCTTCGGCGGCTCGGGGCCGCTGACGGCGGGTCTCGTGGCCGAACTGCTCGAGATCGACACCGTCATCGTCCCGCCCTTCGCAGGCATGACGAGCGCCTTCGGGCTGGAAGTCGTCGACCTCGTGAACGACCACGCGGCGGCGCACTATCAATCCGAAGAAAACGTCCGGCCCGAAGCCCTGGGCGACGCCTATGAGAAACTCGAAGCCCAGGCCGCGGCGGGCCTCGAAAGCGAGGGAATCCCGGAACACCGACGGATGATGCGGCGAACCGCCGAGATGCGCTACCAGGGAGAGGCCACCGAGATCGAGGTGGACGTGCCCGGCGGCTACATCACCCCGCCGGTGCTGGCGGAGGCCTTCGAGCGCTTCCACGCGCTCTACCAGCGCCGCTACACCTACAACCACAAGGGAAGCCGTCCGGTCGAGATCGCGCACCTGCGCGTCTTGGGCATAGGCATGACGGAGCCGCCCAACCTGCCTCTGATCCCGGCGGGCGACGACAGCCCCGAGGAGGCTTATAAGGGCGCGCGCCTCGTCTGGTTCAAGGAGTTGGGCGGGTTTCACGACACGCCGGTCTATTACCGCGAGCGCCTGCTGGAGGGCAACTACATCCCCGGACCGGCCATCGTGGAGAGCTTCGGCAGCACGACGACCATCTTCCCCAGGCAGGAAGCCCGCGTGGACAGGTACGGGAACCTGGTGATGCGCTTCCGCTCCGAAGTCTTCGAGCGTGACGAGCGCGCCGGCAGGCCGACGGGCGATCACGGCGTGGGAGCGGCCTGGCGATGAACGCGAATCCCATCGTGAGCGAAATTCTGGCGGGCGCGCTGCGCGCGGTCGAGGAGGAAGTCGAAGACCTCCTCGCGCGCATCTGGCGAAGCCCCTCGCTGCGCGACGCGGGCGATTTCTCGGTCTGCCTGTTCGACCGATTCGGGCGCGCGCTTACAGGCCGTGTGCTCGCCACCGGCCCCGCGCCCGTCATCCGCGCGTATCCGGAGCCTGCCGAGGGCGACGTCTTTCTCCACAACGACCCCTACATGCCGCCTGCGGGACTGGGCGAGGCCGCGGAGCTATGCCTCACCCGGCCCCTGTTCGCGGACGGCGCGCTCATCGCCTTCCTGCAGGTCCGGGGCCGCCACGACGATCTGGGCGGCGCGCTGCCCGGCGGGGCGAGCGTCGGCTCGCGCGAGAGCTATCACGAGGGCGTCCTCATCCCGCCCGTGCGCATCGCGCGCGGCGATGAAACGATACAGGACATCAAGACCCTGCTCCTGCGGAACAGCCGCCAGGCCCATCTGTTGGGCGACGACATCGACGCGCAACTCGGCGCGCTGCGCGTCGGCGCGGCGCGGCTTAAAGAGCTGACGCGGCGCTACGGAGCGGAGAATCTTTTGGCGTGTTTCGCCGATCTCCTCAGAGAGTGCGAACTCGCGTTCCGCGGCCATCTCATCCCGCAGCTTCCCGAAAAAAGCTGGACGGCGCAGGCCGCCGTCGAAACGGACGGCTTGAACGGCCCCCACGAACTCGCGCTCACGCTGGCGCGGCGAAAAGACGCTCTCCACATCGAACTCGACGCGGCGCCCCAGGCGCGCGGCCCCATCAACTGCCCTATCGAGGGAGAAGGCGCGCAGTTCCTGATTCGCCTCCTCGCCCCCATGCTGCTCCACCTTCAGCATGAAGCGAGCGAGACGCCCCTGAACGACGGGGCCTTGCGGGCATTCCAGGTGCGCTTGCCCGAGCCCGGCACCATACTCACCCCCCGCTTCCCCGCGCCGACGGGCCTGAGGGCGCTCACGCTCGGCAGGCTGCTCTCGGCGTTCGGCGAAGCGCTGTTCGAGGCCTCGGGCGGACGCACGCCGGCCGGCTTCGACAACCTGCGGACGCTCAGCTTCTGGGGACACGACGAAAAAGGCGGCTTCCACCTGCTGCGGGAAGCCCTGGGCGCAGGCGCGGGCGCGGACATGAATGGAGACGGGGCGTCCGCCGTTCCCCCGCTCGGCGCGACCGGCGGCATGCCCGTCGAGGTGATGGAGGCGCGCTATCCGGTGCGGGTCGAGTCGATGGGGCTGGCGCAGGACTCGGGCGGCGCGGGCGCGCGGCGCGGCGGTCTGGGCGTGTTCCGGGAATACCGGATGCTCATCGACGGCGTATCGGCGAGCGCGGCGGGAAGCGCGGAGGCCGGCCCCGCGGGCGGCGCGGGCGCATCGCCCGGAAAGCCTTACGAAATGCGCCACCTCTCCGGCAAGAAGAGCGCGCAGGCGCCCCCCGTAGGCGCGTCCACGGCGTTTGGGAACGGCGATTCGATTCGCGTCTCCACCCCCGGCGGCGGCGGATGGGGCGACCCCACCGAGCGCGCGCCCGAGGAAGTGCGGGCCGACGTTCTGCGCGGCTTCGTCTCGCCCAAGGCGGCCGAGGCTCTCTATGGCGTGGTTCTGGGGAAAGCGCCGGGCTTCCGTGTCGACGAGGACGCGACCCGGAAACGCAGGCAGAAAAAATAATTTTCGAGAATTATATGCATGACTCAATAGCGGGATTCCGGGTGGTGGATTCGAAAGGAAGCGATGTAATCCCTCCCCCCTTGAGGGTCGGGCTTCCCGAGGGGAAAGCCCGACAACGAGACAAGGGCGAAGCCCGCAGGCGAGTTGGTGGGGGGAGCTTTTTCTGTGGCATGTCCCCCCACCGAATCGGCCTTCGCATAAACCGCTCGGCCTCTTCGTCTGGCTTTCCTCCCGGGAAGCCCGACCCTCAAGGGGTTGTTGAAAAACCTGTCCCTCTCGGATCAACCACGTTTTACCCGTAGGTCGGACATATATGTCCGACATATCATGCGACCCGTATTGTGAAGGCGAAAAAGCCGGGCCGCATGATATGCGGCCCCTACAATAGAAACGACAATGACGGCGGTGGTCAATCCGAGCGAGGAGGGGTTTTTCAACACCCCCCTCAAGGGGGGAGTGAAAAAAACCCAAGCATGGGGGAGCAGTTTTGGGGGAGGGAATTGTCAATTGAACTGGCAGGTTCTTTATGGCTTGGCCGGCAGGAAGAAATCGTCAACTCCATTATATGATTCCCTGATTTTCCACTTTTCTCGCCAACCCGGCGGATTCAGGGCGCAAAGCGGGAAAAAACCTTCGGGCGGGCTTGGAGCCGCCCATCGTATCGGTTAGAATCCGCGCGCGCGTACGTCATGGAACGCCCATAACGAAACAATTTTTCATATCCTCTAAACGCTTCAAAGGAGAGAGGTTCAGAGAATGGCCATCAAAGTCGGCATCAACGGTTTTGGCAGGATTGGACGAAACCTGTTCCGCGCGGGGCTGGAAGACCCCGGCATCGAATTCGTCGCCGTCAACGACCTGACGGACCCGAAAACCCTCGCCCACCTGCTCAAGTTCGACTCCGTGCACGGGCGCTTCGGGGGCGAGGTGGAAGTGGGCGACGCGGAAATCAGGGTGAACGGCGAATCCATCCGGGTGCTCTCCGAGCGCGACCCGGCGAACCTCCCCTGGGGAGAGATGGGCGTGCAGGTGGCTATTGAGAGCACCGGCATCTTCACCAAGAGGCCGGACGCGGAAAAACACCTGAAGGCGGGCGCCAGGAAGGTCATCATCTCCGCCCCGGCGACGGATGAGGACATCACCATCGTCCTGGGCGTGAACGACGAGAAATACGACGACGCCTCCCACCACATCATCTCGAACGCGAGCTGCACCACGAACTGCCTCGCGCCCGTGGCCAAGGTGCTGCACGAGAAATTCGGGGTCAAGCACGGGCTGATGACCACCACGCACGCCTACACGAACGACCAGAAGATACTCGATCTCCCCCATTCGGACCTGAGGCGCGCGCGGGCCGCGGCGGTGAGCATGATCCCCACCTCCACGGGCGCCGCGAAAGCGGTGGGCCTCGTTTTGCCCGAACTGAACGGCAAGCTCGACGGCATGGCGATCCGCGTTCCCACGCAGGACGTTTCGGTCGTCGACCTCGTGGCCGAGGTGGAAGCGGACGTGACGGCCGAGGAAGTGAACGACGCCCTGAGAGAAGCGGCGAACGGCCCGCTCCAGGGGATTCTCGACTACACGGACGAGCCGCTGGTGTCGGTCGACTACCTCGGAAACCCGGCGTCCTCCACCGTGGACGGCCTCTCGACAAAGGTGCTGGAGGGCAAGATGGTCAAGGTCATCTCCTGGTACGACAACGAGTGGGGATTCTCGTGCCGGATGGTGGACCTCATCAAGAAAGTGGGCGCGGCGCTCTAAGAGGCTCCAAGGCAATGGCGACGATCACGAGCAACATCGAGAACGGAGACCCCAAACTCGGCGTCGAGGACGTCGACGTAGCGGGCAAGCGGGTTTTCCTGCGCGTCGACTTCAACGTGCCGCTCGACGACCAGGGGCACATCACGGACGACGCCCGCATCCGGGCGGCCCTGCCCACCATCAACTACCTGCTGGACGAGGGCGCGCGGGTCGTCATCGGCACCCACATCGGCCGGCCCAAGGGGAAGGTCGACCCGAGAAACTCCCTCGGCCCGGTCGCAAAGCGCCTGTCCCGGCTTCTGGAGAAGGAATGCCCCCTCGCGCCCGCACCCACGGGAGCGGAGGCCCGGAGCATGGCCGAGGAGATGAGGCCGGGCGAGGTGCTCCTGCTGGAGAACCTCCGGTTCCATCCGGGCGAGGAGAAGAACGACGACAAATTCGCCCGCGAACTCGCCTCCCTGGCCGACATCTACATCGGCGACGCGTTCGGCAACGCCCACCGCAACCACGCCTCGATGTCGGCGATCACGAAATTCCTGAACCCCGCCGTCGCCGGTTTCCTGATGATCAAGGAGGTCAGCTACCTGAGCGGGGCGGTGAACAACCCGATGCGCCCCGTGGTGGCGATCGTCGGGGGCGCGAAGGCGAGCGCCAAGATCGGCATCGTCGAGCGGATACTCCCCAAGATGGACAAGATCATCATCGGGGGCGGCATGGCGGGAACCTTCCACCGCGCGCTGGGCTACGAGATGGGCAACAGCCTGGTCGAGGAGCACATGGTGGACACGGCGCGCTCGATCATCGACAAGGCGCAGGAGCTGGAGGTGAAGTTCTACCTCCCCAGCGACTACGTGATCGCGGACAAGTTCGAGGCCTCGGCGGAAACCAAGGTGGTGCCCGCCCAGGAGGTGCCCGAGGAGTGGTACGCCCTCGACATCGGACCCGCGAGCACGACCCTTTTCGGCGAGGTGCTCCAGGACGCGAAGACCATCATCTGGAACGGCCCGATGGGCGTGTTCGAGGTGGACGCCTTCTCGCGCGGCACCTACGCCATGGTGAACCACGTGGCGAACTCCTACGCGCTGACGATAGTGGGCGGCGGCGATACGGACGTGGCCGTTCACGCGGCGGGGGAATCGCGCCGCATCTCCTACATCAGCACGGGCGGCGGCGCCTTCCTGGAACTGCTGGAGGGGAAAGAACTCCCCGGCCTGGCCTGCCTGACGGACAAAAACTGAAAAACCCGAAAAGAAAAAGAGGAACTCACGATGCGGCGCGCCCTCGTGGCCGGCAACTGGAAGATGAACAAGACGATTGGGGAGGCGCGAACGCTCGCGCGCGAGGTGGCCGGAGGCGTCGCGGGAGAGAGTCTCTCCGGCGTGGACGTCGTGCTGGGTCCGCCCTATCTCGCCCTTTCCGCTGTCGTGGATGAGGTCTCCGGGAGCGCAATCGGCGTCGCCGGACAGGACTGCTCCCATCACCCGGACGGCGCATACACGGGCGAGATCAGCGTCTCGATGCTCACCGACGCGGGCGCGAGCCACGTCATCCTCGGGCACAGCGAAAGGCGCGAACTGATGGGAGAAGGCGACGGCCTCATCGCCCGAAAGGCGGGGGCGGCGAGCGCGGGCGGCCTCACGCCCGTCATCTGCCTCGGGGAGCCGTTCACCACGAGACAAGCCGGGACGACGCTCGCGCGAATCGCCCATCAGGTGGAGCACTCGATTCAGGGCGCGTTCGACGCCCCTCCGCCGGGGGGTTTCGTCGTCGCGTACGAACCCGTGTGGGCCATCGGCACGGGCCTCACGGCCACGCCCGATCAGGCCCAGGAGGCGCACGCGTTCATCCGCGAGCGGCTGGAGGCGGTTTTCGGCTTGGAATGCGCGCAGGAAACGCGTATCTTATACGGCGGCAGCGTGAAACCGGAGAACGCCGCGGAGTTGTTCGCCGGGACCGACATCGACGGCGGCCTCATCGGCGGGGCGAGCCTCAAGGCAGAAGACTTTCTGGAAATCATCCGCGCGGCCCGGACGAGTCCGGGCCAAACATGAAAAGAGCGAGAAAATGACGATAGTTTTGACAGTCTTGCACGTAGCCGTGGCGATTTGCCTGATTCTTTCGGTGCTTCTCCAGGCGGGCAAGGCCGGCGGCATGGGCGCCGCCTTCGGCGGATCGAGCGACACGATGTTCGGCACGCGGGGACCGGTGAACTTCCTGAGCAAGATCACGACCGGCGCCGCCGTCCTCTTCATGGTGACCTCGCTTCTGCTCACCTACATCGGCTCGCAAGGCGCCAACCAGGGCGGCTCCATCGTGCCCGCCGCGCCCGTGCAGACGAACACGCAACCTTCGACACCCGCCGCCCCCGAGAAGAAATAAAGCGCGCGAGACCCGGCTTCACCATTCGCGCGCGCTGAGGGCCGACGATGCTGATCAAGCGCATCCTGCTGCTGCTCCCCATTCTCATCGCGGCGGCGTTGTTCCAGTCCTACTTCTGGGTGCCGACGTTCTCCGACCAGACCAAGGGCGGCAGCGATGCGCGCCTTCGCCAGTTCATCACCGGCTCCATCGGCGACGCCCAGATCCTGAACCCCATCCTTCACGCGGACACGGCGAGCGGGGCCATCGTCGATCAGATATTCGAGGGCCTCATCGACAGGGACCGCGACCTCTCCTACCGGGGCCGTCTGGCCGCCTCGTGGAAAATCTACGAGGAGGCGTTCTTCGTGCCCCATCCCGAGGGGCCGGGCGCGAAGGTGCTTGTCGAGCGCATCGAACGGGCGCGCGGCGCGGAGGCGGCCGCCTGGCTCAAGAACATCGAAAAAATCGAAGCCACCGCTCCCGCAGAGCAGAAAACCGCCATCCGCACCCCGCCGCCCAAGGGCGGGAAAATACCCGGGCGGAAAGCCGTCGCCATCACCTATCCCGAGCGCGTGAAGCTGACGCTCAAGAGCGTGGATCAGTACCTCTTCAGGCATCTTGGAGCGCTGCTGGGGGAAAAGAGCCTCGCCGAAGACCCCGCTCCCTACGTCAAGACGAAGCTGCCCGATAAGCTGCTCCCCTTCGCCGCGCGGCGGGTCAAGCTCACCGAGCACAACCCGATCATCGTCTTCAAGCTCAGGCAAGGCGTGCGCTTCCACGACGGCCACGAGTTCGACTCGGGCGACGTGCGCTTCACCTACGAATCCATCATGAATCCCAAAAACCTCTCCCCGAGGGTGCCGGACTACGAGCCCGTCAAGCGCGTGGAGACGCCTGATGCGTTCACCGTCAAGATCACCTACAAGAGGCTCTACTCCCCCGCCTTCGGCTCCTGGAGCATGGGGATGCTGCCCGAGCATCTGCTGAACGCGAAAAAACTCGCCGAAGAAGCGAAGCGAAAGGGCAAGGACCCCAAAACGTTCGGCATGCTCGAAAGCGCGTTCAACCGGAAACCCGTCGGCACGGGGCCGTTCAAGTTCAGGGAATGGCGCTCGGACGAGCTCATCCGCCTCGCGCGAAACGATGACTACTGGGAGGGGCCGCCCGAATACCATGAATACGTCTACCGAATCCTGCCCGACCCCCTCACGCAGGAGATCACCTTCTACGCGGGCACGGTGGACCGCTACGGGGCGGGCGCGCACCAGGTCGAGCGGCTCAGGAAGGACCCGAGGTTCCAGGTGTTCTCGGGCCTGGGCTTCGGGTACGCCTACATCGGCTACAACCACCGGCGCCGGCCGTTCCGGGACGCGCGCGTGCGCCGGGCGCTGGGCATGGCGGTGGACACCAGGCAGATCCACCGCTACGTGCTGAACGGACAGGCCGAGGACATCACGGGGCCCTTCGTGAAGCAAAGCCCGCACTACAACCGCGGCGTCAAGCCCCTGCCCTACGACCCCAAGGGCGCGGAGCGGCTGCTGCACGAGGCGGGGTTCAGGAAAAAAGACGGGGTGCTGACGAAAGACGGCAAGCCCCTCGCCTTCACCCTGATGACGAACCACGGCAACGAGGTCCGGCGCGCCGTGGGCACCGTGGTGCAGGACGCCTGGAAGAAGATCGGCGTCAAGATCAGCTTCACGCAGGTCGAGTGGGCCGTGTTCATCCGGAAATACGTCAACCAGCTCAATTTCGACGCGGTCGTCCTCGGCTGGAGCATGGGCCTCGACCCGGACCTCTACCAGATATGGCACTCGAGCCAGACCGGCAAGGGACAACTCAATTTCGTGGGCTACAAGAACCCCAAGGCCGACGACCTCATCATCAAGATCCGCCAGGAATACGACCTGGCGAAACAGGTCCGCTACGCGCACGACCTCCACCGCATCATCGCGGCGGATCAGCCCTACACGTTTCTCTACGTCAGCAAGTGGACGGCGCTGCTCGACAGGAAAATCGCCATCGCCAGACGCCTCAGGAGCGGCAAAATAAAACCCGAAAAAATCCGCCCCACCATCACGGGCAGCTATTCGTTCGACTTCAACGAGTGGCTGAAATTCTCCCGCATCCCCCGGTTCGAGAACTAACGTGGGCGCCTACGTTATCCGCACGAGCCTGTTCAAGCTCGCGACGCTGTTCATCATCTCGATCGTGAGTTTCCTCATCATCCATTTAGCACCCGGCGAGCCGAGCCAGATCGACCCCCTGAACCCGCGCTTCACCAAGGAAGACCTCGCGCGCTACCGCGCCGCCTTCGACCTCGACAAACCGCTTCCGGTGCAGTACTGGCGCTTCTACAAGAAATTCTTCACGGGCGAACTCACGAGTCTCAAGGACAACCAGCCCGTTTTCGGGAAGATATGGCGGCGCTTCCTGATCAGCCTGCCGCTCTTCATCGTGGGCGCCATCATCACCTGGTGCCTCTCGTTTCCCCTGGGGATCGCGGGCGCGCTGCGCCGCTACAGCGCCTTCGACCGCTCCACCACCTTCATGAGCTACCTCATGATCTCGATGCCGAGCTTCTTCCTGGCCTACATCCTCATCATCGCCGTCGTCCAGGGGTTCGCGCTGCCCTTCACGGACTACCGCGTGCCGGGCCTCGAGGTCTCCGTCCTGGGGATCGAGACCTTCGGCCGGGGCGACGTCTCTCCCCTGTTCCGGATCAACGACCGCGTCTGGCACCTCGTGCTGCCGAGCCTCGTGGGCGCCATCGGCGGAATCGCCGTGCTCTCGCGCTACGTGCGCGGCCAGATGATAGAGGTGGTGGACTCGGACTTCATCCGCACGGCCCACTCCAAGGGGCTGGACGAGGACACCGTGAACTACGTGCACGTCTTGAGGAACGCGGCCCTTCCCTTCGTCACCATGTTCGGCCTCATCCTGCCGGGGCTGATCGGCGGCTCGGTCATCATCGAGAACATCTTCGCGTGGCCCGGCATGGGTCGGCTGGGCTTCGAGGCCGTGCTGGCGCGGGACTACCCGGTGATATTAAGTCTCAACTTCATCTCCGCCATCCTGGTCGTCATCGGCACATTCGTCTCCGACATATTGCTCGTCGTCGTCGACCCGAGGATACGCCTGTGAACGAAACCCACGAAATGCGCGAGATGATCGAGGAGATGGGGGAGGAACTCACCCCCGGCCGGCGCGTGTGGCGGCACCTGCAGCGAAACCGCATGGCGATGGCGGGCGGCGTCGTGCTGGTGGTCTTCTTCGCCCTGGCGGCGGTCGGCTTCGTCAACTCCGCCCTCATGAGCGAGCCGGTGTTCGACGCGAACGTCGTGCGCCTGCCGGACAAGCTCATGGCCCCCCTCTCCGCTCCGAACGAGGAGCAGGTGCCCAGGGAAAACCTCCCGCGTCTGGGAATATACGTGTTCGGCACCGACGATCTGGGCCGCGACGTGTTCGCCAGGATGCTGGAGGGCACGTTCATCTCGATGTCGGTGGGCTTCGTGGCCATCGGCATCGCCACCCTGCTGGGCGTCGCCATCGGCGGAATCGCCGGTTTCTACGGAGAGATCAAGCCGAGCGGCGCGCCGCTTTTCGGCTTCATCGGGGCGGGCCTCACCGGCTACGCCGTATGGAACGAGCTGGGATTTCTGGCTCTCCTGTTTTCCATGACGGGCGCAGGTCTGGGGCTGTTGGTGCGCCGCGACGGCCGCTCCCTGTTCCTGGAGGGCATGGTCTTCGGCGCGCTTTTGGGGCTTGCGCTGGGCCCGTTCGAGCCGTTCGGGTTCAGCGGCTTCACCTCCGACCTCGGCCTTACAGTCCGCGCGCCCTACTGGCGCGAGGGGTTCCTGGGCGCGGCCACTCTCATCACGCTCGCCGCCTTCGGCGGGGCGCAGGGGCGGAACGCGGAGGAAAGCGCGGCGGACGGCGTAATCTTAAGCGCGGTGGCGGGCGGGGGCCTCGTCTATTTCCTCTTGTTCCTCGCAGGCCTCTACCTCGCCTACCCGGGCCATGCGGCGCATCTTTGGACGAGCGTCGGGGGCGCGGCAGCATGCGTCTATCTCTACCGGAGATTCGAGGCCGCCTCGCTGCTTCAAAGATTCCGCCTGCCCAAGGTGGACGTCATCTACACCACGGTCGTGGACGTGCAGCTTTCGTTCCCCTCGTTTTTCGTGCTCCTGACCATCCTCGCGCTCGTGACGCCCAACATCTGGATCATCATGGTGGTCATCGGCGTCCTCGGCTGGGTGGGGCCCGCGCGTTTCGTGCGCGCGGAGATACTCTCGCTGAGGGAGCAGCCCTTCGTCGAGTCCGCGCGCGCCTCGGGGGGCTCGGACGGGCTCATCATCTTCCGCTATCTCATCCCCAACTCGCTCGCGCCCGTGCTGGTCTCCGCCACCATCGGCATCGCGGGCGCGATCCTGACCGAGGCGAGCCTGAGCTTCCTGGGCTTCGGCGTCCCGCCGCCCCAGGCGAGCTGGGGGAACATCTTCTCGGACGGCAAGAAATACATCTTCGACGCCCCCTGGCTCACCTTCATCCCGGGCTCGGCGATACTCGTCGTCATGCTCGCCTTCAACCTCTTCGGCGAGGGCCTGCGCGACGCCATGAACCCGAGGGCGAATTCCCGTTAACATCATCGGTGGGAGCGTGGCCGGCCCATCGCGCAACGCCTCGAACCCGGTTCGGCGAGCGGACGCGAAACGCCGCTCAAGCCCAGGTATGAAAGAGCGTTGACAGCGCGGCGCGCGCGACGCTATATAGCCTCTTGGCCTGAGCGTTGCTCCAAAGAAACGCCAGACAACATGCCCAAGTGGTGGAATTGGTAGACACGCTAGCTTGAGGGGCTAGTGGGGGCAACCCCGTGTCGGTTCGAGTCCGGCCTTGGGCACCATTCAAATTTTTCGGCTTATTCCTCACGCGCATTTCGAGCGCACTCCCGTCCCCAGCGCTCACCCGCCACATCATGAATGTCAGGGAAATTCAGGAAAACGAACAGGTCTACCGCGCCTAACCCCTTATCCCGTCTAGGGCCGCAGAGCCTGATGCCTGGCATTCCCCGCCGAAACAAAGCGTGGAGAAATCCCGCATCCTGTCCAAGAAGATAGACCTGTGCAGATGATCGCATTCACTCCAGTTCATCCATCCGCACGTTTACGCGGAGCCAGTCTCTCAGCCGCTCGAAGGTGAAGGAATCGGTTTCATGGAGGCCGATGATGAAGGCATAAGCGCTTTCGGCGTCCGCCGTAATCCATACCCCGTTGATTGCGAGAAACGTATATGTGACGGCGAAAGCCGTTCGCTTGTTCCCGTCGATGAACGGGTGATTGCTCTCCATGCTTTCCCAGAGTGCGGCAGCCTCCTCAATCAGATCGGCGTAGTAGCCCGTCTCGGGACGAAACAGGGCGGCTTCGAGCAGACCCGCATCGCGCACGCCTCCGGTTCCGCCGTATCGCTCGATTTGATCCTGATAAATTGCGAGAACTTCGACGACGGTAAGATAGTCCGTCATTCAGCGAGTTTTTTGTAGAGCGGCGCGAACCTCTCATGGCTCGCCTGGTAGACCGCCATGACGTGGGGGCGTGGCTTGCTCCCCTTTCGCTTCTCGATCAGATCGGCCAGCGCCTCGTCTATCAGGGTCTGAAGCTGCCGCCCCTCGCTCTGTGCAAGGCTGCGGACGGCGGCCAGAATCTCCGAATTCACCTGGGTTGCGAACTTTTCTCGCGGCTTAGCCGCCATGGGACACCTCCAATCTGAGACCATAATTATCATGAAATATCATGATATGTCAAGAAAACAGGCGAATGCCTCTTTGACTTTCGTCTCAACCCATCAGGGCTTGGCTTTCTTGATGCGCCACTGCTTGAACTTGGCCCCGGCGGACGCGCACGGCGCGAGGGCGAGGTCGCGCGACATGAACGGCCCGGCCGACCTGCTTGCGGCGCCGGCGGCGAGGCAAAGCGTCGGGTCCGCGCCGGGGCGGAACTCCATCGACGCGGCGTCGTAGTCGAAAACCTGGCCCTCGGCGTCTTTCGCGCAATCCAATAATCCCAGGGTGACGCCTGCGGCGGCAGGCTTCAAAAGCGCGGCGCACTTCCCCGAAAAAGTGGCCGAAGCGATCCGCCGCGCCGCCTCATCGTAGCGGAACTGCACGTCGCCGCCGCGCGGCTTGCACGAGTGCGCGTGCAACCTATCGCTGAACCCGCGTCCGCGGGTGTCGATGCACCAGCCCAGCCCATCCTGCTCGTCCAGATTGTCCGCCAGGTAGATGACCGGCGCCGGAGTCTTGAGGTCGGGCGGCGCCGCATGCGCCGCCGCCGGGAGGCCGAGCAGCAGGAGAAGAGCCAAATAACCGAGACGGCCGCCAAATCCTGAACGCCGCCACCGGGCGCTGATTGCTGCGATTGTTTTCATTTCTAAATATATACCTTTCCATCTTTTTTGATGTGTCATGAAACGTCTACGAATCGGGTGACAGCTCACTTTCAATCAAGCGTTCGTTGTATCGACAAGCTAAAGTGACGAAACTTCGTTGAAACGCCGTGTCCAAGGACCTTTTGCAAACTAATCATTTCTAGAATCCTCAAACAATGTTCGATGTCGCCTAGAACGATTACGACGCAGCATAAATTCTAACGGACTACTAAGTTTCGACCAAAGGTCTTTAATCACCGCCGTTGGCATGAAATCTTCTTCATCAAAAGAGGAAAGTACTACGTCGAATTCTCGTCGAGCATTTTCAATGTCTCGAAAAACAGGATGGTCATGTGGAATTCCCCCTTGGGTGTTTAACACTGATTCAAGATAACCGCGAGGAACGAGTTCACCTGGAGAATTAAGAAGACGATGTTGGCTGCGGAGAAGCTCCAAAACTTCCTCAAGAATCTCTGACGATGGATCCGGCCCTTTCGCATTAGAAACTACTTTTTCTACTTCTGTTTCCGAAATTTTTATTTCGTTAAGATTTTCTTCAAGTTTAGGCCACCAAACATCAAATATCGGATCGACACGAGTTTCATCGAGCATGGGGGAATCATTTGCACTGTTGAGACTATGGATTAGTTTTTTGACATCGTCCTTATCAAAGGTGGTTGACTGAAATTGAAGTATAGGACCTCGTATCTCTGAGCGTTTCACGCGGAAAAGGAACGGTGAGACTCGACTTTTATCAACGGATTTGGATAACGCGCCAGCCTCAAAATTCAGCCACGGAGCATCAAGGTTGTCCTTGGTAATGCAAAGGACACCATATGACGAATCCTCTAACTCTTTTGAGATGTCCGTGCTCCAACGAGTACCTTTATCAATGTCCTCTGAGGAAACATACGGTTCAAGCGACTGAATCACAGAAGGCAACCAATCACGTAATACAATTGCTACTCTGTGGCTAAGCTCTCCCGACCAACTAATGAAAACCTTCATTCAACTAATCTCCCTCCCCACAACTTGAAGTTATAACAAAACACTAGAATTTATCAGCGATAACGAACGAGTGCCATTAACCCCCTCACCCCTCCTTGGGACGCGGGGCGTGGTACCTGCGGTATTCCTCGCCGAAGCAGAGCGTCGAGAAATCGCGCATCCTGTCGATAAAGATAAGTCCGTCCAGATGGTCGTACTCGTGCTGGCAGACGCGCGCGGCGAAGCCTTCCAGCTCCTCGGCCCAGGCGCGTCCCTCCAGGTCCTGGGCTTCCAGGCGCACGCGGTCGTTGCGCGGCACGCGGCCATGGATGTCCGGGACGCTGAGACATCCCTCCCAGTCCTCCCAACCCTCGCTCCCCAAGGGCGTGAGCTTCGGGTTCACGGCATAACGCAGCGTCTCCTCATCGTCGGGGTCGATCTGCGTGACGAACACCCTCAGCCCGTAGTGCACCTGCGGAGCGGCGAGGCCCACGCCCGCATATTCCACCATCGTCTCGAACATGTCCTCGATGAGGTCAGGAAGGCCGGGGCTCCCGAGTTCCTCGGTCGTGATTTCGCGCGCCTTCTCCCGCAGGACGGGATGACCCATGCGGGCGACTTTCATTATGACCATCTCCCTCTCCTATCTCGGGGACGAGGCGGGCGGCAGGGCGGCGAACCAGGCCGCGAGACCGCCGGGGTCGACCGTCTCCTCCAGCGAGTCCACCACGCGGTCGGCCTCGGTGAGTTTTTCGGCGGGATAGCTCGTCGTCACCGCGAGCGTCCTCATGCCTGCGGCGCCCCCCGAGCGCACGCCCGCGACGGAATCCTCCACCACGAGGCACGATGCGCCCGGAATCGGTGTGCCAAGACCCTCGTTTATCTGCGCAAGCGCCGTCAGGAAACTCTCGGGATCGGGTTTCCCCCGGCTCACCATCTCCGCCGTCACGATGATCGGGAAACAATCGACGAGCCCCACCCGCTCCAGCACGGGCCGCACTTCGCGCCCCAGCGCCCCGCTCGCGATGGCGAGGGGCCAGTGCGCGGCGGCGGCGCGAATCATCTCCGAGGCGCCGGGGAGAATCTGCGGGGCAAGGGCGATTTCCTGGTAGCGCGCCTCTTTCATCTCCAGAAGCTGCTCGAAGCGGTCGGCCTCGACGGCCACGCCGCGGTCGCTGAGCACGTGGGTGAACAGCAGCCTGTCGTCGAAGGCGAGGTAGCGCTCGGCGTATTCCTCTTCCGTCAAGTCCAGGTCCAGCTCTTCAGACAGCACCGCCTGGAACGCCGCCAGGTGTAGCGGCTCGCTGTCCGCGATGGTGCCGTCGAAATCGAAGATTATCGCTCTTAATTCCGGCATTCCCTCTCCCCGTATCCATTGCGGCCTCGCCGCCGGCCGCCGTCGTTTCGTCGCGGCCTTACAGCCACCCTCCCCCGTCTTCGAAGATGCTCTCGCCCGTGATGTAGGCCGAGGCGTCGGACGCGAGAAAAACCGCGAGACCCACGATGTCCTCCGGTTCGCCCATGCGGCCGAGTATCGTCTTCTCCTTGAGCCACTCCTCGTCGGTAGGGTATTTGAGCGCTTTTGCGACCATCGGCGTGCGGTGCACGCCCGGGCAGATGCAGTTCACGCGGACGCCGCGCCCGCCCCACTCCATCGCGAGCGATTTCGTGAGTCCCACCACGCCGTATTTGCTCGCGTTGTACGCCGCGCGCGCGGGCCTGTGGCCCCGCTCCCCCAGAAACGTGCCGATGTTCACGATGCTGCCCGAACCGCGCGCGAGCATCCCGCGACCTGCGGCCTGCGCGCAAAGAAAAGCGCCCGTCAGGTTCACGTCGAGGACGAAGCGGAAATCCTCAGGACTCACGTCGGCGCTCGGGTCGGCGTTTATCACGCCCGCTCCGTTTACAAGTATGTCCACCGCTCCGAGCGCCTCTTCCGTCCGCGCAACGGCGCGGGCCGCGTCTTCCGCATTCGTTACGTCCGCCCCGATGGCGAGCGCGCGGCGGCCCAGGGATTCGATTCTGCGCGCGGTCTCTTCCACGAGATTCTCCCGCCTGCCGAGAACGGCCACGTCCGCGCCCGCTTCCGCCAGCCCCAGCGCCATCGCCGCGCCCAGGCCCGTGCCCGCGCCCGTCACCAGGGCCGCCCTGCCGTCCAAACGAAACTTGTCGAGTATCAAGACCGCACCTCTCGGTGATTATGAAACGAGAAAAGGCATTCGCGCCGCACGCACAAAAGCGCCCCAAGCTAGGGGATGGCGCATGGGGTGTCAATATGACGGGCCGATGTTTCGACCCGAGGCGGGGGCATGGTGGGATGCTTCCCGTAGCGGGTTTGTTGAAAAGTCCTCTCTGCCTCATCCAGAGTAGCGGCGAAGCCGCGTATCGAAGGATGCCCTCTCGCCCCGGCGCGAGGCGTTCGAGTCCCCTCGCCCTTCGATACAAACGCTCCTTTCTCAGTCGCGTTTGACCTCCGGCGGCTACTCAAGGTGAGGAAAGAGGCGTTGGCGATTTGCGAACCGCCCATACCGGAGGCTGTTGCCCCCCCCTCGTCGGGGGCGTTCTTTTGCTTTTGATCGTCATTCCGGCGAAAGCCGGAATCCATTTTGACTTTTCACCGGGCGGAGCGGCCACGGCTTCGTTGCCGCGCAACGCCTGAATGCGGTATCCGTGCGGAGGGAATGGCGGCGCTTGGTCGATTCCATCGGCGGTTGAAAATGGATTCCGGCTTTCGCCGGAATGACGGTGAAAATACTCAATGGAGGGAGTAACAACCCCGTTGTTGAGGGCATACATAAAGATTAAACTCTTCCCGATCTGCCTGCGTCCATCGCCGCCCTCGCTTTCACCGCCTTAGGTGGGCCGTTCGAATGCCCGACACAAAAGGTCATATCCCGATACATGAACAGCATGAAATCTGCCCCCTGTGCGGGTCGGGCGAGGCGGCGCCGTACCTCCAGGCCGATGGGCGCGACTACGCGCACTGCCCGGTCTGCCGGCTCATCTTCGTGCCGCCCGAATTCCGGCCCGCGCCCGATCAAGAAAAAGCGAGGTACGAGCAACACCGGAATTCCGCCTCCGATGAAGGCTACCTCGCCTTTCTCAAGCAGTTGAGCGAGCCCCTGGCTGCGATGCTGCCCCAGGGCGCGCGGGGGCTCGATTTCGGCGCGGGGCCGGCGTCGGACGGACACCCCGTTCTATGTGAGCTGTTCAAGGCGAAAGGAATCAAATGCCTGCCCTACGATCCGTACTTTTTCCCCGAAATGCCGGATGGCCCTTTTGATTTCATCGCCGCGAGCGAGACGTTCGAGCATTTAAGGCGCCCGAGGGAGGAGATCGGGCGGATTCATGAGAACCTGAAACCGGGCGGTCTTCTCGGCGTCATGACGGCGTTCTGGGAGGAGGCGCGGTTCAAGAACAACTGGCACTACAGGCGAGATTTTACCCATCTTTGCTTCTACAGGCTGGAAACTTTCGCGTGGATTCAGGAGCGTTTCGGCTTCGCGCGCCGCTGGACGGATGAGCGCCGCGTCGTCATTCTGGAGAAATTGTAATACGGCGCACCCACGGGGGTGGTGAAAAAGTACCCTGATAAGGGGGTAAAAACGGACACCCCCCCGGCGAGGAGGTTATTCAACAGGCCATATGCGACCCCTGCACAACCATTCGAATGACGACCGTAGGGGCGGACCTGCGTGTCCGCCCGCCTTCAGGCATCCGTCTTATAACGATAACGCGATGATAAAACACGGCGAACGCAAAGGGCGGACACGCAGGTCCGCCCCTACAAAATCATCGCACCCCCACCGCCTCGGGGACTTTTTCAACAAACCCGAATCCGCCGTGTGAGATAAGAATTTCAATAGCCCCGCTCACGTCCCCCTGTTTTCAAGATTGCTTGTTCGCGCCCATGCGCTGTGGCATTCTTGGCGCGTGAAGCAAACGCCTGATTCATGTGGGGAAACGCTCTCTTGCGCACGATGAAAACGGACATCCTGATCCTGGGCTCGGGCGGCGCGGGCCTGCTCGCCGCGCTCGCCGCCCACACGCAAAACCCCGCCCTCGACGTCACCGTGGCGGTCAAGGGTCTGTTCGGGAAGAGCGGCTGCACGCGCATGGTGCAGGGCGGCTACAACGTCGCGCTGGCGGAAACCGACTCGGTGGAGAACCACTTTCTCGACACCTTGCAGGGCGGCGCTTGGATCAACGATCAGGAACTCGCCTGGACCCTCGTGAGCCGCGCGCCCGGCTGCGTGGAGCGGCTCGAAACCGTGTGCGGATGCTTCTTCGACCGAAACGAGGACGGCACCATCCACCAGAAAGCCTTCGCGGGCCAGAGCTTCGACAGAACGGTGCACAAGGGCGACCTGACGGGCATCGAGATCACCAACCGCGTCTCCGAGCAGCTCGCAAGGCGCGGGGTGGACGTGCTGGAGGAAACGCGCGCGGTGGCGCTCCTGCCCGCCAGACGCGAGCCGGAGCGCGTCGCGGGCGCGCTTTTGCTCGACATCAGGAGCGGGGAGTTCATCGCCGTGAACGCCAAATGCGCGCTCCTCGCCACGGGCGGCGGCCCCACGCTCTATAAGATATCCGCATGCGCGCAGGAACTCGCCACCGACGGCATGGCGATCGCATGGGAGGCGGGCGCATCGTTCTGCGACATGGAGATGGTGCAGTTCCACCCCACGGGCATCCTCACGGGAGACGGCCTCCAGATAACCGGCACGCTGCTCGAAGAAGGGCTGCGCGGCGCGGGTGGGCACTTGAAGAACGCGGCGGGGGAGCGCTACATGGAGCGCTACGACCCCGAGCGCATGGAGCGCGCCACGCGCGACGTGGTCTCGCGGGCGGGCTACACCGAGATCATCGAGGGCCGGGGAACGGAGCGCGGCGGCGTGTTCATCGACGTGAGTCATCTCGGAAAATCCTTCGTGCGCAAGAACTTCAAGGGCATGGTCGAGCGCTGCGCCGATCTGGGCTACGACCTCGCAGGCGGCCCCGTGGAGGTGACCCCCACCGCGCACTACATGATGGGCGGCGCGAAGATTGACACCGCATGCCGCACGAATTTAGCGGGGCTTTACGCCGCGGGCGAGGACGCGGGCGGCACGCACGGCGCAAACCGCCTGGGCGGAAACGGGGTGGCGAACGCCACGGTGTTCGGCGAGATAGCGGGCGAGGCGATGGCCGAAGAAGCGGCGGACTCCCCCCTCCTCCCCTACGACGCGGAGGCGCTCGCGGTTGCCGAGGAGAAAACGCTGGACGCGCTGGGCGAAGGCGAATCCCCCTACCCCATGAGGGAAGAACTCAAGGAAACCATGTGGAACAAGGTGGGCTTGAGACGAAACGGCGCCGATATCCAGAGCGGCATCCGTATGCTCCACGATTTGAAGCGACGCGCGGCGGAGGCCCGCGCGGAAGGCGGGCGCGCCTACAACCTCGCCTGGCAGCACGCGCTCGACGTGCGGAACCAGGTCTGCGTCGCCGAACTGATAGCCTTCTCAGCCCTTGAGCGCGACGAGAGCCGGGGCAGCCACTACAGGGATGATTGCCCCGAGACTCAGGATGAGTACCTCTACAACGTCTATATCAAAAAAGAGGGCGATGCGGCCGTCATCGAGCGGAAACCCGTCGCGTTCAGCCGCCTGCATCCCGGGGCGGAGACCGCCGCGCAGACGGCGCCGGAACCCAATTTCATCGACTGACACAGCAACGGAGCGAAGACCAGCAATGACGAGCGTGAAAGAACCGACGACCACAAATAAACCTCCCGCCTGGAAGATCGGCGCATGGCGCTCGATGTATCCGGGCATGTGGTCGTGGGTGCTGCAAAGGCTATCGGCCCTTGCGCTCATCGTCCTGTTCCCGATCCACGTGATGAACCCCTACATCGATTCGGTGCGGATCACCATGCTCCTCCTCGTCGTCTGGCACGCCATGCACGGGATCAAGGTGATCCTGACCGATTTCGGCTTCCCCGACCGCCACCAGCGGAAACTCTTGTGGGTGCTGTGCGTCGTGGGCGTGGCCGCGTTTTTCTGGCTGGCCTACATGCACACTGAATACTGGAGGTTCATGGCGTGAACGAAGAGGCGCAATTGAGCGAAGGAGCGCCGGAAACAGGGGCGCAGGAAGAACCGGCGCCGGAAAAAGACGCGCCGGAAGAAAAGCCGGTAAAACGCCCCACGGTGCGCGTCAGAATCCGCCGGGGCGGCGCTGCGGACGATCCGGGCGAGCGCTTCGATGCGTTCCAGGTCGAGACCGGCCCGCGCATGACGGTGCTCGACGCGCTGGTCGCCGTGCAGAGCGCGCAGGACGCCACGCTCTCGTTCCGCTACTCCTGCCGGGTGGGCATGTGCGGCACCTGCGCCCTGAAGGTGAACGGACGCCCCGCCTGGGCGTGCCGGACGCTTCTGGACGGTCTGGGTGAAGAAATCACGCTCGAACCGCTCTCCAATTTCCCGGTCTTGAGCGATCTGGCGGTCGATATGTCCGCGTTCTTCGAAAAGATGAAACGCGCCCGCGGCTGGCTGGAGCCGAACAAGGCGGCGGAGAAGGCCCCCGCGCTCATCGCGCCGAATTCGCGCGAGCGCAAGCGCATCGAGCCGCACATCGAGTGCATTACGTGCGGCATCTGCTATGCATCCTGCTCCATTGTAGGGCATGATAGCGATTACCTGGGGCCCGCGGCGCTGAACCGCGCCTACACGCTCGTGAACGACAGCCGGGACGCCCTGGGATTGGAGAGGCTTCTGGAAGTTTGCGGGGAGGACGGCGCCTGGCGCTGCCACTCGCAATACAACTGCACGGAGAGCTGCCCCAAGGGCATCAGCCCCACGGGCGCCATCAAGGGACTCAAGCGCCGCGCCGCTGCGGGCGGCGTCAGACAATTCGCCGCATCCATCTTCCGGGGCCGCGCGCCCGGCGCATGAGAGCGGGGAGGACATCCAAATGCCGACCGTTGAAACGCAAGCCATCAGCAGCGAACTGCTCAGAGAGGTGGCCTTCGAGCTCAACCGCCGCGCCGCCATCGGGATACCCAAGGACGTGGGCGATTCCATCGCCGACATGGCCGAGCGCGAGACCCAGAAGCTCTCGAAGTTCGTGCTCTTGGAAATCGTCAACAACTACAAGGTCGCCGTGGACGAGCAGCGCCCCATGTGCGCCGACACCGGGCTTCCGCGCTTTTACGCGAAAATCGGGAACGACGCCGCGGTCGAGGGCGGCTTCGTGGCGCTGGAGCGCTCCGTCCGCCAGGGAACGGCGGACGCCACCGAGCGCGTGCCCCTGCGCCCCAACCGCGTGCACCCCATCACCCGGCACGATTACAACAACAACGTCGGCATCCACGCCCCCACGGTGGATTACTCCTGGGAGCCGGACGTCGACTGGATAGAGCTCACGAGCTTCCACAAGGGAGGCCTCTTCGGCGGGGACTACCGGATGCTCTTCCCCACCGACGGCATCGACGGCATCAAGCGCTTCTTCCTGGACGTGATCAGCGAGTTCTTCAAGCGCGGCCTCTCGTGCCAGCCCGCCATCGTGGGAATCGGCATCGGCGGCACCAAGGATACCTGCGTGCGCCTCGCCAAGGAGGCGGCGTGTCTGCGCGTGGTGGGGGACAGGAACCCCGATCCCCAGATCGCGAAACTCGAAGAAGACCTGAACGACCTGGGCCGGAGAACGAGCCTCGGCCCCATGGGCTTCAAGGGCGAGGGCGCGGTGATGGACACCCACATCGAGGTGGCCTACACCCACACGGGCGGGATGCCCATATCGATCCACCACCAGTGCTTCGCGCTCAGGCGCGCCACCGCGCGCATCCACCCCGACGGCCGGGTGGAATACCGCGAAAACCCGCACTGGTTCACCGACTATTACCGCCGCGACAGCGTCGCATAAGCGGCTTGGGAGATTTCACGATATGAGCGGCACCGCAGACCTGGAGATGAAGGAACACCACCTCACGACGCCGGCCACGCCGGAAGACCTGGCGAAACTCGAACTGGGCGACGTCGTCTATTTCGACGGGCTGATCTTCACGGGCAGAATCGGCCTCTACAAGAAACTCTTCGATGAAAAAGCGCCGCCGCCGGTGGACATCGCCTCGCTCACGAACGTGACGTTCCACTGCTCGCCCGCCGTGGGGAAAAACGAAGCCGGCGAGTGGGAGGTGGCCGCCGTCACGGCCACGGCGAGTTTCCGCTTCGAGAAGCATCTCCCCCTCCTGCTGGACGGGCACGGGGTGCGCTGCGTCATCGGCAAGGGCGGCATGGCGCAACAATTCTACGAGGATCACTTCAAGCGGCTGGGCGCGGTGTTCCTGAACACGGTGGGCTACGGCATCGGCGCGCAGTACGGGCGCGGCATCACGGGCGTGAAGGACGTTTACTGGCTCGACGAGCTCGGCATTGCCCAGGCGATGTGGGTGTTCGAGGTGAAGGGTTTCGGTCCCTTCCTCGTGGAATGCGACGCCCGCGGCAACAGCCTCTACCAGATGGCGCTCGCCGAGACGAACGAGGAGTTGGGCAAACTCTACGAGGGGCTGCCGCTTCCCACCTTGAAGCGCATGGGCGAGGTGCACAACCCCGAAGACGAGGTTTTCTAGCAAAACCCCCTGAAATTCGAACCGAACCACCGACGAGAGGATGAAAATGTCGAAAGGAATCGCCTGGGTCACCACGAGCTGGCTGAGCGGCCTCGAAGACCCGATGCGCCACTTCAAACGGCTCGAAACCGAGGCGGGCCTCGAAGTCAGAATCGAATCGAACGGCGTGGACAAGACCGAAGAAGAACTCATCGCCTCGCTCCCCGGCGTGGTCGTCTCCTTCCCGAGCAACGACCCCTACAACGAGCGCACCCTGGCGGCGGCGACGCACCTGAAGCACGTCGCCAGAACGGGGGTGGGCTTCAACTCCGTTGACCTGGACGCCGCCACGCGCCACGGGGTGGTCGTAACCAACGCGCCGGGCCAGAACTCCGACTCCGTCGCCGAGCACGCGGTCGGCCTCATGCTTTGCATCGCGCGAAATATCGCCCTCTCCGACAAGAAGATGCGCGCGGGCGAATGGGCGGATTTGAGAGTCCCCATATCGCCGCTCAGGCGTAAGACGCTGGGGGTCATCGGGCTGGGCAACATCGGCAAGCGCGTGGCGCGGCGCGCCGCCGCCTTCGGCATGGAGGTCATCGCGCACGACGTCGTGCGCGACGAGCGCTTCGCCGCAGAGGTGGGCGTTTTCTTCGAGCCCCTTGATGAGGTGACGCGCCGGGCCGATTTCATCACCTGCCACGTGCCGCTGAACGATTCGACGCGCGGCATGGTGGACGAGAAATTCCTCTCCTCGATGAAGCCGGGCGCCTATCTCGTCAACACCTCGCGCGGCCCGGTTGTGGACCTGGACGCCGCGGCCACGGCGCTCGAGCGCGGCATCATCCAGGGCGCCGCGCTGGACGTTTTCCCGAACGAGCCGGCCGATCACCGCCACCGCATCTTCTCGCTCGACAACGTTATTCTCACCCCGCACATCGCGGGTCTGGGCGAGGACGCGTGTGAGCAGTCGCTCGAGTTCGCCGTCGCCGCCGCGCTCGACGTCATCGCCGGAAAGCGCCCGGCGGGCCTGCTGAACCCCGAGGCGCTGGAAAAAGCGGGCATCAGGGACTAGAGTGAATCGTCGTCATCTCTCCGAGCCGCCGCTGAAGAATCATAAATATCGCCGCCGCCACGAGGAAGAATCCATGCGGAAAACAAACAAGCTGCGCGCGCTGCTGATCGGCGCCCCCCTCCTCTTTCTCTTCACCGGAGGAGCCATCGCCGCAGATATCAAGGAGGATACCGCCCTGCGCGTTCCCTGGAACGTGACCGGGCACAGGATGAAAAACGGCATGCGCGCCCTGCTGCTGCCCGACCGCAGCGCGCCCATGGTGGTCATGAAGGTCTGGTACGCCGTCGGCAGCCGCGACGAGCAGCCCGGCCTCACGGGCATGGCGCATTTTCTCGAGCACATGATGTTCCGCGGCACGAAGAAATACGGCCCAAAGGTCTTCGACGAAATCATCAAGAAAAACGGCGGCTCCCACAACGCGTTCACGAGTTTCGACTACACCGCGTACTACGAGCGCATCGCCTCGGACAGGCTCGAACTAATCATCGAGCTCGAGGCCGACCGCATGGTGAACATGCTGCTCCGGAAGAAGGCCTTCGACGCCGAGAAAGACGTGGTGCACGAGGAGAGGCGCACCCGGAGCGACAGGCCGACGGGCAAGTTCTGGGAGCAGCTTCGCGCCGTCGCCTACACGAACCACCCCTACAAGAACCCGATCATCGGCTGGCCCGAAGACATAGACGCCATCACCATCGAGGACATGGAGGCGTTCTACAGGCGCTATTACACACCTGAGAACGCCGTCGCCGTCCTGGTGGGCGATTTCAAGGTCGATGAAGCGGTCGCGCTGCTCGAAAAACATTTCGGGAAAATCCCCAAGTCCCCCACCTTCCGCAAAAGACCCAAACTCGCCGAGTTTCCCCAAAAGTCCGAGCGCCGGGTGTACGTGCGCGCGGAGGCGCAGCTTCCTTACGTGGCCATCGGCTACCATGCCCCCAACTGGAAGAGCGGGGACGCGCCCGCCCTCGTGATGCTCGAGGCCATCCTGGGCGGGGGGGAGACCTCGCGCCTCCACCAGAGGCTCGTGCGCAAGGACACGCTCGCGCTCGGAGCGGGTTCGGATTACACCTACATATCGGTGGACCCGATGATCTTCTATCTCTACGCGAGGGTCGCGCCCGGCAAGAAGGCCGCCGACGCGGAGAAGGCCCTGCTCGAGGAGGTGGAGAAACTCATCGAAAAGGGCGTGGGCGAAGAGGAGTTCCGCCGCGCGCTCAGGAACATCGAGGCGAACACGGTTTTCGCGATGGACTCGCATTACTACCGGGCGAGGCTCCTCGGCTCGGCGGCGATCTCGGGCGACTGGCGGCTGCTTGAAGGCTACCTGCCCGCCCTCAGGAAGGTGACGCCCGCCGACGTGGCCCGCGTCGCCAGGAAATACCTGAGCAACAGGAACAAGACCACCGCCGAACTCATACCGACAAAGAAGAGACGCCGCAAGAGCGCCGCCAAAAGCCGGGGAGGAAGCTAGCATGAGACTCCACCGCATTCTCTGGACACTGGCCGCCGCACTCCTGCTTCCCGCCATGGCGGGCGCCGCCGTCATCACCTACGAGCGCGCGGAGTTGCCCGGCGGCGGCGTATTGCTCGTCAAACAAAGCAAACAACTGCCCATGGTGCGGGTCGCCGTCTCGATTCCGGCGGGCGCGCGCCACGAGGCGCCCAAACAGGCGGGGCTCGCGAATCTGACCGCCGCCCTCCTCACCCGGGGCACGAAAACGAGAAGCGCATCCGAGGTCGAGAAGACGAACGACGCGCTGGGCGGCGGCGTGGGCGTCGAGGCCGGCCGCGCGCGCGCGGAGGCTTCGATGCGCGTGCTCACGCGGGATATGGAAGAGGGCCTCTCCCTGTTGAGCGACGTTCTCAGAAACCCCGTCTTCCCGGCGGAGGAGATCGGGAAGACGAAGCGGCGCATCGTGGGCGGCTTGCGCAGGCAGCGCGAGCGCCCCGGCCATCTGGCGAACAAGGCGCTCCGGAAAAGCCTCTTCGGGAAAACGCCGTATGGCCGCCTGGTCGAGGGGACGGAGGCGTCGATCAAGAAACTGGGCCGGGAGGACCTCGTCCGCTTCCACAGGAAATGGTACGGCATGAAGGGGGCGGTCTTCGTCTTCGTGGGCGACGTTTCGCTCGATCGCGCCCGAGAACTCGTTCTGGCCCGCTTCAAGGGCTGGCGGGCGGAGGGAGGGAAAATCCCCGAGGCCGCGCCGCCCGGGACGCCCAGGAAGATGCAGGTGGTCAAGATCGACCGCCCCCTCACCCAGACCACCGTTATTCTGGGCAACCGCTCGCTCAAGCGCACGCATCCTGATTTCTACGCCGCGCGCGTGATGAACTACATCCTGGGCGGGGGTGGGTTTTCCAGCAGGATCATGAACAACCTGAGAGAAGACAAGGGCCTCGTCTACAGCGTCTACAGCTATTTCGCCGCGGGCCGTCACGCGGGCCACTGGCGGCTCATGCTCCAGACGAAGAACAAGACCGCGAACGAGGCCATCGAGGAGGCGATCGGGGAGGTGAAGCGCATCCAGGCGAAGGGCGTGAGCGAGGAGGAACTCCAGGGCGCCAAGGATTTCATCACCGGGAACTTCGCCACGCGCTTCGGCTCATCGGGCCGCATCGCGAACTACATCCTCGCGGTGGAGATTCTGGGCTTCTCGCCGGGTTACGCGGATGAATACCTCAAAAAAATCCGCGCCGTCACAAAGGAGCAAATCCGGGCGGCGGCGAGAAAACACATCAGGCTCGACGAGTCCACCCTCGCGATTGTGGGGAACCTCGGCGAGGCGAAGCCGGCCTATTGAACCACGCGGGCGGATGAGGAGAAATGAAGATGAAGCGCGAAACTGTTACTCCAGAGGCGCTGGCCGCGCCCGCCGGGCATTTCTCGCACGGGGTCATCACCGAGGGCGGACGCACGCTCTACGTGGCGGGCCAGACGCCGCTCGATGAGCAGGGCAACCTCGTCTGCCCGGGCGACCCGGAGGGACAGGCGCGCCAGTGCTACCGGAACATCCAGAAGGTGGTGGAGGCGGCGGGCGGGCGCATGGCGGATACGGCCAAGATTCAGGTCTTCGTGACGAGCCTCGACTACAGGGCCGCCGTCGGCAGGGTGCGGGCCGAGTTCTTTCCCGACGACCCGCCGGTGAGCACGTTCCTGGTGATTTCGAGCCTGGCCGACCCGGGCTTTCTGGTCGAGGTCGAGGCGGTCGTCCCCCTGCCCGGATAAGGGAACGAGGCGGTGAGCGGAAAAACCACCCTGCGCTGGGCGCTCGCGCTCGCCTACATGGCGGGGATTCACCTCCTGACGGCGGCGGGCGGACGCAATCCCGCGTCCCCCCTGCCTGTCGGGGTGGACAAAATCATACACCTCTGCGAGTTTGGGCTTCTCGCCGGGCTGCTCTGGCGGCCCTGGCGGGAAACTTGTCCCCGCTGGCCCGAGGGGAGGACCGCCCTGTTCGTCTTTGCGCTCACCGCCCTGAACGGCTTGGGCGACGAGTTGCACCAGCTTTTTCTCCCCCACAGGGCGGCGGCGTGGGGAGACCTGGCGGCGGACGCCGCGGGCGGCGGGGCCGCCGTCTTGTGGCGCCTCCACCGCGAGAAGGCGAGACCCCGCGCAGCGGCTTAGGCCCAGGAGGAAACAAACGTGTCCGGCATACGGGAAGCGCTCTCGGAAGACATGAAGACCGCCATGCGCGCCAAGGAGACGCTCAGGCTCTCCACCATCCGGATGGCGCGCGCCGAGATATTGAACAAGGACAAGGAGAGCGGTGAAGAAACATCGGAAGAAGATATTCTCAAACTGCTCCAAAGTATGGTAAAGAAACGGGAGGAAGCCGCCGAGCAGTACGCGGCCGCCGGCCGCGAGGACATGGCCCTGCAGGAACGTGATGAGATACGGATCATCCGGGGCTATCTCCCCGCGCAGATGGAGGACGCGGAAATCGAAGCCGCCGCCCGGGCGGTCATCGAGGAAACCGGAGCCTCCACGATGAAGGACATGGGCAGGGTAATGGGAATCTTGACGAGTCAACTGGCCGGGCGCGCCGCGGGCGCCCGGATTTCCCAGGCGGTCCGGAAACTCCTGGGCACATAGGGAAGAAGGAGGTCTCCAAATGAAAAAGCCGGCCTATCGCCTAGAAGACGTCGCCACGGCGTACCAGTGCGAACCCGAGCAGGAGGAAATCATCTCCGCTCTGGCCGAGCGCGACTACCGCATTTTCGAAGTCGAGCAGCCCGCCGGAGCCTTCGTGCCCTACCACACGCACGATGAAGAAGAAGCCGTCATCGTCATCGAGGGCCAGATGCAGTTCAACGTCGAGGAAGAACTCGTCCTCGTCCGGCAGGGCGAGGTGATCACCATCCGCGAGGAGGCGATCCACAGCGCCGCCCAGATTGGAGAGGAGAAGGCGAAGCTCCTGCTCGCCTTCCCGAACGACGGGAGCGATCCGCCGGTCATCGACCTCGACTGGGAGGGCGACGAGGAGGACGACAACCTCGGCTACGCCTGAGTCCAACTACTTCGCCTACGGCGCGAACCTGCACGTCGCGCAAATGAAATCCCTGTGTCCGAAGAGCGCGCCCGCATGTCCGGCGCGCCTCAAGGACTACCGCCTCGCCATCGCCCTGCCCGCAGCGTCGCCCGGGAACCGGCCCGGCTGGGCCACCGTGACGCCCGAGAAGGGCGCCGAGACGCCCGGCGCGCTGTTCCGCCTCCACGCCGACGACCTGCCCGCGCTCGATCACTTCGAGGACTACCCGTCGCTCTACGACCGGCAAGAGGTGGAGATCATCACGGCGGACGGCCCGCTCCAAGCCATGCTCTACGTCATGCGGCATCCCTTGAAGCCTGCGCGCCCGGCGGCGCACTACGTCGAGACGCTCAGGCGGGGATACCGGGATTTCGGCCTGCCGATGGAGGTTCTGGAGGGCGTTCTGGGGGAAGGCTTTTCCTAATGGGGCTGTTGGAAAAGTCCACAGAAGGAGCGCACCGAATTTCACTCCCCCCTTGAGGGGCCTGTTGAAAAAATCGCCCTCGGTCGGAATTCCGTTTGTCGGGGCCGTTCGCGAACGGCCCCGACAGTCGCTCTACAAAGGTGCTCGTATCATATGAAACAGACGCGCGGTACCGCTCCGGGCGATTGCCGTGTTTCTTCATTCCGTATTCGAGGTGTAGGGGCCGCATATCAT
This sequence comes from bacterium, assembly GCA_963692865.2. Lineage (GTDB taxonomy): Bacteria > UBA8248 > UBA8248 > UBA8248 > UBA8248 > Bin107. The sequence continues at coordinate 2,155,456 of OY843592.1, read as the reverse complement.
GCGGCCCGTAACCGGCATGAGCGAAAGGCAGGGTCGCATGATATGCGACCCCTACAACGGAAACAGCAATGACGCCGGAATGACGGTGAACATTCTCGATTGGTGGGGGTCACAACCCCTTTGGGGGACTTATTCAGCAGCTACTTGAAATGCCGCCTGTTTACCTGCCGTCAGTCGGCGGTCCTATCGAGCAGCCGGCGCAAGGCCAGCATCGCCGTCTCGCTCTGCTTCATCGTCATTTCGCTTTGCTTGAGCAGCGCGTCCGTCCGCCTCGTGGAATCTTCCTGCAACTGGATCAGCGCATCCGTCCGCTTCATGGATTCCTCGTGCTGCCTGGCCATGCTATCCGCCATGATCTCCGTCCGTTTCATGGACTCTTCCTGCAGCCTTACCAGCGCGTCGGTCCGCTTCATGGATTCTTCGTGCTGCCTGGCGAAAGCGTCGGCCATGAGGTCGACCTGCCTCACCATGGCGTCGATCTGCCTGTCCGTCTGGAGGGCGCGCCTCTCGGAGGCGTCGCTCATCCGCTCGATGCCGTAAATAATCAGGGAGGATTTCACCATGCCCACGAACAGGGCCACGCCGGCCTGAACCCATCCCACGAGCAATGTCGCCTGCTGGAATTCCGTCAATTCCTTTCTCCCGCCCCAAGCAACAAAACTATATGAGAGACGCCGGCAACGCGTCTCGTCTCGGATGGGTCCTCATTTTTTCAGGTGGGTCGCCAAGAAATACAACATGAAACGAATACAATACGAAACTTAAGCTCAAAAAATGCCTGAAGCCGAGGGCAATCAGCGCGCCCTAGAAGTCGCCTTTCTCCTGGAGGTAGGGCACGAGGCCGCCCGCCTCGATCATCGCCCACAGGCCGTCGGGAAAAGGCGCGAAGGTGATCGTCTCATCGCCGACGCGGGCTTCGCCGGCCACCGGGTCGACCTCTATCTCGTCGCCCGCCCGGACGGCGCCGGTGTCGCAGGCGATGACGGGCAGCCCTGAGTTGATGGCGTTTCGGTAGAACATGTGCCCGAAACTCCTGGCGAGCACGCAACTCACGCCGAGCTCCCGGAGCACGACGGCGGCGTCCTGCCGGCTGCTGACGAGGCCGAAGTTCTCCCCGGCCGCCACCACGTCGCCGGGCCGCACGTTGGTGGAGAAATCGGGATCGATCTCCTTGAAGGCGTCGCGCTTGAGTTCCTCCAGCGTCGTGCCCGGCGGGCGGTATTTGACCGACAGATGCACGTCGGTGCTGATGTCGTCCCCGAAGCGGTGGACGCGTCCCCTCATCGCCAAAACGTCATCCTCCTTCCCGTATTCGCCGCACCCGCCACGCCTACAGAAATTCCCTGGGGTCGGTGATGCGGCCCGTCAGCGCGCTCGCCGCCACCGTGGCGGGGGAGCCCAGGAATATCTCGGCCTCCTTGCTCCCGAGCCTGCCCGGAAAATTCCGGTTGGCGGAGGATATGGCGCGCTCCCCGTCGGCGAGGCAGCCGTTCCCCGTCATCGAGGCGCACGGCCCGCACGCGGCGGTGAGCACGGCGGCCCCCGCTTCGGCCAGGGCGCCGATGGCCCCGCTCGCCAAGGCGGCCTCGTAGATCCGCTTGCTCGTGGGCGCGACGTAGAAGCGCACGCCGGGCGCTGTCTTCTTCCCGCGCACGACCTTCGCCGCAATCTCGAGGTCTTCCAGCCGCCCGTTCGTGCACGTGCCCACGAACGCCTGCTGGACGGGCAGGCCCGCGTAGTCCTCGACCGGGTGCGCGTTCCCCGTGGCGGGCGGAGCGGCCACGACGGGCGTGAGCGAGGAGACGTCGAGATGGATTCTCCGCGCGTAGACGGCGTCGGGGTCCGGCGCCACCGCCCCCTCGACCGGCGCGCCGCGCGCCCGCGCCCATTCAAGCGCCTTATCGTCCACCTCCATGATTCCCGTCTTCGCCCCCATGTCGACCGACATGTTCGCGACCGTGAAGCGCGCGTCCATCGAGAGATCGGCAAGCGCCTCTCCGCCGTATTCCACCGCCATGTAGTTCGCGCCGTTTTCGCCCATCTCGCGCGCGAGGACGAGCTCCATGTCCTTCGAGAACACCCCGCGCGCGAGCGCGCCGGTGAACTCCACGCGGACGCTCTCGGGCGTCTTGAACCACAGCTTCCCGGTGGCGTAGGCCGAGGCAATCTCCACGCTCTCGACGGCCACGCCCATCGCGCCCAGCGCCCCGTAGGTGCAGACGTGGCTGTCGCCGCCGACGGCGAGCGCGCCCGGCCCCACGCGGCCTTCTTCCGTCACCACGGTGTGGCACACGCCCGCGCCCGGCTCGAAGACCTTCACGCCGTATTCGGCGCCGAAGATTCGCAGCTTCCTGTGGTGGTTCGCCCAGAGAACGTCCTGGGCGGGCACGAAATGGTCGATGACGAAATCGGTCTTCTCAGGGTCCAGCCGGAACGCGAAGCCCGCCTCGCGGAAGATGTCGACCGCCTTCGGCCCCTTGGCGTCGCCCGCCATGACGTAGTCGAGCTCCGCGATTACCAGGTCGCCCGCCCGCGCCTCGCATCCTGAATGCGCGGAGAGGATTTTCTCCGCCATCGTCCGGCCCACGGTGTTCTCCTTGGCGAATCTTTCATACAGGGAACGCAAAGCTCTTGTATACACCAAAAACCGAGGGCGCGGAAAGTTTGAGGGAGCCGGGTTTCGCGGTGAAAAAAGGAAAAGCGGCGCGCCCGGTTGGTTCTGATCGTTCCCCACGCGGGGGGGGGGGGGTTGGTTTCGGGCCGGGAACAGGGGGATCCGTAGGGGCCGCATATCATGCGGCCCGTTGTGGAGGGACGAAAATCAGGGTCGCATGGTATGTCGGACATATATGTCTGACATACAAAAACGAAATGTAGGGGCGCTTCGGGAAGCGCCCGTTTCTTCTCCGGACAAGGGCCGTTCTCGAACGGCCCCTGCAATCGAGATTGCACGCCGTCATTCCGGCGAAAGCCGGAATCCAGGGACTTTGCTTTTGAATTTGGCTTTTCGCATTCTTGTTTTTTATGGTCGTCCTGCGGCTCGAAATTCACATCGGCTCTGGATTCCGTCGAACCCTCCCTCCGCGGTCGGCTCCGACACCGGAATGACGATCAAAACCGTCGAACCCCCCTTCCCCGGTCGGTTGCATTCGCCGAATCGCGAAATCAGGGTTTTTCAACAACCACCCCCGCTCGCGTCGAACCCTCATTCCCCGGGGCTGTTGAAAAAGTCCTGATGAACGAGTGTTTTACGCGACCGGGGAGGAACGGTTTTTGTATGTAGGGGCCGCATATCATGCGGCCCGTTGTGGAGGGACGAAAATCAGGGTCGCATGGTATGTGTGGGACAACCCCAGGGAGAGGTTGTCACCTACAAACAAATTGTCTCTCTCCGGCTTTTTCAACACCCCCTCCCCGGTCGGGTTCGACCTTTTGACTTATCCTCCGCCGCGGGCGAAACTGACCGAACTGGCTTCCCCACGAGGCAGACTGGAGAAAAGCGAATGACGGAATACGAAGCCGCAAGCCTCGCCGTGCAGCAAGACATGCTCACGCTGCAGCAATCCACCCTCGCCCTTCAACAAGCCTCGCTTGCAGTCCAGCGAGCCGCCGTATGGGTCGCCGCCCTCGTCGGGGCCGCGCAATGCGCCTTGATCGCGTGCGGCCTCTACATCATGCGCCAGGCCGCGAAACACCGTGACGCCCAGCACCGGGAAACCATGAAGGCGCTGGACAGCCGGCACCAGGAAACCATGGCGGCGCTGAACGCCCAACGCGAGGCGCAAAGCGAACTGCATCGGGAAAACATGGAGGCGCTCCGGGAACTCATCCGCCGAACCTCCGCTCCGCCCGACTCGCGCAACGGTTGAGCGAGCGGGGCTTTATCCGCTTCCATCCCACTCACCCTCACATCAGCAAGCGCGGCTGCGAGCTTTGCGCGTCACCCGGCGGAGCGGCGGCGCGCCAGGGCGCGGGAGAGGATGTCGCGCGCGGGCGCAGAGCCGTCGAGCGGGCGCAGCTTGCGGCTCCTGATCTTCCAGCCCTCCGGCGCGCGCACAAGCTCCCAGCGGTTGGCGAGGACGCGGTGGATGCGGTAGCCGGTCGAGACGCCGTGGTTCGGCAGTTCCCGCTCGGCGCCCTCGGCGTCGGGGTGGACGAGCTGCAGGTAGGAGGTGACCCAGGCCGAATCGCCGTCGATCTCGACGTGCGGCAGCCCGGCGAAGTGGGCGAGGCCGCCGCGGATCGCCTCCTGATGCTCGGATCTCAAGGCGATGGCGGCGATGGCCTCATTGCCGACGGTGAAGTCGAGGCTCTCGCCCCGGTCGAAGACGCCGTCTTCGGTGAAGACGGCGCGGGTGTAATCGTCCGCGCCGGTGTCCGCGCTCGGCGGGTGCGAGGCGATGAGGTTGTAGATTTCGAGCCTGTCCTCGACGTCGCGCAGCCGCGCCTCCAGCGACTCAGGCCCCGGCGTTTTTCCGGTTTCGGTCATGTCGTCTCTCCCCGGCAATGGAATGAAGGATGAGAATATCGCACATTTTCCGGCGCGGCTCTAAGCGGGCCGGTCAAGCAAGAGCGAGTTGGAAGGGGCGCATACGGGGTTGTTGAAAAAACCCTCGCAGGCCCGGTCGGGATCCCGCCGTAGGTCAGACATATATGTCTGACATATCATGCGGCCCATCGCCGTTCGATATGAGGGCCGCATGATATGCGACCCCTACAGTATCCTCTTGAAAGACGACTGTAGGGGCGCTTCGTGAAGCGCCCGTTTCTCCACCGGGGAGGGCCGTTCGCGAACGGCCCCTGCGGTTTCATTACGATTTGCGAGGCTTTGTAGAGACAGGCGCTCCTGCGCCTGTCCGAGGCCTCCGCGCCTGCCCTGTATCGGACCGACGGGCGGACACACGGGTCCGCCCCTACAGTAGGCAGGCGAGGGGTGTGCAGGGGCCGCATACGGGGTTGTTGAAAAAACCCTCGCAGGCCCGGTCGGGATCCCGCCGTATGTCAGACATATATGTCTGACATACCATGCGGCCCATCGCCGGAGGGACGAAAAAGCCGGGTCGCATGATATGCGACCCCTACAGTATCCTCTTGAAAGACGACCGTAGGGGCGCTTCGTGAAGCGCCCGTTTCTCCACCGGGGAGGACCGTTCGCGAACGGCCCCTGCGGGTTCATTGCGATTTGCGAGGCTTTGTAGAGACAGGCGCTCCTGCGCCTGTCCGAGATCTCCGCGCCTGTCCTGTATCGGACCGACGGGCGGACACACGGGTCCGCCCCTACGGTAGGCAGGCGAGGGGGTGTGCAGGGGCCGCATACGGGGTTGTTGAAAAAACCCTCGCAGGCCCGGTCGGGATCCCGCCGTATGTCAGACATATATGTCTGACATAATATGCGGCCCATCGCCGTTCGATATGAGGGCCGCATGATATGCGACCCCTACAGTATCCCCTTGAAAGACGACCGTAGGGGCGCTTCGTGAAGCGCCCGTTTCTCCACCGGGGAGGGCCGTTCGCGAACGGCCCCTGCGGGTTCATTGCGATTTGCGAGGTTTTGTAGAGACAGGCGCTCCTGCGCCTGTCCGAGGCCTCCGCGCCTGTCCTGTATCGGACCGACGGGCGGACACACGGGTCCGCCCCTACGGTAGGCAGGCGAGGGGGTGTGCAGGGGCCGCATACGGGGTTGTTGAAAAAACCCTCGCAGGCCGGTCGGGATCCCGCCGTAGGTCAGACATATATGTCTGACATATCATGCGGCCCATCGCCGGAGGGACGAAAAAGCCGGGTCGCATGATATGCGACCCCTACAGTATCCTCTTGAAAGACGACCGTAGGGGCGCTTCGTGAAGCGCCCGTTTCTCCACCGGGGAGGGCCGTTCGCGAACGGCCCCTGCGGGTTCATTGCGATTTGCATGACGGATTCCTCCTCTTCCCCTCTGGTAAACGCTCGCCCATCGCCGGGGCTCGGCCCCACCGCCCGCGCATTTCCCCGCATTTGCGCGTTTGGCGCGGGGGGCGGGGTTCGCTACCCTGTCTGCCGGGGCCCGCCGTCCGGGCCGGGTTCCGGGCTTGCGGGCGGGGGCGTTTTCGGGAGAGCATCGGGAGGACGGGTGATGAGGCGAAGCGGCGAGAATACGAGGACGCCCGCGGGGAGCATCCGCGCCGGGCGTTCCGGAGAGGGGTTTCCGCGGCGGCGCTCTCGGGAAGGCGTCAGGAGCGGACGAGGAAGCGCCCGGCGGGGGGTTCCGGGCGAAGCCCGCGAGCGCCAGGCAGCCCAGCGGAATTCCTGAAAAATTGGATAAATATGTATAAATTCACGACGTTTTTCGATAAATTTCTGAAAATTCAACTGATTGAAAATAAAGGCGTTATCTGAAAAGGAGGCTGTTTTGGACTGGATGGGGGCGGGACTTTTGATTCTGGGCGCCATCGCGGGCACCTTGAACGCGGCCACCGGCGTGGGCTGGGGCATCATCGTGGTGCCGACGCTGTTCCTCATCCCCGCGCTCACGCCGCAGCAGGCGGTGGCGGTCTCGATTCTCGCCTACCTGTTCAACTCGCTGGTCGCCTCGTTCGAGAACTTGCGGGGCGGGCTCATCGTCTGGAACCATGCGGCGTACCTGAGCGTCGGGGCCATCGTCGGCGGCGCCGTCGGGGCCCATCTGCTCCAGAACTTCCCGGCGCTGACGCTCAAGAGAATCGTGGGCGTGGCGGTGATAGCCGCGGGCGCCAACCTGCTCATCAACCGCTAGGTTTCAGGGTTTCAGAACCTTCCTCTTCATCCAGCCCAAAACCCGCGCCACGGCGTGGAACCACCCGCTCACTCACGTGGGGCAGGCGGCCTGCGCCGGCGGGGTTTCATGCTTTTCATCCATCGGCTTCGGCGCATCGGTCTCCAAGGTTCAGCCCTCTCCTTCCCCTGAACTTTCGGCGCGCCCGGGGGCGATTTCGTAGAGATAATCGAACGAATAGATGCCGGCGCCGCACCCGCCCCGCCAGATGAAGTTGAGGGCGTAGCGTCCCACCATCTCCACGTTTTCAAGCTCAGTCGGCCCACTCGGCCCCGAGAGGACGGCGAGGGGGTTCTTCTCGCGCGCCTTGCGCTCCTCCTTGCAATTCGCGCACGGGCAGAGAGCGGCCAGATAATCGAAGCCGTAGGCGCTCTTCTCCCCGCTCGCCCACTCGACGCGAAACTCGCGGGCGGGCTTGTCCACCGTGAGGTCGACGGGGTGGGCCTTGTCTTTCATGGCGCTCATGAGGCGGAAACCTCTCGTTTGCGGCGGTTACCTCGACTTCACGCCGTATTTCTCGTACTTTTTCGCCGAGGCGGAACTGCGCTTGGCGGATTCGGGCGTCTTGAGTTCCAGCAGCCAGGGCCGCTCGGCCGATGTGGCCCGCACGGCGTCCAGGAGGCCCTGCTCGTCGCCCTCGTTCTCCCAGTCGCCCTCTTCGAGCTTCACGAAAACGGGCTTGCCCTCCCCGAAATCGAGCGTGGGAACGCCGAAGACGCCCTGCTCCGCCGCGTCCTCATGCTCCTGCGCGATGAGGGGAATCGTGGCGCCGCTCTTCATGTCCTCCTCCCAGCGGGCGACGTCGAGGCCGACTTCCACGGCGATATCGCGCAGGACCAGTTCGCTGGTGATGTCCTTGCCGTCCCTGTGCCTCGCCCGGTGGAGCGCCACGTGGTACTTGTCGAACTGCGTCTCGCCCTGAAGAGCCGCGCACTTGGCCGCCTGATGCGGGGGGAGATCCCGGCTCGGGAAGGTCTTGTCCTCCCAGGCCCTCCAGTCCTCGCCGCGCGCCGGGCCGAAATTCGCCTGCTCGAGCACGAAGGCCTTGTAGTCCACTTTCAGATCGCTTCTTTTCTCCTGAAGGCGAACGAGCCACTCCATGGCTCTGTAGGCGTAGGGTCAGACGTAGCAGTTCCACATGGTGAGGTTCATGATTTTCTCCCTGATAATGAGTCCAAAAGAAACATTGCGCGCCAATCATACACCACAAGAAAGCAGATGAAAAAGCAGCGCAGGGCTACTTGAAAACAGCCGTTTTCCGCTAGTTTTCAGGCGCGAGCGCCTGGTTCAGCAGCGCCTCCGCGCCCGCGTTCAGCGAAATCTCCCTGGCGGCTTCTTGCCCGCGCGGGGACATTTTTGCCCAAGTCTTCCGCAAGATGTCGATGATTTTCTCCTCGTCATGCAGGCGTGAGAAATCCCAGAAATAGCTCTCCAGAAACACCAGGCAGGCGACGTCCTCGAGCGTCCGGGTTTCCGGGTTGGTCTTCAAACCCTGTTTTTTCAGCAGCATCCGCACGCGGGCTATCGTCTCCTCATCGTAACCCGCCTTCCCAAGTATCTCGGCGGCCTTCTCCCCATGATAGTCGTACAGGCGGGTGCGCCATTGATGATACCCCTTCCGATCCAGAGAATAACTCGAGCGAGGAATTTCCCACCGGCGTATGTGTTGGCTCCGCACCGCCAGACGAAGGGCTTCTGAGGCGTCGGGCTCTATGGTTTCGAGCCATTTCGTCATTCTCATCGAATACAAAAGCTCTTTGGGGTAGTTCCCGCCCTCGAATTTCTCGGTATTCGGATCCTCGGAATTCGCTTCATCGATGAGGCGCAAGGCATCTTCAAAACGGTTGGAGCTTTCACTCATGATCAGCACCTTCTTTGTAGTGTTGGACACCCTGAAATCATTCCAAAGCAAAACTTCTCAAGAATATACGCCGCTTCGGGTTGACAAAAGTATGAAATCGGAATATTTTCCAAAATAGTCAAGTAATTTACTTAACAATAAAAGGAAAACTATTTCTTAAGGCAGGAATATCTCATGTATCAAGGAAAAGTGCAGATCGTGGGTGCAGGCCCCGGTGACCCGGACTTGCTCACACTCAAGGCGGCGAAAGCTTTATCAAACGCGGACGTGGTGATATACGATCGCCTCGTAAATCCCGAGATTCTTGCGCTTTGTCCGGAAAGCTGTCAATTCATTGATGCGGGAAAATCCAGCGGCCGCCATACCATGAACCAAGGCGACATCAATGAATCTCTCGTCCATTTCGCACTTAGCGGTTTTCAGGTGGTGCGTCTGAAAGGCGGAGACCCTTTCGTATTCGGGCGTGGGGGCGAAGAAGCGCAAGCTCTGGTCGAAGCCGGTGTTCAATTCGAGATCATACCGGGCGTCAGTTCCGCATTGGCCGTGCCCGCCTATGCAGGAATACCCGTCACACACCGAAATCTCGCCTCATCGTTCACGGTCGTAACGGCCCACGAAGACCCCAGCAAACCGGAAACACAGGTAAACTACGCGCATTTGGCGAAAGACAGAGGAACGCTTGTATTTCTAATGGGCGCACGCTCTATTGGGCGTATATCAGCCGCACTTATCGAAAACGGCATGGCGAAAGACACGCCCACCGCCATCATTGAAAACGGAACCACGAACAGGCAATCAGCCTACCGCTGCCTTTTGGCGGAAGCATCAAGCCTTGCACAACGCGAAGAAATATCCCCACCCGCCGTTTTTCTCGTGGGCCCCGTCGCCGATCTTGAAGAGCTCGTCTGGTTCGAGGCCGATGAGAGCCAGGAAATCTCCTGGCGCTGTTTGCCGGAAGCATTCTTGAACCAAGTCATTTCGTAAATGCCGGGTTTCGGTCCGGCCCCTGTTCATCATCCGATATGTATATAGAACAATTCACATGAGGAGCATGTGATGCACGAAGAATCACGAAAACCACTGTCTCGGGAAACATTGGGCGTCATTCCGGTGATTCCCGAAGAATTCGATGATTTTGAAACACAAGCCACCAGATTCCGAAAGGGTGAACTCGATAACGGCGAGTTCCTCCCTTACCGCTTAAGGCGCGGCGTATACGGCCAGCGCCAAGCGGACGTGCAGATGGTGCGCGTGAAAATGCCTTTTGGGGGTCTGAGCGCTTCTCAACTCGAAGCTCTCGGGCGCGTATCTCGCGATTATGCCCCACTGGGGAAAGGCCATGTAACGACACGGGAAAACGTGCAGTTTCACTTCGTCCCTCTCGACCAGGCAGCCGATGTCTTGAGACTTCTGGGTGAAGTGGGACTTACGACGCGGGAAGCATGCGGAAATTGCGTGAGAAACGTCACGGGATGTCCCTATGCGGGCGTTTGCAAGGATCAGGTTTTCGACGCCACCCCCTACGCGGGCGCATTCGCGCGTTACTTCGTTCGGAAGGACTTTACCCAGGATTTGCCGCGCAAATTCAAAGTGGCGTTCTCCAGTTGCGCTTCGGACTGCGTGGTCGGCGGAATTCACGACATCGGTTTCATCCCGGTCATCAAGGAGATGGAAGGGATTTCCGTGCATGGCTTCAAGGTGCTCGTCGGGGGCGGACTCGCCACTTTCGCGCGTACAGCCGAGGTGCTTTACGAGTTCGTGCCTGTGTCCGATTTCCTCAGGGTGAGTGAAGCCCTTATTCGGGTATTCGATCAGGCCGCTGAACTCAGGAAATCCCGCTTCAAGGCGCGCATCAAGTTCCTCGTGAGTTGGATTGGAATAGACGGACTGCGCGAACGCGTCGAAGAGGAACTCAAAAAAGACTGGGCTAAAGAACCCGTGAACCCCGAACCCTATCTTTGGAAAGACGATGAAGAAGCCGACGCTCCACCCGTCTTGAACACCTTGAACGGAGCGGGCGCGAGCCCGAATGGCGACTCGGCCGATTATAACGCCTGGAGAAAAACGAACGTCTCCCCACAGAAGCAAGAAGGCTATTTCGCTGTCGAGGTGAAACTCCCACTGGGGAATATCCAAACAGATCAGTTCTTCGCCCTGGCCGACCTCGCCCGACGATTCGCGAGAGGACGCGCAAGAACGAGCTTCGAGCAAAACCTCGTGCTCCGGTGGGTGCGTGAAGGAGAACTTTATCCTCTCTGGAAAGAACTCCAGCGCATCGGACTCGCCGAAAATGGCGCTCGTGAGATATCCGACGTGGTCTCCTGCCCGGGAACGGATTCTTGCAAGCTCGGCATCACCTCCTCCATGGGTCTGGCGAACGCCATTCGTGAAACACTCCAAGAGGTCGATCAGGACCCGCTCACGCGGGAGATGCACATCAAGATGAGCGGTTGCCCGAATTCATGCGGCCAGCATCACATCGCGAACATCGGCTTTCACGGGGGAACGCTCAGGGCGAACGGCGCGATGTTGCCGGCTTATGAAATTTTCCTCGGCGGGCAATACGAAACCACTGATGGAGAGATCCGTATCGGCAAGCGCATCCAGGTTCGGATTCCTGCAAAGCGCGTTCCCACTGCGCTCAAGAAGATGTTGTCTCACTATCAGGAACACAGAAACGAGGGCGAGCGTTTCAATGAGTTTTTGGGCCGCGTGGGCAACGCTTCCTTCGAAGAATTGTTGGGAGAGTTTCATCTTGCAGGTCAATTCAATGGTGAGCCCAATTCCGATCTGTTCATCGACTGGAGTCAGAACAGGCAATACGTGCTGGAGAGAGGAGAAGGCGAATGCCTGGCCTAGAAAAACAATTGGAATTTCTGGAGGAGACTCTCAGGGATCAGGTAAAAACGGCGGTCTTGCTCGTCGGGCACGGCAGCCGCGCCCGAAACGCCAACGATGCGCTTTTCCGCGTCGTAGAGCATTTTCAAAAGGCTTGGCCGCATCGCATTTTGAAGGCCGCGTTTCTGGAGATCAGCCATCCCTCCATACCCGAGGGAATCGATTCGTGCGTAGATGAAGGGACCGAAAGAATCATCGTCATTCCCTATTTCCTCTTCAGGGGCAACCACGTGGCCGTAGACTTGCCCGTCTTCATTAAAGAAGGCAGGAGGAAATATCCGGCTATCGACATCATTTTGGGTCCGCACCTCGGCTTTCATCCCAAGATGATCGAGATTGTCGACGAACGAATCCAGCAAGTGCTCGATACCCTAAAATTCGAGGAGAATGCGCTCCCATGAGTGACCAAAACGGATCCGCCCGCCCGATCGCCATTTATTATGAACACCCCGAGTGGTTCAAAAAACTTTTCGATGAACTCGACCGGCGGGATATCGCATATCAAAAAATAGAAGCCCACAACCACCGCTTCGACCCCGCGGAAACACAATCGCCTTATTCTGTGATTGTAAACCGCATGAGTCCATCTGCCTGGGCGCGTGGGCATACCCACGCGATTCCCTACACGCTCGAGTATTGCGCGCATCTCAAGGCGATCGGCGCCAACGTTATCAACGGCTACGAAGCCTATCTTCATGAATTCTCAAAAGTACGCCAAACCCGTCTGCTCAAGAACTTGGGCGCCAACCATCCGAAATCGCGGGTGATAAACCATCCCTCCCAGGCTCCGGCTGCAGCCGAGGGATTCAGCTTTCCCGTCATCACCAAGGCGAACATCGGCGGGAGTGGAGCTGGCATACAAAAATACGATACGCCCGAAGAACTCCAGCGAGCAGCGAATGCAGCGAGTATTGATTTCGGCATCGACAGTGTGGCGCTCGTTCAGGAATACATCCCGCCGCGCGGAGAGCAAATTGTCCGAGTCGAAGTTTTGAACGGTGAGTTTCTTTACGCGATTCAATTGGCTTTGGTGGATCCGAATTCCTTCAATCTCTGTCCTGGCAGTTATTGCCGCCGCAACGAAGAGGTCGCATGCGGGGTAAACGGCAGGAACGCATTGATTGAGAAGGTCACACCCCCGCAAGAGGTGATAGAGACGGTTGAGAAGATCATGCAAACAGCCGGGATAGAAGTCGGCGGCGTCGAATATCTGGTCAGCGATAAGGATGGAGAAATATATTATTACGACATCAATGCGCTCTCCAATTTCGTGGACGATGCGCAGAATGTGATCGGATTCGACCCTTGGCCGTTGATGGCCGATTTCATTCTCGAGCGCGCACAGCACCCTGTCCCTGCGGTAAGTATTTAACGTTCAAGCCACAAAAACGCTTTGATGCGCCTACTTACTTTTCTTATAATGCGGGGGTGTTTGAGACAGCCGCCGTATACGCGCTCATATCAGCAATTTTGCTTGCGCTAAGGGATATCTTCGGTCGCTTCGCGGTTCGTGACATAGACCCCATCACCGGCACGGCGTTCACGGCCATCATCGGCCTGCCCGTTCTCTGGATTGTCTCTGTTTTGAGAGGAGATTATTCAGACCCCTGGCCGGGCTTCGGCTGGCCTCTTACTTTCATCGCCATCGCGGGGATTTTCAGGGTCTGCTTCGCCCGCACCATGCTCTTTGCCGCCACCCAACACATCGGCTCCGCGCGCACGAGCACCATTGTCGCCACGAATCTGATATTCGCCGTATTCTTCGGCATCGCTTTTCTGGGAGAGGCGCTCACGTTCAATATCGGGACCGGCGCCCTCCTGGTTTTTGCCGGATATATCTTCATCGCCAGGAGTCACACCAATCAGAAGAAGGGAGAATCCCGCAAAAATCCGTACGTCGGAATGGGATTGGCTCTCGGATGCGCGCTGGCTTTCGGAGCGGCCGCAGTGCTTGTGCGACCGGCGGTGGGGTTTTTCACCTCCCCGAACGAGGCGAACTTCTATTCCAATATCTTCGCGGTAGGGGCCTTTATGCCCTTTCTCTTTCGCAGAGGGAAAATCGGTGAAATCAAGAACTGGACTCCCGGCAACTGGGGGTTTCTCGTTCTGGCTGGGCTTTCAGCCAGCCTCGGCGTCACCTTCTTATATCTCGCGCTGGCGAATGCGCCCGTCGTCTACGCTTTTCCCATCTCGCAATCAAGGCCTTTGTTCGCCATAGCGATATCATGGGCTTTTCTTCAATCGGAAGAGAGAATGAACTGGCGCGTCATGGCGGGTGCAGGCACCATTTTCCTCGGAACGGTTATTCTGATTCTCAACGAGTAAGACATTTCGACATCAATGATTGCTCAATGTTCCAGAGGGGAAAAATAAGTTGCAAGCAATCAGACGTTGGACTACATTTGGAATGAACCCTAAATTGCATTAGCCATTCAGGAGAACATCACGCCATGATGAACATCAGGGAAGAAAAAGCGGATTCCGCAGTCGTCATTACCATTGAAGGGCGTGTCGACGGCACCACCGCGCCGGAACTGGAAAACCGGATTTCAGAAATCGTCGACCGTGGTGATGCGCATGTTCTGCTTGATTGCGCAGCAATGTCATACGTCAGCAGCGCCGGCCTGCGCATATTTCTCACAGGCGCCAGAGCGTGCCAGCAAAGCGGCGGCAAATTGATGATCTGCGCGCTACAACCCGACTGCAAGGCGGTGATAGAAACCAGCGGTTTCCATACCGTAATCGATTGCCACGACACCCGTGAAGCAGCCCTCGCGGCGATTTCATAAAGGAGCGCTCCATGCTGACATTCGTCGATGAAATCTTGTTGCTGATGCTGGATGACGAGAAAGGTTCGTTCCTGCCCATTCGCGAAAGTACGATGGGGTATGTGCTTGCAGGCGCTGTCTTGATGGATCTGGCGTTTGCAAACCGCATCGATACCGACCCCGGACAGTTGATGGTTCTGGACAATACCCCGCTTGGCCACCCGGCGCATGATCGGATTCTCGAAAATATAGCGGCTTCCGCAGAAACCAAGGATACAAAAGCCTGGATTGAAACTATTTCACGGGAGGCCAGTGAAATCCGCGAGCAGTCCCTTGCCAGTTTGGTCGATACCGGCATTCTGGAATCCCAGGAGGAAAAGTTCCTGTGGGTCTTCCGGGCGCGGAGATATCCGACGATCGATGGCCGCGCCGAGCGCGAAGTGAAGCTGCGCATCACCGGCGTGTTGCTATCGGATGAAACGCCGGATCCCAAAGATGTTGCGATTATCTGCCTTGCCGACGCATGCAACATTCTGCGTGATGTGTTTTCCGGCAAGGAGATCAATCGGATCCGTCCCCGTATCGATCAGATACGCAAGCTGGACCTCATCGGACGTGAAGTCAGTGGGGCGATCCAGGAAATCGAGCAGGCAATCATGGCGGCGATGACGCATGCCCACCACTAAGAATCAGGGATTTTGAACACCCTGGAGGTGAAGAGCATCAGCAGTTTCCATTCATAGACGGTCGATGAGGAAAAGGCTCTCCTCTTTGCCTTAATTGCAAGCGTCCTGTGTGAACGTACCACATGACTTTTGCCTATATATTTCCGCTGTCTCGTCTGCGCACCAAATTCACGGACCGCATCGAAAGCACCAGTTCGTTTTCCTGGTTGAATGTCCTGAATTCCATGAGGACAATCCCGCGCCCGGGTTCCGAGCGGGAGGCTCTTGTCTCCATGACCTCCGCTTCGACCCGCAAGGTGTCTCCGGGGCGAACAGGCTTCAGCCAGCGGATGGAATCCATGCCGGGAGAGCCCATGCCCGTGGTCCCGATAACGCCCGTATCGATAAACAGACGAAACGAAGTCCCGATCGTATGGAACCCGCTGGCGATGATGCCGCCGTATGCAGACTCGGCCGCCGCTTTCTCGTCAACATGGAACGGCTGCGGGTCGTACAACTCGGCGAATTCTATGATTTCTTCGGTCGAGAGCGTTTTCTCTTTTGTATGAAACTTCTCCCCAACCCTGAAATCCTCAAAGTATTTTTCTTCCATAGACACGATTATCCAATCCCATGTGAAACCGAGGTTCCTGGTTATTTCTTCTCTGCTTCCTCGGCCCCTTTTGCCTTGTTGTAATCCTCATCCAGGTCTCCCGTTCCAGCCTGAAACTTCACGGTGTAGTAAGTGGCTTCCCCATCAACGGCTCGGCTGCTGTGGTTCGTATACCTGGGAATGTGAATCAAATCGCCACGCTCAACAATCTTATCTTCTTCACCAAGTATATAGTGCAGCTTGCCATCCAGAATCAGCGTAAACTGCTCTTCGTCCGGGTGCATATGAAGCGGAGGATCCTCTCCTTCCGGCTTAGTGACTATACCGACCTTCATGAATTCGCCCTCAACGCTTTTCGCCCTGAATTTGGGATTCGTCTTGCTGTTGCTCTCCTTCATCCCTTCAATTTCATAAAAAGGCATGCGTATTCCTCTCCGTTCGTTGGAAGACCTATGATTCCTCGTACTCACTGATAGGCATGGGCAACGGAACCGGCTCTTTTCGTTTCGCGGAAACGTCCATCGCCATGGTGAGCAGCAGATTCCGGTGTCCGTCCTGCACGGTGGCGTGCGGCGTGTCCAGCCCAGTGTACACGCGCCCGAACCAGGCGTTGGTCTCTTCCCGCATCGGACCCCAAAGTTGTTCGAAAACAACGTCTCCAGGCGGATAACTCGTGAGAAAATCCACGTTTCGCTTCACATCGGGCGTGTAGCCTGCGGGTTGCGCGTTCTCACTGGCGAGAACGAGATCCCGATGCGTGTCGTCGATGGTGAGAACGCCCTCCGTGCCCACGATGCCGATTTCCAGGCTATAGACGGAACCGGGCCAAACCGTCGGCAGCGCCCATGAGATGTTCATGCTCCATATCGTGCCGTCATCAAAGGTGAAGATGCCTAAAGTCGCGTCCTTGGTGCCATAGGATGCGCCGAGCGCCTTGTCCATGGAGCGCGCGTATATTTCGACGGGCGTTTTCCCTTCCATCAACCACATGCAGATATCGAGGCTGTGCGTCCCCGAGACGACCATCGGCGTGAGTATGCCGCGGTATTCCGTTTTCTCCACCGTGGCGATGGGTACCAGACGGTTCATGAAAGCTCTCGTGACGACCGTGGTGACATCGCCAAGCTGGCCGGTGCGAATCTTTTCTTTCGCGACCAGAAACCGCCTTCTGAAACGCTGCGTATAGCCGACGACCGCATCGAGTCCGGCGTCTTCGATGGCTTTGAGAACCCGGGCCGAATCGGCCGCATTCGTAGCCAGCGGCTTTTCGATGAACAGGGCGTGGCCGTGTTCGACAGAAGCCAATATGGGGCCTACGTGCTCGTTCTCCTCGGTGGCGATGATGGATGCCGTCACCTCGGGACGAGCCAGGAGTTCCTTGAAGTCCGTGGTGAAAAAATCGGCTTTTGTTTCATCGGCGAGTTTTCTGCCCACTTGCTGATTGATGTCGCAAAGACCCAGCCACTCGACGCCCGGATAATCACGGGCAAATTCAGCGCGGATTTTACCAATCGTCCCACAACCTACAATAGCCAATCCGATGGGCGCTCTTTTTCCATTTTCCGTGTTCATTCATTACTCCCTGATATGTACGATGGAATTATTTTGAGTCTTGAACCGGACTGATTTCCCTTCTCAGCGGGTAATCAAACCAAGTGCATAAAATCGCTAAAATGCCCAAAACTAGTCTTTGATTTCGACGCGAATTGCTTCGAGGGGTTTGTCCCCGTGATTCTCGACGGCATGCAGACCCTCTCTTCCCAACCAGAAAGGAACACCTTCTTTGCGATCTTCGCTGATGGCGCAGGCCTCGCCCTTCTCGTTGTAATAGGTGAGTTTCGGAAAACTCATAATGGTGAACACGCTCTCCCATTTGTGCGTGTGTTCTTTTTCCAGTTCGCCCGGCTGAATCGTCACGCGCAAAACGCGAACCCGCTCGTTTTCAAAAACAATTTCGTGATTGTCGGGAGCCGCGATTACGGCGTCCAGTTCCTCGGGGGTTCCCGGAATATATGGAGGCCTGCTTCCTGTAGCATTTTCGCTCATTTTCCGACCCTCCTATGAGATAACAAACACGTAAATCACGTAAATAATGATTTCGGCAACATGGCGTGAACTCCTTTTACCCCATTTACGATTTGAGTCACTCGTAAATCCACGGCAAGACTGCAAAGCGTATAGGCGTCATCCCGGCTCATGCCTCGCAACTCGCCCAGAAAACGTATCGTCTCGCGCAGCGCCATTTTGGCCGCGTTATCAAGGATGGGGTCAAACCCCATCAGGATATGATGCGTGTCGGTTTCCGCGCGGGGATTTTCGAGGTGCAAGTCTTTTCTGAGAATAATTTCCATCGTCCCCGAGAGACCCGTCTCGATGGCCGTCAAGCAGGCCTCCCCGTCTCCCTGGCAACCGTGTCCATCGCCTACGGAGAACAACGCGCCATCGTTGAAAATCGGGAAATAGGCGATGGAGCCAGATATGAGTTCCTTGTTGTCCAGATTCCCGCCCCAAGCGCTTGGGGGATAACTCCCCACACGGCCCACGGAAGGCGGGGGCGCCACCCCGAAATTCCCGAAATAAGGCCTGAGGGGCACCTTGACGCCCGCGCCCCAGTCCCCCGTCTGCGCTTCCAGATCGAGGTCCACGATGACGGCGCGCGTATACGGGAAATCCTCGGGCAATCCGCCCATCATCGGCCGGATGGCGTTGTAGCCCCAGTCATAGCGCGTCTTGACTTCATGAATGCGGACTTCGAGCACGTCTCCGGGTCGCGCGTCCTCTACGGCGACAGGACCCGTCATGATATGGGGGCCAAGTTCCTGGGGAACCTGCGCGATGATGTCTCTCAAATTCTGGGATGCCCGGCCACCGAGTTCCGCCAGATATTCATCCCGGCCCGATTCGGTATGAACCTCCAGCGTATCGCCGGAGCGAATGCGCATCACCGGCTCCAGAGAGGCGTCGTAAAAACCCCAATGAACGGTATCCGGTTTCGCAATCAATTCATGAGTCGCCATCAACACACTCCTTCATCAAAAATACTCTTCGGCAGCATCGCGTGAACGCCTTTGACTCCGTTTACAATCTGCGTGATGCGCAAATCCACCGCCAGGCTGCACAGCGTATATGCGTCATCTCTGCTCATGCCTCGCAACTCGCCGAGAAAATTTATCGTTTCCCTGAGCGCCATCTTGGCCGCGTTATCGAGAATCGGGTCGAAGCCCATGAGGATATAGTGCGTGGGCGTCTCTGCCCGGGGCATCTTCAAGCTCCAATCCTTGCGGACGATGAGTTCGACCCTTGCGGACATGCCGCACTCCAGTGCCGAGAGGCAACTCTCCCCGTCTCCCTGGCAACCGTGCCCGTCCCCAATCGCGAACAAAGCGCCATCCTGGAATACGGGAAGATAGGCGCGAGAGCCCGCGATGAGTTCCTTGTTGTCCATGTTTCCGCCCCAGATTCCCGGCGGAGTGGATGGAACACGGCCGAAATCACTGGGTGGAGCCACGCCAAAATTACCGAAATACGGCCTCAAGGGCACCTTCACGCCAGCGCCCCAATCCCCGGTATTCGCCTCCTTGTCGATCTCCACGATTACCGTTCTCGAATACGGAAAATCCTCGGGCAAGCCACCCGCCAAGGGGCGGATGACGTTAAAACCCCAGTCATAGCGCGGCCAGACATCCAGAAACCGCACCTCCAGGCCGTCTCCTCCGACGGCCCCTTCCACCGCGATGGGGCCCGTGAGGATATGGCCTCCCAGGTCTCTCTTTCCACGCTCGGCGATGTCCCGCAGGCTTTCAGATGCTCTTTCCCGAATCGGAGATTCGAGGGTCCGTATCCCCGGTTCGGTGTGAATTTCGAGCACATCCCCCGAAGCCACGGTGAGAACCGGAGAAAGCCCGGCGTCATAATAACCCCACTGGATGTTGTCGGGGTTTTGCGCGATCACATGTTCGGCCAACGTCGGCCCTTTCGAAAAATGAAATTCATTCGAACAAAGATTTGGGCACCATGGCGTGCACGCCCTTGGTGCCGTTCACGATTTGGGTGACGCGCAAATCGACCGCCAGGCTGCACAACCTGTACGCATCATCCGGGCTCATGCCCCGAAGTTCACCCAAAAACTGTATCGTCTCGCGCAGCGCCATTTTGGCCGCGTTGTCGAGAATCGGATCAAAACCCATCAAAATGTAGTGGGATTCCGTTTCCGCGCGCGGGGTCTTGATGCTCATGTCCTTGCGGACGTTCATCTCGAAAGCGCCGATGAGGCCCATCTCGATTCCGTTGATGTTCGCCTCCCCATCTCCCTGGCAACCATGCCCGTCGCCGACGGAGAACAAGGCGCCCTCGTTGAAAACCGGCAGGTAGATGGTCGCGCCGGCCGTGAATTCCTTGCAATCCGTGTTTCCTCCCCACTCTCCCGGAGGAGACGACGCGACGCGCCCGAGCGCCGGAGCGGGCGCTACCCCGAAGTTTCCGAAAAATGGCCCGAGCGGCACCTTGACTCCTGCGCCCCAGTCCCCGGTTCCGCTCTCCTCGTCCACCTCGACAATCACCACTCTCATATAAGGGAAATCCTCCGGCAGGCCGCCCACCAAGGGTCTGAAGCCGTTGTAGCCCCAGTCATAGCGGGGCCTGATTTCCCGAATCTTGATCTCCAGCACATCGCCGGGTTCGGCGCCTTCGATTGCCACCGGACCCGTCATGATGTGCGCCCCGGGACCCTGCTCCATCGTCTCCAGGATTCGCCTTAGATTATCCGAGATTCTTTCGGGATGTATTTTCAGAAAATCCTTGCGTCCGGATTCGGTCTTCACGACGAGCGTATCGCCGGAAGCAATCGTCATGACGGGAGTGAGATCAGAGTCATAATAGCCCCAATGGCAGGTATCGACGGTGGTATCCAGTTCATGCGTGGCCACAAGAACTCCTCCATTTTTCATAACCAAGGCGCAAATAATATCCTGGAAGGATATCGTCAGGCGTCAGTTGAATCCCCGGTCGATGAGCATCCGTTGATATTTTCAGGATTCGCCGTGGACTCTATCATCCAGGACCTTGAAGATCAAAAATCCAAACCAAGCTCACTCGAGAACCACCTTCACGAGCGCCGGCAACACGTCGCCGGTTTTCCCTTCAATCCGTATGTCTGCTTTGGCGTCGAAACGCGTGGGTCCCTCGTTTATGATGATGAGGCGCGCTCCTGCCCTTCTTGCCCGCTCAGGCAAGCCGCCCGCCGGCCTTACCGACAAAGAGGAACCGGCGACCAGGAAAACCTCGGCTTCTTGGGACGCCTCAACGGCGCGGGACAATTTTTCAGGGTGCAATCCCTCTCCGAAAAAAACGGCATTCGGCTTCAGAAGGCTCCCGCAGTCCTTGCATCTCGGCACCGCTTCGCCTCCCTGAACCCGGGCATGTATTTCAGGGCGAGGCGATTTGGAGCCGCACCCCACACAAACACACGAATGACTCGTTCCGTGTATTTCTACCATCTTGCCTGGATCATGACCCGCCTTCTGGTGAAGACCGTCCGTATTCTGCGTGACAAGCAATTTCAGTCGACCGTGTCGAGACAACCTCGCCAAGGAGAAATGCCCACTGGAAGGAGAGGCGTTTCGAACCAGGTTGTATCCCTCCTGCGCCACTTCCCAATAGCGCCTTTGTATATCCTCAGAAGCGAGCCAGCGACGAATTTCGAAATCTTTCGGATCGAATCGATCCCAGATTCCGCCTTTGGACCTGAAATCGGGAATGCCGCTTTCAGTGCTTATGCCTGCGCCCGTAAGGCACACCGTGGAGCGGGATTTCATAAGCCATGCCGCCGCTTTCTCGATGAGTTTTTGCTGGGAATCGCTCAATCTTGTTCCCCGGGACAAACGCAAATCATGGCAATGACAACAAGAAGATGTGAAATTCAGCCGCTAATTGATGTATGGTACGCAAGAATAGAGCATGTGCAAACAAGAAGTGACGACTCGTGGGGATATGAAATTGTCTGAAGCGAAAAAACACTTTTTCAGATTTGCAACGCTCTTGGCTCTGCTTGTTTTCGGGGCAAGCCTGTCTGGTTGCGCCGATTCCCTTCACCCCAAAGTGAAAGAAAGCTCCGTCAAAATCCTGAAAAACGCCATTGATGTGGAATTCAACGAATTGACCCGTGAATTCGACAAGCTCGACCAAACGGGCGACCTGGAGCTTTGCGCTCCCCTGCGCTTCGGCGTAGCGCGCTTCGCCGTCTACCAGGCGGTGGAGGAGAAAAGAACCGCCACCATGGCGCAACTGACCCGGTTCATCATGAGGGCGCGCACGGCAATCAATCGTGCGGAAGAAAAGATGGAGAAAAAACAGTGCGTCGATCAGGACGGGGATGGACTCACCGACCTTGCGGAATACCGCAAATACAAAACCAAGCCCGACAACGCCGACACCGATGGGGATAAGGTTTCCGACGCACTGGAAATCCGCCGATACCGAACCGACCCGCTCAAGGCGGATACGGATGGCGACCTGCTTGACGATGGAGACGAAATAGCGCGCGGCTTGAATCCGCTGCTCACCGATAGCGACGGAGACGGATTCATCGACGGCATCGAAATCGCTCACCGCTCGAACGCGCGCGATGCGTGTTCGCAGCCACTGAACGCGCAATATATCGACCGCCTGCGCGAATGCGGACCGAAACGAACTCACGCCAAACCGGCCCAAGTTCATACACCGGAAGAACGAACTCCGGCGCCTGCGCCCAAGACGAAACAAATCCCGGACCAAAAAAGAATAACCAAGGCCCCTAAATCGAAAACGAAACCCACTTCCCCGGCGCCCCGAAATCGGTCCCGAAAGATCGAAAAAGCGAAGTTCGAGCCAGAAAAGCCGAAACCGTCGCTCACCCGCAACGGCGATCATCCTGAACGAAAAATTAAGGCGACCCGAACCCGCAAGGATCATTCGGAGATTTCTTCGGACAATGCGGCGAATGACGGTTCCGCCCTCCATCAAGCCAACGCGAATCACACCGAAACGCCCGTCAAGGAACCGCCGCAAGCGGAGCGACACGAAACGGTGAAAGCGAATTTTCAGGAAAACCCAGCCAAGGCGAACCGCGAAGAACTACAGATTCACGCTCCTCTTGGAGTTTCTCTCGCGCAAAACCCCGAAAAACCGGAAAAACCCGTCGAGGCTCCATCGATTCTCCAATCACCGGAGCCTGCGAAGAAAAAGAGTTTTCCTCCTGCGAATGAGGAATTCCCCTCCTCGATTTTCCTGAGGTTGTGGTAGAGTCATTCATGACGTTCCTAGTTGATATTCGGTAGACATGCCGGAAACAGTTCGGCCATTCATTATGGATGCCATCGGCTCGCTAACCGACAACCACCGCACCTCGATTCGCATCGTTTTGATGCGTAGGACAAGGAGAGGACAGGAGAAAAGAACATGACGGAGCAGAAAACGGCACTCAACCGATTCAGCCGGCGCATCACCCAGCCGCCCTCACAGGCCGCCTCACAGGCCATGCTCTACGGCGCGGGTCTGGATGAAATCGATATGAAAAACCCCCAGGTCGGCATTGCCAGCATGTGGTGGGAGGGGAATTCCTGCAATTTCCACCTCAACCGGCTCGCCGAATACATCAAGCAAAGCGTGAACGCCGAAAAGAAAATGGTCGGCCTCATTTTCAACACCATCGGCGTGAGTGACGGCATCTCCATGGGCACGGAGGGCATGAAATACTCTTTGCAATCTCGAGACCTCATCGCCGATTCAATCGAGACCGTCGTCGGCGCGCAGTGGTATGACGCCCTGGTCACACTCCCCGGATGCGACAAGAACATGCCCGGATCCATCATCGCCATGGCGCGGCTCAACCGGCCCAGCCTCATGGTCTATGGCGGCACCATCAGCCCGGGGTTTCTCAATGGAGAGAAGCTGGACGTGGTTTCCGCCTTCCAGGCCTATGGAGAGTATTTTTCCGAAAAAATCGACGAGGAACGCTTTCAGTCGGTCATCCGGCACGCCTGCCCGAGCGGCGGCGCTTGCGGGGGCATGTATACGGCGAACACGATGTCCTCATCCATCGAGACGCTGGGCATGAGCCTGCCATACAGTTCATCGAATCCCGCTATGAGCGAGGACAAGAAAAACGAGTGTCTCGACGTGGGGAAAGCCGTTTATCACCTGCTCGAAAACGACATCAAGCCCAGCGACATCATGACGAGAGAAGCGTTTGAGAACGCCATTACGATCATCATGGCGCTCGGCGGCTCGACGAACGCTGTTCTGCACTACATCGCCATCGCCAAGGCGGTCGGGGTGGAGCTCACGATTGGCGACTTTCAGGAAATCAGCGATAGAACGCCCTACGTTGCGGATTTGAAGCCCAGCGGGAAATTCGTCATGGAAGACTTACACGACGTGGGCGGCGTTCCAGCCGTTCAGAAACTTCTCTTAAAAGAAGGCCTGCTCCATGGCGATTGTCTTACCGTCACGGGCAAGACGCTCGGCGAGAACATCGAGGCCTTGCCAGACCTTCACGCCGGCCAGAAAGTCATCGTGCCGCTTTCCTCTCCCATCAAGAAGACGGGACACCTCCAGATTCTCTACGGGAACCTTGCGAGCGAGGGCGCTGTCGCCAAGATCACGGGAAAAGAAGGGGAGCGTTTCGAGGGTCCTGCGCGCTGTTTCGATTCCGAGGAAGACGCCCTCAAAGGGTTGGAGGAAAACAGGGTTCAAAAGGGAGACGTCGTCATCATCCGGTTTGAAGGCCCCAGGGGCGGCCCGGGCATGCGGGAAATGCTCACGGTCACGTCCGCCATCATGGGGGCCGGCCTCGGGGACGACCTCGCCCTCATCACGGACGGGAGGTTCTCGGGCGGCACGCACGGTTTCGTCGTCGGGCACGTCACGCCCGAAGCCCAAAGCGGCGGGCTCCTCGCGCTCGTCGAGGACGGCGACTCCGTTCTGATCGACGCCCAACAACGCGTCATGGAACTCAAGGTGCCAGAAGAGGAGATTGAGCGGCGGCGTTTGAACTGGAGCGCGCCCCCGCTGAAATTTACGAAAGGCACGCTCTATAAATACGCCAAATGCGTATCTTCGGCTTCTGAGGGATGCGTGACGGACGAATAGAGGTTGGCCACAAAAAAAGAGGGGAGCGAACGACTCCCCTCTTTTTTTTTGTGGCTGCGGCGCCCGTCTATGATGCGCCGGTTTTCTTTCTGTTGTTCGCGAAATCTTCGAAATACCCCGCAATAGAGGAAGTCTCCCAATCGAAATCGACGTCGCGCGCTTTTTGCAGCACTTCGTCTCCGTTCAGGTCTTCTTCTTCGGCCAGATGAATCAGCGAGCAAATCCCGGCTCGCCCCAAGCCTTTTCAGTGAACGTACACCGGGCCGTCTTTCCTGGCCTCACGTAGCGCTTCATGAATTTCTCGCGACAATGCATCGTTCATAGAGGCAGCGTTCACGGGAATATGCACGAAGTTCATACCCAACTCATACGCCGCTTCTCTCTCTGCATCGGGCGGCAATTCCGGCTCTTCTTCATCAGCCATACGAACATTCACCAGGGTTCTTATCCCCTTGTCCGCCAAAGCCTCCATATCCTTGCGGCCCGGTTGTCTGCCGAACACGAGATTTTCGGCCAGTTCGAAGTATTCCATGCGCTTTTTCCTCTTTGGTAGTCTTTACACCCGCTGCGCCAGTTCCCGACACCGAAGCAGGCAGGTTACCTTTTCATCTTCCCCATCACGCTTATAAATCCCAAGCAGATTATTGATCATTCTCTCCACGATGCGGCGAGGAGGGGTTTCCTGTAAAAACCGCATGTCGAAATGATACCCGAGCCCACGCACAATCGCCGCACAATCCCCCACGCTCAGGCGTTTTCCCCTCTCGAAAGGGTCCAAAAAAATGGGTTTCTCATCACCCTGGTATTTGACGATAAAGTGGCCCGGCATCCCGACTCCGTGAAAGGGAAGGTCCAGTCGTTCGCCAAGAATCAAATACAAAGCGGAAAGCGATATGGGAATGCCCCGCCTGCGTTCCAGCACACGATTCATAAAGCTGTTCTGCGCATCATAGTAATTATTGCGAGCGCCATCGAAGCGAAGCTCTCCGTGCAGGTATTCCACGACTTCATCGACCATGGCATCAGCCTGGCTCAAGCCCTCCAAACGGTCACGCAAATCATTTTCCATGCCCAGCAGTTCGTTTTTTTTCATCTCCATGTCTTCGAGCGGATGGCCGAAGGACGCCAACAAGAAACACGCATCTTCCAGGTCCGCATCTTCTACCGGGGAAAGAGACCAGTCCGAAAAAGCGATTTCGATTTGATTGTAATGGAATTCCAGCAGCGATGACGGCAATACCACCTCATTATTCGCCACACGTTTCTTCATCATGTCCAGAAGTCTTAGCTGCTCGTCGGTCGAGAATCCGGAAACCTGGCGGTCCAATGCCGTCGTCACACCCGGTGAACCATCACTCAACAAATGACAGACGGCCTCTAATTGCGAGTCACTCAACGACAAAATGGCGCTCCTTCATTCATAGTCGCCCGTCTCCTGGTACCGCCACTGAATTATGGTATTATCATTCGGACTTATCCACAATTCGCGCATGCCGGGAGGGATCGAATGTCGACGTATGCCGATGTGGTGGCGGACGTTCTTCAAGACGCGGGCATCGAATTCATCTTTGGAGTGCCCGGAAGCTTGAGTTCCGTCGAGCTCATCGAAGCCGCGAGAAAGCGCGGCGTACGCTACATCCTCTGCAGCAACGAGAGCAGCGCGGCCGTGAAGGCGGGAACGTACGGCATCATGACGGGGCGGCCGGGAGTCGTGAGTACGGGGGTCGGCCCCGGGGCGGCCGCCGTCCTCCACGGTGTGGCGAACAATTTCCTCGAACGCGCCCCATGCCTCATATTGACCGACCGCTTCTCCGACGAGCAATTTCGCCGCCAGGGCAGGCAAAGACTCGACCAGAACCGGTTGTTTCGCCCCATCACCAAAGGCACCTTCAAGCTCGCGAAGGATAACGCGGCGGTCGCCATCCGGCGGGCGCTGGCTCTGGCAATGGAAGGAAGACCGGGGCCCGTACACGTGGACCTCCCCTACGACGTCATGCTGGCGAGCGCCGGAGAAGACGATTTTCCGCCCGGCGAGAAACTCCAAAAATTCATCGGACGCATCGGGTCAGCCCATCCGGGCATTCGCGCGGCACTCGACGCTATCTCGGAGTCGAACAACCCGGTAGTGATAGCAGGTCTTCAGGTGAACCGTTCGGGACGAGAGGCGGAAAGAGAATTCGTCTCTTTTGCGGAGAAACTCGGGGCGCCCGTTCTCGCCGCACCCTCGGCGAAGGGTGTGCTGCCGGAACAACATCCCCTCGCCATGGGCACCTTCCGAGGCGCCCCATCAGAACGGGAGTTGATAGACAAATCGGACCTTTTCATTCTGGTGGGCTTTGATACGGTAGAAGTATTCGCTCCCGGACATTGGGACTACCCCCAACGGGTAATCAACCTGGACGAAGTGCCGCACCTTGATGACTTGATTCGACCGGAAGTCGAAGTCGTCTCCAATCTCGCAGACATCCTCAGGGAATTGAGCGCCTCCGTCTCAGCCAACCATGCCTGGAACACCGAGGAGATGGATTCCTATAAGAAAATGAGGCAATCCGCATTGTTCCCTACCGGAGAGGGCCTGATGCCCGGCGCCGTGATTCGGATTGCACGGGAATGCCTCCCCGATAACGGCATCATGACCGCGGACGCGGGAAGCCACAAAGTCCTGGCCAACGACATCTGGGAGACGAGACGTCCTCTTGGTTACTTGACCTCCAGCGGGCTGGGTTCGATGGCCGTCGCCACCCCAGCCGCCATGGCTGCCAAATTAACCGAACCGGATACGCCCGTTGTTTGCCTTACCGGGGATGGTGGTTTTCTCATGCGAATCGGCGACATGGAAGTCGCCGTTCGAGAAGATATCCCGTTCGTCACCGTTGTATTCAACGATCGCTATCTGAATCTGATCAAAATCAAACAAGACAACCGCTCTTTCCCGCGCCTAGGCACTGAATTTCGCGATTCCGATTACGCATCCGTAGCGAAAGGCTTGGGTTGCGAGGGAGAAAGGGTTACTTCCGAAGAGGAATTGAGAAAGTCGCTGGGACACGCATTTGCATCCGACAAACCCTGGGTCATCGACGCCGTCATCAATCCTGACGGCTATGTGGCTTCAAAAGACGTTCGCGCGGAATAATGAAAATTTTTTTCTTGACACAAACCTCTCAACAACGCATCTTATCTAATATCTCTTTTGTTTAACTTAGGAGAGTAGGCATTTCCCCGTGAATCAAGGTGTCCAGGCGGGTTGAGGCTTCGCCCTCAACCTTATTCAGGGTCTCGCGCGGGAGGATTGTAGGTGCCAGAAGGAACAGTAAAGTGGTTTAGCGACAAAAAGGGGTATGGCTTCATTTCACGGGAAGATGGCGACGACATCTTCGTTCACTTCTCAGCCATCGTTGCGGATGGATTCAAATCACTGAAAGAAGGTGAAAAGGTCACATTCGAGATCACCCAAGGTCCCAAAGGACTTCAGGCGGCGAATGTAACCAAACAAGAAGAATAACTTTCCTCCCTATCACCGTACATCTCATCGGGTAAAAGCTACAAGCTGGCCTCGGTATACTCTAAAACCGCCTGTGCAGCATTTTCCCCGCTTCTCACCGCACCCTCTACAGTGGCCGGCAAACCCGTGCGAGTCCAGTCTCCTGCCAGAAAAAAGCCCTCTATCGGAGTTTTCGTATCTATCCGGTAATTTTGCTCCGCCACTCCGTTCGCCCAGGTCGCGGCGCGCTCCCGCACTACCAATATATCCCGAATACGGTTAAGGGGAATCATGCGTTTCAGGCAATCTCCGGCAGACGACTCGATGGTCGCCCTCTTCGCGGATGCGATGGAATCCTCCGCCCCGGCCAACAGACACACCAGGTTTCTCACGCCTTTTCTACCGACTTCCGGGCGAAACAGCCAATCCCATTCCTCGTTTACAATCGCTTCGAAAGGAGGTCCCTCATCCGGTTCCTCAAGCCAGCAATACGCGCTGGCGATAGGCCCAGGGCGCAATTTTCCCAGACTCGAAAAAGGCGCCTCTTCACCGAGTTCTCCACCCAGC
The DNA here is from genome assembly GCA_963692865.2 of bacterium. GTDB lineage: Bacteria > UBA8248 > UBA8248 > UBA8248 > UBA8248 > Bin107. Next base: position 2,126,689 of record OY843592.1, on the reverse strand, counting down.
AGTCTGCCAAGTGCGTCGGGCGGCACAGCGGAAATGACTGCGGCAGCATACAAGGTCTCGCGTTCTTTCAGCATCACGCCGCTTATTTTTGAATTTTTGACATCAAAACCAAGTGCAGGCTGTTGAAGTCTCACCTCTCCGCCAAGGTGCCGGATGCGTTGAGCCGCCCGGTTCGCCCATAATGCACCCAAAGCCTTCATCGGCACCCCCAAGGCGGCCCCTTTCGGCCCATGGGCAAAGGCTTCCCGAATCACCGCCTTGAACAGTTCCGCACTTCCCTGCTCCAGGGGCAAGTTCAACACCGCGCGCGCAAACGGCTCCCAAAACCAGCGCACCGCCTCACCTCTCTGGCCAAGACGCTTGAGCATTTCATCCATAGATTCATTCGGATTCCCATCACTCGATTTCGAAATAATCCCAGAAAGACCTTTCAGAAGATTTACTTTCTCCCAAAGGCGGGGACCTTGCCATTTGAGCAAACCCCGGAGTTGCGCAAAAACCCCTCCGGTCTCTGGAAACGACAATTGCGTCTGTCTGGCCGACCCCGCTTTCCGAATACGGTAACTGACCTCCAGAGAAGGAGAGAAAAAAACATCATCGGCGGCGTCCACCCTTTCCAACAATGAACGCAATGCCGGGTTGGCCGCCATAAACAAATGTGGGCCCCAGTCCAACTCCAAACCCGTTGAAGGGTGCATGAAACTACGAGCCCGGCCTCCGAGCAACTTCCCCGCTTCGAGAACCACAACCTTGATACCCGACTCGGCAAGGCGTAAGGCAGCAGACAGGCCCGCTGCGCCAGCTCCGATAATGATGACCGGCCGTTCGGATCCGCCAGGCTCAGACATTTATGATTCCAGAAAACAGCGAAGCGCTTCTTGCAGTTTATCCTTGGACTTCAAAGAGGGGCGATAATCCATGTGTCGAAATTGATTCCCATCCATTTCACTTAGAAGCCTTTTGTAGATTCGGCCCATAATTCTCGCCGGAAGAAGGTTCTCTTTTGCCTCATGGCGCAAGGCTTCATTCGCTCCCTCGTAATATCCTCGTGCGCGATGCGCCACAAACCCAAGAAGACTCAAGACTTGGGAAGTATCTTTTTTGTCTCTTAAATCGGAGGCCGTTACGCCATATTTCTCCATTTCACTTCGCGGAATATAAATACGCCCTTGTTCAGCATCCTCCCAAACGTCTCTCAAAATGTTCGTCATCTGAAGTGCTCTTCCCAAACAAACGGCGTAGTCTTTCGCAAATTCGGATTTCGCCTCAAAGATGCCAAGGCACGCCAACCCCACCGCTGAAGCCACTTTGTCACAGTAATTTTCCAGTTCGGCAAAATCTTCAAATCGCCTCTCTTCCAAATCCATCGCCACGCCGTCGCAAATCGCCCGGAAATACTCCTGCGGCAAGTCGTATTTTCGCGCCGCCCGCGCAAGCTCTCCAATTATCGGGTGAGGTGGGCCCTCATCGCTCAATTGATTTAACGCCTCTTTCCATTCGCGCAACGAAGTTTTTTTGCCGGATATCTCGCCCGGCTCATCGGCGATGTCGTCGGCCATGCGGCAATACGCGTAAACCGCCATGATGGCGCGCCTTTTCTCCGCAGGCAGACTGAAAAAAGAGAGATAAAAATTCGACCGGCTCGCGCGAATGAACCAGCGACAATAGGCGCGCTCCAACTCCTCCTCCGCATGTAGGTCCACGTTGGATTCGAGCCGATAGACCGGGCGAAACGCCGCGAACAACGACCTGGCTTTATCCCAACCATTCAAAAGCGGCGAACCCGCGCAGACGTTCCATTCCGCACGGGAAATTGCGTCAAGCGCCGCGACGCCTCCGCGCCAAATCGCACGAAGTTCACGTCCCAATGCGCCACGGGTGCGGTACAAAAGAGGCAGGCCCTGCCTGAAGAGATGCTTTGTCCTCTTTATCTGAAAGACCAGGAACGCGCGCAATTGAGGCGTCGCCACATCTGCAAGCAAATCATCCTCGGAAACGGCGAATCGTTTCATCTCATCCTGCGGCATGTAGACGATGCCCCGCTCGGCGTCTTCTTTCACGTCTTGTAAGTGATTCGCAATCTGCAAGGCCGTGCAAATGGCGTCCGAGGCGCGAAGGGCCTCTTCATCGCGTACCCCATGCAGCATGAGAACGATTCGCCCGACGGGATCCGCCGATCGGCGGCAGTAATCAAGCAAGGCTTCATAGTTCGGATACCGGAGAATCGTGACGTCTTGTTTGAACGCCGAGAGCAGATTCCGAAAAGGCTGCAAAGGCAAATCGAATTTTTGAATCGTGTCGGACAGCGCAATGAAAACGTCCGTTTCCGCAACTCCCTTGTGGGCCAAAATGAGCTTTTCTTCCCATTCATCAAGACGTGCGAGGCGCTCATCGACGGGCCCGGCCGTATCCGCGATATCATCGGCGCCTCTGGCGAAAGCGTATACCGCAGTGACGTGCGGCCTTATCTTCGCCGACAACAACTTCGAAGCAACGGGAAAATTTTCGTAGTGGCCAACTACGATTTTCATGCAGGTATCGTAAGCGGCGCTTACATCAGCCTCCGAGACGGATTTCGCCTCTTCACCCGAATCCCGTATTTCCTCGCCATTCATGAGAGATTCTACCAACCGCGCATCCGCAGGCAGGAAATCAAAATCTCCCAATGAGGAAGGATGAACCCATTCGTGCTTGGCCACCTCTTCATTCTTCGCCACTCCGCTCTCCCATTCACAATCATAAAAGCGCAGGTGAACGTCTCTATCGGGATACCGATGCCGGGTCTCCCAATGAAGACGACCCACGCGTACTTCGACCCCGAGCTCCTCGTAAATTTCCCTGCGCAGGGCTTCCTGGGGTGTCTCCCCATCCTCTATTTTACCACCGGGAAACTCCCAGAAACCTGCCATGTGACCGCCCGCAGGGCGCTGACAAATGAGAATGCGGCCCTCATGCCGGACAATCCCCGCAGCGACGTTCAACTCCAAAGCGGCGACTTCGCTCTTCATTCCGTCTCCAAGATTTCAATTCCGCGCATCTTCGTTTTCCGCCTCTCCGATAATCGGCCTAAGAACGCTTGAAAATACAATGGGTTCCGCCATAGGAACCGCTTCAGCCAGTTCTTTTTCATCCGCAAAATACTCACCCGGCAGGACCAACCCCGGCATCCGCAACTCGATCGAATCCTCCGAGAACGGCCATGGAGATATCTCCAGATCATCGGTGTTTGCGGTTTTCACGTTCAACCCACTCTGCGTCAAAGGATGGATGGCGTCATCGGGCGGGGTGATTTCCGGCGCCCGACATGCCAACAGGGACAACGTATCGCAAACCCTGAGCAAAGACACGGAGTTTTCAATCGCGTCTTTGTGTCGCGGCTCGATGAGGGCGTCCAACTTTTCCTGCCTTTTTGATTCAGCGTGAATGAACCCGTTAAGTACCTTGGACACCTCAAATGGCGCGCCCCTCCTTCCTCCTGCGGCGAGCGAAGAGAAGTGAAGGCTGACAAGACAACCCGAAAACGGATGAAAAGACGCGCAGGAATCAATGCCTTCCGACCATATTTCAACCGCCTTGTCCGCCGTTATGCCGAAAAAACTATAAGGCAGTTTCGTCATTTCATCCCATCTCGGGGTAGCATCCGGGCGGCACCATCCAACGTCGTGGTTGTCGATGGCGAACAAAACTTTCTCTCTGAGTTCATTCGGCGGAGAGGGAAGCGATTCGATACCCGTCCAATTTCGCGCAATCGTACCGGCGGCCCGGGCATGGTCATGCTGACAGATGAGACGAACATGTTTATCCCGCGGACAAACTATCATTTGAGACACCAAAAAACGGCGGAAAATAAATGCTCAATCCGGCGACTTTCTGATTCCATGACCCCAAAAGGATTCTATTTCGCTCATGAAAAATGTAACAACCACCATGGCGGCAAACAAGAAAAAACGAGCAAACGCGACATCCACTTGAACAAGCGTGTGCAAAACACATAATTTTGCTACAAACCAGTATATATTCTTGTTCTGGAGATAAGGAAATCGCGCCAAATCATGAGTCAAGAAAATTCTCCGCAAGACCCCGGTTCGGTCGGCCTTACGGAAACACGGACCATCACCCTTCCCGAACCGTTTAAGACCGATTCGGGCGACATATTGCCCGAAGTCCAGGTGGCATATGAGACGTACGGCGACCTCTCTCCAAGTGCCGACAACGCCGTTTTGGTCATCCACGCGCTCACAGGCGACGCGCACGCAGCCGGCTTCCACAACCCGGACGACCCGCGCCCGGGCTGGTGGGACCCGATGATCGGCCCCGGCAAGGCCATCGATACCCGAAAATATTTCGTCGTCTCCTCGAATAACTTGGGGGGATGCTCAGGCACCACGGGGCCCACTTCGATCAATCCCGCTACGGGCAGAGCCTACAACACCAATTTTCCCGTCACCACGGTGGAGGACACAGTTCGCGTCCAAAAACTGCTTCTCGATCATCTGGGCGTAAAACGCCTCAAAACGGTCATCGGCGGCTCGCTCGCCGGGATGCAAACCCTGGAATGGGGCCTGCGCTACAGCGATTTTTGCGACTCCGTCATCCCGGTCGCGGGAGCCGCGCGCCTGGACCCGATGGGAATTGCATGGGACAAAATCGCCCGCAGGGCCATCACGGCGGACGGCGATTGGAACGACGGCGACTACGCCGCCGGAGAAGGGCCGCGCAAGGGCCTGAGCGCGGCGCGCATGCTGGCCCACATCACCTATCTGAGCAAAGGAATCATGTGGGAGAAATTCGGCCGCGAGATCAGAGACAAGAACAAGATGCTCAATGACATCGCCTCGCGGTTCGAGGTGGAGAGCTATCTCGATCATCAAGGGGATAAATTCGTCGATCGCTTCGACGCCAATTCGTATCTGTATATCTCCCGCATGATGGACCTCTATGACGCCTCCCTGGGTTTCGAGAGCCTCGAGGCGTCGTTGTCCCGGCTGAAAACCAAATGCCTGCTCGTATGCTTCATATCCGATTGGCTCTTCCCGCCGGAGAGAAGCATGGAGATCGCCCAAGTTCTCCAAAAACTGGGCCGTGAACTGGAGTTGCACACTGTGGAGTCCACCTACGGGCACGATGCCTTTCTGGTGCAATACGACAAGCTCACCGAAATTGTCGGCGGCTTTCTCAAAAGACTCGAAAACGGCGGCCCGATCGGCATAAATGCCGCTCCCATACCCCAAGGCTGCAAGCGGCTGGTCCTCTCCGTGCCGGGTCATCTCGTTCAGAAACCCATTTTGTGGGAATTAGGAAGAAAATACTCGTTTTCCATCAGCATCATGAGGAGTGAGCTGGATGCCCAATCGGGCTGGCAGGTATGCGAATTCGACGGCGACGAGGAGGAAATCGCGCAAGCGGTCACGGAACTGCGCAATATGGGGGTGTGGATCGACCCCGGGGGGCATGACGCCATCGACCACGACCGCGCCGAAGTGGTATAAACCAAAAAGTTGCTGCCTGGATACATATTCAACGGTATTCTCAAGAGATTCATTGCAAACCTGACGGAGGCAACGCCATGAGTGAGTTGAAAGAACCAATCGTTGTGGTGAAATACTCGGATTACACATGACCATTTTGCTATGTCGCCACCGTGGGTGGCACGCCCGTAATAGAAGAAGACCCCGACGTCGTCGTCGAGTGGGTCAGTTGGGAAGGGAGACCCCCCGGCCAGGAGTTCGCCGGCTACTCGCCGGAGCAGAAACAGGAAAGTTACGAAACGAACCATAAACCTCTCGCCGAGAAATACAACGTGCCCATCCGGGTGGCGGGAGGCGATTACCGCACCACCAACCTCCACATGGCCACCTATTACGCTCGGGACAAGGGGAAGTTCAAGGAATTCCGGAATCGCTGCTACAAGGCGCGCTGGGAGGACGACCTGAATCTCGAGGATTTGGACGTCATCGCCGGGCTCGGTGAGGATGTAGGACTCGACGGAGAGGAAATCAAGGCCGTCATCGCCGAGGGACGCTACATCGGCGCACTCCACAGCCAGCGCGCCCAGGGAAAAGGGTTGGGAATTTACGGAATCCCCACGTTCGTGGTGGAGGGAAAGCTCTTTTGGGGCAAAGACGTCATCGACGACGTGAAGAACGAGGTTGCGCGCGTGAAGCGACAACGCATCGAGAAGGAAAAAGAAGAGAGTTAAGCCGAATATCAGGTGGCTCTTTCACTCACCAGGAAAAATGAAACACCCTGCTCTTTGGGCAGGGTGTTTTTTTGTGCGCCTTTTTGCCCTTTCATCCCGGATTCGCTAAGCTGGGTATTCTGCTTCCAACATATTGAGGAGAGAATCCGATGGCGCAATTCGACGGGGTTGTGATCGGTGCGGGGCATAACGGCTTGGTATGCGCGGCGTATCTCGCTCGTGCTGGACTGAAAATCGCCGTTTTAGACTGTGAACCTGAAATCGGAGGCGGATCGAGCACCAAAGAATTCCTGCTGCCCGGCTACCAATCGAACATGCACGCGAATTTCTTCATCGGCCTCGATGATTTTCCAATCGTCAAGGACCTGGAACTGAACAAATACGGATTCAAGTGGCTTACGCCGGACGTGCAGCACGCCACGCTCTATCGGGACGGCACGGCCATTCTGCTTCACCGCGACGCTGAGAAAAGCGCGGCGTCGATTTCGAAATTTTCGCAAAAAGACGCCGAATCATACGTTTACCTTCACCGACGATTCGCCGTGGAACACGCCCCGCTCCTGCGCAGTTTCCTGTTTCATCCGCCCCTGCCTCCTGAGGAAATCGTCTCCAGGATGGACAGCGATGCGGGACGGGAGATCCTGAGCTTTGCGAAAATGTCGATTTTCGAGGCCATCGAATCGCATTTCGAGCATCCCAAAATGCGGGCCTTGTTTTTCTTGTTCTCTCACGCCATCACGGTGGAGAACGCGCCGGGTACGGGTATTTTCCTGCCGAGCCTGTTTTCCACCCACACGACGCTCGGTCTTCCGGTGGGAGGAGCGATCCAACTGCCTCTGGCGCTGGAGCGAATCGTCATCCAGAACGGAGGCGTCGTCCTGAGAAACAGCCACGTGCGCGAAGTGATACGGGATAACGGGCGCGCGACGGGCGTCATGCTCGAAGGCGGAGAGAAGATGATGGCGGCGCAATTCGTCGCTTCGAGCCTCAATGCGCCGGCATCCATTAAAATGGCGGGAGAAGACGCGTTTCCCGATGAGGTGAACGAAAAGGTGCGAAACTGGGACTGGGGCTTCCATTCGCTTAGTACGCTGCATCTCGCCCTGGCCGAACCCCCTCGGTATAGCGCAGCGGATTTCGACCCGGACGTAAGCAGGGCGTACAACATCATATTCGGCGCGGATTCCGGCGAGGAGATGGCCGAAAACACCGAAGAGCGCAGAAACGGCCTCATCCCGTCTCGCCCGATGGGCAACGGCTCATGCAACAGCCAGCACGACCCCTCCTATGCGCCACAAGGCGGCCACGTCGCCTTCTGGTGGCCCGGCGCGCCCTATGAACTCAAAGACGGCGGCCCCCGGAAGTGGGATGAAGTAAAAGAGGCGTACACCGAACGCCTGGTCGACGTTTGGCGGGGCTACGCTCCGAACCTCACGCCGGACAACGTCCGCGCGGCGAAGCTCTACACACCGCTCGACGTGGAACGCGGGAACAAGAACATGATCCGCGGCGGCGTGCGCATGGGGGCGTATATTCCCGAACAGTTGGGCATCAACAGGCCCCATCCCCTGCTCTCCGGGATGCGGACGCCTCTGGAGGGCTTCTATCTGTGCAGTTCGAGTTGCCAGGGGGGCGGTTTGAACGGAGCGCCCGGCTACAACGCCGCCGGCGTGATCGCGGATGATTTGGGCGTCGAAAAATGGTGGGAGCCGCTTCCAGCGCCCGCGGCGTCCGCAGGCTAAGCCTCCGCGCCGGGGATCATCACCACCGCCTCGATTTCCACGATGTCGTCCTGATTCAACCGGCTTACCTCCACGATGGTGCGCGTGGGCAGGTTCGGCCCGAAGTATTCCTCAAAAAGCCGGTTGATGGCCGGGCGGTGGGTATCCATATCCCTCACGTAGACGACGGTGGAAACGAACGTGGCGAGCGACCCGCCTGCCGCCTCCGCAATGGCTTTCAGGTTCTCGAAAGTCCTTCTGGCGCGCGCCTCTATGGATCTCTCGACGAGTTCCCCCGAGTCGGGGTCGATGCCGCGCTGGCCGGCAATGAACAAGAGGTTCCCCACGCGGCGCGCCTGGACGAAGGTCCCGGTGGGCGATGGTGCCTGGTCTGTCTGAATGGTTTGAGGCGACTCCAAGGCGTCCCCCCGGTTGGAAAACAGGGAAAAGGCCGTCGGCTCGGCTTTTTCGCCGTGTGGCGGCGCTATTTTTTCTTGCCTTTGGGTAATTCGGCCGGAAAAGCGATTTTGAGCCATTGCTGCGTCAGAATGGTCGCGGCGTTCTCATCTTTTCCGGGAATGAACGCGATGGGCTCCCTGGGCTGGGCGCCCTCCTGATCGAGCATATAGACGTCGACGCCGAACCCGTACAGGTCATGTTCGCGGGTCTCGAGGTTGTATGTCACCCCATTGTTCGTCAGTTGATTCATCTAAGATTATCCTTTCAAGCTCACTGGCGAATATTGGACGATGAAGGTTTCAACTCCCGCTATCATAGCCGATGGCTTGAACCCGCGTAAAGTTTGGAGGCGGCATCGAACGCATCCGTTCTTGACCCCGTATGGGGCCTATGATAAACGCAAAATTCTGGGCCGTTAGCTCAGTGGCAGAGCGCTGCCTTCACACGGCAGAAGTCACTGGTTCAAATCCAGTACGGCCCACCATTATAATTTCGCTCGGAGCTCAACAGATAACACGGGCTCCTAGACATCGATTCCTTCCAGAAGTTCTGTCATCTGTATCTTTCTTCCCGCTTCCGCCGAGCGGCACGAACCCTCCACCTGCGCCAAGGCATGGACGGCCTCTCGTGGGCCGGTTTCAGGCGTTGCGCCTGTTCGCGCGCAATCGGCGAATTCCTCCACCTCATCGATTATCATGTCCGCCATTTCGGGCACGGGCACGTCCGTCCAGCCGGCTTCGCCCGCCTTTTGAATCGCCAGCGTGGTCTCATCATTCGTTCGGTGCGCCAGAGTGATATTTTCCCTGATCATTTCGAGAGAAACGACCGCCTGGGTGCCGTGCAGCTTGAGCGTGAACACGCCCGGCGTCACGAAACTCGTCATCAGGGTCGAGACGGGGCCGCCCGCGTGCTCGGTGATCGTCATCGTCACGTCGTCGATTTCTGCAGGCGTGGCCAGCTTTTTGTGAACTCCCGTAACGCTCACGGGGTCGCCCAGCAGGTAGTTCAGCGTATCGCAGTGGTGGATCCCCATCTGCATGAGGGGGCCGCCCGGGCACTCGTCCCTGAAATATCGCCACCTGTCGGGTGTGAAAAACTGACCCATGTGGTTTGAAAACACGGCCTCCGCCCAAAGCGGCTGGCCGATGGCGCCGTCTTCTATCAATTCACGGATTTTCCGGTGTCCCGCCGCGCGCCGGTAGCAGTGCCCCACCGCCAGGGTCTTGCCGGACGCTCGCCAGGCTTTCAGCACCTCGGGCGCTTCGGCCAATACGTTCGTTATCGGTTTTTCCACCCAGACGTGCTTGCCCGCCTCGAGCGCGGCGATGATTTGGGCGGCATGCACCTTGTTCGGCGTGGTGAGCAGGACCCCCTCCACATCGGGATTCTCCAGTATCGCCTCATAGCCGGACGCCGCTTCGCACCCATGCTCCTCCGCGAAGGATGATCGCTTTTCCTCGTTGCGCGTGTAGCAGGCGACCAGGTCTATCTTCTTACTTCTGCGAAGTGCGTCGCCTATCGGCGTCGCCCACCACCCGAGTCCTACGAGGGCCGTTCTGAAATTTTCCTGAGACATACAACCTCCTCGATCAAAAACCTGATTCTTGAGAAAAACTCCTTTGAGGATAATCCCCTTACATCAGACTCAACGGGTCCACGTCCACCGCCAGACGAACGGAAGAAAAAGCCGCTTGCCCGTCAAATTCCGCTGTCAGCGAATTGACCGCTTCACCCAGGCGCTTCGACCCTTTGGCCTTCAAGATCATGTGATATCGCCATACCCCCCGAATTCTCACGAGAGGCGCAGGCGCAGGACCCAGATATTCGACCCCGCTCCCATCGGCGGCGCGTCCGGCCGCCGGGGCGCCATGCCTGCGCAAGTAAGACGCCGTCCATTCACCGGCTTTCGCGGCGAGGTGCTTGTCCTTGGACTCGAAACGGAGCCTGGCCAGCCGCCGATATGGGGGGTAGCCCATCCGCTCCCTCGCCAGGGCTTCTCTCTTGTAAAACCCGGCGTAATCATGCGTCCGCGCGCACTGAACCGCGAAATGATCCGGCCTGAACGTCTGAATGATGACCTCTCCGGGCAAATCGGCGCGGCCCGCCCGGCCAGCTACCTGCGTCAATAGCTGGAAAGTACGCTCGCTCGCCCGGAAATCGGGCAGATGAAGCCCGACGTCGGCCACCACGACGCCCACAAGAGTGAGTTTCGGAAAATCATGGCCTTTCGCCACCATCTGCGTCCCGATGAGGATATCGATCTCCCCACTGCGCATGGCCCCGAATATGCTCTCGTACGCGCCCGAGCGGCGCACCGCGTCGCGATCCAGGCGTTGGACGCGCGCGCCGGAAAATCGCGCCCTCACCGCCTGCTCTACGCGCTCCGTCCCCACGCCAAAATTTCCCACGCGCACACTGTGACAGGAGGGGCATTTGCTCGGCGGATCGGCGCTGTAATCGCACCAGTGGCATTGCGCCCTGCCCCCGCCTTCTCGGTGAAACGTGAGCGGGACGGAGCAGTGAGGGCACTGGAGCGCCTCGCCGCAATCATGGCACAAGATGACCGAGGAAAATCCGCGCCGGTTCAGGAACAACAGCGTCTGCTCGCCTCGCTCCAAACGATCGCCGATGGCCGCCGCCAATTCGCTCGTGAGAAGCTCCGGCGTCTTGGGGTCGGAGCCGATCTCTTTTCTCAAATCCATCAGGCGCACCTGTGGCAAGGCTCCCCCCGTGGGGCGATGCGACAACGAACGCAGGCGGTAGCGGCCGCTCCTGGCGTTCGTATAGCTTTCAATCGACGGCGTCGCCGAACCCAGCACGACCGGAATCTCCAGATTCCTGGCGCGCACGATGCCCGTGTCCCGCGCGTGGTAGCGGGGGGATTCCTCCTGTTTGTAGGAGGCGTCGTGCTCCTCGTCCACTCCAATCATCCCCAGGTTCGGAATCGGGGCAAAGACGGCGGACCTCGTGCCCACGACGATGGGCGCATCCCCGTTCTTGATCCGCCGCCATTCCGAGATGCGTTTTTTGTCCGAATACGCGCTGTGCAGACAGGCCACCCGATGACCGAAACGCTCCTGAAAACGTCCCAAGAGCTGGGGGGTCAGGCCGATTTCCGGCACCAGAATCAGCGCGCCCAGTCCGTTTTCCAAGGCTGTTTGCGCAAGCCGGATGTAGACTTCCGTCTTCCCGCTTCCGGTAACGCCGTGAAGAAGCGTGACCGAAAAATTCTTTTCCTCGATATCCGCCTTCACCAGCTCGAACGATTCTCTCTGCTCATCCGTCAGGGCCTTCGAGGGCGCGCCGGGCTTTGTATGCGATTCGTTCACATTCCCTTCATGAGGATGGATGTCTTCCACCACTTCGACCCATCCTTTTTTCTCCAGCGCCGCGCAGGCGGCGCGGGCGCTTTTCGAGAAGGTTTCCAGCTCCGCCAGCCACAAACGTCCATCTTCAGTCTGCTCCAAGAGGCGCAGGATTTCCGCCTGCAACTTCGCGCGGATCGCGAGGGACTCGATGTCATCCCCCGAGGGTTTCTTGGATAGGCGCACATACTTGGCTTTGCGGGGCTTCGAGCCACCCACGGCATCAACGATTTTCTCCACGAAACCCGCATCGACGAGACGAATGAGCTCCGGGCGCGTCCCGCGCCCGAACGCCGCCGCAAGCGAACCGATGGTTCTCGGACCCTTGCGAAGCGCAACCAGAAGGCGCGTCTTGTGACTGCCTTCTCCCTGCGGGGTTCCGAGACCGGGCAGGCCGAGGCCGCCTTCTTCGAGCGCGGCTTCTCGCCTTCCTGATTCAGTCAGGCGGTAGCGCTCAATGGTTTTTTTCTCCTTGTGAGACGGAAGCGCGTACTTGAGAGCCTCCCCCCAGCCGCAACAATAATATTCCGCTACCCAACGGGTGAGTTCCAAAAGCTCCGGCGTGAGCAGCGGCTCATCGTCCAGAATTTCGAGAACGGGTTTGATGGACGCAGGCTCGACATCGGGGGGCGGGTTCTCTCCCGGCGGGTGGACGACGTATCCCGTCACCTTCCGCCTGCCCAGCGGCGCCAGCACACGCTGCCCGGGCGCAAGTCGGCCCACGAATTCAGGTTCCACCCGGTAGGTCAACGTTCTCAGTTGCGGGACGCTGAGCGCGACTTCGACATACATGCCGCCCGATTCATGCGCCTTCGGGGCCTCTTTTTTGATGACGTATTTCACGGACGAGGCGTCCCGCCGCTGAGGATGATATTGAGATGCTCGCTTGTGAGATTCCGACCGCTCAGGATTCCGGCGACACGCTTTCCCTTCAAATCCATCTTCATGGCGGCCGCCGTCGGGGCGGCGCCCGCGCCCTCGGCGATAACGTGCACGTCAGAGGCGAGCAGCCGGATGGCGTCGCACATCTCCTCCTCGCTGACCGTCACGATTTCATCCACGTATCTACGAATCATCGAGAAAGTGAGTTCAAAGGGCACCCGTGTGGCGAGTCCGTCCGCAAAGGTGCCCGCCGAAGGCTGGGGTTGCAATTCCCCCGCGTAGAAACTCTTGTAGAAGGCAGGGGCGTTTGCCGCCTGGACCCCCACCACGTGGACCTTGGGGTTGATGTGTTTGGCGACGAGGCCCGCGCCGCACACCCCGCTTCCCCCGCCGAGGGGCACGATGACGACTTCGATATCCGGCTCGGATTCCATGATCTCCAGCGTCTGGGTCGCTACGCCCGCGATGAGGTGCGGCTCGTTGGCCGAGTGAACATAACGCATCCCTCGTGCTTCACATTGCTCCTCGCACCACACCCTGGCGTCATCGAAATCCTCCCCCGCGAACGCGACTTCCGCCCCCAGCCTCTCGATGGCCGAGATTTTATCCGGATTCGCCCCATTCGGCGCCGCGATTAACGCTCTGACTCCGAAAATCCGCGCGGCATAGGCGATGGATTGACCGTGGTTGCCGGTCGAGGCCGTGATAAGGCCCGCTTGCTTCTCCTCCGGCCCGAGCCTGGAGACGAGGTTCACGCCGCCGCGCACTTTGAACGCGCCGACGGGCTGCATGGACTCGAATTTCAGGAAGTACCGGCACCCGAGCCGTTCTGAGAGCACGGGAATTTCGTGAAAGGGCGTGGGCTGCAAGTAGCCGGCGATGCGTTTTCGCGCCTCCAGAACATCATCAAACACAGGCTCGCGCATGGTTCCTCCAGTGGTGGGCGTATCACATCTTCTTATATCAAAATTTATATCCCATAGAGTGCTCGCAATGCGAGAAAACGGGTGTCTGCGCTATCCGCCTGAAAACCTGTACATTAGGCCCTCATTACGCGACGCGGAAGAATGCGGTGTCCGCCTGAATCTCGTTCAAGGACGCGGATGTTGACCCCCTTTATCGCGCAACCTAGAATGCCCTTGCCCACACAAGTCATCATACTGCCGTGGAGGTTTACTATGAAAAGCGCCCTGGAAATAGCGATGGAGAAAACTTCCGCCATCGGCGAGCAAGCGCGCCAGGAGCTGGAAAAACTCACTCCTGAGCAAAGGGACAAGATTGAGGAGATCAAAAAGGTATACGAGGGGAAAATCGCAGAAAAAGACGTCCTTCATCAGCAGGAACTGATGAAAATGACGGGAGGCGCTCCCCCCGAAGCCGTCGAAGCGCAACTCGAACCCGAGGCCAGAGACGCGCTGAACGCCTTCCGCCAGAAATTCAGGAGCGAGCGCGAGGCGCTCGAGGCGGAGCGCGACGAAAAGATAGACGCCATAAAAAAGGAAAGTTAAACGCACATGAGCCGCGTAGCGATTGTCCGTTGCGAAGACTATGAGAAAGCGCGCGTAAACGACGCCGTCGCCGAGGCTCTGGAAGCGCTGGGCGGCGCGTCACAATTCGCCTCTGCAACCGAAAAGATACTGCTGAAACCCAACATCCTCAAAGGCGCGTCGCCCGAGAGCGCGCTCACGACGCACCCCGAAATACTCCGGGCGGTGGCGCAGCATTTCCAAAAATCGGCGCCGCCGCGGAAAATATCCATGGGCGACAGCCCCGCCTGGGGAAGCCTCGCCTCATGCGCCAGAGAAGCCGGTTTGGCGAGGATATGCGAGGAACTCGGGCTTCCCCTCGTTGCCTTCCGGAAAGGCGTGAAGGTTCCCAACCCAGAGGGAGTCGTCTACGCGCACCTCACCATGGCGAAAGAGGCCATGGATGCGGGCGGAATCGTCAACCTGCCGAAGCTCAAGACGCATTGCCAGCTTTACATGACGGGCGCGGTCAAGAACCTCTTCGGCTGCGTGGCGGGGAAAAGAAAGGCCTGGTGGCATTTCAAGGCCGGAACTTTCGAGAATTATTTCCCACTCATGCTCGTCGAAACGGCGCGGCTGCTCAAGACGAGGCTCTCCGTCCTCGACGCCGTATACGCGATGGAGGGCCAGGGGCCCGCACAGGGAACTCCCCGGCGGGTCGGCCTCATCATCGCGAGCGCCGACCCGGTGGCGCTCGACCGCGTCGCCTGCGAGGTCGCGGGACTCTCGCCCGGGAAACTGAGAACCCTGGAAGCCGCCCGCGTGACGGGCTTCGGCGAAACGGACCTGGGCAAAATCGACGTGGTGGGACTATCTGTTCAAGAGGCGAGATTGTCCACACCCCTGGTCGAGCCGAGGATGATACCGATAGGCTTCAGCATTCCCCGCGTCGTCAAGAGCACACTGAAACAACAGTGGCTCACGCGCGTGCGCGAACCACTCCAGAAAGTTTCGTGAATCTCAGCAGGGATTAGATATTCGAACGGCTCTGCGAGCCGTCCACGTTCCAGCAGGCCCCGTGCACCAGGCTCGCTCTCGGGCTCACCATGAAGACGGCCACGGCGGAGAGTTCCTCGGGTCGGCCGAAGCGGCCCAGGGGCATTTCCGCGTCGATGAAGCCCTTGAGGCCGTCGGGCGCCTCGTTCACCCGCCGCTCCCAGACGCCGCCGGGGAAAATGATGCTGCCCGGCGCAATCGAGTTCACGCGAATGTTGTCCTGCGCCGTCTGCTGGGCGAGCCCCTTGGAAAAACTGATGAGCGCCGCTTTGGAAGCGTTGTACGTCATCGCGCCCTTCGATTCGCGCCCGTAGATGGAGGCGACGTTCAGGATGGAGCCGCCGCCTCTTTTTTTCATCTCCGGTATCACGAGGCGCGAGAGCGTCACGGCGTGATAGAGGTTGAAATCGAACCCCTCGCGCCATTCCTCGTCCGTGATGTCCAAAAACGCCTTGGGATTGCTGCCGCCCACGTTGTTCACGAGAATGTCGACGCCGCCGAACGCGTCGAGCGTATTCTGTAAAAAAGCGCCGGGTACGCTCTTCTCAGTCACGTCGCCCGCGAAACCCGCAGCGCGCCCGCCGCCCAGCGCGTTCAGCTCATCAACGGCCTGGTTCAGGCGCTCCTCGCCCCGCGCGCTGATCGCCACGTGGCAGCCCTCGCCCACCAGATCCTTCGCGATGTGGAAGCCCAGACCCCGGCTGCCGCCCGAGATCATCGCCACTTTATCGGTGAGCATCAAATCCATCGTATTCCTCTCCCAAATCGGGGAATGACGGCTTTGTGACGCGCTTAGGTCGGCTCGTCCAGCGTCTGGGCGGCGCGCAGCAAAGTCATCGAGTCCGTGCCGTCGCCGTGCAGGAAGGTGAGGAGATCTCGCATCATCTTCTCCGTCGGCGTCTCCTTCATGATGCCGATGCCGCCGAGAATGTCCGTGGCGAAGGCTATCGTCTTGAGCGCCACCTGATCGCTGAACACCTTTCCGTACCGCGTGAAGCGCGTGTTGTAGCTCTCGTCGTTCTCCACGCCCCAGCAGATGCGCCACATGAACTGCTCGGCCACCTCGATGTTCATCAGCATCTCGGCGAGCATGTGCTGTATCGTCTGGTGCTCGATAATGGGCTTGCCGCCCTGGATGCGCTCTTTTGCGTGCTGGAGGCAGAAGTTGTAGATGCCGCGCGCGATGCCCGTATTACACGCCGGGAGTTCCGCGCTGCCCCGGAATACCGTGGCGAACGTCTGAAAACCTTTGTCGACCTCGCCCAGAATGTCGTCCTTGTGGACGCGCACGTTGTCGTAGTAGCTCTCGGCGTTGGGATACAGCCTGTAGCCGAGCTTATCGTGCACGTTGCCGTAGGAGACGCCCTCCTGGTCCCCGTGCACGAGAAAGCAGGTGGTTCCCTGATGAAGCGGAACATCGGGGTCCGTTCTCGCAAATACCAGCAGAATCTTCGCCCAACTCGTGAGCGACGTGAAGCGTTTCGCTCCGTTGAGCACGAAATAATCGCCGTCCCGAACCGCAGAGGTTTTGAGGCCCAGCGCGGGGTCGCTCTGCCGGTAGATGTTGTCCGAGCCGTAATCCGGTTCGGTTATCACGAACGAGCCCACGCAATCGTGGTCTTCCACGAACATCTTGCCCCACTTTTCGAGTACCGCTTCCGAACCGCATTTGAAGATCGCGTTCGACACTTTCCAGCACTGGCTAAGGCACTTGATGACGCCGATCTCGATTTGCGCGCCCGTCCAGAGGCAAAGGGCCTTGGTCGTCGTGTCGGCCCCGATGCCGCCATGCTCCTCCGGGACCGCCATGGTGCGGAGGCCGAGATGCGACGCTTTGTTCAGAAGCTCGCCCGGATAGCAATCCTTGGGGTCGGGCCGCCTGTCCATTTCCGCGGCGACGGGCGCGACCTCGCGCTCCATGAAATCCCGGGTCAGATCGGCGAGCGCCAATTGTTCTTCGGTAAAAGGATATTGCATAACTCCTCCAGATTCTTGAGAAGAATTCTCTTCGAAAATAAGTGTGTATTCCTTGGTTATCCTCTAGCGCCTATTATGGTGTCAACTTCAAACCGCAATAGTTCTCACATCTCTCAAGCCTTCATATGGCGCGACGAAGCCTCACGCAATTCATCGGGTATGGGAACTTTCTCGTGCGCAGGCGTTCCATCGGCCCCCAGCAACACGTGAATGTTGGCCAGCCAGTTCTCATCGTCTCGTTCGGGATAATCCGACCTCGCATGCGCTCCCCGGCTTTCCGCGCGCATGAGCATCGCGCCCAGCATCGCCTCGGCCGTCAGGCACATGAGCCTCGCCTGCGCATGGCGCGAGACGAGCGAAGCGGGGGTCGAGCCGTCGGCCAACCTCTCTTTCAGCGCGGCGATTCTCTCGACCCCACCCTGAAGCGCCCCCGAAGTCCGCTCGATGCCTCCAGCGGAAAACATGACGTCGCAGATATTTTCTTCAATTTCATCGAGTTGCGCATCACCCGCCTCATCAGTGCCATTCGCGCCCGTCTCTTTCTTCTCGGGCGGCCCGCCTTCTCCTTCCACATGAGCGGCGGCCCGGCCCGCCCGGTCGCCCATGACGGCGCACACGGTGAGGCCCCCGCTCGCCAGGCGATTCGCGCCGTGCAGACCTCCTCCGTTCTCACCGGCGGCGAAGAGGCCGCCTACGTCCGTTCGCCCGTTGGTGTCGATGACGACGCCGCCCATGCACGAGTGCGCGGCGGGAGCGATTTCTATCGGCTCTTTTCGCACGTCGAGTCCCGCCGCCTCGAAATCGTCGATGATCTCACCCATCACGTCTCTCAGTCCATCATAGGGCACCGCCGTCAAATCGAGATACAAGCCGCCGTTTTCCGTTCCGCGTCCCTCGACGATTTCGCGGTGCATCGCGCGGGAGAGAACGTCGCGCTTGGCGTGCTCCATGTCATCGGGCGCATAGCGGGCCATGAAGCGCTCGTTCAGGCTGTTTCTCAATCGCGTTTCTGGAAAAGACAGCGCCATGCCCCCTGAGTTTCTGCCCCTGAGTTGCGGCGGATGGGCCATCGCCGTCGGCGTGAATTGCACGAACTCCATGTCCCGCAACCGCGCTCCGGCGTCCAGAGCCGCCCCGTAGCCGACGCCCGCCACGCCCGGCGCATTCGTGGTGATGGGGTACATCCCCCCCAAACCGCCCATCGCGAGAACCGTAGCGCGCGCGTGCGCCCGAAGCAGGCTTGAGTCTCCCTCTACTTGAAAATCCGCTCCCACGACCCTTCCGCCGCCATCACGCAGCAAACCGATGAAGGAGAGACCCTCCAGCACGCGCGCTCCGCTCTGCGCGAGCCGCGCGCCCAGAACCCGCATCATCCGGGGCCCGCCGCCCGGTACGCGCGCACCCCTAGGATAAGTATGCCCGGGGAGTTTCGTGGGCGTCATCCGCCCGTTCTTCTCGAGAAAAGGGACCACGTGCGCACGCAGGCGCTCTATGGCCGCGCCCGATTCGGCCGCGACCGTCCGCACCAGCGCGGGGTCGGACATGAACCACCCGCTGCGGAAATTATCCGCCACCATGGTTTCAACGGAATCATCCGGCAGGGAGAAGCCATCCAGAATCGTGGCGAAAACGCCGCCCGCGCGCGCGGAATTACCCGTCAGGCCGGCCTCGCCCTTCATGGCGATGCAGACGTCCGCCCCCTCTTCGCGCGCGGCCAGAGCGGCCAGCGTTCCGGCCAGTCCTCCGCCTACGACCAATACGTCCGTGCGTATTTCTTCCACGGCTCCTCCGAACATCAAGCAACAGGATAAGGGAGCGGGTCGCGCTCTCCGATCTCCTCGAACCCCTTGCGCCTCAGGATACAGGCGTCGCACGAACCACAGGGCCGCCTTTCATCCAGCGGATCGTAGCAGGTGTGGGTGAGAGAAAAATCCACCCCCAGTTCCAGGCCCTTGCGCGCAATGGCGGACTTCCTCATCGCGCTCAAGGGCGTATGGATTTCGAGCGGCGCGCCCCCCACGCCCGATTTCGTCGCCAGACGCGCCATTTGCGCATAGGCGTCTATGTATTCCGGGCGGCAGTCGGGATAGCCCGAATAATCGAGCGCGTTCACCCCGATGAAGATGTCGCTCGCCCCCTTCACCTCGGCGAGGGCGAGCGCATAGCTCAGAAAAATCGTGTTCCGCGCGGGCACATACGTTACCGGTATGCCCTCCCCGATGTCGTCGCGCTCCTTGGGCACCTCGATGTCGTCGGTGAGCGCGCTTCCGCCGATGGGGCGCATGTCGATGGACAATACAGTATGGCCGGACGCGCCGATTTGCTTCGCCACATTTTTTGCGGCTATCAGCTCACAGCGGTGCCTTTGTCCATAGTCGAAACTGAGCGCCTCACAGGCGAATCCCGCCCCCTTCGCGATGGCCAGAACGACGGCCGAATCCATGCCGCCGCTTAAGAGGACGACCGCCACTCTTTTCCCGTTCATGCGCAAATTCCCGTCCATGGCCGAGCGGATGAGCCGTTCTGCGAAAAAAGCCATAATAGGGTATTCTAGCAACTCGGCAAAGGCGAAAGGCGTATTTCTCTCGACCGGAGGATCGGACGATGCCGGTGGCGACGGTGAACGGCGTGAACCTCACATACATCGTGAAAGGGAGCGGCGCCCCCCTGGTCGCGATGCACGGGTTCGCCAACTCCATATACACCTGGGACCCGGTGATGGATGCGCTCTCCGGGCGCTTTCAGGCCTTTGCATACGACCATCGAGGCCACGGGGGGTCGAGCAAGCGCCAAGGGCCTTATCAGATCGAGACCCTCACCGGGGATCTGCTCGCTCTTCTCAATTTCTGGGGGCTCGACAGGGTCCACCTCATGGGACACAGCATGGGCGGGCGGGTGGCCCTGTGGTGCGCACTCGAACACCCCGAGAGGGTCGAGGGCCTGATGCTCGTCGGCGCATCCGCCGCAGCGCCCGAAGGAGAAATGAGGCGGCGGTTCGAATTCTTGCGAAAGCTGGCGCTCGATGAGGGAGTCGAGGCGGCCCTCGATAGCGAGGGAATGCAGGCGACGCTTCCCCGGGACTACATCGACGGCGCGAGCGCGGAAGAATTCAGAAAGCGCTTTCTCAAGAACACCCCTGAGGATTACGCCGCCGCGGTGGACGCCATACTGGGCACGCCGGATATGCGGGAGCGGCTAAGCGAAATCCACGTCCCCGCCTGGGTCTGCGTGGGCGAGGGAGACGCCGGGGCGATGGCATTTGGGGAGATGTTCGAGGAGCGAATTCCGGATTGCGTGAGAACGGTCATTCCCGCCTGCGGGCATTATCCAATGCAGGATGCGCCCGAGGCTTTTTGCGCCGCGTTCGATGACTTCGTCGAGGCGGCGATTGATTCGGACTCATAAGGAGAACCTTCATGACGCACGACGAGGCGCTGGCCTTCCTGAACGAGCAGCACTACGGCGTCCTGAGCACCCTGCTCTCAGACGGCAGATCGCACCCCACGCCCATCGTTTTCGACTACAAAGACGGCGTCGCGGAGATTTCCATGACGTGGGACCGCGTGAAGGCCAGGAATCTTGGGCGCGACTCCAGGGCAACGCTCTGCGTGATGCCGCAGGAGAGCTTCTATCCCTACCTCTGCGCCGAGGGCGAAGCCGAACTCGTCGAAGACCCCGACGGCACGAAGAACCTCGATCTCTACCGCCGCATCACCGGAAAGGACCCCGACGACCTCGACGAATACCTCCAAGCGATGAAAAACGAGAAGCGCCTCGTGGCGAGGCTGCGCGTCAAGCGCATGTATCCGGTTGGGTGAACGAGCGAAAGGGAGGGAGAAGAATGAGACATTCGCGTCTATGTTCGACGACTCCATCACGTTTTTCAGTGCTCTTTGCGATGTTTGTCGTCGCTTTTTCCATGCTGGTGTTGTCAGGCTGTCAGGTCCGTGAAGCCCCGACAAAGCTTCGCGAAGAACGGAATCTCGTGCTGAATAAAACTCCTGGCAAGACGAGTCCTGCTATCCCATATTCGAACCTCGAAGTGAACTCGGGCACATTGGCTGTTTCTATCGATGGAGAGAAGCACGAACTCGAAGCGCTAACTGTTACGCCTTCCGGTCCCGGACCGTTCCCGCTCGCCGTAATCTCACACGGGAACTCGAGAAACCAGAGACGAGTCCAACTTGCCAGATACCAGCGAATCGCGGAGGATTTCGCGGAGCGCGGCTATAAAGCGGTCGTCTTTGCACGGAGGGGCGCCGCATCCTCCACGGGAGACTACGTGGATAATATGTGGGGCTGCCGGCATTTAGATGCCGGGAGAACGTCGGCGGAGGACTACGCCGCCGTCATCAAGGTACTAAGAAATCAACAGGATATCGATGGTTCGACCATAATCGCCGCCGGACAGTCAGGTGGAGGATTCGCGGTATTGGCGCTGGCATCACAACCACCCGCCGGACTCGTCGGAGTCGTCAATTTCGCCGGTGGACGTGGCGGGAACAGGCATGATGAACGTCATAATTGCAGCGAATTTGGGTTCGTCAGCGCCTTTGCCGAGTTCGGCAAGACGGCGCGTGTTCCGTCGCTTTGGCTCTACTCTACAGCCGACCATTTCTTTTGGCCCGACCTGGTCAAGGATGCATTTGACGCATATTCCAAGGGCGGTGCGCCGGTACGCCTCCATTGGTTCGGGCCGCTCATGTACGCCGATGACGGACACAGACTATACAGAGGCGAAGGGCAGTATCTATGGAGTCCACGCATCAGTAATTTCCTGAAGGATATAGGTGCGCCAAATTAACAGGCCAGTAATAGCATTTAAACGTCACGCGCATGTATCCGGTTGGGTGAGATCAACCTTGTTCGTGCTATAATCCGACCCAAACCCATCACACAGGGAGTATCCCCCATGGCCGTTACCGCAGTTGTCCGTTTCCCGTTTCCCGAAGGAAAAACCGAGGAGGAGCTGGTTGCGGGTTTCGAGAGTTCGACTTCTCTCTACCGCGACGTGCCCGGCCTCTTGCGCAAATACTATCTGCTGTCCGAAGACCGGAGGTCAGGCGGCGGGGTCTACATCTTCGAGACGCGCGCCGACGCCGAACGCGTCCATGACGAGGTGTGGCGCGCCAGGCTGCGCGAACGCATGGGAGTCGAGCCCGACGTCCAGTACTTCGACTCGCCCGTCATCGTCGACAACGAAGCCAGGGCCGCTTCCACCGCATAGGGAGGACCTTCATGGCAGTCACCGCAATCGTTCGCTTCACGCTTCCCGAGGGAAAAACCCACGAGGAGATGGCCGCGGCCTTCGAGCGCTCGGCCCCTCTCTACCGCGACGTCCCCGGTCTTGTGCGCAAATACTATCTGGTGTCGGACGACGTGCGCACGGGCGGCGGGGTGTATCTTTTCGAATCGCGCGAAGACGCCGAGCGGCTCTACGACGACGCCTGGCGCGCCGGGCTGCGCGAGCGTCTGGGCGTCGATCCCACGGTCGAGTACTTCACCTCGCCCGTCATCGTGGACAACGAGGTAGGGGCCATTTCCACGGCGTCCTAGCCCACGAGCGCCTCCAGGCGCGCGCGGATTTCGGGGGGAAGCGCGCCGCCTGAGGCCGCCGCATTCTCGCTCATGCGGCCCGCCCTTCCCGTGGCGGGGATGACGCTGGAGACGCGCTCGTCCGCCAGTAGATACCTCAAAAGCGCCTGACCGGGAGTGGCGGCGCTGCAGGCTTTCAACTCTTCCATGCGCGCGACGGGGCCATTCGGGTCGAGCAGGCCTCTTCTCAGATGGCTGAAAGGCCGCATGACGATCACGCCCAGGTCCATCTCCCGCGCCATAGGCAGCACCTCCTCGCGGCACTCAACCTCGCCCAGATAGTAGGGAATCTGGATAGCGTCGTACGCATCCGTCTTCATGGCTTCGATGAGTTCGGGGAAATTCTCCGGCCTTCTGTCCGTGATCCCCAGATGGCGGATTCTGCCCTCTTCTTGATACGCCTGCATGGCGGGCGTCACCTCGCGCCAGCCCGCCATGTTGTGAATCTGCAAGAGGTCTATCACGTCCGTGCGGAGGTGGCGGAAGGATCGCTCGATGCTCGCGCGGGCCGCCGAGGCGCTCGACTCCCACACCTTGGTCGCGAGGACGATTCTCTCGCGGCTGCCCGCCAGCGCCTCTCCCAGCACCCGCTCGGATTCCCCGTATATCGGCGCGGTGTCGAAGAAATTGATCCCGCAATCCAGGCATTCCCGGACGATCTCGACGCACCGGGCGGGGTCGCCGCTCGCCATGTGCATGAAATTGTGCGAAGTGCCGAGGCCTATCTCGCTTACTTCCAGCCCTGTCCTGCCAAGACGGCGGTAGTTCATGTCGCTCCTCATCGAAGGAAGTTTTCGGCCATCAACCTGCGGCGGCGCATGCGCCGAATCTCCCGAAACGAATGTTTCATTTCCGCGTTGCCCCCCACAAGCAACTCACCGGCAAGGCATATCGACGTTCGCCGAAACCCAGCTTCTCTTCGCCGAAATAGAAAACTATCGAGGTCACTTCCCGGGTTTTCCCCGGACCTTCGCCGGCAAACCATTCCAAATGCCTGAAATCCTGACGGCTCACCGAGGAGGACGCTTTTACCTCGATGGCCGCCATGTCGTTTGCGCTCTCCGCAAGAATATCGACCTCCCGCCCCCGTTGGTCGCGCCAGTGATAGAAACGAAAACCGTTATCCTGATACGGCGCGGAGCGCAAGAGTTCGGAAAAAACAAAGCTCTCGAGCAATCCGCCAAGCGCTTTGGGGTCGGCATCGGGATCGAATGACCGAGGCGTCAAGTTTCGAAGCGCCGCCGCTATCCCCGTATCGGCGAAATGATACTTTGCGTTCTTGATCTCGCGGCGGGCTTCTCCGGATGTCCAGGCGCCCAGTTTGACGACCAGCGAAAGCCGTATCAGCACATCAAGGTACTGTTCGACGGTATTGCGTTGCACGCCGATAAGTTTGCAAAGCAGCGAGATGTTGAGCTCGGAACCCGTACGAATTGCCAATTGGTCAAGTAAGCGCCGCAGGGCGTCGCTTTTTCGGATGCGGACGATGTCGGAAACATCGCGGTCCACCACCGTATCAACGTAATCGAAATAAACCTTCTGCCGCCTCCTGTTATCGAGGTCCCGGATTCCGGGAAACCCACCGCTCAGGACGAGATCGACATAATCCGCCCTCGTCGCAGTTTCCGGCGCCGGCAGATCGTTCAAGTCCGGCGATTTGGAGATCGCCCAATCCAGTATCTTCGACGGGCCGCGCGACATCGTTTCGGCCACGGTCATCGGCCACAACTTCAACGTCAAAATGCGGCCGGCAAGCGAATCGGCCACGTGCAGCGTCGTGAAAATGTTGGAGGAACCCGTGAGGACAAACTGCCCCATTTGATCCCCGAGATCGACAATCCTCTTGATCGCCAGGGACAGCTTCCCGGAGCGTTGCGCCTCGTCGATCACCAGCGGCCCGTCTTTCAGTTCGCCGACGAGCCGCTGCAACTGTCCCCATGGGTCGTCTTCGATTGCTTCCAACAACGCATCATCGTCGAGCGAAATGAACCTTCCATGCTGGAGAATGTCCCGAACGAGCGTCGTCTTGCCCACCTGACGAGCCCCCACGATGTTGATCACACGTGAATAGCTCAGCGCGTCCAGCAATTCGGCGCTCAGGTGGCGTGGCAGGATCATTGCGTCCTCATGCTTTTCATGCGCCCATGTTCCTGGTGAAAGTGTCAATATAATTCTGGTGAATTTTATATTACAAAAATGGTGAAAGTGTCAATAGAAACTCGGGCAAAGTGGTATTACAGCTCATCGTCCTG
This sequence comes from bacterium, assembly GCA_963692865.2. Classification (GTDB taxonomy): domain Bacteria; phylum UBA8248; class UBA8248; order UBA8248; family UBA8248; genus Bin107. The sequence continues at coordinate 2,101,717 of OY843592.1, read as the reverse complement.
AAAATGCCACGCACATGCTTCCATACGTCCAGCCTGCAAAACCGAACAACAAGACCTCCGGCCCAGAACCGACCGGATTGCCGATCCTTCAGGTTCATCCATTAAAAGCAAACCTGTCAGGATAGTGCTAGAAATTACCGGGGTCGAGAATACAAGGCGTGCTCCCCCATCACCTCGCCGCTCTGGCCAGAATCTCGCGGTAGCCGGCGTACACCGCCTCCCCGTAGGCGGGCGGGGCGTGCACTTCGGTGAGCTTACCGCCTTCTATGGTCTTATCCGAAGCATACGGGTTGAAGACCGCTTCTCCGCTCGGAAAGATGAGGGTGGGGCTCGTCATGGGCATTCCTTCTTCGTCTCTTAAGCGCATGGCCTCTCTGTAATCATCCATCACGCCCTTCGCGTATGCGCTTGATTCCAAATCCGCGCGCACCCTGGAGGCGTCGAGGCCCGCCTCATCGGCCATCTCGCAAAGCACGGCGTCCTCATCCACGCGCCTTCCCTCGTAGAAAAAACCCCGCCTGATCCTGAGGTCGTAGACGCGCGCCTTTTCGGGGTCCTGCGCGTAGGCGCTCGCGTAGGCCTGAAAGGCCAGAATGGTGGTCCGCAGATATTCCTCGTGCGGCCAGCTCCTGCACGGCGAGAGCGGCTCCTGCACCGCTATCAGGGGCCATTCCTGGTCCACGATGTGGCGCGGCGCCGGGCGGTCGTTGATGACCTCCAGCGGAAACGCGCGCCATTTGAGATGCAGTTTTTCCCGGAACTCGGGCATCACTTTGTCCAGCCGCGCCGCGGCCATGTACGCCCAGGGTCAGTGGTATTCGTGGAAAATCTCGACAATCGCCGTATCCGACATCTCATGTCCTCACAGATAAGAGAAATATCTCAAGATGAAATCAGGGAGAGGCGCGTCCTCTCCCCTCCCCGATGATTTACACGCAGGCTCCATCGAGGGCAAGTCGCTGTTCCCGCGAGCGCCTGATGCGCCCGAAAAAGCTGTGGTATCATGCCGAAAACCGAGGAGACTACCCGAATGAACCCCGATAACGAGAAGCTCGCATCCATACTCGCCGAGGCGGAAACCATCGCCGTTGTCGGCCTTTCGGACGATCCCGCGCGCACGAGCCACCGCATCGCCGCGTATATGCAGGAGGCGGGCTACCGCGTCATTCCGATAAACCCCGGAATCGAGTCCGCCCTCGGAGAGAAGGCATTTCCGAGCCTGGGCGAGGTGAGCGAGCGCGTCGACATCGTGAACGTCTTCAGGCGTTCTGAAGAGATACCCGCTCTTGTCGATGAAACCATCGAAAAACGCCCGCGCGCCTTCTGGATGCAAAAGGGCATCGCGCATCCCACCTCCGCGCGACGCCTGGAGGATGCGGGCGTCACGACGATCCAGAACCTCTGCATCAAGACCGCGCACCGGGAACTCGCCCAACCCCCTCGATGAGACCGGGCCGCTGCGAATCTCGCAAAAATTCCACCGCTATCTGCTCCTCGGCGCAGGCGCGCTGATGGTCATGGGGATGTTCGGTCTATTAGAAAATTTCCTGCTCTATCATCCCTACCGGGAAATCGAGGTGACGCCCAGAAACTACGGCGTCATGTTTGAAAACGTCTCCTTCAGCGCCGCCGACGGCGTGCGCCTGCACGGCTGGCACGTCGCCCCCAAAGACCCGGACGGCCCGGTGCTCCTGTGGGCGCACGGCAACGCGGGCAACCTCTCCCACCGCGCGGAGAACATCGCGCTCATTCAAAAAGAACTGGGAGCGGGCGTCTTCATCTTCGACTACAGGGGATACGGGAAAAGCGAGGGCAGACCGGGCGAGGAGGGCTTATACGCCGACGGCAGGGCCGCCTACGCCTGGCTCGTCGAGCGCGTGCCGCCCGAGCGCATCTTTCTCTTCGGCCGCTCCCTCGGCGCGGCGGTGGCGGCGAAACTCGCCGTGGAAGGAAAGAAAGCGCGCGGCCTGATTCTCGAAAGCCCCTTCGAGAGCACCCTCGCCATGGGGAAGAAGATGTTCCCCTTCCTGCCGGTTAGCTGGATCATCTCCTCCAAATTCGACAGCGCCGCCATGCTCCCGAAAGTGAAATTGCCCCTCCTCATCCTGCACGGGGATAGGGACGGCATCGTGCCTTTCGCGCAAGGGCGGCGGCTCTTCGAATTGGCGGGATCAAGGCATAAGCGATTTTTCACCATCCAGGGAGCGGGCCACAACGACACGTATTACACGGGGGGCGCCGCCTACTGGGCGGCATGGCGGGATTTTCTGGAAAACCCCGAATCAGGGTGAATCGGGGGTCGGCTCCGCCTTCCCGGCCCTTCGCCTCGCGCGAAACTCCTGCAGCAGCCTTTCATGGCGCACGCTCGTGAAGAAACTCTCGACGAACGAATCCACCGGATGGTTGATGAGGTTCTCCGGCGTATCGACCTGAACGATTGCGCCGTCGCGCATCACGGCGATCCTGTCGGCAATCTGGAAGGCATCCGTCAAATCATGCGTGACGAGCAGGCTGATCGCTCCGATCTCGTCGTGCACTCTTCGCAGTTCTTTTCGGACCTCGAGCCTCGCCACCGGATCGATGTTCGCCAGGGGTTCATCGAGGAGAAAGACCTGCGGCGGTATGGCGATGGCGCGGCCGATGGCGACTTTTTGCTGCTGGCCCGCGCTCAGGCTGTCCGGGCGGCGGCGGGACCATTTTTTGCTGATCCCCAGACGCCGCATTACGTCCTGGGCGCGCTCGTTCAGCACCCCCGGCAGCCAGCGCCTGATTTTGAGCGCGAAGCCCAGGTTCGAGTATTTCTTCTCGTCGAAAACCCGCATGTGCGGCCAGAGGGCGTAGCTCTGGAAAACGAGCTGCACCCCGCGCCGCCCGGGCGGGATGCCGTTCAGACGAACCCCGTCCAAGTAGATGTGGCCGCCGTCTTCATCCTCCACGCCGGCGATGAGGCGCAAGAGCGTCGATTTCCCGCAGCCCGTCGGCCCCACGAGCACCATGAACTCCCGGTCCTCCAGCGCCAAGGAGAGATTGTCGATTGCGCAAACGTCGTCGAAATTTTTCCTGAGTCCCGTAATCGTCAGACGGCTCATGCCTCTCTCCGGCCCGCTTCAATCCTCGGGCGCGAGTTCGTTCAGCTTCTCGACGCCCGGCGTGAATATCTCCTCCAGAACGAGCGGCCCATCGCCCGCGTTGCGCGTGGAGTGTTCCTGGTTCGGTGGAAAAACCACGACGCCGCCCGGCCCGAGCACCACCTCTTTACCCCCGCAAGCGAACCTCGCCGTGCCTTCCAGCACGATCGTCATCTGCTCGTTCGGGTGCGAATGGGGGTTGTACATGTCCACGCCGGCGCGAATCGTCTGGCGAAGCACGGTCAGCTTCTCGCCCGCCACCACCCGCTGAATCCGCTCGCCGGTATCGTGCGCTTCCATCTCCTCGAAATGATAGTGCTTCACGCTCTTCTCCATCCGGATGATGAAACTTTACCGAAAAATGAATTCGGGGTCTGCGAATCTCTCCGCCCATCGTATAGGAGTATGGGGCTGTTGAAAAACCCCTGGTTTCCAGACTTGTCGTATGTACTCGACCGACGAGAGAGAAAATCACTCCCCCCTTGAGGGGGTTGTTGAAAAGGTCCGATGAATGAGGAGTCGCGGTGTAGGGACAACCCTCCGTGGTTGTCCCTTTACAGGATGATTGCAATCAGGACAGGCACTGAGGCCTGTCCCTACGGGAGCATCATGTCGCCGACCGGGGGATACAAGATTCACTCCCCCCTTGAGGGTCGGTCTCCCTCGGGGAAGACCGACAGTGAGCTGAGGGCGTAAGCCCGAAAGCGAACTGGTGGGGGGTAGAATTCGGAATGGAGACATAATGCGTTTTACCCCCCACCGAATCGGCCTTCGCCCAAGGGCTCGGCCTCTTCGTCGGGCTTTCCCCTCGGGAAGCCTGACCCTCAAGGGGTTGTTGAAAAAGTCCGATGCGGCGCCATCCCCTCCTCGCCCTGCGCAGCCCGCCGCTCCGCCTCACCCTGAGTAGCGGCGAAGCCGCGTATCGAAGGGCGAAATTCGCGTCCCGCTGGTCAGATGCGTTCCCCCATCCTTCGATACGGAGCTTACGCGCCTACTCAGGATGAGGAAAGAGGCGTCGGCGGGTTGCGGGGATCGAAGACGAGGGTTTTTCAACAGCCCCCTCAAGGGGGGAGTGAAATTCAAAAGCGTGCACACAACCAGAATCGCTCTCCAAGCCTTTTTCAACAGCCCCGTATTTGCATCCGCTCAAACCTTCTCCTAAAGTGTTCTCAGGCCGTCTTGTTCCCAGGAGATCACGATGAAGCGAACCCTCACCTGCATCATCGCCGTCGCCCTTCTCGCCGTTTTCTGGACGTTTTACCAGGCGGGCGCATCGGGCCTCGGACCCGGCGCGCAGGCGCCCGAGTTCAAGGGCGGTCCCTGGCTGGGCGGCGAACCCGTGAAACTCGCCGACCTGCGCGGCAAGGTCGTTCTCCTCGACATGTGGACGTTCGCCTGAATCAATTGCGTGCGGGAGATCCCCACGCTGCGTTCGTGGCACGAGCGCTATGAGGAGAAGGGGCTGGTCGTCATCGGGAACCATGCGCCCGAGTTCAACTTCGACAGGAAAAAAGAGAACGTCGCAGACGCCATGGCCAAGCTCGGCATCAAATACCGCGTCGTGATGGACAACGACTTCACCAACTGGAAAGCCTATGAAAACCGCTTCTGGCCCACGAAATACCTGATCGACAAGAAGGGCGTCGTACGCTTCAAGACGATCGGCGAGGGCAATCACGAGCGCACCGAAGCGATGATCATGAAGCTGCTCGCCGAATGATGGAAACCGAAGAAACGACCCCGAAAACCCCGGACGCCCCCGCATATCCCTATTCATCGCTCTTAAGGATCACCCATTGGCTGAACGTCCCCCTCCTGCTCCTGATGATGGCGAGCGGGCTTCAGATATGGTGGGCCTACCCCGCGTTCGGGCCGGACAGGCCCAACCCCGAGGCCATCTTCGAAGCGCTGCGGGGGACGGAAACCCAGGCCGACCCGCGCGCCGTCAACCTGGGCGCCGATTACAGGGTGTTCGTCCAGGGCCTCACGAAGACCTTCGGCATCGGAAGGTGGCTCGCGGGCGCGCTGCGCTGGCACTTCGCCCTCATGTGGCCCTACACCATCAACGGATTGATCTTCCTGCTCCTGCTCCTCCTGACGGAAGAAGGGAGGCACTACCGGATTAAGAAAGCGGATTTCGCCGGCGCGAAGGAGATGCTCCTTCACCCGATCAAGACCTTTCACCGTTCCCCCGGAGAGGGGAAGTTCAACCCGATTCAAAAAATTGCGTACAACGTCGTCGTACTGGCGGGCGTGCTCACCGTCCTGACGGGCCTCGCCATCCTGAAACCCGTCCAGTTCGGGTGGTTGACATGGCTTTTCGGGGGTTATCAGTCGAGCAGGTTCCTCCATTTTCTGGTGATGCTGTTCCTCGTCGTCTTCATGATCGGCCATTTCCTCATGGTGATATCCCACGGATGGCGGCGCGGACTCGCGCCCATGATCGTCGGCGTCAAGGCGGAGCGCGACGCCTTTCGGGCCAGACAAAGGCAATTCGCCAGAAATCTCGGGCGCGCCGCCGAGGAGGCGGCGATCCTGGTGGTTTCCTTCTGGCTTGGTAGCCTCGTTGCGGATATGATGAACGCGGCTTTGGGCGGCGAGGCCCAGGGACTTTGGTTCGGCGCGCCGGGCTATCTCCTTTTTCGCTTCGGTCTCATGCGCGGACGTCGCGTCGGGAACCTGTGGCGCAAGGCGAAAGCGGGAAGCTGAGAGATGGGCACGGAAGATCAAACGGAATTCGTGCTGCCGACACGACTGGCGAAGCGCAGGCTGTTCGCGGGCAGGCTGGTGTTGAGCGTCGTCTGCATCAACGCGCTTCTGGCCGTGGTCGCCGCTTATCTCCTGAGCGGGCCGATGGCCTGGCTCACGCGCTTCGGGTTCGGGTTTCTGGCCTGGGCCTGCATCTTGTTTCCGACCTCTCTCGTACTGGCCGTACCCATCATCGCGCCCGTCGTCATCAAGGTATTGAAGCCGCCGCCGGAGTCTCCCGGAGAGAAGCCATGAATAGAGACGAAGAAAGAAACGTCTCCAGCGAGGATAAACCGGCGTCGTCCAGGCGCGGATTCATGAAGATGCTCCTTGGCCTCGCATCCGCCTTCATGGCCGGATGCTCGCGCCTGGACGATTCGCCCGGCGCGCAGGCCGTGCTGAGCTGGTTCGATAGATTGAACCACAAGGTGGGCCTCTTGACGGACAGCAACCACCGCCTGGCGCGCACCTATCCCAGAAGCGCCGTCCAGCCCGAACAGATGCGGCCCAATGGATCGGTGGTCACGCCGAACTCCCGGCTCATCGAGACGCCGCCGGAGGAATGGCGGCTCGTCGTTGGGGAGGCCCATCTCAGGAACGGCCGGATGATGAAGCGCCGCTGGGTGCGGGAATACACGCTTGCGCAGCTTCGCGCGATGCCCGTGCTGGAGCAGACGGTGGAGCACATCTGCGTGGAGGGCTGGAGCGCCATCTGCCACTGGCGGGGGGTGCACCTGGCGCGCTTCATCGAAATGCACGACATCCGGCCCGAGAGCCGCTACGTGTTCTTCCTGTGCGACGACATGCTCGCCACCGCGAACGGGCACGAGCGCTACAGCGTGACGTTCGATCTCAAGCAGGCGATGCACCCCCAAAACGTCCTCGCCTATGAATACAACGGCGAGACGCTGCCCCTGCAGCACGGCGCGCCGCTGCGCCTCGCCTCGCCGACCAACGTGGGCTGGAAGAGCGCGAAATTCCTGCGCTACGTCTTCTTCACGAACGAGGACATGGGCGGGTTCTGGGAGAAGCAGGGCTACCCGCGTTATTACGGCTTCTGACGGGCACGCGGACCTCGAGAAGCCCGCCCGCGCCTCCGGTAATCACTGACACCCGATTTCGGCCCCCTTGACAGCGGGCGAACGATGAATAGAATGTATTCGACACATCGAACACATCAATAGTGGGTATCTGGCGCAACAGGAATCAGAGCGTCGTCTCAATGGTTGAGATGAATGTCTCTGCATAAATACGCGCCAACTCGAAAGGAGGGAACTGCGAATGGCGACCAGGAAGCTTATGACGATCGGATTCATGATCTGTGCGCTGAGCGTCGCGCTGGCGGCGTCGGGCGTCGGCGAAGCGGACGCCGCGAAGCGCATACGCTGGAAAATGGCGAGTTGGTTCCCGAGCAAATTGACCCAGCTCGGCTCGATGGGCAAAGCCATGGTCGACCGTCTGGACAGGGTTTCGGGCGGCAACATCAAAATCAGGTTCTTCGAGCCCGGCGCGCTGATTCCGGCCAAGGAGTGCTTCGACGCCGTGGCGAAGGGCTCGGTGGATGCGTGCTGGTCGACGCCCGGCTACTGGTACGGCAAGGAGCCGGCGCTCGCCATGTTCGCCGCCGTCCCCTTCGGCCCCAGGGCCGGCGAATATATGGGCTGGATTTTCTACGGCGGCGGCTACAAGCTCTGGGACGAAATTTACAAGAAGCATGGCCTGAAATCGCTGCCCTGCGGCGTCATCGCGCCCGAAGCGTCGGGCTGGTTCCGCAAGGAGATCAAGAGCATCGACGACTTGAAGGGCCTGAAGATGCGTTTCTTCGGTCTCGGCGCCAAGGTGATGGAAAAAATAGGCGTTTCCACCCAGCTCATCGCGGGCGGCGACATCTTCCCGGCGCTCGAGCGCGGCTCCATCGACGCGACGGAATACTCGATGCCGGCGATCGACCTCAACCTCGGCTTCTACCAGGTGGCGAAGCACTACTACTTCCCCGGCTGGCACCAGCAGTCCACGGTATTCGAACTGTTGTTGAACAGAAAGAAGTGGGACGCGCTCACCGATACCCAGCGGGCGCAGATTGAGGTGTCGTGCGGCGACGCGTTCCGCCAGGGGCTCGCCGAGGGCGAGGCCATTCAGGGCAAGGCTTTGATCGAACTCAAGAAGAAGGGCGTGACGATTCATCGCTGGCCCCAGTCGATCCTGGACACGCTCGAGAAGAAATGGGCCGAAGTCGCCGCTGCGGACGCCGCGCGCGACGCGAACTTCAAGAAGGTCTGGGAATCCTACAGCGCCTTCCGCAAGGAATACGCTGTCTGGAAGGATCTCGGCTACCTCAGGTAATACCGATGTGACGGCGCTCAGCCGTCTCGCTTGAAAAACCCACAGGCGCCGGAACCGTAACGGTCACGGTTCCGGCGCCTTTTTCGCGTATGCTGCGCCGGGAAGCCTATTCATGCGGCAACTGTTTCGAATACAGGATTTTCTCGCCCGGATCGTGATCGGCGTCGGAAAGTTCAGCGCCTGGCTCTCGATTCCGCTGATGGTCGTCATCATATTCGACGTCGTTACCCGGCGCTTTCTGGTGCTGGGATCCACCAAGCTACAGGAGGGCGAATGGCACCTGCACGCAGTCCTGTTCCTGCTCTGCATCGGCTTCACCTATATCGAAGACGCCCACGTGCGGATCGACCTGCTCCGTGAACGGCTGAGTACGCGCGCCAAGGATTGGATCGAGTTAATTGGCTGCATCGTGTTCGTGATCCCCTACTGCCTCATCGTCACCTATTTCGCCGAAGACTTCGTCGCGAGATCGTGGGCCGTCGGCGAGGCCTCGGACTCCGCGACCGGCCTTCCCTATCGGTGGGCGATCAAGGCGTGCCTGCCGATCGGTCTGTTCGTTCTGCTCCTGTCGGGTATCACCATCCTACTGCGCAAGATCATCGAGTTGTTCGGCCCGGCGGACCTCCGCGAACTCCTCCCCCGGAAGGAAGAGCGCGCGAGCGAGCCGATCGACCGGCTCGGGCAGAGTTAGAGGCGCCTGCGCATGTTCTATATCGAGGACTACCTGCCGGCTTGCATGTTTATCACTCTGGCGGTTCTCCTGTTCTCGGGCTTCCCGGTCGGATTCGTACTGGGGGGCGTGGGTCTCGCCTTCGGCTTCATCGGCATGTATTTCGAGGTCTTCTCCCAGGTCGAGTTCTTCAACCTCGTGCTCCGCATCTGGGGTTTCGCCGACAACCTGGTGCTGGTGGCGATCCCGATGTTCATCTTCATGGGGACGATGCTGGAACGCTCCGGCGTCGCCGCCAATCTCCTGTACTGCCTCCAGGTGGTGCTGCGGCGCACGCCGGGCGGGCTGGCGCTCGCCGTCACGGTCATGGGCACGATCCTCGCGGCGACGACCGGCATCATCGGCGCGTCAGTGGTGATGATCAGCCTGATGGCGCTGCCGGTCATGGTCGAGCGCGAGTACAACATGGAGCTCGCGACCGGCACCATCGCCGCCTCGGGTACGCTCGGGATCCTGATACCGCCCAGCATCATGCTGGTCATCATGGCCGATCTTCTCGGTCGTTCGGTGGGAACCCTGTTCGTCGCGGCCATCTTCCCCGGCCTGATACTGTCGGGGCTTTACTTCGCCTACATTTTCACGAGGTGCGCGCTGAAGCCCAGTCTGGCGCCGCGTTTGCCCAAGGAGATGGGTCCGCAGACGTCGGGCGAACTGATCCTGCTGCTGCTCAAGGGCCTGGTGCCGGCGGTGTTCCTGATCGTACTGGTCCTGGGGTCGATCGTCGCTGGCTGGGCGACGCCCACCGAAGCGGCCGGGGTCGGGGCGGCCGGAGCGACCCTGCTCGCCATCGTCAACCGGCAGCTGACCTGGTCGGTCCTGAAAGACGTGGTCGAGCGCACCTCGCTCACCAACGCGATGCTGTTCTTCATCTTCGTCGGCGCGACCGCCTTCTCCTACGTCTTCCGCTCGCTCGGCGGCGACGACTTCATTCAGGACGTGATCTACTCGGTGGGAACCAACCCCTGGTGGATCCTCATGATCCTGATGGCGGTGGTGTTCTTCCTCGGGTTCTTCTTCGACTGGATCGAGATCACGCTCATCGTGCTCCCGGTGTTCGCGCCGATCCTCGCCGAGCTGGATTTCGGCGACCACCTGCCCAAGAGCGAGGTCATCTACTGGTTCTCGATTCTGATGGCGGTCAATCTGCAGACGTCGTTCCTCACGCCGCCGTTCGGCTTCGCCTTGTTCTATATGAAGGGAGTCGCCCCGCCCCAGGTGCGCCTCCAGCAGATTTACCGCGGGATCATCCCCTTCGTGTTGCTGCAGCTCATCGGACTGGGGCTCGTCATCGTCTTCCCCGAAATCGCCATGTGGTTGCCGCGGGTGCTGCTCGACTAGCGCAGTTCGGCTTCCCCTGCTCCATACGCCCTGAACACCCCGCAAACCTGACGATCATGACGTCTCGACGCGCCGTTTATCGTTCCGCTATCGCAGGAACCCGAATTCCGCGACGGTTCATTTCTCTTCACTTGGGCGGACAACTCGTATAGACTGGCTCCCGACTCCCTGTCCCCAGGGGATTTCGGAGTCGCGCCGCGAAAGACCGGGGAGAGTTACCCATGCTCAATGACCTGGCAAGCGAACCCGATAACCAAACGCAGCGCCTCCCTGCCTTCCGGTCAAATCTCCCCTCCGGCGCCGATTGTCGAAATTTTTTCTTCTCAAAACCCGCGGCGGCGCATCCAACCCGGATGGATATCGCTACGACCTGCCGCCATATCGAAACAACGGGACGGGGGGTTCGACATTGGCCGAAAACCGCAAAAAGATCCTGTTGACCGGAGCGACCGGATACATCGGCGGCAGGCTCAGGCGCCGCCTCGAAGCCGAATCACGCGCGCTTCGGTGCCTGGCCCGCCGCCCCGAAGCCCTCGAACCACAGGTCGCGCCCAGTACAGAGGTAGTGCATGGCGACCTCCTTAAACCCGAGACGCTACCCGCGGCCATGCGCGGTATATCCACGGCCTATTACCTCGTCCACTCGATGGCGTCGGGCGGAGACTTCGCCCGAGAAGACCGCCAAGCCGCAAAAGGGTTCGCATCCACGGCCCGGGCGGCGGGTGTTAAGCGCATCGTCTATCTGGGCGGACTGGGAAGCGAGGATGGGTTGTCCGACCACCTCGCGAGCAGGCAGGAGGTAGGCCGCATTCTCCGGGACTCCGGCGCGCAGACGATAGAGCTCAGAGCCTCAATCATCATCGGCTCGGGAAGCCTCTCGTTCGAGATGATCCGGGCGCTGGTGGAGAGGCTGCCCGTCATGGTAACGCCCCGCTGGGTGCGCACGCTCGCTCAGCCGATCTCCATAGAAGACGTGATCGAATACCTCGTCGCCGCTCTCGACGCTCCCACAGGCCGCAGCCTCGTCCTGGAAATCGGCGGCGCCGACCGCGCCTCCTACGGGGACATCATGGCGGAATACGCCCGCCAGCGGGGGCTTAGGCGAATGATGATCGCCGTGCCCGTACTCACTCCGCGCCTCTCCAGCCTGTGGCTCGCGCTGGTTACGCCGCTCTACGCCAGGGTCGGGCGCAAACTCGTCGAGAGTCTCCGCAACGAGACGACCGTCGGCGACCCGAGCGGCATGGGGATGTTCGATATCCGCCCCTGCGGCCTGAGCGAAGCGATCCGCCGAGCGCTGGCCGAAGAAGATTCGCTGGTTCGCAGAGAGAAGCAGAGACTATCCGCGCCGGTATGATTTTCGGCTCACCCGGTAGCCTTGACAACCTTAAGCCCGCTTCCCTATAACCCCCTTACGCTTGGGAGTTGGCGCCGAATCCGGTAGAATCCAGACTCAAGCGCAACGCCTCTCACTCCGGCGTAGCTCAACGGCAGAGCAATCGGCTGTTAACCGATGGGTTGTAGGTTCGAATCCTACCGCCGGAGCCAAGGTTTTCTCGATACATCGTCCGCCCCTCAGTCCTTTCTCATACCAAGGCTTTCTAGCGTGAGAAAAGAATAGAAATGGAATGATTTAGGCAGGTTATTAAAAAACCTTTATAAGACGGTTGCCGAACTGGAAACTTTATTTCCAAACCGTAAGTTTACGTTGGATGGTCATCTGGTCGGCAGTATTGGTGAAGTCATCGCCGCATACGTATTTGATTTGAAGCTATTAGAGAATTCCACCCAAACGCACGTGCCAAGACAAAACAAGGGACGTTCGTTCAGATCAAATTCACGCAAGGAAATAAAGGCGTTGCAATGTCGAGCGAACCTGAGCACCTCATTGTGCTTAGACTGACTCCCGAACACGAACTTGAAATTGTCTATAACGGTCCTGGCATGAAACCTTGGCAGAAGACAGGCAAATTACAATCTAACGGACAGAGACAAATATCACTCAGTGTCCTGCGGAAAATAAACGAGGACGTGTCTGGCAATCATCGGCTCCAAGTTATTAACCAACTTGATTTGAGAGAAATAGCATAGGGGCACGTCGCCTCGCCTCAGGCTTTATTTTTCGCTTTTTCAAGGGCCGCGACGTTCATCGGGTGCGAATTGCGGCGGCGCTTGTCGACGCGGATACGCAGACGCGCGGCCTCGGCGAGGCTCAGGCCGGCTTCCCGCAATTCGCTCCGGCTGAAGCCCTTTCCGGGCCGCCAGTCGCCGCGCGCATCCCTGACGAGGGCGGAGAGTCCATTGTCCGCTGCGGACGTTTCCGGTGGAGCATCCGCGGGGTCGTCCGCAGTTTCCCCACCACTCGCATCGAGGCTCTCCGGTTCGGACGCAGGAACCTCCGGGACGCTTTCGGCTGCATCCGGGACGGTTTCATCATCTTCTTGAGACGGCTCCGGCGCAGCAGGCGACTCGTCTACTCCCGGCGAAGCCAAAACTTCCATTTCAAGACCATACTCCCGGTGCGCCTCGACCTCACGAGACGGTTCGGAATCATCCGGTGAATCGTCCGGGACCAAGGCCGCCGATGCCTCTGCTGCGACATGGCGGCCGCTTTCTTCGGCATCCACACCGTTCGTCGAATCCGTGCGCGAAGGCTCATCGGCAGCCAGCAGCTCCAACTCCATATGAGAGCCATAGCTTTCGCCCTCCGGATCTTCAGCCGAATACGGCACTCCCGGTTCGATGGCCGAGGGAGGCGGAATTTCATGCCCCTCATCCGGTTCGGCAGGTGTGGAACCCTTGTGACGCGCGATGCGGTTGAAAAGTTTCTTTTTGATTTTCGCGCCCCCCTTTGAGGTCGATAATTCGTCCCGGCAGAAAACCATCTTCAAAGGATTGTAAGGGGGCGGTAAGAGAAATAAGAAAACTTACGGGTTAAGACTAACGATAACAAAGACTTGGTGTCAAGCCGCGCATCATCAATCGCGCAGACGCGTCGGGGCGAACATCGACAGGGGGGAACCCATTCATGCGGGTCGAGAGGGCAACACCTGTTCAAACCGAATTTGAGCTACGCATCCCCTTGATGGATGGTTTGCAGGTCCCGCTCGAGATCTTCGAGGTCGTATTGGACCGGCGTTTTTCGTATGCGCGCATAGTCCATCATCTCCCACAGGGAAACTCCCGCATCGCGGGCCGCCCGCGCGAGGGTCACCTTCCCGTCCCCGTACAGCCGGGCGTAGTGCTCCAGCTTCCACTGCCGGACGGCGTTCGACAGCAGCTTTCGCAGGGTGGTCGAACGGTCGGACTGCTCCACGTTCTCGATGAGTTCCAGTTCGCGGACCAGTTCCAGGGGAAGCCTCGCGCCCACCATACGCTCTTTTTTCATCACTTCGCCTCCCGCGCGATTCGCAATACTTCCGCCACAACGGATGGGGAAAGCCACAGAATCCGGGTAATGTCCTGAACCGTGACTTCCAGTTCCTCCAAGTCGAGATGTCCTCGAAAGTATGCTTCCAACAATGCACCGACAGCGCCGATGTGTTCTATTCCCGCGGCGGCGGCCATGCTTCGGGCCTCTTTATCGTCAACGATCAGTTGCAAGCCCCGTGCACTCGCAAGCGCGATAGACTCGGACTCCCCGTTATCGAGCCGAGAGCGGTCACTGAGTCGTCGCATCAGGTCTTGTTCTTCACCAGTCAAGCGAACCACCTGCAGCCAGCCGTCTTCCATAGCGGATTCGAGTTGCTCTACGCCCAAGGCGCGAACAACCTTGCCGGCGTCGATTGTCTCCTCCTTCACTACAGGCCCTATCAACACCTCATCGTAGAGTTCTTTCAAAAACCTCAGGCGACCAATCTTGGCAAAGACGATTAACGGGGAGGCATCGGCTCCGATCATTCAACCTCCTCATGGACACCACACCTAGACACTACAAAATGATAACAAATTTCATATTTGTTTACAACAAGGCGATGCGCTTTCCATCCCATCAAGTGCTTCACAAATCGACCGTTGCCTCCCCCTGCCCCGCAGCCAACTCCTCTGCCGTCCGGATGATGAGTTCGATGTCCGCATCCCGCGAGAGCCGGTGGCCGCCGTCCTTGACGAGCGTGAGTCGCACATCGTCGCCTTTCAGGAGCTTCGCCAGTTTCAAGGAAACCTCCCAGGAAATGGTCTCATCGCACATTCCGTGGATGAGACGCACGGGACAAGTTACATCGATTTCACCGCGCAGGAGCAGATGGTTGTCCCCCTCATCGAGCAGCTTTTTGGTGATGGGGTACGGCTCCTCCCAGATATTCGGCGGGTGCATGATATATCCCCGCTCGTCGAGTTCTCCCTTTAATTCTTCGGTGAGCCTGTGTTTTTTGAAGCCCGCCGTGAAGTCGGGGCCCGACGCCACGCCCACAAGACCCTTCACGCGTTCGGGCCGGGCCAGGGCGGCGAGCAGCATCATCCACGCGCCCATGCTGGATCCCACGAGCACCTGAGAACCCTGTGCGACGCCGTCCAGTATCGCGAGAGCGTCCTCCGCCCACTCGCCGATGGTGCCCTCCTCGAATTTCCCGGAAGATTCCCCGTGTCCGCCGTAATCGAAGCGGACGTAGGCGCGCCCGACTTTTCGGCAATGGGCTTCCAGCGCGCTCGCCTTCGTCCCGCTCATGTCCGAGCGGAAACCGCCCAGGAACATCAGGCCGGGCGATTCGCCCTCCAGCCGGAACCAGGCGAGCGAAGATTTTCCCGGCCGGTGCAGAAAACTGGTGGGGGAGTCCGTCATTATTCGTTTCAGGATGAATTCTTGAGATGACCAATCAAACGAGCGGCGACGCCCCGAATCTCTGCCTCCGCCTCCTCATCCACGCAGCGACCATCCTCGCCGAAGACCTTGTGGACGCTCCCGACCGAAGCCTGTCCGGGCAGAACCTCTCCGCCGATGTGGGTGAGAATGTGTCTCAGGTGCGCGAGTGCGTTGTCCGCGCTCGGCCCCATCGCCACGCCGAAGATGGCGATGGTCTTGCCCTCGAAGGTGGAGGGATAGCCCAGGTTGTCAATCGCCAGCTTGAGCGTGCTGCTGATGCTGCCGTGATACTCGGGCGTCGCAATGAGGATGCCCGCCGCCCCCGTCACGAGTTCCTTGAGCTTATCGGGGTCTTTCGACTCGCTCGGCTCACCCGGCAGAGGGAGATCCAGTTCGCCCAGATGAACGCGCCTGATCTCGAAATCGCCCTCGCCCAACTCATCGAGCGCTAATGCGAGGGCCTTGTCGGTGTTGTTTTGCGGCCTGCGGCTGCCGCCGAAGACGAGAATGTAGGGGGTCATTTCGTGTTTTTGCGTTTACGCTGCGACGCCGGCGGGCTCGGGCAGTACGACGGGTTCGGTATCCTTGAGAAGCGGCAGAACCTCCCTGCCGAAAATTTCCGCCTCTTCCTTGTGGGGCCATCCGTTCATGATGAAGTGCCGCACGCCCGCGTCGTAATACTCGCGAATCACGTCGGCGACCATGTCCGGCGTGCCGACGAACATCGTCCCCGCGCCGCCGCGCACCCGGTTCACGCCCATCCAGATCGTGTCGGTGAGCCAGAGGCTCCCGCGCGAGCCCATCTCGTTGATGCGCATCTGGCCGGTGGATTCGGTGTTGTTCTTCATGTCGCTCCAGGTGCCCGTGTTCGAGATGTCGCTCTTGTCGATGAGCGCCTCGGCGGCGCGCACAGCCTCTTCCCTCGTCTCGCGCACGCAGACGAGATGGCGGATGCCGTAGCTGAGCGGCCGCTCCCGCTCGTACGCCTGGGACTCGCGCCTGCCCTCCTCGATGTCCTTCCCGACAACCTCGGGCTCGGCCGCGTACATGACGTGCACGTCGCCGTGCTCCCACGCCACGCGCTTGCCCGGCTCGGAGCTGCCCGCCAGGAAAATCGGGGGATTCGGCTTCGTCACCCGCTCGGGAAAGATGCTTGCGTTTTCGATTTCAAAGAATTTCCCCTTGTAGTCCAGGGGGCCCTCCGCGTTCCAGAGCTTGCGCACCACGTCCAGGAACTCGCCCGTTCGCGCGTAGCGATCGTCGTGCGGCATGAAATCCCCGTATCTTTTCTGATCCACGGGCGTGCTGCCCGTCACCACGTTCAGGGTGCACCGCCCGCGCGTGAGATAATCGAGGCTGTTCGCCTGCTGCGCCGCATAGACCGGACCGGTGATTCCGGGTCTGAAAGCCACGAGAAACTTGATTTTCTTCGTCCGGCTCGAAATCGCGCCCGCCGTCGTCCAGGCGTCGATGCAGTGCGTGCCGCACGGCACGAGGATGTTGGCGAAGCCCGCCTCCTCGGCCGTCGCCGTGACTTCCGCCAAATAATCCAGGGTGGCGGGGCGCTCGGGCGTCTTCTGGTTCACCTGCGACCCGTCCCCCGCTCTGTGGGAGCAAAGCGCCCATATGTATTCGGTGGACATCTCTCGTCTCCTTGACGCTACCTGCAAATGCGAAGCGCCCATATCCGAAGAAGCCCGAAAGTTTCATCCGGAACGAGTTCAACAAGATAAAGGCATCGCCATCACGGATCAAGTCCGCAAATCGGCGCCGAAGCGGAGCTGTTGAAAAAGCCCCGATTAACGAGAGAGGGAATGATTTTCGCCTTGCCCGCCATTCCGGCGAAAACCGGAATGACGGGCAAAAGCAAAGGGACGCATGTGCAGGACTGGTGCAAAACCCCCCTCCGCCTCATCCTGAGTAGCGGCGAAGCCGCGTATCGAAGGATGCCTTCTCGCCCGGCGCGAGGCGTTCGACTCCCCTCGCCCTTCGATACGCCGCCTTCGGCGGCTACTCAGGGTGAGGGTGATATGGCGCCCGATTGTGCATAGGCGACCCCATCTGCAACGCAAGTGTAGGGGTCGCATATCATGCGACCCGGATTTTCATGCCTCCCGCGAACGGGCCGCATGATATGTCAGACATATATGTCTGACCTACAAACCCCTCTGCTTTTCTCCTGCGTGGCTTTTCCAACAACCCCCGAAGCGCGGGTAACCGGCGCAAATCGGGTTGTCAGTTCAGCTTTCGTCAGGCCGGCCGCTCAGCGATTGGATAGATTCAAGGCGTTTTGTCCAGGACGACCATGTAGCGGCGCTCGCGCCTTCGCTCGACGATGACTTTGCGGCGCTCCATCCCGTATCCCGGCAAACGCAGCCACATCGAATACTCGCCCGGCGCGAGACTCGGCACCTTGAGCATCGGTTCGGCCTTGCCGAAATACCGGCTGTTGATAAAGACTTCCGCGCCCGGCGGATTCGAATGGACGACCAGGCGGCCGGCGCCGTTTTTCGTCAGCCGTATCTCGACGGGCGTCTTCTTCGCGCGCACGTCGAATTCCACGACCCGGCCGACGTAGCCCGGAAACTCCGCCCGAACCGAATGACGCCCGTAGTCGACGCCCTTGATCTCGACGGGCCTCAGTTTATAAGCCTCCCCGCGCAGGTTGCCGTTGAAGATGATGACGGCGCCCTCGGGCCTGCTCGTCACGATAATTTCGCCCTTGCCGCTGCGCGGGGTTTCGGCGGACTTTTTCCCACGGGCGCACCCCGCGCCCGCCGCCAGAGTGAGAAGCGTGAACAATATGAAAATGGAACGGATGGAGCGCTTCGGCGGCAAAAATGAAGCAGATAGCCTGTGTTGCATGCTCATCCTCCTGTCGCGCGAGTCCTGAGCCTTACTTCATTCAATGTAACCTGTTTCGGGCGAGAGCAAAAGCCGCGGAAAGGGGCGACCGCCGGATGCGCTTGCCCATTCCCCGCCCATGAGGAATGATGCGGATGGATTCCCGAAAACCTACACCCAAAGGAGTGCTTTCCAAGATGCGGGGACACCTGAGAGGACTGACGAACTATGGCGACCCGGGCTTCAGCGTTTTCGCAAGAGGCGCCTACGCGCGGGGGTTCGGGCTTACGAAAGAGGACCTGGAAAAACCCATCGTCGGCATCGCGCAGACCTGGAGCGAACTCAATCCCTGCCACCGCCACCTGCGCGAGGTCGCCGAGGCCGTGAAGCGCGGCGTGTGGCAATCAGGCGGACTGCCGCTGGAATTTCCCACCATCTCCCTGGGCGAGATGTACATGAACCCCACGGCCATGTTCTTCAGAAACCTCCTCTCGATGGACACCGAGGAGATGATCAAGGGCCAGCCCATGGACGGCGTGGTGCTGCTCGGCGGCTGTGACAAGACCCTGCCCGCGCAGCTCATGGGCGCGGCCAGCGCGGGCATTCCCGCCATCTGCGTGACGGCGGGGCCGATGATCGGCGGCCGCTTCGAGGACAAGGTGCTGGGCGCGTGCTCGGACTGCCGGGGAACGTGGGCCGAATACCGGGCAGGCAACTACGACGACGACAGGCTCGAAGAGGTGCAGGGATCGCTGTTCCCCTCCACGGGAACCTGCATGGTGATGGGCACGGCGAGCACCATGGCCTCGCTCACCGAGGCGATGGGCATGATGCTCCCCGGACTCGCGGCGATCCCGGCGGTGAACTCGAACCGCATGCGTCTGGCGGAGCAGAGCGGGCGGCGCATCGTCGACCTGATCGAAAAAGACGTTACGCCCGATAAGATCATCGCGCGCGAGGCGTTCGAGAACGCCATCCGCGTGCTCATGGCCGTGGGCGGCTCGACGAACGCCGTCGTCCACCTGCCGGCCATCGCCGGAAGGCTGGGGATCGACCTTCCGCTCTCGCTGTTCGATGAAATCTCGCGCACCACGCCCATGATCGGCAACATCCGCCCATCGGGGAAGAAATACCTGATGGAAGACCTCGCGGCGGCGGGCGGCATCCCCGTGGTGATGAAGGAACTCGAACCCCTCCTCCACGGGGATTGCCTCACCGTGACGGGAGAGAGCGTGACGGAAAACCTCGCAAAAGTCCAAAGGGCGCAGCCCTGGCAGGACGTCATCTACACGCGGGAGAAGCCCATATCGAAAGAAGGCGGCCTCGTGATCGTCAAGGGCTCGCTCGCGCCCGACGGGGCGGTCATCAAGGTGTCGGCGGCAGGCTCCGATCTGCTGACCCACACGGGGTCTGCGGTCGTGTTCACATCCCAGCAGGACATGATCGAGCGCATCGACGACCCCGACCTCCCCGCCACGGCGGAGAGCGTCTTCGTCCTCCAGAACACCGGCCCCATCGGCGCGCCCGGCTTCCCGGAGGCGGGTTCTCTGCCACTGCCGAAGAAGCTGCTCGAAGCGGGCGTGCGCGACGTGGTGCGCGTTTCGGACGCGCGCATGAGCGGCACGGCGTCGGGGACCATCGTGCTCCACGTTGCGCCCGAGGCGGCGGCGGGAGGCCCCCTCGCCCTGGTTCGCGACGGCGACATGATCACCCTGGACGTCCCGAACCGGAGGCTCGACCTGAACGTACCAGAAGAAGAACTCGAACGCCGCCGCGCCGCTCTGGAAACCAGGCCACCTCACTATGACAGGGGCTACGGCAGGCTGTTCATCGAAAACGTGCTCCAGGCGCCCCAAGGTTGTGACTTCGGCTTCCTGAGAAAGACGGAGTAAGCGCATGCGCCGTGTCCGCGTCGTCGCACGCATGCTGCCCTGCATCCGCGCCCTGCGCGGCAGGCCCTTCTCTCCCGATATCGGAGAGCGCCTCACCCGCGCGCTGGATGAGGAAAGAATCGAACTCATCATCGAACCGGACGCCGATAAGCGGATGGCGGCGATGCAAGATGCGGATTTTTTCTTCTGCGAAAACGACCCGCTGCCCGATGATTTTTATGCGCGCGCCAAGAATCTCAAGCTCATCCAGGCGGGCGGCTATTTCTTCGAAAAACTCCAGATCGAGCGCGCCACGCGGGCGGGCGTGCCCGTGATGACCTTCCCCATGCCGATCACCGATTCGGTGGCGGACCACGTCATCATGATGCTGCTTGCGCTCGTGAGAAATTTTGAGGAAACGACCCGCGCCTCCCGCGAGGGTTCGGGCAATCCCCCATCCCCCCAAAGGCCAGACGGCAGCGCGTACAACTGGACGCAGACGCAGGGCATCTCCCCCCTGCGCGGGATGCGCCTGGGCGTCCTGGGGATGGGCGACATCGGACGCGGCGTGGCCCTGCGCGCCCGCGCGTTCGGGATGGAAATTCTGTATTGGAACCGAACGCCCCTGCCCGAATCCGTGGACGAGGCGCTGGGCGCGCGACCCGTGGGACGGGAGGAGTTGTTTGAAAACACAGAGGCGCTTCTGGTCGGCGTGGGCCTGAACGAGCAGACGCGCGGCATCATCGGCGAGAAGGAGATTCGCGCGCTGCCCAGAGGGGCGTACCTTCTGAACATCGGGCGCGGGCCGCTGATCGACCAGGAGGCCATGTACCGCGCGCTCTCAGACGGCCACATCGGCGGCGCGGGGCTGGACGTCTTCGACCCCGAACCCTTTCCGCCCGAACACCCCCTGCTGCGCCTGCCGAACGTCATCCCCACGCCGCACTGCGCGGGCGGGGACGATGAAAACATCATCCGGGAAATCGAGATTTACTTCGCGAACGTCCACCGCGCGCTGAACGGCGAAGCGCCCCAGGGCGTGGCGAACGGCGTCGCCTGGCGGGGTTTGTAGGCGATGTGCGGACGCTTCACCCTCATAGAACCCATCCCCTGGCTCGCCGAGATTTTGGGCCTGGAAAATCCCGAAAAGGTAGGCGGCGTGCCGCCCCGCTACAACGTTTCGCCGGGTACGGACGTCGCCATCGTCCGCTCCCGGGAGAACAAGCCGCGCGAACTCGCCCTGGCGCGCTGGGGTCTGGTGCCCTTCTGGGCGAAAGACTCCGATTTCGGCGCCAGGACAATCAACGCGCGCTCCGAGACCGCCGCCGAGAAACCCGCCTTCCGCGCCGCCTTCCGCTACAGGCGATGCCTCATCCCCGCGGACGGCTTCTACGAGTGGTCGGGGAACGGGAGAAAAAAACAGCCCTGGTTCATTCATCTGGAAAACGGAAAACCCTTCGCGTTTGCGGGTCTCTGGGAGAGCTGGACCGGGGCGGAGGGGAGCGTTCTCGAAACCTGCACGATCCTCACGACGGAAGCGAACAAAAAACTGGCCGAACTGCACCACCGGATGCCCGTCATCCTGCCCGAGGCGTCCTACGCGGACTGGCTGAACCCGCGCGAGAACAGAGCGAAGGTCCTCCAGCCGCTGCTCAAGCCGTATCCATCCGAGGCCTTTTCGTATTATCCGGTGAGCGAGCGGGTCAACAGCCCGAGGAACGACGACGCGGCGTGCCTCGAAAGGCATGTGGAACAAGAGAAGCCGCCACAGCTTCAAGGATCGCTGTTCGGGGATTGAGGTTCCAGAACCCCTAGGGGAGGTTCGCGAATCTTGGGTCGATCTCGAGAAGAACTTTGCCCCTACCCGCACAAAAAGCCATTCATTTCCTCACCGGGTGGAATTGAGTGTAGGGGCCGCATATGGGGCTGTTGAAAAAGTCCTCGGGAGCGATTTTGGTTGCGTGCACGCTTTTGAATTTCACTCCCCCTTGAGGGGGAGTCGAAGAGCTGAGGGCGTAAGCCCGAAAGCGATTCGGTGGGGGGTATAATTCGGAATGGCGATAAAACACATTTTACCCCCCACCGGTTCGGTTTCGGGGGTAAAACCCCCTCACCTCACCCACTCCCCCTCAAGGGGGAGTGAAATTCGGTGCGCTCCTTCTGTGGACTTTTTCAACATCCCGATATGCGTCCTCCGCGTTCACCTGTTCGGTAAAAAACAGGGCGGACACATTCGGGCTTCGCTTCCTCAGCGAAGCCCGACACTCCTACGAAAATTCGATTCCCTAAAAAACTATTCGTTATCAATTA
The DNA here is from genome assembly GCA_963692865.2 of bacterium. Taxonomy (GTDB): domain Bacteria; phylum UBA8248; class UBA8248; order UBA8248; family UBA8248; genus Bin107. Next base: position 2,079,604 of record OY843592.1, on the reverse strand, counting down.
TTTACAAGGCCAACCTCACGAAATAGACGAACCCTCTGGCTGCTCTTCTATCGGCGCGTCGGTGGTGAGGCGCTTTTTCGCCGTGGGCGCGTAGCCGCCGCCCGCCATCGTGGAGGCGATTTCGATCACCTCGCCCATCGATTCGGGCATACCCGTGGGATAGGCATCGTCGGGACACTTGCTGTTCGTCATGAAGGCGCACGGCTTGCATTCGATGCAGCGGATGACTTCTCCATCCCGCCCTGTGAGGGCTTTGTTCGCGTAATCGGGATCCGTGAGCAGGGCCCGCCCCACGCCGACGAAATCGGCGCCCCCGTCGAGATACGCCTGAATCCGCGCGGGCTCGAAGGCGGCCCCGTTCGCGACGAGGGGAACGTCCACCGCCTTGCGCAGCCTGTCGAAGGCGGGGTTGTACAGATCCGGCATGACGGGCAGCCCCACGCGCGCGTTTCGCGAGCAATGGAGAATGTCCACCCCCGCCTCCACGAGGGCGGGCGCGAGAGCCAGCGTGTCCTCCACCGTGAAGCCGTTCTCGAAAGGCTCCAGAAGACCCAGGCGGTAGCTCACCACCATCTCGTCTCCCCCGCCCTCGCGCACGGCCTGCGCCACCTCGAGCGGAAAGCGCATGCGGTTTGCGAGCGCGCCGCCGTAGCCGTCCGTCCGCCGGTTCGAAGCCGGGGAGAAGAACTGCTGGCACAGATACCAGGTGGCCCCGTGAATCTCGAGAATCTTTCCGCCCGCCTCGCGCACCCTGCGCGCCGCATCTCCGTAAGCCTTTACGGCGGTCTTGACCTCCGCCTCGCTCATCTCGCGCGGCACCTCGTCCTCGGTGGGGTGCGGGATGGGGGAAGGCCCCACGGGCTCCATTCCCGTGATGGCGCTGAGCGCGGTTCTGCCGGCGTGATAAATCTGCACCGCGAGCGGCGCGCCCGCCTCCTCGACCGCCCGTATCAAATCGCGAAGGGCAGGGACGTGCGCGTCGTCGTGCGTGCTCAACTGGTTGGGAAAGCCCTTCCCCTCCTGGTTGACGTAGGTCGCCTCGGTGAAGCAAACCGCGGCGCCGCCCCGGGCGCGGGCCTTGTAGTGCGCGTGCGACCAGGCGGAGGGCGCGCCGTCTTCTTCTGCGCGCGAGGTCGTCATTGCTGACATCAGAATGCGGTGCTTGATGCGCCGGCCGCGCACTTCGATGGGATCCGTAAATTTAGCCATGTAGAGAAATCTCCCGAAAATCACCCCCACAAATCACCATCGCGGCGAGCCCGCCGGACCCGCCGCGATGCGATCTGAAAACCAGGAGGGCGGGAACTGCGCCCGCGCCTCGCCCGTCTTTAGTTTCTCGCCAGAAAATCCTCGATGTCGCGCAAGGATTCCTCAAAGCACTGGATGAGGAAGAAGTGGCTCGCCTCCTCGTAAATCTTGATTTCGCAACCCGGCACGCGGTCGGCTATCTCCTGGGACGCGCTCGCCGCGCAAAGCACGTCCTGCCCGCCCGCGAGCACGAGCGTCGGGCACTTCACCTCTTGCAGCCTGTCGAGCGCGTCGTGCGTCAGGCAGGCGTGGGTGGAATTCACGTAGCCGGGTATGGGCCTGTCCGTGTTCCCGAGCCCCGCCTCGAACGCGTCGAGTTGTTCCTTGTTGTCGTTGAAATAGTGAGGCGGGAAGAAGAAAAGCGACTGGTGCATCGCCGCGGGCGCGTAGCCCTGGGCCTTCACCACCTCGTTGATGTTGTAGAGAATCTGATAGCCGTACCTGTCCAGCTTGCCGAAAGAGGCGGTGATGAGGAGGCTCCTCACGCGGTCCGGGTAGTCGAGCGCCATCATCTGGGCGATGGCTCCCCCCATCGAGCGGCCGATGACGTGCGCGGGCTCGGTGATGCCCACCGCGTCCATCAGGCCGATGGTGTCGGCCGCGAAATGGCTGGACGTATAGGGATAATCGGGCGCGGAACTCCTGCCCGCCCCCCGGTTGTCGAAGGCCAGTACGCGGTAGTTCTTCTCCAGGCTCGCGATCTGGGCCTTCCACGCGCTGCAATCGCCCGCGAGGCCGTGGATGAGGACGACGGGCACGCCTTCCCCGTAATCCTCGTAGTAAAGCTCTACATCACCCACCTGAACTTTCGGCATCTTGTAAATCCTCTTCTGTTAGTAAGCCAATAAGCCGCTCTTCGACCGCTTGCGGCCACTACAGCCTGCTTGTGAGACATTGGAGACGCTCATATCGAGCGCGGGGAATCAGCTCTTCTTGCCTTCGGCGCCCTCGGCCACCTTCTCCATGAACTCCTCGTTGTCGAACACCCAGCCGAGGCAGCGCATGACGTTCTGCATCCCGAAAACGTGGAGATCCGGCCCGTACATGCTCTTCACGCAATCGGAGAGCATCACCACTCGGTAGTCGTAGTTGAAGGCGGTGAAGGCCGTGTTCAGAACGCAGGTGTTCGTGTTGATGCCCATCAGGCACACGTTCTTCGTACCGAGTGAGTCCAGGAGCATCTGGAGGTCCGTTCCCATGAAGCAGTCGAGGCGCTTCTTGTTGTCGATGACGTAGTCGCCCTCTTCCACGAGAGAGGGGATCATCTCCGTCGTCACCTCGCCCATGATGTTGTGGTCGTTCACCGTGCTCTTGCGCCCCAGGGTGAGGCGGTTCTTCTCGTCCTGAATGTCATGGAGCGCCTTCCAGAAATGGACTCTCATACCCTCGCTTCCGAGCCCGGGGATCTTCCGGAAGATGAGCTTCACGTGGACGACGGGAATTCCGTGGTTTCTGGCGAAACCGAGGAGTTCCTCCGCGGCGCTGATGACGCTCTCGCAATCCTCGTCACTCGCCGGCATGGTGGCGACTTCGGGGTCGAGGTGCCCCCGGTGCATGTCGATGGTGACGATGGTGGTTTCCTTGGGATCGAGCGAAATCATTTCCTTCAACTGATCCGTCATTTCGGAGCGATCGAGAATCTCTACTTGCGTGGACATGGCTTCATCCCCTCTGCTGAGTGTAGATAGTCAAGTTCCCACAGGATGCTTATAAGCATAATACATATCGCCGGGATTGAAAACGGGGGGATTCGTGGACTTCCGGGGCGGGGCGCGTTCAGCTCGGTATCTTTTTCGTTCGATAGTATGATCGCTTATCGGATATTGCGCGTCGTTTGGTTCACGAACACCCGATTCCAGACAGGCTCCGATGGGGCATGTCTGAATGGCATACAATCCATCTTCGATGTAAAAACGATTTACCCGGCGAAATGAAAGAGGAACATAGCAACCGTGCGGATGGGTAATGAGGAAGACCCTCGCGACATTCGATACATGTCCGAAGCGGAAATGATTATTCAAGCGGCAAGAACCGGTTTCGACGGAAAGGGTAAGCCGCTGAATGACCGGGAAATTATTCGGCACCTGACGAGCAGTTGCTTTTCAGATGATGATTTGTACGAGCAGGCAAGGAAATTCGCGCCCGCCATGGGGTGGGACATCGAAGAATTCGTCGAACAAGCGCGGAGAATCGGAAGGTACGGCTAGCTATTGAAGCGGAGGCAAGTCGGGAAAAAGTTTGTTGGCCGTATCGAGAGAACATCCTTTCGCAAGATATTCATCTCGTTTCTGGAGCTTGTCCTGCTCGGACATGCCCTCCTGAGCCGCGCGCATCAGAGCCTTTACGCCCTCGTCGGCGCTGTCGCTCTGAACTTTCCGAACAAGTTCTCTCATAACCACCACCAAAAACAAGTCCCAATAGTCAACACCATCTTATGATAAATTCTAGCAACAACCCGTTGATTGTCAAACCATGCGAATGTCTTGGTTGTTTCTTCTCCGCCTGACACCGGCGATTTCGGCGATGCATTCGATCCGATGTTTTCGGATGAACTCCAGTATTTCCCCGGCCAATGAAAAAAGGTTCCCCGTGCGGGGGAGCCCCACCGTAACCGGCCGATGAGTAAAACCTTATCGCCTCTCACGCTCGCGCGGACGAACTCGCGGCTCATCCTGGCGACGCGGCCGAGGCCGACCTCCCCGGGACGCACCGCCTAGCGCTCGGCGCGGCACTCGGGGCGCCGTCGTTCGCGCCTGCGTCGTGGTATCATCCAGGCCTGATAAAATGATAAGGATACGGATGGACACCGCTTGTCGAACCGGCGCGGACGACGCCCCCGCCGGCCCATATGAGAAAACCCCTTCGAGGAGACATCATGAAGCGCGTGATCGTTCCAGAAGCCTGTCCCGCCTCCCCTAAGGCGCAGTCAGAAGCAATCGAGACCGAACACCTGCTCTTCTTCGCCGGACAGATGGCGACGGACTACGCCACCGGCGTCGCGCCAGAGGCCGCCGCGGACCCCGAGAACCCGTTCGCGGGACCTCCGCCCATGGCGCGGCAGACCCACGTCATCCTCGGGCGGATGGGGAAGATACTCGAAAGCGCGGGCCTCGGGTTCGAGGATCTGATCCGCATCGAGCAGTTCATCACCGGTCGCGAGCAGGCCGCGTGGTATTCCGCGACGAGGCAGGCCTACATGGCCAGGGCGCACCCGACCAGCACGCGGGTGGTGGCGAAGGCCCTGGAGGTGCCCGACGCGCTCATCGTATGCGACGGGTTTGCGCTCAAGCCAGCGTCGGGGTGGGAAAAGCAGACGCACGACCTTGAACTCGTGCCCAAATCCCTGACCGGCTACCCCGCGGCCCAGTCCGCAGGCCCCTTCGTGCTGATGCCGGGGATGATCGCCACCGATTACGCGACCGGGATTCACCCCGACGCCCGCGTCGACCCGACCTTCTGGCACCAGTCCGCCATCAAGCGCCAGACCGAGTACATCCTCCGCACCAAGCGGAAGGTGCTGAACGAACTGGGCCTCGACCTCGATAACGTCGTCCAGACTTCCGTCTACCTCACCCACATGGAGGATCTGCCCGCGGTGGATCACGTGTGGCGCGAGTTCTTCGCGGACGATCCGCCCGCGCGCAGCGTCATCCCCTGCGACGATCTGGCCATCGGCGGCGCGCGCATCGAGGTCAGCTCCATGGCCCTGCGTCCGGGCGGCGGGCTGGAGCGCCGGACGATCCTGTCGCCCGAAGTTCCGGCCCCCCTCTTCCATGAGCCGCACGCCGTCAAGACGGGTCCGTATCTGTGGCTCTCGACGCAGATCGCCGCAGACGAAAGCGGCCTCGCGCCCGAGGTTCGCGTGAGTTCCGGGCTCCCCTGGCATTCCTCGCCGGTAAAGCGCCAGACCGAATACATACTCGAGAACGCGGACGCCATCTGCCGCGCGGGGGGAGGGAGCCTCGCCGACGTCGTGAGAAGCCAGACCGTGTTCCACGACATGGCTGATCTGCACGGCGCGTTCGAAGTATGGGGCGGCGCATTCACGGACGCGCCGCCGGTGAACATGAGCGCGCAGACCGCCACGCCCATGCCCGTGCCCGGATGCCGGATTCTGGCGTCGCTGGCCGCCTACATCCCGGATTGAGCGAAGAAGCCCCGGCCGGCGTAAGGGCCGGGGCGCTCTTCGGGCCTGCCGGGCGATTTTCCTCCCTCATGCCGGCATCATTTCCGACAAGACGGCAGTGAATGTGGAATCCAGGGGTTTCGCCTTTGCTCGTCATTCCGGCAAACACTCTCGATGGGGGGCAACAACCCCCTCACGCGAGGAGCGATGTCTCCTCCCTCCCCGGTCGGTTGCATGCGCCAAATCACGAAATCGGGGCTTTCACAACACCCCCATCACCCGATATTCCGAAAGGGAAGATGCGTCGCGCGTGGTTTGATTCGCGCATTGATTCTGCTAGGATCAAAAACACACTGAAAATAAAGCGCGCTTGAGATTGCGAGCGCCCGATGAGGAATCGGGGAGGGGTTTCGTTTTCACCTCGTTTCGGCTTCATGCGCAGGGCCCCGTTATCGCCGTCGTCTCTTCGCAGGCCGTGTTCGCCGGGCGGCAGCCCGGCCAGGAGAGGGAGAGGACTTATGGAACGGGCGACGGGCATGGACGAGCATCGGGAGAAAGTCTGGGCGGCTATCGACAAAGGGCGTCTCAAGAAGCTGGGAATGGACCTCGTCGATATCTGGAGTCCCACCGGGGAGGAGAGCGAGATCGCCCACTTCCTCGGCGACCGCTACGAGTCCATCGGGCTGGCGTCGCGCCTCCAGGAGTTCGAGACGGATCGCTTCAACGCGCTGGGAACCCTGCATGGCGACGGCACAGGAATCGAGTTTCTCTTCTGCGGTCATATCGACACCTCCTACTCGGGCAAGGAGCCCGGCCTCCCCAAGCTCCCCGCCTACCAGCCCCAAGCCTGGAGCGAGACGGACTCCGCCACGGGCGAGGAGTGGATATACGGCCTGGGCATCTACAACATGAAGGGCGCCATCGCCTGCTACGTCGAGGCGCTCAACGCCATCCAGGACGCGGGCGTGAAACTCAAGGGAAACGTCACTGTCGGGGCGGTGGGCGGCGAGATCGAGATGGGGGCTGTCGACCAGTACCAGGGCAAGCACTACCGGGGCGGCGGATGCGGCGCCTGCTATCTGGCCACGCACGGCGGCACCGCCGACATGGCGGTCATCGGCGAGCCTTCCGAGATGCGGGTGGTCCTCGGCCACATGGGCTACGTCTATCACAAGATCACCGTCTACGGGACGCCGGCCCACACGACCTACGCGCACAACGCGGTCAACGCCATTTTGAAGATGAAGAAAATCCTCGACGCCCTGGAGCGCTGGGCGCCCAAATACCGCGAAGCGCACCCCTACGGCAATTCGAACGCCAACGTGAACATTGCTGCCATCGAGGGCGGCTGGCCCTGGCGGTGCAGCCGCACCCCCGTTTTCTGCAACCTGTATCTGGATACGCGCCTCTTGCCCAGGCAGCACCCTCTGGAGATCAAGCGCGAGATTCAAGACATCATCGAGGAGATCGTGGCGGGAGACCCCGACCTCAAGGTGGACCTCGAGATGTACATGTCCAACCCGGGGGCCGAGATCGAAGAGGACGAATACATCTACGGCGCCATCAAGCGCGCCCACAAGTCGGTGCACGGCCAGGACCCGGAAACGGTGACCGAGGGCTGGATATCGGACGCCTCCCACATCACGCGCTACGGCGTTCCCACCCTCAACTACGGACCCTCCGGCAGGACCCGCTCGGGGGTGCCGGGGTGGGACCCGAACATCGGCGAGCACGTGAGCCTGGAGGACCTCTACCATACGACGAAGGTCTATGCGAGCCTGCTGCTCGACGTTTGCGGCAGGCCGAAGGAGGAAATCCTCCCCCACATCAAGCGGAAGATCGAAGAGCAGCGCCGGAGCACGGTGACGCTCTGACTTTGTACGGGAGGAAGGCGAAGCGCGGCATGAAACGCGGGCATTTTTCAGCGAATCCAGGCGGCTGCCCCGGATAACCGGAGCATAGGCTACACGGGCTCGTCCAGGGAAGTTGCGGACGATGTTCGTTTTTCGAGGCAATCACAACAAGGAGGATGAGCAATGCGTCACACGGCAGGCAGGAAGCGCTTATTTGTGCTGATTCTACTGGCGGCCTTCGCATTGGCCGTCGCCGTTCCATCGGGGGCGGCGCCCAAGAAGTCGCAGTACACCTATCTCATCGGCTCCACGCCCCAGTTCGCGCCGATAGTGGCGGCGGTCCACAAGGGGTTCTACAAGAAGCTGGGGCTCAACGTGAAACTCAAGCATTTCACCTCGGGCGGCGTCGCCGCGCAGTCGTTCATCGCGGGCCGCGGGGACTTCGTGAACACGGGCGACTGGCCCGCCGTGCGCACCTGGCTCCAGACCAAGGGGAAGATAGTCGGGGTACATCCCTCCGCGCACTACACCGAACTTTCGGTGGTGGTCTCCAAAACATCGGTCAAGAGCGCCAAGGATTTCATCGGCAAGACCATGGGCGTGTGGCTGGGGACGACGTCTGAGTTCTTCGCGGCCAAGTATCTCGACGCGAACGGCGTCAAGCTCTCCGACGTGAAGTACAAGAACGTCAAGCCGGCCGAGATGGTCGTCGCCCTCGACCGGGGCGACCTGGACGGCTTCACCATCTGGCAGCCCTTCGGCTGGCGGTCGGTCGAGGTGTCGGGAGCGAAGAAGGTGCACATCCTGAGCACGGGCAAGGGTTTCTTCACCGAGTACATGGTGACCTCCGCCCGCAAGGACCTCATCGACAACGACTTCGACGCCGTGACGGCCCTCATCAAGGGGACGATCCAAGGGGCCGAATTCTCCGCGAAGAACCTCGACGAAGCGGCGAAGATCGTGGGCAAGGAGTTCAAGGTCCCCGCGGAGAAGGCCAAGCGGATGATAGCGGTCATGAACATGGACGTGTCCTATACGCCGCAGTTCCGAAAGGACATGGACTCCCTCAACAACTTCATGATCTCGAAGGGCAAGTCCAAGGCCAAAGTGGACTGGGGCAAGCTCTTTGACTCGAGGGGCCTGAAGTCGGTGAGCTCCAAGCTCATCAAGTAGGCGCGGGACGAAAACGCGGTTTGGGCCTGTTGAAAAGGCCTCTTTCGAGACCGGGCGGACACATAGGGCCGCCCCTACGGGTCAAAACGCGATGCTTCTTGTAGGGGAGGACCTGTGTGTCCTCCCACCGCACTCGGACAGGCACGGGGGCCTGTCCCTACAAACTCTTTACTTGCAGGGGCCCACGAGGGGTTTTTCAACAGCGCGGTTTCCCCCGCCTCCGGCCGGCCAAACGGCGGCCGGGGGCGGGGACGGGGAGGCGGTGTGAACTGGCGGGTCTTACGCCTGGAGGGCGTAGGCAAGGATTTTGACCGCGCCGACGGGGGCGTCGCGCAGGTGTTGCGGGACGTCACCCTGACAGTGGAGCGGGGGGCTTTTTTCACTCTCCTCGGGCCGAGCGGGTGCGGCAAATCCACCCTCCTCAACATCGTCGCCGGCTTTGAAGGGACGACGACGGGAGGCGTTTCCCTCGACGACAACCCCGTCACCGGACCCGGAACGGACAGGACGGTCATCTTCCAGGACGTCAGCAACGCCCTCTTCCCCTGGATGAACGCGCGCGAAAACGTGGAGTTCGGCCCGAAGATGGCCCGCCTCGGCGCCCCGGCGCGCAAGGAGCTGGCCGACAGGTATCTTCGGCTCGTGGGCCTCGACGCCGACGGCGGGAAGTTTCCCTTTGAACTCTCGGGCGGGATGAAGCAGCGCATCCAGATCGCCCGCGCGCTGGCGAACGACCCGGACATCCTCCTCATGGACGAGCCGTTCGCGGCGCTGGACGCGATCACGAAGAAACACCTTCAGGTCGAATTCCGCAAGATCTGGGACGAGACGGGCAAGACCATCTTCTACATCACCCACGACATCTTCGAGGCGCTCCTGTTGAGCACCCACCTGGCGGTGATGACGGCCGGGCCGGAGGCGGGGATCAAGGAGATCTTTCAGATCGACCTGGAGGAGCCCCGCTCTCCGTCCAATCCCGATTTCGCCGCCATGTACAGCCGGGTCGAGTCGCTCATCGACGAAGAAGTACAGAGGATGCGCGCGCGGTGAACCCCCGGAAGTTTTTTCTGAGAACGCTATCGGTCGCCTGTGCGCTCGCCCTGTGGTGGCTGAGCAGCGGCGCCGTCTTCAACCCGATCCTGGTGCCCCCGCCGCACAAGGTGGCCGTGAACCTCTGGGAGATGACGGCGGAGGGCGAGATACTCTTTCACGCCTGGGCCAGCCTCCGGCGCGTGATCGTCGGTTACGCGTTCGGGTCCGTCCTGGGGATTCTCACGGGGGTCGCCGTCGCGCGGATCCGGATTGCCGAAGACATGCTCGAACCGCCCCTTCAGTTCGTGCGCAACATTACGCCGGTCGCCATCATTCCGCTGGCGGTGAACGCCTTCGGCCTGGAGGAGCCCAGCAAGTATTTCGTCATCATCTATTCGACCATCATTCCGGTCGTCTTCAACACCGCAGCGGGGGTGGCGTCCACCCCCCAGATTCGCGTCCGCGCGGCCATGTGCCTGGGCGCGGGGCGTTGGGAAATCTTCACGCGCGTGGTGCTGCCCTCTGCCTGGCCGTTCATCCTCACCGGGCTTCGGGTCGCGCTCGGCTTCGCGTTCATGGGGGTGGTGGCCGCGGAGATGATCGCGGCCGAGTCCGGCGTGGGCTACCTCATCATGCAGAGCCGGAACATGCTGCTTCCCGAGCAGATGTTCTCGGGCCTGTTCCTGCTGGGCCTGATCGGCCTCGTCACGGATCGCGCCTTCCAGTTCACCATCGGCCGTCTCATGCGGCGCTACATGCTGCAGACGGCGGCGTTCGACTGAGGCGGAAAGGGAGGCCGGGGCGAATGTATGCGGGAAAGCTGGCGAGGCTGTCGGTTTCTATCCTGGCGTTCATCGGGGTCTGGTGGGCGTCGAGCGGAACCTTCTTCGAAGCCGCTATCGTTCCCTCTCCCGTCTCGGTGGCCGAAAAACTCGCCGAGATGACCTGGAACGCCGTGTTGTTCGCCCACCTCGGAGCGAGCCTGAAGCGCATCGTCCTGGGCTACGCCCTGGGGTGTTTTATCGGAATCGTGGTCGGGGTGGCGACCGGGGCGATTCGCCTGGCCCGGGACCTCATCGAACCGCCGCTTGAGTTCTGCCGGAACATCCCGCCGGTGGCCCTCATTCCGCTGGTCGTCTCTATTTTCGGCATCGGCGAGATCGGAAAGTATTTCATCATCTCCTACGCCGCGGGGATCGCGGTGCTGTTCAACACCGCCGCGGGCGTTGCCTCCACCCCGCAGATTCGGGTGCGGGCCGCTCTTTGCCTGGGCGCGCGCAAGGGGGACGTCTTCGTGCGCGTCGTCCTGCCTTCGGCCTGGCCCCACATCCTCACCGGACTGCGGATCGCGCTGGGCTTCTCCTTCATGGGCGTCGTGGCCGCGGAGATGCTGGCCGCCGACCAGGGCATCGGCTTCCTCATCATGCAGAGCACGAACATCATCGCGCCCGCGGAGATGTTCGTCGGCTTCCTGATGCTGGGCACGTTCGGCCTCATCACCGACCAGCTCTTCCGCATGACCATCCACAGGCTCATGCGGCGCTATATGATTCCCATGGCATGACGCATGGATGATGCGGGGACCGAGCGGCTCGGCGGGCGGCTCCGCCGACTTCTGCCCGGCTCAAACCGTTCTCCCGCCAAGAAAAAGGCTCCCCGCTCGGGGGAGCCTCCTTATAAGTATATGAAAAGTAAAGCTTAATCGCCCCTCACGGTCGCGCGGATGAACTCGCGGTTCATCTTGGCGATGTGGCTGATGCTGATGTCCTTGGGGCACATGGCCTCGCACTCGGCGTGGTTGGTGCAGTTGCCGAAACCCTCCTCATCCATCCGGGCGACCATATTGAGCACCCTCTGCCCCCGTTCGGGCACTCCCTGGGGCAGGTGCGCGAGGTGGGAAACCTTCGCCGCCACGAAGAGCATCGCCGAGCCGTTCGGGCACGACGCCGCGCAGGCGCCGCAGCCGATGCAGGCGGCCGCGTCCATGGCCGCGTCCGCGTCGGGCTTGGGGATGGGGACCGCGTTGCCGTCCGGCGCGCCCCCCGTGTTCGCGGAGATGAACCCGCCCACCTGGATGATGCGGTCGAACGAGGTGCGATCCACCACCAGGTCCCGTAGGATCGGGAAGGCGCTCGCCCGCCAGGGCTCGATCGTGATGGTGTCGCCGTCGCTGAATTTTCTCATGTGAAGCTGGCAGGTGGTCGTTCCGGAGAAACCGCCGTGCGCCTTCCCGTTGATGACGAGCGAGCACATGCCGCAGATTCCCTCGCGGCAATCGTGGTCGAAGGCGATGGGTTCCTCCCCCTCCTCGATGAGACGCTCGTTCGTCACGTCGAGCATCTCCAGGAAAGACATGTCGGGAATGATGCCACTCACCTGGTAGGTCTCGATCCTGCCCGTCGACCGAGCGTCCTTTTGCCGCCAAACCCTGAGGGTGAGGTCCATTACTTGTAACTCCTCACGCTGAATTCAACCTCTTCGAATTCGAGATTTTCCTTGTGCAGTATCGGGCGTCCGCCGTTGCGCGGCGCCTCCCACGCGCTCACGTGGCTGAAATTCTCATCGTCGCGAAGGGCTTCGCCCTCCTGCGTCTGGTATTCCTCCCGGAAGTGGCCGCCACAGGATTCCTTCCGCATGAGCGCGTCGTAGCACATGAGTTCCGCAAACTCGAGGAAATCGGCCACGCGCAGCGCCTTTTCGAGCTCGGGGTTCAACTCGTCGCCCCCTCCGGGCACGGAGACGTTCTCCCAGAATTCCTCCTTGAGCGCGGGAATCAGGTCGAGCGCCTTGGTCAGGCTCTGGTCGGTGCGGGCCATGCCGCAGTAATCCCAGCAGATGAGACCCAGTTCGCGGTGGAACGAGGTGACCGTGCGCTTGCCGTCGACCGAGAGCACGCGCCTGATCCTGTCCTTCACGTCGTCGGCGGCCTGCGTGAATTCCGAGGAATCGGCGGAATAATCGCCCGGCGTCAGGCTCGCGAGGTAGTTCCCCACCGTGTAGGGCGCGACGAAGTAGCCGTCCGCCAGCCCCTGCATGAGGGCGCTCGCGCCCAGGCGGTTCGCGCCGTGATCCGAAAAATTCGACTCTCCCAGCACGAACAGGCCGGGGATGTTGCTCATCAGGTTGTAGTCGACCCACAGGCCGCCCATCGTGTAGTGGATGGCCGGATAGATGCGCATGGGCACCTGATAGGCGTTCTCGCCGGTGATCTTCTCGTACATGTCGAAGAGGTTGCCGTAGCGCTGCTGCACCACGGGCAAACTCAGGCGCTTGATGGCGTCCGTGAAGTCGAGATAAACGCCCAGACCCGTATCGCCCACGCCGCGCCCCTCGTCGCACGCCCTTTTCGCCGCGCGCGAGGCGATGTCGCGAGGCGCCAGGTTCCCGAAGCTCGGGTACATGCGCTCCAGGTAATAATCGCGCTCGTCCTCGGGTATCTCGGCGGGGCCGCGCGGGTCGCCTTCCTTGGTCGGCACCCAGATGCGCCCGTCGTTTCTGAGCGATTCGGACATGAGCGTGAGTTTCGACTGGTGATCCCCCGAAACCGGAATGCAGGTGGGGTGGATTTGCGTGTAGCAGGGGTTGGCGAAATAAGCGCCCTTCATGTACGCGCGTATCGAGGCGGTGATGTTGTTCCCCATCGCGTTCGTGGAGAGGTAGAACACCGGGCCGTAACCGCCCGTCGCCATGATGACCACGTCCGCCGCGTGTTTTTCGATCTCGCCTGTCACGAGGTTTCTGGTGACGATGCCCTTCGCCTGCCCGTCGACCAGGACGACTTCGAGCATCTCGGTGCGCGAGTGCATTTTCACCGAACCGGCCGCTATCTGCCGGCTCAGGGCCGCATACACGCCCAGGAGAAGCTGCTGGCCCGTCTGGCCCCTGGCGTAGAAGGTTCTCGACACCTGCGCCCCGCCGAAGGAGCGGTTCGCGAGCTGGCCGCCGTACTCGCGCGCGAAGGGCACGCCCATGGCGACGCACTGGTCGATGATGTTCGCGCTCACCTGCGCCAGCCGGTACACGTTCGACTCGCGGGAGCGGAAATCACCCCCCTTGATGGTGTCGTAGAAGAGCCGGTAGGTGCTGTCGCCGTCGTTCTGGTAGTTCTTGGCGGCGTTGATCCCGCCCTGGGCCGCGATGGAGTGCGCACGCCGGGGGCTGTCCTGATAACAGAAGCAATCCACGTTGTAGCCCAACTCGCCCAGCGTGGCCGCGGCGCCCCCTCCGGCCAGCCCCGAACCCACCACGATCACCTTGTAGCGGCGTCTGTTGGCCGGGTTCACGAGCTTCATGTTGAAGCGGTGATTGTCCCACTTCTCCGCCAGAGGACCTGCGGGGACGTTTCCGTTCAGGCTGCCGTTCGTATCCATACCCTTCTCCTCACCAGGGGAGAACTATTTCAACACGCCCGCCAAGACGGCCAGCGGAATCGCCATGAAGCCGATTGCTACGAGGACGCCGCTCCAGGGGCCCAGCCGTTTGATCAAAGGGTTGTAAGAGGGATTGTTGATCCCGAGCGACTGGAACAGGCTCGTCACGCCGTGGCTCAGGTGAAGCCCCAGAAGAATCATCGAAACCAGATACACGCCCGACACCGCGGTGTTCCCGAATCCCAGAATCACCATGCGGTACACGTCGTGACGGCCCTGCGCGTCGTGCAACCCGGCGAATTCGGGGTTCGTGGCGAACAGGGTGAAATGAAGCAGGTGATACGCCGCGAAGGCCAGCACCAGGGCGCCCGTCAGCACGATGGAGCGGCCCGCGTAGGTGACCATCGTGGATTCGGAGACGGCGTAGGCCTGCGGCCGGGCCGCGCGGTTCATGCGCCAAAGACGCAGCGCCGAGCCGATGTGCACCAGGAACACGACCAGCAGGCCGATTCGCGCGACCCACAGCAAGGCGCCCAGGTCCTTCAAGCCCTTGGCGTAGGCGTTCGTCGCCTCGGGGCCTGCGAACATCAGGAGGTTGCCGAGCATGTGGGCGATGATGAACAGGACCAACAGAATCCCGGTGACGGCCATGGCGACCTTGGCGCCGACCGATGATTGCAGGACTTTCGCAAACCGGCCCATCAATTGCTCCCCCAAAAGCAAATAATCTCAATGTCAAGAGGGTTGATTCGTCTAACCGGGTGGCAATGTATAGATTCATGCGCGCATGGTCAACCGCATTCGGGAAAATCCTCTTTTTTGGATCGGAGCCTGCTCCACCCCGTGGCTTATCGGCGATTTTTGCGATATTTTAGGCTTGGAATTAGCACGATTCACCGGCAAACCCACCCGAGGGGCTAGTTGAAGAAGCCCTAGTGAACGAGTGTTTCGCATAACCGGGAAGGGGCGGTTGTTGTAGGGGCCGCATATATGCGGCCCGTGTAGTGGGTGAAAAATGAAAAAATTCAGGGTCGCATATATGTCCGACCTACACACAAACTAATTTTTCCTATCCGGCTCTTTCAACAACCTCTTAGAAGGGATGCGCAAATGCTGAACGGCGACGTCTTCGTATTCGACAACGTGGTGCACATGTACGACCTGTCGGACGAGAACCTCGCCCGCCCGGACAGCGGCCTCGATCGCCTCTGGCACCTGCGCATCGGCAAGGGAAGACGCCCCGGGGGCCAGGAGGACCTCTACGCGGGCGGAGACCCCATCGGCGGGTTCGCCAAAAAGTGGACTTCGCGCGAGCTCGGCAAGCTGGTCTTCGAGGATTCCGGGACCGACATGGCGATGGCGCAGGCCGTCGTGCTCTACGACGTCTACAAGGAGGGCTTCTCCCCCATTCAGGCGCAATACGAATTCGCATGCGCGAATCCGGATCGCGTCCTGTTCTGCGGCGGGGTGGACCCCAAGTATCCGAGCGTGCAGGGCGCGCTCGAGGAACTGGAGCGCCAGGTCACGGAAATGGGCGCGCGCTCGGTGAAATTCTACAACGCCCACATCGACGGGAATTCCTGGCGATGCGACGACCCCGAACTCGCCTATCCCATATACGAGCGAGGACGCGAGCTGGGAATCAACGTGTTCCAGTACCACAAGGGCTTTCCCATCACGCGCGCGCGGCTCGAAGACCTGACCCCGCTCGACATCCAGCAGGCGGCGATGGATTTCCCCGACCTCACCTTCGCCATCCACCACCTCGCGCTCCCCTACTTCGAGGAATGCGTATACATCGCCGCACGCTTCGAGAACGTCGCGCTCGTCCTCTCGGGCACGATGCACCTGCCCCTCATCGCGCCCTGGCAGTTCAAGGAATACATGGGCAGGCTGCTTCGGGACGTGGGCTCCGACAGAATCCTCTGGGGTTCGGAAGCGCCCCTGCTCGGCAATCCCCAGCCGATGATCGAGTGGTTCTGGGAGATGGAGATCGACGAGGAACTCCAGGAACGATACGGCTATCCTCCCATCACGGAGCAGGACAAGCGAAACATTCTGGGCGAGAACCAGGCCCGGCTCTTCGGAATCGACGTGGAGGCGAAGAAAAAAGAACTCGGCCTAACCGCTTGAAATCGCTATGATTCGGGGTTGTTGAAAAACTCGGAAGAGAAAAAAATTGTTTGTGTGTATGTCGGACATATATGTCCGACATATATGCGACCCGGCCTTTTTCGCCACCCGTCATGGGCCGCATATTTGTAGCGCTCCCTTCTTGGGAGCGCTACCTACAAACATCCCCCTCCTCGCTCGGAATTGACCACCGCCGTCATTCCGGCGAAAGCCGGAATCCATTTGCGGATGCGTGTGAATGAACGACGGCGTTTCACTCCCCGCCGATGCGCGGGAATCCTGACGAAAGGCAAAAGGCGTAAAAATGGATTCCGGCTTTCGCCGGAATGACGATCAAAACCGCATTCACCCGTAGCAGGGCGTCGAACTTCCCGAAGAGGGGAGTTCGACCTAGGGCCGCCCTACCCTCCGTGGCCGCCCGTATCGGATATGTCCATCCCCGTGGTTGGCTTCGCAGGGACAGGCGCGGGGGCATCGGACAGGTCACGATCTCGGACAGGCACGGGGGCCTGTCCCTACAAACCCCCTCTCAGGTTGGCTCCATTCGCCGAATCACGAAATCAGGGCCTTTTCAAAAACCCCGAACCGGGCGGCGCGGCGTTCGATTTCACGGGGTTTCGGATTGACCCTCGCCCTGTTCTGGGCGAGGATGAAGCGATACGACAAACCACTGTTTCAGATGCCTCCGGGCGAACAAGGATTGGAGGATTTTCCATGCAGCCACCCTATGACGGTGAAAAACTGGACCGCCTCATGCAGGACGCGGGCGTCGACCTCGTTCTCGCGAACTCGCGCGAGAACGTGCGTTACTTGTGCGGCGGCTACTACTTCCATTTTCACGAGAGGTTCACGTCCATGGGGCGCGGCCAGTACATGGCGCTGGCGGGCATCCCGCGCGGCGACGCCGGGAAGGCGTTCCTGATCGGCGGGAGCGGCGAACTCGGCCAGGCGCAGGACCAGAACCTCTGGATACCCGAACTCATCCCCTCGCAGAGGACGCCGGCGCAAGCCGCCGCGGACGCCGCGGACGCCATCGCGGAACGCGGGCTGGGGGGCGGGACCATCGCCGTGGAGGAGAACTTTCTCCCCTCCTCCGCCAAGGACGCGCTCATGCGCGCGCTGCCGAACGCGGCGTTCACGGAGGCGCTGCCGATCCTGGAGGAGCTTCGCGCCATCAAGACGCCCGAGGAGATCGATATCTACCGACGCATCTCCCAGGCGGACGCGGAAGCCATCCGCGAGGCGTTCGAGACGGCGGCGCCCGGCGCCACGACGCGCGACGTCGCCCACGCCGTGGAGCGCGGCATGACGGACAGGGGCCTGCACTTCCTGTGGGTCTTCGCCTGCGCGGGGCCGGGCATGCTGCGCGCCCCCTCCGAGAAGGTGTGGGAAAAAGGAGAGGTGCTGCACCTGGACGCCGGCGGCTCGGAATCCGACTACCTGACGGACATCTGCCGCATGGGCGTGCGCGGCGAGCCCACGCCGCTGGCGGACGAGCTCTACAAGGCGTGCCTGGGAACGCAGGACTACGTGCGCGCGGAGATTCGTCCGGGCGCGGTGTGCGGCGACATATACGAGAAGGGCGCGGCGTATCTCAAGAACACCGAGCACGGCGCGTACGGCAACTTCATCATCCACGGCATCGGCATGGTCTCGCACGAACAGCCCTATTTCGGCCCCGGCGTGGAGAGAGCGCTCGAAGAAGGCATGGTGGTGTCCATCGAGACCGACATCCGCCACCCCGAGGTGGGCTACGTGAAGGTCGAGGACGCCGTGGCGGTGACGTCGGACGGCTACGAGCCCCTGGGCGACCTGGGGCGTGAGGACTGGGTGGTCGTCGACTGATGCGGCCCCTGTACGACGAGGAAAAACTCGCGCGCCTGATGGAAGAGGCGGGCGTCGACCTCATACTCGCGCACACGCCCCACAACGTCCGCTACCTGACGGGCGGCTACTACTTCCACTTCCGCGAGCGGGTGGCCGCCATCGGGCCGAGCCAGTACCTCCCCTTCGCGGGGATCCCGCGGGAAAACCCCGAAAACGCCTTTCAGGTGGCTTGGCGCGTCGAGGCGTCGCCCCGAAACGAGGTGGACACCTGGATACCCGACGTCATCTACACGAAGGCGCGGGGAACCGTCGGCGCTGCGGAAACGGCCGCCGAGGCCGTCAGGAAGCGCGGCCTCGATAAAGGAACCATCGCCGTCGAGCGCGCCTTCCTGCCCGTGGACGCGATGGAGGCGCTCCAGAGCGAACTCCCCGGCGCGCGGTTCGTCGATTCCCTCTCCATCCTGGAAGAACTACGCGCCGTGAAGCGGGAGGACGAACTGGAGATATTCCGGCGCGCGGCGCTTGCGGATTCTGAAGCCATACAGGCCGGCTTCCAGGAGGGCGCGCGCGGCGTAACGACCCGGCGGATCGAGCGAAGGGTGGAGGAGGAAATGGTGCGGCGCGGCCTTCATTTCCACTACGCCTTCACCGCGGCGGGGCCGGGCATGCGGCGCGAGCCGTCCGATAAAATATGGGAGCGAGGAGAAATACTCCACATCGACGCGGGCGGCTCCGAGGCGGGCTACATGTCCGACATCTGCCGGATGGGGGTGCGCGGCGAACCCTCCGCCCTGGCCGAGGAATTGCATAAAGCCTGTCTCCACTCGGTAGACGCCTGCCGGGACGCCATTCGCGCCGGGGCGAGCTGCGCCTCCGTTCACGAGCGGGGGCACCAGGCGTTCGCGGATACGGGCTTCGCCGATTTAGGCGTTTTCGAGGCGCACGGCATCGGCATGGTGCAACAGGAACTCCCGCGCTTCGGCCCCGATGTGGAGCGCGCTTTAGAGGCGGGCATGGTGGTGTCGGTGGAGTGCGACATCCGCCACGCGCAAGTCGGCCACGTGAAGATTGAAGACGCCGTCGCCGTCACCGAGGACGGCTGCGAGGGCCTGGGGGACCTGGGCAGGGATTCATGGGCCTGCATCGACTGATTATCATCGACTCACAGGAACGGAGGAGAAATTCACATGCCGAGACCATCCGGGGGCTTCACGCGGCTCCAACACGCCGCCGTCAAGGTGCACGACATCGAGGCGGCCAAGGATTTTTACGTGAACACGCTGGGCTTCACCATCTCGGAGATATTCGAGCCGGGCACGGTGGGCGATTTCCCCTTCGGGCTCTGCTTCATGCGGTGCACGGAGCTTCACCACGACATGAACCTCATCTTCTGGCCCGAGGGCGAAGGCCCCGCTCCGCCCGAGGAGCGCTCCTTCTTCTCCCTGCAGACGGGCCTGCACCACATCGCGTTCGAGGTGGAAGACCGGACGCAACTCGCGGAATGGGCGTCCTGGCTGGAAGAAAAAGATATCGAAATTTTCTGGGGGCCCTCCATCCATAGCCCCACGCACCCCGAGGGCGACGGCTTCTGGGGCGAGAACCACGCGCTCTACATCGCGGACCCCTCGGGCAACTGCATCGAGATATTCTGCGACATGGCCGTCATGGACCCCTACACGAACCGGGTGAACGAGGAGTGGTTCCGGGATCGCCTCTCGCGAGACGGCCACCCGCGCGACGCGGCGGCCCCGCCGGAAGCCTGGAAGGCGTGAGCGGAGGACTCTCTCCGTAGGGACAGGTCGCGACCTTGGACACGCGCGGGGGCCTGTCCCTACAAGCGGCATTTCAACCCCCCGCCGAGGAAAATCTCGACTGATGAGGGGTTGTTGAAAAAGTCCTCGTCGAAGGGCATCGCTGTTGCCCCCTGACAAAGAGAGCCGAGTTACTGTCAAATGTTGTGTATGGCCGTCCTGAGTCCGGCGGCCTCCCTGCCGGTTTCTTTTTCGCTCACCCCATCGACGAACCTCACGTCGGTGACCACATTCGCCAGATGACGCACGCCGCCCAGCCGCCCCCACCTTTTCTCGGCGCTCATGGCGAGTTGATGCGCGAGGCTCAGCGCCGACTTCTCGCTCAGGCAGTTCCGCGTCTTCGCCGTGCGCAGCCGGATGGTGGCGAAGGTCGCCTCGATGGGGTTCGTCGTCCGAATGCTCCGCCAGTGCGACGCCGGGAAGTCGTAGAAGGCGAACAACTCCTCTCGGTCCCGCGCCAGGCAATCGACGGCCTTGGGGTACTTCGCCTCCCAGGTGGCGCAGAAGCGTGCGAGCGCGCTCTCTGCCCGCGCGCGGGTGTCGGCCCCCCACATCTCGTACAACATCGGCCTCGCTTCGCTCTGAACGCTTTTGGGCAGCTTGTCGAGAACGTTCGCCGTCTTGTGAACCCAGCAGCGCTGCGCCCGGGTCTCGGGGTACACCTCGGCCAGGGCCGACCAGAATCCCAGCCCCCCGTCGCCCACCGCCGGCTTCGCCGCCTTCACCCCCCGCTCCCGCAGGCGCAACAAAACCGCCTTCCAGCTCTCCTTCGATTCCCGGAAGCCCGGTTCCAGGGCCACGAAGCGCTTGCGGCCGCGCGCATCGCAGCCCACGACCACCAGAAGACAACGCCGCTCCCCGCTGCGCACGTTCATGTAGATGCCGTCCACCCACAGATACACGAACTCCTCGACACCCCAGTCCCGCTCGCGCCACGCGGCGTACTCGCGCTCCCAACCCTCCTTGAGCCGCGAAACGCTCGCCGGGGACAAACCCCCCACCGACGCGCCGAACAGCGCCGTGAGCGCCTCGCCGAAGTCGTTCGTCGATACCCCCTTCAGGTACAGCCACGGTATCACCGCCTCCACGCGCCTCGTCTTGCGCAGATACGGCGGCAAAAGCTCCGAGCGGAAACGCCGCCCCGTACCCGACCTGTCGCGCGTCCGCGGAACCCGGACGCGCACCGGACCCACTCCCGTCAATACCTCCCGCGACGGCAGGTAGCCGTTGCGCACCACCGCGCGGTGGCCCCGCGCGTCGTGATCGGCGTGTTCTTCCAGAAAGGCCGCCAACTCCGCCTCCACCGCCTGGCGGATGATTCGCTGCGCGCCCGCGCGAACCAGTTCGCTCAACTCGTCGCGCAACGCTGGACTCCGAAAGGGTAGCGTCGTATCTTCTCTCATGGTGGCGCATCTCCTTGTGCTGAATGACCGGGCTATTTAGCAAACCCTATTTCAGCAGGATGCGCCGCCTTCTTCAATTCAGCCCATACACAACTTCTGAACGTAACTCAAGAGAGCCCCCCTACCCCCCTTGTCAGGGTTGTTGAAAGACCCTGTTCCGGTGTCGAGCGGACACACAGGTCCGCCCCTGCGTTTCGTTTCGCAGAGGTTTGTAGGTCAGACATATATGTCTGACCTACAAACAAATTGTCTCTGTCCGGTTTTTTCAACAACCCCCTCAAGGGGGGAGTGAAATTCGGTGCGCTCCCTCTGTGAGGCTTTTTCAACACCCCCTCCTCCCCCGGAATGGACCGCCGCCGTCATTCCGGCGAAAGCCGGAATCCATTTGCGGATGCGAGTGAATGAACGGCGGCGTTTTCTTCCCCGCCGATGCGCGAGAACCCCGACGAGAGGCAAAAGGCGTAAAATGGATTCCGACGAACCCTCATTCATCAATCGGGTTCGACCTCCCTCCTCGGTCGGTTCCGACGCCGGAATGACGGAAAAAAGGCCGCCGCCGCAAAATCCCCCCCCTACCCCCCCTTGTCCGGGCCGTTGAAAAAGCCCCATTGACGGGAAAATCCCATGGGAGCAACCTGCTCTGGCCGCCTTGTCGGGGGTTGGTTTTGTATGTCGGACATATATGTCCGACATAATATGCGGCCCGTCGCCGGAGAGGCGAAAAAAGGCCGGGTCGCATGATATGCGACCCCTACGGACCAATCCCGACCGAGGAGGGGGGGCGCCCGTCGGGCGCGTCATCCCGAGCAATCGCTCCCTTCTCGGTCGCGTCAGACACCCATTCATCAATCGTGTTTGACACCCGCAGGCGCGGACTTCGCCCTTCGATACGCGGCTTCGCCGCTAATCAGGGTGAGGCGGAGAGGGTTTTTCCAACAGCCTCTCCTCACTCGCGTTTGACCCCTGGCAAGGGGGGGGGCAGGGGGGGCGCCTTTACCCCGCCGGGAGGCTTTTTCAACAACTCCGTATGCAGTCCCTGTGCGCCCCCTCGAATGACGAATGCAGGGGCGGACCTCCCTTCCGGGCCGTGTTCGACCTCGCGCGCATTTCCCCGCATTTGCGCTTCCCGCGCCGGGCGGGCGTTCCGGTATGGTGGCGAGGCGTCCGGCCCCTCCACGGAGGCGGAGCGGGCGGATTCTCTCCCGCCGGGGCGTCGTCCCGGCGGCCCTCTCAGGGGGAAGACCCGATGCGGGCCGAACCTCACAAGCCGTCTTTTCCCGCGGACGGGAGCGAGGCGGCGCAACGGCCCCGGGGCGGGAGGAAAACGGTGGATTCGGAATTCCTGAAAAATTGGATAAATATGTATAAATTCACGATGTTTTTCGGTAAAAAACTGAAAATTTATCTTATTGATATATATATGGTTATGAGAAAAATCGCCCTTTTCGCGGGCGGGAGGTCAGGCGTTCGCGGCGCGCAGCAGCGCATCCGCCGCCGTAGTCAGGGGCGTGGGGATGCCGTGTCCGGCGCCGATTCGAACGACCGCGCCCGTCATGACGTCCGCCTCGACGGGGCGTCCGGCGCGCCTGTCGACGAGCATGGAGGTGGTCGCCTCGGGGTCGGCGTCCTGCAAGCGTTCGACCGTCCGCTCGGCGACGTCATCGGCCAGTTCCGCGCCCTCGGCCCTTCCCACGGCGGCGCATTCGCGCACGAGTCCCCGGCAAAACTCGGCGACGCCCGGCTCGCGCAGCACGCCCCTGCCCCTGTCCGTGAGCGCGGTGGCGGGGCCCGCGCCGACGTTGTTGCACAACTTCGCCCACGAGGCGGTCGTGAAGTCGGGAGTCGGCTTCACGGGCACGTCCGTTCCCTCGTACAGCGCGGCGAGAAATCTCGCGCCGGGGCCGTCTTCGGGAACGAGCCGGGCGCCTCCCTGCTGCGCCACATGGCCGGGCGCCAGCCTGTCCGCCGGACAGTTCACCACGACGGGAACGACCTCCGCCCCCCCGGCGTAAGGCGCCACGCGCTCTCTGTGCTCCACGCCGTTCTGCAGAACGGCGATGATGGTATCGTCCCCAACCAGCGCCTCCAGCCAACCCGCGACGTCGGGCACCTGGTGCCCCTTGACCGCCAGGAGAACGCAGTCGACGGGGCCCGCCTCCGAGGGAGAGGTGACGCACTTCACCTTGGATTCGATGACGGAATCAGGCGTCTCCACCACGAGCTCCTCGATGGGCCTGCGCACGCACAGCGTAACGTCGTGCCTCTCCAACCGGCACAGCCGGACCCCGAACACGCCGCCGATGGCGCCGACTCCCAACACGGCCACCCTGCTCATGAATCACGCTCCAGGAAGTTCATGCCAAAACACGGTGGTTCCTCTGCGCCGCCGCCGAAACCATAACGCGCACGACGCCGGCCAGGGAATCCCGGCCCGAGGTATGCCCTATCCCGTCCAGCGCGCGCAAGGCGGAACGCAAACGCGCTTCATCCCTCACCCCCACCGCCGAAATCGTTTCATGCAGGGCCTGCGCTCCCTGCCCCGCCGCCGCGCACTCCAGGTGCGCGCGACTGATCTTGTTCGTCCGCTCTCCCGCCTGTTTCAAGACGGCGCCTGAGACTCTTTCCAGGATGTCCGTGAAGCCCAGCGCGCGCAACGCCAACATCGCGCCGCACCAGAAATCGTCCCCCGACGGCGTGAGCCCATGACCGAGGCCTACCAGCCTGCGGGCGGCGGCGGGAATTTCATGATTTCCCTCACCATTGAGCGAATCCGACAGCCAATGAGCGAAATCTGCGATTCCCTCTCGGGAGATTTTTTGAAACGCGTCCTCACTCGCAATTTCCCCGCCGCTCACAACCTGCGCGATGAGCGGGGCCAGGCCTTCCCGAGGCCCCGTCCCGGCTATCCATTGAGCGAGAAACGGGAGATTTTCCAGAAAAAACGCCAAATCCCACCCGACCGGAATCGGCTCAGGCTCCCATGCCATCGGGCGGGATACATCGACTCTCATCCGGGGGCCGAGCCGCATCCAGCCATCCCGGACTTCGGCAGGGCTTCCCGGTTCCAGGTATTGCGTGAAATCAACGTCGTCCGGGAATTCACAAAGCGCATTCAACGGCCCCGGCCCGATTCCCCCCTCCCCGACGCACGCGAGCCGCCCGGAAGCATTCTCCACATACAAACTTCTGCGAAACACGCCGATGATTCCCGCTTCAACCGGTGCGTCAAGGAACTCCCTGGCGAATGCGCCCGCAAGATCGACTTTGGAGATCGTATACATATATCAGACCCGCATCGTGAATCGACTACTTCCGACTCACGAAGAAAATCCCCTCATCCACGGCGTAATAGACGAGGGGGACCGCTGCGATGGCTATTATCATCCACAGCCGGGACCCCTGATCTCTTTCGCCACGACGTCGGGCGGCGCGAGCGTTTCAACAAAGCTCGGGTCCGTCTGCTGTTTTTCGACCAGTCCGGCAATTTGTGAGAGCAGCATCTCGCGTTTCATCAATCCAAGGCGGTATATGCCTATCGGGTTGATGAGTTTCATATAATAGTGGTTTCCGGCGTCGTACTCCGTGGAGCAGGCGGAGGGCTTTTGAGCGATGGAGAGAGGCTCGCCAAAAACCTCGGCGAATCGAGCCATCACTTCCTCTGCATGTAAATCCGCTGGTATTTCGGGAAATCTGGCGAATAGTTCCTGCACGTCCATTTTTTGAACTCCTTCATGGGAGTAGGCTGTTTTCAGTGGAACGACTCTTTGAGTCTAACAAATGTGGAACAACTTGACTCCCTATTTTCTCACTTCTCAAGCAATACGCTAGGATTACATTTCCCGTATGAATCGAGCGGCGTAGCTCCTGATGTTTTTTCCGCTCAGAACATGAAACCGACGGATTCGGGCGATGGTCTCTCCAGAAAACCGGCCAATGGGAATGTGAATCAAATGTTTATTGTGTTGCCGCGCAATCCGACGCCAGCGAGAATCGGGCGGCTTTGGACTCACCAGAGCGATGAACCGCTCTCTCGAATGAAAACACGCCCCTGCGATCAATCGCTCCTCCAGTGTCTGCGTGTAGCGAAAGCGCGGATCCCGCCAGACGTCCTCGATATGACGGGGAGGAAAGACAAAGAACGCCCCGCCGTATTGCGATTCCGCGATGCCCGGTCCCACCAAATTGTTCTCGAACGGAGTCGCATAGATGCAGAGCGTCGATTCTTCGTCATGTTCGGCGTACCACATCGTACGCCAGGAATACTTCTCGGCGTCGGCGGGCGTATCGAATAAAAAGACGACGACCTCCAGATTTCCCCGCGCGGGGGGAATTTCCTTTACATAGAGGTCGCCCGTATGCCAGTTGCGGAGCGTTTCCCTGATATCGAGTCCGTCTTTTATCGACGTCGTGAATTTTTCGGTGCGAGCCAGGTCTTCCCCCAATAGCGCCCTGGCCTGCTCACGCACATGGGTATGAAAGCTCTCTATGGCGTCATCTTCCGGCGGCCAGGAACACATGCCGAAGGGATTCCATCTCTGGGCCCATTCGCGTTTTTCAAACGGCGTGGGCTTCGGCTTGAGGGAAATCCTCCTCCAGACGACGGCAGAACCGCCCAGGCGGCTCTTGAGCGTCCCGACATCCCCGTCAGGGAATACCGCACGATCCACGCCTACATGGACAGAATCATCTTCCCCCAATTCGGGGGCTTCGCGCTGATAGGGGTATTTTCGCGCGACTTCCAATAGAGACAAGGCGAAGGCATCGCCCGCTGTCTGCTTGGCGGCGAGGGCGAGAGTGAATAAATCCGGCGTCAGCCTCTTGCCCTGGAGCGTCAGATTCCGGACGTATTGCAGGAATACCTGGAGTCGTTGAGGCGTCACCCAGTTTTGCGCGGGCCGATGTTCGCTCAACCACGACGTTCTTGCCTCCAGGAGGAGTTCCTTGACGCCGTCAATCGAAAGGTTAGAGTCACCCAAGAGTTCTTCGCGTTTTTTCTCGTACAGATACGTCAGATAGGGAAACTCCCCCAGCAGGAAAGCCAGGGTATCTTCCGATACCCCAAACCTTCGGGGCGGGTTGAGAGACGCGCCCGAGTGGAACTCGAACAATTTCTCGTCTCTCGATGGCCCTTCCAGGCAGTCCGAGCGAATCCAGGGCCAATCCATCGCAGAACATACAAAGACGATGCGCTGGTACCGTGTTTCGAGTTCGAGAAGAGCGTCGGCCATCCAGCGAATTCTCGCGGCGCGCTGCGAAGATGCAGAGGGCTTGGGAGCCGCCGTCAAAAGCGATGCGGCGAAAGCTTCCATCGGCACATTTTTCAGCGCATACGGATCCGGCAGCGTTTGGATATCCGGCTGAAAACGCTCCACTTCCATATCAACAAAGATTCTGGGGATACGCTCCCCCATCGCCGCTCGGAGAGCGGAAATCACGGGTTGGCAAGGGTCAATCGGCACATAGTTGTAAGAAGACAGATTTGCTTCATCCGTCGGCAACTCATCTTCAGCGTCCAGACTATCTCCGGGCGGTTGCTCCTGCTCCCACCCCTCGTCAAAAAGCGCCTTATCATCACTGAGATATGACGTGGCGTCTTCATTCACCGACACCATGGAAACGTATGGGAGCCCGTCTACGCCCGTTTCCACCTCATCCTGAAAAGACGGCGGCAACGGAATCGCAACGCAGTCGGGATCGAGTTTCAGAATCCTGTCGCGCACTTCGACGGCGAAGTCTCCCGACCCATGGATGACGGGCAGTACGCTGATCCGATCGGTGATGTT
This sequence comes from bacterium, assembly GCA_963692865.2. Lineage (GTDB taxonomy): Bacteria > UBA8248 > UBA8248 > UBA8248 > UBA8248 > Bin107. Next base: position 2,052,785 of record OY843592.1, on the reverse strand, counting down.
CAGGAAATCTTTTTCACCCATGAATCAATCGTCTCGATCCGGGCGCAAGGGGCTGTCGCCTCCAAAGAAAATATCGCCGAAATCAAGCGGCGGAAGTTCGTCGCCGAGTGCTTGCCGTCTTTTTTGCGCAAGTCTTTTCAGGTCCAACGCGTCATCTCCCAAAACCTTGGCGAGCGCCTCCCGCCACGCTTCGTCCTGAGAGAGCGGATGCTCCGGGTCCTGCGCAAGGCGTTTGAGCGCGAATTGCAGAATGTGGATCCCGTCCCGGGGAGAATACTCCAGGTCCAGTTCATGGGCCTCCTGCAAGAACTCCACCGTCAAGGCCAACATCTCGCCCGGAGCGAACGGCAAGTGGTACTTCAGGATGGCCATTTCATCTTTTTTGTTCGGGAACTCAAGCCCCAGTGTGGGCTGGAGCCTCGAGAGGATGTAATCGGGCACCTCGTATGTCGAGGCATCTTCATTCATCGTTACGCAACAGCGGAAATCCGGGTGCGCCTTTATCGTGACGCCGGCAACGATGGACTCCACATAGCGGCGATGATCGAGCAACGGAGCCAGTGAGGCCCAACTTTTCTCGCTCATCCGGTTTCCCTCGTCCAGCACACAGACGCCTCCTCGCATCATGGCCGTAACAAGAGGGGATGCGTGATAGGCGATTTTCCCCGATTCCGCCAGGACGGGCGTGATCAAGAGGTCTTCCGGGCGGGTATCGGAGGTGCACTGAAATATGAACAATTCCTGCTTTCTCTCCCGCGCCGCCGCCATCGCCAGCGTCGTCTTCCCGATGCCGGGGGGGCCGATAATTCTCGGAGAAAGAGAAAAGTCCTCCTCCGCTACGATCATCCAGCAGGCCAGAAGCTGGCGCAGCACCTCCGTCTGACCGATCCACGCTTGGTCGGAATCGGTGCGCCCGCTCAGATGCAGGGACACCCCTTCGATTTCAACTGCTCTCAGTCCCGATTCTTCATTTCCTGATGTTTTATCGTGCAAAGTCGACTCCTACACTCGATATCCTCTTGAAAAGATCATGGCGTCTCGCCTCTGTATACTGCGCGCAACCCCTTAATCCGTAAAATACCCTCCGTTCACGTCCAGTGCTTCTCCGGTGATATGCGCGGCTTCTTCACTCGCAAGAAACAAAGTGGCCGGCGACAACTCCGAAGCCTTTGCAAACCTTCCCATCGGGTGTTTCGCCAACGCTTTGTTGTACAACTCCTCTCCAAATTCCCGCATCAACGGCCCGTCAATCGGCCCGGGAACGAGGCAGTTCACAGTCACACTGGTTTTCGCAAGCTCACGAGCCAGATTGAACGTCATGGCCAAAATACCACCTTTCGAAGCGCCATACGTGAGATTATGGCCCAGTCCCCCGGATTTTCCGGCCCCCGAGCCGAACAGGATAATCCGCCCCGCCGGAGACTTCATGAGCGCAGGCATCGCGCCTTGAATGCAAAAATAAGGCGCCAGGAGATTCACTCTCAGTGCGCGCCTCCAATCGGATTCATCAAGCGAGAGCGGGTCTTTCACCAGCATGTCCGCCGCAGTGTGAACGAAGACGTCGCATCCACCCAGCCATGCGATGGCTTCCTCGAGCATGGTTTTCACGTCAGCGAAATTCTCGAAATCACAGGACAATTTTTTCAGCATCTCCTCAGAACCCTCGATGAGGCGCAGTTTCTCTGGATTCCGCCCCGTGGCGGCGAGTTTTGCGCCCGAATCCAGAAATCCCTGAACGAGCGCCTTGCCCACGTCTCCCGTGGCGCCGGTCAATAGCACTTTTTTGCCGCGAAAATCAAAGCGAAGCATCATCTCGATCATCCCGAAAACAGGCGCGCAACTTTCAGCCGACCCTCTCTCCTGATATATATCGGATAAGATACAATATCGGCTGGAGGATAGCATTCTCGATGGGGAACCATTTTCAAGCCGTTTGAAATACAACAAGAACACCGTGGGAGCGCCCATGAATCTGTTCGATGAACTGAAACGCCGCGGATTGGTCCACGATCACACGGACCAGGCGGAAATGACGGGCGCATTACGAAAAGGCGCGATGAGCCTCTATTGCGGCTTTGACCCCACCGCAGACAGTTTGCACATTGGGAATCTGATCCCCATCGTGGGGCTCATGCGCTTTCAGCGCGCGGGCCACCGGCCCATTGCGGTCATCGGCGGCGGGACCGGGATGATTGGGGATCCCTCGGGCAAATCGGAAGAGAGAAACCTCCTGGACGCCGAAGTTCTGAAACACAACCTCAAGGGAATCAGAGTTCAATTCGAAAAGTTCTTGGATTTCGATGCGGGCCCGAATTCCGCGCTCATGGTGAACAACGCGGAGTGGCTGAATGAAGTCCGCCTCATCGATTTTTTCCGGGACGTGGGCAAGCACTTTTCCATCGGCTACATGATGGCGAAAGAGTCGGTGAAATCACGCATCGCCGATGCAGGGATTTCATACACCGAGTTCAGCTACATGGCGCTTCAGGCGTATGATTTTCTCCAGCTGTTTGAAAAAGAGAATTGCGCCATGCAGATCGGCGGTTCCGATCAATGGGGCAACATCACGGCGGGGATAGAACTTATCCGGCGCGTTCACGGGAAACCCGCATTCGGAATGACCTTCCCGCTAATCACGACTTCCGACGGCAGGAAATTCGGCAAAACGGAAGAAGGAAATATCTGGCTGGACCCGAAGCGAACCAGTCCATACCGATTCTCGCAATACTGGATTCAGACGGACGACAGGGACGTCGGCAGGTTTTTACGATACTTCACCTTTCTGCCACTAGACGAGATTGATGAAATCGAGAAAGAACACCTCGAATCACCGGAGAAACGAGCAGGACAACGCCGCCTCTCGAAGGAGTTGACGACGCTCGCACACGGCGCCGCCGCGGCGCGCAGCGCGGAGCGCGCCGCCAGGATTCTTTTTGGCGCTCAACTCGATGACATCGAGGAAAATGATTTGCTCTCACTAGCGGAGGAAATACCGAGAACTCGGAAATCGGGAGCACCGCCGTATCCGTTGATCGATCTTCTGGTGGAAACCGGACTTTGCAAGTCGAAATCCCTCGCGCGAAAAGACCTGAAGGGCGGCGGCATCTATGCAAACAATCATCCCGTCAGCGCCGAGACGAGCACGCTGTCGGCCAATGATACTTTGTTCGGTCAATACATCCTGCTTCGGAAGGGGAAAAAGAACTATCATCTGTTGGAATTTGAAAGATAGACAAATTGGGAAATCATCGATTGCTTCGATTCGTCATATATTATGAGCAAACTTTCTTGCAAACTCCGAGACATCCAGAGATGGCGAAAATGAAATCGCACTTCAGACAGCGTTTCGGCTCAGCAGAAACAACCCCCCAACCATGAATGATCGAAGAAGCGCCGCCCAGGTCGAATATCATGATCTGCCGCCTGAGTTTCACCGGTGGAAATGGCGTATTCTCATCGCCTTTTGCGTTTTCTATGCCTTCAACTACCTGGGCAGATTCAACTTCAGTCTTGTGCAATACGCGGTCATCCAGGATTTGGGCATCACGCGAGTCGATACCGGATGGATCAATTCATGGATGTTCTGGGGTTTTGCTTTCGGTGATCTGGTCTTTGGCAGGATTGCGGAAAGAGTAGGCTACAAAAACACCATTCTATTCGCCGCCATCACTACCTCCTTATTCAATTTCATCGCGAGTTTCGGAAACTCCATCAACACACTCGCCATACCCTGGGCGGTGGTCGGTTTCGTGAACGCGGCGACATGGGGGCCGGGACTCGGGCTGGTGGCGCAGTGGTGGCCAAGGCGCGAGCGGGGCCAGGCGATCGGACTCGTAGGAACGGCTGCGGGCATCGCGCTCCTCATCGTTTGGGCCGTCGTGCCCTGGTCGGCGTCGCAATACGGCTGGAGGGCCGCGATTCGCTACCCTCCGATGATCATCGCCGTTTTGGGAATCATCTTTTATTTCATCGCCAAGGATCGGCCTGCTGAACTGAATCTCCCCGAGTACAGGGAGTCGGACGAAGTATCGCGCGAAGCAGAAGCGGCGGGCAGCGGGAGTGAACATGGACTGAAGGCGTATTTTCACCTGATGACAAATCTGCGCTTCTTTTTGGCGTGCCACGTAAAAGGACTGGACAACGTGGTTCGCTATGGCGTCGTCTCATGGGCGCCTCTGTATTACGCTCAGGCGGGTGGGTTCAATCTGAAAGAAATGGGTTTGCTGACCTTCGCCTACCCGTTGGGGTATCTTTTCGGACCCATATTCGGGGGAATCATTTCCGATCGATTCTTCAAAAGCAATCGCTCCATCGTCATCATACTCGCGGCCTTTCTGAGCGCAGCCGCGATGATGGGAATCGCCTATGCGCCTGCAGACAACATCCCGCTTGCCGTCATTTTACTCATCGTCGGCGGGTTTTGCGTCAACATGTCCACCGTGCAGGCGCTGGGGGTAGACCTGGCCGGCAGGCGGCTCGCCGGAACGGCGGCCGGCGTGTTGGATGCTCACGGGTATATTTATGGCGCTCTTCAAGCCATTTTCTTCGGATGGCTGTCTCTGGCGATTTCAAACGGGTGGTTCTGGGTGTTCACGGCGATGGCGGCCAGTCGGCTCATTGCGGTATTGCTCGTCTGGAGGGTGCGGGCATAAGCGAGCAAATTTCCTCGGGAAAACCGAGAAGCCCGCGTTCTTGAGTTGAATTATCATTTATCGTTTTCCCGTTTTTACGCCTCTGAGTATCGCCAGGCGAATTCTGTCCTCATCACTTCCAAATTTCTCCTCCAAAAAAGCAAGGAGGCGCCGCACCCAAATCTCACGATGCTCTTGTGGCATCATCAAGTAGAAAGACGTTCCGAAACGCCAACTCCTGTCCGTTCCCCGGACGATGAGATCCAATCGCACATCATCCTGCTCCGCCATATAGAGCGCCGCCAATAGGTCTCGCCCGTTCTCCAGATCGAATGGAAATGATTTTTTCGTTCCATCTCCGAATCGAATGCCAAAACCCAGCGAAGTCGAATCCTCCTGCTCCGGCGCATCGATAACGACCGAAAGAAGTTCAGAAGAAGCGGAAGCATCGACGCCGACCACGATATAAGTCTCACCGCCCACGGTGAATCTCGATGAAGAGAGAATATCGCCTTCGAGATGTTGTTCGCTCAAAAAATCTTTCATCCAGTCAGGCAATCTCTCACGGCCGGGGTAAGCCGTGGGCGTTTCGCCTTCATCCAACAACTGAAGTTTGTTCGCCCATGCAAGCAGAGAAATGAATAGTGGAGGCGCGGGACGCAGGATTTCCGACTCCCAGGGCGTAATACCGCTCATGACGCCGTCGAGGCTTCCCATCAAGCCGGCCTGCATATTTTCCCATACCGTAATTCGCTCGATATCCTCTCCGGTTTGAATCGAAACTCTCAACCCCTCAATCGCCGCCAACCGACGAACCAATTCGGACAAATGATGCTCCTCACCCACGTCTCGATACATTTTCCGGGCTTCGGCGACATTTTCCGTCAAGCCGTTGTCCTCGAGCCATGAATCCAGATTCACCGGCAAGGAAACCAGTCCCATATCCGGGGCACTGGAGCGTCTCCAAAGGCCTCGGGCGCCTTCCAGGGTGGCCCTTGCAGCCGGTTCCGTCTGAATCTCCCAGACATCGGAAAGTTCTTTTCGTAGAACGTCTTCGGCTACCCCTACATCGAGCTGGTTCGCCATGCGCCGGAGCAACAGGCTGAAAAACGCCGATTGCGCCTTCGCCATGGAGGACAGTTTCCCGGGTCTCGACGTCAGGGAAGTCAGCATCAAATATAATGAGCCGACCGCCGGTCTGGCGCCCCGGGCGCCGAAGAGCGCCGCCAGCTTGTTCGTTCGCTGCAGCACGAACCCCAATTCCTCACCGGCCAACAGCTTCAGATGGATGAAAGAAAGCGGAAGAACCTGCTCGGGCAAAACAGGTTCCGCCTGAAGAGGAAAAAGCATTCGGGTGAAGGTTTGTCTGATTTGCTCGCCTACGTCTCCGAAATTCTCACGCAGGTAACGCTCGCAAGACGATTCCCACCAGTCGTGAAACAACCTTTGCCGCGCAGTCGTCGACACCCTCATTCGCTCTCGGATATGGGTGAGTGATCCTGCCCGCCGATGGAGCGGGCATATGCCTTCTTCTGAACCAGACGCCCGAGAGAAAACAGAATGACGGCGGAACCCAAAATAACGAGTTGAATGGCGTAGGCCGAAGGGTTCGAAACGCCGATGAGCAAGGCGACGCCGCAGTCCACCATGGCGAGAATCTGAAGCGCTCGTCCCAGGCCATGCATCAGCCCAGTTGTCCCAGGGCCGCTCGAATGCGCTCGATCCCCTCTTTTACGTTCTCCAAGGACGTGGCATACGAGAAGCGCACGTAATCGTCTGCGCCGAAGCCTGCGCCGGGAACGCCGGCGCATTGGGCGTGTTCGAGGAGGTAGAGCCCCACATCCATTGAATTTTTTAATACTCCGTCCGGCCCCTGACGCCCGAATACGCCGCTCACGCGGGGGAAGGCGTAGAACGCGCCCTTGGGGTTCACGACGCTCAGCCCGTCGATCGAGTTGAATCCCTCGACGATCGCCCTTCTCCTCGCGTCGTAGTGCGCCAGCCATTCGTTCAGGAAGTCATGCGACCCCCTGAGGGCCGCCACCCCGCCGTATTGGGCGAAGGAGGTGGCGTTGCTCGTGCTCTGGCCCTGCAGCGTGTCCATGGCCTCGATGATTTCAGGCCTTGCGAGGGTATAGCCCATCCGCCAGCCCGTCATCGCGTAGGTTTTCGAAAACCCGTCCAGAACGAGGGTTCTTGCTTTCATTTCATCGGAAAAACCGGCGATCGACACGTGTTCTTCGCCGTCATAGGTGATTTTCCCATAAATCTCATCGGACATGACCATGGCGTCGGTGGACAGCACCACCTCGGCGATCGCCTCCAGTTCCGCGCGGCTGTAGACGCAGCCCGAAGGGTTGCACGGGCTGTTGATCACCACGATCTTCGTGCGCGCCGACACGGCCTCGCGCAACTGCCCGGCCGTCATCTTGTGGCCGTTTTCCTCGCTCGTCTCCACCAGCACCGGCTTCGCGCCGGTCAGGGTCGCGACGGGCTCGTACGCCACCCAGATGGGCGCCGGGATGACGACCTCATCGCCCTCCTCGACGAGGACGTGCAAGGCGTTGAATACCGACTGCTTGCCGCCCACGGTGACGATCGCTTCGGTTTTCGGGTCATACCGGAGACCCTTGTGCTCCTCGGCCCAATCGCAAACCGCCTCCCTCAGAGCGGGGATGCCCCGAACCGCCGTGTATTTCGTGGCGCCGTCGCGCAGACCCTGGACGGCTCCTTCCTTGATGTGCTCGGGGGTATCGAAATCGGGCTCTCCCGCGGCGAACGAGATGACGTCAATGCCCTGCGCCTTCATTTCCGCCGCCCTGGTGTTCATCGCCAGCGTGGGAATGGGAGGCAGCTTGCTCATTCGGGATGCGAAACGCATGAAAAACTCCAGAGTTGGGAAATGAATGTCAGCTGCGGAACCGCTCGCCGAGCGCTTCCCGCACGGACGCGGATACGTGCTCGCTCACGTCTCCGCCAAGCGAGGCGACTTCCTTGACGAGGCTGGAACTGAGGAAACTGTATTGCTCGCTGGGCATGAGGAAGATCGTCTCGATCTCCTCGCTCAACCTCCTGTTCATGAGCGTCATCTGCATTTCGTAGTCAAAATCGCTCACGGCGCGCAGGCCGCGAATGATGGCCTGGGCGTTCACTTTCAAGGCGAAATCCACGAGCAGTTCTCGCTCGAAGCTCGCGACCTCGATCTGGTTGGACTCCCTGAATTCCTCGAGGAAAAAATCCTTGCGCTCCTCGAAACTGAAAAGAGGCGTTTTCGCGGGGTGAACGGAAATCGCCACGGTGACTTTCGAGAAGAGCCTCTGGCTCCTGCGAACGACGTCGAAATGCCCTTTCGTCGGCGGGTCGAAGGTTCCCGGGTATACCGCGTGACTTTCCATGGAAGCCGAACCTCATAATCAAACGAAAAGGGCCGCTGCCCTGCGCAAAATGCGCGTTAAAACTAGTCTTTTGGATATCTCGTGTCAACTTGATGGAGGAAAACGCCGCCGGGCGCCCCACGCGGAGCCCGACCTCGTTTCCAGGCCGCCCATCCCCGGATTTCAGGAGCGATTGAGCAATTCCTCATCGAGCCGCGGGGTGCGGGAACGCGGCGAATCCCGGACGGGAAACCCTAGTGCTTCAGCACCTCCCGCACCATGTGGCTGATCTCGGGAAGGATGATTTTCTCCATCCCCGTGCGGCAGGCGTTCCCGGAGCCGGGAAGCGTCATGATGATGGTGTCCCGGCAGGTACCCGCCGTCGCGCGGGTGAGCATGGCGGCCGTGCCGATTTCCTCGAAACTCACGTGCCGGAACAACTCGCCGAAGCCGGGCATTTCCTTCTCCAGGATGGAAACGACGACGTCGTAGGTCGTATCGCGCCTGGTGATGCCCGTTCCCCCGTTCGATATCACCACCTGGACCTCGGGCTCCGAACAGGCCTCGAGCAGGGCTTCGCGAATCTGCGCCGGTTCGTCCTTCACGATGCGGTAAAAGGCGACCTTGTGGCCCGCGTCGCCGAGCATGTTCATGAGCAGTTTTCCGCTCGTGTCGGTCTCTTCCGTGCGCGTGTCGCTCACCGTGAGCACGCCGCACGTGACGGCGTCCGGCCCTTCGGCGCGGTGGTCCTCGAAAGTCTTGAGATCGGCCGCCCGCTCGACTTCCCGGCGCGACGGCCCCTCGCCCTGGTTCATTGCGTTCTCCCGGTTCCCGGCTTTTCCCGATGCCCGCTCACGCCCGAGAACAAAAGAACCGGAGAACGGATTCTCCGGCTCTTCCCGAGGCTTGCGAAAAAATCATGAAGCGCGCCCGCCGGGAGTTCGCCTCGCCCCCCGGCGGTTCACCGCTCGCGCCCTTGGAATTTATTTCTTTTTCTTGAAGCCCTTGGCCGTCATGCACGCATCGAACTTGCTCTGTTCATACGACGACGCGGAACTGACCGCCTCGGGGCCGCCCTTGGCCGTCGCGTCGAACATGAACTCCTCCTTCGCCGCGCAACTCTTCAGGTCCTTCACGGCTTGCTCCATCTTCACGCCCACGCCGCGCTTCAACCAGACGTTGTGCTGGGGCGTCGCGCAGCCCGCAACCACAAGAACCATACCGACCGCCAGAAAGATACCCGCCATTTTTCGCATGAGTCGCATTCTCCCCCTAGAATCAATGCCTCGCCCGTCTTCTGACTCCCGCGAGGCCGAAACGCTTTCCATCAAGCCGGAACGAAATTTACCATTCTATTTCCCCATCGTCCAATACAAAATACGATAGCGCCCCGCCCGGCCGGAATCGAGTCCTTCCGGCGAGGATCCGGATCCGCGAAACACGGCTGTTTCCATTAAGAAATTCAATGGATCATGTGTTTTTTTTACCTCGGAAATTTACCGAAAAACATCGTGAATTTATACATATTTATCCAATTTTTCAGGAATTCCGAATCCACCGTTTTCCTCCCGCCCCGGGGCCTTTGCGCCGCATCGCTCCCGTCCGCGGGAAAAGACGGCTTGTGAGGTTCGGCCCGCATCGGGTCTTCCTCCTGAGAGGGCCGCGAGGGTGACGCCCCGGCGGGCGGGAGAGAATCCGCCCGCTCCGCCTCCGTGGAGAAGCCGGACGCCTCGCCACCATACCGGAACGCCCGCTCGGCGCGGGAAGCGCAAATGCGGGGAAATGCGCGCGAGATCGAACACGGCCCGGAAGGGAGGTCCGCCCCTGCATTCGTCATTCGAGGGGGCGCACAAGGACTGCATACGGAGCTGTTGAAAAAGCCTCCCGGCAGGGTAAAGGCGTCCCCCCCCCTACACCCCCCCTTGCCAGGGGTCAAACGCGAGTGAGGAGGGGTTGTCGAAAAACCCTCTCCGCCTCACCCTGAGTAGCGGCGAAGCCGCGTATCGAAGGGCGAAGTCCGCGCCTGCGGGTGTCAAACACGATTGATGAATGGGTGTCTGACGCGACCGAGAAGGGAGCGATTGCTCGGGATGACGCGCCCGACGGGCGCCCCCCCTCCTCGGTCGGGATTGGTCCGTAGGGGTCGCATATCATGCGACCCGGCCTTTTTTCGCCTCTCCGGCGACGGGCCGCATATTATGTCGGACATATATGTCCGACATACAAAACCAACCCCCGACAAGGCGGCCAGAGCAGGTTGCTCCCATGGGATTTTCCCGTCAATGGGGCTTTTTCAACGGCCCGGACAAGGGGGGGTAGGGGGGGTAGGGGGGGTGATTTTGCGGCGGCGGCCTTTTTTCCGTCATTCCGGCGTCGGAGCCGACCGAGGAGGGAGGTCGAACCCGATTGATGAATGAGGGTTCGTCGGAATCCATTTTACGCCCTTTGCCTCTCGTCGGGGTTCTCGCGCATCGGCGGGGAAGAAAACGCCGCCGTTCATTCACTCGCATCCGCAAATGGATTCCGGCTTTCGCCGGAATGACGGCGGCGGTCCATTCCGGGGGAGGAGGGGGTGTTGAAAAAGCCTCACAGAGGGAGCGCACCGAATTTCACTCCCCCCTTGAGGGGGTTGTTGAAAAAACCGGACAGAGACAATTTGTTTGTAGGTCAGACATATATGTCTGACATATCATGCGACCCGGCCTTTTTTCGCCTTCACAATCCGGGCCGCATGATATGCGGCCCCTACACCGCCATTCGAACGACGTGTGCAGGAACAGCCCCGAGGAGGGGCTGCCCCTACGGGATCATCACGTCGCCGACCGAAGAGAGGTTTTTCAACAACACCGGAAGGGAGGGATTGCCGGTTCGGCCCGGCGGACGCGGGAGGCGCCGCGCTCCCTAGAACTTCATCCCGAAGGTGACCCGCCCGGCGTAGGAGGCGTCGTCCGAACCGAGGCCGCCCGCCGAGACCGCGGCGCCCGCCGCGAAGCGGCCGCTGCGGTAGTCCACCCCCAGGCCCAGCAGGACGCGCGTCTTGGCGGATTCGGACGCGAGCCTCTCGCCCGAGACGCTCACGGCCGTCTCCGCCCCGCCCAGGGTCCGCTCCACGTCCAGCGAGCCGCGCAGGGAGAGGTTTCCGCCGTCATAAAGCGCGCGCGCCGTCTCGGCCGACACCCCGACGCCGCCCGTGAACCGCGCCGCATCGGCGAGGGCGACCCGCGCCCCGCTCGCGTCGGCGAACCCCTCCGCGTCCGCCTCCGAGCGCGCCAGCCGCAGCCGGGGCGTGAGGCGCACCTTATCGAGCGCCAGCCGCCTGCCCGCCTCGAAGTCCGCCGAACCGGCGCTCCCGCTTAAATCGCGCTTGAGGGCGCCGCGCTTCTCGGAGGCGAGGTCCACGTCGTAGTTCGCCAGCGAGAAGCGCCCGCGCGCGTACCAGCCGCTCTCCCCGCGCCAGGAGGCCGCCAGCGCGAAGCCCAGCCCCCGCGCGTCTATCGCGCCCCCGCCGCATTCGGGCGAAAGCCCGTACGCCATGGGCGCAAGGGCCGATCACTCATGGATTACGTCGCGGAAAAAAAATACGCCGCATGAAATGCGAATCATCAAGAGTGGGACGAAGATGGCCGGGACGGGCAGCGGCCCGTCCCGGCAGGGCGCGAAGGCTGATGCGGGGGGAGAGAGGCGTCCCAATCCCGCCCGGATGTGCTATAAACAATGAAAATGCGGTGATTCGCGCAGTCTCGAAAGGAGAAGAACGACGTGTCGAACTCGGATCTGGCGGGAAGCTGGGCGCTCATACTGGGCGCGAGCAGCGGCTTCGGCGAAGCGAACGCGCTGAAACTCTCAAGTCTGGGCGTGAACATTTTCGGCGTTCACCTCGACAGGAAGGCCACGCTGCCCAACGTGGAGCGCATTCGGGAGGGAATCAGGAACAACGGCGCGGAATCCCTCTACTTCAACGTGAACGCGGCGGGCCATGAAGAGCGCGCGAGCGTTCTGGACCGGATGGAGGCGCATCTGGGCGATAACGCGGCGGGCGCGGTGCGCATTCTGCTCCACAGTCTGGCCTTCGGCACGCTCAAGCCCTACATCGCCGATGAGGAGAAAGACGCCATCTCCCCCAGGCAACTCGAAATGACGCTCGACGTCATGGCGAACAGCCTGGTCTACTGGGCGCAGGCGCTCGTGCGGCGCGGCCTCATGGGCTTCGGGGGCCGCATCTACGCCATGACGAGCGCGGGCGGGCGCCGCATCTGGAAGACCTACGGCGCCGTGTCGGCGGCCAAGGCCGCGCTGGAGAGCCACGTCCGCCAGCTCGCCGTCGAACTCGCGCCCAGGGGCATCACGGCGAACAGCATCCAGGCCGGCGTTACGGACACGCCCGCGCTCCGCAAGATCCCCGGAAACGCCGAGATGATCGAGGGCACGAAGAAAATCAACCCCCACGGGGAGCTGACGACGCCGCAGAAGGTGGCCGACGCCATCGCGGCGCTCGCCGCCTCCGGCACGCAGTGGATGACGGGCGATCTGATCCGCGTCGACGGAGGCGAAGACATCGCGGGGTGAGGCGCGTTCCTGCTCGGGGGGTTGTTGAAAAAGTTCCCTCCGCCTCATCCTGAGTAGCGGCGAAGCCGCGTATCGAAGGATGTTTTCTCACCCCTACTCGGGCCCGTTCCTACACACGTCGTTCGAATGGCGGTGTAGGGGCCGCATACTATGCGGCCCGCCGCCGGAGAGGCGAAAAAAGGCCGGGTCGCATAGCAGGTCGGACATATATGTCCGACCTACGGGGAAACGTGGTTGATGCGAGAGGAATCGCTTTTTCAACGGCCCCTTGAGGGTCGGGCTTTCCGAGGGGAAAGCCCGACGATGAAGCCGAGCGATTTTTGCGAAGGCTGAATCGGTGGGGGGACGGCTCTGAATGAAAAGCTCCCCCCACCAGCGCGACTTCGGGCTTCGCCCTCGTCTTGCTGACTCCCCCTCAAGGGGGGAGTGATTTTCTTCTCTCTCATTAGTTGGCGATACTGTTCGAGGGCGAGGTCCGCAGTTGAGACGGCAGTGGACAATTCAGAGCGAGATGGGCTTTTTCAGCACCCCCCCCAGGGAAGGGCATGCCTGACGCCGCGTTTCGGGACAGCCCCCCCTCTTTCTCCATGAGACTCACATGAGCGAAGCGGAAGCCGTCGTCGTCATCTGCGTTCTCTTTTTCGGGGGATTCGTGAAGGGCTCCATCGGCTTCGGCACGCCGCTGGTGGCCGCGCCGCTCCTCGCGCTCCTCATCGTCCCCCAGGAGATCGTCACCCTGCTGGCGTTCCCGCTCCTCGTATCGAACATCACCGACACCTACCGCCTTCGCTCGGAATGGCGCTCACTCAAGGAAATATGGCTGTACCTGCTGTGCGCCCTGGCGTTCATGCCGGTGGGCGTGTGGTTCCTCGGCTTCGGGGACCCCGACTTCATCCGTCTGATGATGGGCGTCATGGCCTACACGTACCTGCTCGTGGAAAGCCGCCTCTCCTTCTTCAAGGAACTCGGAACGAGTTTCCAGAGAATCGTGGGCGCCGTCATGGGCGCGGCGCTGGGTTTCGTATACGGGACGACGACCATCAGCGGCGCCATCAACATCATCTACTTCAGCATGCTCCGGCTGGCGAAAAACCCCTTCATCTTCCTGATGAACGCGTTCAACACGACGGGCATGTTCGTCATCATCGCGAGCCTCATCCTCCAGGGCTTCTACACCAAGCCGCGCTTCACGAACTCGCTGCTGGCGATCATACCCGTCTACGTCGGGTACTGGGCCGGCATCCGCGTCCGCGAGCGCATCGACCAGGCGCTCTTCTTCAGGCTCATCCGGATCGCCCTGTTCCTCATCGCCACGAGCCTGGTGGTCAAGTTCGTCATGGGGAAGGTGTGAGGGTTCGCAAGAACAAAAGATTTTCCCGAAAGAGCCGCTATGAGGTTTTCCAAGCAAGAAACCCCGCCTTGGCGAATCCGGGCGACCAGAAGTCGTGCGGCCAGTTCCTCAAAGGTGTCTGTAACCAACGCCCACAGGGCCATAGCGTCGCGCCGTGCGCCGTTCAGCTCAGGAATGGTGCGATCCACATATTTGTTGATACCGACGAAAACAGCCTTGAGCGCCATGCCGCCTGCTAACCGATCCGATCCAGGAGTTGCTCGATCACGCTGCTGACCTCGCGTTGACGCAGAATCCGGGCTTCGCGCAGATCGGCTTCGTTATCTTCACCCAGTTCGAAACGGGCCACTGCCACGGGACCGTCCTTTCGATAGCCCTCATCTTTGTCGTCCCGTGCGAAGCGATTGCGAAGAATTACCAGAGAGTCCCGGATCACTGCGGCGTGGCCGCCTGCCAAAGCGTTGCGGAACATCCCGGCAGCGCCTTCGAGTCCCTCGGGCGCGTGCTCGATGCAATAGACCAGATCATGCGCATCCTTGCGCTCGTTGCGCTGATCGAAGGCGAACGCCTTCAGGCAGGTGAAACTCACCAGATTGGCGTGCCTGACTTGTTCGACGGCGATGCCTGCGCTTTTAAGGAGCTCTGCCCGAATCTCCGTGACCTGGTGGAGATCGAAGACAATGGACGAGTTCGGAATGTTGAGCGCGGAGATAGTCCCTTCCGTGGGCAGCGGCTGAACCCTGCCACCTGCGATCTCCGGCGCGTCGGCGAGCAGTTCCAGCACCATCAGTGCGCCATGTTCGGTGCGGGTCTGCCACCGCCATAAGGACGGCTGGCCCTGGTCGTTCGTGGCCGGCTCGAACGCCATCCTTCGCAGGTTGTCCTCGAGCGTGCTATAGGCCTCGGTTTCAGTCAGAATCTGCAAGTCGATGACGATATCCACGTCGAGCGTACCGGCATGCGCCGGCACTGCCGGTGGCCTGGCCTTCACCAGGTATCTCGGCGTCAAGCCGCCGACCAGAATGACCGACTCCTTCCAGGGACCCAATCCGCGCAGCAGGGTCACGAGAACGCGCTCGCAATCGACCGTGTACCGATCGGTGTAGCCGTCTCGGGTCGGGGGCTTCGCCACTAGAATCCGATCCTTTCCTGGCGCAGGTGCTTCGCCATTTCCCTGGAGCGGCCCTCACCGTGAATCAGGTCGAGGTAGACCTGGACGGGACTCGCCAGCCAAATCCCATCCACCAGTTCTCGAAACAGCAACTCGCCGGACGACTTGGCCTCAATGACAACCAGGTTTGCGCCCCGGTCGACGATGCGGGCGTCGAGTGCGCCCAGGGCCCTGTCTGCTGCGGCACCGACCATCACCCTGCAACGAACCTGGGAGACAGCCGATAGAAAGGGCGCGTACCGTTGCCCTGCCGCCTCGTGAGTGATCGCGTATTCGGCCTTTTGGGCGGCACAGACCTCGGCGAACTTCCGGGCCAGTTCCTCCGAACGTACCGAGGGCACAAAATAACGCTGCATTGCAGGGGGCCGCATCACCGCCAGTTGCTCGGCCCATGCATCCAGCAAAGCGCCAGGCTCTCGCAGGTCGCGTTCCTTGGTTGGCCCCTGCCCGCGCGACACCACCCAATCGAACCTCTCAAGCTCGGTCAGCACCTGCGAGGCGGTCGCGGGCGAGACCCGCGCCTGCTCCGCGACCTCCTTGACTCCGAACCACTCTCCATGCCGCATCAGGAGCACGTGCAGCACCTGCGCACGGCGACCCGAAAACAAGGAACGAATGGTTTTCGACAAGGCCTTCGGGGGCGGCTTGTCCACGTGAATGTAGATGTTTTGGGCAGCGAGAAACAGGCTGCCCCCGCTGTCATAGTAGCCGACCCGCTCCTCCCTCAGCAGGTCTTTGGCTCCGGGTGAAATTGATTGGGCCACCAGGAAGAACAACGTTTGCCGTTCTTCCGCCGATTTCGGCCATCTTTGTGCTAATGCCTGAAACCGCCAAAGAGTCTGCCGCACGTCACGAGGATAGAGGGTTTTCTTCACCTCTATCATCAGGGTGACAGACTTCCCCCCCGCCCTGAGATCAACCCGGGCGTCATACCCTCGATCCGGGCCACCGGGCTGTATAAGCGGATCCAACTCCGCTTGCACCCCGGACAGCCCCCACAGGGCTTCCAGGAACTGGTCGAGCAGTTGTTTTTCCATAACCTCTTTGTCAGGCATCAGCATTCTACCTCTTTACTGCACAGCAAATATCAGCTTTATAGCATATATTCATAATAATAGCAAAATTCACTGCGCAGTAAATATAATCTATGACTGACATTGGTCTCAAACACAGAAAAAACATCTCTCACCAAAGAAAAATCCAAAACGTAAATTCAGGATTTAGATTTAGCGCGTAAGGTAAACTCATTTTCGAGAAAATGGACGACGGCTAGACAAGGTTTGCCAACGCCCTTACCCAATTCCCGTAAGATTCATACCCCGAAGAGCAGCATCAGGTTTTCCAGAAATAAACCCCGCCCGGGCGCACCCGGACGGGGCTTGATGCTGTCAGGAGGGAAGCCGAGTTGCCCGGCTAACCGCCGTTCTGTTTCGCCATGATGGCGCGGGTGATGTCGCCCTCCGGCGTCACCCCCTCCGGCGCGCCGTTCATGCCGGGGAATTTCTGGTGGTTCTTCACCGGGTCGATGCCCGCGAGGTTCGCCAGCGTGGTGCCCAGGAAGCCCGCCTTGTCCTCTTTCGTGATGGCGGGGTAGCCCCACTTCTCCTGCAGTTCCTCGTCGATGTGGAGCTTGAGTATCGCCTCGACCGACTGGTACGGGTCCGAAGCGGGCCAGTCGCTTCCCCAGACGAATCGGCCGGGGCCGACGATCTGCAGCGTCGTGCCGACCATGTGGGCGAAGCGGTGCGGCGCGCGCAAGAGCCAGGGCAGCAGGATCGAGTAGCTCACGTACACGTTCGGGTGTTTCCACATCAGCATGACGAGGTCTTCCCAGTAGGGATAGCCGCCGTGGTAGGCCACGATCTTGAGGTCCGGGAAGTCGGACGCCACCTCGTCCAGCAGGATCGGCAGGGTGTAGCGCGTGGGACCCAGCCGGATGGTGATGCCGGTGTGGAAGAAGGCCACGATGCCCTTGTCCTGGCACATCTCGTAGGCGGGCCAGAGCCTGCGGTCGTTGATGGGGCAGTCCTCGGGCTGATAGAACTTGGTGAACTTGAAGTTGTAGTTGTCGTGGAGGTATTCCATCTCCCAGAGGAAATCCTTGGTCTTGCGCTTGGAGAACGGCCCCACGTTCGAGACGCCGATGACGCGGTCGGGGTATTTCTCGATGGCGTCGATGACGTGCTGGTTCGTGGAGAACGGCGCGCTGTCGCCCGCCGTGTCGATGAACGACTCGCGCATGAGGGCTATCTGGTCCACGCCCGAGCGGTCCATGTCGGCGATGATCTTGTCGATGTGCCAGTCCATGCCCGGGTGGATGGCCGCCGGCCTGTTGTTCCTGTGGTCGATCCACTGCCACTGGTTGCACATCTTGTGCGCGTACTCGAAGGTGCTCGTGCCCTCGAAATACTTGATGAAGCGCCGGTAGTCCTCGGGCATCACGTGCGTTTCGCAGTCGATGATGTAGTAGTCGTTCGCGTCCTCGCCCGTCTCGGGATTGGACGGCAGGGGCATCTTCGTGTCCCAGGTGGGGGCCACGTACTCGGCCTGCGCGGTTCCGTCTGTGCTCATGCTCTCTTACCTCCAGAAGGGTCGAATAATGGAAGCGACGCCGTCGCGTTCCGCTCTATGATGACGAACGCCATTTGCCCAGAAACAAAAGAGGCCCTATGTTAGGATGCACGAGAAATCGTGTAAAGCGGCGTCCGCACTGAAAACGAAGAGAGAAGGCCATGCCCGGCGCAACCCGAAAATCCTATACGATCTGCTCCCCCCACTGCGGGAACAATCCCTGCAGCTTCGAGGTCGAAGCGCGCGGCGAAGAGATCGCCTCGTTCCGGGCGAATCCCAGAATGCGCATCAAGCCCTGCATCAAGGGGTTCCAGTTGCCGGACAGGTATCACCACCCCGACAGGCTCCTCCATCCGATGAAGCGCGTCGGTGCGAAGGGCTCGGGGCCGGGCGGCGCGAACCGCTTCGAGCGCGTGGGCTGGGACGAGGCGCTCGAACTCGTCGCCGGTGGACTCGAGGCCGCCAGGGAGAAGGGCGGCAACGAATCCGTGATGATGTACCACTACTCCGCCCAGCACACCCTGCCCGGCGGACGCGACGCGGAGCCCGCCACCATCATGCGGCTGTTGAACATGTGGGGCGGCGCGGTGCAGCCCTACATGCGCGGCAGTCTCTGCTGGAAGGCCTTCCTCGGCGCGAGCGACGACGTATTCGGCCACTGGCAGGTGAGCAACAAGCCGACCGACGACTGCGAGTGGATCGTCCTGTGGGGCAACAACCCCGTGGAGACGGGATACCGCGGCCTGCTCCAGTCGCTCCAAAGCGCCAAGAAGAATGGAACCCGCTTCATCGTCGTCGATCCCCTCCGCACCCGGACGGCGGAGCGCTTCGGCGACGCGCACGCGCCGATCCGCCCCTCGACGGACACGGCGCTCGCGCTGGCCGTGTTGCGGCTCATGCTCGCTGAGGGCGCGCTGGACGAGGCCTTCCTCCGGGAGAGAACCAACGCCGCGTTCCTCGTGGACGCGGACACCGGCCGCTTCGCGCGGGACGCTGGCGGCGCGCCGCTCGTATGGGATGAAGAATCCGCCTCGGCCAGGCCGTTCGAGACTTGCGCGAAACCGGCCCTGAGCGGGACGTTCCGGGTGAAAGGCGCCGGCTGCAGGCCCGCGCTCGATTATCTGCGCGACGCCGCCGAACCCTGGACGCCCGAGCGCGCGGCGCGCGAATGCGGCGTATCGACGGAACACGTGCGCGCCATCGCCCGGGCGATGCGGCGAGGAAAAGTCATCGTCTACTACGGGTCCTACCAGCGCACCGTGCACGGGGAGCAGGCCGTCCGCGCGCTGCACGTCCTGAACCTCCTGGCGGGCGCCTCGGCAGGCGTGCTGCGCCACGGGGCGAGCGAGGCGGGCTTTTCCTCCGCCACGGCGCACGGCACCGGCCTCGCCGAAGTGATGGCCGATCGCTGGGCCGTCCCCAATCCCGTGAAGCGCACCATCCCCACCGGGCGGGTCGGAGAAGCGATTCTCAACCCCGACTCCTACGGCGGCCCGGTGAACGCGGCGCTCGTGATGTGGGGCAACCCGGTCGGGCAGGCCGGAAACACGTACAAGACCGAGCGCGCCCTCCGCTCTCTGGATTTCTGCGCGGTGGCGGACGTCTTCATGACGCCGACGGCGAAATGCGCGGACGTGGTGCTGCCGGCCTCCACGTGGCTGGAGCGCTGCGCGATCACCGGGGGCATGGAGGTGGGCAGCACCTTCTACCATCTCGCCCGCGAGATGGACCCCAAACACGTCCTCATGTATACACCGGGCGCCATGCCGCCGCGCGGGGAGTCGCTCGATGACTTCGAGATCGTCTGCCGCCTGGCCGAAAAAATGGGCTACGGTAAGCATTTCCCGTGGAAATCATCGAGGGAGTGGATTGAGGAACTCCTCGAAGCCGCGCGGTCGGACGCGCGCTTCCCCTGGTTCCAGGACGTCACGCTCGAAAGACTCGAAACCGAGGGGCAGATTACACTCGACGTTCCCGACGCCGCGCCGCACTGGAACCTCGCCACGCCGCACGGGCGCGCGCAGGTCTATTTCGAGGAGATCGAGCAAAAGACGCCGGCGCACTTCCCGCCCGAAGACGACGCGGCGAACGGGGGGACGAACTACCCGCTTCAACTCCTCACGCCGAAAACCTATTTCCGCGCGAGTTCGACCTTCAACAACGCGAAGAAGCTGCTGCGCCACGGCTGGAACGTCGCCACCCTGCATCCGGCCGACGCCGCCGCCCGGGGCATCGAGAGCGGCGACAGCGTGCGTCTCAGGAACGATTACGGCGAGTCCGTGTTCGAGGCCAGGGTGAGCGAGGGAATCCGCCAGGGCGTCGTTCACGTGCCTGCGGGCGGGTTGCCCGAGGACGGCGCGGCCAACCGGCTCACCGGCGACGCCCTCTCCGAATACGAGAACGCCACGTTCAACAGCTACCGCGTGGAGGCGGAGAGAAGCTGATTTCGATCGGTGCGAGTCATCTCGTCTGATCGATGAATTCCCGAAATATCACCTATGTCATAGCCACGCCATATTGGAATAGTTTCTAACGGAATTAGATTGATTGTAGGGGCGGAACCGTGTGTCCGCCCTGTGTTTCCGACGTTCAAATTTGTACGTTGCAATGGTCGACATATATAAAAATCGGGCGGACACACGGGTCCGCCCCTACGCAATACGCGATGGTATTGCAGGGACAACCCCCGTGGTTGTCCTTTGTCGAACCGGGCACGGATATCGGACAGGCACGGGGGCCTGTCCCTACGAACGGCTCCAGAAGTCGTCATTCCGGCGCATGCCGGAATCCAGAGCCGATGAGAGTGAAGATACGGCGGCGGTTCATTATCCCTCTCACGGGTCAGGCATAACGGCCAAAAACGAAAGGCGAAAGACAAAATCCCCGGATTCCGGCATGCGCCGGAATGACGGTAATTCGAAACAGGTAACGGTCATACGTCCGCCCGTAGCCGGACAGGCTCCTGCGCCTGTCCGGGGTCGCAACCTGTCTCTACCGGAGATAAAAGACGGGATTCAAGCCTTCCTACCTCCACTCCCAGGCCTTGTGCTTGAGGAGCACGACCTCCGTCGGGCGCGGCAGCGTCCTGCGGCTGAAGACGTAGGTGTCGCCCTCCAGTCTCTTGACGCGCCTGAAAGCGCCGAGAAATACGTTCAACTCCTCGATCGAGCGGACGTCCATCGGAACCGCGACGTTGGGGCCGAGTCTTCGGACGAAATCCGCCATCACTCTGGGGTTCATGGCCCCGGGGTCCGAGATGATCGCCAGGGCCACGTGAATCTTCCCCAGTCTCCTCAACTGCTCGGGGTTCATGGGCGATCCCAGATCCCCCAGATGAGCGATGCAAAGCCCGCCCGTCTCGAAGAGAAAAGAAGAAGCCTTCGATTCACCGGCGTCGAAATCGTCCCCTCCCCCGCCCTGAACGATGGGCACGTTGCGGATGCGCACGTCCCCAATCCGGTAATCCACCTCGTTCCATTTCTCTCCGTAGCCGAGTACGCCTCTCAAGACGACGGGGCTTCCGCCCAGCACCTCGACGGAACTGTGGTTCATCGCCGCCTCGCTCGTGGTGGCCACGTGGGGTCTCGTCTTCGGGATGGGATAGCCCCGGTGCGGGGAGAACGGATCGGTCACGATACGGATCCCGCCCGGCGAGACGATGCGGAAAAAGGCGTGGCCGAACCACTGGATGCTGATTCGGCGCGGGGCTTTCACCGCTCGGACGTAGGATACGGGAATCGCCCGCCTGAAAGGCATGTGGCGGACCAGGCCGGGTGAGCACTTGGCGGAAACGACGGCCGGGACGGCCAGATGGCAAACGAGCAGAGCGAGGCAAAGCGCTTTTTTCATCCTTCCTCCTCCCGGCTAAAGTCAGATGAACGGCGAAATTCTATCCCCAAATCGGGAGCGTGAGAAGCGGCGCGTTCACGCCGGGGCGGCGGTTCGATAAAGCACAGGCGGCGGAAAGGAAGTTGTGAAAAGTCCTGCTTCTGTGATTCGGCGTATGCAACCAAACGAGAAGGAGGCTCGTAGGGACAGGCCCCCGTGCCTGTCCGAGACCCTGCGCCTGTCCCTGCGCAGCGCAACCACGGGGATGGTCATATCTGATAAGGGCGGCCACGGGGGGGTAGGACGGCCACAGGGGGCCGCCCTACTACGGGTGAATGCGGTTTTGATCGTCATTCCGGCGCATGCCGGAATCCAGGGACTTTGTTTTTGTATTTGTCTTTTCGCTTTATCATTTTTCCTGGTCGTCCTGCGATTCGATATCCTCGTCTGCTCTGGATTCCGGCTTTCGCCGGAATGACGGTGAACTCTCTCGATTGGGGTTGACAACTCCTTTGGGGGACTTTTTCAAAACGCCGTCTTTATGACAGGATGAACCCGGCATCCTCCAAAAACACAGGAGCACAAGTCACTCATACAGTATCAAGGAGCCCCCATGCCGATCATTGATTTGAGTCTCGCCCACTACGACGAAATGGACCCCGTGGCGGCCGCCGTGGGCAAGATGATGAACGCCGAAACCTCCGTGCGGCGCAAATACTTCCCGCCCCGAAAAGAACCCGACGTCGTGTTCGTCGACAGCTGGCTCTCCATATTCGCCCACGCGGGCACGCACCTCGATTGTCCGCGCCACATCTACCGCTGGGGCAAGACGACGGACGAGGTGGAACTCGACCGCTTCATGGGGCCCGCCTGCCTCCTCGATTTCTCATCCAAGGGGGCGGATGCGCCCATCTCCGCCGGGGATTTGGAGGCGCACTCAGGCCTCGTCCAGGAAAACGACATCGCCCTGCTGCGCACCGATTTTACGGACAAGTTCTGGGGTTCGGACGCCTACCTGAGGAACTCGCCCTTCCTGACCGGCGACGGCGCCAGATGGCTCGTGGACAAGGGCGTGAAGGCGGCCGGCTTCGATTTTCTCCAGGAAGAGGAAGTCAAGAAGATTCCCGAGAACGTGCCCGAGAACTACGTCGTCCACCGGACGCTGCTCGGGAACGGGATCATCCAGATCGAGCATATGACGAACCTCTCCGCCATACCGCAGGAGCGCTTCGAGGTCATCGCGCTGCCGCTCAAGATGCCGGGTATCGAAGGCTCCCCCTGCCGGGCCGTGGCCGTGGTGGAGTAGGCGGTCGGGCTTGCGGGAGTTTCGTAGGGGAATGATCGATTAAGTAGGAGATTTTTGCGCCGCCAGAAAACCCTCGAACATGCCTTCGAGGCGAGACATTCTCGCTTCCAGGGCGGAGAGGCGGCTATCAAACTTCCTCTCCAACCTGTAAAGGTAGGCCAGGATGGCGATTCCAAAAGCGGCGATTTCGATCATTTCGGCAGTCATTTTTCCACGCTCTCCTCAAGGACTTGAAATGTATATTGGGTCCTTCGGAACGCTCGTACAACAGACCATAATATATTGAGATTTGAATTTCAAACAGAAGACTAAACGAAATCCAAGGCAATCCCCACATCCACGCTTCTCACCACATGGAGAAACCCATGGAAGACGCTCTCGAATTCTTCTCCCGCGCGCCGACGACCGCCATCGCGGACGCCTCGATATTTCTGGGCCTCGACCTCATCATGAAGGACGTCGGCCCGCTCACCCCCTTCACGGAGGAGCGCGTCGCAGCCCCTGCGGCCACCATGCGCTTCGAGCCCGTCCGGGGCGAGGTGAACCCCTCCCGCGTGAGCCTCTACGGGACGCACGAGGAGATGGAGCCGGGCAGGTTCGTCGTGCTCGCGACGGAAGCGAGCGACATGGCCGTCCTGGGAGCCAACGGCGCGCGCGTCATCCACAGGCGCGGCGCCGCGGGCGTCGTCACGGACGGGCGGGCGCGCGACGTTCTGGAAATCAGGGAACTGGGCCTGCCCGTGTGGTGCCGCGGCGCGCGGCCCCTGCCCTATTCCAGACGCCTGGTCGCCTCGGAGCGCGACGTACCCGTCACCTGCTGCGGGGTGCGGGTGGCGCCCGGAGACATCATCGTCGCCGATGCGGACGGCGTGGCCGTTGTGCCGAAGGATGAAACCGAAGCGGTGCGCGAGCGCACGCGAATCGTCATGGAAATCGAGGAGGAATTCACCCGACGGTTCGACGCCGGCGAATCGGGCGCCGAGCTCGTGAAGATGATGCGAAGGAAATGGGAGTGAAAATTCCGCGCCCCCGAGCCTCGGCGTTTTCTCTTCCATCGCGTTCCCGGCCTTGCTATATTCTCACGACGCGAAAGCGGTTTTCGGGCGCTTCACAGGCGCCGAATCGGACGAAAAATCAAACTTGCCCGCCGCATTCATCACGAGGACCCGGACAAAAAGATGAGCGAACCCAAGCCTTTGGAAGAAGACCTGAAGCTGGTAAAATACAGAAGCAGCTACTGGATCGTGCTCGAACCGGAAGGAATGCCGCTGGTGGAATTCGCGGCACAGCACCACGATACGCTCGGAGAGCCGCTCTATCAGTGGATGAAGAACCGCCTCTCAAGAGAATCCATCCTTCAGTTCCATGAGTCCGGCAAATTCGACTGGGGAAGATTCAGGGACTTCATGGAATCGAAGGGGTGGGACATCAGCCGGAACGAACCGGGCATCATCAACACCTGACTGGAAGCCGCCGCAAGAAAAAACCCGTCGCCGTACAAGCGCCGCCGAAATAAAGCCCGAGGAGAGATTTGCATGATGAAAGTTTTGTTGATTCTCGTATTATCGCTGTCGGCCGTTTTCGCCGCGGAGGCGAATGAAGGCTCATCGTCCCATCATTCGAAATACGCCGGCCAGGAAAACCGCGCGATCAAGAGCCTCTCGGCGGAGGACATCGCCGAGCTCAAGCGCGGAGGCGGTTGGGGGCTGGCCAAGGCGGCGGAGTTGAACGGCGTCCCGGGGCCGATACATCTACTGGAGATGAAGGATGAAATCGGCCTGGACGAAACCCAGCGCGCGGCCATCGGCGCGATATACCGGCGCATGAAGAGCCGGGCCATCCATCACGGCGAACGCCTGATCAATCTGGAGCGGCGTCTCGAGAGCGGCTTCCGGGACCGAACCATTACCGATGCGCTGCTGCGCGCTTCCTTGAGCGCCATCGCCGAGGCGAAAAAGGAATTGCGCTACGTCCATCTGGCCGCGCACATCGAGACTTTGAAGGTTCTCTCCGAGAAGCAGATTCGCACCTACAACGCGCTCAGGGGCTATTCCAAGCCGGACCCCTGCGCCAACGTCCCCAAGGGCCACAACGCGGAAATGTGGCGCCGGCACAACAACTGCGACTGATGACGAACCAGAGCGAGCGGCTCATCACGCTCAAGAGCGGGCTGGACGAGCGTGAACTCCACATCCTGAACATCGAACTCGACCGCCGCCGGAAATCGACGGGCGTCACGTTCGCGCTTTGGTTTTTTCTGAGTTGGCTGGGGCTGCACAAGTTCTACCTGGGCAGAATCGCGACGGGCGTGGTCTACGTCGTCGCCCCGTGGGTATTGATTCTCGTCTTCGTGGTCGGCTTCGTCATGGCGGAGTCGAACCCCGAGGCGGGCGGCGCGACCGCCGCTTTGAGCCTGCTCGCCCTGCTCGTCTACGGCGCCTGGTGGGTCGTGGATCTGTTCACGATCCCGAGGCAGGTGAACGCCTACAACGAAAACCTCGAATTCGAGATCATCGCCTCATTGAACGCGAGAAAACAGCGGCCGGGCGCCTCGCCCAACCCTACGCGGCCGGAGTAGGCTCGGAATACGCCGGGCGTTACTTTCGGGCGTATTTCTTGCCCAAATTCTCCTCCCAGGTGAGGTAGCCCTCCATCGCGCTGCGCCCGATGTCGTAGGGCTTGAGCTGCACGTCCCTGGGCTGCGCATCCAACCCCTCGCGTCCCGTATCGAGAGGATGCCCCGCCTCCCGCCAGGCCGCCTTGCCGCCTTCGAGGTAGCCGGCTCTGCGGTAGCCGAGTTTTTGGAGAACTAACGCGCTCAGGGCGGATTTTCGCCCGTCCTCGCAGACGCAAATCACCCGCGCCCTCTTGTTCACCGCCCGCTCGGGCGCCCCCTCTTCCAGCCGGCCCCTGGACACCCAGACGGAACCCGGCAGGTGGCCTTTCTCATAGGAGGAACTCAAATCCACGTCCAGGACCGCGCCGAACCTCGGCCTCCGGGCGCTCGCCTCCCCCGCCGAATAGGCGCGGGTTTGCGCGCGCGCTTGTTCAAGGAGAAGAACGTCCCCCGCCCCCGCCGGGCTTTCTCCCGAAGCCGCCTCGCTCGGCTTCTCGATTGCTCCTCCGGCTTCGCGCCAAGCGTTAAGGCCGCCGCGCAGCACGCTCACGTCGAGTCCCATCTGGCGAAGCCAGTAGGCCGCCATGACGCCGCGCGCGTTCTTGTCGCAATAGGTAACGACCTTGCCCGCGCGCACCGCGATCACCTCGTCGGTGCGCTGCGCCGCCTGCCCGCCGGGAATGGAGATGGCCCCCGGAATATGGCCCTCCGAGAACTCGGGCGCGAGACGCACGTCGAGCACGTAGAGCGTATTGGCGTCTGCTCCCACCTGAAACGCTTGAAGCTCATCGACCGAGACGAAGGGAATCCCCTCATCTTCGGCCACCTGCGCGCCGAGCGCTTCCCCGTGGGCGCGGCTCTGGTCGGAAGGAGCGGGAATCTCGCTCGGTTTCCCCTCATCGAGTTGCAAGCCTTCCAGAATGATGCCCATGCCGCCGTTTTTGAGCGCGCGCGCGTGCGTGACGCCCAGACGGTGAAGCGCCTGCGTGCCGATGATGCTGCGGGTGCGGCCCGCGCAGTTGATGATGAGGGGCGTTTCCCTGTCCTGGCCCAGATCCCATGCGTGGAGGATGAGTTCTCCCCCCGGCAGGCTCCGCCCCGTGGGGACGCAGAAGCGCTCGAACTCCACCTCCGTCCTCGTGTCGAATATGCGCGGCGGCGTATCGCTCTCGATCAGCTCATACAGCTCACGCGCCGTGATCTCGGGCACCTCGTTTTCCACGTGAATCCGCTCGCCGAAGTCCTTGCTCGGCACGTTCGTTCCCGAAACCGTGGGATACGCTTGCGCCTCCCATGCGCCCAGGCCGCCTTCGAGCACCGAGACGTCCGCGTAACCGCACTCTTCGAGCAACGCGGCGACGCGCTCCGCCCTGAGATCTCCATCGTCCACGCACACCACGGGCGTCGCCTTCACGGGTACGAGGCGCTCAGCCAGAAACTCGATTTCGCCGCGCGGGGCGTTCGTCGTCATGAAAATCTGTTTTTCGTGAAACTCCATCGGGTCGCGCACGTCCAATACGGCGTGGGCGCGGGCGCTTTCCATCAATTCCTTCAGTACGACCGGGGATATTCTTTTCACCATGTCTGCGGGTCCTTCACTTTGGGATGCACACCATGCGCCTAGCGGGAGGGAATGCCCGCCATGCGCCTGAATACCTCGATGATGGCCGACGTGTCCGCATCGGCGAGGCCGCCGTGCTCTGCGGCCTGGAGCACCTGCTGGTGCACGGAACTGAGCAGCATGGGGGAGCCGAGCTTCTGGCCCTGCTCCAGCATGAGCCGCACGTCCTTGTGGTGCTGCTTGATGCGCGAGAGGGGATTGTCGTAATCCGCGTGGATCATCCGGGGGCCGCGCTGGTCCATGGCCTTGCTGTAGGCCGCGCTGTCCTTGAGCACTTCGAGCAGGCGCTCCATCTCCAGGTCCGACTTCATGCCCAGAACGAGGCCCTCCGAGAGCGCCAGGCGCGTCAGACCCAGCACGAGGTTGATGACGAGCTTCGTCCGCGCGCCCGCGCCGTTCGGCCCCATGTGGTGGATGGAGCGGGCGAAGGTGGCGAGTATCGGCTCTGCCTTCTCGAAATCGCTCTCCTCGCCCCCGACGACGGAGACGATCTGTCCCTCGAGCACCTGATTGCGCGAACCGCTCAGGCTCGCATCGAGAAAGCCGATTCCCTGTTCGCGGAGGTCTTCCCCGAGCCCTTCCGATTCATCGGGGCTGGAGGTGGAGGTGTCGATGATGATGAGGCCGTCTCGCGCCGCGCTCGCGATGCCCCCATCGCCCAGGCAGCTCTCGCGGACGACGTGGCTGTAGAGCAGGGAGATGATGACGAACTGCGCATCCTCCGCCGCCTCCGCCGCCGAGCCGGTGGGCGCGCCTCCGTTCTCTGCGAGCGCATCGAGTCTGCTCCGGTCGATGTCGAAACCCCGTACGCGGTGTCCCGCTTCGATCAGTTTCCGGCTCATGGCCGTTCCCATGAGGCCGAGTCCTACGACTCCGATGTTCGCGCTTTCCGCCATCTCGCGTCTCCACACATAAGAGTCCGTCCCCCCGAGAGGAGCATGAAAATCAGAATTTGGGTCGTCCCTCGGAAGCGTACCCCGTCATCTCGATAAAGCCCACCCCCGTGAGCTTTTTTTCGCCCGAACCGCCTTCGGCGAAAACGCCCCCTTCCCAATAGGTGATGCCCGTGCTGCCCTTCGATTCTATCTCCTGCGCGAGCGCATACGGCTTCACCCGCAAGCGGAGGCCGTGGGCGGGCACCTCGACCTCCCACCCCATGGGATAGACGGCGCCGCTTCGCCCGCTCTTCCAGGTATCCACGCCCTTGAACTTGAAATCCCCGAGGCGCAGGTGCGTCGCGCCGCCGTCCGCCTCCACCAGCGTGCCGCTGCTCGTAGGCTCCACGCTCCCGTCTTTTCGCCTCATGAGATACAACATCAAATCCCGACCGTCGGACAACTGGAGGCTCAGCCAGTCCCACCCCACCTGGTCCTTCGTCAACTGGTTCGAGCCGAACTCATGGTCCATCCAGGCCGTTCCGCGCACGTCGAGTCTTCTCCCCTCGATTTCGAGAGCGCCCGACGCGAGAAGCCGCGTGTACGAATAATAATGGGACGCGCGTCCGGGACCGGGCGCCTTCCGGCTCACCCCGTTCTCGCCGTGAATGACGAGGGGTTTCGCGGGCTTCAGATCGAGGCGCAGTTTCATCCCGGGCGCCGCCGCGCCGATGCGGATCGAGAATGAGCCTTCTCCGCCCGCGCTTTCGGCGCGCCAGTCGCGCAGCCAGACCTTGAGGCCCGCCTCCGACGCGCCCGCCTGTTCGAGTTCGCCCCGGCTGATTCGCTCCGAAAACCGGTGCTTCTTGCGCTTCGCGTCCAGGACCGAGAAGTGCCCGAAATAGAGATTCCTGAGCGCCCAGCGGCTCTTCGATTTCGGCGGCTCTCCGGGACGAAGCCCCGCCCGGAAGAACGTGAGCATGAACGGGTACTTCCCGCCTTGCGAATCCTGCAGGTTGCCCGAGAAATACCACCACTCCGTGCGGAACGCCTCGTGCGCGCCGTTGTCGCGGGGAAACTGGTAGCGATAGCCGGGCAGCGCCTGCCGCCAGTTCGCAGGATGCGCGGGCGCTGCGCCCAGGATGAAGACGGCGGCCAGAAGATATGGAATAAGTTTTTTCATTCTTCGCTCAACGCCTCCCGAACCGGGATTCTCGCCGCGGCTCTCGCGGGGAGCCAGCTCGCCGCCAGCGAGGCGAGAACCACCACGAGCAGATACGCCGCCATCGCCTTCCAGGCGAAGATATACTGGATCGTCCAGCCGAAACTCAGCTTGTTGACGACGAAAATCAGGATGGCCGCCAGGCAAACGCCGGACGCGAGACCGGCGAGCACGGAGAGCGCGCCCAGAATGGCGGCCTCCCCCATGATGGCGGATACGATTCCCCTGCGGTTCAGGCCCATGGCGCGCAGCGCGCCGATTTCATGCACGCGCTCTAAAATGTTGGAACTCAGGCCCGTCGCCACGCCGAGCAGAGCCACCAGGACGGCGATGAACTCCAGCGCATAGGTGATGGCGAACGTCTGATCGAAGATGCTCGACACGCGCTTTTTGAGACCGGCGTTCGAGATCAGCACCATGGTGGGGTCGAGGACGTTTTCGAGCGATTTGCGCACGTCCTCAGGCCGCGCATCTTCGGTGAGATACATCGCCAGGGAGCTCAGGCGGTCGTCCCTCCAATGTTTTTTCAGGAACGCGCGGTCCACGACGACGAAACCTCCGTCCGTGGTGTAGTCGTAGTACACGCCCGCAACGCGCAGCGAGACCTCGCCCCCCGGCGCCGGGAGGCGGAGGAGGTCTCCTTTCTTCACGCCGTAGAGGTTCGAGAACGTCTCCGTAACGACCGCCTCGCCTCGCGTCCTCGCCCTCGTGAGCGTCTCTTTCGAATCGCCTTCCAGGAACAGCAGGCGGCCCCTTTCGGCCACGATGCGGAAATCCCCTCCCGCCAGGGTGATGCGCTCCCCGCGCCAGGGCAGGCGTATGGCCCTGAAGCCATCGACCGCCGCGACGCCCGAAACGCCGCCGATGGTCTTGATGGCGTCTTCCGAAATGCTCGCGTTCGATCCCCTGATGAAGCGCGACGCGGGCGCGGCGTAGAAATCCGCCTTGAGCGTCTGCTGCGTCCAGATTTCCACCGTGGCGCGGAAGCTCTCGATCATGACGATGAGGCTCACCAGCATGGCCACGGCGATCGCCAGCGAGGAGAGCGTGACCGCGTTCCGGTGCGGGTGCCTGCCCAGACCGTGCGCGGCGAGCCAGGCGTTCAAGGCGCCGCCCAGGGTCTTCCGGACGAGGGCCGAGCCGCACAAGACGACCGGCATGCTGATAAGCGCGGTGGCGAGGATGACCGCAGCCGCCGATAGATAGCCGGGCCAGGGCGTTCCCCCCGCCAGGGCGCGCAAGTTCAGCCAGTAGGCGATCAAGGCGGCGATTAAGGCGCTTGCGGCGAACGCGGCGACGGCCGCAGGCCGCACCTCCACTTTTCCCTGCCTATCCACGACGCCCTGGCGGGGACTCTGCCGCGAGGCGACGATTGCCGGAAATATCCCTGAAACGAGAGAAACGCCCAGCCCAACGCCGAATCCCAAAAGAAACTCACTCGGGCCGAAGAGAACGTGGCGCACCTCCAGAAATGCGTAGAGGTTCCTGATCGTCTGGGAGATGAACGAGAGCGCGCCCTGGGCCATGAACACGCCCATCGCGACGCCCAGGCACGAGCCCGCCAGGCCGATGCAAAGCGCCTCCGCCCCGTAGAGGAAGACGATTCCCCGCGACGTCATGCCCAGCGAGCGCAGGGTGGCGATTTCGCCCCTGCGCCGCAATACGGATGCCGACATCGTGTTGTAGATCAGAAAACAGCCCACCAGGAGCGCGATGACGCTCAGCACCGCGAGATTGAGCTGGAACGACGCCAGCATCTTCTCCACGTCGCGTCCGCGCCGCGCGGGCCTATCAATCACCGCGCCGGGGGGCAGGATGCTTTGTATCCTTTCGCGGAACGATTCGATTTCTTCTCCATCTTCGAGAATCAGGTCGATTCTGTCCAGACGCCCGAAGCGCTCGAATACCTCCTGCGCGACGCCGATGTCCATGACGATGAGGCGGCCGTCCATCGACTTCGCCATGCCCTCCGGCTTCAGGACGCCCCGGACGCGAAAGCGCATTCTCCGCGCGGCCTCGACCTCCACGAAATCGCCTGCCCCGACGCCCAGCGCATCCGCCACCCCCCGGGCGACGAACAGGCCCTCGGGGTCGGCGATGCGCGAGAGAATTTCCTCGCGTGAATACTTATTTTCGAACTTATAGCCCCTGAAATCGCTATCTCCCAGCAGGTCGAGCCCCAGGGTCAGGACGGCGCTTCCTTGCGATGCGGCGCCGCGCCGCCACCTGGAGCCTGTGCCATCCGCCTTCCGCACCCAGACGTGCTGCTGCATGACGGGCGTCGCCCGCCTCACACCCTTCGTCTCTCGAAGACGAAGAATCAAATCCTCATCCACGCCGAGTCCGCCCGCGGAGACTTCGAGCTGCGTCTTTCCCGAAATGGCGGCCAGGCTGTTCTCGAACGCCCGGGTGGACGTCTCGTTCGCCATCTTGACGGCGATGAACACGGCGACGCCGAGCGCCACGCCCACCAGTGTGAGCAACAGGCGAAACGGCTCTTCCTTCAAACGCCGCCAGGCGATAAGGCGCAGGAGGGAAAAAGTGACACCCATCAGTCAGCCTCTTCCGGTGTTGTTGGAAAGCCCTGCGATGCCGGTATAACGGCGACGCGGTATCGCTTCGCCGAAGGGTGTGTAGGTCAGAATATGTCTGACATATATGCGGTCCACATGCCGCAAACCGGTCGGGTCGCATATATGGAGTCGTTGAAAAAACCCTCTCCGCCTCATCCTGAGTAGCGGCGAAGCCGCGTATCGAAGGATGCCCTCTCGCCCTTCGATACGCCGCCTCCGGCGGCTACTCAGGGTGAGGTCGGTATGGTGTCCGACTACGCGTAGGCGACCCCGTCTGCAGCGCAAGTGTAGGGGTCGCATACATGCGACCCGCATGCTGGACGGAGAGGGCCGCATATATGTGTGGGGCGGCCCCGAGGAGGGGCCGCCACCTACAAAATCTCGACCGACCCCCCAGGTCTTTTTCAACACCCCTCCTCCAGGCGGCCGTCGGTAATCCCGACCCGCCGCGTGGCGTAGCGCAAGGGCATCTGGTCGTGCGTCGCCATGATGATCGTGAAACCGTCTTCCTCGTGGAGTTCTGAGACGAGTTCCAGGACGTTTTGCGAGTTCTCGGAATCGAGATTTCCCGTCGGCTCATCGGCGAGGATGAGGCGGGGCTTGTGGATGATGGCGCGCGCAACGGCCACGCGCTGCATCTCGCCGCCCGAAAGCTGCCTCGGGAAGCTGCGCGTCCGGTTCGCAAGCCCCACGCGCCCCAGGGCGTTTTCGGCCATTTCTACGACATCGGCTCGTTTCCGGGCTTGAAGCATGAGAGGCAGGGCGACGTTTTCGTAAGCGGTCATCGTCGGCATGAGATGAAAGAACTGATGGATGAAACCCACCTCTTTCCGGCGGATTTCGCTCAAGCCCTCATCGCTCAGGCGCGATATTTCGCGGCCGCCCAGAAACACCTCGCCGCTGGTGGGCGCATCGACCGCGCCCATCAGATGCAAAAACGTGCTCTTGCCCGACCCGCTCGGGCCCGAAACCGTGATAAACTCGCCCTGTTCCGCCCGGAAGCTGACGTCCCTGAGCGCGTGGATGCGCACGTCGCCCGCGATGTAGGTTTTGGATACCTCTTTCAGTTCGACCAGGGGATGGGTCATACCGTCTCTCCAAACCGGCGCATCAGAACATCAAGGAGCCTTCACTTGTTCGAATCGCTGCCCGCCGTTTTCCTCATCGTAAAGGATTACGAGGCGTCTTGTCGTTTTTATACCGAAACACTGGGGCTGAAAGAAGCGAGCCGGACGAAAGACCACGTGCGCTATGACCTGGGGGGAACCTCGCTCGTCATCCACGCGCCGATTTCGGATGAGGAGATGCGCAAGTGGAATCTCGAACCCATCCGGGAGCCCAGGGGCTCGGGGGTGGTCGTCACGCTCACGCCCGAGGACGTGGACCGCGCCCATGACGCGCTCATCGCAAAGGGAGCAGAGGTTATCTTCCCGCCCCGTGACGCTCCCTGGGGCGTGCGCATGTTCATGCTGAAGGACCCGAACGGGTTTCTGATCGAGGTCAGCAAACCCTTTTCAGGCGGGGGTTGTTGAGAAAGCCCTCCTCGCTCGCAATTGGCCACCGCCGTCATTCCGGCGCATGCCGGAATCCAGAGCCGAGGAGAATGGCGGCGCTTCGGTTTTTCATCCCTCACTCATTGGCGGGAATACAAAAGAAACAAAAAACAAAGGCAAAGTCCCTGGATTCCGGCATGCGCCGGAATGACGAACAAAACCACACCACCTCGTAGGGACAGGTCGCGACCTCGGACAGGCGCAGGGGCCTGTCCGCTACACCCCCCGGTCGGTTCCATATTCCGACTCACAAATTCAGGACTTTTTCAACAACCCTCAGGCGGCTCAGGATAGGCCCTCGAACACCGACCTTTCGCCCTCTCGCACCGCTACCTGCGATTGGGCGCAAACGAAGGTCTCCTCGTTGTAGAGCCAGCGCCCCGTCATACGGACGAACCACCAGAAGAAATTCCCGTTGATCTGGCTCCTGTGCGCGGTGAGGGCGCGCCATTTGCGGCGCAAATATCTGCGGATGTTCACGCGGGTGGTGATGAGCTCATCCGGGGTCCCGTACTTGTCCTCACGGAAGTCGGGATCGTCGAGCGGCGTTTTCTGCCCGAACAACTTCATCCACCGCCAGGCGCGCAGCATCTTCGAGCGCGACCACGCCGTGTGGTAGAACTTGAGCACGCGCCAGGCCTCCTCCCCGCTGCCGGGGAATCGGGCGGGGTCCGCGGCCGCTTCTATCGCCTCGGTGGTGACCTTGTTCGCCTTCAAGTGATCGGGGTGGCCGTATCCGCCCTGCTCGTTGTAGGTGACGACCACGTCGGGGCGACAGCGGCGGATATGGTCCACCAGCTTGCCGACGACTTCTTCCTCATCGGCGTTCCTGAACGCCTCGGGGTGCCCGTTGCCCTCCCAGCCGTCCATGCCCGAGTCGCGATAGCCCAGGGTGTGGACTTCGGAAATCCGCAAAATCCGGGCCGCCAGCGCGAGTTCTTCCAGCCTGATCTCCCCGAGCCTGCTCTGGTCCGCCTCCGAGTCGGGGTCGAGGTTCCCGTCCAAATGCTCCATCTTGCCCATCTCGCCGTTGGTGCAGGTGACGAGCACGACGCGGTGGCCTTCGCGCGCGCTCCTGAGAATCAGGCCGCCCGTGCTGCTGCACTCATCGTCGGGGTGCGCGTGAACGAGTAGGAGGGTGAAGGTCTTGGACATGGGTTCCGGACGCCCGGAGGCGTGAAAAAGGCCGCCGGAAAGGAGGCCGGCGGCCCTTGGAGGCGACGAAAACTAGTGGTGCTCCCAGGTGTCTCCCGAGTTGAGCAGCGCGTCGATATCGCCCTCGCCTTTCACCTGGGCCGCGGCGACCTGATCGACCATCAATCCCTCGAACGGCGGACGCTCCACCTTTCTCAGCACGCCCAGCGGCACGGGGCCGCCTTCGAGTTCTACCCGGCTCAGGATGTGGGCGTAGCCGCCCGACTCGTCATTCACGCGGTGGACGGTGACGTCGGGAGAGTCGGCCTCGACGACGCGGACCTTGTAATCCTCGAGGGAAATGCCCTTGCGGTCATCCTCCGGGCCGTAGACGAGGGGCCGGCCGTCTTCGAGATACATCACGTTCTGTTCCTTGAGGCCCTTTTCGGTGAACTTGTGCCACGCGCCGTCGTTGAACACGATGCAGTTCTGCAGCACTTCGAGCATCGACGTTCCCTCGTGGTTCGCCATCTCCTCGAACATCGAGGCCATGTGCCTCTGGTCCCTGTCCGTCGTGCGGCCGACGAAGCTGCACTCCGCCCCCAGGGCCAGCGTCAGCGGGTGGAGCGGATAGTCCACCGAGCCGATGGGCGTGGACTTCGTGCGTGAGCCCAGAAGCGAGGTGGGCGAGTACTGGCCTTTCGTCAGGCCGTACACGCGGTTGTTGAAAAGGACGATTTTCACGCCCACGTTGCGGCGCATGGCGTGGATCAAGTGGTTGCCGCCGATGCTCAGCGCGTCGCCGTCGCCGCTGATGACCCAGACGGAAAGATCCGGATTGCTCACCTTCACGCCCGTGGCGAACGCGGGCGCTCGCCCGTGAATGGTATGGAAGCCGAACGTGTCCATGTAGTAGGGAAAGCGCGCGGCGCAACCGATGCCGGAGATGAACACGAACTTCTCGCGCGGAATCTCGAGCGTCGGCAGCACCTTCTGCATCTGGGCCAGAATCGCGTAGTCACCGCAACCCGGGCACCAGCGCACGACCTGGTCGGACTGAAAATCCTTGCGGGTGAGGCCCAGCCCCCCGCCGTTCTTGGCTGTCGTCGTGGACATTTAGAGTAACTCCTCAATCTTGGTAATCAGTTCGCCGACCTTGAAGGGCTTTCCCTGAATCTTGTTGAAGCTGACCGTATCGATCAGATACCGGTAGCGCAGCATCTTGGAGAGCTGTCCCAGGTTCAATTCGGGGACGAGAATCGTTTCGAAATTGCCGAGCACTTCTTCGAGGTTCGCCGGGAAGGGGTTGAGATGGCGGAGGTGAACCTGGGATACGGAGGCGCCCCGGGCCTGCAGGGCCTCTATCGCCGCCGTGATGGCGCCGAAGGTGCCACCCCAGCCGATGACGAGAACCTTGCCGCTCGCCTCGCCGATAACCTCGGCGGGCGGGATGTCCTTCGCGATGCCCGCGATCTTCTCATCGCGCGTGCGCACCATGAACTCGTGGTTCTCGGGCTCGTAGTTGACGTTGCCGGTTCTGTCTTCCTTCTCGATGCCGCCGATCCTGTGCTCCAGCCCTGGCGTTCCGGGAATCGCCCATGGGCGCGCCAGCGTTTCGGGGTCGCGAAGATAGGGCAGGAACCCTTCCGGCTCCGTGCGGAAGGTCACCGGCATCTCGGGAATATCCTCCGCCTTGGGCAGAAGCCAGGGTTCCGAGCCGTTGGCCAGATAGCCGTCGCTCAGGACCACCACGGGCGTCATGTATTTCACCGCCAGGCGGCACGCCTCTATCGCCGTCCAGAAGCAATCCCCCGGCGTGGCCGCCGCCACGATCGGCAGCGGGCTTTCGCTGTTGCGACCGAACATGACTTGAAGCAGGTCGGCCTGCTCGGTCTTCGTGGGAAGCCCCGTGCTCGGGCCGCCGCGCTGGATGTCGGCGATGACCATGGGAAGCTCCGTCATCACGCCCAGGCCCATGGCTTCCGCCTTCAAGGCGATGCCGGGGCCGCTGGAGCACGTCACGCCCAGCGAGCCCGTGAACGAGGCGCCGAGGGCCGCGGAGACGGCCGCTATTTCGTCTTCCGCCTGGAAGGTCTGCACGCCGAAATTCTTGTGGCGGGAGAGTTCGTGGAGGACGTCGCTGGCGGGCGTAATCGGATAGGCGCCCCAGAAGAGGTTGATCCCCATCTTCTTCGTCGCCGCGATGAAGCCGTAGGCCAGAGCGACGTTGCCCGAGATGTTCCTGTACCTGCCGGCCGGATACGTCGCCTCGCGCACGATGTAGTTGCTGGTGAAGACCTCGGTGTTCTCGCCGAAGAAATAGCCCGCCTCCAGCGCGCGCGTGTTGGCTTGCACGAACTCGGGGCGTTTCCCGAACTTCTCCTCGATCCACTCCTTGGTCGGCTCCAGCGGACGAGAGTACATCCAGTACATGAGCCCCAGCGCGAAGAAGTTCTTGCACCGGTCCGCCAGGTTGGACTGAAGCTCCATGTCTTCGAGGGCCTGGCGCGTCATGGAGGTGATCTTCACCTCGTGGACCTGGTAGTTGCTCTTGAACTCCTCGTCCTCGAGGGGGTTGGACTCATAGCCGGCCTTGACCAGGTTCTTCTGGCCGAAGTTGTCGACGTTGGCGATGACGATTCCCCCGCTCTTCAAATCGCCGATGCTCGTCTTGAGCGCGGCGGGGTTCATCGCCACGAGAACGTCCACAGCGTCGCCGGGCGTGTGGATGTCCCTGCTCGAGAAGTTGATCTGGAATCCGCTCACTCCGGCGAGGGTTCCGACGGGCGCGCGGATCTCGGCGGGAAAGTCGGGGAACGTGCTCAGATCGTTCCCGGCGATGGCCGCCGCGTTCGTGAACCTGTCTCCGGTGAGCTGCATCCCGTCGCCGGAATCCCCGGCGAAGCGAATCGCCACCGTTTCGAGTTCGACAAGCTGCTTCTCGGCCCCGTGTTTACCTGAAGACTCAGCCATTGGTTTGAATGTCCTTTAGTTGTATTGACGATGTGTCGGAAAATACGTGGAGGGTTTTATTCAATGAGAGATACCATATGTCGCGCATGTCTTTTTCAAGCATGTCTTTTTTGAGTCCGAGTGGCGATTCATCGACCAAGCAGCCGACTGCGAATTATGCGGAAATCAATTATAGCCGTCAACGCAAATCAAGGTTTTTTTACAAAAAAATCAAATACATCAGCCCGCACGGGAGCCGTCGAGGCCCAAATCCGAGGCGGCGCCCTGCATGGCCTCCAGCGTGAAGGCGACGTGCTCCTCCAAAGGCACTCCCAGTTCAGAGGCGCCCAGCTCCACGTCCGCGCGGTTCACGCCCTTGGCGAAATTCTTGTCCTTCCATTTTTTCCGGATGCTTCGCGGCTTCACCTGGCGGATGTCCTTCGCCGGGTTCACCAGGGCGACGGCGGTGATGAGGCCCACCAGTTCATCCACGGCGAAGAGCGCCTGGGCGAGCCGCGTCTCCCGCGGGACGTTCAGATACTGCGCGTGGCCCAGAATGGCCTGTATCATCTCCTCGGGATAGCCCGCCTCGCGCAGGACGGCGCAGCCCGTCTCGGGGTGCTCCTCAGGGGAGGGATGCTTTTCGTAATCCATGTCGTGCAAAAGGCCTGTGGCCCCCCAAAGCGCCTCGTCCTCTCCGTATTTTCTCGCGTAGGCGCGCAGGGCGGCCTCCACGGCGCGGGCGTGCGCTCTCAGGCCCGGGCTTTTCGTCCACTCGAACAAGAGCGCCTCTGCGCTCGCGCGATCCAGTTCCACGCTCGACTCCCCCTTCACGATGATGAATCTGGCCAATCATGGAGACGACCAAACACCGTCGCCATCATTAAACCTTGCGCTTCGGCCCGGATCTGTCAAGGCGCGCAGCCTCGCTTGATGCGCTTTGGTTGTGATACATATTCCACCCGAGATATTTTCCAACAAAATTCCGTGCAGCAAAAGGATTTTTTTCAGGGAGAAAAACATGCTCTACAACAGGGAACGCGCGCTGGAACTGATGCGGGAACACGACGTGGCGGCCATGATCGGCACGACGCTCGAGAACGTCACCTACCTGACGGGCCATATCGGCTGGGCGCAGCGGGTCTACCGCGCGCGCAAAAGCTACGGCGTGCTCACCAACAATCCAGACGCCGGCGCCGACCTCGTCATGAACCGCGCGGACAACACCTATTACGCCGCCTACGGCGGACACGCGGAGAACGTCTACGTCTGGGGCGGACAGGCGAACCACATCGAGCCGGAGGGCTACGAACCGCACGACGACGAAATGAGGCGCTACCGCGAACTCCACGCGAGCGGGGCCAAACACGCGACCCTGCTCGACGGACTCCTCGCCGCGCTCAGGGACCGGGGCATCACCTCCGGCAGAATCGCCCTGGACGAGGAGGGCTGCCCGGACAGCCTGTTCGCCACCTTGAAGGAGAAACTCCCCAATTGTGAATTCATTCCGGGATCGGGCCTGTTCCTGATGACGCGCCTCGTCAAGACGGCGGATGAACTCGAACGTCTCCGCGAGGCGGCCCGGGTGAACGAAGACGCCATCACGAAGGTATTCGGGTTTCTGCGCGAGGGCGTGAGCGAGCGCGAGGTGGCCGAGGTCTGGCGGCAGGAGGTGGCCCGGCCCGGCGGCATGTGGCACTGGTTCCACTTCAACTCCGGCCCGAGGGGCGTCTTCATCTTCCCGCCCACCGACAGAAAGCTCCAGAAGGGCGACGGCTTCATGTTCGACGCGGGTCTCTTTCACAAGAACTACAACGCCGACACGGGAAGCTGCGGCTCTATCGGCGAGCCGAGCGCGCGCGTGCAGCGCGAATGGAAGGGGGTCGAGGAGGGATTCCACGAAAGTCTTGAGGTCATAAAGGCGGGCTGCACGGGCAACCAGATATACCAGGCGCTGGTCAAGGGAATCCAGTCGCGCTTCCCCGAGTTCGACGCCCCGTTCGCAGGCCACACGATAGGGCTGGAAGCGCGGGAGTTCCCCTTCATACTGGGGCCCGAATCGAAACACAGCCAGCCATTCTACCCGGAAACTTCGGAGATCCCCCTGCCCGTCGATTCGGTGATCAACATCGAGGCGCCCATCGGCACGTTCGGCCTGGGGGGCTACCAGATCGAATACTCGGTCGTCGTGAAGGAAAACGGATGGGAGATGCTCATTCCCCAGGACAGGAGTTTCAGGGTCATCGACGCGTGATTGGAATGCGGGGGGGATTGGCGGTTTTATCTTGCCCCTTAACAATGCGGGGCGAATGTATGCGACTCCTAAATCCCTCGCATCCGACGTGGAGTGGTTTCATACATAGGGGCAACCAAGGGCAATTAACGGCTCATTGTAGGGACAGACCCCCGTGCCTGTCCTGATTGCATCCATCCTGAAAAAGGACAACCACGGGGGGTTGTCCCTACTCTATCTAAGAAGTTATGTAGGGGCCGCATATCATGCGGCCCGGCTTTTTCTTCACAATGCGGGCCGCATGATATGCGGCCCCTACACCTATCCGTCGAAGCTTGGCCGCAATACCGGAATGACGATGGTTTATTTCGGTTGATGAGGAAAAACGCATCCCTGCAAGGGGGACCGGGATTGAGGGAAAACCGTTTTCACATCAAGGCTCCGCCGGCGCAAAGGCTCAATGAGCCACAAAAACCCCGAATTGACCAAAACGGGAAAATAGGGTGAGATAGGCGGGTCGCCTCATTTCTCTATCCTGGAGAATGCCGATGTCCCATCATACCGACTTTTTAGCAAGACGCGATTTCATCCGAAAAGGCGCATTCGCCGGCCTGGGCGCGGGACTCCTGCCCTTCGCGCGCGCCATGAGCGCGGACGCCGCGCAGAAGCGTGTCCGCCGCTACGTCACCCTCGGCAAGACGGACATCAGGATGTCGGACATCTCGTTCGGCAGCAGCCGTCTGGGTTCGGACGAGGAGCATCTCGTTCTCCACGCGCTCGACCTGGGGATCAACTATTTCGACACCGCCGAGAGCTACTCCTGGGGGGAGTCGGAGACCACCATCGGCCGCGCGCTCAAGGGCAAACGCCACAAGGTCTACATTGCGTCGAAAACGCACGCGGGGCCGAGCGACAAAAAAGAGTCGATGATGAGTTCTCTCGAAGCGAGCCTGAAAAAGCTCCAGACAGACTACGTGGACGTGTATTTCAACCACGCGGTGAACGACGTGGACCGGATGAAGAACCCCGAGTGGAGCGAGTTCACGGCGCTTGCGAAAAAGCAGGGGAAAATCCGGTATTCGGGCATGTCGGGCCACGCAGGCAACCTGATCGCGTGCCTCGACTACTGCATCGACAACAGCGTTGTGGACGTATTCCTCATCGCCTACAACTTCGGGCAGGACCCGGCCTTCTATCAGCGGTTCACGCGCGGGTTCGACTTCATCGCCAGGTTCCCGAAGCTGCCCCTCGCCCTCGCGCGGGCGAAAGCCAAGGGGGTCGGCGTCATCGCCATGAAGACGCTCATGGGCGCGCGGCTGAACGACATGCGCCCCTACGAGAAGGGGGGCGCCACCTTCTCGCAGGCCGCCTTCCGCTGGGTGCTCTCGAACCCGAACGTGGACTCGCTCATCATCTCGATGACGAGCAAGGACAACATCACCGAGTTCGTGGGCGCCTCGGGCTGGAAGAAGGTATCGCGCCGCGAGGTGCCGATCTTGAAGAAGTACGCGCGGTTGAACGGAACCTCCTACTGCCGCCATGCGTGCAACGACTGCGCGGGCGCGTGTCCGGAGAACGTGCCCATCGCGGACGTGCTCCGCACCCGCATGTATGCGACCGACTATGAGGACGTGCGATTCGCAAAGGCCGAGTACTCCATGCTGGGCGCGGGCGCATCGGCGTGCCTCGACTGCAGCCACCAAAGCTGCGCCGGGTCCTGCACGCACGGGCTGCCCATCGAGAAGATGACCGCGCCGACCCACGAACTGCTCACGGTATAGGCCAAGCCGCCGCACGGGCGACTCGCATATAGGCGAGTGGCCCCAGTGCGCACAACCGCCTTTCGAGGTCTCGGGAGAAGCCCCATCGACATCGCCATCACGGGCGCGAACGGCGCCGTCGGCAAAGCGCTCATCGAACGCCTGGGCGGGAATACGGCTATCGGGCCGGTGCGCCTGCGCGCCCTCGTGCGCGACATGGGCCGAAGCGAGCACCTGCGCGATCTCCCCGCCGATTTGATGGAAGTGGACTACGACGACGCGCAAAGCCTTGAACGCGCCGTGGACGGCGCCGACTGCGTGGCCCACCTGGCGGGTTCGCTGGTTCCGAGGGCGGGGGATTCCCTCCTCGGGGCGAATCTGCTCACCACGAAGAACGTCGCCGAAGCGAGCAAGAACTGCGGCGTGAAGTCTTTCGTTTTCTTAAGCTTTCCGGGCGCGGATTCCAGTTCTCACAACGAGTACATCAGGACGAAAGGCCGGGCGGAGGACGTGATTGCGGAGAATTTCGCATCGGGCGCCATCTTCCGCGTGCCCATGATCCTGGGGCCGGACACA
The DNA here is from genome assembly GCA_963692865.2 of bacterium. GTDB lineage: Bacteria > UBA8248 > UBA8248 > UBA8248 > UBA8248 > Bin107. The sequence continues at coordinate 2,010,871 of OY843592.1, read as the reverse complement.
CCGGCGATGAACCAGATAAAACGCCTGCTCCGCTCCTCGGCCGTCCCCCTCGTGGCGGGCGGTGCGGTGCGGATTCAGCCGATATACCTGGGCGACGTCATCGGCGCGATAGAGTGGGCGATTCGCCATCCGGAGGCGCCGCTTGGGCGGGTGAACCTCGCGGGGCCGGAAACGCTCTTCTACCGGGCACTGCTCCTGCGCGCAGGTCTCAGGCTCGGGAGGCGGCCCCGCATCCTGACGATCCCGAGGGGGCCGGCCCGGCTCGCGTCGAGCGTCATCAGCCGGTTCTCCCCCTCCTCCCCCATCAGCCGCACCGTGTTCGACGTTATCTTCTACGAGCATCTGTGCGACGATGAGGAAGCCGGAAGCGACGCGCCCATCGCCCGCACGGGCGTCGACGAGATTCTGGACCTCTCGCTGCCGCGCCGGGAATAGCCGCTGCGCCTTCGAGGAGTTTCGCTTTGGAGCAAAACCAGAATACGCATCAATCAGGCAAAGCCGGACGGCTCATCCCCATCGCCCTCACGGTCGTAATTTTCGCCGTCATCTTCTGGCGGATCCCGTTCGACGAGTTCGTCCTCGCCATATCGAAGGCGAGGCTCGCGCCCTTCCTCCTGGTGATGGGGTGTTTTTCGATCTGTTTTTTCCTGATGGACACCTTCGTCCTGAGCCGGATGATCCGCTGGTTCCACGGCCCGCTGACGTTCCCGACGCTGCTGCCCGTGCGCGCCGTCACCTACGTCGTCTCCATCATCAACACCCAACTCGCCCAGGTGGCGCTGGCGCTCTATTTTCACCGCAGGTTCCGGACCCCGCTCGCCGAGATCACGAGCACGGTCGCCATGCTCATCCTGCTCGAAGTAACGAACCTGATCTCCTTCGCCACTATCGGCCTCATCGCCTTCCCGGGCGGCGCGCCGCTCGTTCTTTTCGCCCTGCCCGCCGGACTCGCCTGTTTCTGGCTGCTAATCACCCAGGTGGCGCGGGGTGGCTTGGGCGCTATCGGCAAGAAGATCGGCGGCCACACCCTGCTCAACACCTTCCGGGCGGTGCGGTTCAGACAGGGCGTCACGGTCCTCGCGCTCAAGGGCTCCGTATTCGTGCTTTCGCTTTTCGTGCACAAATACGCCCTGACGCTCTTCGGAATGGACATACCGCTGCTGCAGCTTCTCACGTTCCTGCCGCTCGTCTTCATGATAGGGGCGCTTCCGGTGACGGTGGCGCACCTGGGCACATCCCAGGCCGCGTGGATATTCTTCTTCAAGGGCTACGCGGCGGAAGCGGACCTCCTCGCCTACAGCCTCGTATCCCACCTCACCTTCATGCTGGCGAACGGGACCATCGGCTTGCTGTTCATGCCGAAAGCGTATTCGGATCTGTTCGGGAAGGGGCGCGCCGCATAAAGGGGGGTGTTGAAAAAGCCCGGTGAGGGAAAATTTGTTTGTGGGTAGGCGGCAACTCCTCCTTCATCAGTCGAGGCTGAACACGTGTTCTCTCTCGCGGGTCGCTCCGGTCGTGAGCCTGATGTAGGGGACGCATAGCATGCGTCCCTGCTTTTTCGGCATCGGAACACGGGCCGCATACTATGTCGGACATATATGTCCGACCTACACTCCCTTCGCCAAGGCTGTTTCCCATTGCCGCCGCCATTGCAGGCTCTTTCAACAGCATCCCTAATGGCTTCTATAAGACGCGAGCGCGTTTCGGATGAACAAATATAGTGCGTAGAGAAACACCAGGTTGCCGAGCCAGGGCAGGACGGGCCTGAGCCAGTCCCACGAAAAGCCCATCTCACAGACGACGACGCCCACCAGGGCGTAGAAACAGACCCCCGCCCACTTTCCCGCCGCATCCTCGGGCAACGCTTCGCCCGCGCCCCCGGCCCCTCCACGGCAGCGCCAGAGGAACTGCGCTCCAAGCGCCGATACGCCCAGGGCGGCCCATGGGCCGAGCCGCCCCGCCCAGAAAGCGGCTGCAAGCGCCGCCGCGTTGAAGGCCACGTCCGATAGGGCGTCCACCTGCCCCCAGAAATAACTCCTCGCACCCGCCCGCCTCGCCAGCGGGCCGTCAATCAGGTCGCTCAGGACCGCGTAGGCGTAAGCGGCGATGAGCAAGACCCGCCACATCAGGTCGGGAGCAGAATCAATGCGGAGCAACGTCCAGACAACTATGGGAATCGCCAAAAACCGCGCGAGCGTGAGACCCCTTGCCAGATACGCGAGTCTCGGCTTCATCGATCCTCTCCCATCCACCTGCTTTCCTCCCCGGCGGCCAGGCGCGCGAAAGCGCGAAAAACCACGATCACTCTGCCTCAATCGGAGCCGCGGAAAAAGCCGCCTCGTCGTGGCGTCGCCTTTACCCCTTTGAGGAGGGGGGACAGGGGGGGGTGTCATTGCAAACCAGAAGGCCAAAGGGAGTTGGTTTTATCGACGGCCATCGCTCGGGAATCACTCCCCCCTTGAGAGGGTTGTTGAAAAAAGACCTTATGAACGAGGATTCGACTCGACCGGGAAGGGACGGTTTTTTGTAGGGGCCGCATATTATGCGGCCCGCGTGCCCTGAACGGGGAGGGTCGCATGTATGCGACCCCTACACACAAACAAATTTTCCCTCTCCGACTTTTTTACAAGCCCTTGAGGGGAGTGTTGAAAAAGCCCGATGCGGCGCCATTCCCCTCCTCGTCCTGCGCAGCCCGCCGCGCCCCCCATCCTTCGATACGCCGCCTTCGGCGCCTACTCAGGATGAGGGTTTGGGGCGCTTGCTCGGAATGAGGGCGTCAAGCGTTCTGCGAAGCCCGATGCCGCGCGGTGGATCAATCTCCATCGGCGACCCCTACACATCCCCCCCCCCTCGAATGGCGACCGTAGGGACAGGTCGCGACCTGTCCCTGCCAAGGAATACGGCAACCCCGACCCGGACGAGGCTTGTTCAACAACCCCGTATGTCAGACATATATGTCTGACCCTGCAAAATCCTCATCCCCCCGAGGCCTTTTGCTCCATCCTCAATTGACACGCCCGCCGCAAAGCTCTAGCTTTGGACTACCAAAGCCAAGATACGAGAAACGCGCATCATCTCAAGTGAGGAATCTTCATGACCAAGTACGCGATGGCGATCGACCTCGAATCCTGCATCGGGTGCCACGCCTGCACGATCGCCTGCAAATCCGAACACGACATCCCCATCGGCGTCTGGCGATGCTGGGTGAAGGAAGTCGAAAAAGGCGCCTTCCCGAGCACGAGGCGGGAATTCCTGCCCGTCCTGTGCAACCAGTGCGACGACGCCCCTTGCCAGAACATCTGCCCGACGAAGGCGCTCTTCCGGCGCAAGGACGGAATCGTGGACCTGGACCCCGACTGGTGCATCGGGTGCAAGTCCTGCATCGCGGCGTGTCCCTACGACCAGCTCTTCATCGACCCCAACACGATGACGGCGGAGAAATGCAATTTCTGCGCGAACCGCCTGGAAGCGAATCTGGAGCCCGCCTGCGTGGTGGTCTGCCCCACGCAGTGCCGCGTGTTCGGCGACGTGGAGGATGCGGATTCGAAGATATCGAAACTCACCACGCAGCGCCCCTACCACGTGCGGAAACCCGAATACAACACGGCGCCCAACATCTATTATCTCGAGGGCAGCCGCCAGCTGCTCGACCCCACCGAGGCGGGCCAGTCGGGCATCTACAAGCAGGGCGAGATGGACATGGAGCGGGAAGACGTCGTGCCCGAGTGGGAGAACAAGCCCGGCGAAAGCCGCACCGTGTACGACACTTTCCACGAGGTTCCCTGGGAAACGAAGATCATCACGTATCTCTTGACCAAGGGCGCGAGCACGGGTCTTCTGGTCATCAGCCTGTTTCTGTGGATGTTCGGCTATAAAAGCACGCTGTTCTCCTTCTGGATGCCCGCGCTGAGCGGCGTCCTCCTCGCCGCCACGGGGTTCGTGCTCATCACCGACCTCAAGCGGCCCGAGCGGTTCTACTACATCATGCTGCGCTCGAACTGGGGAAGCTGGATGGCGTGGGGCACGTGGTTCATTGCGCTGGACGGCGTCTTCACCCTCCTCTGGGTGATCGGCGCCATGTTCGGCGCAGAGGGCTTCATGGGCCTCATCCTGTGGCCCACCATCCTCCTGGGCGTGCTTTCCTCCATCTACACGGGCTTTTTCTTCGCCCAGGCGTCGGCGCGCGATTTGTGGAAAGGAAGCGAGAACACGCTGGACATCGGCGTGCAATCGGGCCTGAAGGGCGCGGCCATCCTGCTTCTGTTCGCCACGCTCTTCCCGATAGCGAACCAGGCCTCGGCCCTGAACGTCCTGGGCGGGCTGCTCGCCGTTCTCATTCTGCTGCACCTGAGCATCCTGGTGTTCTCGATTCTCGTGCACCGCTTCGGCTCCGTGGCGCATGAGCGGGCGATCCACCTGCTGACGAGCGGGCCGTTCAAGAACGATTTCTGGGGCGGCGCCGTCATCGTGGGATGCGTACTTCCCCTGCTCCTTCTCTGGGCGGGAGGCTTCGGCGGCTTCGGCGCGGTGCTGGCGGGAATCATGGCCATGGCGGGCGCGTATCTTTGGGACAAAATCTGGGTGAAGGCCGGACAGGCCGTTCCCCTTTCGTAATCCGGGAGTTTCAAGCGCATGAGCACAAGTCATCTACAAGTCGGCAAGGGCGCGCGCGACGTCGCCTCTCTGGGCCGCCCCGACCTGCTGGCCAAGGCCCCGCCCGCGGCGCCTGCGGGCCAACTCAACTACACGAACACGAACGGCGCCCTCACCTCCTACCCGAGCCCGGACCAATGGGACAACTGGACGGAATACGAGAGCACCAAATGGCCGCAGAAGGTGGCGAGAAACTACGCGCTGGTCCCGACCCTCTGCTTCAACTGCGAGGCGGGATGCGGCCTTCTGGCCTACGTCGACAAGGACGACATGAAGATCAGGAAAATCGAGGGGAACCCGCTCCACCCCGCATCGCGCGGGCGCAACTGCGCGAAGGGCTGGGTGACGCTCAACCAGGTCTACGACCCCGACCGCATCTTCTATCCCTTAAAGCGCGTGGGTGAGCGCGGCGAGGGCAAGTGGGAGCGCGTGAGCTGGGACGAGGCGCTCGACGACATCGCGGGCCGCATGCGCGAGGCGATCCTGGCCGACCGGCGAAACGGCGTCATCTACCACGTGGGACGCCCCGGCGAGGACGGCTACATGTTCAAGACGCTCGCCGGCTGGGGCGTGGACGGCCACAACAGCCACACGAACGTGTGCAGCTCCTCCGCCCGCATCGGCCAGTTCCTCTGGAACGGGTCGGACAGGCCCTCGCCCGATTTCACCAACGCCGACGCCATCCTGCTCATCAGCAGCCACCTCGATACGGGCCACTACTACAACCCCTCGGCCCAGCGCATCATCGAGGCGCAGACGAGCGGCGCGAAACTCATCGTCATCGATCCCAGGCTCTCCAACACGGCGGCGAAGGCCGACTACTGGCTGCCCGCCTACAGCGGCACCGAGAGCGCGATTCTGCTCGCCATCGCGCGCTACCTGCTCGACACCGGGCAGTTCGACGCGCAGTTCGTCGAGGAGTGGATGAACTGGACCGAATACATGCGGACCGTCCACCCCGACGAGGAGGCGAGTTTCGGGAACTTCATCGAGAAGCTCAAACAAGAATACGCCGAGTTCACCTTCGAGTACGCGGCGGATGAGACGGGCGTATCGGCTGACTTGATCGCCGAAGTCGCGCAGGTGGTCGCCCGCGCCGGGAGCAGGCTTTGCGTCCACGTCTGGCGCGCGGCCGCCACGGGCAACCTCCACGGCTGGCAGGTGGCGCGCTGCCTGCACTTCCTGCCCTCGCTGACGGGCGCGGTGGGCACGGTGGGCGGAACCCACCTGGCGAGCACGCACAAGTTCGTGCCCAAACACCCCAACCCCGCTCCCGGCCCCAAGGAATGGAACGAGCTTCTCTTCCCCCGGGAATACCCTCTCGCGTTTTTCGAGATGAGCTTCCTCATGCCGCATCTCGTGAAGGACAAGGGCCACAGCGTGGACGTCTACTTCACGCGGGTCTACAACCCGGTGTGGACGAACCCGGACGGCTTCATGTGGGTGGATATGCTGAAAGATCACGACAAGATCGGTTGCCACGTGGCGCTCACCCCCACCTGGAGCGAGACGGCCTGGTTCGCCGACTACATCCTCCCCATGGGCAACGCCACGGAGCGCCACGACAACCAGAGCCAGGAGACGCACCCCACGAAATGGGTGGGCTTCCGCCAGCCCGTTCTCCGCGCGCTGCGCGAGAAGATGGGCGAGACGTTCGAGACCTCGCGCGAGACGAACCCGGGCGAGGTGTGGGAGGAGGACGAACTCCACATCGAACTCTCCTGGCGCGTCGACCCGGACGGCTCGCTCGGCATCCGGCAGTATTTCGAGAGCCCCTACAGGCCGGGCGAAAAAATCACGGTGAACGAATACTACCAGTGGATGTTCGAAAACGGCGTTCCGGGATTGCCCGAAGCCGCCGAGAAGGAAAACCTGACGCCTCTCGAATACATGCGCAAATACGGCGTATTCGCCGTGCAGGAAAACGTGTACGAACCCCACATGCACGAGCTTTCGGATGAGGCCATGCAGGACGCCCACGTGGACGAGGCGACGGGCTCGGTCTGGAAGGACGGCGCGCTCATCGGCAACATGAGCCGGGGAAGAGCGAGGGAAGGCTTCCACACGCCGTCCAAAAAACTCGAATTCTACAGCCCGACCATGGCCGCCTGGAACTGGAATGATGAGGCCATACCCAAATACATGAAGACCCACGTCTACTGGCGCGACATGGAACGCGAGAACAACGAGTTCGACCTGCTCCCCAACTACCGCCTCGCCACCCTCATCCACACGCGCTCGGCCGTGAAGTGGCTCTACGAGATCACCCACAACAACCCGCTGTGGCTGCACACCGACGACGCCGCGCGCCTGGGACTCAAAACGGGCGATCTGGCGAAAGTCGAGACCGCGATAGGCCATTTCGTCACCAGGTGCTGGGTCACGGAAGGCCTTCGGCCCGGCATCGTCGCCATGGCGCATCACCTGGGCCGCTGGCGACTGAGCGAAGAGCAGGGCGCGCCCAAGATCGCCTCCGCCGTCGTTCGACTCGACGAAAAAGGCGACGGCGAATACACCATGCGCCAGGTGCATGGCGTGCAGCCCTTCAAGAGCGACGACCCGGACACGGAGCGCATCTGGTGGCGCGAGGTGGGCGTGAACCAGAACCTCACCTTCCCGGTCAACCCCGACCCGGTGAGCGGGATGCACTGCTGGCACCAGAAGGTGCGGGTGACGAAGGCGGGGGCGGCGGACCGCTACGGCGACATCAGCGTCGACACGAAGAAGAGCTTCGAGCACTACAAGCAATGGCTCGAGATGACGAAGCCCGCCCCCGGCCCCGAGGGCCTCAGGCGTCCGCTTTGGTTCGCCCGGCCCAACAAGCCCCAGGCCGAGGCCTACACCATCTCCGAATGAGCCTCCGCTGGAAGCGCCGCGCCTCACCCTCTGAAAACGCCGAGCAGGCGAGGCTCCGCGCGCAACTCTACCGGGTGCAGGCGCGGGCGATGCTCGACCCGCTCGACGCGGAACTCGCCGGTTTCCTGCGAGAGAACTACCCGTTCCTCCTCCCCGAAGGATTCGAGGCCACCGAAGAAGCCCTCCGGAAACTCAGGGTCGATTTCACGAACCTGTTCGTGCTCTCCTCTCCTCCCTACGAAGCCGCCCTGACGGACGAGAGCGGGCACCTGAACTCGAAGCGGACCGATGCGGTCGCCGATTTCTACCGCGCATGCGGCTACAACCCCGGACGGGGCAGCGAGGGCCTCGCCCATTCCAGCGTGCTGGCGATGGATCACCTGAGCGTGGAGCTCGAATTCCTGGCCCGGCTCGCCACGGAAGAAGCGGACGCCTGGGAGGATGGGGACGCCGACCTCGCGCGGGAGAAACTGGGTTCGAGCGCAAAGTTCATGGACGAGCACCTCATGCGCTGGATGCCCGTCTACACTTCGAGCATGGAAGAGGACGCGGAAACGCATCTCTACCGCGAACTCGCCGGATGGATACGCGAATTCGCCTTCTCGGACAGGAAATACATCGCCGGGATACTTTAGGGGAAAGGGGCGGCCATTCCGGCAGCGCGGATTTTTCCCGCCCCTCCAAAATCCGCCTATGAAGGGGTTGTTGAAAACCCCATAGGCGGCCCCTGCAATTGCAGGCGGCAAATGCGGCGCAATACCCCTCCTCGCCCTGCGTCGCCCGCCGCTCCGCCTCACCCTGAGTAGCGACCCTTCGGCAGGCTCAGGACAGGCTCCCTCGACTTCGCTCGGGGCAGGCTCCGCCTCCTCCCCACCTTCCTCACCCTGAGTAGCCGCCGAAGGCGGCGCATCGAAGGGCGAATTTCGCGCCCGCCGGAGAGATGCGTCTTTTGACCCTTCCTCTCCGGTCGGGTCAAACCTTCGATACGGCGCTTACGCGCCTACTCAGGATGAGGGTTCGGGGGTCCCCGAAACTCGCCGCCGCGCCGGTCGGGTTAAACCCTCCCGCATTGGAATTGTTCAACAGCCCTATGAGGCGTCCTCTTTCATCGCGCGCGCCCACTTCTGGGCCTGCGCGAGGTGGCGCCTCAATTCCCGCGTTTTCTTCCCCCACTCGCGCCACGCTGCTTTTGAGGGCGGGCACGCCTTCGACCAGGCGCGGTAGCGGGCGAGGTTCTCCGCCGCCACCCCGTCGATACGCCCGAGCAACTCCTGCACCCGGCCGTCCGAACCGGCCTCTCGAAAGAGGTTCTCCAGCATTCTGGCGCGGTTCTGAACGCCCGCGCGCAGGCCCATCTCCCCCGCAAGAGAGCGGATGCGGCTTCTCGTCAGGAATATGCCCGAGCGGGCGGGCGTCACGAGAAATTCCGCCAGCTCGTGCAGGTTGCCTCGTTCGAATGTGCGCGTGATGTCGGAACTCATAGCGCGTCCATATTACGCCAAAACGGACCGGATGACACCGCCCAGCGGGTCTCGGCGCGAACCCGGCGGCCAAAGGGGTTATTGCAAATCCCGATGCGATCGCGTTTGACGCGTAGGGTATGGCGAAAGGAGTTGATTTTGTAGGTGACAACCCCTCCTTGGGGTTGTCCCACGCATACATGCGACCCGGCCTTTTTCGCCGCCTGTCATGGGCCGCATATATGTCGGACATATATGTCCGACCTACAACAGGCATACGACCAAAACGACGTGCGGGGTGAGAACGCGAAAGAGACGAAAAGGCAAAGTCAAAATGGATTCCGGCTTTCGCCGGAATGACGGTAACCTACGGGTCGAGGCGGTGCAGGGGCGATTTGCGAACCCGTGAGCACCCTTCGATACGCCGCCTACGGCGGCTACTCAGGGTGAGGCCGGTACGGCGGCGGGGCAAGACGAAGGGAACTCGTCCGCTCCCAATATCGGGTTTTTCAATAACCCCGCGGGGTCCGATGTGCCGATTCGCCCGAAATCCGGCGCTCACACCCGATTCGTTTATGACAGGCCGGGCTTCTTCGTGCTATGAGGAGGAAAGAGCGAAGCCCGCGCCGGAGTGCATGGCGAATGCTGTCCCTTGAGCGGGTGAGCCGTCAAATTCATGTTTCCGCAAGATGGTGATGCACCTCATGGATGAACCCGTCTCTTTGGAAGAAAACGCCGATTTCGCCGTCATCCTCGTGCGGCCTCGGGGCGCGCGCAACGTGGGCGCCATCGCGCGCGTCATGTCGCACTTCGGCCTGTCGGACCTGCGCCTCGTCTCGCCGCGGTGCGACGTCAAGAGCGTGGAGGCGCGCTCGATGGCCATGAACGCGCAGCCCCTGCTGGCGGGCGCGAAGCATTTCGCCGGCCTCCGCGAGGCCTCTCACGATTGCGGCTGGCTGGTGGGCACGTCGAGGCGCCTCGGCAGGAAACGACAGCCCACCATGCGCCCGAGAGAGGATGCGGGCGCCCTGCTCGCGCGCGCATCGGGGGTGAAGGTCGGCCTCGTGTTCGGGCAGGAGGACAAGGGCCTGTTCACCGAGGAGTTGAGCCTGTGCCAGGAGAGGCTCCTCATCCCGGCGCTGCCGGGCGGCGAATCGTTCAACCTCTCCCAGGCGGTGCTGCTCGTCCTGTGGGAGTTGTTCTGCCGGAACCAGTCCACCGCCCCGACCGGGGCGGCCGATGCGAAGCGCGAGCGCGCGAATGAACATGAGCCCGCATCGCGCGAGGAAATCGAGGGACTGGTGGATCACCTGCTCGAATCCATGGAGCAGATAGGCTTCACCCCCCACAACGACCCGAACCGCGTGGCCCGCACGTTCCGGAAGATGCTCGACAGGCTGGGGCCGGACGAGAGGGAGGTCCGGGTGATGCGGGGCGTTCTGCGCCAGGCGATATGGAAACTCCTTCATCCGGGGGCAAAAGACGGAGCAGAAGAGTCCGCCGTCTCGTCCCGCCCGGGCGGAGCGGACGAAGAAGGCTAGTTCGGGCGCCGTTCCGAAAGAATTCCGCGCAGAGCGTGAGACGCATGAAACTCGACGACTTCGACTATCACCTGCCCCGGAACCTCATCGCCCGGTATCCGCCGCCGAGCCGGGAGGACGCGAGGCTTCTCCATCTGCCCAGGGAGAATGAGGCGCTCGCGCATCTCAAGATAAACGACCTGCCGCGTTACTTAAGTCCGGGGGATCTGCTCGTCATCAACGACACGAAGGTCAACCCGTGGCGGATTCACGGCAGGCGGGAGAGCGGCGGCCGGGTGGAGGTCCTGCTGCTCAAACAGCTCGCCCCCGGAAAATTCCGCGCCATGGCGCGCGCCAACCGCCCCCTGCCCGAGGGCGAAAGTATCGTCTTCGACGAGGCGCACCGCGCCACGCTCGGGCCGCAGGGGCTTGAGAGAGAACTCGAATTCTCCGCACCGGACGGTCTTCTCGAATGGCTGGAATCCTTCGGGGAGATGCCGATTCCGCCCTATCTGGGCAGGAGCGCAGAGGCGGTCGACAAGGAGCGCTACCAGACCGTTTTCGCCCGGAACCCCGGCGCCGTCGCCGCGCCCACGGCGGGCCTCCACCTGAGCGAAACGCTGCTCGAAGACGTATCGGCCGCAGGCGCGCGCATCGCCAGACTCACCCTCCACGTGGGTGCCGGCACGTTCCGGCCCGTTCAGGCGGAAAACGTCGAAGAACACGAGATGGACGCGGAAAGCTACGTTCTCCCCGAAGAGGCCGTCGCCTCCATCCGCGAGGCCAAAGCGGGCGGCGGCCGCATCCTGGCCGTGGGCACAACGGTGGTTCGGGCGCTGGAGTCCGCACATATCGAGGCGGCCGCGCGCGGCCGGACGCTCCAGGCGGGGGAATCCAGCACCCGCCTGTTCATCCGGCCGGGCTTCCGGTTTCAGATGGTGGACATGATGCTGACCAACTTCCACCTGCCGCGATCGACCCTGCTCATGCTCGTGGCGGCCTTCGCGGGCAGGGAGAGAATATTGAGCGCATACGCGCGGGCGATAGATGAGGGATACCGGTTCTACAGCTACGGGGACGCCATGCTGATAGGCTAGGCGAACGGGAGAATCACCGCATCAATGAAACTTCACGTCGGCGCCGTTCACCGCTTCCTTGAAGTGCTTGCCCGCCTTGAAGCGCACCACCCGGCGCGCGCTGATGGGCGCTTCCCGGCCCGTCTTGGGGTTGCGTCCCACGCGGGCGCTCTTCGCCCTCACCTGGAAGGAGCCGAAACGCCTGAGAATGACGGACTCCCCGTTCTGGAGCGATTCCTTGATGGTGTGGATAATCATCTCTACCGCTTCTTCCGCCTTCACTTTGCTGAGGCCCGTATCGTCCGACACGAGGTTGATGATGTCGATTTTCGTCAAAGACCTGCCCCTTCTCTCGGAACCGCCCGCTCAGAAGCGAAAAGCCGAGATGGCAATTTCCCTTCGCGAAATTCGTGTAGCGCCTTGAGTTGGAGCAAGTTTACTACTAGCCTTTCGGGTGATCAACCACCCTGAACGCATCCAGGAACTGAAAGGTCGAAAAACATGAAGCCATTCTCCATACCGGCGCGCATATCGGGCATCGAGCCCTTCCTGGTGATGGACATCATGGAGCGCGCCCATCAACTGGAGGCGCAGGGCCGCGAGGTGATCCACCTGGAAGTGGGGGAGCCCGATTTCGACACGCCCGGGGTCATCACCCGCGCCGCCGAAGCCGCCCTGCGCGCCGGCCACACCCACTACACGGCGGCGTTGGGCGTTCCCGAACTGCGCGAGGCGATAGCGGATTTTTACGACCAAAAATACGGCGTCTCCGTATCGCCCGAGCGCGTGGTGGTGACGAACGGCACGAGCCCGGGCCTGCTGATGCTATTCTCCGTTCTCGTCGATGCGGGCGATGAAATCATCATCTCGGATCCCCACTACGCCTGCTACCCGGCCTTCATCCTCTCCGCCTGCGGCAAACCCGTGCGGGTTCCCACCCGCGCCGAGGAGGGCTTCGCGCTCAAGGCCGAGGCCGTTCGCGGCTTTCTTTCCCCGAAAACCAGGGCCGTCCTCGTCAACTCGCCGTCCAATCCCACGGGCGCTCTGCTCTCGCGAGGGGACATGGCGGCGCTCGCCGAACTGGGCGTTCCCGTCGTCTCGGACGAGATTTATCACGGACTCAGCTACGAGGATGCGGAATACACGGCGCTCCAGTTCACGGAGGATTGTTTCGTCATCAACGGTTTCTCGAAGTATTTCGCCATGACGGGCTGGCGCGTCGGCTATCTCATCGCGCCCCCCGAATACGTCCGCCCGCTGGAGATACTGCAGCAGAACTATTTCGTCTCGCCCAACTCCTTCGTCCAGCACGCGGCGATCGCCGCTCTGAAAGAAGGCCTGCCCGAGGCGGAGCGCATGCGCGGCATATATGACGAAAGGCGCAAAATCATGCTCGCACGCCTCGAGGATATCGGCCTCGAAATGCGCCACGAACCGACGGGCGCGTTCTACGCCTTCGCCGACGCGCGCGCCTACGGGACGGACAGTCTGGAACTGGCCAGGGAGATCCTGGAAGCCACCGGCGTGGCCGTGGCGCCGGGAGCGGATTTCGGCCCCGGGGGAGAAGGGTTCCTCCGGTTCTCCTACTGCAACTCGGTCGAAAACATCGAAGCCGGCCTCGAAAGAGTGGGGGCGTTCCTCAAGGAGCGATAAAAAACCGCTGCCCGATGGCTCGGGCAGCGGCCGGCGTGAGTCTTCAGGCGAAACTACGCCTCGTCGTCGAACCCGCCATCCATGAACCCCTGATCGATATCGGTCAAATCAAGAGCCGACGCGGTCTTTCGCCACTCCAGTTTTTCTTCGATAATCTCGCGAAACACGATCTGCTCGGGCGTCTCGTTGGACTGTGAGGCGACCAGAGGCTCCGCGCCCCGTCTGAGCTGGGCCACCCGCTTGGCGAGCAGCACCGAAAGCAAAAAGCGATTCTTGACGACACCGAGCGCTTCTTCGAACATCTCGTCATAAGACGTGGACACGGCCATATTATCTCCCGCATGAAGGAAACAAAAAGTGCGATTGGGGATGACGCGCACCAGATCGGGCGCCTCGCCGACCCCTCGGACCTACCCGAACCCAACCTCCCGAACATATATCATTTGCAAATCGGAGTGAACCTGACTCAGAAGATGCTCCTCCTCCTGAGTGAGATTGCCTTCCGTCTTCTCCTTGAGGGCGGCGAACAAATCGACGAAAAGTTTGGAGCTTCGCGGATCCGCGGCCCCTATGCGTTCACCCGTCTGCGGATGAATGCCCATCGCCGCCAGGGCGTTTTGCTGAACGATGGCGATGAGCATCTCGAAGCTCTTGTCTTCCCCCTCGTCCTCTTCCGTCTCCTCGCCCGAAGGCTCGGCCTGCATTTCGGCCACAGGCTCCGGATCCTCAGTGGGCGGGGGCGGAGACGTCTCCACCGCTTCGGGCCCGGCGGAAAACGCGCCGGACTCCGGCGCTGTGTCTTCATCCGCCGGCTCAGGGGAGAGCGCCTGCTCCTCTCCTCCCGAAGCAGGCGATTCTTCATCCACGTATCCCCGCACGGAGAATCTCCGGTCGGAAACCTTGAATCCCTTGTTCTCTACGTTTTCGTCTTCCATCGCTACCCCTCCGGCGCCCGTGCTATCCGGCGCCGTCTCTTCCCGATTCGCCCGAATGGGCGCTCATCCCCAAAGGGAACCCAACTTATCGAGAATGCCTTTTTTCCCGGCGCCGTTTTCCTTGACTCCTCCGGCCCCGTTCTTCTCCGCCTTTCCACGTTCGATTTCCGACAATTCGCCAAAGAGCCTTTCTTCGTCCGGCGTCAATTTCGTCGGCGTCCGGACGTGAACCAAAAACATGTGATCGCCGCGCCCTTTCCTGCCGAGACGCTGGAATCCCTCGCCCCTCAGCCTGAGAACGTCCGAGGACTGCACCCCTTTGGGAATATCGAGCTCGGATTCTCCATGGAGCGTCCTCACCTTCACCGTGTCGCCCAGCGCCGCCTGCGAGAACGTAACGTACACCTGGCTCGCCACGTCCGCCCCGTTGCGCTCGAACTCTTCATGCGCGAGCAGGGAGACGACGACGAACAAATCGCCCGCCGGCCCGCCTTTGGCGCCTCCCTCCCCCTCTTCGCGAAGGCGCAGCCGGGCGTCCTCGTCCACGCCGGGGGGAATCTTCACCTTCACTTTCCTCTGCTCCAGGCGGCGTCCGGCGCCACTGCATTCCTCGCAATGCTCCGTGATTCGACGGCCCGCGCCGCCGCAATCCGAGCAGGTGGTGGAATAGGTCATGAAACCCTGGCGGTAGGACATCTGGCCGCTGCCGCCGCAGGACGGGCACTCGCGAATCGCATCGGGCGACTTGGCCCCGCTGCCGCCGCAATAGACGCATTCCACGGGGCGTTCGAACTCGATCTCGCGTTCGACGCCCGCAGCCGCCTCCTCGAACGTCATCTCCATCTGGTAGGCGAGGTCCCGGCCCTGGCGCGGCCCGTCGCGGCGCGCGCGAGAGCCAGCGAACACGCCGCCGAACAAATCCCCGAAAATATCCCCGAACGAGGAGAAGATATCGTCGAAACTCGAAAACCCCTGATGCCCCATCCCCCGAAGCCCGTCGTGGCCGAAGCGATCGTAGGCGCTCCTCTTCTCGGGTTCGCTCAGCACCTGGTAGGCCTCGGAGGCTTCCTTGAACAACGCCTCCGCCTTCGCATCGCCCGGGTTGCGGTCCGGGTGATGCTTCATCGCGAGCGTGCGATACGCCTTCTTGATCTCGGCGTCGCCCGCTTCGCGGCCCACGCCCAGCACTTCGTAGTAGTCACGCTTGCTCATGCTTTCCTTCCGCACCTAAAATCGAAAACACGCGAAGATACTATGAGGGCGCATCCGGTTCAAGGGCGCGCGTCCGGCTGCCGGCCGGCGTACTTGCCCACCGAGACGCGCGCGGGCCTCAATACCGCATCGCCCAGCTTGTAGCCGCAGGCCAACTCCTCCACCACCACGCCGTCCTGCGCCTCGTCGTCCACCTCGACCATGCGCACCGCCTCGTGCTCCTCGGGATTGAAGGCGACGTCCATCGCCGAGAGGGGCTCCACGCCCAGATTCGAGAGTTCCTGAAAGAACCGGCCCTGAATCATCCGCACCCCCTGCACGAGGGTATCCAGCGCGCTTCCTTTATCCGCCTGAGAGACTCCGCTGTCCACGGCCGCCGTGGCGCGCGCCAGATCGTCGGCGATGCCCAGAAAACCCGAGACCGCCTGTTTTTTCACCTCCTCGGTCCTGCGCTCCATTTCGCGCTCCTGGCGCGCCCTGAAATCGGCCGTATCCTTGTCGATCTTCTCGACATATTCCTTGAACTTCTCCTCGGCGGCGGCGACCTTCGCCTGGAGCTGCTCCACGTAGGCGGGCACGCGAGGGGTCTCCTCCGCCGCTTCGGCGCCGTCCTCGCTCATCTCGCCGTCTTCGCGGACGCGCCGCCTGTCCACGACGCGCGGCTTCTCTTTGGCTTCCTCTTCCGCGCGGCCCTCCGCCTTCGCTTCTGCTTCGGCCTTCACGCCGTCGCCGTTATCCGTCCCGGCGCCTGCATCCCTCGCTTTCATGAAACGACTTCCTCCCGGATCCTAGTATCTCATTTCCATGAGCCGCCGAATCCGCTCCTCCATCGGCGGGTGCGTGCTGAACAGATTCGCCAGACCACCGCCCGCGAGCGGGTTGACGATGTACATGTGGGCCGTCGCCTCGCTCGCGCAGTGAAGCTCCTCGCGGTGGGCGGCCTCGTCCAGACGATGCAGGGCGTTCGCAAGGCCTACCGGCGTGCCCGCGATCTGCGCGCCCGTGGCGTCGGCGAGATATTCGCGCGAACGGCTCACCGCCATCTGGAGCAGCGTGGCCGCGATGGGAGCGACTATCGCGGCCACGATGATGCCCAGCAGGCCTCCGCCGCCGCCCTCCTCGTCGTCGTCCCTGCCGTAGGCGCCGAAGAACGCGGCGAACTGCGCCATCTGCGCGAGATACATGATGGCGCCCGCCAGGGATGCGGCGATGGTGCTCAAAAGAATGTCGCGGTTCTTGATGTGGGCGAGTTCGTGCGCGGCGACGCCTTCGAGTTCCTCGCGGTTCAGATCGCGCAAAATCCCCTCGGTGAAGGCGACGGCGGCGTTCTCGGGGTTTCTGCCCGTGGCGAAGGCGTTCGGCGCGTCCTCGGGAATCACGTAGACGCGCGGCATGGGCAGGTTCGCGCGCCTTGCCAGGTCCGCCACCATGCCGTAGAGCTCCGGCGCGTGTTCGGGCAACACCTCGCTCGCGCCCGTGCTGGCGAGAACGATCTTGTCCGAATACCAATAGCTGTAGCCGTTTATGCCCACCGCGAGCACCAGGGCGATGACCAGCCCGGTCGTTCCGCCGAGAAGATTGCCGAGCAGCAGAATCAGCCCCGTCAACAAACCGAGCAGCAAAAAGGATTTGATGGAATTCGTGCTCACAACCGCCTCCTCCTGACGCGCACGAGTTTGGCGGCGACCGAAGGTATCATGGCCTGCATCTCGGGCGTTGCGCTGCTCATCCGCTCGCGCAAGTCCTCGAACGCCCGGCTCTCTATCAACTCCTCGAGTTCCCCCAGACGTTCGAGCGCGCTCATGAGCTTCTCGCGAAGCTCGATGATGACCTGCACGCCCGCCAGGTTCACGCCCATGTCCCGCGTGAGCGCCATGATGACTTCGAGCTGATCGATGTCTTCTTCGGAGTAATAGCGCGTGCCGCCCTTGCTGCGGTTCGGCTCGATGAGGCCCTCGCGCTCATACATCCTGAGCGTCTGCTGGTGAATCTCGAACATCTCGGCCACAGCACTTATGGTGTAGCGCCCGTTCCTTACGCCTCTACGCGCCATAGTCCTCTCCCGCGTACGCCCGTATCCATCACTACATGCTCACGCCCGTCATGTTCGCCCGCGGCGACGTGGGGTTGCGCCGTTCGAGTTCGCGGACGATCTCCTTGCTCTCCTCGTCCATCTTATCCGGCAGAAGCACCTGGACCCTGATGAACAAATCGCCCTTGCCGGAGGCCTTGAGCTTCGGCGCCCCCTTTCCCGTAAGGCGGAACACCTGGCCGTTCTGGGTCGATGGGGGAATCGTCATCTTCGTCGCCCCATCGAAAGTGTTTATCTCCACGCGCGCGCCCAGCAGCGCCTCGCCGAGGCTGACGGGAAGATCGAGGTACAGATTGTCCCCCTTGCGCTCGAAGAAAGGATGCTCCCGCACCTTCGTGACGATGAAGAGGTCCCCCTGCGGCCCGCCGTTCAGGGAGGCTTCTCCCTTGCCCGCAAGGCGGATGCGCGAGCCGTTCGAGACGCCGGGCGGTATCTTCACCTGGATGCGCTCGGTGGTGTGCTGGATTTTCCCGTTCTCCTGCGTGGTCTTGGGCACGGTGATGGTGGTGTTGAGCCCCTTCAGGGAATCGTCGAAACCGATCTCCATCGAGTAGTTCACGTCCTGGCCCCGCCGGGGGGCCTGGGGCTCCGCGCGGAAGCCGCCATGCGCCGCGCCGCCGCGCGCACCGCCGAAAATTCCGCCGAAAATATCGCCCAGGCCGAATTCGCGCAGAATGTCCTCCATGCCGGGCGGGGCGCCATCGCCCCAGGGACTGCCCCCGCCGAAGGCGGCATGCCCCATGGCGTCGTATTTTCTGCGCTTCTCCGGGTCCGAGAGGACGGCGTAGGCCTCGCTGATCTCCTTGAAGCGCTCTTCCGCCTTCGCATCCCCCGGGTTGACGTCGGGGTGATACTTGCGCGCCAGCTTCTTGAAGGCGCGCTTCAGTTCCGCGTCCGAAACGCTTCGGTCGATTTCCAGCACTTCGTAATAATCACGCTTCGCCATACCATCCTCATCCGGGCAGGACGCTCAGGACTTGTCCTTGTCCACTTCCTCGAACTCCGCATCCACGACGTCGCCCGCGGCCGCGCCGTTCGCCCCGCCGTCTGACTCGGGCGCGTCGGCGGCGCCTTCGGCCTGACTCGCCTGCTCGTACATCGCCTGCGCGAGCTTGTGCGAGGCCGCCTCGAGTTTCTCCTGCGCCTCCTTGATCTCATCCACCGTCGCGTCCTCTTTCTCCAGTACCGCCCGGAGCGCGGCGATGGCGTCTTCGATTTCTTTCTTGTCCTCGGCCGAAACCTTCTCCTCGTTCTCCTTGAGCATCTTCTCCGTGCCGTAGGCCATGCTGTCGGCCGTGTTTCTCGCCTCGACGGCCTCGCGGCGTTTCTTGTCCTCTTCCGCGTGCTCGTCCGCGTCGGCGACCATGTTGTTGATCTCCTCCTCGGAGAGGCCGCTCGAACTCGTGATGGTGATCGCCTGCTCCTTGCTGGTGCCCAGGTCCTTGGCGGAGACGTTCACGATGCCGTTGGCGTCGATGTCGAACGTCACCTCGATCTGGGGAACGCCCCGGGGCGCGGCGGGGATACCGACCAGGTGGAACTTGCCCAGCGATCGGTTGCCCGAGGCCATCTCGCGCTCGCCTTGAAGCACGTGCACCTCGACGGAGGGCTGGTTGTCCGCCGCAGTCGAGAAGGTCTCGCTCTTCTTGACCGGAATCGTCGTGTTGCGCTCGATGAGCCTGGTGGAAACGCCGCCCAGGGTTTCGATGCCCAAAGAGAGGGGGGTGACGTCGAGCAGCAGAACGTCCTTCACGTCTCCGGCGAGCACGCCGCCCTGCACGCCCGCGCCGACCGCCACGACCTCGTCGGGATTCACGCCCTTGTGGGGCTCTTTTCCGAAAAATTTCTCCACCGTCTCCTGCACCAGCGGCATCCGCGTCGAACCGCCCACCAGCACCACCTCGTCGATGTCGCCGGGCTGGACCTTGGCGTCATCCAGCGCGCGGCGGCAGGGCGCCAGCGTCTTCTCCACCAGGTCGCCGGTCAGTTGCTCGAGCTTCGCGCGCGTGAGCTTCAGGTTCAGGTGCTTGGGGCCCGAGGCGTCCGCCGTGATGAAGGGCAGGTTGATGGTCGTTTCCATCGAGCTCGAAAGCTCGATCTTCGCTTTTTCGGATTCCTCGCGCAGGCGCTGGAGCGCCATGGGGTCGCCGGAGATGTCGATTCCCTGATCCTTCTTGAACTCCTCGGCCATCCACTCGATGATCCGGTGGTCGATGTTGTCGCCGCCCAGGTGCGTGTCGCCGTTCGTGGCCTTCACCTCGACCACGTTGTCCCCCACCTCGAGGATGGAGATGTCGAACGTGCCGCCGCCGAAGTCGTACACGGCGATGGTCTGATCCGCCTTCTTGTCGAGTCCGTAGGCGAGTGCGGCGGCCGTGGGCTCGTTGATGATGCGCTGGACGTTCAGCCCTGCGATTTTGCCGGCGTCTTTCGTCGCCTGCCGCTGGCTGTCGTTGAAATACGCGGGCACCGTGACGACCGCTTCCGTCACCTGCTCGCCCAGGTAGTCCTCCGCGGCCTGCTTGAGCTTTTGCAGCACGCTGGCCGATATCTCGGGAGGGGCGTGCTCCTTGCCGTCGATCTTGATGCGCGCGTCGCCGCTGTCCGCCTTCACGACCTCATACGGCACGATGGTGACTTCCTCGGGCACCTCGGCGAATCGCCGGCCCATGAAGCGTTTTGCGGAATAGATGGTCTTGGTCGGGTTGGTCACCGCCTGGCGCTTCGCCACGAGGCCGACGAGCTTCTCGCCGTCGTCCGTGAACGCCACGACGCTGGGCGTCGTGCGGTTGCCCTCCTGGTTGGCGATGACCGTAGGCTGACCACCCTCCATGACGGAGACGACCGAGTTGGTGGTGCCCAAATCGATTCCGATTACCTTCGACATCAATCTTTCTCCTTATCTTATCTCCAAACTTGAATTTATCACTCCTGGAAAATCCGGTTTGTCCGTCGATAATAAAACCAAAATTTTTCGGGAATTACATACTTGAGTTGACGACTTCTCCTTGCCGGTCAATTCATCATTCCTTCTCCAAAACTATTCCCTCATACCTGGTTTTTTTCACTCCCCCATTGAGGCCGCTCCGCCTCATCCTGAGTAGCGGCGAAGCCGCGTATCGAAGGATGCCTTCTCGCCCCGGCGCGAAGCGTTCGACTCCCTTCGCCCTTCGATACGCCGCCTTCGGCGGCTACTCAGGGTGAGGGTTTGGGACGCTTGCCCGGGATGAGGGCGTCAAAGCGTTTTGCGAAACCCGATGCCGCGCGGTGGGTCAATCCCGACCGGCGGCCCCTACACATCCCTCGCATGGCGACCGTAGGGACAGGTCGCGACCTGTCCCTACAGAACCATCACGTCTCGCGTAGGGGCGGCCCCCCGTGGCCGCCCGTATCGGATATATCCATCTCCGTGATCGCGCTCCCCAAGGACAGGCACAGGGGCCTGTCCCTACAAACTCCTTATTTACAGGGGCCTGTTCGGACTTTTTCAACAACCCCGTATGTCAGACACATATGCCTGACCCTACAAAACCGAACCCTCTTTCCGCGGGTTTTTCTACAACCCCGCATCCTGCGGCACTCAAGTATTGACCGCCTCGGCCTCCATGAGAACGGCGAGAGTGAGCGCATCCGCTCCCTCCGGGTGGTCGGCCTCCACGGTTTCTCCCGCCTCGAATTCCCCGGCGAGGAGTTTCTTGCTGAGCGGGTTCATGACATACGTCTGAATCGCCCGCTTGAGCGGCCGCGCCCCGTAGACGGGGTCGTAGCCGCGCTCGGCCAGAAAGCTCTTTGCCGCGTCCGTGAGACGCAGCCTGATCTTCTGCGCTTCCAGGCGTCTTTCGAGGTCGCGCAACCGGATATCCACGATCTCGCCGATCTGCTCCTTGGTGAGCGGGCGGAAGACGATGATCTCATCCACCCGGTTCAGGAACTCGGGCCGGAACACCCGGCGAAGCGACGCGAGCAACCCTTCGGACTGGTCGACCTCCTGTATCCCGCCTCCGACGAAGCCGATTTCGTTTCTCGAAAGATCGTCCGTGCCCACGTTGCTCGTCATGATGATGACGGCGTTTCGGAAATCGACCGTGCGGCCGTGCCCGTCCGTGAGCCTCCCGTCGTCGAGCAGTTGCAGGAGCAGGTTGAAGGTCTCTGCGTGCGCCTTTTCGATCTCATCCAGCAGCACGACCGAGTAGGGCTTCCGCCGGACGGCCTCGGTGAGTTGTCCGCCTTCTTCATAGCCGACGTAGCCCGGCGGAGCGCCGATGAGCCTGGCCACGGCGTGTTTTTCCATGTATTCGCTCATGTCCACGCGGACCATCGCCGCCTCGTCGTCGAAGAGGAATTCGGCGAGCGCGCGGGCGAGTTCGGTCTTGCCCACGCCGGTGGGGCCCAGGAAGATGAACGAACCGACGGGCCTGTTCTCGTCCATGATGCCCGCCCGGGCGCGGCGCACGGCTTCTGCGAGGGCCTCCACCGCCCTATCCTGGCCCACGACGCGCTTGTGGATGTTCTCCTCCATGCGCAGGAGCTTCTCACGCTCCGTCTCGAGGAGCCTGCTCACGTTGATGCCCGTCCAGCGGCTCACGACGGCGGCCACGTCGTCCTCGGTAATCTCTTCTTTCAGCATGCGGCCGTTGGTTCTGTTTTCGAGCTCTTCTTCCGAATCGGCCATTTCCTTCTCGGCCGCGATAATCTCGCCGTAGCGAAGCTCCGCCGCCCGGCTCAAATCCCCCTCGCGCTCGGCGCGCTGGGCTTGCGCCTTCAAATCCTCGACGCGCTCCTTGAGTTCGCGCACCCGGGAGATGGCGCTTTTCTCATCCGCCCACCGGTTCCGCTGCGCCTTGCTCTGCTCGTCGAGAGAGGAGATTCGCTCGCGTATCCGCGCCAGCCGCTCCCGTCCTCCCTCGTCCTGTTCGCCCTCCAGGGCGCGCTCCTCGATTCGAAGCCTGAGAAGGTCGCGCTCTTGCCGGTCGATCTCCCGGGGAAGGCTGTCCAGTTCCAGGCGCAGGCCGCTCGCGGCCTCGTCTATCAGGTCGATGGCCTTGTCCGGCAGATGGCGGTCGCTGATGTAGCGATGCGAGAGCGCGACGGCGGCGACCAGGGCGTTGTCCAGGATGCGGACGCCGTGGTGAATCTCGTATTTCTCCTTCAAGCCGCGCAGGATGGATACGGCGTCCTCGGCGCCCGGCTCGTCCACCATCACGGGCTGAAAGCGCCGCTCCAGCGCCGCGTCCTTCTCGATGTGTTTCCGGTATTCATCGAGCGTGGTGGCGCCCACGCAGTGGAGTTCGCCACGGGCGAGCGCGGGCTTCAGGAGGTTCGAGGCGTCCACCGCCCCTTCCGCCGCTCCCGCGCCCACGACGGTGTGAAGCTCGTCGATGAACAAGACGATTTCGCCGTCCGATTCGCTCACTTCCTTGAGCACGGCCTTGAGCCTGTCCTCGAACTCGCCCCGGAACTTGGAACCCGCGATGAGCGAGCCGATGTCGAGACTGAGCAGGCGCTTGCGTTTCAGGCCCTCGGGCACGTCGCCTTCCACGACCCGCCGGGCGAGGCCCTCGACGATGGCCGTCTTGCCCACGCCGGGGTCGCCGATGAGCACCGGGTTGTTCTTCGTGCGACGGGAGAGCACCTGCATGACGCGCCTGATCTCCTCCTCGCGGCCCACGACGGGGTCGAGCTTGCCGGCGCCGGCCTGCGCGGTGAGATCGATCGCGAAACGCTCGAGCGCCTGGTAGCGGCTCTCCGCGTTCTGATCGGAGACCCTCTGGCTCCCGCGAACCTCCTTCAAGGCCGCGAGGGCGGCCTCGCGGTCGAGACCGGCCGCGCGCAGGATTTTCACGACATCCGCGCCGCCGCTTTCCAGCGCGGCCAGAAGAATATGCTCGCCGCTCACGTATTCATCCGCCATGGCCTTCGCCTCGCGCCCCGCCGCCTGAAAGAGCGCCGCCAACTCCTGAGTGACAAACTGGGGCGCGCCGCCTCCGGTGATTTTCGGGAGCTTCTCCAGGGAGGCTTCGAGTTCGCGGCTCAGGACGTGGACTTTGAGCCCCGCCTTCTCGACCAGCGGCGCGAGCACGCCTTCGGGCTGATCCAGAAGCGACAGGAGAACGTGCGCGGGCGCGACGCCCTGGTGGCCCCGCGTCCGGGCCGACTCCTGGGCATGCTGGAGCGCCTCTTGCGTCTTGTGGGTGAATTGCTCGAAATTCATGAGAACATGCTCCGAATTCTTGTGAAAATTTCTGAAAAATTGGATAAAATCAGATAAATTTCCACCGTTTTTCGATAAATTTCTCAGCGCCTGAAAACCCGTCAATACCGTATACCGGCGGCGGCCAAGGCTTCTGACGCAAGGAAAATATAATATCTTAGTCATATAATGTCAAGTTTTATTAAGGAATAAAATAAGAATTCCAAGATGACTTCGCATTGATTCCTCACCCGCCTGGGAGGACAAAACCGGCTTCGTCCTTGAATATGCCGGAATTTCAAGGATATATGGGGATCGGCCTTTGCAAAAAAGGCGAAATGAGGTATATTTGAGATGTGGTCATTACGCTAAGTCGGTAGAAATCAACAGCCCTCATCAAGGTCAAGGAGAAACAACCGATGTCGGATGGAACGGTCACGTTGTTCGATCAATCCCAAAAGAAACCCCAAGCCCTTGAAGGCATTACGGTTACGCCGATCGCCAACCAGAAGGTGGCGGAGATTCTCGAGGCGGAAGGCAAGAGCGGCCACGGGCTGCGTCTGGCCGTCACCGCGGGCGGGTGCTCGGGTTACAACTACGGCCTGTATTTCGAGGAATCCGCCAACCCCGACGATAAGGTGTTCTCCGCAGACGGGTTCGACGTATTCGTGGACCCCCAGAGCTACCCCGTCATCGCAGGCACGGAAATCGACTTTGTCGACAGCCTCCAGGGCTCGGGCTTCAAGGTCAACAACCCCAACGCCATGAGCATGTGCGGCTGCGGCAAATCGTTCACTACGTGATAAAACAATGCCTTACAAGCCCCGGGCACCACGCGCCCGGGGCTTTTTTTATGACGCGCGAGAGATTTCGCCGTGAACCGAACCGATACGATATCTGATTGGCGAGCGCCCGGCGCCGTCGTCCTCATCTCCTGTTATGAGCTGGGTCACCAGCCTCTGGGCGTCGCCTCGCCGCTGGCTTTTCTGCGCGAGGCGGGCTTCCGGCCCTGGGCGATGGACGTTGCGGCGGAGGATTTCTCGCCGGAAAAAATCGAAAAGGCGAAATTCGTCGGCATCAGCGTGCCGATGCACACCGCGCTCAGGCTCGGCGTGGAGGTGGCCGCGAAAGTACGCGAGACGAACCCGGGGTGCCATATCTGCTTCTATGGCCTCTACGGCCTGCTCAACAAGGACTATCTACTTGAAAACGGGGGGGATTCGGCGATCGGCGGCGAGTTCGAGCTGCCGCTCGTGAAGCTCGTTCAAGGGCTGTCCCAAGCCTCTGATAACATCGACGCTCCGGGTGCGGCCACGAGAGAGCGCGCATCCGGCCCGTATCTCGAAAAATTCCCCCTGCTAAAGCCCGAGCGAGAGGGGTTGCCCGCGCTTCAGGCATACGCCCATCTCGAGAAGGATGGGGAGCGCTACCCCGCCGGAGCCGTCGAGGCGAGCCGGGGCTGCAAGCATTTGTGCCTCCATTGCCCCATTCCGCCGGTCTACGACGGGCGTTTCTTCATCGTGCCGAAAGATAAGGTTCTGGAGGACATCGAAGATTTGGCGGCCCAAGGGGCGCGCCACATCACCTTCGCGGACCCGGATTTCCTGAACGGCCCCGCTCACGCGCTGCGCCTCGCCCGCGCCATGCACGAGCGGTTTCCGGCTCTCACCTTCGACTTCACGGCCAAGGTGGAGCACCTCCTCAAGCACGAGGAGCTTTTGCCCGAGTTCAGAGAAAACGGATGCGCGTTTTTCGTAACGGCGGTCGAATCCCTGAGCGACGCCGTACTTCGTCATCTGGTTAAGGGACACGACAAGGAAGACGTCTTTCGCGCCGTGAAAGCCGCCAGAGAGGCGCGCGTCTCCATCAGGCCGTCTCTGGTCGCATTCACGCCCTGGACGAGCGCGCAGGATTATTTCGATCTGCTGGATTTCATCGAAGAGTACGCCCTGATCGACGAGGTCGACCCCATTCAGATGGCCATCCGCCTGCTCGTTCCGCCGGGCTCCCACCTGCTCCGCTCCCCCCACATGGAGAGATACGTCACCGAACTCGACCCCGAGAATTTCATCTACCGCTGGGAACACCCGGACGGGAGAATGGACAAACTGCACGAGGAGGCGCTTCTGCTGGCAGAAGATGCGGCGGCGCGCCAGGAGGACGCCGCCGTGACCTTTGCGAGGATTCGCGAATTGGCGGCCGACGTTCTCGAACGCCCCGAGCAGGCGCATCCAAAGGCTTTCTTCGCGCCCGACCGAATCCGCCCGCCCCGCCTCACCGAATCGTGGTTCTGCTGAGCGGAACCCACCCAGGGCCAGTTGGCCCTCTAAGCCACCGGATAAGGCTTATTTCAATACCTTTGCGTAGGTTTCCTCATCGAAGCCGACGATGAGGGCTTTCCCGCGTTTGACGACCGGCGCCCTGAGCGTGCCCGAGCGGCCCATCAACAGGGCCAGCACGTCTTCGCGCGCAGGATTTTCTTTCTTGATGTTCAGGTGAATCACTTTTCTGCTCTTGGTCGAATACACGTCCGACACTCCGGTCAGTACGGAATCGACGTTGCCCTCATCCACCACGTCTTTTTTCGAGTTGGCCTGCTCGGAAACCTCGATACCATTTTCCGCAAGAAACGCTTGCGTCTTGGCGCAGGTCTTTCAGCCGGAGCGATGGTAGTACCAATCCACTGTCTTCGACATGTCCCAAATCTCCTCACGAAACGAGAAACCTTCCAGTTCAAAGAAACGCGGCGACGGCAAAGCGATTCCGGAGGCCGCTCGCCTTCAACTCACTCTTGATGCAGGCGAGGATACCCGCGCTTGCTCAAAGATTCATGACGGCGACGGCGCGTATGGGAGAGCCCGTGCCATCGCGAATCTTGAGCGGCAGTCCCACGTAGAGGAATTCCTTTCCCGCCACCGCTTCGATGTTCGCGAGATTTTCCGTGTTGTGGCGCTGAAGCTCCCGGCACAGCACGTGGCAGGGAAACGTCAGTTCGATGGTGTTCACGCCGGCGTCGATGCTGGGCGCATCCTGGCCGATGTTCACCACGCCGCATTCGCGGTAGAGGAAGTTCGCGGCGTCATAGCCCAGTCCCGGATACGTGTTGAGATACTCATCCGTCGGATAGGTGCGCTTGAAATGCCCGCCCGTGAAGAGAAACGTGCCGTCTTTGGGAGGCGTGAGTTCCGCCGCCGAAAGCTCATCCTGGAGCAGTTGCAGGGATATCTCCTCCATCGGCTCCACCTTGCCCGTGAAATCGAGCGCAATCGCCCGGGTGATGAACCACTCCAGCGGCGCCTGATCGATATTGGGCGCCGTTTCGCGCTCGTCGATGTGGCTGACCGAATCGGTATGCGTCGGCCCGTGATCGCACATGTGGAGCATCATGGCCGCATACGTGATGTCCTTGGGTTTGATCGGCGCATTGGCCGCGTCCTCGTGCCGGGCGACGTACTCTATTTCGGTGGCCGGATGCCCGGGAAACCTGGGCGCGCCGGTGTAGATCTCCTGGCTCAGATCGATGATCTCATACATGCTCGTCTCCTCGTAAAACAATCCGAAAAACCCCCGCGCGTGGATGCGGGGGCTTCATCGCAAACAAAAATCAGGCGACGCCGCCCACCGTGACGCCGTTCGACACCGGACATTCGAGGTCGGGCCATATCTTCGTCATGAACGTCTCCAACTCGTAAATCACCTCTTCCTTGGGGCATTGCGCGTAGTGCCAGATGAGAGTGATGAACTCCGAAGGCACTTTCTCATACGTTTCCTCCCACTCGCGCTTGAGCTTGTCCACCGGACCGCCCAGGAAGATGCCGCTTTCCTTGATGTTCTGAATCCAGTCGATGCTCTCCGTATCGTCCGGGAACTGGGGGAAGAATGGCACGTAGAAGTTCTGGTAGATGTCCTGATCGTATTTCCTGAGCTTCTCGTCGTACTCCTCTTCGGTGTCCGTCACATGGATCCACCGGCAGACGCACTGCCGCTCGCCATGCGCGAAGTTGTGTCCCGCCTTTGCTGCTTCCTCAACGTAGAGGTGCGAGAATTCCTCCATCTTTTCCAGCTTGGTGAAATACACGGGCCGGAACCCGTTTCTCGCGGCGAATTTGATGGAATCCGGGCTCGCGCTCACGGCCTGGAACACGGGCGGATAAGGCTCCTGATAGGGTTTCGGCACGACGCTCACCCTTCGCACCCGATTGTCGTCGCCGATCTCGCCGATTGCGCCCGCGTCCCGGGCGCTCTTCCAGGCCGGGTAATCGATGCCGTCCTCATACGGGTAGGGAATCTCGTAGTAATTCCCCTTCACTTCCACCGAATCTTCCTGCCAGAATTTCAGCAGCATCTCGACGCGCTCTTCGAAGATGTCGCGGTTCTTCACGTCGTCGGCCCCGCCGAGGGCGTCGGAGACGGTGGCCCGGGTGTCGCTGAACTGCCCCAGGACGTTCGACCATCTCGACTGATACCCGCGCGCCAGGCCACAGAAGAACTTGCCCTTGGTGATGTGGTCGAGGATGGCCGTCTCCTCGGCCACGCGAATCGGATCTTGCGTCGCCATGACGTAACCGAGCGCGCCGACCCGCGCGTTTTTCACATGAGCGGCCCACCACGAGTTGAGAACGCCCGGGTTGGGGCCTACCTCGTAACCCTCCGAATGCAGGTGGTGCTCGATGGTGCTGATGCCCCAAACGCCCATCTCGTCGGCGGCTTTCACGATGTCAACCCATTCGTGAAGCACGTGATGATACAGATCCTTGTCCCTCGCCAGGGGCCTTTTCTGCTCTCGCTCCTCCCGGCTTTCCGTCGGCAGCATGGGGTATAGCTGGATGATCACTTTGGGTTTCGCCATCGCCTTGTTCTCCTTCCTCGACAGAGGTTTGTTTCATCCTCGGGCGCCGGCGGCCGGCGCCTGTTTCGATGAATTCATTTTTTTCTTCACTTTATGGAGGAGCATGGAGAGTTTCTCCCTTTCATCGTCCTCCAAGTCATTCATGAGTTCCGCAATTCGCGAGTAATAATCGGGGAAAATGGCGTTCAGGCTCTCTTTTCCCCTGGGCGTCAGACGCACGATGATCTTTCTACCGTCATCGTTGTTGCCGAAACGCTCGATGAGTCCGTCGCGTTGCAGGCCCTTCATCAACCCGGTCATCGTCGCGCGGGTGACCCCGGCCTGCCCGGCCAACTCCGACGGACTGAGGCCCGAGTCGTTGTTTCTCATTTGTGAGCGCAGCAGCAACAATAAAACGATAAACCTGCCCTGCGATACGCCGTGATCGGCCAGATAAGTCTCGAAGGCGGTGAGCATGTCGCTGCCGACCTGCAAGAAAAGATAAAAAAGCATGACCGAAGAAGTATCCAGAGAGGAATACTCCGGCACGAGGGGCCTGAAATCTTCCTCGCTGGGCAGTTCTTTCATGTAGAACATGGATTTCTCCGAAAATAAATGCTATGGGGCCTAATTATATGGAGCCTTACAATCCAAGTCAACCAGTGCGCCCGCACGGATGTTTCTCGAGGGCTGTATATGGCGCCGTCACAAGAAACCACATTTTCGGGTCTTGAAACATTCATCAAATGGGATATATTAGCGAGTGTATGGTGATATCCTCTAAAGTAGAGGATATGAGAATTTACTGAAGCCTGAATAAACTTTGGCCGCTTCGCCCAAGATACGAACGATTGGACAATCCAGGAGGATTTCTCAAATGCGCTCTCAAGACTTCACCCGCTCGACCGGGCAACGCGTCATCGCGCAAGACGCCGCCGCGTTCATGCAGCGCGTCTACGGATGGATGACACTCGGGCTTTTTATTACGGGTTTCAGCGCGCTCTACGTCGCATCCAGCCCCGCCGCCATCCAGTTCATTTTTGGAAGCTCCATCTCGGTATTTCTGGTCATCGGCGTTCAACTCGCGCTGGTTTTCTCGATCAGACCCGTGATGCGCAGCAAAGGCTGGCAAGCGGGCGCGCTCTTGTTCCTGCTCTACAGCGCCACGCTGGGCGTCACCGTTTCCACCCTGCTCCTGCGCTACACGCTCACCTCCGTAGCCCAGGCGTTTTTCGTCACCGGCGGCGCGTTCGGCGGATTGACCCTCTTCGCGTTCGTGACGAAAAAAGATTTATCGGGCGTGGGCAACTTCTGCATGGTGGGTCTCATCGGCATCATCCTCGCCAGCGTCGTCAACATCTTCGTGGGCAGTTCCGCCGTCCACTTCGCCATCAGCGTCCTGGGCGTTCTCATCTTTGCGGGCCTGACCGCCTATGACACCCAGAAGATGAAGGAATACGCCTACTCCCAGGACACGGACAACGAAACGGGCAGGCGCGCCTCCATCATGGCGGCGCTCGAACTCTATCTCGATTTCATCATGATGTTCATCTACCTCACGCATCTGCTGGGCGCGTCTCGCGAATGAGCAAGGCGAACGTATCCATCCACGAAGCCGGGGCCCGGGCCCCGGCTTTGTCATAGTGGCAACGTATTGCGTCCACTTGTTCAATTTCCCTGCAATGAGTGATATAATTGGAATTATGAAAGACGCAACACCCACCATCGCCCTCGCAGGAGAATAGCCTTGGGTCTTCGGATCTCCATAGGGGCGATTATCGCAGTCCTTCTCGCCGGAACAGGATACTTCGCCCAGCAAACACAAACGACGAAAAGTCTGCTCCAACAACGAGAGACCGAGCTCTCGAAGGAAAAAGAGAGCACCGCAAAGCTCAAAAGCGACATCCTCCGTTTCAAAAACCTGGATCAAAAGATGAAGGACCTGGAGTCGCGGTTCAAAAACGTGAGTTCCTCTGCGCAGACGCGGATGGAAGAGTTGAGCCGGCTCGTCGAGGAGAAAAACGCGGCTATCCTGCAGGAAAAAACCAAACTTCTAGCCCTCGCGACCGCTCTCGAAGAAAACCAGACTACCCTCGATAACGAGCGCAAGGCGCGCGCCGAAGAGATAAAGCGCCTGGAAGCACAGGCCAAAGAAGCGAGCCGACTAATCACAGAGAAAAACGCCGGCATGAAGCAGGAAAAAGCCAAAGTCCGAAATCTCAAGGTTACGCTCGACATCCTCAGCGGCTCCCTCGACAACGAGCGCAAGGCGCGCGCCGAGGCGGAAAAAGCGAATACGCAAAACATCGAACTCGCCGCAGGCCGGGCCGAAGCGATAAAGAACCTCGAAGCGCAGGCCAAAGAGACGAGCCGGCTCATCGAGGAGAAAAACGCCGCTATCGATCAGGAAAAAGCAAAGGCGCGAAAATTTGAAACCACCCTCAAACAAATCCAGGCGAACCTCAAGAGCGACCGCAAAACACAGTCGCTGGTCGAAAAATTAACCAAACAAAGCCTCGAACTCGCGGCGACTCAAGTCAAAGAGATAAAGCGCCTCGAAAGATTTCAGGGATCACTTGAAGCCCAGCTTCAGAGGGTGGACAAACTTATCGCTTCCGCGCGGAAAAAAGCAAACTCACGAAAGTCGAACGCCAAGGCGGCAAAAGCGAATGCGCAAGACGCAATGCTTGCGAGAAACCAGGCCGAAGAATTGAAACGCCTTCAAAATTCAAGAGCGCTCCTCAAAACCCAGGTTCAGGAAATGGGGCGGCTGATTGCGGAGAAAAACGCCGGCATGGCGCGCGAGAAAACGAAAGCGCAAAACCTCCAACTCTCGCTCAATCAAATCCGCACATCCCTCGATAACGAGCGCAAAAACCGGGCGAAGGCTGAAAAAGCAAGCGCGCGAAACGCCGAACTCGCGAGAATAAGAGCCGAAGAGGTGGGACGCCTTACGAAATCCAGGGAGCTTCAACAGGCGCAGATTCAGGAGATGAGCCAACTCATCGCCGAGAAAACTTCCGTGGCCGAGCTCATCAAGAACAAGCTGGATCAGACGAACCTGAGCCTGGCGGAAACGATCAAAAAACACACGCTGGCGATCGCGCGCTCGAAAGTGCTGGAGAAAAGAGCGCTTGAGGAGGCCGAACGGGCCAAAAGGCTGGAAGCGGACCTGAGCCAGCTGGACGCCCAACTGAAAAAACAGACCGTCAATCTGGAGCAGACGAAGGACCAACTCCGCGTGACCATCGTGAACAGCCTCTTGTTCGATTCCGGCAGCGCCACGCTCAGGGAAAAAAGTTTCGAGACGCTTTCAAACATCGCGGATTTTCTCCAGAAACAAAAAGACAAGATGATCCGCATCGAAGGGCACACCGACGATCAGCCGATCAAAAACAATCTGCTTGACCTCTATCCCTCGAACTGGGAACTCTCGTTCGCGCGCGCCGTCGCCATCGTCAAGTTTCTGGAATCGAAAAACATATCGCCCGCGCGCATGTCGGCGACGGGACATTCGTTTTACCGTCCCGTGGCGAGCAACGACTCCGAAGAAGGCCGCGCCAAGAACAGGCGAACCGTCATCCTGCTCAGCAGCCCCCGACCGGCGGTGGAAGGGGCGGCTCGCTAGCTTTTCCGGTAAAAGACGCAGAAAACTAAATCTTGAGGACCGCTTCGAGTTCGGAGCCGAGTTCGCGCTCCGCGATGACGGCGGCCGTGAGTCCCTCTTCCTGAAAGACTGCGCCCGCCACGCGCTGAATGTCCTCCTCGTCCACGGAGTCGACTTCGGCCAATTCCTCCTCCACGGAGTACACCCTGCCCCTGAGCATGAGGTTCGAGCCGTTTCGGCCCGCGTGATATTCCGAACTCTCGCGTATCTGGATATTTCCCTTGATGTATCGTTTCGCTTCGGCGAGTTCATCCTCTGTAACGGGTTCGCTTTTGAACTTTCCCGTTTCGGAGAGCATCACCTCGGTCGCCTCCACCGCCTTTTCGAGCGCCACGCCCGCCTTGAGCTCCACCATGCCGGTATCGGTGTAGCGATGCGGCGCGGCGCCCACGCTGTAGGCGAGCCCCCGCTTCTCGCGCACTTCGGTGAACAGCCTGCTGCTCATCTTTCCGCCCAGTATGTTGCACATCACCCGGAGGGGGGCCGCGTCTTCGTGATTCAGGCCGAAGGCGCGGAAGCCGAGCGCGAGGTTCACCTGATCCGTCTGGCGGGCCTGATCCACGATTTTGGCCTTGCTCTCCCCCGGCAATCCCGGGGACCGGGGCTTCTCTCGGCTTCCGCTTCGCTCCCCGAAGTACTGCTCGGAGAGCGCCACCACCTCTTCGTGCTTCACGCCGCCCGCCACGGAGATCACCGTGTTGCCGGGAACGTACCATCTCTCGATCAGTTCACGCATGTCTTCGGGCTCTATCGCGTTGATGGTATCGCGGTCCCCGATGACGCCCATCTGCAGGTTGTAGACCGTGGTCTCCAGCATGTCCGACACCCAGATCCGCGGCATGTCCTCATACATCTTCAATTCTTCGAGGATGACCATCCGCTCCCGATGCCACTCGTCCTTGTCCAGCAGGCAGTTGTTCACCGCGTCCGCATAGACTTCCAGGACGGTGGCGAACGCATCGGCCGGCGCCGTGAAGTGATAGCAAGTGCGCTCGGGCGCGGTGTTCGCGTTGATGGACGCGCCGTTGCCTTCCATCTCGCGCGCGATGTCGAGCGTCGTTCTCGAAGGCGTGCCCTTGAAGACCATATGCTCCAGCGCATGGGAGACGCCCACCACTTCGTCGCGCTCATGGCGGCCGCCGCAACCGAAATAGATATGGAACGCCACGGCCGCCGATTCGGCGCGTTCGGCCGTCACGACGCGAACCCCGTTCGAAAGTTTATCCTCGACGATCTTCATGAAGCCTCCCGAGCGGGGAAAGGGCGCGCCTTCCCCCGAACGATTTGATTTTTATTGGTGCCGGAGAGAGGACTTGAACCTCCACGAGCCGAAGCCCACTAGAACCTGAATCTAGCGCGTCTACCAGTTCCGCCACTCCGGCGAGAAGATTGGTAGTCATTTCCTATATCGGGGGGAGAATGCGTTGTCAAGGATTCGCGCCGATGAATCAAACTATCTCGTCATTTGATATAGTTGGCAGAAGGCGTAACGACCCAGAATCCGAACCCGACAAGAGTGCAGGAAGATATGCCCAAAATTACGCTCTATACGCGAAACGAGTGCCATTTATGCGACGATGCGAAAGAGGCGATGATGCGCCATTTTCCGGACCTCGCCATTGATGAGGTCGACGTGGATACGGACCCGGAACTCGCCCGCCTCTACGGCGAGGAGGCGCCCGTCGGTTTTCTGGGAAAAACCAAGGTATTCAAGTATCACCTGAACGTCGATCGGCTGCGCCGCCTGCTCGATGAAACACGACCAAACTCATGAACCTGCTCGCCTTTTACGGATTCATCACCGTCATCTCCCTGAGCGGCGTCATGTCGCCCGGGCCGCTCACGGCGTTCCTCATCGCGCGCGGCAGGGAAAGCCCTTGGGCGGGCGCCTGGGTGACCCTCGGCCACGCCCTGGCCGAAGTCCCGCTCATCATCGCCTTGTACGCCGGGCTTCAGCCTATCTTCGAGATCCAGGGAATACGCGAGGGCGTCTCCCTGCTGGGCGGGGGCGTGCTGATTTACCTGGGAAGCGGCGTGTTCCGGAATTTCCGGCCCTCAGATACCGAACAAAAGAGCGTCCTGGAATGCAACTCTATCACCGGCGGCGTCCTGCTCACGTTGCTGAACCCCTACTGGGTGTTGTGGTGGCTCACCATCGGCGCGAGCCTCATCGCGCGAACGAGCGAATTCGGGTGGCTCGCCGGTCTCGTGGGCATGACGGTCGTTCACCTTTCGGCGGACGCCGTGTGGGCCGTTTTCGTCACGTGGTCGTCGAACCAGGGGAGCCGCATGATCGGCGAAACCGGGTGGAGGAGAATCGAGCAGGGCTGCGCCTGGGTGATGCTGGGCTTCGGGGTGTTTTTCGTCTACGACGGGCTGACGGGGATTCTGGCCTAGACGCTCAACTTTTTCCGCCCGTTTTCGATATCCAGGCGAATTTGCCGCACGAGCTCTTCGGGACCCGAGAACTTCTTCTCCTCGCGCAGGCGGGAGACGAACTCCACCCGGATGGATTTTTCATACAAATCCCCATCCCAATCCAGCAGGTGGGTTTCGAGGGTCACTTCCTTCTTGTCGAACGTGGGGCGGTTTCCGATGTTCGTCACGGCGGGATAACGGAGACCCTCCCTGCCGTCTATCTGCACCCGGCAGGCGTACACCCCGTTTTCGGGAATCAGGACGGGCGGGTAATCCACGTTGGCCGTCGGGATTCCGATCCGGCGGCCCCGCCCGTCGCCGCGAACCACACGCCCTTCTATCATATGATGCTGCCCCAGCAGGCGTGCGGCTTCCTCCA
Organism: bacterium; assembly: GCA_963692865.2. Taxonomy (GTDB): domain Bacteria; phylum UBA8248; class UBA8248; order UBA8248; family UBA8248; genus Bin107. The sequence continues at coordinate 1,975,932 of OY843592.1, read as the reverse complement.
CCGCTCCGCCCAGCAGCAGTTTTCGTATTTCCGTGCTGCTGACCCGCCTGCCCTCGAACATGTACGGCTCCAGCACGTGCGTTTCGAAGCCTGCGTTCGCTCCTTCGTCTTGCAAGAGTTCGACGTTCCCCGTGCGGCCTTTTCCGAAACGGAAGTTGAAGCCGATCGCCACCAGCGAGGCTTTCAAGCCCTCGCCGATAATCCGCCGCACGAACTCCCGCGCCCCGGTTTGCGCGAGACGGGGCGTGAATTTCTGTACCACCACGGCGTGGACGTTCTGGTCTTCCAGGCGGGCCAGCTTCTCTTCCAGGGTCGTCATGAGAGGAGGCCGCCTTTCGGGGGCGACCACGGAGAGCGGGTGCGGCTCGAACGTCAATATGACGCTCCGGCCGCCGCGCCGGGCGGCCTCTTGATTGATGAAGCGGCAAATCTCCCGATGCGCGAGATGAACGCCGTCGAAATTCCCGATGCTCAAAACCGAGGGAGAATCCTCAGAATCATAGGCGTCCACTCCCTCAAAGACTTCCACCGCTCGCTCACCTCGAAAGAATCGCGCCTTGCGCGTAGCGACTTCGAACCGTAGGCTTCCACCGGAAATCTTTCTAGCAGAGCGCCGCGCACTTGCGCAAGAATGAAAGGGAATCGCTCTATCCCCCTCATTTACAAGGAGCTATCGCCGCAGAAGCAGAATCGCATTTCCCTTTTCGCCTTGATGCGAGTAATATGTCTCCCGAGTTGCAGGCGCCTGACTTCGAAAATGCAATTTAGATTCATGGTAAAACCGGTTTGCGACACAAGCCGCCAGTCACGTGGAGCAAAGACTGTTCATGAGACCGCCCAGATCGTTTTCTCTTTGCATTGGTGTGCTTTTCTTGTTTCTGTCCGCTTCCTGCCTCACGGACGCCGCCTCGGCCGCACAATCCGGCATGTCCGCGGAAACCTCCTTCGAGCGCCCGCGAAGCAACGTGCCGCCGCCCGCCGTCCAGGGGCCTCGCCTTGCGCTCTCCATACGAGAGGCCGTGAGCATCGCCCTTGCGCGCAATTTCGACATCACCATCGCCGGGTTCGATCCGGGCATCGCGGAGAGCAACGTCGTCAGGGAACGCTCCGCCTTCGATCCCCAGGCCTTCGTGGAAACGGAGGTCGGCAAATCCAAACTCGGATCGGCGAGCAGCGCGTTCAACGCAACCGGGGGAATACGCGAAACCGATACCCTCGGGATAGCGGCCGGCGTTCGCCAAAAAATCATCACGGGCGCCGAGTATTCGCTCATCTTGCGTAACATCCGGGAATCCACGAATTCCCCGCAAAACACGTTCGACCCGAGCTATCAAACCAGCCTCGCCTTCACCATCGAACAGCCCCTGCTCAAGAATTTCGGCATCGACATCAACCAGGCCAGAATCAAGGTGGCCATGGCCACGAAAGAACAAACGCTTCACGCTTACCGAAGCAAGGTCATCCAGACGGTGGACGCGGTGGAGCAAGCCTACTGGGATCTCGTCTTCTCCATCCAGAATCTCGAGTTCAGGCGACAGTCTCTCGATCTCGCGAAGGACCTGTTGCGCCGAAACAAGATTCAGGTAGAGGTCGGCACCCTCGCCCCGATAGAGATAACGGAGGCGGAAGCCACCGTCGCCTCCCGCGAAGAAGCCCTTCTCGTGGCGGAGCGCGAAGTCAAGGACAGGGAAGACACTTTGAAAATGCTGCTGAACGTCGCGGACAAACCCTCCTCCTGGGGCATCAGGATCCAGCCCAGCGACAAACCGGAGTTCAAGGGGGCGCATGTGGACGAGATGCAACTCACGCTCGACGCCCTGCGCAAGCATGCGGCGCTGGAAAGCGCCCGCATCGAAATCGACAAAAGAAAAATCGACATGAAGGTGGCGAGACAAAACCTTCTGCCCGAAGTCAATCTGAACGCGTCCGCGTCCAACAACGCTCTCGCGGACGATCAGGGGGAGGCCTTCGAGGAGCAATTCAAAAACGAGAGATACACCTTCTCCGGCGGGGTCTCGTTCCGCATCCCCATCGGAAACAGGCGAGGAAAGGCGGACTACCGCCAGGCGCGGCTCAGGCACGCCCAAACGGTAGCCTCCTTCCATAAAACGCAGCAAGCCATCATGGAGGAAGTGCGCCGCAACGCGCGCAGGGTTCGCGTCAACGTAAAAAGAATCGAGGCCACCCGCGTGGCCAGAAGGCTGGCGGAAGAGCGCCTCGACGCCCAGGAGAAGAAATTCAGGGTCGGCCTCTCGACGAGCAGAAACATTCTTGAAGACCAGGAAAGGCTGGCCAACGCGCTGACGCAGGAAACCCGGGCGCTCATCGACTACCAAAAATCCCTCGCTTCATTGGATAGGGCGACGCATTCCACGCTGGATCGATTCCAGATCGAAATGTCTTACCCCGGCGAGGCCAAGGCCAAAACACCCCAAAAATGAATCACCCCCGAATCCTGGGAATGGACTTCGGCGAGAAACGGGTAGGCCTCGCCATCAGCGACTCACTCGGCCTGACCTCCCAGCCGCTCGGCCTCATCGAAAGGCGCAGTGATGCGCAACTGCTTGACGAGATGAGCGGCATCATCCGTGAACGCGGCGTCGGTCTGCTGGTCGTGGGACACCCCATCGGCCTCTCGAACCAGGACACGTCGAGGGCGAAGCGCACCAGAAAGCTCATTAATTTTTTGCGGAACAACCTCGAAATTCCCGTCGAAAAATGGGACGAGCGCCTCAGCACGACCCAGGCGGACCGGGTAATGAACGAAACGGAAGTCAAGCGGAGCCGGAAGATGAAAAAGCGCGACGTCATCGCGGCGCAACTCATACTGCAGGCGTACCTCGACCGTCAGAACATGAAACGCCCGATTTCCCATGACTGAAAAAGAAAATCCCCCCGAAGAATCCGATGCGCCGGAAACATCGCCTCCTTCCAGCAAGCGGCGGCTCGGGAAAATCCTCGTCGCGCTTTTCTCCTCCATCGTCCTGGCCGCTTTCATGGGCTATCAATATCTCGAAACCGAATTCAATCGGCCCGCGAATCCGCAGGCAGGTGAAACAAAACACATCCACATCCGATCGGGTATGTCCTTCGTCCAAATCCTGGAATTGCTCGAGAAAAAGGGGTTGATTCAAAACCCCTGGTCCTTCCACCTCCAGGCCAGGCTCAGGGGCGGCGCCAAAAGCATTCAGGCCGGCGTCTATGCGCTCAAAGCGTCCATGCCGCCGCGAGAGATATACCGGCGTTTGTCGGAGGGCCGGGTCGCCCGGCGCACGTTCACCATTCCCGAGGGCTACAACGTCCGGGAAATCGCGCGAACGATCCGGCGCGCCAAGCTCGCCGATGAAGCGGAAATTCTCAGACTCTCCCGGGAGCCGTCTTTTCTTCGAGAACTCGATATTCCCGCGGCATCCATCGAGGGATATCCATTCCCCGACACGTATCATTTCCCGGTGGGCGCCTCGTCGAAGAAAATCCTGGAGTTCATGGTTCGCACGATGCGCAAGAAATTCTCGCCCGCTCTCAGAGAACAGGCGAAAGCGATGGGATTCACCATGCACCAGACGCTCACTCTCGCCTCGATAATCGAAAAAGAAACTTCCCTCGGCAGCGAGCGTCCGCTCATCGCCGCCGTGTTCATCAACCGGCTCAAGCGAAGAATGCGCCTCCAGAGCGACCCCACCGTCATATACGGGCTGCCCCATTTCGATGGAAACATCACCAAAAAGGATTTGCGGTACGATTCGCCCTATAACACCTATCTACACCGGGGTCTCCCCCCGGGGCCCATCGCCAGCCCGGGGCTGGAATCCATCAAATCGGCCCTGAATCCCGCCAAGGTGAAATATCTGTACTTCGTGGCCACCAAGGACGGCGGCCATCGATTTTCGCGCACGTACCGCGAACACCGCCGCGCCGTGAACCAATACCAGCGCAAATAGGGGATTGTTGAAAAAGGCCATGTATCCCCTCGGTCGGCGACGTGATGATCCCGTAGGGACAGGTCTCCGTGTCTGTCCTGCTACGCAAAACGCGATGGCATTGTAGGGGCCGCATATCATGCGGCCCTGATTTTCGCCTCCACAAGGCGGGCCGCATGATATGCGGCCCCTACAAACAAACTGTCTCTCTCCGGGTTTTTCAACAGCCCCTTTGAGGGTCGGGCTCCCCGAGGGGAAAGCCCGACGAAGAGGCCGAGCGGTTTGTGCGAAGGCCGATTCGGTGGGGGGAACGATTCTAAAATAAAAAACTCCCCCCACCGGCGCGACTTCGGGCTTCGTCCTCGTCTTGCCGTCGGTCTTCCCGAGGCGGAAAGACCGACCCTCAAGGGGGGAGTGGTTCCATACTGCGTGTTAATCGGTATTGCTCGCGAGGAGGGAGTGAATTTCAAGACCATCGAGGTCGAACACGGGCGGTGTAGGGGCCGCATATCATGCGGCCCGCCGCCGGAGAGGCGAAAAGGCCGGGTCGCATGATATGCGACCCCTACGGGTAAAACGTGGTTGATGCGAGAGGGATAGGTTTTTCAACTACCCCCTCAAGGGGGGAGTGGTTTTCCTCTCTCGTCGGTCGGTTATATACGATAAATCTAGAAATCAGGACTTTTTCAACACCCCCTCGGAGTTGTCACTGCAACCCCCCCGTCCCCCCTTGTCAGAGGGGTAAAGGCGATGTCGACGGGGCTTTTTCAACAACCCCAAATAGAGACAGGTTGACCCCGGAATTATGGTAGTGGCATGATTGTCAATCGGTGATCCGGCGCAAGAAAATGTGATAACTCTAAAGATATTTGAGCGCAGACTCCTGATTCTTATCCTCCACTCGGCTCATCCAGCGAACGCCCGGACGAGGAACAGAACACATGGCGACCAAATTGCTTCTCCTCGATGAAAGCCTCCTGGTGCAACGCGTCGTGGAATTGGCCTACAGGGATAAAGGAGTCGACGTCCAGATAGCGGAGAATGCGGACGAAGCGCTTGAAATCGCGCAAAATGCGCCGCCGGACATCGTCGTAGCCAGCCTGGACATGGAGCATTCAGACGGCCTGGGGTTTTGCCGCCGCCTGCGCGAACAACCGGATTTATCCCAGGTACATCTCCTCGTTTTAACGAGCACGCGCAACAGCGTCAGCGATGAGGAAATCCAGGAAGTGGGCGCGACGGCAAACATCGAAAAACCGTTCAAGCCGGTGGTATTTACCGACGAAGTGGAGCGCATCATCGGTCCCGGGCATATCGCGTCGACGCCGGAGTCCGAAGCGCAGGTGGAACCTGATTCCCCGGAAGCCGGGATGGCGGAACCGCCCTCCTCTTCAGGAGACCCCACAGGGGAATCCGTTGAAACTCCTTCCGCCACGGCTGCGGAAGAAACGCCCGGAGAAATGGAAGCGGCTCCCGCCGAGGCAGGAGACGCGGAATCCAGGAACGATGAGGAGCAAGTACCCTCTTCCGACGCCCCGCCCGTCCTCGATAGCGAAACACTCGCTCCCGTCATCGAGAAACATCTGGAAGAAGCGGCGGAAAAGATCGCCCCCACGTTGCTCAGCCACATCGAAGAGGTCGTGGCGCAACGACTCCCCGATATCGTAGAGCAAATCGTCATTCGAGAAATCGAGAAAATCAAACGCGGAGAATAAGTTTTGCTGGAACCACGCTACGACCCGAAAGGGGCCGAAGATCGCTGGTATGCCGAATGGCTGAAGCGCGGATATTTTCACGGCGCGCCCGGCGAGAACCACGAGCCTTACTCCATCGTCATCCCGCCCCCGAACGTGACGGGCTCCCTCCACATGGGCCACGCCCTGAACAATACCCTGCAGGACATCCTCATCCGCTGGAAGCGCATGGGCGGCCTGCGCGTCTGCTGGATGCCGGGCACCGACCACGCGGGCATCGCCACCCAGAACGTGGTGGAGCGCCAACTCGCCGAGGAGAACCTCTCGCGCGAAGCCCTGGGGCGGGAGAAATTCATCGAGCGCGTCTGGAAGTGGAAAGCCGAGAGCGGCGGAACCATCATCCGCCAGCTTCACCGCCTGGGCGCTTCCTGCGACTGGGAGCGCGAGCGCTTCACGATGGACGAGGGGCTCTCCCGCGCCGTGCGCGAGGCCTTCGTGAGGCTTTATGAAGAGGGGCTGATCTACCGCGACAATTATCTGGTGAACTGGTGCCCGAGGTGCGAGACGGCCGTCTCCGACCTCGAAGTCGAACACGAAGACCACGACGGGCATCTCTGGAATTTCCACTATCCGCTCTGGGACGGCGGAGAGGGCGTCACCATCGCCACGACGCGCCCCGAGACCATGCTCGGCGACACGGCCGTGGCCGTCCATCCCGAGGATGAGAGATACAGGAACCTCGTGGGCGAGAATTTGCGCCTGCCGCTTCTGGACAGGAAAATCCCCGTGATCGCGGATTCCTTCGTGGACGCCGAGTTCGGTTCGGGCGCCGTGAAGGTGACGCCCGCGCACGACCCGAACGATTTCGAGGCGGGACTCAGAAACGACCTGCCGCAAGTCAACATCCTCACGCCGGATGGGAAGATCAACGAAAACGGAGGCCCCTACGAGGGGCTGGACCGCTTCGAGGCGCGCGAGCGCATCGTCGCCGACATGGAAGCGCAGGGGCTGTCGAGAGGGGTGGAGGCCCATCGTCACGCCATCGGCGGGTGCTACCGCTGCGCCACCGTGGTGGAGCCTTATCTCTCGAAGCAGTGGTTCGTGCGCGCGAAGCCGCTGGCGGAGGAGTCGATACGCGCCGTCGAGGACGGGCGAATCAGGATCATCCCCAAGCAGTGGGAGTCCACCTATTTCGAGTGGATGCGCAACATCAGGGACTGGTGCATCAGCCGCCAGATATGGTGGGGCCACCAGATACCCGCCTGGTACGACGACGAGACGGGGGAAGTCTTCGTCTCGCGCGAAGATCTGGACGACCCGAAACTCAGACGCGAGACCGACGTGCTCGACACCTGGTTCAGTTCGGCTCTGTGGCCCTTCTCGACCTTCGGGTGGCCGGACGAGAACGAAGACCTCGATTACTTCTACCCCACGTCCGTTCTCGTCACCGGCTTCGACATCATCTTCTTCTGGGTGGCGAGGATGATCATGACGGGGCTCAAGTTCATGGATGACGTCCCCTTCCGCGACGTCTACATCCACGCGCTGGTGCGTGATGAGCAGGGACAGAAGATGAGCAAGACGCGCGGGAACATCATCGACCCGCTCGAGATCATCAAGGAATTCGGCACGGATTCTCTGCGGTTCACCCTTACCGCCATGGCCGCCCAGGGGCGCGACATACGCCTTTCCACCGAGCGAATCGCAGGCTACCGGAATTTCTGCAACAAAATCTGGAACGCCGCCCGCTTTACGCTGATGAACCTGGGCAATAGCGTTCCGCCCATGCCGCCGAGAGAAGAACTCTCCCTGGGGGACAGGTGGATACTGAGCCGCTTGAACGGCGTGACCCGCCAGGTGGACGAGGCCCTCGCGGAATACCGCTTCAACGACGCCGCTCTCGCGCTCTACCACTTCACCTGGCATGAGCTCTGCGACTGGTATCTGGAGGTCATCAAGCCCGCCCTCACCTCCGGCGAGGGCGGCGACGCGAGCCGCGCCGTGCTCGCCGAAGCGCTAGAGCGCACGCTGCGGCTTCTGCACCCGATCATCCCCTTCATCACCGAGGAGATCTGGCAGAAACTCCCGAACCGCGGGGGCGAGAGCATCATGGTGGCTGAATGGCCCAAGCCGCAGGACGGCTGGGACGACCCCGAGGCGGAGGAGGAGTTCGAGGCCCTGATGGACATGATCGGCGGCATACGGAACATACGCGGCGAGCTCAACATCCCTCCCAACAAGGAGATGCCCGCTCACGTTCAGGTGCAGGACGCAGGCAAACTCGACGTCATCATGCGCGAAGCCGAATGGATACGGAGACTGGCGAGAATCGCTCCCGACTGGAAAGTCGGTCCCGACGTGGAGCGTCCCAGGGCGTCGGCCCACACCGTCTTCGGCTACGGGCAGGCGTTCGTCCCCATCGGCGGACTCATCGACGTAGTGGAGGAGCTCAAGCGCCTCCACAAGCAGATCGCCGACGCGGACGACACGATATCGGGCCTGGAGAAAAAGCTCGCCAACCCCGCCTTCATCGAACGCGCGCCCGTCGAAATCGTGGAAAAGGACAAGACCCGCCTGCGCGAGACCCGAGAGCGCGCGGAAAAACTCCGCGAGAGCGCAGGGCGCATCGCGGAGCTTCAGGACTAGATGGGCCCCGCCCGCGCCGAGGAGAAGACGCTCTCCTGGCGCGTCGAAACGATTGACGAAGCCGGCTCCACCAACGATCTGGTCTCCGCCCGCGCGCGGGGGGGCGAACCCTGCGGCCTCGTGATACGCGCCATTTCCCAGACAAAAGGACGAGGAAGAAGGGGGCGTTCGTGGTTCTCGCCACCCGAGAGCGGACTCTATTTCTCCGTCCTGCTCCCCACGGGCGGCGAAGCGGAAACCTCGCCCCGCCTGACGCTCCTGGTCGGCGTCGCCGCGGCGGAGGGACTTTCCGGGGCGACGGGGCTTCGTGTCGGGCTCAAATGGCCGAACGACCTGAGGGTGAGGGGCAAAAAAATCGGCGGAATCCTCTGCGAATACCTGGAACCCCCGAATCACCCACCCGCCGTCGTCGCAGGGTTGGGCGTGAACCTCGCGACGCGGGAAACCGACTTTCCCCCCGAACTGCGCGAGTCGGCGTCCTCGGTTCTTCTCTCGGGAGGAGAGACTCCCGACGCGGAGGGTCTTCTCCGCCTCCTTCTTGAGCGCATCGCATTCTGGTACAAGGAATATGAATCGGGCGGTTTCGACGCCGTGCGGGAGCGGTGGCTCGGGTTGTGCGACAATCTGGGCGAGAGCGTCTCCGTCCGCGCGGCGGATGAAACGCTGATTGGAAAGAACAAGGGCATAGACGAGGCGGGCCGCCTGCTGCTCGAAAAAGCGGACGGCACGATTGAGAGGATAACTTCGGGCGAGGTGGAACTCCCATGAACCAGGGCTCCCGTTTGCTGGCCATCGACGTGGGCAACACGCAGACCGTCGTGGGGCTTTTCGAGGGCGAAGAACTTCTCTCTAGCTGGCGGCTCGGCTCCGTGGCCCGCCGCACGACGGACGAACTCGCCATCCTCATGGAGGGCCTGTTCCGGCTCGGGGAGCACCGGATGCCGGACGTGGGCCGCGTGGTCATCGCGAGCGTCGTGCCCCCCCTGGGGCCGAACCTCGAAGAGATGGCGATACGCTATTTCGGCGTGAAGCCGCTGGTCGTCGGCCCGGGCATACGGACGGGAATCTCCATCAAGTACGAGAACCCCCGCGAGGTGGGGGCGGACAGAATCGTGAACGCCGTCGCGGGCCACCACCTCTACGGCGGGCCCCTGGTGATCGTCGATTTCGGAACCGCCATCACCTTCGACGCGATTTCCGCTGCGGGAGAATACCTGGGCGGCGCCATTTCGCCCGGCCTGGGCATCGCTCTTGAGGCGCTCATCGACAAAACGGCCCGCCTCCCGCGGGTCGAAACCGCCCTGCCGCCCTCCGTCATCGGGAAAAACACGGTGCACAGCATCCAGTCCGGCATCGCCTACGGGTACAGGGGCCTGGTGCGGGAAATCGTGGAGCGCATGAAAGCGGAACTCGGCGGCGGCGCCAAGGTCGTCGCAACGGGCGGGCAGAGCCTGGCCTTTGGTGAGGAAAACGGAGTTTTCGACCTGATCAACCCCGACCTGACCCTTCTGGGCCTGCGCCTGATCGCCGAGCGAAATCCCTGAACCGCACCGAGAGGCGGCCGTCCCGTCGAAGGGGGGCCGTTGAAAAACCCCCTTTTTCGATCGGAATCGACCCCTGCCGTCATGACGGTGAATACCCTCGATTGGAGGGGGCAACAACCCCCTCAAAGGGGAAGTCATTTCATAAGCGGATGGTCTAAAGAGAAATCCATTCCCTGTTTTTCGGGGCTTATTCAGCAAGCCCGAAGGGATGCGGCCGCAAAGTAGCGCTACTGGAACGCATTCCGAATCAACTCTTTCGCCTCCGGCTTTCTCCCAGGCTCGGCTTCGAGCAGCACCACGTCGAAACGGCAGACGGACGATTGCTCCCCGGGATGCGTCATCAGGTAGTGCTGCGCGGCCTGCGCGATTCTGCGCTGTTTCTCGCGGCCCACGGCTTCGGCCCCGCTGAGCGACTTGCCCGGCGCGCGGGTCTTGACCTCGATGAACGACAACACCCCGCCCTCGCGCGCGATGATGTCCACCTCGTAGCGCGTACCCCGGTAGTTCCGCTCGATGATTTCATACCCATGGCGGCGCAGGAACTTCACGGCGGCGTCTTCGCCGATCTTTCCGCTCTCGCGGCTCATGGCGTCCTCACGCTCCGACTACGGCGGGAACGCCCCGGAAAGTGCGCCTGTGGATGCGGCAGGGGCCGAACCGCTCCAGAGCGGCGAGATGCTCGCGCGTGGGATAACCCTTGTGTTTGCCGAAGCCATAGACCGGAAAACGCTCCTCCATGCGCGCCATCACCCGGTCCCGGTACACCTTGGCGACCACGCTCGCCGCGGCGATGCAGGCGCAGCGCGAATCGCCCTTCACGAGGGGGGTCTGCGGGAGATTTATGGGAATCTTCCTGTTGCCGTCCACGAGGACGTGCGCGGGCGCTACTCCAAGCCCCTCCACGGCGGTCGCCATGGCGCGAAGGGAGGCTTGCAGGATGTTGATCCTCTCGATCTCGCGCGGCCCCGCCGCCGCCAGGGCGACGGCGCGCGCCTTGGCGAGAATCTCGGGCAAGAGCGCCTCCCTCTGCCGCGCAGACAGTTTCTTGCTGTCGGCAAGGCCGTCGACGGGATTCTCCGGGTCCAGCACCACGGCGGCGGCCACCACCGGCCCCGCCAGGGGGCCGCGACCGGCCTCGTCCACGCCTGCGACGGGCGAGGCGCCTTCGCCCACGAGTTCGCGTTCGATGGAATACATGAAAGACCATTATGGGCGGTGGATTGCCCCAATATATCGGTGAACAGGAGAGTTCTCAAGGCAAACCCGCCATCCGCGGGATTGTTGACAAACCCCCGTCGGGGGGTCATGGCTTCTACCCCCCGACAAGGGGGGACAAGAGGGTTGGGGGTTGAACCCGACCGGGGAGAGGGGTGTGCTACCCTCTTGTGGCATTAAAAATCACTCCCCCCTTGAGGGGGAGTCGATGAGGTGAGGGTGAAAACCCGAAACCGAATCGGTGGGGGACAATTCTAACAAAGTCAAAAGCTCCCCCCACTGAATCGGCCTTCGTCCGAAGGACTCGGCCTCTTCGACTCCCCCTCAAGGGGGGAGTAGTTCCTCACTGATTGGGGTTATTCAACAACCTTTGGGCTTGGGGGCGGCCTGAAAATCTGAGAATATGGGGACATTCCTCGAACCCGAGTAAACACCGACTGGAGAAGATACGTTGGCCAAACCCAAGCTGTTCCGAAAAGACCACCTCATCGATTCGCACGACGAAGGCGTCAAGCTGCACCTGAGAGAGAAAAAACCGCGCGGGATGGAGAAGTCCGAAGCCGCCGGCACGCTGCTCATGGCGCACGGGCAAAGCACGCCCGCGCCCGTCGCCTTCGACCTGCCGCTCCCCGGCTACTCGTGGATGGACTTCGCCGCCTCCCGCGGCTTTCACGTCTACGCGCTGTGCATCCGGGGCTACGGCCCCTCCACGCGCCCGCCCGAGATGCTCAGAAGCCCGGCCGGCCGGCCGCCGGCCGTGCGGGGAATCACCGCGGTGCGCGACATCGACGCCGCCGTCAGGTTCATCTGCGGGCAAAACGACATCGGGAAGCTCAACCTCCTCGGCTGGTCGTGGGGCACGACGACGACGGCCGCCTTCACCGCCGGGAAGCAGGCAAGAGTCCGCCGCCTCGCGCTCTACGCGCCTTTTTACGCCTACGACAACCCGCAGGCGGCGGCGCTCCAAGAGGACCCCGCGCGGCCCGGACGCTGGGACCCCCGCAAGGGGGCATGGCGCTGGGTGACTGAAAGCTACCAGCGCGAGCGCTGGGACGGGAGCATCCCGAAGGGCCGGCACGCGAAGTGGCGGACGGAGGCGGCCATCAAGCGCTTCTGGAGCGAACAGCAGAAGTTCGACCCCGAGGGCGCCAAGCGGAAAACGCCCGCCGTCCGCGTGCCCAACGGCGCCATGGCGGACAGCTACGACCGCGCGCGCAACAAGCCGCTCTACGACGCGGGCAGGATCACCTGCCCGGTCCTGACCATCCGGGGAGACCACGACAGAAGCTCGACCGACCCCGTCTTCGCCGCCGTCTACCGCGCGCTCGCGAACAGCCGCGGGAAGCGCTCCATCACGCTGGGAGACGCCACGCACTTCGCCCAGTACGAATGGTGCCGCGAGGCCCTCTACAGCGAGGTGCAGAATTTTCTGGAAGGTTGAGCGGAGAGAACAAGAAAGAAGCCTCGGGACTTTGCCCCGGGGCTTTTTTGTTTTGAAGCTAAAACTCCCTACCTCCAGCGCTTCTCCTTCACCTGGGCGGCCTTGCCCTTGCGGTCCCTCAGGTAGTAGAGCTTCGCGCGGCGAACGCGGCCTTTGCGGGTAACTTCTATCTTGTCGACTCTGGGGGAATGCACCGGGAATATGCGCTCCACACCGATTCCGTAGGAGAGTTTGCGAACGACGAACCTCTCGCGAAGCCCGCCGCCCTGCCTGCCGATGACGACGCCCTCGAAGACCTGGATGCGCTCCTTGTCGCCCTCCACGATTTTCACGTGAACGCGCACCGTGTCTCCCGGCTCGAATTCGGAAACGTCCTTGCGCATGCCCTCGCGCTCGATCTTGTCGATAATGTTCACCCGCCTGCTCCTTGTCCTGAAAAAACCGGCACTATACCTCTCTTTTGCCGAAAATGCGATCCACCACTATCGCCGAAGCGCCGCGAACCGACAGGTGGTTGAACCCCGTATCGGCCTCCGCTTCCACGGGCAACAGTACAACGTCGGACATCTCCAAAACCTCATCCGCCAGACCCCAGCTCGTGCCGAACAGGATGACGAGCGGGGCGTCCGTCTCCCTCACCTCGCGGCGCAGCGCTTCATACCCTGCGGCGCCGGGCGCCCGCCTGGCCGTCGTGGCGGCGAGGCGCGGCCTTTTCGATTCCTTTCGCTCCACCCCCTCGATGAGCGCATCCAGAGAGGGCAGCACTTCCAGGAACTCGAGCGTCTCGCCTCTTTGCGGGTGCAGCGCGCGGCCCGGACCTTCCGTGAAATGCCCAATCACCCGCTCGACGAAGGCCCGCTGCGGAGCAGAAGGATGTACCACAAATACGCCCGAGACGCCATAGGTGCGGCCCACGCGGGCGAGATCGTGCAAATCGAGGCTCGTGACCGAAGAGGTCACCACGCCGCCCTCGCGGTTGAGCACCGGATGGTGAATCAGCGCGAGATAGACGTTGCCCAATACCCCCGGCCCCTCTAATTCCTGAAAGATTCCAGGAGTCTCAAATCCTCATCGTTCAATTCGGCCCGCTCGAACAAGTCTTTCCGCCTCTCGCGCGTTCTTTCGAGCGCCCGGCGCCTCCGCCAGAGGCGAACCGCCTCGTGGTCGCCGGAGAGGAGCACGTCCGGCGCGCGGACCCCCTCGAACTCCGCCGGGCGCGTGTAGTGGGGGTGATCGAGAAGGCCGCCGGTGAAGCTCTCCTGGGCGGCGGAAGCGTCGTTCCCCAGGACGCCGGGAACGAGCCTGCCGACCGCGTCGATCACGGCCATGGCCGGAATCTCCCCCCCCGAGAGCACGTAATCGCCGACCGAGACCTCCTCGTCCACGCACAACTCGCTCACGCGCTCGTCCACGCCCTCATAGCGCCCGCAGATCAAGAGCAGCCGGGGCGCTTCTGCGAACCTCCGGGCGGCGGCCTGATCGAACAGCCTCCCCTGGGGCGTGAGCAGCGCCTTGAGCGGCTCGCCTTCGGCGTCTTCTCGAATCGCCCGGACACCTCGCCAGATGGGTTCGGGCTTCATGACCATGCCCGCGCCGCCGCCGAAGGGAGCGTCGTCGGTCTGCTGGTATTTCCCCTCGGCGAAATCGCGCAGGCTCCAGACTTTCAGTTCGATAACGCCCGCCTCGATCGCGCGCCCCACGACGCCCTCCCGGAACGCTTCTTCCACCATGCGGGGCAAAACGGATAGAACGTCGATGCGCATGGCGCCTCCTCAGTCCTCGTCATCGAATTTCGGCATTCGGAATATCCAGCGCTCCCCCTCGCGCCGCAGGACGACCTCGCGCGTGGCGGGCGCGAGCAACTCCTCACCATCGGGCGTGCGGATGACGATGACGTCGTTGCCGCCGGCGCCCAACATGTCCACCACGCGCCCCAAGAGGCTGCCCGCCTCGTCGATGACTTCGCAGCCCTCGAAATCCTCGAAATAGAGAACACCCTCTTCGGGGCCGCCCAGGAATTTCCTGTCCGCCAGAAAAACGATCCCCCGCAGCGCCTCGGCGGCCTCGGGGGTGTCGATTCCCTCGAACTTCCAGACGACGGCGCCCTTGCCGCCCCGGTGGCAGGCCGCCACCTCGAATCTCTTCCCGGGTTCATCGCGGGAGAAAACCTCCTCGATCCGCCCGTAGACGCCCAAATCGTCGAGCCAGGGCTCCACCCGGACGGCTCCCCTGACGCCGTGGGGCCTGACCGCGACGCCCACGGCCACCCTGCCGCTCACGGGGTTTGCCTAATCGTTGATGCCCGCCCTGTCGAGAAGGTTCCTGACCGTCCGGGTCGGGATGGCGCCCTTCTCCATCCAGGCCTTCGCCTTCTCGAGGTCGATATGGACGAACGCGGGGTCCTCCGACGGGTCGTAGCGGCCGATGCTCTCGATGAAGCGTCCATCGCGCGGCATGCGCTCATCCTGCACGACGACGCGGTAGCGCGGCGCCTTTTTCATGCCTCCACGGGCAAGTCTGATTTTTACGGCCAAAGCGTGTCTCCCTAGAAATTAAGCATTTGACGCATTCTCTGCATCTGTTTTTTCTTCCCGCCCTTTGAAAATTGCCTCATCAGTTTCTGTGTCTGCGCGAACTGCTTGAGCAGCCGGTTCACGTCCTGCACCCGGGTTCCGCTACCGGCGGCGATGCGCTTCCTGCGGCTGCCCTTGATGATCTCGGGCTTCGCGCGCTCGGCGGGCGTCATCGAATCGATGATGGCCACCGTGCGCGAGAGTTCGGTCTCGTCGATATCCACGTCGGGCATCCGGCTTCCCAGCCCCGGTATCATGGACAAGACGTCGCCCATCGAACCCATCTTCCGCATCTGGAGAATCTGCTCCTTCATCGTCGCGAGGGTGAACGAACCCTTGCCGAGGGACTCCACCATGGACTTCGCGTCATCCGCCGAGATGGCGGCCTCGGCCTTCTCGATGAGGGACATGACGTCTCCCATGCCCAGAACCCGCGAAGCCATTCGCTCGGGGTGAAACTCCTCGATCGCGTCGAGCTTCTCGCCCACGCCGACCAGTTTGACGGGCACGCCCGTCACCGAGCGCAGCGAGAGGGCGCCGCCGCCCCTGGCGTCGCCGTCCAGCTTCGTCAGCACGACGCCCGTGATGCCGATGCGCTCGGAAAACGCGGCGCCTAAGTTCACCGCTTCCTGGCCCGTCATGGCGTCCGCGACCAGGAGCACCTCCTCGGGCCGCGCCGCTTCTTTCATCCGTTTCAACTCGTCCATCAGGGCGTCGTCGACGTGCAGCCTGCCCGCGCTGTCCACGATGCAGTAATCGAAATGCTCGATCCGGGCTCTTTCGCCGGCCCGACGGACGATCTCCACGGGGTCCGGCATTCCTTCTGAATCGAACGCTTCCGCGCCCGTCTGCTCGGCCAGCCGCTTGAGCTGGGCGATGGCGGCGGGCCGCGCCACGTCCGCGGGCACGAGAAGAACGCGCAGTCCCTTGCTCTTTAATTTCAGGGCGATCTTGCCGGCCGTCGTCGTCTTTCCCGAACCCTGCAGACCGACGAGCATCACGGTGGTGACGCCGCTCGAGGCGCGCTCGAGCGGCGCGTTCTTCGCCCCCATGAGTTCGATGAGACGCCCCTGGACCGCCTTGATGACCTGTTGAGAGGGATCGAGGTGCGCGACGCGCTCGACGCCGAGGAGATCTTCGCGGATTTTCGCCACCAGATCCTTGGCGACCCGGAAGTTCACGTCGGCTTCGAGCAGGGCCAGGCGAATCTCGCGAAGCGCGGAATCGACCTCTTTTTCACCCAAAACGCCCCGGCTTCTCAAATCCTTGAAGATTCCGCCCAGGCGCTCTTTCAAGCCGTCAAACATCGGGCACCCCAACTGATTGATATTCAATATGTTTTCGATTTTCCACCCGCAACGCCGGGTGAGGAAACCAAACTTATAAGGATTTTATGCGCAAGGTGTCAACCGCGAATGGAGCGGGCCGCCCTCTCGGGGCTGTTGAAAAAGCCCTGCCAAGGGCAGCGAACGCTCCCTCCTCGGGGTTGTTGAAAAACCCCCTCAATGCGGGACAACCACCGTCATTCCGGCGAAAGCCGGAATCCATTTTATGATTTTTACCTTCGTTTTTGCATTTGATTCCGACTCGCGGGAGGGGGCGCCGCGCCCGAGTCCGAAACGGATAAGGTGGATACATATGGCGGTGTCCGTATCTTCCCCGGCCGGGAACGAGGACGTCTAAGCGAAGGGCCAAAGACAAAGGCGAAAATGGATTCCGGCTTTCGCCGGAATGACGGGCACTTTGATCTCTCAAAGGGATGTTCCCGTGGGGGCCTTCGTGAAGCGCCCCCACGGTCGTCATGCAGGGAATACGGTTTTGTAGGCCAGACATATATGTCCGACATATCATGCGGCCCGGCCTTTTCGCCCCTCCGGCGGCGGGCCGCATGATATGCGGCCCCTACACCGCCCGCGTTCGACCTCGATGGTCTTGAGGTTCACTCCCTCCTCGCGAGCAATACCGATTAACACGCAGTATGGAACCACTCCCCCTTTGAGGGTCGGTCTTCTCTAATCGGGTAGGGCAAGTCAAGTTCCTCTCCCCTGGTTCTGTCAGACCTGTTCCGCCTTTGGCTGCAGATGACGCTCCATGGGGGTCTCGCTTCTCTTCGTGATCGACTCCCGAGCCGGGGGCCGTCAACAGGATGGGATCGGAGAACGAAGTGGAACAATCTTTCCTGCGCCCTCGCATCGTCACCGACGCAGCGGGGCTAGGCCGACAGCGTACTCACTTCGTCCCTCGTCCCCACGGGAGCATCCCCCGCCGAGGCGGAAGCTACAGGGTTTGTCTGTGGTCCTCCTTCTTCAGTGTCTCGACCTCAGGCAGCCGAAGCATCCGCGCCGTCGCGCTTCCAGCGGAACTCACTGCCATCCATCCACATGCGGTGCATGATGACGCCGAGCCGGCGGGCGAGCGCAACCTTCGCGCGCGACTTGCCGCGACGCTTCGCCACACCCATCGCCCAGGCTTTCAGCCATGACCACCGCGTCGTGCGCCCGAGCAAGACGTTGGCGGCTTCGTAGAGCGCCGCGCGCATCATCGCGTCGCCGCATTTGGAGATGCTTCCCGTGCGGTCGACCTCTCCGGATTGCCATTTGCGAGGCACAAGCCCGAAGTGCGCGCCCACCGAGCGCGAGCGCGCAAAACGCGATGGCACGTCGACGCTCGCCCGGAAGGTGAGCGCCGTCACCGGACCCACGCCGGGAACCGTCATCAGGCGCCGGCAGACCGGATCGGCTCGCGCCGCCTCCAGCATCATCCTGTGCAGCCGGACGTATTCCGCCAGCAGCGCAGAGCGAGCCCGCAGCATCGGCGCCACCAGGCGCGCCAACTCCGGGCGCTCCGCGACCAGACACCCTACACGCGCCTCCAAACCGCGACGGGTGACCTTGCCCATCTTCAGCCCGAAGTTGCGCAGCGTGCCCCGGATGTGGGCCTCGGCGTCGCACAACTGCTTCAGCATGAACCTGCGGTTGGCGAGGAGCATGCGTTTTTCCTGGCTCGACACCGTCTTCACGTGCACCGGGCGAATCAGGTTCGCGCGAACCAACTGGGCGATGCCGCGCGCGTCGTCGCGGTCGCTCTTGTTCACCGTCGCCGAGAGCACCGCCTTCAGTTGCCGCGTCTCGGCGCAAACCACCGGGAACCCGGCCTCGGCCAGACCGTCATGGAGCCACTGTGACAGCGGCCCCGCCTCCAGGCAGATGCGCGTTACGCCGAAGGCCAGTCCGGTGAAGAACGCCACGAGGGCCGCGGGTTCGCTCGCGACCTTCGCCTCCCGGACGATCCCGCCCTCCGCGTCCACCACGCACACACTCGTCCACTCCAACGACACGTCGAGTCCTGCAAAGTAGTTCATGACTGCTCCTCCTGCGGGCGCGTAGAGACCGGACCATCCCGGCCTCGCCTCGAATCATAAGGCAGAGGAACATCCGCCACACGCGGTAGTTCGCAGACCAACCCGATTACCCCATCTTTCCTCCTCGGGAAGGCCGACGATGAGGCAAGGGCGAAGCCCGCAGGCGAGTTGGTGGGGGGACATGCCACAGAGTAAATCTCCCCCCACCGGTTTAGCCTTCGCAAAAAACGCTCGGCTTCACCGTTGGGCTTTCCCCTCGGGAAGCCCGACCCTCAAGGGGGGAGTGTTTCTTGCTCTTTCATCGGATGCGTCAAACCCTCATTCATGAGGACTTTTTCAACAGCCCGAATCAAGCCTCATCCGCCCCTGATGCCGCGTACGGCCTCGGCGTAGTCTTGCGCGCCGAACACGGCGGAACCGGCCACCAGTACTTCCGCGCCCGCCGCGCGTATCTCCGCCGCGTTGCGCGGCGTGACGCCGCCGTCGACCTCTATCAGAACCGACAGTCCTCCCGCCTCGATCATCCCTCTCAGACGGCGAATCCGCTCCAGCGAAGCCGGTATGAACTTCTGGCCCCCGAAGCCCGGATTGACGCTCATGACGAGGACCATGTCCACCTCCGGGAGCAGGCCCTCCACCGCCGAAAGCGGCGTTCCGGGGTTCAGCGTCAGCCCGACGCCCAAACCGCGCGCGCGTATGCTCTGGAGAGTCCGGTGGACGTGCGTCGGCGCCTCCACGTGCACCGTCAGGATGTCCGCGCCCGCATCGGCGAACGCCTCGACGTAGCGATCCGGATCCGCGATCATCAGGTGCACGTCGAGCGCCATGCCCGGCGCGGCCCGCCTGGCCGCCTCGACGCCCAGAGGCCCCACGGATATGTTCGGCACGAAATGCCCGTCCATCACGTCGAAATGCAGCCAGTCCGCCCCGGCTTCGCGCACCGCCGCTATCTCCTCGCCCATTCTCTCGAAAGAACACGAGAGCAAAGAGGGTGCGACCCGGATTTCGCCGGGCGCCATATCGGGCTTCGGCATGTCGATTCCTTCCCTAATGCGTCTGTTCTTCGACCAGAAGGCCGTCCAGGAAAATACGCGCGCGCGCCACGCCCTTCACCCGCACCAGCAGGTGAATCTCCTCGCCCGCGCTCACCTCGCGGGAGAGTTCCTCGCGCGTCACGCCGTCCGATTCGAGTTCCACGCGGAGCGCGCGCCGGGGTTTCCCACCCGGCACGCGGTAGCGCAGGACGATGAAGTTCCCCGCCATCTGGTCCGCGCCGCGCGCCACGTCAACGTGCACGTGGTGGCCCGCCAGAACACGCCGCCCGTGGGACGGCAGTTGAGAAACGACGGAGCCCCTGAGCGAGCCCGGGCGGTCCACGTAGCGCACGCGCCCGACCGTCAGGCCGAGCGCGCGAACCTTGTCGAGAGCGTCGTTGACGGGTTCCCCGATCAGGGCGGGCATGACGTACGCCCGTTCGCGGGCGCCCTGGCTGACGACGAGAACCACGCCTTCGCCGCGCCTGACGTTTTCACCTTCCCCCGGCCAGACGCCCAGAACCTGGCCGATGGGCCGACCGGGGTCGTACAACCGCTCCACCAGACGGACGCGAAGACCCTCCAGGCGGATGAGCGACTCCGCGCGGCTGAGGTTCTCCCCCACCACCGCGGGCACCGCCACGTCGCGCGGGCCGTTGCTGAGAACGAGCGACACGATCCTCCCCTTGCGGATCCGGCGCCCTCCCGGAGGATTCTGGCTCACGACGTGGTTCATGGACACTTCATTGCTGAACTCGCGCCCGGAGACCTGCATGGGAATCCCCTTCTCTCCAAGCAGCTCCAGCGCGCGAACCACGTCGAGGCCCGCCACTTGGGGCAGGAAGACGCCCTCTCCCCCCCTGAAGACGTAGAGGCCCACGGCGCCCCCGGCGCCGCCGAGCGCCATCAGGAGCGCAAACCAGAAAACGCCCTTCAATATCCCTTTCAGCATCTTCCGCCCTCTTTGCGCCAACTCATGGCGAAAAAGCCGTCAAGCCCGTCTCCCGGCGTGATCCGCAAGCTCCCGTCCGGCTCAAGAAAATCCCTTGCGCACTCGGGCAGCGCGCCTCCACCGCGAATGGGAACGAAGCCGGGAACTTGAAACGAAGCCGCCACCTCTTCGGTCTCCTCGGGCTCGTTCGCGCAAACCGAATAGACCAGCCTGCCGCCGGGGCGCACCGCGCAGGCCGCGCCGCGCAGGAGCGCCTTCTGCCGCTTCGCCTGCGCCCCCAGGTCTTCCTCTCTCAGTCGCCACCTCGCATCGGGATGCCGCCGGAACACGCCGGTCCCGCTGCACGGCGCATCCACGAGGACGAGGTCGAATGCTTCATGAAAAGGCGGCCTCATCGCATCCATCCGCAAGAGCCGCGCGTCCGCCCGAATCCTAACACAATTGCGCTCAAGGCGAGCGAGGCGGCGAGGCGACGTATCGCCGGCGAAGACGCTCCCGCCCTCTCCCGCCGCCCAGGAGAGGCAGGCCGTTTTCCCGCCGGGCGCCGCGCAGGCGTCGAGAACGCTCTCGCCGGGAGCGGCGCCGGCGAAGCGCGACACCAGGCTCGAACTCTCGTCCATGACGATGAATTTACCCTCGCGCCAGGCCGCCGTATCGCTGAAGCGCGCGCCTGCCGCGCTGTCATCCGGCAGGAACACCAGACAATCGGGGTCGGCGCATCCGGGCCGCGTCGCAACGCCCTCGCTCTCAAGTTCGGCCGCCAGACTCCGGGCGTCCGACGCCCGAGTGTTCACGCGGAACACGACGGGGGCCTCCTCGTTGTTCGCCCGGCACCTTCTGAGCGCCTCCTCATCGCCGAGCGCGCGCATCCAGCGCTTCACGAGCCAACGCGGGTGGGACTCCCAAATCGTGAGGTAATCCTCGATCTCATCGGGCGGCGCTACGTCATGCGCCGCCACCTTGCGCAGCACCGCGTTCACCAGGCCCCTCGCCCAATCCAGATTCTTGCGATCCAGCAAGGAAACCGCGCCGTCCACCGCGCCGTGCGCGGGCACGCGATCCATGAACAAGAGCTGATATGCGCCCAGCCGCAGCGCTTCGCGCACGGGAGGGGCAAGTTTCGGTTTTTTGAGAAAATGGCCGAAAACGAAATCGAGACGCCCCCGCCGCCTGAGGACGCCATAGACCAGTTCGCGCAAAAACGCGCGGTCGCGCGCGTCGAAGTCCTTTGAGGCGAACCGCTCGACCAGAATATCCGCCGCGACGGGGGTTTTTCCGAAAGAAAGGAGAGCGGCGTGCGCCGCCCGGCGAACGAGGTCGGCGGAGCGCGCGCTTTTCCCGCTCACCGCGAGGTTCCGGCTCACGCGCCCTCTCCGATGACGAGGCCGGGCCGGCAAGGATATCCCCTGGCGAACGCGCCCCCGTCCATCTTCTTCTTGCCGGGCGGCTGAATTTCGAGGAGCACCAGATCCCCCTCGCCCGTCGCCACGCGGATTCCCGCACCCTCGGGCGAATCTGCAGACCCCAGAATCTCGCCCGCCGCCCCGCCCGAGCCCTCCGCCACCGGCCACGCGCGCCAAATCCGCACCGGGCCGCCGGTTATGTCCGGCCAGGCGGTCTCCGCCACCGGCCAGGGGTTGAGGCCCCGGATCAGCCTGTCGAGGCGGCCGGCGGTCAGACGCCAATCGAGTTTCGCTTCATCTTTGCGGAGTTTTTCGGCGTAGGTGACCAGGGATTCATCCTGCGGTTCTTCGGCGACCTCGCCTCTTTCGAGCGCGAGCAGCGTCGCCACCACCTGCCCGGCTCCGAGTTCCGCCAGCTTGTCGTGCAGATCGGCGGAAGTGTCCCGCGACCCGATGGGAAGCGAACGCCGCGCGAGCACCGCGCCCGCATCCAGTTCGGGCGTGACCCGCATCACGCAGACACCCGTTTCGGCGTCTCCCTCCAGGAGGGCGCGCTGTATCGGCGCCGCGCCCCGCCAGCGCGGAAGAAGCGAGGGGTGCAGGTTCACCAGTCCCAGCCGGGGGACGCCCAGCAGCTTTGCGCTTAATATCTGCCCGTAGGCCGCCACTATCCCTAAGTCGGGCCGGAATTCCGCGACGTCGGTCGAGCGGATTCGCTCGGGCTGCAGCACGGGAAGGCCCGCCTCGAGCGCGCACGCCTTGACGGGCGACGGCGTGAGCCTGCGGCCCCTGCCCGCGGGCCTGTCCGGCTGCGTGAAGACGGCCGCCACCTCGACCGGCGAGGCGATCAGCGCCCGAAGCGCAGGCACGGCGAATTCGGATGTGCCGAAAAAGACCGCCCGCATGGATTCCTCCCGGGAAAAACGCGCATCGACCACTCTTGAGACCGCGCGAGAACCAGCCGTGAAAATATAGCACGGGCGAAACGGGGTTTTCTAAGAGGCGGCCCTGGCCTGTTTCTTGAGGCGGCGCTTCACGAGCTCGCGCTTCGTCTTGTTGAGGCGGTCCAGGATGAGTTTTCCGTCCAGATGGTCGATTTCATGCTGGAGGACGAAGGCGAGAACCTCGCGCGCGTCGAGAATTACTTCCTCGCCCTCCAGGTTCAGCGCGCGCACGCGCACCGACTCGTGGCGGCGGATTTTCTCGCTCACGCCCGGCAGCGAGAGGCAGGCCTCCTCCACGACCCGCTCGCCGTCCGCGCTCTCGATCTCGGGGTTGACGAGGAAATGGACCTGCTTGGGGTCTTTTCCGACCGAGACGTCCACCACGATGAGCCGGACGCTCTCCCCCACCTGGGGGGCGGCGAGGCCGACGCCGGGCGCATCGTGCAGGGTGGCGAGCATCGCGCGCGCGAGTTCCCCGGTCCGCTCCGTGACGCGCTCGACGGGCGGGCACTTCCGGCGAAGGGCGGGGGCCGGATACTTGAGGATTTCCAGGACGGCCATCGGAGATTCCCGAATGAAACGGACGCGAAGCCGGCTCGACCGCCGAGCCGGTTTTTCATCATGTAACCCATCCGGAGCGGGGAAGCAAATTCTCGGGATCAATCTCGATTAAGGAGGGGTTGTTGAAAAAGTCCAGGAAGCGATTTTGGGTTGCGCGCACACTTTTGAATTTCACTCCCCCCTTGAGGGGGTCGTTGAAAAGCCTTGTTTCGCAGGGGGCGTCCGGCGGGTTGCGCGGTGGTCTTATCCGGAGCGCCGCCCCGTAAAGGCGCCCCCCCCTATCCCCCTCGTCAGGGGTCAAACGCGAGTGAGGAGGGGCTGTTGAAAAAGCCCTTGCGGGCCGGTCGGGATCTCACCGTATGTCAGACATATATGTCTGACATATCATGCGGCCCTGCCTTTTCGCCTTCACAATACGGGTCGCATGATATGCGTGGGGCGCTCCCGAGGAGTCGGTTCCGACCAAAGAGGGAGGAGCCGCCACCTGCCAACCTCTGCGAAACGAAACGTAGGGGCGGACCCGTGTGTCCGCCCGACCCCGGAACAGGGTTTTTCAACAGCCCCGAGGAACGAGCGTTTGCATAAGCCATGGATGAGAAACACATCGGCCCGCAATTTCTCGCTCATCGCTCGAAATTGACCCCTGACGAGGGGCTGTTGCAAAACCCCCGTCTGCGACCCCTGCGAACCGCCAACGCCTCTTTCCTCACCCTGAGTAGCCGCCGAAGGCGGCATATCGAAGGGCGAGGGGAGTCGAACGCCTTGCGCCGGAGCGAGAGGGCATCCTTCGATACGCGGCTTCGCCGCTACTCAGGATGAGGCAGAGAGGGGTTTTTCAACAGCCCAAGGAGAGAGATTGCCCCGAACAAATGGGGAATGGTTATCCCTGCCGGAGGATGAACGTCCCGAGGAAAATGAGGGATTACGCTTTCGCGGAAGCAAAAAAAGAGCCAAGGCGCTTGCCGATCGGACGCGCACTCTCCCACTTCCAAACGCCCTCTCTTTCTCCCCCGCCCCGGAGCGGCGCGCATTTGCCCGCATTTGCCGTTATCGGTCCGCTCCCGGGACGCGGCAGAATCCGCCGCGAGGAGGCGTTCTCGTGGACTCATGCGGCGCGGTGACAGGACGACGGAAACGAGGATGTCGAAACGATGGGACATCCCCGGCGCAGAGCGGAAATACCCGGCTTCGAATTCCTGAAAATATGGATAAAATCGTATAAATTCACGACGTTTTTCGATAAATTTCCGAAAGCTTATATATTTGATACTTATTAGGTTACGCCGTTTCAGGCCCTATTTCGGCGCCGCCGCCCGGGGCGCCTCTTCGGTCTTCGGCGCCGCTTTCGGCGCGCCGATTCCGACGGCGGCGCGCACCTGGGCGTCGATTTCCGCAAACAGATCCGCGTTCTCGCTCAAGAAACGCTTGACGTTCTCGCGCCCCTGGCCGATGCGCTCCTCGCCGTAGGAATACCACGCCCCCGTCTTGGCGACGATGCCTTTCTCGACCGCCAAATCGAGCACGTCGCCTTCTCTGGAGACGCCGCGCCCGAACATGATGTCGAACTCCGCCGTGCGGAACGGAGGCGCGAGCTTGTTCTTCACCACGCGCACCCGCGTCCTGTTTCCCACGTTGTTCTCGCCTTCCTTGATGGAGGCGATTCGCCGGATGTCCAGGCGCACGGAGGAGTAGAATTTGAGCGCGTTTCCGCCCGAAGTCGTTTCCGGGTTGCCGAACATCACGCCGATCTTCATGCGAATCTGGTTGATGAAGATAAAGCACGTATTGCTGCGGTGCACCACGCCCGTGAGCTTGCGGAGCGCCTGGCTCATGAGCCGCGCCTGGAGGCCGACGTGGTGATCCCCCATGTCTCCTTCGAGTTCCGCCTTGGGCACCAGAGCGGCCACGGAGTCGATGACGACCACGTCGAGCGAGCCGCTGCTCGTCAGAATCTCGGCGATCTCCAGGGCCTGCTCGCCCGTGTCGGGCTGGGAGACGATGAGGTTGTCCGTCTGCACCCCGAGCGCCTTGGCGTAAAGCGGATCCAGCGCGTGCTCCGCGTCCACGAAGGCGGCCATTCCGCCGCCCCGCTGTACCTGCGCGATAATTTGCAGCGCGATGGTCGTCTTGCCCGAGGACTCGGGCCCGAAAATCTCCACGATGCGCCCGCGCGGCACGCCGCCGCAGCCCAAGGCGGCGTCGAGCGATACCGAACCCGTAGAAATGGCCGGAATCGCCTCCACGCCCGGCCCTTCGCCCAGGCGCATGATGGAGCCTTTGCCGAATTGGCGGTTGATCTGGTTGAAAGCCATGTCCAGCGCCTTCTCGCGGCGCTCACGCCCTTGCGGGTTCTCGGATTTCTCGGAGGGTGACCCGTTCTTGAGGTTCATCGGAAAACTCCCTTGGATGGAGGAATGCGCACCGGTTCGGGCGATGGCGGACATAGGTTGAATGTAGGGTATCGACCCGTTTTCCGCAATACGGCAAACGCCGTCACTCACAAAAGGGCCTCCGTTGAGAAAACCCCATCCTCTTGTCTATCCATAATCCCCAACGGCAGCGGCGGTTAATTTTCGCTAAACATACGCGAAAATATGTTCAGAATCAAGTATAAAAAGCGAAAACATATTCAAGAAAGTTCATTTTCTCAAGAAAACAGAGCGAAACAGGCTAATTTATGAGCAAAAGACGTTCGCGCAGCAGACTTTTTGCATCGTTGAGGTCCCCCTTCCACTCCACAGTGGAAGACTTCACACAGGCGAGCGAATTTTCAGCACCCAAATCTCCGCGCCGTACCGGACACTGCGAAATCGATGATCCTGGCGTTGCCTAGACAAGCGTCACTCTTTCCAGCGCGGTGTGTATGGCCCCCGAGGGATTGAGCTCGCTTCTGAACAAAACCGCCTCGCGCGCGCGGCAGACGAGAGGGGGCTTCAGCCATCGCTGCTCGGCGACTTCAAGCTCTCCTTCGAGTCCTGCCAGTGGACGGTCGCGGGGCCGGCGCCTCGCAATTGTTAAATGCGGGCGGAAAGCGCCCTCTCTGCAGGAAAACCCCGCTTCGGAAAGATGACGAGAAAGATTCGCCTCGAATTCCGCCAGAGGTTCCGGCGTTTCCGAGGGACCCGCCCAGAGCACGTTGGGGCGCTTGAGATGCGGAAAGACGCCGAAGCGATCTATGGAAATATCGAAAGCGGGCGCGCCCTCGCCCGCTCGGCGCAGCGCCTCTGCGGCGGCTTCGGACTGTTCCTCTTCAATATCACCCAGAAATCGCAGGGTGATGTGAATGTTCTCGGGCCTCGCCCAGCGGAAATCATCAAGAGCCGGCATGGTGGCGAGCGATTCTTGAAGCGATTCCAGCATTTTGTGCTCATCCGGGCTGAATGGAATCGCCAAAAACGCGCGCATGGAGAATCTCCTTCGCAGGGCCGACGACATCTCCCGAAGCATGAGAATGCCCGTTCATGAGGGAATGCGCACTCTCGCGTATCCGTATCGTCAGTCCGACGCCTCCAGGGCATCACGCGCCATATCGAGCGCGGCTTGCGCCGCCTGGGCCTTGACCTCCAGACGGGAACCCTCGAACAGGTGATGCCGGCAGATGGCGCCCGAAGGCGTGGCGACGGACATGTACACCGTGCCCACCGGCTTCCCGGCGCTGCCACCCGTGGGACCGGCGATGCCCGTGACGGAGAGTCCGACTTCGCTCCCCGCCGCTGCGCGAACGCCCTGCGCCATCGCGCGCGCGCAGGCTTCGCTCACCGCTCCCGGTCCGCCCTCGGTCGCCACGATATCTTTTGAAACGCCCAGAAGCGCCATTTTCGCCTCGTTGCTGTAGGTGACGAAGCCCTGCTCGAAATAAGCGGAACTGCCGGAAACATCCGTGATGCGGCTGGCGATGAGGCCGCCCGTGCAGCTCTCCGCCGTGGCGATGCGCCAGCCCTTATCACTTAGATACGCCCCAAGCCACTCTTCTACGGACTCCGCCATTCCTCTTTGCTCCCCCGAAGTCAGACGACTCCCCATTGCGACAGAACGAACAAGATTGCCCAGCCGATGATTCCCGCGGCGATGTCGTCCGCCACGACGCCCACGCCGCCAGAGAGCCTTTCCAGACGACGAACCGGCGGCAACTTGATAATGTCAAAAATACGAAAAAGGAAAAAGCCCGCCGCCAAAGCGCTTGGGCTCGGCTCGACCCCGATGAAGCAGATGAACTGGCCCACCCATTCATCCACGACGATTTCCGGTGGATCTCGTCGATTCGTGCTCGCTTCATACTTGCCGGAGCCCCATATGGCGATGGGTATCAGGAAAATCAAAATCAAGAGGGGAACATAGGCGTTGATCTGATAGAGCAGAAAATACGCCGGAACGGCGATGAAAGAAGCGACCGTACCGGGGGCCAGAGGAACCAGCCCAAGGCCGCCCAACGTAGCGACAAGCCGGGGCAAGGCCTCGCACTCGTCTCGGTGGCTCATTGACTCAGCGGCTTGCGGCGGTTCCGTTCAGTCGGGCGGAGGCGTACTCTCTCGCCCAGCGGTCCGCCTCCAGGATCGTCTCCAGTTCGGTCGCCTCCATCTTCTCGTGCGCTTCCAACGTAGCCCCCACCACACCGGGAATATCCATAAATTGCGACGCGCCCGACAAAAACGAGGCGACGGCCACCTCGTTCGCCGCGTTGAGGACGGCGGGCGCCGTCCCTCCTTCGCGAAGCGCATCTTTCGCATGAACGAGACATGGAAAACGATTCGGATCCGGCGCTTCAAATGTAAGGGAGCCGACCTGCGCTAAATCGAGCCTAGGCGCTTCGATGGGCAACCTCTCCGGAGAGAAAATGGCCTGCGCGATGGGAATCCGCATGTCGGGCATGCTCATTTGCGCTACGTAGCTTCCGTCCACGAACTCCACCATGGCGTGCACGATGCTCTGCGGGTGAACCAGCACGTCCACTTGCTCGGGTCTGAAACCGAACAGCCACCTGGCCTCGATGATTTCAAGGCCCTTGTTCATCATGGACGCGGAATCAATCGTAATCTTCGGCCCCATCTTCCAGTTCGGGTGGTTCAACGCCTCTTCCAAGGACACATTCTTCATCGCCTCAATCGAATGGTTCCGAAAAGGGCCGCCCGACGCCGTCAGCACAATCCGCTCCACCTGGGACTGCGGCCTGTCGGCCAGCGCTTGCGCCACGCCCGCATGCTCGCTGTCTACGGGGAGCAGTTCGACTTCCCGTTCCGAAACGCGCGACGTGACCAACTCTCCCGCCATGACGAGTACTTCTTTGTTTGCAAGCGCGATCCAGGCGCCTGCATCGATGGCGGCCAGCGTCGGCGGGAGTCCCGCCGCGCCAACCAACGCGGAGACCACCAGGCTCGCACCCGCACCCGCTGCTACCTCCCGCAAACCTTCCTCACCCGAAAGCACCCTGGTCTCGGGATGGAGCGCATCCTGAATACGCGCCGCGTCCGCCTCTTCGGCGACGGATACAATATCAGGCCGAAACCGCCTCGCCTGCTCCACGAGCCGCTTCCAATTTTTTCCGGCGGCAAGCGCCACCACATCAATTTTTTCGGGAAATTGCGCCACGACATCGAGGGCATTTACTCCGATGCTGCCCGTAGAGCCCAATATGGCGATTTTTCGCGGCTCCATTTTCCGGCTCACTCCCGATTCGCGGCGACTTAGAACCGTACCCAGTACAAGTAACAGTAAAACGCAGGACCCGCCACGAGCAAACCATCAATTCTATCGAGCAGCCCCCCGTGGCCCGGGATGATGTCGGACGCGTCTTTCTCCCCGGCCGCTCGCTTTAAGATCGATTCACCCAAATCCCCCATCAGCGCGAATAGCCCGATACATACCGAAACAGGAATCGCGAGCCACGGGTCAATTCCGGGAACATCCACGTAGAACGTCGTGAGGACGCCCACGAGGATACCAGCGATGATTCCTCCGATTGCCCCTTCCACCGTTTTTCCGGGGCTGATTTTAGGCGCCAATTTTCTTTCTCCCAGCGTCTTGCCGGTGAACATCGCCGCGATATCGTTCGCCCAGACAACGACCAACAAAAAGAAAGTGGCCTCCATACCACCCGGGAAAGTTCTGATGAGCGCGATCAAGCCACCGGCGCCGCCCACCCAAATCACACCGAGAAGCGATACGCTCGTCAAGGAAAGGCTCTCCCGGAAAGTCTCTCTCGAAAACGCCTTGAGGAAGACACGAAGCAGAATGATAGCCAGGACCAATGCCGGCAAAACGCCGCCCACCCAAAGGGCGAGCACAAATGCACAGGCATCCAGAGCTCCTTCCCATGCTCTCACGCGCCAGCCGCAAAGGTTGATCAGGGTTTGAAATTCCCACCCCGCGCGAAAAACGAGTATAAACACCACACAGAGAAATACGACTGAGGAGGTGAAAAACAAAACGCCGAGAATGGGCGCCGCAAGCACCAGGGCGCTGAGGAGGCGGGTCAAGACCTAGTTTCCCCGAGTCGTGAACTGCTCCTCGGTGAGACCGAATTTCCGCACCCGGGACTGATAAGCAAGAATGGCGTCTTCGAGTTCGCGTTCTCCGAATTCCGGCCATTTGATATCGGTGAAATACAACTCCGCATACGCCGCTTGCCAGAGCAGATAGTTCGAGAGCCTCAGTTCGCCGCTGGTTCGAATCAGGAGATCAAGCTTTGGCAAATCCGCCGTATATAGGTGACGCTCAATGTCACTTTCATCGATTTCCTCGGGTTGAAGAATTCCCTTTTGAACTTCCCTGGATATGGCCCTCGCCGCGTCGGTGATTTCGCGCCGCGCTCCGTAACTCAGCGCCAGGGTCAAGACCATTCCGTCCTGACCTGCCGTTTGCTCCTTCACGCGCTGAACGATCTCACGCGCAAACAAGGGCAAGTCCTCTTCGTGCCCAATCATATTGAAACGGATGCCTTCTCTGAGCATCCTCTGAAGTTCGCGCTCGAGATAATCCGCCAGAATGTCCATGAGCGCGTCCACTTCGTCTTTGGGTCTGTTCCAGTTCTCCAGGGAAAAGCTGTACAGCGTGAGGGCCTTGACGCCGATGCGGCGCGCATGCGCCACCACCTTGTCGACCGACTTCACGCCCTCGCGGTGGCCGGCGACCCTGGGAAGAAACCGCTTCTGGGCCCAACGGCCGTTGCCATCCATAATAATGCCGATATGGCGGGGGAGCCGTTCAAGATCGATGCGTAGGTCGATGCGAGATTCCATACGCGCTCCGGTGAAAAACTAGACCTCCAGAATCTCTTTCTCTTTGGCTGAAAGCAAGTCATCCAAATCGGAGACGAACTGATCCGTCAGCTTCTGGACATCTCCCTGTCCTTTCCTGAGGTCATCTTCGGTAATCTCTTTGCTCTTCTCGAGGTTTTTCATGTCATCGTTGCCGTCGCGTCGAATGTTGCGAAGCGCGACCTTGTGCTCCTCGGTCATTTTCTTGAGCAGTTTCACCATCTCCCTGCGGCGTTCCTCGGTGAGCGCCGGCACCGGCACGCGGATGATCTTGCCGTCGTTCGAGGGGTTCAGGCCCAATTCGGCCGATTGAATCGCCTTTTCGATGTCGCCCAACGAGTTGATGTCGAAAGGCTGAACGATGATGAGTTGGGGCTCGGGTACGTTCAGCGTGGCGAGTTGATTCAGCGGCGTGGAGGTTCCATAGTAGTCAACCAGCACGCCACTGATGAGATTCGTGGAAGCGCGCCCGGTTCGCACGCGGGCTATTTCGGCCTTGTATGATTCCACCGTGGCCTGCATTCTTTTCCTTAACGCGGCAAGAACCTCATCCATCGACCATCTCTCCCGGTTGGAAGTTCAAAATCGTCATTTCACTACCCTCGCGATAACCCCGCGCGTCCCGAATCCGGGCAGGCGCGACACGCGCTGCATCAGGCCTCGGCTGCTTTCACCAAAGTCCCCACCTGCTCGCCCTCCACCACGCGGCGGATGTTGCCGGGCTTGAGCAGGTTAAAGACAATAATGGGCAAATTGTTGTCCATGCACAAGCTGACGGCGGTGGTGTCCATGACGGCGAGTTGGCGATTCAGCACCTCGATATACGTCAACTGATTGATGAACTCGGCCGTATCGTCCCGATTCGGATCGGCGGAGAAGACGCCGTCCACGTTCGTGGCCTTGAGAATACACTCCGCGCCCACCTCGATGGCCCTGAGGCTTGCTGTGGTGTCCGTCGTGAAGTAGGGATTCCCGGTGCCGCCGGCGAAAATGACGACCCGGCCCTTTTCCATGTGGCGTATCGCGCGCCTTCTGATGTAGGGTTCGCACAACTCCGCCATGTGGATGGCGCTCTGTACGCGCGTGGCGAGGTCCGCCTTTTCGAGCGCGTGTTGAAGGGCCAGCGCATTGATGACCGTGCCGAGCATGCCCATGTAGTCGGCGTTGGTGCGCTCCATTCCCGCCTCGGCGGCGGCGGCGCCCCGGAAAATGTTCCCGCCGCCCACCACGATGGTGACTTCGACTCCCATCTGGCGGATCTCTTTGATTTCCTGCGCTATGTCGTCAACAACGTTGTGGTCGATCCCGTACTTGAGTTCTCCCCCCAGGGCTTCGCCTGAGAGTTTGAGCAGGATTCTCTTGAATCGCAGGTCGCCGTGCATGGACATCCCCAGAAATTTCAAGCCTATGACAACGGGCGGTGCGAATGATGCGGCGGAGGTGCTTACCCTTCCTCCGACGCGGAAAGCTCACCGAGTTGAAAACGAGTCCAGGAAGAAACCCGGATTTCCTCGCCCAATTCCGCGCTTCTGTCTTTCAGATAGACCTGAACGGTCTTGTCGGGGTCCTTGACGAACGGCTGATCGAGCAGGCAAATTTCTTTCTTGTATTTCTTGATGCGCCCCTCGACGATTTTCTCCAGAATGTTCTCGGGCTTTCCGGAATCCTTTTGCTGGGCCAGAAGAATCTCGCGCTCGCTCTGGAGAACCACCTCCGGCACCTGATCCTCGGAGAGGAACTGTGGGCTGCTCGCCGCGATGTGCATCGCCAGATCGCGCGCGGTTTCGGCAAATGCGGCATCACCCGCCTTCTGGCACGTTTCACAGCCCACCTCAAGCAAGACGCCGATCCGCCCGCCCGGGTGAATATAGGAAACCACCTTGCCCGAGCCATCGTCTCCCAAGGCGAGACGCTCCCCGCGGGCGAGGACGATGTTCTCGCCCAGTTTGGCGATGGACTCCGTGGTCACCTCTTTGAGCGCCTCGGCGAGGCCATCCCCTCCATTGCCCTTCACGTGGCCGGCGACGGTTTCGAGAAGCGCCTGAAAATCCTCCGTGCGGGCCACGAAATCGGTCTCGCAATTCACCTCGACGATGGCGCCCATGCGACCGTCTTCTCCAAGAGAAGCGTATATCTGACCCTCGCTCGCCGCCCGTCCCGCCTTCTTGGCGGCGCTGGAAAGCCCTTTTTCCCGCAAATAGCGCACCGCCTCTTCAAAATCTCCCTCATTCTCCTTGAGGGCTTCCTTGCAATCCATGATGCCCGCACCGGTGCGGGTTCTTAACTCCTTGACCATCTGAGCGGTAACTTCCATGCCCTGAACCTCTCCCCATAAAATCCGGCTGTCGATAAAAAAGTAACGATCACCCTTTCGCCTTCGTTCCCGCTTCGCTTGCCGCGGCCGCCGCCATCATCTCCGCCGCCACCGTGTCGCCCGACGCGACGACGGCTTCGACGTCCTCGGCGCCCGTCTCTTTGCGCAGGGTGACGCCCTCGGCGATGGCCTCCGCTACCCGCGACACGAAAAAGCGAATCGAACGCAAGGCGTCGTCATTGCCCGGCAAGACGTGATCCACCCCGTCGGGGTCGGAATTCGTGTCCACCACCGCGATGACGGGAATACCCAGTTTCCTCGCCTCTCGAATGGCGTTGTACTCATGACCCGTATCGATGACGAACATGGCCTGCGGCAGCTTGTCCATATGCTTGATGCCGCCCAGGAACTTCTCGAGCCGCGCCATGTCCTTCTCGCGCCTGACGGCCTCTTTTTTCGCCAGAAGCTCGAAGGTGCCGTCATTCTTCATTGATTCCAGATCGAGGAGGCGCGCAATGGAATTCTTGATGGTCGAGAAGTTCGTCAGCGTCCCGCCGAGCCAGCGCTGGGTGACGAAGGGCATCTCCACGTTGCGGGCCTCTTCCATCACGATCTCCTGGGCCTGTTGTTTCGTGCCTACGAAAAGCACCTTGCCGCCCTTCGCAGCGATGTCGCGAATCACTTCGCGGGCCGCGTTGAACAACTTGAGGGTTTTTTGGAGGTCGATGATGTAAATCCCGTTCCGCGCGCCGAAAATATAAGGGCGCATCTTGGGGTTCCATCGGATGGTCTGGTGCCCGAAGTGGGCGCCGGCTTCCAGCAGTTCTCTCAATGTAATCGGGTTCACGGGTACACTCCTATTGCCCCGCCTTTCATCGAGGGGGGCCCTGCCGGCCTCATGGCGGATGAGGCCGAATTTTCAAACATTTGATTTTATTCGGTTAATTCGCCGATCGGCTCCGCCGCCGCAGCGTCCGCCACCGCTCGGCGCATGGAATGTCTCACAAGAACCCGGACGATTCAAGTCGCCGAATCAAAAGCCTTCACGTCTTGTAATCGGCGTTGAACCGCACGTATTCCGCGCTCAAATCCGTCGTCCAGAATACGGCCTCCGCATCACCGGCTCCCAGACCCAGTTCGAGGCCGTACTCGGGCCGTTTGAGCA
The DNA here is from genome assembly GCA_963692865.2 of bacterium. Taxonomy (GTDB): domain Bacteria; phylum UBA8248; class UBA8248; order UBA8248; family UBA8248; genus Bin107. The sequence continues at coordinate 1,941,912 of OY843592.1, read as the reverse complement.
AGGGCGCCAGGGCTTCGGACCAGCCCGGGACGGGCGCGCCGTCGCGCATCACCTGCACCCCCTCGATTTTGAGCGACATCTTCTCGGGCGCCACGTCCGCGCCGCTGTAACCGGCCGCCGCGAACATCCGGCCCCAGTTGGGCATCTCACCATGAATGGCCGTCTTCACCAGCAGGCTCTCGGAAACCGACTTCGCGGCCAGGTGCGCCTGCTCCTCGCTGGCCGCGCCGGTAATCTTCACCTCCACCACCTTGTTCACCCCCTCCCCATCGCGAACGATGGACAGGGCCAGTTCCTTGCAAACCCGGTAAAGCCCCGACTCGAACCGCTCCAGGGCTTCCGCCGATTCGAGGGCCACGCCGGAAGCGCCCGTGGCGGCGAGAATCACCGTGTCGTTCGTCGACGTGTCGCCGTCAATCGTCACGCAGTTGAACGTTTTCCGCACCACGGCCCGCAGAATAGCCTGAAGATCGGCTTGCGCAACCAAGGCGTCGGTGGCGACGTATGCGAGCATGGTCGCCATGTCGGGGGCGATCATGCCGGCTCCCTTGGTGATGCCGCCGATGCGGTAAACGCCCTCTGGTTCTTTCACCTGAACGGCGTACTCCTTGGGCCGCGTGTCGGTCGTCATGATGCCCACAGCAGCCTCGTGGCCGCCCTCCGAGGAAAGACCGGATACCAGATTGGCGATTTGGGCCTCCATGATATCCATCGGGAGCGGAGCGCCGATGAGCCCGGTGGAAGACATGGCGACCTGCGCTTCCGGGCAATCGAGCGCATCCGCGACTTCGCCGCAAAGGCGCACGGCGTCCTGATAGCCCCGCTCGCCCGTACAGGCGTTCGCGTTTCCGCTGTTGACGAGGAACGCCCGCAAGGGTGATTTGCCGACCCGCTCCCTGCACAGGGTGACGGGAGCGGCGCACATCTTGTTCCGGGTGTATACGCCCGCAGCCGCGGCCGGGGGGTCAAAGGCGAGCAGCACCATATCCGGCTTGCCCGAGGGCTTGATGCCCGCCGTCACCGAAGCGGCGCGGACACCCTCTGCCGCGCAAACACCACCCTCAATCGCCTGTATGAATTCTTGGTCGTTCACGTCCAAAACCCCTTCTTTTTCGCTTACATCCAAAACCCCGGGTGGAGGAGACCTTGCGTCTCGGGAAGCCCCAGCATCAGGTTCATGTTCTGCACCGCCGCTCCCGACGCGCCTTTCACCAGATTGTCTATCGCCGCGACGATGATGAAGCGCGAGGTCCGGGCATCGTGCGTCAGACCGATGTCCACGTAGTTCGAGCCGGCCACCTGCGTCACGTTGGGAAACGCCCCCTCCGGCATCAGGCGGATGAAAGGCTCATCCGCATAAGCGTCGCGCAACGCCGCCCGAACCGCCGAGGCGTCGGCGGCGCCCTCCCCCTCGGCGTAGATGGTCGAGAGAATGCCCCGGGTCATGGGCGCCAGATGCGGGGTAAAGGAAACCCGCACGGCCTCGCCCAAGGCGACTGAAAGCTCCTGCTCGATTTCGGGCGTATGGCGATGTGTCCCCACGCCATAGGCCTTGAAGCCCTCGTTCACCTCGCTGAACTGAATGCTCAAGTCCGCCTTTCTGCCAGCACCTGAAACGCCCGATTTCGCATCCACGATGATGGAGTCCGGCTTGATCAGCCCGGCCCTTAAAAGCGGGGCCAGAGCCAGAATCGCCCCCGTGGGGTAGCAACCCGGGTTCGCGACGAGGCGCGCTTTTTTTATCTCCTCGCGGTATAGCTCGGGCACCCCGTAGACCGCGTCCGCTATTCTTTCCGGCGAGGTGTGCTCCGTCTTGTACCAGGCCTCATATACGCCAAAATCCCGCAGGCGGTAGTCGGCCGAAAAATCCACCACGCGGTGACCGGCATCCAGCAAGGTAGGCACCGTGTTCATCGCCACCCTGTGCGGCAGGCAGCAGAATACGGCGTCGGCTCCCTCGCAAACGGCGGGTTCGAACTTCACGAGCTCGCCGCCGTGAACGGAAGCCAAGGCCGGAAACACCTCGTCCACCTTCTTGCCGGCATAGGTCTCGGAAGTAAGGGCCATCACTTCCACACCCCCGTGGGACCCGAGGAGCCTCAACAACTCAAAACCCGTGTATCCCGTGGCGCCCACCACGGCGATTTTCGGCATCTCCTTATCCTCCAGAATCCTCGGCGATTCGCATCACACCCTCATCGGAGCGGACATTCGCCACAATCCGTTTTTTCGCACAAAAAAAGGGGCCGGCAAAGCCAGCCCCCGAATCGACCACCGCAGTGGTTAGCGCTTGGAGAACTGGAAGCTCTTGCGCGCGCCTTTCAAACCATATTTTTTACGCTCTTTCACACGGGAATCGCGCGTGATGAGGCCCGCTTTCTTGAGGATCGTCCGAAATGCGGGATCCACGCTCAACAAGGCCTTTGAAATGCCGTGGCGAACGGCGCCCGCCTGACCGGTGAGCCCCCCGCCCTTCACGGTGGCGCGCACGTCGTAGCTGCCCCAGGTCTCGGTCAACTCGAAGGGCTGCTTTATCACCATGAGCGAAGTGTCGCGGAGAAAATATTCGTCCGCCGGCGTGTTGTTCACCAGAATCCTGCCGTCGCCCGGCTCTATCCAGACGCGCGCGACGGCCGTCTTGCGTTTTCCCGTGGCGTAGTGTTTCGGTATCGTGGCCATGTCGATTTCAAAAACCTCTCGGAGTTCAGTCCAGCCGAATCGCTTCGGGTTGTTGCGCTTCATGCGGATGTTTGTCGCCCGCATATACCTTGAGCTTTTGCAATAAGGAACGCCCCAGCTTGTTCTTGGGCAACATGCCCCGCACGGCGTGCTCTATCACGCGCTCGGGATGCGTTTCCAGCATGCGCCCCGCGTTCACTTCCTTGAGATGCCCCGGGTAGCCGGAGTGGCGGTAATACTTTTTATCCGAAAGTTTGCGGCCCGTGAGCACGATGCGCTCCGCATTGATGACGACGACGTATTCGCCGTTGTCGACGTGCGGCGTCCAGTCGGGTTTGTGCTTTCCGCGCAGGAGCGTCGCCACGCGCGTGCAAAGACGCCCCAAGGTCTGATCCTTCGCATCCACCAGCACCCAGCCGCGCCGGGCGTTGGCCTGCTCTTTCGTGAGGCTGACTGTCTTGCTGTACATTCTCATCGGTTCTTTTCTCTCGTTCGGCCTACAAAGAATCTTCTCTGGAGAAGACGAAGGTGTATATAAACCCCAGATGGACGGACGATGTCAACCACCTCGGGTGGAATTTTCGCGGAAGACAGAAAACCACACACCTCATTGTTTTTTATATTCTTAAGGCGACACACCGCATCAACGCAAATTCCTCGCCACAAAGAGAGCGCCCTAAAGTTTGAACAAACGCTCGTTAGGCCCGAAATCCGCGAAGGCGTTGCGCGTATCCACGATGCAGTTCGCATGGGCGTGGATGCTCTCTCTGTCCAGCGATTTGTGGTTCGCGAGCACGACCACGCAATCGTATTCACGCAGCGAATCGGCGCTGACGGGCCGCGAATGCGCTCTTATCGGAGGAGCGTCGATGTCCGGCACATTGGGGTCTGAATAAAAGACGCCCGCTCCCAAACGCTCCAGACCGAGCCAGACGTCCAGCGCGGGACTATCCCGGATATCGGACACGTCCGCCTTATACGTCACCCCCGCCAGCAGAATCCTCGCGCCTTTGATCGTCTTGCCCGTCTCGCTCAGAGCCCTGGCCGTGAGTTCCACGACGAAATGAGGCATCGATTTGTTCACCTCATCCGCCAGTTCGATGAACTTCGCCTCGAATCCCGCCTGGCGCGCCTTCCATGACAGGTAAACGGGGTCCACGGGAAGGCAATGCCCTCCCAGGCCCGGCCCGGGGTAGAAAGGCATGAAGCCGAAAGGCTTCGTCTTCGCCGCCTCGATCACCTCCCAGACGTCCAGGTCGAGGACACGGCATATCTTCGCCACCTCGTTCACCAGGGCGATGTTGACGCTGCGAAAGGTGTTTTCGAGCATTTTCGCCATCTCCGCGACCCTGGGCGAGGCGACCCGCACGACTTGCTCGACGGCGCACTCATACAAGGCGCAGGCGAAATCGGCGCACTCCCGCGTCATGCCGCCCACGATTTTTGGTATGCGCCTCGTGGCGTAGCGCTCGTTTCCGGGATCGACGCGCCCGGGCGAGAAAGCGAGGTAGAAATCCTTGCCTGCCTCCCAGCCCTTTTCCGACAAGAAGGGCAGAACGATTTCCTCGGTCGTTCCCGGATAGGTGGTGCTCTCGAGCACGTAGAGTTGCCCTCGCCGCCCGTGCCGCCGGATGCTCTCGAACGCGGATTGAACGAATGACAAATCCGGGTCGCCGGCCTTGTCCAACGGCGTGGGGACGCAAATGCTGATCGCGTCGGCCTCCGCAAGCGCTCGATGATCGCAGGTGAACGCCAGCCGGTTCGTCCCCAACGCGTCAGCCAGATTTTGAGAGGAGACATCCAGAATGTGGCTCTTCGCCACTCGCAGGCCGCGAACGCGGCGGGGGTCCGTGTCCAGACCGGCGACCCGGTAGCCCGCGCGCACGAATTCGAGCGTGAGCGGGAGTCCGACGTGCCCCAAACCCATCACGCATACGATTGCCTGTTTTTTTCTGATTTTCTCGATGAGTTGCACGGGACCCTCCAAAGGGAAGATATGAGGGTCCTCGGATAAGGATTGTAGTATAGAATAACGAAAAATATGAGCGCACATCTCGATAAAAACGACGATTATCACTGTATCCACACCACGGGGGATTCGAGCATGAAATGGCTGACGGGACTGGCCGCGGGCCTGCTCCTTTGGGCGGGCGCGGCCCATGCGGCGGAGAAATGGAACATGCCGACGGCGTATGGAGACGCCAGCTATCAAACGCAAAACGCAAAACTCTTCGCCGAGGCGGTGGGCGTATGCACCGGGGGGAAGCTCGACATCGTGGTGCATGGGGGCGGTTCTCTCATCAAGGGCGGGGAGATCAAGCGCGCCGTACAAAGCGGGAAGGCGCCCATCGGCGAGCGGCTGCTGAGCGCGCACGAGACCGAAAACGCCGTCTTCGGGTTCGATTCCGTGCCGCTGCTGGCCACGTCCTTCGAGGCGTCCGATAGACTCTGGCGGTCGGCCAGAAGCCGGCTGGCGAAGATTCTCGCCGCGCAGAACCTCGTGCTGCTCTACTCCGTCCCCTGGCCGCCGCAGGGGATGTATTTCAAACGCGCGATAGGCGGCGTCGCCGACATGCGGGGAATCAAGTTCCGCGCCTACAACGCCGCCACGGCGCGGTTGGCGCAGCTCGTCGGAATGCCTTCAGTCCACATCGAATTCGCCGAGCTCAAACCGGCGCTTGCGAGCGGCGCGGTGGAGGCCTTCGCCTCCTCGAGCGCTGCCGCCTATGAGCTCAAACTCTGGAGACACGTGAGCCATTTCTACGATCTGCGCGCCTGGTTGCCGCGCAACTACGTGTTCGCGAACAAGCGCGCCTTCGAGGCGCTCGACGCCCATGCCCGAAACTGCCTGCGCTCGGCGGCGCTGCCGGCCGAAGCGGCGGGAACCGCGCGGGCGCGCGAGTTGACCGGCTTTTATCTCGAACAACTCGCCGCCAACGGCATGAGCGTGCAGCGGCCGGGGAAGCGCCTCGCCGCCGATCTCGCCAGAATCGGCGAAACCATGTCCGCCGAATGGATCAGGGCCGCAGGCGAGGATGGCGCCGCGATCATCAAGGCCTTCAGGGGGAAGTAAGGATTCGGGAGCTTCCTGCGGTGAGATGATTTGGGCTTTCATATGAATTTTGAAGCAGGATTGACTTTTCCTCCATTCCTCCTATAATTATCTGATGGAGGAATAAATGATGCCACTCAATATCAAAGACGACGACACCCACGCGCTGGCGAAAAGGCTCGCGAGTCTCACAGGGGAATCCATGGCCAAGGCTGTAAAGCGCGCCATACAGGAGAAGCTGGCCCAAGTGGAGAAAATGCAGGGCGGGACTCCGCTTGCCGATGAACTGGACCGCATCGCCCTCTATTGCGCCAAGCTCCCGAGGCGAGATGAGCGAAGCGGTGATGATATTATCGGGTATGACGAAAGCGGCTTGCCCGCGTGATTGTCATCGACACATCTGCGCTCATCGCCATTATGGGCGATGAACCCGAAAGACGCGCCTTCAATGAACTGATTGAAAAAGCTGCGGTCACCTGCATCAGCGCCGCCAATCTGCTTGAAACCCGCATGATTTTGTTCGCCCGTTTCGATGACAGCGCAATCTTGGCGTTGGACGCTTATTTCCAGAAGAGCGGCACGACCGTCATGGAAGTATCGCCTCGAATCGCCGATATTGCCTTCGACGCTTACAGGCGCTTCGGGAAGGGAACAGGCCACGGCGGCGCCCTGAACTATGGCGACTGCTTTTCCTACGCCTTGGCCAAGTATCTGGATGCCCCGCTCTTGTTCAAGGGCAATGATTTCTCTCAGACGGACATCCTATCGGCCATGGCCGAAGCGGCGGGAAAAGAAAATCCCGAGTGATTTTTCGCGGTAAGCGTCGTTGGGGTTGTGCCATGCAATGCCTGCACCCAAGGCGTGCGGCGCGTCAAATGTTCATCGCGCGGACGAGGGGCGTGTCTTCGTCCAGGTCGATTACGTTCAAAGCCGCAAAATCCTGCTCCAGCCGGAAAAAGCTCTCTAGCGGGGCGCCCAGCGCGTCGCACAGAATCACCCGGTTCACCGCCGCATGGGCGCAGACGATGACGTTCTTGTTCTTCTCCCTCTCGCAGATGCCTTGATACGCGGGCAAGACGCGCGCGGCGAGTTCGGCCACGGATTCCCCGCCGCCTGGCGGTTTGGAGTGCACGAAATTCTCGTAATGCGCGTCCAGGCGCTCGGGGTCTTTTTCCTCGAGAGTGGCGTGCGTTTCACCCTCCCAATCGCCCAGGTGAAGTTCTGAAATATCGGGAACGATGATGGGTTTTAGTCCCAACCCCATCATGTCGGACAGAATTTCCGCCGTCTTCACGGAGCGGGTGAGCGAGCTGGCGTAAAGGGCGGTTTCGCTCTCCATGAGCCAGCCCCGGACGCGCGCCGCCGCTTCACGAACCTGCGCCTCGCCCTCGGCGAGGAGCGGCGCATCGGTGCTGCCGTAGAAAAACCCCTCTTTCGAGCCCTCGGCCGCGCCGTGCCTGAGCAGAAAAACGCGCGTCGTGGTTTCGGCCTTGCGCGGCATGGAAACCGTGGAATCGGCCCGCCTTGAGTTCACGCTTTTTCTCCAACATGAAAAACAGGCCGGATGTTTCACGCCCCGCTTGACCGCTTGAAACCCGTTTCAGCGCTATTTCGTGGCCAGCGAGATGTCCCGAACGCCCGCTTGGGAGATGAGACCCATCACCTTGATCACGTAGCCGTAGTCGAGGCGCTTGTCCGCCTTGATCGTGAGGGTGGGTTTGAACTTCCCGCTCTCGACCCCCGCCTTCAACTCGCTTTCCAAATCATCGAGCGGCACCGTCTTTCCGTTCAGGGAGATTCGCTTCTCCGCGCCGACTTCGATGAGAAACGATTTTTTCTCCACAATTTCGGCGCTCGACTTCGCCTCGGGCAGTTCGATGTCGAGCCTGCGGGTGAAATCCACGAAAGATGTCGAAACCATGAAAAAAATGAGGAGCAAGAAGACGACGTCTATGAGCGAGGTGAGCTGGAGGCTGTAATCCTCTTCCGAATCGCCCTGAAAGCGCATTCACATATCCTCGCGCCGCGGACTCAGGCTCTCCAAGCCATGCGCCTCGTCGTGGAGCGCATCATCGGTGTTTTCGCCGGGTTCACCGGATTGCGCCGCAAGGTTCTGCAGCAGAGCCAGAGCCACCGATTCCATCTCGAACAGGAGGCGGCCGCTGCGCGAACGGAAAAAATGATACGCCGCGAGGGCGGGAATGCCTATCAAAAGGCCCGCCGCCGTCGTCAGAAGCGCTTCGGATATCCCCTCGGCCACGAGGTTCGGGTTCCCCGTCCCGGCGCGGCTGATGACGTCGAAGGCGCGAATCATCCCCACGACGGTGCCGAACAGGCCCAGCATCGGCGCCAGGTTCGCGATGACGCCCAAACCGCGCAGGTTGCGCGACAAGACGCTCGATTCGTGCCGGCCCGCGCCGACCATGGCGCGCTCCATCTCGCCAAGCCCCAGCCTCCGCCTCGCCAGACCCGCCTGCAAAACGCGGGCGAGCGGCGAGTCGAACCGCTCGCAGATACCGGCGGCCGCCTCGAAATCACCGCTCCTCCAATATCTCTCGGAAGCACTCACCAAGGCGTCAGGCAGGACTTTCTTTCGCCGGAGAGAAACGAGGCGTTCGAGCGTCACCATGAGCGCGACGACCGAGCACAGCCCCAGGGGGATCATCGTGTACCCCCCCTTCTTCAGGAGTTCCCAAGCCCTGGCCGTAAAGCCCCATTCGGCGAAACTCATGGCCGCGGAAGCCTGCGCCGCGGCGAGCAGCGCCAAGACGCCCGCCAGACTCACCGCGAAGGCCCACTTCCCGCTTGTTGAATTTTTCAGTTCATGAAACACCGGGGAGAGCTCCTGCGACCCGCGCCGGGTCGGCTTCCATCACGACGCGCGCATCGAACACGTCCGCGCAGATGGGCATCAAATCCTGTGCGAGTTCCGGCAGCGGCGGTGAATCCCCCAGGAGCTTTTCGAGGGAAGTCGTGCGTCCGCCCACCTCGCCGCAGGGGTGCATCATCTCGAAATATCGAAGATCGGGCGATGCGTTGAACGAAACCCCGTGCATCGTCACCCAGCGCCTCGCGCCCACGCCCAGGGCGAGAATTTTCTCACCGCCCACCCAGAGGCCCGGATTTCCCGGCTTTCTCTCGGCGCGAAACCCCCTCTTCTCCAGATAGCGCCGAAAGACCTCCTCCAGCCGCCTGCAGTGAAGGTGCACGTCGCGCTCCCGCTCGCGGAGGTCGCATATGGCGTAGAGCATCAACTGGCCCGGACCGTGAAAGGTCACCTCCCCGCCCCGGTTGATCCGCACGAGGGGAACCTCAGCGCCATCGACGGGCGAGCGCCTCAGAAGCACGTTCGCCTCGCTCCCCCCCCTGCCCAGCGTCATGACCGGGTCGTGCTCCAGAAAGAGAAAAACGTCCTGCTTCAGGCCGCCCTCGGCGCGCTCCGTCCACAGGCGCTTTTGCAGGTCCCAGGCCTCGCCGAACGCCACCCGCCCCAGGAAGGCGGCCCTGATGGATGGTTTACTCAAAACGAACGGCTCCCGCGCCCACCAGATCACCCAGTTCCCCGGTCAGTTCCGCCGTCGGCGCCACCACGAATTCCCCGCCCGCCTCGATGCGCACCTCCTGTTCGGGGAACCTGAGCGTGAAGAGCACGGCGCAGTTGCCCGGATGCCGGGCCAGCACGTCGCGGATGGATTGCAGGCGGTTCGGCGTGCGGCACCCGGGCTCCAGATCGACCAGCACCCTGCTCGCGCGTTTCACCTCCACGCCGGACAAAGGCTCGATGGCGCGCACCACCACCTGCACCCCGTCGTCGGACACCTCGGCCACGCCTTCGACGAGAACGGGCTCCTCGCTCTCGAGGATTTCATGGCATTCCTCGAACACGTCGGGAAACAGCGTCATCTCCGCCGTGCCGACCTGATCCTCCAGGACGAAGTTCGCCATCCGCCGACCCGAGCGCGTGGTGCGCAGCCTGGAGGAGCGGATGAGGCCGGCCATCATGAGTTTGCGCGCGCTCGTGACGTCGGCGAGGCGCAGCGTGTCGATGTTGGCGAAGCGCTCGACGATTTCCTTGTGATCATCCAGCGGGTGTCCTGAAACGTAAAAGCCCAGCACCTCGCGCTCGCTGGCCAGACGCATCCCGTCCTCCCACTCGGCCACCTCGGGCAGGTGAAGCGCGTTCCTCGCGGCCTCGTCCCCGCCGAAGAGGGAGCCCTGCCCCACGGCGGCGCTTTTCTGTTCGCGAACAGCGGCTTCGAGCACGATGTCCAAAGAAGCCGTCGCCTGCGCGCGTCCCACGCCCAGAGAGTCGAAGGCGGCCGCCTTGATGAGGCTCTCCAGCGCCCGCCGGTTGAGATGCCGATGCTCCACGCGCCTGCAGAAATCACCCAGGTCCCTGAACGGACCCTCCTCGTTCCGGCCGGCCAGCACGGCGTCCACCAGCCCCTCGCCCACGTTCTTCACGGCGGCCAGACCGAAGCGGATGGCCTCCCGCTCGACCGTGAAATCCTTCTGGCTGGCGTTCACGTCCGGCGGGAGCACGGCGATCTGCATGCTCCGGCACTCGGCGATGTCCTTGATGACCTTATCCGCGTTCTCCCGGTCGCACGTGAGAAGCGCCGACATGAACTCGCGCGGATGGTGCGTCTTCATGTAGGCGGTGCGGTAGGCGATGAGGGCGTAGGCCGCGCTGTGGCTCTTGTTGAAGCCGTAGCCCGCGAACTTGTCGATCTGATCCCACAGGGACTGTACCTTTCTCCTGTCGTGGCCGCGCGCGGCGGCCCCGTCGACGAAGTCGGCCTGCTGCTCGGCCATGAGCTTCTGGCTCTTCTTGCCCATCGCCTTGCGCAGCACGTCCGCGCGCGCCAGGGAGAAGCCCGCGAGCGCGTTCGATATCTGCATGACCTGCTCCTGATACACCATGACGCCGTAGGTGCCCTCGAGGATGGTCTGGAGTTCATCGAAGAAATAATCGATCTCCTCGCGCCCGTGCTTTCTGTTGATGAAGGCATCCACCATGCCGCTCTCCAGCGGGCCGGGCCGGTAGAGCGCCACCATCGCGATCAGGTCCTCGAACGTCGTGGGGACGAGCTTCCTCAGATACTCGCGAATGCCCCGGCTTTCGAGCTGGAAAATGCCGGTCGTCTTGCCCTCGGCGAGCAGGCGGTAGGTCGCCGCATCGTCCAGGGTCAGTGTTTCCAAATCGAGCTCTCCGCCGCCGTCGCGCACGAGGTTCACGGCGCGCTCGAGCACCGTGAGCGTCTTGAGACCCAGGAAATCCATCTTGAGGAGGCCGATCTCCTCGATGTCCTTCATGTCGAACTGGGTCATCATCTCCCCGCCCGACGCCTTGTAGAGCGGCACGAAGTCGGTGAGCTTCGACGGCGCGATGACCACGCCGGCCGCGTGCGTTCCCGCGTGGCGGATGTTGCCCTCGAGTTTCCGGGCCGTGCCCATCAACTCGCCCACCTTCGGGTCGCGCGCCACGGTGTCGCGCAGGCGCGGTTCTTTCTTCATCGCGTCGTCGAGGGTGATCTTGAGTTCGTTGGGCACCAGCTTGGCGATGCGGTCCACCTCGCCGTAGGGCATGTCCATCACGCGGCCCACGTCCCGCAGGACGCCCTTCGCCAGCATGCTCCCGAAGGTGATGATCTGGCACACGTTCTCGCGTCCGTACTTCTCCTGCACGTAGCGGATGACCTCGTCGCGCCGGTCCATGCAGAAGTCGATGTCCACGTCGGGCGGGCTGATGCGCTCGGGGTTCAGGAAGCGCTCGAAGAGAAGGGAGTACCTGAGCGGGTCGATGCCCGTGATGCCCAGCGCGTAGGCGGCCAGGCTGCCCGCCGCCGAGCCCCGGCCCGGGCCCACGGGAATGCCCTGCTCCTTGGCGTAGCGGATGAAATCGGACACGATGAGGAAGTAACCCTCGTAGTTCTGGCTGTTGATGACTTCGAGCTCCATATCGAGCCGCTCGCGGTAGCGCTCCGCCTCGGCGCCCTCGATTCCGAACTGCGAGAGCCTGCGCGCCAGCCCTTCCTCGGCGGTGCGCCTCAGGTATTCTTTCTTGTCGGCGCCGTCCGGGGTCTCGAAATCCGGGTAATGGGCCGCGCCGAAGGTGAACTCGAAATCGCATCGCTCGGCGATGGCGAGCGTGTTGGCGAGGGCTTCGGGGACCTCGCCGAAGAGCGCCTCCATCTCCTCGGCGCTTTTGAGATAAAACTCCTCGCTCTTGATCTTCATGCGGTTGGGGTCGTTGAGCGTCTTGCCCGTCTGGATGCAGATGAGCACCTCCTGGGCGCCGTGGTCCCCCTTGTCGAGATAATGCACGTCGTTGGTGGCGACGAGGGGCAGGCCCATCTCCTTCGAGAGGGCGATGACCCTCGGGATGACCCGCTTGTCCTCCTCCATGCCGTGATCCTGGAGTTCGAGGTAGTAGCGCCCCGGAAAGAGGTCCTTGTAGAACCCGGCCGCCTCGCGCGCCGCCTCCTCGCGGCCGTGCAGGAGATGGTCGTTCACCTCCCCGCGCAGGCAGGCGGACGTGCAGATGAGGCCCTCGGCGTGACCGGCGAGAAGCTCGCGGTCGATTCTCGGGAAATAGTACATGCCCTCGGTAAAGCCCCGCGTGACCAGCTCGCACAGGTTGTTGTAGCCCGTCTGGTTCTGGGCGAGCAGCAGCATGTGGTAGGCGCGTCCCCCGCCGTTCGTCGCGCCCTTGTCGAGCCGGCTGCCGGGGGCGACATACACCTCGCAGCCGATGATGGGCTTGACGCCCGCCCTCCGCGCCGCCTCGTAGAACTTCACCGCGCCGAACATGTTCCCGTGGTCGGTGAGGGCCACGGCCGGCTGGCCGAGTTCGGCGGCGCGCTGCACCAGATCGCCGATTCGCGTGGTGCCGTCGAGCAGGCTGTACTGGGAGTGTAGATGCAGATGAACGAATGGAGACGGCATGTCGATTCCCCGAGGGCGGTATTTGATACTGGCGTACTCTTTTAGAATACGGCTTTTCGTGCAGCCCCTGTAGCCGGCGCGACGCTTTCAGTTTACCGCTTGGGGCCCGCCGCCGTCATCTTCCTTGCTTCACCGGGCGCATTCGCGCTTCCGGCGGGTCACCCGCCGTATCCGAAAAGCCCGCTGATGAACCTGCCGGGCATCATGGCGAACCCGCCCGCGATGAGGGCGCCTATCATCGTGCCCGTCATGAACGCCGCGTGCCGCCGCACGTTTCCCCGCCGTATCGAGACCACGGCCATCACCATGCAGAAAATCGTCCAGACCGTGAGAATATGAATCCAGCTGAACGCGCCGTCGTTGAGTTCACGTATCCAGAACGACGAGACCGTGACGTAGGTCATCACGACCATCCAGCACCAGCCGATGACGCGGTGCCTGGGCGTTCCCTTCGCCGACGCGAGATTGACGGCGCCGAGGCCTATCGCCAGCACCGCCAGAATGAAATGCGTCCATATCAGCAAAGTTTCGTCTCTCCGCCCCTAGTTGTTGAAATCCTCGATCACCACGACGGCCTGAACGGGCTTTCCCTTGTAGGTCAGGTCTTCATGGGTGTTCGTGTTCAGCGTAACCCTTATCTCCAGATTCCCCTTCGGCAGCTTGTCCATGAAATAGGAAGCCGCATAGAGTCTCGTCAGCTTCTCCCCGTTCAGGTACAGGTGCGCGTGGCCCTCGTTGATTTTGGAAGTCCTGTTGACCTCCTCGGGCGCGAAACGGAAATTCCTGAGTTCGAGGAACAGATTGAGCGCGGCTTTAGTGTGCGCATCTCTTTCCAGGCGTATCTTCACGCTCGGCGGGTTCTTGTAATCGGCGGGAACCACTTTGACGGAATGCTTCATCCCTCCGTGGCCCTTCTTCACCCCGGCGGGCCTTTTCGTATGATGCCCGTGCCCTTTCTCCCCGTGGCCGCTCTGGGCGACGTGCAGGTGGGGATAATTCGCCTCATGGGCATGGGCGCCCGCTCCTGCGAGAAGCAAGCCAAGCAAAAAGAGCGGAATCACTGCGAGCGAGGTATTCAACTTGCGATACATTTCTGGCGGCTCCCGAAGAAAATTTCAGACGCGGCGGCGAGCTTTACGCTGGAAAAACGGACAGACCCATTGCAATTACCTGATTCAAAAGCATGAAACCTTGCGCTGCCCCATTTATTTGCTTTTGTTATCCAAGACATCTAAATTTCAGGCAAGCGCCCCATTCCAAATACTCAATGAAATCCGGGGGGAAAATGCGCAACTTTCTTCTTCTGATTATTATCGTCTTTTTGGCGGGATGTAAAACTTCATCGGACATGATTTCACCCGCAGGGTATTTCGACACAGGTAGCAGGACAACCTACCAGGACAGCGACTGGAACATCGAGTTTTACGAAAATTGCGCCCTCCCGGATTCTAATTCCGTACGATGGGCGACGGAAGGAAAAGAGACGTTCCTGCGCTTTACGCTCAAAAACAAGCAGGTAGGAGGATGCAGTTCCGACGGCATCGCCAGGCACGGCGCGCCGTATTGGGAGCGCGCGGAGATAAAACAGGCGAGTACTTTGAAAAAAGATGCAGGCTATACGCTGACCTTCAGGGCCAGATTCGTAAAAGGATTTGCCTTCGAAAGAGAAGACTTTTTTCAAATGCACCAAGGCGTACAAGGTTGCAGAGTCGGCCCTCCCATGATGTTCAAATTTTCGAATGGGCGCTTGACGGCCAGACATCGGCATAAGCGCTTGAAAAGGAAGGTGAGCATCAATGAGGTTATCGGGAAATGGATTGACGTAAAGCTGGAGTTTAATTTTTCAAACTCGAAATACAACCTGTATCTTGATGACGAAAAAATTATGGACGAATCAACTTTTGATGTGGAGTCATGCGGAGAGCCGCATTTCAAGTTCGGGATTTACCGGCCCGGCGATGAAGGGGCGGCCGGCGAGAGAATCTCCATTCTGGATATCGACAAAATCAGGCTGGTGGAAAAGAAGAAAAAATAGTCCGTTCTCCAAACTATTGATTTATAAGGGTTTTAATCACTCCCACTCAATCGTGCCCGGCGGCTTGGAGGAGACGTCGTAGACCACGCGGTTCACCCCGCGCACCTCGTTGATGATGCGCGATGAGGCCTCGGCCAGCAAATCGGGGGGCAGCCTGGCCCAGTCCGCCGTCATCCCGTCCTGGCTGGTGACGGCCCGGAGCGCGAGGGCGTTCTCATACGTCCTCGCGTCGCCCATCACGCCCACGGTGTTCACGGGCAGCAGCACGGCGAACGCCTGCCAGACCTTGTAGTAGCAATCGTGCTTGTGGAGCGTTTCGATGAAGATGGCGTCCGCCTCCTGGAGGGTCTGCACGCGCTTCTCCGTCACCTCGCCCAGGACGCGCACGGCGAGGCCCGGCCCGGGGAACGGGTGGCGCCAGAGCATCTCGCGGGGCAGTCCCAACGCCTCGCCCGCCTCGCGCACCTCGTCCTTGAACAACTCGCGCAGGGGTTCGATGAGCGCGAACCGCATCCATTTGGGCAGCCCGCCCACGTTGTGGTGGCTCTTGATGGTCGCCGAAGGCCCCTTGAACGAGACGCTCTCGATGACGTCGGGGTAGAGCGTTCCCTGGGCCAGGAACTTCACGTCGCCCAGCTTCCTCGCCTCGCGCTCGAACACCCGGATGAACATCTCGCCGATCCTCTTCCTCTTGGCCTCGGGGTGCGTGACGCCGCGCAGCGCGTTCAAAAAATCCCGGCTCGCGTCCGCGTGCACGAGGTCGAGCCTCCCGCCGAAGGTCTCCACCACCTGTGCGGCCTCGTTCTTGCGGAGCAGGCCGTTGTCCACGAAGATGCAGGTGAGCCGCTCGCCTATCGCTTCCTTGACGAGCATCGCCGTGACGGAGGAATCCACACCGCCCGAGAGGCCGCACACCACGCGCCTGTCCCCCACCTGGCGCCTGATGCGCTCGACCGCCTCCTCGATGAAGGAGCGCATCGTCCAGTCGCCCGCGCATCCGCAAACCCTGCGCACGAAGTTGTACAGAATCTCCTTGCCTCTCGGGGTGTGGGCCACTTCGGGGTGAAACTGTATGCCGTAGCGCCGCCCGTCGTCGGACATCATCGCCGCCACCGGGGAGCCCTCCGAGCGCGCGAGCGGCCTGTAGCCGGGCGGCGGCGCCTCTATCGTGTCGCCGTGGCTCATCCAGACGGTCTCCGCGCCGCCCGAACCGAGAAAGATGCCGACGGGCTCCTCGACCACCACCTCGGCGCGTCCGAACTCCCTCTTGGCGTAGGGGCCGACCTTCCCGCCGAGGAGGTGGGTCATGAGCTGCATGCCGTAGCAGATGCCCAGAACCGGGAGGTCGCTCTCGAACAGCGCGGGGTCGACCGAGGGGGAGCCGTTCTCGTACACGCTGCTCGGCCCGCCCGACAGGATGACGCCCCTGGTGTGCGGACCCGTCACCTCGCGCCAGTCGCGGGTGCACGGGTGAATCTCGCAGTACACGTTCAACTCCCGCACGCGCCGGGCGATGAGCTGCGTGTACTGGGAGCCGAAATCGAGGATGAGTATCTGATCGCGCATCTTCATTTCAGGACAAAGCGGAACGAACCGCCCCTCCCCCCTCCACTTTAAGGCCCGCTCTCAAGGCGGGCAATCGGCCGACAACCCCGGCGCCGGACGAATCGGAACCCCCATGATCCCCCGACGATCCGGCGCGTCCGTTCTCACGGGCACCGGGCGACTTTCCACGCGGGGCAGGCGCTCGTCCGCAGGCGCATGCCCTCTCCGGCGCCGCCGGGCATCGGCCCGGACGACGCTCCGTCAATCAGTCGCGCTGGTAGTTGGGCGACTCGCGCGTGATGAATACGTCGTGCACGTGGCTTTCCGTGAGGCCCGCCGACGTGATGCGAACGAACTTCGCCTTCTCCCTCAATTCCTTCAGGCTGCGGCAGCCGGTATACCCCATGCCCGCGGCCACGCCGCCCATGAGCTGGTAGACGGTGGAGGAAAGCGGCCCCTTGTAGGGAACGCGGCCCTCCACGCCCTCGGGCACGAGCTTCGAATCGCTGAAAGCGTGCTCCTCAGCGCCCGGGTAGCCGTTCTGCACGTCCTGGAAATAGCGGTCCCGGCTCTGGCCGTTGCTCATCGCGCCCACCGACCCCATGCCGCGGTACACCTTGTAGCTTCTCCCCTGGTAGAGCACCCGCTCGCCGGGGCTCTCCTCCACCCCCGCGAGCAGGCTGCCGACCATCACGCCGTGCGCGCCCGCCGCGAGCGCCTTGACGATGTCGCCCGAATACTTGATGCCGCCGTCCGATATGATCTTGACGCCGCGGGGCTCCGCCGCCGCCGCGCAGTTCGCCACCGCGCTCAACTGGGGCACGCCCACGCCCGCCACCACGCGCGTCGTACAGATGGAGCCCGGCCCGATGCCGACCTTTATCATGTCCGCGCCCCTGGAGATGAGAGCCTCCGCGCCTTCGGCCGTCGCCACGTTGCCGGCGAGCACCTTCGCGTCCGGCCAGGCGTTCTTGACCTCCTCCACCGCCCGCAGCACCCGCTCGGAGTGGGCGTGGGCGCTGTCGACCACCAGGAGATCCACCCCCGCCTCATGGAGCGCGGAGACGCGTTCGCGCATGTCCGCGGCCACGCCCACCGCCGCCGCCACGCGCAGGCGTCCGAACCCGTCCTTGGCCGACTTGGGATAGCGGCGCACCTTCTCGATGTCCTTGAGCGTGATGAGGCCCTTGAGGTGGAAGTTCTCGTCCACGACGAGGAGTTTCTCGATGCGGTGGCGGTGCAGGATTCCCTTGCTGTCGTCGAGCGTCGTCCCCTCGGGCACGGTGACGAGTTTCTCGCGCGTCATCAACTCCGAGACCGGCTTGTCGAGGTTCGTCTCGAAGCGCACGTCGCGGTTCGTGAGGATGCCGACGAGGCGTCCCTCCTCGGTGATGGGCACGCCCGAGATGTGGTAGGTCTGCATGACTTCCAGGGCCTCGCGTATCCGCTGTTTGGGCCGCATGGTGATGGGCTGGGTGACCATGCCGCTTTCGGAGCGCTTGACGCGGTCCACCTCGGCCGCCTGGCGTTCGACGGTCATGCTGCGGTGCACCACGCCCAAACCGCCCTGCTGGGCGAGCGCGATCGCCAGGTCCGATTCCGTCACCGTGTCCATGGCCGCGCTCAGCAGGGGAATGCCGAGTTCGATCTCCTCGCACAGGGAGGTGGAGAGGTCCACGTCCCTGGGCAGCACCTCCGAGTGCGCGGGCAGCAGCATCACGTCGTCGAAGGTATAGGCTTCTTCTATCGGGGTGTTGAGCATCTGTATGCGCCACTCCCTGGAATGAGAGGAAACGGGGAACGCCCCTGCCGTTTCGCGGTGCGGATAAGGAAAACGCCCGCCACCATTGCGCCCCAAGGGCCAAGAGTGAGCGGGCGTAGCGTAGACCTCCTCCACCATCGACGGTCGATGGCTTGCGCAAGAAATCGGGACCGAAAGGCCGGTTCAAAAGGATGCGGCATCAAAGATTCCCTCGATGACCCCCTTTTTCTTGCCTCGCCATTGTGTTGCGCGCGGGCGCGGGTGTCAAGAGCGTTACCGGCTCCTTGCGCGAAAAATCGGCTCAACTCCTGAGAAAGCGCCTCTTCACGGGGTCTGCGCCCATCACGAGCATAACGGGCCGCCCGTGCGGGCACGTCCACCTGCCCGGCGTCTTTTCGAGCTCCTCGACGAGAGCGGCCGCCTGCTCGGGGCGCATGGCCTGCGCCGCCTTCACCGCGCCCTTGCAACTCATCCTCGCGATGATGCCGTCGATGAGATCCGCGAAGCTCACGGGCTGCTCCATATCCGCCAGACCCTCCGCGACCTGACGCACCGCGCCTGCGGGATCCCTGTCCGCGAGGAGCGCGGGCACGGCGCGAATCCGGTATTCCCCGGGAGCCGCGCACTCGAGTTCGAAGCCCGAGCGCAGCAGATCCTCGTGGTGCGCCTCGATGCCGAGCGCCTCCTCGGGGCGGAGCCGTATCTCCTCGGGCACCAGGCACGCCTGGCTGTCCACGCGGCCCTCCCGGAACTGGTCGCGGAAGCGGTTGTAGAGCACGCGCTCATGCGCGGCGTGCTGATCGACGAGCACCAGCCCCTGCGGGGAGGCGAACAGCAAAAAGCATTCCTCCCACTGGCCGAGGTAGCGGCATTCGGAGAGAACGACCGGATCGGACGGATGGGGGGGTTCGAGCATACGCTCAATCGGCGAGGGCGCCTGGGATTCGGGCGGGGAACTCGCAGGCGGGGGCGGAGCGGAGGCCGACCCTTCGACGCCGGCCGCGGGCTCCGCCTCCGAGACGCCGTACCCCCCGGCGGCGGAGCGGTCTCCAAAATATCCCCCGCCGCCCAGCAAAGCGGGCGTCGACGGCGGGATGGAAGATTCCTCCCCGGCGGGACCGGCCGCCTCCGAATGCGTAGCGTTCCCCGCCGCGCGGCCTGCGCCCTGGTGGGCAAAATCGCGCCGCGCCCGCTCGGGCCGCGCGCCCAGCACGGCGGCGACGCTCTCGCGCACGAGGTCGTAGACGCCCGACGCGAAGCGGAAGCGCACCTCCTGCTTGGCGGGGTGGACGTTCACGTCCACGTCCTCGGGCGGCATGTCCAGAAAGAGGATGAAGACGGGGTGACGCTTCACCGGCAGGAAGCTGCGGTAGGCCGCATACGCCGCGTGGACGAAAAGACGGTCCCGGATGGGGCGTCCGTTCACGAAGAGATACTGCGCGTCGCGCGTGGAGCGGTTGAGCCCCGGCGCGCCCGCCCAGCCGCCGAACGTTATGTTCTCCGCCGCGGCGCGGGGAATCTTGAGTAGATGAGAGGCCGCCGCCTCGCCCACGAGTTGGGCGGCTCGGGCCAGGAGCCCTCCGGAGCCGTCCAGGTCGAGCAGCGTCCTCCGCCCGTGGCGCAGGACGAACGAAACGTTCGGGTTCGCCATGGCCGCCTGGTTCGCCACTTCCAGGCAGCGGACGAGCTCGGTCTCTTTTCGTTTCAGGAATTTGCGCCTCGCGGGCACGTTGTAGAACAACGAGCGCACCTCGACCCTTGCGCCGGGCGCCGCGCCCATCTCGGTGACGCGCTGCAGTTTGCCGCCCTCCACGCGCACCTCGGTCCCCAAGGCGTCTCCCGGCCTCCTCGTGGTGATGGTCATCTTCGAAACGGCGGCGATGCTCGGCAGCGCCTCGCCCCTGAAGCCCAGGGTGGAGATGCGGTCCAGGTCCCAATCCGTGGCTATCTTGCTCGTCGCGTGGCGCTCGAGACACAACAGCGCGTCGTCCTCGCTCATGCCGTGGCCGTCGTCGACGACCTGCACGCGCGCGGCGCCGCCGGATTCCAGGTCGATTTCCACGCGGGAGGCGCCCGCGTCGATGCTGTTCTCCACCAGTTCCTTCAAGGCGGAGGCGGGGCGCTGCACCACCTCGCCCGCGGCGATCCGGTTCGCGAGCGACTCGGGCAGTATGCGTATGCGGGTCTCTTTCGTCATGGGGGGTCCTCGTGTATGGGCCTGAAAGCGCACTTTCTCCCATCCCGAAGAACATGTCAAGCGCAACCACAACATATTGCGCTTTTGATCGTCCGATCATGCCATATCATGGGATTATTTGCGCTCGCACCACCCTCGCGGCCCACTTCCGAAAAAACTTGCCTCCACGCGCTCTCTGGCGTAATCTGAACGCATTCGAATTTGTTGACATACTATCGCGCTCGCTTTTCCGCTTCTGGAAAGAAAACAGCGTGTCCCGCTCCCGCCCCGATGAAGCGGGCTCGGCTCAGGAGGCCCCACGATGAAATTTCCGAGACGAATGGTTTTGACCGCGCTCATCCTTGCGCTGGCCGGCGTTCTGTCCGGCGCGCCCGCCGCCTTCGCGCAGGCGTCCTGCCCGCGCCCGTCGGGCGTCGACCCGAATCCGTTGGAGACCCCGAGCGTCACGGCCGCCCAGGCGGCGGCGAACCCCACGGCCGCGAACCTCAAGGCCTTCGCCCTGGCGGGGAAAGACCTGATAGCGAGTTCCAGGACGTTTCCTGCGAATTCATACGTTTTGTGTCTTTTCAAGAATCATCCGAACTGGAATTCCGGCTCCATCTACGTCACGGGCCTGACTCCGGACGGGAGACTGCTCTTTCACCCGAACAATGCGAATCTCGGGGGCAGGCGGCTCAACCCCGCCCTTTGGGGACAGATCGCCGGCGCGGCCGGTTTGACTCAAAGGGGTTTCAGCAATCCGGACGGCGGCGCTTTGCCGGGAGGCGGGCATGCGGTCGGTTATATAGACGGCCTTTCCAACTTCCCGCACATCGTGGTGGCCGGCCTCGATATCCAGGAATCCAGC
Organism: bacterium; assembly: GCA_963692865.2. GTDB lineage: Bacteria > UBA8248 > UBA8248 > UBA8248 > UBA8248 > Bin107. The sequence continues at coordinate 1,920,847 of OY843592.1, read as the reverse complement.
CTGATGGAGGAAGTCCTCGACCCGGGCGCCATCCCGGCCGTAACGGCCAGGGACGTGGTGGACCGCGCGACGCTCGAGGCCTTCGTGAACGGGGCGAGGACTTTCATGGGAAACTTCTTCCGTGACCCCAGCAACACCTTTTCAAAACTGAGGAGCGTCTTCAGGACCGAGCATTGGAGGCACGGCGAAATCTACCTGTTCCTGATGGATGAAAGCGGCTACACGTTCTTTCACGGGGGGGATCCGGGGCGATACGAACTCGCCACCCCCACGGACACCTTGCGGGACGTCGTCACCGGCAAGCTCATCCTGCCGCAGATCATCGAGGCGGCGAAGAAACCCGGCGGCGGCTTCGTGCAGTACTATTTCGACAACCCCGACGACGACACGGACAGCGCCGACGTGCCGAAGGTGACCTTCGCCCGCAGTCTCAGGAATGAAGTTACTGGAAATTCATTCATCATCGGCGCGGGGATCTACAGGGACCCGGGCGCGGTGTCCGAGGCCGTCTGCCCGCGCCCGGCGGGCGTGGCGGTGAATACGCTGGAGACCCCGGACGTCACGGCCGCCCAGGCGGCGGGGAGCGCGGAGAACCTGAAGAATTTCGCCCTGGCGGGGAAACAGTATCTGGCGAGCGTCCGCGTGGGGCCGGAATTGACGTACAGCAGGTGCCTCTTCAGGCATGAGGGCCCCTGGAAGTCCGGCGCCACCTACGCCGCCACCATTTCCCTCGACGGCAGGGTGATCTTTCACTCGGGCAATATGGCCTTGAGCGGCAGGCCGCTCAAGGCCGCCGTCTGGAGGGCGATAGCCGCCGCGACCGGCGCGGCCGCCCTGGGAACGACGGGCGCCTTCGGGAAGCCGGCCGGCGGCGCCCTGCCCGGCGGCGGCTACGCCGTCGGCTTCAAGCGCACCGTCGGAGGCGGCACGGGCATCCTGGTCGCCGGCCTCGACATCAGGGAATCACAACACCTCGCGCCGGAAACCGTCGACCCCGGCGATCCGCCGATCCGGGCCGACCAGGTGGTGGACCGCGCGACGCTCAAGACCTTCGTGAACGGAGCGAAGGACTACGTCCTCCAGCTCTACAGGACCGAAGGCCACGGCGCCTTCGTGAAGGCGAAGAGCGTCCTCCGGGACCTGAACGGACCCTGGCGGCACGGCCCCGTCTACCTCTTCATCATGGAGCCCACCGGCTACACGCTCTTCCACGGGGCGTTCCCGGACAAGTACGAGCTCCAGGCCCCCACGAATACCCTGCGGGACGCCGTCACCGGCAAGCTCATCCTGCCGCAGATCATCCAGGCGGCGACCGCCAACCCCGACGGCGGCTTCGTGAAGTATTATTTCGACAACCCGGACGACGACACGGACAGCGCCACGGTCCCCAAGGTGACCTATGCGGTCCAGCACGTCATTCGGGGGCAGAGGCAGGACGGCAGCCCGCTCGAATACCCGATCATCTTCGGCGCGGGGATCTACGAAGACCCGGGCGGCGTGTCCGAGGACGTCTGCCCGCGCCAGGGCGTCCCGAAGAACCCGCTGGAGACTCCAAGCGTTACGGCCGCGCAGGCGGCGGGGAGCGCGGAGAACCTGAAGGCCTTCGCCCTGGCGGGGAGAGACTATTTCAACAGCGTCACGGGGCAAGAGGAAGGAGGCTACGCGGGGTGCATCACCCGGAACGAGGGCCCCTGGAAGGCAGGCCCCATCCACCTCTCCGCCGTCTCTCTTCTCGACGGCAGGTTGAGCTTCGACGCGGACGACATATCGATGGGGGGCAGGCCGCTCAAGCCCGAGGTTTTCGGGGCGATCCTCGCCGCGGTCGGATTCGACGTCAGCGACCCGTCCACCCTGCCCGCCCAACTGGCTGAGGTGTTCAGAACCCGCGCCTTTCCGAGGCCGGAAGGCGGCCCCATACAGGGCGGCGGCTACGCCGTGGGTTACGGCGCCGACATCCCCGGTATCATGCTCGCCGGCCTGGACCTGCAGGATTCCGACTTCGGGGAGGAAACCCTGCCGCCTGCGGACCCGGAGGTCAGCGCCGACGAGGTGGTGGACCGCCGGACGCTCAAGAAATTCGTGAACGGGGCGATAAAATACTTCATCGAAGAAATCCTGGAGAAGAGACCCACCGAAGCCATCGGCATCGCGAGGAGCGTCATGAGGCTACCGCCCTGGAAGCACGGCTCCGTCTACCTGTTCGTGATGGACCCGAACGGCTACACGCACCTTCACGCGGGGTTTCCGAACAGGTTCGAATACCAGAAGCCCACGGACACCCTGCGGGACGTCGTCACCGGCAAGCTCATCCTGCCGCAGATCATCGAGGCGGCGAAGAAACCCGGCGGCGGCTTCGTGCAGTATTATTTCGACAACCCCGCCGACGACAGCGACAGCGCCGACGTGCCGAAGGTGACCTATGCGCGCCAGACTGAATTCACATTCAACATCCCCGGCGTCGGACCGATAACCGACTCCATGATCGTGGGCGCGGGCATCTACGGGGACCCGCTTTCGAAGGAGAGCCTTGCGGCGGCGCGGGGCTGGCTGGCGCGCTTCGGCCGGGCTGCGGCGGGCCAGGCGGTGGAGATGATCGCCGGCCGCCTGAACGCGCCCGCTCCGAGCGGGGCGAAGATGACGCTCGGCGGGCAGACGGTGAACCTCGATGAGGATCCCGAGCGTCTCCTGATGAAGAAAGGCGCGGGCTTCGTCTCCTTCGCCCAGGACGGCGGGGGTTCCGGCGGCCTCGCGCGCTTGAGGGCCGAGAACCGGCTGACGGGGCGCGACGCCCCGGAGACCTACCGCGAGACGACGGTGAGCGAACTCCTCTCGGGCGGTTCGTTCCACCTGGCCTCGGCGAAGGACGCCGGGGAGGCGGCCGGCCGCTGGTCGATCTGGGGCCGCGGGTCGCGGACGAGCTTCGAGGGCGGAGAGGCCGCTACCCAAGGCGACGTGACGACGGCCATGCTGGGGATGGACTACGAGAAGGACAGCGTCCTCATGGGCCTCGCGCTCTCGCACGCCACGGGCGAGGGCGGCTTCGAGAACGGGGGCAGCGGCGAGATGGAGGCGACGCTCACGAGCGCGCACCCCTACCTGCGCTACCGGGCGAACGAGCGGCTCTCGATGTGGGGCATCCTGGGAATGGGCCAGGGAGAGATGACGCTGGAAGTGGAGGAGAAAGACGTCGACAAGAAGGTCGAAGCCGAGACCGACATCGAGATGCGCATGGCGGCGTTCGGGCTTCGGGGAGAATTAACGAAGACGGGCGGGTTCGACCTGGCGGTGAAGTCCGACGTCCTGGTGGCGCAGACGGACGCGGACGCGGCCGACGGGGTCGAGGCGATATCGGCGGAGACGACGCGGCTCCGGGTGATGCTCGAAGCCTCGCGCGAGGTGGCGATGAAGAACGGCGGCGCGTTCACGCCTTCGGTGGAGGCGGGCCTTCGCCATGACGGAGGCGACGCGGACGAGGGGGTCGGCGTGGAGGTGGGCGGCGGCCTGCGCTTCACGAACCCGGCCTCGGGCCTCACGCTGGAGCTCAAGGCGCGCGGGCTCCTCGCGCATGAAGAGGAAGACGTGACCGACTGGGGCGTGGGCGGCATGATCCGCTTCGCTCCGGGGAAGGCGGGCCGTGGGCTTGCGCTCACCGTGCGGCCCTCGGTGGGCGAGACGGCGGGCGGCGCCGAGCGGCTGTGGGGCATCGAGGACGCCTCGCGCCTGGCGAAAGGGGAAGTCGGGGACCTCGACCCCCGCGTGCGCGCGGAGGTGGGCTACGGGCTCGACGCCTGGGGCGGCCTGCTCACGCCTTACGCGGGCCTTTCGGTGTCCGAGGACGGCGGCGGCGCCTACCGCCTGGGCGGTCGTTTCAGGATGGGCGAACGCCTCAGCATGAGCGTCGAGGGCGACGTGCGCGAGCGCGAGAACGACGACCCCGTCCACGGCGTGGCGCTGCGCGGCTCATTGCGCTGGTAGGGGGATGCCGTTCCTGCGGGGTTTTGTAGGGACAGGCCTCCGTGCCTGTCCGAGGCCTTCGTTTGAGAAAGGACAACCACGGAGGGTTCAGACAACCCCTCTTCGGGGTTATCTCTGCTACACGCCTCATTCGGGTGTCGGTGTAGGGGCCGCATATCATGCGGCCCGGCCTTTTCGCCTTCCCAATACGGGTCGCATGATATGTCAGACATATAATGTCTGACAACGAACCTTTGCGGAACGAAACGCAGGGCGAACCCGTGTGTCCGCCCGACCTCGGAACAGGGCTTTTTCAACGGCCCCCAACGGGGCGGTACCCTCCTCCGGGCGACTCCGGCCCGGAACCCGGAACGGATGAATTTCCCCTCCGTACGTCGCGAACCCTCCCTTCCCCGGCCAGGGGGGACCATTCCGGGACGACGCGCAAAGACGAAAATCATGCGTTGTTCCGCAGGCGCGCCCCCGCGTCCTCCCCCGTCACGACATCTTGCGTTCGGAAACTCGTGATTCTCCCATATCATGCGGCTACAGCCCCATAGGCTCGTTGCCCCTCCGGGGGCGTTGCGCGTATACTGCGCTCGTCGGAATTCCCCAATCGTGAGGCCGAGCCTTGAGCGAGAAGAAAAGCGGTTTCGAGCGCGCGGTGGAGGTGATGGCCCGCTTGAGAGCGCCCGACGGCTGCCCCTGGGACAAGGAACAGGACCACCAGAGCCTCAAGCCCTACCTCGTCGAGGAGGCCTACGAGGTGATGGAGGCCATCGAGGCGGGCGACCCGGCGATGCTCAAGGAAGAGTTGGGCGACCTCCTGCTCCAGGTGCTCTTCCACTGCCGCCTCGCCGAGGAGAAGGGCCTCTTCGACGCCGAGGAGGCCGCCCGCGCCCTCGCGCAAAAGATGATAGACCGCCACCCCCACGTGTTCGAGGACGCCCTGGCCGAGACCAGCGGCGAGGTGCTCCGAAACTGGGAGATCAGCAAGAGAAAGGCCCGCGCCGGGGATGAGAACGGCGCGGCGTCCATTCTCGACGGCGTGCCCGCCGCCATGCCCGCGCTCCAGCGCGCCCAGAGGCTTCAGGGAAAGGCCTCGCGCGTGGGCTTCGACTGGCCGGACGCGGCCGGAGCGGCGGAGAAGGTGGAAGAAGAGTGGGCGGAACTCAAGGCGGCGATGCGACAAGGAGACCGCGAGGCGATCGAGCAGGAGATGGGCGATTTCCTCTTCGCCGCCGTGAACCTCTCCCGGAAGCTCGGGGTGAACGCCGAAGGAGCGGCCCGCGCCTGCATCGGGCGCTTCACCGCGCGTTTCCAATATATGGAAAAGGCGCTGCGCGAGCGGGGACTCTCGCCCGAAGACGTGTCGCTCGACGAGCTCGAAGCGCTCTGGAATGAAGCGAAAAATACCGGAATGCGCGAGAACTGACCCGACTCTCGCCCGAATCCCGGCCACGCGCATCCGGTGACAACCGCCCCGCCCGCCCGGACGCCGCCAGGAACGACCGATGACGCGAAAACCCAGAACCCCTCGCCCCGGAAGAGGAACCGCTCCCCCGCAGGCGGGCCTTTTCCCGCAAGACGGCGCCGAGTTGACCGGCGCGGTGGAGCGGATTCGCTTCCGCGCGGAGGACACCGGCTACACCGTCCTGCTCGTCCAGCCGGACAACGAGGACTTCCCGCGCGTGGCCGTGGTGGGCTACCTCTCCTCCATTCGCGAGGGCGAGCGCGTGCGCTTCGAGGGCGCCTGGAAGGATCATCCCAGGTTCGGCCGCCAGTTCCACGCCGAACTCGCCCGCCCGCTGGCGCCCACGACGGTCGAGGGAATCGAAAAGTACCTGGCGTCGGGCATCGTGAAGAACATCGGCCCTGCTCTCGCCAAGCGCATCGTGGCGCGCTTCGGCGAGAAATCGCTCGAAATCCTCGACAATCAACCCGAGCGCCTCACGGAAATCGCCGGCCTCGGCGCGAAGAAACTCGAAGCCATCGTCGAGAGCTGGAAGAGCCAGAGCGAGGTCAAGGAGATCATGCTGTTCCTGCGGCAATACGACGTGCCCCTGCATCTTTCGGAGAAAATCCTGAGAACCTACGGCGAGGCGTCCATCCGCATCCTGCGCGAAGACCCCTACCGCCTGGCGGCGGAGATCCACGGCGTGGGCTTCAAGAGCGCGGACCGCATCGCGCAGCGGCTGGGGATACCCGCGGACTCGCCCAAGCGCCTCGCGGCGGGGGCCGTCTACGTGCTCGACCAGCTCGCCGAGCGCGAGGGCCACTGCTTCCTGCCCTACGGCGACCTGATCGAAACCGCCGCCGAGATGCTGGAAACCGAACCGGGCGCCCTCGCCCCCGTCCTGGGAAGCCTGGGCCGGGGCGGGTCGGTGGTGATCGAGTCGGCGAACATGGTCGAGAACCTCGCTTCGGCCGAGGGCAAGCGCGTCTACGCGCGTCCGCTCTACGCCGCGGAATGCGAGGCCGCCCGCCGTCTCGCGGCGCTCATCCGCACGCCGCGCGACGAGGCGCGTCTCGAAGCCGCGATGCGAGGACAGGGCGCGCCCGGCGCCACGACGAAAGAGCGCCTGGGCCATCTCGCCCGGCGCGCGCTCGAGGGCGGCAGGGCGACCAAGGATCAGGGCGCGGCCATCGAGGGCGCGCTCACGCAGAAGGTGCTCATCGTCACGGGCGGCCCCGGCACCGGCAAGACGACCATCGTGAGCGCCGTCACCAACCTCTATACGAAACTGGGACTCCAGGTCATCCTCGGCGCGCCGACCGGGCGGGCGGCGAAGCGCTTATCGGAAGTCACCGGCCACGAGGCGGCCACCATCCACAGATTGCTCGAATACAGCTGGCACTCGGGCGGCTTCACGCGCGACGCCGAAAACCCGCTCACCGGCGACATCGTGATCATCGACGAGGCCTCGATGCTCGATGTGCACCTGACGGCCCACCTGCTGCGCGCCGTGCCCGATCAGGCGACGCTCGTTCTGGTGGGCGACGTGGACCAGTTACCCTCCGTGGGGCCCGGCAACGTCCTGAGCGACGCCATCACTTCCGAATCCCTGCCCGTGGTGCGGCTCACGGAGGTCTTCCGCCAGGCGCAGGAGAGCCTGATCGTCGAAAACGCCCACCGCGTGAACCGGGGCGAGATGCCCCGAAACGGCAAGGGGGAGAAAGAAGACGCGCCGCTCGATTACTATTTCATCGAGGAGAACGAGGCGGAGCGCTGCGCGGACCTCATCGTCGAACTCTGCCGCGAGCGCATCCCCGAGCGGTTCGGCGTCGACGCCATCGCCGACTTGCAGGTCATCTCCCCCATGCAGCGCGGCGTGCTCGGCGTACAGAGCCTGAACACGCGCCTGCAGGAGGCGCTCAACCCTGCTGGAAACGCCCCCGCCCTCCAGAGCGGAGGCCGCACGTTCCGCGCCGGCGACAAACTCATCCAGGTGCGCAACAACTACGACAAAGACGTTTTCAACGGCGACATCGGCGTCGTCAAGAGCGTCTCGACCGAGGAGGGGAGCATTCGCGCGGCCTTCGATTCGAACCTCGTCGAATACACGCGCGGCGCGCTCGACGAGGTGATGCACGCCTACGCCATCACCGTCCACAAGAGCCAGGGGAGCGAATACCCCGCCGTCGTCATCCCGCTGCACACCCAGCACTACCCGATGCTGCAGAGAAACCTCGTCTACACCGCCCTCACGCGGGCGAAGCGTCTGGCGGTCTTCGTCGGATCGAAGAAGGCGCTCGGCATGGCGATAGGGAACGCGCGCGTGAGGAGGCGCTGGAGCGGTTTGCCGGAAAGAATCCGCCGCGAGGCGAAACTCGCCCCGCTTCTCGCGAAACCCGCCCCCGCTCCACGAGACGACGAGGCCGATGAGGCGCAATTCACGGAAGACGCCCCGCCGGATGCTCTCTACGAAGACGAAGCAACCGGGGACAACGAGGATATTCCCCCAGGAAGCGAGCTGACCTATCACCCCGTGGATGAGTAGCGGAAACCCGGCCCAAAAAACGCCCCCGTCCCGGAGGATGGAGGCGGCATAGTTGGCTGTAAGCGGGGTTACTTTCCCGTCCGCTCGATGAGCGTCTTAAGCGCGGTCATCGACTCGTCGTGTTTCTTCATGTTCTCGGCATGATTTTTCATGACCTCCTCGTGATTTCTCATCACCTCCTCGTGCCGCCTCGCGCTCTCCCTTTCCCGCAATTCCAAGGATCGGCTCATTTGTCTCAGCCCCATCCATATGATCAGGCATTGCGCGAGGCCGATAATCGACTCCAAAACGTAAAACCCGACCATCGCGATCTCAAACGTCGTCACTTCCAATTCCTCTCGGGCCCCTGGTTTTCACACTGCGGACGCCACGGCCTCGCGTTCCATGGCCCGCAATCCTGGATAAAACACTACGCTCTTTGTCACGCTCCCGCAAGATTCGGGCTTTCCTCGACGATTCCAGGATTATCACGGATCAGGGACCGATTCCGGCCAAGGATAAAATGTCTTTGCCTTTCCAGCAGGGAAGCGCAAATCTCTCGAAAACGTCTTGTACAGGTCAGTCTTCCAGCGCTTAAAATACCATCGAGAGGCGCACCATGCAGCAATCAATGCATCGGCTTCATCATCAGTTGGGGCTTTAAGCAATGCGCAATCGTGAGCAACGATATCCACGCTCTCTGAATCGCTCCGCAATAGGTTCGCCTTGCGAAGGAGTTTGGGGTGGCTCTCAACGAGCGGAAGCCTGATTTTACTGGCGAATTGAGCGACGAGGATACCGTTAATTGTCATCGAACTACCAAGAGAGTTCTGGTGAATAACGGTTTTCTCATGCTGTTTATATTGCTCGCGTAGCGCGACATCGCAGTTGCGACGACCTTTGAGAGACCATGCCAGAAGCGTATCGACTCCAAGTGCCTTGGCTGAGGAATGGCTGAAAAGCCAATCACGTACTTCACTAGCATAGCGAAAGGTCTTAGTTTCAGGTTCCGACACGAAAGTTCCATCTTTTCTGATTTCTACCGCCACAACGCCGTTTTTACCAACTCCACTGAAACCGCCTGGATCATATCCGAGAAAAAGCGCCATGTATTAGTCCTTTTGCAAGGTGTGGATGAGACTCAAGGCCTGAGCACCACCTTCAGGGATTCCCCTGCTTCGGCGGCGAGGCGGAAGCCCTCCTGCGCGTCCGTGAGCGGGAGCCTGTGTGTGATCATCTCCTCGACGTCCAAGCGTCCGGCGCGGATGAGCGCGAGCGCTTCTTCGAGATCGAGCGGGGCCGCGCCGTATGTGGTGGTGACGGCGATCTGCTCGCTCCAGATGCGGTTCAGGTCGATTTCGGGGCGGTAGCCAGGCGGCGTGGGGGCGAAAAGCTGCAGGACGCCGCAGGTCGCGACGCAGGCGAGGGCCGTTTCCAATGCCTCGGGCGCGCCCGCGCACAAGACCACGCGGTCCGCCAGGCGGCCATCGTTCGCTTGGCGCAAGGCTTCGGCCATGTCCTCACACTGTGGCAGCGCCTGCGCGCCGAACCGCCCGGCGGCTTCGAGACGCCAAGGATGCACGTCCGTCGCGAAAACGGCTTCCGCTCCCAAGAGGCGCGCCGCCTGCACGTGCAGCAGGCCGGACATGCCGCTTCCGACTACCAAGACGCTCAGGCCTGGCGTCATCCGGAAGCGCCGCCAGCCGCGCAGGACGCAACCCAAAGGCTCGACGAACACGCCCGCATCGTCGGACACCTCATCGGGGAGATGGAACGTCCCCCGCTCCACGTTGACGGCGGGCAGACGGATGAACTCGGCGAAACCGCCCGGATCGAAATTCGTGCGCTTGAGCGTGGCGCAGGCAGTGTGGTCTCCGCGCAGGCAGAGCGCGCAGCGGTTGCACGGAACGTGATGGGTGGCGAAGACGCGCTCGCCCACGCGGAAGTCCTCCACCCCCTCGCCGGCTTCCGCGACGACGCCCGTCACCTCATGGCCCAGCACGCGCGGCGCGCCCTTAAGCCGGTACCACTCCATTACGTCGCTTCCGCAGATGCCGCTCGCGCGCGTCTGGATGAGAAGCTCGCCCGCTCCGGCGCGGGGCTTTTCCATCTCCTCGACACGCACGTCGTCGTTCCGGTAATACACCGCCGCTCGCATGGTTTCCGCCATCTTCATACTTCCTGCGTTTATCGACTGACTTCAATTCAAGGGGGAGGCCGCGCTCAAATCCTCGAACATCTCATAGGCTGCTTCGGGGCTCAGGTTTTCATGCACGACGGCGCGCACCGCCCGGATCATGGCGACCGGATGCGCGCTCTGGAAGATGTTCCGCCCCATGTCCACGCCCACCGCGCCCTCGTCCACCGCCCTTCGGCAGAACGCGAGCGCCTCGCGCTCGGGAACCTTCCTGCCGCCCGCGATGACGATGGGCGCGAAACAGCCGCGCACCACCCGCTCGAAACTCTCGCAGTAGTACGTCTTCACCACGTCCGCCCCGTGTTCGGCCGCGATGCGCGTCGCAAGACCCAGATAGCGCGCGTCGCGCGTCATCTCCTTGCCCACCGCCGTGATGCCCAAGACGATCAGGCCCTCCCGGCGGCCCTCGTCGCTCATGCGCGCCAGATTCAGGATGGATTCCTTCTGGTAGCGCGCGCCGACGTAGACCGAAACCGAAACGCCCGCCACGCCCAGGCGCGCCGCCTCCGCCGCCGAGACGGTGATGGACTCGTTCGAGAGCTCGCGGTTCACGATTTCATCGGCGATTCGCTCACGCAGCGCCTCGCGCGCCGCCTCATCCTCTATGCCCGCTCCCCGGATGTTCAGTTCGCGCTCCAGTTCCACGGGGTCGGAATAGACGATGGCGTTCCCGCCCGAAGCCCGGAGAATCACAGGCGTCTCGCTATCCGGCGGCATGCAGCGCAGGAATACGCCCTTCGTGGGACTCACCGCGTCGCACCAGGGCAGAAGGGGTTCGACCGTCTTCCCCGGTTCTTCGAGGCCCGAAGTCGGCCCCTGGAAGTAGCCGTGGTCCACCGCCAGCATGACGATGCGCCCCGTCTTCTCGTTCACAATCTGTTTCACATGGTCGGACATTTCATGGATTCTCCGGCTGCGTCTCGGATCGCTGTTTGATACTTGCAGGAGACGAGATTCGCCTCACGTTCTGCCACCCTATGCATTCTCCGGCGGGAGCGGCGGGCCGCCCTTGTAGAAGGCGCGCGCCATGATCTGGTTTCTGGCCGTGAAATCCTCATCCCCCTTGTCCTCGGCCACGGCGCGCTTCAGGATATGGAACTTCGCGTCGATGTCGTCCGCGTAGTGGAGCAGGAGCGCCTCAGCCGACATGGGCACCTTCACCGTGCCCCACTCGGGCTGGCCCTGATGCGAGAGGATGAGGTGTTCGAGATGCAGCAAAAAATCCCCGGGCAGCGCCTCTCCCTCCTGGAATACGCCCTCGCGCCCCGCCCACTCGCGCGCGATGTCTCGCCCCAGCACGATGTGGCCGAGGAGGCGGCCGGCGGCGGTGTAGTGCGTCGCGCCCTCGGTGGAGAGTTCCTCGAGTTTTCCGATGTCGTGCAGGAGCGCGCCCGCGACGAGGAGGTCCTTCGAGACGTCGTATTTATCCGCGAGATAAAGGCACGTCTTCGTTACCGACAGGGTGTGCTCCAAAAGGCCGCCGAGGTAGGGATGGTGAATGCGCTGGGCGGCGGGCCACTCGCGGAATTTCTCCTCGTAGGCGTTCAGTATCGCCGTGAGATAAGCGGCCACGAGCGGGTGGCAGCCGCCCGCGATGCGCTTCGCCTCCTCCCACATGACGTCGATGTCATAGGGCGTGCGCTGCACGCAGTCCTCGGGCCGGAAGCCGCTCTCGTAGTCCTGCTCGTTCACCCTTCGGACGCGCTCCACCCGGAGCTGCAGGCGGCCCTGGTAGTTCTCGGCGGCGGCGCGCACCTTGATGAAATCGCCCGCCTCGATCGCTCCCTGCACCTGCGTCGCGGGCTCCCAGACCTTGGCGGGGACTTCGCCGGTGGCGTCTTCCAGGGTCAGATCGAGATACTCCCGGCCCGCGCGGCTCTGGCGCGCTTCGCATTCCCGGATTTTGAAGAAAGAATCGAACCGCTCGCCCTCTTTCAGCGTCGCTATGTCAGCCATGATTCGTCGTACCCGCCCTGTGCGGAGAAAAATAAAACCCGCCGCGATGTGAACGCAAGATTCTATTTTAGGGGCAAGGGGCGTGAGCCGCAATGAAAGGCTTTCATAAGGGCGGAGCTAGTGGAGAAACTACAACCCGCGCAGCCGTCTTTGAGTTGGATTTTTCGTAGGGGCGGTTCGCGAACCGCCCTAACAAAGGAGCCTTCTCTCCTCTCTAAATTCCCCACTTCGTCATTCCGGTGAATCCAACAATCAAAAAAGGAACGCATGCATGGGGCGGTTAAATAACCCAGTGAATGACCCTTACGGAGCTCTCTATCCACCAAGGAGAAATTCAAATCCACTCACCCCCTTGAGGGGGAGTCGGTGAGCTAAGGGCGCATGCCCGCAAGCGAACCGGTGGGGGGTATAATTGAAATTGCACAATAAAACACAATTCACCCCCCACCGCATCAGCCTTCGCAAAAACCGCTCGGCTTCTGTCGGGCTTTCCCCTCGGGAAGCCCGACCCCCTCAAGGGGGGAGTGGTTCCTCTCTCTCATCTCTTGATTCCAAACGCCGAACCACGAAATCAGGACTTTTTCAACAACCCCCTTCAAGGGGAGTGAAATTCCTCCCTCCTCGCTCGGAATTCATCCCCGAAAGCGCATCGCATCGCCCCCTGTGCTATAAAGAAGCACTGGAGAAAATTTTGTCCTGATATCCATGGAGAAGACGCATGGCAATCCTCAAGGCGCGGCCGCAGGAGGTGGAAATCGACTTAGGGCGAACCGCTTTCATTGTGGTCGACATGCAGAACGCCTACGCGAAGAAGGGCGGAATGCTCGACCTGGGCGCGGGCATCGACGAGGCCCGCACGAACCCCGTCATCGCGGCCAACCGGCGCCTGCTCGCTGCGGCGCGCGCGGCGGGCGTGAAGGTGCTCTATCTCCAGTTCGGCTACAAACCCGACTTGAGCGACGCAGGCGGCCCCCAGTCGCCCAACGTGCGCAAGCACATGGCGTTCAAGATGATCGAGGAGCGCCCGGAGGACCGCGATAAACTCATCATCGAAGGGACGTGGGGGTGGGAAATCATCGACGAGCTCAAGCCCGAGCCGGACGATCTGGTGGTGAAGAAGGCCCGCTACAGCGGCTTCGCGGGCACGACGCTGGAAAACCAGTTAAACGGCCTGGACATCCGGCACATTCTCTTCACCGGCGTGGCCACGAACGTCTGCGTGGAGAGCACGGCGCGCGAGGCGTATTTCCGCGAGTTCTGGCCCATCCTCATCGAGGACGCGATGGATCACACCGGCCCCGACTTCACGCGCGAGGCCACCCTCTACAACTTCGAGTCGAAATTCGGCTGGATTACGAAAACAGACGACGTGCTCGACATGCTGGAGCGCAACCAGGCCGCCTAGCGCGTCTCCCGCACGGCGAATCGACGAGCCCGCCGGGACGGGAGCGCCCGGCTCCCGTTTCCCCGGCAATCGCCCGGCTTCATGAAGTCTACGGTAAGGACATGACTCAACCCGTATGGGGGCTGTTAAAAAGTCCTGATTTCATGATTCGCCGTTTCGAACCGACCCGGAAGGGGGGATCCGTAGGGACAGGCCCCTGTGCCTGTCCGAGGCCTCTGCGCCCCTCCCTGCCAAGCGCAACCACGTGGATGGACATATCCGATACGGGCGGCCACGGGGGGTTGCCCCTGCGGAAACCATCGCGCGCGCCTTTGAAGTTCACTCCCCCCTTGAGGGTTGGGCTTCCCGAGAGGAAAGCCCGACGATGAAGCCGAACGCTTTTTGCGAAGGCTGAATCGGTGGGGGGACGGTTCTACATGAAAGCACCCCCCACCGGTTCGGTTTCGGGGAAAAAGCTCCCTCACCTCACCGACTCCCCCTCAAGGGGGGAGTGGTTGTTGAGTACTCTACAAGGGTGGAGCGCCATCTTCTCCCTCCCCGTCTCGGGAGAAAGAATATCCTTACGCCCAATTATAGGCAGGACTTCTGCAAAAACCCCGTATGGACAAAGGGCGATCCGGTCCGAATGCCAGGAGAGTCACCACTGCTCATCCCGTTGAGTCCATGTCATAGGTCGGGACGGCGCGGTTTCAGTTTTTCTTGGGGATGCCCTTGAAGGCGTGTTTGCCCCAGATTCTCTTGATCTTTCTGTCCCGTCCGCACGAGAAGCGGTAGTAGCGGTAGCGGAACGAGTTATTCTTGTAATAGTCCTGGTGATAATACTCGGCGGGGTAGAACGCGGCGGCGTCGAGTATCGGGGTGACGATGGGTTTGCCGAGAGTCTTTTGCGCCGCCTCCTTGGAGGCCTCCGCCGCCTTGCGCTGCTCATCGTTCAAGGCGAAGACGGCGGTGCGGTAGGAATCGCCCCGGTCGCAGAACTGGCCGCCGTCGTCGGTCGGGTCGACCGAGTGCCAGAAGGCGGTGAGCAGCGCCTCGTAGCCGACCTTCTTTGGATCGTAGGTAATCTCGACCGCCTCGTAGTGTCCCGTGTCGCCATACGTGACTTCCTTGTAGGTCGGGTTTTTGGTCTTCCCGCCCGTATAGCCCGAAGTCGTCGAGACCACGCCCGGCACCTTGTCGAAATCAGACTCGACGCACCAGAAGCAGCCGCCGGCGAAGATCGCCTTTTCGAGTTTCTGCGCGCTTGCGGCGTGAGCGCAGAGCAAAAGCGGCGCGGCAAGCATCAGCATGGTCCATTTCATGGTTTGTCTCCGTTGCGGCGGCTCGGCCTGTACATAACCACTCATATTTATCGTCCGGCCCCGGCGCAAACCGGCGCCGACTGCGCTGTTTCCCTCAACCGGCGAGCGGGGTCTCCGGTGCGAAGTTCATCGATGGCGGCAATGAAAGCGCGAAAGGCAGGGAATCCGCCAGATTCAGGACACCCATACACCAGAACGGATAGTAGCCTCACGCAACGCATCAGATCAACGTCGCGCCCGTCGCGGGGTCGAAAGCGTGGACGCGCTCCGGGTCGGGGCGGAGGCGGACGCGCTCGCCCTGGCTCATCCTGACGCTGGACTCCACCCGCGCGGTGAGGGAGGCGCCGCCCACGCTCAGGTCGAGAAAGATGTCCGACCCCACCGGCTCGATGATCTCGACCGCCCCCTCGATCCCGCCCTCGGCGTCCAAGCGCATGTCTTCCGGCCGAATGCCGAATACGACCTCCCCGCCCTCGCGCCCCTCAAGCCCGCTCGCGCGCTCCGCCGGCAGGGGAACCCGGAAGCCGGCGCCTTCGAGGAATATCCGCCCTCCCTCGGCGCGCACCGCGGCGGAGAGGAAATTCATCGAGGGGCTCCCGATGAAGCCCGCCACGAACTGGTTCGCCGGGTTCTGGTAGACCTCCATCGGGGGGCCGACCTGCTGGATGACCCCTTCGTGCATGACCACGATTCTGTCCCCCATGGTCATGGCCTCGACCTGATCGTGCGTGACGTAGACCGAGGTGGCGGCGAGGTGCTGGTGGAGCTTGAGGAGTTCCACCCGGGTCTGGACCCGCAGCTTGGCGTCGAGGTTCGAGAGCGGCTCGTCGAAGAGGAAGACGCGCGGGTCGCGCACGATGGCGCGCCCCAGCGCGACCCGCTGGCGCTGGCCGCCGGAGAGTTTGCCCGGGTAGCGCCCGAGTAGCGATTCAATCCCCAGGATGCCGGCGGCGCTCCTGACCCTGCGGTCGATCTCGTCCTTGGCGACCTTGCGCATCTTGAGGCCGAAGGCCATGTTCTTGTAGACGCTCATGTGGGGGTAGAGCGCGTAGTTCTGGAACACCATGGCGATGTCGCGGTCGCGCGGGTGCACGTCGTTCAGCACGCGGCCGTCGAGGAGGATGCGCCCGCTCGTTATCTCCTCCAGGCCGGCGATCATCCGAAGCGTTGTGGTCTTGCCGCATCCCGAGGGACCCAGCAACACCACGAACTCCCCGTCGTGGATCGTGAGGTTCACCTCCTTGACCGCGACCACCTCGCCGAAATCCTTGGTGAGATCCTCGAGCAGCACCTCCCCCATCTCAGTTTCTCCTCTCTGCGAGAAGCACGGCGGGCGCATGCGCGGAGCCTTCCCCCCTCCATGGGGGCCGTTGAAAAAGTCCCTTCTCGCCTGGAATCCATCCCTTACCGATGGGTGAGAGATTGCAGGAGCGCTCCCATGCGTCCGCCCGATGAGGTCGCCATGTTCCATCATCCCGCATTCGGGGTGTAGGGGTCGCATACATGCGACCCGCGTGCCGGGCTGGGAGGGCCGCATATATGTGTGGGGCGGCCCCGAGGAGGGGCCGCCAACTACAATAGAATCCCGTCCGAACCATAAGGGGGTTTACAACAACCCTCCATGGGGCCGGAAAGCGAGTCTTCACGTGCTTGACGGCCGAAAACGGGTTTATCGAAGACGCTTTCATGCTCCTCACTCCTTGAGCCCCGTGAGCGTGATGCCGCGGACGAAGGCGCGCTGGAAGAACAGGAATATGAATGCCGCCGGGATCATCCCCAAGACCGCGAGCGCCATGATTTCATGGTAGGCGGCCGAATCGATGCCCTCCATCTGGGCGAGGCCGAGCGGGAAGGTCTTCAAATCGTCGGTCGTCGCCACGATGAACGGCCACAGGAACTGGTCCCAGTTGTCGCGGAAGGCGAGCAGCGCCAGCGCGCCCAGCGCGGGCTTGCAGTTGGGAAGAATGATGCGCCAGAAGATGCCGAACTCGCTGCATCCGTCCATCCGCGCCGCCTCGATGAGGGAATCGGGAATGTCCCTGATGGACTGGCGCATGAGAAAAACGCCGAAAGCGTCCACCGCCAGCGGGGCGATCAGCCCGCCGTATGTGTTGACGAGGCCCAGTTCCCGCACCACGAGGAAAGTGGGCACCAGAACGATCTCCAGCGGCAGCATCAGCGTGCTCAGAATCAGGCGGAAGCACAGCTCCCGGTGGCGGAAGCGGAACTTGGCCAGGCCGTAGCCCGCCAGGGTGCAGAAGACGAGGTTTCCCGCCATGACCGCGAAAGCCACGACGAAGCTGTTGTAAAAATAGACCCCGAAAGCCCCCTTGGACAGGGCGTTGGGGTAGTTCACCCACTGGATCTCGTCCGGTATCCATTTGATGGGGAGATCGAAGACCTCAATCCCCGTCTTGATGGAGGAGGAGACCATCCAGAAGTAGGGCAGGAGCATCACCACGACTCCGGCAACCGTGAGCAGGCTGATGAGGGCGCCTCCCAAGCGGAGCATCGTCTTTCGGCTCATTCCACACCTCCCCGGCGCAGGAGCCGCAGCTGGATGAGTGTCAGGCCGAACAGAAAGACGAAGAGCACCATCGAAGCCGCGGCGGCCTCCCCCATCCGGAAGAAGGCGAATCCCGTTTCGTAGATGAAGTACGGGAGCACCCGGGTCGTCCCGTTGGGGCCGCCTTCGGTCATGACCAGCGGATTCAGGAACACCTTCACGGCCGAGAGGAGAGACAACACCATCACGAACATTATCGTGGGAAGAAGCAGGGGGATCGTCACGTAAAAAAAGCGCTGGAACACGCCCGCGCCGTCGATGATGGCCGCCTCGTGGTATTCCTTGGGGATGGCCTGTAAGCCCGCCAGATAGATCACGCCGAACAGCGGGATGCCCCGCCAGATGCCGATGGCGATGAGGGCGGGCAGCGCCGACTCCTCCATCGAGAGCCAGTTGATGCGGCCGACGCCGAAGGTCTCCAGAATCGTGTTCACCAAGCCGAAGGGGTGGTACATGAACTTCCACACCATGGCCACGACGATCTGCGACATCGCGATGGGGAAGAAGTACGCCAGACGGATGACCGCCCGCCCCGGCATCCGCCGGTTCAGGAGGAGGGCCAGACCCAGCGCGAAGAACCACTCCGGGATGGAGACCCCGAACATGTACTTGACCGAAACCCAGAAAGACTGATGAAAGAGCGGGTTTTCCCAGAGGAGCTTATAGTTCTCAAGCCCGGTGAACACCGGCGGGCTCATGAGGTCGTAGCGGTAGAAGCTCAGCCGCAAGGCCTGGAGCATGGGGTAGAACTTGAAGATCACGAGATGGATGAGCGCAGGGAGAACGAAGAAGAACCCCGCCCAGCGGAGGTGGCTGTGGAGGGAGCGTTTCCCCCCGCCGGCCCCCCACCGCCGCAGCAGGGATGCGGAACTCCGGATCATCGCAGGTGAAGCCCGACCGGCTCCGATCTCGCGGCCCATCGGTTCTCCAGCCTACTTCTTGGCCAGCGCCGCGTCGATCTCCTTACACGCCTGGTCGAGCGACTTCCTGGAGTCTTCCTTCTTCAGGACCACGCGCTCCATCGCCCGGTGAATGGCCTGGTTGAGCTCGAGGATCTTGTCGGAGCGCTGCAGAAAGCGCCCGTTCGAGATGTCCTTTACGAACACGCCCAGGTAGTTTTTCGTGCGCGCCTCCTCCATCCCGGGAAGGTTCAGGAAGTTCTTGTCGGGATGGGGATAGGAGGTCCTCTCGTACCAGGTTTTCGAGTCGTTGACGACGTGTTTCAGCACAGCGTGCACTATCTTCTGTTTCGCCTCGGAAATATGGGGATTCACCGCCATGGCGAAGCCGTAAATCGGCGTCACGGGATTCTTGGGGTCCACCTGCGGGAAGGGCACCACTTTCAGGTCCTTCATCATCTTGGGGCCGAATTGCGCCACGCTCCCCGCGTGGGTGATGAACATGGAGACGCGCCCCTTGGGGATATCGTCCGCCGGAAGGGCGTTGGTGCCGAAACTGACGGTGGGGTCCGAAGCCTTGTAGTGGTGCGCAATCCGGGCGCGGACGTTCATGGCCTTCACGCCCGCCTCGCTGTTGGCCGTGCACTTCTTCCCTGAGGCGTCGAGGACTTCTCCCCCGTATTGCCGGATCGTCGTGTTGAAGTACCACATCGTCCAGGTGGAGGAGTGCATGGCGAAATCGAAGCCCTCGCGCACCATCCTGCTGCCCCTCATCTTCACCAGTTTTTTCCCGATGCGGCCCACGTCTTCCCATGTGCGCGGGTAATCCTTGTCCGGGTCAAGCCCCGCCTCCTTGAAGTGCTTCCGGTTGATGAAGAGGCTGAAGCCCGAAGCGATGGGCGGAATGGCGTAGAGCTTCCCTTCATGGATGTAGCCGTCCAGCGCCCCCGGTATGTAGGCCTTCTTCATGTCCTCGAGGTCCTTGTAGCCCAGCCACTCGGGACGAATGGGCGCGAGGACTTTCTTGGCGGTGAAGCCGGGCAGCAGGAAGTCGATGAGCGTGAACATGTCGGCCGCCGAGCGCGTGGAAAGCGCCGCCGTGAGCTTCTGGAAATACGGGGTCATCGCGAAAAAATCATACTGCACGGGAGTCTTGGGGTTCTTCTTGTTCCACTCCGCCACCAGATCCTTCGAGTAGTTGTTGTGCGGCGGGTTGCTGTGTTCCCACCAGGTGATCCTCTGCTGGGCGAAAGCGGGGCTCATGAGAAGCGCTGTTACCAAACCGACCAAAAAATGAGTCATGAGGAACCGTCGCATGGGTTTACCTCCTCTCCCGATCCGTCTGCGCCTGGCAGCGAACCTATTGAGGATTCCGGGCGCTCCGTGAGTTGAGTGCGCCGGAATCAGTGGGTGTTCCAAAGGCGCGTCACAACTTTCCACGACAACCAACGATTTCCATCTGGTAGCTTGGATGGAAACATCTTAACACCTGCCCATTCCAATTCAAAATCGCCTGGGTGATTCTGTAAATGTGTCATGGATGACGAATGCGACGAGGGGGTGGAAGAAAAGCCTTCCTGAGGAGAGGGAGTGTAGGGGTCGCATACATGCGACCCGGCCTTTTTCGCCGCCCGTGATGGGCCGCATATATGTCGGACATATATGTCCGACCTACATCAGGCTCACGATCAGAACGACGTGCGAGGCGGGAGGACACACGGGTCCTCCCCTACGGAACCCCGAACTCGAAACGAACCCGTAGGGACAGGCCCCCGTGCCTATCCGATGTCGGGGTGAATTGATGGACGGGCGGGCACGGTCGGTATTCGAGGGCGCGTGTAGGGGCCGCATACGAGGTTGTTGAAAAAGATCCGGGAAGCAATTTTGAGTTGCGCGCATGCTTTTGAATTTCACTCCCCCCTTGAGGGTCGGGCTTTCCCCTCGGGAAGCCCGACCCTCAAGGGGGGAGTGAAATTCGGTGCGCTCCTTTTGGGGATTTTTTCAACAGCCCCCTCACAAGGGGGGAGTGGTTCTGCTCTCTACTTGGCTGGCCCCATACGCCGAATCACGGAATCGAGGCTTTTTCAACAACCCTGTCTTATGTCGCCTTGCGGGAGCCGCGCTCGCGCGGGTCGCGCCCGGTGTTCGTTCCATGAATCTCGCCCGAGACCGCGCCCTTGCCCGCTGCAATCATCGCGTCCGTTTTCTCCGCCAGCTTTCGCGCCCGCAAGGCCGCCCGGCGCATCGCCGCATCGGCGCCGACGAAGTCGGGATCACGGGGTTTTTGCTCCGGGTTTCTGCCTGGTGAATTCATTCTCTCGACTCCTCCGCCAGCCGTTTCGGCTCAACACCCGAATTATCGTACAAAATCCAGCCGTCGACCAAATCCCGATAAATTCCCTCGAAGTTGCGCCGGCCGGCGTCGAACCGTCTTCGGAGCACCGCCTCGGGCACGTCGTGGCCTCCCTCCAGAACGCGCTGCGCGACGCGCCCGATAGCCATCTCGGGCGTCGGCAACCGCAGGAAGAACAGCTTGACCCGGTAGCCCTGCTCCCGCCACCGGGGGATACGGCGCGCATAGACGAGGCCGCTCAAAGTCGTCTCGAAGGCGAAACTCTCTCCTTTGAGCGCGTGCTCGCGGATTTGCTCCAACATCCGCCTGCCGGCCTGAAAGGCGACCAGATGAGGCTCGGAAGGATTCAGCTCCGCCGCGATGATGTCCGCGTTGATGAAAAGCGGACAGTCCGCCTCGTTCGGCAGAAATTCCGTGGCGAACGTCGTCTTGCCCGCGCCGTTCGGCCCCGCGATGATGAATATCCGCTTCTCGTCCGTATCCGCCAATGTCGGCCTGCTTCCTTGCTGGTATCTTCAAGCGCAGCGGCGATTTTCTCATCGTTCTCATTGTCCCCGCGCCCCGCTTGACATGCAAGGTCGCCCCAAAAGCAACCATATAGAGGAGCCGAATCTCCCGTAGGGGCGGACCTATGTGTCCGCCCTGTCGGTGCGACGCCAATACACATGATGGGCAGGTTCGCCCACGCAACGGAACCTCCTCTCCTCCCGAAATTCACGGCATCGTCATTCCGGCGTATGCCGGAATCCAGAACCGATGCGTTTCTCGTCCGCCTGGATTCCGTCATGCGCCGCGAGTGGAAAATCACAAATGGGGCGGACACACAGGTCCGCCCCTACAACGGCTCTATTCCCCCTCCCCCAACACATGAGTCCCCTCCCTAAAAGCGCATCGGTCGCGCCCTGTGGTATAAACAAACGCCGGAGGGGGCCTGCTTTCCACCGGAACGTGAAAGATTTTCAGGGCCATTCCCATCAAGACCGTATGAGGCGAGGATGAAAAAACCGCTTTCTTTGCTCTGCGCGCTTGCGCTGATGTCGCTCGCTTGCGCGCCCATCACCGCCAATGGCGCCGAGCCCCGAAGACGCCTCAAAGCGCGCGTCACCAGGGTCTACGACGGGGCGAGCTTCCAGCTCGGCGGCGGCCTGCGCTCCGCTCTCATCGGCGTGGCCGCGCCCGCGCCGGGCGCGCCGGGCGCCGCCCAGTCCCGCGCGTACCTCAAGCGCCTCATCGAGAACAGGACGGTGAGTCTCGAAATCGACGAGAAACCCGTGGACGCCTCCGGGCAGACGCTGTATTACGTCTTCCTCGAAGAAGGCGGCCACGTGAACGTCCTCATGGTGCTCCGTGGGCTGGGCCGCGCCCTCGTGAAGCACCCCAACGTGCGCTACCGGGAGGAGTTGATAGAGGCCGAAAACCTCGCCAGGCGCTACCGCCGGGGCGTTTGGGGCGACGAATTCGACCCCCGCGACCCTATAGACAGGTAGGTTTCATACCGGCGGAGCCGTTGGAACAATCGGAATCTCCGCAGCCGCTTCACTTAAGCGGAGCGACGTGGAGACATCATACGGGCCGAGCCGGCACCTCCCCTTTGAGAAGTCTTTCAACAGCCCAGGAGAGGGATTGCCGGGGTTTGTAGGGGCGGACCTCCGTGTCCGGCCAACAGCCCCGACCTCATCTTCGCCGGCCACGACGAGAAGGACCTGAGAAGGAAGGAGGCGTATCTGGGGGTGAGGTTGTTTGCGTAACAAGATTGAACAGGCGATAATTTGACGAAAGCTCTTGACGGAAAGACGAACTCCCATTAGAATGGGTATACAGAATCATTCCACGCCCGAACGAGACCCCGAAGCGTAATGAAACGCGACGAAACAACGTCTATCGAGTCCGCCAATGAATCGACGGAAGCGAACGGGTCGAGAGGACACGAGATGCAGAGGTCGATCAACAGCAGGCGGATAGTCAAGAACGCGAGCCGGAGGCGGAAGAAGATGATCGCCTTCGGCTGGTACGGTGGGAAATTCTCGCATCTCGACTTCATTCTGCCGCACCTGCCACAGGACGCCGCGCATTTTTGCGACGTGTTCGGCGGCTCGGCGGCGATTCTCATCAACCGCAAACCTTCCCTGGTGGAGACGTACAACGACCTCGATTCCGAACTTGTCAATTTCTTCGAGATACTGAGGGATCATGGGGACGAGTTGATCCGGGCGATCAGCCTCACGCCTTTCTCACGGGAAGAGCTCGTCAAGGCGTGCCGCCCGGAACCCGGCCTGCCGAGCCTGGAACGGGCGAGAAGGTTCTACGTGAGGGCGAGACAAACACGCACCGGCCTGGCCCAGACGAGCAGCGAGGGCCGCTGGGCCCATTGCGTGCTCACCTCCCGCGCGGGCATGGCCGGAGCGGTTTCGCGCTGGCTGGGAGCGGTCGACGGGCTGCCCGAGATAGTTCAAAGGCTTCTGCGGGTGCAGATTGAGAACGTCCCCGCATTGGAGCTTATCGAACGCTACGACACGGACGACACGCTGTTTTACCTCGACCCCCCCTACGTTCACGAAAGCCGCAACGACTCGAACGCCTACGGATACGAGATGACCGATGAGGAACACGCGGAACTTGCCCGTTTGCTGCATTCCATTCGCGGCAGGGCCGTCGTATCGGGATACAGGACGGCGCTTTACGACAGGCTGTTCGCCGATTGGGTGAGAATCGACGCGCCGGCCAAGACGTGCAATTCATCGAAGGGGCAAAGGCAGGAATCGCTATGGCTGAACTTTCATCCAGCGAAGGCGCTCGGCCCAGCATGCGCGACACGAGATTTGTCCTATGCGGTGGCGAGAGCATAACCTATGAGCGCGAACCAGGATTATTCAGATTTTCTCCCCGACGCCGTTTGCGATCTGGAAAATCCGCAGACGGACATTCCTCGCATCGCCAAGGATCATCAGCTACTGATGCAGATTGAGAACGCGCTCCGGCAGTTGCCCACGAAGCACCGGCTATTTGAGGGAGATTCCCGTGATTTGTCGTTCATACCCGATGAGACAGTCCATCTCGTCGTCACTTCTCCGCCGTATTGGACGCTGAAAAAATATAGGGACCATGAAGATCAACTTGGCGACATCGAAGAATATGAGAACTTCTTGAACGAACTCGATAAGGTCTGGAAGCATTGCTATCGCGTCCTCGTACCCGGAGGAAGGCTAGTTTGCGTGGTGGGAGACGTCTGCCTCTCCAGGCGAAGGAACAAAGGAAGGCATACGGTCGTTCCCCTTCATGCGTCCATACAAGAGCGTTGTCGCAGTATAGGCTATGACAACCTCGCGTCGATCATTTGGTACAAGATAGCGAACGCCGCGTTCGAGGCGTCGGGAAACGGCGGCGGGTTTCTCGGCAAGCCTTATGAGCCGAACGCAGTTATCAAGAACGACATCGAGTTCATTCTGATGGAGCGCAAACCTGGCGGATACCGCAAGCCATCCGTTGTGAACCGTGTTCTTTCCGTCATTTCGGACCAAAATCACAAAGAGTGGTTTCGCTGTATATGGTCCGGTGTCACGGGCGCATCCACTCGAAATCATCCCGCCCCCTTCCCGGAGGAGGTCGCTGAGCGCCTCGTGAGAATGTTCAGCTTCGCGGGCGACGTTGTGCTGGACCCGTTCATGGGGACGGGCACGACCACGGTTGCCGCCGCCAAGTGGGGAAGAAATTCTATCGGTGTGGAAATCGACCCGCACTACTTCACTCTCGCCGAAAAAAGAATCCGGAAATCGACAGATTCACTGTTGTCCCGCGCTGAAATCGGCACCGAATCACTACAGAAGCAATA
The DNA here is from genome assembly GCA_963692865.2 of bacterium. Taxonomy (GTDB): domain Bacteria; phylum UBA8248; class UBA8248; order UBA8248; family UBA8248; genus Bin107. The sequence continues at coordinate 1,896,407 of OY843592.1, read as the reverse complement.
ATAGAATGGATTATTCGAAAAAAGTCGCAGACGCCGTTGCGCACTTCTGGCGGACGCGGTTGAGGCAAGGCGAGAGCCAAGGTTCAACGACCGGCGTCAAGGATACAGGCGGCAGAAGCGCCGTAACCGGCGGCGCGCAACTCGACGGGTTCATTCGCCTTCTCGCATCTATCCTGGAGGATGCGGGCCTCCCGAAGCATACGATACACACACGGCAAACTACATTGCCCGGCTATTTCCGGCCCACGAAAGAGTGGGACCTGGTAGTCGTTGTGGACGGGCAGCTTCTCGCTAGCATCGAATTCAAATCTCACGTCGGCCCTTCATTCGGAAACAATTTCAACAATCGGGTCGAAGAGGCGCTGGGAAGCGCGACTGATATCTTGGCCGCGTATCGTGAGGGGGCGTTCAAACCCTCCCAAAAGCCTTGGATGGGCTGGCTCATGCTTTTGGAGGATGCGCATCGCTCACGATATCCCGTTCGGGTATCGGAACCCCACTTTGAGGTATTCGAGGAACTGAAAGAGGCATCTTACGCCAGACGCTATGAGGTGTTCTGTGAACGGCTGCTTCGGGAGAGGTTGTATGACGCCGCCTGTCTGCTCCTATCGGACAGAGACGAGGGACTGAGCGGCCGCTATTCCGAGCCTGACCCGGAAATCGGTTTCAGGAATTTCGCCGCTTCGTTGAGCGCGCACGCGATTGCTTTCGTGAAGATGCGGGAAGGGTGAAAGGGAGAGGGACTGTTGAAGATGAAATTTAGGAATGGCAAGCAATAGTCAACCGAATCTGAAATGAGGAAAACAAGATGAGCGATGGTGCTAAAACCACGAAAGAATTCACTAGCCCTGCAACGCAGGCAATGAATCTCATTCGATTCATTGGGGATGAAGTTTCTAAATCGGGTGTGCCAATTCGGCAGATTTCTGGTGCCGGTGTCCAAAAAACTATCGGTTCTCCTAGTGAAAAGTTTGCTGCATCACTCATTGAGGAATTCTGTGAACGCGGCCTCATCAAGATCTCACATGAATTACCTACTCTTGGAAGTCAAAAAGCTTTTTTAGATGTTAATCTGACTTTCGACGGATGGGAGCAGTACGAGGCAGAAAAATACGGGGGCTTCGATGGAAACCATGGCTTTCTCGCCATGCAGTTCGGCGACGCTGAACTCGACGCCTTCGTCGAGAGTGTCCTGAAACCGGTGGTGAAGGAGGGGACGGGATTCGACCTTTTAGATATGCGCGACGTTCCCCGGGCGGGCGTCATCGACAACATTATGCGCGTCCAGATAAGGGACGCGAGATTCGTCATCGTCGACCTCACGCACGACAACAACGGAGCGTATTGGGAAGCTGGCTACGCGGAGGGCCTCGGCAAGCCCGTCATCTACATCTGCGAGAAGAAGAAGTTCGAAAGAGAAGGGTCCCACTTCGACACGAACCACTGCACCACCGTTCCTTGGTCGAGGGATGACGACGAGGGTTTTCGCCGGGAGTTGATCGCCACCCTCCGCCGTTCGCTCGATAAGGTTTCGTGAGCATTGTGATGTTTCCATGAGTCGCGACCTGTGAGATTACGGGCGGCTCACGAGCCGCCCCTACGAAGGCTTCATGCCCTTACAAACCGGCAAACTCCCCCCTCTTCGGTCGCAAACGCTCATTCATCGGGGTTGTTGAAAAACCTGTCCCTCTCGCATCAACCACGTTTTACCCGTATGTCAGACATATATGTCCGACATATCATGCGACCCGTATTGTGAAGGCGAAAAGGCCGGGCCGCATGATATGCGGGACAACCCCTCTCCGGGGTCGTCCTGCTACGCCGACGCCCGACCGAGGAGAATTCCAAATCACTCCCCCCTTGAGGGGGCTGTTGAAAAAGCCCCTCGATACGGGAAAACCTCAAAAAGGCGCGGGCGGCTCGCGAGCCGCCCCTACAAAACCCAACAAATCCGCATTTCCTCGCAATTCCTCTTCCTCCTGAAATCCCGGACTGCGATATTGTGCGCGCGGCGCGGGAAAACGGTTTCTCCCGCATGGGTCGGTATTGGACTGACGGGTGAGGGGGCTTTCTCATGGAATCGGGTATTTGGGCAAGACTGGTGACGGCGATTGTTGCATACACTGCCGGAACGACCCATCCATCTCCAAAAGGACACGGGCAGCTCGCGAGCTGCCCCTACAAAAGCGTATGCCTGCTCTTCTTATTCTGGTTCAATTCTCGCCGGGAGAGGAGCGGCGCGGATGGATTCGATGTCGGCGCGAAAATGAAAATAATGATATTTTGTATAAATTCGTATAAATTCACGGGGTTTTTGGATAAATTCCTGAAAATTTTATCTCTTGCAACTGACTGTAATCAAAAGGGTTACTATATAAATCTTAGCGTCCCGCATTCAGATACGGCGGCAAAAAAAATTTTGGGGATTACGCGCATTTCCCCGCAACAGCCCGCATCTGCGCGCTACGCGCCGCCGGCTTCTATCTCGCCTTTGGGCGCGCCGCCCCCGTCCGGCGCCTTGTCCACGAAGGGCTTGAGCAGGTCGAGCGGCAGGGGGAAGACGATGGTGGAGTTGTTCTCGGTGGCGACTTCGGAGAGGGTCTGCAAGAAGCGGAGTTGGAGCGCGCCCGGCGCCGTGGCGATGGTGGCGGCGGCCTCGGCCAGCCGCTCGCTCGCCTGGTATTCGCCCTCCGCGTGGATGACCTTGGCGCGGCGCTCGCGCTCGGCCTCGGCCTGGCGGGCGATGGCGCGCTGCATCTCGCCGGGAAGGTCCACGTGCTTGAGCTCCACGTTGGTGACCTTGATGCCCCAGGGGTCGGTGGCGTGGTCGAGGAGTTCCTGGAGCTGGGAGTTGATCTTCTCGCGCTCTGAGAGCAGATCGTCGAGTTCCATCTGGCCCAGCACGCTCCGGAGCGTCGTCTGGCTCAACTGGCCCGTGGCGTAGAGGAAATCCTCCACCTCGATGACGGCGCGCTCAGGGGTCAGCACGCGGAAGTAGACCACGGCGTTCACCTTCACCGACACGTTGTCTTTCGTGACGATATCCTGCGGCGGCACGTCCATCGTCACCAGCCTGAGACCCACGCGGGTCATGCGGTCGATCACCGGCAGCACGATGATGAGGCCCGGCCCCTTCGTGGAATGGAAACGCCCCAGCCGGAAGATGACGCCGCGCTCGTATTCGTTCAGCACGCGGATGGCGCTCGCCAGAAACAGCAGGACGATGACGACGGCGATGATCAAACTCAGATTCATTTATCCACCCTCCTTCTCGACGTGGAGCCTGAGACCCTCCACCGAGACCACGCGGACCTTGTCGCCGACTTCCAGGGGTTCCCCGGAGTCGGCCAGCCATATCTCGCCGTGCACCCGGACCTGGGCCGGCGACCCTTCCCCCGATAATGCGCTCACGACGCCGGACTGGTCGAGCATCCCCTCCGAACCCGAAACCGGCCGCACCCGCTGGGCGCGAAAACCCATGCCCACGAGCCAGACGAAGAACATGGCCGTTCCGGCGACCGCGGGCAGGATCACCTTCAGGCTGATCTGCAGGTAGGGGTCCGGAGAATCGATGAGCATGACCGAACCGATGGTCATGGCGATGATTCCGCCGATGGTCAGACCCCCGTAGCTGACCACCTTGATCTCAAGCAGAAACATGATGACGGCAAGCCCCATCAGGAGAAGCCCCACGTAGTTCACCGGCAGGACTTTCAGAGCATAGAGCGCCAGAAGGAGGCTGATGGCCCCCACCACGCCGGGCAGTATGGAGCCGGGATTCGAGAGTTCGAAAAACAGCCCGTACATCCCCAGGAGCATCAGGATGTAGGCGATGTTGGGATCGCTCAGAAGGGTGAGCACCTTCTGGCGCAGGCTTCGCTCCAGAACGATTTGCGGGGCGCCCTTCGTCGAGAGGGTGACGGCGTCGCCGCTCGCGAGTTTTATCTTCCTGCCGTCGACCGCCAGGAGAAGCGACCGCACGTCCGCCGCCACGAGGTCGATGACCTTTTGCTTCAGGGCTTCGGCCTCGTCCACAGATATCGCCTCGCGGACCGCGCTCTCCGCCCACTCGGTGTTGCGCCCGGTGCGCGAAGCCACCGCCCGCGCGAAAGCGGCCACGTCGTTCATCGCCTTCTTGCGCATATCGCCCTGAATCTGCTTTCCCCCGCCCGATACGGGAGAAGCCGCGCCGATGTTGGTGCCCGGCGCCATGGCGGCGATGTGGGCCGACATGGTGATGAACGTGCCCGCGGATGCGGCCCGCGCCCCTCCCGGAGCGACGTACACCGCCACGGGCACGCCCGCGCCGAAAATCGCCTGCACGATGTCGCGCGTGCTGGTCACCAGACCGCCGGGGGTGTCGAGACGGATGACGAGAAGCTGCGCCTTCCTTCTGGCGGCCTCCTCTATGCCGAACGCGATGTATTCCGACGTGCCGGGCGAAATGGCGTCCGCCACGTCCAGCACCAGGACGGGAGGCGTCTTCTGCGAGGCGGCGGCGTGGTAGAGGCTCAGCAGCGCGCCGAGCGCCACCAGGAAGCCCAAAAACGCCAGATGGACCTTTCTTCGGAATCTCCTGCGCATCTCGTCCCTCAAAAGCGGCGGGGTCGTCCAGCGCATATTACCACAAATGCGAGCGTCGGCATCACCCGCTACGGCGGGCCGTCAGGAACCCAGTTCGAGCAGCACCTCATCGACGATCCCGACCGCCGTATCGACCTGGGCCTCGTCGATGATCAGGGGCGGCAAAAACGCCAGCACGTTCGCGTGGTGTCCTCCCGGATAGATGAGCAACCCTTTCTTCAAGGCCATGTCGCTTGCTTTTTTCGCGACGCTCATCGGCTCGCGCGTCGTCCGGTCGGAAACCAGCTCGACCGCCACCATCAGCCCGCGCCCGCGCACCTCGCCGACGATGGAATGGCGCTCCGAGAGTTCCTCCAGCCTCCTCAGGAAATAGGCGCCCATCTCCAGGGAGCGCCCGGCGAGGTTCTCCTCCTCGTACACCTCGATGGAGGCGAGGCCCGCGGCGCACGCCATCACGTTTCCCGCATAGGTGCTGCTCTCGGTGCCGGGGTTCGAGGCGTCGGCTATCTCTTTTTTCGCGACGCAGGCGGCGAGAGGAAGCCCGCCCGAGATCGATTTTCCCATCACGACCAGGTCGGGTTCGACATCCTCGTACTGGTAGGCGAACATCCGGCCCGTGCGGCAAAACCCGCTCATCACCTCGTCGATGATGAGCAGCACCCCGTGACGGTCGCACACCTCGCGAAGCGCCTTCAAGAATCCGACCGGCGCCGGAATCATGCCGCCGTTGCCCTGCACCGGCTCGATGATGACGGCCGCCACCTCGCCCCAGCCGCTCACCGGATTATCGAGAAACTCGTTGATGTAGCGAATCGTTCCCTCGGCGCACGTCTGCGGCCCGTCGCCGAAGGGGTTCCGGTAGGGATAGGGATACGGGACGTGGTGAATTCCCGGAACGAGCGTCCCCAGCCCCTCCCTCTGGTTCTTTCTGCCCATCAGGGCCACGGCCCCCAAAGTTCTGCCGTGGAACGCGCCCGTAAAGGCGACAATCTCGTCGCGCCCCGTCGCCCGGCGGGCCATCTTGAGGGCGATCTCGGCCGCTTCGCTGCCCGAGGAGCCGAGAATCATACTCTTGGGCGCCGCGCCGGAATGGAGGGAGAGAACCTTATCGAAAAGCTCGTTCCGCACCCTGGAGCCCAGCGACATGGCCTGGTGCACCTCTCCGGCCTGTTTTCGCAACGCCGAGACGACCCTGGGGTGGCAGTGCCCCGCGTTGAGCGATCCGAAGCCGGCGACGAAATCCAGGAAGAAATTGCCGTCAACATCCTCGATCACCGCCCCTTGCGCGCGCTCGACCACGACGGTCTCCGGACTCATCCCGAAGCTGAGGGCGGCGCGGCTTTCCGCCTTCCTGAGACGTTCAAGTTCCTTGCGAGTTTCAGGGCCGGGATGGGGAACCACGAATTTCGGCGCTTCCAATGGGAAACCTCCTCGCTTTTCGCCGGCATCCATGCGCATTCCGCAAAGCATGGAGGCCCGTGTGAAAATGCGCTGTTGCGCGTGTCTTTCATCCTTGAATGTTATAAACTCTCGCGCAAATGCAAACCACCCACACCCTGCGGTTATCGAGGCGCCTGTGAACCAAGACTCCACTCCCCAAAAGATATATTACGGCTGGTACATCCTGGCCGGCTGCTTCTTCATGATGTTCCTCGGCCTTGCGACCAGAAATTCATTCGGTCTTTTCCTGAAACCCATGATTGCGGACTTCAACATCAGCCGCGCCTCGTTGTCGCTCCCCTTCTCACTTTGCCTGATTCTCTACGGCGCGTCCCAGCCGCTGGGCGGGCTGATGATGCGCCGCTGGGACCCGAAAACGGTCATCATCTGGGGCTCGGCGCTCACGACCATCGCCATGCTGGGAATCTACCAGGTCGAATCCCTGTGGGGGGTGTACCTGTTCTTCGGCATCCTGCTGGGGATGGGGGGAATCGGCAACAGCGTGACTGCCTTCACACCCCTGGTGTCCAACTGGTTCCCGGACAGGCGGGGCCTGGGCATGTCCATCATCAGCGCGGGCTCGAGCATGGGCCAGCTCATACTGCTTCCCGTCTTCGCTTATATGATCGGCTTTCTGGACTGGAGGATGACCTCGTTCGTCATCGGCGTCATTTTCGTGTTCACCCTGATGCCCATATCGATCTTCCTCGTCAAAAACGCTCCCTCCTCCAGGGACGTCCCCCCGAGCGCGTCCACGTCCGGCAACGGCGTCAAGATGGTCGTCCCCTACGACGTGCACTGGGTGCAGTGCCTTCCCAAGATGCCGTTCGTTCTCCTGCTCACGAGCTTTTTCACCTGCGGCTTCACCGTAACGGTCGTCTCCGTCCACTGGGTGCCGTTCGCGACCGACGTCGGATTTTCCGCAGCCGTCGCGGCCACGTCGTTCGCCCTGGGCGGCGGGCTGAACACCGTGGGCGTTCTGGCCGTCGGTCCCCTGTCGGACAAAATCGGCCGTAAATTCCCCTTGAGCCTGATCTACGCCTTCCGGGGGCTGGGTTTCATCCTGTTCATTTTCGTCAAGAACGATTTCACCGTCTGGGCCACGCCGATGATCATCGGCCTCTCCTGGATTGCGACCGTACCGCTCACCTCGGCGCTGACGGGGGATTTCTTCGGCTCCAGGAACGTGGCGATCCTCTTCGGTCTCATCACGTTCAGCCACCAGCTCGGCTCGGGCCTGAGCGCCTGGCTGAGCGGATACATCTATGACGTCACCGGAAGCTACAACCTCGCGTTCGCGCTGGCGGCCTACCTTTGTTTCCAGGCGGCCGTGCTCGTCTCTTTCATCAACGAAAAAGAGGTTCGCGTCCCGCAAGTGGCCGCGACGTAACGCGGAATGGACGGAATTCATATTCCGCACACCGTGACGTAAACGCGCGAATTTGCCACCAGGAGACGCCTCTGCAATAATTCTTTTCTTTCGGGCGGGGCCGGGCTTCGCCTTTTGCTTTTGGTGAAAAGATGGACTGCAACTGCTGGTTCCAATGCATCAACCCCGAATGCGAGGCGACGTACTCCATTTTCGATTCGGTGTACCAGTGCCGCGAATGCGAGAGCCTCCTCGACGTCACGCACGACCTCGAAACCCTGCGCATGCGAAGCGCTTCGGAGTGGCGCCACCTGTTCGACGACCGCTACCAGCGCAACACCTGGCCCTACGGCAGCGGCGTATGGGGCAAGAAAGAGTGGGTCTGCCCGCTGATAGACGATGAAAACATCATCTCGTTCTACGAAGGGGGCACGAACCTCTTCTGGGCGAATCGCCTGGGGCGCGAACTCGGAATCGGCGAGTTGTGGATCAAGCAGTGCGGAAACAGCCACACCGGCTCCTTCAAGGACCTCGGCATGACGGTGCTCGTGTCCGCCGCCCAGCAGATGATGGCCGACGGAAAAAAACTCCGCGCCGTCGCCTGCGCGTCGACGGGCGATACCTCCGCCGCCCTGGCCGCGTACGCCGCGGCGGCCGATATCCCCGCCATCGTCTTTCTGCCGCGCGAGAAAGTTTCCGTCGCGCAGCTCATCCAGCCCATCACGAACGGCGCCATGGTGCTCGCCATCGATACGGATTTCGACGGCTGTATGCGCATCGTGCGGCAGGTGTGCGAGGAGCAGGGGATATACCTCGCCAACAGCATGAATTCGCTCCGCATCGAAGGGCAGAAAACCATCAGCATCGAGCTCGTCCAACAGTTCGACTGGGAGGTCCCCGACCTCATCATCATTCCCGGCGGCAACCTCGGGAACGTGAGCGCACTGGGCAAGGGCTTCATGCAGATGCGCGATTTAGGGCTTATCGACAAGTTGCCCCGCATCGTTTGCGCACAGACCGAAAAGGCCAACCCCCTCTACAGAAGCTTCATGACCGGGTTCCGCGAATTCCACCCGATAGAGGCCGAACCGACGCTGGCGACGGCCATCCAGATCGGGAATCCGGTGAGCATCGAGAGAGCCGTCCGGACGCTCAAGGCGTTCGAGGGCTCCGTGGAGCAGGCGAGCGAGGAGGAGTTGGCGAACGCCGCCGCGCGCGCGGACAGAACCGGAATGTACAACTGTCCCCAGACAGGCGTAGCGCTGGCCGCTCTCGAAAAAATCATCGAGCGCGGAGAAATCAATCCCAAGACTCGGGTGGTGGTCATCTCTACGGCTCATGGCCTGAAGTTCACCGAATTCAAGGTCAATTATCATCAACAAGCAATTCCGAGCGTCGACAGCCGTTTCGCCAACACTCCCATTGAGCTTCCTGAGGACATCGACATGGTTCGAGACGCCATCGAAAAGAGACTCGGCGCATTGTCCGTAACCTAGCGCCCGTTCGGGTTTCATCGTTTCGCTGCGCCGATGAAACAGGAGTTGATCCCATTGTCGAAAAACATGAGAAGGGACGAGCGAAATCAGGCGAAAAAATCGCTCGCGCCGCCTATCTTCCAGACTGCGACGTTCACCTTCGACGGTTCGGACGAACTGGAAGCCTATCATGGCGGCGAGTCGGACGCGTTTTTCTATTCACGATACGGAAACCCGACGAACGAAGCCGCAGAACGCAGGCTCGCCCTCATGGAAAGCGCGGAAACCTCCCTGCTCTACGCCAGCGGCATGGCGGCCGTCTCCTCGATATTCCTCTCGCTCCTGGCGCCTAATGCGCGAATCGTCATCCCGCAGGAGAGCTACCGACATACGAGGGACATCGCAGAGGGTCTCCTGACCCGCTACGGGGTACGCGTCGAAATTCCGGCGGAGAATACGGCCGAATCTCTGGAATCCCTTCCGGAAGACCCGGTCCGGGTATTGTTCACGGAAATTCCCTCCAACCCTACACTCCGCATACCGGATGTCGAAAAAATGGCCGAATGGGCCCGACAAAAAAATGCCAGGTTCATCGTGGACTCAACCATTGCGTCCCCCATCCTATTTCGCCCGCTGGAGCATGGGGCCGATTTAGCGGTTCAAAGCGCGACGAAGTATATCGGCGGACACAACGACGTTGTGGCGGGAGCGGTCTCAGGCCGCCGGGGCATAATCGACGCCCTACGCGAACAACAGGCATTGCTGGGTTCCATTCTCGGGCCGCAAGAGGCGTTCCTGGTGGAGCGTGGACTCAAAACGCTCGAATTACGCGTCCTGCGCATCAGCGACACGGCTCTCAAGCTGGCCGAATTTCTTACTGGCCACCCCAAAGTCTCCCGGGTTCACTATCCAGGTCTCGAGTCTCACCCGGATCATCAAAGAGCCGTAAAGTACATGGCGGCGTTCGGCGGGATAGTCAGCTTCGAGCTCGGCGGCAATCCCGACAAAGCCGACGAGTTGGTGAACGCTCTTCAGATACCCGTTCTCGCGCCCGGCTTCGGCGGAACGGAGAGCCAAGTGGAGCATCACGTAAAGATGGCGTATGCGGATATAGGTACAGAAGGCGCCGAGAATCGGGGTATTTCCGCAGGATTGATTCGATATTCCGTGGGACTCGAGGACTTCGAGGTTTTACGAGACGACCTCAGCGAGGGACTCAGAAAACTATAGAATCAACTTTTGCCGCCCATACGCTTTGGAGCCTCCTCCGTAAGCCAGCGGGTGCGCACCCACATTTTCTTTCCCGCCCAGCGGCCTGACTTCACCTCCACTCTGGTAAAACCACGCCGGTCGCCGGAAATAACGGCTACCTGCGTTCCCGGGTCGAGTTTGTAGGGATAACGAGAACCACGCGGCTCGTTATACCCCCCCGCATAACTCAGCGACAACCCTTTATATGTGCGGCGGATATACCTGGTCTCTTCACGCATTCGGTTTCGACTGACCGGTTTTCCAGCAGATTCTTTTTGGCGACCCGACTTTGGAGAAACCATCATCTGGTTGGGTTTCGCCTTTAATCCCTTCACAGTTTTCTCAACATTCGATACCGCATCTCGAAGCTGCAGTTTGAACTCGTTTAATGATTTGCCATGATTCGCCAAGATTCGCGTGTGCGCAAGCAGCTGGCTACGGATCACGCCGATTTCCTTTTGATTTTGGTCTTTATCCTCTTGGTAATCAGCTTGCATCACAACGAAGTTGCAACCAGAAAGCATCGTCATCATCAAACAGCCAATAAACACAATCCGTAATTCATGGCTCTTTACGGTCCGTGATTTAATTCCTCGACCATGTCTTCGACTCATACCGGATACCATCCTTCTATAGGTGGCATCACGACCAACTCACTGTTCAGTTCGACAACTCCAGCATATCCTCTGGCAATTGATTCAGCCAATTCTTTTTCTTCGTCGCTATTGACGCGCCCATGCAGGAGCAACTCTCCTGCTCCAAGACACTCTACGACAATGCCACTCGCATCGATTCGCTCATCCGTCATGATTGTCGCTTTAATCTTCTGCGCGAAAGCCAGATTTTGCAGCTTTTGAGACTTCGATGGTTGAGATTGCGAAAGTTTCTCGCTTTCCAAAATTTTCACCAGCAAACGTATTGACGTATCTTCATCGAACAATCCGGTATTCAATATGATGTCAAAGTGACTCGGTTCTCCCCATCGGACATCGAAAAAATGCCGCGTATACGCCATCCTTTCATCATCGTTGTGGCGTATGAACTGCTCTGCCATAGACGGGGTAATCCCCTCATTGTTCACCAAAGTTCGCTGACGATAACCTCGAGGCGCCACTATACGCGCTCGAAAAACTCCCTCGATTCCCTCCAACAGTATATGAGAGCCACGACCCAGTATGACGAAATTATTTTTCAACGCCGATTCATACACGATTGCGCGCATGATATCGAGATATACGAGTTGCCTGTCCCGGAAAAAGCGGTCTATCAAACCGGGCTTCCTCTCATCCACCTGCTCCAGTTCGGCTCGAACATAGCCATATGATTGTGCGGCATCCGCAAACCCGTCGTTATCCAAAAGGTCCCACCCCAATTCTTGAGCAACTTTCTTCCCGATAACATCACCACCGCTTCCAAGTTCTCTTGAAATTGTCAGAACACCCATTTCTCAGCCCTCCAAACTAAGAGCGGCGACCACTAACGGGGCGGGATGAATCATGTTCCGCCACATCTTCATACCATCTGTTTATGACCCCCGCATACAACACTTTTATTCTCTGCCTGAGAAGCGCTCAATCATTCAACATCATCAAGACGTGATGAATATCAACATCCACACGATCTCTTGCGGCAATCATTTGCGGCTCGCATTCTTGAATTTTTCCAGTTGAAGACGAAAATAGCGTTTCCCGGGCTCTAATTCAATCGCCCTCTGAATGAGCGGAAGCGCCTTTACCGACTCTCCGTTTCGATAATACAACTCCGCCAGGGTGTCGAGGTACGCCGGTGTATCTGGCTGGAGTTCCAGCGAGCGTTTTGAAAGCTTGATGCCGTGCGCCAGACTTTCTTTGTCCTTCCTGTGAAACCACGCCAAGCGATTCAAGGCCGGCGCTGAATCCCTGTCTATTTCGAGCACCTGCATGAATACTTTTTTCGACTCTATTGGTTGTTTGTTTTCCCAAAGAAAAACACCGAGTTCCACTAAAACACGAGACGAATGGGGGTGCTTATCCAGCAAGTCCAGAAGTATCTTATGAGCGACCTTTTTCCGTCCCCTCGATTTATGAAGATTGGCGATGCGAATTTTCATCTCGATGTCGTTCGAGTCCAGTCGGCCCGCTTTTTCATATAGTGAGATCGCATCTTTATCCCGCTCTTGAGATTCCAAAAGAGCACCCAGACGTATATAACCATCCAGCCAGTCGGGCGATAAAGAAACAACTTTTTCATAGGCGCGAATTGCTTCGTTCTTACGGTTCATTTGAACCAGGGCGGCACCCAGCAAGAAATGGAACCTCGCATTGTCCGGTGTTGCTTCGATGGCTCCTTCCAGCAGGTTCACGGCCCTCGCCGGATCATCACTGGATATGAAGCGCTCGGCATTGATTAAAACCTGGGCCGGGTCCAACGCCTCTTCCGCAAGCCTGGCCGACTTGGGCCGAACCGAACTGACACGCGACTCCAGAATCTGAAGCCTTCTTTTCAAGACAATGTCTTCGGGTTCACGCAGATAGGCTTCTCGGTATATTTCCAGCGCCTTGGATAGTTGCCCACTACGAACATACAAATCCCCAAGCAAGATCATTCCTTCTATGTGCCCCGGAGTGCGTTGGAGCAAAGATTGTATTTCACTTTCGGCCTCTCGGGAGTGATTTTGCTGCGCCAGAATTTTCGCCAAGCGGTATCGGGCCACATTCTGGCGGCTCCCATTGAACTCCAAAGCAGCTCTCAGGCCGGTTACGGCCTTATCGAACTCTCCCTTACTTTCGTGCTGAGCCGCCTCAGCGATATATTTTCTCTGTTGTTCTTCAGATTCAAGTTTCAGATTTTTCGGCCCGCTGGAGTCCAGCCATTCACCAACTCTCGCTTCCCACATTGCGTCGAGGCGATTCCAAATATTGCGCAAGTAATCAGGAGACTCACGAGAAATCGCCGTGGTGGCAATACCAGCGGCCAGAAATAGCACCACCCCCACCGCAATTTGCAGGCACCTTTTCGAAACCCATGGTTTGGGCGCAGGCGTCGCAGTGACGTCGGGCATCATCAATCTACCCTCAAACGTTGCTTCCGGATCCATATAAATTTTCCGCGCCGTGACATCTCCTTCGTGAAAGCATCCGGCGTTGAATTCAACACGACTTTCCACAGATATAGAACCTTTGGTCTGGCCGTGATTCACAAGTTCTTTCGTGTGGATATCGCCCTCGGCCTTTCCCGTCTCTCCAATCTCGAGATGTCCATCACCATTAATTTCTCCTCTGAATTCTCCTTGCACGAGAACTTTGCCTGAGAAAAGCAGTGAGCCTTGCAGGCGTACACCCGTGCCTATGAAAGAGAGATTAGACCGAGGGCCGGAATAGAGACGTTGATGTTGCATGGCTCCTTCCCATGAAAGTGGGAATCACAAATTTTCAATCAAACAACAACGAATCAATATATTACCAAAATGTTTGAAAGTTGTGCCAATTCATATTTGACGCCAAATTCAGGGCTCGCCGTCTCAAGAAACCGAAAACTTCCCGACCTCTTACACCATCAATGAAATAGGGGACTGAACCCACCCTGCAGGTATGCTCCGTTGCGTGAAGAAGAGGCGTGAAACTGAGAACGTGATGGTAAACTGACTTCTCAAAACGCTATTGTGCGTCAAGACGCGCAGAATCTATTGCCTGCAAGGAGGTGAGAAGAGGATGAAGCTCTTCGATGTGCATCATGTTAGGCCCATCGGATAATGCTTCATCCGGCCTCGGGTGACATTCGATGAAAAAAGCGTCGACGCCCACGGCGGCGGCAGCGCGTGCGAGATGGGGAACCATACGTCTATCGCCTCCCGAACTTTCCCCGAGTCCGCCAGGCGACTGAACGCTATGCGTCGCATCGAAAACCACGGGATATCCCAATTCGCGCATCTTCACGAGCGAGCGCATGTCCGAAACCAGGTTGTGGTAGCCGAAACTGGTTCCTCGCTCGGTAAGAAGTATTTGCCGGCAACCCGATCCCTCGAGTTTTTCTACGACGTTTTTCATGTCCTCGGGCGCCATGAACTGTCCCTTTTTGACGTTCACGGGCTTTCCTGTTCTTCCCGCGGCGTGGAGGAGGTCCGTCTGGCGACACAAAAAAGCGGGAATCTGAATAGCGTCCAGCACCTGAGCCGCGTGCTCGGCCTCCTCGGGGCTATGAACGTCGGACATCACCGGAAGACCGGTTTCACACCTTATTATCTCGAGTATTCGCAAACCCTCATCGATGCCGGGTCCGCGCGGTGATTTTCCCGAACTACGATTCGCCTTGTCATAAGAGGCCTTGAACACCCCGCCGATGCCGCATTTTTCCGCCGCCCCTCTTACTTTTTCGGCGCACTTTCTAGTCAGTTGTTCGCTCTCGATCACGCAAGGCCCCGCGATGACGCATATCGACCCCGGGCCGCCGAAGAACACATCCCCGATTTTTACCATCTTCTTTTCCGTCATTTTTATCTTTTCCAGGCTCCACGCCGCTTGAGCGGCACGAGAGGACGCATCAGGGGAACAACTCCCCGCTCGCCTTTTTGGCGGCGGCGATGAAACCGCGAAACAAGGGGTGCGGAGCATAGGGCGCGCTCTTGAATTCGGGGTGGAACTGGCACCCGATGAAATAGGGATGCCCCGGCAACTCTATCATCTCCACCAAGCTCTCGTCTGGTGAAAGGCCACTGAATCGAAGTCCGTTTTCCTCCAAAGCCTCGCGATAGGAATTGTTTACTTCATATCGATGCCGGTGCCGCTCCTCGAATTGCGCTGCCCCGCCATATATTTCCGAAGCCAGAGAACCCGGCCGTAAAATCCCCGGATAGGCGCCCAGCCTCATTGTGCCCCCCATGTCCACTCCTTCCTGGTCCGGCATGAGGGCCACCACCGGATAAGGGGTCTCGTTCGAGAACTCGGAGCTGTTCGCCGCCTCGAGACCACATATGTTTCTCGAATACTCCACAATCGCGCACTGCATTCCCAGGCATATGCCGAAAAAAGGAACCAGCCGCTCGCGCGCATATTGCACGGCGGCGATCTTTCCCTCGATTCCCCGCTCGCCGAACCCTCCCGGAATCAGGATTCCGTGAGCTTGTGAGAGCAGCGGCGCGCTGCCGCGTTTTTCTATCTCTTCGCTGTCAACGTATTGCAGGTTCACCTGAACATCGTTCCCGAAACCCGCGTGACTCAAGGCTTCGGACAAAGATTTGTAAGACTCCTTGAGGTCCACGTATTTCCCGACAATGGCGATATTACTGCTGATTTTGGGTTCTCTCTCCTTGCGGGATATCTCCTCCCAAACGCTCAGATCGGGCGTTTGTCGCGCCTTTTCAAGTTTCAGCAAGTCCACCACAATCCGGTCCAGACCTTCCTCGTTGAACCTCAAGGGCACCTCATAGATGCAGTCCACATCTATCGCCGTGATCACCGCGCTGGGAGGCACGTTGCAAAACAAGGAAATTTTCCGCTTCACATCCTCTTCGAGAGGCATTTCCGTTCTGCACAACAGGATATCCGGCTGAATACCGATTTCGCGCAGCTTCATCACGGAATGCTGTGTCGGCTTGGTCTTCAACTCCTCGGAGGTCTTGATATAGGGCACCAGCGTCACGTGGATATGAATGACGTGCCCGGGTTCGTGGTCGAACCGAAACTGGCGGATCGCCTCCAGAAAAGGAAGGCTCTCGATGTCGCCTACCGTTCCCCCGATCTCACAAATCACGACGTCCTCACCATGGTCCACAAGGCGGATACATCGCTTGATTTCATCGGTAATGTGAGGAATCACCTGGACGGTCCCGCCCAGATAGTCGCCTACGCGCTCTTTCGTGATGACGTTGTAGTAGATGCGGCCAGCTGTGTAGTTGTTCTCTTTTCTCATCCGCGCATGGGTGAAGCGTTCGTAATGGCCCAAATCGAGGTCCGTCTCGGCCCCGTCGTCGGTCACGAACACTTCTCCATGCTGGAAGGGGCTCATCGTTCCCGGATCGATGTTCAGGTAGGGGTCGAGCTTTTGAATGTTCACCCGCAGGCCACGGGCTTCCAGGAGGGCGCCGATGGATGCGGAAGCGAGCCCCTTGCCCAGAGAACTCAAAACGCCTCCCGTTACGAAGATATACTTGGCCACCTGCTCTTTTCCTCCTCAAGCGCATTGCGCATCGCATCATCTCCCAGCAGACGCTCCCGATCCTCGGGGCGGTCTACTCCTACCGCATCTCTCTTGGCTTCCACAACACGAATCGCCAACCCATCCTCAAGAGCGCGAAGCTGTTCCAACCGCTCCAGTTTCTCTAGCGGAGATGGCCTTAAGCCGGCGAATCGCAGCAGGCTCTCTCTCCTGTAAGCGTAGAATCCAAGGTGTTTCAATGGCTTTGGTGATATTTCCGCCCATTTCTCCACGATTTTCTCATACGCCTTACGTTCCCCGGAGAGAACGTCCCTTGAATATGGTATAGGGGCGCGAGAAAAATAAAACGCATTCCCGTTCTCTCCTCTCATCACTTTCACGGCGTTCGGATCCAGAAATTCCTCGGGCGAATCGAAAGCCACAGCCAGCGTCGACATTCCCAAGCCGCAATCATCGACCAATGGTTTGATGCCGGCGTCGATGTCATCCGGATGGATCAGGGGCTCGTCCCCCTGTATGTTCACGACCACGTCCGCATCCTCTCCAACAGCGACTTCGGCCACCCTGTCCGTGCCGCTTGCGTGGTCGCCCCGCGTCATCCTCACGTCTCCGCCGAACCCGCGCACCACATCGGCTATCCGTTCATCATCGGTGGCGACGCAGACGGCGTCCACCAATGCCGACCTCGACGCGCGTCTGTAAACATATTCAATCATGGGATGTCCGCACAATAAAGCCAGCGGCTTTCCTGGAAAACGCGCCGAAGCCCAGCGGGCAGGTATGACGGCGACAATCCGGGGACAGCTCATTCTTTCCACCCATGATGCCGTCTAATACGCATTTTTATTTATCAACCCCTTCCAGAGGGTGAGCCATAAAATCCTGATGTCAAAGCCCAGAGACCAGTTCTCAATGTAGTGTAAATCGAATTCGATTCTTTTTTCTATCGACGTGTTTCCGCGCCATCCATTTACCTGCGCCCAACCCGTCATTCCGGATTTCATCTTGTGGCGCAACATGTAATCGGGAACGGATGCTCTGAATTTCTCCACAAAAACCGGACGCTCGGGCCTCGGGCCCACAAGGCTCATTTCACCGCGCAGCACGTTGAACAACTGCGGCAACTCATCGAGACTCGTCTTTCTGAGGAAAGCGCCGAACCGGGTGCGCCGTTCATCCTCACCCTTCGTCCAGACCGCGCCCGATTCCGCCTCCGCATCCACTCTCATGGAGCGAAATTTGTACATGCGAAACCGCACGCCGTCCAGACCCATTCTCTCCTGGTGATAAAAGGCGGGGCCGCGGCTCGTCCATTTCACGACAAGTGCGATGACGGCCATGAGCGGGCTGAGAACAAGCAGCAATAGAGCGCCCAGAAAATAATCCACCACCACCTTCATCCACCGATTCCAGCCCGAAAGAGGTGTTTGCGACAAAAGGATTACCGGCAAGCCGTCAAGTTGCTCAATTCCGGCGTTCAGCCGCATGTGTTCAACGATATCGGGTACCAGACGGATGTCAACACTCGAATCCGCCAGCGCGTTCAGTAATTCCTCTTGCGCGGCGCGCGAATTCGGGGGAAGCGCCACGTAGACTTCATGGATTCTCTCTTGCGCCACGACTTCGCGCACCTCCTCCAGCTTCCCGAGTACGGGCGCGCCTTCTGCGGCATCTCCCTCACAGAGGTGTCCCACGACCTGAAAGCCAAGATATCGATATGTCTCCAAATGAGTGGCGACCCGGCGGGCGATAGGCGTTGTTCCCGCGATGAGGACGCGCCGCACGTCCACGCCCCGGCGCCTCAAACGTCGAATGAAGGACCAGACGAGACGTCGGACCGAGAAAAGAAAAACAGGCCCGAGGACCATGAAAAGAACGACCAACAATCGGCTGTAACTTTGCTTGCGATAGAAAAACGTGAAGAAGGCGAACAGCAGAACCGTCCAAGCCAACGTGCTCATGAGCCGAATAACCTCCTGAGCGCGATTGAGGCCAGCCCGGTAATGATACAAACGCGTAATGCCCGAAGCGGTGAGCCAAATGAGCAGTATCACGAAAAGCGAGACGAGGTAGACGCTGAAATCGGGATATCCGGAGGGAACGGGAACTATTTCCGCGACGAAACGCAACCAATACGCCATGAACCAGGCCGCAATCAGCGCGATGACGTCTCCCCCGAATAGAAAAAAAGAGTTCAATTGGCCGTATTTACGTAACACGACATGATGTTCCTTGTCGGGTCCAGCCAAAAGTTCCTCGTGCAAGGCGCCTTCAAGCAACCTTATCTTAGTATTACTCTATCGCTCAGTATGTTTCTCCAGATTTTTCCAGACGCCCGCGGTGATTCAACCATCCCTGCCGAAAACGCTCCGCCGACGTTTTCTTGAAATGCTCACGCCCGAATCGCTCCGCTTGTCTGCGCGCGGCATCAGGCGAGAATCGATGCTCTATCTTCTCGAACGCCATGACGGCCTCTTCGATGTGCGCTGCTTCCGGACGGGAGAAAAACACCCCCGTCGGTTCCGCTTCACCATCCCCCGCCTCGCTCCAAGGAACAAAGCCCGGCGGCGTTTCATAGTCTTGCGCATTCACACCCACGACGGTCTCGAGCGCGCCGCCCGCGCCCAGAGCGAGAACCGGACGGCCGCATGCCTGCGCCTCGATCGGAGCGATGCCGAAATCTTCCTCACCCGGCAGGATGAAGGCCCGGCATCCGGCGTAAAGATCACGGATGGTTTCATCATCCTGCCAACCCAAAAATTTCACGTTCGGTTTTCCGAGCGCGCGGATGCGCTCGAAATCCTGGCCCTCTCCCACTATCTTGAGCGGGCGCCCAAGCCGCCCGAACGCCTCGACCGCCGCATCGACGCGCTTATAGGGCGCGAACGCCGTGACCATGAGATAGTAGTCCGATACGCGCCCGTTTCGGGGTCGGTAGAACTCGGTATCCACCGGAGGATAGAGCACTTCCGCCTCTCTACCGTAATAGCGGCGGATGCGCTCCGCCACCGTCCGGCTGTTGGCCATGAAATCATGTACTCCCTTGTTGGCTTCGTTGTCCCATCTTCTAAGATACTCGACGAGGCGAGGGAAAAACCACTTGGCCCCGCCGTCCAATCGCGCGAGATATTCCTCATACCCGCTCCAGGCGTAGCGCATCGGCGTGTGGCAATAGCTGAGGTGGTAGGTTTTATAACCTCCCCTTGCTCCTTTCGCGACGCAATGCGAACTTGAGAGAATGAAATCGTACTCCCCGAGCGAGAACATCCGCACAGCCGTCGGCATGAGGGGCAGCGTATAGCGGTAGCGCCGTCTGGCGCCGGGAACCCACTGCAAGGGGCTGGTATGGATGCGGTGGCGCTCGATGACCTCGGAAACCGAGCCCGGAACGTGAAACAGCGTGAAGATATCCGCCTCCGGGTATATCTCGCAAAACACTTCGAGGCATTTCTCTCCGCCTCTCATGCCTGTGAGCCAGTCATGCACGATCGCTACCCGCATATGCGCTCCTGAGGTCTCAAGACCTGGAGGCAGATGCAGAGGCGGGAATTCACCCGGACGAACATAAAAGGGCGTCGCGGTAGGCGCGTTGTGTTTCAGCAGCGAGCTTTTCCCAGTGAAAAAAGCGCGCCCGCTCTGTCGACTTCTCAGACAGGGCCTCTCTCAATCCCGGTTCGTTCAAAATGCGCAACATCGCGTTTCGCAGGGCGGTCTTGTCTCCCCGCGGAACGATCAGGCCCGCGTCGCCGACCACCTCGGGCAGAGCCGCCGCATCCGACACAATCGGCGGCGCGCCGCACGCCATGGCCTCCAAGGGAGGATAGCCAAAACCCTCGTAATGGGAGGGAAACACCAGCGCCAGCGCGGAGCGATAGACACCCGGCAGCGACTCTCGAGACATCTGCCCCAGAAACACCACCTCTTCCCCGAGTTTCAAAAATTGCAAGACATTCTCCAGACTCTGCCGCTCGCCCGTCATGACGAGGCGAACGTCGCTCGCCTCCTTCAGCAAATCCGCAAAGGCATCGAGCAGCAGTTGCAGGTTCTTGTGGCGCTTGTGGTTTCCCACATAGAGAAAATACGGCGTATCGCCGAGTTTCCTTAGCGCCTCAGGCAAGGGCGCGTTTCCATTCTCCCAGCCGGGCGGCAAGGCGTTGTGCACGACACGCACCTTTTCATCGGGGGCGCCCACGTGCTTCACGATATCTCTTTTCGTGTGCTCGGAAACAGCGAGAACCAGACGCGCCCGCCGCGCCGTTCTCGCGACCGTCCATTTGGAGGCGCGCCAGTGCAGCGGCGAGGGGCAAAGCGCCGGAAACAACTGATGGATCAAATCATGAATCGTAGCCACCATGGGCGTCTTCCCGAAAAAAGGAGCGAAATAATGCGGATGGTGAATCAGATCCAGCCGCTCGCGCGCCAGCAGCCGGGGCAGAATCACCTGCTCGGCAAGTGAATAGGGCGGCGCGTCGCAAACCCGCCGCGTGAAATTACCGCCCAGCCCGGCGCAGAAACCCACGTCCTTTTCCTGTGCGAACAACACGTACTCGGCATCGTCATCGCGCCTGCTCAGCCCGGCGAGCAGGGCTCTCAAATAGGTTCCGATGCCCCCCATCGAGATCATGCGAACGTCAATCCCTATACGCATCTCTTCACCGCTTCGTAGACGCGCTCGAGCTCCTGATTCTCCCTGTCCCTCCGGACACCGCCCTTGGATGCGGGAAGTTTTCGCAATACCACTATATTCGGGCCGCGCGGCCCCCATATGCTCGGCTCAGCCGGCCCCTGAAAGATGCAAATCACGGGAACCCCGAGCGCCGCGGCGATATGGGCGGGGCCCGAGTCGTTGCCGATGAACAGCCGGCAGGCCTTCATGACTCCCATGAGCGAGCGGAGGTTCTGTACCCTCTCGCACATATCCAAAATAGTGCCCCGGACGCGGACGCCCTTCATGGATTTAAGGGTCGCATCGACGACCGGCCGATCATCCGGCCCGCCTAACAACAGAACCCGAGCGGGAAGCGTGGAGACGACCCGGCTGATCAACTCTCCGTAAAGTTTCGGGCTCCATATTCTCTCTCTTCCTCCTGCTCCAGGGTGAATTCCGATGAAAGAACCCGAGGGATCCTCCGTCATGGAAGCTATACACGCACGCCCTTCGGCCAACTCTTCCTCAGAAAGCGCCAGCGCGGGGTTCTTGGTCTCGAACGAACCCAGCCCCGCGTATTCGAGCATATCCAGATTAAATTCCACCTGATGGCGTTTGGGAAACTCCTCGGCCTCCACGTCCAGACCGAAGCCGAATCCCCTTATTCCGCGCCCGGCCAGATAGCGTACGCCCGCAAGTCTGGCCGCGAGGATCGACTGAAAATCTCCGGCGAAATCCACCGCCAGATCGTAGGGGCCGCCGATTTCCTCGGCTCTCAATCTGAGCAGCCGCCTCAGCCGGCTCATCGAGAGAAAACCGAATTTCTTTCTTTTCGGCCTGTCGCGCCAGGACGCATTGAAAACGAGAAAATCCACCCCCGCCAATTCTTCATCGAACTCCCTGAACAAAGAGCGGGCGGACGAACGAATGAGGAGGTCGATTTGCGCATCCGGCAGACTGTCGCGAATCGCACGGATTGCGGGCAGCGTGCAGACGACGTCGCCGATATGGTCGGGGCGCATCAAAAGAACGCGGCGAATTGCCGGAGGCCGTTCTCTCGTGTTGCGAACAAAAGTCTCCCCCAGCAGGTCGACCGCACGAAACGCGCATCGCACCGGAAGGCTCTGATAGTGGTAGCTACGCTCGAAAACGGGAATCCTGCCGCGCTGCTCCGGTCTGAGCGCCTCTCTCATCGAAGGCGCGGCGGATTTGGGAGGAACGCGCAATCGAGCCTCGTCCAGAAAACTCGCCGCATCATGGGAGGATTCGCGCATTGCTGCGTTTTCCGACCTGTTCATCACGCACTCTCGAAAAGAATTTCAACCCAAAAAGCACTTAAGAATATAGCGCGCTTCGCCCCCCGGCGGAAATTCCGCTTCCGCATGGAACCCCTGCAAGTTATACGATGCCGTCTGCCTCATCCCCCCAAAACATCTTCATAGAGACGATGAGCCTTCCCGGCCAGCACGTCCCAGGTAAATTCTTCGAGCATTCTCTTGCGCCCCGCCCGCGCCAGGCGCTCGCGCTCGCGGGGTTCACTTTGCAGCTTCCGGAGAATTTCCCGCAAAGACTCTACATCGTCTTCCGGAAAAACATATCCCTCCCCGCCGATGACGTGGGGAATTTCTCCCGTCGTCGCTCCCACGGGAACCACGCCGCAGCCCATCGCCTCGATCAGCACCCGGCCGAACTGTTCTCTCCAGTGCGGGGTCGTTCTCGATGGAAGCGCGAGCGCATGCCACCCGCGCAAATATCCGGGCACGTCGGAGTGATCGACCCGGCCGACGAATTCCACCCGCTCCCCGATACCGAGCGACCGCGCCAGCCTCTCCAGTGCTTCGCGCTCCTCTCCATCTCCCACAATCTGCGCTTTCCACACTCCAGAGAGGCCGGACAGCGCTTTGAGAAGAACGTCTACCCCTTTCGAGTGAACAAGCCGCCCGGCGTAGCCGACTCTGAACGCATCGCCGCGCTCGCCCGGCTCGGGCGGACGGAAAAGCTCCGGATCCACTCCCCATTGAGGAAGTGTTCGCATTTTCTGCGGCGGCGCGCCGAGTCGCAAGAGTCTAGCCCGGGCGGTATGGGCGTAGACCAAAAGCGCGTCCGCGCGGCGAAAAACCTGGTTTTCAATCGTTCTCGCGCGCCAGGGGAGAGCGGCGCCCGAATTCTCCGAATTGTTGACCATGAGCTTCGGACGCGATTTCAGCAATGCGAGGTAAAGCAGCACCTGCGCCGCCACGAGACCGTAGGACTGCTCCTCTAAGTGGGCGACGTCCGGACGCGCTTCCCTGAGCGCTTTCCAGAGGCCCCGGCGGTAGACGTGGCCGCCCACCCTGCCGCTGAAAATCAAGGGACCCGTGAAAATCCGGTAGCCGTCCTCCTCGCCCTCACGGCAGGTGAACACCCGCGCGCCTTCTCTCCACCTCTCGGGCGCGAGCAGAAAAACCTTGAGTCCCGGCCGCCGGGCGAGTGCCGCGAACTTCGCGCGATATAGCGGCGAGACGCAGAAGCGGGAAACGATGAGAACTCGCATGACGACCCACCTGAGTTGATGACGCATTCCATGAGACGTAAGCGTTTTTCTACCGCAAAGATTCCGGTGCTTTGGGATATTCGCTTGCTCTCATTCCAGAAATTGGTGGGTCCAATGAGCGCAGGTTTTCAGTTAAGCGATTTGGCGGAAAAAGCGCAAGGCGCTTTCGGCGACATTCGGACATACAAGGATGCTTCACGCGACGGTCCATGACCCCGCGAGTCGATTTCGCATCTCGGCGCGTCTTCACTACTCACGCTCGAAGACGCCCTCGACGACCCCGCTGAACCAGCAGATGGGAGGAATCCTGGACAGCCGGGCCTCGACGCCCAGCCAAAAACGCGGATGCGCACCGAGCGATTGCCTGAGCGCCTCCGGCAAAGGGGTAAAATTCTTTGGCAGGGTATTCGAGTACCACGTCTCGACCGCCCGGAATTCGAACCGGGAGAGGAGACGCCGAATTTTGGCGATGGAATAGAGCCGGTCGTGCTCGCTCACCCGGAAGACGTTTCTCGCCATGAATTCCGCATAACTCCATTCGTTGGGAAGCATCATCACGATGAACAGCCCCGCGGGACGCAGGATGCGGCGAATTTCTGCGAGCGATCCGCTCTCGTCTTCGACGTGTTCCAAAACGCCGCACGACAAAACGACGTCGAACGTCTCATCCCCGAAGGGAAGCCGAACGGGGTCTTTGTCGTAAACGACTTCCAGGTCCTGCTTGCGGAGAAACGAGTTAGAAGGCGTGGGTTCTTGCGCCTCGATGGTATACGAGACGACTTCGAAACCCCGGTTTCTGAGCAAATAAGACATTTGCCCGTATCCGCATCCCCAGTCCAGCAAACTGCCGCCACCGGGCTTCAGATTTTTCACGATATCCGCCTTGCGTACATAATTGGCGCGTCCCAGCGGCGTGCTCAGGTGATGGAGGCCCCTGCCGCCCTCGGCCAGCGAACGCTCGACGGCGCGGGCGAGTACGGCCAACTCTTCAGGCTCGGTTCGATGAGAGCGCATCTTCGACATAGAATGAGATTCCCGTCTTCCCCGTGGAGGCGGGAGCCACCCTAGCCCCTGGAAGCACGAAATACAAGGCACGCTTGACACGAAGCCGGTGGTGGGAGAACTTCCGAATAACCTGTTATCCACCTATTCGAGGGATAAACCATGAGCCATCGCGGAGCGCATCTTCGGGCGCTTCTGGAAAAGAATCGACCCGTGCTCGCTCCCGCCTGCATCGACGCCTTCAGCGCGCGCATGGTGGAGCAGGCGGGCTTTCAGGTGAACTACCTGACGGGCAACGGTGCCTCGGCGGCGCTCCTCGGCAAGCCCGACGTGGGCTTCATGACGCTGCGCGAGGTGGCCGATGTCTGCCGCAACGTCGTGCAGGCGACTTCGATCCCCCTCATCGCGGACGCCGACACCGGCTACGGCAACGCCGTGAACATGATCCGCACCGTCCGCGAGTTGGAGTCTGCGGGCGTCGCCTGCATCCAGATCGAGGATCAGGTGACTCCCAAAAGGTGCGGCTTCCTGCCCGGCTCGATCCCCGTCATCTCGCTGGAAGAACAACTCGGCAAGCTCAAGGCGGCCCTCGATACACGGGAGAGCGAGAATTTCCTCATCCTCGCCCGCACGGACGCCGCCGCCGACCACGGGCTGGATGAAGCGATCCGCAGAGCCGTCGCCTATAAGGAAACTGGGGCCGACCTTACGTTCATCGAAGTGGAGGGGACGGAGGAAGAACTCCGGAAAATCGGGGCCGAGGTTCCCCCGCCTCACGTCACCACGCTGGACGAATCGAGGCGCGAGGCGGCCCTCAGCGTGGATGAACTCGGCAAACTCGGCTTCGGCGTCATCATCTACCCGGGCATCGTGCGCTGCACGTACCTGAAGGCCGTGAACGACGTGCTGCGCATCCTGAAGGAAGAAGGCTCCACGCGCTCGGCGCGCGGGATGATGGCCACTTTTCAGGAATACAACGACGCCCTGGGCATTACGGAAATTCAGACGTGGGAGCGCGAATATCTAGGATGATTCATCAGCAACTCGCAAGGAGTGAAACATGATCACCGTAGGGATGTATTACGAAGTGCTCCCGGGTAAGGAGAAGGAGTTCGAGGAGAAATTCGAGGCCGTGGCCGGCGCCCTCGAAGGTCAGGCCGGCCACGTGCAGAGCCTTCTGTATCAACAGGTGAAAAACCCGAATTCCTACACCATCCTCTCGGAGTGGGAGGCGCAGGAAGATTTCATGGACTTCATCAGGAGCGACGCCTTTCGCGCCGTAACGGACTGGGGAAAGGCGGAGATTCTCGCGGGCAGGCCACGCCACAAGCTCTACGGCCGCGATGGCGACCTCCACTAGGAGGAAACGGAATGCCGGATATGCTCCCCTGCCCGCCGCCTGATCCCCAACCCAGAGCGCCCCGCTTCAAGCTCCCCCCCGGCACGTGGGACACCCACGGACACATCTTCGGTCCCGAGAGCAGATACGCCTACTCCCTCCAAAGGGGCTATACGCCTCCCGACGCCCTGCTCGATGCCTACGAAACCCTCCACCGCAAGCTCGGCGTGGCGCGCGGCGTCCTTACCCAGCCGAGCGTCTACGGGGTCGACAACACCGCCATGCTCGACGCCATGGCACGCTCGGGCGGACGGCTCATGGGCGTGGCTTCCGTGAACCAGGATGTGAGCGAAGCGGAATTGACGCGCCTTCACGAGGCGGGCGTTCGCGGCTTGCGCATCAACCTGGCGGACAAGGGCGGAAATCCCTTCGCTTCGTTCGCAGACGTTCAGACGATGGGCGAGCGCATCAAGGACATGGGCTGGCACATGGAGTTCCTCATCCACGTCCATGAGTTCCCCGATCTGCGGAAAACTTTCTCTTCCCTCCCCGTGCACAGCGTTTTCGGGCACATGGGCTACGTCCCGGCGAGCAAAGGTTTGGGACCGCTGCAGGAATTTATCGACCTACTAAAAGAAGGTAAAACCTGGGTGAAGCTCACGGGCGCCTACCGCATCACGGACCTCATGCAAACACCCTACACGGATGTCGACCCGGTCGCCCGCGCGCTCATCGAAGCGGCGCCCGAGCGCATCATCTGGGGCACGGACTGGCCGCATCCCGCCTGCAAGATTCCGATGCCGAACGACGGCGACTTGCTGGATCAACTATTCGACTGGGCACCGGATGAGAGCGTTCGTGAAAGAATACTTGTGGAAAATCCCCTGAAGCTGCTCGGAATCGAAAGATAGGAGAGAAAAATGGCGCGCAAGGCAACAAAAAAAATCGCATTCTTGGGTCTGGGCCGCATGGGAGGGCTGATGACGAAGCACCTGGTCGACGCCGGCTTCCCCGTCACGGGCTACGATCCCGCGCCTCAGGCCATAGCGACTGCGAAGAAAAACGGGGCCAAAACCGCCAGAACCGTCGCTACGGCGGTCAAGAGCGCCGATGTGGTGTGCAGTTCGCTCCCCTCGCCCGCCGTCGTCAGGAACGTCTATCTGGGTTCCAAGGGCGTGCTCGAAACGGCGCGGCGCGGCGCGGTCTGCTTTGAGCTTTCGACGAGCACCGTCAGCCTGGCGAAGGAAATTGCGGAAGCGGCCAAAAAGAAAAGAATCGCCTTTCTGGACGCGCCCGTGAGTGGAAGCATTCCGCACCTGGAGCGCAAGGAAGTCGCCGCCATCGTGGGCGGAGACCAGGCCGCGCTCAAAGAACACCGCAACGTGCTCGACGCGTTCAGCAAGTCGGTCACCTACATGGGGAAATCCGGCAACGGCCTGATCATGAAACTGGTGACGAACCACATTTTGAACATCCACCACTCCGGCATGGCCGAGGGTCTTGCATTCGGAATGAAGGCGGGGCTGACGGCCCCCAGGATGATGAAATTCCTGCAAGGCAGCGTGATTCCCCTGCTCATCCACTACAAGGGAACGACGATGGCGGCGCGCGATTATTCCAACGTCATCGCAAACCTGGGCATCAGCTTCAAGGACTTGGGACTCAGCATCAACGAGGCGAACGATCTGGGCGCCCCCGTACCCCTGGGCGCCGCCGCGCGGCAGCAATACACCTCCGCCATGGCGCTGGGGCTCGAAGATGCGGACTTCAACGCCGTTTTCGAGTCGTTCCTGAACGCCATGGGCACCAGGCCAAAGAGAAAGTGAATGCTAACGGGGTATAAGAAACGCCCAGATAGACGGTGTGCAATGGCGCATCCGATCACAGGAGCCTGAAGAAATGGTGCGCAAGGCAAAGAAAAATATCGGGTTCCTGGGCCTGGGCCGCATGGGCGGATTGATGGCGAAACACCTGGTTGACGCGGGCTTCGACGTCACGGGCTACGATCCCTCTCCCAAAGCCCTCGCGGCTGCAAAGAAAAACGGCGCCAAAACAGTCCGAAGCGTCGCAGCAACCGTCAAGGGCGCAGATGTGGTGTGCAGTTCGCTCCCCAAAACCGACATCGTGAGAGACGTCTACCTGGACTCTGGAGGCGCGCTCAAGGCGATGCGGCGCGGCGCGGTATGCTTCGAGCTTTCGACGAGCAGCGTCGCTCTCGCGAAAGAGATCGCCGCAGAAGCCAGGAAGAAGAGTATCGCCTTTCTGGACGCGCCCGTGCTCGGAAGCGTTCCGCACCTAGAGCGAAAGGAAATCTCCGCCATCGTGGGCGGAGACGAGGCCGCGCTCAAGGAACACCGCGACGTACTCGAGGCGTTCAGCAAGTCGGTCACCTACATGGGGAAATCCGGAAACGGCCTGCTCATGAAGCTGGTTTCGAACCACATCGTCTTCATCCAGCACGCCGGCATGGCCGAGGGTCTGGCTTTCGGGGTAAAGGCGGGGCTGACGGCACGGAAAATGATGAGATTCTTACAGCAAAGCGTGATTCCGGACCTGATGCACTACAAAGGCCCGGAGATGGCGGCGCGCGATTATTCGGGCGTCATCGGGCACCTGGGCCTGAGCTACAAGGATATGGGAATCAGCGTCAACGAGGCGAACGATTTGGGCGTGCCCGTCCCCCTGGGCGCCGCCGCGCGGCAGCAGCATACCTCCGCCATGGCGCTCGGTTTCGAACACGCGGACCTGAACGCCGTTTTCGAGGCTTTCCTGAACGCCATGGGAACGAAGCCGAAGAAAAAATAATTTTCACAGGGGCAGGCATATACTCCACACGAGACAGGGGACGCCTCTCCTGATTTTGTGAGGGATGGGCCTTTCCACCGATTCGCAAGCGTGGGCGTCTCGTGACGCCATATTCAACAGGAGTGATGCGAAATGGCGAAAGTGGTTGCTTTTCTGGGTCTGGGCAACATGGGTTCGGGCATGTCGGAAAATCTGGTGAAGGCGGGTTTCGACGTCCGGGGGTTCGACCCCGCGCCCGCCGCGCGCGAGCGGGCGGCCGCAGCGGGCCTCACGGTCTTCGAGACGGCTGCGGAAGCCGCCACGGGGGCGGATGTCATCTGCAGTTCGGTGCCTGAGGTCGAGCACGCGAGAGAAGCCTACCTGGGAGAGACCGGCGCGCTCACGACGGCCTCTCAAGGCGCCGTGTGCTTCGACTTGTCGACCCTGACGGTCGAGGGCAGCCAGGAACTCGCCGGGGAGGCGAAAAGCCGCGGCGTCCGGTTTCTGGACACCCCCGTGAGCGGGAGCGTGCCCCACGCGAAAGCGGGAACCCTCGCCATCATGGCGGGGGGCGATGAGGCCTCGCTCGACGCCCACCGCGACGTTCTGGAGGCCTTCAGCGCCTCGATCCACTACTTCGGGCCGAGCGGCGCGGGCCTCCAGATGAAGCTGGTGACGAACCACATCTTCGCGATCCACATCTCCGCCATCGCCGAGGCGCTGACCATGGGGACGAAGGGGGGCCTCGACCCCGAGCATATGGTCGAGTTCCTGAAGGCGAGCGTCATCCCCAAAATCCTCGAATACAAGGCCTCGCCCATGATCGCCAAGGACTACACGCCCACCTTCACGGTGAACCTCATGCTCAAGGATTTGCGCATCATCGCGGCGATGGCCGACGGCGTCGGGACGCCGATTCCGCTGGGCACGATGGCCCGCCAGATCTATATGGGCGCGGCGGCCCTGGGCCACGGGGACGCGGACCAGAACGCCATACTGGAATTTTTCGAAAAAGGCGCAGGCATGAGTCAGCGCGCAGAGTGAGCGTTCGTCGTGTAGGCGACTCTTTAAGCTATCGCGAGCGCGCCGCTCGCGGCATGGCGCTTGGGTGTCTTTTCCGGGATAATGATCTGGTTTCCATGTTTCAAAGAGGCAGGCTTGCTATTCTTGAGTAATTTAGTTTAGTATTCGAAAGAATTGTTGGGCGGGTGTTGCGCGCTCTTTCATCCCGACAACTTACGATAATCTATCCCATATTCCTTTTCGGCGAATGCCGGCAGCAAAGGAGATCAAGAAATGTCAAAAACAGGACGAGACCTGCTCGAGGCCGCGCGGGGCGATGTTCCTGAGATCACGGCGGAAGAAGTGAAGGACGCTGTCGATTCGGGCGCCGAAGTGGCGCTCATCGACGTGCGCGAACCGGACGAGTTCCGGGGCGGCTACCTGCCGGGCGCCGAACACGTGAGCCGCGGATTCCTGGAGCTCAAGATCGAACAGGTCGTTCCCGACAGGACGACGCCCGTCGTCGCCTACTGCGCGGGCGGCGTGCGCTCGCTGCTCGCGGGCCAGGTGCTGCAATCCATGGGCTATCAGAACGTGAAATCCATGGCGGGCGGCTACGGGAAGTGGAAAGACCTGGGCTTTCCCGTGCAGGTGGACAAGCAGATGAGCGCCGAGCAGTTAAACCGCTACAGCCGCCACTTCCTGCTCTCCCAGATCGGGGAAAAGGGCCAGGCGAAACTGCTGGACGCCAAGGTCGTCCTCATAGGCGCGGGCGGGCTGGGCTCTCCCACCGGGCTTTATCTGACGGCCATGGGCGTGGGCAACATCGGCATCGTGGACCTCGACGTGGTGGACATGAGCAACCTGCAGCGCCAGATCGTCCACACGAACGACCGCGTGGGCACCTCCAAGGTCGAGAGCGCGGCGGCCACCCTCACCGCGCTCAACCCCGACGTGAACGTCATCGCGCACGAGGAAAGAATCAACCGCGACAACGCGCTCGACATTCTCAAGGACTACGACGTCATCGTGAACGGGGCGGACAACTTCCCGACCCGCTACCTCGTGAACGACGCGGCGGTCTTTCTCGGAAAACCCATCGTCGACGCCTCCATCTTCAAGTTCGAGGGCCAGGCCACCGTCTATCATCCTGCAGTGGGCGGCCCCTGCTACCGCTGCCTCTATCCCGAACCGCCGCCTCCCGGCATGGTGCCCTCCTGCCAGGACGCGGGCGTGCTCGGCGCGCTGTGCGGCACCATGGGCTCCATCCAGGCGACGGAGACGGCCAAGCTCATCGTGGGCTTCGGGGAGCCGCTCATCGGCAAGCTGCTCATGTACGACGCGCTCAAATCGCAGTTCCGGACGCTCAAGATACGGCGCGACCCGGCCTGTCCGGTATGCGGGGACAGCCCCTCCATCACCGAGCTCATTGACTATGAGTTCTTCTGCGGCCTCACGGAAGCCCCCGCCGGCGCCGCCGCCAACGGGCATTGATGGGAAGAGTCAGACAGGTAAACGGATGTAGAGAAGCAACGAAAGTCCAGCCAAAAGACACCCCCGGGGCATTATGTCCCGGGGGTTTGGGGCTGGGGAACAGATTTGAGGAAACCTCACCATCCTCGTATTCGATTCGCTTTCTGAACGAAATCCTTCCGGGGACGATCCCTTCTGTCGGGTGGCAGAATCAAAACAGGTCTAATATTCTTTGAAAACTCCCTCAGCCCACCATCATGTCCAGTCTCTTTCAGCTCCTGAATCTTTTGGGGATTGATTTTCGTTCGAAAACTAGGATCGAAAGTGATTAAAGACCTATCATAAGCCCGATGATGCAAGACGCATAAAGCAATTCCATTCGACGTAAGATCATTACTTGCAGGGTGATTTGCAGGCACAATGTGCGCGCCGTCAAGTAGTTTGAGCTGAACGCCGCAAAAAGCACAATGATGTTTGTAGGCGGTCAATACGCGATCTCGAAAATTGATATCTCTCAAAGCCCTACGAGTTGAAGTAATTGCATATCGGCGTTTTCGAGTAACGTTTGTTTCTATTTCTTCTTCTTGAACGGAGTCCGGCTCATTCGCTATTTTCATCAAGATTTCTCTATCAGAGTTCGTTTTGCCGCAATCATGAAGGTGCTCTATGTTCTCGATATATGCTCCGATAAAATCCGGTCGAAATGCGATTGCCAGCTCTCCACTGCCTTTATTGTACGGCGCAAATCCATTTATGGCCGCCGTTCTCAAAGCGAGTTCTCTAATTTGAATCGAAGGAGAAGAACCCAAAATTCCAGAATGGCGCCTATAATCGAATCCAGCGAAAACACCTGCGTCGTCCCACCAACCGAGTATCAGTGTTACGCCTTCCGGCTCCGGTTCGAAATGATCAAATCCCGTGATTTGGATTCTGTATTCATCTTCAGGGCGAGCCGCTCCACCCCCATGTGTAAGGTTCCAGATGTAAACTCGAACCATGAATCTCTGATTGTTTCGATAGATATGGAATCGTGCAGGATGAGCGCCGGAGCTTGATAGATAGAAAAAATTCCATCCACTTTCAGCAAAAGAATTCTCAACGTGTTTCAACAGTTGTTTTTTACTTGGCCTAGCCATCTATTTCTTGTAATTTTTTGTTCGGCCTTTTTCTTCCACCATCGGAAGGCAGTACATCGTTTGGCGCGCCATTCCATAAAGAACCGGGTTTAGGAATTCTATAATAATTCGAGGAGGCCTTTGTGTGCTTGTTAGTCATATTCATTTCGGAAGAACTCCCGAATCGTCCGATTGCGCCTTCAAGATATTCTTCAACGAGTTCGACACATATCCACTTTCTCTCCAGTCGCTCACATACTTCACCGGTAACGCAACTTCCGGCGAACGGATCCAATACCAAATCCTCTTTATCAGTCAGCATACGGACAAAATATTCCGGAATTTCTGCGGGGTATCTAGCGGGATTGGGTTTCAACCCTTTTGACTGGCAATATCGCAAATAAAAGCTATTGCTTTCCGTATTAGGAACGGCAAGCAAATTAGGGGGAATCGCCGCCCCATTATCAACACTGAATTTCTCACTAATGTCATGACCCGATGGCCGAGCTTTGGGTTTGTAGCCCTTTTCTAACAGCTCTTTCATGCTTTCGCTGTATGGCTGGAGAACTCTACGATTACTGGCCTTCGGCCAAGGAGTTTTCGACAACCACCAGACGGTGTTGATGCTATCCTTGACCCTGATTCTTCTTACAGTTACCCACTCTGCCGGTGTAGGCAACTTCGATGGATTCCACCAGTAAAAATCTTGCGCCAAATGAAATCCGTATTCTTCGCAAAGCATGATCAATAACTTGAAATGATAAAGATGCCTCGTCGGTTGCCCCTGATTCCAGGCGCCTCCGATATCAATCACCAAGCTGCCATCATCCCTTAAAACCCGCTTGAAATGCTCCGCGAAAGGTTTGAACCAATCTATATAGTCATCGGCATGTACATTTCCATAGTCCTTTTTTCTAACCAAGCCAAAAGGAGGACTTGTCATTATGAGGTTGACGGAATTTTCCTCGCAAAGTGCCAAAAACGCAGACGAGTCCCCCAATATAATTTTTCCCTTCTCAGTTTCATGATATTGCTGGAATGCAATCGAATTTTTGGCGTTATCCATAGTTTTAGAGAGCCTTATGAATCGAGGCAGATCGTTCATTTGGGTGATCAATATGATGACTACCACATCTTGTAGGATTTAGCAATTCACACCCAAAATATAGTAGCAGAAAATAAACCTGAAAGATAAGCATAATAATAGCGAAAATAAAAATGTCTTGCAACCCTGAAATGTAAAGCACGGCGTAGCGATTATTTAGACTCTATGAGATTTCTTCCAACCTGGCTGCATCCACAACCGGACGGATGGGGTAGTAGCCCCGCAATAGTTCGGCGAGAAAACCCAGGTGTTCGGCGAGGGCGGACATGTGCGCGGCGGCGTATTGAGAGGCCAGCGCATCGGCCTGTTGCGCCAGGGCTTCGCGCGCATCGGGGGCGGGTTCATCCTGCTCGGCCAGGGCGTTATAGGCATCGAGTAGAACGCGCACGTCCTGCTGGGCATCCCCATATTCGGTCTTGAGCGCGTAGGGGCTTCTCAGGATGAGATGGACGGGGTTTTGCGTGTTCGACGATTGATCGAGCATGCAGCGGCTTCGTCTCTGGTCATAATTCTCGGGCATGCGTCCTCCTTACCCTCCCCGGGCGTCGTGGAGCGATATTCCCTGCTCGCCACGGCCTTTGAACTCGTTGTAGAGCTTCATCACGGCCTGCTCCACGCGGTCGGGCTTCATCCAGTCGGCATACTCGCCCAGCGGAATCTCGCGCGCGGCGCGCCTGGGCGGCATTCCTTTCTTGAATCGCTTTCGAGCCTCTCTGCGGACTAGCTTCAAATATCCTAAGGTTTTTTCGAGCGCGCTCTTATCGCCCGGCGGCCCGTGGCCCGGAACGATGGTCTCTACGGGAAAAGTTTTGAGAATCTTCTCCGCTATCCGTATCCACCCGCCGACGTGGGCGTCGAAGGTGGCGGGCGTCACGTAGTGGAAGCAGATGTCGCCGGTGAAGAGGACGCGCTCCTCGGGCAGGTAGACGATGGTGTCGCCCTTCGAGTGCGCGTGGCCCAGGTGATGGAGTTCCACGACGCGCTTGCCGAGGCGCAGCGTCATGCCGCCCTCATAAGTTACGTCGGGAAAGCGTGGCTTAAGCCTTTTGAGTTCGCCCGCGTATTCGGGGTTCACGCTCCTGTAGTGCGCGAGGTCGAGGCCCGTCTCGATCATCCGCTCACGCATGCAGCGGTGCGCGATGACGGGGATGTCCCGCCCGAACCAGACGAGCCCCAGGGTGTGATCCGCGTGGTGATGTGTGCAGACGATCTTGCGCACGGGTTTTCCGGTAGCCCTCCGGATGGACTCCTGAAAGGCCTGCGTCATGGGCCGCACGTAGAGCGCGTCGACGACGAGCGCCTCATCGCCCCCCACGATGAGCCCAGCGTTCGAGACGTTCAGCCCGCCCGCCTGAATGTAGGCGTAGACGCCGCGCGCCACCCGCTGAAGCCCCGTCTTCCAGATCGTGGGTACTTTCCGGGTTCCGGCCATGCGCACCTCCTCTTGAGACGCATCATTCTACACGACGGGAGCGATTGACCACACGCCCCCGGACGGGCGACATTGGCCTCGTATCTACAGACATGTTTCCGCCGTTCATGCAAAGGGGGAGCAAATGCGCTTATCGTTCGATCACGTGCACATCATCTGCAGGGACCTGGAGGGGATGGCCGCCTATTTCGAAAAGATATTCGGCGGCGAGGTCATCTACCGCGAAGATAATTTCCACGGCGCGCCCAACGCCGTCGTGCGCGTCGGGGAGGCCAGGCTTTTCTTAAGAGGGGTGCGGCCCGGCGAGCGCATCGGCGAGAACCACGCGGACGCCGTGATGGGCCTGGATCACTTCTCCTTCGCCGTGGACGACATACACGGCCTCGCCGCGCGGATGAAAGAAGCGGGAGCCGACTTCATCCGCGACCCATCGCCTTCGGGCATGGGCGGCAGGACGACGGCCTATATACGCGGCCCCGAGGACGTGCGTATCGAACTCTCGGAACGCGCGGGAGAAACCTACGGCGGGGGATGATGCGCGCGCCAAGTCAAACAAAAACCCCCGGGCGTCAAACCCGGGGGTTTATTACTTCGATGCGTAGGCGTTATTTATGGTCGTAGCGCGCAGGCAGGCCGTTTCCGTTGAACTCGACCTGGTCGCTCGCGCGCAGGTCGCCCGCGATGAACTCGTCGATCATCATATGCGAGACGGAATCGGGCACCTGAACGGGGGGGTGCTTCATCAGGTAGGCGCTCACCGGGTAGAGCGGTCCCGCCTCGCCCCTGTCGCGCGCGATGCGCGCGAGGCGAATCGCGTCGATGACGACGCCGCCCGAGTTGGGGGAATCCTCCACCGAGAGGCGCGCCTCGATTTCGAGCGGCACGCCGCCGAAGCCCTCCGCCTCGATTCTCAAAAAGCATATCTTGTTGTCGTCCTGCCAGGGCACGTAGTCCGAAGGGCCGATGTGGATGTCGTCCGAATCGAGAGGTTCGGGCAACTGGCTTTGAACGGCGTCCGTTTTCGAGATTTTCTTCGATTTCAGGCGCGAGCGCTCCAGCATGTTCAGGAAATCCGTGTTTCCGCCCGTGTTCAACTGGTAGGTGCGCTTTAGCTTCACGCCCCTGTCCGCGCACAGTTTGGCGAGCGTTCGGTGCAGGATGGTGGCACCGAGCTGGGCCTTCACGTCGTCTCCCACCACGGGAATACCCGCCTGGGTGAAGCGGCCCGCCCATTCGGGGTCCGAGACGATGAAGACCGGCATGCAGTTGATGAAGGAAACGCCCGCCGCGAGCGCGGCTTCCGCGTAATGGCGCGCCGCCTGCTCCGAACCCACCGGCATGAAGTTCAATAAAATTTCAGCACCGCTCTCGCGAAGCTCCGCCGCCACGTCGCAGGGTTCGGCCTCGGCGGGCAGAAAAGAGCGATCCGAAGCGTATTCCGCCATGTGGGACGCCACGCCGTCGAGGATGGGCCCCATCCGCACGTTTACGCCGTAGTCGGGCAGATTCTCCCAGATGGTCTTCGTGCAGTTGGGCTTGGCGAAGGCAGCCATGTGCAGGGGCTGGCCCACCTTGCGGACGTCGATGTCGAAAGCCGCCGCGACCTCAATGTCCTCCGGCCCGTAGCCGCCCAGATCCCGGTGCATGAGGCCCGATTCTTCCTCGGGATGGTGGCGATAATACTCGATGCCCTGGAGCAGGGAACTCGCGCAGTTCCCCACGCCAGCGATGGCGATGCGAATCGGCGACATATATGTGTTTCCTTTCCTGCATTTGCACTCGCTGCGGCCTTGAGAGGCGGATCCAAAACCAGTCCCAGCGTTGGGGAAGCTCGCCGTCGGCCACGCGCGTGCGAATTCAAAATCAGATCAATCAGTGCGTAGAACCACGCCCGCAAAAAGGCGACTATATCCCAAAATCCACATTTTCTCCAAGAGGAGGAGAGAAAATGATTCCGGGCGGCCTCGATACGGGGAAGCGCTAATACAGCAGGCAGCGGACGAAGTGTCCGGGGGATACCTCTTTGAGTTCGGGTTCGTGCTCCAGGCACATCGACTTCACCTCCGGGCACCTCGGGTTGAAGCTGCAACCCGTCGGCAGGCGGTTCAGGCTGGGCACGATGCCCTTGATCTCCTCCAGACGGATTTTTTCGCCCGGCTTGGAGGTGTTGAGCTTGGGAATCGAATTGAGCAGGCCCCGGGTGTAGGGGTGGAGCGGGTTGCCGAATATCTCCTCCGTCGGCGCCTCCTCGACCACCTTGCCGGCGTACATGACGACCACGCGCTTGCACGTCTCGGCCACGAGGCCCAGATCGTGCGTGATGAGGATGACCGCCGTGCCGAGTTCCTCCTGCAGCTTCACCATGAGGTCGAGAATCTGCGCCTGGATGGTCACGTCGAGCGCTGTGGTCGGCTCATCGGCCAGGAGGATTTTCGGGTTGCACGAGAGCGCCATGGCGATCATCGCGCGCTGCCGCATGCCGCCCGAAAGCTGGTGGGGGTATTCCCGCACCCGCTGGCGCGGCAGGGGGATGCCGACCAGGTCGAGCATCTCGGCGGCCTTGTCCATCGCGTCTTTTTTCGACATGCCCTGGTGGAGCATGACGGCTTCCGCGATCTGGAAGCCGACGGTGAACACCGGGTTCAGGCTCGTCATCGGCTCCTGGAAGATCATGGAGATGTGGTTGCCCCGTATCTCGCGCAACTCCTTGGTGTCGAGCTTCGTCAGGTCGCGGCCCTCGAAAAAGATGCCGTCGCCGAATATCTCGCCCGGCGGCTCGGGGACGAGGCGAAGCACCGAAAGCGCCGTCACCGTCTTGCCGCACCCCGACTCCCCCACGACGCCGAGCGTCTCGCCCGCCTTCAGGCTGTAGCTCACGCCGTCCACGGCGCGCACCGTGCCTTCGGGGGTATGGAAGTAGGTGTGCAGGTCTCTCAGTTCCAAAATCGTGTCGGTGCCGACGGCTGCGCCATTGGCCATGGATAACCTCCGGATTGCGGGCCAAGCCTCGAAAGCGGATGAAAAGATAGGCGATTATAAGGACAGGGAATTTGAATTGTCCAGTCGAATGCGCATATTCCCGAAAATCAACCGCCCGAAAGCGCCTCCCGTCCATGCGGACAGCCTTTCAGGACCGGACAATCCGAGCAAAGGGGCTTTCTCGCCGAACAGCAGTTTCTGCCGTGGTGGATCAGGAGAAGCGTGACGCGCCCCCGCCATTTCTTCGGAACGGCGTCCAGAAGCTGAAACTCGGCCTTCACCGGGTCGCGCGTTGATATCCAGCCCAGCCGGTTCGCGGTGCGCAGAACGTGCGTATCCACGGCGATGGCCGGCTCGCCGAAGACCTCATTCAAGACGACGTTGGCCGTCTTGCGCCCTACGCCGGGCAGCGTCACCAGGTGCTCCATCCCGGCGGGCACCTCGCCGCCGTATTCCTCCACGAGGCGGCGGCAGCACGCGCGTATGGACTTGGCCTTCTGGCGGTAGAAGCCGCAGGAGTGGATCAACTCTTCCAACTCTGCGGGCGCAGCCTCCGCAAACGAGGCGGCGTCGGGATAGCGGGCGAAAAGGGCGGGGGTGACCATGTTCACCCGCTCGTCGGTGCACTGGGCGGAGAGCATCGTCGCGATCAATAATTCGAGCGGATTCCGATAGTCGAGCGCGCAGCGCGCGTCGGGATAGGTCTGCTCCAGTATGCGAAGAAGACGCGCGGGCGTGGATGCGGGCATCGGGCTTCCTTTTCATGGACGATGATTCAGACTAGAATAGCGAATCGAAATCATATCGCCTACCTTGCGGGGAGAAAGGAGACCACCATGGCCGAACCCCAAGTGGCCCAGAAAGCGCCCTATATCTATAAACCGGAAAAGGACGAGAAAGTCGCCTGGTGCGCGTGCGGCATGAGCCAATCGCAGCCTTTTTGTGACGGCTCGCACAGGGGTTCGGAATTCCGCCCCATCGTCCTCGACGTACAGGCGGGCAAACCTTGCGCCTTTTGCGGCTGCAAGCAGACGGGCAACGCGCCCATGTGCGACGGCACGCACTCCATGATTTAGGGGTGAGGCTCAATAGCAGTTGATGAATATGCGCGTGTAGCTCAGAGGATAGAGCGCCTGCCTCCGGAGCAGGAAGTCGCAGGTTCGACTCCTGCCACGCGCACCAGAAAATCAGAAACCCACCAATGCCGGGGACAGGCGTCTCCGGTGTTTGGTTTATGGGAGTTCTCCCCGGCCCGCCGCACCCTGTTTTCACCCTCCCTCTTGACCGCCGGTGTCCATGCGGATAGGTTGCCTCTTCAATCATCCAATCTGCGGAGAGGTTCCGGTGTTCGGCGAATACATCGACAGCCACAACCACATGCACGCCCTGAACTGGGACGAGTGGGAACTGCTCGGCACGACGGGCATGCGCGCGGCGGTGCTCTCCTGCGGCAACCCGCATCTCTACCGCGAGGTATGGGAGGAAGCGCCCGGTTACGACGACATCATGCGCTTCTGGGAGGGGCCCATCGACATGGCCCGGGCTCTCGAGGCGCAGCACTTCATTCAAATCAGCTGCGCGGTCGGCATCAGCTCGATGACGCGGGTGAGCGACTGGGAAAAGCTGATCGAGGAGATGCCTGCTTTTCTCGAAGACGAAAGCGTCGTCGCCCTGGGCGAGATCGGCCTTGACCCCACGCAGTATTTCTCCCTCACCTGGCCGATGGAAGAACAGGCCGCATGTCTCGAAGCGCAGGCGGAACTCGCGAAAAAATACGACAAGCCCATCATCCTACATACGCCGACGCCCAAGAAGAGCAAGGATTTTCTCGGCGACGTCGCCGTTCAGGCGGGCGTGCCGCCCGAGCAGATCCGGCTCCACTACATGCAGAAGGACCTCGAAATCATCCGCACGACCGGTTTCGATGAAGCCAAAGTCGCCGTCGATCACACCGACGCCACGACGGTCGGGCACATCCACGAGCATACGCGCGCCATGTGCGCCATCAGCATCGGCAGCGCGCTCAGGCCGCTCCAGCCCGCGCAGGTCATCGAATGGGTGGAGAAGTTCGGGCCGGACAGGATCATGCTGAACTCCGACCACCTGGGATACCGGCCCATCGACATCCTCTCGGTGCCCAAGACGCTGCGCGCCATGCGAAACGCAGGGCTCCCAGATGAAGCGATCCGCAAGGTGTCGTTCGAGAACGCGAGAAAGTTCTACAATCTCACCCTGTAGGGGTTGTTGAAAAACCCCAATACGATCGCATTTGACGCGAAGGGTGTGGCAAATGGAGTTGATTTTGCAGGTCGGACATATATGTCCGACATATATGCGACCCGACCGGTTCGCGGCATGTGGGCCGCATATATGCGGCCCCTACACGCCAATTGGCAATCCGGCCCAAAAGGGACTTTTTCAACAGCCCCCAGTAAGGACACACGATGAACGAAGCGCAAGACCCATTCGAGTTTTTCTTCGAGATGCCATGGTCGGACGGGCTGCCCGTGGTGACGCCCACGCCGGAGCGCCTCGCCCGGATGCTGGGCGGCACGGGCCGGGACCCTGCCGAAGTGCTGGGGGACGTCCCCCCCTCGCTGAACACGGCGACGGTGGAGAACGTCGCTCTTCACGCGCTGATGGCGGGGTGTAAGCCCGAATACCTGCCCGTGGTGCTGGGAGCCATAGAGGCCATGCTCGTCGAGCGCTTCAACCTCGTGGGCATTCAGGCCACCATGTTCACCGGCGGGCCTTTGCTGATCCTGAACGGGCCATACGCGCGGGAGATCGGCGTCCACGGAGGTTCGGGATGCTTCGGCCCCGGTTTCCGGGCGAACGCCGCCATCGGCCGCGCGATCAGGCTGATCATGATGAACCTGGGAGGCGGCATCCCGGGCGTCTCGGACATGAGCACCTTCGGCAGTCCTTCCAAGTTCACCTACTGCGTCCGCGAGAACGAGGAGCAAAGCCCCTGGGAGCCGATGCCGGGCGATTTCGGCTTCGGCCCGGATGAGAACGTCCTCACCGTCTGCAACGCCGAAGCGCCGCGCATGGCGATGGACGACGTGAGCGCCAGGCCCGAGGGCGTCCTCACCACGCTCTCGAACACCATGTGCGCGATGGGCGCCACGACGGCATACACGCAGACGAACTGGGTGATCGTCGTCGCCCCTGATCACGCCGACATTCTGGCGAGAGGGGGACTCAGCCGCGCGGACGTGAAAGGAGAACTCTTCGAGCGGGCGAGAATGCCCGTGGGCGTCCTCAAAAAAGGCGGGCGCTACCGGGGGCCCGAGCTATCGCGCTGGCCGGACTGGGTGGATCATGAAGACGACGACTCCCTTGCCCCGATGGTGCACGAACCCGAAGACATCCTGCTCATCGTCGCGGGCGGCATTCCAGGGCCTTCCTGCCTCGTCATACCGGGTTGGAACACCTCGAGCCAGGCCATCACGCAAATCTACCGCACGGATTAAGGGACGTTTTTCTTCTCGGACGAGAACGAACACCTGTGTGATTCCGGCCTCAATTCCGGCTGATCAAGGAGAACAATGATGGGCGCCGCAGACTCCGACGGCGGAGACATGCATCGGGAATCCGACATCTCCTGGCGCCGGATGCTCTCTGTATTCTGGCGCATCGGCATCCTCTCCTTCGGCGGCCCGGCGGCGCAGATAGCGGTCATGCACCGCATCCTCGTGGAGGAGGAAAAGCTGCTCGACGAGGAAAGGTTCCTGGGCGCGCTCAGCTTCTGCATGCTGCTGCCCGGCCCCGAAGCCATGCAACTCGCCACCTACGCGGGGTGGCGGCTTCGCGGCGTGCCCGGCGGGTTGCTGGCGGGCCTCCTGTTCGTGGTACCGGGCGCTTTGGTGGTGCTCGGCCTGGCGATGCTCTACATGGCCGCGGGCCACCTGCCGGTAATGACCGCGCTGTTTCTCGGGATCAAGGGCGCGGTTCTGATCATCGTGATGGAGGCCTTGCTGAGGGTCTCGAAAAGAGCTCTGCATTCCGCCGTGCACTGGGTCATCGCCGGCCTGGCTTTCGTGGCCATCTTCTTTCTGTCGCTCCCGTTCCCCCTCATTATACTGGCATCCGCCCTGCTCGGATTTTTCATGCTGGGCGGCCAGAACACCGAAAAGACCGAGACGGGTCGAGGCGGCGGGTCGGTATCCGGCACGGTGAGGACGGTGGCGATATGGATGCTTATCTGGTGGACACCGGTGTTCCTGCTGACGGCCGTGGGCGGCTACGAGATTCTGGTGCGGATCGGCAATTTCTTCTCCCGCCTCGCGGTGGTCACGTTCGGCGGCGCCTACGCGGTGCTCGCCTATCTGGCGCAGGACGTGGTGACCCACAAGGGCTGGTTGAGCGCCGGTGAAATGATGGACGGCCTGGGGCTGGCGGAAACCACGCCGGGGCCACTGATCCTGGTCACGGAGTTCGTCGGCTACGTCGCAGCGTACCGGGCGGGCGGGGTGAGCATGGGAATCGCCGGCGCGCTGGTTACGCTATGGGTCACGTTCGCGCCCTGTTTCCTGTGGATATTCGCGGGCGCGCCCTATATCGAGCAACTCACGGCCCAGCCGAGGCTGAAAGGCGCCCTGGAGTCGATTACGGCGGCGGTGGTGGGCGTCATTCTCAACCTCTCCATATGGTTCGGCCTGCATGTCCTGTTCGCCGAACTGCCCTCACGGCAAATCGGCCCGGTCAAGCTCCTGGCGCCGGTCTGGGGTTCCCTGGACCGGCGGGTTCTCCTCGTGGGCTCAGTGAGCGCGATCATGCTCCTGTGGCGGCGCCAGTCTCTCATGAGAACCCTGGGCGTCGCGGCGCTGATGGGTCTTGGATTCGCCGCGATGGAGCACTTCGCCGGATAACGGAACGAGGAGATGATGCTCCCGCATGACTACCCGGCGTTGCTTTGCGCCCGTGCCTGACAACGAGGCAAGCGTCGGTGACATCCGCGATGGAGTGGGGAGGAGCAGCCTAAAAATACGAGTCGTCTAAATCACTCCCCCCTTGAGGGGGGTGTTGAAAAAGTCCGCATAGGGTCCTGCAAATAGAGGGTTTGTAGGGACAGGCTCCCGTGCCTGTCCGAGGCCCCCACGAAGCACAACCATGGGGATGGACATATCCGATGCGAGCGGCCACGGGGGCCGCCCCTACGGGTGAATGCGTTTTTGATCGTCATTCCGGCGAAAGCCGGAATCCATTTACAGATGCGGGTGAATGAACGGCGGCGTTTCATTCCCTTCCAATGCGCGGGAACCCTGGCGAAAGGCAAAAGGCGTAAAATGGATTCCGGCTTTCGCCGGAATGACGGTGAACACTCTCGATTGGTGGAGTTTTTCAACATCCCCTCCAGGGGGGCGTGATTCTTGATTCCTGATCCCTTTCCGGTCGGCATACTCCTCAAAAGGGTGGTAGGGGCCGTTCGGGAACGGCCCCTGCGGGCATCCCCGCCTCCAAGCTGAACGCGCGCCTATCCGCTCCCGCCGAAATATCGATCCTGAATGACTCCCGCATCTGGATCACGAGGCGCAAGGCCGTTATAATCGCCG
This sequence comes from bacterium, assembly GCA_963692865.2. Lineage (GTDB taxonomy): Bacteria > UBA8248 > UBA8248 > UBA8248 > UBA8248 > Bin107. The sequence continues at coordinate 1,853,186 of OY843592.1, read as the reverse complement.
CGTTCACCGATACGACAACCAAACTTTCAGGGCGGCCACTCGCGCCGCCTGCACTCAAACATTTTCGTTGAGCCGAGGAGAAAGACCGAATGAGCGATTTCAAGACCGAAGACAGGGACGGAATGCGCATCGACTGGGACGCGCCCATTCCCATGGAAGACGGCGTCGTCCTGCGCTGCGACGTCTACCGCCCCCAGGACGATGAAGGGAAATACCCCGTCATCCTGACGTACGGCCCGTACGGAAAATACCTGCATTTCGAGGATTTGTATGAGACCTGCTGGACGCGCATGGTAGAGCAACACCCCGACGTGCCCGCAGGCTCCACCAACAAGTACCAGAACTGGGAGGTCGTGGACCCCGAGAAATGGGTGCCGGACGGCTACGTCTGCATCCGCGTGGATTCGCGCGGCGCGGGCCGTTCGCCGGGCGTCATCGACATCTGGTCGGCGCGCGAGGCGCAGGACCTGTACGAGTGCATCGAATGGGCGGCGGTGCAGTCCTGGAGCACGGGAAAGATCGGGCTGAACGGCATCTCCTATTACGGCATGAACCAGTGGCAGGTGGGCATGCTCCAGCCGCCCCACCTCGCCGCCATGTGCGTCTGGGAGGGCGCGGCTGATTATTACCGCGAGATGGCCCACCACGGCGGCATCTTCTGTAACGGCTTCGCGCGCAACTGGTCCGAGATGCAGGTCTACACCGTCCAGCACGGGCGCGGCACGCGCGGCTTCAAGAGCCGCTTCACGGGCGATTGGGTATCCGGCCCAATTACCCTCACCGAGGAGGAACTCGGCGCGAACCGAAACGATTTCGGCGAGGATTGTTTCTCCCACAAGCTCAGTACGGATGAATACTGGCAGTCACGGATGCCGGACTTCAGCAAAATCCAGGCGCCGCTCCTATCTTCCGCCAACTGGGGCGGGCAGGGGCTCCATCCGCGCGGGAACTTCGAGGGCTTTCTCGAAACCGGATGCGAGGAGAAATGGCTCGAGGTCCACGGCATCGAGCACTGGACTGAGTTCTACACCGACTACGGCGTCAACATGCAGAAGAAATTCTTCGGCCATTACCTGAAGGGCGAGGACACCGGCTGGCCGGATCAGCCCCGGGTTCTGCTCCAGGTGCGGCACCCCGGCGAGCGCTTCGTCGAGCGGCACGAGAACGAATGGCCTCTCGCCAGGACGCAGTGGACGAAATTTTACCTGAACGCGAAGACCCACTCGCTGGAAGACGCCCCCGTCGAAGAGGCGGCGACGACCACCTACGCGGGCTTCAGCGAGGGCGTCACTTTCGTCACGCCGCCCGTATCGGAAGAAACGGAAGTCACCGGCCCCATCGCGGCCAAGCTCTTCGTGTCGTCCGAGACCAGGGATGCGGACATGTTCCTCGTCGTGCGCGTGTTCACGCCGGACATGGAAGAGGTCGTCTTCCAGGGCGCGCTCGACCCGCACACCCCCATCGCGCAGGGCTGGCTGCGGGCTTCGCACCGAAAACTCGATCCCGAAAAGACCCTGCCCTACAGGCCCTATCACACCCACGATGAGGAACAGCCCCTGACGCCGGGCGAGGTCTATGAACTGGACATCGAAATATGGCCGACCTGCATCGTGATACCCGAGGGCTACCGGGTCGCCTTCACGGTGCGCGGAAAGGACTACGTGTACCCCGGCGGCTCGGGCGGCGGCCTTTCCAACATGAAAAACGAGTTCACCGGCTGCGGATGCTTCATTCACAACGACCCCAAGGACAGGCCGCCCGATGTGTTCGGCAAGAACGTGACGCTCCACTGCGGCGGGGAACACGAGTCCTACGTGATGCTGCCGGTGATCCCCGAGAAATAGGGTGGAAGATAAAACTTACCCTGACGAGATGAGGTGAACATGAGCGACATCGACCTGAGCACGGACCCGCAATACCGAACCGAAAAGCGCGACGGCTTTCTCATCGAATGGGACGTCCCCATCAAGATGGAAGACGGCCTGGTGCTACGGGCGAACGTCTACCGGCCCGACGGCGACGGCCAATACCCGGTCATCCTGAGCTACGGCCCCTACGCGAAGGACCTCGCCTGGCAGGACGGCTACGAGACGGCGTGGGATCTTTTCGCCACCGCGCACCCCGACGCCATCGCGGGATCCTCGAACATCCACCAGAGCTGGGAGGTCGTGGATCCCGAGAAATGGGTGCCGGACGGTTACATCTGCGTGCGCGTGGACTCGCGCGGCGCGGGCCGCTCGCCGGGCTATATCGACCACTTCTCCCCGCGCGAGACGAAGGACTTCGCCATCTGCATCGAATGGGCGGGCGAACAATCCTGGTGCAACGGCAAGGTGGGCCTCACGGGCATATCGTATTACGCCATCAACCAGTGGCACGTGGCGGGGCTACAGCCCAAGTACCTGGAAGCCATGTGCGTATGGGAGGGGGCGGCGGATTTCTACCGCGACATGAGCCACCAGGGCGGCATCCTCACCACGTTCCTCGCGAACTGGTACGACATGCAGGTCAAAAGCGTACAGCACGGCCTGGGCGAGAACGGGCCCAAAAGCCGCGTCCACGGCGGTCTGGTCTGCGGCCCCGACACCCTGAGCGAGGAGGAAATGGAGAAAAACCGCTCCGACTACGGGGGCGACATCCTGGAGCGTCCGCTGGACGGCGATTGGTACCAGGACCGCTCCGCCCACTGGGAGAAGATCAAGACGCCCTTCATCTCGGCGGCGAGCTGGGGCGGACAGGGCCTGCACCCCAGGGGAAACTACGAGGGCTTCATGCGCGCGGCCTCCACGGAGAAATGGCTGGAAGTCCACGGCTTCGAGCACTGGACGGAGTTTTACACCCCCTACGGGGAGAAGCTCCAGAAACAGTTCTTCGGCCATTACTTAAAAGGCGAGGACACCGGCTGGATGGAGAAGCCCCCCGTCATGCTCAAGGTGCGCCACGTGGGGGAAAAATTCGTCGAGCGCGGCGAGAACGAATGGCCGCTCGCGCGCACGCAGTGGACGAAGTTCTATCTCGACCCGGCCCACATGAACCTGAATTCCGCGCCGCTCGACACCGAGCAGACCATTACCTACGGGGGCTTCAGCGACGGCGTGACCTTCATGCTGCCGCCGTTCGATGAGGAGACGGAGATAACCGGCCCCATGGCTTCGAAACTCTTCGTCTCCTCAGAAACACAGGACGCGGATTTGTTCCTCGTCCTGCGCCTGTTCACGCCCGACATGAAGGAGATCACCTTCCAGGGCACGCTCGACCCGAACACGCCCATCGCGCAGGGCTGGCTGAGAGCATCCCAAAGAAAGCTCGTGCCCGAACTCTCGACGGAGTGGAAACCCTACCAGGCGCATGATGAGAAGCAATACCTGAATCCCGGCGAGATATACGAGCTCGACATCGAGGTCTGGCCCACCTGCATCGTGGTGCCCCCCGGCTACCGGCTGGCGCTCAGCGTTCGCGGAAAGGACTACGAATACAGTTGCGTCACCACGCACAGGCTCTCGAACATGAAGAACGTGTTCAGGGGCTGCGGGCCGTTCCTGCACGACGACCCCACGGACAGGCCCGAGGAGATTTTCGGCAAGAACGTGACGCTCCACTGCGGACCCGAGCACGCGTCCTACATCATGCTGCCCGTGGTGCCGGAGAAGTAGGGAGAAAAAGAGTGTCTTGTAGGGGCGGACTTATGTGTCCGCCCCAATACCACCATAACGAACATACAAGCGGGCGGACACATAAGTCCGCCCCTACAAGACACTCCCTCATCAGTTGTCAACCGCTCCCGCCTTGGTCGCGATTGACTTGCCATGAAAGCGCGTTTCGCCTAGAATCCGGCGCTCTGTGTCGTCATTTTCATACGTCATCGTCTCGGAAAGGATGTATTCGGAACATGTCCGCCCGCATCGGCGTCATCCATGCGACCCGCGTCGCGGTATCGCCCATCGAAGCCGCGTTCGAAAGCCATTGGCCCGAAGCCGGGGTCGTCCAACTCATCGACGAATCCCTGTCCCGCGATCTGGAGCGAATCGGTCACCTGACGTCCGAGATCAACGAGCGCGTGGAGAACCTCGCCGCGTTCGCGCATCGCGGCGGCGCTCAGGCCATTCTCTTCTCATGCTCGGCATTCGGCGCGGCGATAGAGACCGCCCAGGCGAGGCTCCCGATACCCGTTCTGAAACCCAACCAGGCGATGCTCAATGAGGCGCTGGCGCTTGGGGGCCGCATCCGGGTCCTCTCCACATTCAGGCCGTCCGGCCCCTCGATAAGGCGCGAACTCGAAGCCCTGGCCGCGCAAAGAAAGCGCCGGATTGATATTGAGGATTCCTACGCGCCGGGCGCGCTCGACGCGCTCCAGGCAGGCGATGCGCAGACGCACGACGCTCTCATCGCGCAGGCCGCGGCGGAAGAACCTCTGGCCGACGTCGTCCTGCTCGCGCAGTTCTCGATGGCGCGGGCGCGGGGTGAGGTCTCCGGCCGCGTTGACGCGAAGGTGCTGAGCAGCCCCGAGAGCGCCGTGCTCACGCTCAAGCGGATGATGCGCGCGCCCGTGAACGGAGGCGTGCAGGCGGCGAACGGGGCGGTGACTGCCTCGTCCGCGCAACACACCGTGTAGTTTCCTCGGCAATTTCTGGCTGGTTTTCCCCCGTAGGGGCGGACCTGCGTGTCCGCCCCTACAAAGACGCAATCCTCCCTTTCCGCTCGAAACCTCTCCGCCTTGCCCCGCCCTACCCGCCCGTGGATAATGGCGTTTTCTCTTATCTAGAGTTTTCCACTTGTTCGACTCCCTGCATCCCAACCTGATGGCGCTTCTCTCGGCGTTTTTCATCTCCGTCGCCAGGACGCTCTACCGGGGGGCGCTCATGAGCCTGAGCCCGCTCGTGACGACGGTGATCGCGACCGTCATCACCACCATCTTCGCGCTCGGCCTCTACGCGATGGGCGAAGGACTCGGCCACTGGCCGCTCTACGGAATCCTGTGGTTCGTCCTCGTGGGCGCGGTCGGCGGTCTGGGCGGGCGCTACATGGGGATGATATCCATCAAGCTGGTGGGGCTGGCCCGCACGCCCATCCTGACGCAGACGGGCCTCGTCTGGTCCTCGGGGCTGGCCGTGCTCCTGCTCGGCGAGAGGCTCACCCCACTGGTGGCGGCCGGGACGCTGGGCATCATGGCGGGAGGCGTCCTGCTCCTCTACGACAAGAAAGCCGCCCGGAGGCGCATCCCGCTCACCTATTACCTCATCCCCGTGGCGGGCGCGGCCTTTGCGAGCATCTCCCACATCGTGCGCAAATACGGCTTCGTCCACATCCCCTCGGTTACGCTGGGGATGAGCGTCTCGAACATGACGACGCTCACGCTCCTGCTCGCCAGCGCCTTCTTCTTCCCGACGCTCCAGATGAAAAGCGGCCCCTTCACCCGACATTCGCTCCTCGTCACGACGCTGGGCGCGACGTGCAACTTCCTGGCCGCGTTCTTCTTCTGGTGGGCGATCAAGGACGGCGAGGTCATCCAGGTGGTTCCCATCAACCGGCTCTCGATCCTGATCGTCATCCTCTTCTCCTGGCTTTTTTTCAGGAAACAAGAGCGCGTGAGCGCGCAGGTCATCATCGGCGGGGCCTGCTCAGTGCTGGGCGCATGGGCCGTCGTGTGGGGGGAGTGATGTCTTGAGGTTCTACAATGTGACTGTCCTACAGCGCCGGCCATCATAAAATTCCCAGCCGCGACTGCCCTTCCCGCGGCGGATGAATTAGGATACGAGCCTCTTATACATACTGTGAGGACATGGAATGGCCACGGACTTGAGGGGAAAAACCTGCATCGTCACCGGCGCGAGCCGGGGAATCGGACGCGGATGCGCGGTGGCGCTGGGGAGCGCGGGCTGCCGCGTGGCGGTGAACTACCGCGAACGCGCGGACGAAGCGGAGGAAACCCGCCGCCGGATAGATGAAGCGGGCGGGGAGGCCTTTGTCGTTAAGGCGGACGTTTCGGACGCTCAAGACGTGCGACGCCTGGTGGATGAGACGAGGGAGCGCTTCGGCCCCGTCTCGATGCTCGTCAACAATGCCGGGATCGCCATCAAGAAACCCTTCGATGAACTCACCGAATCCGACTGGGACGCCACGCTCGACGTGAACCTCAAATCCGCGTTCCTGCTCACCCAGGCCGTCCTGCCCGGCATGAAGGAAGCGCGTTGGGGAAGAATCGTGAACATCTCATCGAACGCCGCATTCACGGGCGGGCGCATCGGCCCGCACTACGCGGCGTCCAAGGCGGGCATGCACGGCCTCACCCACGCCTACGCCGCCGCCCTGGTGAAAGAAGGAATCACGGTGAACAGCGTGGCGCCTGCTGTCGTAAAGACCGACATGATGACCGACGACCTCGGCGTAACCGCGCCTCACTCCCCGATGGGGAGGTTCGGGACGGTGGAGGAGACGGTCGACGCCGTCATGCTGATGGTCCGAAACGGCTACATCACCGGACAGACCCTTCTGCTGAACGGCGGCATTCATTTCCACTAATCCATATCGTATCCACACATCCAGAGGCCAGATAGATGAGAAACGCGAACGGCGCATCCTTGCTGCTCGAAACCCTGCTCGATGAGGGCGTGACGCACCTGTTCGGAAACCCGGGCACGACGGAACTCCCCCTCATGGACGCGCTGGTGAACGAGGAGAGGCTCGAGTTCATCCTCACGCTGCACGAGGGCGTGGCGGTTTCGGCGGCGGAGGGATACGGCCTCAGCACCGGCAGGCCCGCCGCCGTGAACCTCCACGTGGCGCCCGGCCTCGGCAACGCGATGGGACTCCTCTACAACGCAAAGCGCTCGGGCGCGCCCATGCTCGTCACCGCCGGCAACCAGCCCCAGAGCGGACATTTTCAGGAAATCATCCTCCATGACGATCTCGCGCGCATGGCGGAGCCGCTCGTGAAGTGGTCCTACGAGGTGCGACGCGTCGAGGACCTGGAACAGGCCGTGCGGCGCGCCGTCAAGGTGAGCCTCACGCCGCCGACGGGGCCGGTCTTCCTCTCCCTGCCCGGCGACGTCATGCTCAGCGCCGCTTCGGGTCTCCAGGAAAAACCCACGCGCATCCACACGCGCTTCGCCGCATCGGCCGAGTCCATCGAGGCGGCGGCCGCGCTCATCGCGCGAGCCGAGCGGCCCTGCATCGTCGCAGGCGCGGGCGTGGCGCATTCGGGCGCGCTGGATGAGTTGGCGCGCTTCGCCGAGCAAATCGGCGCGAAGGCGTATGAGGAGAACTTCGCCAACGTGATCGCATATCCCATGGCGCACCCGCTCTACGCCGGGAAACTCCCCATCCTCGCGGGGCCCTTGAGAGAGCGTCTTTCGGAATCAGACCTGGTCTTCCTGGTCGGCACGGAGGTTTTCCTGTTCTCATACCCCGCCGACGTGCGGCCGCTGCCCGAGAGCTGCCGCGTGGTTCATCTGGACCTGAGCGCCTGGGAGATGGGCAAGAACTTCGGGCTCGACGCCGCACTCTACGGCGACCCGAAAACGACGCTTCCCGTTTTGACTGAGGCCGTGGCGCGCGCGCAGACGGCGGTTGAAGCCGAACGAGCGAAAGCGCGCGCGGAGCGGCTCGCGGGGGAAAACCAGAGCGCGCAAGAGACCGCATCTCCCCCGGCAGAAGAAGACGATTATTCGGAAGGCATGCCGCTCCCCGCCTTTCACCGCGCGCTCGGCGCGGGCGCGCCCGAGGGGTCCGTGTGGGTGGATGAGGCGCTCACCTCCGCCGGGCCCGGCTTCCGGCGAGCGGTGGGGCGCAACGCGTCCCAGATTTTCGGGAGAAAAGGCGGCGGCATCGGTAACGGCCTGCCCATGGCGCTGGGCGCCAAGATAGCGACGCCGGATCGTCCCGTCATCTGCCTCTCGGGGGATGGATCGGCCATGTACTCCAACCAGACCCTCTGGACGGCGGCGAAATACGGGGTCGGCGCAATTTTCGTCATCGCGAACAACGGGGCCTACCACATCCTGAAAGGGCGCGTACTCGCCCTGGACGGCAAGGCGAAGGAGTTTAATCGCTTCGTCGGCATGGACCTGACGGAACCCAGCCTCGACTTCATCAAGCTGGCGGAATCGATGGGCGTGGAGGCGGCGCGCGTCCATTCGCCCGATGAACTGGAGGCGCGCCTCGCGGAAGCCGCCCGGGGCGACAAACCCTACCTCATCGACGCGGTCGTGAAGCCCGCACCATTGGGCAGCCCGCCGCAGGAGCTTTGAGGGGAGCAACGAACACCCCCCCTCATCCCGAGCGCGACAGGACAGGCACCCGCGCCGATCTGACGATCTTGCAGGGGCCGTTCGCGAACGGCCCTACTACGGCCGCCGTTCGGTGTAGGGGACGCATACATGCGTCCCTTTTCGTGGACACAAAAACCAGGGCCGCATGTATGCGGCCCCTACAAACATCCCCTTTCCCGCTCGTCAATTACTACCGAGGGGGGCTTTTTCAACAACCCCTCATCAATCGCGTCAAATGCTGCTTCGCAACTGCTGAGGGTGGGAATCGAACATCGCGCGCGCCACAGGAGCTTTGAGGAGAAAAGATATTCAGGCCGGTTTTTGGCCCAGTATGGTCAGGCGTTTTCTGATGATGGAGAATTCCGCGCCCTCGCCGCTTTCCTCATACCAGCTTCCGCCCCGATCGCGCAGCGCCTCGAAGGCGGCTCTCAGTTTCGGGAACTCGTCCGGCGAGGTCTTGGCGATGTCCATCCACTCATCGAAGGTCGTTTCCGTGCGGTCGACGACGGTCTCCGCGATCTCGATTCCCTCTTTCCTGAACAAGTCTTCCATTTCCTTACCGGATAAATGCCGCGTGATGGTCGGCTCGCGGATTCTGTCGAGCGCCTCTATTTTCTCGCGCTCCTCCGCCTCGTCCGGGTAGTGATAGTCGATCAGGAAGACGTGGCCGCCAGGACGGACGGCGCGGGCCATTTCGGCGAAAACTTTTTTGGGGTCATCCAGATGATGGAACGTGTGCCTGCAGATGGCCGCGTCGGCGGCCGCAGCCTGAAGGGGCGCGTCGTGCGCGTTCGCCATGACGTAGCGGGCGTTCGCCTCAAGCCCCCATTCGCGCAGGCGCTCGCGCCCTCTGGTGGCCATCGCGGGGGTGAGGTCCAACCCCACCACGCTCCCGCCCGCCGCCAGAAAGGGCTTTGCGGACGTGCCCGTGCCCATCCCGAAATCGACCAGACAGGAACCCGCGCCGAAACCGACCCGCTCGGCCATCGCGCCGAGGCGCGCCTGTTCCGCGTCGCTGTAATAGCCGCCGTAGGTCTCGGCCATCCGCGTGAAGGTCTCGATGTTGCGCTGTTTCGCCGAATCCATCAAAGCTCCATGCAATAAGTTCGTTTTCCGCCGTATTGAAGTTGTCCGCGAATCATACACCGAAACCGGGAAAAGCACGCTCCCCTCTCAATCGTTTTGCAAAAGACGCGGGCTGCCGTTAAAATGAGGAAAAAATCAATCTCTCAATTACAAGGAGAGCGAACGATGGGTGAAATTCTCGACAAATTCGCAGCCGAATGCCACGACATACTGAAAGCGGATTCGAGCAAGGCGGGCCTCCAGAAGGTGAGCGACGCCCTGGAGAAAGTGCTGGTGAACCAGGAGTTCGTGCAGGAGCACCTGGGGCCGGACAACGACTCCCCCCGCCAGATGCTGTACAAGGACCCCGAACTCGGCTTTTGCATCTTCGCCCACGTGCACAAGGGCGTGACCGGAAGCTCCCCGCACGATCACGGCGAATCGTGGGCCATCTACGGCCAGGCGGTGGGAACCACCACGATGACGGACTACGAGCTCGTCGAGCGGCCCAACGGCGCGGCGCCCGGCAAGGTGCGCGCCGTGCGCAGCTACGACCTCACGCCGGGTCTCTCCAAGGCCTATGACGTGGGGGAATTCCACTCGCCCAAGCGCGAGGGGGAGACGCGCCTCGTCCGCATCGAAGGCATCGATCTCGACACCATCACGCGCGACAAGTACGAGGCGGTGTAATACTGCTCATTGTAGCGCGTTGATTCATTGAGTTGACTTGGATTTGTTCCGACCCGTCGCAGGTGGGCTTTCTCGGTGAAAGCCCGGGAAGCCGGTGAGAATCCGGCGCGGACCCGCCACTGTGACCGGGGACGAAAGCGGCCATATCCACTGGCGCACGCCGCCGGGAAGGGGCCGTGAGTAGGATGATCCGGAAGCCAGGAGACCGACCTGCGTCAATCTTTTGACCCGTCACGTCCTCGCGGAACGGGAGGTGGGTGGTATCTTGCGCATCATCACGCCCCGAATCGAGAGCAGCGACCAGAGCACGCGCTCAACACGGCGGATGCGCGCCCGATCTTTTGTTATAAGCGGGAGTTGGTGAAAAGTCCCGATAAATGAAGGTTTGACGCGACCGGGGAAGGGACGGCTTTTGTAGGGGCCGCATACATGCGGCCCGTGTAGTGGGTGAAAAAATTCAGGGTCGCATATATGTCGGACATATATGTCCGACCTACACACAAATAAATTTTCCCTCGCCGGCTTTTTCAACAACCCCCTCAAGGGGGGAGTGGTTGTTGGCCGCTCTGCAAGGGGGTGTTATTTCACAAGCGTATGTCGATTGAGTAATCCATTTCTTGTTTTTGGGAGGCTTTTTCAACAGCCACAAGCGCGGCGGAGCAAACCGCCGCTGAAACAGCCGGCAGGTGTACGGGAATCCGGTGCGAAACCGGAGCTGCCCGGCAGCTGTAAGCGACGCGCCCCCCATGCAGTCCACCGGGACACACCCGGGAAGGAATGAGGGGCGGCCATCGGCGCGAGCCAGAAGACCGGCCTGCCGGCGTTATCTCCACCGAGACCCGCGAAGGGTCGATTACGAGCGCCAGGGCCGCTCAAGGAGGCGTCTTCTCATGCAAGGCATCGCAAGAAAACCCACCCGATCATCCATCCGCCTGATACGGGCCATGTCCGCTGTATGGCTCGCGGCGCTCATCCTGTTGGGAGCATCAGGCAATGCCGTCGCGCAAAGCGCCGAGGAAGAACTCTACCTCGACCCCATCACCGTCACGGCCACGCGGACGCCCGAGCGGCTGAGCGACGTGGCCGATTCGGTGGAGGTGTTCGGCCCCGATAGAATCGAGAGCCTCCTGCCCGGCGACATGCTCGACTTCCTGAGCGAGGGGGCGGGCGTCGTCCTCCCGCAGGCGAGCGGCAGGGGCGGGCAGGCGAGCCTCTTCCTGAGGGGGAGCGAGAGCAACTTCACCAGCGTGATGATCGACGGCTTCAAGCTCACCTTCCCGGACGGGAGCGCGTATGACTTCGGGCATTTATCCCCTGAGTGGGTGGACACAGCCGAAATCCTCAAGGGACCCCAAAGCCCCCTTTACGGCTCGGACGCGGCTTCGGGCGTCATGAACTTCCTGCCCGACGTCGGGAAACCCGGCGAGGCGCCTTCCTTCACCGTCCGCGCGAGGGGAGGCAGCGGCGACACGTTCGAGGAGACGTTCAAGCTCAAGGGGGGAACGGCGAGGAGCGGATACGCCGCGACTTTAAGCCGCCTCGACACGGAGGGCCACCTGCCCAACGGCGGCTACTACCGCACCGTGGGGACGGTGGGGCTGGATCATTTCCTCTCGGACAAGGCGAAGGTTCGCTTTCTCTACCACGTCAACCAGAACCGATACGACATCCCCGGACCGGCTCATGCGGGTTACCGAGAACCCAACAAATACGGGAGAAACACCGAGCAGCTCATCGGCGCGCGGGCGCATCTCAAGCCCTTCTCCTGGCTCGAATACGTCCCGCGCGTCTCCTTGTACCTGAGAGACACGCTGTTCGAGAACAAGCCGGACGCGATCAACCCCGGCTCCGACAAAACGGACACGAGCGGAACGAGGCTCCATTTCGACAATCAAGTCCACGTGAGGCTCTCCGGGGAACAACTCGGCTTAAGCGTCCTTCGCCGCTCCACGTCCACGCTGGGCGTCGAGTGGGAGACAGAGGACATCTCCATCAAGAGCGCTTATGAGAATTCCTTCGGCTCGGGCGAGAACGAATACGACAGCGACAGGCGGGCCACCTCTATATACGCGCAGCAGCAGTTCCGCTTCCGGGGCGGCCTCACCCTCGCGGGCGGTGCGCGGCTGGATGATTTCGACGTAGGCGAGGACGAGACGACCGGCAAGCTCTCCGCCTCCTACAAAATCCCCGGAACCGGCGCGCGGGTTCGCGGCGCGGTGGGCGAGGGCGTCAAGCGGCCTTCCTTCGCCGAGTTGCTCGACGTCTACGGCCCCGGCAACCCGAACCTGAGAAGCGAAAGACAGCGCAGCCGGGAGATCGGTTTCGATCAGTTCATGGCGAACAAAAAACTCAAATTCAGCGCCACGTATTACGTGAATGAAATCGACGACCTGATCGCCTATTCGTTCAATAAATTCGCCAACGGCACGAACTACGAGAACATCCAGAAGGCGCGGGTCAAGGGCGCGGAAGTTTCTTTATCCCTGATCGATTTCAACGACTTCTCGGCCCATGCGAGCTTCAACGCGATGGACACCGTCGCGCTCGAAACCGGAGGCCTCGGCGCGCCGAACTACGTGGAGGGAGAAGCGCTCCTGAGGCGCCCGGACTGGTGGTGGAGCGCCTCGGTCAGCTATCACCCGGACCGCCTGCGAGCGAGCTTAAGGGTGAACACGGTGAGCGACAGGCGGGACATCGACGACTCCCGACCCTGGCCCTACCCGAGGGTGGTGAACCCCGGCTTCACGCGGGTGGACCTGGCGCTCTCCTTCGACGTCGTGAAGGACGGCGTCTCGATGTTCGACAGGACGAGGAAATCCAGGCTCAAGAAGCTGGCGGTGGAGCTCAAGGTGAACAACGCGCTCGATGAGGAATACGACGCCATTTACGGCTTCAGCGCGCCGGGAAGGCAGTGGTTCGCGGGCGTAAGGGCGATCTTCTAGGGGTTGTTGAAAAAGTCCAATGTGAGCGCATTTGACGCTATGGGTTTGGCGAATGGGGTTGATTTTGCAGGGGTCGCATACGGGGCTGTTGAAAAACCTCTTCTCGCTCGGTCGGAACCGACCACCGCCGTCATTCCGGCGAAAATACTCAATGGAGGGAGTAACAACCACTTTGGAGGCGTTTTCAACAGCCCCTGAGAGGGTAAAACCACCCCCCCCTACCCCCCCTTGACAGGGGGGTAAGAAATGAAAGCCCCCGACAGGGGGCAAGAAAAAGCAAAGCCACTTCTGCCCGTCGGGGGCGCATCGCCTTTTTATACCCTCCTGACAAGGGGCTGTTGAAAAAGCTGGAGAGAGACAATTTGTTTGTAGGTCGGACATATATGTCCGACATATCATGCGACCCGTATTGTGAAGGCGACAAGGCAGGGCCGCATGATATGCGGCCCCTGCGGTGAGATCCCGACCGGCTCGCAAGGGGTTTTTGAAGAAGGCCTTGGGAGTCGAGCCCGATTGAAAAGGGAGGGAAGCGGTTTGGGTTCGTCATTCCGGCGAAAGCCGGAATCCAGAGCCGATCAGGATCAAGATGCTTCGGCCTTTCATGTTCCGACTGCTCGTGTGGGAAAAGGCGAAGAGCAAAAACGAAAAGGCAAAGTCCCTGGATTCCGGCATGCGCCGGAATGACGGCGGTGGTCGGTTCCGACCGATGAGGGAGGAATCGACCGGCCGAGGAAGACTTTTTGAACAACCCCCTCAAGGAGGGAGTGAAATTCAGCGCGCTCCCTCTGTGGGATTTTTTGAACAACCCCCTCAAGGGGCTGTTGAAAAACCCCCTCATCCCGAGCAGGCGCGCCTGCGCGCCGTATCGAGGGACGAACGGGCATCCCCTTCGATACGCCGCCTTCGGCGGCTACTCAGGGTGAGGACGATACGGCGGCGAGGCGGGACTTTTCGCAAAGGGCGGCGGATGCGAGTATGCGGTAAGCTCAAGATTTTCTTCCTGGCGGCGGCTCTCATGGGAGCTGCTCTCTCCCCGACTCCGGGCGGCGCCGCGCCCGCCCGCGCCGCCGGGAAGCCCGCGCGCCTGATCGCCATGACGCTCGCCACCGCCGAGATGCTCCTGGCGCTCGCCCCGAGAGAAAGAATCGTCGGCCTGCACAAGCTGGCCGGACATCCGGGCTATTCCAACGTCGCCGGGCAAGCGCGCGGCATCCCCCTCATCGACGGCGCGCCCGAGCGCATCATCGCCCTGAAGCCGGAGGTGGTGTTCGTCGCCTCATACTCCAGCGCCGCGTTCCTGAACCACCTGCGCGCCGCCAAAGTTCCCGTCTCCAAATTCTCCGCCTTCAGCGGCGTTGCGGACGTTTTCAAAAGCATCGAGAAGATGGGCCGCCTGATTGGAGAAGAAGAAAAAGCGGAGAGACTCATAAAAAATGCGAGAGAGAGGATTCACGCCATACGCTCGCGCATTCCGCCCCGTATGAAACCCCCGCGCATCCTCACGCTGGTGAGAGACGGCTGGGTGACGGGCGCGGGCACCTCGCACGACGCGCTCATCCGCCTCGCGGGCGGGGAGAACGTGGCCGCCGAACGAGGGATTCAGGGAGCGCGCAGGGTGTCCGCGGAGCGGATCGTCTCATGGAACCCCGACGTCATCATGGTGGGGGCGAATCCCGAATCGGGCGCGGGGATGAAGGACGTCATCCTTACGAATGCGGTCTACGCCCCCCTGCGGGAGAAGAAGATCGTCGAGATCCCCTACCCGCGTTTTTCGAGCGTGTCCCAGTACATCGTAGACGGGCTGGACGACCTGGTGCGGGGGCTTTATCCATGAAAAAGCACGCCCCGGCGGCCGCGCTGATCGCCCTCGCTCTCCTCCTCGCCGCGCTCAGCGTCCGCCTGGGCGTGGCGGATATCGGCGCGGACAAAATCCTTAACGTCATCCTGAGCGAACTGGGTTTTATCTCCGAAGAGGCGGCGGGCGTCTCCGCGCACGAGCGCGCCATCGTCTGGCACATCCGCCTCCCGCGCACGCTCACGGGCGCGTTCGTGGGCGCGTCGCTGGCGCTCTCGGGCGCCATGCTCCAGGGTCTTTTCCGAAACCCGATGGCGAGCCCCGTCGTCGTAGGCGTCAGCACGGGCGGCGCGCTGGGGGCGACGAGCGCCATCGCGCTGGGACTCGGCGCCGCATCGGTCTGGGCCGTTCCCCTGAGCGCCTTCGCGGGCGCGCTCGCGACGGCGCTGCTCGTCTCGCTCGTCGCCTCCCACAAGGGCCACACGCCCCTGGGCGCGCTCATCCTGTGCGGCATGGCGATGAACTCCATTGCGGGCGCGCTAACGACGCTCGTGCTCAGCTACAGCGTGAGCGATTTCGAGATCGCCCGCCAGATTCTCTTCTGGCTCATGGGGAGCCTCGCGAACCGCACCTGGGAGCACGTGATCCTCATCGCGCCGTTTTTCGCCGCCTCGGGAATCGCCGCCGCGTTCTTCGGGCGCGAACTGAACCTCATGATGTCGGGAGAAGAAGCCGCCATGGCGCTCGGCGTGAACACGAAGCGGACGAAGGCGTGGATACTCGTGGTCGCGGCGGCGGCGGCGGGAGCGTCCGTGGCCGTGGCGGGCGTGGTCGGCTTCGTGGGCCTGCTCGTCCCCCACATCGTGCGGATGCTGGCCGGGCCGGACCACAGGAGACTCCTGTACTTGAGCGTGGCGGCGGGCGCGGTTTTCGTGATGGGGATGGACCTGCTCGCGCGAACGCTCGCGCCGGCGGGCGAGATACGCCTGGGCGTCCTCTCCGCGGGCATCGGCGGGCCGTTTTTCCTGTATCTCATCGTCAAGAACCGCGCGCGCGCGGAGACCTTCTGATGCGGATAAGAGCGGAGAACGTTACCGTCGAACTCGGCGAGAGAGAGGCGCTCCGGGGCGTATCGGCCGAATTCGGGCCCGGCGCGCTCACGGGCGTCATCGGCGCGAACGGCGCGGGCAAGACGACGCTCCTGCGCGCGCTGGCGGGTCTCGCGCCCCTGAAGAGCGGGCGCATTACGCTCAACGGCGAATCCATCGATTCGTTCGACAGGCGGGAAACCGCGCGCCGCGTGGGCTATCTCGCCCAGAAGCACGAACCCGCCTTTCCCTTCCGGGTCGAGGAGACGGTGATGATGGGGAGATACCCCCGCCAGGGCAGGCTCGCCCCCGAGAACGACGCCGACCGCGCGGCGGTGGACGCCGCCCTTCGCGGCGTGGACGCGGGAGACTTGGCGAACCGCGCGATCAACGAACTCTCGGGCGGTGAGCTGCAGCGCGTCCTGATCGCGAGGACGCTCGCCGCGCAAACGCCCGTCCTGCTGCTGGACGAGCCCTTCGCGAACCTGGACGCGAGGCACTGCCTCGACATCCTCGCCATCCTGCGCGCGCAGGCGCGCGAGGGCCGCGCCGTGGTGGTCTCGGTTCACGACTTGAACCTCGCGGGCCGCTTCTGCGACGAACTGCTCCTGCTCCACCGGGGAGAGATACTCGCCCAGGGAGACGCCGGGAGCGTCCTGACGCCCCGGCTCATCGAGAAGGCGTTCGAGGTGCGCGCCGAGATCATCGCGGTAAACGGCGGGGAGGAGCGGTTCTTCGTCATGCGCGCGCCGGAGGAGAAGGGATGAGAGCGGCCGTCATTCTCATCGCGCTCGCGCTGTTCCTGCTCTCCGCCCCCGCGCCGCTGCCCGCCCAGGAGATAGAGACGACCGTGGATGCGCCCTCCTTCACCTTCAGGAAGCGCCGGGCCCGGATGGACGCCGACGCCCGGCTTCAGGCGATCCTCGCTCGCATCAGGCGCCACCGGCATTATCCCGCGCTCGCGCGCGAATCGGGGGCGGAGGGCGCGGCCACGGTGAGCTTCCGGGTGCTGCCGGACGGGCGGCTTGCGGGTTTGCGGATCAAGAAGACCTCGGGCAACGCCCACCTGGACGCCGCCACGCTCGATGCGGTGCGGAAAGCGGCGCCCCTGCCCCGGCTCGATAAGACGCTCGTCCTCACCATACGCTATACTCTCACGCGAACGACCGATTAGCCCAAGAGCGGCGCGCCTCGCACAAGGAGTCCCGCATGAAGACGGACGCGCAATACCGCGAAGAAACCGGCCCCGACGGCAGCCTCCATTCCGTCTGGGAGTTCCGGCCCGGACGCGAACTCCTCGAGACCCTCCTCCGCGACCTCCTCGATAACCACTACGAGTCGATCGTCTTCGGGCACTGCATCCAGGGGGCCGTGTTCGAATACCGCATGAAAGACCCGCCCCGCCGGATCGGCTACCTCGACGGCTACCTCACGGTCGATCTCGGCGACTGGCACTTCCACCTGTGCATCGGCGAGCACCGGGGCGACGAGCGGCGTACCTGCCCGCCGGAGCTTGCGCGGTGGAGAAGGTGCGCGCGGGCGACCCTGCTCAGGATTTACCAGAACCCGCCCGTCGCGGGCCACGCGCCGGTGAGCTATTCGATGGCGCTCCTGAACGGGCGCGGCGAGCAGATGACGACCTTCCACCTCCCCAACCCGTTCTTCGACCGGAACTACCGCGTGCTCGAAACCGCCGACTGGACGAAGCTCGCCCTGTGGAACCACATCCGCGCGAACTACCTGGGGCTGGAGGCGGACCCGGGTCCGTTCGCGGACTTGAAGTGAGCCGGACGCCGCGCCCCCCCCTCCTCGCTCGGATTGACCACCGCCGTCATTGTCGTTTCTATTGTAGGGGCCGCATATCATGCGGCCCGGCTTTTTCGCCTTCACAATACGGGTCGCATGATATGTTGGACATATATGTCCGACCTGCGGGTAAAACGTGGTTGATCCGAGAGGGCCAGGTTTTTCAACAACCCCTTGAGGGGGAGTGATTGTTCGCCGCCCCTCTCCGCAACGGGTCGCATGATATGTCGGACATATATGTCCGACCTACGGCGCGATCCTGAGCGGCGGACTTCCCCGGGGAGGGGGGGGTTGAAAAAGCCGGAGAGAGACAATTTGTTTGTAGGGGCCGCATATCATGCGGCCCGTTGCGGAGGGGCGGAAAGGCCGGGTCGCATGGTATGTCGGACATATATGTCCGACCTACGGCGCGATCCTGAGCGGCGGCCTTTTTCCGTCCCCTTGCCGCGCCGGGGCGGTCACGCCGCTCGGGGGGTTGCCAAACCCGGGGAATGCGCGTATAGAGAGCGGTGGGGGTTACTCATTGCTCCCTTGCCACGCCGAAGAGGACTCAAACTCTGTCGCATGGGCCGGTACCTTTTGCTCTCGACGATGTAGAGCAACCAATGAGTAACCCCCGGTTCTTCCCTCGCGCCCCGCTCCCCCGGCGCTTCACTCTCTCTCGCCGGTAATCCGCTTCTCTTTCCGTCCTTCAGCCGCCCGCGGGCGCCGGAGCGCGTCTTTCCCGCTTTCCTACGTCTTCCATCCTTCATCCTTCATGCATCCGCCCCGGCCCCGGGGCCATCTTGCAAAGGCCCCGAAGCCGGAAGGCGTCGTTACTCGTTCTACTGCTGCGTGTTGTGCGCGCCGAACGCGCCGATGATGCTCATGGCGTCGTCGTCCTTACCGCCGGTTACGCCGAAGGTGCCCGCGGCGGAGCCGGGCTCGATGGCGTCTCCATCGGAATCCGTGTCCGGACCATAGAACCTGCCGCCGAACTTGCCGTTGTACTTATACGCGGCGGTTGTGTCGTTTATCGGTCCCATCGACGTATTTCCATTGAAACCGCCGCCGTCAGCATCGATGTTGCTTCTGATGAGCCTGATCGTGTCCGCGCCCAAGCTGACCGTCCCTTCGATGGTTCCCATGGAAGTGTCATCGCCCTCCTCGGGTTTCGTGCCGAAATTCACATCCAGGCTGGCGGTGCCGTCCACGTGGCTCACGGCGCCGCCCATCGACTTGACGCCCACGGCCGGGCCGCTATACGACGCCGTGCCCGTACGGGCCACAGTCACCGTGTACGGGTCGTTGCCGCTCGCGAACACGCCGCTCGATATACTATCAGGGGTGTTGCTAGCGCCAGTCGTGTCCGGAACTTGCAGCCAGACGCCGAAGGTCAGGAAATCGCCGTCGCGATCGAATTGGTCTCCATCTTGAGTGAAATCGCTGTCCAGCGTGGGCTCCCCGCCCGTCGTCACCGGATCGGGCCTGAAGAGGTAGCCAGGGGGAAGCGTCGTGAATTTCCCGGCCGTTATCGTATATGTGGGGCCACAGATGTCTCCGGTACAGATGAACACGCCCGAAAGCGATTTAGTTGCAGTGTCATTATCATGGTCATACTTTCCCATGAAGGAATGGGCTTCGCCTTTGCCGGGACTCCAACCGGAGGGCGCGGTGGCGTCGGCTTGGGTACTTGCAGGGTTGCCAACATCTGGGCCCTGTGTCTTCACAACCGGCGTCGTATGTATCTTTTGCGCTGTGATGTCCGTGTAGGCGTGGACATAAGTGGTGCTGCCGCCAGTGGTCTTCTCCAACTCGAAACCCTTGAACCCGCCCAGGTCCATCAGATCTTTCTTTTTGGCGGTGGGGGTATCGGCTGTGAACTCGTCGTTCGTAATTTCCACGGGACCTGTAACCGCGAAGGCATATACCGGGGCGGACTCATCCACGTCCTTCGTGTCTTCGTCATCTTCCGCCGCTGAACGGTTATACGAAATGGTGACCGTAATATTGCTTCCACCTTCTCTCTGGTTTCCATCACCCGGGGTTGCGCCTGCCGCCGAGGTCATGGAGGCCGTCACGGCCTTCACGCGGTTGGCGTTTTCGTTCTGGTTATCACCGTCGGTGTCGGGATCGTCCGCCGGGTTCGCCGCCTTGAGCAAGCCCAGGACGTGCATGGCGGCGTACTTCGCCGCATCGGCCGCATCGGACTTCGCCGCGTCTCTCGCCGCTTCCGCGTCCGCCTGCGCCTTCGCGGCGTCCGCCTGCGCCTTCATGGCGGCGGCCCTGAGCGTGTCGGCGGCCGCCTTGATGGCGAGCGCGCCGGCCTTCGTCTCGATGTCCTGACCGTCCACCGCCGCGTTATAGACCGTGACGGCATCATCCAGAGCGGTCTGCGCGCCGTCGGCCGCCGTCTTCGCGGTCGCGGCCTTCGTGTTCTCGCCGGCGGCTTCATCGCTCGCCTTCTTGGCGTTCGCGTAGTCCGTCCGCCCGGCCATGGCCATGCTCGCGGAATCGGCCGCGGCGCTCGCGGAACCGGCCGCCGCCGTCGCGGCCGCTGCGGTCATGGCGACCGAGCCGTCGTCGCCGCCCATCGCGGCCATCGCGTCCATCCTGGCGGTCTCGGCTCTGTCTCTCGCCGCCCGCGCGGCGAACTTCTCGTCGTCCGTCGCCTTCGGCGGCGGGGTCGTGCAGTTCGGGGGCGTCCCGACCTGACCGTCAGGACACTTCGCTGCCGCCGGCGTCCCGCCGCCGCCTCCGCCGCAGCCCGCCAGCGTCAGCGCGAAGGCCGCCGCCAGCATGAATGAAAAGATTCTGTTTCCGGTGATCTTCATCACTTTTGAGTCCTCCTAGTCTCGTGATAAAAAGAGCTTTGACAACAACAAAACCGAAACTCGTGGATTGAAGAACCTCCTTTCCTGGTGTTTCCGACTTTCTCGGCATCCTCCGTTATCGGGCATTCGAGTATGCGTTTCGAACCGGCGCCGGGGCGCCGGGCCGTTCACTGGGCGGTTTACGAGGTTGGAGGGGGTTTTACGGCGCACTTCTTCATGGGTTCGAGTCCTCCGCCTCGTGATGTCTGCCGCTTCGCCGGCGCCCGCCGGGCCCGCCGCCTTGCGCGGGCCGCCGGAAGGAAACCGGTTCCCGCCGCCCGCGCGAGCGGGCCTAAGGGCCGGCCGCCGGATGATTCACGAGACTGGAGGTGGTTTTGTGGCGTAGCGCTTCATGGGTTTGAGTCCTCTGCCTCGTGATGTCGTCCGCGCGCGCCCGGCGTCTTTCGGGTCTTCGCTTTACCGGGCCGCCTTCTCGCGATGCGCCTGAGCGCCGCTCCGCGCCCGCTCTCCCCGGCCCCGCGAATGAGGGGCGGGTGGTAATCGGCGGGCGAAGGGTCGCCGCTCTCGCGCATCGCTTGACTCTTGGGATAGTGCGGCAATTTCTTCGGGTTTGTCAAGCCTTTATTTGGATTTGCGCGCAACTTCTATTTGGATTTGCGCGCAACTTCGGCCCTGGGGGGGGGAATCCCGCCACGCGCGAGGCATACAACCACTCCCCCCTTGAGGGGGCTGTTGGAAAAGCCGGAGAGAGACAATTTGTTTGCAGGGGCCGCATACCATGCGGCCCGTTGCCGGAGGGGCGGCGAACAACCACTCCCCCCTTGAGGGGGCTGTTGAAAAAGCCCTTGCGGGCCGGTCGGGATCTCACCGTAGGGGCCGCATATTATGCGGCCCTCCCCGTTCGATATGCGGGTCGCATGATATGCGACCCCTACGGGCGCCGTTCGGTGCGGCCCCTGCGGGATCATCGCGCCGGGCCCGGCCCTCACGCGCGAAAAAAAGGAACCGCCCGCCCGTTCGGAGCGAAGCCTCCGGGGAGGGCGGGACGGCCCTTTTTCCGTCTTGCCAAACGCCGGGAAAATCCGTATAAGGGGAGTGGGGGATGCCCGCTTGTTCCCGTTCCCGGCTCGAGGACTCAAACTCTAAACAGGGAGCGGTACAGTTTGCTCTATCACGAGGGAAGCAACCAACGGGCACCCCCCTTTTCTTCTTTCCTCTCCCTCATCCGCGCGGCTCCCGCTTCCGTCGCCTTCCGGCCGCCGGAGCGCGTCTTTCCCGTCATCCTTCGTCTTCCATCTTTCATCCTTCATGCGTCCGCCCCGGCCCCGGAGCCGGAAGCGATCGCGCTTCGTTCTACTGCTTGTGCGCGCCGAACGCGCCCACGTAGCTGGTGGTGACGTCGTCCGTGGCGTCGTCCGGCGTCCCCATCTTGTCGGTTCCGGTAACGCCGAACGTGCCCGCGACGGAGCCGGGCGCCACCGTGGCGCTCTCGTCCGCTCACGCCGTCCGACGCAGTAACAGCCGGACTGGCCTGTCGGCTTCCCGTGAACTTGTAGCCGGTTACCGCAATCGTCTGGCTATCGCCGCTGCCGGTAATGGTAGTGGCGCACGAACCGGCCGCAGGACAGGTGAGAGTTCCCGTATAGGCCGTGCGCTTATCGGTGGTGGTTGTGCTATCGACCGGGCCGTAAAACCGGTTGTGTGCTTTATGAAAGCGGAGCGGAGGACGGCGGGTGGGTCGCCCGCGCCGTCCGTTCCGCTTCGGCATACAATCCACAGGAGGATCGTCGACGGAGACGGGCCCGCTTGGCCGTTCCGTCAGAGGTGGGAGTCGGGTCCTCATTTTCCACCGTCATACCGGGGGATGACCGCGCCTCGTGAATCGTGCCGCAAAGCCGGTTCCGGTACAGGCGTTTCCCGACGCGTTCGCGTCTCGTCCGATGAGCCTCCTTTCCCCTCGCGTCTGCGGGCGGCCTGAGCGCCGCTCGCTGTTCTCCCGGTTGCGCCGTCCCGCGCGGCCGCCCGCGCGTGCAGTCCGGGCCGGTCGCGACACAATCCACAAGGTAAGAAGTTCTTGAGGTGGGTTCCCGCCTATTTCGCCCCTCTCGGGGAGGGCCGTCTTGTATTCAGCGGGCAGCCCGAAGTCGACTGCACCTCGTGGGACGTGTCGCAACCACGATATTCCTACAATCTTCCGCGTCTTGTCAAGGTGAATTTGCCGCCCGTTCCGGCCTTTTGCGGAAAGGCCGCCTCGCCGGAGGCGGCGTCCGCCGGTCATTCACCCCGTCGATTGCGCCGCGCGGACCCACTTTGCGGGAATCCCCGCGGTTTTGTCAAGGCTTGATTGCGGAGCGGGGAGGAGAGAAACTCAAGGCTGGCGAAGTCAAACACGGGAGGCGCAGCGGGACGACCCCGAAGAGGGGTTGTCCCGCGCATACCATGCGGCCCGGCCTTTTTCGCCGCCTGACGCGGGCCGCATGGTATGCGGCCCCTACGACCCCTGCAAAGAAGCGCCCGTTTCTCCGCCGGGCAGGGCCGTTCTCGAACGGCCCCTGCGGGTGAGGCGATGGTTTTGCGGGCCGGACATACACGTCCGGCCCGCGGGCAGAACGTGGTTGACGCGAGAGGGACGGGTTTTTCAACAGGCCCTTGAGGGGGGAACGAAACGACGCCGCCCGGATGATGCGGACGCGCCCCCCCGCCGTCCCGCGCCTTTGACTTGCCCCCCGCCGCGGGCGATACTGGGGGAACTACTCCACGAGGATGCGCGCCGTAGCAGGAGAAAACGAAATGACGGAATACGAAGCCGCAAGCCTCGCCGTGCAGCAGTCAAGCCTCACCCTGCAGGAAGCCGCTCTCGCGGCGCAGCAGGCCGCCCTCGCCGTCCAGCGGGCCGCCGTGTGGGTCGCCGCCCTGGTCGGGGCCGCGCAATGCGCCCTGATCGCCTACGGCCTCTACATGATGCGCCGCGCCGCGATCCACCGCGACAACCTGCACCGCGAGACCATGGCCGCCCATGAAAAAACCATGGCGGCGATGGAGGGCCGACACCGCGAAGCCATGGCCGCCCACGAGGAAACCATGGCCGCGCACGAAGAAACCATGGCGGCCCACGAAGAAACCATGGCCGCGCTCAGAGCCGAGCGCGAGGAGCAGAGCGAACGGCACCGCGAAGCCATGGCGGCCCACGAAGCAACCATGGCGGCCCACGAAGAAACGATGGCGGCCCACGAAGCAACCATGGCGGCGCTGAACGCCCAGAGCAAGGCCCAGGAAAGCCAGCGCGAGGAGCAGAGCGCCCAGCGCGAGGCGCTCCGGGAGCTCATCCGCCGCACCGCCGCGCCGCCCGCGCGGGACCCGTAGGGACGACCCCTCGACAAAGCCATCGCCTCACCCGCAGGTCGGACATATGCGTCCGACATATCATGCGGCCCCTGCGACCCCTGCAAGGGAGCGCCCGTTTCTCCGCCGGGCAGGGCCGTTCGCGAACGGCGGGGCGGTCCCGGGGAGGGATTGCCCCCACGAACCCCCTCGAATGACGACGCGGCCCGCCCGCCTACGCTCCCGCCGCGTGTTGCCCGATCGCGCGCTTGGCGGCGGCGAGAGCGTGGTTCGTCTTCGGGAAGCCGATGTAGGGGCAGAGCGAGACGACGCCCTCGACGAGTTCCTCGGGACTCAGCCCCTGGTTCAGCAGGCCGCGTGAGTGGATCTCCACCTCGCCTGTGAGGTCCTGGGCGGCGGCGGCGGCGACGATCATCATCTCGCGCGTCCGGTTGTCGAGCAGGGGCTGGCTCCAGCACTCGCCGAAGACGTACTCCACGATGGCGCGCGCGTGCGTCGGCGCGAGTTCGTTCAACTCGGTGAACGCGCCCGCGAGGCCGTCCTCCCCGTAGATGCCGAGTGATTTGCGGACGGCGAGCCCGCGCTCGTAGCGTTCCTCGTTCATGGGTTTCTCCTTTATATAGGGCGGGTGGCTGGACAGGTTCATGCGAAACGAAATGTAGGGACAACCCTCCGTGGTTGTCCTTTTGCAGGATGGTTGAAATCAGGACAGGCGCCGTTCGGGTGTCGGTGTAGGTCGGACATATATGTCCGACATATCATGCGGCCCTCCCCGTTCGATATGCGGGTCGCATACTATGCGACCCCTACGCTCCGAATGACGACTGTAGGGACAGGCCTCCGTGCCTGTCCGAAAAAGGACAACCACGGAGGGCAGGACAGGCACGGAGGCCTGTCCCTACGACGCCTACGTTCGATTTTGGGGATCTCCCCCCTCCCCCGGAATCGCCCCCGGCCTGGTAACGATGAAGCAGACCACGCACGCGCAGACGGCGGCGAGCAGAATCTTCGCGTATGCCGGCGCGCTCAGGAGGTAGATCGATGGCCCCGCGAGCACGGCGATGAGCGAGACCGAAGTCCACTTCGCCCGGGGGCGGATGACGCCGTGGCGCTGCCAGTTGGTGATGAGCGGCCCGTAGAGTTTGTGATTCAGCAGCCAGGCGTGGAGCCGCTCCGAGCTCTTCGAGAAGGCGAACGCCGCCAGCAGGATGAAGGGCGTCGTCGGCAGGACGGGCAGCAGCAGGCCGATGAAGCCCAGGGCCAGACAGACGCAGCCGAGCGTCAGGAAGAACGGCCTGGATATCTTCCGCCACATGAGTGAGCGTTCCCCCGGATGGGTTTTGTTGAAAAAGCCCCCCCCCCCCCGACAAGGGGGTAAAGGCGACGCCCCCGACGAGGGGTTTTTCAACAGCCCCGGATGGACGGGAATCCGTTTCGGTGATTCTCCCCCGAAGCGCCGCCGCCCGCAACGCCCGGCCGCGCTCGGTTTTCCGCCGACGGTGTACTAGAATGGGGTTTTCGAAACTTGATTTCGCGATTCGGCGAATGTGACCGACAGACGAGAAAGAAGAACCACTCCCCCCTTGAGGGTCGGTCTCCCTCGGGGAAGACCGACGGTGAGGTGAGGGGGTTTTTCCCGAAACCGAACCGGTGGGGGGTCAATTTCGAGCGATGAGCGAGAAATTGCGAGCAGATGTGTTTCTCAATGGCTTATGCAAACGCTCGTTCCTCACTCGCGTTTGTCCCCCCACGCATCAGCCTTCGCACAAACCGCTCGGCTTCTGCTACTCCCCCTCAAGGGGGGAGTGATTGCATATCTCGCGTGTTACGAGATTACCCCCCCAAGGGGGGAGTGAACATACGCCGCGCGCGGCGGTGGTCAATCCGCGCGAGGAGGACTTTTCCAACGATCCTGCGGCCCGCGCGATGGTTTTGTAGGGGCCGCATACTATGTCGGACATATATGTCCGACCTACGGGTAAAACGTGGTTGATGCGAGAGGGATAGGTTTTTCAACAACACCCCCCAAGAGGGGAGTGAATATACCCCGCGCGCGCCGCGCGCCTTTTTATATGGAGACGCCATGTCCGCTCGCGAGAAAGTGAACGCCGATTCCCTGTGGCGAAATTTGGAGGGCATCTACCGGTGGGAGCGCTACACCGGCTCTGAGGGCGAGAACGAGGCCGTGCGCTACGTCGAGGCGGAGCTCGCCGCGCTCGGGATCGACGTGGAAGTCCACGCGTTCGAATCGCTCATCAGCATACCCGGCGCGGCGGCGCTGGTCGTCACGGGAGCGGGCGGGGAGGAGGAGCGCATTCCCGCCATCACGGCCGTCTTCGGCGCCTCCGCGGGGGAGGCCGGCGCGAGGGGCCAGGCCGTTTATACAGGCGAGGCCGGCGCGCCCGATACGCCCTTCACCGATCCTTTCTATACGGGGCCGTCGGGGGAACTCCCCGTCGCGGGGCGCGTCGTCGTGGCGGAGGGGATGCTGAGCCCCGGGCGCTTCCATCACTTCGAGCGGCGCGGGGCGGTCGCGCAGGTCTACGTCAATAAAGGCAACGCGCACGAACTCACCGTCTCCACCATCTGGGGCGCGCCGACGCCCGAAAGCATCGCGCGGCTGCCGAAGACGCCCGTCGTCACCTTGTCGCGCGAACAGGGCGCGGGGCTGCTGGAGCGCCTGAAAAGGAGAGAAGAGGTGAATCTCCGCGTCTTCGCCGAGACGGACACCGCCTGGCGCGAGACGCTCATGCCCGTGGCGAGCATCGCGCCCGGCAGCGGCAGCGAGGAGTACGTCCTCGCCGGCGGGCACATCGACTCCTGGCACGTCGGGGCCAACGACAACGCGGCGGGCGACGCGGCGCTCATGGAGCTCGCGCGGATCGCGCACGAGATGCGGGGCGAACTCAGGCGCGGCCTCAAGGTCGCCTGGTGGAACGGCCACTCGCACGGGCGCTTCTCCGGCTCCACCTGGTACGCGGACCACGCCTTCCGCGAACTGCGCCGGAACTGCGCGGCGTATCTCAACATCGACCAGCCGGGCTGTAAGGGCGCGACGCTCTACCGCCCCTTCTCCACGGCGGACGTCCGCGACTGGGTGCGGGACGCCGTCGCGCGCATCGGCGGCCAGGATACGCGGCCCGACCACCCCCGCAAGATGGCCGACCAGTCGCTGTGGGGGGTGGGGGTTCCCTCGTTCTCCTTCCTGCCCGTCCTCCCGCCCGGCCACCCCGACCTCCGGAAGGACCACCCCGAGAGCGGCTTTCCCGAGTACTGGCACCACCCCGACGACACGCTCGACAAGATGGACAAGGACTTGCTCGCCGAACACTGCCGCCTCTACGCGGGCGCGCTCCACGAGCTTTGCGCCCTGGAGCGAATCCCCCTGAACCACGCCGCGACCGCCGCCGTCGTGAACGAGGAGATAGAGCGGCTCGAATCACTGGGCGGCGACGCGGTGGACCTGGGCGATCTCAGCGAGGCGGGGGCGCGCTTCGCCAAAGCCTGCGCGGCGCTGAACGCGAGGCTCGCCGGCATCGACGCCGCCCGCGCGGGCCGCGCGCTGCTCGACATGAGCCACGCGGTGAACCCCGCGCTCTACACGCTGGCGGGGCCGTTCGACCACGACCCGGCGAGCGGCGCGTTCCGGCTTCCCGGCCTCCGGTGCATCGAGAATCTCGTGGAACGCGGCCCCGGGAGCGACGCGGGCAGAGTCATATACACGCGGGTCGTGCGCGAGAAGAACCGCGTCGTCGCCGGCCTCGACGCCGCGAGCGCAATCGCGGAGGGGGCGTAGGCCGCCGCATCCGGGGTTGTTGAAAAGGGAATGATGAAGAATGGCCGGCGGCGCCGGATTGCCGGATTTATTGACAAAACGTTTTATTATTGAAACAATTCTTGAGAGAAAAAAGAACCGAAAGGGAAGATGGGGTAATCGGGTTGGTCTGCGAACTACCGCGTGTGGCGGATGTTCCTCTGCCTTATGATTCGAGGCGAGGCCGGGATGGTCCGGTCTCTACGCGCCCGCAGGAGGAGCAGTCATGAACTACTTTGCAGGACTCGACGTGTCGTTGGAGTGGACGAGTGTGTGCGTGGTGGACGCGGAGGGCGGGATCGTCCGGGAGGCGAAGGTCGCGAGCGAACCCGCGGCCCTCGTGGCGTTCTTCACCGGACTGGCCTTCGGCGTAACGCGCATCTGCCTGGAGGCGGGGCCGCTGTCACAGTGGCTCCATGACGGTCTGGCCGAGGCCGGGTTCCCGGTGGTTTGCGCCGAGACGCGGCAACTGAAGGCGGTGCTCTCGGCGACGGTGAACAAGAGCGACCGCGACGACGCGCGCGGCATCGCCCAGTTGGTTCGCGCGAACCTGATTCGCCCGGTGCACGTGAAGACGGTGTCGAGCCAGGAAAAACGCATGCTCCTCGCCAACCGCAGGTTCATGCTGAAGCAGTTGTGCGACGCCGAGGCCCACATCCGGGGCACGCTGCGCAACTTCGGGCTGAAGATGGGCAAGGTCACCCGTCGCGGTTTGGAGGCGCGTGTAGGGTGTCTGGTCGCGGAGCGCCCGGAGTTGGCGCGCCTGGTGGCGCCGATGCTGCGGGCTCGCTCTGCGCTGCTGGCGGAATACGTCCGGCTGCACAGGATGATGCTGGAGGCGGCGCGAGCCGATCCGGTCTGCCGGCGCCTGATGACGGTTCCCGGCGTGGGTCCGGTGACGGCGCTCACCTTCCGGGCGAGCGTCGACGTGCCATCGCGTTTTGCGCGCTCGCGCTCGGTGGGCGCGCACTTCGGGCTTGTGCCTCGCAAATGGCAATCCGGAGAGGTCGACCGCACGGGAAGCATCTCCAAATGCGGCGACGCGATGATGCGCGCGGCGCTCTACGAAGCCGCCAACGTCTTGCTCGGGCGCACGACGCGGTGGTCATGGCTGAAAGCCTGGGCGATGGGTGTGGCGAAGCGTCGCGGCAAGTCGCGCGCGAAGGTTGCGCTCGCCCGCCGGCTCGGCGTCATCATGCACCGCATGTGGATGGATGGCAGTGAGTTCCGCTGGAAGCGCGACGGCGCGGATGCTTCGGCTGCCTGAGGTCGAGACACTGAAGAAGGAGGACCACAGACAAACCCTGTAGCTTCCGCCTCGGCGGGGGATGCTCCCGTGGGGACGAGGGACGAAGTGAGTACGCTGTCGGCCTAGCCCCGCTGCGTCGGTGACGATGCGAGGGCGCAGGAAAGATTGTTCCACTTCGTTCTCCGATCCCATCCTGTTGACGGCCCCCGGCTCGGGAGTCGATCACGAAGAGAAGCGAGACCCCCATGGAGCGTCATCTGCAGCCAAAGGCGGAACAGGTCTGACAGAACCAGGGGAGAGGAACTTGACTTGCCCTACCCGATTAGAGAAGGTCGATACAAATGATAAAATTCGATCCGATTCCGATAGGGCAGCTCTTGATGCCTGTCGCCGTCAGTATCGGCATCTGGAAAATGGTGCAGGCGAACAATAAAAGAGCGGAAGCGGGAGAGGAAATATTGAACGCCCTGCGCGAATCCGTCAAAGGTCTTGAAAAAGCGAATTTGGCATTGGGGAAAATACTCGAGAGGTCGAATTGACGCCAAGGCCCGGAATGCCTGATCCGCAAAAAGACCTGAAAGGCGCGACACCTGAAACCCTTGCGCCATGTTCCGCGTTTTCCCGAATGAATCCCCGCAAGGTTTCCTCCTCGGCCGTTTTGACGACATTCGCCTTGATTTGATTCGTTTCCCCGCCTTTCATTCCGGCAACGACGGACTTTCCGGCTTCCCGGCCTTCAGCGCATCGAGAGCTGCGTCGAACGCGGCCCTGAGAACGCAATCGCGGAGGCCCCTCCCTGCCGCGAAATCCCGCCTCATCCCGAGATCCAGGGAATATGGTTTCGCAGGGGCAATCCCTCCTCGGGACCGCCCCACCATTCGCGAACGGCCCTGCCCGGCGGAGAAACGGGCGCTTCTTTGCAGGGGTCGCAGGGGCCGCATACCATGCGGCCCCTGCAATCGGAACAACCAAACGGCATGCGCAGCCGGACGGGCCCCTGGCCTGCTCGGGCCTCCGCGCCCGTCCCGCCGCGCATTTCCCCGCATTTCGCGTCATGGCGGGGGTTCCGGCGCGTGGCAGGATCGCTCCGCGATACCGTGGGCCGTCCGTTTCCGAAAAACGGGCGAATTTCCGTAAAATAAGATAAATTCGGATAAAATTGGATAAATAAAAATAAATTTCTCAAGGCCAAGTAACTGAAAATAAATGCGTTCAGTCGTTTTCCCACAAAATGGAGCCTATTGGGCGGGATCGCGCCGAAAAGGCGTCCGCCTCTTTTTTGACGAAAACGTTCACCCGCCAGCGCGCCTCGTCGGTCTCGGGAAAATCGGTCCGAAAATGCGCGCCGCGGCTCTCCGTCCGCGCCAGCGCGGCCTCCACCACCGCCCGCGCGCTCAGGCACATGTTCTCGGCCTCCACGGCCTCCACCAGCCGCGCGGGTTCGCTCCCCCCGCAGGCGGCGAGATCCCGCCCGACCTCGGCGAGTTCGCCCCTCGCCTCCTCCAGCAAGGCTTCTTCGCGCACGACGCCCGCGTTCTCCCAGCAGATGCGCTTGATCCCGCGGGCCGCCTCCACGGCGCGGCCCGTCCGGCCCGCCCGCGCCGCGAGGGCGTCCGCGTGACGCCGCGCGAGGGCGGGACCCGCCGCCGCGCCGCCGGCGCTCCTCGCGCATTCGCTCGCCGCCTCCGCCGCCCGCCGGCCCAGCGCGTGCGCCTCGGTGAAGGCGTTGTTCGAGAGGCGGTTCGCCCCGTGCGCGCCCGCGCTCGCCTCCCCCGCCGCGTAGAGGCCCGGCATGGCCGTCGCGCCCGCCCCGTCGATGGGAACCCCGCCCATGAAGAAGTGCGCCTTCGGCGCGACGTAGATATCGCTCCCGTGGGGCGAAACGCCCCTTCTGGCGAAGAGTTTGAGGTTGTCGGGCGCGAAATGCTCCAGATCGGCCATCGGGATGCCCGATAAATCCATCCGCACGGCGCCGTCCACCCCGCCGCCGCGCATGAGTTCGAGATATACCGCCCGCGCCATCAGGTCCCGCGTGGCCGCGCCGCCGCCGGGCACGCCGCGCAGGACGTCCTCGCCGTCGCGGTTCAGGAAGCGCGCCCCGAGCGGGAACAGCGTCGGCGCGACGACCATGTTGCTCTCCGGGCGCTTGATGACGGCCGGGTAGAACTGGACGAACTCCATGTCCGAGAGCGCCAGGCCGGCCCTGAGCGCCATGCCGAAGGCGTCTCCCGTGATGCCGCCCGCGTTCGTGTTCTCGGCGTATATCTGCCCCGCCCCGCCCGTGGCCAGGATGGTGGCGGGGGCGGATACGGCGTAAATCTCCCCGCTCCTCGTGTGGAAGCCGACCGCGCCCCGGCAGACGCCGTCCTCCACGAGCAGATCGACGGCCATGACGTTCTCGAGGATGCGGGCGCCGTCGGCGTCGAGCTTTTTGCGCAGCGGCCTCGCCACCTCCACGCCCCAGTTCCGGACCGGGTAGACCCCGCGGTCCCGCGCGTGGCCGCCCTGGGGGTGTAAGTCGAACGAGCCGTCCTCGCGCGTGATGAACGGGATGCCCCAGTCGTAGAGGTCCCGAATCCGCGCGGCGGAATCCGCGCACATGGCGCGGGCGACGTCGGGGTGGTTCAAGTACGCGCCGCCCACCAGGGTGTCCTCCAGGAACAGCGCCGCGCTGTCGTCGGGCGCGAAATTCGCCGAATGCCCCGCCCGGGCCATGACGATGTTGCCCGAGTTCCCAGGGGACTGCTTGCAGACCAGAAGCGCGTCCGCGCCGCTCTCCATGGCGGCGACGGCGGCCGTCATGGCGGCGGGGCCGCCGCCGAGGATCAAAACGTCGCAGGAGAGGTTTTGCATGACATCACCTGGGGATTCGAGCGAATTTCCGGGAAACCGGGCAGTACGTTACTTCCTTGCTTCTTCGATGGCTTCGAGTACGCGCTCGGGGGTGACGGGCAGGGCGCGGATTCGCGCGCCGCCCGTCGCGTGATAGACGGCGTTGCAAATCGCCGCCGTGATCGGATTTATGGCCACTTCGGCCAGCCCCTTCGCGCCGTAGGGGCCGTAAGGGTCCATCGACTCGAAGAAGTCGTGCTCTATGGGCGGGGCGTCCATCGAGGTGGCGATGAGGTAGTCGTGGAAATTCCTGCCGCGCAGACGCCCCTCCAGCGGCGCCAGGCCCTCCATCATCGCGTAGCTCATGCCCTGCACCGCGCCGCCCTCGACCTGGCCCTCCGCGCCCAGCCTGTTGATCACCCGGCCCGGATCGTGGCCGCAGCAAATCCGCAGAACATCGACGACGCCCGTCTCCATGTCCACTTCCACCTCGGCGCCGTGGGTGCTGAAGGAATAAGTCGTCGAGGGATTCCCGTATTTCTCCTTGTCGAGCACGTCTCCGCCTGCCAGCCACTTCCCCTCGCCCTCGATCACGCTTCCGGCCCGCCTGACGACCTCGCCCACCGCCATCTTCCGCTCGGGGAGCGCCTTCGCCCGGACATCGCCCTCCACGATTTCGAGTTCATCCGCCGGAATTTCCATGAACTCCACCGCGGCGTCCAAGAGGTTTCTCCGCGCGTCCTCGGCGGCGAGCTTGACGGCGTTGCCGCCGATCAGGGTGATGCGGCTCGCGAACGCGCCCATCCCGAAGGGCATGTAGCCCGTATCGGTGGGCGGCACCTTGAACCGATCCACGGGAATCCCCATGACCTCGGAGGCGATGTAGGCCATCACGCTGGTGGCGCCCTGGCCCAGATCCGACTCGCCCGACCAGATTTCGACCCTGCCCTCCTCATTCACCCGAACCACGCCGCTAGATGGGTCGGTGCCGTCGGGGCCAAGCTCCACCGAAAAACCTTTATTCCCGGAAACATGGATGCAACTGGCGAGACCCACGCCGCGGCCTTTTCCTCCCCTGGCGCGCTTGGCTTTCCAGTCCATCTCCCTGACAACGTACCTCGTGGCGTCGGCCACGGCGCAACTCGCGATTTTCCAGCCGTGGAGCGAGACGTCGCCTTTTTCGGTGTAGTTCCTGAGGCGAAGATCGGCCGGATCCAGGCCCAGGCCGTCGGCCACGTTGTCGAGATGGCTCTCCCAGGCGTACGTCGCCTGCACGTTGCCGAACCCCCGCATCTGGCCCGAGGGGATGATGTTCGTGTAGGCGAGTTTTCCCTGAATCTCGGCGGCGGGCGTCTTGTAGAGATTGTCCGTCCTGAGCGCGATGGAGCTCATGATGGCGGGCGACAGCGAACTGTAGGCGCCGTTTTCCGCCACGATCCTGACGCGCTTGCCCGCGAGCGTTCCGTCGCGCTTCCAGGCGGACTCCAGGGAGATGTGCACCGGCATCCTGGGGCGCATGGCGATCAGGTCTTCTTCGAGGCTCATCATGAATCTGACCGGCTTTTCCGCCGCCCGGCTCAGCATCGCCGCCATGAGAGCCGCCTTCACGTCCAGCTTGCCGCCGAAGGCGCCGCCCGGCTTGGTCTGCGTCACGCGGAAATCATCGGGAGACTTGCCCATGACGGGCGCGAGCATGAAGGTGCGAATCAAAAACACCGACTGCAGACAGCCCCAGACGGAGATTTTCCCGTCGGGATGCCACTGAGCCGCACAGCCAGTGGGCTCGATATAGGCTTGGTGCGCGAGATGGGTGTGGAACTCGTCCGCGAACACCGCATCCGCCTTATCAAACGCCTCGTCTATTTCGCCGCGTTTGATGTGAAACTCGTTCGCGATGTTGCCGGCGACGGAATCGTGGACGAGAGGCGCATCCGGCTCCTGCGCCGCGAAAGGATCCGCAACCGTGGGCAGAACTTCATATTCCACGCGAATGAGCGAGAGCGCCTCGCGCGCCGTCTCCTCGTCCACGGCCGCCACGGCGGCGACTTCATCCCCCAGGTAGCGGACTTTCTCGCGGCAGAACGCGGCCTCATCCTTGTGGTTGATGCCGAAAGGAGCGTTCGGCGTGTTGTTTTTCGACAAAACGACGGCGACGCCGGCCAAGCGCTCCGCGTCCGAGGCGTCGAGGTTCAAAATCCTGGCGTGGGGATGGGGGCTCCTGAGCGCCATGCCAGTCAGCGCGCCCGGAAGCTCCAGATCGTTGATGAAAACCGTGGCGCCCGAGACTTTCTCCACGGCGTCGATGATGGGATGAGGCCGGCCGACGATGCGCGTGCTCATGAGTCGCCTCCTTCCTTCATCTGCCGGGCTGCCGCCGATACAGCCTCGAAAATCTTCTTATAGCCCGTGCAGCGGCAAAGGTTTCCGGCGAGGCCGCGTTGTATGTCCTCGCGCGTGGGCGCAGCGTTCTCATCCAGAAGCGCCTTCGCCGATACGACGATTCCCGGCGTGCAGAAACCGCACTGTACGCCTCCTTTTTCGATGAGCTGTTCCTGTACCGGGTGGAGGTCGTCTTCCGTTCCGATACCGCGCACGGTGGTGATCTCCGAGCCGTCCGCCTGCGCGGCGAACATGAGGCAGGCGTTCACGGCCACGCCGTCTAGCAAAATAGCGCACGCGCCGCAATCGCCCCCCTCGCAACTGAGTTTCACCTCGACGTAGCCAATCCGCCTGAGAGCGCGCAGGAGCGTCTCATCCCCCCGCACGGCGAGGGTTTCGTCCTTTCCGTTCACGCGCAATTTGATTGCATAAGCACTCATTGTCTGCTCACCCATGACCCAAATTATTCATCACACAACCGCGGGTTGCGGCATTCCCAGCGCTTTCCTGAGCAAACGGCGGACCAGCACGCCGCACATTTTCTTCCGGTACGCCGCACTCGCCCGCACATCGTCAATAGGACGGGCACTATCTTTCGCTGCCTCAGCCGCCGCCTCGATTTCAGCTTCCCCAACTTCCTTGCCACGCAGACACGCCTCCGCCGCGTGCGCGCGATACGGCACCGCGGCCACCGCCCCCAGGCTGACGGCGGCCTCCGCACAAACGTCTCCTTCCATCCGAAGAACGACCGCAACGCCCACGACGGCGATGGCCATCGCGCGCCTGAGTTGTAATTTATAATAAGCGCAACGATCGCTCGTCCCCAGCGGTTCAAGGACAATGGCCGTCATGAGTTCTTCCGTACGCGCGGCCGTTTTTCTGTAATCCAAGAAAAATTCCGAAAGCGGTAAGTTGCGTTCGCCCTCCGCCGAGGCCAATTCGACGACGGCATCCTGCGCCAGCAGGGGAGGCGCCAAATCGGCGGCGGGCGAGGCATCCATGAGGTTGCCCGCCACGCTCGCGCGGTTTCTCACCAGAGGACCCGCGAATTCGAGAGTGCTCTCGTACAAAGGCGAGGCGGCCGTGCGTATCAGTTCAGATTCCAGCAAATCCGTGACATTCGCCAGCGCACCGATTCTGATTTTTCCGCCCGCCTCCTCGATGAAACGAAGCTCATCGAGACGGCTGATGTCCACCGCGCGCGCTATTTTCTTGCGCTCAAAAAGCACGTCCGGCACTAGGTTCGTACCGCCCGCGACGAATGCGGCGCCATCGCGAGCAGCCGCCAACGCTTCATCCACCGATCCAGCGCGTAAAAATTCCATCTTCAGCTCTATTCTAAAAAACTCGCTTCGTCATATGCCGCGACCACCCGGCATTCATCCCAAGCGCTTCTCGGATCATGGCCTGATGTCCGATTCGATCTGCATTCCCGTCGCCAGGGCGTTGAAGCTGTTGTAGTGATCCACCACCCCGAGAATTTCGAGGATTCGCCCAGGGTCCCAGCCCAGATTCACCAGATAAGCATGGAAATACCGTATGAAATACCTGGAGCCGTTCGTGACGCTCACGCCGAAACCAACCGCCGCTTTGGCATGTTTTTCGAGAACGCCTCCATCGAGCATGAGCTTGTGCTTGTTCCACGTGGATTCGAAATAATGGCGGTTTCGCGCCAGACAGCGCCAGTAGCGCGGAACGCCGTCTTCACCCAGACGCGCTGATTCCACCTCCGCCACCTCACCCATCAGGTCCCGTACGACCGGGTTGATCTTATCTTCTTCCGGATAAGGCAGAAGAGACGGCGTATCCTCATCCTCCAACAAAAGACCGAAGGCGACCTTGTTCATTCCCGAAACATGATCCGTCAAGCCGATCAACTCCGTGATACCCGCCTCATCGACCCCCATCCGCATGACCGCGGCGATGTGAGAGTCGATTCAGTATCCACACGCATTGACGATGGAAACCGCCGAGGCGACCATCTCCTTCACCAGAGGCGGCGCGT
Organism: bacterium; assembly: GCA_963692865.2. GTDB lineage: Bacteria > UBA8248 > UBA8248 > UBA8248 > UBA8248 > Bin107. The sequence continues at coordinate 1,817,099 of OY843592.1, read as the reverse complement.
CCCCGCGCTGCATGGTGGCGCGCGAACGCTCCCAACTCGCCTCCATGTATTCGGGATGGTGGGTCATCGACCGCCAGATGTTCGAGAGCGTATCGATGCCGAATACGCGCTTCTCGCGCGTCTTGACGCGTTCTACGAGTTCTCGCGCCGCCTCGGACACCTCATCATCGGCCAACTGGCGGATCGTCGGCATGAACCCCCCACAAAGCCTGGCTCAAGAACGCTGCCTCAATCTCGGCGACGTTCCTGAAACTGGCTTAAAAACTATCTTGGAAACCTAAATTTCGCGTTCGCCACGCTCTTCGGACCCACCGTCTTGCGTTTTCCGTCCTGCACCTGGAACAAAACGATGGCGCTGGCCGCGTTCATGTTGAGCTTGTCGAACTTCACGGGGCCGAAGAAAGTTTTCAAATTAGTGTTCGCAATGGCGTCGCGAACCTTCTTCTTGTCCAGCGTGCCCGCCGCCTCGATGGCCTTCTGGGCGACGATGCCCGCGGCCGTCGACGCCGCGGCGACGTAGTCCGGCTCCTGCTTGAACTTGGCGCGCCAGATCTTTCCGAAATCCCGCGCCGAGCCGATGAAGTCGCCCTTGTATTCAAGCGCCTCGCCCCACCATGCGGCTGTCAGGATGTTGTTGGCCGTGGCGCCGAGCGATTCCGTGAACTGCGCGTAGACCGGACCCACCATGGTGAACAGGATTTTGGGCTTCACGCCCAACTCGTTCGCCTGCTTTGTGGCGAGTAGGGTGTCGGGAAGATAGCCGGCCACCATGAGAACGTCTGGATTCTTGCCCTTCACGATCGTGAGCCAGGTGGACATATCCTTCGAATCCTTCGGAAACTCGGCGTAGTAGACGTCCGTGAATCCTTGTTTTTTCGCCGCTGCTCTAATCATCCTCGTGACGGCGCGCGGGAAGAAGTCGTTGCGCGTCACGAACGCGATGGTCTTGGGCTTCGGCTTTTGCTCTTTCAAGAGCGTCAGGAAGTTGTTCGGCAAATACGCGTTCGGCGCCAGAAGGCCGAATAGGTATTTGTAGCCTTGGTCGAAAATCGGCTCCGAACTCGCCACGGGCGCGATGAGGGGCACCTGATAACGCTCCGTGATAGCGGCGACGGATTTCGTCGCTCCGCTACCGAACGGGCCAAGGAGGAGGTCTACCTTTTCCTTGGTAATGAGCCGCTCGGCGAGCTTGGTGGCCGTCGGCGTCTTGCTCTCGTAGTCGTAGTAGACGATCTTCACCTTCATCTTCTTGCCGCCCACGTTGATGCCGCCCGCCTTGTTGACGCGCTCGCGCCAGATTTCATAGCCCGCCTGCTGCTTTTTTCCCTCGGTGGCGAGCGGCCCAGTGAGCGGCAAGGCGGCGCCGAACTTGATCTCAGCCGCCTGGGCGCCGTCCAGCCCCTGCAGACCCGTCACGCCGAAAGAGACAAACAAGATTGCTGCGATGAGAAACAACAATTTACGCCTTCTCATGACCTGCCTCCTCAATGGTTGAGTGCTACCTCTTCCGTCTTCGGTTCTCACACAATATTCATACAAGTTGATTCCAGACAGAGTATATGAAAACGGGCTACATGCCCAGATACGCCTTCTTCACCTGCGGATTCGCCAGAAGCTCATCCGAAGTGCCGGAGATCGTTACGCGCCCGGTTTCGAAAACATAGGCCCGCCTCGCGAGCTCGAACGCGGTGAGCACATCCTGCTCGACCAGGATGATGGCGACGCCCTCCTCGTTTATCTGCCGGACGAAACCACACAATTCCTCCACCAGCCTGGGCGCAAGGCCCAGGGAGAGTTCGTCGATCAGGAGCAGCCTGGGGCGCGCCATCAACCCCCGGGCGATCGCGCACATCTGCTGCTCACCGCCGGACATGCTCCCTGCAAGCTGGGATTTCCGCTCCGCCAGCCGCGGGAAAAACCCGTACACCCTCTCCAAATCCGCCGCCAGTTCCTGATCGGCCATTTTCCGCGCATAAGCGCCCATCAGGAGATTCTCCTCCACGCTCATCGCTGCGAAGAGCCTGCGGCCCTCGGGCACATGGGAAATCCCTTTGGCGACGATGCCCTCCGGCGCCATTCCCTCGATTGACTCACCGTCGAGCGTCATTGTTCCCGCCCGGTGAGGGCGCACGCCCGAGAGCATTCGCAGAAACGTGGACTTGCCGACGCCGTTGCTGCCGACGATGGCGACTATCTCACCTTCGTCCACGCGCAGATCGATCCCCCACAGAACCTGAACGTCATCATACCCGCCCGCCAGGCCGCTCACCTCCAGGAGGCTCGTTCCGTTTTGAGATTCATGCGCCGCCACGCTAGGACTCCTCATCCAGCTTTTTCATCATCGCAACGTATTTTTCGCCCAGATAGGCCTTGATAACCTGCTCATCGCTCGTCACCTCGCGCGGCAAGCCTTCCGCTATCTTCTCCCCGTGATGCAGGACGAGGACGCGATCCGAGAGGTCCGTGATCACCTTCATCAAATGCTCGATCACCAGGATGGTCACGCCCTGCTCTCTCACCTTGTGGATGAGGGAAATGGCGTTCTCGATTTCCGTCGTGTTGAGACCGGCGTTCACCTCGTCGAGAAGCAGCACTTCCGGCTCCGTGGCCAGGGATTTGGCGAATTCCAGACGTTTTCTCTCGGCGAGCGTAAGCTGGGAGGCGAGTTGCGCGGCCTTATCGCTCAACCCCACGAACGCCAGCATGTCATCCGCGAGTTCCTGGGCGAGCTTCACTTCCTTTTTCGATTTCCGGGAGCCGAACAGCGCGCCCATCACGACGTTCTCGCGTACCGCAAGGCCCGCGAAAGGCTGGACGATCTGAAACGTCCGGGCGATTCCCTTTCGCGTGATCGAGTGTGGTTTCAAGGTTTCGATGCGCTCTCCGCGAAAGAGAATCTCGCCCTCGTTCGCCGGGTCGAGGCCCGTGATGCAATTGAGCAGCGTCGTCTTCCCCGCGCCGTTGGGACCGATGACGCCGAGAATCTCCCCCTTGCGCACGGTGAAATCCACCGCTGAAACGGCAGTGAGTCCACCGAAGCGCTTCGTGACGCTCTTGCCTTCCAAAAGAGTTTCGCTCACACCTTGAACCTTTGTATGTTGCTCTTGAGAATTACTCCCAAAGACCCCCATCCACGGCTTTTCACCTCCTGGGAGACGGCCATCAAGCCGCGCGGCAGGAACAAGACGACCAGCACGATGATGATTCCCAAAAACGCGCTGTGAAATTCCGTGAACGCCCCCCAGAGGTAATCCGACAGGTATTCCATCATCAACGCGCCCACAAGCGGGCCCATCACCGTACCCACCCCGCCAAGCATCGACATCACAATCGCCTTGATGGAGAACAAGACGTCGAAAACATCAATGGGCTCCAGAAACGCGGCGCGGTAGGCGTATACGCCGCCTCCCATAGCGGGGAAAATGGAAGAGAGCACGAAGGCGATGATTTTGTATTTCGTCGTATCCACGCCCGTCATGGCCGCCGCGTCCTCGTTCTCGCGGATGGCGACGAGGCCATAGCCCAGTCGATGGCGCGTGACGAAGTACTGCGTCAAGACCGCGAGCACGGCCACCCCGAGCATGGAGAAGTAGAAAAAGCGCGTGAAGTAATCCGGGCCACCCGTTATCTGTGGAAGGTTGATCCCGTCTCCCCCGCCGGTGATGCGCAGGTTATCCGCGAGTTCGCGGAAGAATTCCGCCACGCCAAAGGTGGCGATCGCGAAGTAGTGGCCCCTCAGTCTCAATATGGGAACGCCCAGGGCAAGCGCCACGAGAGCGCCGAAGCACGCGCCGATCCCCAGCGTGATGAAGAAATTGAAGCCTGCGTTCATGAGGATGGCCGTCGTGTAGGCCCCCAGCCCGAAAAAGGCGGCCGACGCGAAGGAGGGATAACCCGTCAATCCGCCGATGAAATTCCAGCTTATCGCCAGAATGGCCACCATCAGGATGTCCATCCACTTCCTGATCTCGTCGTTTTCCACGAACGAGGGCAGGAGAATGAGGGCGAGCACGCCCGCTCCCATGCCGAACCATTGAATGTGGGACCAGGGCCTGAACATGCTATTCGAAACCCTTTCTGCCCAGCAGGCCCGACGGCTTGATGAAGAGCACCAGAATCAAGAGCACGTAGCCGATGGCATTCTGCAGACCGGGGCCGAGATAAAGGGCGCCGAAATTCTCGGCGAGGCCCAGGATCAGCCCCCCCGCAAGCGCACCCGTGATGTTCCCCAGGCCCCCGATGGTGCAGATGATGAAGGATTTCGAGAGGAACTCCACATCGCTCACCGGCGATATGGCGAAACCCACGCTCACGAGGGAACCCGAAGTGGCCGCGGCGGCCGCGCCGAGTCCATACGTGATGGCGTAGATTCTGCCGATGTCGACGCCCATCAACTGGGCGGAGTCCAAATCCATCCGCGTCGCGCGTATGGCCCGGCCCGTGCGTGTACGCCCCATAAACCAGAAGAGAATGCTCGTAAGAAGAACACCCAGCACGAATATCGAAATACGGACGAAGGGTATGGAAAGACCCATGAAAGGAATGGAAAAACCCGCATAGGAGGGCTGAACCGACCTGAAATCGCCGGTGAAGAAATATATCGCCAACCTCACGACGAGCAACTGAAGGCCGAAGGTGAGAATCAGGGACATGAACATGGGCGCGCGTACGATTTTGTTGATCAGCCCGCGCTGCACCGCGTAGCCCGCGCAGAACATGGAGACGGCGGAGAGCGGAAGGGACAAGAACGGGTCCACGCCGTAGAGTTTGAACATCCAGAACGTAACGTAGCCGCCCAGCATCAAGAACGTGCCGTGCAGAATGTTCAGGATGTTCATCACGCCCCAGACGAGCGAGAAACCGACCGCGATGCAGGCGTAGATACCCCCCAAGAGAATGCTGTTAATCAGAATCTGGGCATAAACCATCTGTCCTACCCGCGGTGGATGCTAGGTGATGATTTCCCATTCACTCGAATATCGATCGAGTTGCGCCGCACTGTATGGGTCCACGTGATGCTCACGCTCGGGAATCTCGACGTGTTTTTCCTCTCCGCACAAAGCGGTGGTGAAATAGCGCTGTCCCGTGTCGTTGATGTTCGTGACGATGTTTTGCAGTTCGGGGTGCCTGGTGGCCAGCTTCAGGGCGGCCGCCACGTTGCAGCCCGAGGAGATGCCGCAGAAAATCCCCTCCTCGCGCGCCAGGCGCTGCGCCATTTCCACCGATTCATCCGTCGTCGTCGTCACGATGCCCGTAAGCAAGGAGAGGTCGAGCGCCTTGGGCACGAAACCGTCCCCGATGCCCTCGATGCCGTGCGGCCCCCAGCCCCGCTCGCTCAGGAGGGGGCATTCCTGAGGCTCCACGGCGTAGAGCTTCACGTCCGGGTTGTCCTCGCGCAGAAATTTCCCCACGCCGCTCACCCAGCCGCCCGTTCCCTGCGACGCCACGACGGCGTCGACGCGCCCGTCCAACTGCTCGAAAATCTCAGGGCCGGTCGTGAGGTAGTGCGCCTCGTTGTTGTCCAGGTTGTCGAACTGGGCGGGAACCCAGTATTTTTCCGGCGAAGCCGCGCGGATTTCTTCGAGTTTTTCGAGCGCGAGATCGACGTCGCTCTCCCCACCCGGCGTAAACACCAAATCGGCCCCGTAGGCGCGCATGAGTTTTTTGCGCTCATCGCTCATACCCTCGGGCATGACGACGACGCAGGAATAACCCTTCACCGCGGATACGAACGCGCATGCGATGCCTGCGTTGCCGGTGGAGCATTCGAGCACCGTCATGCCGGTGCTTAGGTCACCGCGTTCCTCCGCGTTCAGGATCATGTTGTAGTAGATGCGATCCTTCAGGCTCCCCGAGGGCGAGTACCACTCGAGCTTCACGTAGACCTCGGGCTCCACTTCCGCCCCTATCTTGTTCAAACGCACGAGAGGCGTACCGCCGATGGCGTCGAAAATGTTTTCCGAATAGCGTCTGTAAGAATCCCAGGCTCTTCTCTGAATGCCCATTTGTATATCCTGAAAAGGATGGAAATCCCTTATTCGATGATCTCCCATGAGTACCTGAATTTCTGGAGCATCATCTCTCTGTTCCCTTCGACGCCGTCTTGTAGCGCCTCCTCCATGCCCGAATCGTCATGACAAAGGGGCAATACACGCCTCCCTCACCCTACCCCGCTCTCAGACGAGGGATGATTTCCCTCGCCACGATTTCCACCTGTTCTTTCTCGTATTTGTAGGGAACGAAAATGAGCCGGTCCACCCCGGTGTCGATGTGAGCCTGCAACTGCGCCACGCACTCTTCGACGTTTCCCATGACGGCGCTCTCGGCCGTGGACTCGCTCCAGGAGGCGTAGTCCCACTCCGTGTGGAGCCATTCGTTCATCGGCTCTTCGATATCCGCGCGCGAATCGCCCACCATGATGGGAAGCTGGTTCGTGCTTTCGAGCGCGACGGGGTCGCGACCGGCCTCCTCCGCGAAGCGGCACACCTTCTCCCAGGACTTCGTGAAGCTCTCCGGCGTATAAAAATAGGTGAGCCAGCCGTCGCCCTTTTCGCCTGCGCGCTTTAACACGCGGTCGACGTAGCCCCCGATGAGGATGCTCGGCCTCGGGCTTTGCACGGGCTTGGGGAACATGACCGAATTTCTCAGATTGTACTGTCCGTATTCGGCGCGCACCATGTCCTCGGTCCAGAGCCTCGTGATGATCTCGATGTTCTGATCCATGATGGCGCCGCGTTTCTCGAAAGGAACGCCCACCGCGTCGAACTCGCGCTTATACCAGCCCGACGCCATGCCGACGATGAGGCGGCCGTTCGATATCTGGTCGATGCTGGAGAGTTGTTTGGCGACGACGAGCGGGTTTCTGAGCGGCAAGACGAGAACGCCCGTGCCGAGCTTGATTCTGCTCGTGCGCGCGGCCACCGCCGTCAGGAGCGTCAGCGACTCGATGATGGGAAAGTGCGGCTCCACGCCCAGCAGAATGTGGTCCCACACCCACAGGGATTCGAAACCCAACTCCTCCATGGCGACGCCGTATTCGATGAGCGCCTCCGGGTCGGGGAGTTCGGGATATGCGGTGAAATTCCGCATGGCGATTCCGTACTTGACGTCTTTTCCTCGCATGTCGATTCCCTTAGGTTTTATTCCGTTCCGCACCAATCCAGGATGGAGAGGGCCAGCGTTTTCGTCGCGTCGATCACGTCCTCCACCGCCACCCACTCGTTGTTCGCGTGCATCTGGGTGGTGGGCCCCGGGCCGAAGATGACCGTCGGGATGCCGGCGAAACCGTTCAGAAAACGCGTATCCGCCGCTCCCTGACGCCCGGAAATTTCAGGGGTGTTGCCCGAGACTTCCTGGTAGGCGTTCGCCACCGTCTTGACGATTGGATGATCGGCGTCCACCGCCGCAGACTCGGCGTAATACCCCACGAAACGCACCTCCGGGGGGTGATCCTTCATCCAGGGATCATCCTGCGACGCCTGCGCCACCTGATCGACCAGGCTTTGTTTGGCCGCGTCGTGATCCTCGCCCGGCACGGTGGCGAGACTCCCCTTGAGCACGCAGGTATCCGGGAAGGCGCTCGGGAAACTCCCCGCTTCCATCGAGCCGACCATGCAGGGAATCGCGTCGATGATTTTGGGATACAGGGGATGGGATACCGTCTCCAGGCGTTTTTTCTCCAGATCGGCCACCGCCTGAACGATCTTGTAGCCCAGGTCGATGGCGTTGACGCCCTGATACCTTCGCTGGATGCCCGCCGCCTTGCCCCGAACGAGTATTTCGAACCAGATTCTCCCGATGCAGCCGGGCTGGATGGCGTTGCCGCTCGTCTCGCAGCATATGCCTGCATCCGCCGTATAGCCGCGCAAAATGGTGTCGAGCGTGCCGTGACCGCTCAACTCCTCATCCACGACGAAATCGAGAATCACGTCGCCCCTGGGCCTGAGACCCGCCGCCATGAAGCATTTGGCCGCCATGATGATGGCCGCCACCCCGCTCTTCATGTCCGAGGCGCCGCGCCCGTAGAGGCGGCCGGCCTCGATGTCCGCGGAGAGCGGCCCGTGCTCCCAGGCGTCGGGCGGGCCGTTGGGGACGGTGTCGGTGTGGCCGTTCAGCAGGAGCGACCTGCCTCCGCCTGAACCTTTGAGCACGCCGACCACGTTCGGCCTCCCCTCGTACCCTCTGGTGACGGGCACGTATTCAGGGTGTTTCTTGATCTCCTCCCAGTCCGATTCCCAGACGTCCACCTCGTCGAGGTTCATCTCGCGGAGGAAGTCCGCGATGTAGGCTTGTATTTCCCCCTCATCCCCCGTCACGCTCGGTATCTGAACGAGTCTGGTGAGCAGGGCGATAATCTCGTCCCGGTGGGCGTCGACCTGGGCCAGAATTTTTTCTCTGTTCTCGGCGCTCATGGCGGCTCCATGTGGTTATGCGGTGTATACCTTGTCCGGGTCCAGATTGCGAAGCGCGGCCAACTCCTCTTCCCTGGGCAGCTCCGTGGTTCCCACCGAGGAATCCATGATGAGTTCAAAGCCCGTGTTCTCCTGCGCCTGCTCGGGCGTGACGCCCGGGTGCAGAGCCTCGACGCGCATCCGGCCCGTGTCGTCATCGAATCCCAGAATCGCGAGATCCGTGACAACGCGGTACATGCCGCCGGCTATCAGGCCCGAGTCGCGCCTCGACGTTCCGCCCCGGATGTAGCCGGGGCTGGTGATGAAATCCACGTTCTCCACGAAGCGGCGCTTTTCCTGCGGCATCGCCACGATCATCCTGGTGAGGCTCGAAATGTCGTTCCCCCCGCCCGTGCCGGGCAGCCGAACGGAAGGGTCGTCCGCGCTTCCGATGAAGGAGCTGTTCAGGTTGCCGTACTGATCGATCTGGGCGCCCCCCATGAAGCCCACGTCCACGTAGCCGCGCTGCAGCAGGAGCAGCACCTCGGTGATGCTCACCAGCATGTTCGCCTTTCGCGTGCAGCGCTGCTCGTTCGTGGTGGGCGGAAGCTGGCCGGGTACTACGTGGGGGCCGATGGTGCCGCCCTCGAAGAGAATCGTCACGCCCGGGGCATGGAGGCGCTGGGCCAGCGTGGCGGCCAGAAGCGGAATCCCCACGCCCGCGAAAACCACCTGCCCGTCCTCGAGCGCGCGCGCGCTCATGACGCACAAAAGCTCCGACGCCGTGAAGTCTTTCGTCTCAATCGTCATAAATGCTCCTCCCCCTGCGGGCCGCATCCAGCAGCTTATCCAGGCCGATGAGATTCAGATACTCCGTCCAGTTCTTCGGCGCGTAGCAGTATTCATCCAGATACGTCTTCACGCCCTCCATCGGCTCTTTCCTCGTGAGTTCGGCGTAATAGTCCATGTGCGAGAACAGAGGCTCATAGACGCCGAAGCATTCATGCGGCGCGCAGCCGTAGGGCGCCTCCACCACCGCGTCGACGGTGAAGAAGGGGATTCTCGTCTGATCGGGCCTTCTGCGGATCTGATCGTTCGAGATGATTCGCTCGGTGGTAATGATGACGCGATTCGCCGCCATGGCCATGTCGATATCCATGAACGTCAGGCCGTCGAGCTGCGCGTTGCCGTAGGGGTCGCACCTTTGAACGTGGATCAGCGCGACGTCTGGATTGAGAGCCGGAACGAGGAGGATTTTCTCGCCCGTGAAGGGACAGGTCATTTCTTCTAGATTATCGAGTTGCCCCGCCACGTCGGAGCCCATCATCGAGCGCATCGGCATGAACGGAACGCCCATCGCGCCCGCCCTGAAGCGCAGTCCGATGGACATGTGGCTCCACTCCTCGAAACGCGCCAGCCTGTTCTCGGTGAAATGCCGCATCACGCGCGAGACGCCCCAGACGATTCCCTGGCTGAACCAACTCGTGAGAATGTGATTCCCGATACCCGAAGCGAATATGAGGTCGCCCTCGGTGGAGACGATGCTCCGCGAGAAGGATAGATTCTTCTTCCTCGCGCGTATGAGCGCCCAAACCATGGCGAAGGGGGTTCTCGAAGCCGTGGAGCCGCCCAAGCTGACGTGTTCGCCATCATTCACGAAATCACAGGCCTCCTCGAGCGTCATCACCTTGTCTCTTAGGCTGCGGTCCCGCGCCTGGGTCTGTTCCCTGAGCGAAAGATAATCCTGCGTCACGTCTTTCTCCATTACAGCGGGGCGGGGTTCGCCCCTTGTTCACGACGTGCTGAAACTCTTATGTCGGCACCCGAAAAAATAGATGTCCCCGCTTGCAGATTAAACGCAAGACGGCGGATACGCAACGGGGAAAAAAAGAATCGAATCTATTGAATTATTTAATGGATATTCCATATAATTTTCTCGCTCCCTGGAAGATCGTTTTTCTTCCTTGTATCCTATTTACGAGAGAAATATGACAAAACGAGTCCGCAGAGCATAGCTCCGAACCATCAAATTCCACAATGGAATGACGGGCATCACGGCAAATGATTTCACGAGGTTTTCATGTTGAATTTAAGACAACTCGAATACTTCTACTACGTGGCGAAACACGGCGGCTTCACCAGCGCGGCGAGGCAACTGCCCTTCTCCATCCAGCAGCCTGCCCTCAGCATCCGGGTGAAGGCGCTCGAAGCGGATCTCAAGGTGAAGCTCTACCGGATCGTCGGCCGCAAGTTTCAGTTGACGCCGAGCGGAGAGTATCTCTTCGACGCCATAAAACCTTTCTTCGAGTCCCTCGATGCGGTCGAGCGGCACCTGCGCGGGGAGACGCATGGGCGGCTCGTCGTGGCCGAAGCCGCCCCCATGCTCATCCTCAAGGGCCACAGGGCCGCCTTCCTCAAGTTCCGCGAACGCTACCCGAACGTCCAGATATCCGTGCTGGAGCGAAACTGGACGAATCTACTCGAGCACGTATCGGAGGGCGCGGTCGATTTCGCGTTCGGCTCGGCGCCCGTGGCGCGGGGGAATTTCTCCTTCGAAGAATGGACGGAGACGGACTATCTCCTCTTCTGTCCCGAGGAGCACGCCGTCCTCAAGGAGGAGAAAATCACTTTTGAGGGCATCGCCGCGCATCCGCTCATCCTGCTCGAACGCGGCACGGCGGACCGCCAGCACATCGAGCAAACCTTCGAGAAGCAGGGATTATCCATCAACGTCGTCTTCGAGACGTCCTCCTACACCCTGATCAATGAAGCCGTCTTGAACGGGGCGGGCATCGCTATCGTCAACGCGCTCTGGCCCCGGCCCGAGACCGCTAACGGATGGCGAACCGCCAACTTATCCCACCTCTTCGGGAAAAAGCGCATCGGCCTTTTCCGGAGAAACGACGTCTACCTGCCTCCCTACGCAGGCGATTACCTCGCCATGCTGAGGGAAACTCTGATGACGTAACAACACCGGAGCGCCCCTGCGCTTTTGACGCTCATCCCTCCATTTGCCATCATACGCGCATGAACGCTCACGATCTGAAAACCTGGCTCGCGCATCTCGAAGAGCGGGGATCGCTCAAGCGCGTATCGCGCAGCGTATCGCTCCGCCATGAACTCGCCGCCTTGTCGCAAAAAGCGGACGGCCAGACCGCCCTCCTTTTCGAGCGAGCCGATGGCGCGCCGATGCCCGTCGCCGCCAACATCGCCTGCAGAAGAGACTGGTACGCAGACGCCATGGGGGTCGCGCCCGGTGAGTTGCTCCGCGAGGTTCAGCGCAGACAGGAAATCAAGATAAAGCCGAATCTGGTTACTGATGCGCCGTTTTTACGCAACGTCATCACGAAAGAGATCGACGTCCGGAAAATTCTCCCCCTGCCCACCTACCACGAACTGGACGGCGGCCCCTACATTTCCGCCGGCGTTTTCATCGCGCAGGACCCCGATTCCGGGGCGGGCAACGTCTCGATTCACAGGATGCACGCCCTGGAGCCCGACCTGTTCGGCCTGCTCGTTCTGCCGCGCCACCTGAAGGGCATGATCAGGCGCGCCGGGGAACGCGGAGAGCCCCTCAAGGCGGCCGTCTGCGTGGGTCTCGACCCCCTGCTCCTGATGGCAAGCCAACTCGTTCTCGCGCCCGGGGAGGATGAACTGGAAGCGGCGGGCGGATTGCGGGGCCGCGCCGTGGACGTCGCCCCCGCCCCCTGGTCGGGGATTCCCGTGCCCGCGGGCGCTGAAATCGTGATCGAGGGGGAAATACCGCCCGATGAGCGCAGGCGCGAGGGGCCCTTCGGCGAGTTTCCGCGCTATTACAGCCCGGCGGGAGAACGCGAAGTGTTCCGGGTGAAATCCATCGCCATGCGCGAGAATCCCGTTTTCTATTCCATCGTGGCGGCGGGCTACGATCACCTGCTGATGGGCGCGGTGCCGAGAGAGGCGGGACTCTTAAGAGACCTCCAGAAAGCCGTCCCGGCCGTAACGGATGTCGTGCTTCCCCTCTCAGGCGCGGGCCGTTTTCACTGCGCCGTCCAGATACGGAAAACCAGCGAGGGGGAGGCGAAAAGCGCGCTCATGGCGGCGCTCGCCGCGCATTACGACGTCAAGCACGCCATCTGCGTGGATCACGACATCGATATCCACAACCCGGCGCAAGTCGACTGGGCGCTGGCCACGCGCTTTCAGGCGGATAAGGATTTGTTCGTCGTTCCGGGCGCGTGGGGCAGCCGTCTCGACCCCTCGGCCCAGAGCGGCGTAACGGCGAAGATGGGCCTGGACGCCACGGCTCCGCTCGGCGAGTTGGAGGGCCATTTCCGTTCTCTCCGGATTCCGGGCGCCGAGGACGCTGAATTCTAGCTGTAGGGACAGGTCGCGACCTGTCCAGTGCGATACCCTCCCTCATTGGTCGGAAATGACCCTCAAGGGGGGAGTGGTTGTGGGTTTCGCCGACGCTGAGGGGTCGTCATTCCGGCTTTCGCCGGAATGACGGTGAACATTCTCGGTTGGGGTGGTAACAACCCCATCGACCCCTACAATGCCATCATCCTCCAAATTGCGACCGTAGGGACAGGCCCCCGTGCCTGTCCGGTTAAGGGCGACCACAGGGGGTCAGACATATATGTCTGACCCTACGGATTTTTTAATTTACGGATGGCAGAGTTTTTATAGGGTATTTCGCGAATGATGGAACAGGCATCCCCTGTTATTCCTTTGCCGGACAGTGGCGGGGTTCGGTGAAAACCCGCCCTACTCCAGGTTCAGGTGCGGCAGCACTTCTTCCGTGAAGCGCTCGATCTGGCCCATCTGATCTCGGTGGGTGAAGCGCAGGGAGATGTGCTCCACCCCTGCATCGATGAAGGCGTTGATGCGCTCTATCAGGTCAACGGCTGGGCCGTAGGTACCCCATTTCTCGATTGAATCGCCCCAGAACGGGGTGTAATAGTAATCGAGCAGGAACGCCTCGCTGTTTTTCATGGCCGATTCCTTGTCATCGTCGATGCAGGTGGTCATGTACCATGCGGGCGTGCCCGGGTCGCGACCGTTCTCACAGGCTAAACGTGTAATCTTCCCCCAGGTGTCGCGGAACTCCTCTGGCGTTACGCGGTTGGGGAACCACCCGTCTCCATACTTCGCCACCCTCTGCCACGCGGAGTCCACAACGGCGGAAGCGATCCACATGGGCACGGTTTTCTGGATCGGCTTGTGGGCGAGCGTGACGTTCTCGACCTGGTAATACCTGCCCTCGAAGGTTACTTCCTCCTCCGTCCAGAGCCTGCGCATGAGCGTCATGTGCTCCTGCATGTAGAACATGCGCTTTCGGAACGGCACGCCCAGGGTCTCGAACTCATGCTCGCATTCCTGGGGCTTGGGCGGGCCGATGCCCACGCCCAAAATCACGCGGCCGCCCGAGATGACGTCGAGCGTCGCCACCTGATAGGCGAGGAATACGGGGTCCCTGAGACACGGCAGAAAGACGGCGGTGCCGAGCTTCACGCGCTCGGTTCTCACCGCCACGGCGGAGAGCACGCTGAGCGCCTCGAGCCTCGGCTTGGCGAGCACCGAATCGCCCACGAACACCGAATCGTAGCCGAGCTCTTCCGCGCGCACGGCCAGGTCGATGACGGGGCCCACCTCAGGGACGCCGTCGTTCCAGAGCAATACCCCGCGCGTGGGGAGAAGCACGCCGAGTTTTACTCTTCTATCCGCCACTTTGAGGCCTACAGGCGGATGCCCGCGCTATCGAGTATGCCGCGCACGCGCTCGCGCTGCTCATCGGTGATGTAGAGCCGCTCCGCGAAATCACGGCCCGCGGGCTTGGTGGCGTCGATGCCCACCTTCGTCAAGGTGTGATCCACGGGGTCCGAGGTCGGATCCAGGATGGCGCCCATCGCCCCGTGGATGAAGTTGATGTCCTTATCCGCGCGCGTCCTCGTGATGACCGCCCAGGCGACGTCGGAGAGGTTGAAGATGTCCACGTCCTCATCGACGACGACCACGCACTTGCAATAGAACTCGGTGCCCAGCGCCGCCATGATGGCCTGCTGCGGCTGGCCCTCGGCCGTCTTTTTCATCTGGACGATCGCCAGAAGCGCGCCCGCCGTGTTCGAGGGCACGTGCACGGCGGTGACGCCCGGCAGGTTGCGCCTGAGCGTGTTGAGAATCTCCGCCTCGCGGCTCACGCATGAGATGAGAATATGGTCCGCCGACATGCCCGAGGCCACGCTGTGGAGCATGGCGTCCGCGCGCATCTGCACGCGTTTTACGACGAACACGTTCTGCGTGCTGCGGTAGGACGCATAGCCGGTGAACTCGCTGAAGGGGCCCTCCTCCTCACGGACTTCGTTCAGAATCTCCCCTTCCAGAACGATCTCCGCCCCCTCTGGGGCTTCCAGGTCCGCCGCCCCGCATCTTGCGACGCGGTACGGCTCGCCGAACAAGGCGCCGATGACCTCGTATTTCCGCACGCCGGGCGGGTAGTGATACGCCATCGAACCCATGTAGTGCACCGGGTGGATGCCGATGACGACCGCTGCCGGCAGGGGCTTACCCGCATCTTCGGCCTTTTTGTGGAAATGGTACATGCGCCGCCTTGAGTGCAGTGAGACGCCCAGCCTGTTCTTTCCCTTGAGCTGCAAGCGGTGAAAGCCTGTCGTGTCCACGCCCGTCTCGGGGTCGCGCGCCACGATCTGGCCCGCCGTGATGTAGGGGGCCGCATCCACTGGGAAATGGAAGGGGATGGGGAGTTTGTTCAGGTCCACATCGTCTTCTTCGATGACGACTTCGCGCCAGGGGGCTTCGTCCACCACCTCCACGGGCAGGTAGTTCTGGCAGCGATCCTTGTACGC
Source organism: bacterium (assembly GCA_963692865.2). GTDB lineage: Bacteria > UBA8248 > UBA8248 > UBA8248 > UBA8248 > Bin107. The sequence continues at coordinate 1,801,864 of OY843592.1, read as the reverse complement.
CGTCGGCAGATCGCCCGGCTCCACTTCCAGACACGCCGCCAGGAGCTTCCGGTTGCCCGCGATGTTGGTGACGACAGAACCCTCGAAGCCCTCCACGCGATCGAAGATGATGACGGGGTATCTGCCCACGCGCTCGAACTCGAACACCGTGGGCGTGATGTCCTCCCTCCCGACGGGCTCCTTGATGCGCACGAGTTCTTCGGGGTGGTTGCGCTCCACCATCTCCAGGAAGCCGCGCAGGCTTTGGTCGACCATCTCACGCGCCTTATCTGGCCCAGGAGCCGCGATCCGTATAGGGATTCTCGAGGGGCGGCAGCGGGGGAGCGCCGTCGCGGGGCGGCTCCTCATCCCAGAATTCAATCGCTATGACGCGCGCGGGCGCGCCCTCGGTGTCCTTGAGCTTCACCGCGCCCGTAATCAGCAGGACGCGCTCTTTCTGGATGGCGCCCATGTTCGTACACCACTCGATCAAGCATATCCCGCGCTCCAGGAACTTGATGTGGTTGGGACTCCAGTTCGGGGCGGGCCACTTGCGCTCCTCGGGGGGATAGAGCGGCGAGTCGCACGTCATGAAATCCTGGACGAGCGCTTTGATTCCTCTCTCGATGAGCCAGTCGGCCGCGTCGGTCGAGAGATAGACCATATGCTCCCAGAAATCGCGCGAGCCCCACATGCGGTCGGTCCACTCCGTGCTGACGATGGCGATGTCGCCGGGGCGCACCTCCACGCCCGTGGCTTCCAGGTCTTCTGCCGTCACGGATTCGGAATTTCCCTTGCCCGGCACCTTGATCACGCAGGCGTCGCCGCAGACGTGATCGAGGGGTAGTTCGTCGTTCTTCAGCCCGTCGTGAAAAAAGTGGTAGGGCGCGTCGTAGTGCGTGTAGCTCTGCGTGGTCGTGGTGAAGCCGAAGTTGCAGATGTGGTCCACATCCAGCGTCGCGATGGGGGTGATGGTCGTACCCGGAGCCGGCTTGTCGTAAATCTCATCGCGCGGAAACTGAACGTAGGTGTCCTCCGGGTCGACGGTGAGCGTGAGATCGACGAAGCGGTACGGCATGGCATTCCCCCTGTTGGAGCAAACGGATTTTGTAATAGAAGGCTCCCGCCGCCCATCAACAGACGGACAGCGGGAGTCGAACCTCGATTTATGAACCGATAGCGGCTCTCGTTCCTGCTTTTTCAGGCGGCGGAACAGCTCCCGCCGCTTGAGCCATCAACTAGTTCCAGCCCTTCTCCTTGCAGTAGCGGGCCGCGCCGTCATGGAACGGAATGCCCATCTGCGCTTCCTTGCAGCCCGTCTTGGCCGGGTCGAAGTTCCTGAGACCCTTATGCCCCGCCCGCAGGTCCTTCACGTTGTCGAGCAGCGACTTGACGATGTTGTACGCATCCTTGTTGCTGAGCGCCGTGGAGGCAAGGACCGCGGTGGTGAAGCCGAACGTGTTCTTGGGCTTGTCCTGCCCCGGGAACGTCTTGGCCGGCATGGTGGCTTTCAGGAAGCCGATGCCCAGAAGCTTGTTGCGGAACTCATCGGCTACGCCCAGGAACTTCAGTTTCTTCTGGACCGCGATCGAGGTGAGCGCCGGATGGCCGGCGTTCACGGTGTGGCTCAGCATGTCGGCCTGGCCGTCCTTCATCCGGCTCTTGATGGCGCCGAAGCCGGTATGCGTCACCGAACCGCCCATCTTCTTGATGCCCTCATAGGTGATGCCGTGCGCCCCGAGCATGGCGCGCGTGGCCCACTGGCCCAGCCCGCCGCGCGGAACCGTCACGTAGTTCACGGGCACTTTCTTGAGGTCGAGAATGCCGTTCACCTTGGGGTTTGTGGTGACGATGCCCAGGAAGTACTGGTCCAGGCCGCCTACCAGCCCGCGCAGGTTCTTGTAGGGCTTCTTGTAGGCCACCTTGCCCTGATAGGCCCAGGCCGCCGCCACGCTGAAAGTGAGCCCCATGCTGAACTTGCCGGTGCCGACGAGCTTGGGGTTGCCCACGCCGCCGCCTTTGGAGAGGGCGTCGATCTGAACGCCCACTTTCGCGTTGTTCACGATGTTCGCCATGGTGGCCGAGTACACGTGCCAGCCGCTTCCTTTTTTCCAGCTTCCCATCGTGAGGCGGGCCGCTTCGGCCTGGACGGCCACGAATGCGCCGATGGCCACCGCGAGAACGAAACCCATTTTCCAGGATGTGCGCTTCATGTCGAAAACTCCTCTGTTGGAAATACCACGAATTGTTCCGTCTATAATGCGTTCTTGGCTAAGACACCGGCCCCGCCGACTCCACGGCGAGGGCGCTTTTCTTGGCGCGCGCCAGATGCCGCCAGAAAACAATGACCAGCAACACGGAGCCGATGATGTCCGTCATCTTCTCCGGAACAATCAGCCCCAGGCAGCAGATAAAGAAAACCGCCCGCTCCCAGCCCGCCAGGGGGAGCGATATGTGCCCGGTGATCGCCGCCGCCAGGGCCGCCACGCCGATGATGCAGGTGATCGACACCCACATCGTCTCACCGAGCGGGCCGATGAATAGCATGGACGGATTATATACGAACGCGAAGGGAATGAGAAATCCCGCCAAAGACAGCTGGAACGCCTTCCAGCCCGTGGCGGTCAGGTCCGAATCGGCCACGCCGGAGGCGACGTAGGCCGAGAGCGCCACCGGCGGCGTGAGCATGGAGAGAATGGCGAAATAGTAGATGAACATGTGCGCCGCCAGAACGGGAAGGCCCAGCTTGAACAGCGCAGGCCCCAGGAGGGTGCCCGCCATGATGTAGGCGGCGGCGGTGGGCATCCCCATGCCCATGATGACGCAGCCGATGAGCGTGAGGCCCAGTGCGGGCAGGATCATGCCGCCCGAGATGTTGACGATGAGGCCCGAGAACTTGAGGCCGATGCCCGTATCGTCCACCACGCCGACCACGACGCCCGCGATGGCGCAGGGAACCGCGACGGGGACAGTCATGCGACCCGCCTTCTCGAGCGCTTCGATGATTTTCTCGAGCCCCATGCGCGTCGGCTTGCGCACCCAGCTGAGCACCACCACGCCGATGGCCGCGGAAGTCGCCGACCACATGAGCGTGAAACCCGCGACCATGTAGCCCAGGAGCAGGACGATCGGAAAAAGCAGGAGGCCGCGCTCCAGGAGGATGCTCCTGAGCTCCGGCATCTCGTCTTTGCTCAGGCCCTTCAGGTTCAGCTTCTTCGCCTCCAGATCGACCATGAAGAACAGCGAGACGTAATAGATGATGGCCGGTATGGCCGCCGCGCCCGCCACCCGGAGATAGGGCGTTCCCGTCATGTCGGCCAGGATGAAGGCCCCCGCGCCCATGATGGGCGGCATGAGCTGTCCACCCGTGGAAGCCACCGCTTCCACGGCGCCCGCGTAATGGGGGGCGAAGCCCAGGCGCTTCATCAGCGGGATGGTGAAGATGCCGGTTCCCACGACGTTCGCCGTCGCGCTCCCGCTGATGGTTCCCATGAGGCTGCTGCTCACAATCGCCGCCTTGGCCGGCCCGCCGCGGAACGAACCGGTGAGCCGGATGGCCAGATCGATGAACATGCGCCCGCCGCCCGAGACCTCGAGCGCCGCCGAGAAGAGCACGAAATAGAACACCACCTCCGCGCTCACGCCCAGCGGAACGCCCAGCAGGCCCTCGACGCCCAGAATCTGGAACTCGATGAACTCGGTCAACAGGATGAAGCGGTGCCCCAGCGCGCCCGGTATCAGGTGGCCCAGAAAGTTATAGGCCAGCGCCACGACGGCGACCGAGGTAACGCCCCAGCCGAGATAACGCCGCGACGCTTCGACGGTCAGAAGGATGTAGGCTAACCCTAAGTAGATATAGCGCGTGGGCACTTCGTCCACGTCGCGGATGCGCTCGTTCAGGAAGTTCCACTCCCACAGATAGAGCACAGCGATGGCCATGGCGATGACGGTCAGGACGTAATCGACGGGACCTACGCGGCCTTCCTTGCGAAACGGTTTCGTGAGGAAGACGATGCCCAGCGCGAAGCTCAGGTGAAGCGGTCTGGAAGTGAAGACGTGAAGCATCCCAAAGAAGGCCCAGTAAAGCTGGATGACCGACCAGACAATGGCCAACAGCGCGACCGGGCTCAGGAACCGCTTCATGGAAATTCCATCCTCTTAAAGAAGTGTTTTTCACGAACAAACGCCAGACTCATCAGGAAGCGTCTCACATGAAAATTACCAGCGCATTACGAACGCATGATTATCGATTTTCACTCATCAGGCGACTTTACCCGCCAGCCCTGGAGTGCCTGACTCACTCCGCCCAGGGGCGCGTGGTGGTCGTCGTGAGGAGTTCACATCCCTCGTCCGTCACGAGCGCCATCTGCTCGATGTTCGTGCCCCCGACTTCTGGCAGCACGAACTGCGGCTCTACGCAGAGCACCATGTTGCGCTCAAGCGCCATCTCGTTGTCCGGCCGGATGATGGGCGCCTCCACGGTTTCGAGACCGATGCCGTGCCCCGCCATCGGGAAGAGATACTGCCCCGCCCCGTTCGCGTTTTCGTCCAGGAACCGGCTCGCCGCCTCGTGCACATCCGAAGCCTTGGCGCCCGCGCGAACCGCGCCCATCGACGCTTCCGAGGTCGCGACGGTCAACTCCAGCATCTCCTCCACGCCCTTATCGAGTTTCTTTCCCGGAACCACGGCGGTGCGGTTCACGTCAAAGCCGTAACCCTCCACCGCGCCCACGTAGTCGAAGCGGATCAGGTCGCCCGCCTCGATCTTTCTCTGCGTCGCCTGCGGCCAGCGCGAACCCCAGCTCGCCCACGGGCCGCTGTGAACGCGGACGTAGCGCACGAAATCCGCACCCGCGCGCATGCCCGCCGCATGGCCCTCGGCGCACAGATCGCTCTCGCTCACGCCGGGGCGAATCGCATCGAAAATCGCGGCGTAGCCCGCTTCGACGATCTCCGCCGCGCGCTTCAAGTAAGCGACTTCGGTCTCGCTCTTCCTCGCGCGGAGCTGCTCCACGAGGGCGTTCGCGTTCGAGAACTGCGCCTCGGGCAGCGCGGAGGTCAGGTCGATGTACATCGTGGCCGGCATGATGTCCTCTCCGGCGACCCCTACCCGCGCGCTCCCGGCGCCCAGGCGTTTCAGTTGATTCACCAGGCCCGCGGAGATGTTCGCCTCCACCTGTACCTTCTCGACGTGCACCATCTCGCGGCGATAGTTTCTGTGATCCACGAAAAGGAGCGGCTCTTCCTCAATCGGCAGGACGAGCACGCCGTGGCCCATCCCCCGGACGGTATCGCTGAACGCGCCCGGTGGAAACGGCGGGAAATGGTTGGTGAGGTAGGTCAGGCTCCCCATGCGGTCGTAAAAAGAACGCCCGATGACGATGAGAACGTCGAGTTCCGCCGCGCGCATGAGGCCGCGCGCGTCCGCTATCCTCTTGCTGACTTCCTCTTTGGAAGCGCCCGTTCCGTTCTCCAGGACCATTTACTTGAACCTCGGCAGGAGTTCGGAGACGAAATTCTCGAGTTGCTCTTCCTGGCTACCGCCCGCGAAGCGAACGACGAAAACGCGCGCGCCCTCCGCCACGTATTCTCTTAGTTGCTCCTCCACGCTATCACCATCCCCGGCGAGGACGAGGAGTTGCTTGCGCACCTCATCGAAGGTCTTGTGGTAGTACTTGGAGAGAAATTCCCCGCATTGCGCCTCCGCCTTCGCCCCGTCGGGGTTGATGTTCATCGTGACGTAGAGGCACTGTGGAATTTCCTGTATTTCATCTTTTCGACCAAACTCGTCGGAATACGAGAGAATCTTCTCCCAGCACTGCCGGTAGAGGTCCGCCGTGATGGAGTTCGTGATCCAGCCGTCGGCGAAGCGCGCCACGCGCCTGAGTCCTGAATCCACCAGGTTGCTCGATATCCAGACCGGGGGGCCGCCGGGGGTTTTGGGACGGGGTTCGAGCGCCACGCCCTCGAAGGAGAAATGCTTCCCCGCGTAATTTGCTTGTGGTTCGCGCAAGAGGAGCTTGAGTATCTCCACGGTCTCGGAGAAGCGGCGCGCGCGTTCGTTGATCGGAACGCCGATGGTCTCGAACTCGAACTTCAAGTCCGTGCGGCCCACGCCCAGGCCGGGGAGGACGCGCCCGGGAAACATGCAGTCGAGCGTGCTCATCGACTGGGCGAGCATCACCGGATGCCTGAGCGCCGCGAGCATCACCGCCGTGCCCACCTGTACGCGCTCGGTCGAGGCGAGAACCGCCGCCCAGGTCGTGAAGCTCTCCATGCGCGGTTTCGCCAGCACGCTGTCGCCGAGCCACACGGAGTCGAGACCCAGGTTTTCGGCCTTTTTCGCTAAAGTAAAAATGGGGTCGGTGTCCGGCGCCTTGCCCGCCGCCGCCACGACGACGCCGCGCGTGGGCAGCAGATAGCCGAAATGAAAGTTTCCCGCCTCGTTCATCGAATCGAACCCCGCCTCGTGGCCAAAAGAAAGACGCCCTCATCGAGCGGCGAATGAAATGTCCGGTGGAACACATTAGTAACACTTTTGGCGCTCACCCGCAAAAACGCGGTCTCGCGAAAGACCAGCCGTCAAGCCTGACCTTCACCCGCCCGGGAGCGCGGGCGGCTTGGACTCCGCTATCTCAAGGGAAAAGGCCGCCCGCCGAAGCACTCGCCGGAATCGCCGTGACTGGTGAGTGGGACTGCCGGGGCGTCCGCCCGCCATGTTCTCCCGCGTCAACCGGTCAAAAGACGATTCGCAAGGCGAGCGAGAGGCGGTGGCTGCGGCGCGAGTCCTCGCCGAAGCGTCCGGCGTAGCCCACGAGGCCGCTCGCGCGCTCGCCGAGTTTCGCGCTTACGCCCAAGTCGGCGCTCACGGTGCCGCCCGAAGGCGTGAAGCCCGGAAGCGTGAAGCGCCCGGGCATGGTGTTCGAACCCGCCGAGACGAGGACGGGGTCGTCCTCGAGTTCGTGCTCATAGGCGATGCTCGCGTAGGGGCGAAGTCCGCCGATGCGCCAGCCGAGGCGGTAGCCGCCGCGCGCGACGAAGGAATTGCGCGAGAAGTCCGAGAAATTCATCGAGGTAGACGAACTTCCGCTCTCCCGGTAACCCTTGACGTCCTGGTTAAGCAGCGCGAGGCCGAAGAAAGGGCCGTGCCGGAGAGTCTCGGAAGTGTTGCATATACACGCCAGCTCGAATTCGCCCCCGACCAGGGCGGCTTCGGTGGAGCCTCGCTCGGTTCGCGTCAAGGCTTGCACGGTGATCGAACGATCGATATCTACCGAGGTCTGGCCCAGAGTCAGGGCGATGCTCACCTGGAGACCGCCGCTGCGCCACGCGCCGTGTAGCGAGCCGAGCACGACGTCGCTGTCCAGGTTTGTCCCCGTGAGTTCGTTTTCGTGGCGGGCGACGCTCAGCGCGGCGCCCCAGGAGAGGTCCGGGCCGGCGCGATGTCCGGCTCCGAGAGTGATTACCGTCATGTCGGATTCGATATCCCCGAGACGCGCGAGAGCGCCCGGGTCGCTTCCCCCGAACTGCCCCCGCGCATAGCCGCGCCAACTCCCGACGGGGAGCGCGAAATCCGGAGCGCGCTCCGCCGCGATGACGCCGTGGTGCGCGGCCGCCGCCTCGGCGCCCGCCTCGCCCGCGAGCGAGACCTGGAGCGGGGCCGCCAGCGTGGAGGCGACCAGGGATGCGAGCATCGCGTGGACCCCGCCGGTCGGATGGCTGCGGTCCGCGAACAGGTACGTCTGGTTGGTCCCGGGCGCATAAGTTACGGGAAAAGGAGAACCCGCAGGCCCGCACTGGATGGAGAGCGCCTCCGGGGCGTTCGGTTCCCCGCAGGCCGTTCCGGTGATGCTGGTGAGGCCGTATGCGCCGGGGTTTGCGAGGATTTCGTTGAAAACGGCATATATGTTGACGGGGATGACGCCCCCCTCATTCTTGCGAATCCCATCGAAGAGCTTCTTGTTGTATTCGGCGCCGAATGCGGCCAGCGCTCCCTGGACGACTGGCCCCTGGCCGATGCTGTATGGAGCGATGCTGACGTCGGGGAGATTGAACACCAGAATATGGCGGGCGCCGGCTTCCTGCAGGCGTCGTATCTGCGCGACGTTCACGTCCGCGGCCGCCAGCGTATGGCCCAGCGCGTTGGGGGTATCGTTCTGCGCGGAGTCGGCGATGTCGTTCAGGCCACCCCAGACGGCGTAGAGCGTCTTCGGGTCGAGGCGCCCGCCCACGGAGGAGAGGTGCAGGCCGATCTGCTCCGTCAGAGTCGGCGAGTCGGGCTCATCGCAAGGCGTGGCCGGATTCACGCACGCTCCGGCGGCGGCGTAGTTCGGCCCGCCGGCGAGCGAATTCTTCCCCGATGCGCCGAAGGCCTCCGCGACGATCTCCGCCCAGACGGGATCGGGATTCGTGGTGAAGCTGGCGCCCGCCGGCAGTCCAAACGCCTGGGCCGCGTTGCCCGAATCGCTCAGGCTGTCGCCGAACACGACGAAGTTGCTGAAACTCTGCGCCGAGGCGCTCCCGGTGAATCCCAGGGTGAGCGCGAGAAGAACGACGCCGATCAGACGAAGATGATGCGGCATGTGAACGACTCCTATTTTCCGAAAGAGAACGAGTCTGGAAGCGGCGAAATTGTTTGCGCGCCGCACGAGAGCAACATACCAAATCCACGCAGTCGGCGGCAACGAAAAACGCATGGCGCCCGGTTGCTTTGCGCATCGAGTCAGACGCCCGCGAAAAGCGTTTTCGCGGAATTGGGGCCGGAGGGAATGAAACCGCCGCGAATCGTGGTATAATGCCGTTCCTGCTCTCAACACGTCCTTGAAATGGAGCGCGGCATGGCGGATGGATTGTCCGGGTTCAGGGAGCGGATAGATGCGTGCGACGCGCAGATAATCCGCCTCGTCAACGAGCGGCTCAAAATCTGCCTCGAAGTCGGCGAGTACAAGAGCGCGCGGGGCATCGCCGTCAAGGACGAAGAACGCGAGAGCGAAGTCTTCGCCAGAGTGCTGGGCGGCAACGAGGGCCCGTGCCCGCCCGAGACGCTCGAGCAGATTTACCGCATCCTCATCGACACCGCCGTCCGCCTCGAAGAGGAGTGATTTCCAGGGGCGGGTGGGGTTGGTTTTGTAGGGACAGGTCGAGACCTGTCCTTACGCTTCGTTTCGAGCTCGGAGTTTCGTAGGGGTGGCCCCCTGCGGCCGCCCGTTTTCATGCCCAAACCCCGCCGGGAAGAATTTTTCCGCGAACCCTGATACAATGCCAGCGAGACTTGCGACACCCGCCCGCCATGAGAAATCATCGCCCCAGGGAGAATTCCCGCATGGAAATCTGGCACGTCGCCTCGGGAGCCGCCGCCCTCGCCTTGTGCCTCTGGTTCGCCATGAGGTCGCGGATATCGGGCTTGTCCCGGATGCTGCGCAACGCCGAGAAGGAAAAGGCCGACGCCCAGGCGGCCCACGCCGCCGAGCAGGACAAGAACACGGCCCTGCGAGAGAACGTGGCGCGCATCGAGTCCGACCTCGCGCACGAGCGCAAATCGGCGCAGGAGAAAATCGACCTGCTTCGCGGCGCGACCGAGGAGATGCGCGAGAGTTTCGGCGCGCTGAGCGCCAATGCTTTAAAGAGCAACAACGCCTCTTTTCTCGATCTGGCGAAGGCGACCCTCGAAAAATTCCAGAGCGAGGCCAAGGGCGACCTGGAAGCGCGCCAGAAGGCGGTGGAAACCCTGGTCGCCCCCATCCGGGAGTCGCTCGACAAGGTCGGGGGCCAGGTGGAGGACCTCGAGCGGGCTAGGCGGGAGGCGTACGGCTCGCTCACCGAGCAGGTCAAGTCCCTCGCGAGCGCGCAAAAGGAGCTTCAATCGGAGACGGGCAACCTCGTGAAGGCCCTGCGCGCGCCCAGCGTGCGCGGCCGCTGGGGGGAGATGCAGTTAAGGCGCGTGGTGGAGATGGCCGGCATGGTGGCGCACTGCGACTTCGTGGAGCAGCAGACGCTCGAGGGCGAGGAGGCGCGCCTGCGCCCCGACCTCATCGTGAAGCTGCCCGGCGGGAAGAACGTGGTGGTCGACGCCAAGGCGCCGCTCGAAGCCTACTTGAATTCGCTCGAAGCCGAAGACGAGGACGCGCGCCGCGCCTTTTTGGGAGAGCACGCGCGCCAGATTCGCGACCACATGAACCGCCTGGGTTCGAAGGCGTATTGGGATCAGTGCGAGTCCACGCCCGAGTTCGTGGCGATGTTCCTGCCCGGGGAGAGCTTCTTCAGCGCGGCGCTGGAGCAGGAACCCGGCCTGATAGAGGAGGGCGTAAGCCGCCAGGTCATTCTGGCGACGCCCACGACGCTCATCGCCCTTTTGCGCGCGGTGGCCTACGGCTGGCGGCAGGAGAAGGTGGCCGAGAGCGCCCAGGCGGTGAGCGCGCTTGGAGGGGAACTTTACGCGCGTCTCAAAACGCTCTCGAAACATTTCGAGACCATGGGCCGGGGCCTGGACAGGGCGGTCGAGGCCTACAACAAGGCGGTGGGTTCGTATGAGACGCGCGTGCTGGTGTCGGCGCGGAAGTTCCGGGAACTGGGCGTCGCGCCGGGGAGCGAAGGCGAGATCGATCGGATATCCCCGCTGGAGAGAACCCCGCGCGCGCTTCAGGCGCATGACGCGGGCGAGGAAGAGGACCTCGCGCAGTTCTCCTCCGTAGAAAAAACGCCGGGAGAACTCGAAGCGGGTCAGGTGAATGAACAGGATGAAAGTGAGCGCACGCCTCCTGCCGAGGAGACCCCGCGCGCGGGCGATGGGAACGGCGTGAGCGAGACGCTCGACCCCTCCGGGGACGAGAGCGACCCGAACTTCCTGAAGATCAGCCCCTGATTTGCTTTTCCCCGCCCGCTACAGACGCCTCAAGTAGGGATGCTTTCGCCGCATCCCGTCCTGGAGCCAGCGCGGGTAGTCCGGCCAGCGCGCCTCGATGTGGTCGATATCCTCGGCGTCGGGATCCAGGTCGTTGAGCCGGAGCGTGGGCGGGAGCCTCAAGGGTAGTGTGACGACCTCGCCCCGGAGCGCGAGGATTTTTTGGGCCTCGACGAGACGGACCTGGGTGTCTTCCGCCTCTTCCACCGCGTGAAAGCCCTTGACCACCTGGTGGAGATAGGCGCTGAAGGCTTCGAGGTTTTTCGGGAATTCCTCAAGCGGCTCCGGGCTTTCGTGCTCGAAATGGAAGTGCCCCTCGCGGATTTTTTCCGCAATCTCCCAGATGGGCATCTGCGCGGTGAGGGGCAGGTATTCGTCCACGATGCAGTCGGCGAGGTTGTATTTGTCCATGCCCTCAAGTATGAGGTCGAAATAATAGCGGTGCCTGCGCAAGCGGAACTCCTCTCGTTTCGATATTCTCGCTGAAGGTGCGTTTCGCGGCTGGATTTTGTCAAGATATGCGTTCATAATCCCCTGAAAGTCAAGATGAAGGCTTTTGGGTCGCGCCCGCTTCACGTATATGGGATTCGATGTGTAAAGCAATGAAGGAGAAACGAAGAATGCGCAAGACCCTCGGCATGGGATTGGCGCTTCTCGCCGCCGTTTTCGTTTTGAGCGCGTGCGGCGACATGGTGCCGCGCGGCGTGGAGGTGATCACGGAGCCTCCGGGCGCCACGGTGAAGCTCGGCAAGGAGAAGATAGGGAAATCGCCGGTCCTCATCCCCTGGAAGAAGATCAAGGATCATTACGCGGATACGTTCACGGTCGAGATCGTCAAGGAAGGATATCGCCCCCATCATCTGGTGGCCGCGCAGTACGGGGGCACGATACGGGTGGCTCTCCAGAAGAAATAGTGTAGACTCTCCCCATTCTATTTCCCGTCGCCAAAGAGGCAAGATTCTTTTGGTACGCACACACGGCATGGGTTTGCTCGCCGAGTTGTTCGACTTCGCCGAAGGCGAGGAAGAGCAGGCGCTCGGGTGGCTCGACAAGGTTCGTCTCTCGCGTATGCTCGAAGTTCCGGGCGTGAACGGAGGCGCTGTCTATGAGGCCGTAGACGGCGCGCCGCGCTGCCTGATCCTCATGGAGGCGGAGAACGTCCACGTGTTCTACGGCGAGGAGTTCGCCTCGCTCATGGACGCCGCAGAAATGCGCTTCCCCGCCACCCCGAGGACCCACATCCGCCTCGTGTGCGCGCAGGTCTATCCCGGCCTGCCCGCCCGGCCGCCCGATTTCCCCTCGGTGGATGCGGCGGGCCTCGCCCCCGTCGTCCAGTTCGGCAGGATCAACGTGCCCCAGGACAGACTCGCCGACTTCAACGGCTGGTACTCCCAAGATCGCGGCCCGCTTTGCGAGAAGGTGCCGGGGGTGAGGCGCATGCGCCGCTACAGCCCCGTGGAGGGGGAGCGGCTCATGATCGTCCTCTATGAGATGGAGGATGAATCCGTGCGCGGAACGCCCGAATGGAAGCACATGAACGCTTCGGAATGGACAGCGCGCGTGCGGAGCTATTACCGCCAGGAGCCCGGCTCCCCCGGCGTCTACAAGCGCAGGGGCTACGCCCGGTAGGGGCCGGGTTTGCGCTTGTAGGGACAACCCCCCGTGGTTGTCCTTCATCAGGACAGCGCGGCGGGGGCTTGTGGAGCAGCCCCGAAGAGGGGCTATTACTCCGGGATTCGCAGTCTCCGGCCGTCATTCCGGCGAAAGCCGGAATCCATTCTCGATCAGAATGACAATACACCGGCTTTTCATTTACTCGGCATTGGCGAGAACCAGGCAGAAAATAAAAAACAAAGCAAAACAAATGGATTCCGGCTTTCGCCGGAATGACGAACAAAGCCGCGCCGCTTCGTAGCGACCTCGGACAGGCGCTGGGGCCTGTCCGCTACGGTCGTCATTCGAGGGGGGGATGTGCAGGGGACGCCGGTCGGGATTGACCCACCTCGCGGCATCGGGCTTCGCGGAACGCTTGACGCTCTCATCCCGGGCAAGCGCTCCGAACCCTCATCCCGAGTAGGCGCGTAAGCGCCGTATCGAAGGATGGGGGCGCATCTCTCCGGCGGGCGCGAATTTCGCCCTTCGATACGCGGCTTCGCGCTACTCAGGGTGAGGCGGAGCGGCGGGCTGCGCAGGACGAGTAGGGGATTGCGCCGCATCGGGCTTTTTCAACAACCCCCTAAGGGTGCGGCGGCCGGGATAATGAATCGTTTCCCTACCTCGGGAAGCGGCTGAAATCCGGCGGCCTTTTCTCCTTGAACGCGTTCATTCCCTCGACGGATTGCTCGTTGTTCCACACGGCGTTCAGCAGTTCGCTGCCGTGCATCCAGGAGGGATAGTGGAGGTCGCCCAGGAAGTTCAGGTTCGTCTTCATGTAGCGCAGCGTGGCCGGGGCGTGGGAGTTGATGGTGGCGCACCACTCCTCGGTCGTCTTCTCCAGTTCGTCATCCGGCACGACTTCGTTGATGAGGCCGACTTCCTTCGCCTCCTGCGCGGGGTAGCGCTTGGCGAGGAACAGCATCTCGCGCGCCCTGCGGTCGCCCATCAGAAGCGGGAGGTACTGCGTGGCGCCCACCACGGGCAGCGCGCCCACGCGCGCGCCCGACTGGCCGAACGTCGCGTTCTCGCTCGCGATGCACAGGTCGCAGTAGAGCTGCCACTCGTTGCCGCCGCCGATGCACCAGCCGCGCACCATGGCGATGGTCGGCTTGCCGGAGTTTCGGAGCGTCATGCAAAGGCGGCGCATCTTGTTGTTCCAGACGTGGCCCGTCTGGTAGTTCAGACCCAGCATCATGTCCATGTCGCCGCCCGATGAGAAATTCCCGTTCAGGCCGTAGAGAACGCCCACGCCGATGTCGGGGTCCTCATCGAGCCGCGTGAAGGCTTCGATGACTTCGTTGATCATCTGGAAATTCATCGCGTTCAGCGTTTTGGGGCGGTTCAGCCCCACCCAGAGGGTTCTGTCTTTTACCTCGACGACGGTTACTCTATCCGACATGTTCAAACTCTCCTTCTCGTCCGCCGCTGCGTGCGGACGTCTCGTTGAATGAAATGGATGGAATTGTCCAATTGGTCTTTCACCAGAGGCTGCATTCTCACATACGCAGCGCTTGTTTGCCAGAGCGAGGCGCGAATCACCACAGCCATTCGCTCGCCCCCTTGTAGAGAAGCTGCAGGGAGACCAGCGTCATCAACACCGCCAGGATGCGCGTGAGTGTCAAGGATTTCACCCGGTGCGATATCGCGGCGCCCGCTTGCGCGCCTACGATTATCCCGATCGCGAGGGGAAGGATGACGTTCTTCATCGCGTGGAGGTTTCCGAGGATGAAATGCGCCGCCACGGCGAGGGCGGTGGTGAAGAGTAGTTCGCACTGCGATGTGGCGGTGGCGATGTGTGGCGGAATCCTTAAGATCCGTATCATCAGCGGCACGTGCATGGGGCCGCCCCCGATGCCGAGGAAGGTCGCCAGAAAACCCACGATGGAGCTTAAGGCTGCGCCGAGCCGGAAGCGAAAGGCGTATTCGTAAACTGTGCCCTGGCTGTCCACGATGCGCCGGTGCGCGAGCGCGCCGATGCCGCCCGGACTTTTGCTTGTCGCCTCTAAGGGAGGCGGCGGGTTGATGATGGAGATGCAGAGGATCAGCAGGGCCAGGCCCAGCAGGAAGTCGAACGGCCCGCGCGCGACCTCGCTTGTGGCGAAGACGCCGATGATCGCCCCGACCGAGCCAGCCAGGGCGAAAGAAACGCTGGTCTTCATGTCGATCCGCTTTTGGCGGTAATAGGCGACCGAACCCGAAAGGGCGTTCAGGCAGACCACGCTGAGCGAAGTGGCGGCGATGACTTCTGAGGGCTGGTCGGTGAAGATCAGCAGGAGCAGGGGCGTGAGGATGAAGCCGCCGCCCGCGCCCACCAGCGTGCCCAGCACGCCGACGCCCAGGCCCATCGCCAGGAACTGAACGAAAAAAAGCATGAAAAACCTTTCTTCAGGTGCAGGATCGTCGTCGAGGCGCTTCGGGAGGCTTCGGGAGGCGATGCGTCTATTGGACTCGCTTGTCCTGCCTTGCGCTGATGGGGCCAGAGTCTAATACAGGAAGCGGGCGAAAGACAATTTCATCCGGGCAGATATCCGCTGTCTCTCCGCTTTCGTTCCGGCATCATCGCTGGAGATGAGAGCATCGAAGCATGGTTTCGCAAAACCGCCCTTCGGGGTAGAATGATTTTTGGGGGAATTCAGGATAACCATCTTCTTCGGGAGGATGCGAGAATGATAGTGCCGCTCGATACGCCGGTGGCGACGCGCGCCGAGAATTTCAGGAAAGTCCTCGATTTCGACGAATCGGCCGCCTACCGCGCGCTCCAGGAGACGAAGCAGGTTTACCCCGAAGCGGAAGTCCCGCCCCTCCGCGCGCCCCGGCTCAAGAGAGACGGCAAGAGCCTCGTGGCCCTGGTGCGCGGGAAAACGCGCGATGAGGCCATACGCCTGGCGGTCGAGAAACTGGGCGGGGTCCGGCACATCATCGACTCGCCTGCGCCTGCGCTCCTGAAGCCCAACTTCAACTCGGCCGATCCGTTCCCGGCCTCGACGCATCCCGATACGCTCGAAACCGTCGTCGCCCTCCTGAAAGAGGCGGGCTGCGGCGATCTGGCCGTGGGCGAGATGGGCGGCTTGCTATCCCTGCCCGCGCGCGGGAATTTCGAGCGCTGGGGGATGAACGATTTTCAGGCGCGGACGGGCGTGAGCCTCCTGCGCTTCGATGAGGAGCCCTGGGTGAAGGCCCGCGTGCCTGGTGCGATACGCTGGGGCGGGTGGGTGCACTGCATCGAGCGCCTCATGCGGCCCGGGGGGCACGTCGTCAACCTGCCCACCATGAAGAGCCACGGCGGGGGGCCGCGCTTCAGCCTCTCGCTCAAGAACGTCTACGGGTTCGTGCACCCGAGAGACCGCGTTCGCGCGCATTTCGTCTCCCAGATGGCGGAGATGATCATGGAGACGAACCTGCTCTATTCACCTTCCCTGATCGTGCTCGACGGGACGAAGTGCTGGATATCAGGCGGCCCCTACACCGGGGAGGAGCGCGCGCCGGACGTGATCATCGCAGGGGACGACCGCATCGCCGTCGACGTTGTGGGCGCGTCCGTGGTGCGCGCGATGGGCGCCGAGCTCCTGCGCGATTATCCCGTCTGGTCGCACCGCCAGATCAGGCGCGCGGTCGAACTCGGTCTCGGCGCGAGCGGGCCGGATGAGGTGGAAATCCTGGCCGAAGACGCGACGGGCGCCGCCGATTTCACAGACCTTGCGGATCAGGTGCGGGCATTCGTTCGCGAGCCCGACCCCGGCGGTTAAGACGCTTCGTTCCACTCGTTTCTGCGTTGACTTAGACTCGCGGTTTCCGCTACATTCCTTCGCACCCCTCGGGGTTTTCAGGAAATTCCACCTGCATGGGGCTGTAGCTCAGCTGGGAGAGCGCATGACTGGCAGTCATGAGGTCAGGGGTTCGATCCCCCTCAGCTCCACCAATTCAATCCTCCCTCGTGTTCGGCGACGGGGAGTGACGCCTCCCCGGGCCTCGCTCCGGCGATAACGGAATCCGCCGCGCGGGCGAACGCGTTCAGCGGCGGGGAGGGCGGATTCGTGCAAATCTATTCGTTCGACACCATCCCCTGGCCCTACCTGGAGGGCAGGACGCGCTATCCGCACGACGCCTCGGAGTTCGACGCCCGCAAGGCCCACGCCCTGTGGGAGTCGCATTTCCGCTTCTGGGAGCGCGTCGAGGCGGCGGGAATCGACGGAATCGGCCTGAACGAGCACCACGGCACGCACTTCGGCTCGATGCCCACGCCGGGCGTCTTCGCGGGCCACATCGCCGCGCGGACGCGGCGGGCGAAGATCGCGATACTCGGCTATTGTCTGCCGCTCTATCCCCAGCCCTTGCGCGTGGCGGAGGAGGTCGCGGCGCTCGACGTGCTGAGCGGCGGGCGGGTCGTGGCCGGGTTCCTGCGCGGGGCGCACAGGGAGTATCTGGCCTACAACGTGGACCCGGCCGAGAGCCGGGGGCGCTTTCAGGAGGCGTGGGAGTTCATCGTGAAGGCCTGGCGCGAGCGCGAGCCGTTCGACTGGGAGGGCGAGTACTTCCGCTACCCGCGCTGCCAGCTCTGGACGCGGCCCTGGCAGCGGCCCCATCCGCCGATCCTCTTCCCGGCGGATTCCGACGCCTCGCTCGACTGGGGCGCCAAGACGAGGACCCCCGTCGTGCTGAGCCACAGGCCCTTCAGGGACTTGCTCGAAAAGGCGGCCCGTTACCGCGAGCGCTGCCGCGCCCGCGGCTGGGAGGCGGGGGCGGAGCACGTCTGGCTCGAACACCAGGTCTACGTGGCGGATTCGCGCGCCCAGGCGATTGATGAGGCGGGGCCGGCGCTCTCGTATTACTGGCGAAACCTCTACGGCGCGCAGCCCGAGATTCTGGCGGAACTCGGGCGCCGCTTTCCGGGCAGCCTGCCGGAGCCCGCGTCCCCGAAGCCGGAAACCGCGGACGCGCCCGGGGCGGAGAAACCCCTGGGTCTGATCGGCGAGGAGGCGCGGACGCCCGAGCAACTCATGAATGATGGCATGGCGGCCGTGGGGACCGCCGATGAGGTGCGCGATGAATTGATGGCCCAGAAAGACCGGATGAACTTCGGCGGGATGGTCATCTACTTTCATTTCGGGAACCTGGGCGTGGAGAAGGCCGCGTCCAGCATGGAGAAGTTCGCCCGGGAGGTGATGCCCGCGCTCAAGGGCGGGTGACGCGGCCTTGCGGCTTCGGGGGAAAGAGGGGATGATGAGGCGAGCGACCGGGTCGTTTCATCATCCATACAGAGGAGTGGAAAATCCATGAGCAGCGAACTTGCGGCCAAGGAATGCGTGCCCTGCAAGGGCGGCGTGCCCCCGCTCAAGGGGGAGGAACTCTCCGCCCTGCAGGATCGGCTGGGCGGCGATTGGCGCGTGGTGGACGAGCACCATCTGGAGAAGGAATACGGCTTCCCCGATTTCCGCGCGGCGCTCGACTTCACGAACCGCGTGGGCGAGATGGCCGAGGAGCAGGGCCATCATCCCGACATCTATCTGGCTTGGGGGAAGGTGAAGGTCACCGTCTGGACGCACAAGATAGACGGCTTGACGGAGAGCGATTTCGTCTTCGCGGCCAAGTCGGACCAGGCGTTACAGGGGTAGCGCCTCCATCCGGAGCGCGAGTGCGGAGGGCGCGGAATTGCGCCCTCTTTTCTTTTCGGGGAGAGGCGGGGTTTGCGCATCGCTTTCTTGAACTCCTGGACCCTCGACGTAGCGAGAGGCTCGGGCACGGCGGCGGCCATCACGGGCCTGGCGGGCGGGCTGGAGGCGAGCGGCCATTCGGTGGAGATCATCGCCCCGAACGAGCGCGCGTCGAGCCTGCTGCTCGGGAGGCTCCTCTACAACCTGGAGCTGGAGGACCGCGTGTCGCCCGGTGATTTCGACCTCCTCGTGGGCTTCGACATCGACGGCTTCCATCTGCGCGTCGACGTCCCGTTCGTCGTCTATCTGCACGGCGTCTCGGCGGACGAGATGCGCTTCGAGCGCGGCGCGCCGCGCCAGTACCTGCGCGCCCTCTCCCATATCGAGCGCGCCAACGCGGGGCGGGCCGACAGGGTCATCGTCACCAGCGAATACAGCCGGGGCGTGGCGTGCGGGGCGTACGGGCTGGCGGCGGAGAAGGTCGGCGTCGTGGGGAACGGCATCCATCCGGCCGACTGGGAGCGCGTGCGCGCGATGCGGCGCCCGGCGGGCGGCGCCATCCTCTCGGTGGCGCGGCAATACCCCAGGAAGAACACGAGGAGCCTCATCCGGGCCATGCCGAGGGTGCTCGAGGCCGCGCCCGGCGCGAAGCTGCGCGTCGTGGGCGGGGGGCCGTCCTTGAGGAGTCTCGAGAAACAGGTGGCGGGGCTCGGCTTGGAGAGCGCCGTCACGCTCCTGGGCGAGGTGACCGACGATGCGGCCGTGCGGCGTGAATACGCGGCGGCGGACGTCTTCTGCCTGCCCTCGCTGCAGGAGGGCTTCGGCATCGCCTTCCTGGAAGCCATGGCGGCGGGCCTGCCCGTGGTGGCCCTCGACGCCGCGGCGGCGCCCGAGACGGTGGGCGATGCGGGCCTTCTGCCGCCGCCGGGGGACGACGACGCCCTGGCCGGCGCGCTCATCGACCTGCTGGAGAACGAGGCCCTGCGCGGGGAGCTGGGCCGCCGGGGAATCGAGCGCGCGGCGTCGCGCGGCTGGCGCGACGTGGCCGCCCGCTTCGTCCGGGAGGTTTCCCCCTGCCTCGGCGGCGCCCCCTGATCCCCCGCGCGGGCAAATGCGCGCAGATGCGGGCAAATGCGCGGGTCCGAAAAAATTTTTATTTCCTGTAAAATTCGATAAAATCTTCATGCTCCGTATTATGGTTACGGTATAAATCGTTGAAATAAAACGATTTTCTTCTCCAATCCCTTTCCGTCCGTTTTCAGGAATTTATCCAAAAACCCCCTGAATTTATACAATTTTATCCAAAATAGGATTATTTTCATTTTCCTCGCCGTCCATGAGCCCATGTAGGGACAACCCCCCGTGGTTGTCCTGCCTTTCGTGGCCAGCCTTCGCCGGGCGGTGGCGCAGGCCTGCTCCCGCGGGCCGAACCCGGCCGGGAAGGAGGCCGAACCCGGCTGAGGAAGAAGGGTTCGACGCGAGCGAGCGTTCGCGGCCCGTGCGGAAAGTCTCCCCGTTTTCACCCTCACCCCATCGCCCGATTCCATGAGAAAGCCTCCGCTCCCTTCGGTTCGATTTCCGCCGATGCGGGAAAATCGTTTTCCCGCGCGGGGCGCACGATAGCGCAGGCCGCGCCTCGGGCGAGCACGGCAATTGCGGGGAAATGCGTGGCCGGGCGCAATTCGGGCATTTATCGAAAAAAAGCGGTAAACCGCCGACCGAATGCGGACGCAACCCCGGGCGAATCGGGGGGTTTTCCTGAACAAAAGGCGAGGCCGGGCGGGCCGCATCTGTGGGGTTGTTGAAAAACTCCGGTGCGGGATGATTGGGTATACGAAGCCGGCCGAGAATGAGAAAAGAAATCACTCCCCCCTTGAGGGTTGGGCTTCCCGAGGGGAAAGCCCAACGGTGAAGCCGAGCGTTTTTTGCGAAGGCTAAACCGGTGGGGGGAGATTTACTCTGTGGCATGTCCCCCCACCAACTCGCCTGCGGGCTTCGCCCTTGCCTCATCGTCGGCCTTCCCGAGGAGGAAAGATGGGGTAATCGGGTTGGTCTGCGAACTACCGCGTGTGGCGGATGTTCCTCTGCCTTATGATTCGAGGCGAGGCCGGGATGGTCCGGTCTCTACGCGCCCGCAGGAGGAGCAGTCATGAACTACTTTGCAGGACTCGACGTGTCGTTGGAGTGGACGAGTGTGTGCGTGGTGGACGCGGAGGGCGGGATCGTCCGGGAGGCGAAGGTCGCGAGCGAACCCGCGGCCCTCGTGGCGTTCTTCACCGGACTGGCCTTCGGCGTAACGCGCATCTGCCTGGAGGCGGGGCCGCTGTCACAGTGGCTCCATGACGGTCTGGCCGAGGCCGGGTTCCCGGTGGTTTGCGCCGAGACGCGGCAACTGAAGGCGGTGCTCTCGGCGACGGTGAACAAGAGCGACCGCGACGACGCGCGCGGCATCGCCCAGTTGGTTCGCGCGAACCTGATTCGCCCGGTGCACGTGAAGACGGTGTCGAGCCAGGAAAAACGCATGCTCCTCGCCAACCGCAGGTTCATGCTGAAGCAGTTGTGCGACGCCGAGGCCCACATCCGGGGCACGCTGCGCAACTTCGGGCTGAAGATGGGCAAGGTCACCCGTCGCGGTTTGGAGGCGCGTGTAGGGTGTCTGGTCGCGGAGCGCCCGGAGTTGGCGCGCCTGGTGGCGCCGATGCTGCGGGCTCGCTCTGCGCTGCTGGCGGAATACGTCCGGCTGCACAGGATGATGCTGGAGGCGGCGCGAGCCGATCCGGTCTGCCGGCGCCTGATGACGGTTCCCGGCGTGGGTCCGGTGACGGCGCTCACCTTCCGGGCGAGCGTCGACGTGCCATCGCGTTTTGCGCGCTCGCGCTCGGTGGGCGCGCACTTCGGGCTTGTGCCTCGCAAATGGCAATCCGGAGAGGTCGACCGCACGGGAAGCATCTCCAAATGCGGCGACGCGATGATGCGCGCGGCGCTCTACGAAGCCGCCAACGTCTTGCTCGGGCGCACGACGCGGTGGTCATGGCTGAAAGCCTGGGCGATGGGTGTGGCGAAGCGTCGCGGCAAGTCGCGCGCGAAGGTTGCGCTCGCCCGCCGGCTCGGCGTCATCATGCACCGCATGTGGATGGATGGCAGTGAGTTCCGCTGGAAGCGCGACGGCGCGGATGCTTCGGCTGCCTGAGGTCGAGACACTGAAGAAGGAGGACCACAGACAAACCCTGTAGCTTCCGCCTCGGCGGGGGATGCTCCCGTGGGGACGAGGGACGAAGTGAGTACGCTGTCGGCCTAGCCCCGCTGCGTCGGTGACGATGCGAGGGCGCAGGAAAGATTGTTCCACTTCGTTCTCCGATCCCATCCTGTTGACGGCCCCCGGCTCGGGAGTCGATCACGAAGAGAAGCGAGACCCCCATGGAGCGTCATCTGCAGCCAAAGGCGGAACAGGTCTGACAGAACCAGGGGAGAGGAACTTGACTTGCCCTACCCGATTAGAGAAGGCCGACCCTCAAGGGGGGAGTGAACTTCAGGGCCGGCGTGGGTCAGACATATATGTCTGACATATCATGCGGCCCCTACGGCAAAACCGGCGGGACTGCGGGTTTGCGCCGGAATAACGGTCTACGGGCGACATCATCACACCGCCTCGTACGCTCTATGCGCGGCTTCGCCGCTACTCAGGATGAAGCGGAGAGGCGTTTTTCAACAAGCCCGTAACGGTCCTGCGCCACCGCCGAATGACGTGTGCCGGGACAGGCCCCTGCGCCCTCCTGTATCGGAGTGAATACGATCCAGGACAACCCGGAAGGGTTGCCCCTCACCGCCTCAAACCGCGCTTGCCCTTCACCCAAAGGGCCGCGGCGCGCAGCCTCCGCAGCCACGGGTAGACGGCGCGGGCGCGCGCCGGATTCGAGGCGAACCACCCGGCGAGCCTGCGGAGCCGGCCTCCGCCCGTCATCGCTTCGAGCGCCGTCATCGCCGCCGCGCCCTGATAGCGCTTGCCCTCCAGGACGAGCGCCATCCCCTCCTCGGCCTCGCAGCCGTGTTTTCGAAGATCGGCCACGAGTCCGGGCGCGCGGTTCGCGTCGATGAGCTTCAAGGGCCGTCCGTCCGGCGCGCGAAACTCCGATTTCCGCGCGTAGAAGCGGCAGAACGGGCACTCGCCGTCGTAGAGGAGAAAGTCGCCCCGCGCGGATTCACCGGCGGGTTCCGCGCGCTCGGCTTCGGGTGAAGTCATCATGCTCCTCCGTTATCACGTCCGCATTCTCCGCGCGGGCGGGCGGCGAAGCAAGCGGGTGCGCGGCGCGATGGCTATTGCGTTGGAGTTCAATCGAAATTCAAACACAAGAAACGGCGAACGCCTGGTTAGAATTTCTGCAAATGCCTGAAGTTCACCGCCGTTTCTTGTTCTTCCGTCAATGCCGAAAGATAAAGATCGAGGTCCACCGTAAGCAAAGGCGTCTCCACGGTGGCGACTTCCAGGAGCGCGGCGTCGGTCAGCCCGAGCCGCCTGAATTCCCTGTTCTGCGAGGCGACCTCGCTGACGACGTGTATTTCCCTGCTTTCTTCTATGGTGGAGCGAAGCTGATCGAAAAACCGGGAGCGCTCCGGTTCCCCGTGTTGGGCGAGCAGGTTGGACGCTTCGGTGAGCGTATTCGGGGTGACGAACACCTGCTCGACCCTGTCGAGCAGATTGCGCAGAATCCGGTAATCTTCGCCTACGAATTGTTGCAGGCGACTATGCTTTGAAATGAACTCCTCCCCCACTCGGCCCACGATGAGCAGGACGAGAAGATTCGCATCGATGAAGTACCCGGACGGGCGCATTGAATCATACAGATGCGGGCAGGACGCGATCCGTAACCGCCGACACGCGGCCGCTTTGCTTGTCGATGCTTACGACCTTATAGGAGCGTGCTTCGTGCTGTTTGCCGAATACGGTGGTCAAGGTGCCCCGTTGAGATAACGGACGATAAAAACCGATGGTTATCTTCCAGTCGTTTGACCCCATGTCGAGATCAACTTCTTCAAGGCCGACGCCCGTGATCGCCTCGTCACCGAAGAGATCGATAATGTATTCTTTCGCCGTTTGCACGGCTTCCTTCACCTCCACTGAGATACCCTCCCGTTATCGGGTCCTCATCAGGTAGAAATAACACGGATAGAAGAAGGGGACAAGGAAACGCCTCTTTCCTTGGAGGATCGCCCTACTACCACCCCGCTGCGTAGGACTCGCGCCGGGGGTCGGCGCCGCCGAGGAGGAAGCCCGTCTCGGGGTCTTTCACGACCGCGCAGACGCTGCCGGGCTGCCAGCCGAAATCGGGCCACGAACCCATCTTGTAGCCCATCCCGGTGAGCGCCGCGCCTGCGTCATTCATAAGGCGCGCCTCCGCCTTAGCACTCGCAGGCTCGTAGGCGTGGGGCCAGAAGGAGTTGGGGAAACTGGAGGTGGCGGCGCGAGGGGCTTCCACCGCCATCTGCGGCGGCATCCCGAACAGGACGTGGTTCAGGAACGCCTGGAGCATGGCCTGTGGCTGGACGTCGCCGCCCGGGGTGCCCAGCGTCATGTAGAACGCGCCGTTCTTGAGCGTGAGGGCCGGGTTCGGCGTGAGTCTCGGGCGCTTCCAGGGCGCGAGAGCGCTCGGGTGCGCCGGATCGAGCCAGCTCTGGGAGCCGCGCCCCGAGACGGTCGCGCCCACGCCCGGCACGAAGGGCATCGAGTTCGCGGGGTCCGAAGGCGTGCAGGAAAAGGCGTTTCCCTCCGAATCCACCGCCGCGCAGTAGGAGGTGTCGTGCTGGTATTCGGCTCCCGAGGCTTGCGGAACGCGGTGCGCGCCGTCGTACCGCCAGGGATGCGCGCCCCCCTGGTGCGGCCAGGGGTCGCCCGGCTCGGGCATGTCGGCGAAGGCGCTCTCCATATCGACGCGCCCCGCCTGCTCGGCGGCGTATGCCCCGGAGAGAAGGCCGTCTATCGGCACGTCCACGAATTCGGGGTCGCCGATGAAGGCCTCCCTGTCCGCGAAGGCGAGGTTGAGCGCGGCCATCAGCGCGTGGAGGTAGGCGGGAGAATTGTGGCCGAGAGCCAGGAGATCGAAGTGCGAGAGGATGTTCATCGCTTCGAGCAGCGTCGGCCCCTGGCACCACGGGCCGCAGGCGTAGACCTGGTGGCCCAGAAACTCCGTCATCACCGGTTCTTCCTCCAGGACGTGGAAATCGGCCAGATCGTCCATGGTCATCAGCCCGCCTTCGCGCCCGATGAAATCGACCATCAGGCGGGCCGTCTCGCCGGCGTAGACCTCATCGCGCGCCGCGCGCACGCCCGCCGCGCGTCCGCCGCCCGCTCCCTCTTCCGCGCGCGCCATGCGGCGCATCGTCCCGGCCAGATCGGGAATCCGCACCCGTCCGCCCACGGGGATGAGGCGGCCTTCGGGGAAGTAGACGGGCCGCGTCGACTCCCAGCGGTAGTAGTCTCCTTCCGCCGCCTTGATGTGCTCGTGCATGAAGTGGTGCATGGCGAAGCCGCCTTCGGCCAAAGATATGGCGTCCCCGGCAACCTCGGCGAATGTCATCGTGCCGTATTGCTCCAGCGCCGTGAGCCAGGCGTCCACCGCCGCGGGCGTTACGGCGCGGCGCACGCCCGGCGGAATCTCGCCATTGCAGTTTTTCTCGAACCACTCGATGGAGGCCGCCTTGGGCCAGCGTCCGAGGCCGCTGATGGTGAGGACGCGCTCTTCTTTCGCCAGATAGATGATCGTGGGCGCGACGCCAAGGAACGACACCATGTCGGAGTGAAGGACGCTCAGGCATATCCCCGCCGCGACGCCTGCGTCTATCGCGTTTCCGCCCCTCTCCAGGATTCTCAGGCCCGCCTGGCTCGCGTAGTGATGGCCGGATGCGACCATGGCCTCGCGCGCCGTGACCTGCGGCCTGTGGGAGACGTAAACGCGGCCTTCGGGGGTGGTGTGGCGAAACGCCATGGGGGAGCCTCCTCAGCCAAGGGGCATAGAGTAGCCGCCATCTTGCCAGATGTGTTCAGGGGAGCGCAAAGCAGGAACTTGGCGTCAAGCAATGGTTTGCGATTTACTCCCCCCTTGAGGGGGTTGTTGAAAAAGGCCGATGCGGCGCAATCCCCTCCTCATCCTGCGCAGCCCGCCCCACCGCCTTACCCTGAGTAGCGGCGAAGCCGCGTATCGAAGGGCGAAATTCGCGTCCCGCCGGTTGGATGCGCCCCCATCCTTCGATACGGCGCTTGCGCGCCTACTCAGGATGAGGTCGATACAGTAGCCATACAAGACGAGCGTCATGCGCTCGATCCCAGGCGGCTTTTTCAACAGCCCCTCAAGGAGGGAGTGGTCGTTTGCGCTCTGCTGGCGGGGAAGCGTTTCTCCTCTCTGTCCAGTCGGATACATACGCCGAATCATAAAATCAGGACTTTTTCAATATCTCCCGTCGGATGAGGATGCGGGAATTGCGAGCCGCATGAATTGATCCCGCCGCCGAACTGGGCTACATGGTTTCCGGGCGGAGCGGTGGCGGTTTCACCCCCAAAATAAAATCCATATTTCAAAGCGGCGCCACGGAGTCTGGAGCGGAACGGCCCTCTGAACCCATGAGCGCTCTCATCGGAGCGGGAGCGTCCGGCTGCCGGACGACGAGACGCGGGGGAGCGCATCATCGCGGCCCCTCATGACGCGAGAGAGGTTCCATGCCCAACATACTCGTTCTTTGCACGGGCAACTCGGCGCGCTCGGGGGCCGGCGCCTGGCGAACGCCGTCTGGCCCGAGGGCCGCTGACGCCTGGAAGGCCGTCGAACGGCCGTATGAGGTTGCGGCAGCCGCGCCATACATGATTTTGGTTGATCCCGGCGTATCGTTGACCTATCATTTTCGGGCCTTCGGGCTCCATTTTGCTTATGGCCCACACTGACCAGCCTCCTTCAGGATGGTGCGATGCCGGAACTGCAAATACCCTCGGCTTATCGGGAAGGTTACGAGAAAGCCCGCGCCCTCAACCCGGAACTCGCCGAAAAGTACATCGAAGGGACGATCATCGGCGACCCGGCGGCCGACGCCGTGATGGACGAACTCGCGCCGCTTGCCGCCAAAGACGTGGACCGCTTCATCCAGGCCGGCATCCACGAGGACGCGAAGGCGCTCGCGGACGCGCCGAAGTCGCTCTGCGATTTTTTCGATGCGATACAGCGTCCGCCGTCGTGGTTCGATCCACAGCCCCTGTATCCGGCCTACCGCGCCTTCCACGCGTATTCCGACTTGTTCATCCCCGCGTTCTTCCTGGTCACGGTGCGAAACGTGTCCACCTCGATCGCCAAGTCGTTCTACGCCACGGGCCGGGTCATGAGCGGTTTCGGCATGCGCCGGATCCGCCAGAACACGAGGCACTTCATCGAGATCATGCTGCCCGACGCGCTCGAACGCCAGGGAGACGGCTGGAAACTCTCCGTCCGCATCCGGCTGGTGCACGCGCGGATCAGGCGATTGATTCACGACGAGAGCGACTGGGACGAATCCGTGCACGGCGCGCCGCTCAGCGCCGCGCAAATCGCCCTCGCCGCCGCCAACTTCTCCGCGACCATGCTCACGCACGCCGAGATACTCGGGGCGGAGTTCGATGACGCGACGCGAGGCGGCTTCATGCAGGCGTGGCGATACGCCTCGTACCTGATCGGCGCGCCCGAGCATCTTCTGTTCGAGGGTGATTATGAGAAAACCCTCGAATTCGCCCGGGTCGCGACCATGTGCGAGCCGCCGCCGGGCGAAGAGTCGGCCGCCGTTGCGAACGCCCTGATCGAAGCCCTGCCCCTGATCGCCGGCAAAACCGATTTCGCCGAACAGGACGCCATGGTGAAGCACGTACGCAGGGTTTCACGCGCGGTGCTGGGCGACGAACTCTCGGATCAACTCCGAATACCCAGGATGAAGATCAGGGGATTGCTGCCATGGATGAAATGGTCACGCCGGGCGCAGGGAGCGCTCCACAGAATCGCGCCTGATCTCGGCAAGAAGTGGCAGAGCAACAATTTCGTCTTCCTGCTCGACGCTTCGATGCTCGAAGACCTCAGGTACCAATTGCCGGATCGCCTCGACACGGAAAAGGCGGCCCCATGGTGAAGCGCGCCTGCGCGGCGTCATCCTGAAACCGCAGGCAAAACCGATCGGGCTTGCCATCCTCGCGCTGATGGTGGATTCTCCCCCGAAATTCTTTGGCGGCCTCATCGAACCTGGAGTCAACCCGAATGTCGGAACCGAAGAGCGTTTTCATCGAAAGAGACGGCGTGCGGCTTCACGCCCTCGACCACGGGAGCGAGGGGGAGGACAAGCCAATCATCCTCTTGCTGCACGGCGCTGCGGCCCACGCGCGCTGGTGGGATCACATCGCCCCCCGCTACCGGGACATTCTCCGGCCCGTGGCGACGGATCACCGCGGCCACGGGGACACCGGATGGCAGGATGAATACATTTTCGAGGACCTGCTGCGCGACGTGGCCGCCTGGGTGGAATGGGCGAAGGCGGCGAGCGGGAGGAAACCCTGGGTTCTGGCCCACTCGATGGGCGGCGTCATCGCGCTCAACCTCTTCGCGCTGGAGCCGCCGGATATCGAGGGCCTCATCGTCGTGGATTCGCCCCTTAAGACGACGGACGCGATCCTCGCCGAGGTGCGCGCCTTCGGGAACCGCCCCGCAAGGCCCTGGGCGTCGCGGGAGCTGTTCGTGGAGAAATTCAGGCTCCTGCCCGCGTCGGACAAGGTGAATCCGGCGACCATCGCCCACGTCGCGCGCCACGCCGTCAGGCGAAACGGCGACGGCGCCTGGACGGTCAAGGCGGACAGGCGGTTCCACGCCACCCGCCCGGAGACGGATCAGCGCGCGGGCTGGCAGCGGGTCGAAGTCCCCACCCTGCTCGTGGCGGGCGAACTATCGGACCGCCTGAAATCGGACTCTCTCGAATGGGTGCGCGAGAAGGTACCCCAGGTGGAAACCGCCGTCATCCCCGGCGCGCACCACCACGTCTTCATGGACGAACCGGAAGCGTTCATCCAAGTGACGCGCGAGTTTCTTAAGAGGAAGATTTCTTCAATCAGCGAGCGGAGCGCCTCCCGGACGGTCTGAAAACCTCTGAAATCTCCCTTGGGGGGGTTGTTGAAAACCCCCGCATAGGGCCTTGCAAGTAGAGGGTTTGTAGGGACAGGCCCCCGTGCCTGTCCCTGCGAAGCGCAACCACGGAAATCGACATATCCGATACGGGCGGCTACAGTCGAACTTCCCGAGGAGGGAAGTTCGACGCCCTTACGGGTGAATGCGGTTTTGCTCGTCATTCCGGCGCATGCCGGAATCCAGGGACTTTGTCTTTTCGTCTTTACTCTTCGCTTTTTCCCATACGAGCGGTGAGAACATGAAAAGCCGGAGCATCTTGATCCCAATCGGCTCTGGATTCCGGCCTTCGCCGGAATGACGGTGAAGATATTCGAAGGTGGGAATTACTCCCCCTTTGAGGGTCTGGCTTCCCGAGGGGAAAGCCCGACGAAGAGGCCCGAGCCCTTGGGCGAAGGCCGATTTGGTGGGGGGACATACCACAGAAAAAAAGCTCCCCCCACCAGTTCGCTTGCGGGCTTGCGCCCTTAGCTCACTTACTCCCCCTCAAGGGGGGAGTTAAATTCAAAAGCATGCGCACAACCCAAAGTCGATTTCCGGGACTTGTCTAACAACCCCATATGCAGGTCGGACATATATGCCTGACCTGCAAAACCGCCGCGCCTCCCTACTCCGTAACGGCCAAGGGCGCCATGGCCTCGATATCGCTCACGCAGTCGATGACGACGGGCCGGTTCGCGCTGAAGGCCCGGTCGAGCGCGCTCTTGAGCTCGCCCGGTTTCTCCACCCGGATGCCCAGCGCGCCCATGGACTCGGCGATCTCGGCGAAATTCACCTCGTTCAGCTTCCAGAGTTCATGGGCCTGCTCGGTCTGCTCGCCGCCGTAGGCGCGGTCGAAGCCGCGCTTCGATTGATTCCCCGAGGCGTTGTTGTTCACCAACGTCACCGCGTTTATCTTCCAGCGTACGGCGGTCTCGATCTCCGAAAGATGGTACCAGAAGCCCGAATCGCCGTTGAAGGTGAGCACCGGCCTGTCCGGCACGGCGCACTTCGCCCCGAGGCCCGCCGAGAAGGCCCAGCCCAGGTGGCCCGCGCTGCGCATATAGCTCTGATCCGGGTGCGAGAGGTCGTACATGCCGCCCATCCACATGCCCGAGTGGCCCGTATCGGCCAGCACGACGCAGTCGGACGGCAGGGAATCCGTCAGCTCCTGGCAGATGCGTTCGGGGCGCATCGGGGCGGCGTCAGACTCCAGATACCCGGTGAACTCATCGCGCCAACCCTGCACGTAGCCCTGGGCGCGCTCCACCCAGCCCGCGCGCGAGGCGGCGGATTCCCCGCTCGCCGCACCGACCATTTTCTGCAGGCTCACCCTGGCGTCGCCCAGAACGGCGGCCTGCAAGGGGTAGTTGCGCGCGAGGGCTTCCGGGTCGATGTCGAGTTGAATCGCGGGCGTGCCGATAGGAGGCACGGCCCAGAAGTGCGTCGTCATGCCGCCCGTCTCGGTGCCGACGAAGAAAACGAGGTCGGCCGCGTTCACGACCCGGTTCGCGCTCATTCTCGAATAGGTGCCCACCACGCCGACCGAGAGCGGGTGGTTGCCCGGAATGTTGTCCTTGCCGTTCAGCGACGTCGCCACCGGGATGTTCAGCTTCTCGGCCAGGGCGATGAGTTCTTTGGAAGCGCCCGAAGAGCGAACGCCGCCGCCCGATACGATCACGGGGCGCTCCGCTTTTTCGAGAAGTTCGACCGCTTTTTTTACGCGCGCCGGCTCGGGTTCGGGCCGGTAGGGGGGAAGCTCCTTGAAGTCCTCCTCGATGATCACCTCCATCTCGGCCTCTTCGATGTCGAGCTGGCCCTCGTTGCCCGCGAACTGGAGGTGCACCGGCCCCGGACAACCGGACATTGCTACGCGGAAGGCCTGGCGGAGCATGTCCGGGAAGCGCGAGGCGTCGTCCACCGTGGCGTTGAACTTCGTAACGGGTTCAAAGGCGGGCACGTCGTCCACCTCCTGGTAGACCTTGCGGAACTTGGTCTGCGGCACGCGCCCCCCCGTGAAGGCCAGGACGGGGGCTTTCGCCAGATAGGCGTCCCGCAGGCCCGCCGCCAGGTTCAGCGCGCCGATGACCTGCGCCATGCAGACGCCCGGCTTCTTGCCCGCGCGGGCGTAGCCGTCCGCCATGTAGGCGGCGGACTTCTCGCCGTGCGTCTGGATGCGGGCGATGTTCGTGCGCTCTTCCATCTCGGCCATCGAGCGCCTCAGGACGGCGGGAACCAGAAAAGTGTGCGTAACGCCATAGCCCTTGAGCATCTCGGCCATGACCTGGGCGCCTGTCATTTTCGGCATTCTGTGTTTCTCCTTATCAAATTCAAAAAATGTATCGCCAAGGCCGCCTCTTCCGCCTCGGCATTCTAGCCGTCAGGACTCGGGTTTTTCTCACTCCCCCTTGAGGGGATCGTTGAAAAAGCCACTTCTCGCTCGGAGTTCATCCCCCACCGACATTCCGGCGTTATTACCGTTTCTGTTGTAGGGGTCGCATATATGCGACCCGGCCTTTTTTGCCGCCCGCCAAGGGCCGCATATATGCGGCCCCTACACTCCCTCCGGCAAAGCGGAATCCCGCAGCCGTCATCCCGGTATTGCAGAGTTTATCAACAGCCCCTTGATGGGGAGTGATTACATCCTTCCCTTTTGATTCTTTATATTACCAATTCTTGTAGAAACGGGAGCCGCCAGTTTCGGTGTTTTCAGGGAATCCCGCATAGGCTTACCAGCTAAGGGCGGGAAAATCTACCCGCCCAAGGCGTCGCGCACGGCGGCGGGAATCTCGCGCATGTCCTCCACCACGACGGCGCCCGCCTCTCGCAACAGCGCCTTTTTCCGCGCGGGAGAACCCTCGCCGCGCTCGATGATGGCCGCCGCGTGGCCGAAGCTCGCACCGCGCGGGGCGGACTCGTTCACCATCCCCGCGATGAAGGCGACCACCGGCTTGGTGAAGCCGCCCTCGCCTATCATGCGCGCCGCGTCCTCCTCCGCGCACGAGCCGGGCTCGCCGAACAGGACGACGCACTCCGTCTCAGGATCTTCCTCGAACAGTGGCATGAGTTCCGAGAAAGGCGCGCCCACCATCGCGTCTCCACCGACGCTCACGTAGGTGCTCTGGCCGATGCCCTCGCGCGTCAGGAGCCAGCAGGTCTCGCTGCCCATCCCCCCGCTCCTGCTCAGCACGCCCACCGGCCCGCGCCGGAACAGGAGGTCCGTTACGGGCAGGTCGCCTCCCGTGCCGCCCATCTTGGCGCGTCCGGGGCTGATGATCCCCTGGCTGTTGGGGCCCACGAGCCGCACCCCCGCGCGCCGCGCATGGGCGATCATCCGCGCCACGTCGTGCTGCGGCACGCCCTCGGCGCATACGAGGATCAGGCCGACCCCCGCTTCCGCCGCCTCGATGGCCGATTCCGCCGCGGCGGCGGCCGGCACGAACAGGACGGCGGCGTCCGCCGGGTGCGCTTCCAGGGCTGAGGCGAACGAGTCGTAGACGGGCGCGCCGTCGCAATCCTCGCCCGCGCGTCCGGGCACAACGCCCGCCACCACGCGGGTGCCGTACGCCCGCATGAAGCCGGTGTGGGCGCGCGCCTGCCAGCCGGTGATCCCCGCCACGACGACGCGCGTGGCCTCATCGACGAGAATGCTCAACTTGCGCCTCCCGCGCTCGTCCAAGACTCCCCGCGCTTGACGGCCTCCACCTGCGCGATGATGCGCTCGGCCGCTTCTTCGAGCGTCACCTCATCCCCCAGGTACTGAAGGCCCGGACAGTCTGCGGCGATTTCTCTGGCCTCCTCCCCGCCCGCGCCCGCGAATCGCGCGATGAAGGGGAATTTCGCGAGGTCGACCCCCGTCTCCTTCACGGCGCGGGCGATGGCGCGGACTTTCAGCTGGACGCGCGAGAAGCTCGTGATGTTGCTGCCCGCGAGCGCGCCCTTCACGTCCGGCATCGCGAGAATCTCTTTCGTGATCTCGAAATACTTCTCCTCCAGCGGCCCCGGCGTGATGTCGAACGCCGTGGCGGGCCTGCCGCCCAGCCGCGCCATCGTGTCCAGCAGGTACAGGCCGCCCCCTCCCCCGCTCCACATGAGGGCGATCTCCCCGTCCTCGATTTCCGTGAAGCGCGCCGTGTTGTACGGCGGGATTCTCGCGTCTATCTCCGCCACCCGCGCCTCGACGGGGGTGGGCGGACGCCAGCCGCCGTGCGAGTCCTCATCGAGCAGTTCCTTGAGTTCCTCGTGGCGGAACAGGGCGTCCGCGTCCAGGTCGAGAACACACGCGGCGGCGATGACCTCATCCGTATCGGTCAGAACGAGGGGATTGACCTCCAGGAGCCGCGCCTCGCTCCGGCGAAAAAGCGCGTAGCAGGCTTCAAGTGCCAGGGCCGCGCGGTAAAGCCCCTCCCCGTGAACGCCTAGGGCGCGCAGGAAGGAAACGCACCGCTCCTCGCTGAGTCCCTCCAGAATATCGACTTCGAGCCGCTTGAGCGCGTCCGGGTTATCCTCCAGAAGCGCCTCGATCTCCACGCCGCCCTCGGCGCTGAACATCACGAGCGGCCCGCGTGAGGCGCTATCAAAAGCGACCGAGAGGTACCACTCCTGCGCTATCGAGACTCGCTCCTCCACCAGCAGGCGTTTCACGGGGAAATGGTGCACGGTGCGGCCCAGGAGTTTCTTGGCCGCGTCTTCCGCCTCATCCGGCGTATCCGCTGCGAGAATCGCTCCCGCCTTGCCGCGCTTTCCGGCGGGAACGAGGGCCTTCACCATCACGGGGCCGCCGATGGCGCGCGCCGCCTCCGCCGCCTCCGCGGGCGTCGTCACGGAGCGGCCCCTGGGGACGCGCACGCCTGCACCATCCAGAAGCGCTTTGGCCCTGTCCTCGAACATGCGGGGCATGGCTATCTCACCGGAAACGGAAGGAGTGCGCCTACAGGATGGCCACGGGACGGACGGGCGAACCCGTGCCGCCGCGCACCTTGAGCGGCAGGCAGACGAAGAGAAATTCATGAGCGCGCGCCTTGCTCAACTCCTCGAGCACGGCGACTTCGAGCAGGTGGATGCCGCTGTCCACCAGCATGTGGCAGTGGACGGGCAGGGAGGGGGCGGGCAGCACCTCGACCGCGAAGTTGTCGCTCCCCGCCATGAAGATGCCTTGATCGGAGAGCCACCTGGCGGCGTCCATGTCGATACCGGGCACGCCGCCTTTCTGGTGATAGTAGTTACGGCCCGGCCAGTGGCGCATGTGGCCCGTGCGCACGAGGACGACGTCGCCCTCCTCCACCCGCACCCCCTGGGCTGCGGCGGCGGCTCCCAGTTCATCTTTCGTAATGGGCCGACCCGCCTCCAGCACGTCTTTTTTGAGATATGCCGCCACGTCGATCATCACGCCGCGCCGCACGACGGGCGCCACGCTCTCGATACCGTGGGCCTTGAGTCCCCCGGTCTTGCTCTGATGCTCGGCGGCGTTCAGGCCGCCGTGGAGCTTCATGTCCCGCGCGACGTGGCCCAGGGCGTCGATGTGCGTGCCGGTGTGGCCGGTGCAGAAGAACGTATCCACCGCCGAGCACGCGCCGCCCGCGTACATGAAGTCGCCGTGTTCCCTGATCATGGAATACCCGAAGGGGCCGTGGAGCGGCACGTGGGGCATACCGGGGAACAACTCGACGCCCAGATCGAACACTCTGCTGCCGCGCGCGATGGCGCGCAGGTCTTCCAGGTTCATGATTCCCTCGCTCTGACACTCAAGGGACTGCGGGCCGATGGACCGGGTTCTCGTTTCGGCTACTATAGCTTTGCGTCCGCCCATCGGGCAAGGTAAACAGGGAGGGAGATAAACGCGCGGTTTCTCGAACCCCTACGGAGCAGATCGCATGAATTATTGGGCTTACGTTCACCCGGCCTTTCAGGTCGCCACGCTATCGCTCGGCCTGATCACGCTGGCGAACGGCCTGCGCGTGAGGCGCTCGCGCAAGGGGGGCGCCGGGCCCGAGACGGCGCGGGTCGCCCGCCTGCACATGCGGCTCGGGCGGTGGTTTGTTGCTCTTTTCTCGGTGGGCTACGCACTGGGACTGGGGGGCATGCGCTTCGCCCTGGAAGGCCCCCTCTACGAGACGGCGCACGGCTATTTCGCCACCCTGGCGCTGGGTCTGTTCTGGACGACGGCCTGGCTGGGCCGGAGGCTCAGGAAAAATCCGGGCAGGGATGATCTAAGGCAGATTCACTCCTACTGCGGCTTTCTCGCCGTGTTTCTCGCCCTGTTCGTCGCCGTTCTGGGGATGCGGCTGCTCCCCTAAGCCCCGACTCTGATATAATGCCTTCAGCGCCGCCGCCTCACGAGGCAGAATCCATGACGTCAGTCCCCTTCCCGTTGCCGCGTCGAACCCATTTCCCCGAGGGAGGAAGAGCCATGCCGAGAAATTCGGGGTTCGTCTTGTTCGGCGCGCTCCTGACAGCCTCGGCCTGGGCGCCGCTTCCCGCCGGGGCGGCGAACCCATGCGCCGGGAGATAGCGGAGGCGGAACCGGCAAAATCGGGTGAGCATCCGGCGCGCTCCCGCTCAGGATCCGGCGTCCCGACCCGGACGGAGAGCGAAGAGCGCGCCCGTGCGCCGCATTGATGGCAAAGACGACGAAGGACGAAAGAATGAGATTTTTGGAAAAAGGGAGTTTGTGGACCGCTCTGGCGCTGTCGTTATGCCTCGCGGCGCCCGCCGCCTCCCGCGCGGCGAAGAGAATCCCTCCCAATCCCGAGACGGCGAAGCGAAACGGCGGGGACTACCGGCGGGGCAAGAAGATATATGAGGAGATCTGCTTCTCCTGCCACGGGGTGAAGGGCGACGGCAAGGGGCCGATCTGGCGGACGGTGAGACCGAGGCCGCAAGTCTTCATCAGCCCCTACATGAAGCGCATGACGGACGACTACATGTTCACCGTCGTGAAGTTCGGCAAGATGAACGTCCTGAAAAACCGGACCAGGGGCCACCAGATAAAAAACGGCGTCCCCACCGCCATGCCCTCCTTCGGCGAGGCGCTCGAAGACGCGCAGATAAGGAAGCTCATCAAATGGGTGCGCGGCTTCAGCAAAGGCAATCAACCGAAAGATGAGGAGAGCAGGAAAATGTTCATCGACGCCTGCTCCCAGTGCCACGGCGAAAAGGGTATCGGCAACGGAGTCCGCCCCGTGGAGGATCAGGACCCCGGGAAGCCGTTCATCAGCCACATCCAGCCGCCGCCGATGAACTATCATTTGAAAGAACAGATGGCGCGCTTCGGCGACGGGTTTCTCTTCTGGGTCATCAAACTCGGCCGCATCGACGCCAGTGAGATGAAGAAGTTCGACTTCATGAAATCCTACGGCCACCTTCTGAAGGACAAGGATATCTGGTCGGTCGTCCGCTACGTGCGCGAAGCCTTCATCAACGGAAGGCCGAGAAAGAAAAAGTAGACGAGGAACACCCGAAACCCTCCCGAATCCGGCCGCCATCGGATGATGGAAGATGCGCTTGTGGAGTCTTCATCCCGAATATCTGGACGCCAGGGGCCTCGTCGCCCTGTGGAGAGAAGCCCTGCTCGCCCAGGCGGTTCTGGCGGGCGAGACGAAGGGCTACCGAAACCACCCCCAACTGGAGCGTTTCCGCGCAGGCGGCAGGCCCGCCGCCCTCATCGCCGAATACCTGAGAGCCGTGCACGCGGAATCCGTAAATCGGGGCTACCGCTTCGATAAAGGCAAGATAGGCCGCAGCCGCACCTCCAAGCGATTGGACGTAACGAGCGGCCAGCTCGACTTCGAATGGCGGCGCCTGATGAAAAAACTGGAAACCCGCGCGCCCGAGCTGCACGAGAAATTCGCGGCGGCGCCCTCTCCCGAGCCCCATCCCCTCTTTCGCGTCGTACCCGGCGGCGCCGCCGACTGGGAGCGACCGAAGGCCCTTGATAAAGCCCTGATTTTGTGATTCAGCGTATGGAGCCAACCGGGAGGTACATAAGGACAGGCACGGGGGTCTGTCCCTCCATGCTGCATGATGCGAATGCGCTTTTGATCGTCATTCCGGCGAATGCCGGAATCCAGGGACTTTACCTTTGTTTTTTTATTTCTTCTGTATTCCCGCCAATGAGCGGAGGATAAAAAACCGGAACGTCGCCATTTTCCTCGGCTCTGGATTCCGGCATTCGCCGGAATGACGACGCTGGCCGATTGCGAGCGAGGAGGGGTTTTTCAACAGCCCCGTGCAGGCTCCTCCGACAGGGCGAGACGCATCGCGTGGATTATGAGAAAATGACCGCGTCGCTCGATATTCAAGGCTAAGGATTGGCCTTAAGGAGCCGCGCCATGCGTCTGAACGTCGAAGCATCGCGCGAGGATATCACCGCCTTTTGCGAACGCTGGCAGGTCACGCGACTCGCCGTCTTCGGCCCCGCGCTGCGCGGGGACTTCGGGCCCGAGAGCGACGTCGACCTCCTCGTCAGCTTCGAAGACGGCGCGCGCCACACGCTCTTCGACATGGTTCGCATGGAGGAGGAGCTCAAGGCGATTTTCGGACGCGAGGTCGACCTCGTCGAACGCGCGGGTGTCGAACAAAGCCGAAACCACCTCCGCCGCGAAGCCATCCTTCAGTCCACCGAGACGATTTATGCGGCGTGATGACGCCTGGCTGATCGACATGCTTCAGGCGGCGCGCGAGGCGGCGGCGTTCACAGACGGTTTGGGCTTCGTGGAGTTTGAGCAAAACCGCATGGCGCAATTCGCCATCTTAAAAGCCATAGAAATCATAGGAGAAGCCGCCTCTCAAGTCGGCCCTGAATTCAAAGAGGCGCACCCTGAAATCCCTTGGCCCGAAATCATCGGCATGAGAAACCGTCTTGTGCATGGATATTTCAACGTCAACCCTGAAGCGCGTATGGGAGACCGTCCAACAGGACGTTCCCCGACTTATCTCCCAACTCGAACGGCTTGCGCCACCGGGGTCTTAGTCTAACGCTCCCCCGTCCCCCGCCCAGACCTTGACGAGGGTGTGAAACTCCCCGTTTTCCCCGAAGCGGTCGATGCCCTCGGGCAGGGCCGTCATCATCGCGCGGTCGAAGCGCTGCCCCACGCGCACGACGCCCAGGGCGTCTTCCGTCACCGCCGACACCTCGCATACCGCGCCGCTCGCCTCTAAATCGTCCATCAGCGCATCATAGGGCGCGCCCCACAGCGGGAAGTGGAGCGACGCGCCAAGATCGGCGGCCAGTTTCCGGAACGCCTCCACCCGCCAGTCGCGTATGTGTTCGAGATGCAGGTCGCCGAAGACGAAACGCGCGATCCGCGGAACCATGCGGGCCGCCTCGGCGATGCGCGCCTCATAGGCCTCTCCCGGATGGAGCGGCACGCCCAGCAGCGGGGCTTTCAGGTGTTCCGCCTGTCGCGCCGCCAGTTCGATGTCGAGTTCCTGGTGAGCGATTTTCCGGCTCTGCGCGTCGAAGGTGGTGATCAGAACGACTGGCCTCGAACCCTCGCGCCGCAAGGCCCGGTAGGTGAGATAGCTGTCCTTGCCGCCGCTCCAGAAAAGAGCATCTACGGGTTCAGAGGGGGGACTTACGCCGGTCATCCAGGCGGGCCTGCGGGCGAGGCGGGGGCGTTCTTCCACCGGAACCGCCTCGTGCGCATAGGGACAGTGGCGGCAACCGCTGCCGCAGCAACTCCCGCGCCGGCGAAGCCCGACCTCGGTGAAGACGCGCCGGCCCGTCTCGGGGTCGAGGTAGAACTCCTCGCCGGCGCGGCAGGCGCGCTCGTGGAGAACCCGCCAGTTATTCTCGTTCATGATTGATTCAGGTCACTCCAATGGAAATCAGGCCGCACGCGCTTCGAGACGCTCCCAGCCCGCGCCTTCATGGCCGAAGGCGAAGGCGTCGGGATGGAGAATCTCCGCCAGTATCTCGGCGGACTCGACCAGCCTCGGCCCCGGACGGTTGAAGAACTGGTTGCCGTCGGTCACGAACACTTCTCCCCTTCGCACGGCATCGAGGCGCGTCCACTCGGCTCTTCCGGTGAGCGCCGCCAACTCGCTGCGCGAGCGCGCGATGTCGAAACCGCACGGCATGAGAATGATCGCCTCGGGCTGGGCCTCCTCCAGCGCCTCCCATTCAAGCCACGCGGAGTGTTCGCCGGCGACGCCCAGGACGTCTTCGCCGCCTGCGATGTCCACGAGTTCCGGCGCCCAGTTGCCCGCCGCCATCAGGGGATCGTACCACTCGATGCAGGCGACGCGCGGCCTGCGCCCCGTCTCCCGCGCGCGCCCGGCGATGGCGTCGAGTCGTCCCTGCAATTCCCCGAGCAGCGCTTCGCCTCGCTCGGGGATTCCCAGCGCCGCCGCCACAGATGCGATGTCGCGCCAGACGTCTCCCAGCGCATTGGGTTCGAGCGAGAGAACATCCGGCTTCGAGCGCACCAGTTCGCCCACGGCCGCCTGGACGTCCGCGAGGCTCACCGCGCACAACTCGCACTGGGACTGCGTGACCACGAGGTCCGGCGCCAGTTCGTCGAGCAGCGCGGCATCGACGTCGTAGACGGAGACGGCATCTTGGAGCACCGCCTTCACGCGCTCGTCAATCTCGCGGCTCGCGCCGTTCGTGTCGAATTTGGGCGCGGTGCAGTAGGGCAAATCGGCAATTCCGGCGGGATAGTCGCACTCGTGCGAACGTCCCACGAGGCGATCGCCGCAGCCCAGGGCGTGGATGATCTCCGTGCTGCTCGGCAGGAGCGATACGACGCGGCGCAAGAACCCGTCCTCCCTCTATGATGAAGTTCGACTTTGCGAATCCTAGCACACCACGGTCGCTGATACCGCCTCTTGGTTACTCTCATCTTCGCCATTAGGGGTCGTCGAAAACCCCCTTGCAGGCC
The DNA here is from genome assembly GCA_963692865.2 of bacterium. Lineage (GTDB taxonomy): Bacteria > UBA8248 > UBA8248 > UBA8248 > UBA8248 > Bin107. Next base: position 1,762,644 of record OY843592.1, on the reverse strand, counting down.
GGGCCGAACCACTCCCCCCTTGAGGGAGTTGTTGGAGAAAGCCCGGTTTCGTGATTCGGCTTATGCAAACAAGCGGGGAACAGGATGCGTCGCGGACAGGCTCCTGCGCCTGTCCGAGGTCGTGACCTGTCTCAAAGAAATGGAACGGTTTTGTTCGTCATTCCGGCGAAAGCCGGAATCCATTTGCGGATGCGGGTGAATAAACGACGGCGTTTCATTCCCGGCCGATGTGCGGGAACCCTCAAGAAAGGCAAAAGTCGAAAAATGGATTCCGGCTTTCGCCGGAATGACGGCAGTGGTCAATCCGAGCGAAACAAGGTTTTTCAACAACCCCCATTAGTCGAAATGGAAAGCAGGGGCAGGTTTTTTTCGAAACCACTCAGAAAAAAAATTTTCTTCAAGGCTTCATCCCGTCGCGCACGCGCCTCTCCACTTCCCGCGCCACCCGCAGCAATGCGGCGATGAGTTCTTCGCCCACGTCCAGGACGCCTTCATACTCGGCGAGGTTGCGTTTGCGGTGGGCTTCGTCAAGCACGCGCCACTGCGCCTGCGGCAGGTCGATGGCGTGCCGGAGGCATTGAAAAACCAGATAGCGAGAATCGGAACGATAGCCTCGCTTGCGCAACGCGGCGAGCGCCAGCGCATGGGCGGCGTTGTAGGCGAGATCGAAACGGCTCTCCAGACTCAGATCTTCGCGTTCGGCGTCGTTCAGGCGGTGGACGCCCGAGCGGACCAAGCCCTCGATTTCCTCACCGGCGGCCGGCTCGCTCTTGAGCCGGCCGACGCGCACCAGATTATCGAGTTGCGGATGCGTCCTCTTCGTCTCCGATGAATATGAGGTGCTCACCGGCGAATATGTTCGTCAGAAAAAAGTTTCCGGCGGCTCTGCGTTCGTCGAATTCCGCCGACGTATAAAGCGTGGGGCTGATCCGCCGAGCGAGGCCGGCCTCCACAGGTGAGAGTACGTCGTAGATCTCCTCCAGCATCACGCCGTCGGCGACGACGAGCAGGTCGACGTCGCTGCCCGCCGTATCGGTCCCCTCCGCGACCGACCCGTACACCAGGGCGAGCCTGACGCGGTCTGCGAGCGTCTTCAACGCCTGGCGAATCGGTTCCGCCGGGGCGAGCGTCTTGCGAACGATGCCGCTCACCTCCTCGAACACCGGACATTCCGGATTGGCCTGGTAATGCTTCTGCCTGCCGATAGGGGTGACGCTCACCAGCCCGCTGGACGCGAAGCGCTTGAGTTCACGCTGCACGGCGCCGGAGCCGGACCCTGTCAAGCGGATCAACTCGCTCGCGAAAAAGTTCCGCCCGGGCTGGCCGAAAAGCAGCTTCAGGAGCCGCTGCTGGGTGGTGGTGAACAGCGCATCCGCGAGACCTGTGGGTGCGGCGTCGGACCCGGACGCCTTGCGGCGAGTCATGCGAGAGAGATGCGTCGCAGCCAAATTACCCATATTGGGCATTATAATGCCCAATATGGGTATAATTCAAATAGAAGTTCAAATCACGGCGGAGAATGGTTGAGCATCAGGGGAACGAAACAAATCCTGGTGATTCCGCATTCCACGGCGCATCGCCGTTTACGCCGCCTCGATATCGGTACGGGCGAAGTCCTCGCCCTTGAACAGCAGCGGCTCGTCCATGAGGTCGGCGAGCGCATAGGCGAAGCAATCGCCGAAGTTGAGCGACGCCGGATGATTCCCCTTGCCGAAGCGCCGCCAGGCGCGCCGGGCCGCTTCCAGATGCTCGATAGTGACGGGCGCCAATTCGATTTCGGCGTCCTTCAGGAACAGATCGAGTTCGTTCCCCGCCGCCTCGCCGCCGCGGCCTTCCAGGACGATGGAAGTCTCCAGCAGGTTGGCGACGGACATGCGGGGGCGCGCGGCCGAAGCGATCGCCTTCTCGTAGCGTTCCGCGTCCTGCTCACGGTAGAGAACGGCGAGGATCGCCGAACTGTCGACGATCATTTTGGCAACCCCCGTTCGTCGTAGAGCACCTCCCCGTGCTCCACGGCGGACGGCCCCGGCCCCAATAGTTTCGCACAACGCTCCGCGATGGCGCGCAACCTTCGAGCGCGAGCGTCTGCGTCGCGCAGGCGTTTCTCGCGCGCCAGCCGTTCACGCAGCGCAACCGTAATCGCGCCGGTCATCGTCTCGCCGGTCAGGCGGGCCAACTCGCCGGCGAGGCGGCAGGTTTCCTGATTCTTGATGTTGAGACTCATCGCCGGCCCCCAGGGTAGAAAAAACAATTCCCTTCTACCCTACACGAATGCCCCGATATTTGCAACGAAACGGGTTTCCCGCTTCGATGTAATCGTCCTATCCTATAAAAAAGGGCGAGATAAGCCTCCCCCCTTGCCGGGCCGTCCCTCCCCTGCTAGCATCCGGGAAATCCACCCATTACTTTTCACGCTTCAGGAGGACGTGCGCGATGGCGGAATTCACCGTAGCCAAGTTCAAGGACGTGTCCGAGGGTCTGCAGGAGGGCCAGTTCGCCGTGGGCGAGCGGACGAAGGCGAGCGGTCTGGCGGCTCTGGACCCCATCTACAGGGATTTGCTGGACAAGCCGATCACGGTCACGCTGGGCCTCATCGGCCCCGACGGACGGGTCAACATGACGCCCATGTGGTTCGACTACGAGGGCGACACGATTCTGGTGAACACCGCCTCGCACCGGCCCAAGTGCGGATGGATACGGAACAACCCGCAGCTCACGATTCTGCTCGTGAACCCCGAGAACCCCTACCACTGGATGAGCATCAAGTGCACGGTGGTGAACGAGATACACGAGGACGGGCCGGGCGGCGAGCGTGCGACCGAACAGCTCGACCGCATTTGGACGAAATACACGGGCGCGGACCCGCCCTACGCGCTCAGGGACCCCGCGATAGACGAGAAACGCGTGCTCTTCGAGTGCCGCGTGGACAGGGTGGCCACGTTCGGCAAGCCGGCGTAAGGGCCTGGGTTTGCAGGGGCCGTATCCTATCTTTCCGGGGTTGTTGAAAAAGCCCACAAAAGGAGTGCGCTAAATTTCACTCCCCCCTTGAGGGGGAGTCGAGGAAGCCGAACCGACAGGTGAAGGCTGACTCGGTGGGGGGACATGCCACGGCAAAAGCTCCCCCCAGCAACTCGTCTGCGGGCTTCGCCCTTGCCTCGTTGTCGGGCTTTCCCCTCGGGAAGCCCGACCCTCAAGGGGTTGTTGAAAAACCTGTCCCTCTCGGATCAACCACGTTTTACCCGTATGTCGGACATATATGTCCGACATATCATGCGACCCGTATTGTGAAGGCGAAAAAGCCGGGCCGCATGATATGCGGCCCCTACAATAGAAACGACAATGACGGCGGTGGTCAATCCGAGCGAGGAGGGGTTTTTCAACACCCCCCTCAAGGGGGGAGTGAATTCAGAATTCTCCTCGGTGGAGGATCACCCCCTCAAGGGGCTGTTGAAAAAGTCCCCGAAGCGGTGGGGGTGCGATGGTTTTGTAAGGACGGACCGATGTGTCCGCCCGAACGGTCCGAAAGAACGAGGGCGGAGTGTAGGGGACGCATATATGCGTCCCCTAATCCCCCTCCACAGAGGGACTTTTCCAACAACCCCTCACCGGTCGGCAAACCCTCATTCATCAGTCGGGTTCGACCTACCAGACGCAGCCGCGCGCGGCCACGGGGATCACGGCTTCGAGAACGCCCTCCTCCATACCGCCGCGTACGCCGTGGTAGACGTCGTAGAGGTTGATGGTCGGGTCGCAGTGGCTGGGCTGGAACAGGAGCGTCTCGCCGATCTCGGGCCGCCTGGAACCCGGGGAGAGTTCCAGCACGCCGTGCTCATCCGATGCCCGCGCGTGCACGGCGCCTTCGAGTTCGAGACAGGGCGCCAGCCCGCTGTCCGATGAGAGCGCCTTGTGGCCGGCGTCCATCACGACGTGTCCGGGCCCGGGCGCGCTGACCACGGTCGTCAGCACGAACAGGCTGGGCTTGAAGTCGTCATACGTGTCCGAACCTTCGCCGCCGATGCTGCGGTAGTGGGAATCCATGAAGAGATAGCTCCCCGCCTGAAGCTCGTTCAGCACGCCCGATTCCGCGTCCCACCGCCATGAACCCGTGCCGCCGCCGCTTTTGATCTCAAGCGAAAGCCCGGCGGCCCCGAACGCGGCCACGGTCTCGCGCATCCGCGCAATGGCGTCCGCGTAGACCTCGCGCCGCTCGGCGAAGCCGTCCACGTGCTGGGCGCCGCCCTGGTAGGCCTGAATCCCCTTGAGTTCGAGTCCCCTCGCCGCCTCCACCCGCCGGGCCAGCTCCACCGCCGCCGCTCCCGCCGCCACGCCGCATCGTCCCTGGCCCACGTCCACGTCGACGAGCACGCCGATCTCCGCTCCCGCCGCCGTCACGGCTTCGGAGAGCATGGCCACCCCCTGGGGATGATCCACCACCACCATCAGGTTCGTGTGGCGCGCGAGCGCGGCCAGACGCTTGAGCTTCGAGACGGCCGTGACCTCGCTGCTCACGAGCACGTTCTCGACCCCGCCCTCCACCATCACCTCGGCCTCGCTCACCTTCTGGCAGCAAACCCCCACCGCGCCGAGGGCCATCTGTTTTCTCGCGAGCCAGGGACTCTTGTGCGTCTTGGCGTGGGCGCGGAGCCGGACGCCCGTTCCCTCCAGGCGCTTCGCCATCAACGCGAGGTTCTCCTCCATGACGTCGAGATCGACTATCAGAGCGGGCGTTTCGATTTCGCGCACCGGCGTTCCGATGCTCTGGACGTGGGGCATGAGACATCCTCCTCCGGGAGAAGTCATTACTCTTGCTCATGAGAGCATTTCCCGGAGAATATCACCTGAATCGCGCGGCGGGAACCGGCTTGCGGGGGCGCTTCGGGAAGCGCCCCTACGAAACCCTTGCGATCTACGAATCACTCTCCCCTTAGGGTCGGGCTTCCCGAGGGGAAAGTCCGACGATGAAGCCGAGCGGTTTGTGCGAAGGCTGAATCGGTGGGGGGTAAATCGCGTTTTTTTGCCATTCAGAATTTTACCCCCCACCGATTCGCTTGCGGACTTACGCCCTTAGCTCGTCGTCGGGCATCCCGATGAGGAGATGCCCGACCCTCAAGGGGGGAGTGATTCCTCTCTCGTCGGACGGCAAGAACCCTCAAGGGGGAGTGATTGTTTCCACCCTCCCGGTCATCCAAACACACGCCGAATCACAGATTCGAGGCTTTTTGAACACCCCCGCGTCAGGGGGCTTTTTCGGCGACCGGCTTGCCCGCCGCCCCCTCATGGCGCATGATGAATTTTCATGATCTCAGGTGATTTTCTACTCGTATTCGGAGGGTTTTTCCTTATGCGCACGAAGGCGGACGACCTCCTCGAAGGCGCCATCGACGTTCACGCCCACATCTTCCCCCAGGTATTCCTGGAAGAACCCGGACGCGTCCTGGACCATGAATGGGCCGAACTCGCGCGCGGCGTCGGCATGCGCGGCTTCGTGATGAAGAGCCACCTGTGGCCCACCATCGCCCAAGCCCGGATCCTGAACGAGGTCTATCCGGGCGTCACGGCCTTCGGCGCCATCACGCTCAACGCCAACGTGGGCGGTCTCTCGCCCTTCGCGGCGGAAAGCGCGGCGCGCTTGGGCGTGAAGGTCATCTGGATGCCCACCTACTCGGCGGCGAACGACATCGCGGTGGGGGCCTACAGCAAGCGCATCGCGGAAGCCTACAGCCGGCCCCCGCCCGCGCAGGGTCTGACGGTTATGGACGGAAACGGAGCGATATGCCCCGAGGCGGACGCCATACTCGAAATCGCCCGCGACGCGGACGTGGCCGTGGCCACGGGGCATCTCTCCGCGGAGGAGGGCGTCGCCCTGGCGCGGCGCGCGAAGGAGATCGGGGTCAAGAAATTCATCTTCACCCATCCGATCATCTTCATCGTGGGCGCGAGCGAGGGGCAGCTTCGCGAGGTGGCGGACCTGGGCTACATCGTCGAGTTCACGTGGATATCCGCCTTCCCCATGTGGCGCGACCTCGACCCGGTGAAAGTCGCCGAAACCGCGCGCGCCCTCGGCCCCGAGCGATGCGTGATGAGCACCGACGCGCAACTCGACCTCAATCCCCCGCCCACGGAAATGCTGCGCATGTTCATCGCCACCATGCTGCGCCTGGGGTTCGAAGACGAGGAGATCCGCTGGATGGTGCAGCGAAACCCCGCCCGCCTGATGGGCCTCGAAGAATAAGAAGCGCGCGGGCGGCGCGCCCTAGCGGATTGGGCAGAGGAAACCGCGCACCGGCCCGCCCGACCTTGCTCCTTCGTCCTGAGCAGCCCACGCGGGGTTGTTGAAAACCCCCTTGAGGGGAGAGTGAATCCCGGTTGACGAGGCTTGCGTAGGGGCGGTTCGCGAATCGCCCTTACAGCCGTCATTCCGGCGAAAGCCGGAATGACGAACGAAAACCAAATTCATCTTGGGTCCCGAGAAAAGAACGCCACCTACCGTAGGGACAGGTCGCGACCTGTCCCTACTACTACAAACGCAAATCCGCCCGCATAGGACTTTTTCAACAACCCCGTTGAATTTCGATATGGGAACCACCGGGTCCATAGGTTATGCTCCAAATTCCCGTTTTCGCGCGTATACGAAGCCGATGCAGAAAGCCCGGACGCGCTAGAGCCGCGCGCCGCCTTATTTTATAATCATTTCATCATATATTATTTGCGTGGAATATGATCGGGAATCATGCGCCCATCCACATGAAGCTCTATGGAGAGACCTCCTTGAACCTTGAAAATCCTCCCACCGTCTGCGTCCTGGGGTTCGGCATGGCGGGCAGACCCATCGCCCGGGGACTGGCGGAAGCCGGCGTGGCGAAAGTCCATGTGTGGAAAAGACCGCCCTGGCGGCCCGAGCATCTCGACGCAGCCGCCCACCCGGCCATCCGGATGACGCAGTCCATCGAAGAGGCGCTCGATGGCGCGGAGGTCGTTCTCTCGCTCGTGACGACGGAAAGCGCGCTGGATGTGGCGCGCAGCGCCTCGCCCTTCGTTCGAAACACCGCGTACCTGGATTTGAACACCACGACCCCCGAGATGAAAAGAGAGATCGGCCGCCTCATCGAGGGGGGCGGAGGCGAGCCGATTGACGGGGCGATATGCGACCCTGCCGAAGTGTACGGACACGAGGTCGTCACGTTGATTTCGGGGCCCGAGGCCGAACCCCTGAGTGAGGCCATGGCGCGCTACGGGATGCGGCTTCAGGTGCTAGGCGAGCGCGTGGGAGACGCCTCCGCCCTCAAGGTCGTGCGCAGCGTGTTCACCAAAGGACTGATGATGACGTTTCTCGAATCCATCGAGGCGGCGCGGCGCTGCGGCCTCGTGGAGGAGCTCCTCGAATCCATCGCGGGCACCGTGGAGGGCCTCCCCCTCCGGGACCTCGCCCTGAGCCTGGCGGGCACGAGCCTCATCGTCGCCGAAAGGCGCGCGCAGGAGATGGAAGGCGTCGTCTCGACCCTTGAATCGCTGGGGGTGGACTCGCACATCAGCGCCGCCTCGCTCGATAAGTTCCGCTGGCTCCAGGGGTTCGATTTCCAGGAGGAACTCGGCGGCGTGCCCCCCGAATCGGTCGAAGCCATGCTCGGCGCGCTCGGTAAAATTTTCGACGCCTCCCAAAAACCGGCAGGCTGAAAAAACCTCGCCCCCGGGCAAAAGAATCTCGATTTTGTGTGTTTCATCCCTTGCTTTTCTCAAGGCGCATCTGATAGCATCGCCTTGTTTTTGGTGTTTCCAGGTGGATTTAAGTTCAATAAACGTGAATCACCAGAGGGTCGTTCCCTCGGGGTTCAAATCGGAAGAATCTTCATCATCCGTAGGAGGGAATGATCCATGACATTTGTCATCGGGGAAAAATGCCTGGGCGAACGCTATGCGACGTGCGTGAGCGTGTGTCCCGTGGACTGCATGCACCCAGGCGAGTACAAAGGGGAACCCTTCCTGATCATCGACCCCGAGGAGTGCATCGACTGCGGCGTCTGCCAGCCGGAATGCCCAATCGACGCCATTCTGGAGAGTGAAGACGACGACCCCGTATGGGCGGAAATCAACGCGGAACTCACCGAGGAATTCAAGAACAACGAGCCGGTCGAGCCGCGCCCGGCGAACGACCCGCCGCGAAGAGCAGACAACACGTTGCGCTAGTTCCGCCATGCCGATTCAAACACCGCGGCCGTCAAGCCGCGGTGTTTTTTTATCTGCGTTCAGGCGACTATTCATACACCTCACCCTCCGGAAACGGGGAACTCGGGAGAAGCCATGGTATTGAGTCCACCCGCAAAAGACGGCCCGCTCATCGCCGTCGCCGGAACGCGCTTCGGCCCCCCCACGGTCGAGGAGGAAATCCTCTCGCCTCTGGGTTCCCGCCTTCGTCTGGGGATGGGAGCGGACGCTGAATCCCTGGTCGAACTCTGCCGGGAGGCGGAAAGCGTCATCATCGGTTCGATTCCTGCCTTCACGGTAGACGTCATCGCCAAGCTAAGACGCTGCAAGATTCTCGCGCGCGGCGGCGTGGGCGTGGACAACATCGACCTGGAGGCCGCAAGAAAAAAGGGCATTCTGGTCACCTGCGTGCCCGATTACTGCGTCGATGAAGTATCGGATCACGCCATGGCGCTCATCCTCTACTTCGCCAGAAAACTGGAGCAAGGTATCGCGGAAGTCGAAAAAGGCGGCTGGGGGATCGCCGCGCTTCGGCCCATCGCCCCGCTTCGGGGCGCGACGCTGGGCGTGGTGGGAATCGGGAGGATCGGCGCGGCCCTGGCGGAGAAGGCGCGCGCCTTCGGGATGCGCGTCATCGCGCACGATCCTTTCGTGCCCGAATCCGCATTCGAGAAACCGGGGGCCGAGAACGCGGCGCTCGCCCGGATTTGGGAGGAGGCGGACTACGTCTCCCTGCACGCGCCCCTGACGCCCGAAACCCGGGGCATGGTGAACGCCGGAGCGCTCGAACGGATGAAGTCGAGCGCCGTTTTGATCAACGTGGCGCGCGGCGAACTGGTGGACGAGCGGGCGCTGGCCGCCGCGCTCAAGAGAAACGCCATCCGGGGCGCGGGCCTCGACGTGCTCGAAGAAGAACCTCCCCCGCCGAATCACCCGCTGCTCGCCCTCCCCAACTGCCGCGTCACGCCGCACAGCGCGTGGTACAGCACGGCGGCTCTCGAGGACATGAGGCGAAAGGCGGCGACGGACGTGTTGCGCGTCCTGCGGGGGGAGGAGCCGCTCTATCCCGTGAAATGATCTTCCGTCTTTGCCCCACGCCACGAGCATATCGTAGGGACAGGCGTGGGGTTGTTGAAAAACCCTCTATTTCGTGGTTTGGCGTTTAGAATCAACAGATGAGAGAGAAGAACCACTCCCCCCTTGAGGGTTGGGCTTCCCGAGGGGAAAGCCCAACGCAGAAGCCGAGCGGTTTGTGCGAAGGCTGATGCGGTGGGGGGTAAATCGTGTTTTATCGTGCAATTTCAATTATACCCCTCACCGGTTCGCTTGCGGGCATATGCCCTTAGCTCACCGTCGGTCTTCCCCGAGGGAGACCGACCCTCAAGGGGGGAGTGAACGTCAAAAGCGGGCGTGAAACTCAAAATCGCTTTCCAAGACTTTTTCAACAACCTCGCCCCGTGCCTGTCCGAACGCAGGACAACTACAGGGGGTTGTCCCTACGCCGATTTACGAGATTCCTTCACTTCTCAATCGGAAAACCGACGATGCTCCCCCATTCCGTCCATGAGCCGTCGTAGATTTTCACGTCTTCATAACCCAGCAGATACCGCATGGCGAACCAGACCAGACTGGCCCGGTGGCTGAGGCGTCAGTAGAGGACGAGTTCGATCTCGTCATCGGGCGCGGCGGCAGCAGCACCGAGAATCCGCGCAAGCTCCTCCTTGTCTTTATAAGTGTCGTCCTCGTTCAGTAGTTCCCGGAAGAACAGGTGCGCGGCCCCCGGTATGCGGCCCGCGCGCTCGGCCCCGTGGTCGAAACCGGGAGGCGGCATCACCCGCTCGCCCCTGTATTCCTCGGGCGAGCGCACGTCGAGCAGCACCCTGCCCGGTTCTCCGAGTTTCCTGCGGATGTCGTCCCTGCCCACGCCCAAGATCTCTCCTCCATCCGGCGCGGGGTGGGCGACGGCGGTAGTACTCGGCGCATCGCTCGAGACGGGCATCCCGTCGGCAATCCACCTTTTCTTGGACCCGTCCAGCAGCTTCAGGTTCTGAAAACCCGCCATCTTGAGCACCCAGAAGGCGTAGGTGCCGAACTGCACCGGATCGCCGTACAAGACGATTTCATCATCCGGCCCGATTCCCATCCCGCCCAGACGCTCTGCCAGTGCCTCGGGCGCGGCGAACGCGCGGTCCGTCTCGTGCCAGAGCGCCCCTTTCCAGAACCACCAGTGCGCGCCCGGCACGTGGGCTTCGCGGTAGGAGGCGTCGTCGCTCGCGGAGGAAACCTCGATGACGTGGAGATTCGGACTGCCCAGGCGTTCTGCGAGCCACGCCCCCGAAACGAGCGCGGAGTTATCGGTTTGCGTCATGTCTCTATACCCTCATAATAAGAAAAGGGAATTATATACTTGAATTGACAACTTCTTTTGAGTGGTCAATTCATAAAGAATCTAGCAGTTGAATTCATAATTCCCTCTCGAAAACCACTCCCTCATGCTTGGGTTTTTCTCACTCCCCCCTTGAGGGGGAGTCAGCAAGACGAGGGCGAAGCCCGAAGTCGCGCTGGTGGGGGGAGCTGTTATTTTAGAAGCATACCCCCCACCGGTTCAGCCTTCGCACAAACCGCTCGGCTTCACCGTCGGGCATTCCCCTCGGGATGCCCGACCCTCAAGGGGGGAGTGATTACATCGTTCCTTTTCAAATCCAAAGCCCGGAATCCAATTGTCGAGTCATGTATATAATTCCCTAAGAAAATGATCGGACAAATCACCCGCCGAACATGGGCGGCTTCTTGTTCCGGACCTCCGGAATGGCTTCCTCGAACGCATGGGAGACCTGCAGCACGCGGGCCTCCTCCCAGGGCGGCCCCACGATCTGCACCGACACGGGCAGGCCGTCCGCGCTGAAGCCCGAAGGCGCCGCCATGGTCGGGAAACCGAAGAGGTTGTACGGGCCCGTCTGCGGTCTGCCGAGGCCCGTGAAGGAGAACTCCTTCCCGTTCACCGTTCCCGTCTCCGTCGCAACGGGTCCCGCGGGGCAGGGATAGCCGGGCGCCAGGAATATATCGATCTCATCGAACACTTTTTCCATTTCGCGGGTGAGCGTGCGCCGTTCTTTCATGGCGAGCGCGTATTCATCCAGCGTCACGCGGCTCGATACCTCCAGGCGCTCGCGGACGTCGTCGCCGAACATCTCGGGGTGCTCGTCGAAGCGCTCGCGGTGAACCGACGCCAGTTCGGCGCTGGCGATGATGCGCCGCGCCTCTCTCATCCGTTCGGCGTTCGGATAGCGCACATGAACGACCACGCCGCCCAGAGCCTTCATGGTCTCCATCGCATCCTCGAAGCCTTTCTGCACCGAAGCGTCGTTTTCCGGGAGATAGAGGTCCTCGCAGACGCCGAATCGCATTCCCTCGACGCCCTCGCCTATCAGGGCGCAGAAATCGGGCGTTTCGCGGTCCCTGGAGCCCGGGTCCGCCGGGTCGTAGCCCGCCATGACCTGTAGCATGAGGCCGCAATCGCGCGCCGTTCGCGCGAGGGGCCCTGCATGGTCGAGGGTCGTAGAGTTCGGGAAAATGCCGCGCAGGCTCACGCGCCCGTAGGTGGGTTTCAGGCCCATCGTCCCGCATGCGCTCGCGGGGCCCCGGATGGAGCCGCCCGTGTCGGTTCCCACGGCGCCCGGACACATATAGGCCGCCACCGCCGCGCCCGAACCGCCGCTCGAACCGCCCGAGACCCGCTCGGGATTCCAGGGGTTGCGCGCCGGGCCGTAGTGGGGGTTCACCGTGGTGGAGCCCGCCGCGAACTCGTGCGTGTTGCATTTGCCGACGATGACGGCGCCCGCTTCTTTCAGCTTACTCACGCACACGGCGTCCTCCGCCGGGACGTTATCCGGGAAAAAGCTCGACCCCTGCGTCGTGAGGACGCCGGCGGTATCGATGATGTCCTTGATGCCGACCGGCACGCCGTGCAAAGGCCCCCGGTAGCGGCCGCCCTGAATCTCGCTTTCCGCCTTTGCCGCGTCCTCACGGGCATCGTCCGCGCATACGGTGATGAACGCGTTGAGTTCGGGGTTCAGGGCCTCGATTTGGCGCAAATGCGCGTCCACCACCTCGCGCGGGGAGATTTCCTTGCCCTCGATTTGCTGGGCGAGTTCATATATTGAGAGAAAATTCAGTCCATCGGCGCTCATTTCCACCTCCGTTCCAACTGTGAGAATTTCATATCGTTACTACCTGTCTGATGAAACGCCACCTTACCACGACGAGGCGGCTTTCGCCCTCACCGCAGAAGTTTCATTCCTCCCCCAAGTCCAACGCATACCTGGACGGCATTCTCTTCCAGTCGGAACCGACCCCCAACCGGCGCGATTTCGGGCTTTCCTCACGGGAAGTCCGATTCTCAAGGGGAGTGATTTTTCGCTTTTCCAGTCATTTCCGGCGCACGGCGTCCCAGGGGTACGGACAGACCGCGCGGAGCGGGCATTCGCCGCATTTGGGCGTGGGGCGGCAGAAGGTGTGCCCCAGGCGCACGAGCAGGGCGTGGTATTCGTTGAAAAGCGCCGTGTCGCGGGGCAGGTGCGCCGTAATGCGCTCCTGCAAGGCGAGGTAGTCCTTCTCCCCGTTCTTCGACGCCTCGAAATGCCCGAGCCGTGAGAAAATGCGCTTCGTGTAGGCGTCCACCACGAAGGCGGGCCTCTCTGCGGCGTAGAGCGTGATGGAATCGGCCGTCTCGCGCCCCACGCCGTCCAGGCCCATCAACTCCTCGTGCAGCTCTCCCGTCGGCAGGCCCAGGAAATTGCCCACGTCTCCCTCGAAATGTTTCGTGAGGTAGTCGACGAATCCTTTGATTCTTCTCGCCTTCATGTTGAAAAACCGCGCGGGCCGGATGAGGCGGGCGAGGCGGTCTACTCGCGCCTTCTTGAGCGCGTTCTCCGAGAGGAGGCCTTCTCGTTTCAGGTTCTCGATGGCGCGCGCCGCGTTCGCCCACGAGGTGTTCTGAACGAGAATGGCGCCCAGGCATATCTCGAGCGTCGTCTCGCCGGGCCACCAGTCCTGCGGCCCGAAGCGCGCATACAGGCGCTCGTAGATGTCCATCAGTCGCTCTCGGCTGAGCCTCGATTCCTGAACGGCGCGATTTTCCTCGATCATACTCGCCTCGGCTATCTCCGTGGTGTAGATTCCTACTTTTATACGGGCGGACTCCGTAGCGCAAAGGCGCATTCATAGCCTGGGCGCGGTTTCGAAACGCCGCAGACGGGGGATGCGGGGTTGTTGAAAAAGCCCTGGCGGGTCGGGCCAAACCACTCCCCCCTTGAGGGGTTATTAAAAAGTCCCGCAATTTCCGGTATGACGGCGACAGGATATCACCTTGCCGTAGGGAGTGTAGGGGTCGCATATATGCGACCCGCATGCCACGAACGGGGAGGGCCGCATATATGCGGCCCCTACAACAGAAACGGCAATGACGCCGAAATGACGGGAGTGGTGAATTCCGAGAAAGAAGGGGGTTTGTCAACAACCCCATGCGTGCGGACTTCGTTTCGCGATCATGTATTCACAACGAAGGACAGTTCGGTGAAAAAGGGCGCGAAAATTCTGGTTGGAGATTGCGCCGGCGTGAAGGAAGGCGAAGACGTTCTCATCGTCACCGACGCGGAACGCCTCCCCATCGCGCAGGCCCTATGCGATGAGGCGGGCGAACGCGGCGCGAGGGCCACGATAGTCGTATGCCCGGCCAGAAAGATAGACAACGAGGAGCCCCCGCGCGCCGTGGCCGGGGCCATGCGGGCCTCCGACGTGGTTTTCCTGCCCGTCACCCACGCCCTCGCCCATACGCGGGCGACGAGGGAGGCGATAGGCGCGGGCGCGCGCGTGCTCTCGATGACGGCGTTCACGCCCGGCCAGATGGAGCGCGGCGGGCTGATGGCGGATTTCAGGGCCAGAAAACCCCTTTGCGACGCCCTGGCGGCGCGCCTGAGCGCGGCGCGCGAGGTGCGCGTAACCAACCCGGCGGGCACCGAACTTGTGCTCAGCGTCGAGGGACGCGCGGGCAACAGCCACGCCTGCGTGCTCGACGGCGCCGGCTTCACCGCCGTTCCCAACATCGAGGCCAACACATCGCCCGTGGAGGGGACGACGAGCGGCGCCCTCGTAGTGGACGGCAGCATTCCCTATTACGGCGTGGGCGTGGTCGAGGAGCCTGTGACTTTCAGGATTACGAACGGCTTCGTGCGGGAGATAACCGGCGGACGGCAGGCGGAATTCCTCAGAACTCTTCTGGCCGCGCAGGACGATGAATGGGTCTACAACGTCGCGCAGTTCGCGATGGGCCTCAATCCCGAATGCAAGGATTTCACGGGCGAGATGCTGAACGACGAGGGCGTGAACGGCACCATCCACATCGGAATCGGAACCTCCGCCAACCTCGGCGGCGACGTGCAGGCCAAGACCCACTTCGACGCCGTCATCCGGGCGCCCTCGGTCTGGTTCGACGGCGATGCCGTCATCAAAGACGGCGAGATTCTCCTGAACGCGGAATGATGGATAAGGACACGCAAATCCGCCTGGGCGTAGACATCGGGGGCACGTTCACCGACCTCGTGCTGGTTGATGAGGCGCGAGGCGCGGTCCATATCGCCAAGGTGCTGACAACGCCCGATGACCCCGCCGAGGGCACGCTGGCGGGTTTCAGGAAAATACTCGAATCCGCGGGTGTCGACGCATCCGATCTGGCGAGCATCGTGCACGCCACGACCCTCATCACCAACGCCCTCATCGAGAGAAAAGGCGCGCGCACGGGCCTCATCACCACGGGGGGGTTTTCGGACGTCATCGAGATTGGGCGCGAGAAGCGCTTCGACCTCTACGACCTGCACCAGGAGATGCCCGAACCCCTGATCCCGCGGGAGTTGCGGGCCGAGGTCCCCGAGCGCGTCCACGTGGATGGCGAGGTGGTGGTCCCCATAGACGCAGAAGCCGTGAAGCGCGAGGCGGAAAGGCTCATTCAAATGGGGGCGGAATCCATCGCCGTCTCGTTTCTCCACGCGCCCGTGAATCCTGCAAACGAAAGGGCGGCCCGGGCGGCCATCGAGGAAATCGCGGAGGATACGCCCGTTTCCATCTCATCCGCCGTGGCCCCCGAGACGGGCGAGTACGAGCGCGCGTCCACCACGGCGGCGAACGCCTACGTGCGGCCCATCGCCGATGCGTACCTGGCGCGCCTGCTTGCGAGCCTGCGGGATTCAGGTTTTTCCGGCGATCTGTTCATCATGCTCTCCAATTCGGGCTTCGCGGCGGTCGAGGGCGTGCGGGAGCATCCGGTGCGCATCATCGAATCGGGGCCTGCGGGCGGCGCGCTCGCGGCGGCGCAAATCGCCCGCTCCCTGGGCGAGGCCCACGCCCTGGGGTTCGACATGGGCGGGACGACGGCCAAGATATGCCTGATCGAGGACGGCGAACCCGCGACGGAGAACCGCTTCGAGGTGGCGCGGACTTCCAGGTTCCAGAAAGGAAGCGGCCTGCCCATCCTCTCGCCCACGGTGGACCTGGTCGAGATCGGCGCGGGCGGCGGCAGCATCGCGCAGATAAGCGACCTGGGGCTGATTCGCGTCGGCCCGCAGAGCGCCGGAGCGACCCCGGGGCCCGCCTGCTACGCTCAGGGAGGGGCGCAGCCCACCGTCACGGATGCGAATCTGCTCCTGGGCTATCTCAATCCCGATTTCTTCCTGGGCGGCGCGATGCAATTAGACACCGACAAAGCGCGCGAAGCCGTCTCGTCTCTGGCCGGGGAGCTGGACATGAGCGTAGAGGATGCGGCGTGGGGGATTTACGAGATCATCACCGAGCAGATGGCGAGCGCCGCGCGAGTCCACATCGCCGAGAAGGGAGGCGACCCCAGGAACTACGCCCTGATCGCCACGGGCGGCGCCGCGCCGCTTCATGCCTGCCACATGGCGCGCAAACTCTACATCCGCCGGGTCGTCTGCCCGCCGGACGTGGGCGTGGCCTCGGCCGCCGGTCTCCTGGCGGCGCGGCCGAGGGCGGACGCCGTCCGCGTCCTGGTGTCCGACGTGGATGCGGTGGACTGGGCGCGCGTCGAGGCGCTTTACCGGGAGATGGCAGCTCCGATGAAAGATACCCTGGGTGAGGGGCTCGACGTGGACGGGCGCTGGGAGTTTCTGTGCGCGGCCGACATGCGCTACCGGGGGCAGACGGATACGGTGAGCGTCCCACTCCCCGAGGAGGGAGGGATGCCGGTACGAGATAGCGCAAATATGCAGGAGTCCTTCGAGCGCGCCTATGAGCGGCGGTATCTGCGGAAAATCGAGAACGTGGCGGCGGAGGCGGCCGCATGGCGGCTGACGATGCTGGGGCCTGCGCCGGGCGGCATGGACGTCGCGCCGCTCCCGGATGACAGCGATTTTGAGAAGGGATCGAGAAAAATATATTTCGGCCCCGAAGGCGGATTCCAGAAGGCGCGCGTATACCACCGGTATTCGCTGCCGGGCGGGCGGGAATTCAACGGCCCCGCCATCGTCGAGGAGCGTGAATCCACCATCGTGGTCCCTCAAGACGCGCGTTTCAGGAAAGACGCGGGCGGCCACATCGTCATCGAGGTGAGCGGATAATGGCGTTCGACCCCGTCACGCTGGAAGTGCTCTGGCGGCGTCTCATCGGCATCGTGGACGAGGCGGCGGCGACGCTGGTGCGCACCTCGTTCTCGACGCTGGTGCGCGAGTCGAACGATTTTTCCTGCGTGATCACCGACGATCAGGGCCACTCCCTCGTGCAGTCCTCAGCCAGCATCGCCTCGTTCATCGGCACCCTGCCGATAACGGTTCGCCACTTCCTGAGAGCGTTTCCGCCCGAGACGCTGGAGCCCGGCGACATCCTCATCACCAACGACATCTGGTACGGAACGGGGCATCTCCCCGACGTGAACATCGTGATGCCGGTGTTCCACCGGGATAAGTTCATCGGCTTCTCGGCCAGTACGGCCCACCTGCCGGACATCGGCGGGAAAATCCGCTCCCCCGACCCGAGGGAGGTCTACGAGGAGGGCTTCCAGATCCCCATGATGAAGATGTACCGGCGCGGCGAGCCCGACCGGACGCTCATCGACCTGATCCGCTACAACGTGCGCGTGCCCGATCTGGTGATGGGCGACATCAACGCCCAGCTCACGGCGAACCGTCTGGCGGAAAAACGCCTGGGCGATCTGCTGGATGAATACGGTCTGGAGGATTTGCGCGCGCTCACGAAGGAGATTCAGGGCCGCTCGGAGAAGGCCATGCGCGACGCCCTGCGCCGTCTGCCCGACGGGGAATTCGCGTCCGAAATCGAGACCGACGGCCTCGCGGAGCCCATACGGGTGCGGACGCGAATCGAGAAAACCGGGGATTCGCTGGTCATCGACTACGCGGGTTCCTCGCCCCAGGTCGACCGCGCCGTGAACGTGGCCTACAACTACACCTACGCCTATTCGGTCTATCCCATCAAATGCGTCCTGTGTCCCGAGGTTCCCAACAACGAGGGGTGTTTCCGGCCCATCGACGTGCGGACGGAGCCGGGCAGCATCCTGGAGCCGCTCCACCCCGCCGCCGGAGGCGGGCGGATGCTGGTGGGCCACTACCTGCCCGCCGCCGTTTTCGAGGCGCTGGCCCCCGTCATCCCCGAGGAGGCGCCCGCGGCGAGCGGCTCGCCGCTCTGGTGCGTGAACTTCACGGGGCTGGACAAGCGCGGCGTGCGGACGGCGGGGCTTTTCTTCCAGAACGGGGGCACGGGCGCCACCGCGCGCGGAGACGGCCACGCGTGCCTGAGCTATCCGAGCAACGTCTCCCACACGCCGATAGAGGTGATCGAGCGCATCACGCCCTTCACCCTCATCGAGAAGACGATATTGAGGGACTCCGGCGGCGCCGGAAGATTCCGGGGCGGCTGCGGGCAGCGGATCGTCTTCCGGAACGACTCGCCGGCGCGCATCACCGTATCGTTCATGGCCGAGCGCACGAAATCGCCGGCGCCGGGGCTGTTCGGCGGGGGGCACGGCGCGCGCGGGCAGGTGCGCATCAACGACCATGAGATCGACCCCAAGGTCACCACCGACATGGAGCCCGGCGACACCCTCACGCTTATCACGCCGGGCGGCGGGGGCTACGGGGAGGCGAAATGACGAAGCCTAGATTCGGCGATGATGCCTGGGCGTTCGTGGAGCGCGCGCGCGTGGCGCGGCTGGCGACGGCGGGGAAGGACGCCGCGCCCCACGTCGTGCCCGTCGTTTTCGCCGTGGTGGACGGGAAGATATACGTTCCGGTGGACGGCAAGCAGAAAAAAGACGTCGAGCGGCTCAAAAGGCTCGACAACATCCGCGAGAACGCGCAGGTCACATTCCTGGTGGATCACTACGAGGACGACTGGGCGAAACTCGGCTTCGCCCTCATCTTCGGGAGCGCGAGGATCATCCATGCCGAGGCGGACGCCGAAGCGTATGAGAAGGCGGCGGAGCGGCTCCGGGAGAAATACACGCAGTACCGCGGACCGATAACGATCCACGCATGGATGATTGAGATAACGCCGCACCGCGCCGCGTCCTGGGGCGCGATGAGGGCAGAGGAGACTGCAACGTGAAGCTCAGCTACCAGATCGCCACGCCGGATATTTCCACCCCCAACCTCCCCAGCGCGCAGGGGACCCTGGCGGGGAACCTCGATTGCGTGGCCGAGGCGGGTTTCGAGGCGGTGGAGCTCTCGGTGCGTAAGCCAGCCGAACTCGATTTGGACGAGATAGAAAAGCAGATCAACAGCCGGGGGCTTTCCGTTTCGATGATCCACACGGCGGCCATGGGCTTTCAGGACAGGATATGGCTGTGCCACCCCGTCCCCGAGATCAGGCAGGTGTCCTGGCGCCGCCACCTGGACGCGCTCGATATGGCGCAGAGGTTCGGGTGCGGCATGGTGATCGGCTCCTCGCGCGGCAACCTCTGCGAGGATGCGCGGCGCGAGGATTCTCTCCGCTGGATGCGCGACGCGCTCCTCGGCCTCGCGGATGAGGCCGCCTCGCGGGGAGCCAGACTCTATCTCGAGCCCTTGTGCAGTCACTGGATCAACAACGTGACCACGGCTGCCGAAGGCGCGGCGCTCTGCCGGGAACTCGGCCATGAAGCCCTCGTCCTCATGCTCGACACCTACCACATGAACGCGGATGAGGCGTCGTTCACGGCTCCCATCATCGAATCGAAAGCGTTTCTGGGCCACATGCACATCGCCGAGAACAACCGCTACTATCCCGGCGGCGGGCACATTCCCTTCGATGAGGTCATCGGTGCGCTCCGCTCGATAGGGTATGCGGGCTACCTGACGTGCCAGATAGTTTCCAAACCCGACATAAAAACGGCGGCGCGGCTGGCGGCGGAGAATCTGCGGGCGCTTATTGGGGATGGAGCGTCCTGAGGCATTCCCCGTTCGCCGGGGTTGTTGAAAAAGTCCTCCTTGCTCGGTCGATTCCTTCCTCATCGGTCGGAATCGACCACCGCCGTCATTCCGGCGAATGCCGGAATCCAGAGCCGAGGAGAATGGCGAGGCTCCGATTTTTCATCCCCCGCTCACTGGCGGGAATACAGAAGAAATAAAAAAACAAAGGCAAAATCCCTGGATTCCGGCATGCGCCGGAATGACGATCAAAAGCGTATTCACTCGTAGGGGCGTCGAACTTCCCGAAAAGGGAAAGTTCGGACCGTGGTTACGCTTCACAGGGACAGACACGGGGCTTCGGACAGGCACAGAGGCATGTCCCTACAAACTCATTGAGCAAGGGGTGTCATAGGCTTTCGAAAAACCCGCCGCCCCGCCACCCGCATCAGCCATCGTATCGTGGGGGTAATACGAAGATGATGGGGCAGCGGGGCAGGACAAGTTCTGCTTTCTCGTGACAAATTGATGCGGTGCGGTCGAATCAGTCCTGTTTGTAAGTTCTGTAACCGCCGGGCGTCCTCCAACTTGTGGAAATCAAGTAAACGATCAGATGTTAATGATAATTAAATAATGTTAACTAATAATTAACCATCTATCAGAAATCCTTCCTTGTCAAGAAGAAAAACCAAAGAATCAAATTTTATGGGTGTGCTTCGGAATCTCTATGGACTTCAAATCGCGGCGCTGCTCGCCTTTCTGCGCTCGCTTTAAGGGATCCATACCCGTCGCCGCGCGAGGGACGCGGACCCTCATCGGGAGAGATAAGACCTTATTTCTTGAGTGAAAAAAGGCGCCTCGCCAGTTCGGCATCGGGTATGGAAGTTTTCCCCTCCCACGCCAGTTCGGCCAGAAGCCTTCCCGTGAGAGGGCCGAACTTGAACCCGTGGCCCGAGAAGCCGGCCCCGAACGCGACCCGCGGGTTTTCGGGGTGTAAGTCGATGATGAAATCCTCGTTCGGCGCGTTCGTGTAGAGGCAGTGTTCCGCCCCGGCGAGCGTCCAGTTCTTGCAGGTGAAAAAGCGCGCCATGAAGCGCTTCACGTCGGCGATTTTCTCCTGGTCGATGGCGTCAGGCGGGTTGTCCGGATCGTCATCCACCCCGACTCTCAGATGCCGGCCCACCTTGACGCCCGCGCGCCCGAATTCGGGCATCCCGTAGAAAAGGTTGTTCTCGTCCTGCTCCCTGTAGGCCCAGACCGGGAAACGGCCGGGCCGGTAGGCGTCCAAATCATCCTCGGGCGTGAAATACCCGACCGTCTGGCGGGCGATGTTGAGCCTGGGCTTCAGGAACGGGAGCAAGTCTTTCGCCCACGCCCCCGCCGCCACGACGAGGCGTTCGCTCTCCAAGGTTCCCTCGCTCGTTTCGACCTTTACGGGGTCGGACGCCGGGTCGATTCCGTGGACGATGGTGTTCTCAAGGACCCTCACTCCGTTCTCGCGGGCCAGCGCGGCGAGCGAATCGATCGCCTCCCTGGAGGATATGAAGCCTCCCGTCTTGTCCAGCAGGGCGCTCTCCGCATTCTCGAAGGTGAACTGGGGAAACCGCTCCCGCGCCTCGTCCGCGGTGAGGAGCTCCACGTCCACGCCCTCTTGCGCCACCGCGTGGATGTAGGAATGGTAACGCTCGCACGGCGGCCCGGTGTATATCCCGGGATTGGAATACACGAGTTTTTTTCGCAAGTCTTTTTCGAGCCTGGGCCACTCTTCCTTGTGCACCCACTGCATGAGGCGGACGTATTCAGGGGCGACGTAGGCGCTTCTCGTGACGCGGGCCGCGCCGTGCGAACTGCCCCGGTCGTGTCCGATCTCGAAGCGCTCCACCAGCCCGACGCGCGCAGCGCCCAGCCGTTTCAGGTGATAGAGGGCGGAGAGTCCGTTGATTCCGCCGCCGATGACCAGGGCGTCGAATGCGTCGCCGTTCATGGGGATGACCTCATGGCATGGTAGCCGCGCCGCTGGCTTTTCATACTTCTCCGGCGGGAGCAGACGTTTCACGTCAACTATACGGAATCATCCATAGCAAATCGGCGCGCCTCCGCCAAGCGCCTCTTCATCAGGGAGCCTCCGGGGCGAGGCGTGCAGGACCACTCGCCCCCTGGGTTCTGTTGCTCCCGGGCGGGAGCGTCCGCTTCCAGCGGAGCCGGCGCGCCGGTTCTGGCGAAAGCTGCGGGATGCCTCTTTTCGGAGTCTCCCGGAAAATATAGAAGAAATCCCCGAGTCTACACGACCGGGCAGAACCCCCCGTCGATGTTGACCGCCGTCCCCGTGATGAAAGAAGCCGCGTCGGACGCGAGAAAACACGCCATGTTGGCGTATTCCTCGGCGGTTCCCATCCTGCCGAGCGGTATGTCGCGCCCCGCTTCGGCGACGTATTCCTCAAATGAGATTCCGGGCTTCTCCCGCTCGTAGCGCCGCGCGATCTGATCCGTCACGATGCGGCCCGTGCAAAGCGCGTTCACCAGGACGCCGTAGGGCGCGCCTTCGCCCGCCAGCACCTTGGTCATCGCCATGCCTGCGGCGCGCGAGACCGACGTGGGCGCGCTCGTGGCGGGCGGCGCTTTTCCCGCAACCGTCACGACGTTGATGATGCGGCCCCAGCGGCGCGCCTTCATCGCGGGAAACGCGAGGCGGCAGGTCCGGATGGCGCCGAAGAGCTTGAGGCCCAGGTCCTCCTCCCAAATCTCGTCGCTGATTTCCTCGAACGGGCCCCGGGTGGAGGCGCCCGCGTTGTTCACAAGAATGTCGATTTGGCCCAAATCCCCGAGCGCCGCGGCCCACATATTCTTGATCGCCTCGGCGTCGCGCATATCGCACGAATAGGCGAACACCCGGCCCCCGGTGGCGGCCTCGATCTCGCGCCTCGTCTCCTCGAGCACGTCGGGCCGCCTCGCGACGACCGCCACTTCCGCCCCCGATTCGGAGAACTTGAGCGCCATGCCCCGGCCCATGCCCCGGCTGCCGCCCGTGATGAGCGCTTTTTTTCCGTCCAGACGAATGTCCATGGTCAAACTCCTTGATTATTGAGCGGTTATTTTCCGTGATGAAGGAGATGGGTGGAAAGACTTCCACCGGCGCGTAGGGGGCTGTTGAAAAACCCCCTTACGCCTCTCGGTCGACTTGGCTCCGTAGGGGCGGTTCGCGAACCGCCCCTACAATCGAGATTACTCACCGTCATTCCGGCGAAAGCCGGAATCCAGAGCCGAGGAGAATGGCAACGCTCCGGTTTTTCATCCCCCACTCTTTGGCGGGAATACAGAAGAAAAAAACAAAAGCAAAGTCCCTGGATTCCGGCATGCGCCGGAATAACGAACAAAACCGCACGACCTCGTAGTGGGCCGTTCTTGTGAACGGTCCAAGGTCGCGACCTCGGACAGGCGCAGGGGCCTGTCCGCTATAGCCCCCCGGTCGGCGCCATACGCCGAATTTCGAGATCGAGGGTTTTTCAACATCCCTCCTCAAGAAATCTTCGGGAGCGGCTGTTCGCGCGTCATGACTTCCACGATGGCCGGCTGGCCCGCAGTGAGCGCCGCCTCGATGGCCCCGTCGAGGTCGGCGGGGTCTTCCACCCGCACGCCGAACGCGTCGAAAGAACCCGCCATCCCGGCGAAATTGGGGCTCTTGAAATCACAGCCGTAGGCCGCGCCGTAGAGGTTCTGCTGCTGGCGGTCTATCTGGCCGTAGGAGCCGTCGTTCAGGACGATCATCACGATATCGGCGCCGTATTCGCTCGCCGTCACGAAATCGCCGATCGTCATCAGGAACGCGCCGTCTCCCACCAGGCCGATGACGTCGCGTTCGGGGTATTCCATCTTGGCGACGATGGCCGTGGGCAGCGCGAAGGACATGGCGTTCCACACGCCCGACTGCATGAAGGAGAACCGGTTCGTGAGCGGCACGTAGTAGCGCGCGAACATCTGGCAGTTGCCCACGTCGGAGACGACGACCGCGTCGGGCTTGATGTGCTTGCTGAGCCTTTCCATCAACAGCGCCGGATGGATCGGCGTCTCGCTCTCATGGCCTTGGGTGACATCCAGAGCCTGCCTCCTCAAGTCCGCCTTTCCCTCGGCGACCTGCTCCCTGACCTCGGCGCCAGCCCGTCCGCCCTCGCTCTCCAGATGCGCCTCCAGGGCGCTCAGGAACATCTTTGGATCCGCTACTATCTCGTCGGCGCCGCCGTAGTGCGCATCCTCCGCATCGTCGAAGCCGATGAAAATCCGCTCGGAAGGCGCATAGGGTTCGATGTGCTCCACCTCCGCCGTGTCGGCTCTCAGGCCGATGAACATCATCAAGTCGCACCTGGAGGTGACGCCGTCCATGAACCGGGTGTTCCTGAAGGCGAAGTAATGCCCCACCGCCAGGGGGTGGTCTTCCGGGATGACGCCCATCGCATCCTGGGGGTAGATGACGGGAATCGAGAACTTATCGGCGATGCGCGAGAGTTCGTCCATAGCGCCTTTCCGCATCACGCCCTTGCCCGCGCAGATGACGGGATACTCCGCCGCCAGCAACCTGCGCGCGTACTGGGCGACGTCCTCCGCATTGGGGGCGACGACCTGCGTGGGCTTCGGCTCATATTCGGGCAGAGCGATGGGGGCATCCTGCAACAGATGGGGGCTGTAGTCGCCGAGCCTCGGTATCTCGACGTGCACCGGCCCCGGCCGCCCGCTTCTGGCGACGTGAAACGCCTTCGCCATGACGCCGGATATCTCCTCGATGCGCTTCACGCGGACGCTCCACTTGGTGACCTTCTGGAACATCTCGACCAGAAAGTCGGGGTCGTCCACGCCGTGGAACGCCTCGCGCGATGCGTCCAGAGGTACGGAGCCGGTGATGTGCACCATCGGCGAAGCAGCGCCGTAGGCCTGCGCCACGCCCGCGATGGAGTTGGCGCCGCCGGGGCCCGCCGTGAGCAGGCACACGCCCGGCTCTCCGGTGAGCCGCCCGTAGGCGTCGGCCATCAGGGAGGCGTTCGGCTCCTGCTTGCAGGTGACGAGGCCGATGGAGGGGGCTTCGCGGAGCGCGTCGTAGAACTGCAGAAGATGGGAGCCGGGAAGGCAATAGAGCCTCCTGACGTTCTCCCTGACGAGGGCGTCCACGACGATCTGGCCCGCGTGGGCGGGCGCGCCGACTTCAAAGGGCATGAATCATCCTCTTCGTCATTAAAATCAAAAACTTACGCGCTTGATTTTTCGATGTGCGCGCAGAGGTAATCGCCCACTTCCCGGGTATTGAGCGAACCGCCGAGATCCGCCGTGGTCTTTTTCTCGCGGACGGCGGAGCGAATCGCCTCCCAGATCAGGTTCGCCGACTCATCGAGGCCCAGCGTGTTCAGCATGATTCTCCCCGTCAGGCAGACGGCGAAGGGGTTCGCGATTCCCTTGAGCGCGATGTCGGGCGCCGTGCCGTGCACCGGCTCGAACATGCACACGCGGCCCGGGTGAATGCACCCCGACGCCGCCAGCCCCACGCCCCCCACGAGTCCCGCGCACAGATCGCTCAGGATGTCGCCGTACATGTTGTTGGTGACGATGACGCCGAAATCCTCCGGCTTGAACAGGAGGTCCTGGCACAGGGTGTCGATGAAGTAGTGCTCCCCCGCCACGTCGGGGAATTCCTCCGAGACCGCCCAGAACACCCGCTGCCACAGGCCGTGCGCGTGAATGAGGGAGCCGTGCTTGTCCGCCATCGTCACCTTGGGGTAGCCGTGTTTTCGCGCGTATTCGAAGGCGTAGCGGCAGATGCGCGAGACGCCCTTGTAGGTGTTGATGTCCTCCTGGATGGCGACCTCATCCGGCGTCCCCTTCTTGAAGTTGCCGCCCACGCGCACGTTCACGCCCTCGGTGTTCTCGCGCACGACGACCAAGTCGATGGGGGCGTCTTTCTTCAGGGGACAGAAATCGGGGTGCAGCAGCGGCGACGGCCGCAGGTTCACGTACAAATCGAGTTCGAACCTAAGCGCGCGCAGGAGGTCACGGCAGTTCACGTCTTCGGGGATTCTGGGGTCGAGGCCGGCGCTTCCGAAAAGGATGGCGTCGTGCTTCTCCGCCAGGCCGCGCACAAGGCCGTTCACGTCCTCGGGCAGCGGGGTTCCGTGCTCGAGATAGTGGAGCGCGCCGTAGTCATAGATTTCAGGCTTGACTTCCACTCCGATCGCGCCCGATGCAGTCTGTATCACCTCCGTCGCCACGGGCAGCACGTCGTGCCCCACGCCGTCGCCCAGGATGACGGCAAGGGAAACCGTTTTTTCGCTCATGAAATCCCTCAGCCTAAAGGTGCTTGATGACCTTGATGCGCTGTACGGCGTCGCCGGCGAGATGCGTCCAGACGATCGCGTCGCGGACGAGTTTTTCCACGCCCACGTCCTTCATGACGCCCGCGCCCCCGTGGATGTCCATGCAGAGGTGGGTGACGCGCTGGATGACGTCCGTCGCGAAGTTCATGAGCAGGATGTTGTGCTTCATCTCGCGGTCGGCGCCCTTTGCGAGGTCGCAGGCCGTGCGCATGACGTAGGAGCGAAGCGCCTCGGTGAGCATGTGCATCTCGGCGAGTTTGAGCTGTATGGCCTGGTGCTCGATGATGTATTTGCCGCCCTGCCAGCGCGTTCTGGCCTGGCGCATCGCCATGTCGACCGCCGCCTGGCACACGCCCAGCCCGTTGGCGGAGAGTTCGAGATCGCCGAATTCCGACGTATCGCCCTTTCGCGCCTGAATGCCCCGGTTCACCTCGCCCACCACGTTGGCGTGCGGCACGCGGGCGTCCTCGAAGATGAGCTCGGCGTTCTGGTAAAAGCGCCAGCCGATCTTGTCGTACACCTTCCCCACCCGGAACCCCGGCGTATCCGCCGGCACCAGGAAGAGCGTGGTGCCCTGCGTGATGGGGACGTCGGGGTCGGTTCTGCCGTCGATGAAAAAGAGCTTCCCCACGCTCCCGTTGGCGATGTAGCGCTTGCGCCCGTTCAGCACCCATTCGTCGCCGTCGCGCACCGCCTGGAGCTTCCAGCCCGTCCGGGGGTCGTCCGAGGGCATGCGGTTGTCGGAACCAGCCGTCTCCTCGGTTCCGCCCTTGCCGAGGAGATAAGTGTCGTCTTCGAGAAACGGCTTCAGGAACCTGTCCTTCTGATCATCCGTGCAGGAGGCGGCTATCAGGTGGCTCCACTTCCAGCACTGGCTGAAGGTCTTGGAGATCGCGCTGTCGCCGCGCGCGATTTCCTCCATCACCAGCGCCTGGGTGACGAAATCGATCCCGTGGCCCCCGCGCTCTTTCGGCACGACGGCGGTGCGGAAACCGAGCCTGGAGCCTTTCCTGATGATCTCCCAGTCGAAGGTCTCGCGCGGATCGGGAATCATGTCCCGCTCGAGGGATATGGGCGCGACTTCTTCTTCCGCGAATTTTCTCGCCTTATCGCGCCATGCCTTCTGTTCTTCGTTCAAGTCAAAGTTCATGTAGTTTCGTCCTCATCGGTGAAAGGAGGGTAGTGCCTTAGTTTGAGTTATTCGGAATCTTCTGGCTTCTTTACTACTTCTTTGGGGGCGTAGGTATACCCCTTGGCTTCCATGCATAGCCGAGTAAATTCGTTCAAATCATCTTTATACCATTGCCCAGTTATGATGCCGCCTCTGTTCCCGCGCACGTTTCGCATGGCTTTCAGGCGGCATTTGGCATAATCTACTTTGCGCCGGTTTCGTTTGCCCGCCGTCACCGTACCGGATATCCGTTTTGTGTTAAGCTTTTCTAATGCTTTCAATTCTTTCCAATGTGCATCTATTGCAGTAGGCATGTATTTGCCTTTGGTAAAGAAGTCGCACGTAGCCACGTGTTTTTGTGCGCATAATGTTGTAATGATGCCGTGGGAAAGTATTAATTGATCGTATGCCATTTGTAGCCCTAGATTAGTGCTACGCTTCGCATATTCGAGGTCGTTGGCTTTTGCCGTTCCCCCGGCAAACAGAACAGATAGAATTGATACAAAAATTATTTTGCGCATGTTCCACCTCCGTTGATTGACAACCGAAAGGAGAACGGACTTTGTTCCAAGCCTGCCCGTATTTTTGAAATTCCTGAAAACTAGACGGAGACCCCCTGGCTCAGGGACAGGAACGCCTCATCCTCCTCGTGCACGAGACCCATTTCCCGCTCCATCTCGCGCACGAGGGGAATCACGTGCCTGCCCACGGTTTGGCATTCCTCGTGCAGGGGGAAGCCCGAGAGTATCAGCAAATCGATGCCCGCCCGTTCGATCTCGATGATCTTCCGCGCGCACTGCTCATAGGAACCCACGATGGCGACGGCGGAGCCCGAGCGAATCCGGCCCATGCCCGCCCACAGGTTGGGACCCACCATCTCCTCGCGCGTGCGGGCCTGCTGATCCTTCGTGCCCTTGCTCTCGAACGAGGAGATGACCTTTCCGCGGTGCGCCAGCACCTCGGGGTCTACCTGGCTCATGACCTCCTCGGCCGCCTCGAAGGCTTGGTTTTCCGTCTCGCGCGCGAAGATCTGAAAGCGCGTCACGTACTTGAGCGGGCGCGTCCTTCCCGCGCGCTCGCATTTCTCGTTCATGTGCCGCACGCGCTCGGCCACCTGCTCGGGCGTCTCCCCCCAGAAGACCGAATACTCCGCCCGCCGGATGGCGATGTCCTGCGCGATATCGGACGCCCCGGCCATGAAGAAGGGGATCCTCGGCTTCTGCACGGGCCGGGGATAGACGGTGGCGTCTTGCAAATTGTAGAACCTGCCCTCGAAGGAGTATTTTTCCTTCGTCCAGAGGCCCTCCAGGATTTCCAGAAACTCATCCGTGCGCTCATAGCGCGTGTCGTGGTCCAGCGTTTCGCCGTAGCTCGCGAGCGCGCCGCCGCCCGTCACGATGTTGTAGAGCACCCGCCCGCCCGTGAGTTCGTCGAGCGAGGCCATCATCCGCGCGCAGATGGCCGGGTCGATGATTCCCACCCGAACGGCGAGCAGCAGCTTGATCGTCTTCGTCGCCGGGCCGACCACCGCGGCGTTCACCATGCTGTCCCACGTCGGGGCCTGCGGCCCGTAGTGGCCGCTCACCTGCGACGTCGGCACCAGGATGGTCGTGAAGCCGCTGCGCTCCGCGTTTTGCGCGATGCGGGTGAATGTCTCATAGCTCGGGGGGTGTTCGGCGAACTTCTGGCCGATGTAGGCGCTGTCGCCGTCGCACGACATGTACCAAGCAAGCTCTATGGCCATGAGGCCCTCCCCGGGTCGATACGGTTACCCTGATTGAGACGCCAGTATATCGCCTGAGAAGGCTTTTCGTCACATCAGATCGGCATTTCGCGCGGGGGCTCGGAACAGGCTTCTTCCAAGTGCTCGGGGCAGATTACTTCGAGGTGCTCAGGAGAGGTTCTCGATACGGTTCAATGTCATCTTCCTGCGCCTCGGCGGGAGATGGAGCCGATTCGTTATCCAGACGTTCCTGCCGCCGCCACTTCCACGGTGTCGGCGGTCGCTTGAGGCTGTGGCGCAGGCTCGCCATACTCGCACAGGCTTTCGAGATGCAGTTCGATGGCTTCGCGTATCTCCGCCAGCGTATCCTCCCGGGTGCGGCCCGTCGCGACGCAGCCCGGCAGGTCGGGAACATAGGCCGCGTAGTTGTCAGGCGATTTCTCGATAACGACTGTGTATTTCACCCTCATGAGCGCTCCTCCAGTTGGGAGAGTCAATGCGCGCGCGGTGTCGCGCAACGCTCTCCCCGCGCCCGGCGTCTACCTTTCACTCTGAGCAGCCCCTAGGAACTCGGGATAAGATTGTCGAAGGGCGTCCCTCGATACGGCCCCTTCGGGGTCTACTCGGGATGAGGAGTTTTTCCTCCTCCCAATCTGCCTACTCGGGATGAGGGTGTGATATTTTCATGGCCCGATTTTTTCAACACCCTATCCTCACCCAACATTTCACCCTGAGTAGCCGCCACCCAAACCCTGCCTCACCCTGAGTAGCGGCGAAGCCGCGTATCGAAGGGTCTACTCGGGACGAAGCTATTGTTTTCGCATTAGATACCTTCCCTCACCCTTTCCGCTTGAAATCCTTCTTCGCCGCCTGCCTCAGCCGGGGCCAGTCCCCCGCGATCAGGGCGCGTTTCTTGCGGCGCGACCAGCTCTTGATCCGGCGCTCCGCCGCGACGGCGTCGCTCGCCAGGCGAAACTCCTCACACCAGACGAGCTCGACCCGCCTTCTGCTGAGCGTATAGCCCCCGAGTGCGCCACTGTTGTGCTCGCCGACGCGCTCTTCGAGCGGCCGCCGGGTAACGCCGGTGTAGAAGCTGCCGTCGGCGCAGCGCAGCATATAAACATATGTGGCCGGCTCTTGCGGCGTCATGGCGTCCCTCGATACGGCCCTTCGGGCCTACTCGGGATGAGAGAGGGGTGGAAAAAACCCGCAAGTCGGACATATCTACGTATACGAACCTCACTCATCGAGAAACGCGCTTATCTGCCGCCGGTAGTCCGCGTCGTTCATGTATTTTTTCATGAAATCGCCGGCCGGGACGTTCTCCAGCTCTTCGGGCTGCGCGCCGTCTTTGAGCGCCTTCAGCGCGGAATAGGCCGCCCCCGCCGCCGCCATGATGGGCTGGTGGCCCTGGAGCGCGACGCGAACGCGCTGGCCGGCGAGATATTCCAGCCCCCGCACCTCCTTCGCGCTCCCGCCCAGGATGATGGGAAGGTTCACCGCAGCCGCGATGGCTTCGAGCTGCGCGCGGCTCTGGACGCCCACCAGGAAGATGGCGTCCACCCCCGCCGCTTCATAGGCCGTAACCCGCGCGATGGCGTCTTCGGTACTCGTGACGCGTGGCGCGCTCGTCCGGCCCGCTATCACCAGACTCGGGTCCTGGCGTCCTTCGAGGGCCGCGCGCATCTTGCCGGCGCCCTCTTCAATCGAAGTGAGCTGCGCGCCATCCGCACCGAAGGGTTGCGGAAGTATCGTGTCCTCTATCGAGAGGCCCGCCACGCCCGCTGTTTCGAGTTCCTCGACCGTCCTCTTCACGTTCAGCGCGTTGCCGTAGCCGTGGTCCGCATCCACCAGCAGAGGCATCCCGGTCGCGCGGTTGATGCGCAGCGCCTGGGCGGCGAACTCCGTCAAGGTGAGCAGGATGATGTCGGGCGCACCCAGCACGGTGAGCGAGGCGGTTGAGCCTGCGAACATCCCGACCTCGAAGCCCAAGTCTTCCGCCATGCGCGCGGTGAGGGGGTCGTAGACCGAACCGGGGTGCACGCATCTGGCGCCCGAGAGCAGGACGCGGAATCTCTCTCGTCTCGGCGTCCAGTTCATATGATTTCCCGCCCGCCGTCTGAGTAGGTCACCTTCATCGTGACCATGCCCTCGTTCATCAGCCAGGGGCGTATGGTGAACGTGCGCGCGCCGCTCGCGTGCATGGGGTCGGATTCGGCGATCTTTCTCGCCTCCGCCAGGGATTCGGCGCGGATGATGATCATCCCCTCCCCCTCCCAGCGCTGCTCGTCGTCGGTCCAGAAAGGCCCCGCGCCGAACATGATCCCCTTCTGCTCGATTTCGACCTGAAACTTCAGGTGCTCTTCGAGATTCTCCATCACGGGCCCCAGGCCGTTCGCCGGTTTCGTGAAGTAGACGTACATCTGCTTCTGGAGGCAGCCCGCGCTGGCGTTCAGGACGTCCTGCGCACTGATTTGCGGCTCGCTCATGGTTCGCTCCTGCATGAGGGATGATGATGTGAATTCAAGAGGGGCCACTATAGCATCTTTTATCGCGCCGGCCAGCGGCTTGGGAATCCTGAGACGCAAGCAGAGCGGTATGGCTCAATAAGCGGAGATGCATAGCCTGCGCGTTCACCCTTATATCTTTTTTAATAGCCAATTCGACTGTGGGGGCCGCATACATGCGGCCCGTGGCCGGAGGGCGGAAAAAGGCAGGGTCGCATGTATGTCGGACATATATGTCCAACCTACCAAACTGTTCCAAATTAAAAACGTAGGGACAACCCTTCCGGGTTGTCCTGCCCCCCGTGGTTGTCCCTTGTTTATAGACGAGATTAGGACAAGCACGGGGGCCTGTCCCTACAAAATACTACCGCCATGAGTTACACGTCAGACCATCGCCAAGCGAATCGTGTCGATACTGATGTACATTCTCAGCGGACGAGACGGCAACGATAGAAAGCCCCCTCAAGTGACAGAATGCACCGTCCGCCGCTAGCCCAGCGCCAGCATCACCATGCCCAGGAGGATCAGACAGGCCCATCCCATGCGCCTGCGCAACTCGCCCTCGCCCAGCAGGATCGACCCCATCGCCACCGTTATCAGGACGCTGACCTCACGCCCCGGCGCGACGTAGACGATCGGCGTGAAGACGAGCGCCGTCAGCACCAGGATATACGCAAGCGGGGTGAACACGGCGATTCCGAGCACGGCGAGCTTGTGTTCGCGCCAGTGCTCCGCGACGGCCTTCCTGCGCGTTACGGCGTAGGGCGCCAGGAACAAGGCGCGCGCAAGCATCGACCCGTAGTCGAGCAGCAGCGGCGGGATGGCGAGCGCGCTGACCGCATAGGCGTCCCAGACCGTATAGCTGCCGATGAGCACGCCGGTGGAAACTCCGAACAAAAGCGAACTCACGCGCCGCGTGGAGGTCCAGTCGAAGCCGCCGGTCAGGAACACGATGCCGACGATGATCGCCAGGCCGCCGGCCGCGATCTGGACCGTCAGATTCTCTCCCAGAACGGAGACGGCGAACAGGGTCGAGAGGAACGGTCCGGTAGCACGCGCCACCGGGTAGACCAGGGACAGATCGCCCCTGCGGTAGCCCTGCTGGAGGAGCAGGAAATAGGCCATGTGCAGTGCGGCGCTGCCGACGTAGAACCCGATCTCGCGCCACTCCATGGGGGGGCGTTCCACCAGATAAACGCCCGCCACGACCGGCAGGTAGATCAGGACCGAGAAAACGGAAAACAGCCAGACGAGTTCCGGCCCGCCATTGATGCGCTTGACCAGCAGGTTCCAGGTGGCGTGACAAAAAGCGGCGGTCAGCACCAGCGAGAGAGCGAGGAAAGTCATGGGGGCACTTTAAGGTCTGGAGAACAGACGCGCCAGACCCACCCGCCTACAACGCCCTTCAGACCAGTGTCTTGCGAACCGTCTCGATGGAGATGAACATTCGCAGCGGGCGCGACGGCAACGGCTGAAACCCCATGGCGGCGTAGAAGGCACGGCGTTTTTCCGCGGCCTCGGGGCCGCCGTCTTCGATCACGTCGAGCCCCACGGCCTTGAGACCGATCTGATCGGCGGCGGCCACCGCATGCTTCAAAGCGTCCGCGAGAAGTATGCGTCCTAAGCCTTGGCCTTGATAGCGGCGGTCTACTGCAATCATCGAAAGATAGACGGCGGGGATACCGCCGGAGCGGGGCGCGTTTCTCGTGAGATTCGCCGGGAGGTCGTCGCCTTCTAGCGAATGGGCGTTCAGCGCATAAAACCCGAGAATTTCAGCGCGGTCGCCTTCGGTCGCCACCCAGACCCGCGAGAAGTCTCCCCCCTGGTGTTTCCTGGCTGTGCGCTTGAGAAAATTGTCGAGCCTGACGGTTCCGCAGGAGAAAATCGCCCGATCGTGTCTCTTCGGGTCGAGCGGCTCGATGGATATCTTTTGTGAATTTGGTGTCGCCTCAGCCGCCACGCGCCACCCGCGCTTCGTGCAGAGCCATCGCCTCACGCAACGCCTCGGTCGGCTCTGCCGGCGCATCGAGGGCGGCGAGGACCACGGCGCGGTCCTCCGCAGAGAGGAGCGTGCGCTCATGGTCGGCAATCGCGAGCCGGGCGCGCTCCAGCGCCGCGCTGGTCACGAAAGTCGTCTCGTCGACGCCGAGCAGGGCCGCCGCCTGCTGAATCTGCGCCTTGACGTGCGGTTTGGTTCGCTGTTCCATGCGCGCCGTCTTCGGCTCGTCGATGGCGGCGGCATGGTCATGGAAGTTCAGCATGGTCTTGTCTCCTTCGTTCTTGTACAACGTACGGCAAATTGCCGGATGTTACAAGTGTTCCATCGTCCCAGCGCCAGATCATAGGGCAAGCGAGGATCGAAGACGGGGAACACGGGTTTCGGGATTACTTCTCCTTTGAAGAAGAGTGATATTGCCTTTGCTCGTCATTCCGGCCTTGAGCCGGAATCCATTTTGCGGGTGCGGGTGAATGAACGGCGGCGTTTCATTCCTCCACCGATGCGCGAGAATCCCGATGAAAGGCAAAAAGCGTAAAAATGGATTCCGGCTTTCGCCGGAATGACGGTGAACTTTCCCTTTTCGGGATTTTTCAAAAACTCCCACCAGTTCGCTTTCGGGCTCATACCGGAATGACGACAAAAAACACCCCGACAGACCAAAAATTTCCCCACACTGCCTGTATGACCTGTAGGGACAACCCCCTGTGGTTGTCCCTTGTTTGCGAACGAGATCAGGACAGGCACGGAGGCCTGTCCCTACAAAACTACCGCCACGGAAACATCAGATGCGCGGACCCGCGTCCTCCTCCCGCACCGTGCCGCCCACGGCGATGGCCGCGCTCAGCAGGATGAGGTTCTTGATGATGTATTGCCCCTCGAGCGTGGGGGCGAAGGGAACCTGCGTGAAGCAGACCTCGGGCAGCAGGAAGAGCGGCAGAACCGTCCCCGGCATCTGCAGGAAGAGCAGGAAAAGCGCGACGCGGATGAGCGGGCGGAAGAGCAGCCCCACCCCTATCGCCACCTCCCACCAGCCGAGCAGGGGGATGAAGAAATCGGGCGGCAGCCAGTAGACCGTGCGGCGAACGAGTTCCGCCGCGGCGCTCAAGCCCAAGGGTTTCAGGATACCGAACCAGATGAAGACGACGGCGAGCGATATTCGCAAGAATAATCGGCCGTAGCGGTTCATCCAGCCAGAGATGCGGCGGTCGATTTCGTCGATGTATGTGATCAAGGAGAACTCCGTCCCGGCGGCGGGATTTGGAGCGCAACTGCTTCACCGAATATAGCCGTTTATCGCGTGCGGGATAAAGGCCCGAGGCCTTAAAATCATCCGGGCATTACGCTTTTCCCCTCCCTTCGCCGACGCATGAACAGGTTAAATGCGAAAGCCATACATCTCCATATTGAAAAACACAGGCCCTTCGCGCATAATTTCTGCACATTCTACTCATGGAAACGCGGAAAGAGCGTGCGGCCCCCCACCGGGAGCCGCACGGCCTCATTCTCAAACTCAGGAGGTGCGTATGATTATCGAACGTGATCTGCCCGTCGAGATGGACGACGGGGTGGTGCTGCGGGTCGACGTATTCCGGCCCGACACCAAGGCGAAGGTGCCCGTCGTCATGGCCGGCGGCCCCTACGGCAAGGGCGTCAAGTATCAGGAACACTACAAGCCGCTCTGGGATTCGCTGGTGAAGATGCACCCCGACATCCTGGAGGGCTCCCAGCACCGCTGGCTCACCTGGGAAACGGTGGACCCCGAGATCTGGGTGCCCTGGGGCTACGCCTGCGTGCGGCTCGATTCGCGCGGCGCCGGCCGCTCGCCCGGCTATCTCGACATCTTCTCACCTCGCGAGACCAAGGACTTCGCCATCGCCATCGAGTGGGCGGGCAAGCAGAAGTGGTCGAACGGCAAGGTGGGCCTGAACGGCGTCTCCTACTACGCCATCAACCAGTGGCAGGTCGCGGCGCTCCAGCCCAAGCACCTGACCGCGATGATCCCCTGGGAGGGCGCGGCCGACCATTACCGCGACTGGGCGCGGCACGGGGGCATCCTCTCGAACAAGTTCATGGAAATCTGGTATCCGCGCCAGGTCGAAGCGGTACAGCACGGAAACCCCGACGGCCCGCGCGACCACTGGATGGAGACGCGCTCCACGGGCCCGGCGACGCTTTCGAAGCAGGAACTCAAGGACAACCGCGCCGACACGCTCGCCAACTTCCTCGCGCGCGAGATGGATGACGACTGGTACCGCTCCCGCTCGCCCGACTGGTCGAAGGTGAAGGTGCCCTTCCTGAGCGCGGGAAGCTGGGCGGGCTTCGGCCTGCACCCGCGCGGGAACTTCGAGGCCTACACGCAGGCGGCGTCGGAGGAGAAGTGGCTCGAAGGCCATCCGGGCCGGCACGAGGAGTGGTTCTATCTCGAATACGGCATGGAGCTCCAGAAGCGCTTCTTCGACTATTATCTCAAGGGCGAGCAGAACGGCTGGGATAAAGAGCCGCGCGTGTGGCTGAACATCAGGCGTCCGTTCACCGACGAGGTGGAGCTGCGCAAGGAGCACGAGTGGCCGCTCAAGGGCACGAAGTGGACGAAGCTCTATCTCCACGCGGGCGGCAAGGGCAAGCTCGATCCGAACCCGCCGAAGGCGAAGCGCTCCAGGACATTCCGGGCGCTCACGCGCGGCATCACGCTCAGGACGGCGCCGCTCAAGGAAGAGACCGAGATCACCGGCCCGATGGCGGCCAAGCTCTTCATCTCCTCCTCCACGGTGGATGCGGACCTGTTCGTGACCGTCCAGGCGTTCTCGCCCCAAAACCGCGAAGTCTATTTCCAGGGCACTGTGGACCCCAAGACGCCGCTCGCCCAGGGCTGGCTGCGCGCCTCGCACCGAAAGCTGGACGAGGAGCTGTCCGAACCCTGGCGGCCCTACCACACGCACGACGACAAGCAACCGCTCACGCCGGAGCGGATTTACGAGCTCGACGTGGAAATCTGGCCCCAGTGCATCGTGCTGCCCAAGGGCTTCCAGCTCTCCATCAACATCGCAGGGCAGGACTACGACCGCCCGGGTCCCGCGGTGGCGGCCTACGTGCCCTCGCGCGGTTCGGGACCGTTCCTGCACGACCACCCCGTCGACCGCTGCAAGGAAGTCTTCGGCGGGCGCACCACGCTGCACTCAGGCCCGAACCACGCCTCCTACCTGCTCGTGCCGATCATCCCGAAACGCCGGCCCGGCGCGGTGGCGAGGTAAGACGCGACAAGCGGCTCGGGCACAGCCCAAGCGGTTCAGGATGAAACCCACACCCCGGGGGTGGGGAGAGATTCCCCACCCCCGGGGTGTGGGATTGTTGAAAAAGCCCCAAAAAGGAGCGCGCTGAATTTCACTCCCCCCTTGAGGGGGCTGTTGAAAAACCCCGTTTCGGAAGCGGGTGATATGGCGGTTCACGCGGCGGCGGAGAGCAAGCCGAATCGGCGTGAGACGGCGCGATGCGCGCGCAGACGGCGTCTCCGGGCGAACCAGACCCGCCACAGGGCGAATAAACGCGCCGCTACTGCGGCGGCGAGCCGCTTGAGGTTCACCGCAGTCGCCGTCAGGCAGGCCTGGATCCGCATGTTCGCAAGGCCCCGGCGCACCGCCCGCCCCAGTCCGTGCCAACTCTTCGCCTCGCCGTGGTAGCCCTCAGAACGCCCCATGTGCCGGCGCCACAGCCGGCGCTCCTCCTCCCCCCACCGCGCATGCCGCCGACGCGCGCGCAACAGCGACGGATATTCGTGCGGAATCAACACCGCCTTGCTCGTTTGAGACTTCGGCAGACAATCCGCCCGAAGCGCGCAACCCGCGCAATCGCGCGTCCTCGATACATACCACCGCCCCCGCTCCGTCGCCCCCCGGGGGGTCAGCTTCTTCCCCCCGGGACACTTCACGATGTCGTGGCGCTCGTCGTAGCGGAACCGGCGCAGCGGCACACGGCTCTGCGTGGGCTCCCCCTTCGCCGGTATCAGCCCATCCACCCCCCGACGCTCCAATAAACCGTATACCTTCGAGTACGCATACCCCGAATCCGCCGTCACCATCACCGGCGCGCGTCCCGACAACTCGCTCACCGCTTCCACCTGCGATTCAATCACCTCCCGCTCGTTCACCGTCCCCTCCGTCACCGCCACGTCCAGAACAACGCCACGCGCATCGTCCACCACCGCGTGGTGCTTGTAGCTCGGCTCGAACCCCGCCCGAGCGCTCTTGCGCGCCAGACGCGCGTCGGGGTCCGTACGGCTCACCGGCCCCGAACCCCCGCCGCCCTTCTTCCCAGACTCATCCGCGGCGGGGTTCTCCCGTATCACCTCCTCCGCGTGCCGCTCCGCCAGACTCTCCCAACTCACGTCCGCCCGGATCAACGACGCGTCCACGTGAACCACTTCCCCCTTCGCCACCCCCGCATCCAGGCAAGCCTGAACCGTGCGGCGGAATATCTCCTTGAACCGCTCCTCACCCCAGCGCTGACGGATACGCGTCAGGCTCGAATGATGCGGCAAATCCTCGTGCAGCCCGCACCCGATGAACCACCGGACCGCCAGGTGCGCCTGCGCCTCGCGCAGCAGA
Organism: bacterium; assembly: GCA_963692865.2. GTDB lineage: Bacteria > UBA8248 > UBA8248 > UBA8248 > UBA8248 > Bin107. The sequence goes on along the minus strand of OY843592.1, from coordinate 1,724,683 downwards.
CGCCGGTCGTGCACGTAGCCCAGCAGCATGCCCGCCAGCATCAACCGCAGCGCCACTTCCGGGTCCACCCCCGGACGACCGTTGTCCAGGCAATAGCAATCCGCCACCTCCTCCCGAAGCCAACTCAAATCCAGCACGCGGTCCACGCGCATCAGGACGTGATCCTCGGGAACCAACCGTTCCAGAGAACCGGCCACGAACAAATCCATCTGCCCGCGCTTATTGCTTCCCATCATCCGGGGTACTCCCATCTCGGGCGAGTGGGCGTTCATCCATTCGATCATATTACCAGGGGTTTTTCAACAGCCCCTTGAGGGTCGGGCTTCCTGAGGGGAAAGCCCGACGAAGAGGCCGAGCGGTTTGTGCGAAGGCCGATTCGGTGGGGGGTAAAATGCGTTATATCGCCATTCCGAATTATACCCCCCTCCGGTTCACTTGCGGGCTTACGCCCTTAGTTCACCGACTCCCCCTCAAGCGGGGAGTGGTTGTTGGTCGCTCTGCAAGGGGGGAGTGATTTTTCCTCCTTCATCGGTCGCGTCAAACCCTCGTTCCTAGAGGCTTGTTCAATAACCCCGTATGCGACCCCTACACGAAAATCCTTGGTTCGCAGAAGCGGCCTTTGCTCGTCATTCCGGCGAAAGCCGGAATCCATTTTCGCCTTTGTCTTTGGCCCTTCGCCCGGCCGTCCTCGCTCCCGGCCGGGGAAGATACGAACGCCGCCATATATATCCACCTCATCCGTTCCGGATTCGGGCGCGGCGCTCCCTCCCGCGAGTCGGAATCAAATGCAAAAACGAAAGCAAAAATCATAAAATGGATTCCGACGAACCCTCCCGCCTTGGTCGGCTCCGACACCGGAATGACGGTGGTTTTCCCGCATCGAGGGGATTTTTCATCGGGCATTCCCCTCGGGATGCCCGACCCCTCAAGGGGGGAGTGATTCTTTTTTTCTCGTCGATTGGCTATGCTGTTCAAGGGCGCAGTCCGCAGCAGGGCCGGTTGTGAGGGAAATTTCCGAGAGCGAAAGGGGTTTTCAACAACCCATGATGGAGCGGTCGGAAATTTAAGAAACCAACCAGCAAATTCGATTCGTAAGAGCCCATCCTCAGGAGTGCCATGATGACAAGAGAAGCGCCACTGGAGTCTCCCCGAATCGCACCCTGCCTGATGTTCGAAGGCGACGCCGAAGAGGCGATGCGGTTTTACGTCGAATCCTTTCCGGAGAGCTCGGTGGATAGCGTCGAGCGTTGGGGAAAGGACGAACCAGGTGCTGCGGGAAAGATCAAGTCGGCGCAATTCACGCTCGCAGGCCGTGCGATGCGCTGCTTCGACTCTCCGGTGAAACATGACTTCGGCTTCACCCCTTCCGTTTCGCTTTTTGTGACATCCGGCACGGAGGCGGAAGTCGAGCGCCTGGCCGCGCGCCTCTCAGACGATGGAGCCGTGCTGATGCCTCTGGACAGTTATGAGTTCAGCCGGAAATACGCCTGGGTGCAGGATCGATTCGGTGTTTCTTGGCAGTTGATCTTCCAATAGCCCGACTCTGCCAAGCCATTTTGCATTGGTGGGCGGGAGAGGGTTCGAACCTCCGACCTATGCCTTGTAAGGGCACCGCTCTTCCAGCTGAGCTACCCGCCCCTGTGGGGGTTGTTGAAAAAGTCCTGATAAATGAAGGTTCGAAACGATGGGATTGTAGTGACAACCCCTCCTCGGGGTTGTCCCACAGTTCGCGAACCGCCCCTACGAGCGAATGCAGCTTTGTTCGTCATTCCGGCGAAAGCCGGAATCCATTTGCGGATGCGGGTGGATACACCGCGGCATTTCCTTCCCCGGCGATGCGCGGGAACCCCGACGAAAAGCAAAAGGCGTAAAAATGGATTCCGGCTTTCGCCGGAATGACGGTGGTTTTCCCGCATCGAGGGAACTTTTTCAACAATCTCCTGAAGGCCCCGTTTGACAATGTCAATACGATGACTTATATATCTCCTTGAGACGTATTCCTGTCTGTCATGACAGGATTACCCTTCATTCCGAGACCCACGCTCCGGCGTGGGTTTTCGCGTTTTTGCGTTCTTGGGTCGATCATTGACTTACATCGCCTATCTTGACGAATTTGGACATATCGGACCTTATATCAGTCGGAAGTCGGAGCCACCCGACACACAATGACAGCCCCGTGTTTGGCCTTGCCGGCTTCGTACTTCCATCTGATGAAGTACGTGGGTTCGGGACATGGTTTTTTCAGCGCAAATGCGAATTGCTCGATTTCGAGATTAAACTATCGGGAAAAAATCCTGCCCAGTGGGAGAAAAAGGGGGCCAGTCTTTATACGGCAACCAATGTAAACAAGTACCCTGAATTGCGAACATTCACAAACCGCTTGTTCAACAAGATCAGAAAACTCGGCGGTTTCGTGTTCTACGTTGGAGTCAAGAAAAGCGACGACCCTGATCTTCACAAGCCAAATCAGCTCTACGAACGGATACTCGTTGAGGCAATCAAACGGATTGATGGGTTCTGCGCAGTAGATTGCAAGCCGCCGGATAATTTTCTTTTGGCTCTCGACGAACACGTGCACAGCTCGGCTTTACTTATCAAAGCGGCGCAAAGCATGTATGGAATTCGGTCGTACCGAAGTCTGATAGAGCAGCCGTTTCATCTGGAGAGCCACCGCTATCAAACCATACAGGCCGCCGATTGGATTGCGGGGCTGGTTGGACGAATCGGATCGATTTGGGCGGAGCCGGAAGCCTATCCCGAAAACGAAGTGTTCCGCAGGTATTTTGAGCGTCGCCTGAATCGCGTCAGTCGACGGAGTGGAATCCGGAATTGATTCATCCACTAATTGGTGGGCGGGAGAGGGTTCGAACCTCCGACCTATGCCTTGTAAGGGCACCGCTCTTCCAGCTGAGCTACCCGCCCCTTTAGGTGTGTATCGAAAAACGGCGCGTGGAGAATAGCATCTTGAAGGTTTTGCGGCTATCCCCGAGACCTATGAGAATGGGGTTTCATCCGTCCGGCTAAATCTGGAGTTCGCCGTCTTTCGAGAAGAGCTTTCCGTCCACATAGACCTCGCCGCCGTCCCTTAAATCGCACACCATGTCCCAGTGCAGGGCGGAGTTGTTTTTCGATCCGCTCTGGGGGTAGCCCTTGCCGAGGGCCAGGTGCAGGGTGCCGCCGATCTTCTCGTCGAACAGCGTGTTCTTCGTAAAACGCTGGATGCCGGCGTTCAGGCCGAAGGCGAACTCTCCCACCCTCCTGGCGCCGTCGTCCATGCCGATCATGGATTTCAGGAACGCCTCGTTCTTCTGGGCCGTCGCCTTCACGACCTCGCCCTTCGCGAATTCGAGTTCCACGCCCTCCACCTCGCGCCCCTGGATGCAGGCGGGGAAGGAATAGCGGATCTTGCCGTCGATCCTCTTCTCCTGCGGGCCGGTGAAGACTTCGCCGTCCGGGAAATTGTTGTGCCCCGAGCAGTTCATGAACGGACGACCCGCGATGCCGACCCGGAGATCCGTGCCCGGCGCGCCGATTTCCACGAGTTTACGACCCTTCAAGTAGCGGATGACCCGCGCCTGACGCCTGTCCTGCGCCCGCCAGCGCCTGATGCCGCCTTCCTCGTTTGCGAAGCACGCGCCGAAGACGAAATCCTCGTATTCCCTGATCCCCATCTCCGCGTCCTGGGCGTAGGCTTCGGTGGGGAAAAGGGTGAGCGTCCACCGGAGGCCCCCCTTGCCCTTCTTTTCATGCTCCGCGGCGCGCTTCATGAAGGTTTCCATGACGGGCTGCCTGGCCTTCGAAGCCATCGCCTGTTTTCTGGGATCCGCGCCCGAGAGCCGCCGGGTGTTCGTCTCAGAGAGTATGGAGATGACGACGTCCACGTTTTCGACTTCGAACTTCCTCAAGGGCGAGAGATATTCCAGCTGCCTGCGGGTGGCGTGCTCATAGAAAATCTCTTCCAGCCCCGGCAGCGACATCTCGGTGTAGACATGCGCGCCGCGCCGGACGCACTCGGCGTAGAGCGCGCGAACCAGGGGAGCGGCGGCCGTGCTGCCCCGGATGCCCACGAGATCGCCCCGCTTAATTTTTGAGGAATACCCCGTGATGATCTCCGCCATCCGCTCCACGCGCACATCTTCCATCGTCATCTCCCTGTCATGATTGAACTGGTAGTCGTGTAGACGGCCACACGCGACTCACGGCCCACCCCGGGCGATGCCGGAGGGGCGTGAAACCTCTGCTCCCGCGTCCATCATACAACAAACCGGCGGCGCAGTTCAGGGGAGAGCGCACGCGAAGGAAGATCGACATCAAGAAACCATGGCGGGACCGGAAGACCGGAACGAGGCGCTTCGGGAATTCATCCACCGCACCCCCGCCCTGTCCGCTTCGCAGAACCGTTGAAACGCGGCGGCTTTCTCGTCGGATCGCCGGCTGGCCAGACAGTGAGATTTTTCTTTATTCTCCCCTGAAATTTCATTATTCTTATTATAATTGAGCCTTCGTTACTTCCCCCTGAAGGGGTAAGTAATTCCGAGACGAAAAGCAGAGCGGTCGGGAACCGGGTATGCGAAAAATCAGCGCTTTCGACGAGATACGCCGAGGAGGTGCTTTGCCCTTCCGTGCGCTCTGGGCACGACTGGTTGGGTAAGTTATTCCGCAGGGGCTTACGGGAAAAATCGAATGACGGAACCGCAACCCTCGCAGTGCAACGAGCCTCCGTGTGGGTCGCCGGTATCGTCGGGGCCGCGCAATGCGGCGTGGCCGGGTGCGGGCTTTCTGTCATACGCCGGGACTTCCATCGGCGCGACGCCCGGCGACGGGAACACACGAAGGCGCTGTGAAGACCAACAAGAAACGCAAAAACGAACAACATCGGCAAAACAAACATGGAGGAAAACGACGCATGAGGACATTAGCGATTCTAGTCTTGACGGCGCTTTCCCTGGTCACGCTGGCAGGGTGTCTGAACAGCGGCGGTCGTCCGACGGCGGAGCAGATTGCGCGGTCGGACTACGCCAGGATAGCCGGGAACGCCAACATCATTCTCTTCGGAGACGCGCTGGGCTACCGCGCCGGTGCGACGACCGCGGAGCGCGTGCCCACCGTGTGCCGTGAGGCGAGTTGCTCCCTTGGGTTCGGCCGCGTTTTCTCCACGAAGAATTTCAGCACCTCGAACGTGGACCTGGAGGTTCTGCCCGGGAGGAACGGCGTGCGGCTCGTCGTGGAGCGCGGCGATTCGGAAGGCGCCAACGTGAATGACACCGACGTCACGGTGTTCGGCGGGTGGATGCAGCACGGCTTCTTCGCCTCGCAGGCCAACCTGTTCACGGACAAGGAAAACCCGAATTACGGTACCACCGTCTTCTACTCGTACACGCTGGGCAACGGCGCGGGCGAAAACCCGGCGGCGCCCGAAGGCGGCGCGCAATGGCGTGGTTTCGTCGTCGGGCGGGACTCCAGCGTCACGTCCAGCCTGGAGTCCGTCATCCAGGGCGACGCGGCGGTCTCCGTCAAGATGGAGCAGTCGGGGATGCAGGCGGACGTCACCTTCACGGACTTGTCCAACGCGCATACGGGCGCGACCTACGGCGACATGAACTGGACCGGCATGGCGGTCAAGGACGGGGGCTTTGCCCGGCGCGGCGCGGTCGGCGACACGATCGAGGGCAATTTCTACGGGCCGAACCAGGAAGAGGTCGGCGGGATATTCGAGCGCTCCGGCATCGCCGGGGCCTTCGGTGGACATCGGCCGCAATAGCGCTCCTCGGCATGGAAGAGGGTAAGCGCCCGGGGAATGATTTTCCCGAGCGAGGCAGCTGGTTTGGTGGTATAATGGGTGCTTTACTTTCAAGGATCCCGTATAGGAAAAGACGCGATGCCCAGACGCCATAAGGTACGGAAATTCAAGCCCTATCTCATGCGCTACCTCCATTCGGCCGACCCGAACTACGAGCCGGTGCTCATGGATCTGCTCGAACACGAGCATGAAGTCTATGACGAGAGCACCGTCGGCGAGGGCGCGGAATCGACCCGCGGGGAGCGGCTTCCCCACATGTGGCACGTTGTTTTTACGGAACTTACGGACATTCTCACCCCCTTCCACATCGAGCAGCTTTTCGAGCGCCTGGAGAAGGATTTCTCCGCCACGTGCCGGGTTCTGCGCGAGATGTCCGACCCGCAGCCGGTGGAAAAAGAGCCGGAATTCAGGCACTACCTCATGCGATATCTTGAATCCGACGACCCGAACTACGAACCGGTGCTCCGGGATATACTCGAACACGAACACGAGGTCTACGACGCCATAACGGCGAGCGAAGAAACGGATTTTCAGCGCGGCGACCACGGTACGCCCGCCTGGCAGGCGGTCCACGGCCAACTCTCGAAAGTCGTCTCACCCGGGCAAATCCGGGAGCTTTTCGACAAGCTGGAGAGGGATTTCTCGGCTACCTGCGCTCTATTCCACGAGATGGCCGAGGCGGAGAAACTCATACAGGAAGAAGAGGGCGGACCCGGCTAGACCTGGAATCCAGCCCCTTGCCGCTCCTGGCCGCAATCCTTAGAATCCAAGGCTTATCAAGCCGATAGACGACCGGACACGCATCGAACCCGAAGTTCACAGCTTATCGAGAGGGGATTCCCGCATGGCCAGATACTCATACGACCATCTCCACTTCAGGAGCGAAGACCCGCACGCCGCCCGCGATTTCTGGATCGACATGTTCGGCGCCACCGTCCTGGAGGAAAGAAAGCTGGGCGGCGCTCCGTCGTTCAACATGGACCTGAACGGCATGGTGTTTCTCGTCTCGGGCAGGGCGGAAGGAGAAGACCCGGTGCGGACCGGCTCCGAACCCCGCTACGGGCTGGATCATTTCGGGCTCCTGGTCGACGACATGGATGAGGCGCAAAAAGAGTTGACCGAAAAGGGCGCCGAGTGGATTTGCGAGCCCTGGGAGATACGCCCGGGGGTGAAAATCGCCTTCATCAAGGGTCCCGACAACATCAGCATCGAAATGGCCCAGCGCGGCTGATTTCGTTTTCTCCAAAATGAGGCGCACGGGGAAGTAACTGCGCCGGAAAGCCTGTATTTTCAAGCACTCTCGCGCCAGCGTTGAGGTAACGCTCTGGTAGGTATATGGCGTGTGAATTCCCAGCGCTGGAACCTTCTTGCTCTGAAATGGTAATTTTCCCTGAGAAGCTTCGCCCCGCCGCCAGAGAATTTCGCCATGAGAAAATGGAACAGACGAGAATTGCTGAAAAACTCCCTGCTTGGCCTGACCGCGCTCGGCACGGGGGCCTTCGCGCTTCGGGAAACCCTCGCCCCCACACCCGCTTACGGGGAACTGGGGGAATTCGGAAAATTCCTCATCGCGCAAGGCAAAAAATCAGACGAAGCGCCGTCCAGTGCGCGAAAGCCGACCGCCTCGGACTCCATGGGACCCTTCTACAAGGAAGGGGCTCCTTATCGCGGCTATTTGGTGCCCAAGGACGCGCCGGGCACGCCGATGATCATCCGCGGCCGCGTCTATGGGCACAACACCCGGAAAACGATCGAGGGCGCGACTATCGACGTATGGCAGGCGGATGACAGCGGCAGCTACCACGGCATGGACGAGAAGGAGAATTATCTCTACAGGGCGCGCATGCGCACCACTCGGCGAGGCCTTTATCAGTTCGAAACCGTGCATCCGGGGCGTTACGGCTTCGGCTTCTGGGCGAGGCCGTCACACATTCATTTTTACATCCGCCACTCCGATTACCAGCCCCTGGTGACGCAACTATATTTTCAGGGCGACCCGAGACTGGGCGACCATGAACGCGCCAGACCCTCTTTGATCATTGCGCTCAAAAAGGTTTCCTGGGGAAAAGCGTATGAGTTGGGTAATTTCAATATCGTTTTGGTACGGAAACAATAAAAACCCGGAAGGCTCAGCGCTCAACCATAGAGCGCCGTTTGAAGCTGATCACGCATTTTTTCAGGCGCCATTCCGAAGGCGCGCAGTGTGTCGCCCGCCTCATGAATAACCCGGTCGATATCCTCATAGATTTTGTACGTCTTCGTGTAGTCGGGATACTCGAAACCCATCGCTTGTCCTAGAATCGTCATGAAATTCTCGATTTCAAAGGATTCACCCTTTTCCAGACCGCATAGTTCACGGTGACAACTGTGATAAACGGTTAGCAAAGAGTCGACCCGAGCGCGGCGCGCCGAGTCGAAAAGTCTCTCGCGCATCGCCGCTTTCGCCTCTGGAATGACGAGCGTGGGGCACTGATAGGCATGATCAGCTAGCTGTTCAATCTCCACGAACTCTATCCCCGGAACCGCCCGGAGAATTTTCAAGACGTTTTCCTCTACGCCATCGCTCCCGCCGTGTAGATGCACGGCCACGCGCTTTTCCACTTTTTGCGTGAATTCTCCCCGCAAGGTTTCCAGATTATCCGCCAGATATTGCGTGATGTGGATGAACGGCAGGATTTCCTCCTCGTTAGATTTCAACTCTCCCGCCATGGGTAAAACCGGTTTTCCGGTGTAGAGATGTTGATATTCAGAGTACTGCATCTGGCAAGTGGGGCAAAATGTAATGACTTTCTCAGGCGCATATGATTTGAAATACTCCAGGGACCGCGCGCCCATCTCTGCTCCCGCCTCCAGATCCCCACGCCTGATGTGGTTGATGCCGCAACAATGGCCCACGCCCCCTGCCACCTCATAGTCCAGCCCAAGACGGTCGAAGACATCGATGCAGGAGAGCAGGATATGGGGCGTCTGGAGAATGTTGCATCCAAAGTAAAACACCGCATCCACTTTGTTCGCCTCCGAGCCACGCACGGCGGTGAGATTCCTGAACAACTCGGGCTCGAGCTGGAGTGCGGCCATGAAACGAATCTTCCGGCTCAGATCCTGAAAATACGACCTGCCGGCCTCTTGGAGGTCCGCTTCTTCTGATTCGATATTCTGGAGCTTGAGCTTCGCGTAGGTGAGCATTTCACGCGGGTTGACGTCCTCCGGGCAGGCCTCGATGCAAACGCCGCTTTTTTGACAAGCCTTGGCCCAAAGCGCCCCTTCCGGTTCATAGGAGCGATCGTTGATGATGTCGAGCACGGATTTCGTCACCCGCTCGGGCTCCGCGCCTTTGGCCTCTGAATACGGGACCATCGGGCAGACCTCGTAACACTTTCCGCAATGCGTACAGGCTTTGGTGATTTGGGTGATTCTCTCTTCCATGAAACTCCGGTAGGCAGCCGCTTCCATGATGCTCCTTTGAGGATGGGAAATGAGCAGAAAATTCTATGCGAGGCGACCGGCATGGTCAACCAATCAGATGTCGTCAGGATACACGTTTCTGGAATTAGCACGATGCCGTGAATAGTCATCTTATCCCGGGACTTTTTGACCCGGCCCCGTCATTATGCTAGTTAAGAGCCAGTTTTCCTCACTTTCGGACTTGATGGAAAACCCCCGTGGAAATGGCTCATCCCTAAATCCGCACAAATACGAGTCGCCTTGAACAGAAGGCTTCGAGGAGGTTTTGAGAAATGCTGAATGCTACGGAGAAATACGATGTCGTCGTCGTGGGCTGCGGAAACGCCGCTCTATGCGCATCGCTTGCGGCGCGAGACGAGGGAGCGAAGGTTCTGGTGCTGGAAAAAGCGCCCGAAGCATGGCGCGGCGGGAATTCGGCTTTTTCGGGAGGCCTTTTCCGCTTCGCCTTCCACAGCATCGAAGACATCTACTCGCTCGTGCCCGATCTCTCCGAAGCCGAGAAAGAAAACATCGAGATCGATCCCTATACGTCGGAAAAATTCTTTGACGATCTCGCCATGCTGACCGAATACCAGACAGACGGCGACCTCGCTTCCGTCCTCATCCACGAGTCGTTTCCGACGCTCAAATGGATGCAGTCAAAGGGTTTGCGACTGATCCTGGCAAGCGGCCGACAAGCCTTCAAGGTAGACGGCAAGATGCGCTTCTGGGGTGGTCTGGTTCTCGAGATCGTCGGTGGCGGGCGCGGCCTCATCGACTCACTCCTCGATGCCGCGAACAACGCGGGCGTCGAGATTCGCTATGCCTCCAAGGCGATGCGCCTGATAACCGACCCGATGGGCGGTGTGACCGGCGTCGAAGTCAAAGGCCCCGATGGGCCCTATACAGTCGAAACCCACGGGGTCGTTCTGGCGTCAGGCGGCTTCGAGGCCAACTCCGAGATGCGCTGCCGTTACCTCGGTCCAGGCTGGGAACTCGCGAAGGTCCGCGGCACCCCCTACAACACGGGCGACGGCATCAAAATGGCGCTTGATATCGGCGCCCAGCCCTACGGCAATTGGAGCGGTTGTCACGCCGTCGCCTGGGACTTGAACGCCCCGCCCTTCGGTGATCTGACGGTAGGGGAATCCTACCAGAAACACTCCTACCCGTTCGGCATCATCGTGAACATCGAGGGCAAGCGTTTCGTGGATGAGGGAGCCGATTTCAGAAACTATACCTACGCAAAATACGGCCGGAACATTCTCCAACAGCCCCAACGGGCCGCTTTTCAGATATTCGACCAGAAAACGGTTCACATGCTGCGCGACGAATATCGCATCCGTGAAGTCACCAAGGCCGAGGCCAACACGCTGGAAGAACTCGCCAGGCAACTCGAGATCGATGTCGATGAATTCGTTAAAACCGTTCAGGAATACAACGACGCCATCCAGCCGGGCGAGTACAACCCGACCATCAAAGACGGCAAATCCACGAAGGGCATCGACCCCCCGAAATCGAACTGGGCGCTTCCCATCGACGAGCCGCCCTATCTCGGTTTCGCCGTCACGACCGGCATCACGTTCACTTTCGGCGGCATCCGCGTGACGCCCAAAGCGGAGGTAATGAACACCGAGAACGAGCTCATCCCCGGGCTGTTCGCAGCGGGAGAACTCGTGGGCGGCGTCTACTATTTCAACTACCCGGGAGGAGCGGGGCTTACCCTGGGCTCCGTCTACGGACGGCTGGCGGGCACCGCAGCGGGACAGCGCGCCGCCAAGGCGAACGCGGCCTCCGCATAAACCTTCCTTTTCGGGAGGACGAAACCGTTCTTTTCAGTCTCAAGTGACGGATTACGATAAACCTCCAGGCGGCGAGGGCCTGTTTCAAACCATGAAGCAAAGCGCTTTACGCCGTAACGCCGCTCAGAGAGATAGATTCGCCGTTCAGGTTCACGGTGCTTTTCAGCGGAACGGCGGCCGTCACCATTTGTTCGGCGAAGCAGCCTTGCTTCGCGTTCTTGATGACCGCCAGAATTTTCTCCGCCGGTTCATCGGATTCCACCTCGAAGTGCGTGCGTACTTCGTTGCAGCCGGCACTCACCGTGCCCTTCAAGACGGAACCCCCCAAAAAGTAATCGAAATCCACGCGCACCCTGGCGTGCGTGAAGGAGACTTTCATCATATGCGCGTACCGCGCAAGCTGGGTCAGGAGTCAGAACCCCACCCCCATGGCGATGTAGCAAAGCGGCTGGGGGTAGGAATCCTCACCGCCGATGCGGGGCGGCTCGTCGCAATACACCTCGAAATGTCTGTGCGTCCCCTGTTTGAGTTGGCCCTTTCCCTCTATCGTTTCGGCGTCGGCGGACATGGTGAAGGCATAGCCCTGCGTGGGAAGTTCGGGCTTGTCGATGGCGCGCTCACCGGGAACAGCGCTGTCTTTACGCGGATCGAGAGGCTCCACTTGTCTTGTCTCCTTTGGTGTCATAAGAATAGCGGAAGAAAGACGCCATTATGCACGCCAGGGCGATAAAAGAGAATCGCCTTGGCAATCGCTCTCAAATAATCATAAAGGGACTTTTTCGTGAACCGAATCGTCGTGCCGGATGACTACCCTTCCGTTTTCTTGGACAGCAGCGCCGATGCCCGCCTGCGGGAGATCGGGGATGCGGAAATCCATACCTCAAACCCGCAAACGTCCGAAGAACTGCTGAGACGCGTTTCCGGGGCCGATGGAATCATCAACATCCGGGCTTTTTGCAAATTCGACGCGGATTTTTTCTCGAATTGCAGCGATCTCAAGGTACTCTCGATCTGGGGCACGGGGACGGACCACGTCGATTTGAAGGCAGCCGAGAGCGCAGGCGTCATCGTATCGAACACGCCGGGCGTGGCCGCCGTTTCCGTCGCCGAACACACCCTGGCCTTGATGATGGCGGCGGCGCGTCAAATACCTGCCAATGATTCCGCCATGCGGGCGGACGAGTGGCCCCGGGGACAGATGAAGCAATTGCACGGAAAAACGCTCGGCCTCATCGGCCTTGGCGCCATCGGCCGCCAGACGGCCCGCATCGCCTCCGGGGTCGGAATGAAGCTCATCGCCTGGACGTTTCATCCGGACGATGATTTCGCCGAAGAAGTGGGACTGGAATTCGTTGACTTGAACTCTCTATATGAACGGGCCGACGTCGTCTCGATACACGTGCGGCAATCGGCGGACACCATCGGCATGGTCGGCGCCGAGGCGTTATCCCGCATGGGGCCGAACACCATCTTGGTGAATACCGCCCGTGGACCCATCGTGGATGAAGAGGCGCTCATATCGGCTTTGCAGAACGAAACCTTGGCCGCGGCGGGTCTCGATGTTTTCGATCAGGAGCCTTTGCCCGCTAATCATCCGCTCGGGAAACTGAAAAACGTGGTTCTCTCCCCGCACAACGCGGGCATCACGCCCGAGGTAACCGAAGCGGGCCTTTTGATGTCGGTGGAAAACATTGCCGCCGCGCTCTCGGGAAATCCCCAAAACGTGGTGCGCCCATCATGATTTGCTATAATGAGGCATATGGATAGACTGTTATTCTCGCTTGGAGTCCTTCAAATCGAATCAATAGCGGCATGAATTTTCCTCCAATTCTTTCGCCCGAACGAATAAGGAGAAGAAAATGAGTCCTACAGGAAGGGCCTGCGTAGCGGAAGCCATCGGCACGTTTGCGCTGTGCTTCATCGGCGCGGGCGCCATCATCTTGAACCAGAAAACGGGCGGAGCCGTGGGCCTCATCGGCATCGCCCTCGCCCATGGATTGATCCTCTCGGTCATGATTTCCGCCATGGGACACGTCTCGGGCGGTCATTTCAATCCTGCCGTCACGATAGGCTTTATGGTCACGAAAAAAACCGACAGCGGCACGGGCATCGCCTACATCATCAGTCAACTCGTGGGCGGGACCGTGGCCGGTATCCTGCTCAGAATCATTTTTACCGCCGACGTCTGGCAAAAGGTGAATCTGGGAACCCCGACCCTGGCGAGTGACGTGAGTTTCGGCATGGGGATTCTGATCGAAATCATCCTCACGTTCTTCCTCGTCACCGTCATCTGGGGCTCCGCCGTGGACGACAGACATCCCGACGTGGGCGGTTTCGCGATCGGCCTCACCATCGCCGCGGACATTCTGATGGGCGGTCCGCTCACGGGAGCGTCCATGAACCCGGCGCGCACCTTCGGCCCCGCATTGGCAGGAGGCGGTTTCGACGGCGTGAACCATCTCGTCTACTGGATAGGACCCGTCATCGGCGGCGTGGCGGCAGCCCTGGTGTACAACAACATACTGATCAAAAAAGAGTAGAACAAAAACCGCCCCGGCGGCGCATCGGCCTGCCGGAGCTGTTTCGTCCGTCTTCTTACGCGTTATCTGTAACGACGTTGACGGGCGCGCCTCTCAGGAACGCTTCGACGTTCGCCACAGGCACGTTGCGGAACCTCGCATGGGCGCCGTCCGTGATCCAGGCCGAATGCGGCGTAATGACGACGTTATCCAAAGTCCTGTATATCGATTCCTTCGGCAACGGCTCGAAAGGCTCGAAAACGTCCAGACCCGCACCTGCGATGCGCCGGTTTTGCAAGGCGTCCAGCAGCGCATCCTCATCCACAATCCGAGCGCGCGCCGTGTTGATGAAAAACGCCGTCTCCTTCATCCGCGCGAATTTTTCTCTCGTCATGAAAGGAGCGGCGCCCGCCGGCAAATGAAGGTGGAGCGACACCACGTCAGCCGTGAGGCATTCCTCGACGGAGGCCGCTTCCGCCTCCTCCGCCTGCGCGCGTTCGGGCGTCATCGAAGGAGAACAGGTGATGACCCGCATACCGAAGCCCAGGGCCATGCGGCAGACCAAACGGGCGATATGACCGAAACCGATGAGGCTCAGCGTCTTTCCGGCGAGCTCGACCCCTTGCTCCTGAGGCCAGCCGCCGTCTCTCATAGCGGGGAACATGAGCGGCATTCTTTTCGCCAGCGCCAGTATCAGCATCATGGTGTGCTCGGCCACGGAAGAGGCGCTCGCCGCAGGCGTCGTGCTCACCACGACCCCGCGTTCGTTGGCGCGCTCCATGTCGATCATGCGCGGGCGCGTGCCCATCACGGATATCATTTTGAGACGGGGAATGTGATCCAGCAAATCGGTCGTCTTGAAGTCAGTCTGGTACCTGGTCGTGAGGATGATTTCCGCATCTTTCAGGCGCTCGCGGAGCGATTCTTCGGTCTCGGCATTATCGGTGTAGTAATGCACGTCGCCTAAGGCGCGCAGTCTCCCAAGGGCTTCTGAATCTTCGAACAACCGGAAGCAATCGTCGGGAATAACGATTTGCATGGATGAGGCTTTAACTGTCGCCCACGAGAATGACCGCCGCCTTGTCGATGGTCAACCGGACCTTGCTCCCCACACCGAAGAACTCATGCGGGTCGCCGATAACGCGAAGCGGCTCCTCCAGGCCCGGCACCTTTACGAGATAATCCACCGTGCTGCCGAAATAATAGCCTCGCGTCACCTCGCCATCGAGAACGTTCTGGGCATCCGCTCCGCCAACGTCGGCATTCTCGGAATGCACCTGAATCCGGTGGGGCCGAATGGAGACGAGTTCTCCCGTTTTTCCGCCGTCTGCGTTCATCATGAACTTGGCGCCGTCGTTTGCCTCGAAAAGACCGGGAGCGCCTATCTTCCCGGGAATCGAGTTCGTCACGCCGACGAACTCGGCCACGAACTTCGTCGCCGGAATGTCATAAATGTCGGACGGCTTGCCCACCTGCTCGATCTTGCCGCTGTTCATGACGCAGATCCTGTCGCTGGTGACCATGGCCTCGGCCTGGTCGTGGGTCACGTAGATGCTCGTGATGTTGAATTCATCGTGCAGACGCCTGATCTCGAAACGCATTTCCTCGCGAAGGTTGGCGTCGAGGTTCGAGAGCGGCTCATCAAGCAGCAAAACGGCCGGCTCGACCACGAGGGCGCGGGCCAGGGCCACGCGCTGCTGCTGGCCGCCCGAGAGCTCCGCCGGATACCGGGCGCCCAGATGATCCATCTGAACGACGGAGAGAAGGCTTTTCACGCGCTTGTCCGCCTCGGCGCCCGTGATGCCGCGGAATTTCAGCCCGTAGCCAACGTTCTGGGAGACCGTCTTGTGCGGCCAGATGGCGTAGCTCTGGAATATCATGCTCATGTTCCGACGCTCCGGCGGAATGACACTGCTGGCGTTCGATACGGTCTCCCCATCCATGACGATTTCACCGCCGTTCGGATCGATGAAGCCCGCCACGAGGCGCAGAGTCGTCGTTTTGCCGCAACCCGACGGCCCCAAAAGCGAGATCAACTCTCCGTGTTCGATGTGCAGGTCTATCTCATCCACCGCACGAACGTCGGTGCCGAATATCTTCAACAGGCCTTTTAAGTCTAGAACAGCCAACGCAAATCTCCCTTTCTATCCACTGGAACTCATGAAGTCCCTGCCTACCAGACGGAACCCGACCACAATCGCCACCAAAGTGATGAGCAAGAGCAAGACGCCCAAGGCCGATATGGGACCCAACAGCGATTCCTCGTAAAAATCGACGATGACGACCGAGATGACCTTCGTGTTCGTCGTCCAAAGCAGAACCGAGGCGCTCAGTTCCCGGAGCGACGGCATGAACACCAATATCCAAGACGCGATGACGGCTGTCTTGAACAGAGGCACCGTCACGTCCTTGAAAACCTGGAGACGATTCGCCCCCATGATGCGGCAACTCTCCTCGAGTTCGGGATGAATGCTCGATAGACCCGCGTTCGACGTCTGATACGCAAGGGGCAGGTATTTGGTGAGATACGCCAGGAACATGATCCAAAGCGTCCCGTACAGCACGAAGGGCTGCTTCGTATAGGCTGCGAACAGGCCCACCGCCAGGACGATGCCGGGGATCCCGATGGGCGCGGTCGCCATGAATCCCATGTATTGATGGCCCTTGATGAGCTTGCGCTGAGCGATGAAAGCGGAAATCGCAGCCACAATGGTAGCGCCGGTCGCCGCCATGATGGCCAGGAGAATCGTATTGTAGATCGACACCCTCACCGCGTCGTTCGTCAGGATGAAGTGATAATTCCATAAGGTGAAGTTCGACCATTCCAGTCCGCCGCCCAGGTTTCTCATGAAAGACGTGGTCAGCAAAGCGAATCCGGGCAGCACGATGGCGCACACGAGCGGAATCATGCAGAGAATGAATATCGGTATCCGCCAAACGCCGAGTTTTTGCGGACGCCTCTGCCCTCCCTTGCCGCCGACGGTTGCGTAACCCCTGCGGCCCAACACAATGCCCCGCGTCCAAACCATGCCGATCGCCAGAATAAGCATGGGCATCGCGTAGGCCGAGGCCAAACCGAGCAAGTCATCTTCTGAAACCATAAAAGCGCGCAGTTGGGTTGTCATCGTGTGCTGGCCTGCCGGAATCGACAATACCGCCGGGATGCCGAAAAGGATCATCGCCTCAAGCGCCGCCAGAATAAAACCTGCAAACAGGGAGGGCGCCACCAGCGGCAACGTAATACTAAACATGGTATGGAACGTGCCGCCGCCCGCCACATTGGCCGCGTCCTCCACGTCCGATGAGATGTTGTTCAGGCCCGCCAGAACAACGATGAAGACGAGGGGAAACGAATAGAGCGACATGGCGAATATGACGCCCTTCATCGTGAAGATGTCGAACAGATAAAATTCCTCGCTCAAACCGAATATCCAGCGTATCGACTTGTTCAGCCACCCTTCGTTTTGGCCCGCCAGGAAGATCCAGGCGATGGCGCCCAGGAAGGGAGGGGTAACGAAAGAGGCCAGGATGCCGTTCCTGATCAGACTCGGGAAAGGTATGTCCGTTCGGCTGACGACCCAGGCCATCACCGCTCCCACTACCAGGGATATGGAGCCCACGGAGATGGCGAGCATCATCGTGATATACATCGGCTTGTAGTATTCATCGGTCTCGAAAGCGTCGATGTAGTTCTGGAAGGTGAAGCCGCCGGCCTCGTCCTCGGAAACGAAGAAACTTTCCTTGAAGAGCTGGAAGATGGGATTCGCCACCAGGATGATTAGAAGGATAAGCAGTACAACCCAAACAATGACGGTATAGTCGAATTTCCTGGTGGCTGAGGGCTCACCTCCCGATATCGTTCCGGGAAGTTGGCTTGCGTCCTGCGTCATAAGCGCGTGTATCCTTCTCGCGTTAGGTAGCTATCGAAAATTGCGCCTGTAAAGCAATGAAGCGGGAGCGGTTTCTCGATATTTCACGAGAAACCGCCCCCGCCCATACTTGTTACACGCCGAAGAGCTTTTTAAACTTCGCGCGCGTCGGCTTGTTCTTCTTCTTCAGTTCCGCCCCGCCGATGGCCATCAAGTTGATGTCCTTGAGCGCCGGCAATCCCTTGGGATATTTCACATTCGGATTGCCCACGTAGAGGAAGTAGTCCGCCAGAAGCTGCATGGTCTCCTGACTGAACAGGTAATCCGTGAACACGCGCGCGGCGTTGGGGTTCGGCGCTTTCGTGAACACTCCGTTCGGTGAGGTCACCAGAGCCAAGCCCGCCGGTGGAATGACGGGCTTGAGAGGCTCGCCTTTCTGCATTTGCTTGAGCAGCGTATAAGATGTCGTACCCGTACCAATCAAAGCTTCCCCGCGCGCTACGAGAGGAACGCTGCCGGCCGCGGATTGCACGATTTTCGGCTTTTGCTTGGCCAACTTCTCATAATAACCCCAGCCGAACCTGTTCACGATGTTGATCATGCCGTTCGTTACGAACCCGCTGTAGCTGGGGTGTGATTGAATGATTTTGCCCTTCCACTTGGGGTCGAGGAAATCCGCATACGTCTTGGGCGCGTCCTTCTCGCTGACTTTCTTCGTGTTGTAGAAGGGCATCAATACGCCCGCGCGAAGAATCGTCCAGTAGTTGTCCTTGGTAACGAACTTCGCGTTGAAGTTGTCCGTTCCGGCCGGCTTGTAGGGCGTGATGATCTTCTTGGCTTTCAAGTTCAGGAAATGCCCCAGGTTCGACGTGTGAATTACGTCGGCGACGTAAATGCCGCCTTTGCGTTCCTGCAGATAGCGACGGTAGAGCTTCCCCGATCCGTCTCGGTGGAGGACGCACTGAACGCCCATTTTTTTCTTGTTGAAGCGGTTGCAGATATCCTGCGCGATATTGATTGTGATGGAGGAATACCAGGTGACTTTCCCCTCTTTCTTGGCGGCGCGCATGGTGGCGTCGTCCGCGGCGAAAGCCGGCGCGCTCAGAAGAGCGACCGCCAACAGACCAGCAATGATTCCTTTCAACATTTTCATTCTCCTCTGCTCGTTAAGTAGCAGTCCAAAAGAGTGCGAAGAATCTCAGTTTCAAGAATCTTCAGCTTAGGTTCTATCCACCCGCCAGCCAATATGTAAGATGCGTTTCAAAGGTGAGGCGAATCATATCAAAACTGAGCGCATCGTCAAGCATATGAAATCGTAGGATAGAACCGCATGACGAGCGTATGGGATCATGGCCGTGAAGCCTCTGCTTCACCCTCCGGCGGCTTTTCGGCGGCAATGAAACGCCGGGCGACGAAAATCGTGGCGACGGCTCCCAGCATAGCTACGACTCCCGGTCCGATGAACGCCCAGTCCCAGTTCACGGGCAGCGCGCCATCAGTCGAGTCGTTGCTCATGTCCAGGAATTTCCCCACCACCATGGGCGCGAGAGAACCCAGAAGAAAGCCCAACCCTGACTGAATGCCCAGCGCAGAGCCGAGGTGGCGTCTGGGCGTGAGTTCCGTGGTCAAGACCACCAGCACGGGGGCGTCCACGTGCATCACGATCACCCAGACCAGGCAAAGAATCTGCAATATGGCGAACGGCGCCCCGAAAGCGAGCCCGATGAAAGCCGAAATCAGCCCGCTCAGGAACAGGCTCGCGATTATCGTGGGCGGCCTGCCGATGCGATCGGCGCACCAGCCGCCGATCAGCTTAGAAACCGCACTCAGTCCGATGATCAACGCGGCGGACGCGGAGGCGACGTGGAGGGCGCTCTCGCGCGTTTCTGCTCCCGTCATCACCAAAGAAGCCGCCAGAAAGGTGACTATCCAGCCCCTGAATGCGAACACCTCCCACCGGTGCGCGCCCGCAACGCCCATGAGCACCCACACCGGCGCCGGAAGCCTGGGCAATTCAAACCCGGCGTCTCCATCCCCCCTCGGTGAAGGCAGGGAGGGAAGCAGAAACACCATGGCCAGAAAACCGGCGGCGGGCCCCAGAGAGGTCAACGCGAACGCCGCGCGCCATTCGAAATTCGCGACGAGCGCGCCCGTCACGTAAATCGACGTGGCGACGCCCACGGTGTAAAAGAACGTATACACCCCGACCATCCGGGCGCGCCTCCCCGGCGGGGCGTATTCGGCCACCAGCCGAAGCGCAGGCGCATAGGTGCCGGCCAGTCCCACGCCCGTGAGGGCGCGAAACACCGATGCGCTGATGAAACCATCCGCCAGGAGGGGAAACATGAAATTCAGGAGCGCGAGCCAAAGGCTCGAGGCCAGATATATCTTTTTCGCGCTCATGTAGTCCGTCGCGGTCGCCAAAACGGCGGAGGCGAGGATGTAGCCCACGTAGAACGCCGTATAAATCGTGCCGGCCTGCACGTTCGTGAGATTCCATTCCGTCTTGAACAGCGGAAGCGCCGCCACGTAGTTCGCGTAGACGAACATCATCGGCACCTGGGCCGCGCAAATCGCCCAAAGCCATCGGGTTGACGTTTCGCCGCGCTGCGTCATGGAAATTTCCAAGCCTTAAAATGAAAAAGAGGATAAAGGATTCGAATCCCTCTGGCGAGGGAGCGGGCTTCTCCCTTCCCGGCTATCCGGTAACGGGCGTCCTGAGGTACTCTGTACCCATATATAGTTCTTATTTCACGGAGCCTGCGAATGCCGACACCCATCATCGATTTCAGAGTCTCATGCCCCATTCCCGAGGGTCTGGACAGGTATTTGAAACCGACGGGCCGACTTGCCGACTACGCCAGGCACTATGGGGAAAGGGTGTTCGGCAACGAGGAAGAACACCGCTACATGAAGCCTGAGGAGTTCGTCGCCTTCCTGGACGAACAAGGGGTGGACAAGGCCGTGATCAAGACTTCCGACATGACGACGGTCTCGGGCACGAAATTTCCCGCCGACGTTCTGCGCGAATACATCAAGGATTACCCGGACCGCCTGATTGGAACCGCTGGTTGCGACCCGTTTCGCGGCATGGACGCGCTGCGCGATTTGGAGCGCGAAGTGAAGGAGTATGGACTCCGGGGCGTGAACATGGGGCCTTGGGAACTCGGGCTCCATGCGAACGACAAGAAATTCTACCCCATTTACGCCAAATGCGTGGAACTGGACATCCCCGTCTTGCTTCACACCTCGATGAATCTCTCCAGTTCGAATCTGCTCGATTTCGGGCGTCCGATCTACCTGGACGAGGTGGCGAGGGACTTTCCCGAACTCCGCATCGTGGCGGTGCACGGGGGCTGGCCGTGGATACTGGAGATGATCGCCGTAAGCTGGCGGCACCCCAATCTGTACATCGAAGTCAGCGGCACGATGCCCAAATACATCGCCACGCCCGACACCGGCTGGGAGCCCCTGATCCGCTACGGGAACTCGGTGCTCAAGAACAAGATTCTGTGGGCCTCGAACTGGCCGATGATCAGCCCAGGGGAAAGTCTGGCCGAGTTCGAGAAGTTCCCGCTCAAAGACGACGTGAAACGACTCTGGTTCGGCGGAAACGCTCTCAAGGTCCTCGGGCTGGAAGAATAAGCATCAAAAACGAAAAGAGCGGGAGCATTCGCCGCTCCCGCTCTTTATTGCGATGCTGTCGTTCTGTGTAGTTTTACGTCGCCGCCACCGCTTCTTCGACCAGTCCGTATTCCCTGGCGAACGCCTCCAGTTTGCTCATGTTGGCGTCTGACGGCTCGCAGAGCGGCAGTCTGTATTCGAGCGCAATGCGCCCCATGATAGCCAGGGTCGCCTTCGCCGGAATCGGGTTCGTCTCGCAGAACATCATGTGGTTGAGTTCCCACATCTTGTAGTGCAGCGCTTTCGCCGTGGCGGTATCCCCATCGAGCTGGGCCTGACACATCCGGGCCACGTCCGCGGGCGCCACGTTCGCCGTGACGGAAATCGTGCCCACGCCGCCCATCGCCATCATCGGCAGCGTGACGAAATCGTCGCCTGAAAGCACGATGAAATCGTCCGGGACGCGGGATACGATGTCGCAGCAATTCGCCAGATTGCCGGTCGCTTCCTTGATGCCGACGATGTTGGGAATCTCCGAGAGGCGCGCCACCGTGTCGGGGGCTATCTGCACCACCGTGCGGCCCGGCACGTTGTAGAGAACGATCGGGATGTCCGCCGATTCCGCGATCGCACGGAAATGCCGGTAAAGCCCCTCCTGCGTGGGTTTGTTGTAGTAAGGCGCCACAAGGAGCGCGCCGTCCGCGCCGGCCCGCATGGCGAATTGGGTGCGCTGAACGGCCTCCGCGGTGCTGTTCGAACCGGAACCGGCGATGACCGGGATTCTTCCATCGACTTGTTCGATCACCAATTCAACTACCCGGTCGTGCTCTTCGTGGCTCAGCGTGGCGGACTCTCCCGTGGTTCCACACGCTACAATCCCGTGCGTTCCGTTTTCAACATGAAATTCCACCAGAGAGCGAATGCCCCCTTCGTCGAGCTTTCCGTCGCGGAACGGGGTCACCATCGCGACATAAGAACCCTTGAACATGAGAAGACCTCCTTCTCCTTCCGCCCATGGCGGCAAAAAAGAATGTCATACCCTATTTTGGATGGAGCGCGATTGACGTGCGTCACCACTGTGAACCGAGGATCCGCTCCAGTACCCCTTCGGTAACGCAAATCCTATCAGAGCAACCGGACGGACGCAAGAATTGGAATGGAAGGGTGAGGCGCGGATCGCGTCATCACCATCATATACAAAGACATAAGCATCGGAACGGGTATCCAACCGCCTTAAAATCAACTCATTTTGACAAACGCAAGGAAAAAGTTTTTAATTGGCTGGAGTCCAATGGATCAGCCATCATCCGCTGGACTCGTCACGAAATCCACCCAACCCGCCTGGAAAAATATAAGGGAAGCGCATGTTTTTCGATTCGGGACTCGGCCGGCGGTTCCGCCTTGCCATCATCACGTTCGCATTGTTGTTCACATGTTCTCTCACGTTCGGCGTCGATGCGGCTTCCGCGCGCCGAAAAAAATCCCGCAAAGCGGTGATACCATATCGCTCGATTCTTTTGATGGAAGCGAATACGGGGCGAGTACTGAAAGCAAAAAACGAGCGGCTGGGCACGCAACCCGCCTCCATCGTGAAAATGATGACCGCTTTAATCGCCATGGAACAAATTCAAAGAAACGCCATCCATCTCGATGAAATTATCACCACCAGCAGACGCGCCTCACGGATCGGAGGCCAGCAGGTGTATTTGAAGCAAGGAGAGAAATTTTCTCTGAGAGATTTGATGAAATCCATCATCATCAGTTCCGCAAACGATTCATCCTACGCCGTGGCGGAACACATCGCCGGAGACATCGAAGTTTTCGTCGAGTTGATGAACCAGCGCGCCAAAGAACTCGGCATGGAGGACACCCGTTTCGTCAACGTCAACGGGCTGCCTCCCGGCAGAAAGAAACCGGCCAACCAGATGAGCGCGCGCGACGCCGGCATTCTCGCCCGCGAGTTGATAAAATATCCACTCATCATGAAATGGAGCGCCACCAAGAACGCTCCTTTCCGCAACGGGAGCTTCACCCTGACCAACACGAACCGTCTCTTGGGGCGGTTTCGCGGGTTGGACGGCCTCAAAACGGGCTATTACCGACGAGCGGGGTTCAGCATCGTCGCCACGGCCGAACGCAAAAATTTAAGGCTCATCGCCGTCGTGATGGGATCGAGCCACTCCAAACACCGATTCAGAGAGGCCAGGCGTTTGCTCGCATGGGGGTTCACCCAATTTCGCCGGGTCGATCTGAGCAGAAGCAAAAAACCGAAACGCCTGCAAATCAAGGTGCGGAAGGGCCAGAAACGAACGGTTCGCATCCGGCTCAAAGAAAGCGTCGAGGCATTGGTCAAGAGAGGTGAAGAAAAGCGTATATCCATGAAACTGGAGTTGCCTGAAGAGATAACCGCACCCGTCCGCACCGGCCAAAAGGTGGGCCGCGTCACGTATGAACTGAGGGGCGATAAACTCGGCGGAGCCGATCTGGTTGCCGCCGAACCGGTCAAAAAACTGGGCTTTTTTCAATCTTTGTTCCGCTTCCGGTAAGCCTGCAGCACATATCGTTTTATTCCGAATGAACCTCGCTCGTCCCGCCCATGAACGGCAAGGCGGTCGCCACGAAAATGAGCATCACCACCTCGGAATCTCCAAAGTTGTATTCGAACATCCCGGCGCTTAAGAAGCCCGCTGCCGCGGCCAAGCCGCCCACCATGCGAAATCGTGTTCCGAAAGGCGCGTCCCTTGTATCCCGAATTCGCCGAATCACCAAGAGGAAATACCCGGCCCAGGCCCAAATCCAGGCGCCCAACGCAAAAACTCCCCGCTCGGCGGCCAAATGAACGATGTTGTTGTGCAAGTGGGCCGCAGATTTCCTGGCCGCCTCGGGGTTCGCATACCGGGCGTAATTGTCCTTGACTTGCCCGGGCCCGAAACCGAGGAGTTTCTTGTCCATCAGCATTTCGATGCCGCTCTTCCACATGTATATCCGCTCCACGGCCGTTTCGTCCCGGGGATTCAGGATGCTCTTCACGCGCTCACGGATGGAGTGAGGCGCCATGAGAACCACCAGCACCGCCGCCGCCAGACACAAAACCGCCCTCTTGCGCCGGCCGGCCACGGCGACGACCGCCGTCCCGACGGCAAGTCCGACCCAGGCGTTGCGGCTCAAAGTCGTCAGCAATGCGGTGAGGATCAGCAGGGTCGCCGCATATATCCATACGCTCTTGCGTTCCCGAGTCGGCACAAAGATATAGGAAAGCGCCAAGACGCCGACGACAAGCAAGAAACCGCCGAACGTCATGTATATGCTGAAAAAACCCGAGGCGCGATTTGCCAGCGACAGGGTTCCCTGCAACGAAACTCCCAGGGCGTACAAGGCGGTAACGCTCGTGGCCGCGAAGAGCGCCTTCATCAGCCAAAGCGCTTCCCTGTCATCTCGAACGACGTTCACGGCCAGATAGAAAATCATGATTTGCGTCAATTCTCTCGCTTCGATGAGACTTTCGACCGAATCGGGCGCTTGAAAGGCGCTGGCGAAAGTCAACAGCGCGAAAAGGAGCCAAGGCTTCCACAACGGAAATTTCTGGGTCGACCGAATCGGGCGCTTGAAAGGCGCTGGCGAAAGTCAACAGCGCGAAAAGGAGCCAAGGCTTCCACAACGGAAATTTCTGGGTCAGCAAGGGGGCCGCCCTGGTCATGGAACCCAGCCACGCCGCCACGGCGGTGAACACGCAAATCTGAGCGAGTGATATCGAGAACGGAGCGCAGACGGCGAAACCGAAAAGACCGCCGAACGCCACCCGGGAAGGAGGAGAACGTCTCCTGAAGCGTTCTCCCAGTTCCGTGAAAAAGTCTCTCAGCTCACGCATAAGCCTATTTCCGGACCTTGATTCCACAAAGCACTCCGCCGTCCCGGGCAGCGTTCTTGCGGCCGATCATCCATAGAGAACGCCTGCGCCTCATCGACCAGCCGGGATAGAACCCCGCGTTCCCGAAACCGGGTGCGGGCGGCGGGACCCATCTTTCATCCGGTCATATCGTCCCTCGTGCAAACAACCCTACGACGCGCTCCCGCCGGTCGTCGCGCCGGCGACTTGAGCGGAGAGGGACATCTCCTCGCCCGCGAACTGCATCTCGTAGAGTCTTCGGTACAAACCGCCCCGTTTCATCAACTCATCGTGCGTCCCCCTCTCCACGATTCGCCCTTCATCCAGCACGATGATCAAATCGGCGTTTCGGACGGTGGAGAGCCTATGGGCCACCACGATCGTCGTGCGGCCCTCCATCAAGGGCACGAGCGCGTCCTGAATCAACTGCTCACTCTCCGTGTCGAGCGCGCTCGTGGCTTCGTCGAGCAATAGAATGGAGGGGTCCCGCAAAATAGCGCGGGCGATGGCGATGCGCTGGCGCTCACCGCCGGAAAGACGCACCCCCTCCTCTCCCAGCATGGTCTCATACCCGTTTTGAAGCTCCACGATGAAATCATGGGCGTTGGCCGCCTTCGCCGCGGAGATGATTTCTTCACGGTCGACGGGTCCCTCGACACCATAGGCGATGTTGTTCGCCGCCGTGTCGTTAAACAGGATCACCTGCTGGGTCACCACGGCTATCTGGGCGCGCAAGCTGTCCAGCGAATACAGGGACGCCTCTTTTCCGTCAAAGAGAATGCTCCCCCGTGCGGGCAGATAAAAACGCGGAATCAAATCCAGCAGCGTGCTTTTTCCCGCGCCGCTCATTCCCACGACGGCCAGGGTGCAACCCGCAGGCGCCTCTACGTCGATACCCTCCAACGTCGCTTCGTCCGAATAGGAAAAATGCACGCCCTCGAACCGGATATGCCGGGAAAGCCGCTCCATCACCTCGCCCGCCGGGTTCTTCTCCTCGTGCGCATGCTCATCCATTATTTCGAAGACGGATTGGCCACCCGCAATTCCTTCCACCAGGCTATGAAACACGCTGGTAAAGGATTTCAGCGGGCTGTAGGCCATCCCCAAGGCGACCGCGAAACTCGTCAGCTTGCCCGGATCCATGCTTCCATAGATGACCGACTGGGCGCCGAACCACAAAATCCCCGCCCCCAAAATTCCACCGATGATCTCCACAATCGGAGGCGCCAGCGAGCGGACCCGCATGGCCCGCATGATGGTGTCGAAAAACGACCGGGTGACGCGCGCGAAACGGCTCTCCTCCTCATCTTCCGCTCCAAAGGCCTTGACGACTCGAATGCCAGCATAGGTTTCCTTCATCAGGCTGCTCATGTCGCCCATGCGCGCCTGGCTTCTCCGCGTTATCCGGCGAATCTTTTCTCCCATCGCCACGGCCAAGAACGTCACCAATGGAATGATGACGATGAATATCACCGCCATTCGGGGACTCTGGTAAACCGCCACGCCAAGCAAGGCGATGAAGGTGAACCCGTGCCGGAGCAAATCCCGCACGGAATTCGTCGCCGCATTCTGCATCAGGGAGATGTCGTAAATGACTTTCGACATCAGTTCTCCGGTCGTCTTCATCTCGAAAAACCGAAGCGGCAAATGAAGAAGATGCCGGTGGAGCTCGTTTCTGATATCCATCACCACGTGCTGACCGACCCAGTGCATGAAATAATTCTGGAAATAAGCGGCGATGCCTTTCGTCACATAGACGATGACCAGAGACAGACAAACCAAAAAGACGATGCCGGAGCGCTTCGAGATCAAAATGTCATTGATGACGTGCTGCACGAGATAAGCGGGATACGCATTCAGGCCGCCCACAATGACCGTGCAGGCGACGGCGACGCCGAACCGAAGCCGGTACGGGCGCAAATACTTCAAGAGTCTGAGATAAACCTGGGTGCGGCTCATCCGGAATCCTCTTCAAAATTCAAACCGGGCCCGCCGACGGCGTCAGGACACGTCCCTTCGGCGCCGCGCGCGGCGATGGAGTTTCTTCGCTCGCTTTGCAATTCCCCGGGGCTCAAAGGCGGCTCAAGACGCAGGGAAACTCACCTTCGCCCGCCACGCGATGAAATCGTCTCCTCATAAAGAGCCAGCGTTTCATCCACCATTTTATCGTGCGAAAACCATCTGCGCACATATTCCCGGCCCGAACGACCCATTTCTTCCCTGCGCGCCGGGGCGCGGAGCAAACTCCGAATGCCGTTCGCAAGAGCGGCGGGGTCTTGAGGCGGCACGATCACCCCGGCGCCGGACGGCGCCAGCACTTCGGTCACGCCGCCGATGTCGGTGCCCACGACGGGAAGGCCCATGGCCATCGCCTGCAGGGCCACCTGGGGAACGCCCTCGGTGCCCGTAGACGCTATCACCAGCACGTCGAGACCGGCCATGATCTCGGGCACGTCCGCCCGCCATCCCATAAAAGTGACGGTCCCGTCCAAAAGGCCAAGGCGCCTCGCCTCCTCCTCGTACACGCCTCGCGATTCCCCGTCTCCTCCCAAGAAAAACCGCGCGCCGCACCCTTCGTCTTTGAGCAATCGCGCCGCCGCCAGGATATATTCGTGTCCCTTGTAGCTTCTGAGTTGCGCCATCATTCCCACGGCGGGGGTATCTTTCATCAACCCCATTTCCGCGCGGAAACCCTCTCCGGACACATTCTCGCGAAAACGCCGGAAATCCACGCCCGTCGGCAACACCTTGATTCGCTCGGGCGCACATGCTCTCGCATCGACCAGGACGTCGCGGATATGTTCGGCCGTCGTCATGATCCGGTGCGGAAGCCGATACACCCAGTTCAGTCCGTGTGAACTCACGGGTCTGGATACGTGGCGGGTGCGGACCACGGGCACGCCGAACATCCGGCCCGCGATGCCCCCGAGCCAGGAATCCCTGCTGCTGTGCGTATGAATCAAATCCGGGCGATGCTTGCGGATGAGCTTGAGAAGTCGGCCCAACGCCGACATATCCCAGGAAGCGCTCATGCGCACCGGCTCGAACGGCACCCCCGCCTCGTCCGCCTCCCGCTTCAGTTCGCCGTCCGGTTGCCCGATCAACAGAACCTCGTGCCCGCGCTCGATGAGAGAAGCGGCCTCCAGCAGGATCCTCTTCTCCTGTCCGCCCATGCCCGGGGAGGCTTCCGTATGAAAAACGCTAAGGGCGCTCACGCTCTCGAGACAACTCCCATAAAAAGGCGGCGCGCATGAACACGTAATGGGCGGAGCCGACGGATACCCAAAAACCCTCGACGCCGTCCCGAAGACCCATCTTCAAGACGTAACTCTTGAAAAAACGCCAAAGCGGGCGGATGAGGAAATCGCTCATGCGAAGCCGCGCTCCTTCGGCGAACAAATCCTCCGCCGACAGCCTGGCGTATCGGACCTGCCTTTCGAAAAAACCCGAAAGCGCGTCGTAGCTATAGTGTTCCAGGGGGGAGGAAAACACGCCCACCCGCCCTTGCACCACCACGGACTCATGGACGCCCTTGCCGTTAAACGCCCCCGCGTCGCGGCGGAACAGCCGTATCTGATAATCCGGCCAAAGATCGCCGTGGCGGAGCCAGCGGCCGAAGAAGATGTTTTTTCGGGGCGCCCGATACCCCATGGTGGAACCGCCTGCGGACAAGACGGAGAGAATTTCCTCCGCAAGTTCGGGAGTTACGCATTCATCCGCGTCCAGACTCAATATCCAGGAATGACTCGCTTTCGAGAGGGCGAAATTCTTCTGCGCCGCATAGCCCCGCCAGGGATTCCGGATGACCGTCGCGCCGCGCTTTCGGCATATTTCCCGGGTGCCGTCCGTGCTGCCCGCATCCACGACGATGACTTCATCCGCCCAGCGAACGCTGTCGATGCAGGCGCCGATGCGTTCCGCCTCGTTATGGGCGATAATCGCGACGCTGATCGGTTCTCTTGCCGGCCCGGATACGGGCTTCTCCCCCGTATCGGCTTCGGCAGACGCTTCCGCCAGGCCGGACATTCTTCTAGCCTTTTCCCTGGGCTTTCTCCCACTCATCGAGCGGGATGGCCTCGTCCACGAGCATGATGGGGATGCCGTCTTCGATTCTGTAGACCAACCCCGATTCCCGCGCGATCAAGAAATTCCCGTCCTCGCTCAATTCAAGCGGGGTCTTGGTGACGGGACACGCCAATATCTCCAACAATTCCTTATCCACGCTCATCTTCCGCCAATCTCCAATTTTCAATCGAATCTCTGAAACGGCCTTCTCGTCTTCGCGCCGCTCATCGCATCACTGCAAAAATTGAAACATCACCCGCTTCTCTCACGAAACTTCCCTAGTTTCGCATATCTCGCCATGTTTTTCATGGGCCGGGCGCAACCGGCTCAGCCCGTTTACCGCCTCTTCGGTTTTCACGCGCTCCAGACACTCGATGTCGGGGCATTTTCTCGCATAACAGCCGCTGCAAGCGAGTCGATGGTGCAAAACCGAATGCCCCGCCCCCCACGGGCCGTTTCTCACGGGTTCCGTCGGCCCCATGATCGCCAGACAGCGAACCCCCATCGCGGCGGCGAGGTGCATGGGCCCCGAGTCTCCGCCCGCGAAACAGGAACCGCGCCGAATCAGGGACATCATTTCGCGGATGCCCGTCGCAGGCGCCACGTGGGGTTTCGTTCTCATCGCGCTCGCCACTTTCTTTACAATCTCCCTTTCTCCCGGACCCCATATCAGGAGGACATCTCCCAGGCCGTTCTCACGCCAGTGGTCGGCGAGTTGGGCGAAACGCGCCGGCGCCCAGCGTTTGGTCACCCACCCGCCTCCGGGATGAACCACCAGCAAGGGGCGGCCGTCCGGACATCCCTCACTTTCCAGATACTTTTCCGCCCACTCTCCCTCTTCCTTCGTTTCATGAAGGGGGAAGCGGTATCGCTCCCTCAACGGAACGGGCAAGCGCAGCGGATCCAGAAGAGATAAATTCTTCTCCACGACATGATGGGGGGAGCCGGGGGGAAACGCCTGGTGCGTCGTGAAGAGCACGTTCATCCCCTCTTTGCAAAAACGGTGTTCGAACCCGATGCGAACGGGCGCTCCCGACGCCCATGCCAGCAAACCGCTCTTGATCAGCCCCTGGGCGTCCAGCGCCACGTCGGCGCCCACGTTCCTCACGGCGCGCAGGTCGCGCCCGAGCGCGGAGAAGCCGCCGGAGAAGAAATTCTTGCGCCATGCCCTGGTGTCAACGGTCAAAAGCTCGTCTATATCCGAATTTTCGAGAAGCACTTCCCGCGGGGCCGGCTCGACCGCCCAGGTGATATGCGAATCGGGCCGCGCATCCTTGATGGCCGACGCCAGGGGGAGGGTATGAACGACGTCGCCTATCGCGCCCAGGCGGATGATGAGGAACCGCTCAGCCATCCGCGGACGCTCTCCCGGCCCGCGCGGCCGGGTTCGTGGAAGAATGCGCTTCGGGGTCCGCGCAAATGACGACTTCCCCCCCGCAGCTTCTCACCGACTCGCGTCCGGGAACCGCGTCCGGCGCGCAGTGCGTTCCCTTCGCCCGGACACTCACGCGCCCTCCCCCTCGAACGCGGCCAGGAGTTCCTGAGGCTCCACCACCGTCGTCCCCGCCTTCATCACCGCCAGCCCCGCCGCGCGATTCGCGATCTCCGCCGCCTCGCGCATCGACGCGCCCGCGGCCAGGGAGAGCGTGAACGCGGCGATCACCGTATCCCCCGCCCCGGTTACGTCGAGCACCTGATCCGACCCGTAGATAGGAATATCCGTTCTCGAAGCATTCCCCTCGAAGAGGCTCATGCCCTTGTCCCCCCTGGTGATCAGAAGCGCCCGGGCGCCCGTTTTTTCAAGCAGCGCGGCTCCCGCTTCGTCAAGACGCTCCTCATCGGGCCAATACCCGAGCAACCCCTCCACCTCTTCTTCGTTGGGCGTGAAGGCGGTAACCCCCGAAAAAGAATCTCCCGCATAGCGGCTGTCCACCGTTACGACGAGTTCGACGGGCAGTTTCCGAATCGCTTCTTTTACGCCCTTCGTCACGACGCCCAGGCCGTAGTCTGATATCAAAAGGGCATCCAAATTATCGTTCGCCATTCGTTCCGTTTCGCGGATCATCCGGGATTCGAGTTCCTCGGTCAGTGCCAGTTTCTCTTCGCGGTCCACCCGGATCACCTGCTGGCGCTTGGTGTTTCGGCCCCCCGCCATCACGCGCGTCTTCGTGGGAGTGATGCGCCCGGAATCCCCCCACAAAAGTTCGGTATCGATTCCGCGCCTCTCCATCGCGCGGCGGAGTTCTTCGCCCGCTTCGTCTGCTCCCAAAGCGCCGACGGCCCGTACGTTTCCGCCCAGGGCCGCCGCGTTCATCGCCGCATTGCCGCCGCCGCCGGGAACGATCTCGCGACGAATGAAATCCAGAACGAGAACCGGCGCTTCCCGGCTGATGCGCGAAGTGGCGCCGTGGATGAATTCATCCGCGATGAAATCGCCGAGCACCGCCACATGGACGGACGCAAATCGTTCGACATATTCCCGCAGATGCGAACCCATGCTAGCGATTCCCGCCCTCGTTCAAAATGATCTCCACCGCATGATAGGCGTCTTCCGCCACGAAATCAGGCCGCCGGGGCCACTGCGCCCCGCGAAGCTCTCTTTCTCCCCGCCCATAGCCCGTGAGCAAAAGGCCCGACCTGCAACCCGCCCGCCAACCGGCTTCCAAGTCGGAATACTTGTCTCCCAGCATGACGGATTTTCCCAAGTCGATGGCGTGCTCCGCCGCCGCCCTCAAGATCATGCCGGGATAGGGTTTCCGCATCCTGCAGTCAATCGCATAATCGGGAGCGTCCCCGTTCGGGGCGTGCGGGCAGTAGTAGACGGCGTCGAGCCGCGCGCCCTTGGCGGCGAGTTCCCCGCGAAGTTTTTGGTGCACCTTTTCGATCATGGATTCGGAAAAGTAGCCCCGCGCCACGCCGGCCTGGTTCGTGATCAAAACGGCGAGCCACCCCGCCTCGTTCACCTTCCGGACGGCCGCCGCCGCCCTGGGAAGGAGTTCGTATACGTCGAGGTGGGTCACGTAGCCCACGTCGCGATTCAAGGTCCCGTCCCTGTCGAAAAATACCGCCCGCTTCTTCGCGGCGCCTTTCTCAATTCCCATCCTTGCCGACCCCCGGCTTCCTGTTCAGCAACCCGGCGGCTTCGCTCGCCACCTCTTCGGGCGTAATCCGCTTCATGCAGTCATGATGACGGAGAGGGCACGTTCTCGCGAAACACGGGCTGCAATCGAGATTCTTGTGGATGGTCCGATTCCAAAGACCTCTCGGCGCCGTTCGGCGATGGTCCGTGGGCCCGAACAGCGCAATCGTCGCTGTCCCGGCGAGGGCCGCCACGTGGAGCGGGCCGGTATCGCCGGATATGAATACGTCCAGA
Organism: bacterium; assembly: GCA_963692865.2. Taxonomy (GTDB): domain Bacteria; phylum UBA8248; class UBA8248; order UBA8248; family UBA8248; genus Bin107. The sequence continues at coordinate 1,692,301 of OY843592.1, read as the reverse complement.
CGAGACAGCAGGGCGGGCAGCGTCTCCAGGGTATCCTTGCCGGCCAAATTCACCGCTCTCCCCCCGGACATCATATCCAATTTCCCCGTAAGCGCCAGTTCATCCGGCCCGCCGAATATGAAAACCCGCGCCCCTTCAAGATCCACGAGCCGGCGGATGAGTTTTTCGAAGTATTCCAGCGGCCACGTCTTGGATTCGCCGAAAAAAGCCCCGGGATGAATCCCCACCAAAGGCGCATTTTCCCCCGCCCGATGCGTTTTCAGCAAATTTTCCGCAAACTCCTGCGTCTCGGGCGTGATGTAGAAATCATCAACCCGCGCCCGGGTTTCATGGCCCTGCGCTTCAAGAAGGTAAAGATAGTAATCCACCAAGTGAGGCACATCCGGCGGCGGAGACACGCGGTCGCTCAAAAGCCAGCCCCGGCCATCCGTCCCGTACCCAATTCGCCTCTTTGCTCCTATCCACTTCGCCATGAGGGCCGCGCGAAAGCTGTTGGGAAGAATCCACGCGCAATCCACCGCCTCGCCCTTCAACATTCTCTTCAAAGAAAAGAAACCGCCCCATTTCCCCGCATCGAGCGACAAGACCCGATCGACCCACGGGAAACTGCGGAGCAAACCGGCGGTCCAGGGTCCCGCCGCCGCCATCAGCCTCGCTCCGGGATGCGCTTTCCTCAACGATGAAAAAAAGGGAGCGGACATGGCCGTGTCGCCTATCCACATGGGCGCCACAACAAGGTGCAACTTCCCCCCACCGGCATCACCGCTCAAACCAGATTCCTCCCCGATGCGCCGCCTCACGCCGGAACGTGGGGGAAAACAACGAAACGCCCTTTTTCCAACGCTATCAACCGCCGTCATGGGCGTCAACGAGCCTGAAAACACGTTTTGCAATCCGGCGACCGCTCATATAGTGTGATGGAAGAGCATCGCGCGGCCGCCTCCCAGAGGATTCCCCTTGAAGACATTGCACCGATATATCCTGGGTGAATTGGCGTCCTATCTCCTCATATCCTTGTTTTTCCTCACGTTCGTGCTCCTGCTCCACAAAATGCTCCAATTCACCGACCTGGTGGTGAACCGGGGTGTGCCGCTATCCATCGTGGCGCAATTTCTTTTCGCCGCCCTGCCGGTTCTTCTCCTCGTCACCTTGCCCATGTCCACTCTCATTGCCTCCATCATGGCGTTCAGCCGCCTGTCGAGCGACAGCGAATCCCTGGCGATGACCGCCTCCGGCATGACCTTCTACTCTCAACTGATCCCCGTTGGACTGGTGGGAGCAGCAGCCGCGCTCCTGAGCGGATTCCTGATGATGTTCGGTCTCCCCTGGAGCCAAGACACCACCTTGGAGCTTCGTCAACGGATGCTCCGCAGCCGAGTCGACACGTTCGATCTCCGGGAGGGGGTTTTTCACGACCGTTTCGACGGAATCATGTTCTACGTGCGAGAAATCGAAGCGCCGGGCAAAGTGATGAAAGGCATCATGATTTCAGACACCCGGGAGGCAGGGAAGAACCGCGTCATCTTCGCCGACCGGGGGATGTTGATCAAATCCCCCACGTCCCAAAAGGTATGGCTGCGTCTCGTCGGAGGAACAATCCACACGGCCGGCGAGCCCGAGAAGGCGCCCGACAAGAAAGCGAGGCCGCATGACGGCGCCACCCCGCCCGGAGGCCATTACCAAATCGCGCGCTTCGGAAGCTACGACCTCAATTTCGACCTCACGGAAACCATCGGAAAAACGAAGGCGCTCCGAAGAAGCCTGCGCGCTTTTCCACTCCATGAACTCAGAAACAAACTGAAAGAACACGAGCCGGGAACAAGCAGGCACAACGCCATTCTCGTGGAGTTGCACAAGAAGTTCGCCGCGCCCTTCGCATGCCTCGTCCTGGCGCTCCTGGGGGCGTCCCTCGGCGTACAGAACAGGCGCTCGGGACGCCACGGCGGCTTCGCCCTGAGCCTGGGCATTCTGATTCTCTATTACGCCCTCGTCACCTTCGCCGAAGGCATGGCGGAAAGCGGGCAAACCAGCGCTTCCGCCGCCGTCTGGGGCCCGAACGTATTGCTGGCCCTCCTCGCGGGATATATGGCGCGAACCGCGGGGAGGCGCAACGCCGTCGACATTCGGAGCCTGCTCCTCCAACCCTTCTCTTCATTCATCCGTAGCGGCTCATAAACTCTCGCCATGAACATACTAAACCACTACATCCTGAAACAGTTTCTGAGAATGGTGTGTCTCTGTCAGGCGGGAGCCATTACGCTGTTCCTCATAGCGGAGTTTATCGAGCGAATTGACGATTTTATCGAACAGAACGCCACCCTGGCCGACGGAACCTTGTATTTCCTGTACAAAATCCCTCATCTCGTTTTCCTCTCCGTTCCGCTCACCGTACTACTGGCGAGCACGTTCACGCTGATTCTCCTGTCCAGAGCGAACGAGGTCGTCGCCATGCGCGCCGGCGGATTGAGTCTCTACCGAATCATTGCGCCAATCCTGCTCTCCAGCCTGGGAATCAGCCTCCTTACTTTCCTGGCCAATGAATACGTCGTTCCACTCACGAACAAGCGCGGAGAATACATCCGGCGAGTCAACATCCAGAAAACCGGCTTGCGAACGCACGCCCAGAAAGACAAAATCTGGTACCGCTCGGAAAACAACACCATCTGGCAGATCACGCACTACGACCCGTCTTCAAAAAAAATGAGAGGCGTTACCCTGTACCGGACGGATCGGCGCAATCGCCTGAAGCGGCGCATCGACGCGACCGAGGCGGTTTGGGCGCCCGCCGAAAAACATTGGGAATTCTACAAAGGCGTGATCCATGACTTTGCGGGCGAGGGGAAAATCAAACAGGAAACTTTTCGGAAAAAAGTCTTTGCGCTCGCGGAAAAGCCGGAAGATTTCAGGAAAACAGGCAGAAATCCGGAAACGATGAATTATCACGAACTCGGCCGCTACATCGAAAACCTGAGCAAAAGCGGCGTGGACCCGACCCGCTACGTCGTGGACATGTGGGCGAAAATTTCCGCTCCTTTCATCAGTTTCGTTTTGGCCCTGGCGGGCGCGCCCTTCTCCATTCGAAACGGCAGAAGCGGAGGGGTCGCTCTGGGAGTCGCCATCGCCATCGGAATCGGCGCCGTCTACCTTGTTCTTTTCCATGCGAGCCTTTCGTTCGGACACGCCGGACGCCTGCCGCCCATCCTGGCGGCCTGGGGACCCAACGCCATTTTCCTGGCGGGGGGGGCTTATTTTCTCGCCTCCATCAGGGGATAGCGCGCCCGCTCAAGATGGAAACGCCTTCTTCTCGATCAAGGCGGCCAAATTCATCTCATCGGCGATTTTCATCGTCACGCGCAGGACGCGAAGCGGCGCGTCGCCCAACAAAGGAGACAGCTTCACCGCATCCTTCTCCGTAGTGAGAATAAAGTCGGCCTTCGTTTTCCGCAGCGATGAAACGAGCCGCACGCCATCCGCCAGGGCGTAATGCGCATGGTCCGGATATTCGTGATGCGCCGGCACCTCCACATCCAGCGATTCGAGCATTTTTTCGAAACCATGCGGATTCCCCAGTCCGCTCACGGCGACGACTCTGGCGCCTTTCAGTTCATTCGGCGAACCCGTTTTCTCGCCCCGCGCATCCAGGAGCGAATCGGGTTCGAGGCGTCCGGTGAAGAGGGGGATATCCGGCACAAGAGGCTGAATTTCCCTTCTCGTCCGGTCGGTGAATTCCCCCGTCACCAAAACGGCGTCTGCGCGCGTCAAGGCCGAAACCGGCTCCCGGAGAACGCCGGCGGGAATCACCCCGCCGTTTCCAAAAGGACAATCCCCGCGCAAAACCACCAGGTCCATATCCCGGGAAAGCCCCAGATGTTGAAATCCATCGTCGAGCACGACGACATCCGCCCCGAACTCCTCCACCGCCTTTTCCGCGACGAAAGAGCGGTCCGCGCCCGTCAAGACGAGAAGACCGGGATAGCGGCGGGCGAGCATCGCCGCCTCATCCGCAGCCGGCGGCGCGGACATCAACCGCCCTTTTCCGTCGCCCACGACCATCACGTCCCTGGGCCTTCCGCCATAGCCCCTGCTCACCACGGCGGGCTTCCTCCCCCGCGCGATCAGTTTTTCCACCAACCAGGCGACCGCGGGCGTCTTACCCGTCCCCCCGAGCGTGAGGTTGCCGACCGAAACGACGGTCGCGGGATTTTTCGCGGCGCGGGCTTTCCCGGATTCATAACGCCGGCGCCGATGCGCCATGGCGGCACCGTAGAGACCACCCAGGGGGCCGAGACCCCTCGCCAACGCGCGAGACCAAGCCGGGGACGAGGGATTGCCCTCCCAGGCCATCAGAACACCGCGCCGAAGACTCATGCGGACAATCCGTCCGATCCCGCCAGAATCCGAACGATGTATTCCGCCGTTCGCTCGGAAGCGCCCCGGTTGTTCTCCACCACGCGGCGGGCGGCCTCTCCGGCCCGTTTCCGGGATGACGGATCGTTCAGCCACTCCATGATGGCCGCCTCCAGATTTTCCCGCCCGCTCAGTTGAATCGCGCCGCCTTGCCTCACCATCTCGCGCGTCACCTCGGCGAAATTCTCCATATGGGGGCCGCACAGGCACGGCGCCGCCCAACGCGCCGCCTCTATCGGGTTCTGGCCGCCATGCGGAATGAAACTTCCACCGATGATCGCCATCGTCGCACACCCATACGCTGCGGCCAGTTCTCCCATCACGTCCAGAATGACGACCCGGTTCCCGGCGTCCGTCTTTCCGATACGGCTCCACCGCACGGGAGAGACGCCCGCGTTCTTCAAGTCCGCCTCCACCCGAGCCACTCTTTCCAGGTGGCGCGGCGCGAGGAGGAGGCCGACTCCGGGCATTTTCCGGTGAATGGACGACAACGCTTGTCCAATCAACTTCTCTTCTCCCGGGTGCGTACTGCCGGCCACGATGACGTGCCGACACGCGCTCAAGCCATATGCGCCACGCGGAGGCTCCCGAACCGGCGGGGGCGCGTCGAATTTGACGTTCCCGAAAACACGCACGGAAGTTGCGCCCAAATCCAGAAACCGTTCGGCGTCCCCTTCCCCGCGTGCCAGCACGTCCCTGAAACAATCAAGGATATGACGGAAGAAAAACCGAAAGCGCCTGTATTTCCGATACGAACGCTCGGAAAGCCGCCCGTTGACGATAGATACGGGGATGTTCCGTCTCTCCGCCTCCACCACGAGATTCGGCCAAACCTCCGTCTCTATCAGCGCGATCATGGAAGGCCGGATGCGCTCCAGGGCGGAACGGACCACCAAAGGAAAATCCAGCGGCAAGTAAACGAGTTGCTCGACTCCCGATATTTTTTCCGCCTCGTCTCTTCCCGTTTGCGTCACCGTGGAAAGAACGATTTGAAGCCCCGGTTTCTTTCTCAAAAGCGCAGGCACCAGGACGGCGGCCACGCCCACCTCCCCCACGGATACGGCGTGCAGCCAAAGGCGCGCCCCCGCCGCATCGGGCAACCGGGGCGGAAACCCGAACCTCTCGCGGACGGCCCGGAGGTCGAACCCCCGAAGCCAGAGGCGAACCAGAAAATACGCGAGCAAAGCGGGAGAGATGAGGAGAACAATCACATTGTAGAGAAACAGCATGAGGGGCTCACTTCCCCGCCGTGTTCTTCAGGTGGGATTGCGCCTCCTCATTGGCGTGAACGAGCCGCCTTTCGATCTCTGCGCGCATCTCTTCCAACACGCCCTTGTCACGGGTGCGGGGGACATCCAGTGGCTCTCCGCAGCAAGCGGAGAGCCTCCCGAAAGGCAGGGGGAGAATCGTCCTGTCCCACGTGGGAAGGGTGAGGAAGCGCGTCGCCGTGAAAGCGACCGGGCAAATCGGATACCCCGTGACGCTCGCCAGGGATATGACCCCCATTTTCACTTTCTCCGGCGGGCCCTTCGGGCCGTCGGGCGTGATGACGAGCTGGCGCTCCCCTTTTTTCGCCACTCCGACCATCTGCCGAAACGCAGCGGCTCCGCCTTTGTCCGCCCCGTCCACCGAAGAGGAAGAGCCTCTCACGCAATGGACGCCGAGCCGCGACATCACCTGGGCGAGCAGTTCCCCGTCCCGGCTCCTGCTCGCCATACACGTGCGGTGATGATCTTCCGGAGAAAAGAAGGATGCCATACCCAGATGATGATGCCAGAACGCCCAGATGAATTTTTCACCTCGCCTGCAGATCATTTTTTCATTCGATTCCGTTTTCGGCAAAACCAGGGACGACGTGGCGCACACCGCTTTCAAATAACCCGCGACGACCACGCCGCCCAGCCGCGCCGAAAGCGGCGCGGCGGGATTCCGCCCCCATTCATCGTAAACGACGGAACCCTCATCCATGCCGCGCCCCGGAGCCGAGTTCCGACGCTATATGCGCCGCGGCGCAGGCGTAGGGGTCCGCCCCGTCCAGGGCGTTTCTAATCCTCTCGAAAGCCCCGATTTGCCTCGCCCTCACGTCATCATCCAAGAGCACTTCCCTCAAGGCGTCCGCAACGGGCCGCGCGCGCGCGCGTTTCTGGCACAACTCGGGAACCGCCTCGCAGCCGGACAACAAATTCACCAGGCTGACGTAATCCACCTGAAGCAAAAAATACTTGACCAGCGTATATGAAAGCACGTCTCCGGCATAGAGAACGACCATCGGCACACCCAAAAGGGCCGCCTCCAGAGACGCCGTGCCGCTCGCCACGACTACGGCGTCGGCCGCGCGGACCACCTTTTCCGTGTCGCCCCGGACGGGACGCATTCCGACTCCCGACGGCTTCAACCGGTTCGCCACGCATCCCTCGGGCAATGAAACCGCCTCCGAAACCAGAACCCGCAGCCCCGGCGCTTCCGCCTGAATTATCCTGGCCGCACCCAGCATGGCGTCTACGTGAGAGTCGATTTCCTTGGGCCGGCTGCCCGGGAGAAGCGCGACCACCTTGTCGCCCATCGGTATGCCCAGCGAGCGACGGGCCGCTTCTTTGGAAGGCGCTTCGCGAAGTTCATGGGCGACGGGGTTGCCGATGAACACCGATCTCCCGCCCAGGTCGTTGAAAATCGGAGGCTCGAACGGAAATATGTTCAAGGCCAGATCGAAATCGTCCGCGATGGCGCGGGCGCGGCCCCGCCACCAGGCCCATACCTGGGGCGTGATGAAATATATGGATTTCGGCGGCTGCGGCAGCTTGCGCACCGCGCGCGCGCACGAAAGATTGAACCCCGGATAATCGACGAAAATCACCGCTTTGGGCTTTTGCTCCGCGATGTTCCCCAGCAAATCCTTCTTGATCTTTCTCAGCCTGGGGTAGATGCGGGGAATCCCGGCGAAGCCGACGATGGAGATGCCGTCGATGTCATGGATCAAGTCGACGCCCGCCTCGGCCATCATGCGCCCGCCCATCCCGAACAGGCGTAGGTCGGGAACTGCCGCGCGAAGCGCTTTCACCAGATTCGCGGCGTGAACGTCTCCGGACGGCTCTCCGGCCACCACCATGACGCCGTTTGCGCGGCTCTCATGCCTGCTCATTTTCCGACCAGCCGACCACGACGGCGCCCGTTGCATCGGCTTCCCGTATCAGGCGCTCACGATCGAGAAGAAAAGTCCGCTCCGCCTCCAGGATCAACGCCGAGGCGCCGCCTTCGCGCATTACATGGAAGGTCTCCGGTCCCACGGCGGGAACGTCGTAGCGCATATCCTGCCCGGGGCGGGCCACCTTGCACACGAGGGACCCTTTTCCCGCGAGGGCGCATCCTCTCCGAATCGCCTCGTCCGTACCCTCCACGCCCTCCACGGCGACCACCGTCCCCTTATGAACCACCACGGTCTGACCTATCTCCAACGCCGCAACCCTTCGGGCTATCTGAAACGCATACGCCGCGTCTTTGCGCTGATTCCGGCGCAACCTCTTCTTCGTCATCACGCCGAGGGGGGTAACGAGATGTTCGAGATACTCCGTCTGGGGCACCACCCTCATCCCGTTTTCCTCCACGAACTCGATGACGGCGTCCATGATCGTCGCATCGGCCATATTCTCGGCGTTCTTCATGAAACGCAGGGCCGTCAGGTCGAAGCGCAAGGACTGGAACAAGAGGCTTTTCTCCACCTTTCCCACGAGACCGATTTCCCCGACATGCTCGTCGCTGAAATACCGGATGATCCTGTTCGGCTGGGTGGGAGGGATGTGGGCTACGGAATCCGCCTCTCTCGACAGCGAATCCTTGATTTCAGAGGACAAAGCCACCACCGACACGCGCTTGCCTCGTCTCTTCGCGCAGGAAACGAACTCGGCAGACAACCCGCCCGAACCTGCGACAAGACCTATTCTTTCCTGGGAGTCCGGCATGGGAAGTTTCAGTAAATCGAGGGCATGGCGCTTTTCAACATCTCTACGACGCGAATGGCGATATCCAGGGAGCGCAATTCCTTTTCCGGATCGGCAACGACCTCCCGCGCCTGCACCGCCTGCAGGAAATGCCGCAACTCCAGCTTGAGCGGATTGCCTTTGTGGACAAATACCCTTTCGACTTGAAACTGCTCGCGGTATTTGAGTTCCTCGCGGGTCAACTGATGCTCACTCATCGCCCGGCGGTGAATTCTGAGTTCCTGATCCGCATAGTCGAGCGTAATGAACGCGTCGGGTTGCGACACGGAAAGCGTCCTGATCTTGTTCTGCGTCACCCGGCTCGCCGTCAGGCTCGCCACGCATCCGCCGGCAAAACAAATCTGCACGTTCGCCACGTCGTCCCGTTCGGACAAGACGTTCGCGCCGGTTGCCGAGAGCAAATCGATCTTCTCGTCCACCAGCCGCAAGACGATGTCGAGATCGTGAATCATCAGGTCGAGCACCACGCCGTCTTCCCTGACTCTCGGCGTGAAGGGCCCCAACCTGCGGCATTCAATCAGGGTGGGGGCATCCACGATGTTGCCCAATTCCTGGACGGCGCCGTTAAACCGCTCCACGTGGCCGATGTGAAGAACCAGACTGTTTTGGGTGGCCAGGTCGAATAGTTTCCGGGCGTCTTCCATCGTCGTGCAAATGGGCTTCTCCACCAGGATATGAACGCCGTTCTCGAGGAATATCCGGGACACGGCGAAATGCTGCAGGGTGGGAACGGCGATGGTGACGGCATCCACGCGGCCGATCAGGTCGGCCGGGTCGGAAAACGCCTCGGCCCCGTATCTATCGGCCAATTCCCGGGCGCGTTCGGCGTCCAGGTCGCAAACAGCCGCCAAATTCGCGTCCAATAGTTCGGAAAGCGCGGCCACATGGTAGCTGCCCATATGTCCGACGCCGACGACGCCGACTCGCAAAGGGTCCAGCATGGACTCCCAACCTCCTAAAAAACCTACACTTACACGCGGCCTTGATAGATGCCGTTCTTCGAATTGCGCACGAATTCTACCACGGATCGGATTTCCGCTCCTAACGTCGCTTGCGCTTCTACTCTCTCTAGTTTTTGCGCCATCGTGCCCGGCTCGTTGTAGAGGATTCCATACGCTCTCTTGATGTTCGCCCTCACGTCGGCCGAAACGCCTCTTCTGCGCAAACCGACCACGTTCAGCCCGACCACGCGGAACGGAGCGCCCGCCATTTTGACGAACGGAGGCACGTCTTTCCTCACCGCGGTGGGACCCACCAGAATCGCCCCTTCTCCGATTCGCATACGCTGATGCGCGCCGATGAAGTTGGAGATGAAGCACCTATCCCCGACTTCCACGTGCCCCCCCAAAGAACAATGGTTCACCATGACGACCTCATCGCCCACGAGACAATCGTGGCCCACGTGCGCGCCGACCATGATGTAGCATTTTCTGCCGATTATCGTGTTCTGCCCCTGATACATGGATCGGTGGATCGTCGCCGTTTCACGGATGACGGTACCCGCGCCGATTTCCACTCCGCCCGAATCCGACGGCAAATCGACAACTTGTGCTTCGAGGCCGATGACGGCGTTCGGAAAAATTCGACACCCATCACCGACAACGGCGGGGCCCTGAATAACCGCGTTCGCCCCGATTTCGCATCCATCCCGGAGAACTACGTCCGGGCCCACGAAAGCCCCCGGGCCGATTTTCAAATCCCGCCCGAGACGCGCTCCCGGGTCGATATGCGATGTGGTGGCTATATCGTTCAACGTCTATCGGGATCGGGGGACGGCATAGGCGGTGAAAAGACCTTCGGCGGCTATCTGCCCCCCTGCAAACGCCCGCCCTTCGAACTTCCATATAGTCCTTTTGTTCTTCAGGAGTTTCGCGCGCAACTCCAGCAAATCGCCGGGAACGACGGGACGCCGGAATTTCACCTGCTCGATGCCCGTGAAGAAAAATTCAGCCCCGGGGTCGGCCAATTTCAACTCGAACAGGCAAATCAAACCGGTTTGCGCCAAAGCTTCCACGACCAACACGCCCGGCATGATGGGGTTGCCGGGGAAATGACCCGCCAAACAAGGCTCATCCCTGGTAATGCTCTTCTGGGCTACGATAGAAACTTCTTCAGGGTCTATATCCATTACCCGATCGACGAAAAGAAACGGATCCCGGTGTGGGATTATTTTCCGTATTCGCCGGCTATCCATCATGATTCCGGTTCGCCCATCTTTCTTTCGAGTTCGTTCACTCTTGCCGCGAGCCTCGGCAAATTCCTCAAAACCGCGATTCGCCTGCGCGCATCCCGAATTTCCGCCGCGGGATTGTGCATGTACGTTTTGCCCCCCTCCAGACTCTTCGGCACGCCGGCCCTCGCTGCGAGTTTCGCGCCGTCACCGATTTCGACATGATCCGCCACGCCGACATTGCCGCCCATCATGACGCCCCGGCCGATTCTGACGCTGCCCGAGATGCCCACCTGACTGGCCAATATGCAGTTCTCTCCAATCACGACGTTGTGCGCAATCTGCACCAGATTGTCGATTTTCGTGCCTCGGCCGATCCTCGTTTCCCTCAGCGTGGCGCGATCGATCGTGGTGTTCGCCCCGATTTCCACATCGTCCTCGATGACGACCGTGCCCGTTTGCGGGTATTTGAAAATACGGCCCTCCTCGTCGGGAACATACCCAAACCCATCCGCCCCGACGACAACCCCCGCATGAAGAATCACTCTCGACCCTATCATCACACCGTCACCCAAAACGCAATTCGGGTAGATATGACATTCAGAGCCTATCCTCACGTTTTGGCCGACATGCACGCCCGCCCCGATACAGGAACCATCGCCCACCACGACGCCATCGGCAAGAGACGCGAACGGCCCTATGTACACATCGTCGCCCAGGCGGGCCGCGTCGGAGATACTGGCGTTGGCGTCAACCCCCGGTTGGAATTTTTGAGGCGGGCGGAACAAGCGGACGGCGCGGGCGAAATACAAGCGAGGATTTTTCGTCGAGATACATGGACGCTCAATTTCCACGCCCTGGGGGATGATAAGCGCGCCTGCGTCGGAGTGCGCGGCAAGCCTTTTCACCGACTCCACATAGCTCAAATCCTTGGGCGAAGCTTTTTCGTACTCGGCCACGTCCTCCAGGTCCACGTTCCCGTCGCCGATCAAGTCCCCCCCGAGCAGGTTTGCGATGTCCGCGAGAAGCATTTTATTTCTTCTTCTGATCGTATTGCTTGATCACCTTCTCCGTCAGATCCACTCTCGGGTTGGCGAACAAAACACCGCCGGAGGCGCTGTCTACAACGACATCCAAACCTTCTTGCTTTCCGAGTTCATGAACGATGCCGCGAATTTCCTTCAAGACCTGCGCCACGGCTATCCTTCGGCGCTCCTCAAGGTCTCTTTGACTCTCCCGCAACAACCGCCTCAGATTGTCCTGTTCGCGCGCCAGGTCCCTTCTATGGGCTCTCAACTCGAACGACTTGCGTTCTTTTTCTTCCGGCCGCCAAACCGCGCTTTTCTGATCGATCTCCAATTGCAGGTCCCGCACTTTATTCGCCATTTTGGCCAAACCTTCACGCCTGTTTCGAATCGCGCCTTCAAGCCTTTTTTTCTCCCTGTTCAAAGACGAACTCGCAGCCCTTCCGCCTTTTGAAATCCGCAACACGCGCTGAATGTTGACGACGCCATATTTCGCACTCGCCGACTCCACGTCGCCCGCATAAGCAAATGCGAAAAATATCGATGGGAGCAAAACCGATAACCCGAAACGCCTCACGTCAAACATCCTCCACGCCAAAGACAATACGGCATACCCGCGCTAAAACGCAGCGCCGATTCCCACATGCGTTTCTCTTCTGCGTTCGTTCGATTTTCTGTCCAGTTTGTATCCAACATCGAACCGCATGGGACCGATTGGCGTCACGATGCGTAAACCGACCCCGGCGCCGTAGCGCAATTCGCCCATGTCAAACGCATTATCCTCATCCCAAATGTTTCCCATGTCGAAGAAAACCGCGACTTGAGTCGGCCCGATGAAAGGATGCGTCAATTCGACGGAGGCGAGAGCGGAGGAAAACCCGCCTATCGCTTCGCCCTTTGCATTTTGAGGCCCCAGATCGCTGGAACCGAAGCCTCGAACGGCGCGCTTTGAACTGGCGTAGAAACGGCGGAACGCGGGCACATCGTCCTTGAAAGCGTCAACGTAGCGGACGTTCCCCCGCAAACCCAAAATCAAATTCCGCAAAACGCGGTTCCGGAAACTTTCCCCGATATTATAGTACCGCCTGAATTCCGCCTCGGCGGAGAATACGTCGACATTTCCGCCCAACATTGAAGTAGAAATGGTGGAGGCAATGCTCCAGAACGTGCCGTCCGTCGGGAAAATGGGCCTGTTCAGGTTATCGTAAACCAACTTCGGAATAATGCTGCTTTCCAGAAAAGTTTCTCCCTCCTGATCGAGAATCGTGGACGTCGCCCCGTCGGCGACATTGCTGATAAGGGATTCCGCGATCTCAAAAGAGACGAAAGCGTTCAAGAATTCCTGAAATTCCCTGCCGACCGTTATGCGGCCACCCTTTTTCTTGTTGTCAAAGGTCTCATATTCCTGATCGACGAAAAACAGGCTTCCCCCGAGCGAGAATCCGGAATCCCGAAAATTGGGGTCAAGGTATTCCGCAACCAAATCGAGGCGCTCGGAAGAAACTCTCGTGAACAATGAACCAACCAAACCCTTGCCGAATAAATTCGACTCCTTTAATTCACCCTGCCCATAGAAACCCTCGTCGCTGTTGACGCCGATGCCGCCCGTTATGGAGCCGGTCGGCTTCTCCTTCACTTCAATCTCGACATCGAGTATTTCGTCGCTGCCGGGACGCCGTTTTTCAACGACTTTCACGGTTTCGAAATAATTCTTGCGAACGAGGCGCCGACGCGTCAACGCCAACCCTTTCGCGCTATACAGAGACCCCTCGATAACGCGGACATCCCGCCGGATTACGTTCTCACGAGTGCGGGTATTGCCTTTTACTTCCACTTTTCCGATGTATACTCTTCGCCCTTTATCGATTCGAACGGTAATGTCGACCGTTTTCTTCTCATCGTCCGTTTTCGTGAAACTATTGACATCCGCAAACGCATAGCCACGGTCGGAAAACTGATTCGTTATCGCCCGCACGTCGGAGACCAGGCGGGTTTTGTTGAAAACATCTCCCGCGAAAAGAAGCATCTTCTCCCTGATCTCTTCCTGAGGGATGACATCCTCTCCGCCGCGAATATCAATTTTTGCGATTTTGTACTGAAAACCTTCACTGATCGGTATCGTTATATATATCCGGCCCCTTGCCCGTTCCTCGCGAATAACGGGCTGCCCGACCTGGACTTTCGCGTACCCGCGGCTCTGATACAGCAGACGAATCCGCACCAAATCCTTTTGCAGTTCATCTTCGTTAAATATCCCCGAACTCGTGATAAAGGAAAAAAAGCCGGTTTCACCGGTTTCCATCGCCTTGAGCAAATCTCTTCTGGAGACATTGGCGTTGCCCTCAAAATCGATTGCGCCGATGCGTACGCTTTCGCCTTCATCTATCAAGAGCGTGACGGCCACCGTATTCTGGCCGCTTTCCTTCAGAACGGCCTCTATGCGCGCGAAATAATATCCGCTCTCCTGGTATAATTTCCGGATGTTCCGAACGGTTTCTTTCAGGATGGATTCACTGACGATGGTCTGGACCTTCACCGTGACGCGCTCGCGGATCTTCTCGAGATCCAAATTGCTGTTTCCGATGATTTCAATCTGATTGATCGTGGGTTTTTCGCTGAGCTGATAAATCACGCGGAGTCCCCCTTCCAGAGACTCCACTTGAACCTTCACGTCCCGGAAAAATCCCAGCTTGTATATGGCTCGAACATCCGCACGAATTTGCTTGACCAACTCCAGGTTCGTGTAGCTTTTCCCCGCTTTCAGCCGAACGTAAAAAAGAACCGTGGAGCGATCGACCCGACGATTCCCTTGCACTTCAATGGCCCGTATCGTGATGGCTGGTGAAGCCGACTGCCCCGTCGCATCATGAGAAAGGGCAAGGAGAAGCACGGCGGCCAAAACGGCGCAGGCCGATACCTTCGCCGCACAACGCATGAAACCACCCCCCGAGGAAAAAGGGGAAACAGGTTTTGGTTTTTCACCCGTGAACTTATAGGTCCTGAACACTAAACACTTCCGTGTCTTCTTTCAGTTCGAATACCAACTCGTCCCCGGCCAGCTTCGCCAGGATCGTTCCCCCATCCTGGAATTTACCATGCAAAACTTCTTCGCTGAGGGTGTCTTCGATGTGTCTTTGGATGACGCGGCGCAGAGGCCTTGCTCCATAAGCCGGTTCAAACCCCTGCCTGGCAAGCCAGTCCTTGGCTTCTTCGCTCAGTTCAATCGTCATTTCCTTTTCACCCAGCGTCTCGTTGACCTTGGCGATTTCGATATCCACGATCTTGAGGATGTCCTCGTGGGTCAACGGCCGGAAGATGATGACGTCGTCAATCCGGTTCAGAAACTCAGGATTGAAGGTGCGCTTCAACTCGTCGCGAATGCTGTCCTTGATCCTGTCGAAGCCGAGCCCCGTATCCACCTTCTGGAAACCGAGGGACGTGCCTTTCTCGATGGACCGCGCCGCCAAATTCGAGGTCATGATGATGATGGTGTTTTTGAAGTCGATGTTGCGGCCGTAACTATCCGTCAGCAAGCCATCGTCCATCACCTGCAGCAAGACATGGTAGACGTCCGGGTGCGCCTTCTCGATTTCATCGAGAAGCACGACGGAGTAAGGCTTTCTGCGGACACGCTCGGTGAGCTGCCCCCCCTCCTCGTAACCGACGTATCCGGGAGGCGCTCCGGTGAGGCGGGAGACGTTGAACCTCTCCATGTATTCACTCATATCAATGCGAATCAGAGCGTTGGGGTCGCCGAACATGAACTGGGCGAGCATTCTGGCCATCTCGGTCTTGCCCACCCCCGTGGGCCCCAGGAACAAGAAGCTGCCGATAGGGCGCTTCGGCCCCTTGAGACCCGCGCGCGCGCGCCGAACCGCCTTCGTCAACACGCGCGTGGCTTCTTCCTGCCCGATGATGTGGCTGTTCAACTCCTCTTCCATCCGAAGAAGACGCTCGTTCTCGACTTCTCCGATGCGCTGCAGCGGGATTCCGGTCATCCGGCTGACCACGAAAGCCACATCCTCGTCGGTGACATACGGCTCTTCGTCCGTTTGATCCGCTTCCCACTCCGCCTTCAACTCGTCAAGCCTGCTTCTGTCCTGCTCCTCCCGGTCGCGCAACTCGACAGCCTTTTCAAAATCCTGTTTCTCGATCATGTCTTTTTTGGTGCGAACCGTCTCTTCGATTTGGCGCTGCAGGTCCCGAATGTCGCTCGGAAAGGTTTCTTTTTCGAGGCGAACCTTGCTGCACGCCTCGTCGATGACGTCTATCGCCTTGTCCGGCAGGAAGCGATCCGACACGTATTGGGAGGACAGGCGAACTGCGGAGACAAGCGCCTCGTCCGTCAACTGCGCGCGGTGGTGTTTTTCATACTTGTCTCTCAGGCCCTTCAGTATGCTGACCGTGTCGTCCATGGATGGAGGATCCACCATGACGCTTTGGAAACGGCGCTCCAGGGCGCCGTTTTTCTCGATGTATTTTCGATATTCATCCAGAGTCGTGGCGCCGATGCATTGGACTTCTCCGCGGCTGAGCGCGGGTTTCAGCATGTTCGAGGCATCAATGGAGCCTTCCGCCGCACCCGCACCCACCAAGGTATGCAACTCGTCGATAAAGATGATCACGTCCTGGCTTTGGGTGATCTCCTTCATGATGGCCTTGAGCCGCGCCTCGAATTGCCCGCGATATTTCGTTCCCGCCACCAAAGCGCCCAGATCGAGCTGAACCACGCGCTTGTTGTACAGAATCTGGGGAACTTCCTTCGAGATGATCGACTGCGCCAAGCCCTCGACAATCGCCGTCTTACCGACGCCGGGCTCCCCGATGAGGACGGGGTTGTTCTTCGTGCGCCGCGCCAGTATCTGTATGACGCGCTCTATCTCGTTCTCCCGCCCGATGACGGGGTCGAGTTTCCCCTCGTCGGCGAACTCCGTGAGGTCCCGGCCAAACTCGTCGAGCGCCGGCGTCTTGCTCTTCTCGCGAGAGCGCGCCGCCACCGGCTCCCTGAGGAGGTTGATGGTCTGCTCCCGCGTTTGCTGGAGCTTGACGCCGAAGCTGGCCAGTATCTTGGCGGCCAATCCGTCCTTCTCCCTGACGATGCCCAGCAGCAGATGCTCGGTTCCGATATAGTTGTGACCCATCAGGCGGGCCTCTTCGACGGCGTATTCAAGCACCTTTTTCGCCTTCGGGGTAAACGGAATATCCCCTTCCACGGGGCCGCTCAAACTCTTGGGCAAATTACGCTCAAGCTCCAGCCGAAGCTGTTTGGGGTCCACCCCCAGCTTCTGCAAAACGGCGATGGCGATTCCACCCCCGTCTTTCAGCACGCCCAGCAGGACGTGTTCGGTGCCCAGATATTCGTGTCGGTAGTGTTCCGCTTCCTCTCTGGCCAAGATGATGACCTTACGGGCGCGTTCGGTGAATCGCTTGAACATACGGCCCTCCTTACTCTTTATGAGCTATTTTCCCATCCACCACGGAGATCACACGATCCATTCTTTCCGCCATCGAATTATTGTGCGTCGCCACCAAAATCGTCTGCCCGCTTCGCTCGTTAATTTCCCGAAGCAACTCGAATATCGTTTCTGCGGTCGATGAATCCAGATTCCCCGTCGGTTCATCCGCAAGCACCACAGAAGGATTGTTAATTAACGCGCGGGCAATCGCAACCCTTTGTTGCTCTCCCCCGGAAAGTTCTCCCGGCCGATGACTCCATCTGTCGGCCAAACCCATCCGAGACAACAATTCCTTCGCCTGTTCCTCCGTCTCTTTTTTACGGGCCCCGCGCAGCAACCCGGGTATCATAACATTTTCCAGGCCGGAAAACTCCGGCAAAAGGTAATGAAACTGGAACACAAAGCCCACATGCAGATTTCTCAATCGGGCCAACTCGGCTTCGGAGCAACGGCAGAGGCTTTTGCCCTCCAGAATCACTTCTCCCTTCGTCGGCCTGTCGAGCGCTCCCAAGAGATGGAGCAAGGTGGTTTTCCCCGCTCCCGAGACCCCCATGACGGCCACCATCTCGCCAAGGCCGACTTCGAGATCGACGCCGCTCAGAGCCACCACCTCGCCGCCACCCATGGGGTATGACTTCTCCAAGCCCCTGGTGACGATAACCTGCGGCGACGCGCCTCCCGGAGAAGCGGACTCACTCATCTCCAATATACCCGGATCAACCATAACGGAGATTTTCTACCGGATCGACGCGAGAAGCGCGCCACGCTGGATAAAGTGTCGCCGCCAAACAGATCAAGAAAGCGGATACCGCTGTGACAGAGACGTCAAAAGGCGTCATCTGCACCGGCAATTTCTCTATATGGTAAACGCTGTGAGGCAGGATGTCCAGACCAAACGCGCGCTCCAGAAAACCCTCGACTATATGGAGATTCCAGCCCAGGACGAGGCCTCCGCCGATTCCCAGCACGGCGCCCAAAAGACCGATGAAAACGCCTTGAACGAAGAATATCCTCAAGATAGCGCCGCTCGTCGCGCCCATCGACTTCAGGATGGCGATTTCACGTCCCTTTTCCATCACCACCATGACCAACGAGCCGACGATGTTGAAGGCGGCGACGACCACGACGAGAAGAAGAAGAATGGTAAGCGTGGTTTTCTCCGTTTTCAGCGCGGAAAACAGCTTGCGGTTCATTTCCTGCCAGGAGCGCGACAGATACCCCCCCGAGAGGGCGCCCTGAATTTTGCGGGAAATACGCTCGGCCGAGAAAATGTCCTCCACGCGCAAATGGACCCCCGTTACGGCTTTTCCGAACCCGAAGAACGCCTGGCTCTCCTTCATCGAGATGAACGCGAGGCTCGCGTCGTATTGGTAAAACCCGCTGCGAAAGATTCCGACCACCTGGAAACTCTTGGTCCGGGGCACCAGGCCCATCGGCGTAACCACGCCCACGGGGCTGACCATCGATACCGAATCGCCCACCTTGAGGAGCAGGTTCCTCGCGAGTTCGGCCCCGACGATAACGCCCGGCTTGCCGCCGTGCTTCTCAAGCACCTTCTTGAGCGAACCATCCTTCAAGTACTTTCTGATGTCCGTCACGTCGATTTCCCGTTCCGGCACGACCCCGCGCACCACCGCGCCCATCACGCGGTTGTTGAACGAGAACATCGCCTGCCCGTACACGAAGGGGCTCGCCGCCACCACGCCCTCGTGACCGCGCGCCTTTTCCAGTACCTCCGGCCACTTGCGCATCAGGGAAGCGCCCGATCTCGTGACGACGATATGGCTTTGCGTGCCCAGTATCTTGTCGCGGAATTCCCGCTGAAACCCCGTCATGACGCCCACGACGACGATGAGGGTGGTGACGCCCAGCGCGATGCCCACCACGGATATCCAGGTGGTGAGCGAGACGAAGGCGAGTTTGCTCCGCGAGCGCAATTGCCTGAAGCCGATGAACAGTTCCGTGGAAAAGGACATCTTCAGCCTTGTTGTTTCCGCATCAGGGGGAAAAGGATGACGTCGCGAATCGAATGCGTATTCGTCAGCAGCATCGCAAGCCTGTCAATCCCGATCCCCTCGCCCGCCGTGGGCGGCAGGCCGTATTCCAGGGCCGTGAGATAATCCCGGTCAATCTCGTGGGCCTCCTCGTCGCCGGCCTCTCTCGCCGCTTCCTGCTCCTCGAAGCGCGCGCGCTGATCGTCGGGGTCGTTCAACTCCGTGTAGGCGTTGGCGATCTCGCGCCCGGCGATGACGAGCTCGAACCGCTCCACGGTATCGGGATCGTCTTCCCGGCTCTTGGACAAGGGCGAGAGGGCCTTTGGAAAATCATAAATGAACGTGGGCTGCCTGAGCTTCGGCTCCACCAGTTCCTCGAACAGATACTCCAGGATGCGCGCGTGGCCCATCCCGTCCGGTATGGGATAACCCTCGGGCTCCGCGACTTTCCTGGCGAAGAGACGGGCTTTTTCCTGATCTTCCAGGACGTCGTTCGGCGCTCCGCCCACCTCCACGATGGAATCGCGCCATTTGCGCCGCGCCCAGGGTGGCCGAAACGAGATTTCCTCGTCCCCGTACCTCAACACGTCATCACCCAAAACCTCCCGGGCCAGCGACCCCAGCATCTTCTCCGTCAGCGCCATCAAATCGTTGTAGTCCGCATACGCCATATAGAATTCCAGCATGGTGAATTCGGGGTTGTGCTGCGTGGATATGCCTTCGTTCCTGAAGTTGCGGTTGATCTCGTAGACGCGGTCCATTCCGCCGACGACCAGGCGCTTGAGATAGAGCTCGGGCGCCACGCGGAGGTACAAAGGCATTTCCAGGGTGTTGTGGTAGGTGGTGAACGGCCTGGCCGCCGCCCCGCCGGCGATGGCCTGCATCATCGGGGTTTCGACCTCAATAAAATTCAAGTCGTCCAGAAAGCGGCGTATCGACTGAATCATCCGGGTGCGCGCCCGAAAAACTTCGACCACGCCGGGGTTCGCTATCAAATCCACGTACCGCTGCCGGTAGCGCGCCTCCACGTTTTGCAGGCCATGCCATTTTTCAGGCAGGGGCCTCAGACTCTTCGTCAACAGGCTCAGCCGGCGCGCCCAGACGGAGAGTTCGCCCATCCTCGTGCGGAACACCCCGCCCTCCGCGCCGACGATATCGCCGATGTCGAGCTCCCTGGCGGCCTGAAAAGCCTCCTCGCCGATTTCGTTCATCCGAATGAACAGCTGGATCTGCCCCGTCCCGTCGCGCAGATCGACGAAGGCGACCTTTCCCTGCACCCGCTTGGCGATGATTCTTCCGGCCACGGAAAAATTCGCTTCTTTCGCCTCATCGAAACCATCCGCAGGCACTTCATGAAACTCTTCGACGACGGCGCCGATTTGATGCGTCGTGAAGAACCGGTTCACGAAGGGGTTGGCGCCGGACGCGCGAATCCCTTCGAGCTTCTTTCTCCGCTGCCGGATCAAGATGTTTTCATCGTCCCGCCCATCCGGCGACGGCGTCGCTTCATCCGCCACTGAGGCGCTCCTCCCGTACCCTTTTCCTTCCGCATCCGGCGGAAACCGCGATTCCCCCGCTCGCCGCCACCCGGTTCATACGCCGGCGGCTAGGCGCGCGCATTGGCCTTCTCCTGTATCAGCGAAAGGAGGTAGGCGTCGATGAAGGCGTCGATACTCCCGTCCAGCACGGCGTTCACGTCCGAGCGCTCCACGTCGGTTCGATGATCCTTCACCATCCGGTACGGGTGCAGGATGTAGGAACGAATCTGGCTCCCGAACCCGATGGTCTTCTTCATGGCGTGCTGCGCTTCTTTTTCCTCGTCGCGCCTCCGCTTCTCCATTTCGTACAACTGCCCGCGCAGCAGCTTCATGGCCGTGGCGCGGTTTTTGTGCTGGCTCCTCTCGTTTTGACACGAGACCACGATGCCCGTGGGCAGGTGCGTAATCCGCACAGCGGAATCCGTGGTGTTCACGTGCTGTCCGCCGGCGCCCGAACTCCTGAACACGTCAATCCTCAAGTCGTTCTCGTCGATCTCGATTTCCACGTCATCGGACACTTCCGGGACGACGTCCACGGAAGCGAACGAGGTATGCCTCTTCGAGCTGGCGTCGAAGGGAGAAATCCTTACCAGGCGATGCACGCCGACTTCCGCCCGAAGATATCCGTAGGCATACTCCCCCTGAACGATGAGGGTGGCGTTCTTGATGCCGGCCTCCTCCCCGCCGAGTATGGAGACGAGACGCGCCCGATACCCCTTCTCCTCCGACCATCTCGCATACATGCGAAAGAGCATTTCGGCCCAGTCCTGGCTTTCGACGCCGCCCGCCCCCGCGTTCACGGAGAGAATGGCGCCTGCCCTGTCTTCCTCGGAATCCATGGCCAACTCGAACTCCAGACGCGCGACCTCCTCGAGGAGAGAGGAAACGGTATTTTCGATATCGCTCAGGAATTCCGATTCGGACGTTTCTTCCGTTTCGAGAAGCTGGAGAAGTTCTATCTGTTCCTTGAGCCTCCCGCTCAGGTTCTCCCAGTTGCGTATCGTTTTCTCATGAGAAGCGCGCTGCCTCAGCGCGTTCTGAGCGGCTTCGGCGTCGTTCCAGAAATCCGCTTCTCCGGCGAGTTTATCGAGTCTGGCGCGCTCCGCCTGCAATCGGTCGAGGTCAAAGCCGCCCTCGCAGTTCAAGGAGGCGCGCCTCCAGTTGCTCGCATTTCCTGCATAACTCTTCCATCGACATCTCCCATCTTTCGAAATACGACTCCACGGCCCCTCGGCGCGGAGTCCACCCGGACGACCCTAGCTATCATACCACATTCGAGAGCCCCGCCTGGAGCGGAACAATAAAACCGCCGCCAGGGAAACGAAAACGCAGGCGTATGCAAACACATCCCCCACCCTGGCGTAAACGCCGGGAGCGTCTTTTTTCAGGGAAATGACATCGGCGTGTATCCACTCCTCGAAAAGAGGACTTCGTATCCGAATCGCTCCGGTGGGCTCGATGAGCGCGCTGATTCCCGTGTTGGCCGAACGGACGATCGGCATACGCAACTCCACCGCCCGGAACGCCACCATCGACAAATGCTGCTCGGAAGCCGCCGTCTCGCCGAACCATGCGTCGTTCGTGATGTTGACGAGAAACTGCGCGTCCTTCAAACGCCGCGCCACACGCGGAAAAATCACCTCGAAACAGATCAGGACGCCGAACTTTCCGCCGGCGGCGTCGAACACCTCGGGTTTCTCCCCGGCTCTGAACGCGCCGATGACGGGCACGAGTTTTTTCACGAAGAACAACAACCTGCCGAGCGGAACGTATTCCCCGAAGGGCAGCAGGTGCATCTTGTCGTATCGGCCGATTTCCCCGCCGTCCGGGCCGATGAGATACGCCGAATTCGTCAACCTGGGGCCTCCCTTCACGTCCCGCTCCGCGAGGACGCCGAACAGCAGGTGGGAGTTCGCGTCTCCGGCAAGTTCACGGAGACGCCTTCTTCCCTCCGCGCTTCGCTGGTAAACAAGAGGAGCCGCCGCTTCCGGCCAGACGATGAGGGGGGGAGGAGCCGCGCCGTCCGCGGGGAAACGGCCCCTCAACTCCCTCGTCAGCTTCCCCATCTTCGCGATGATGCGTTTTTGCCACCGGGGCGCCCACTTCACGGACTGATCGACGTTGCCCTGAACGATGCCGACCGCGCGCGCCGCGCCTGCCGTCTCGATGGGCACCTCGTGAAGCCGCAGGTAACCATAGCCCCACACGAGCGCCGCCGAGAGCGAAACGCCCAGAGCGACCGCAAAGGGCGCCTTGCGCGGAAAGCGGAAGAAATGCCAGATCGCCGCGTTGACGAACACGATGAAGAACGACACGCCGTATACGCCCGCCAGATCGGCGATCTGAATGACGTGCAAATGGCGGTACTGGCTGTAGCCCAGCAGCGCCCACGGGAAGCCGGACAAAAAATAGGCGCGCAAAAGCTCCAGCGAGACCCACAGGGGCGCCGCCATGAAAAAGGTGAGAAAAGTGCCGCCCGCGTGCAACCGCACCATCAAAAACGCGAACAGCGCCGGGTAGAGCGACAGATAAAGCGCCAGGACGGCGGTGATCAGCCACGCGAGCGCCGCCGACAGCCCCCCGTAGGTGGCCATGGAAATTTTCACCCACCAGATGATGATCCCGAAAGAAACCAGGCCGCTCACCAGGCCCAGCGCGAACGCTTCGTTCGGTTTTTTGCCCTCGAGCACCCACAAAAGGGGAACGAGCGCGATCCAGGCCAAAACCTCGAACTGAAACGGCGGGAACAAGGACGCCAGCAAAAGGCCCGAGAATATGGAATAGCCGATGTCCTTCGCCTTCAAGGTTCGCTCCTCCGGGAAGCGCCCTCCCCGGCTCCCTCGACGAGTGCGCCCCCGCCGCCGAGTTTTTCCCTCAGGGCGGCGACGAGTTTCGGCGTGATGCCCTCTACTTCCAGGAGCTTTGAATCGCTCGCCTCCAGGACGCCCCGCAGGCTCCCGAAGGTCCGCAAGAGCGCGCGCCTGCGCTTGGGGCCCAGGCCGGGCACGTCGTCGAGGCCGCTCTTGATTCCGGTGCGCCTGCGGCGCGTCCGGTGGAACGTCAGGACGAACCGGTGCGCCTCGTCGCGGATTTTCTGGAGCAGGAGCTTCGGCGCGCCGCCTTCGGCGAGCCGAACGGGGTCGGGGCGTCCGGGCAGGAAAACCACGTCGTGGGCTTCGGGGTTGTCGGAACTCCTGCCCTTCGAGATCGCGCACAGCGCCACGTCCGCAAGCCCGAGTTCCTCGAGCGCCGAGGCGGCCGAGGAGAGTTGCCCCTTCCCTCCGTCGATCAGCAGAAGATCGGGCATCTCGCCTCCCTCGTTCACCAGACGCTCCAAACGCCTGAAAACGATCTCGCGCATGGAGGAATAATCATCCGGCGATTCCCCCACGCTCCTCACCTTGTAGCGGCGGTAGCCGTCCTTCAGCGGGCGCCCGTCCTGGAACATGACGCTGGCGCCGACGATGTTGCTTCCCTGCAGATTCGATACGTCGAACGCCTCGATGCGCACCGGCAGTTCCTCGAGCCCCAGCGCCTGGCGAATTTCCTCGAGCGTTCGCTGCTCCTTGCTGAGCTGGGCGTTTTCCCGCTCCTGGGCGTGCGATGCGTTCTCGCTCGCCATCTCGACCAGCCGGCGCTTGTTTCCACGGCGGGGATGAAAAACGGACACCCTTTTGCCGCGTTTCCCGGACAGCCACTCTCCGATGAGCGCAGCGTCGTCCACGGGGGAGGGCAGGAGCACTTCATCGGGGTAAAACGTCTTCCCGGCGTAATACTGCTTCACGAACGCGGAGACGACTTCCCCGTCGGGAACGCCCTCGCGGGCGGCCACGTGGAACCCCTGGTCTCCCAGCAACCTGCCGCCCCGGATGAAAAACAGGCGGAACGCCGCTTTCTCTCCCTCCCGGTGGCAGCCGAGCACGTCCTGATCGCCCCCCTTCACCGACAGCATGGTCTGCCGCTCGGTGACGTGCTCGATGCCCCGAATCTGATCCCGCACCTTGGCGGCGGATTCGTACTGCAACTCCTCCGAGTGTTCCTGCATCTGCTTCTTGAGCCTTCGAACCAGCTCCCGGTTCTTCCCTTTCAGGAAATCGAGCGCGTCGTCGACGCCTCCCCTGTACGCCTCTTCGCTTTGCAGATCGTCGCAAGGCCCCAGGCACTGGCCCATCTGAAAATAGATGCACCGCTTCGCCGTCTTGTCCTCCAGACCGCCCGTGCAGGGCCTGATGTGGAACGTCTTCTGCAAGAAGCGAATCGTGCGCCTGAGGCTGCTCGCCGAGGGGAAGGGCCCGAGATAGGAATCGCCGTCGCCCGCGGGGCGGCGGACGATGCTCAGGCGCGGGTAGTCCTCGCTCGTACTCAGCTTCATGTAGGGGAAATGCTTGTCGTCGCGCAAAAGCACGTTGTGGCGCGGCTTGTGCTTCTTGACGTAATTGCTCTCCAGGATGAGCGCCTCGATCTCATTGGCCGTCACGATGTGCTCTATGGTGGAGGATTCCTCCACCATTTTCTGAATCCAGGGGCCCCGGCCGGCCCTTTTCGCGAAATAACTGCGCACCCGGCTCCTCAGACGCAAGGCCTTGCCGACGTAGAGCACGTCCCCCGTCCGGTTCCTGAAAATGTATATCCCCGGTTTTTCGGGCAAGGACTTCAGCCCCGAGCGGTCCTCGCCCACGGAAATCGAACTGGGGGAGAGCGCGGAATCACTCATGTCGCGATTCTGGAGGGCTTGAGGCCGAGCTGGCGGCGCTCGATGGCGAGTATCTTGTCGCGAATCCCGGCGGCCCGCTCGAATTCGAGCTTCTGGGCCGCCTCGTGCATCCGGGCGCGAAGCGCATCCAGCGCCGCCGCGTCCATCTCGGAAAATTCCGGCTCGTCCGCCTCTTCCCACGGGAAGGCGTCGCCGTCACCCGGCACGGCGGAGGCTTCCAGAAGCTCGTCCATCCTGCGGCTGATGGAGCGGGGCACAACCCCGTTCGCCTCGTTGTAGGCGAGCTGGATGCTCCTTCTTCTGTCCATCTCATCCAGCGCGCGGCGCATGCTGTCGGTAATGCGATCCGCATACATGATGACCCGGCCGCTCAAGTGCCTCGCCGCGCGGCCCGAGGTCTGGATGAGCGAAGTCTCCGATCGCAGGAAACCTTCCTTGTCCGCATCGAATATGGCCACGAGAGCGACTTCGGGCAAATCCAGTCCCTCGCGCAACAGGTTGATGCCGATCAGAACGTCGAAAACGCCCGAACGCAGGTCGCGGATGATCCGCACGCGCTCGAGCGCGTCGATGTCGCTGTGCATGTAACGTACCCGGACCCCCAAATCCTCATAGTATTCCGTCAGATCCTCGGCGAATCTTTTCGTCAGGGTGGTGACGAGGGCGCGGTCTCCCATCGCCGCCACTCGGCGCACCTCGGCCAGCAGATCGTCCACCTGCCCCTGCACCGGCCGGACCTCCACCGGTGGATCGACCAGGCCGGTGGGCCTCAACAACTGCTCCACGACGACGCCTTCGCTCTTCTCCAGTTCGTAGGGGCCGGGCGTCGCCGAAACGTAGATCGTGTTCTTGAGATTCGCCTCGAACTCGCTCATCTCGAGCGGGCGGTTATCCAGGGCCGAGGGCAGCCGGAAGCCGTAGGACACCAGGGTTTCCTTGCGCGAGCGGTCTCCCCGGTACATGCCCCTGATCTGGGGGATGCTCTGATGGCTCTCGTCTATCACCACCAGATGATCGCGCGAGAAATATGAAAACAGGGTCGCGGGCGGCTCGCCCGTCAAGCGCCCGTCCAGGTGCAGGCTGTAGTTCTCCACCCCATGGCAGTAGCCCACTTCCCTGAGCATCTCGATGTCCTGCAAGGTCCGCTGCTGCAGGCGCTGCGCTTCATAAGATTTGCCTTGCGCATTGAGCTCCGCCACGTGCTCCCACAATTCCTTCTGAATGGCCTCGATGGCGGTCGAGAGCCTCTCCTCGGGCGTGATGTAGTGGCTGTTGGGGTAAATCTCCACCCGGTCGAGTTTCCGTAAAACGACGCCCCGCATCGGCTCGATTTCCGTGATGGAGTCGATTTCATCTCCGAAGAATTCGACGCGAATCGCCTGTTCTTCCTCGTGGGCGGGCAGGATTTCGACGACGTCCCCCCGCGCGCGGAAAGAGGCGCGGCGCAAGGCCGCGTCCGAGCGCCGGTACTGAATCCTCACCAGTTGCGTGAGCAACTCCTCGCGGTCCATCTCCATGCCGACGGAAATATCGATGTGCAGGTCGAAATAATCGGCCGGCGAACCCAGACCGTAGATGGAGCTCACGCTCGCCACCACGATGACGTCTTCGCGCATCAGAGCGGAGCGCGTGGCCGCGTGGCGCAGGCAGTCGAGTTCGTCGTTGATGGAGGCGTCTTTTTCGATGAACGTATCCGTGGTGGGGACGTAGGCTTCGGGCTGGTAGTAGTCGTAATAGCTGACGAAATACTCCACCGCGTTGTTGGGGAAAAACCCCTTGAATTCGTTATAAAGCTGCGCGGCCAGGGTTTTGTTGTGGGCGATGACGAGCGTGGGCTTTCCCATCTTCGCGATGACGTTCGCCACCGTGAACGTCTTGCCGGAACCGGTGACGCCCAGGAGAACCTGGTGGTTCTGGCCCTCTTCGAACTGCCGGACGATGGCGTCTATCGCCTCGGGCTGATCGCCCGTGGGCGAGAAATTCGAATGGAGCTCGAAGCTGCTCATGAAGGGTCCTCAGCCTCCGACTCAGGCGACTCGAAAAATCGAGCGGATGAAAGTTTAGCGGATAAAGGAAGGCTGATAAACCTTGGGCGTCAAGCGAATCGAGCGGGGTGGAGGTATTTTTCCCACACGTGCTGCGCGGAGGCAGGGAAACGATGGCTCAAGTGGTGCAATATGAACGATCTCGGCTTCTCGGGGTGCGCCTTCAACTTCAAGCCCGCCTCCTCAGGCGTGCGGTCTCCTTTTTTCGCGTTGCATCTCCGGCAGCTGCAAACCACGTTCTCCCAGGTGGAGCGGCCGCCGCGGGAGCGCGGCACCACGTGATCCACCGTCAAATATCCGCCTTTCACCCCGCAATACTGACATGTATTCTCGTCGCGGCGCATCACGTTCTTTTTGCTGAACGGAATCCGGCTCCGGCGCGGAACGTAAACGTACGTTCTCAACCGTATGACGGCGGGCAGGTGAAACTCCATCGCTTCGCTGCGGACGAGCAAACCGTTCGTCTCGACGGTATCGGCTTTTCCGTTGATCATCATGCGAATCGCGCGGCGCGCGTTGCAGACGTTTATCGGCTCATACGTTTGATTGAGCACCAGAACGCGTGATTGCTCGATCACCCTATGCGCTCCCTCGATACAGATGGGCGACGGGATACCAATCATGTTTCCGTATCCCTTTATGTCGGCCTCGCTCCCTGTTGTCAACGAGCAAACGGATTTTGGCGGCGTCCCGGTTTGAATATGGGGGTGGCGCAAGGGGAGGGCATAAAAAACCGGCAAATTCCGGTATCAGCCGCCGGTGCGCTCGATGAGAACCTTTTGCCCTTCGATGAGGGCTCTCATCCCCTCTATGCTCTCATCGAGTTTTCGCATGTTCTGTTCATGCCTGCGCTCGGAATCAGCCGCTCTCGCATCTGTTCCTTTCCGCATCGCCCCGATCCCGCAGAATATCAACCCAAGGCCAATATACCGCTCGATGAGGCTGCAGGTTTCATACGGTGTCATACGCCTTATTCGTATATGTATTCGGCCCTCTCATCACGAGTCGCCTCCCGAGTGTTTTCAGGTCGTTGGCGCATGTCTTGTTGAAGAGGCGCCACCTCGCGATCTCCCATCCGCTCGGTCTCGAACAACAGTCCCATAGCGTAAGGCTGTTGTATTCAGTGAGAGCCCCGACAGACAAGGCGGGTTCCCGGCACGAATGATGAAATTGGGAGAATTACAACTCGGATCAAGGCAGGCGCTCAAAAAGCGTCTTGACGCTTCCCGAGACTTTGGCGGAGAATGGGAGCCGCCTACGGAAAGGAGACGCCATGACCTCCTATGAAATGCTCAGCATCTTTGGGCAATACGTCGGTCTCGGACTGATATTTTACGGCATTCACTCCATGAGAAAAGGAACGGAGCGCCGAGAGCAAGAAAGCATTCGGCGCCACGAAGAGAACATGGAAGAGATCAGGAACAGCAGAGTTGCGCTCGATGCTCTCATCGAAGGGCACAAGGAAAGCACGTCCGCGCTCAGGGTTCTCATCGAAGGGCAGAGGGAAGGCACATCCGCGCTCAGGGAAAGCACATCCGCGCTCGGGGTTCTCATCGAAGGGCAGAAGGCCCTCATCGAGCGAACCAGCGGGTAAAAGGCCATGAGCGAACCCGATGGACGGGAATGACCCGGGGACGCGATAAGTTGCCCCGTCAAGGCGGCGAAGATCGCAACGGGTGAAGTCACCGAATTCCAAACCCAAAACCGGATAATCACCCGGAAGGGGCGGCAAGGCGCGGACGAGCAGGCCGTCATCCGAACGCCGGAAAGAAATCGCGCAAAACGGAGTGGCGGCGCGGTGGAATAAATCCTATAGCCGAGCCGAACGAACAGCGATACGAGCGAGCCGAATCATGGCTTGGCCTGGCGACGTGAGGCACGGTGCCGCCGGGCAAGGCGAGGAACCCCCCTTTGCATTCAACCGAGACGCCATCCGGATTTTTCGGATATTGCGGAAACGACGCCGCGAATTTATAATGAAGCGTCTCCGCCGGACGCGGAGGAACGCCTCGAAAATCCGTCTCCCCGAGAGGGTCGCTCCGTTGCTGCCCCGTTCCGGACATGGAAAAACAGTCCTTCTCACGCTGGGCGCCCTGGCCGTTGTCTGCGGACTGGGTGTCGGCGCGAGCCTCGGTTATCTATACGATTTTCCCGAGCTCGAGCGGCTCCAAAACTACAAACCCAACTCCATCACGCGCATCTACGCCCGGGGGGGCGAACTCCTCGCCGAATTGTACCAGGAAAGAAGAAGCCCCATACCCCTGAAACAAATCCCCGCCACGCTGCAGCAAGCGTTTCTCGCCATAGAAGACAGCCGATTCTACGACCACCCGGGCGTGAGCTATCCGGATATCGCCCGGGCGTTCATCAAGAACCTGCGGGCGGGCCAATTCGTGCAGGGGGGCAGCACCATCACCCAGCAACTGGCGAAAGTCCTCTTTTTGACGCCCGAGAGGAAACTCAAGCGCAAAATCCGGGAAGCGTTTCTCGCCCTCGAGATCGAGCGGCGCTTCACGAAAGACGAGATACTCGAATTCTATCTGAATCAGATATATCTCGGCAGCGGGGCGTACGGGGTGCAGGCGGCGGCCCGGATCTATTTCGGGAAAACGGCCGCCCAACTCACCCTGGCCGAATCCGCCATGATTGCGGGACTGCCCAAGGCCCCGACGCGGTTCAACCCCAGGATAAATCCCGACAGCGCGATGAACCGGCGAAACCTGGTCATCAAAAGAATGCGGGCTTCGGGGTTCATTACCGGGGAGCAGGAGAAAACCGCTCGCGAAGAGCCGATCCGACTGGCCCCCAAGACGGCCAGTATCGTACCGGAAGCCGCCTACTTCATCGAAAAAACCCGCCTCGACCTCAGCCGCAGGTTCGGACGATCCCTTTACAAGAGCGGCCTTCAAATTCATACGACCGTCGATATCGACTTGCAGAAAATCGCTCACCGGGCGCTCATCGACGGCATCGGGAAAATAAACGAAAGACGCAGGTTCATGCTTCCCGGAACAAAAATGCGGAGGCCGCCGCGCCTGGGGGACGGGTTCCAGTTCCACGTTCTCGACATCACGGGGAAGACGATTGGCGGAATCGTCGGAGACTACGAGGCGGAGATGCTTCTTCCCGAACGCATCGACCCCCAAAGACTCCGGGAAGGCGACCTGCTCCTGGGGCGCGTGATCAGGGTGGATCGGGCCTCGAAAAAGCTCTTCCTGGAATGGCAGGAGACCGTGCAGGGCGCCGTGATCGCGTTCGACGCCGGGACCGGGGCGCTTCGCGCCCTGGCGGGCGGAACCAACTTCCGCCGCTTCCCGTTCAACCGCGCCACGCAGGCGCGGCGCCAGCCGGGTTCGGCATTCAAGCCCATCATCATGGGGACAGCCCTGTCTCAGGGCTACACGCCCGTCCACATTCTCATGGATACCCCCTTCGTCCGCCGGATGCCGGGCACGCCGAGGGCCTGGAAACCCAGAAACTACACCAACAAGTTCTACGGCCCCGTCACCATGAGAAGGGCACTGGAGTCTTCCCTCAACCTGGCCACCATCAAGCTGCTGGACCAGATGGGGCCGGAAAAAGCGATTACGTTCGCGCACCGGCTCGGCATCCGCACGAAAATGAACCCGTATCTTTCGCTTGCGCTCGGCTCCATCGAGGTGACGCCGTACCAGTTCACGGCCTCCTACATTCCGTTCGCCTCGGGGGGCATATACGCGCGGCCCTACGAGATCACGAAGGTCACCGACGGGAGAAACCGGGTGCTGGAGGAAAACATTCCCACGACGCACCTCGCCATCGCGCCCGAGACGGCCTACCAGGTGAAAATGCTGCTGCGCGGCGTCGTCACGCGCGGAACCG
Source organism: bacterium (assembly GCA_963692865.2). Lineage (GTDB taxonomy): Bacteria > UBA8248 > UBA8248 > UBA8248 > UBA8248 > Bin107. The sequence continues at coordinate 1,661,096 of OY843592.1, read as the reverse complement.
GCAAAAAAGCCGGGGAGATCGGCTCATTTCTGGCCGGGAAAACGGGCACGACGAACGAATACCGCGACGCCTGGTTCATCGGCTTCTCCGAAGACCTCGTCCTGGGGGTCTGGGTGGGCCGCGACGACAACAAGCACATGGGCTACCGGGCTTCGGGCGGAGGCGCGGCCCTGCCCATCTGGATCGAAGTGATGAAAGGCCTGCTCGAAGGCGGGGAAACCGAAGTCCGCACGCCCGAACCGCCGCCGGGGGTCGCCCTGGTGAACGTGGATTCCCGCTCCGGCCACCTGCCCTCCGCCTGGTGTGAGGGCGAACCGATAACGGAAGCCTTCGTGGAGGGGACGGAGCCCTCCGAGCATTGCCCCCCGAAATCCCGCCTGCCGTCGATGCTGAGCGGCGGTTAGGGCGCAAACGCGCTCCATTCCGGGTGCGCATTTGCCCGCACTCGGACCATGGCGGGCGTTCCAGGCCGATGGCGGATTCCCCTGCCCCACGAGGCGGATCGATCTTCCGAAAAACCCTGATGCCTGAAAATATTGAAACCCTCGAAGGGGGGTTGTCGAAAACCCCCTTGTCGGGCCGAGCCAAACCACCCCCCTCTTGAGGGAGCCTGCTTTTTAGTAGGGACAGGCCTCCGTGCCTGTCCGACTACGGTCGTCGTTCGGGGCTGTGGAAAAAGCCTTCCTAAAGGAGTGGGGATGCGATGGTTTTGTAGGGGCCGCATACATGCGGCCCATCACCGGGAGGCAAAAAAGCAGGGACGCATATATGCGTCCCCTACAATCGCGTTGATGCGCAAATGAATATGGGCAGGTCGTGACACCTCGGACAGGCACGGGGGCCTGTCCCTACAGACCCTTGTATCCGGTTGATTCCATCCGAGTAGAGAGAAGAATCACTCCTCCCTTGAGGGGCGTGTTGAAAAAGCCCTTCCGTCGTGAGTATTCACCGTCATTCCGGCGAAAGCCGGAATCCATTTGCGGATGCGGGTGAATGAACGACGGCGCTTCATTCCCTGCGGATGCGCGAGAACCCTGACGAAAGGCAAAAGGCGTAAAATGGATTCCGGCTTTCGCCGGAATGACGAACGAAAACCAAATTCGCCGTGGGTCCCTAGAAGAAAGCGCTGCCTACCGTAGGGACAGGCCTGCGTGCCTGTCCTGATAGCAGCCATCCTGTAAAAGGACAACCACGGAGGGTTGTCCCTACGAAACCAACCCCCCTTGTCAGAGGGACTTTTCCAACAGCCCCACGCATGCGTCCCGCTTTAAGTTGCTATATGATGACGAGGACTTGGCATCCAACCCCGGCAGGCGGAAGTTCCGCGAGAACAAACAAGGAACGTTATGATTCACCAGCCGCAGACCAATTTCCGCCGGATCCTGGTCGCCAACCGGAGCGAAATCGCCATCCGCGTGTTTCGCGCCTCGGTCGAGCTCGGCATCGCGACGATCGCAATCTACTCGCAGGAGGACCGGTTCGCACTGCACCGTTTCAAGGCCGACGAGGCTTATCTGGTAGGCCGGGGGATGGGCCCGATAGAGGCCTATCTCAGCATCGACGAGGTGATCCGCGTAGCGCGCGAGAACGCCGCCGATGCGATCCACCCCGGATACGGCTTCCTGGCCGAGAACCCCGACTTCGCCGAGGCGTGCGCGAACGCAGGGATCGTCTTCGTAGGCCCTGGCCCTGAGATCATGCGCGCGCTCGGCAACAAGGTGGCGGCGCGCGAAATCGCGGTGTCGGCCGGCGTCCCGGTGGTGCCTGCGACAGGCCCGCTCCCCCGCGATCCGGACGAGGCCGCGCGGCGCGCCCGGGAGGTCGGTTTTCCCGTCATGCTCAAGGCGAGCTGGGGCGGCGGCGGGCGTGGCATGCGCATGATCGAGAGTGAAGCCGGGTTCGCCGATGCGGTCGAGGCCGCGCGGCGCGAGTGCCTGGCGGCGTTCGGGAATGACGAGGTTTATCTCGAAAAGCTGATTCGCCGCGCGCGTCACGTGGAGGTCCAGATTTTAGGGGACAACCACGGCAACCTGGCGCATCTCCACGAGCGGGACTGCTCGGTGCAGCGGCGCAACCAGAAGATCGTCGAGCAGGCGCCGGCGCATTATCTGGACGCCGCGACCCGAGCGGCGATCCACGAGAGCGCGCTCAAGATAGGCCGCGCGGTCGGCTACAACAACGCGGGCACCGTCGAGTTCCTCGTCGACGACGAGGCCGGCTCGTTCCACTTCATCGAAGTCAATCCGCGCATCCAGGTCGAGCACACGGTCACCGAGGTGGTGACCGGCGTCGACCTGGTGAAGGCGCAGATCCGCATCGCAGGCGGAGCCGCCATCGGCGCGCCCGAGAGCGGAATCCCGGGCCAGGACGAGGTTCGGGTGAACGGCCACGCCATGCAATGCCGGGTGACCACCGAGGACCCGGAGAACAATTTCATCCCCGATTACGGCGTGCTCACCGCCTATCGCGGCGCCACCGGGTTCGGCGTGCGCCTGGACGGCGGCACCGCCTATTCGGGCGCGCGGATCACGCCGTTCTACGACTCGCTGCTGGAGAAGGTGACGGCCTGGGCGCCGACGTTCGATGAGGCGGTCCGGCGGATGAGGCGGGCGATTGTCGAATTCCGCATCCGCGGCGTCGCCACGAACCTCGCCTTTCTGGAAAACGTCATCGGCCATCCCCGGTTCCTGGAAGGCGCCTGCACGACGCGCTTCGTCGATGAGACGCCGGAGCTGTTCACCTTCGCCTACAGGCGGGACCGCGCGACACGGCTGCTGCGCTACCTGGGGGACGTGATCGTCAACGGCAACAGCGTGGTGGAAGGAAGGCCCAAGCCGCCCACGCGCCAGACGCCGAGCGTACCGGAGGCGGCAGGCCACGAGGTACAGGACGGTTCGCGGCAACTTCTCGACGCCCTGGGTCCTGAGGCTTTCGCCCAGTGGATGCTCAAGCAGGAACAAGTGCTGATGACCGACACCACGTTCCGCGACGCGCACCAGTCGCTGCTGGCGACGCGGGTCAGGAGCTACGACCTCATCGCGGTCGCGCCCGTCTATGCGCGGCTTTTGCCGCAGCTTTTCTCGGTCGAATGCTGGGGCGGCGCGACCTTCGACGTGGCGATGCGCTTCCTGAACGAGTGTCCCTGGGCGTGGCTGGAGCGGCTGCGCGCCGCGATGCCCAACCTCCTGACCCAGATGCTCCTGCGCGCGTCGAACGGCGTCGGCTACACCACCTACCCGGACAACGTGGTGCGCTATTTCGTACAACAATCGGCCGAAAACGGGGTCGACCTGTTCCGCATCTTCGATTCGCTCAACTGGGTCGAGAACATGCGCCCGGCGATGGACGCGGTGCTGGAGACCGGCAAGCTCTGCGAGGCGGCGATCTGCTACACCGGCGACATCACCGACCCGGGCCTGACCAAGTACGACCTCGAATACTATGTCGCGCTCGCCCGCGAACTAGAGGCCGCGGGCGCCCACATCCTGGGCCTCAAGGACATGGCGGGCCTTTGCAAGCCGGCGGCGGCGCGGACGCTCGTCGAGACGCTTAAAGAAGAGATCGGCATTCCCATCCACTTCCACACCCACGACACCAGCGGGATTTCCGCGGCCAGCGTGCTCGCCGCCGTGGAGGCCGGCGTGGATGCCGTGGACGCGGCGATGGATTCGATGAGCGGCCTCACCTCGCAGCCGAGCTTCGGTTCGATCACCGCGGCCTTGCGCCACTCCGGGCGCGACCCCGGAATCGACCCCGACACGGTGATGACCCTATCCACCTACTGGGAGCAGGTGCGCAACCTCTACCGCGCCTTCGAGAGCGAGTTCCGCGCCGGCACCTCGGACGTCTACAACCACGGAATTCCGGGCGGCCAGTACACCAATCTGCGCGAGCAGGCGCGGGCGCTGGGCATCGACAACCAGCGCTGGCCGGAGGTCTCGCGGGCCTTTGCCGAGGTCAATCGCATGTTCGGCGACATCGTGAAGGTCACCCCCTCTTCGAAGGTGGTCGGCGACATGGCGCTGATGATGGTGACGGGCGGGCTGACGCCCGAAGACGTAGCGGACCCCGAGCGCGAGATCGCCTTTCCCGAATCGGTGGTCTCGCTGTTCGCGGGCGAGTTGGGGCAGCCGCACGGCGGCTTCCCGCGCGAACTGCAGGAGAAGATACTCAAAGAAAGGGAGCCGATCACCGTGCGGCCCGGCTCGGTGTTGCCCGACGCCGATCTCGCAGCCTCTCGCGAGGAAGCCGAAGAGAAAGCCCAGCGCCCGATCAGCGACGCCGAGTTCGCCTCCTGGCTGATGTACCCGCAGGTATTCACCGACTACGCGACCACTCGGCGCAAATACGGCGACGTGAGCGTGCTGCCGACGCCGGTTTATTTCTACGGGATGGAGCCGGGCGAGGAGGTGGCCGTCGATATCGAGCGCGGGCGCACCCTGTTCATCCGCTATCTCGCGCGAAGCGAAACCGATCAGAAAGGCGAATGCACGGTATTCTTCGAGTTGAACGGGCAGCCCCGGACGGTGCGCGTCGCCGACCGCAGCGCCGCCGCCGCAGTCATGGCGCTGCCCAAGGCCGAGGAAGCAAACACCAACCACGTCGGCGCGCCGATGCCGGGGATGGTGACCAAGGTGTTCTTTGGTGAGGGCGAGGCGATCGAGGAGGGCGACGTGCTGGTGGCGATCGAGGCGATGAAGATGGAAACCGTGATCCGCGCCGAGCGGAGCGGCGTCGTCGAGAAGGTCGTCGCGCCGGCCGGCACCACGGTCGACACCAAGGATCTGCTGGTCGTCGTCGGCGACGCCTGACGCGCCGCGCACTCTCGAAAAACGACCGCTCCCGATTACGGGTCAGGCGCATTTGCCCGCATTTGGCGTCGCGGCGGTTTCCCGGGCGCATGGCAGGATCGCCCTGCGATACCATGGGCCGTCCGTTTTTCAAAAACGGCGAATTCCTGAAAAATTCGATGAATTCAGATAAATTCGGATAAATTCACGAGGTTTTTCGATAAATTTCTTGAGGCTTAAACTACTGATAAACAAAACGTTTCGCCGTTTCTTGTCAAAAACGGGCGCGAGAAGGCCCAAAAGACTATTCGCCGAAAATCGCCTCGATGAACGCATCGGCGTCGAAATCGACCAGGTCTTCCACCGATTCGCCCACGCCGACGTATCTTATCGGTATGCCGCTCTCGTAAGCGGCGCCCAGCGCCACGCCGCCCCTGGCCGTTCCGTCGAGTTTGGTGAGGACGAGGCCCGTTACGCCCAGCGCCGGGCCGAACTCGCGCACCTGGGCGAGCGCGTTCTGCCCGGACGTGGCGTCCAGCACGAGCAGCACCTCATGGGGGGCCGCATCGACGAGGCGGCGCGTCACGCGCCCGAGCTTTTTTAATTCCTCCATGAGATTCTTCTTCGTATGCAGGCGCCCCGCCGTGTCCACGAGCAATATGTCGACGCCGCGCGCCCTCGCCGCCTGAACGGCGTCATACACCACGGCGGATGAATCCGCTCCTTCCCGGTGGCGGATGATTTCGCATCCGCTCCGCTCGGCCCATACCGCCAACTGCTCACCGGCCGCGGCCCGGAACGTATCCCCCGCCGCGAGCATGACTTTAAGTTTTTCGGCGGAATACCGCGATGCGAGCTTTCCGGCCGTCGTCGTCTTCCCCACGCCGTTGACGCCCACCAGGAAAATGATTCCGGGTTCGCCCGCAGGAGGAGCCTGCGGCGTAAACGCGGGCGGGCGGACGGGGCTTTCGAGACAAGAGCGCATGATCGCCCTGATGCGCGCCTGCGCGTCCGCTCCGGCGCCCTCCCCCGCTTTCAGCCTCTCCAGCAGCGCCTCGACGAGCGGGGGACCCAAATCCGCCATATAGAGAACCTCTTCCAACTCTTCGATCGTTTCCTCGTCGATGCGTCCCGCGAGCAAACCCCTCGCCTGGGCGAGAAAACCCCCTCTCGTCTTCGCGAGGCCGTCGCGCAATCTGCCCAACCAGCCTTTTGCGCCATCGCCTTTCCCCGAACCTTTCCTCTTCCCGGAACCGGACGTCAAAGGCGTTTCCTCCGACTCGCGCCGCGCAAAACCGACCCCGGCGCCGGCGCTCCGGGGTCGTCTTCAACAAAACCTTCCGTGGAAATACGAGACGATGCTACGCCTGTGATTCCAGCACCGCCTCCCCCACGCCGTTTGCTCTCGCCTCCTCGCGGTTCAGCTTGACGGAGACGATCTCCGAGACGCCTTTTTCCCTCTGCGTCACGCCGTAGAGTTGATCCGCGTAAGACATGGTCTTTTTGTTATGGGTGATGATGATGAACTGGCTCCGGCCCTCGAGCTCGGCAATGACTTCCCGGAAACGCCCGACGTTGGCGTCGTCCAGGGTGGCGTCCACCTCGTCGAGGATGCAGAACGGACTCGGCCGAACGCTGAAGACCGCGAACAACAGAGAAATGGCGGTGAGCGCCTTTTCCCCGGCGGAGAGGAGCATGATGTTCGAAGGACGCTTGCCCGGCGGCCGCACCTCTATGTCGACGCCCGTCTCCAGCGGGTCGTTCGGGTCAAGCAGGTACATGCGCGCCTCGCCCCCCTGGAACAGGCGGCCGAAAATATCCGCGAAGGCGCTGCCCACCTCCTCGAACGCCGCCAGGAAGCGGGATTTCGTCGTCTTGTTCAGCCTTTCGATCGTCGTGTGGAGGTCGGCGATGGAACTTTCCAAATCCTGCTGCTGTTCCTGCAAAAACACGTATTCCTGGTTGATTTCATCGTATTCCTGCGCAGCCAGAGGATTCACCTCCCCCATGCGGGAAAGCCTCTGGGTCAGCATCTCCAGGCGGTTCAAAATCTCCTGGTACCGGGGAAGTTCTTCCCGCCGGTTCTCCGCCGTCTCTTCGAGATTGACCTGATATTCCGTTTCGGCGGATTCCACCATCGATTCCCGCTGCACGCGAAGCGTCGTACGCCGCTCCGCCGCCACGCTGACCGCATCGTTCAGATCAGAGAGGCTTTCCTTTATCTCGCGAATCGAATCGCCCAATTTCTCATCATGCAACTGCACTTCCCGCAAAATGCGTTCACGCTCGGCCTGTTCGGCTTCCACCTCGGCCTTCTCATGCCGGAGGGCGCGGATTTCCTCTTTCCCCTGATCGAGGCTCTCCTGAAAGCGTTTCCTCTTGTCGATTGACCCGAGTCGATCTTCTTCCCTGCGGATTTTGCGGGCCGAATTCCGGGAGATCGCGTCGTCGAGCCGTTGAACCTCAGCCCGGCCGCCTGCCGCCCGCCCGTTGATTTCCGTCAAGGCGACTTTTTTGTCCGTGGCGCGCGCCTCCACCTCCGAGTACCGCAGGCCGGCGTCCCCGACCTTGTTCTCGACCTCCCGGACCCGGGAGGCGATCTCCAGGATCATCTCCTCCGAGCGGAGACTTTCATCCCGGGCCTCCTGGAGAGCCCCAACGAGGCGCGCGTGCTCCGCTTGCGTCTCCTCTCTCGTGGACTCTAGCGCGGCCAACCGTTTTTCCAGGTCCTCACGCTTCTCTTCCGCCAGACGGAGTGTCCCTTCGGCTTCCACGCGCATCACTTCGGCCCGTTGATTCGCCTCGGCCGCATGGCGGCTTCTTCCTTCCGCTTTTGCGAGTTGCCCCCTCAATTGTTCAGAAATCGGCCCCAACTCAAGAAGCTGCTCTTCGAGACGCCCTGCTTTCAGACGCATCTCCTCACATCTCCTCGATCGCTCCAAAAAACCTTCATTTCGACTCAACCCGCCTTCCACCGCGCCATTCGCGTGGATCATTTCGCCGTTCAATGTCACGCAAACGACGCCTTGCGGGCCATTGCACCACGCCGCCTGCGCGGCATCGATATTCTCCGCCACCACGACATTGCCGAGCAGCGATTGAACGAGAGGGCGATAATCCGCATCGCAACGCACAAAATCCACCGCCGCGCCCAGAACGCCGTCTCCGAGCGGGACGACGGCGCTCGCCTGAACACCCAGTTCCATCGGCAGCGCCACGCCTCGCCCGGCCTCCGAACCCATCAGCTCGCGAATCGCATTGACCGCATCGCCCGGCGTCTTCACCACCACGCCCGGCAATTTATCTCCCAGAACCGCTTCAACGGCTTTTTCAAATTTCGGGTCGACGCGAATGACATCGGAGAAAGACGCCAACACTCGGGCGCCGGAGGATATGAACGCCTCCGCATCCGCGATTCCGCTCTCGCCGGAATCAAGAACACCCTCTAAAACCGAGAGAGCGGAGTTCGCTTCCATCAACGACTCCTTGATCTCCGCCGCGGATTCCTCGTGGCGGCTCAGCGACTCCGCCGCGCTCGCATGTTCCGACCCGGCGTGTTCAAGTTCTTGTTTTGCGCGGTATTCAGATGCGGCCAGCGATTCGACCCGTCTCTTCCCGTCATCCACGTCGGTTCGGGCCGACTGGAGTTGGCGCCTGATTTTCTCGACCTCTTCGCCAATCCTATCTCCGGATTCGGACATCCCCCCGCACCTCGATTCGATGGATGCGATTTGTTGACGCGCCGCACTCAAACGCTCTCTTCCCTCCTCTTGATCGCGCCTGGCCTCATCAAGAACCCGTTCGAACTCTTTCAAGGCTTCGCGAACAGCGGCCAACTCCGCCACACTGACGTCATACTCCCGGCGCGCAACATCCGATTGCTCCGTAAGCATCTCCAGCGTTGAGGCAAGCCCGACCCTCTCGTTCTCCAAGGTCGTGGATTCGACGTCGAGAGCCTGTATTTCCTCCGCGCGACGCTCATCTTCCGCGTCGAGTTCCACGAGACGGTTGCCCAGCATCTCGACTCGATTCTCCAGGCGCTGGAGGCAGCCCTCCACCTCCACTGCGCGGCGGCGAGATTCCGCCAACGCTTCCGAGCGCTCGGCGAGCAAAACAAGCCCTTTTTCTCTATCAGCCTCCAGAGAAGACAGTTTCGCCGATACCGCCTGCTCTTCTTCTTTGACACGGTCAAACGCTTTTTCCGCCGGAACAAGCTCATCCACAAGTTTCAGGTAGTCGAGCGCCATGATTTTTTGGGAAAGATCGGTAATTTCAGTTCGGTATTCCTTATGGAACGTCGCTTTCCTCGCCTGGCGGCGCAAAGAGCGAAGGCGGGATTCTTTTTCGCGCATGATGTCGGCCACACGAAGCAGATTCGCCTGCGCGAGCTCCAGCTTCCTCAACGCTTCGTTGCGCCTGCTTTTGTATTTCATGATACCGGCGGCCTCTTCAATCAGAATCCGCCTGTCCATTGGCCTCGCGTTCACGAGAGTTTCTATCTTGCCCTGCTCCACGATGGAGAAAGTGTCGAGAGAAATGCCGGTATCGAGAAACAAATCGACGATGTCCTTGAGACGACAGGGATTGCGATTGATGAGATATTCACTTTCCCCGGAGCGATACAACCGACGGGTAACCACCACCTCGTCAAAATCCCTGAATGCGGGAGAGGTCACCACTCCTTTGAGGTCGGTGATGGTGAGCGAGACCTCGGACATGCCGAGTTGCTTTCGATCGGCGCTGCCGTTGAAGATGACATCCTCCATCTTCTTCGAGCGCATGTTCTTCGGAGCCTGTTCGCCCAGAACCCACCTGACGGCATCGCATACGTTGCTCTTGCCGCATCCGTTGGGTCCGACCACAGCCGTAAGACCCTCGCCGATTTCGATTACGGTCTTTTCAACGAAGGACTTGAACCCCTGCATCTCCAAGCGTTGGAATCGCAATTCAACACCTCGGCGGGCGAGTGAACTTCATTTTCAGGGGGCGGTATAAGACACTACCAGGGCGGCAGGAATCAATAACTTATCAGAATTCTCCGGCATCCGTAAAGCAAAATATCACATCCCCGGCACTCGGGGTCCTCGGGGTCGCTAAGCTTCCCCGATCTTGTGGACGGCTTCTTTCGCAGCCACCTGCTCGGCCGCTTTCTTGGTCGCGCCCAGCCCACGGCCCATCACCTTGCGACCGAGGCGAACCTCGACTTCGAACTCTTTTTCGTGTTCTGGGCCACTCTCCCGAACCAGACGATAACCAGGCGGCTTGTTCCCGTTTTTTTGCGCCAGCCGCTGAAGCCGGCTTTTGAAATCCTGCGACAGGACGCCTTCTTCATTCAGGCCCGCGGCCCAGAACCATGATTCCGCCCATTGCGCGCAACTGGCGTAACCGGCGTCAAGATATATGGCGCCGACCAGCGCCTCGACTGCGCCCGCCTGGATGGAGGGCTTTTGCCGGCCGCCCGTTTTCTCCTCTCCTTTGCCCAAACGAAGGAAGTCCCCCAATCCACGCCGCCTGAAAACTCCCGCCAAAGAACGGCCATTCACCCGCTCCGAGCGCATATGCGTCAAAACACCCTCATCATCCGTCGGGAAATCCTTCCAGAGCTTTTCCGTCACGACGAGTTGCAAAACGGCATCGCCCAGAAATTCCAGGCGCTCATTGTCTGAAGCGGGAGTCGCGCTTTCTTTGGCAAAAGAACGATGCGTCAAGGCTTGAACGAGGAGTTCTTTGTCCGAAAACGAATAGCCGATCCGGGTTTCGATTTCACCCAGGGCGACGTTCCTTGCCCCGAAACCGGAGATATCCTCGTTTCCGTTTTTGGCGGGACCGCTTTTTTTAAGCCGCGTTGCTTTCCGCTCTCTTGAACAAGAGCGACGCGTTGGTCCCCCCGAACCCGAAAGAGTTTGTGATGGCACAGCCGATATCCGCTTTCCGGGCAGAATTGGGCACATAGTCGAGATCGCACTCCGGATCCGGAGTATCCAGATTGATCGTGGGAGGAATACTCTGGTTTTTAAGCGCCAGGATGGTGAAAACCGATTCCACCCCTCCCGCCGCACCCAGCAGATGCCCGGTCATAGATTTGGTGGAACTTACACTAAGTTCGTAGGCATGCTCACCGAATGTTCTTTTGATGGCCGTCGTTTCGAGCCTGTCCCCCGCGCCGGTAGACGTGCCATGCGCGTTGATGTAGTCCACATCGTCAGGCTCAAGCCCCGCATCGCTCAGCGCCATGTCCATGCAGCGGGCCGCCCCCTCGCCGCCGGGGTCCGGAGAGGTGATGTGGTGGGCGTCGGAAGTGAGGCCATAACCACTGAGATCGGCGTAAATGTTCGCGCCCCGCGCCACGGCGTGTTCATAGCGCTCCAGGATCATGACGCCCGCCCCCTCCGCCATCACGAATCCGTCCCTGTCCGTATCAAAGGGACGACTCGCCCTCTCGGGGTCATCATTGCGCGTGCTGAGCGCCCGCATGGCGCAAAATCCCGCCATGGCCAACTCCGTGATGCAGGACTCGCTCCCACCGGCCACCATGACATCCACCAGTCCGCGCTGAATGCACTTCATCGCGTCCCCGATGGCGTGATTCCCGGATGCGCACGCCGTGGTGGTGCAAATGTTCGGCCCCTTTAATCCCCAGCGCATTGAAACCTGGCCAGCGGCCAGGTTGCCCAGCAGCATGGGGATGAAGAAGGGGCTGATGCGGCTCGGCTCTCTGGTCAGCAACAACTCCTTGTTCGCCTCGATGGCGGGCAAACCGCCCAACCCCACGCCGATGATGGCGCCGTATCGCGGCGCCTCATCCACGTCCGGGACGCCGAGACTCGCGTCATCGAAAGCCATCTGGGTGGCCGCAAGAACGTACTGGATGAAGGTATCCATCTTCTTGAGTTCTTTGCGGGGCAAGTAGTTTTCCGGCTCGAACCCCTTGATTTCTCCGCCGATTCGAGACGTCAGGCGATCCGGGCAAAACTTCGACACCTTGCCGATACCCGAACGGCCCTGCATCAAGGCTTCCCAGTTTTCCTCCACCGTCAAGCCCAGCGGCGTAATCAATCCGAGCCCCGTCACGGCGACCCGTACGTCCGACTTCACCAAATCCAGATTATTCATGCTTCCTCTTCGATTTGCAGACCAACGGGGTTTTTCTAATCTCCCGCTCCGGGCACCTTGCCGATATAGTCGTACGCATCCTGAACCGTGGAGATGTTTTCCGCTTCTTCATCGGGTATTTCGATACCGAATTTCTCCTCGAACGCCATGACGAGCTCCACGGTATCCAGCGAGTCCGCCCCCAGATCATCGGTAAATGAAGCTTCCGGCACCACCTTTTCAGGCTCCACACTCAACTGCTCAACAATGATTTCCTTGATTTGTGCTTTGATTTCATCTGTCACGCCGATTCCTCCGAAAATCTTTCCATCAAACCGGTATGGGGTCGTCCTTTCGACAAGAAATCAGACCCGATACTCATTCGCGCTGCCGCGGGGCGTTCATCCGAATTCTACGACTTGCTTTTTTCCTTTCCCCTCAATGTCCTCATCAACCATCATACACGGGGATGAAATTCAGTTGAACTCGCCCAGGGCCGAAACCGCTTTCTCCAGACTCTGCACATCTTCCACATTATGCACCGGTATATCCCTCAATATCCGCCTGTTCAATCCGGAGAGCACTTTCCCGGGGCCCAACTCGACCATCACGTCGGGTTTTTCCTCGCCTGCCGCGCGCACGGCGTCCTCCCAGCGCACGGCGGAGCGAATCTGCCGCTTGAGCAGTTCTCTTACCTGTTTTCCCTCCCGAACGGGCTGGGCGGTCACATTCGCGTAGACGGGGACCGAAGGGTCGGCGATATCCGCTTCATCGAGAACCTCACCCATCCGCTCGGCCGCTTCACTCAGCAAGGAACAATGGAAGGGCGCTCCCACCGGAAGCATGACGACCTTCCTGGCTCCTCCGTCCGTCGCCAGACGAGCGGCGGATTCCACCGCGTCCTTGTCTCCCGACAAGACATATTGGCCGGGGGCATTATAATTTGCAACCTCCACCACGCCCTCCACTTCCCCGCATATGGCTTCGGCCGCCTCTCTCTCCATGCCGAGCAAGGCCGCCATGGCGCCGCCCCGCTCGGGGACGGCCTCGTGCATGAAGCGGCCTCTTTTCTTCACCAGTTCAACACCCGTATGGAAATCGATGGCCCCGGCCGCCAGGAGGGCGGAGTATTCCCCCAGACTGTGGCCCAGTGCGAGAGAGGGGCTGAAACCGCGCTCGCGCAGCAAAGCGCATGCGATATGGCTATGAACGAGAATCGCGGGCTGGGTGTGGCAGGTGAGCGTCAACTCCGACTTCGGGCCTTCAAAACTGAGCCTTGCGAGGTCCCACCCCAGGATATCGCTCGCCTGATCATAGGCTTCCCGCGCCAGTGGATGCTCATCATGGAATTGTTTGCCCATGCCGACATACTGCGAACCCTGGCCTGGAAACAAAAACGCAATTTTCACACCCATCTGGCAACCCTTACCTATGGCATGAACGGCGAAGCTTTAATCAATTATGCTCGTTGATGAAACAGGGCGGGGGATGAAGCGAAATCTTTCCAAGCGTTCATATCATCACTTCCACTCGACTAATGACGCACCCCAGGTGAGGCCTCCACCGAAAGCGGCCATGAGGACATTATCTCCGCTTCTGATTTTCCCATCCCTCACCGACTCATCCAGCGCTACCGGGATGGTGGCCGCGGACATATTGCCGTATTTGTTAATCGTGATTATTACCTTATCCATTGAGAATTCAAGCCGTTTCGCCACGGCCTCGATAATCCGCAGATTCGCCTGATGCGGAATAAAAATATCCACATCATCCAATGTGAGACCGCTTCGCTCCAGCATTTCATTACAGACTTCCAGGAAATAACGCACAGCCGTCTTGAACGTCTCTTTCCCTTTCATCTGCAACAAATGCTCCTTGTTGTGCACATCGCCCGGCGTGATCGGGGCGAATCGCGAGCCACCGCCCGGCACCAGAATCAATTCCCCGCCATTGCCGTCGCTGTAGACTCTGGAATCCAAGACGCCTCTTCGTCCGTTTTCCGACGCCCCCACAACGACGGCGCCCGCTCCATCGCCCCAGAGAACGCAAGTGCCCCTGTCCTCCCAGTTCGTGACCCGCGTCATCACGTCGGCGGAAACCAGGAGCACTTTCTTCATCATGCCCGAGCGAATGTATGCGTCCGCGGCCTGAAGACCATAGACGAAGCCCGTGCACGCCGCATTCAAGTCGAACGCCGCGGCCTTGTGCGCGCCGATGTGAGACTGAAGCCAGCAGGCCGCAGCCGGGCACATCGTATCCGGCGTGATGGTGGTTACGATGATGAGGTCGATTTCCTCAGGCTCCACCCCCGCGGCTTCCAGCGCCTGATTGGCGGCATGAATCGACAGGTGGGAAGTCGCTTCGTCGGGCTTCGCCACACGCCGCTCGCTGATTCCCGTCCGCTCTCGAATCCATTGGTCGCTGGTGTCGACCATTTTTTCCAGCTCGGCATTCGAGAGAATTCTTTCAGGGACATAAGAACCTGTCCCCAAGATGACGGAATGGGTCACGGTATGATTCCCTATGCGGGCGAGATTACTGCCAAGGTGTGATCGTAGTCGAAAACCGGCTCAGATATCAAGAGGGCTGATTTTCTTCATCGCCGCTCTTTTTTTCGTCCCCTGTTACCTTCTCGTAGAAAATGCCCGTTCGTATCTGGTTCCACAAACGCCACCCCACATCCCCGCTGCGCTGTATGGAAGTATGCTTGTCGATCTCTTTTTCTATCTTGGTATTGAGATCGACCTTGACGATATTCGCCGTCGTCCGGATGGCGTTTTTCACGGCCTTCGCGTTGCTTCGGCCATGCCCGATTGTACAAATTCCACCCAAACCCAGCAACGGCGCCGCTCCATATTCGGAATAATCGGTTCTCTGGCGCATGGATTTCAGTCCGTTTTGCAAGAACATGTATCCAATCTTGTTGCGCATCGAACCGACGATTTCCTCCCTGAGCAGCGTCGTCAACATTTCACTGAGGCTCTCGCTCACCTTCAAAGCCACGTTGCCCGCGAACCCGTCGCACACGATCACGTCCGTGCCGCCCTGAAAAATCGTGCTCCCCTCCACGTTGCCCACAAAATTCAAATCGCTTTTCACGAAAATCTCATGGACCGCCTTGAGCACGTCGGTTCCTTTGGAATCTTCGCCCCCTACGTTCAACAAACCCACCGTGGGCGCGGGCTTCTTGAACACTTCCTGGGTATATACGGAACCCATGACCCCGAATTGAAACAGGTGCTGCGCCCGGGGGGTCAGATTCGCCCCCACGTCCAGCATGACGGAAAATCCTTTGAGGGTGGGGATCAGGGCGGCGATGGCGGGCCGCTGAACTCCCTGCATGCGCTGCAAGACGGCCAGACCCGCGGCGAAGGCGCCTCCGGTGTCGCCCGCGCTGAATACACCCTGCGCTTCTCCGTCCTTGACCAACTGGAGAGCGACGCGCATGGATGAATCGGGCTTCGACTTCACCGACTTCGTGGGCGACTCGCCCATATCGATGACCTGGCTCGCCGCGCGAATCTCAAAGACGTCCTTAGAGGCTCCAAGACGGTCGAGTTCCGCCTCGATTCGCTCCGGCGCGCCCACCAGGATGGATTCGATACCCTCTTCCCGGTGAGCGTCCAACGCCCCTTCGATGATTGCCGAAGGCGCGTTGTCTCCCCCCATGGCGTCTATCGCTATTTTCATCATCTCTTCCAGCGGTGGTATTATCCCTTCACTTCCAGAACTTTCTGGCCCTTGTAATACCCGCAGACGCTGCACACCCGGTGGGGCAGCACCGGATTATTGCAGTTCGAGCAAACCGCCATAGATGGTTTCGCTGCCTTATAGTGTGTTCTTCTTTTGCGGCCTCGCGTCTGCGAGTGCCGACGTTTGGGAAGTCCCACAGCACCGCACTCCTTTCAAAACAATACGTCAAACACGGCGATTTCCGTCCAGGCCCTTTCGGCCCCATGTTCGGAAACGCAATCTCTGTATACTACCACATATTCCAGATTTCCCCACACAAACCGCCGCGGCGCATCATGCGGAGCTTCGCGGTTTCCAATCCTTGAGCGCCCCCCACCGCGGGTCTCCCTCCGCGCCCACGCCGACGGGCTCTCCCCCATCGAGTTTCCGGCAAGTTTCGGGCGTTTCCCCCAGACATTTTTCAGGGCATCTGGGTTGTATGGGAATCGCCAGCCCGATTTGATCGCGAACGGGCGTAGTCAGATCCACCGCCTCATTGTCGATGTATGCGGCATCGAGGTCTTCTTCATTCAGTTCGATTTCACCCTCCGAACCGGAACCTTGCGGCATTTGAGAAAAATAGACGGCCAAAGGCTCATCGAACGGATGCGCAAATTCCGCCAGCCCGAGAGAGCACTCCAACACAAGCCGACCGCTCAACCGGCCCTGGAAGTTCACCTCGTGAGGACCCGTCTTCTCCAACCTGCCGGCGAGTTTCAGACTTGAAGCCCTGAACCAGACTTCATCCAAATCATCCATCTCCAAATCCAGAGCGAGGTCCAGTCCATCATCCGGAATTTGGGAGAGAGGAAATTGAAGTGTTTTCCCCATATCGTTTCCCCGGAAGAGGTATTCGACCAGACGAGCGTACGCGCCGGGCATACGTCCCATCGCGCTTCAACTTCCCCATGCCTGGATTCAAAATATAGGGAGGCGTCGAATCGTGTCAAACTACGAAGCGCAAGGGGCTGTTGAAAAAATTCTCCCCGAGGAGGGAAAGAATCCCGATCATCGAAATGTTCACCGTAGCCGGACAACCCAAAAGGATTGTCCGGGGTCCCCGTGCCTGTCCTATATCGGGATGAATATGACCGACCGGCGGCCACGGGGGGTCAGACATATGTGTCTGACCCTATGGAAACCTCGCGTATCGGGACGAACCGTAGGGGCGGTTCGCGAACCGCCCCTACCCCACCTTGACCCGCAGGAAACTAACCCTCCCCTTGTCGGGGCTGCTGAAAAACCCCTGGGAAGCAATTTTGAGTTGCGCACACGCTTTTGATTTCACTCCCCCCTTGAGGGTCTGGCTTCCCGAGGGGAAAGCCAGACGGCAAGACGAGGGCGAAGCCCGAAGTCGAGCCGGTGGGGGGTAGAATTCAGAATGGCGATCAAACACGTTTTACCCCCCACCGAATCGGCCTTCGCACAAACCGCTCGGCCTCTTCGACTCCCCCTCAAGGGGGGAGTGAAATTCAGTGCGCTCCTTCTGTGGTCTTTTCCAACAACCCCCGTCTATGCGCCCCGTCGCAGCAGCTCCAGCAGCCTTCCCTCGCGAACGCCGCCGGTTGATACGCTGAACTCCCGCTTTCGCCCCCACCGCAACAGCGCGCGCACGACGATGAGCCCGGCGAGCGCCACGTCCTCCCGCCCGGACTCGAAACCGCGAAGCTCTCTCCTTTGCCCGTAAGTCAGACCGGCGAACCGGCCGACCCATTCCTCGAAAAAAGAACCCGGCAGCGAGAGTCCATCCACGCGCCCGCCCGGCGGCGCGCCTTCGGTCAAAAACCATGCCAGCGCCACCACGCCCCCGCAGCCGACAAAGGGGGTTTCCGCCGGTTCCTCCTCGGCGAAATCGACATCCGCCAACATCGCATCCACGGCATGCGAACAAGCCTGCACCTGCTCGTCCGGCGTGGGCATCGTTTTCAGGTAACGCTCCGTCAAATACACCACGCCGGCGGGAAGGCTCGCCATCTCTCGAACCCCGCCACTCCCGGAGAGAATTATCTCGAGGCTTCCTCCCCCGACGTCGAACACCAACGCTCGCTCGGGTCTGCGCTCCTCGCCGGCGAAAACGCCCGCCAGCGCCAGACGCGCTTCCTCCTCGGCGGGAATAACGCGCATCGCGACCCCCAGCCGCAAGGCGCGCTCGATAAACACATCCGCATTTTGCGCCTCACGCAGCGCGCTGGTCGCCAGGGCGTCGACGAGGTTGACGCGATGCTCCCGAATGATTTGCGCAAACCGGGCAAGGCAGGCGAGTCCCCTCTCCATGGCGTTCTCCGAGAGCAGACCCGTTTCGCGGACCCCCTCGCCCAGGCGAATCAGTTCGCGCCAGCGGCCCCGCGATTCCAGCCTGCCCGCATCATCGAGCGTGGCGAGCGCCAGGCGGGCCGCGTTCGTGCCCAAGTCCACCACCGCGGCGAGCGGGGCCGAGGCGTCGGCGCGGGGTTGTTCAGACATGAAAATAGAGGATTTCCGGCGTGGTCAGGAATTTCTGAAACGCTCTTTGTTGTTCATGTAGGAGACGGCCGCGTTCTTGAAGCGCTCTATCTCCTCTTCTTTGAGGTCGCGAACATATCTCGCAGGCGCGCCCAGCCAGAGGGTTCCGGGATCGATCACTTTATTCTCGGACACGACGGCGCCCGCTCCGACGACGGCGCCCGCTCCCACCTTCGCGTTGTTCAACACGATGGCGCCCATCGCGATGACGGCGCCGTCTCCCACATGGCACCCGTGCACGATGGCCATGTGGCCCACGGTAATGTCGTCGCCCAGCACGCAGTCGTACTTCCCGCTCTCGATGTGCAGAATGGAGCCGTCTTGTATGTTCGTGCGTTTTCCCACGCGGATGGGCATATGGTCTCCGCGCAGGACGCAGTTGTACCAAACGCTGCTGTGCTCGCCGATCTCCACGTCGCCGATGACGACGGCGGTCTCCGCCAGCCAGGCGGTTTCATGGACTTTGGGCAGCATTCCCTCGAAGGGAATCAACATGGGCGCTTCTCCCCCCTTCGGCTTTCAGTTCAAAGAAATGATTTTCTATCCACCCGCGCCGAACAACCGATCCACGGGCGTGGCGGAAGCCTGAGCGTCCTTCAACAAAGGCAGGTTGTCAAACATTCTCCGGCGTTCGTCCAGAATCTTCCCGAACTTCGAGCGCAGGGAGCGGGGGAGCGGCATGCCCTTGGGGAGCTTCGCTTTCAGGGGATCCAGATACCGCCCGTAGCGGCTCAGCCGGTAATCCAGATGAGGTCCCGTGGACAAACCCGTGGAACCCACGTAGCCGATTACCTGTCCCTGGAAGACCCGCCCGCCCTTGCGGATGCCGCGCGCATATCGATACAGGTGGAGGTAGGAGGTCCGATAACCACCGCCATGGCGTAGTTTAATCGTCTTGCCGGCCTGGCTCTTGCGGCCCACCCAGGCGACGACCCCATCGGCGACCGCATGGACGGGCGTACCACGGGGCGCGGCGTAGTCGATGCCGAAGTGGGGACGATAGCGCTTGAGCAGGGGGTGGAAACGCCTCTTGGAGAAACGCGAACTGATTCGCGTATAACGCAGCGGAGACCGCAAAAAGGCCCGCCTCAGGGATTCGCCCTCGAAGTTGTAATACTTACCGCCTGCGTGCCGGAAATACACCGCGGTGTGCCGCCTGCCCCTCACCATGAATTCCGCCGCCAGAATCCTCCCGTAGCCGGCGAATTCACCCCGAAAATGCTTTCGCTCAACCAGGACTTCCACCTGGTCACCTCTTTGCAAATCCTTATGAAAATCAATGACGTATGCGAAAATATCGCCCAGCCTGTTCGCCAGTACGGGAGAGCCGCCGCCATCGGCGACGGCTTGATGCAATGAACTGCTGATGCGGGATTGGATGCGAACGATATTGATCGAATAGGGGATGCCCTCTTTCGAGGCCCTCATCGTCCCGTTCGGCGTTCGCGAGATTCTGAGGCGGCTTTTATTGTCCAGTTGAAGAACGAATTCACGGAATTCGCCGTCTTTTTTTCTCACTTCATATCGACGGCCCGCCCGAATGCGCGAAAAAATACGCTTTTCACGAACGCTGTCCAGGACTTTCTGAATCTCCGAACGGCGCACGTCATGCGCCATCAAAACGCCGATGACGGTGTCCGCTTTGGAGAATCTGCCTGCTTCGGTGGTGAGTTTTTCTTCTTTCGCAGGACTCTTGACCGGCTGATCCCGAGAGGCTTTCTTCAAAGCATTTTCTTCGGGCCTATCGCGCGCCTGATTCCGGGGCGCTTTGGCGATTTCCCGCGGCGTCTCATCTTCAAGCGCTTTTTCGGCTGCACGCGCATCCGGACGCGGGGGGCTCTTTTCGGACGATTCGGGAGGAGGGGGTGTTATCGGACGGCTGAGCAACAACGCGCCGAAGCCCAGAACCAACAATACGCCAACTGCCCAGAGCCTCGCAGAACGACTGCCTGGTTTTCGTATGGAGCCAGATTGCGTGATGAGACGCGCCCACCTCCTGCGCATCAAAAGTCCTTTCGATAATCGGGCGGACTTCATATAAAACCGGCAGGTACAACAGAAAACTTCATTCTTCCGTTGAACTATGATTGTAGCAGATTCGCTGAATATTTCAAATTTCCATATCCGGCGCCCCCATACGGGGTTGTTGAAAACGCCCTCTCCGCCTCATCCTGATTAGCGGCGAAGCCGCGTATCGAAGGTCAATCGCGACCAATGCGGGAGCGATTGCCGGCCAAGAAGGGGAGCGCTCCCCTCGACAGACTCGGGCAAGCCCTTCGATACAAACGCTCCTTTCTCGGGGCTGTTGAAAAAGCCGGAGAGAGACAATTTGTTTGTAGGTGACAACCCCTCCTCGGGGTTGTCCCACGCATATCATGCGGCCCTGATTTTCGCCTCCACAAGGCGGGCCGCATGATATGTCAGACATATATGTCTGACCTACAAAAACCGTTCCTCCCCGGTCGCGTAAAACACTCCGTTCATCAGGACTTTTTCAACAACCCCTTTCTGCCACGCATTTGCCCGCATTTGCGAGGCGAACGCTCCCCCCCGATTTCCGTATATTCGGTGACCCCGGCGCCCTCCTGCGCCGGAGTGATGCCGAAACAAGGCGGGAGCCAGGGGTTTTCCCGACGTGGAACTCCCCGCCCGGGAGATCGGAATGGGACATCGCTTCATGTATCGAAACTTCATCGATGACGAGACGGTCATCACCGCCACTTCCGTCAAAACGGGATATGTCGGCGCGGGCGTGCCCCGCGTCGCGGGCGCGGGCGGCTCGATGATATTCTCCGGCGCCTACGACGGAGACGACGGGCAAGTCTATTACGTGGAAATCGACGCCCCGGGCGACGTCGGAAGCGCCCGTTTCAAGTGGCGCAAAACCTCCACTCCCGCAGGCGCCTGGGAAGCCTCGAACATCCCCACCGCACTGAGGGACGTCGCCCTCGATTCAGGCGTGAAGGTCCGTTTCGTGAATGGACCGCACTCACCCGCTTTCGCTTTGGGAGATCATTGGCAGGCGACGGCGAATCGCTTTCACTCGCCAAAGAGAATTTACGATCTCGACCCCGCCACGCGGATGAGAAGCGCTTCTCCGCCGGGAGATCCCTGGGCGCTCGCCCTCGATTTCGGCGCGCGGGTCTCTCCCGACGTATTCATCGCCCATCTCCACAATTTCCCGCGCGGCGCGAGGCTCAGGATTCAGGCGAACGCATCCGCGGACTGGCGCGCGCCCGCGCTCGATGAAAGGCTCACCTGGCGCAGCGCCATCCTCATCCACTACCTCGCCGCCGCGCCGCGCTCGTATCGCCACTGGCGTCTTGTGGCCGAAGGCGGCCCCGCCGGGCATGACGCGCATCTGGAAGTCTCGGAAATCTACCTGGGCGGCTTTTTTGAACCCGACGATCATTTCTGGTTCGGAAGCGTGGTGGGGGAGGAATCCTTCGAGGAGGCGGGGCGCACGGAAAACATGGCGGAGCGTCCGGTGCTCCTGAATCGCGGCCGCGCGGCCACCCTCCCCTATGAGCGCATATCGAACGAACAGCGCGAGCAATTTCTCACCATGTACCGGACGGTGCAGGACGTCGAAGCAGGACGGGCCAAGCCGTTCTTCGTTCATCTGGACGTGGACGACCCCGATTCGGTCATTCTCGCCCATTTCGCGGGCGGCTTTTCGCCTCGCCAGACGGGACCGGATGATTTCTCCTTCGAGCTTGAGCTCAGGGAAAGACTCGCATGAAACGCGCCACGGACCAGGCCGTCGCCGACATCGCCGGACACGAGGCGAAAACGGCTTTCATCCTCTATCACCTCTCCACCGCCGGGGGAATGCGCGTGTTCTGCGGAAAGCAGGTTCCCGGTTCCCTGATCGGACAAGGCGGAAGAATCCATTTCCTCGACGGCTCCCGGGTCCTCGACGGCTCCTTCCTCCTCGGAGAGGGAGCGGAGGTGCTCCTCGGCGTCCATGACTGGATAGAAGACGGCGGCCGCTTCTCGCTGGGCGCGTTTCAGGGCATCTCCGTTCTCGAGGCATTCAGGGAAAAGGAACTCTCCGGCCTCACGATGGCCGTCAACAACGCCCCCGACCTGGACGGCCACCCGCGCATGAGCCGCATCCTCTCGACGGAACCGCTCATCGGCGGGAGGGTCGACGTGCGCGTCGGGTTTTCGGGACAAAACATATCCGACGTTCTCTCTGTCGGGAGTTTCACCATCCGCCGGATCATCGAGCGCATCGACTCGGTCACGATTGAATGCGAGGGAAACTGAATGGCCGACCCGACGACGGACCGGCTGTCGGATTCGTTTCAGATAGGGCGCGCTTCCAGGTACGCCGCCCCTGAATTCGAAGACCAGAGCCTCCCCATCATCTATGGGGACCTGACCACCCCTCCGCGCGAGAAAACAGGCGTCTACGCGCCGCCGAAAATCGACGCCGCGGACGGCGGCGTCTACTGCGTGGCCGCGCACGAGATCGCGGGCGGCGTCACCCTGTTCGACGACAGCGGCCGCATCGAGCCGGAGGGCTACACGCTCGAACTCGCACGGAACCATCAAGGCAGGGGCGTCATCGCCACCGCCGCTTTCACCACCCCGCCGAAGGGGCGCGTGACCGCCGTATGCAAGGGCAGGAAGAGCGCGGCGGGCGCGCTCATCGAAAATCCCGCCGAGGTCGTTCAGTACCTCATGACGAGCGTCTGGGGGTTCAGCGAGCAGGATATCGACATGCAGGCCCTCGCGCGCGCGGCGGCCGGCGCGAATGCGCTCGGCTACCGGGCGGGCGGGATCATTCTGGACGACCATGCGCCCGCCGACGTCCTCACCGCGCTTCTGGGCGATTTCCTCGGGCGATACGAAATCGACCCGTTCGGCCGCCTGAAAATCCACATCGCCGGAGGCGAATCTTCCGCCGTTTCACCCCGAAAGGTCTTGCCCCGCTTCGGCCAGTCGCGCATCGAGGCGGAGGTGGCGCGCGACACCATCATCAATCAGGCTCCGGCGCTCTATGCCAGGGATTATCTGGGCGCGCGCTACATCAAACACGACGATGGGAGCGCCACTCAAAACACGTCCTCCCAAAGGCTCTATGGCGTCAGAAGACCCCTTCAAAGCCCGCTCAGGCTCAAATGGGTCCGGCGCGAGAGCGTGGCCGCCACGGTTCAATCGCGCATCGTGGCGCGCTATCACGAGCCGACCCGCATGATCACCATCGAGGACGGCTCCCTGAGAGCGCTCGAAGTCGAACCGGACGACTACGTGGCGTTCAGCGTGCTCTGGATGCGTTCGGAGAAACTCGAACCCCTCTTGAATCAAATCGGAGAGGTGATCGAGGTGAACTACGACCTGGGCGAACAGGGCATGGAACTCAAAATTCGAGACACCGGCTTTTTCCTGACGTCCTCCCCTCTTCTGGACGGGACAAAAACACTCGAAGGCGGCTGGCTCCTGGGCGCCGAGCGCGACGCCGCCACCTACGCCTGAAGGAGAAAACGATGCCCATCGGAGCCGATCTGTCCGCCCGCTACACCGAGGAAGCCATCGGCGGCCATCACCCCACGAAAGCCCGCGTCATCGACCGTCTGGCCCTCGCCGCGCTGTTCCCGGACGGAAAAATCAGGGCCAACGGACAACCCATCCAATGCGCGGGCAGACTCGACTACGTGAACGCCACCACCCTGGCGTTCAGGCCGACGCTGGGTTCGGCCTACTATCCCGCCGTCGTCAATCCCGTAGCGGGCCGCCATGTGCCCTTCATCGATGAAACGTCGGGAGACGTCTACTACGAGGATTTGCCCTGGGCGGGAATCACGATAACGAACGCGGACCTTGCGGCGAACCGCTCCTATGCGGTCTTCGTCTACGATGACGGGGGCTCGCTCAAGCTCGAATTCGACGGGACGGGAAGCTGGGCGTTCGACGCCGCCACGGGGCTGGCGCACAAAACGGACGACAAGAGCCGCACCCTCGTCGGGGTCGCGAGAACGGACGCCTCGTCGCAATTCGTTCTCGCGAACGACGTGTACGTCAGAAGTTTCTGGAACAAGGCGGAATACGCCGCCCAGGCCAAGGGAACGCTCGCCACCACCCTGTCCACCAAATGGGCCTCCGTCGCCACGCACGAAATCCTGATGTGGCCGGGCCATGACGTCATCCGCCAGGAAGCGGGCGGACAGGGCTGGGTCAATTCGACGAGCATCGCGGGCTTCGTTGGTCTGGATATGAATCTCGGGTTGTACAACGGGACGGGACAAGCCTACCCGGAAGTCGAAATCATCCGCCTCTCGAACGACGAGAAAGACAACTTCGCCATTGCGAACACGCGAATATACACAGGGGCGCTCGCCGAGGTCCACTCCACGCTCGTCTTTCGCGTGGCGGGTTCGACCATCCTGAACATCGGCGATTATCTCTTCCAAAGCGTCGTTTTGATTTAGGAGGCAAACATGGAAATCGAAGTGACAAAAGCGGTCGGCCCGCATTTTCGGGATGAACTCGAAACCGCCGGACTCGCGGATATCTACCTGGGCAGCGCGCACCGGCTGAAACCGGCCATGACGCCTGACGGCGACTGGCGGCCCGGGCGCGGCGAGACGGAATCCGCCCGCCCCGAAATCCACGGCCCCGGGGTTGACACTTGGGTCATTCACGTGGCGGATTCGAGCACCCGTGCGCAGCGAGACGCCGTTCTCGCCGCTCATGCGGCGCACGCGCCCGACGGCGTGGCGCAAATCCACCGCGACGAGGCGAAAGAGAAACTCAATCTGCTGCTCAACGGCGCCAAGGCGCGCGTCGTCGGCGTGCCGACGAGCGCTCTGGGCGGCAAACTGGCCGAATACGGGGAAAAGGCCAAACTCGCCGACGCCTGGGCGCAGGATTCCGACGAGAACAAGCTCGCCAAGCCGGGGTTCTCGCTCATCAAAAACAGAAAAGACGCCTATCCGGCGCGCTACGCGACGGGCCAAAGCGTGGTGGATGAGTGGACGAGCCGGAGAACGGCGCTCCTCGGCAAGCTCGGCTCCCTCGTAAAAATCTACGACGAGTACGTACGCGACACCCAGGATGCGAGCGTCACCGCGAGCGTGGCGGCTCTGGATGCGAAACTCGCGAAGGCCGCCGCCTCTTTCGAGGCGGTGCGCTGATGGCTTCGGAGGGAAACGGCAAAGGACTCCAGATTTTCCTGTCCATCCTGAGCATCGCCGGCCTCGGGGTGGCCGCCTACACCCCGCTCTACAACCAGATCGTGAACGTGGAGGCGCGTCTGGCGGCCCACATGAGCGAGCGGGGCCACTCCTGGCTTTTGGAGAAAAACGCGGGCGCGCGCGTCCGCTTCCGGGAAGTGGAGACGCGACTCCGCGAGGCGAAGACGATTGCCGACCTCGAATTCCGTGAGCTGAAAGCGATCTCGGTGAAAAAAACGCGCGAGGACGCGCAAGCCTTCGCGCAAATCCTGCGCCGCCTGCGCGCGGTCGAAATCGCGCTCGCCAGACTCGGCGAGCGCCTGAACAAGGAGCGTCAACCATGATTCCCCGCCTTCTCGCGGCGCTCTTCTCGGCAGCCGCCGTCTTGTGCGTCGTCGCGGCCTTCGAGCCGCGCCTCATCACGAACCACCTGTGGCACTTCATCAACCCCTGGGCGGACTAGGGCGGACAATCGGGGGCGCGCGCCACTTTGCCGAACCCCTCCCGCAAAACCCCGCAACTGCCCGCATTTGCCGTACCCCGGCCTTCTCCCGCCGCCGATACACTGGGCCTCTCCCCGCCAATGGAAGCGGCGGGCAGCGGGGATGCGCCTTCTCTCGCGCATCTCATTCAACACCTCGTTCATAAGTGAGGGACTCCATGCCGGAGCAAGTCCACAAGATATCGGTGATAAAGAAAATAGACCTGAACTCCGGGAACAGCCTCAAGACGCTCGATCGATTCGCCAAGGCGGCGGGCCGGGCGAGAATCGCCACGGAAAAACTCCAGGCGCAAACCCTCGGCTCCCGCAGCGCGCTCGAAAAGTCGAGCCGCGCCTTCGTTCAATCCGCAGACAGACTCGAAGGAGTCGGCGTCTCGTCCATGCGCGCCGCCGAGGGTATGAACACCCTGTGGAGGAATGCGGAACGCGCAGGCTCCCGACTCGGCTCCGGCCCGCTCGCGAGAGGCCTGGGCGAAGTCAAAAGGAAAGCCGCGGACTTGCCCGCCTCTTTTCGGATCGCCGGAAGGGCAGTGAACGACTTCGCCTCGGCGAGCGAGCAAACGCTCACCCGGTTCTTCTCGGGCGTCCTCACCGGCGAAATCGCAAGCGCCAAGGATCTGTTCAGCGACCTCAAAAACCACGCCATCGACATGGTGCGCAACGCGGCCGCCGAGATGGCGAGCACGCAATTCATCAAACCCGCGGTGGGCGCGCTCCAGGATTTGGGGCTGAACCTGCTGGGTGATGTGGGCAAGGGCCTGCTCAATGTGTTCGGCTTCTCCAAGGGCGGCCTGGTGAAAAAGCCCACCCTGGGCCTGATCGGCGAGGCGGGGCCGGAACTCGTGGTGCCGCTGGCGAAAATCGGCGGCGAAGCCGGACTCATGCGTCTTTTCCAGTCCGTCTCCGAGCTCGAGGCGGCGAATCGCCTGGGCGGCACGGCAATCGCCACCGCCGCGGGTGAAAAGGCGAGCGCCGCTCTGGCCGCGCGGATTGCGGCGACGAAAGCGGCGGCGACCTTGCGGGTCGCTTTTTCGGCGCTGGACTTCCTGAGCGGCCCGAAAACCCTGAAGACGGGGGCGAACCTGGCCATCAACGTCGCGGGTGCCCTCCCCGCGCTCGCGGGCGCCACGGGGCTCGCCGCCTTCGGGCCGGCTGCGGGCGCTTTTCTGCTCACCGACGTCCTGTTCAACAAGGGCGGGGCCATCAAGCAGGTGCTCTCCTTCCTCGGCTTCAAGGGCTTCAGAAAAAGATCCACGCCCTTCACCATGGGAATAGCGAATCTCGCGCAGGCGGCCGGGCTGTACATCGCGCTGGATAAATTCCGCAAGACCGGCGTGGCGGAAGAAGCGCGGCTTCTCTCGTTTCCCAAGGCGGTCTACGAAGGCCGGATGAGCGTGGATCCTCCATTGATGGAAAAGGCGGGCCTGACCTTTCAGCTCATCCAGCGGGCGGCCGGCAAGGCGGGCATCTCGCCCCAGAAAGGCGTGCGGCGGTATTTCGGCGCGGAGCTTTACGACGCCTATTTGAAAGCGCTCCCCGTCTTCGAGGGCGACGCGGCGGGGCGCTTCGTCAAGCGCTCGGCGCTCAGGCTCGTGGGCGAGGCGGGGCCCGAGCACATCATGAACGTGAACCACCCCCAATCCATCGACTTCTTCCAGCGCGGCGTGCGGCCCATCATACGCGACGCGATACGGGAAGAGATGGGCGGAAGCGGCTCGCACGTCTACCATATCCACATCGAAGGGAACCTGAGCGACGACCGCACGCTCGAGAAGCTCTCGCGCAAGCTGGAGGGCATCAACAGGCGCCGCCGCCGTTACGGGCGGGCCTAGGCGAAAGGGAGCCGGCTGGTGAACGCCTGCATCGAGGAGAGGACCGGGAGGCGCATCGTTCGGGAGGGATCACATATCCCGCCGGCTTTGCGCGCGCATTTGCCCGCATTTGCGCGCATCCCACACGCGCAATTCCCCGCATTTCCCCTCGAAAATTTACGGAAATTTGTCGAAAAACCCCGTGAATTTATACAATTTTATCCAATTTTTCAGAAATTGGACCCGCCCCCCGCGTCACGTGAGCGGGTCCAAGCCCAGCACCGCGCGGCGGACGAGCTCCATCCCGTAGATGGGCGCGCGCGACTGCACGAACTGCTCGTTGCCCCCGAAGCTCGCCGTGAAGGTGAACACGTCTTCGCCCGTGTCGAGCGCCATGTGGGTGTCGCCCAGCGCGGGCGCGCGGCGGGAGTTTTCCGGCTCGATGTTCTCGGGCGGATTGGGGCCGAAGACGGCAAGGCCTAAGTCGGCGTCCGATTCTTCACGCACCCTCCGCGCGAGCGCCCTGGCGAAGTTCTCGGGGTCATCACTTCCATCCACGCCGAACATGCGCGCGAGCTCCTCCGCGTGCAGGCCGACGACGCCGCGCTTCAAGAACTGGACGCGCTCGGGCCAGGCGTTCAGCCTCTGGATCAAGGCGCCGCCGGTGTTCGACTCGATGATCGAGATGGTCTTGCCGCTCCGGGCCAGCACGCGCGCCAGCGTCTCTTCCAACGTCGCGTTCCCGGTGGCGTAGACGGCGGAACCGAGAATCTCGCGCACCTTGACCTCCAGGCCCGCTATCATGTTGTTCGCCTCTTCGATGTCTTTCGCGCGCGCGGTGATCCGCACGTCCACCTGGCCGGGGTGGGCGAGCACGCCGATGCTCGGGTTGACGGACTCGCGGAAGAGGTCCGATATCATCTCGTCCACCCGCGATTCGCCGAGGCCGCACGTCTTCAAGACCTTCGTGCGGATGACCTCGCCCAGGTCGAATTTCTCCTGCAGGATGGGCACCGCGCACCGGGTGATGATGTAGCGCATCTCGTGCGGCACGCCCGGGCTCACGATGATGACCCCCCGCTCGTCTTCGCACATGAAGCACGGCGCCGTGCCGCGCGGGTTCTCGATGGGCGTGGCCCCTTGGGGGATGAAGGCCTGCTTCCTGTTGTTCTCGCTCATGTGGAAGCCGCGTCGGCTGAAATAGGCGCTGATGTAGTCATACAGGTCCTGCCGGAACTCCAGCTCGACGCCCATCACCTTGGCGCATGCCTCCCGCGTCAGATCGTCCACCGTGGGGCCGAGGCCGCCCGTGGTGATGACCACCTGGGAGCGGTCGTGCGCCTGTTTGATGACGCCCGCGATTCGGTCGAGATTGTCGCCGACGGTGGTCTTGAAATACATGTTCACGCCGACCGACTTGAGCTGGTCCGCGATGAAGGCGCTGTTGGTGTCGATGAGGTCGCCGAGCAGCATCTCGGTGCCGATGGCGACGATTTCGCCGCGAATGGGTTCCGCCATGAATGGTTCCTTTATGTCGTGAATCGGAATGTGATGACCCCCGCGGGGAGTCGCATATTAGGGGAGCGCTCCCCCGCCGACAAGGGCGGGAGGTTGAAAAGCCTTGTTTCGGTAGCGGCGGCCTGGAGGTTCACGTGGCGTAGGAGGACGCGATGGTTTTGTAGGGACAGGCCTCCGTGCCTGTCCTACGTCCTTATCGGGGCGAAGGCCTCCATCAGGACAGGCACGGAGGCCTGTCCCTACGGTAAACAATTCGATGATCGGGATTCTTTCCCTCCTCGGAGGTAGACTGTTTCAACAACCCCACACCCCAAACCCTCACCCTGAGTAGCGGCGAAGCCGCGTATCGAAGGGCTGCACCGAGCCGGTCCTCTCCCTCGATACGGCGCTTCGCGCCTACTCGGGATGAGGGTGGGTATTGCGGGGTTATTCAACAAGCCCCGCGAGAGCGAGCCAGCGCTCGAACCAGCGCGCCGCGCGCCGGTTCAAGGCCTCGATATGCCCCGGCGCATCGCGTAATATCGCCTCGGCGTCCGCGTCCGAGCGCGGGGAACGCATGTCGTCCTCGAACGCGACCAGCCATTTGGATATGTCCTCAAGCCCAATCTCCAGGTGGAACTGAAAGGCGTAGGCGCGCTCGCCCCACCTGAAAGCCTGGTTGGGGTAGCGCGCGGATGAGGCCAGATGAACGGCGCCCTCGGGAATATCGAACGTATCCCCGTGCCACTGGAAGACCGGGAAGCTCGCCTCCTCATCCCCCAGCAGCGGGTCTCCTTTCGCCCCCGGCGCCAGATCGACCGGGAACCAGCCGATCTCCTTCATCCCCTCTCCCGGATACACGCGCGCGCCCAGCGCAGCCGCCATCAACTGCGCGCCCAGGCAGAGGCCGTAAACCGGAACGCCCGCGCGAATCGCATCGCCCAGGAAACGAATCTCATCGGCCAGCCAGGGATGTTTCTCCTCCTCGTAAACGCCCATCGGCCCGCCCAGGACGACGACCGCTTTCGCGTCTTCCAGGTCCTCCACGGAATCCGGGAGACGCTCCCCCTTGTGGAGGGCCAGGTAGCGCGCGGGAATGCCCTTCTGCGCGAGCACCTCTTCGAGCAGCGAGAGCCTCTCCACGTCCACATGCTGAAGCGCGAGAACCGACAAGTGATTATCCTCGTAGAAACCGGGCCTGGAGGGGGCGGCTGTAAACGTCCCTCCTCAATCTGAATTGACCACCACCGTCATTCCGGCGAAAGCCGGAATCCATTTTACGCCTTTTGCCTTTCTTCAGAGTCCCCGCGCATTAGCGGGGAATGAAACGCCGTCGTTGATTCACCCGCATCCGCAAATGGATTCCGGCTTTCGCCGGAATGACGAACAAAACCGTATCGCCTCTTGTGGGGGGCCGTTTTTGAGAACGGCCCAAGGTCGCGACCTGTCCCTACTCCGCCGTCCCCCCACCTTCCTCACCCTGAGTAGGCGCGTAGGCGCCTACTCAGGATGAGGGTTCGGGATGCTTGCTCGGGATGAGGGCGTCAAGCGTTCTGCGAAGCCCGATGCCGCGCGGTGGGTCAATCCCGACCGGCGGCCCCTACGAAAATCTCTCCCCACCGAGGAAAATTTCAAATCCACTCCCCCCTTGAGGGGGAGTCAGCAAGACGAGGGCGAAGCCCGAAGTCGCGCTGGTGGGGGGGGATTTTTCTGTGGCATGTCCCCCCACCGAATCGGCCTTCGCCCAAGGGATCGGCCTCTTCGTTGGGCTTTCCCCTCGGGAAGCCCAACCCTCAAGGGGGGAGTGAAGTCTCCTTTCTCACGAATCGGTTTCATGCACAGCCAATCGGGCGACCACGGGGGGGCACCCCTACGCATCTCCCGCGTCTCGAATCGAACCCGTAGGGGCGTCGAGCTTTCCGAGGAGGGATGTTCGACCGTGCCCGCCCGTCCATTGTATTCACCCCGACATCGGACAGGCGCGGGGGCCTGTCCCTACGAGACCTCCTACAACCCCAGTATCGAAAGCGCCTCCCTGATATCCGCAATCTCGAAATCGGGCGCGCGGCTTCCCTCCGGCGCGGGCGCTCCCTTCCTGTTGAGCCAGGCGCACGGCATGCCCACCGCTTGCGGGCCCTCCACGTCGGCATCGAACGTATCGCCCACGAAGAGCGCCTCACCGGGCGCAACGCCCAACTCCTCGGCCACCTTGAGGAACAGCGACGCCGCGGGCTTCCTGAAGCCCTCATCCTCTGAAATCAAGATGGAATCCATATACGGCGTGATGCCCATCCGATCGATGATCCGCCGGGCGGTGGGCGCATGGTCGAAGTTGCTCAGGAGCGCTACCGGCAGGCCGGCTTCTTTTATCCGCCCCAGCACGTCGAGCCGGTCGGCGTCGAACACCACGGAATTCTCGATGCCGTACATGTGGGCGTTCAGGGCCGTGAGTGCGGCCCGTTCCCTGTCCTGTTCGGGAATCGCCACCAGGAGCGCCATGAGGCGACGGAAACGGACTATCGAGCGAACCTCTTTTAGCTCGGGGTCGTTGTTGCGCTCGCCCCAGACCTCTTTCGAGTTCTGGAGCCAGAGCTGGTGGAAGGCCTGGTAGTTCGGCACGAGGAAACCGCCCTCGTAGAGCGCGTCGTAAGCCGCCTTGGAGGTGGTCTTCTCCTCCTTGCCGTCAATCTCCACCACCGGGAAGAGGGAGATGTCGAAATCGACGAGCGTGTCGAAGAGGTCGAACGCAACCGCGCGATATGAAGCCAAAGGAACTCCTTGCGAATATAGGGCCGGATTGAAGGATCAGTCGTAGGCGCCGTCCATGTCCATCTTCCGGTAGGCGCTGCCGTAGAAAAGAAGGGGCGCGCGCACCTCCTCTTCGAGCACGACGCGCGTCACGCGCCCCACGACGATGGTGTGGTCTCCCCCCGGAAGCTCCTCGTGCAGGTCGCATTCGAGAACGCCCACGTTCCCCGTGAGCACGGGCGAGCCGTTCTCGCCGATCTCATGCGGGATGTCGGCGAACTGATCCTCCGCGTCCCGGCCCTTGCCCGCGAACCAGTCGGAGGCGTTCTTCTGCTCCTCCGCCAGGAAGTTGATGGCGAACTTCTTCGCCTCCTGCACGATCTTCAGGCTCGACGCCTTGTTGTCGTAACACACCAGGACGAGCGGCGGGTCGAGTGAGAGGGAGGAGAACGCGTTCGCCGTCATGCCGCGGGCTTCGGTCGACGTTTTCGCGGTGACGACCGTGACGCCCGTGGCGAACCTGCCGAGGGCGGTTCTGAATTCTTTTCCGTCGATGCTCATGTGTGCCATCCTCTATATGTATGCTTTACGTTAGTCCGAATATCTCTCATCTTTCCCTGAGTTCGTGTTTCCCGGCGAAAAGCGCGGCCATGCTCCGTTCCTCGCCTGGCGGGGTTGTTGAAAAACCCTTGCAGGTCGTGCCGAACCACTCCACCTATGTAGAGCGCCTACCATACACTCCCCCCTTGAGGGGGTAGTTGAAAAACCCTGCAATACCGGTATGACGGCGACGGGATACTGCCTTGCCAGAGGGTGTGTAGGGGTCGCATATTATGCGACCCGGCCTTTCTCGCCGGCCGGGACGCGGGCCGCATAGTATGCGGCCCCTACAAAAACCGCCCCTCCCCGTTCGCGTCAAATCTTCCCTGTTGCGCAGTCATTCCCGATTCCTGGCCTATCCCTCGGGCGCGAGGAGCACCTTCAGCCCCGCTCCGCGCGCCATGATGTCGAAGCCTCTCTCCCATTCATCGAGCGGGAGCACGTCGGACACCATCGCCTCGGCGTCCACCCTGCCCGACTCCAGCAGTTCGAGGGCCAGGAGCCAGGCGGAGCGCTTCTGGCCGAACGTGCCGACCAGGCGAATCTCCTTGAACGCCAGCCTGTCCATATCGACCGAAACGGGCGCGCCGGGCAGACCCACCTGGAGGATTTCTCCTCCCTTCTTCACCGCCTCGACGCAAACTTCTAGCGCGCCGGGAGCCCCCGCCGCCTCTACGCCCAAATCGACCCCCCAGCCGTTCGTGACTTCCAGAGCACGTTCGAGGACGTTTTCTTTCTCGACGTTCACCGTCCACTCCGCACCCAGCGAGCGGGCGAGCGCGAGCCTGTGCGCGTCCTTACCGGCGCCCGCCACCATCACGCGCGCGCCGTGGGCGATTGCCACCTGTGCGCACCCAAGACCGATGGCGCCCGGCCCCATGATGAGGACGACGTCCCCCTCGCGCACGCTGCATTGCTCACACACCCCGTGGACGCAGACCGCCAGGGGTTCGGAGAGCGCCGCCGCCTTCAGGCTCACGCCGTCTGGCAGGCGGTGAATCGACTCCGCCCGGGTGACCACGTAGTCGGTGAAGGCGCCGTTGCTCACCACGCCCGCGATGTCGCGCTCCTCGCACCGGTTGTAGCGGCCCGAGATGCAGTGCGGGCAGACGCGGCACGTCGATTTCGTGGGTTCGGCCGTCACCCGCGCGCCGAGCGGAACCCCCTCGACGCCTGCGCCCGTTTCCACCACCTCGCCCGAGAACTCATGCCCCAGCACCAGCGGGGGGAAGTAGTGGAAAAACTCACCCGAGGCGATGTGCACGTCCGTGCCGCAGATGCCGGCATAGGCGATTTTCACCTTCACCTGCCCGGGGCCTACGCGAGGCTCCTCCACTTCCAGGAGCGCCATGTTGCCGGGCCCTTTCGCCTGTTTCACCAGGGCTTTCATGTTCGCCTCGCGCGAGAGGAAATCAGGCGTTCAGCACGGCTATCGCCCGGATCGGCGAACCCGACCCGCCCCGGATCTTGAGCGGAAGCCCGATATAGAGGAATTCCTTGCCCACCACCAGTTCGATGTTGCACAGGTTTTCCGTGTTGATGCGTCCCAGTTCACGGCAAACGAGGTGGCAGGGATAATCCGGGCTGGTGGCCATATCCATGCTGGGAGCGTCGGTGGCCACGTTGATGGCCCCGCACTCGCCATAAACGTACTCGGCCGCATCGCGCGTCCAGCCGGCGTAGGCCGTGGTGTAGAGAGGCGTCGGGTGGTGGCGCTTGAAGTGCCCGTATGTGTAGAGGAGCGTGTCGCCCGGCTTTATCTCGTAATTGTAGTGGTCGAGCCTGCGCTTCACGTCGTCGGCGTTGATGTAGCTGTTGTCCTCGACGTTTTCGAAATCAATCGCGATGCCCCGGCTGTAGAAGTTATCGAAGCTCATCTCGTCGATGTGCGGCGCGTCGGGCGAGGGGTCGAGATGGCTGACCGAATCCACGTGCGTGGGGCCGTGCTCGCAGAACTGGATGATGCCCGAGTAATAGCTCATCTCGCTCTTGAAGCGTCCGCTGGCGGCGCTTTCCTCGTGCGTCATGTTCGTCCAGCGCCAGGTTTCGGGGTGTCCGACGAACACCGGCTGTCCCTGGTAGATGTCTTGCGAGAGATCGATGATTTCGTGGTTCTTGTACGCCATGGTGATTCTCCTCCGGGGTGTTCCGCTATGAGTGAACTGTTCGAATCCTTGCGATTCGCTGCTTGAAGCGCGCTCGTTCAATCCGCGCCAAAACCGGTGGAACGACTCGCCCGCATCCGGGTGTGTTGTGGGAAATATCGTGGGTTTTGAGCGCTTCCCGATATTAGGGTCGAGGTGAGGGGTTGTCAACGGAAAGGCTCGGGCGGCGCCCGCCCGGGGTTGTTGGAAAAGTTCTTCTGGCTCCGAATTGGCTACCGCCGTCATTCCGGCGAAAGCCGGAATCCAGAGCAGACGGGGATACCGAATCGCAGGAAGACCAAGAAAAACGATAAAGCGAAAAGTCAAATACAAAAGCAAAGTGAAATGTCCCGCGTGGGACATTTCTGGATTCCGTCGAACCCTCCCTCCTCGGTCGGCTCCGACACCGGAATGACGATCAAAACCGCATCGCCTCTTGTAGTGGGCCGTTTTTGTGAGCGGCCCAAGGTCTCGACCTGTCCCTACGGCCTCTCTCCCCCTCTTGCGCATACGCCGAATCACGAAACCGGAACTTTTCCAACAGCCCCGCCCGCCCGGAATTGACACCGCGAAGCCCGTCTCCTTACCATGCCGCGGCAGCCCGAACTTCACTTTTCTCTTTCGGCGGACAGCACTCTATGGCGGACGCGCGCCGCATCACGGCGATCATCCTCGCCGCAGGCCTCTCGAAACGCCTGAGGCGGAACAAGCTCCTCCTCCCCCTGGGGGGTGAGGCCGTCCTGCGCAAGACGGCGAAAGCGGTGCTCGCAAGCGCAGTTTCCGAGGTTATCCTCGTCACGGGCCATGAGGAGGCGAAGGTGAAAGAGGCCGTGAGCGGCTTGAACCTGCGCATCACGCACAACCCCCGCTACGCCGAGGGCCAGAGCACGAGCATGATCGCAGGCATAGAGGCGGCGCATGAGGCTGCGGAGGCCTATCTGTTCGTCCTGGGCGATCAGCCCCTGCTGACGCCCGGGATTGTGAACGACATGATTTCCCTGTATCAGACCTCCCGGCCCGACGCTCTCCTCGCGGTGCCGGCCTTCGAGGGCAGGCGCGGAAACCCCACGCTGTTCTCTGCCTCCTTGAGAGAAGAACTGCTCCGGACGAGCGGCGATGCGGGAGGCCGGGGGATCATCCGAAGGCTGGAAACCGAATCTCCCGGCCAGATCGTTTTTCTCGAACTCCCCAATGATGATATCTTTCTCGACATCGACACGGAAGAAGATTACGAACGTATGCTTCGTACGTTCTCCGAAACCTCATAAGAGCAGTGAAGGAGTGCATTCATGGTGAAACCGTTTCAGATTGCATCCGGCCCGCGCGTCCGCTTCGGCCGAGGAGAGGCCACCCATGTCGGCGAGGAGGCGAAGAACCTGGGGATGGCGAAGCCGATGTTCGTCACCGACCCCGGACTCGCGTCGAGCGGGGCGCTCGACCCGGTGCTGAAAGGCCTCGAAGACTCAAGGATCGACTACCGGTTCTACGATCAGGCCGAGGCGAATCCATCCGACGCCAGCATCCTCGCGGCGCGCGATTTCTTCAGTGAACACGGCTGCGACGGCTTCATCGCCGCAGGCGGCGGCAGCACGATGGACACCGCCAAGGCGACGCTGGCCATCGTCGCGAACGGCGGCGCGCCGAGCGACTACTACGGGCGCGGCAAGGCCACGAATCCCGGCCCGCCGCTCATCACCGTCCCCACCACGGCGGGCACGGGCAGCGAGGTCACCATGAGCTCCATCGTCACGGACACAGATCTCATGATCAAGACCGTCCTGGCGGACGACTCGCTGTTCGCGAAAGTGGCGGTCGTCGACTCCGCACTCCTGGCCAAACTTCCCTCGCACATCGCCGCCGGCGCGATGATGGACGCCCTGACGCACGCGGTCGAATCGGTCGGCTCGCCCGCTTCCAACCCCTGGACGGAGGCGCTCGCGTTCGAGTCAATCGCGCGCATCGGGGCGCACGGCAGGGCCTACGTGGACGACCCATCGGACCCCGAGGCCGCCGACGCCATCTCGCTGGCCGCCATGCTCGCGGGACGCGCGTTCACCAATACAGGATTAGGAATCGTGCACTCGCTCGCGCATCCGCTGGGCGCCTACCACGGGCTGCACCACGGCACGGCGAACGGCATCTTCCTGCCGCCCGTCATGGAGTTCAACCTTCCCGTCATGCGCGAAGCGTACGCGCGAATGGCGCCGCTCCTGAAAGACGGCGCCCCGCAGGCGGCCGAGGCGGCGATAGACGCTATCCGCGAACTCAACACGGACATCGGCATTCCGGCCAGTCTGAGAGCGGCGGACGTCGTGAACGAGGACCTGGACGTCCTGGCGAAAGACGCGGCGGAGAGCCACCAGGTCAACACGAACCCCGTCCCTTCGACGCAGGAGGATCTAAAGCGCCTTCTGCTGGCCGTGCTCGAGTAGACGATGCCCGCTGACGAGATATTGATACCGGAGACGGAGATACAAACGCGCCTCACAGGGCTCGCCGCCGAGATCAACGCCGCGCTGCCCGAAGGCCCCGTTCACGTCGTCATGATTCTGAAAGGCGCGATTGTCTTCGGCGTCGACCTCGCCCGCGCTCTTCAGCGCAACACCACGCTCGGCTTCCTCACGGCTTCGAGCTACAAGGAGGGGACGCAAAGCACGGGCAAGGTGGAAATCGACGCCAGGCACCTGGGCGAGGTCGAGGGGCGGAACGTGCTGCTCATCGACGACATTCTCGACACGGGCCACACGTTCTCGAAAACCATTGATATTCTGAGAGATATGCGCCCTGCAACGCTCAGGACGTGCGTGTTGATGGACAAGCCGGAGAGGCGGGAAGTCGATATCCACGCGGACCATGTGGGCTTCACGATCGAGAACCATTTCGTGGTCGGCTACGGGCTGGACTGCGACGAGGCGTACCGCACCCTGCCGGACATCCGGATCTACGCGCCTGAATGAGCGTTGCCCGAAGGAGACGAAGGGGCGAAGACCGGGGAGTGAGAGGAGATAAATCTCTCTCCCTGTAGAGTACTCAACAATCACTCCCCCCTTGAGGGGGAGTCAGCAAGACGAGGGCGAAGCTCGAAGTCGCGCTGGTGGGGGGAGCTCTTTTCTGTGGCATGTCCCCCCACCGAATCGGCCTTCGCACAAAGCGCTCGGCCTCTTCGACTCCCCCTCAAGGGGGGAGTAAAGTTTCCCTCTCCTTGGGTAGTCATAACCCTCAAGGGGGAGTCATTTATTAAGCGTATGTCGATTGAGAAATCCTTTCCCTGTTTTTAGGGGACTTTTTCAACAGCCCCTCAATAACGGAGGCTCCGGCCTTCCGTTCACACAGGAGATTCTTTCATGCCGATTCAGGAAGCAACGGTCTGGGATACCGCCGTGGAAGTCGCCCAGGGGTCAAGAAACCGCTACGGCGGCGCGGCGACGCTCGAGCGCGTCGTGGTTCGCCTCACGGACGATTCTGGAGAAGAGGGCTGGGGCGAGGCGGCGCCGCTCATGTACATCACCCAGGAGACGGGTTCCGGGATGGCGGCCACGCTCCGTGAAGCCGCCCCCCGCATTCGGGGAAAAGAGGCGGACGAGCTGCTCGCCGCGCTAGACGACGCCGCGGACTTCAGGGGCATGGGCGCCGCGCGCACCGCGCTCGAAATCGCCGCGGTCGACTTGGCAACCAAACTCGACCAGGCGCCCTTCTCACAAGTCTTCGGCGGCCACAAAAGAAACGCCGTTACTCTCGACGCTCCCATCGGCCTCCTCTCTCCTGATGAAGCCGTCAGGAAGGCCGAACCGCTCGTGGAGAAAGGCGTCACGACCCTCAAGGTGAAATCGGGCGTCGACGCGGTGGCGGATGCGGAGCGCATCGTCAGGCTGCGCGAGCGGTTCGGCCCCGATATCAAGCTGAGGACGGATGCCAACGGCGGGTTCACGCCCGAGGAAGCCCTGTGGTTCACGGACAGGATGGTCGAGATCGATTTGGAACACTTCGAGCAGCCCGTGCTGCCCTCGGAGGAGAAGCACGTGGACGTGTTCCGCGAAATCCGCGCCCGGGGCATGCAGGTCGCCGTGGATGAGTCGTTGTTCTCGGTCGACGACGCGCGCCGCTTGGTCGACATGGAAGCCTGTGACATCGGCCTCATCAAGATCGCGAAATTCGGCGGCCCCCGGAACGCCTGGGAGGTCGCGCGGGTGTTCGACGCCGCCGGAAAACCCGCCCTGCTCAGTTCGCCCTATGAATCCTACATCGCGAAATCCGCGGGCTTCGCCCTCGCCCTCTCGCTCGATAACGCGGACAGGGCGCACGAGCTCGCCCACCTGCTCGATGAGGAGCCATACGCCGAGTGGCGCCACGCCATATCGGGCGGCGAGTTCACGGCGGCGGATACGACCGGGCACGGAGCGGTCGGCATCCCCGCCCGCGTCGAAAGAATCGCCAGAACCACTACATAAGACTGCAAGAACGAACGCATTATCAAACTGCTCAGGAGAGGGAACCCGATGAGTCTCCCCACGAAGGTCGGTATCGTCGAGGTCGGCACGCGAGACGGCCTCCAGAACGAAAAAACCTACATCACGCCCGAGGACAAGATACGGCTTCTCGACGCCATCACCGACGCGGGCGTCCGCCGGGTCGAGGTGACGAGCTTCGTGAGTCCCAGGCACGTCCCCCAGATGAGGGACGCTCAGGAGGTGCTGGCTGGCTGCAAACGCAGCCCCGACGCCGAGTACGAGGCGCTGGTTCCCAACGTGCGCGGCATGGAGCGCGCCCTCGAATGCGAACTGGACGGCGTCATGCTCTTCGTCGCCGCCAGCGAGACGTTCAACCAGAAGAACATCCGCGCGAGCCGGGAAACGATGCTCGGCGTCGCCCGCGAAGTCGCCGGGATGGCGCTGGACGCGGGCCTCAAGCTCCGGGGCGGCGTGGTCGCCGCGTTCGGCTGCCCGTACGAGGGGCGCATTTCGTATGGGGACGTGGAGTGGGTAGTCGGCGAATACGTGGACATGGGCTGTGCGGAGATCGGCCTGGCCGACACCGTGGGCATGACAAACCCGGCGGAGATCAAGAGGCTCACCACGCACATACGCGAAAAATTCCCATCCGTGCGCTACGCGCTGCACCTCCACAACACGAGGGGGGCCGGCCTCGCCAACCTGCTGGCGGGCCTCGAAGTCGGTATCGACACGTTCGACGCGTCCATCGGCGGCCTGGGCGGCTGCCCCTTCGCCCCGCGCGCTACCGGGAACATCGCGAGCGAGGATGCGATCAACATGCTCCATGAGATGGGGATTGAAACGGGGGTCGACCTGCCGAAACTCCTCGAGGCCGTCGCCCACGCGGAGAAGGTCCTGAACCGCCAGCTTCCGGGTCAACTCCTCCACGCCGGCATCCCCGAATGGGAAACGGCGTCCTGAGGCGATTCGGGCGGACGGCGAATGTTTGCTTCGTGAAGCGCTCGTTTCTCCGCGTGGGCCGTTCTCAAGAACGGCCCACTACGTTACAACCATCATGACGACCGTAGGGACAGGTCCCCGCGCCTGTCCCTCGTCCTTCTCCGGCTTGAAATCACCCCCCCCTACCCCCCCCCTTAACGGGGTTGTTGAAAAAGTCCTTGCGGGCCGGTCGGTAATCCCGCCGTAGGTCAGACATATATGTCTGACATATCATGCGGCCCGGCTTTTTTCGCCTCTCCGGCAACGGGCCGCATGATATGCGGCCCCTACAATCGAGATTACACGCCGTCATTCCGGCTTTCGCTGGAATGACGGCGGTACTCAATTCGGACCGAGGAGGACTTTTTCAACAACCTCGTGAAAGGCGCGTTTGTATCGAAGGGCGCCCCGAACCCTCATCCTGAGTAGGCGCGCATGCGCCGTATCGAAGGATAGGAGGCGCGCAAACACTCATTCATCAATCGTGTTTGACCCCGCAAGCTCGAACTTCGCCCTTCGATACGCGGCTTCGCCGCTACTCAGGGTGAAGCGGAGGGTGGGCTACGCAGGCACGAGGAGGAGGAATTGACGCGAGGGGAATGTAGGGACAGGCCCTCGTCCTTCCCCGGCTTGAAATCAACCCCCCCTACCCCCCTTAACGGGTTTGTTGAAAAACCCCTTGCGGGCCGGTCGGGATCTCACCGTAGGGGCCGCATATCATGCGGCCCTGCCTTTTCGCCTTCACAATACGGGTCGCATGATATGTCAGACATATATGTCTGACCTGCCAACCTCTGCGAAACGAAACGCAGGGGCGGACCTGTGTGTCCGCCCGACCCCGGAACAGGCTTTTTCAACAGCCCCTTGAGGGTCATTGCATACCGACGAGAGAAGAAATTCACTCCCCCTTTTGGGTTATGTCCGAACGATGAAAGAGAAGAAACACTCCCCCCTGAGGGTTAATCCCGTCCCTCGCGAGATATACAATCACTCCCCCCCCCGCCGGTTTTCTCCCGAAAATATCTCCCGAGGCTTTTGAAAACCCTTGACTTTGCGGCCCAAAGCTGATTGTATGCAATATACACTTTCAGGAGAAGAGCGTTGCCGCCCGATCCGAATCGACCGGACCCGATAGACGAACTGAAAGCCCTCACCTCGGAGGCGCAGGCGCTGGGCGGCGAGGCGGCGAAAGAGCGCCAGCACAAGCAGGGGAAGCTGACCGCCAGGGAGCGGGTCGACCTGCTCCTCGACCCCGGTAGTTTCTCCGAACTCAACCTTTTCGTGGAGACGCGCGCGACGGATTTCGGGATGGACAAGCGCCGCACGCCGGGCGACGGCGTCATCACGGGCAGCGGGTACGTGAACGGCCAGCTCGTCTTCGTGGCCTCGCAGGATTTCGGCGCCCTCGGCGGCTCGCTGGGGGAGATGCACGCGGAAAAAATCGTGAAGGTGCAGGAACTCGCCATGAAGGCGGGCGCGCCCATCGTCACCATCCTCGATTCGGGCGGCGCGCGCATCCACGAGGGCGTCCTGGCGCTCCACGGCTACGCGCAAATCTTCCACAACAACACCCAGGCGTCGGGCGTGATTCCGCAGATATCGGTCATCGTCGGCCCCTGCGCGGGCGGCGCCGTCTACTCGCCCGCCATCACGGACTTCGTCTTCATGGTCGACGGGCTGAGCAAGATGTTCATCACGGGGCCGGAAGTCATCAAGGCGGTGACGGGAGAAGACGTATCCGTCGAGGAGCTGGGCGGCGGCGCGGTGCACAACTCGACGAGCGGGAACGCGCATTTCCTCGCCAGGGACGAGCGCGAGTGCTTCGAGACGGTGAAGAAGCTGCTCTCCTTCCTGCCCTCGAACAACCTGGACGACCCTCCCCTGTCCGACCCGCCCGCGTGGCCGCCGGACGAGAACCCCGAACTCGACGGGGTCGTCCCGCAGGAGGCCACGAGCGCCTACGACGTGCGCGATCTGGTGGCCAACGTCTTCGACGAGGGCGATTTCCTGGAGGTTCAGGCCGATTTCGCCAAGAACATCGTCGTCGGGTTCGCGCGCCTTAAGGGAAGGCCCGTCGGCGTCGTGGGGAACCAGCCCGCGCACCTGGCCGGCGTCCTGGACATCGACAGCTCCGACAAGCTCGCGCGTTTCGTGCGCTTCTGCGACGCCTTCAACCTCCCCCTCGTCAACTTCGTGGACGTACCCGGCTACCTGCCCGGCGCCCAGCAGGAATACGGCGGCGTCATCCGCCACGGGGCCAAGGTGCTCTTCGCCTACAGCGAGGCGAACGTGCCGAAAATCGCGCTCATCGTCCGCAAGAGCTACGGCGGCGCCTACATCGCCATGAGCGGGTTCGGCCTGGGCTACGACCGGGTGCTGGCGTATCCGTTCGCCGAGATCGCCGTGATGGGTCCCGAAGGGGCGGCCAACGTCATCTTCCGGCGCGAGATCGGCGAAGCAGAGGACCCCGAGAAGATGCGGGCGGAGAAGATAGCGGAATACCGAAGCCTTTTCGCCACGCCCTACACGGCGGCGAAATACGGGCTGGTGGACGTCATCATCGAGCCGCGCCGGACGAGGGGGGCGCTCATCCGCGCCTTGGAGATGACCGCGCACAAGCGCGAGGACAGGCCGCGGAAAAAACACGGAAACATTCCGCTTTAAGGATAAGGATTACCCCGTGGACGCATTCATACCCGGATTTTTGCTGACGATCATCGGCATGGGCGTCGTCTTCGGCTCCCTGATCGTGCTGATGGCGGTCATCATGCTTCTGGAGAAATTCTTCGGCTCGGGAAGTGGAGAAACAGGCTCGGGCGACGAGGAGCAGAAAACCTCGTCTGAAGGCGAAGATATGGAACTCGTTCTCGCCGCCGCCGCCGGTTATTTCCTCGAAACCGAAACACCGGAGGCGTACGTTCCCCCGGTGCGCCGGAACGCGAATTCCCTCTGGGCGCGAACCGCCCGCCAGGGCCAAATCAGCCGGCGGAGGCGGCGGTGAGAAATTTCCATCTGACCATCAACGGAAAACGCTACGCGGTGAGCGTGGAGCGCGGCCCCGGCTCGAACGAACTCGAAATCACGGTGGACGGACAGACGCATCGCGTTCAGGTGGAAGAGGAGGAGAAGGCCGCCGCCGCTCCCCGTCCCTCCGCCGCCGCGCGCAAGTCCGCGCCCAGGGCGGCGAACGTCGGCGGCAGGATACTCGCTCCCCTTCCGGGCGTGGTGCTCTCCGTCGAGGTCGCCCCGGGCGATTCGGCGAGAGCCGGGGATACGCTTCTGGTGCTGGAAGCGATGAAGATGGAGAACGTGATCCTCGCGGATTCGGACTGCGTCGTGCAGGCGGTTCACGTTCGCAAGGGCGACAAGGTGGACGCCTCCCAACTGCTGCTGGAGGTCTCATGAGCCGCCTGTTCCACTCGGTCGCCGAGTTCATCTCCCTCACCGGGTTCTCGTCGCTGGGCGCGGGCGACGCCCTCATGCTCGGCATTTCCTGCCTCCTGCTCTACCTGGCCATCCACAAGGGCTTCGAGCCCCTGCTGCTGGTGCCCATCGGGTTCGGCATGCTGCTCTCGAACCTGCCCGAAACCGGTATTTTCGACAAAGGCGGCCTCATCAACTATTTCTACTTCGGGGTGAAGGCGGGCGTGTTCCCGCCTTTGATCTTCATGGGCATCGGGGCGCTCACGGATTTCGGGCCGCTGCTGGCGAACCCCAAGACGCTGCTCCTGGGCGCGGCGGCGCAGTTCGGCATCTTCGCCACGCTGCTCGGGAGCATATTCCTGGGCTTCAACCTCTCGGAAGCGGGCGCCATCGGCATCATCGGCGGCGCGGACGGCCCCACGGCCATCTACACCGCCTCGAAGCTGGCGCCCCACCTGCTCGGCCCCATCGCCGTCGCCGCCTACAGCTACATGGCGCTCGTCCCGATGATTCAGCCCCCCATCATGAAGGCGCTCACCACCGGGGAGGAGCGCTCGCGGGAGATGATGCAACTCAAGGAGATCGAAAAGCCCGTCCGCATCCTCTTCCCCATCGTCACGACGCTGCTCACGGGCCTTCTCCTGCCCTCGGCGGCGCCCCTCATCGGGATGCTCATGCTCGGGAACCTCTTCCGCGAGTGCGGCGTCGTGGAGAGGCTCCTGAAGACCTCCGA
This sequence comes from bacterium, assembly GCA_963692865.2. Classification (GTDB taxonomy): domain Bacteria; phylum UBA8248; class UBA8248; order UBA8248; family UBA8248; genus Bin107. The sequence continues at coordinate 1,616,912 of OY843592.1, read as the reverse complement.
AGACGCGCTGCTCAACATCGTGACGATTTTCCTCGGCGTCTCGGTGGGCGCCTCGATGACGGCCGAGACTTTTCTCAAGTGGCAGACCATCGGCATCCTCCTGCTGGGCTTCATCGCCTTCGGCATCGGCACGGCCACCGGCGTGATATTCGGCAAGATCATGGCCGCGTTCAGCCGCACGCCGATCAATCCGCTCATCGGCGCTGCGGGCGTGAGCGCGGTTCCCATGGCGGCGCGCGTCGTCCAGAAGGTGGGGGCCGACGAGAATCCGGGAAATTTTCTGCTCATGCACGCGATGGGCCCCAACGTGGCGGGCGTCATCGGCTCGGCGATTGCGGCCGGCGTGCTGATTTCACTCATCCGAACCTGACGGAGCGACACTCATGGCTGGACCACTGGAAGGAATCCGGGTCGTCGACCTCACGCGAATTCTCGCGGGACCCTACTGCACCATGATGCTGGGCGACATGGGCGCGGAAATCATCAAGATCGAACATCCCAAGGGCGGGGACGACACGCGGGGCTGGGGGCCTCCCTTTCTGAACGGGGTGAGCACGTACTTCATCTCGATCAACCGCAACAAGAAAAGCCTCACGCTCAACCTGAAGGACGAGCGCGGCAAGGAGCTTCTGCGGGATTTGATCCGCAAAGGCGATGTCGTCGTGGAGAATTTCAGGCCCGGCGCGCTGGACAAGCTCGGCTTTTCCTGGGAGGAAATTCACCGCATCAACCCCGCGGTCATTTTCGCCTCGCTCTCGGGCTTCGGCCAGACGGGCCCCAGAAGGAGCGAGCCCGGCTTCGACGTGGTCATCCAGGGCGAGGGCGGGATCATGAGCATCACCGGAGAGCCCGACGGCCCGCCGAGCAAATTCGGCGCGTCCATCGCGGACATCACGGCGGGAATGCTCGCCGCCCAGGGGGTTCTGCTCTCCCTCTACCACCGCGAGAAGACGGGCGTGGGGCAGATGGTCGACGTCGGCATGCTCGACGGGCAGGTGGCCCTGCTGACCTACCACGCGAACAACTACTTCGGGACCGGAAAGCTTCCGCCCAGGCGGGGGAACAAGCATCCCTCCATCACGCCGTACGAGATGTATGCGTGCAGGGACGGATACTTCAACCTCGGCGTGGGCAACGACAGCCTCTGGCGCAGGTTCTGCGACGCCATGGGGCTGGGGGACATCAAGGAAGACCCAAAGTTCGCCGTCAACAAGGACCGGGTGGACAACCGCCTGGAGCTCCAGGAGATTCTCGACGCCTTCTTCGCCGGGAAGACGGTGGGAGAGACGCTCGAAACCCTGCGGGGAGCGGGCATCCCGTGCGGCCCCATCAACAACCTCGCGCAGGTGTTGAGCGACCCCCAGGTGCTCGCGCGCGAGATGGTGGTGGACGTAGACGTGCCCGTCGCCGGTCCCACGAAGGTGACCGGCGTTCCCATCAAGCTCTCCGAGACCCCGGGCGCCGTGCGCACGCCCCCGCCCGCGCTGGGCCAGCACACCGACGAGGTGCTCGAATCCGTCCTCGGCATGGACGAGGCGCAAAGAAGCGCCCTCCGGGATGAAGGCGTGGTATGAGGGGAAAGCATGGATACTTTCGGAGGCTTCTCCGGCATCCGGCCGTCAACGCTCCATACGGGGGCTGTTGAAAAGGTCCTGATGAACGAGTGTTTTACGCGACCGGGGAGGAAAGGTTTTTGTAGGGGCCGCATATCATGCGGCCCGGCATTTTCGCCCCTCCGGCGGCGGGCCGCATGATATGCGGCCCCTACAAACAAATTGTCTCTCTCCGGGTTTTTCAACAGCCCCCTCAAGGGGGGAGTGGTTTCATGATGCGTATGTCGATTGAGAAATCCATTCCCTGCTTTTAGGGGACTGTTTCAACAATCTTACAAGGGGTCGTTTGGGGATTGATATGCGTATACCGGGCGTCCAGATCGAAAAACCCAAATCCCTGAGCAAGATGGCCTCCGAGCAGATAAAGGACGCCATCCTGAACGGCATCTTCCAGCCGGGAGACAAGCTGGTCGAGACGACGCTCACGGAATCCATGGGCGTGAGCAGAACGCCGCTGCGCGAAGCCTTCCGGGAACTCGCGGCGGAAGGCTACATCACCGTCGTCCCGCACAAGGGGGCGCACGTGAGCCTCGTGAGCGAGGACGAGGTGCTGGACATCTACGCCATCACGAGCGTGCTGGAGGGCCTCGCCACGCGCCTGGCGACCCCGAACCTCCGCGAGGGGAAGGCGAACGGAAAGCTCCATGAACATTTCGAGCGCTTGAAGCGGCGCCACGAGCGCGGAGAGGTGGACGCCTATTGGGCGGCGAACCGTGATTTCCATCGACACATCACGAGCGCCTGCGGGAACTCGCGCCTCCAGGGGCTCATCGGGAACCTCAGGCAGCAGATCATGAAGACCCGCGTGGTCACGCTCCATGCGCCCGGACGTCTCGAGGGCTCCATGGCCGAGCACCGCGAAATTCTGCAGGCCATTCTCGACGACGACGGGAGAGGCGCCGAGCGCCTGGTGATCAGGCACCTGGAAATTCAGGGGAAATTCGTGCTGGACCTCATCAAGAGAACGTCTGAAAACGAAAGCCCCCCGGCTGAGAGCGGCTAGGCGAGGGGATACCCTCTACCGGGAAGAACTTCAACTTCACTCCCCCCTTGAGGGGGCCCCCTGTTCCCGGCCTGAAAACCAACCCCCCTGCCCCCCCTTGTCGGGGTTGTTGAAAAAGTCCTCCTTGCCTCATCCTGAGTAGCGGCGAAGCCGCGTATCGAAGGTCAATCGCAACCAATGCGGGAGCGATTGCCTCTTGCTCGGCGCGAGGCGTTCGGCTCCTCTCGCCCTTCGATACGCCACCTTCGGTGGCTACTCAGCGTGAAGAAAGAGGCGTTGGCGGTTTGCGGGGGTCGAACCCGATTGAGGAATGAGGGTTCGACGCGACCGGGAAAGGAGCGTTCGTTGCCCTTGGCGGGGCTTTTTCAACAGCCCCTTTGTCAGGGGGGTAAGAAAAAGCAAAACCCCTCCACCCGGCTGGAGCGCGCCGCCTTTTCATACCCCCTTGGCTCGGCAAGGCGCACCGTCTTTTTCTACCCCCCGACCCGGTGAGGGACGTTGCCCTTTTATACCCCCTGACAAGGGGCTGTTGAAAAAGTCCTGATAAACGAGTGTTTTACGCGACCGGGGAGGAAAGGTTTTTGTAGGTCAGACATATATGTCCGACATATCATGCGGCCCGCCTTGTGGAGAAAATCAGGGTCGCATGGTATGCGACCCCTACACACCCTCCGGCAAGGCGGTATCCCGTCGCCGTCATACCGGGGAGTGGTTGATTTTGCGGGTCGGACATATATGTCCGACCCGCGAGGAGGGTTCGACGGTTTTGATCGTCATTCCGGCGCATGCCGGAATCCAGAGCCGATGTGAATTTCGAACCGCAGGACGACCATGAAAAACAATCATGCGAAAAGACGAATTCAAAAGCAAAGTCCCTGGATTCCGGCATGCGCCGGAATGACGGCGTGTAATCTCGATTGCAGGGGCCGTTCCCGAATGTGGGACGTTCTCGAACGGCCCCTACGAAACCATCGCCCTTGCGCACACCCGCCTGCTTTTCAGACGACTTCCCCGCGAGGGGTAGAGGAGACATCCCTCTCGGCTGGAAAACCACCCCCCCTACCCCCCTTGTCAGGGAGGTAAAAAAGGCAATGCCCCGGCGGGGAAGCGGAAGAAAAGCCCCCTGGCAAAGGGGTTTTGGGGGATTGTAGGGGCCGCATATCATGCGGCCCGTTGCCGGAGAGGCGAAAAAGGCCGGGCCGCATGATATATCAGACATATATGTCTGACCTAAGGCGGGATTACCGACTGACCTGCAAGGACTTTTTCAACAACCCCTCCAGGCGAGCGCCTCTCCCGCGCTTGCGCCCTCCACGCCCAGGGCTTCCGCCACGCCCGCGTGCGTGATGCGCCCCCCGGCCACGTTCAGGCCGCAGGCCAAGTGCGGATTGCGCCTCGCCGCTTCTTTCAGGCCGGAGTTCGCCAACTCCAGCGCGTAGGGCAGTACGGCGTTCGAGAGCGCGATGGCGCTCGTGCGGGGGACGACGCCCGGCATGTTCGCCACCCCGTAGTGGACGACGCCGTCCACGACGTAGGTGGGCTCCGAGTGATAGGTGGGGCGTATCGTCTCCACGCAGCCGCCCTGATCCACCGCCACGTCCACGATGACGGCGCCGGGGTTCATCTCCCCGAGCATTTCGCGCGAAACCAGAACCGGCGTGCGCCCGCCCGGCACCAAAACCGCGCCGATAACCAAGTCCGCCTCGCGAAGCGCCTCGCGTATGGTGAAGCGCGTGGAGACCAGCGTCTTGACGCGCCCGTCGAAAATATCGTCGATGTATTCGAGCCGCGCGTGGTTGATGTCGAACACCGTGACGCCCGCGTGCATCCCGACCGCTATCTTGGCCGCGTTCTTCCCCACGATGCCGGCTCCCAGGATGACCACGTTCCCACGGGGAACGCCCGGCGCCCCGGCCAGCAGAACGCCGCGGCCCCCCAGGTTCTTTCCCAGATACTTGGCCCCTTCCTGAACGGCCATCCGGCCCGCAATCTCGCTCATGGGCTGGAGGATGGGCAAAACCCCCTCGGGCGAAGTCACCGTCTCGAACGCGACGCCGCAGGCTCCGCTCTCCACGAGCGCGCGCGCCAGGGGCGGGCAGGCGGCGAGATGCAAAAAGGCGAACAGAATCTGCCCCTCGCGCATCAACGGGAATTCCGGCTCCAGGGGTTCCTTGACCTTGACGATCATCTCTCCCTCCGCCCAGAGCTCCTCGGCCGAGGGGACAACCCGCGCGCCCACCGCCTCGTATTCCGCATCCGCGATGCCGGCGTCGAGGCCTGCGCCTTTTTCCACCATCACGGCGTGGCCCGCCTCCGCGAGAGCCTCAACGGCCCCGGGCGTCAAGGCGACGCGGTATTCGTCCTGCTTGATTTCCCGGAGCAGCCCGATTTTCATGATCCCGCCGTCCCCTCATCCACGACGTGGAACGTGCTCTCCGCCTCGGCGACGGCCCGGCCGTCTTCCGCCCGTATCGCCTTTCCCTTCAAAACGACGAACCTGCCCTTTCGCTTCTTGAGCCTCCCCTCCAGGAGCAAGGGGGTGCCGACGGGCAGGGGGTCGCGATAGCGGATTTCGCTCTTTGCCGAGTAGGCGCGAACCCCTTGAAGGAAAAGCCAGTTCGCCATGACGTCATCGAGAACGCTGAAGACGATGCCGCCGTGCGTGACGCCGTCGTAGCCCTGGTGGGCGGACTGCGGCGTGAACTCGGCGCGGCAGACGTCGCCATCGAGCCGGAAAGCGATTTTCAGGCCTATCGGGTTCGCGGGTCCGCACACGAAACAGCCATCCGCATCCGGGCGTCCTCTCACATCGGACAATGGCTCGGTCTCCACTTGCTTCAGGCAAAACAAAAAAGGAGAGCCTCATCGGCTCTCCTTTCGGGAGTCTCTCATATCGGGACCCCTACGCTTCCCCTTGCGCCTCTTTTCTCTTCTGGCGGCGCTCCCGTCTTTCTTCTTCTCTCGTGGTGTCTCTGTCGACCAGTTCGAGGAGCGCCATGGGAGCGGCGTCTCCCTGCCGGGGAGGGAGGCGCAGAATACGAGTGTAGCCGCCGGGACGCTCCGCATATCTCGGGGCGATGGTCTCCATCAGCTTGGCGACCGCTGCTGGGGTCTTGAGATAAGAGGCGACCCGGCGCCGCGCATGGAGCGTGCCCTTCTTGCCCGTGGTGATGATGCGCTCGGCGTGGCGGCGAACCTCCTTGGCCTTCGCCAGCGTCGTCCGCACCCTCTCCTCGTCGATGAGAGAAGTGACCATGTTCCTCGTCATCGCATCGCGATGCTTCGAGGTGCGTCCCAGTTTTCTTCCATGCCATCGGTGCCGCATCAATCCATATCCTATTCTTGTTCGGAATCATCCTGCCCGCTTAAATCGCGCGGCGTGAGATTCATATAGCTCAAATCCATTCCGAGGGACAAACCCATCGCCGTGAGGATATCACGAATTTCATTCAAACTCTTGCGCCCGAAGTTCCTCGTTCTCAGCAATTCGGCTTCCGTTTTTTGCACCAGCTCTCCCAACGTGCGGATCCTCGCGTTTTTCAGGCAGTTATAGCTGCGAACCGAAAGCTCGAGTTCCTCCACGCTTCTGCCGAGGCTCTCCACCATCCTTTGCTTGCGCTCATCCACCTTGGGCGCCTGGGGCTCGCGCTCCTCTTCGAAGTTGATGAATATCTGGAGGTTGTCCTTCAGTATCTTCGCCGCGTTGGCGACCGCGTCCACGGGGGCGATGGTTCCGTTCGTCTCCACCTCGAGAATCAGCTTGTCGTAGTCCGTAATGTCGCCCACGCGGGTTTTTTCCACCTGAAAGGTGCAGCGGCGGATGGGAGAGAAAATGGAGTCCACCGGGATGAACTGGGGGCCGAGGGACAAATCCACGTTTCTCTCCGCCGGCACGTAGCCGCGGCCGATGTGCGCCACGAGTTCCACCTCGAGTTCCGCCTCATCGTTCATGTTGGCGATCTCCACGTCGGGCGTCAGCACCTTCACGCCCGCGGGGGCCTCGATGTCCCCCGCCTTGAACACGCCTGCGGAACCCGAATGGCGATAGTGCATGTGAACCGGCAGGTTTTCCGATTCAACCTCGATGACGACTTCCTTGAGGTTCAGGACGATTTCCGTCACGTCCTCCATGACGCCCGGGATGTTCGAAAACTCGTGGAACACTCCCTCGATGCGCACACCCGTGAAAGCGGCTCCCTGCAGTGAAGACAAGAGCACGCGGCGAAGCGCATTTCCCAGCGTAACGCCATACCCGCGCTCCAGGGGTTCGGCGACGAAACGGCCGAAAGTATCGGTCAAGCTCTCCTGCTGCGGCTCCAGGCCGGTGGGTTTGACCAGCTCGGCAATCGCTGTCATGTATTGGTCCTCCGTACGGCGGTTGACCACTTTTTGAAAGAAGTAGGTCGAAACGAACTCGTCATTTATTTGGAATACAGTTCCACAATCTGCTGCGCGTTGATGTCAACCTGGGAATCGACCAGACTGGGCGGCTCCAGGACGCGCGCCTGGAGGTCGGCGTGGTCCACGTCGAGCCAGGCGGGAGCGCCGCGCACTTTTCCCTTTTCCGCGCTCTGCACGATCAGCGCAATCTTCTTGCTCTTCTCCTTGATTTCGACGACATCGCCCTTTCGCACGACGAACGCCGGGCGATTCACCTTCCTGCCGTTCACGCGAACGTGGTTGTGAATCACCAGTTGCCGCGCCTGATTCCGTGAATCCGCGAAACTCGCCCGGAACACGACGTTGTCGAGCCTGGATTCGAGCAGCGCAAACAGGTTGTCGCCGGTGACGCCCTTTCGCCGCGCCGCCTCCTTGTAGTAAAGCCGGAACTGCTTCTCCAGCACGCCATACACCCGCCGCGCCTTTTGTTTCTCGCGAAGCTGCAGCCCGTATTCGCTCAGCTTTCCCCGCGAGCGCGCCGCGCCGTGCTGCCCCGGCGGAAAACTCCGCTTTTCGAAAGAGCACTTATCGCCGATGCAGCGATCTCCCTTCAGGAAGAGCTTCATCCCCTCTCTCCGGCAAAGCCGGCAAACCGAATCCTTGTATCGCGCCAAAGTTCAAACTCCCTCTTGCCTTGACCTAGACCCGACGCCGCTTGCGCGGACGACAACCATTGTGGGGAATAGGCGTTACGTCACGAATGAGACTCACCTCGAGCCCCGCCGCGGCCAGCGATCGAATCGCCGCCTCCCGGCCGGAACCGGGGCCGCTCACGTATACTTCCACCGAAGTCACGCCGAGATCCAACGCTTTCTTGGCGACGTCCGCAGCGGCCATCTGCGCGGCGAAAGGCGTGCTTTTCCGGGAACCCTTGAAACCTTGTCCGCCGGCCGTCGACCAGCAAACCACGTTCCCGCCCGTGTCGGAAATCGAGATCATGGTGTTGTTGAAGGTCGCCAGAATGTGCGCCTGCCCCTTGCCGATGGCCCTTCTCTCACGGCGGCGTTTCCCGCCGCGCTTTCCCCTGCCCGCTTGCGCCAATTGAAGCCTCCTACCCTGTATGAGACGAAATCAAGAAATCAGTTGTCCTTTTTCTTGGCGCCCACCGTCTTGCGCGGCCCCTTGCGGGTGCGCGCGTTCGTGTGGGTTCTTTGCCCGCGAACGGGCAGGCCGCGGCGGTGCCGAAGCCCCCGGTAGGTGCCGATGTCCATCAATCTCTTGATGTTCATGGTCACCCTGCTCCTCAAGTCGCCCTCCACCGCGTAGCCGCGCTCGATAATCTCGCGCAGGGCCTGCACCTCGGCTTCGGTGAGGTCCTTCACCTTCGAGAAGGCGTCGATTTTCGCTTCTTCCACTATCTTGTTCGCGGAAGTCCGCCCGATTCCAAAGATATACGTCAAAGCGATGTTGACGTTCTTGTCGTTGGGAATATCCACTCCGGCGATACGGGCCATTCGCGTTCTCCTTTATTTCCTTATTGCTCTCAGCCTTGCCGCTGCTTGTGCTTGGGGTTCGAGCACAAGACGCGCACGACACCCTTGCGGCGGATGACCTTGCACTTGTCACACATCGGCTTGACGGAACTTCTCACCTTCATGGCCTGACTCCAGATTTCACCTGAAACGTCTACTTATAGCGACTCGTTATCCGCCCTCTCGTCAAATCGTAAGGGGACAACTCCACCTTGACGTTGTCTCCGGGGAGAATCCGGATGAAGTGCATCCGCATTTTCCCCGAGATATGGGCCAACACCTTGTGGCCTCCTTCGAGTTCAACGCGAAACATCGCGTTCGGCAGAGGCTCCACGACGATCCCGTCCACCTCTATCACGCCTTCCTTGGGAGCCCGCTCCTCGCGCTCCACCTGATCGCGCTTTCTCTTCTTCCTGCTTCCCTGGCGGCGCGGTCTTCTCATGCGGCCAGACTCAGAATATCCGGGCCGTCTTCGGTGATGGCGACGGAATGCTCAAAATGCGCGGAGAGTTTCTCGTCCGCGGTGACGACCGTCCATTCATCGTTCAAAACCTTCACGTCATGAACGCCCATGTTCAGCATCGGCTCAATCGCGAGAACCATGCCCGCCTTGAGCTCCGGCCCCGTGCCGGGTTCGCCGAAGTTCGGAACCTGGGGTTCTTCGTGAAGATCCGTTCCCACCCCATGCCCCACATAGGCGCGAACCACCGAAAAACCGGCGCTTTCCGCGTGCTTTTGCACGGCGTGTGAGATATCGAACAGCCGGTTGCCCGGTTTGGCCTGCTCGATTCCCTTGAAAAGCGACTCCTCGCAGTATTTCAACAATTTTTTCGCCTCGGGATCAACATCGCCCACAGGGAAGGTGACCGCATGGTCCCCAAAGTAGCCATACAATTTCGCCCCGACGTCCACGCTGACGATATCCCCCTCCTTGAGTTTCTTCCCGGAAGGCACTCCATGAACCACCTCTTCGTTGATAGAAGCGCATATCGTATGCCGATAGCCCCGGTATCCCTTGAAAGCGGGTATCGCTCCCTTTTCGCGAATGACCCGTTCCGCCAGGGCGTCCAACTCCAGGGTCGTTACACCCGGCCGAATCGCTTCCTTGAGTTCCGCCATGACGCTCATCACCACCCGGTTACTGGATCGCAAACGTTCTATTTCTTTCCGCGAACGAAGGATAATGGCCATCAAGCAAGCACCCGGGCAATACCTTCCTCCACCCTCTGCGCAATTTCCTCGACGCTGCCCTCACCGTTGATTTCCGCGATCTTGCCCTTGTCGCGGTAAAACGCCACCAAGGGCTCGGTATGTTCCTGATACACCCTGAGGCGCCGAAGCACCGTGCTCGTCATGTCGTCCTCGCGCTGGTAGAGGTCTCCCCCGCACACGGAGCAAAGCGAGGTGTCCATGTTGGGATACACGGCGCCGCATTTCCTGCACGTGAGCCTGCCCGCCAGCCGGGCCACCACGGCTTCGCTCGATACGTTCAGATAGATAACCACATCCACGCTGTCCGGCAAGACCCTCTCCAGGGCCTCGCCCTGTTCAATCGTCCTCGGAAAGCCATCCAGGATGAACCCGTTCTCGCAGTCCGGCCGGGCAATGCGCTCCTCGATCACCGAAATGATGAGGTCATCCGGCACGAGGCGGCCCTGGTTGATGATATCCCCCACCTGCTGCCCGAGCGCCGTCTTCTCCGCCACCGCCTGACGCAACATGTCCCCCGTCGAGATTTCAGGTACCTGCAGGGATTTCGAGAGCCCGTCGCCCTGGGTGCCTTTTCCCGAACCCGGCGGTCCCAAAAGAATGATTTTCATCCTCTAGCCCGCACGCCCCCGTATGCGCCCGCGGCGCAGGAAACCCTCGTAATTTCTCATCACAAGATGAGACTCGATCTGCCGCTGTGTATCCACCGCCACGCCCACGACGATCAAAAGCGCCGTTCCACCGAAGAAGAACGGTACGTTGAACCACTGGATCAGGTAGGTGGGCAAAATAACGATGGCGCTCAGGTAGATGGCGCCCAAGAACGTCAGCCGGCTCAGGGTGCGGTCGATGAAATCCGCCGTGGGCCGGCCCGGACGCCTCCCCGGAATGAAGCCGCCGTACTTTCTCAAATTCTCCGCCACGTCCATCGGATTGAAGATGATGGCGGTATAGAAGTAAGCGAAAAAGAAGATGAGAACGACCGTCAACACCACGTACCAGGTGCTCGGCGGCGTGAGCGCCGCGCTCAACTGCTGGAGCCAGTCCACGGTCGAGAACTGCGCGATCGTCGCGGGGAAAAGAATCATGGAGCTCGCGAAGATCGGCGGAATCACGCCCGAAGTGTTGACCTTCAAGGGCAGGTGCGTTTCCTGGCCGCCCGCCATTTTCCGGCCCACCATCCGCTTTGCGTATTGCACCCTGATCCTTCGCTGGCCCGCCTCGAACCAGACCACGAGGCCCACGACGGCCACCATCCCCACCGCCAGCACTATCATCACGAAAGGCTGGAGCTCGCCGGTGCCCAGCAGGCGGAACGTGTTGATGATCGCGCCGGGCAGGCCTGCGACGATGCCCGCGAAGATGATGAGGGAGATGCCGTTGCCGATGCCGCGTTCGGTGATTTGCTCGCCGAGCCACATGATGAACGACGTGCCCGCCACCAGCGTCAGGACGGTCATCAGCCGGAACCCCCAGCCCGGGTCCGGAACCACGAGCGCTCCCGTGGGAGCGGCCATCTGCTCGATGCCGATGGCGATGCCGAAGCCCTGCACCGTCGAGAGGAACACCGTGCCGTAGCGCGTGTACTGGTTGATCTTCTTGCGCCCCGAGTCCCCTTCCTTCTTCAGGCGCTCCAGATGGGGAACCGCGACCGTGAGCAACTCCAGGATGATGGAGGCGCTGATGTAGGGCATGATCCCCAAGGCGAAAATCGTCAACTGGCTCAGGGCGCCGCCCGTGAAGAGGTCGAAGAACTGCATGAGGGTTCCGCCGCCGCGGCTCAACTCGGCGAAAAAGGCGGCGAGCGCCACGGTGTCGATCCCCGGCGTGGGGATGTGCGCCCCGATCCGGTAGACCGCCAGAATTCCGAGTGTAAAGAGAATCCTGTTTTTCAGCTCGGGGACCTGGAAGATGCTCGGAACGCCGCCTTCCCTCACTCGCTTTTATCCTCCGACTTCGCGGCGAGGGCCGTGATCTCGACGCTTCCGCCCGCGCCCTCGATCTTCCGGCGGGCCGATTCGCTGCATTTCTGGACCTTGAGGTGAACCGCGCGGTCGACCTCGCCCTCGCCCAGGAGCTTGACGCCGTCTCTGGCCACTTTCCGGATGAGGCCGGCGGCCCGCAAGGCGTCGGCGTCGACGCTCGCGCCCTCCGCCAGCGCGCTCAGGCGGCCCACGTTGAGCTCTGAGAACTCTTTTTTGAAGCGGTTGTTGAACCCGCGCTTCGGCAGGCGGCGCTGGAGCGGCATCTGGCCGCCCTCGAAACCCACCTTCCGGCTGTAGCCGGAACGCGATTTCTGCCCCTTGTGGCCGCGCGTCGAGGTCTTTCCCCTGCCGGAGCCGGTCCCTCGGCCCACGCGCCGCCGGGCCTTCACCGCCCCCTCTGGGGAGGACAAATCGTCCAGACCCGTAAACGAATTTTCCGGCTTCTTGTCGTTCTCGGCCATATGAATCCGGGACGCTAGGCCCCCTCCTCCACTTCTACGAGGTGCTTGATCTTGAACACCATGCCGCGAATGCAGGCGTTGTCCGTCTTCACGACCGTCTGGTTGATGCGCCTCAGACCCAGACCATGCAAAACGGCGCGCTGCTTCACGTTCGAGCCGGACACGCTCTTCCTCAAGGTGATTTTAATCTTGTCCTGCGCCATCTCTTCCTCTACTCTTCTTTCGCGCCGGCTTCTTCGTCCGCGCCGGCGTCTTCAGCGTCACCGGATTCGGCGGCGTCACCATCCTCGGCGGCAACGGGTTCGCCGTCAGCAACGTCTTCCGAAGCGGCCTCCGCATCCGTCGCCTCGACCTCGGCGTCCACCGCCGCGGCCTCGGCGTCTTCGGTCTGCGCGGCTTCGGCTGCGTCATCGGCCGAAACGATTCCCCGGAGCGCCAAAACCTCATCCCTGTTGCGCAGCGAGCATAGGCCCTGCAGCGTCGCCTTGGCCGCGTTGTGCGGGTTGTTCGTGCCGATGCACTTCGTCAATATGTCGCGCACTCCGGCGACGTCCAGAACCGCGCGCACGGGCCCGCCTGCGATGACGCCCGTTCCCCGCGCCGCCGGTTTGAGCAGCACGCGGCCCGCGCCGTATTTGCCCATCGCCTGGTGGGGAATGGTCTCCTTGTCGAGGGCCACTTTCACCATCGCCTTGCGGGCTTTCTCCACGCCCTTGCGAATGGCTTCGGGCACTTCGTTCGCCTTGCCCATCCCGATGCCGACCTGTCCCTTTCTGTCGCCGACGGTCACCAGGGCGCTGAAACTGAAGCGCCTGCCGCCCTTCACCACCTTGGCCACGCGATTCACGTAGATGACCCGGTCGATGAACTCACGCTCTTCGGGATTCTCGGGCTCCCTGTCCCGGCCTCTTCTCGCCTCTCGCGCCATCAGAAACTCACCCCCGTATCCCTCACGCTGTCGGCCAGCGCCTTCACGCGGCCGTGATAGAGATAGCCGTTGCGATCAAAAACCACTTTTCCGACGCCCTTGGCCTTCGCGCGGCCGGCCAGCAGCTTGCCGACGATAACGGCGCCCGCCACGTTGCTCCCGCCCGCGTTCTCGGCGTCCTTCGCCTCGGATGCGAAATCCTTCTCGCGCGAGGAGGCCGCCGCCAGCGTCCGGCCCGAAACGTCATCTATCACCTGGGCATAGATGTGCGCGCCGCTCCTGAAGACCGTCAAGCGCGGGCGCTCGCCCGTTCCGCGGCTCTTCTTGCGGATTCTCACCTTTCGCTTGAGCCGCGCCTCAAGTTTGCTCAATCGACCCACTTCGTAAACCTCCCGCGCTACACGCCGGCCTTGCCGACCTTGCGGCGAACCGTCTCGCCCGCATAGCGGATGCCCTTGCCCTTGTAAGGCTCCGGGGGCTTCACCTTCCGGATTTCGGCGGCCACCCAGCCCACCATCTGCTTGTCGATTCCCTTTACCTTGATCGCCGTTCGGGTCCGGTCGCTTTGCACCTCGAAGGTGATGCCCTCGATCGGTTCGATGCTTACCGGGTGCGAATAACCCACGTTCAGGACGACTCCCCTGCCCCTCGCCTCCACGCGGTATCCCAAGCCGATAATCTCGAGTTCCTTCTCGAACCCTTTGGTCACGCCTTCGACCATGTTGGCGATCAGCGAGCGCGTGAGGCCGTGCAGCGACTTGTCCTGGCGGGACTCGCTGACGCGCGAGACGACGATATTCCCGTCGTCTATCGCGACCTTCGGCCTGTGATGCAACTCGAGGTCGAGTTCACCCAGAGGCCCCTTGACGGAGATGCGGCGCCCGTCGAGCTTCACTTCCACGCCCGAGGGTATGGGAATCGGCATTTTCCCGATGCGTGACATTCAAACCACCTCACCAAATTTCACAAAGAACTTCACCGCCCACGCCCAGGTTTCTCGCTTCCTCGTCCGTCAACACGCCGCGCGACGTCGTGAGAATGGCGATTCCCATGCCGTTGAGCACCTTGGGAACCGACTCCTTGTTCACGTAAACGCGAAGACCGGGCTTGCTGACGCGCCTTAAGCCGCTCAACACCAGCTTGCCGTCCTGGGGCGGCTTGAGCGCCACCTTGATCCGGGTCTGGCCCGTCGGGCCCGGTTCGACATCGTATCCCTTGATGTAGCCCTGGGACTTCAGGATTCCGACGACTTGCGCCTTCAGCTGACTGCCCGGAATCACGACGCTTTCATGGCCCGCGCGCACCGCATTGCGAATGCGCGTCAGAAGATCGGCAATGGGATCCGTCATGCTCATATTGTTTGCTCTCCGGCTACCAACTCGATTTCGTGACTCCCGGAATCTCGCCCTTGAGCGACAATTCGCGGAAGCAGATCCGGCAAATCTTGAACCGCCTCAAATAACCTCGCGGACGCCCGCAACGCTGGCAGCGGTTATAAGCCCGCACGCCGAACTTGGGCGTCTTCTTCTGTTTCGCAATCAAGCACTTTTTCGCCACTGTATTTCCTCTTAATTCACACGGAAGGGAACGCCCAACTCGCGAAGCAGCGCTCTTCCTTCTTCGTCCGTGTTCGCCGACGTGTTCAGGACCACCCCGATGCCCCGGGATCTCTCCACCTTGTCGATATCGATTTCGGGAAAAATGATCTGCTCGCGAATCCCGAGGCTGTAGTTCCCGCGCCCGTCGAAGGACTTTGGACTCAGTCCCCTGAAATCGCGCACGCGGGGGAGCGCCACGTTCACCAAGCGATCCACGAAATCCCACATCCGCGCGCCGCGAAGCGTCACCATCGCTCCGATTGGCATCCCTTCGCGAAGCTTGAAATTCGCGATGGATTTCCTTGCGCGGGTGATGACGGGCTTCTGGCCCGCGATGCTCGTCAACTCGGCGACGCCGTTCTCCAGGGTCGCCGCATTCTGCACGGCCTCCCCGAGTCCCATGTTCAACGTGACCTTCAGAAGCCGCGGAATCTGCATGACGTTGGCGTATTCGAACTCCTTGCGGAGTTTTTCCATGATTTCATCGCGATAAAGCTGCAGCATTCTGGGCACGTACGCCATTTCGATCAAAATCCTTATCTCTTTCTACACCGTGTCGAGCAATTCGCCGCTGCGATGCGTCACGCGCACGTGCGCGCCGTCTTCGAGCCGCTTTCTCCGGATCCGGGAGGGTTGGTTGTTCTTCGGATCCACGGGCATGACGTTGGAAATGTGTATCTTCCCCTCCCGCTCCAGGATGCCCCCTTGCTGCTGACCCTGGCTGGGCTTCGTGTGCCGCTTCACCATGTTCACCTTCTCGACGATCACGCGGTTCTCGTGTTTAAGCACCTGAAGAACCTTCCCGGTTTTTCCCTTCTCACGACCGGCGATCACCTGAACGATATCGCCTTTTTTCACGTGCGTTTTCTTTGGGTTCGAGCCCATCTCTTTCCTCACAACACCTCGGGGGCGAGCGAAACGATGCGCATGAACCGCTTGCGTCTCAACTCACGAGCCACGGGTCCGAAAATGCGCGTCCCCATCGGTTCACGCGCTTCATTGATGATGACGATGGCATTGTCGTCGAAGCGAATGTAGGTGCCGTCCTCGCGCCCGGTCTCCTTGACGGTCCGAACGACGACGGCGCGCCTGACCTCCCCCTTCCTGATGGGGCTGTTCGGCACGGCTTCCTTGATCGCCACGACGATGATGTCGCCGATCCGCGCATACCTGCGGCGCGAGCCGCCCAACACCTTGATGCACTGGGCGCGCTTCGCCCCCGAATTGTCCGCCACGCTGCACATCGTTTCTACCTGAATCATTTTTTCCGTTCCCTACTTGCTGCGTTCAATTACATCCAGAAGGCGCCAGCGCTTCCGCCGGCTGAGCGGCCTGGTTTCGATGATACGCACCCTGTCTCCCGTATTGAGGGAGTTTTCCTCGTCATGAACCAGATATTTCTTCCGCCTGCGCACGACGCGCTTGAAGGTCGTATGCTTGAAAATACGCACCACCTCGACGGTGGCGGTCTTGTCCATCACGTCGCTGACGACTTTTCCTTCACGAACCTTGCGCCTGCCCCGAACCTGACTCATCTACGATTCCTCTCCCTCGGCGCCTGCGGCCTGCGCGCCCTCCCGCTCACGTTTTGAAGTCAGCACCCGCGCCAAATCACGCTTGAGCAGACAGATGCGCGCCGTGTTGTCCAGTTGGCCCGTCGCCTTGCGAAAGCGCAGGTTGAACAACTCCTGACGCAATTCCTTCTCCTTGAAGCCGAGCTCGTCATCGCTCAACTCGAGGACCTCGCTGTATTTCACGCCGTCATCCCCCTCAGGAAGAGGTCACGATCCTGGTTTTGCACGGCAGCTTCTGGGCGGCCAGACGAAGCGCTTCGCGTGCGATGTCGTCGGCGACGCCGTCCATCTCATAGAGGATCCTGCCTGCGCGCACGGGCGCCACCCAATACTCGGGCGCGCCCTTGCCCTTGCCCATGCGAACCTCGGCCGGTTTCTTGCACATGGGTTTATCCGGGAAAAGACGAATCCATATCCGCCCGCCGCGCTTGACGTGGCGCGTCATGGCGATACGGGCCGCCTCGATCTGGCGCGCCGTGATATGCGCCGTCTCCAGGGTCTGAAGCCCATAGGAGCCGAACGAGAGCGTCGAGCCGCGCTGGGCCTTGCCGTCCAGACGCCCCTTCTGCATCTTCCTGAACTTCGTTCTTTTCGGTTGCAGCATTTCTCGCTCCTAAGCGCCTATCACGAACCCAGGGTCTGGGAAGGCGTCCTTCTCGCCTGGCGGATCATCTCGCCTCTGAATATCCAGACCTTCACGCCGATGATCCCGTACGTCGTCTTCCCCTCGGCGAACCCGTAGTCGATGTCCGCTCGAAGGGTCTGGAGCGGTACGCGCCCTTCACGGTACCACTCGGTTCGCGCAATCTCCGCGCCCCCCAGTCTGCCGGAGCACTGAATCTTCACGCCCTTGGCGCCGAAGCGAAGGGCCGAGGTCACCGCTTTTTTCATCGCGCGGCGAAAGGCGATCCGGCGTTCAAGCTGCATGGCGATGTTCTCCGCCACGAGTTGGGCGTCCATCTCGGCCTTGCGCACTTCCTTGATGTTCACGTTCACCTGGTTGCCGGTGAGTTCTTGCAGATCCGCCTTCAGCCTGTCCACCTCCGCGCCGCGCTTTCCGATGATGATGCCCGGCCGCGCCGTCCAGATGTTGATGCGCGCCCGCTGGCTGGCGCGCTCTATCTCCACGTTGCTCACGCCTGCGTGCGAGAGGCGCTCCTTGACGTACTTGCGGATACGCAGATCGTCCAGAAGCAGGTCGCCGAAATTGTGCTTGGTGAACCAGTGCGAATTCCAGCCCCTGGTGATTCCGACCCGAAAACCGATGGGGTGAACTTTTTGACCCATATTGTCTCCCTAACTCGCTTCGCCGATATCCACGCGAATGTGGCAACTTCTGTGTTTGACGCGGCCGATGCGCCCCCGCGCGCGCGCGCGGAACCGCTTGAGCGTCGGCCCCGCGTCCACCCGAATGCTCTTCACGACGAGACCTTCGGGGTCGTCGTGCTCACCCTTGTCGGTGGCGTTCGCGAGGGCGGAGAGAATCACCTTCTCCACCACCTTGGCCGATGAGCGCGTGGACAAGCGCAAAAGGTTGAGGGCGTCCGCCACGCGCTTGCCGCGAACCATGTCCGCTACCTGGCGCGTCTTGCGCGGCTTGGCTCTGTAATACTTCAAAATCGCCTTGGACATGTCATTCCCTTGCCTATATCGCCCTTATCCACCAAAACCTACTTCAGCGTAACCTGGCGCTTCGTCATTCCCGAGTGCGAGCGGAACGTGCGGGTGGGTGAAAAATCCCCGAGTTTGAAGCCCACCATGTTCTCCGTCACGTACACGGGTATGAATTTCTTGCCGTTATGTACGGCGAACGTATGGCCGACGAAATCCGGGACGATGGTGGAACGCCTCGACCAGGTCCTGATCATCCGCTTCTCGCCGCTCTCGTCCATCGCCTCCACTTTCTTGCGAAGGTGAGCGTCTACGAATGGCCCCTTATGAAGAGAACGTGGCATCGCTATCCAATCTCCCTGAAATCCGGCTACCTGGATTTTCTTCGCCGCACGATGAATTTGGAAGAAGGCTTGTCCTTCTTGCGCGTCTTGTATCCTTTCGTCGGCTTGCCCCACGGGGTCACCGGGTGCCTGCCTCCCGAACTCTTGCCCTCGCCGCCGCCCAGGGGATGATCCACCGGGTTCATGGCCACGCCGCGGACGTTGGGGCGACGGCCCAGCCAGCGCTTGCGGCCCGCCTTGCCGAGGCTCACGTTGCTGTGGTCGGAATTTCCCACCTCGCCAATCGTGGCGTAGCAAGCAAGGTGAATCATGCGGACCTCGCCGGAGGAGAGCCGGAACTGCGCATAATTCCCCTCCTTCGCCATGAGCTGGGCGCTCACGCCCGCGCTGCGGGCGATTTGTCCCCCGCGTCCGGGCTTCATCTCGATGTTGTGGCACGTGGTGCCCAGCGGAATCCGCTCCACGGGCAGCGCGTT
Source organism: bacterium (assembly GCA_963692865.2). GTDB lineage: Bacteria > UBA8248 > UBA8248 > UBA8248 > UBA8248 > Bin107. The sequence continues at coordinate 1,598,198 of OY843592.1, read as the reverse complement.
GCCGGCGCGAATCTCCGCGTCGGGTCCGGAACTGACGGTCGCGCCCACTTCGAGGCCGTCGGGCGCGATGATGTAGCGCTTCTCCCCGTCCAGATAAACGATGAGCGCCAAGCGCGCGGAGCGGTTCGGGTCGTATTCGATGGAGCGCACCTTGCCGGGCACGCCAATCTTCTCACGACGGAAATCCACCACCCGGTAGCGGCGCTTGTGGCCTCCGCCCCTCTGGTAGGTGGTGATGCGGCCCCGGTTGTTCCTTCCGCCGGACTTCGACATCCCCTTGGTCAGGGACTTCTCGGGGCGATCCGTCGTAATCTCCTCCCGCAGGAGAACGTCCTGAAATCTCCGCCCCGGAGAAGTCGGCTTGTATTTTTTCACCGGCATAATGCTCGCCTCAAAAACTAAGCGGATTCAAAAAACTCGATGGTGTCGCCTTCGCGCAGCGTCACAATCGCTTTTTTCCATGCTGGCTTGACGCCCTGGTAGCGGCCCATGCGAACCTTCTTTCCGGGCACCCGCATCGTGTTCACGTTCAGCACCGTGACGCCGAACAACTCCTGCACCGCCTTTTTTATCTCTATCTTGTTCGCATCAACGGCTACCTCGAAGACGACCTTGTTCGCCTCCTCGGTGCTCGCGATGCTTTTTTCCGTCACGCAGGGCCTGCGGATGATGGATGTGTTCTCCATGCCTAGCCCGCCAACCTTTCCGAGATGCCGCCGAGCGCGCCCTTGGTGCAAACGAGGTGCTCGTGGCCCATGATGTCGTATACGTTCAGGCCTTCGGGCCGCATCGGCTTCGCACCCTTGATGTTTCTCGTCGCCAACTCGAAATTCCGCTCGCCCCCGTCATCCACGATCAGCGCCTTTCGGCCCAGATTCAGATTCCCGATGACTTCCACCATGAGGCGCGTCCTGGGCTCGGGCAGATTGAGGTCGCGCACGATGAGCAGCTTCCCTTCTTTCCACTTCAAGTTCAGGGCGCTCCTGAGCGCGCCGCTTTTCATCTTCTTGTTCATCTTCTGGCTGTAATCGCGCGGCTTGGGGCCGAAGGTGACCCCGCCGTGGCGCCATATCGGGGATTTCACGTCGCCCGCCCGAGCGCGTCCCCCGCCCTTTTGCCGGAAGGGCTTCGCTCCCGTGCCGTGCACTTCCTTGCGCGTCAGCGTCGAATGCGTGCCTGCGCGCCGCGCCGCGAGTTGCGCCTTCACCATCTGGTGGATCAGGTGCATCTTCACCTCACCGTCGAAAACGGACTCGGGCAGATCCATCTGCTCCACCACCTCTCCTTCGAGGTCATACACATCAATCTGGGGCATCTCGCTCCTCAACTCCCTCGCGCGGCCCGCTTGGAAGCCTTCAGGGGATTCAGGCTCCTGGCCTGCTCTTTCGGTTTTTCCAGTCCGCCCCTGTTGCCCTTGACGCTCTTGCGCAGAACCACGAATCCATTGTTCGCCCCGGGCACGGCGCCTCTGAGCAGAAGCAAATTCTCCTCGGGGATGACGTCCACCACCAAAAGCCCCTGCGTGGTGACCTTTTCGTTCCCCATCTGGCCCGGCATTTTCTTCCCCTTGATGATTTTCGAGGGATATGCCGAAGCCCCCATCGCCCCCGGGAGGCGATCGAACATGCCGCCGTGGGACGCCGGCCCGCCGCCGAATCCATGACGCTTCATCACGCCGGCGAAGCCGCGTCCCTTGCTCGTGCCCGTCACGTCGAGGCGGTCGCCGCGATCGAATATCGTCACGTCGATGAGGTTGCCGGCCTCGAGTTCCGCGTCCTCATCCTCCAGCGGAACCTCCCGGAGGTAGCGAAAAGGCTGCGTACCCGCTTTTTGAAAATGGCCCAGGGCCGCCTTTGAGAGACCCTTTTCCTTTCGGGGCAAATACCCGAGTTGAACGGCCGCATAGCCGTCGTTCTCTTCGGTCTTGCGCTGTACGACGGTGCAGGGGCCCGCCTCGACCACCGTCACCGAAATGGCTCCGCCATCCGGCGAGAACACCTGGGTCATCCCGATCTTCCGGCCAAGTAAAAATTGCATCACATCATCCCGCCTAGTTCAGCTTGATCTCGACGTCCACGCCGGCGGCGAGTTCGAGCTTCATGAGCGCATCCACCGTCTGCTGCGTGGGTTCCATGATGTCCACGAGCCTCTTGTGCGTCCGGATCTCGAACTGCTCTCTCGATTTCTTGTCGATGTGCGGGCCGCGCAGCACCGTGTACTTGTTGATGGAAGTGGGCAGCGGCACCGGCCCCACGAGCGAAGCGCCCGTGCGCTTCACCGTATCGACAATCTCGCCCACCGATTGGTCCAGCAGACGGTGATCGTACGCCTTCAGTCGAATCCGAATCTTCTGGCTCATCTTCTCGCGCTATCCTTCCGTCGCCTACTCGACGACCTCGGTGACGACGCCGGCCCCCACCGTGCGGCCCCCTTCGCGTATCGCGAAGCGAAGCTCCCGCTCCATCGCTATCGGCGTGATCAACTCAACGTCCAAAGACACGTTGTCCCCCGGCATCACCATCTCACGCCCCTCGGGCAGCGTCACCAATCCCGTAACGTCCGTCGTTCGGAAATAAAACTGCGGCCTGTAACCGTTGAAAAACGGCGTGTGGCGGCCCCCCTCCTCCTTCGTCAGGATGTACACCTCGCCCTTGAACTTCAAGTGCGGCTTGATCGATGCGGGCTCCGCCAGAACCTGGCCCCGCTCTATCTCGTCTTTCTTAACACCCCTCAGCAACACGCCCACGTTGTCCCCCGCCTGGCCCTGATCCAGGAGCTTCCGGAACATCTCAACCCCCGTCGCCACCGTCTTCCTCGTGTCCGTGATGCCCACGATCTCCACCTCGTCCCCCACGTTCACGATCCCGCGCTCCACCCGGCCCGTCGCCACCGTGCCACGGCCCGATATCGAGAACACGTCCTCAACCGGCATCAGGAACGGCTTGTCCACGTCCCGCACCGGCTCCGGGATGTAGCCGTCCACCGCCTCCATCAAAGCGTCTATCGAGGAGGTGTCGCTCCCCTCCAGAGCCCTAAGCGCGGAACCCGGAACCACAGGTATGTCGTCGCCCGGAAACTCGTACGTCGAGAGCAACTCGCGGACCTCCAACTCCACCAACTCCAGCAACTCCTCGTCGTCCACCATGTCCACCTTGTTCAAATACACGCAGATGTAGGGAACCCCCACCTGGCGGGCCAGAAGAATGTGCTCGCGCGTCTGCGGCATCGGCCCGTCCGCCGCAGAAACAACCAGTATCGCCCCGTCCATCTGCGCCGCGCCCGTTATCATGTTCTTCACGTAGTCCGCATGGCCCGGACAATCCACGTGCGCGTAGTGGCGGTTCGCCGTCTCGTACTCCACGTGCGCCGTCGCTATCGTGATACCCCGCTCGCGCTCCTCCGGCGCCTTGTCGATCTCGTCGAAGCCGACCTCCTCCGCCATCCCCTTCTCAGAGAGGTGCTTCGTGATCGCCGCCGTCAACGTCGTCTTCCCATGGTCCACGTGTCCTATCGTCCCTACGTTCACGTGCGGCTTCGTGCGCTCAAACTTCGCCTTCGCCATGACCTGAACTCTCCTTCTATTGGATAATCAAAGAGGGCCGCTCGCGCGCGCCCTCTCCCGAAATACCTGTCTATGCCGTTTCGACTGCAGTGCCTACGTTCTTCGCCATCAATTCCTCGGCAAGCTGCCGCGGCATTTCTTCATAGCGGCCGAACTGCATCGTATAGGTCGCCCTGCCCTGGGTCATCGACCGTACGTCGGTGGCGTAACCGAACATCTCCGAGAGCGGGACGGAGGCGTTCACCACCTTGGCGCCCGCCCTGTCTTCCATCTCGCGGATTCGGCCGCGCCGGGAAGTGAGGTCTCCCATGACGTCGCCCAGAAAATCCGCGGGGCACACCACTTCCATGTCCATGATGGGTTCGAGCAGAACGGGTTTCGCCTTCTTCGCCGCCTCCCGGAAGGCCATGGAGCCCGCGATTTTGAAGGCCACCTCCGAACTGTCGACCTGATGGAACGACCCGTCGAAAAGCGTGACCTCGATATCGAGCAGCGGATATCCGGCCAAAACTCCGTTTTCCATGGCCTCCCTGACGCCGTTTTCGACCGCCGGAATGTATTCTCTGGGAACCACGCCGCCCACAATCTTGTTGACGAACTGAAAGCCGCCGCCGGGCGCGATCGGCCTGATGGTGATCTCCACGTCCCCGAACTGCCCGCGTCCGCCGGACTGGCGCACGAAACGCCCGCGCGCGGTGGCCTCGGCCCGAATCGTCTCCCGATAGGCGACCTGGGGCTTGCCCACGCCGGCTTCCAGCGCGAATTCGCGGAAAAGCCTGTCCACCAATATCTCCAGGTGCAACTCACCCATGCCGGAGAGGATGGTCTGCGCCGTTTCCTCGTCCGAACGCACACGGAAGGTCGGGTCCTCATCCGAGAGCCTCGCCAGGGCGTTGCCGAGTTTGTCCTGATCCGATTTCGTTTTCGGCTCGATGGCGATGGAAATAACGGGTTCGGGGAAGTTGATCGTTTCAAGGAGGATGGGGTGGGATGGAGCGCAGAGGGTGTGGCCCGTTTTGGCCTGTTTGATGCCCAAGGCGGCGACGATGTCGCCTGCATGGGCCTCCTGTATCTCCTCGCGCTTGTTCGCGTGCATTCGCATGAGACGCCCTACGCGCTCCTGCTTGCCGGTGATCGTGTTCAATACGGAAGAACCCGACTTCAGCACGCCGGAATATATACGGATGAATACCAGTTGACCCACATAAGGGTCCGTCATGACCTTGAAAGCCAGCGCGCAGAGCGGGTCGTCGTCCAGGGGCGCTCTTTCTTCGGGCTTTCTGCCCAGTTCCAAATCTTCATCTGACAAAACGGCTTGAACGGGGGGGATATCGAGGGGAGAGGGGAGGTAGTCGACGATGGCGTCGAGCAGGAGCTGAACGCCTTTGTTCCTAAACGCGGAGCCGCATACGACGGGAACAAATTCGCCGCAGATCGTTCCCTGTCGAATCGCGGCCCGGACCTCCTCGGGAGAAATCTCCTCCCCCTCCAGATATTTCTCCATCAACGAGTCATCGAACATCGAGAGCGTGTCGAAGAGCTTTTCTCTCAAGTCATCGGCTTCCGCCCTCATCTCCTCGGGCACTTCCGCCTCTTCGTAGGATGCGCCCATCGGTTCGTCGAACACCCGCGCCTTCATGGTCACGAGATCCACCATGCCGGCGAAGTGCTCCTCCGACCCTATCGGCAGCTGCAGCACGAGCGGGTTCGCGGCGAGACGCTCCCTCACCTCTTCCACAACTCTTTGGAAATCCGCGCCCGTCCTGTCCATCTTGTTGACGAACACGAGGCGCGGCACGCCGTATTTCTCCGCCTGGCGCCAGACCGTCTCGCTTTGCGGCTCCACGCCGCCCACGGCGCAGAACACCGCCACCGCGCCGTCGAGAACGCGGAGGCTTCTCTCCACCTCGGCCGTGAAGTCCACGTGGCCCGGCGTGTCGATGATGTTGATGACGTGATCGTTCCAGGCGCAGCGCGTCGCCGCCGACGTGATGGTGATGCCGCGCTCCTGTTCTTGCGCCATCCAGTCCATGGTGGCCGCGCCGTCGTGCACCTCGCCCATCTTGTGGGTTCTTCCCGTGTAGAACAGGACGCGCTCGGTCGTCGTCGTCTTGCCGGCGTCGATGTGCGCCATGATGCCGATATTTCTCGTTTTCCTGAGCGCTTCGCTGGGCACGATCTATCCTTCCCTCGGCCTACCAACGATAGTGGGCAAAGGCCTTGTTCGCCTCCGCCATGCGGTGCGTGTTCTCTCTCAGGCGAACGGCGCCGCCCGTGTCGTTCGCGGCGTCCATGATCTCGGCGGCCAGGCCGTTCGCTATCTTCCTGTCCCGGCTTCGGGCGTTCTGGATGATCCAGCGGATGCTCAGCGCCGTGCGCCTGTCGGGCCGCACTTCCACGGGCACCTGATAGGTGGCGCCGCCCACGCGCCTGGAGCGCACCTCGAGGGCGGGCTTCACGTTGTCCATGGCGCGTTTGAACACCTTGATGGGGTCTTCCTTCATCTTCTCCTCCACCACGTCCATCGCGCCGTAGAACACGCGCTCCGCCAAGCTCTTCTTCCCCTTGAGCATCAAGGAGTTGATGAACTTGGTCACCAGCCGGTCGTTGAACTTCGGATCCGGCAAAACGGTTCTTTTCGTGGCCCTTTTTCTTCTCGCCATGGAAAATGAATCTCCCTGCGGAACCTCAAACGAGAATGCCGCTTATTTCGGCCTTTTCGCCCCGTATTTGGAGCGCCCGTTGCGGCGCGCTTCCACGCCAACGCTGTCGAGCGTCCCCCGGACGACGTGATAGCGAATGCCCGGCAAATCCTTCACGCGCCCGCCGCGAATCAAGACGATGGAGTGCTCCTGAAGGTTGTGGCCCTCTCCCGGGATGTAGGTGGTCACCTCCATTCCGTTGGTGAGGCGCACGCGCGCGACCTTCCGGAGCGCCGAGTTCGGCTTCTTGGGCGTCGTCGTGTAGACACGCACGCACACGCCGCGCTTCTGGGGACAGTTGCGCAGCGCCGGAGAGTCGGTCTTCGTCTGAATCCGCTTGCGTCCCTTGCGTATCAGTTGGCTGATCGTCGGCACCATTCACTCCGAATCACGAGAAAACCGCCCCGAAAAATCCTGCGCTTTCGAGACCAAAGCGTTCTTTGCCCTCATCTCGGGGCTTTTTATTTCGACTTCGGCTGAGCCTCGAGACGGGGCAGCCAAGTATCCATAATTATTTCAATTACTTATAAGGCCCTGCGACTTCAAGAACCGCGCACTCCAGACAACGAAGCGGCGATTATAGCCCGACACGCGCTCTTGTCAACCTCGCGCGTCCAAAAAAATACACATTTTCAAGGGTTTATTCCGAGGGGACCCCCTCTTCCGCCGCGGGGGCCGTTTCCTCTTCTTCATCCACGATCGCGGGAATATCGTCCGTAATGGGCGCCAACTCGACCTCGGGGGAGAGAAGCTCCACCTGCTGGTATCGGCGCGCGCCGGTGCCCGCCGGAATGAGCCTTCCCATGATGACGTTCTCCTTGAGACCCCGCAGGAAATCCACTTTGCCGGAAACCGCGGCCTGCGTGAGAACGCGCGTGGTCTCCTGGAAGGAGGCCGCCGAAATGAAGCTGTCCGTCGACAGGGAGGCCCGGGTGATGCCGAGGAGGATGGGCCGGCCCGTCGCCGGCGTTCTCCCCTCTTCCTCCGCCTCCTGGTTGCGCCGCTGGAACAGATCGCGCGTCACCTGCTCGCCGATGACGAGGTCTGTCTCTCCCGGATCGACGACCTCGAGCCTCCTGAGCATCTGCCGCACGATAATCTCGATGTGCTTGTCGTTGATGTTCACGCCCTGGAGGCGATACACCTCCTGCACCTCGTTGACGAGGTAGTTCTGCAATTCGTTCTCGCCGAGCACCGCCAGGATGTCGTGCGGGTTCACGGCGCCGTCCATGAGCGGCTCGCCCGCCCTGACGTAATCCCCCTCCTGCACGTTGACGTGCTTGCCGCGCGGGATGAGGTATTCGCGCTCATCGCCTTCGTCGGAAACGACCATGAGCCGGCGCATGCCCCGCAGCGTGCCGGCGAACTTCACGTGTCCGTTTATCTCGGAGATCACGGCGTTCTCCTTGGGCTTGCGCGCTTCGAACAACTCGGCGACGCGCGGCAGACCGCCCGTGATGTCCTTGGTCTTGGACGTCTCGCGCGTGATCTTGAATATGATGTCCCCGGCGGAGATCGCCTCCCCCTCCTGGACGCTGATGTGCGCGCCGGCAGGCAGGGGATATACGGAGATTTGCTCGCCCGCCGCATCGAGCAAAGCGGCGCGAGGCTGGAGTTTCTCATCGGCGTGGTCGAGGATCACCCGGCGGGAGAGACCCGTGATCTCGTCGATCTCCTCCTGCATGGTGAGACCCTCGATGACGTCGAGCAGCGCGATGTTGCCCTCTTTTTCCGCCATAATCGAAAACGTGTAGGGATCCCACTCGAGGAGAATCTCGCCCTCGCTCACCCTGGAATTCTCCCGCGAACGGACGTAGGCGCCGTAGACCACGGGATAGCGTTCGCGCTCGCGCCCCGTCTCGTCGCAAATGGCGATCTGCCCGTTGCGGTTCATGTTGATCAGGTCGCCCTTCTTGCTCGTGATGATCCGAAGGTTGATGTACTTCACGAAACCCTCGCGCTTGGCCTCCACCGTGCTCTGCTCGCCCGCCCGCGTGGCCGTTCCGCCGATGTGGAACGTGCGCATGGTAAGCTGCGTGCCCGGCTCGCCGATGGACTGGGCGGCGATGACGCCGACCGCCTCGCCCACCTCCACGAGCTGGCCCGTGGCCAGGCTCCGGCCGTAGCATTTCGAGCAAACGCCCGAGTAGGACTCGCAGGTGAGCACGGAGCGGATCGTGACTCTCTCCACCCCTGCGTTTTCGATGAGGCGGACCTTCTCCTCGTTGATCTCCTCGCCCGCCGCGCAGAGAACCTCGTTGTTGAAGGGATCCCTGATGTCGTTCAAGGCGATCCGGCCGATGATCCGCTCGCCCAGCGTCTGGATGATCTCGCCTCCCTCGACGAGAGCGCTCATCTCGATGCCGTTGATGGTTCCGCAGTCTTCCTCGTTGATGATGATGTCCTGTGCCACATCCACCAGCCGGCGCGTGAGGTATCCGCTGTTCGCCGTCTTGAGCGCGGTGTCCGCCAACCCCTTGCGCGCGCCGTGCGTGGATATGAAGTACTGGAGGACCGAGAGGCCCTCACGGAAGTTCGCCGTAATCGGCGTTTCGATGATCTCGCCCGAGGGCTTGGCCATCAGCCCCCGCATTCCGCCGAGTTGACGCAACTGGGCCGTGCTGCCGCGCGCGCCCGAGTCGGCCATGATGTAGATGGGGTTGAAGTCGAAGGGCTGGCTTTCCCGGCCGCCGGGTCCGCTCATCGCGGTTTCGTCGTCTCGCTCGAGCACCTTGAACATCTCGCCCGAGACCTCCTCGGTCACGTGCGACCAGATGTCGATGATCTTGTTGTAACGTTCCCCATCCGTAATCAAGCCGTCGCGGTATTCCTTTTCGACTTCGAGCACCTCGCCCCGGGCGTCTTCGGTGAGTTCGCCCTTGCTGACCGGCACTTTCATGTCGTCGATGGAGATGGAGATGCCCGCCTGCGTCGCGTGCGTAAAGCCGAGGTTCTTGAGCGCGTCGAGAAACGTCACCGTCTTCGAGCGGCCCGCCTTCTCGTAGCAGGTGGCGACGAGCCGCGTGAGCGCGCGCTTGTCCATGACGCAGTTCGCCGCCTCGAACGGAACGCCCTCGGGCAGTATCTCGTACAGGAGAACCCGCCCGACGGTGGTTTCCACCAATTCGTCGCCGAGCCGAATCCGTATGCGGGTCTGCAGACCCACCTCGCCCTGATCGTATGCGATTCTCGCCTCGCCCACGTCGCCGAACACGTGGCCTTCTCCCTTCGATCCGCCGCGCGGCTTCGTCAGGTAATAGCAGCCCAGAATGATGTCCTGGCTGGGCACGGCCAGGGGCATGCCGTTGGCCGGCGAGAGAATGTTGTTCGCCGAGAGCATCAGCACGCGCGTCTCCTCCACGGCCTCCACCGAAAGGGGCACGTGCACCGCCATCTGGTCGCCGTCGAAGTCCGCGTTGAACGCCGCGCAGACGAGGGGGTGCACTCGAATGGCCTTGCCTTCCACCAGAACCGGCATGAACGCCTGCATGCCGAGGCGGTGCAGCGTGGGCGCGCGGTTGAGTATCACCGGATGGTTGCGAACCACCTCTTCGAGCACGTCCCAGACCTCGGGGCGCTCCTCCTCGACCATCTTCTTGGCCGCCTTGATGGTGGCGACCAGGCCCTTTTCCTCCAGGCGATTGAAAATAAAAGGCTTGAATAGTTCGAGCGCCATCTTCTTCGGCAAACCGCACTGGTTGAACTTGAGCTCGGGGCCGATGACGATGACCGACCGGCCCGAGTAATCCACCCGCTTGCCCAGGAGATTCTGGCGGAAGCGGCCCTGCTTTCCCTTCAGCATGTCGGAGAGGCTCTTGAGCGGGCGCTTGTTCGGGCCGCGAAGCAGCCGGCCCCTTCGGCCGTTGTCGAACAGCGCGTCCACCGCCTCCTGGAGCATGCGCTTCTCGTTTCGGATGATGATGTCCGGCGCCCGCAACTCCTGGAGCCTCAGCAGCCGGTTGTTCCGGTTGATCACCCGGCGGTAGAGGTCGTTCAGGTCGCTCGTGGCGAAGCGGCCGCCGTCGAGCGGCACCAGGGGCCGGAGTTCGGGCGGCAGCACAGGGATGACCTCGAGTATCATCCACTCGGCGCGGTTGCCCGAATTCTTGAAAGAATCCACAACCTTGAGACGCTTGATGAGCTTGCGGCGCTTTTGCAGGTTCGAAGTGTCGCGGATCTCCGCTTTCAGTTGCGCGGAGAGCGTCTCCAGGTCCAGCTGGCCGAGCAGTTCGCGAATCGCCTCCGCGCCGATGCCGATTTTGTACTCGTCCTCGTCGTATTCCTCATCAACCTTCCGGTACTGCTCCTCGGTGAGAAGTTCGAATTTCTTGAGCTCCGTCTCGCCCGGATCGATAACGACGTAATTCTCGAAATAGAGAATCCGCTCCAGTTCGCGCAGCGTCATGTCGAGCATGTTGCCGATTCTGCTGGGCAAACCCTTGAAGAACCACACGTGGGAGACCGGTGTGGCCAACTCGATGTGGCCCAGCCGCTCGCGCCGCACTTTCGAGGAGATGACCTCGACGCCGCATTTCTCGCAAACCACGCCCCTGTACTTCATCCGCTTGTATTTGCCGCAAAGGCATTCGTAATCCTTCACGGGGCCGAATATGACCGCGCAGAACAGTCCGTCCCGCTCGGGCCGGAACGTCCGGTAGTTGATGGTCTCGGGCTTTTTCACCTCGCCCGAAGACCAGGCGCGAATGGTATGCGGAGAGGCGATGCGAATGCGTATCGCGTCGAAGGAAACAGGATCCTTGGGCTTTTCGAATAGATTCAAGTTGCTGTCCAATTCAACCCTCCTTGGGAGTATATGCGTCATCCCTTGGGCGGCGGTGGATGGAACCGCCGGACAAAAAGGCTCGGAAATTCAAATCTAGCTCGGCGCTTCGCCGCTCTCTATCAATTCGACATCGAGAGCGAGACTCTGAAGCTCCTTCATCAGCACGTTGAAGGACTCGGGCAGACTCGCCTCGAGGGAGTTCTCGCCTTTCACGATGGACTCGTAAATCCGCGTGCGGCCGGAGACGTCGTCGCTCTTCACCGTCAGTATCTCCTGCAGCGTCTTGGCGGCGCCGTAGGCCTCGAGCGCCCACACCTCCATCTCACCGAGGCGCTGGCCGCCGAACTGCGCCTTGCCGCCGAGGGGCTGCTGCGTCACCAGGGAATAGGGGCCCGTCGAGCGCGCGTGAATCTTGTCGTCTACGAGGTGGTGGAGTTTGAGCATGTAGATCATCCCCACCGTAACCTTCTGCTCGAAGGGCTGGCCGGATTTTCCGTCATAGAGCTGGGTTTTGCCGTAAGGCGGCAAATCGGCCTCTTCCGTGTAGCGAACGATGTCGCGCTCCGTCGCGCCGTCGAAAACCGGCGTCGCGAAATGCTTGCCCAGCACCTTCGCGGCCCATCCCAGGTTCGTCTCCAGGATCTGGCCGACGTTCATGCGCGAGGGCACGCCGAGGGGATTGAGCACGATTTCGATGGGCGTGCCGTCTTCGAGATAGGGCATATCCTCCTCGGGAACGATGATGGATACGACGCCCTTGTTGCCGTGGCGGCCCGCCATCTTGTCCCCCACCTGGAGCTTGCGCTTCATCGCCACGTAGACTTTCGTCATCTTGAGAACGCCGGGTGGAAGTTCGTCGCCGCGCTGAAGCTTCGCTATCTTCTCCTGCAAAATGCTGTCGAGCAGTTCAACCTGCTCGCTCGTGTGAGCGGACAAGCCCCTGATCTGATCGAGCAATTCCTCCTCGACCGGCAGGTTCAGGAGGTTGTCGCCGCTGAAATTCGCCAGACCTTCCGCGTCGAGTTCCTCCCCCTTGGCGAAGAGCCGCTCGCCCGTTCTGGGGCGAACCACTTCGGCGAGGGCGCGCTGCCCGACCAGCAGGGAGCGGATTCTCGCGTCGCCCTCATCGAGCAGGATGCGGATTTCATCGCCGTAATCTTTCTCCAGCCTGTTGACCTCCGCCTCCTCGAGCGCGAGCATGCGGCTGTCCTTCTCGGCCCCGCGCCTGGAGAAGACGCGAACCTCCACGACCGTCCCTTCGATTCCCGGAGGCACCCGGAGCGAGGAATCGCGGACGTCGCCCGCCTTCTCGCCGAAGATGGCCCGCAGGAGTTTCTCTTCGGGGCTCAGTTGCGTCTCTCCCTTGGGCGTGATGCGCCCGACGAGCACGTCCCCCGGGCGGACCCGCGCGCCCACGCGAACGATGCCGCTGTCATCGAGGTCGCGGAGCGCTTCTTCGCTCTGATTCGGGATGTCGCGCGTGATCTCCTCGGGGCCCTGCTTCGTGTCGCGCGCCTCGATCTCGAACTCCTCGATATGCAGGGAAGTGTAGATGTCTTCCTTGACCACCTTTTCGGAGATGACGATGGCGTCCTCGAAGTTGTAGCCGTTCCAGGGCATGAAGGCCACGAGCATGTTTCTGCCCAAAGCGAGTTCGCCCTGGTCGGTGGAGAAACCATCGGCGATGATATCGCCCTTCTTCACCTCCTGGCCGACGTGCACGATGGGCTTCTGGTTGATGCAGGTGTTCTGGTTCGAGCGGCGGTATTTCACCAGATTGTGGATGTAGACGCCCTCCTCGGCCACGTTGCCCGCTTGCTCGGTCGCGCGAATCACGATTCTGGCCGCGTCCACGCTCACCACCCGGCCGTCACACTGCGCGATGACGACCGCGCCCGAATCCCTCGCCGCGATTCCCTCCATGCCGGTGCCGACGAAAGGCGCTTCGGGCCGCAGCAGGGGAACCGCCTGACGCTGCATGTTCGAACCCATGAGCGCGCGGTTCGCGTCGTCATTCTCCAGGAAGGGAATCAGGGAGGTGGCCACGCTCACCAACTGCTTGGGCGAAACGTCCATGTAATCGACCTGCTCGCGGGGCACCATGACGAACTCGCCGCTCGTCCTCGCCGAGACGAAATCGTTGACGAGGTTGCCCTTGTCGTCCACGGGCGCGTTCGCCTGGGCGATCTTGTACTTGTCCTCATCGATCGCCGAGAGCCATTCGACGGACTCGCCCACGCGCCCGTTCACCACCTTTCGGCACGGCGTCTCGATGAATCCGTATGGATTCACGCGCGCATAGGTGGAGAGGCTCGCTATCAGCCCGATGTTCGGCCCCTCGGGCGTCTCGATCGGGCATATGCGGCCGTAGTGGGTGGCGTGGACGTCGCGCACCTCGAAACCGGCCCGATCGCGCGTCAACCCTCCGGGTCCCAGAGCCGAGAGCCTGCGCTTGTGGGTGATCTCCGAGAGGGGATTCGTCTGATCCATGAACTGGCTCAACTGGCTGGAGCCGAAAAATTCCTTCACCGCCGCCGTTATCATCTTGGAGTTGACCAAGTCGCGCACCATGAGGTTTTCCATGTCCTGGATGCTCAGCCGCTCGCGAATGGCGCGCTCCATGCGCACCAGACCGACGCGGAACTGGCTTTCGAGCAACTCGCCCACGGAGCGCACGCGCCGGTTGCCGAGATGGTCGATGTCATCCACCGCGCCCTGGCCGTGGCGGAGCTCGATGATGTAGCGAACCGTGGCGATGACGTCGTTGAGCGTAAGCGTCCTCTGATCCAGCGGGAGGTTCAGCCCCAGTTTCGTGTTCAGCTTGAGCCGCCCGATGCGCGAGAGGTCGTATCGCTTCGAATTGAAGAAGAGATTCTCGAAAAGAAGCCGCGCCGTTTCCTTCGTCGGCGGATCGCCGGGGCGCAGGCGCTTGTAGATTTCGACGAGGGCGTCTTCTTGCGTCTCGCACTTATCCGACGTCAGCGTGTCGCGGATGGTCCTGTCCGCGCCCACGCCGGAGACGTAGAGAATGGCCAGTTTGGGAATTTTCTTGTCGCGCAGGGCGGCGAGAACTTCGGACGTAATCTCGAGGTTCGTGTCGAAGAGCACCTCGCCGGTTTCGGGGTCGGGCACCGGCTGGGCCAGAATGCCCCCGACGACCTCCTCGTCCTTGAGTTCGAGGTTCTCGACGCCTGCGGCCCGAAGCTTCCGAAGCGCGGCGCGCGTGAACTTGCGCCCCGACCGCAGCACGAGCTCGCCCGTTTCGGGCAGAACGATGTCCTCGAAAATCCTCTGGTTCACCATGAGTTCGGAGAGTTTCTTGTAGTAGGCGTCCCTCTTCTCGTCGTAGAAGAGTTCTTCGCTCTGGTAGAAGGAATTGAGAATGTCGTCCTTGTCCAGACCGAACGCGCGCAGCAGGATGGTGACGGGCAGCTTGCGGCGTCGGTCGATTCGAACGAAGAGCAGATCCTTGCTGTCGAATTCGAAATCCAGCCAACTCCCCCGGTAGGGGATGAGCCGGGCCGTGAAGGCCGATTTGGCGGTAGGCTTCGCCTTGTCCGCGCTGAAAAAGGCGCCGGGAGAGCGGTGCATCTGGCTGACGACGACGCGCTCCGTGCCGTTGATGATGAAGGTGCCGTTCTCCGTCATGAGGGGGATTTCCCCCAGATACACCTTTTGCTCCTTCACCTCGCGGACGCGGCGCTCCTTGGTCTGCTCATCCCGCTCATACACCGTGAGGCGCAGCATGACGCGCAGGGGGGCGACGTAGGTCATCCCCCTCTGGCGGCATTCATCGGCCTCGTGCTTTTGACGGCAGAAGACCTCCACCCCGTCATCGTCCTTCACGCCGGGGCCGCCCAGGCCGGGGTATTCGTTGCCCTTCGACTCCCAAACGCCTATCTCATAGCCCAGATATTCGAGCGTTACGTTCTCGGCCGCATCGGAGATGGGGAATACGCTGCGAAACACGCCTTCCAGCCCTTCTTCCGTCCGACGTTCAGAGGAATTCTCCTCCCATTGGAGGAACCGCTCGTAGGAAGAAAGCTGGATGTCGATTAGATTCGGAATATCGATAACCGCAGGTATAGAGGCGAAATCCTCACGAACCCGACGGCCGTTCTTGCCATTTTTTACGTTCATATTGGCTCACCTCAAGAAAGTGGGGGCGATACGAGTAAAGCGCCGACCCCGCCTCGAACGGCGAGGATCAGGCCATCTGCATCCCGGGTGAGCTCTATGTGATTTCCACCTCCGCGCCCACCGCTTCGAGCTTTTCGGCGGCGGCATCGGCGTCTTCCTTGGGAACCGCCTCCACGACGGCTTGGGGTGCGCTTTCCACCAAGTCTTTCGCCTCCTTGAGACCAAGGCTGGTCAGTTCGCGGACGGTCTTGATGACCTTGATTTTTTCCGAACCAAACGCTTTGAGGGTGACGGTGAATTCGGTCTTCTCCTCCGCCGCTTCGCCCGCGTCGCCGCCCGCCGCCATTCCCGCTCCCGCCATCATCATGGGCGCGGCCGCGGTCACGCCGAACTTCTCCTCGAGCTCCTTGACGAATTCGCTCAACTCCATCACCGTCATGTTTTCAATGAAATCGATTACTTCTTCTTTGGTCGCCACAATTCGCCCTTTCCTCGCATTCGCAATAGACCATCGGCCAGGTCATGGCCATTTTATTTGGGGAAATTTCGCCGTTTGCCCCCCTTCTCAGGGCAATCAGATATATTACACCTATTCTTTCTTTTTGGCAATGGCGTCAACGACGTTGATGAACTGGGAAACGACGCCGTTCAGAACTCTCGGCAGACCCGCCACGGGGGCCTGCAGTGCGGAGAGCAACATGGAGAGCAGCGCATCGCGCGAAGGCAGGTCCGCAAGCGATTCCACATCGGCGGTTTCGAGGAACCTGCCGTCCAGAACCCCGCCCTTGATCTCGCCGGCGGATTCTTCCTTCACGAAATCCTTTAGTATCTTGGCGGGCGCCGCGGGGTCGCCGTCGGTCGTCACGATGGAAATCGGTCCGTTCAGCCTTCCTCGCAACTCCTCGAAACCCGTGCCCGCGACCGCGCGCTCGGTGAGCGAATTCTTGACGACGGAGAGCCGGACGCCGGCCTCGCGCGTCTGCCGCCTGAGCGCCGTCATCTGCGCGACGCTCAGCCCGCGATAATCGAACAGCACCAAAGAAGTACTCTCGTTGAAACGGGTCTGAAGCGCCTCTATCGCCTCGATCTTGTCGGCGCGGGGCGCCTTGCCCGCCGCCAGCCTCCCTTTCTCCACTACTGCCGTCGCCATTTCAGGGCCTCCTTATTTCAACGCCGCGAGAAGAGACTGGTGGTCGACCTTCACGCCGGGCCCCATCGTGCTGGAGATGGTGAGCCCCTTGAAGTACACCCCCTTGCTCGCCGCGGGCTTCGCGCGAACGAGCGCGTCCACGACCGCCGAGACGTTCTCGGAGAGCGCCTTTTCCTCGAAACTCACCTTTCCGATCGGGGCGTGAATGATGCCCGCCTTGTCCACGCGATATTCCACCTTGCCCGCCTTGATCTCCCGAACCATGCGGCCCACGTCGAAGGAGACGGTGCCGGATTTCGGGTTGGGCATCATGCCGCGCGGCCCGAGCAGCCGCCCGAGCTTGCCCACGACGCTCATGACGTCGGGCGTCGCCACCACGCGGTCGAACTCCATCCAGCCGCCCTGAATCTTCTCGGCCAGATCGTCCGCGCCCACGTATTCGGCGCCCGCCTCCTTGGCCTCGGCCACCTTCTCGCCCTTGGCGAACGCAACGACGCGCTCCTCCTTGCCGATGCCGTTGGGCAGAACGACGCTGCCCCTCACCATCTGCTCCGCATGGCGCGGGTCGACGCCGAGCTTGGCGGATATCTCGACGGTCTCGTCGAATTTCGCCGAGGATACCTCCTTCACGAGGCCGACGGCTTCTGAGAGCGGATGCAGCTTCTCCCTGTCGACCCGCTCCTTGGCTTGTTTGTAATTCTTGCCGTGTCTGGGCATTTCCTGGCTCCTCCTTCGTGGTTCGAGCGGCGCCCGGCGCGGACGCCTCCCACTAGGTTCGATAAAAACTACCCGCTGACCTCGATTCCCATGCTGCGGGCCGTGCCCTCGATGATACGGACGGCCCCTTCGAGGTCGGCGCTGTTCAGGTCTTCTTTCTTGATCTCCGCTATTTCTTCGAGCTGTCTGCGCGTCACGCTGCCCACGCCCTCGCGCCCGGGTTCGGAGGATCCCTTCGCCAGGGCGGCGGCTTGCTTGAGGAGCGCGGAGGCGGGCGGACTCTTCATGATGAAGGTGAAGCTCTTGTCCGCGTACACCGAGATCACGACCGGTATGATCGTGCCCTCCTTGCCCTGGGTCTGCGCGTTGAAGGCCTTGCAGAACTCCATGATGTTCACGCCCTGCTGGCCGAGCGCGGGACCGACGGGCGGGGCGGGGTTCGCCTGCCCGGCCGGTATTTGAAGTTTGATGATGCCAACCGCTTCCTTCGCCATTTCTCCCTCTCAAAAAACCGAAACCAGGATATCGCCCGGGCTTCGCGTCTCTCCTGTTTCCCGGCGGCGGCGAACCGCGCGCCCCGGATGAGCTCTTTCTCCCCTACACCTTCTCCACCTGCAGCATCTCGAGTTCCACGGGCGTCGCGCGACCGAAGATGCTGACCATGACCTTGAGCTTTCCTCTGTCGGCGTGAACCTCGTCGATCTCGCCGGTGAAGTTCACGAAAGGCCCGTCTATCACCCGGATGTTCTCGCCTTTCTCGAAATCGATCTTGGGCTTGGGCTTCTCGGCCTCTCCGCTCATCTGCTTGAGGATGTTCTCCATCTCGGCGTCGGAGAGGGGACTCGGAGCCGTTCCGCCCAGAAAACCCGTCACCTTCGGGGTGTTCTTGACGACGTACCAGGTATCCTCGTCGCATTCCATGCGGATCAGGATGTAGCCGGGAAAGAACTTTCGGGAACTCGTGCGCTTCTTCCCGCCCTTCACCTTCACCACCTGCTCGGTGGGAACCACGATTTCGCCGAGCTTCTCCTCGTATTCTTCCCCGCGGAACTGCTCTTCGATCGAGCGTTTCACCTTGTTTTCAAAACCCGAATAGGTGTGCACCACATACCAGTTCATGGACATGCCGGAATCCTGACCTAGAAGCCGAAGTTGAGGAAATAGCTGACCGCCCTGGACAACGCCAGATCGACGAGTCCCAAATATATCGCAATGATGAAGACGAACACGAGGGCCATGGCGGTCTGCGCCGCCGTCTGGCGCATGTCGAGCCACGTCACGCGCTTCGCTTCGCTCTGCACGTCGCGCAGGAAAGCGCGCCCCTGATGAATCCAGCCCATCACCTTGTTACTCATCTATTCACTCTCCGCAGCCGCTTCCGACGCTCTCGAACCAAGAACCGGCCACAGGGTTCATGGCAGGCCAGGAGGGACTCGAACCCCCAACCGCCGGATTTGGAGTCCGGTGCTCTACCAAATTGAGCCACTGGCCTGTGAAAACCTGACGTCCTGAAACGACCGCTTAAACCGCTCTACTCGACGACCTCGGTGACGACGCCGGCCCCCACCGTGCGGCCCCCTTCGCGTATCGCGAAGCGAAGCTCCCGCTCCATCGCTATCGGCGTGATCAACTCAACGTCCAAAGACACGTTGTCCCCCGGCATCACCATCTCACGACCCTCGGGCAGCGTCACCAATCCCGTAACGTCCGTCGTTCGGAAATAAAACTGCGGCCTGTAACCGTTGAAAAACGGCGTGTGGCGGCCCCCCTCCTCCTTCGTCAGGATGTACACCTCGCCCTTGAACTTCAAGTGCGGCTTGATCGATGCGGGCTCCGCCAGAACCTGGCCCCGCTCTATCTCGTCTTTCTTCACGCCCCTCAGCAACACGCCAACGTTGTCCCCCGCCTGGCCCTGATCCAGGAGCTTCCGGAACATCTCAACCCCCGTCGCCACCGTCTTCCTCGTGTCCGTGATGCCCACGATCTCCACCTCGTCCCCCACGTTCACGATCCCACGCTCCACCCGGCCCGTCGCCACCGTGCCACGGCCCGATATCGAGAACACGTCCTCAACCGGCATCAGGAACGGCTTGTCCACGTCCCGCACCGGCTCCGGGATGTAGCCGTCCACCGCCTCCATCAAAGCGTCTATCGACGAGGTGTCGCTCCCCTCCAGAGCCCTAAGCGCGGAACCCGGAACCACAGGTATGTCGTCGCCCGGAAACTCGTACGTCGAGAGCAACTCGCGGACCTCCAACTCCACCAACTCCAGCAACTCCTCGTCGTCCACCATGTCCACCTTGTTCAAATACACGCAGATGTAGGGAACCCCCACCTGGCGGGCCAGAAGAATGTGCTCGCGCGTCTGCGGCATCGGTCCGTCCGCCGCAGAAACAACCAGTATCGCCCCGTCCATCTGCGCCGCGCCCGTTATCATGTTCTTCACGTAGTCCGCATGGCCCGGACAATCCACGTGCGCGTAGTGGCGGTTCGCCGTCTCGTACTCCACGTGCGCCGTCGCTATCGTGATACCCCGCTCGCGCTCCTCCGGCGCCTTGTCGATCTCGTCGAAGCCGACCTCCTCCGCCATCCCCTTCTCAGAGAGGTGCTTCGTGATCGCCGCCGTCAACGTCGTCTTCCCATGGTCCACGTGTCCTATCGTCCCTACGTTCACGTGCGGCTTCGTGCGCTCAAACTTCGCCTTCGCCATGACCTGAACTCTCCTTCTATTGAAAACTAACGGAAAATCAAAAAATTACATCTTCCGGAGCAGAAAAACCATTTCCCTTCTTTCTTGCCGCTCCCGGAAAACGCGCCTTTATACCCGCTCGGGCGAAACCTTGTCCATCGCCAAAGGGAAACCATGCGAACCCGAGGGATTCCAAGGCGTTTCATGCGGTTTGCAGAATAATGCACGACCCTCGAAATTTCAATGGATTCCGCCCGCCCTGGAGCCCACGACCGGACTTGAACCGGTGACCTCTTCCTTACCAAGGAAGTGCTCTGCCGGCTGAGCTACGTGGGCCGGCTGCGTCCCGGGCGCGCGAACGTCATTTGTTTCAGCCGGAGCAACCTCCGAGAACCCTGCGCCCCGGCATTCGTTCCGGGCGGATAATACAGCTTATTCGGGCCGGAGCAACCCCCGGGAGCCGAAATCCGCGCGAATAAAATTCATATCGAGAAAAGGCGAAAGCCTCGAATCATTCTGGAGCGGGAAACGGGGCTCGAACCCGCGACCCTCAGCTTGGAAGGCTGATGCTCTACCATCTGAGCTATTCCCGCCTCTGAACCCAAAGCGCGCGTCCTGGTCGTCTCGACAATTCATCTGCTGGTGGGGAGGGGAGGATTCGAACCTCCGAAGGCTGAGCCGTCAGATTTACAGTCTGATCCCTTTGGCCACTCGGGAACCTCCCCCGAAAACCGTCATTTACCCAAAAACAACCACAAAGGCTATCAAAAAAACTTCGAGGGAACCATCCGTTCCCCGAAGCCGCCATGTCCACCGAGGCCCGAATGGGGAAAACGCGGGGAGTTCCCCCGGGAATTCCTCCGGCGAGGTCCGGGAGGCGCGTCCCGCCGTGGAGCTGGCGAGAGGACTCGAACCTCCGACCTGCTGATTACAAATCAGCTGCTCTACCCGCTGAGCTACGCCAGCCCGCAAAGGCGGGTTAAATTAGGCCCACCGGCTCGCCTTGTCAACCCCCCTTATCCTCCTTACGAGAACGAAAGGCAAGGAGCGCGCGATTGGGGTTCGCAGGAAAATTGCCCCCATTCTAATATCGTGAAACTTTTTTATGTTTAACGCCCAGCTTTTTGGCGAGCGCTTTCAAATCGCCGTCAAGCGCCGTTTCGGTAACAAGCCATGATTCGACGGGCAGTCGGTCGTCTTGAGCGCGCAGGACGGCCTTGTATTTGACGCACTGGTAAATGCCGCGCCGAAGATCGGCCCAATTCGAATCCCTGGACTTGACTTCTATGGCTACAATTTTGCCCTTATCATAAAACACGCCGTCGACGCGGTCTCCCGATAGGAGTTCGACTTCTGTCAGAGCTTTGAAACTGTGAAATTCCTTATCGACCTGCCCCGGGTTACCCTTCACCCATAATCGCAGAGTTTTGTGGTTATTACCCTCACCCCCGCGTCCACGTCGCAAACCGCCCTTTGCTCCCTCCTCAGCGTAGAACAAAGCGGGTTCATAAGTTCTTTCGTAGACATTTTGATAGAGGCGTTCCCAATCAGAATAAGCATAAACCTCTTCAGTCGCCTCATTAACTACACGTTCCCAAAGATGGTGTTCATGAGCATTCTTTTTCTTCAACCAACGCCTGCTGGGGAAGCGCTTGGAAAGCTGTATTTGCGCACCGCTGCCCGGTTTTCTCGTATCTTTTCGAACAAGAAGCACATTGAGGACAGGTGCTAAAGGGTTTTGTGTGCGTATTTTTTCCTGAGCTGCCTCCGCTATGGGCCCTATCTTCGATGCCTGGCCAATACTGCCAAAACCGCATTCTATTTCTAAACGGTCTCTTGCTTCTCCATAGGTGAGTGTCTCCCTTTTTGTTGCTTTGGATATCAACCAACGAGTCAAAGGTTCGGTTGCGGCCGGACTTTTCAAGTTAAAGTCAGTTGGTTGAATCACGTCTTCTCACCTCCAGATATCCTATCTACGTGAGTCTCACGGAGGCCGTGGAGCAGGATGGCCGCGGCGACGGAGGCGTTCAGCGAAGATACGGCGTCCGCCTCGATGGGGATACGCACGCGCGCGTCGCAACTCCTGAGCACGAGCGGCCGCACGCCCCTGCCCTCCGCCCCGATGACCAGACAACAGGGCCGGGGCAGTTCGTCGACGCCCAGGGTCTTCTCTCCTTCTGCGTCCGCCGCCAGCGCCCAGTAGCCCGCCTCTTTCAGAGACGAGACGGCGCGGGCCAGATTCGTCACCCGCGCGAGGGGCACGACTTCCAGCGCGCCCGCGGCCGCCTTCGTCGCGACGGGCGTGAGACCCACGGCGTTATCCTTCGGCCAGACGACGCCGCCCGCCCCCAGGGCAGCGGCGCTCCTCAGGATGGCGCCGAAGTTTCGCGGGTCCTGCACCCCGTCGAGCAAAAGAATCGGCGGCGCCGACTCCGGCTGGGCTTCCATGAGAGCATCGAGCGGGAGCAGCGGGGTGGGATGAACTTCCGCCACCAGGTTTTGGTGCTGCGCCGTGGCGGCCAATTTCGAGAGTCGGCTGGAGTCGAGCGCCTCGACGGGAATACCCAGCGCCTCGGCGAGACGGGCCGCCTCGGCCACCCGGCGGCTCCGGCGGCCATCCGCGATCAGGAGCCGCCTCACCCGCTCCGGCCCGCGCGCGAGAGCCGCCGGCACGCTGTGCGCCCCGCAGACGTATTCGGGTTTCGGTTTCAAGGGTTATGCTCTTCGGGGACGGGATGAGACCCGGCGCGCGCGCAACCTTCGGCCTCGCCCGCGCGCGTCGTCACGGCGCCCTGCGCTTCCAGAGGGTGCCGCCTGGGCCGTCTTCCAAAACGATGCCGGCCGCCGCGAGTTCTTCGCGGATGCGGTCGGCTTCCGGGAAATCCCTGCTCGCCCGGGCCTCGGCGCGCCGTTCGAGCAGCGCTTCTATCTCCTCGTCGCGCAGGACGCCGTTTTGATCCCCCTCTCCTTCCGGGGGCGAGACGCCCGCGGCGTTTCGGAACCACTCCTCGGGCGAGCGGGCGAACAGGCCGAGCACCCCGCCCACTTCTTCGAACACCTCGCGCGCAGGCTGCGCCGCGGATTCCGGCAGCGCCCCCGCCTCGTTGATGAAGCCGTTCACCCTTCGCGCGAAATCGAAGAGATAGCCCAGGGCGCGCGCGGTGTTGAAATCGTCGTCCATCGCCTCAACGAACTGGGCGCGGAAGGCGGCGACCGCCTCCTCCACCCGCTCGCGCCAGCTCCCTAAGTCTTCTCCGCCGCTTCCGGCGAGCCTGAGCCGCACGTTGTAGAGCCTGTCGAGTCCCTTTCTCGCGTCGCCCACCACCTGATCCGAATAATCCACCGGATGCCGGTAGTGCGTCCCCAACAGGAAGTAGCGGATCACCTCGGCGGGGTGGTCTTCCAGAATCGCCTTGATGGTGAAGAAGTTGCCTTTCGACTTGCTCATCTTCTCGTGGTTGATCTGCACGAAGCCGTTGTGCACCCAGTAGCGCACCCACTCGTGGCCGTAGCAGCCCTCGCTCTGCGCGATCTCGTTCTCGTGGTGGGGGAACACCAGGTCCTCCCCCCCGCCGTGGATGTCGAAGCGCTCGCCCAGGTAGCGGCTCGACATGACGGAGCACTCGATGTGCCAGCCGGGCCGGCCCGGCCCCCACGGGCTCTCCCACTCGGGTTCTCCGGGCTTCGCCGCCTTCCAGAGGGCGAAGTCGAGCGGGTTGCGCTTGCCCTCGCCCGGTTCGATGCGGTGGCCGGCTTCCAGTTCCTCGGTGTTGCGGCCCGAGAGCTTGCCGTAGCCCGCGAATTTCCCGATATCGTAATAGACGTTGCCCGCCATCTCGTAGGCGATTCCCTTCTTGATGAGCTTCTCGATCATCTCGATCATGCCCTCGATGTTCTCCGTGGCGCGGGGGGCGGCGTCCGCCCGCCGGACGCCGAGCGCGTCCATGTCCGCGTAGTATTCGCCGATGAACTTTTCGGTCAGTTCATTGATGGGAATCTTGAGGCGCCGGGCGCGGGCGATGATCTTGTCGTCCACGTCGGTGAAGTTGCACACGAAGTTGACTTCATAGCCCCGGTATTCGAAATAGCGGTGGATCACGTCGAAGACGATGGCGGCGCGCGCGTGGCCGAGATGGCAGTGATCGTACACCGTCACCCCGCAGACGTACATCTTCACGCGCCCCGCTTCCAGGGGTTCGAAGGGCTCTTTCTTCTTCGTCAACGTGTTGTATAGCTGAAGGCCCAAATGGCTTTCTCCGGTATCGGCGTGTATCCAGGCGTGAAACATGCGCTTCGGGTCGCGTTCGGGGGGAAATTTGTCATGCCGCGCCGATGGGCGTCAAGGAGAATCCACGCTGATCGTGCAAACCGCGTGCGCGGCGACGCCCTCCTCGCGCCCCGTGAAGCCGAGTCCCTCGCCCGTCGTCGCCTTGATCCCCACCCGATCGGGCGGGATTCCCAGAATGGAGGAGACGACCTCGCGCATTTCAGGGATATGGGGGGCGAGTTTCGGTCTTTGCGCCACCACCACGGAGTCCACGTTGTTCGGCTTCATGCCGCGTTCCGCGAGCAGCGCAACGACTCGCGCGAGGAGTTCCCTGCTGTCCGCGCCGCGATAGGCCTCGTCCGTGTCGGGAAAGTGCGCGCCGATGTCGCCCAGGGCCGCCGCGCCCAGAAGCGCGTCGATCATCGCATGGATGAGGGCATCGGCGTCGGAGTGTCCGGCGAGGCCTCGCTCAAAGGGGATCTCCACGCCGCCGAGTATGAGCTTGCGCCCCGCCTCGAACCGGTGGACGTCGTAGCCTACCCCGACGCGAATCACGCGGAAGCCTCCGCTTCGGCATGTCGTTCGAGTTCCATCAGGCGCGCCGCGCGCGCCATGTCGCCGGGCGTCGTCACCTTGATGTTCTCGGCGCTTCCTTCCACAAGCTTCACCCGCACGCCGACCGCCTCCAGCAGGGCCGCCTCGTCGGTTCCCTCGAAATCATTCGCGTCCGCCCACGCCATCGCGCGCGCGAGCAGTTCGCGGCGCGCCACCTGGGGCGTCTGGGCGAGCCATAGGCCCTCGCGCGGGCGCGTGGCCCGGATGAATCCCCCGGCGTCGCCCGCCTTCACCGTATCCACCACGGGCAGGGCCGCGATCGCGGCGCCCGTCTCCGCCGCGCCGAGGAGGCACCTCTCAAGCAGTTCGGAAGTCACGAGGGGCCGCGCCCCGTCGTGCACGACCACCCAGGAGACGTCCTCCCCCAAGGCGGCGAGGCCGTTTCGAACCGAATCCTGCCTGCGCGCGCCGCCTTCGACGACCTCGACGGGCACATCCAGACCGTCGGGCAGATCGGGCGGAGCCGAGGCGGGAGGAATCGCCACGACGATCCGGCCCACGAACCGCGCGCGCGCGATCCGCAAAAGAGGGTGATGGAACAGGGGCTTTTCCGCGAGGCTTCTGAACTGCTTCGCCACCGAGCCGGGCAGGCGCAAGCCCCTGCCCGCGGCGGGAACGACCGCCGCCACCTCGTCGGGATTCGGCAATGCGGGAGAAGAGCGCGCGCGCTCAGGCGCCGGTTCGCGACAGTTCGGATTCATCTCGTATTTTCGTAAAAATCATCCGTCCGGCGGTGGTCTGCAGGACGCTCGTCACGGAGACGGGGATCTGCTCCCCGATGCGATGCTTCGCATGATCCACCACCACCATGGTTCCATCGTCGAGATAGCCCACGCCCTGGTTGTGCTCCTTGCCCTCCTTGATGACGAAGACGCTCATGTCCTCGCCTGGCAGGACGACCGGCTTGACCGCGTTCGCCAGTTCGTTGATGTTGAGCACCCGCACCCCCTGGAGCTCGGCCACCTTGTTCAGGTTGAAGTCGTTGGTCATCACCTTGCCGCATATCTCCTTGCCCAGGAGCACGAGCTTGGTGTCCACCTCCTTCACGCGGGGGAAGTCGATCTCGGTGATCTCGATGTTGAGGTCCTGGTTCTGCTGAATCCGCTGGAGGACGTCGAGGCCGCGGCGCCCCCGGTTTCGCTTCAGGGAATCGGAGGAATCCGCGATCTGCTGCAATTCCTTGAGCACGAACTGGGGCACCACCACGGGACCCTCGACGAAGCCCGCCTCGCAGATGTCCGCGATGCGCCCGTCGATGATGACGCTGGTGTCGAGAATCTTGGCGTGATGGTGCTTCTTGGCGCCCGAGTCTTGCCCCTTGGCGGGCAGAGGCGTTGAATACCGCCCCCCCGCCGACGAGCCGAGAAAAACGCCCAGAGCGCTGAACAGTAAACCCGTAGACGCGGCGGCCAGGGGGCGGACGTTTTGCGCAAACGCCTCGCCGATGAGAGCGCAGACCAGCAAGGCGGCGAGAAGCCCCAGGAGCAGGCCGGCCGCCCCGCCGCCCAGAACGCCGACTTTGAGCTTGCCCAGTTCCCTGGCGAGCGCCAGCAGCAAAACGCCCGTCAAGGCGCCTCCGGCCAGACCGGCCATCCGGCCCGGCGTGAGCAGGGCCTCGGCGAGCGCCGCGCCCAGGACGCCGCAAAGAACGATGAACAGAGCGCCCAGAATCAGGCCCAGGCGGCTCGTTTCCTCCTTTTTCTCCACCGGTATCGTCTCCACCGGCATCTTTTTGGTGGTTTCATTCATAATATGTTTCCTTCGCCATATTCAGGAATAAACAGTAAAAGTAGCAATCGCATATTAAGACAACCTTGTTTCGTGGTGATTTCAGGCGGAATCCAAAACGCCTTCGACCGTGAAACGCCCGGCTCGGGGCATTCCACCTCCAGTGTCGGGCAAAGGGCGGGAGCGGGTCGGACGTATCACCCACAAAAAATAAAGACACCGAACATGCTTACGCTTCATCCAGAATGAAATCTCCGCTCTTTCCGCCCGTCTTCCTCACCAGCCGAATATCGGAGAGCGCCATGCCCTTGTCCACCGCCTTGCACATGTCGTAGACGGTCAGGCCCGCCACGCTCACGGCGGTCAGCGCCTCCATCTCCACGCCCGTTCTGTCTTGCGCGCGCACGGTGGCCTGGATGCGCAACAGGCCGAGCGGCTCGTCCGCCGAGAATTCCATCTCCACGCTCGATATGCGCAGCGGATGACACATGGGGATGAGGCTCGCGCACCGCTTCGCCGCCATGACGCCCGCGATGCGCGCCGTCCCCAGCACGTCGCCCTTGGGCATACCTCCGGCCAGGATAAGATTCAGGGTTTCGGGCGCCATCTCGAGGCGGCCGCGCGCCACGGCTTCGCGGCGGGTAACCTCCTTCTCCCCGACGTCCACCATCCGGGCGCGGCCCTGCCCGTCGACGTGAGAGAGTTCCTGGGGCACGAGAACGCCTCCCGTGAAGATCGATGAAGCGGGAGAGTCCGCTTTGCGGGCGGGCTAAGATGGGATCATCATACAACAGGAGCGTGAAACATAAAAGGGAAAAGAAAAACAAGGGTTTTGGAGGGAAAAACAAGGGCGGGCCGCGACCTTGGACAGGCACGGGGGCCTGTCCCTACAAATGCAACATGGCCTACAGCTTCGCCAGGGTGAGGCCCTGTTGTTTCTGGTATTTGCCCTTCTTGTCGGCGTAGGAGGTCTCGCACTCCTCGTCGCTCTCGAAAAACAGCACCTGCGCGATGCCCTCGTTCGCGTATATTCTGGCGGGCAGGGGCGTGGTGTTCGACACCTCGAGGGTGACGAAACCCTCCCACTCGGGCTCGAAGGGCGTAACGTTCACGATGATGCCGCAGCGCGCGTAGGTGCTCTTGCCGACGCAGACGGTGAGCACGCTTCTCGGGATGCGGAAATACTCCACCGTCTTGGCGAGGGCGAAGGAATTGGGCGGGATGATGCAGGTGTCGGCCTTGACGTGGACGAGCGAGCGCTCGTCGAAATTCTTCGGGTCCACGATGGTGGAGTTCACGTTCGTGAAGATCATGAACTCATCGGCGATGCGGATGTCGTAGCCGTAGGAGGAGACGCCGTAGGAGATGGCGCCCTCGCGCACCTGCTTGTCCTCGAAGGGCTCTATCATGCCGCGCTCGCGCGCCATCCTCGATATCCACTTGTCCGACTTTATCGACATCGCGTGAACCTCGACCCTCCCGGGCGGGAGGCGAAAACCCCCGGCTCCATCCGAAACCGGAGATACGTGAAGCGCCGCGCGTCGGCGGTGGAAATACCCGGACGCATAATATCTGGGGGCGAGAGGAGACCAACTCCCCCCACCCCCAGATGACCACCCCTGTCCGCCCGAAACGGGGGCGATCCGCAAGCGCTTCTCAGGCTCGAAACGAGCGAGACGCGCCTGGCATTCTTTTTGCTCACCATGTTTCGAGGGAAACCATATAACCACAAGATATAGTGCTCCGTCAACGCTTTTTTGGGTCAAAAGCACAATTTCTTGTGGATAGCTCGTGCATCTTCGGGGGAGAAACTGTGGAAAAAATGTGAATAGCGCGCGACGCCGCCCGCCCGCCGGTTTATTTGAACCGGTCCGCGTGAACCTTGATTTTCGCTCCCTCGCGCAGGCGCCTGAGCAGCCCCTCGTACCTCTCGCTTCGCTTGAGTTCCGAATATACGAGCCTCACGTCGTCCTCCACGTCCTCATACTTCGCATCCGCAGCCCCGATGCGCTCGAGCACCCGTATCACCTGCCAGCCGACGGAGGTGCGAATCGGCTCGCTCGGCTGGCCGATGGGCAGTTTGAAGA
The DNA here is from genome assembly GCA_963692865.2 of bacterium. GTDB lineage: Bacteria > UBA8248 > UBA8248 > UBA8248 > UBA8248 > Bin107. The sequence goes on along the minus strand of OY843592.1, from coordinate 1,569,758 downwards.
CCACGTCTTCGAGCGCCTTGTCCAACGCCCCCCGCTCGGCCGTTCCCATCATCCCGCCCGAATCGCGCGTGGACTCGAAGATGGAGCGCCGCTTCGCCACCTGCGCGAAAGGCGTCCCCTTGCGCAATTCGGCGACGGCGTCCCACGCCTCTTTTTCGGTTTTGAGCACGATATGGGCGAGGGTGACCGACTCCCTGCGGCGGAACCGCTCCTTGTTGGCGAGGAAGAAGTCGCGCAACTGCTGCTCGGACGCGCCCGCCGCCTCCGCGTCGCGTTTCAGGAATTCCTCGATGACGAGTCTCCGCTTCAGGCGCTCGACCCTTTGCCGTATCTCGGCAGACTCGCCTATTTTTCGGCGAACCGCTTCCTGATACAGGAGTTCCCCCTGCACGAGGCCTTCCAGGAACCGCCCCTTGTTCTTGCGGATGCGGATGCGCACGGCGGGAGCCAGGCGTTTGAGCCTCGCCTCGATTTCTCCCAGCGTGATTTTCTTCTCGTTCACCTCGACCACGACCTGCTCCATATCTTTCCTGGAGGGGCCGGTTTTCTTGCTCGCCCCTTCGGCGCCGAGGCCGCCGAGGAGCAGAACCGCCGCGCTGAGCGCGAATATCTTTTTCACGTCCATCTCATTCCTCTTCTCTGCGAACACCGAAATACAATCCCGAAAAACCGACCCCCAATATACCGGCAAACGGCGGCGAGCGAAAATTGTTTTCCGGGCCGGAGGTCTTCAAACGAACCAGGCGAGCATGAGCGCCAGATAGCACACGTACCCCGCCAGGAGCGCGAGCCCCGCGCCGCGCCCGAGCCTGCGCCTCCACACGGCGAGAAGAACGAACGCGGCCATCATCAAGAGCATGAAGGGGAAATCCAGAACGAACGATTGCCGCTCGATGCCCAGGGGCGCGATGAGCGACGCCCCGCCCAGAACCCACGCGATGTTCAGGACGTTCGCGCCCAGCACGTTGCCCACGGCCATGTCCCCGTGCCCGCTCAAAGACGCGGAAACCGCCGTGACCAGTTCGGGCAGCGACGTGCCGATCGCCACGAGCGTGAGGGCGATGACCAGTTCGGGAACGCCCATGGCGCGGGCCAGATGGGCCGCGTTCTGGACGAGCAGCACGCTGCCGAAAACGACCGCGAGCGAGCCGGCGATGAACCGCAGCCCGACGTGCTGTTTCTCCCGGTCGATCATCGCGCTCGCGAAATCGAAATCCGACCATGTGCCACGCTTCATGGTGAACCACAGATAAACGGGCGCCAGGGCGAACAAAACCGCTCCTTCCACCCGGGCAAGTTTCCCGTCCCAGCCCAGCAGAACGATCAGCACGCCCAGCATCAGCATGAAAAAGCCCTTCGGCAGAACATCTTCACGGGCGAGCGGCACGGAATCGAGCAGGAACGCCACCGCCAGAATGAGACCGATGTTGCAGATGGTGGAGCCGACCGCGTTGCCCACGGACGTGGCGGGATGCTCCAGCCAGGCCGCGATGACGGAGACGCTGAATTCGGGAGCCGTCGTCGCCAGGCTCACCAGGGTCGCGCCGACGACCACTTTGGGAATTCCCGTGATCTCGGCGACGCCCACGGCGCCGTCGGTGAACCAGTCCGCGCCTTTCGTGATGATGAGGAGACCCGCGGCGAAGAATATGAAATTCGCCCAGATGGGAAAAGTCGAGAAATATGCTTCCATGCCCGAGAAGCGTCCTTTATGCGGGGATTGTCGAATCATCCCAAAAATAAACAGATAGTGGATTTTTCAATCGACATACGCTCATGGAATGACTCCCCCTCGATGGGGTTGTTGAAAAACCCTTCTCCGCCTCATCCTGAGTAGCGGCGAAGCCGCGTATCGAAGGATGCCTGCTCGCCCTTCGATACAAACGCTCCTTTCTCGGGGGTGTTGAAAAACCCCTTGCGAGCCTGTCGGGATCTCACCGTAGGGGCCGCATATCATGCGGCCCTGCCTTGTCGCCTTCACAATACGGGTCGCATGATATGTCAGACATATATGTCTGACCTGCCAACCTCTGCGAAACGAAACGCAGGGGTGGACCTGTGTGTCCGCCCGACCCCGGAACAGGGTTTTCCAACGGCCCCTGCATGGCGCCGGCCCCGAACCGCCGGGGAGCCGTCATTCGCCCCGGAACCGGGGTTTTCTCTTCTCCAGGAAAGCGGCGATGCCTTCCTGAAAATCCCGGCTGGCGACGGTCTCGGCCTGCGCGCCCGCTTCCGCGCGAAGCGCCGTCGCCGCGTCGAGGCCGCCCGAGCCGCGAACGAGCTTCTTCGCCGCGCGAAGCGCAATCGAGGGTCCCTCGGCGAGCCTTCTTCCGAAGGCGATCGCCTCCTCCATGAGGGCATCGTCATGATGAACCGAGCGGACGAGACCGATGGCCAGCGCCTCGCGCGCGTCGATGACCTCGCCCGTCAGTATCAACTCCAGGGCTTTCGCACCGCCCACGACGCGGGGCAGGAAAAACGTGCCCCCGCAATCGGGGACGAGCCCCACCTTCGAGTACACCTGCCCGAACGAGGCGCCCTCGCCCGCCAGGCGGATGTCGCAGGCCAAAGCGATATCACATCCCGCGCCCACGGCGAAACCATGGACGGCGGCTATCGTCGGGCAGCGGACCTCGTGGAGCTTCGCCAGCGCTCTTTGATAGTCCGGCCAGAGGAACTCCTCCATACGCTCCCCCGCCCGGATGCGCGCCTCGATTTCCTTCAAATCCCCGCCCGCGCAGAAGGCGCGCCCCGCCCCGCTCAGGACCATCGCGCGGACCTCGGGTTCGTCGCACCGCTCGCATACCTCGTACAAGTCTTTCGCCATCTGGCGGTCGAGCGCGTTGAGCGCCTCGGGGCGGTTGAGCCGAACGAGGGCCAGGCCGTTCTCCTCCTCGAAATCGATGGTCTCCCACGCCATGATCATACTCTCCCGTAATCACTATCGTTCGTGGATGTGGAAAAATTTTTTCATTTTGCCTAGAATATGGCATATCTTCCGAAGTTGGAAGGAAGAGGCTCATATCAATCCGGGAAGCACGCCCGGACGTTTTTCCGTAGTTGCGGCCATCGCCCGACGGATTCCGCGCAGTTGCGGGCGCGGAAACTTGATTGAGGGATGTAAAGTGGAATCACCGGACTCTGTCATCAAGATATACGATCGCTGGGGCAAATTCTACGACTTCGTATTCAAGGACGTGTTTAACGAGGGCCGAACCGTCTGCGTCGACATGCTCGACCTCCAGCCGGGCGAGAAGCTGCTGGAAGTGGGCGTGGGCACCGGACTCTCCCTGCCGCTCTACCCGTCGACGTCGGAGATCATCGCCATCGACATCTCCTCGAAAATGCTCGAGAAGGCGAAGGAGAAGATAGAGAAGCTCGGACTCGACAACGTAAAGCTCTCCGTCATGGACGCGCAGAACATGGAGTATGCGGACGACACCTTCGACTGCGTGACCGCCTGCTACGTGGTGAGCGCGGCCCCCGACCCGCACAAGGTCGTCTCGGAGATATGCCGCGTGTGCAAGCCGGGCGGGCGCATCGTCTTCATCAACCATTTCAAGAGCCAGAAGTTCCTGCTGGCGAAGTTCGAAGAACTCATCAACGGCGTCTGCAAGAAATTCGGCTGGGAGACCACGCTGGACCTGGAGCCCCTCCTCGAGGCGAACAACCTGCTCCTCGAACACCAGGAGCGCGTGAACATCTTCGACTACTGGCGCGCGGTGCTCTGCATCAATCCCGACAAATAACCTCATTGGCCGCCCCTCGAAGGTCCCGGCGCGCGGCGCATCCGTCCGCGCGGCGCCGCTGAGATGACCCCCGAATCGAACGCCTACGGCGTATTGCTTGGCTCGATAGCCTCGGCCGCATGGGCGGTGTTCGTCTATTTCATCAAGCGCGCGCTCATGAACGCGCCCGTCCTCAAGGTCACCGCCGCCGTCACGACCGTAAACGCCGCTATCGTGACGCTCATCGCCATCGGCTTCATCTCTATCGACGATTTTCAGGGCGTCACCAAGGCCACTCTGGCTTTCGCCTTCATCGCGGGCTTTTTCCACATCGGCATATCGCGCTCGTTCTACTACCGCGCCATCCACCGCATCGGGCCGAACCGCTCCATCCCCATCGCGTTGACGTATCCCGCCATAACCGCCGTTGCGGCGTCGTTCATGCTGAGCGAGACGCCGACTCTCTCCATCTTCGCCGGTCTCGCGATTCTCCTCGTCGGCATCACGCTCATCGTTCAGGCCGAACCATCCCGGGATGCGGAAGGCGAAACCCGCGGCGCGAGGTGGAAGCTGTTCGGCTGGATTTCCGCGGGCGTCACCTCGCTGCTCTGGGGCGTGGCCGCCATCTTCTTCAAAAAGGCGTCACTGAACCTCCATCCGCTCGCCACCGCCGCGATAGCGCTCTGGGTGGGGGCCGCCACGGCCTTGCTGCTGATGACGCTGAGCAGGGGCGAGGAATCGCGCGGCCCCATACCCGCTTCGGCCTGGAGGTGGATTCTCGCCGCGGCCGTCTGCCAGTCGATCGCCGTGCCGTTCTACAACTTCGCGTTCGTCCACACGCTCGCCGTTCGCGTGACGGCCCTCGTTTCCGCCCAGCCGCTCATCGTGCTGGCGCTCGGCTGGCTGTTCCTGCGCGAGATGGAGAACATCACGCCCCGGCTCGTCCTGGGCGCGCTCCTGACCGTTGCGGGCACCATCGTCGTCATCACCTGAGGAGGCCGGGGGAGAGTTCCCCTCGCCTCATGAGGGTGCTACCCTTGAGCGTCTTTTTATTCAGGGAATTTTCGAATCCTCATCCGACAAGGAGAACAAGATGGGCGAAGTCATTCACGTCACCAAGGCCCGCATCGTCAAGGAGCCCGGCAGGGGCATGAAGACGGGCTATCTCGACGCCTTCCCCGAGGAGCCGATCCCCTACGGCATCCACGGGGGCATCAAGAACTTCTACAAGGCCGAACCCGAAGAGGAGCGTCCGGCCACGCTGGACCACCTCGCCGCCGCCGTCGCCGGGTGACTGACCGGCAACATGGGAGGCGCGCTGGATGCGCGCGGGATCAAGAGCAGCCCCGACAACCTCGTGGCGGAAGTCGAAGGCATCATCGAGAACGTGGACGGCATGGCCCTGGTCACCCGGATCAAGGTGCACTACAAGTGCCGCATCCCCAGGGGCAAGCGCGAAGACGCCGAGCGCGCCCTCGCCGTGCACGAGAAGGGCTGCCCGGCGAGTCAGAGCGTGCAGCGGGGCATCGCGGTCGAATACACGGCGGAGTTCGAGGAGGTGGACGAGTAGGAGGGCGGAAGGCCGTCGCCCGAGAGCCATGCGCCCCGTAGGGACAGGTCGCGACCTGTCCTTGCGCCGTCCCCCGCACCCCCTCACCCCGAGTAGCGGCGAAGCCGCGTATCGAGGGGCGCGCCCGGCGAAGGGACGCTCCTTCCCCCATCCTTAGATACGGCCCTGCGGGCCTACTCAGGATGAGGGGGCGGGGGTTTCCCTGGCTCCTCGCTCGGAATTCACCCTACACGAACAATATCCCGTACTTGTATCTTCTATCGATCCCCCACGCCATGCACAGGGCGAACCCCGTCAGGAGCGCGAGTCCGCCCGCCTGCTCCCAGGTCCCGACGAGCAGCGCCCCGACCAGGAACATCAGCGCGAAGACGAATACGCTTAAAGCCACCCACAGGCCCGCGAGAGCGAATATGGGGGCTGCGCGCCTGTCCTCCCCGCGCACCCGCCCCCATGCGCCCGGCGGGCGCACCTTGCTCCAGAAATTCTTGAGCACTTCCACGCGCGCGGGCCTCGTGAGGAGAGTCGCAATCATCATCGCGGCGAAGCCCACGCCCACCTCCGCGGCCAGCAATACGGGAAAATCGGGCGGCTTCCCCTCCCAGTGGAGATAGAGGGCGGTCGCGCCGGCGGCCAGCATTCCTGAAATTTCCGTCCAGGCGTTCGCGCGCCACCACAGCCAGCGCAGGATCACCGGAAGCCCCAGCCCCGCCCCGAGCGAGATGTGGAACTTCCACGCCACCTCGATGCTCTTGATCTGCCCCGCCACGGCGAAAGCGCCGAGCGCCATGATCAGCACGCCCAGTCGGCTCACGAAGACGACTTCGCGCGCGCCCGCTTTCTTTCGGATGAAACGCGCATACACGTCGTTCACGAGATAGCTCATCCCCCAGTTCAGGTGCGTGTCCACCGTGCTCATGAACGCGCCCAGCAGACCCACCATCACCAGGCCCAGCACCCCCGCCGGGAGTAGCTTCTCCATCAGCAGGGGATAGGCCGCCTCGCGGTCGGCGAGAATCCTGGCCTCCATGGTGCCCGGGAGCGCGTCCATCCCCTTGGGCACGAGGATCAGGCTCACGAGGCCGATCAATATCCACGGCCAGGGCCTCAGGACGTAGTTCGCCACCGTGAAGAGGAAAGCGCCCGCCTGGGCGTCCCTCGGCGAGCGCGCCGAGCACAGTCTCTGGCCGATGTAGCCGCCGCCGTCGGCGTTGTTGTGCGCCCACCAGACCACGAACAGGTAGATGAGGATCACCTGCGCCCCCGCCCATCCCGCGCCCTCGGGCGGGAGGAAGGAGAGGATATTCGCCGCGCCCTCGGCGCCGTAAGTCTCGTCCAGTTTCGCGCTCATGCCCGACAGCCCGCCCACGGCCTCGACGGCGTACCAGGCGAAGAGGCAACTGCCGGCCATCGCGATGACGAACTGGAAGAGATCCGTGAGCATGACGCCGCGGATGCCGCCCGCGCTCGAATACGCCGCAATCATCAGGACGAGCAGGGCGACCGTTACGCTCTCGTTCACGCTTCCCATCGTGAGGACGTCGGGCCAGTGCGCCTCTATCGCCGTCCACAGGTTCAGGGGCAGAATCTCCTCCCACCGCAGGAAGGGCTCGGCTATCTTCGCCATGGCGCGGAACACCCAACCCAGGACGATCAGGTTCACGATGAGGGAGGAATAGACGGCCTTGAAGCCCCTTAAGAAAGCGCCGGGGCCGCCGCCGTAGCGCAGCTCGATGAGTTCGGCGTCGGTCACCACGCCCGCGCGCCGCCACAGGGGGGCGAAGAACACCGCGACGCCCACGTTGCCGATGACCCACGCCCACCAGAACCAGTTCCCAGAGATGCCGCGCTTGGCGACGATGCCGGCCACGACGAGGGGGGTGTCCGAGGCGAACGTGGTCGCCACCATCGAGGCGCCTATCCACCACCAGGGCAGGCTGCGCCCGGCCACGAAGTATGAGGCGAGACTCTTGGACGCCGAGCGCGAAGTGAGCGCGCCGACGAGCAGCGCGAACGCGACGTAGGCGAGGATGAGCGACCAGTCCAGAGTCGAGAGCATGACGCGCGTCTCTACGAATGGGCGGGCGTAGGAAGCATCCTACACGGATAAGAAACAAGATGCGATACGGCGGGTCTTGCTGATACAGCCAGAAGAGACCCTCCCTCTCCGATAGGGTATTACCCCCTTCGAGGGCAGTGATTCTCTTCTTTCGTCGATTGGCGCCAGTCCCCCGTGGCCTTTGCGCGTCATTCCGGCGCATGCCGGAATCCAGAGCCGATAAGGGTGGGCACATTTCGGTATTTCATTCCGTCTTTAATCGAACGGGATTAGCGGCGAAAAGCAAAAGGCAAATTCCCTGGATTCCGGCATGCGCCGGAATGACGGCTTTGCAATCGAACCCAAAAGGGGTTGTTGAAAAACCTCTAGGAAGCGATTTCGGTTGCGCGCTCGCTTTTGAAGTTCACTCCCCCCTTGAGGGGGAGTCAGAGAGACGAGGGCGAAGCCCGAAGTCGAGCTGGTGGGGGGACTGCCACAGTAAAAAGCTCCCCCCCCACCAACGCGGCTGCGGACATTGTCCTTGCCGCGTTGACTCCCCCTCAAGGGGGGAGTGGTTGTTGAGGGCTTTGCAAGGGGAGAATGGTTCGGCTCGATCCGAAAGGACTTTTTCAACAACCCCATCAAGAGGGGAGTGATTCTCTGGCGCTTTGGTTTCGATATGCTCCGGGCTAGCGGGCGATGAAGTTGCGGTGCACCCAATGGCCGTTCCCCCGACGGACTTCCATGTAGAACGACCCGTCCGCCACGCGCGTCTCCAGGCTCATGCCGCCCGGCATCGCTCTCCCGGCGGGCTTCGCTACGCGCGCGGAGTCGATGAACGCGGCGACCTCGGCGAGCGTCGGCTGCTCGTGCCTCTGCGCGCCTTTTTCGGCGATGGCTTCCGTCGCCGCCGCCTTGAGCTGCCGCAGCCACAGTTTCCGGAACAGGCCGGCGCTTTGGAACTCGTCTCCGCTGTTGAGCCTGCCGCCTACCGCAAAAACATAACCCACGGCGTCGGGGTGCTCATCCAGCAGGCGTCCCAAGGCTCTTTCATAATCCCCCAGCGCCGAAGCGAGGCGCTTGTTTTCGAGCGATAGCTGGAGGCTCATGCGCGAGCGTTCGTCGGCGACGCGCGCCCGCACCGCCCGGCCCAACCCCTTCTGCATCATCGCGACCGAGCGCCACACCTCGCCCTGATAGTACGAGCCTGTGCGCCGCCGCGCCCCGGGCCTGATTCTCAATCCGGGCCATCTCTCCCCCAATCTCCCGCTTCGACCGGCTTCGGGAGCGGTCTCTCGCCGCATGCTTTTCATGATCGCAATCTTGCCGGCCCGAGAGGGCATGCGGTACGCGGACGCCGAAAATGCGCTCACGCTCTCCAATCCGCGCGGGGCCCATCGCCCCGCCTCGACGCAAAAGGCGCCGATGGGAATGTAGCCCGAGTTCGGGGGGACGATTAGGCTGGCGACCAGGACGCGGTCCTGCTTGCCGCCCTTGACGATGTCGCCCGACTGGACGAAGACCTCGCGGTCGCCCAGATTGCGGACCATGAGCCGGCTGACGGTGCCGGTTTCGACGACCTTGACGAGGTCCCGCCTCATCGCTTCGGCGAGGGTGAGCGGCGCGGAGCCGGCGTTTCGGCCCTCGCGGTGGATCAGATAGACGGCGAGATTTTCCTGCGTGTAGGGGCCGCTCAGGCGATAACCCTTCCCCGCCGCCTCGGCGGGTGTTGCAAGCGGCAATCCGATTGCGACCGCGCAGGCGGCCAGAACGGCGGCGCCGTACGCCCGGAACGGTCTCGATACGGCCCATGCCCGGAGAACCGGGCCCTCGTTCGACAGTGTGGTGGACATGGCCTGTCTCCTCTCCTGATCGCTCCCGTCCCGGCGGCGTTAATCTCCTCCGTATCGCAAGGCAAGCGGTAATTCCCGTCCATCCCCATCGGCGGCAACCGTTCATCAGAACCCTTGATCTCGACCCGTCTAATGTTGGGACAGGGTCGGGTTCCATTTATCGAAATGCAGAACTGCGCTACGAGAGTTGAAAGGATAAGCGGGTTGACCAGGCGGGCTTCGCTGGATTATTGCAGAATTCGATATGCCGTATGCAAGAGATAATCGCGAGTTGTTCGCAGAATACAATCCCGGCCACGAGGCGGAAATGGATATTCGGCACTCTGTTATCGCCGCATTGCGCAAAGTCGCCGACCCGGCCAGAGCGCCGAAGCAACAGGCCTACATGAAGTCCGATATGCCGTATTTCGGCGTAGGCGTAACGCACTGCCGGCGTATCGCCACTGCCGTGTACGAGACACGCCCGCTGCCCGACGCCCGCGCCTGGGAGGAGACGATTCTCTCCCTGTGGCGCAAGGCCGCCTACCGTGAAGAACGCTACGCGGCAATCGAACTTCTGCTCTTCAAGCGCTATTCCGGCTGGCTGGAGCCGGACAGAATTCCCATGATCGAGGAGTTAATCGTTACCGGGGCCTGGTGGGACTACGTGGACGCGATTGCCGCCCGAGGGGTGGGCGCCATGCTCGCCGCCCACCCTCATCCGCTGAAGGCCGTGCTGCGCGAATGGGCGAAGGACGACGACATCTGGAAGCGGCGGACCGCCATTCTCGCTCAACTCCGGGCCAGGCGAGCGACGGACACGAAGTTGCTGGCAGACGTGGTCCGGCCATCCATCGGCGGGACGGAGTCCTTCCTGCGCAAGGGCATCGGCTGGGCGTTGCGAGAGTACTCCAAGACCGATCCGGGCTGGGTGAAGGAGTTCGTCGAAACCCATTCCGGGCTCTCTGATCTAAGCCGGCGCGAGGCGCTCAAATATGTGCGAATTCAGTGAATGTCATGATTTTCAAACCGAACGCTTCCCTTCGGCGGGCTCCATCCGTTTGGATTCCGAACTGCATAACCAGAGCGCGAGGTCTCTTGAGAGCTTGAATTCACTTCCCACTTGAGGTTGTTGAATAATCCGGTTTCGTGGGGTCAGACATATATGTCTGACTACGTGTTCTCCCGCTCTTTCCGGCCAATCGGGCGGACACGTCGGTCCCCGGACAGGCTCCTGGGCCTGTCCGGCTACGCACCCCTCATAGATCGAAACGAACCCGTAAGGGCCGTTCGCGAACGGCCCCTACAATCGAAGCCGCAATGACGGCAATCACCGATTCAGGCTTATGGAGAATACGAAACCGTAGGGACAACCCCCCGTGGTTGTCCCCCGTCAGGACAGGCACAGGGGCCTGTCCCTACGGCTTATGAGCAAGAAAATGGAGACCTTCAAATTGTAGGGACAGGTCGCGACCTGTCCCTACTAAATCGGCAACAGCTCTCAAGGGGGGAGTGGTTTTTTTCTCTTAACGTCTTAACGGACGACGCAAAAACGCCCCGCAGCGCGTGCGGGGCGTTTTATGTTCAGTGAATGTCTGCTGATATGCTCGTCTAGCCTTGGCTTCCGTTCGTCTTGAGCCGTCCCAGCACCTCCAGCACGTGGTCCGGCGTGATGGGGATGCGCGTGATGCGCGCCCCAATCGCCTGGCCCGCCGCGCAGGCCACCGCCGCGGCGCCCGCCGTGCAGGGCGGCTCGCCGATGCCTTTCGCCCCGTAGGGGCCCAGGCCTTCGCCGGATTCCAGGATCACGTTGTCCCACTCGGGCGTGTCCACCGAGGTGGGGATGAGGTAGCCGTGGAACTCGTTGTTCAGGAGCGCGCCCTTTTGCGTGAGGACCTCTTCGGTCAGGGCGTGGCCGACGCCCATCATCGTGCCGCCCTCGAACTGGCCTTCCACGTGCTGTACGTTGATGGACTGGCCCACGTCGTGGCCCGACCAGTAGTTGAGCACGCGAAGCTCGCCCGTATCGACGTTCACCTCGACTTCCGCCGCGTGGATGCCGAACACGTAATCCATCCAGCCGCCCGCGTCGCCGTATTGCTCGTTGCCCTCGTACTCGTGGACGCCGAGCTTCGTCTTGCCCACGGTGTGGAGGTCGATTCCCATCTTTTTGCACTGGGCCACGGCTTCCCCGAAGGCGACCCCGCGCTCCTCGGCGGCCTTCACGTAGACGCGCCCCTCGCGGATGTCCAAGTCTTCCGGGTTCGCTTCGAGAAGCTCAGCCGCGCCCTTCAGGATTCTGTCTTTCAGCTCCGCCGAGGCGCGGTAGCACGAGCCGCCCGAGATCATCGTCTGGCGCGACCCTGCCGTAACGCCCACGAGCGGGGTGACGTGGGAATCCGACATCGTGACCGTCACGTCCTCCAAGGAAATGCCCAGCGCTTCGGCCGCTATCTGGCGGTTCGTCTCGGTCTGGCCCGCGCCCACGTCCGAAGCACCGGTGCGCACGTTCACGCTGCCGTCGGCGTCGATGCCCACGTAGACCTCGCCCTCGTTCCTCGGCCTCCCGTAACCGCCGATGTTCGCGACGTACCCGACGCCGGCGCGCCAGGGGCCGTGATCCTTCTCGGGAACCCGGCCCGCCGAGCGGCCGATGAGCTTCTTCGTTTCCTCGACCAGTTCGGGCAGCATCACGCGCGAGGGCACGGGCTGGTTCTGCATGAGGGTCTCGCCCCTGGCGATGAAGTTCTTCTCGCGGAACTCCAGGGGGTCCATCCCCAGCCGCGCGGCGAGTTCGTCCATCTGCGCCTCGTAGGCGAAGCACACCTGGTTCGCGCCCACGCCGCGCATCGCCTCGGTGAAGGGGTTGTTCGTCCTGACGGCGCGCGCGCGGCCCCGGGCGTTGGGGATCTCGTAGGGCCCCCCGCTCACCACGAGCGCGCCCAGGAGCAGGCCCTTGCTGTTGGCCGTGTAGCCGCCCGCGTCGCCGACGATGTCGACTTCTATCGCGGTGAGTTTTCCGTCCTTCGTGGCGCCCGTCCTGTACTTCATGAGGAAGGGGTGCTTCTTGCTGCCGGTGTTCATGGTCTCCTCGCGCGAGTAGGCCATGCGCACGGGGCGCCCCGTCCGGATCGACAAGAGCGCCATGAAAGCGCCGAGCAGGGGGTGCTCCTTGCCGCCGAACGCGCCGCCCAGCATCGGGCAGTCGTACCGCACGCGGCTGAGCGGAAGATCCAACGTGCGCGCCACGTTCTGGTAGTTCTCGATCATCTGCGTGGGCACGCGGATGTTCACCACCCCGCGCTCGTCCACCCAGGCGACGCCGCCTTCGGGCTCGATGAAGGCGTGATCCAGACAGGCGGAGAAATAGGTCTTCTCCACGATCACGTCCGCCTCGGCGAAGCCCGCCTCCACGTCTCCCTTGTCCGTCTTCCAGTCGCAGACCACCTCGCCCTCTTCGAGACCGGCGAAATCGTAAGCGCCCGGCAGCGGCTCGTAGACGACGCGCACGAGCGAGGCCGCCTCTTCGGCCAAGTCCCGGGTGTCGGCGGCCACGAGCGCGACCGCGTCGCCGATGTCGACCACGAGGTCTTCGGCAAGCACCGGGTAATCGGGGTAGCGGCCCGCGTTCAGTCCGGGGATGTCCTTCGCCGTGAGGACGCAGTGCACGCCCGGCAGGGCGAGCGCCTCGCCTGCGTCTATTTTCTTGATCTTCGCCGGCGTCATCGTGGCGCGGACGGCTTTCCCGTATATCTCGCCCGGCATGTGGAAATCATCGCCGTAGACCGTATCGCCGACCGCCTTGGCCAGGGCGTCCTCTTTCGTCGGCGACGCGCCGACGTGCGTCAACTGAGCCATCGTCTCCTCCAGAGTAATTCCAAAAAGCTATCCGCGAAGGGCCGCCACGTCCACCACCTCGCCCGTCGCCGCGCTCCGCACGACCGCCTCGAGCACGGCGACGACCTCGAGCCCCTCGGGCCCGCCCGTCTCGGGAGTCGCCTCGCCCCGGATGCACTTGCAGAACTCGTCCATCTCATCCGCCAGGGCGTCTCCGCCCACGACCTCGACTTCCGTGCGGGCCTCCTCGCCCACCTTGGCCACGTAGAGCTTTCCGCCCTCTTCTTCGCTGTAGGCGCGCATCTTCGTGCCGAAGGCCGCCGTGTCGCAGATCTTGGGGACGACGAAAGAGGAGCCGATGTGGCCGAGGGGGCCGCTCTCGTACTCGATGATGATGCTCGTCGCGTCGTCCAGATTCGTCTTGCCGAGCAGCTTCTTGCTGAACGCGGCCACCCGCTTCGCGGGGCCGGCGAGGTACTGCAGGTTGTCGATCATGTGGACGCCGAGGCCCGTCATCGAGCCGGCGGGGCATTCGGCGGGGTCGTTGCGCCAGCCCGGCCTGGATTCGAAACCCATGGGGAGCGAGAGGTTCGCCTCCACCTGGTGCACCATGCCGAGCTCGCCGCCCTCGATCATCTCGCGCATCTTGCGGTTCGCGCCGAAGCGGCGGCGGTGATGGCCGACCTGCAGGGTGACGCTCGCGCTCGAGGTTGCCTCGACCGCCTTTTTGGCCTCATCGACCGTGAGGGTGAGCGGCTTTTCGACGAACACGTGCTTCCCCGCCGACGCGGCCGAGGAGATCATATCGAGGTGCGTGGAGTGGGGCGTCGCGACGATGACGCCCTCGACTTCCGGGTCGTTCCAGACTTCGTCCAGACTGCCCGCCGTCCGGCAGCCGTGTTTTTCGGAAAACGCCTTGCGGGCGTCCTCGCTGCGCGCGAAACCCGTCACCACCTCGCCCGCGCCGCTGCGGCCCAGCGCCTCCACCAGAACGCCGCCCCACCAGCCCAGCCCGATAGAGGCGAGGCGCACCTTGTCCGTAGCCATTGTTGACTCCTCACTCGCTGAATGGATGAATTCCCGGCGTCTCATCGAACGGACGCCGTATGATTTCGTACGGGACGCACCATAACCCAACGACGCGCGCTTGAAAACCGGGCGGAGGGAAATCAGGCCGATAAAAAACCTCCTCCCGTCTCCGGGAGGAGGCTCTCGCAGGGGATAGCCGCGAGACGTATGATTGCGTGGCGGAGGAGCGCCGACCCAATCGGCCACTCCTCTCGCCTGCCAACCGGGGCGTGCCGCCTATGAACGCCCCGATCAGCGATTATATGTTGTTTGGACGCCGCACGGTTCCATCTGCGTTCATCTTTCTCATGAACGCTCCGGCCGGCTTGCCCTTATATAAAGCAATTCCCGTGCCATTTCCCAAAAACCTAAACAAGTCCTTACATATCAATGAAATACAAATGTGCGTTGGTTGGCCGAGTTGCCATTTTGTCACAAGACGCCGGACAGTGACGACAAAACGTCATGACGGGGGTTGTCCAAACAGCGGAAAACGGGAGCGTTGAAAAAGCCCGATGCGGGAGGGTTTGCCGTCATTCCGGCAAAAGCCGGAATGACGATGATCTGCGGGCCGAGACGGCGTAGGGGCGCTTCGTGAAGCGCCCGTTTCTCCGGGTGGGGCGTTTATGAACGCCCCACGTTCGCGAACGGCCCCTACCCGATATCCGTCACTGCGAGATTCCCGCCCTCACTCGGAAGAAGCCGATTTTCCGGGAAAGGCGTCGAGCGCCTCGGCGACGGCGGCCTTCATCTCGTCCCCCTGGGAGAACGCCGTCGTCGCGGCGGCTTGCGACCTCCACAACACTTCCCGGGAAGTCAAGTCCAGCAGGCGTATCTCCACCCTCGCGGCGCACACCTCGACGTCCGGGCAGGCGCGCCCGCCTCGGGCGACCACCACCGCCTGCGCGCCCGAATCCACGAGCAACGGAAGATGGGCCTCGGCGATTTCTCCTTCTTCGTTTAGCAAATCGTCCATCTTCTTTATTTCGAGACTTTTGGGCCAGCGGACGACCAGATGGCCCTTGGCGCTCAAGGCGTCTCGAATCAGGAAGGCGCCCTCTATCATCTCGATTTTCCTCACATCGGGCGCCCGGAGCCCCGCCTGCGCGTAGACGTCGCGGAAAAGCCCCGTCCAATCGTTCGGATAGCGAAAAGGAGCGACGGCGAGGCGTTCGAGCGCTCGTATCTTCTCCGGTCTGGCGACGCCTTGTATCGTCGATATCTCATAGGCGCAGCCCGTCGTCCCGAGGAGCAAAAGCGCTGCCCACCAAAGCCTGAACCTCAATTCATGCGCCATGCGATTCAAGAACCGATGCGCCATGCGATTCGCGCCACCAGGTCGAACAGAAGCGCATACGCATCCAGGCTTTCGCGCCATATCGACAAGCCGTACAAGGCCGCCACTCCCCACCCCCCCGCCGAGACGAGCGCGGCGCCGCCGATGAAGACGAGTCCGAAGAAAAAGATGAAGACCCAGGAGAAAATCCGCCCGCCGCGCGCGATGTCGGGCTGCGACGCGCCCAGCGCGCGCAGCGTCATGAGCACGTGCAGGCACAGCGTGAGGCCCGAGAGAAACGCCGCAGCCTGCCGAATCAGCGGGTATCCGAAAGCCCAGTCGAGCAGCGCGCCCAGGATCAGGACCACCATCGTCGGGAGCGGGAAGAAATAGGGCGCCAGGGTGATCACGGGGTTCGTGCCGCTCAAACCGACCTTCCCGCTGCCCTGGTTCACCTCGAACGAGCGCACCTTCTTCCCCGTGAGCAGAGCGAAGGCCATGTGCGTGAACTCGTGCACGAAGGCGTAGAGAAACTCGGGCGGCTTCAGCCTGTGCCAGACGGCGTAGGCGGCCACGCCCGCGGTGAAGGCCCAGCCCTCGGGCGCAGGCAGATACGAACCGCCGCCCGCGAGAAATGCGGCCGGGAGAATCCTGGCGAACGAGACCGCCGCCCCCCAGCAGGCGGGCAGCAGGAATACGGCGGCCATCCAGGCCAGGGGCCTCATGAGAAGCTGCTTCATGGACTCACCCGCTCAAACCCTCGGGCGGCGAGGCGAACGCCACGCAAGCATGGCCCATATCCCGCTCCCCGGCAAGGCGGGTTGCCGGAACACCCCCTTCCAGCTCGGTCGATTCCTCCCTCATCGGGGTTGTTGAAAGAGTCCCGATGAACGAGTGTTCGGCATAACCGGGAAGGGTGGCTTTTCTAGGTGGCGCTCCCGAGGAGGGAGCGCCCCACGCATATCATGCGACCCGTATTGTAAAGGCGAAAAGGCAGGGCCGCATGATATGCGGCCCCTACAGACCAAACCCGATTGATGAGGCTTTTTCAACAATCCCGGCAAGGCGGGCGGTCGCAAATCCGGTCCCGGCGGCGTGTTGACCGAAAGATCGGAAAGCTATATACTTAACCATGTGGTTAATCATTAAGTCGTTTCATGACCATTCAAAAGCAGGAGCTTCCCATGAACGGCGCGCAAATCGTTTCCGGCATACCGGGCCGAGCCATCGAAGCGGGAGACGACCTGGAGAGAAGACCGCCTTCCGCCGCTTCAAAAGCGGACGAGACATCCCCCATTCAACCGGGCGCGGGGGCATGATGAAGGGCGCCGGGAAGCTGGTCATGGGGACCGCCGCCTATACGATCTGCACGTTCTCTCTCGCCGTGATCTGGCATGTGGCGCTTTTCAAGGAGAGATACGAATCGTTCGGCTACTTCGAGGGGGAGCCGGATTTTCTCCTCGGTCTGCTCACCATCGTGCTTCAGGGGGTTCTGCTTTCCGCCCTGTTTCCGATGCTGAAGACCGGGGGAAGCAGTTTCCGGCGAGGGTTCAGGTTCGCCCTCATCACGGGCGCCTTCTTCTGGACTTCCCACGTGCTCGCCTTCGTCGCCAAGCAGCAGGTGCCGGGCGCGTCTGCGTTTGTCTTAATGGAAACGCTCTATCTCGCGCTGCAATTCGGACTGTTCGGCCTTTGCATCGGCTTCATCCACCGCGAAGAGAAATTCATCTGAAAAGCATGGAACCAGAAACCGGGAGTTATATGATTCATCGTTAAATCATTTCACGCACTACTCAATGACAGGAGCTTTCCATGAACGGAGCGCAAATGATCGCCTTCACATTCGAGATGAGCGACGGCCTCGTGAAACGGGCCCTGAAGGGTCTCGATGATGCGGACCTCATGAAACGGCCCAGCGACCAGGACAACCCCATCGGCTGGCTGATGTGGCACAAGACGCGGGTCGAGGACTGCGCCTTGGCGGCGATAGCCTGTGAGGAGCAGGTCTGGATATCTGAAAAATGGCACGAGAAATTCGACTTGGGCGCAGAGCCGAAACAGATCGGCTTCGGCGACTCGCTCGAACAGGTGATGCGCTTAAAAGTCACGAAACAGGACGTGATCGGCTACGCCAACGCCGTCCGGGCGAGGACGACTCCGGTCCTGAAATCACTTTCGACGGAAGACCTCGAAAAGGAAATCACCGACATCGGAGGAGGCGCCATCAAAACCGGAGAATACCTGGGAAGGGTAGCCAGCGACTATCACCAGCATTGCGGGCAGATATGCTACCTCCGGGGATTCATCACCGGTTTCGGCTGGGCGTTTTAGATACAACCTGACCGATGAGGGAAGGTTGGACCCGACCGGGGGGGGATTGTTGAAAAAGTCCCGGGAAGCGATTTGGGTTGCGCGCACGCTTTGGAAGTTCACTCCCCCCTTGAGGGGGAGTGATTCTCTTCTCTCTCGTTGGTTAGCAATGTTGTTCAAGAGAGAAGCCCGCAACCACGTTAGCTGGGAGTGAATTCCTCTCACCAAGGAGGTCATGCCGATCATGAACGCGCAAGCCGGTCTCGACGCGACTTTTTCCGCGCTTTCCGACCCCACGAGGCGGGCCATCCTCTCGCGTCTCTCCCGGGGAGAAGCGACCGTCACCGGCCTCGCCGCGCCATTCGATATTTCCCTGCCGGCGATTTCGAAGCACCTGCGCGTTCTCGAGCGCGCCGGCCTGATCCATAGAGAGAAAAGGGGCCGCGTCCATCGTCTGAGCCTCAAGGCCGAAGCGATGCGCGAGGCGTCCGAATGGCTCGATTTCCACAAACGGTTCTGGGAGGAGGGACTCGATTCCCTCGCCCGATATCTCGATGAAACGACAGACACGGAGACTCAAAAATGATCGAAACGAAAATGACGCTGCTCATCAAACGAACCTTCCAGGCGCCCAGGGAGAGAGTCTTCGCCGCGTGGACGCAAGCCGAGGCGCTAAAGCAGTGGTGGGGAACGGAGGGCCACACCGCGCCTTCGGTCGAAATGGATGTAAGCGTCGGCGGAAAATACCGCGTCGAGATGCGGACCGACGAGGGGGAGTCGTTCTACCTGAACGGGGCGTTCGTCGAGATACGGCCTCCCGAGCGTCTCGTCTTCACCTTCCGCTGGGAGCGGGGGGATTGGGATTATCCAGAAACCCTGGTGAGGGTCGATTTCACCCAGGAGGGCGATGAGACCGCCGTCGTCCTGACGCACGAGGGATTCCCCGACGAGAACATGCGCGACGAGCACCGGGGAGGCTGGGCCGAGTGCCTGGAGAATCTGAGTGGGTATCTCGGGGGATAGGGGAGAAAGAGAAGCAAGAGTTAGAGAACCTCTTGGAACAAACGTAACTTAGTTACGGTTTCGACCAGTCCCTGCCTGTGAAGAGTATTCAGATATTGGTCGACCGATACGGAAGGTTTCTTCAATCTGGCGCGCACCATCCGGGCGGATTCCGCAACGGCGTCGGGCTCCATATCGATCAAATGCCTGATAAAGACATCCGGATGCTGTGCGGTGAGGTCGTATGTGTTCAAATCGGCTTCCGGGAAATGTTTCAGATTGAAGGTGACGATGACGTCCGCCCGGCCCTCGATCGCCGCCGCCAGTACGTGCCGGTCATCCGGATCCGGGAGCGAGAGGGTTTCGATTAGCGGTTCGAAGTCCGTGACGAGGCAATCCTCCGCGTGCGCATCCATGAGCCTGCGAAGCTCATCCCAATTCGTGTCGGGGATGTCCGGTCTGGTCTTCTTCGCGACCCTCATCCATTCCTCGTGGATCGCATTCGACCAGCGCGCGCGAAACAGCTTGGTGGTCGCGAGCTGGAGCAGCAGGTCGCGGAGCGGAGCCGGGAACAGCACATTGGCGTCGAACAGAGCGGTAAACGCCATTCAGAAACTTACTCGTACCCGATTCCGAGTTCCTGGCTCTCTTCCGTAAGCCGGTCCAGAGCCTTCAGGCGCGCCCGTTTGGTTCGCTCTTCATAAGCCTTCAAGTCGTTGAACAAAACGCGCCTGTGGGTCCCGACCATTCGATGGGGTATCTCTCGATTCTCGAGAAGTTTGACGAGAAATCCCCGGGAGACATTCAGCAAATCCGCAGCCTGCTGGGTCGTCAGTTCCGCGTTCATGGGTATCAGCGATACGGCGTTGCCCTTGGACATTTCGCCCAGCAGATCGATAAGCAGGCGAACCGCCGCAAAGGGCAATTCAATGACGTCGCGTTCATCCTCGGCGAGCCGAATCGCCACCTTATCGGGACGGTCCCCGAGCTTTAGCGTAAGCATCCGCGCGGACGCCTGCGCGAGACTCACATCCCGAGGGCTGGGAAGCGCCGTTGCGAACCGGGTTGCCGTGTCTATCATGGCCAATCTCCCCTGCAATCTTGAGATATCAAAACATTGCAAATATAAATCATAATCGAGATAAATACAATAATCGACATAATCGATACGACTTCGGCTCAACTGGTTCCGATCTTGCGAACGACCACGGCCGGAGGCGAGGCGGCGATGGGTTACCCCGATAACCTGCGCGGGTATTTGGGAGTTCGGCGGCGGTGATGATTTGGAGGTCGCGGCTCGCGAGCCGCTCGCGCTTTTCACTTCGGTCTGAACGCGCCGCTGAACGTCAGGCTTGCTTCTTGGGCGGCGGTGCGGGAGGCGGCTTGGGTTTGGCGAAATTCCTGGGCTTGGACGATACGCCATCACCAACCCGGACAAAGCGTTTCGAAGGTGGCGGTATCGGTTCTTTGGCCATTGTTTACTCCTCCGTTTCTTCATCAGGCGAAGCGCTCACGAACTCCACCATTTCGACCTCGCCCACGGGTATCAGGATAGCAGAAATTTCCGTCGCGGGCATCTTCTTCTGGTATTCATCCTCGGTTCCGGTTTCGAAAAGCCACTCTCCCTCCGTGATTCGGAAATGACCTTCGTCCGGGCGGCTGGGCCACTCTTCGGGCCATCCATAGAGACGGCGTTCACCTTTCAGGTGTAGCACGACATAGCAATCGGTACGCGCAAAAGTGGAATACCATTCCGAGGGGTAGGATGTTTCCCTTGTAACGCCCAGCCGGCGAAATAGCCTATGCACCGTATCATTGTTCGAAAAGTAAGCGGCCACCAACCCGAGGAGTACCGCGACCGGAACGGATAATACGACTCCCCGGCCTTTCATCCAGGCGAAGGAGTCCATTAACAAGAGCGCCGTGATTACCGCTTCCCCGACGATGGTGAAAATCAGAGCTTGAACGACAAGGCCGAACTCGCCGGGTTTGGAGTGCGATGTGAACGAATAGTAAATGGCGGCTGACACGAACCCCGGCAGAAGAAACTTGAGCGCATCGACGATTCCACCGGATGCCCAATTCATACGCTATATGTCCCCATAATATGACCAATACGGCCCGGCTCACCTGCTCGCTACTTCCAGAAATACCGCAAGGTGCTAATCACTTTTCTTGGGAGGCGGGGCGGGAGGCGGTTTGGGTTTGAAAGCGCCTTCGGGTTTAGGAGACACGCCTCCTGTTTTCAGTTTGGTACTTCCCGGCGATTCTGAAGGGCTCGGTGTTCGTTCCTTGGCCATGATACGTCTCTTTATCCGTTCATAGGAGGGGCGTTCAAAAACTCTACCATTTCGACCTCGCCCATGGAAATCACGATGGCGGTAACTCTCGTTTCCGGCGCTTTCTTCTTCTTTCATCTTCAATTAACCATTCGCCCTGATTGATTCGGAAATGGCCTTCCCGAGTGGGTGCGTTCGATGGTTTTGGGGGGATAATTGAATAGGTTTTTGTATCCCTATATCGTGGGATGGACTCACAGTCTTTCGTAAACGGGCTGACTATAAATGCGCCGCAAACGGAGGCGAAATCCAAAAATGATATTTTTCCTTGTGAAGTTTTTGAAAGAAGAACAGCACGTCAATGACCTGATTGGAGGAAAAATTTACGCAAAAAATTTGTCTTATTTCAAAAAAATTGAAGATACAGAAAGCGCCAATCGTAATGATAGGCATGAAGGCGTTGTTAGTTGGCTTCAACCCGATCAAGGTCATCTTGTATTAAATGGCATAGATTTCACCCCTGACCTCGATGGCCCAATTGAAATACAAAAGAACTGGCTTAATCATTTATGTATTTATTGTGTGTATGCAGGCCACACCGGTGATCTGGGTTTAGAAAATATATTTTCTGAAAACACCGGCCTCCTCAGAAAGCAACTAGAGATACCTGAAGCCTGCCTGGAACTCGGAAAATATGCGGTTGTGGTTAAAAATGTTACTGAATTTTTTAACCGTATTGAAAAAAGCGCGAAATCTGAAGGTTATCGATTTGGTCGAAGATTAATTGAATACTATGACCCGGAAACTTTCCATGGAAGTTTTTCCGACAAAGAAGCCATTTTCAAAAAGCGCGACGAATATAGCCACCAAAGAGAGTATAGATTTGTCTTTGAGCCCCTCATCATTGGAACCGACCATATTGAATTGGACATCGGGGACATCGGTGATATTGCCATGCGTATCGATAGTGCCGATATCAACAAAGAATGGCTGAGTGGAAGCATTGAGTTCAGGTAATCGCCGTAATGAAGTGTATTTCGCACCACGCCATCAAATCGGAAATTCGATACCCCCGCTAGTTCGTTTCTATACGAGAGAAATGCGTAGGGGCGGCTCGTGAGCCGCCCGATTGTGGGAAAGAATTGAAGGACTGAATTACTCCCCTTGAGGGAGTTGTTGAAAACCCCTTCTAGCTCGGAATTCACCATCGCCGTCATTCCGGCGTATGCCGGAATCCATTGGTTTGCCTTTGCCTTTATTCTGTCGGTTTTCCGACTTCACGGCAGGCGGATGAAACGCCGCAACGCGCACACCAAATCCGTTCCGGATTCCGTCAAACCCTCCTTGTCCAGTCGGGTCTGACACCGGAATGACGGCAACCTGAATGGAATGACGGGAATCTCGAAGAAGCGCGGGCGGCCACGCTCGAACTTCCCCTCCTCGGGGAAATTCGACACCTCTACAAGAGCAAAATTCCTGCCCAATCGTTGGTGAAATCACTCCCCCCTTGAGGGGGAGTCGAAGAGGCCGAGCGGTTTGTGCGAAGGCCGATTCGGTGGGGGGAGCTTTTTCTGTGGCATGTCCCCCCACCAACTCGCCTGCGGGCTTCGCCCTTGCCTCGTTGACTCCCCCTCAAGGGGGGAGTGTTTCCCGTCGCCATACAGCCTCACCCACGCATTTCCCCGCAATTCCTCTTCCCCCCGAAATCCCGCCCTGCGGTATCGTGCGCGCGGCGCGGGAAAGCGGTTTCCCGTATCGTCTGGAATTGAACGGAAAGAGCGGAGGTTTCTCATGGGATTCAGTGGTGCGGCGGGAGTGAAAACGGCAAATCTTTTTACTTGGCCCGGAAATCTCCCGTCATCGGGCTGTCAATTCCTGCTTCTTCGGTTGGAATGGATTCTTGCTCTTTGCCAAGGTTTGACCGCCGCAGCCGGAGGGGCGACGCCGGTGGGTACAGGGAAACGGTTGATAATGATAATAATGATATTTTGTATAAATTTGTATAAATTCACGGGGTTTTTGGATAAATTCCTGAAAATTTTATCTCTTGCAAGTGGTTGTAATCAAAAGGGTTGTCATATAAATCTTAGCGTCCGGCACTCAGATACGGCGGCAAAAAAAGTTTTTCGCCGACCGCGCATTTCCCCGCAACCGCCCGCATTTCCTCTCGCATCGCATCACGCCGGCACCCCCTCTCCTCGGTCTGCAAACGCTCGCTCCTCACTCGCGTTTGACCCCCTAGGGAAGTTCGGCCTTGAGCGGACGCGCCATGAGGTCGCGCACGGCGTCTTCGGGATTGCGTCCCTCGAACAACACGGCGTGCACCTCGCGGCATATGGGCATCTCCACGCCGTGCTCATCCGCGAGTCCCACCGCCGCCGGCGTGGTGGATACGCCCTCGGCCACCGCCGTCATGGATTCGAGTATCTTCCGGAGAGGCTCTCCCCTGCCCAACCGCACGCCCACCGTCCTGTTCCGGCTCAGGTCGCCCGTGCACGTCAGCACCAGATCGCCCATTCCGGCCAGGCCCGCGAACGTCTCCGCCCGGCCGCCCATCGCGGCGCCGAGTCGAGCGATTTCCGCCAGACCGCGCACGATGAGCGCCGCCCGCGCGTTGTAGCCGAGCTCCATCCCGTCCGCGATACCCGCCGCCAAGGCGATGACGTTCTTGAGCGCCCCGCCGAGCTGGACGCCGACCGGGTCGGCGCCCGTGTATATCCTGAAACCAGGCGCCGAGAGCGCCTCCTGAATCGCCTTCGCCGCCCCGGAATCGTCCGACGCCGCCGTGATGGCCGTGGGTTTTCTCTCCGCGAGCTCGCGGGCGAACGTCGGTCCCGAGAGGCAGGCGAGGGCGCGCTCGGCGCCGCCCGCCTCGCCGATGCATTCGGAGATAATCCGGGTGGGCAGGAGGAGGGTCTTCTCCTCCACGCCCTTCGTGGCGCTCGCGATGAGCGTTTCCTCGTGAACCGAGGGCGCGAGCTTCGTCCACACCGCCCGGACGACGTGGCTCGGCATCACGCTCACGAGAACGTCCTGGCCCGCCGAGGCGGCTTCGGCCAGATCGGAGGTGAAGCGCAAATTCTCGTGCAGGGCGACGCCGGGCAGATACAAGTCGTTCTCGCGATCCGACGCCATGCGGGCGCAAAGGTCGGCCTCGAAAACCCAGAGCATCACCTCGTGGCCGGTACCGGAGAACAAATCCGCCAACGCCGTCCCCCAGGCGCCGGCGCCGATGACGGCGATTCGCTGCGGCGTCATCGTCTCATCCCGAGCGGCGCGTCTTTCTCTTCGCCGCGGACCTCGCGTCCGCTCTTTTTTCGGCCAAGGCTTCCTTCCTCGCCGTGTCGCCTTTGGCTACGGCTTTTTTGCCCGCGGCCGACCTCGCCTCCCATTTCAGTTTGTGCTTGAGGTGCTTTTCTTCCTCCCAGACGTGCTGCGTGCCCTCGCCCATGAAGACGACGAAAACCTCGCAGCCGTCGGGGTATTCATACGGGCCGTGCGGCAAGTCCCATCCGAAAACGTAATCGCCCGGCCTCAAGTCCTTGCCCGCCACGCACATCCTGCCCCGGGTCACCAGAATGGAATGCCAGCTCTTGTGCGTGTGGCGAGGCTCCACGTAGCCTTTCGGGAACTTCACCTTCATGTCGATCCGCTTCATCACCGGATCATGGGCGAAAATCTTCACCTTCACCCCCGGCGGCAGGGTCAGCAGTTCGTTGCTCACGTCTTCCTGCCACTCGACGTCCTTGTCGTAGGTGGCGCGGAAGCGGTGGTCGAAATCCTGTTTGGCGGTCTTTTCCCTGGTGGTCCTTTTCCTGGCGGGCATGTCTTCTCCTAATGAAATTGCGTCAAGAACGCAGCGATGATGGTTTTATTCATTCAGCGCGAAAATTCGAGAGGCGATATCGCGGCCCAAGGTATGTCTGGTTCCGTTTACGAGCAGCGTTACCGTGCCGGCGAGAGGCGAT
Source organism: bacterium (assembly GCA_963692865.2). GTDB lineage: Bacteria > UBA8248 > UBA8248 > UBA8248 > UBA8248 > Bin107. Next base: position 1,544,853 of record OY843592.1, on the reverse strand, counting down.
TGCTCGATGACCTCGATGGGCATTTCGGGGAAAAAGCCAAGCTCGCCCAGGTAGCGCAATATGTTCGGATCGTCCTGCAATACGCGGGTGATCTTCGTGGCCCGCCCCGCCTCGAGCGAGAGGAGGCCAATTTCCTTCGTGTCAACCATGGTGCCGTCTTTTGCGGGAATCGGATCCCCGTGGGGATCGAGGGTGGGGTAACCGAGTTCCTTGTCCAAAACGGCTTCCAGCTCCTCGCTCAAGACGTGCTCCAATTCCTCGGCCTCGACATCCACCTTGTCCCACTCGATTCCCATCTTTTGGTTGAGATACAATTCGAGCAACCGGTGGTGCCTGATAATCTCCAGGGCGACCTTCTCTCCCCTTGGGCTTAAGACGACCCCCTTATACGGCGTATATGTGAGCAGTCCCTGGTGATCGAGCTTCTTGACCATGCTCGTCACCGACGCCGCCGAGATTTCCATGCACTCCGCAATCGCGCTCGTCGCCACGGGAGACGATTCCTGTTGAAGCTTGAAGATGTTCTTCAAATAATCTTCGATCTGTTTGCTCAACCGCGGCGATGATTCGGGCAAAGGGCAGTCCTCTGATTCGCAGTGAATCGCAGAAAAAATCATCCTAAAATCAGCACTTGCGGGTGTCAACCAAACAGATCGCCCCAAAATTCGGAAACGATGCCCCCGGCTCACTCATACACGAAAGTGGCGGTAATCGGCTTGCGTTCAAGACCTGCCGGAAACGGCTCGAACGGCGCCGCCTTGGTGACGGCGGCCATCGCCAGATCATCGAGAATTCGAACCCCTGCGGACCTGACCAGACGCACTTCCTCCAAAGTTCCGTTTTTTCTCAGCTTAAAGCGCAACAACAGTTCGCCCCTGTTTTTCTGCGCCTCCACAGGCCAAATCCAGGCGTTCTGGATTCGCCTCTTGATATGGGCGAAATAAGAGGCGTACCGAAAATCGCGCGTGTCGAGCGAAATGGCATCGCCTTCTTCTTTTTTCAGATCTTCATCCGGCAAACTTCTTTTCGCGATTCTGTCCGCCGCCTCGTCCGAGAGCCCGAATTTGGGGCGCTCGGGTTTACTTTCGGGCCGGGGCTTCACTCGAAACAGCGCCAAAGGGTCTTTCGGTTGTGGCTGTTTCGGAACTGGACGGCGCGGTCGGACGGGTCGAGAAACCGGTTTCAACGCGGCCAGTTCAACCCTCTCCTTCGTCTTTTTCTTCGCCTCGGCTTTCCTGTTCTTCTCTCGGGGCTTTTTCTTTACGACCACTTTTTCCGTTTTCTTCCTGACCACCGGTTTGGGCTTGCGCTTTATCTTCGGAATCGCTTCGGCCTCTATTTTTTCTCTCTCCGGCTTTTTATCCGCCGGCGGCTTTGCCTTCGGTTGCGCCTTTTGGGGAATCGCGGGCGACGGGGCCCTGACCGAAGGCTTTGGCGCCGGCGCCAGGCTCGCCGTCTCCGTCGGCCGGGGCGTTTCCGTTATCTCCGAAGTTGCGGGAGATTTCCTTTCCTTCGGTTTTTCCGCCTTTCTAAGCTCAGGTTTTGGCGTTACGACTGCCGGGGGTTTTGGACTCGCCGGCGGGAGGGCTGGAACTTGGCCCTTCGGTTTTGGAACCGGCGCTAAAGGCGCAATCTCAGGGCCGAGCCTACCTCTACGAGATGGAATCTGGTCTTTAGATTCGCGCTTTAGGCGCGGGGTCTTGCCGGGTTTGCCGGAGCCACTTTCTTTTCGGTTGGCATTGGATAAAAACCGGCTTCGGGGGTTCGGGAGAAGTTTTTGCTCGGGTTTTTCGACGGATACCAACTGAAACTTGATGGGTCGATTCGTCCGGGCCGATTTTCTCCAAACGTATTCATGGCTCGAGGCCGCGAAGACGAACAGGTGCAGCGATAACGATATCAGGAAGAGGATGAGAGGGAGCCTTTTCGACTCATTTTTCCTCATATGCTCCCCTCCATTCGATCTCCGCGACCGGCTGAATACGCGCCGGCAGGCGAATCGTCGGAACGAGTCGTCGAACACTCCCCACGCTTCATCTTATGAGACGAGTTGCTCCTCTTCAAGACATCCATTTGAGAATCTTCACAAAAAAAGGGGGCCTCGGAGAGGCCCCCTTGAGCACCAGGCAAATGCTTACATCATGCCGCCCATGCCGCCCGGAGGCATTCCGCCCGGAGGCATCCCGGCGGCCGCATTTTCTTCGGGCTTGTCGCTGATGACGCACTCCGTCGTGAGCATCAAACCGGCCACGGAAGCGGCGTTCTGGAGGGCGGAGCGAACCACCTTGGTCGGGTCGATGATGCCGGCCTTGACCAAATCTTCATAATCGCCCGACGCCGCGTTATAGCCGTTGTTTCCTCTCTGGCCTTTCACGTGCTGCACGACCAGAGAGCCTTCCACGCCCGCATTGTTCGCAATCTCGCGCATCGGGGCTTCCAGCGTGCGGGACAGGATGTCGATACCGACCAGCTGATCCCCCGCCACCTCGACGTCGCCCAGAGACTTCTGGGCGCGGACCAGAGCGACGCCGCCGCCGGCCACGACGCCCTCTTCCACGGCCGCGCGAGTCGCGTTCAGGGCGTCTTCGACGCGCGCTTTCTTCTCTTTCATCTCGGCTTCCGTGGCGGCGCCTACGTTAATCACGGCAACGCCGCCGACCAGCTTCGCCAGACGCTCCTGAAGTTTCTCGCGGTCGTAGTCGCTCGTCGTCTCTTCGATCTGGTTGCGAATCTGCTTGACGCGGCCTTCGATATCCTTGGCCTTGCCTTTGCCTTCGACGATGGTGCTGTTGTCCTTGTCGATGGTCACGCGCTTCGCCTGTCCGAGGTCGTCCACGGATACGTTCTCGAGCTTGATTCCCAAATCCTCGCTCAACATCTTTCCGCCGGTCAGAATCGCCATGTCCTCGAGCATGGCCTTGCGGCGATCCCCGAATCCCGGCGCCTTGACGGCCGAGCAGTTGAGCGTGCCGCGCAGCTTGTTCACCACCAGCGTCGCGAGCGCCTCGCCTTCGATGTCCTCGGCGACGATGAGTAGCGGGCGGCCCATTTTGGCGATTTTCTCGAGCAGCGGCAGAAGATCGCGCATGTTGGAGATTTTCTTCTCATGGAAGAGGATGTACGGGTCTTCCAGAACGGCTTCCATGCGGTCCGGATTCGTCACGAAGTAAGGGCTCAGGTATCCCCTGTCGAACTGCATGCCCTCGACGATGTCGAGCGAAGTCTCCATGGATTTGGCTTCCTCGACGGTGATGACGCCGTCCTTGCCGACTTTGTCCATCGCTTCGGCGATGAGGTCACCGATGGTGGGGTCGTTGTTGGCCGAGATGGTGCCGACCTGCGCAATCTCTTTCTTGTCGCGAACGGGCTTGGAGAGTTTCTGCAACTGCCCGACGATCTGCTCTACGCCGGCGTCGATTCCGCGCTTCAGGTCAATCGGGTTGGCGCCGGCCGTCACGTTGCGCAGGCCTTCCTTGAACAGGGACTGCGCCAGCACGGTCGCCGTCGTGGTGCCGTCCCCCGCCACGTCCGAGGTCTTGCTCGCCACCTCGTTGACGACCTGGGCGCCCATGTTCTCGAACTGATCTTCAAGCTCGATTTCCTTGGCCACCGTCACGCCGTCCTTCGTGGAGGTAGGAGAGCCGAACTTCTTGTCGAGCAAAACGTTGCGCCCGCGGGGTCCGAGCGTCACCTTCACGGCATCGGCCAGCTGATCCACGCCACGCTTGATTTTCGAGCGGGCTTCTTCGTCAAAGATGATGATTTTCGCCATTTTCGTAATGCTCCTTATTTTGGGGACAACCGGCTAGTTGATGACCGCCAGCACGTCGTCTTCGCGCATGATCAGATATTCTTCGCCGTCGGACTTGACTTCCGTGCCCGCATACTTGGCGAAAAGAATTTTGTCGCCCTCGCCCACCTCGGGCGCCTGCCTCTTCCCGTCATCCGTCACCTTGCCGGGGCCTACGGCGATCACTTCCCCTTCCTGGGGCTTCTCTTTCGCGGAATCAGGGATGATGATCCCGCCGATCTGCTCCTCTTCCGCATCCAGGCGTTTCACCAAAATGCGGTCCTGAAGAGGCTGTATCCTGGTTTTGACCTTTGCCATCACTTCCTCCTTGTGGATTGCAATTGTTGCGATTGGAAACAAATATTTGGAACTGCGGGGCCGTCTTCGGGGGAAAGCGCTATCCGAAGACGAGGCCCTATGTTTCTGCGCGAGTCTGTATATGGAAAATGTGAATGTTTGTCAAGCGCCATTAGCACTCAGGTCGTCCGGCTGCTAACAATAAATTCTTTTCACTCAGCTTGCTGATTCTTTTTCACTTATCCGCCTGTCATGTAGAACGGAAAGAATCCGGCGCGGGAAATTTTCTGAAATTCTTTACAATCATCCCTCCCGTCGCATCACCGGATGACGAACGCCGTCCCATAAGCTATCTTCTCGCCGAATCAGAGTTTCCATACTTCTCCTCGCAATGGAGAACCCCGTATACGCAACGCGAAAGGAGTTCGACGAAATGACGTACGAGAACCTCTTGATCGAAAAATCGGAAGGAATCGCCCTCATCACCATCAACCGCCCCGAGAAGCGAAACGCGCTCGACCCCCGGACCTGGCGCGAGGTGGGAATCGTGGTGGAAGAACTCGAAGCCGACGATGAGGTCCACGTCATCATCTTCACGGGCGCGGGCGATAAATGCTTCGCCGCGGGTTCCGACATCGCCCAGATCAAGGAGCGGAGCCTCATCGACGGGCTGGCCGCGCCCTCGCAGCGCGCCCTCATGCGCCTCGAGGTTGTCGAGAAGCCCGTCATCGCCGCGGTCAACGGCTTCGCCCTCGGCGGAGGCTGTGAGCTTTCAATGGCCTGCGACGTCCGCATCGCGAGCGAAACCGCCAGGTTCGGCCAACCCGAAGTCAACCTCGGCATCATGCCCGGCGCGGGCGGCACCCAGAGGCTCGCCTCCCTGGTCGGCGTCGGGAGGGCGAAGGAACTCATTCTGACGGGCGACATTATCGACGCGCAAGAGGCGCGCCGCATCGGGCTGGTGAACCGGGTCGTCCCGGCCGGGGAATTGATGGAAGCCGCGCGCGAGTGCGCGAAAAAGATGATGAGCAAGGGCCCGCTGGCGGTGCGGGTCGCCAAGATCGCCATCAACACCGGCCTCAAGTTCGGCCCCGAAGCCGGCATGGTGGCCGAGCGGCTCGGCCAGGCCTGTCTCATGACGACCGAGGACAAGGTCGAGGGCGCCTCCGCGTTCCTCGAGAAAAGGGCCGCCGAATTCCGGGGAAGGTAAGCGATATCAATTCCTTACGGCGTAACGCCCCCAGGCGCGGCGCGCGGGATGAGAGCCGCTCGCGGCGTTCATGACCGGGAGAACGCCCTCTCGACGCGCCGGGCGCGCGCCCCGGGCGGGGGCGCAATTCCCCGCAATTCCGCGCATTTGCCGTCATCGCGCGGGAGGCGGATCGCGCCACAATCCCCCTGCGCCCGGATTCCGCGGCGCCGTATCCCCCAAAACAATTTGCCATCTATTTATCGAAAAACCCCCTGAATTTATACAATTTTATCCAATTTTTCAGGAATTCCCCATCCCCCGAACGAACCGCCCGGCGCCGCCATCATACGCGCGCTCTTCCCTTCTGACGCCATCGCAGTTGCGGGGAAATGCGCGCGCCGGCCGCCACCAGCCTGTTCCTCACGGACGCGGGCCCCGAATGGGGGCGCATCATGGCCATGGGCACGCTCATCGTCATACCACCGCTGATCTTCACCTTCTTCTCCGCGCGGCAGATCATCGCCGGCATGACGGCCGGCGCGGTGAAGGGCTGAGCCTCCAGGGGTTGTTGATAAACCCGGCCCGGGAGCGGGCGCCGCGCGCCATCGTCCCGCATTCGGAACGCAGGGTCAGACGTATATGTCCGACATACAACAGAAACGCCAATGCCGCCGGAATGACGGCGGGCAATTCGGTGATCGGGATTCCCTCCCGCGCCGGTCGGGCTTTCACCCGTAGGGGCCGCATATCATGCGGCCCGCGTTCGGGCGGCGAAAAATCAGGGCCGCATGGTACGTCGGACATATATGTCCGGCCTGCGGGGAGGGTTCGACGGTTTTGATCGTCATTCCGGCCTTGAGCCGGAATCCATTTTCGCCTTTGTCTTTGGCCCTTCGACCGGACGTCCTCGCTCCCGGACGGGGAAGATACGGACGCCCCATATATATCCGCCTCATCCGTTCCGGATCCGGGCGCGGCGCTCCCACCAGCGAGTCGGAATCAAATGCGAAAACGAAAGCGAAAATCATAAAATGGATTCCGGCTCAAGGCCGGAATGACGGTGGTTTTCCCGCATCGAGGGACTTTTCCAACAGCCCCTCGAGGGTTGCTTTCCGCAGGGGCCGCATACCATGCGGCCCGCGTTCGGACGGCGAAAAATCAGGGCCGCATGGTATGCCGGACCTATATGTCCGGCCTGCGGCGGGGTCCTGACCGACCGGCGGGGGAGGTTCGGCGGCCCCGTGCGCGGTTCCTGCGCGCCCCTCGATTGACGACTGTAGGGGCCGCATAGTATGCGGCCCGCGTCCGGGCGCGGCGAAAAAACAGGGCCGCATGATATGTCAGACATATATGTCTGACCTACAACAGCCCCTACAATCGAAACGGCAATGACGGCGGTGGCCGGTTCCGAGCGATGAGGGAGGAATCGACCGGGCAAGGAGGGGTTTTCAACAACCGCTTGAAGGGGCCGGGTTCTGCGAAGCAAAAGGGCCGGGGCGCCCCTCGACGGCCGGCTGAAGGCGGGAATTGCGCGGCGCAACCCCTGAGGCGAAACCGGGCCGGGCCGAACCGGGGCGTCGGCCTGGTTGCGTGAAGCGGGTCATGGCCTCCCGCCGCCGCTCGCTGCGTCTTCCGGGGCGGCGAGCGCCGCCCTCGCGTCCTTAAACGGCGCGTTTCGCCCCGCCGCGGCGGCCGCCTCGCCGCCGGGTCGTCCGTCAGGGGGTCCCGGGTCTCGCCGTTTTCGGAGCCGGCGCCCGCCTTGTTCGCATCCGGCGCGTCGGCCTGATTGCATGAAGCGAAAACGGGGGCTGCCCGGTTGTTCCCGCTCCCTCCTCGGAGGACTCAAACTCATAAGCAGGGAGCGGTACAGTTTGCTTATCACGAGGGAAGCAACCAACGGGCAACCCCCTTTTCGCTCTCCTTCAACCGCCCCGGCCCCGGGCCGCAAAGCCCGAGGCCGAAGGCGTCGCGTTTCGTTCTACTGCTTGTGCGCGCCGAACGCGCCCACGTAACTCGTGGTGACGTCGTCCTTGGAGTCGTCCGGCGTCCCCATTTTGTCCGTTCCGGTAACGCCGAAGGTGCCGGCGGCGGAGCCGGGCGCCTTGTTGATGGCATTATTGCCGTCGTCTTCATCGGCCGGATTGTAGAATTGGCCGCTCCAGGTGCCGTTGTAGGTATACGTCGTGACGTTGTCCTTCGTCGTGCCGGTGCCCATCCGGGCGTCTCCGTTGAAGGTGCCGTTTCCAATGTTGCCGTCAGCAGGAGTCCCATCGTCGTTCAGGTTGATGACGTCGGTCATGGACACGCCGCCCGCCACGATGTTGTTGATCATCCCGGTGATGGTCGAATCGTCGAAGTCGGCCGTGAGCTTAGCGTCGCCCTCGAAGTAATCGACTTTGGCGCCGTTGGTGTAGACGCCCGCCGCCTTGCCCGTGTAGGTCGCATCACCTGTAACCCCCGCCAGAGTTGCAGTTACCGCGGACCCACCGTCGGCGAAGGCGCCGAATTGGTAGGTATTCGGGGTGTTGGCTGCCGTCAGCGTTTCCTGCAGCCAGATCCCGAAGGCAAGGTAGCTCAGGTCTTCCGTGGGGTTCACCGCTGGTATCACGCCCGATACGGTGACACGGTAACCGGTCATAGTGGTTACCTTGCCAGCACTAATTGTATAGTCGCAATCAGTTCCGGTTGGGCATGCGAAAGTGGCGCCACTGAGGTAATTCTTCCCGTCTCCGTCGTGGTCGTAAGTAGCGTTGCTTAAATCAGTGTCGGTAGCACCTATCTGTATCCGGCCGGCCACAGCCGGGCGATTATTGATAGATACGTTAACCGAGGCTTTCCTCGCGCTGCCCTGTTTCTTGTCCGTGAACACGAGGATGCGGGTCTTTGTATCACCCACGTCAACCTTCGTGTTATCATCACCTTGCTCGACGGTATCGTGAGATATCTCGAACCCGTGGTTGAAGCTGCCGAGACCCGCCTCTGAAGTGAAGTTGGTTTCGTCAGTATCTTTGGTGCTCGGGTCGTCCCGCGTTGTCGTGTAAGACGTGTTATTGATATCTACCACGACCGTGATCTTGCCGTCGCCACTACCGTTCGTGGCGTCGTTGTCGGCGTTGTAGGGCCACCTGGTTCCCGTATCGTCGGTAGAGTCAAAGGCCCCGCCGCCGGTATTGTGATCCGTGACGCTGGTGGTTCCCTGACTGTTGTCCGCGTCCGCTGCCGCCGTGGCGATGGCGGAACTCACCGCGTCCACGTGGGCAGCCTTGTTCTTCGCGATGAGTCCGGCTTCCGTGTCATCCGTGTTGGCGTCCGGATCGGCCGCCGTCACGATGTGATAAGCGTTCGCTATCTTGAACAACCCGAGGACGTGGGTGTTGGCCGCCTTCGCCGCCATGTCCGCCGCGGCCTTCGCGGCCATATACTGCGGACCCGCGCCGCCGGCGCCCGTGTCGTTCGCTTGGGCTATGCCGTTTTGTTTCTTCGCCTCGTCCCGCGCCGCCTCGGCGTCCGCGACGGTGACGTCTGCCGCCATAGCTTTATCATACTCGGCTTTCGCGGCGTCCGACGCGGTTTTCGCGGCATCACGCGCCTTCTCGGCGGCCGTGGCGGCATCCTCCGCTTTCTTGGCCTCCTTGTCCGCGTTGGCGTAATCCGTCCTGGCGGCCTTGGCCTTGTTCGCGGCGTCCCTGGCTTTGACGGCCTCCGCCCTGGCCTGCGTCGCCTTACTCATCGCCGAATCGTAGTGGCCTTTCGCCATATCCGCGTACGTCTTCGCGTCTGTCCGCGCGGCGGCGAGCCTTCGCTGTTGATCCCTCGAATCCGCAAGCGCGAGCTCGTTATCGACTATGGCCAACTGGGCTACGACCTTGGCCTGTTCTTCCTCGACCTTGGCCAGCTCGCTCTTCGCTGTTGCGAGATGTTCGCCTCTCTTCACCGGGTCCAACCTGTCCTTGCTGTTGTCCGTGCCCTTCATCACGGCGTCCTTAACCTTGTCCGCCGCCGCTTTGGCCCTGTTCGCAGCGGCTCTTGCTGCATCCGCCGCATTTTTGGCCGCTATAGCCCCCGGGGAACTGCTCGATGTGAGATCTGCGACCTTTTTCGCATTCTCTTCGGCCGTTTTCGCTTTGGCTTCGGCGTCTTTCGCGGCGGTGTCGGCGGCTGTGCCAGCTTTATTCAGCTCGCCCGTATCTTCGATCCTTTTGTTTACCACAACCACACGAGCGTCCAGAGCCGCTATTGCATCGGTGATCGCCTTCGCCGCCTTCTCCGCGGCATCAAGCGCCGTCTCGGCCTCCTCCTTAGCGCCTTCTGCACATTTGTAGTCAGTAGAGCCGCAAGCCTCGGCCTTTTGGACCGCGGCCATCGCATTCGCCTCAGCCTGGACGGCCTTGTTCTTCTCTTCCGTGGCATCCGACACCTGCTGCTTCGTAGGCTCGACTACTTCTTCGTCATCGGTGCCAAATGTCTTGCTGTACGCGATGAGCTCGGCCAATTTACTCACCGCCCCGGTCTTCGCTGTTTTCGCCGTTTCCAGCGCAAGCTTCGCCGCAGCTATAGCCTTCGTTCTCCGGTCCCCGTGATAACTCGCTATCACGATACCGATAGCGGTCCGCCCGGCCGCGAGCGCATCAGAGGCCTTATCCCGCTCTGCTTTCGCCAGAGCCAGATTCGCTTCCACCTGGGCCTTGTCGGGAGGGGTTGTTTTGGACGCCGCATCCGCCGCGTCCGCCGCCTGCTGAGCCGCCGCCGCCGCCGCTTTGGCAGCCTCCAACTGATCCATGGCATTCTCGTAGGCAGCGGCGCCGGCCGCCTTTTGTTCCGGCTCCAAGGCATCGAGCTCTTTTTGCAACGTAGTCACATCCGCTTTAGCGTCCACAGCCGCCTTGTTCGCCGCTTTTACACCGGCATCCACAGCCGCCATGTACGTTGTATGAGCGTCGCCAACTGCTTTGGCATGCTTCATGGTATCAGCCTTCGCAGCGTCGGCCCTCTCTTTTGCGGTCGTAGCGACCTTCTCCTGCGCCTCCACCACGGAGAGTTCGCTCGCACCCTGGGCCACGCTATTCGCGTCGCCCGCAGCGTCGGCCGCCTGCTGAGCCGCCCGAGCCGCATCCAGGGCCGCCGCATAAGCGCTCTGAGCAGCAAACGCCTTGGCATCCAAGCCATCGAGTTCCGTCTGCGCGTCCGCCGCTGCTTTCTTCGCCGCGTCGTAAAGAGCCTGCACACGCAGTTTGGCGCTTTCAATCGGCGTCGGGCCCGGAGGAGGCGAGGCGCTTCCACCGCCGCCGCCGCAGCCCGCCAGCGTCAGCGCGAAGACCGCCGCCACCGCGAAAGCGTACAGCTTGTGAATTGGTTTATTTCTCCACGTCATTGAGTGAATCCTCCTGAAAACATAGAAAAAGGGATTTTCCGTGAATTTCCGGCTTTCTCCGATGAACCTCCTTTCCTCCTTTTACGGGCCTTTACAAATCGGTTATTTTCACAGCAACTTGAAATACGGCGGATTTGGATTTAACGACTCATGTTCGGGGCGGTAGCGGCGCTTTCCGCGGGACGCGAACTCTTGCGGCATGTCCACGCCTTTTCCGGCCCTCCAGAAGCTGCATATCTTTCGGCTGCCTCGCATAAAATCTGCCCGCCGCTAATTATTGTTATCAGACGATATATCACTTCTCAAGAACATGTCAAGCGCGATTTTGAAGTCTCCGAGGGATTTTTTTGCGCCGTTTTGCGTCTTTTTCCGCTCATTCAAAGTCCGTGTGCGCCCCGGAACGAGCCTCACGGCGGAGAACGGGGTTTCCGGCGTCCCGTAACAATAATTATCAGAATCCAATATCCACGGCCCCGCTTCGATCTCCATCTGCGAAGACGGCTTTTTTTCCGGGAATTCCCCGCTATCGCCCATCCCCGCCATGGTCTATCATACCCGGTAATCCACGAGGCGCCTGAACGACACCAGGCGATGGAAACAGCTACGGACCCGGAAGGTTGGCTTCTCGCCATGACCACGGGGGCGACACCACCCGACCCGGCACGGGACGCCGCTTCGGCGAGGGCGCAGGCCCTGGCCCGCCCGGCCGGCGCGGCCGCGGACCTGGCGGAGGCCTCGATGGCGCGCAACACGCGGCGGGCCTACGAGGCGGCGCTCCGGGGGTTCGCGCGTTCGGGGCGGCCCGAGACCGACGCCGGGGTGGCGGCCTACCTGGGGGACCTCTACGAGGCGGGGCTCTCCGCGGCCTGCGCCGCCATGGCGGTCGCGGCGCTGCGCTTCCGGGCCAGGCTCCGGGGCCGGCCCTCTCCGGTGGGCCCGGCGGCGGAGCGGGTTCTCGCCGGGTTCAGGCGGATGGCCGCCGAGCGCGGCCGCGGGCAGGTGGCGGGGGTGCGCTGGGAGCAGGCGGACCGGGCGGCGGCGATGGCCGAGCGCGCGGGGGGCCTGGCCGGGCTGCGCGACGCGGCCATCGTGGCGGTGGCGAGCGACGCGCTGCTCCGGGTGTCGGAGATATCGGCGCTCGACGTGGGCGACGTGGACCTGGACGAGAAGACGGCGCTGGTGCGGCGCTCGAAGACCGACCAGGAGGGCGGGGGCGCCGCGCAGTTCCTGGGCGGGCCGACCGTGGCGCGCGTCCGGGCGTGGCTGCTGGCCGCCGCCCTGGCGGAGGGGCCGCTGTTCCGGGCCGTCCACAGGTCGGGCCGGGTGAGCGCGGGGCGCCTGACGGAGAGGAGCGTCCGGCGCATCATCATCCGCCGCGCCCGGGAGGCGGGCGTGGAGGGGCGCGTCAGCGGGCACAGCCTGCGCGTGGGCAGCGCGCAGAGCCTGGCGAGCGCGGGGGCGTCGCTGGTCGAGATGCAGCTCGCCGGCCGCTGGCGCTCGCCGTCCATGCCGGGGCGCTACGCGCAGGGCCAGCTCGCCCAGCGGGGCGCGGTGGCGCGGCTGCGCTACGGCCCGTGACGGCGGCCGCGCGAGAGGCGCGCCGCGGGTCGATCAGGATTCGATTGTAGGGGTCGCATACCATGCGACCCGGTTTTTTCGCCCGACGCGGGCCGCATATCGAACGGCGACGGGCCGCATACTATGTCGGACATATATGTCCGACCTACAGTCGTCATTCGAGGGGGCGCGCGGGGCCGTTGCAACCCCCCCGCCCCGACACGGGCCGCATGATATGCGGCCCCTACACCGACACCCGAACGCCGCCCGTAGGGGTCGCATACCATGCGACCCGGTTTTTTTCGCCCGACGCGGGCCGCATACCGAACGACAACGGGCCGCATACTATGCGGCCCCTACGCGACCATTGCGCGCTTTTGCAGGTCAGACATATCATGCGACCCGGTTTTTTCGCCGCCCGAACGCGGGCCGCATGGTATGCGGCCCCTACGCGACCATTACGCGTTTTTGCAGGGGACGCATACATGTCGCCCCTGCGGTCGTCATTCCGGATTGTATTTATCGAACGCCCATTTCAGGGGGTTGTTCCGGACGTATTCCCGGATGCGGTTCAGATTCGCATCGTCCCGGATAACGTGGTCGTAGAATGATCGCTGCCAGCCGAAAGCATGGTCGTCCCGGCGTTTTCCGACCGTACGGGTGACGGAGGATTTGAATCCCTGGATGATTTTCGACAAATACATCTTCGAGCGGTCAATGTCTTCTTGCTGCGATTGCAGGGGATTCATACATGCGGCCCGCGCGGAGCGGGTGGAGCGGGTTTTATCGCCGATGAACAAAACGCCATGAATGTGGTTCGGCATCATGATGAATTCATCGAGACTCGCATTCGGAAAACAATTCGGAATTTCCCGCCAATGCCGGTGCGCGATCACGCCGATTTCGTTTAACCGCATCCTTTCGTTCGTGATCCCGCCGAAACACCGGGCGTGTTTCAGCGTGCAGATGGTTACGAAATAGCATCCTCTCCCGGAATAATCATGATCGCGCAACCTGTTCGCTTTTCGTTTTTTCATTTCCAAAAGCGCAACCCTTTCTCCTGCGCCCGTCCGGCAACGCGATGATCCCGTAGGTCGGACATATATGTCTGACATATCATGCGACCCGGTTTTTTTCGCGACCCGGCCTTTTCGCCCCTCCGGCAACGGGCCGCATGGTATGCGGCCCCTACGGGTGAAAACCCGATTGGCGCGGGAGGGGATCCCGATCATCGAATCGTTCGCCGTCATTCCGGCGGCATTGCCGTTTCTGTTGTAGGGGTCGCATACCATGCGACCCGCATATCGAACGGCGACGGGCCGCATGGTATGCGTGGGACAACCCCGAGGAGGGGTTGTCACCTACAAAAACCGCGCCGCCCGGACACGGGCCGCATGATATGCGGCCCCTACAGTCGTCATTCGAGGGGCGCACAGGAACCACGCGCGGGGCCGTTGAAAACCCCGCCGCCGGTCGGGATCCCACCGTAGGTCAGACATATATGTCCGACCTGCGGGCGAAAACCCGATTGGCGCGGGAGGGGATCCCGATCACCGAATCGTTCGCCGTCATTCCGGCGGCATCGCCGTTTCTGTTGTAGGGGTCGCATACCATGCGACCCGGTTTTTTTCGCCCGACGCGGGCCGCATATCGAACGGCGACGGGCCGCATGGTATGTCGGACATATATGTCCGACCTGCGGGCGAAAACCCGATTGGCGCGGGAGGGGATCCCGATCACCGAATCGTTCGCCGTCATTCCGGCGGCATCGCCGTTTCCGTGGTAGGGGTCGCATATCATGCGACCCGGTTTTTTTCGCCCGACGCGGGCCGCGTATCGAACGGCGACGGGCCGCATACCGAACGACAACGGGCCGCATGGTATGTCGGACATATATGTCCGACCTACGGGTGAAAACCCGATTGGCGCGGGAGGGGATCGCGACCATCCCGCCCGCTCCCCGGACGCCTACTCCTCCGGCTCGTCGTAGGAGATGAACGTGATGTCCGCCGCCTGGTTGCGGCCGGGGATGAGGGCCTGGTAGGCGTCGGAGTAATACCACTTCTCCACCGCCGCCTGGTCGGGGAACTTGAGGAGGACGAACATCCGCCTGTCGTGCGCGCCGGTGAGCACCTTCACGAGCTGTCCGCTCGCCGCCACCTCGCCCCCGACGGAGGCGACGATGGCGAGCCCCTGCTCGGCGTAGTTGCCGAAGCCCTCCTCGTCCTTCACGGTGATGTGTCCGACCACGTATGCGCTCATGTCCGCTCCTTTCGAAAATGGGGCCGCCCGCCCGGCGGCGAATGAAATCAGGTTTTCACGCGCGAACTTCGCGGCGTCTCTCATGCCTCCCCGACAACCGGCCTGCGCCGGGCCTGCGGGTGAGCCGCCACGAACCCTTCAGGATATCCCAAGGTTTCACAAACGGGCGCCGGGATCAACGCCGCCCGGAGGGTTGTGGAACGCGGGCGACCTTCGGTTCAGGTTTCGCAGGGGCGGACCCGCGCGTCCGCCCCTGCGGTCGTCATTCAAGACGGTATTGTAGGTCGGACATATATGTCCGACATACCATGCGACCCGGCCTTTTTCGCCGCCCAGACGCGACCCGCATATCGAACGGCGACGGGCCGCATGGTATGCGGCCCCTACAGTCGTCATTCGAGGGGCGCACAGGAACCACGCACGGGGCCGTTGAAAACCCCGCCGCCGGTCGGGCTCCCACCGTAGGTCAGACATATATGTCTGACATATCATGCGGCCCGGTTTTTTCGCCGTCCCGTCATGGGCCGCATGGCATGTCCGACCTACGGGTGAAAACCCGATTGGCGCGGGAGGGGATCCCGATCATCGAATCGTTCGCCGCCATTCCGGCGGCATTGCCGTTTCTGTTGTAGGGGTCGCATACCATGCGACCCGCATATCGAACGGCGACGGGCCGCATAATATGCGGCCCCTACAGCCGTCAATCAAAATGGTATTGCAGGTCGGACATATCATGCGACCCGCGCAGAGTGGTTTTCGCCGCCGACGATTACAATCTCGCCCATGCGACGCAATTCCTGAAGACGTTTCCACGACGCGACCGCGGAGCCCGACCTGAACGGGCCGCATGGTATGCGGCCCCTACACCGACACCCGAATGAGGCGTGTAGCAGGACGACGCCGGAGGCGGCGTATCGAAGGGCGGTCTCCCCTCCGCAAACGCGAGACGCTCCGTAGGTCAGACATATCATGCGGCCCTGATTTTTTCGCCGCCCGACACGGGCCGCATGGTATGCGTGGGACAACCCCGAGGAGGGGTTGTCACCTACGGAAACCAGCCCCCCTGTTCCCGGCCTGAAAACCACCCCCCCCCCGTTTTCCGGGGCTGGCCGCCGGACCGCTTTTCGGCTAACATGAACCCATACGCGATGAAGGCCGGCGGACGACCGCCCATGGTTCGTTTTCACGCGCGGGGGCGCCGAGAGGGGGTTTCATACAGTTCCGCCTGATTGTCTTTTTCGTTTCTGATTTCGTGGGGGAAATCCGGTCATGAAAAAACGAGACGTATTCAGGAGCCTGGCCGTCCTGGCCGCGGCGGGCGCGCTCGCAGCGGGCTGCGCGGACGGCAGGATGACGGGCCAGAAGAAGGCGGCCATGAAGGCCGGGAAGGCGGCGGGCGAGAAAAAGATGACGAAGGGCGGCGCGGACGCCGCCGTCGCGGCGCGCCGGAAACTCATGCGCGGCATCGGCGCCGACATGAAGCGCATCAGAACCGCGATGAAACAGGGCAGCGGCCGGGTGGTCGAGGAGCAGGTGCGCCAGGCCGCGGGCGGCATGTACAAGAAGGCGTCCAGGATCAAGAAGGCGTTCAGGAAGAACACCCTGGCGGGCAAGACGACGTCGTCCCCCGCCATCTGGAAGGACAGGGCGAAGTTCGGCCTCATCGCGGACGGCCTCGCCGCGAACGCCGCCGCCCTCGCGCAAATCCACTACAAGGGCGGCCCCGCGGCCATCAGGAAGGCGGTGGGCCTCATCGGCAGGCAGTGCGGCGCGTGCCACAGGTCGTTCCGCAAGAAGAAAAAGAAGAAGTAACCACGCTTCCGGAAACAAGGAAACCCCGGCGCGCGCCGCCGGGGTTTTCTTGTTCGCAGGGACAGGCGCGGGGGCCTGTCCCTACAATTGATTATCTACTTCATCCCCCGCCCGTGAGCGACTCGTTCCGCATCCGGCTCCGCACCTCGCCGAGCGGGCCGCTGTCGGCCGCCAGGCCGTCGCGGTAGAGGATGACCTCGCGCGATCTGGGCGATATTTTCGCTCCCGGAACGATGACGCCCACGAGGTTCATCGGGTCGCTCGCGTGGACCATCGTGGGCTTGCCCCGCGCGGGAATCCGCCGCACGGCGCGCAGCGCCTCGACCGCCTCGGGCAGGGCGAACTGCTCGCCCGTGAAGCCGGAGACGAAACGCCCGCCGCGAATCTCGCCCCTCGCCTCCATGCGCCTGAACACCCGAACCAGCTCGCGCCAGCGCGGCGCAATGGATTCGCGGACGGCCAGCTCGCGCAGCGCGACGCCGTAGCGCGTGAGCAACTGCCGCGCATGGGCTTCTCGCGCCGCTTCGGCGTCGAGCGGGGCGTCCGCGCTCCCCCAGAGCGACCAGCGTCCCACGGGCATGAAGCGCTTTTTCGCCTCGCGCGATATGGCACGCCCGCCCGGCAGGGCGCGCAGCCTGCGCTCGCCCCTTTTCTTCTCCTTCGCGTTCACGATGAGCGCCCGCAGGCCCGCCACGCCGTCGCCCGTCACGAGGCCGCGCGCGACGAGCTCCCAGAGCGCCTCTTCGGCCTCCGTCGGCAGCCTGCCCGTCGCCGCCGTGATGTCGGCGAGGAACGACGCGCCCCGGCTTTTCAGAAAGTCGAGTATTTCGAGCGCGGGTCTGGAGAGACTCCCCCGCCACGCCTCTTCGGCTTCGCGTGGCTTCAGGAACAGGCCCGCCTCCTCGCGCACCAGGAAGGCCAGGAGCGCGCGGCGCGTGGGCGCGGCGCTCCGGGGCGTCCCCGCGCGTCTTCCGTTCGCCGCGTCGCCATCCGGCTCGGGCGGCGCGCCGGGTCGCAGGCGTCCCCACGCGACCAGGCCCGAGAGGCAGAGCGCCTCCAGATCGGCGGGGTCGTAGTTCCTGATGCGCGCGGGCAGAATCTGCTCCTCCCAGGCGGGGGCGGGAAGCTCCAGCCCCTGAAGCCGGCGGATCACCTCGAGCACGCCGTCTCGCCCGTGCAGCATGGCGTCCTCGTGCACGTGCTGCCACCTGAGCAGGAACCGGACGAAATCCGCCGCCGTGACGGGTTCTATCTCGCGCCTCAACTTGCCCAGCGTCATGCGGTGGATGCGGGCCAGCAGCACGCGGTCGCACCACTCGACTTGCGTCCCGGCGCCGAGGCGCGCGAAGCGGCCCCTGAGAACCGCTCCCTCTCCCTCCAGGGCGGCGAGGGCTATCTCGACATCCGACAGCGCGAGGCCGACGCGCGAGGCGAGCTCATTCGCCGTCACCGGGCCCGACGCCTCCATCCAGCCCCTGACGACGGCGAGCGCCGCCTCGTCCTGCGCGGGCGTTTTTCCGTCGTCCCCCTGGAAGGGGATCGTCTCAGGCTCAAGCCTGATTCCCGGAATCGCCGCGCGGGCGAGCGCCATTCTCTCGGCGGCCACCCAGCCTTCCCGACAGGCGCCATCCGCCTCCCAGACCGCCTTCGCGGCGCGGTTGCGGGCGAGGAGTTCATCCACCCGGGCGGCCCATTCTTCCGCCTCCTCCGCGGGCAATACGCACAGGGAGAGCAGCGCGTCGTGCAGCTCGTCCGCGTCGCGCGGCGACGGCCATGCCCCCTCGCGCACCTCTTCTATCACGTCCGGGTCGAGCCGGGCGCTCTCCGCGTCATCGGGCAGGGCGCGCCGGAGCGGCACGGCGCGCGAGCGGCGCTCCTCTAAGGGCGCGTCGTCGATGAAGGCGTAGGGGTTCGCGTTCAGAATCTCGTGCGACATGGGCGAGGGCGCGGGCGTCTCCACGCCGAAGGTTTTAATCTTCCCGCTTTCCATATCTCTGACGAGGCTCCTTAAACTCTCGATGTCCATCGCCTCGGTCAGGCAGTTCTCCACCGTCTCGTTCACCAGGGGGTGGTCGGGCGGCTCGACCGGGCCGTGGTGGTTGTCCTGGCAGGCGAGCTGGGCCGGGAAGACGGCGGCGAGCAAGTCCTCGGCCCGCATGCGCTGTATCGCGACGGGGACCTTCCTGCCCCCGCTGCGCCTGGGGAGCGCGAGCGCGCGCGCCGCGTTCCAGCGCCAGCGGTTGGTGAACATGGGCGATTGCAAGGCGGACTGGAGCATGTCCTTCCTGAGCGATGCGAGGCGCGCGAAACCGAAAATGGCCTCAATAGGGAAGCTGTGCTGCGAGGAGAGCGATAACACGATGCCGTCGTCCGTCGCGGCGGCCTGGAGTTCGAAGTCGAACGTGAGGCAAAAGCGCTTCCTGAGCGTGTGGCCCCACGCGCGGTTGACCCGCCCGCCGAAGGGCGAGTGGATGACGAGCTGCATCCCGCCCGCCTCGTCGAAGAACCGCTCCGCCACGATCTCCTGTTGCGTGGGGGCGCGCCCCAGCACCCGCACGGTCTCGCGCACGTAGTCGATAATCTGCGACGCGCCCTGCGCGCAAAGACCGCATTCGGCGCGCAGCCGGCGGATGGCTTCGGCGGGCTCCGTGAGGCGTTCCGCCAGTTCGGCCCGGAGCGTCGAGACGGATTCCGAGAGTTCCGCCGTGCGCGAGGGCGCCTCGCCCAGCCAGAAGGGGATGTTGGGCGGGAGGCCCTCGGCGTCCTCCACGCGCACCTTGTCGCGCTCCACGCGCTTCACGCGCCAGGAGTGGTTTCCGAGCAGGAAGATGTCGCCCGCGTTCGACTCGATGGCGAAATCCTCGTTCACCTTGCCCACGAAGGTCTCCGCCGCTCCCTCCACCACGTCGTAATCCGCCGTGTCGGGAATCGCGCCGCCCGACGTGATGGCGCAAAGCCGCGCCCCGCGCCTCGGTTTCAGGAGCGCGTTCACGCGATCCCTGTGGAGATAGGCGGTGCGCCTGCCCCGGCTGGTGGAAATGCCCTCGGTCAGCATCTCGAGCACGTCCTCGAAAACGTCCCGCGCGAGCGCCCCGTACGGCTGCGCGCGCCGGACGAGCGACCAGAGCGCCTCCTCTCCCACCTCTTCCTGCGCGGCGGCCTCGGCCACCATCTGCTGGGCGAGGATGTCGAGCGGCGCCACGGGGAAGATGACCTTATCGAGCGCGCCTTCCCGCACCGAGCGGACCGCGGCGGCGCTCTGGAGCAGTTCGTCCCGCGTCATGGGAAAGACGATTCCCTTAGGGATAGCGCCCTTCCAGTGGCCGGAGCGCCCCACGCGCTGGAGCAGGGAGGCGAGCGTTCGCGGCGCGCCCAGATGGCAGACCAGGTCGACGTGGCCGATGTCGATGCCGAGTTCCAGGGACGCCGTGGCGACGATGGCGGACAACGCGCCCGATTTGAGACGCTCCTCGGCGTCCAGCCTGATCTTGCGCGACAGCGACCCGTGGTGCGCGGCGGCGCGGCCCTCGCCCAGCTTTTGCGTAAGGCGGTGGGCGACGCGCTCGGCCAGCCGCCGCGTGTGGACGAACACGATGGTCGTGCGGTGGCTCTCGATGTGGGCGGCGATGCGGTCGAACACCTCGTCCCAGTACTCGTGCGAGGCGATGGGGCCGATATCCTGATCGGCCACCTCTATGGAGAGCGACATCTCGCGCTTGTGGCCCACGTCCACCACCGCGCAATCGGGAGCGCCGTCCTCTCTACTCCTCCCCGCGCCGATGAGCAGGCGCGCGATATCCTCAATCGGCTTTTGCGTCGCGCTCAGGCCGATGCGCTGTATGCGCTCACCGCAAAGGGCGTCGAGCCGCTCCAGGGAGAGCGCCAGGTGCGCGCCGCGCTTATCCCCTGCGACCGCGTGAATCTCGTCCACGATGACGGCGCGCGCGGTCTCCAGCACCTTCCGGCTGCGCGCGGCCGTCAGGAGGATGTAGAGCGACTCGGGCGTCGTGATGAGGATGTGGGGGCGCTTCTTGAGCATGAGCCTGCGCTCGCGCGCAGGCGTGTCGCCCGAGCGCACCGCCACGCGGAGCTCGGGAAGATCGGCGCCCTCTTTCTTCGCGAGCGCGCGGATCTCGCTCAAAGGTTCTTGTAAGTTCTTCTGGATGTCGTTTCCGAGCGCCTTCAAGGGAGAGATGTAGACGAGGCGGCAGGCGTCTTCCAGATCGCCCCCGAGCGCGTCCCGAATCAGACCGTCGAGCGACCACAGGAAGGCGGCCAGCGTCTTGCCCGTGCCCGTGGGGGCGGCGATGAGGGTGTCGCGCCCGGTGGCAATCTCGGGCCAGCCGGCCTCCTGGGGCGCGCTCGGCTCGGAGAACTTCTCTTCGAACCAGCGCGCGATCAGCGGATGAAAGGAGTGTCCGTCCATAGCGTGGACATTCTACCCCAAACGGAGCGGGATGGAAGGGTGGTTCTCAGATACACGTTTTCTATCGTTCGTGAACGGCAACCGTAGGGACAGGCCCCCACGCCTGTCCGGCGTCGTTCACGTCAACGGAAGTGTAGGGGACGCATACATGGGGTTGTTGAAAAAGCCCGATGCGGCGCAATCCTCTCCTCGTCCTGCACAGTCCGCCGCTCCGCCTCACCTCGTGCAGGGGCCCTTCGACAAGCTCGGGACAGGCTCCGCCGAATCCCCTTTCCCTCACCCTGAGTAGCGGTCGAAAGTAAAACGCGACTGATGAAGGAGCGTTTGTATCGAAGGGCGAAATTCGCGCCTGCCGTAGAGATGCGCCCCCCATCCTTCGATACGGCGCTAACGCGCCTACTCAGGATGAGGGTTTGGGGTACCGGGATGAGGGCGTCAAGCGTTCTGCTAAGCCCGAGGCCGCGCGGTGGATCAATCCCGACCGGCGACCCCCTACACATTCTCCCTCTTGAATGGGGACCGTAGGGGCGGACCTGCGTGTCCGCCCGCAACCAGAGATTAAATGCGATCAGGACGGTAAACAAAAAGGGAGGACACATAGGTCCTCCCCTACAAAGTCAAAACCTCACCCCTTACCCTCCACGCGCATCCCCAAAAAAATCCCGCACGCGCGCCTCCGCACGCTCGAAGGATTTGCGCCCGAGTTGGAATATCATCTTGAGCTTGCGCGGGTCGTGCTCCATGAAGTCCGTCTCGTAGGCGCGGTCGGTGAACGAGTCGTTGATCCGCAAGGTTTCGACGTCCGGGAAGAACAGCCCGCGCAGCGTGTCGACGGTGTTCGAACTCGTCCTTGAGAGCGTCATGTAGGTCCTGAGCGGCCGGACGCCCGCGATGATCCGCCGCGTCCACTTCCTCGATTCGGGGTAACTCCCCGTCCCGACGCTTAATATGCGGATGTCCTCCCGAGCGACGCCGAGCGGCCCGGTGGCGTCGGCGATGGCGAAAAGCGCCGGGTTGTTCGCCGTGAACCCGCCGTCAAGCGCGGTGCGCTCCCCGTGATCGGCCAAGTCGATGCGCTTGTGCTTCAGGAACGGATGCGCGGCGCACGACGCCATGATCGCGTCCGAAACCTTGAGACCCGCGACCGAGAGGAAACCATCCGCGCCGTCTTGCGCGAAGTCTCGCTTGAACACCATGGGGCGGTCGCGTTCCGCGTACGTGACGAGGATGCCGACGTCCAGCTTGAAATCCCCGAAAGTCCTGTCGCCGTAGATTCTATGCGCGTGCCGATCGAGCGCGCTCGTCTTGTTGCGCGCGAGCAGAGGCCCCAGCACGTCGGGCGCGAGCTCGAAATAGCGATCCGCAATCGTCGGGTCGACCGGGTCGCCCAGCGCGACCATCGAGGCGATGATGGAGCCCGTGCTGACGCCGTACACGAGGTCGAACGCCTCGTGCAGCGGGCGGCCCAGCGCGCGCTCGGTTTCCGCCAGCACGCCCAGGGTGTAGACACCTAACGATCCCCCGCCGTCGAGCGAGAGGATGTAGAAGGGCTTGCTCATCGGGGGTTTTTCCGTGGGACGATGCGCGCGTTTGGCTCAGATGGATCGGTAAAATCGTTGGAGGCACGCTGGTTAGTCATGGGGGCATTCTAGCGCAAACGGGCACGGTTGTTCAGTAGAGGCCGTTCGCGAACGGCCCCTGCACTGATGCGGATTCCGCTCCCGCAGGGACAGGCCCCCGTGCCTGTCCTGGTAAGGGACAACCAGAAAGGATAGGCATACCCGATAAGGGCGGCCACGGGGGGTAGGGCGGCCATAAAGGGCCGCCCTATTACAGGTGAATGCGGTTTTGTTCGTCATTCCGGTGTCGGAGACGACCGGGGAGGGAGGGTTCGACGGAATCCATTTGTTTTGCTTTTTTTTTCTTTTCTGCTTGGTTCCCGCCTATGACGGGGAGACGGAAAACCGGAGCATTGTCATTCTGCTTGAAAATGGATTCCGGCTTTCGCCGGAATGACGGCGGCGGTCGGTTCCGACCGATGAGGAAGGAATCGACCGAGCGAAGAGGGATTTTTCAACACGTCCCCGACCTGGATTGCCTTAATCCATGCGCACGTAATCATGCGCGCGGAAGGGCACGCCCAGCTCCTCGGTCGCCACCTTCTCGCACGCCTCGATGTCGATGAGGCCGTTCATCTTGACGGCCGTCACCTCCACCTCGGGGATGTAGTTCTTGGACCACCGGACGAACTCCTTGACCTGCGGGTAGGGGTCTTCCACGCCCCTGGTCTTGCAGACCTTCGCATAGGCTTCCGGGCTTTCCGCCTGCATGCTGATGGATATCGCGTCCACGAGGCCGCCGAGTTCGGGCAGGATGTTTCTCTCGTGCGTCTTGTTCGCGAGCCCGTTCGTCACCAGGCGGATGCGCTTCGCGCCCCGGCGCTTGAGTTCGCCGGCCACCTCCTTCACGACGTCGAGCCTGAGCGTGGGCTCGCCGAAGCCGCTGAATACGACTTCGGCGAAGCGGGTCGGGTCGCCGGCGGCGGCGAGAACCTCGCCCGCGTCGGGTTCTCCTTCGAGCGTCAGATTGTGGCCCTTGTAGACGCAGTCGCTCAGGAGACCGCAGAAAAAACATGAGTTCTGGCAATCGTTCGTGACGTTGAGATAGAGCGTATCGCCGAGAGCGTAGGCGATGCTCCCCTCCTCGCGCGGCGGCCCCACCCCGAACAGGCGGCGCGCGTTCTCCGTGGTGAGGCGCGTCACCTCCTCGGTCGACATCCCGCGGAGTTCGGCGAGAGTCTCCGCCACGTGCGCGACGTAGGCCGGCTCATTCCGCTTGCCCCGGTGGGGCGGGGGGGCGAGATAGGGGCTGTCCGTTTCGAGGAGCACGCGCTCGATGGGGACCCGCTCGAAGACTTCGCGGAGTTCTTCCGAGCGCGAGAAGGTGATGGCCCCGCCCGCGCCCAGATGAAAATCGATGTCCAGGAATTTCCGGGCCTGCTCGCCGTCGCCCGTGAAGCAGTGGATCACCCCGCCCGCTCGCCACGCCCTTTCCGCTTCCAAAATCTCATGGATGTCATCCGCCGAGTCGCGGCAATGGACGACGATGGGCTTGCCCGCCTCGACGGCCAGCCGGATTTGCTCCCGAAACCACCTGCGCTGGGTCTTGCGCGGGGCGTTATCCCGATAGTAGTCCAGCCCGATCTCGCCGACGGCCACCGCTTTGGGATCATCGGTCAGTTTGGCGATATCCCGGATGGTCCGCTCGTTTATGTCCTTGACGTCGCTCGGATGCACGCCGACCGCCGCGTAGACGCCCGCGTAGGACGCCGCGAGATCGAGGGTCCGGCGGCTCGACTCCAGACAGGCGCCCATCGAGATGATGTAGTGCACCCCCTCCTCGATGGCGCGCTCCACCACTCCCTGGCGGTCCGGATCGAAAGCCTTGTCGATGAGATGGGCGTGGGTATCCACCAGTACGGGCAGGCCGTTCGTATCGGGCAGTTCGGCGATGATGACCTGGGGCTGGGCTTTTTTCCTCCGCTGGTGCCGCCAGCGGTTCTTGGTCTTGCGTCCGCCCCGCCCGCGCCGGGAATCGGCGTCGCGCGAACCGCCGTTTTCAGGGCGCGGGGCGGCTTTGCCCCCGCTTTGCGTTTGCGCGGCGGTCTCCGCATTCCCGGGCGTATTCTGCCGTTCTATGGCTTCCGGACGTTTCCCGCCCCTTCGGCCTCGCCTTCTTCTGCGGCGATTGGGGCGTCCTTTTCTGTCCTGACCCGCGAATGGGTCCTTATCGCCGGATGAATCCGGCGCGGATTCCGATGATTCGTTCACTCCAAAAACTCCAATCTCCCGGGCGGGGCGTTTTGTTTTACCTGATCGGCGCGCCCGGCGTCACCGCCTCGTCCACGCCCGCGAGCAGCAGATGCCCGCCGTCTTCGGCGGCGAGAACCATGCCCTGGGACTCCACGCCCATGAGCCTGGCCGGCGCGAGGTTGGCCACGAGGATCACCTTGCGGCCCGGCAAATCCTCGGGCGCGTAGTGTTTCGCAATGCCCGCCACGACGGTGCGGGTTTCCTCGCCTAAGGAAACGGTGAGCTTGAGCAGGTTTTTCGACTTGGGCATCCGCTCGGCCTCCAGTACTTGCGCTGCGCGCAGATCCATTTTCTGGAATTCCTCGAAGGATATCCGCTCTTTCGCGTCTTCTGCGGGCGCGGCCTCCTCGCCGCCTGCGATGCGCCTGGCCACCTTCTCCTGTATGGCCTGTTTCGCCTCGTCCTCGATGCGCGGGAAAAGAGGCGGCCCAAGGCTGGTGACCAGCTCCTCCGGCAGCCCCCGCATGTCCATCAACTCCGCATAAGGAGCGCCCGCCCAGTCCTCTGACAGGCCGATTTGCGCCGCTATCTTCCCAGCGGTGGCCGGCATGACGGGCGAAATCATGGCCGCGACGACGCGAATCGCCGCCACGGCGTGCCATAGCACCGAGCACAGGCGGGCATCGTCGCCCTCTTTCGCGAGCGTCCAGGGGGCGTTCGCGTCGATGTATTTGTTGGCGCAGGAAATCACCTCCCAGGCGGCTCTCAGGCCGTTCTGGAAGTGCGTCGCCGCCATGCCGTTCTCATACCGCGCGGCCGCATCGGCGACGAATTCGCAAAACGCGCTCTCCGCCTCGGTATCGCCTGCCGCGGAGCGTTCGAGCCGGCCCTCCGTGTAGCGCTTCACCATGTTCAGGGTGCGGTAGAGGAGGTTCCCCAGATCGTTCGCCAGATCGCTGTTGATGCGGTCGATCAGCGCGCCGTGGGAGAAATCGCCGTCCAGCCCGAAGGGGATCTCCTTGAGCAGGAAGTAGCGGATGGCGTCGACCCCGTATTCCTCGATCAGCCAGTGCGGGTCGACCGCGTTGCCCAGGCTCTTGGACATCTTCTGGCCCTCGACCGTCCACCACCCGTGGCTGAAGACCTGCCCCGGCAGGGGGACGCCCGCGGAGAGCAGGAAGGCGGGCCAGTAGACCGCGTGGAACCGCAGGATGTCCTTGCCGATGAAATGCTGGTCCGTCGGCCAGGGGCTCCCCTCGCGAACCCCGTTCTCATCGAAGCCCGGCGCGGTCAGGTAGTTGCTCAGCGCGTCGAACCACACGTAGATGACGTGGCTTTCGTCCCCCGGCACGGGGATCCCCCACTGAAAGCTCGTGCGCGAAAGGGAAAGATCCTTGAGTCCGCCCCGCACGAAGCTCATCACCTCGTTTCTGCGGCTCTCGGGCTGAACGAACCGGGGGTTTTTCTCGTAGTGATCGAGGAGAGGCTCGGCGTACTTGCTCAGGCGGAAGAAATAGCTCGGCTCCTCCACCCATTCGACTTCCGCGCCCGTGGGCGCGAGCTTCGCTCCGTCGGGGCCTTCGGTGAGTTCGCTCTCGGTGTAGAAAGCCTCGTCGCGGACGGCGTACCAGCCGGCGTATGCGCCCAGGTAGATGTCGCCCGCCGCCTCCACGCGCCGCCAGAGTTCCTGCACGCCGCGAACATGGCGCTCCTCGGTCGTGCGGATGTAATCGTCGTAGGAGATGTCGAGCTTCTCCCAGAGTTCGCGGAACTTCGCGCTGTTCATGTCGCAGAACGCGAGGGGGTCCATGCCGGCCTCGCGGGCCGCGCGCTGGAGCTTCTGGCCGTGCTCGTCGGTTCCGGTGAGAAAATGCGCCGGCTCGCCGCGCAGCCTGTGGAAGCGCGCCTTGGCGTCGCAAGCCACCGTCGTGTAGGCGTGGCCCAGGTGCGGCTTGTCGTTCACGTAATATATCGGCGTGGAGACGTAAAACGGTTTTTTGCTCATCGTTTGGGGCCGTTTTCCTTGGGCAAGACGTTGAGGGACGCATCGTCCTGGACGCCGGTTTTAAGCGAGAATTGGCCCGTGGGCAGGCGCATCAGGTCCTCCGCGCGAACCGTCATGAAGTCTCCCGTTTCGAGCGCGAGGGTCACCTCTTCCTTCAGGAGGTCCTGGCGCACGACGGTCGCGCCGCAGTCGCAGCCGCCGACTTTCTTCTTGCAGGCGGGCAGTTTCTTCTTCACCGACACGTAGTGGGAATGCTCGAAGCGAAGGCAGCACTTGAGCCGCCCGCAGCCGCCGGAGAGCTTGACGGGGTTCAGGCTCAGGTTCTGGTCCTTCGCCATGCGGACGGAAATGGGGTCGAACGACTTGAGGAAGGAACTGCAGCAATAGGTGCGCCCGCAATCCCCGCAGCCGCCCTTCATGCCCGCCTCGTCGCGCACGCCTATCTGGCGCATCTCCACGCGGACGGAGAGCCGCTCGGCGAGCACCCGCACCAGCTTGCGGAAATCCACGCGCCCGTCGGAGGAGAAGTAAAACATCGCCTTCTTGTTCGAGTGGATGTAGCGGACCTCGATCAGCCGCATGGGGAGTTTTAGCTCGGATATCTTCATGCGGCAGAAATCGTAGGCGCTCTTCTCGTTCTCCTCGGTTCGGGCCACCTTTTTCTCGTCATCCTCGGTGGCTATCCGCAGCACCTCGGGGAGGGAGCCGGGATAATAGCGCGCATCCATGACGCGGGGGTTTTCGGATACCTCGCCGAACTCCGCGTCCTCGCCCTTGCTCTTGACCATCACCTTCATCCCGACGCGAAGGCGAAGAGCCCCGTAGGTGTGATGAACCGGTCGCGCGCCGAAGCGCGTCTTGACCCCGACCACGCCCAGCTTGCGCGTCTCGGGCGCCTCCTCGACGGCGACGCCGCCGTTCGATGATTCATTCATTCGCTCACCTCAAACCCCGGCGGGAACCGTCTCCCGCAGGGAATATACCAGAGCCTCGAGCGTCAGGGACGGGTTGGTGTTCCCGCCGTCCACGTCGCGCAAGGCCTCCCCCGCCCTTTCGAGGGCACGGGTTAAGCCCGCGCTTCCCCAGCGCTCTCCCATGGCGGCCAATGCCGCCCGAATGTCCGTGTGCCACAATTCCATCGTCTCGGGCGCTTCCCGGGTGATAAGTATATCGCGAAGCAGCCCGCGAAGCATTTCCAAAAAGAGAATTGTTTCGTTTCTGCCCGAAGCCCCGCTGCCCGCCCGCTCAGTGGCGAGGGTGATGAGGGTCACCTCGTCCGCCCGGCCCGCAGGCGCGCTCACCTCCTCCAGGAACCGCATCGCCCCGTCCCGGCGCTCGGAGAGGGCCTCGACGTCGGCCGACATCGCGACGCCCAGCCTGCCCATGCTGAGGGAAACGAGCTTCTCCACGTCCTCGCCCGCGCAACGCTCCCCGATAACGGCGGCAAGATCCGCGCGCGCCAGCGCCTGAAACCTGATCCTCCGGCAGCGCGAGATGATCGTCGGCAACAGGGTGTGGAGGTTCGGCGTCACCAGCATCAGGATCGTGCCCGCGCTCGGCTCCTCCAGCGTCTTGAGCAGGGCGTTCTGGCTCACCCGCGTGAGCAGATGCGCGTCCTCGACGATGAAGACCTGCCGCATCCCCTCGTTGGGGCGCTGGTGGGCGCGCCGAATCACTTCTTCCCTGATCTCCTCCGCCTTGATGGAGCGAGAACCCGCTTCGGGGCGAATCGAGACGACGTCGGGGTGTACGTTCGCGAGCGTCTTCTCGCACGCCCTGCAGGCCCCGCAAGGCGGCGCGCCGCCCGCGCACTGCAAGGCCTGCGCGAACAGGCGAGCAACGAGCGCCTTGCCGACCCCGTCGGGACCATGAAACAGATAGGCGCCCGCCGCCTGCCCGGAGGATAAGTCTCTCCGCAGCAGGTCTAAAGCCGCGTCCTGGCCGCGGATGGATTCCCAGCCCATTCGAACCTTTCCTTCAGAATCGTCAGCACCTCTTCGTGCACCTGCTCAATCGCGCTATCGCCTATTACGTGAAAACGCTCGGGCTCGCGCTTCGCCAGCGCCTCGAAGCCCGCCTGCACCTTGCGGTGAAACGACAGACTCTCGCCCTCGAGCCTGTCGCCCGCGCTTTCGCCGCGCGCGCGAACGAGGCCTTCCTCAAGCGATACGGAAAACAGCAGCGTCAGGTCGGGAACGAGACCCCCGCTCGCCATGCGGTTCAACTCCAGCACCATCTCCTCGTCCAGTCCCCGCCCGAACGCCTGGTACGCCGTCGTGGAGTCGAAGAACCGGTCGCAAAGAACGTGGGCGCCCGCCTCCAGGGCCGGGCGAATCACCTCGCTCACGTGCTGCGCCCGCGCCGCCTCGTAGAGCAGGAGTTCCGTCTCCGCGTCCAGACCCTCATCCCGCGGGGCGAGGAGCAACTCGCGAATCCCCTCCCCGACCTTCGTGCCGCCGGGCTCGCGCGTGGCGACAACGGGGAGGCCCGCTCCTTCCATCCACGCCCGCAGGCGCGCCATCTGGGTCGACTTGCCGCAACCCTCCACGCCCTCGAACGTGATGAAACGACCCCGCATCGACGAACTCCTACGCAGATTCTCGCGCCACACCTTACCACAACCCGCTCATGAAACGAGCGATGCGCGGGCGATCAACTCCCGTCCAGCTTCCGGTAGATGGTGCGCGTGGCGATTCCCAGGAGGCGTGCGGCGGCGCTCTTGTCGCCGCCCGTGTGCCGGAGAGTCTCCAGAATGACCCGCCGCTCGACTTCCGCGAGCGGGGTGCCGACCTCGAGGTTGATGAGCGGCGCGTCCGACGCCGCGGCCTGCTCCCCGTTCACGGGCTCGCCCCGGGCGACCTGCGCGGGGAGATCGTCCAACGAGAGAATCTCTCCCCGGCTCAGCACCACCGCGCGCTCCACCATGTTTTCGAGTTCACGCACGTTTCCGGGCCAATGATAGTTCGACATCGCGTCGAGCGCCTCGCGCGAGAACGCGAGAACGGGCCGGTTGTTCTTCGCGGCGAAGCGCTGGAGGAAATGCTCGGCGAGCAGCGGAATGTCGCTTCGCCGATCCCTCAGGGCGGGCAGGTGGATGGGGACCACGTTCAGGCGGTAATAGAGATCCTCGCGAAACTTCCCCTCGGCCACGGCGGTTTGCAGGTCCACGTTCGTGGAAGCCACGATCCGCGCGTCCACCTTCAGAGTCTCCGTTCCGCCGACGCGCTCGAATTCTCCCTCCTGCAAGACGCGGAGAATCTTCGGCTGAAGAACGAGCGGCATGTCCCCGATTTCATCGAGAAACAGCGTGCCCTCGTGGGCGAGCCTGAACCGGCCCTCCTTGCGGCCCACGGCGCCCGTAAACGCCCCGCGCTCGTAGCCGAACAGTTCGCTCTCGAGGAGCGTTTCGGGAAGCGCCGCGCAGTTCACCTTCACCATGGCCTTGCCCGCCCTCTCGCTCTCCTCGTGCAGGGCGCTCGCCACCAGTTCCTTGCCCGTTCCGCTCTCGCCGAGGATCAGGACCGTGGCGGAAGTGGACGCGACCTGGCGAACCATGTCCTTCACCCGGCGGATCGAGGAATGATTCCCCATCATGCCGGATGCGTCTCTGAGGCTCTGGAGTTGCGCCCGCAAATCCGCGTTCTCGCGCATGAGCGCCTGTTTTTCGAGCGCCTTGTCTATCGCCTTGAGGACGAGGGCGCGCTCCAGAGGCTTGGTGAGAAAGTCATACGCCCCCTCGCGCATCGCCTCGACGGCCGACTGGATGCTCCCGGCGCCGGAGATCAGGATAACCTCCGTATCCGGGCTCACGCGCTTCACCTCTTTCAGCAAGCCGATGCCGTCCATCCCCGGCATTCTGAGGTCGGTGATGACCAGATTCACGGGGTCGGCGCCGAACATCTCGGCGGCGGTCTCCGCATCGTGCGCCATAGCGACCTCGAACCCCTCCTTGGCGATCATCTTCTGGAGCGCTTCGCGGCTGCCGCGCTTGTC
Organism: bacterium; assembly: GCA_963692865.2. Lineage (GTDB taxonomy): Bacteria > UBA8248 > UBA8248 > UBA8248 > UBA8248 > Bin107. Next base: position 1,514,336 of record OY843592.1, on the reverse strand, counting down.
GTCCACCACCAGCATGCGCGCCCCGGCGTGGCCGCTCATGCCTTCGCCTCCTGGGCAACGGCGAGCGGGAGTTCGACGACGAAAGTGGCGCCCGCCCCCTCCTCGCTCTCGAAATGGATGCTCCCCCCGTGCTCGGTGATGATCTGGCGGCTCAGCACGAGGCCGAGGCCGGTTCCGTTCGCCTTCGTCGTGAAAAACGGCGTGAACAAAGAAGCCTGATCCTCGAGGCTGATGCCCGCCCCGCTGTCCGATATACGGATGGCGAGGTGTTGATTCTCCAGTTCGGTCTTCACCACGAGACGACCGCCGTCGGGCATCGCGTCGAAGCCGTTCAGGATGAGGTTCTGAACCGCGACGCGTATTTGCGTTTCGTCCAGGACAACCTCGGGGATGGTCATTTCAAACTCCTTTTCGACCCGGATTTTTCTGCTCGCCGCCACTTCCGCGTGCAGGTCCAGCAAATCCGCTATCATCTCGTTGCAGGCGACCGGCGCTCTCTCCAGACTGGGCATCCGCACGAACTTGAGATAATCGGCCGTCACCTGCCTGAGGATATCCACCTCCGCCCGCACGGATTTGAGCAGCGTCCATGCCTCGGAGGTATCCTCCTCCTTGAATTGCGACAACTCATCGCCGAGCAATTCCGCGTTCAGGTTGATGGCCGATAGGGGGTTGCGGATGGAATGCGCCACCTGCTCGCTCATCTTGCCGACGATCGAGAGCCTCTCGCTCTGGAGAACTTCCTTTTCGAGCGCCTTGCGCCCGGTCACGTCCTTCAAATACAAAATCACCTGGAGCGTTGCTCCCGAGGCGTCGAGAATCGGATAGGTATAGTATTCCATATCCATCTGCCGCCCATCTTCCCACGAAATCGACTTTTCGAAAAAACCCGGCTCGCCGGTCGCGAACGTGTCGCCCACGATGGCGCGCTCGACAAAGGGCTCCGGCACGGCGCCGAGCAGCGATATCTCCCATTTCTGATCCAGCAAATCGGACGTCTCTCGTCCGAAGAGCCTGCCCATCGAGCGATTGAGCATCCGTATGCGGAAATCCTCGTCCAGAATGCCGATGGCGTCCGTGATGCCGTCGAACAGCGCCTGAAGCCGCCTGTTGCTCTCCAGCACCTGCTCGGACCAGTGGATTCTGTCTTCGGCCCGTATGCGCCTGCGCTCACGGTCGAGTATCAAAAGAGCGGCCAGGACCAGGGCGACGAACCCGAAAGCCGTCAGGAGCAGACCCTTCCGGAACAGGCGTCCGATCAATCCGACGAATTCGGTAGACGGCGCCGTGAGAGCGAAAGTCCACTTCTCATGTCCGACGGGGAAGTTGCTGAAAGCCGTCAGGTAGCGCATGCGCTTTTCTTTCTTCCCGGGCCTCAAGTCGAGGTGCCAGTCGAAACCATTCACTTCTTTCTTCATGCGGCCGGCGAGTTTTTTCAGTCTTTCATCCCCCAACTCGCGCGCGAGGGTGGACAATTGAACCCCTTCCAGCGGGGGGATGCCCGGAGGGAGGATAATTCTGCCCTCGCCGTCCACGAGCCACGCCCGCTCCCGGCCACCCGATTGAACGGGCTCGACGAAGGCGCGCGCCAGATCCGCCATGGAAATTCGCGCGTAGAGCCAGTCGCGCTTTCGCTGCGCCTCTCGTGCTTCCGTTCCATCGCCTTTGGGCGCCACCGGCGCCGCCGCGAACAAGGAGGAGACCCTTTGGGCTTCATCGCGAACCACGAGGATGCAGGCACCCTGCGGCCAAAAGCAGTTCGCCAGTTTTTCGAGATATTCCCTGGGAATGGCGGCGGCCTGCTCACCCGCTCGCTGCAAGTAGCCCAGTTCGCTCACGCGAAACCTTCCGCCCAGCCTTTCGTACAGACCCATCATCACCGCCATACGCCCTGGATGATCGGGTTCGATGGTGCGCAGAAACCCCGCGCTGTAGCGCAAAGAGGCCGTGAGCGCCTCCAGGAACGAGGCGATCCGGTCGCCCGCCTGCTCCACGAGAAGAAGCTGGCGGCGGTTGGACCTCTCCTCGGTCTCGGCCTTGGTGTCGGCGTAAAGCTGATAGGAGAGGAGACTCAATATCACCATCAAAACGAACGCCGCGCCTATCGTGCAGTACTGGAACTTGCGGTTCGCCCGGCGCGAGCGGGCGATGCGCGAGCGCGCCGAATCCCCGGTTTCATGGGCCGGTCCGGAGAGCGGCGGCGTCCGCCGCCCGAGCCATCGCCTGAAAACCGCCTGAAAGGCTCTCGTCCATGCGTTCGGCATCGGCATCCCTCGAAAATCGGCGGCTTTCGCATCACTCCCGGCGCCGGACACCGGAGTTCAGATTTCATTCTAACTCATTTACAAATGGCGACGCAGTAGTAAAAGCAAGGTGGTGGAGATGGTTTTACTGTTATCCAGCGGCGAATGAATAATAGTACGCGAGCATACTTTTATCAGAGCCTACGGATGATACTTTTTATCCAAATCATGCATGTTTCGATTGCCCAATCAGTCTGTTGTTGCGTCAGTTCAGGCCTCGATGCATTCCCTGCTCCATGACCAAACGGATTACGGATATTAGTGAAAAACCCTTTAAGCGCTTCAGATTCCCAATCCGCAAGAAAACCCGTTTCCTTTGAGGCAAGTTTTTCGATGTAGTTATGAGCACCTTTTTCGCGGCCGTCCGTTAAACCTAATTTATTTGACACGATTTTGAGCGTGCTTTCGAGTGCACGGGCAGCGAGAAATGCGGGGTCACCTTTATTAGAATCGCGGAGGTCCAAAGATTCTTTCATATCAAAATCGACATTCTCCCATTCAGAGTCGGCCACAAGTGCCCAAAAAGGTTCTTCAACTTGGCACAGAGTGAGTTCATCAGTTGTCAACTGAATAAAACCATTGTGATAATGAAGAGCGCATCCAGCCTGATTGAAACGCGCATTCAGTTCATTGACAGCTTCTTGAAATGCCTTGTTGATCGAAGCATTACGCGCCATAACCCCTTTCACAGGATCACCCGGAATGCGTATGCCGGATCGTCTTGGCCTCGGTCTTTTCGCCGCCAAAATTCTCTCTGGTAATTTGGCATTATCAGCGTCGATTTCTTCCTCGCGCTTGCGAAAACCAATCTCTACCAAGCTAATACGCTCCTTTATAAACCGGTCAGCAGAAACGGAATGATCAAACTCCTTTAGCATCCAATTTTCACAGACAGTAATTAACGGCCATGTACCAGATGCCGTATGTGGCTTCCCTCCCAAATTAGTAGAGTACGCATAGGCAAGGGCCGAGAGTGACTTGAGGCCTAATTCCATTGACAATCTGCTGTGAATGTCAGTCCAGAACATTTTTCCAGGTTCACTTTCTTTGACATTTACCCAGTAAGGACAAATCTGTTCAGAAAGAAGGCGAAATATTTGCACAATTAACCGTCTTTGCGCCTCTCCAAATTCATCCCATAAATTCGTATTGGAATAACGATCCGCGAAAATATCGGTAATCATTAGAATCCACCGCTTTAGGTAAAAAGTTTTTCCGTTCAACTTCGATACGATCTAAATCATCTTTTAAGTGATGGGGGTTCTTTTCATGCGGTTTTCAAGATTCAGGCTCCGAAAACACTCCCTTACCCCCGGCTCCAGGTGCTTGACAGGGGAAAAATCCCCTCATATCTTGCACAAATTAGCACCCCATGCGCCGGAGTGCCACACCAGAATCCGGCGCGAATGACGCCTCACCGGGAGACTCGCGAAATGGACGCCCTGGAACTTGCACAGAGAAACCGGGAAATCCTGCGCGCCATCATCAACATTTTCGTGGATACGGGCGAACCCGTAGGTAGCCGCACGCTCTCGAAACACGCGGACATCGCCCTGAGCCCCGCAACCATCCGCAACATCATGAGCGACCTGGCCGACGCGGGCTTCCTCACCAAGCCCCACGTCTCCTCCGGCAGGCTCCCCACCGACCTGGGCTACCGCTTTTTCGTCGACGACCTCATGGACTCGCACACCCTCACGAGCGAGGAGCAGGAATCCATGCGCTTAGGCGCTTCCGCGCAGGCCGCCCAAATCGAACAGGTGCTCGCCCAGGCGACGCGCGTGCTCTCCGAACTCACCAACACGGCGGGGCTCGTTCTTCTGCCCGCAGGGGAGCAGCTCCACTTCAAGCACATCAACTTCGTGAAGATGTCGGAGGAAAAGACCCTGGCCGTCATCGTCTCCATGAGCGGGGTGGTGCAAAACCGCGTCATCCCCATGGAGACCCCCATCAGCCAGGAGGAGTTGAACCGGATATCCAACCTGCTGAACGAAGAATTCAGCGGCCTCGCCTTGAGAGAGGTGCGCGAGCAAATCATCCAGAAAATGACCCGTGCGCGGGAGGGCCTCGACACCCTCTACCAACAAGCCCTCAAACTCAGCAAGGAGGCGCTCTCGGAAAGCGAAGCCGCGCAGGAATCCGTCTTCGTGGAAGGGGCCTCGCGCGTGTTCTCACAGCCCGATTTCGCCACCAACGCGGAAAAGCTCCAGACTCTCTACCGCACGTTCGAGGAGAGGGAAAAACTCGTGCGCCTGCTGGACAAATGCCTCGGATCCTCGGACATCACGATTCTCATCGGCTCGGAGAACGATTTCGAGGAGATGAAGGATTGCAGCGTCGTCGCCCAGCGCTACTATATGGACGACCGCCCGCTGGGCAGCATCGGCATCATCGGCCCCAAGCGCATGCGCTACGATCGCGCCGTCTCGCTCGTGGAATGGACGGCGGACTCGGTGTCGAAATTCCTCTCCTCGGGAAAACAGTAGACGAAAAGCGCTTGTATCCCCGGTTCCCCCGGCGGAGGTCATGAACACTTGAACGTCGCCGACGCCCTCAAGATTCTGGGTTTAGAGAAAAATCCCTCGAAGTCTCAACTCAAAAGCGCCTACAAGAAGCTGGCCCTCGAATTCCACCCGGACAGAAACCCCGGCGACCCGGAGGCGGAAAAGCGCTTCAAACTGGTCGTCATCGCCCACGAAACCCTCCAAAACCCGAAAAGCGCCGCCGCCCGCGCAACGCCTCGCGGGCGGAGGTCGGCGCGCCGAAAAGGCGAATACGAAGAATTGTGGGAGGACATTTTCTCCCATATCTTCAAAACCGCGCGAGAACCCGTGGACGAGAAGAAAAGCGCTTCCCGGGATTTGCACGCCCAGGTCGAGGCGACGCTCGAGGAATTGACGAAAGATTCCGAAAAAGAGATCGCCGCATCACGCCGCGTTCGCTGCGCCTCGTGCGCCGGAAGCGGCGCCGAGCCGGGCGCGCGCACGAGCGCCTGCCCGGCGTGCAAGGGCGCGGGCGAGGTCCGCTACAGGCAGGGCCTCGCGGAGTTGTGGGTTCCCTGCTCGGCTTGTGACGGGAGCGGCGAGCACACGGGTCTTGCGTGCCGGGCATGCGGGGGAGAGGGCCTTACGAGCACTCGGGAGAATCTGAAGGTGAAGGTTCCCGCCGCGAGCGCAGAAGGCGCGCAAATCAAGATCAAGGGCAGGGGCGATGAGGGCGCGCGCTCGGGCGAGGCGGGAGACCTCATCGTCACGGTGCGCGCGAAGCCCCATCCCGTATTCCGAAGGGAGGGCAACGACGTCCTCCTCGATCTGCCGGTGAGCTTCTCCCAGGCCGCCCTCGGCCATGAAGCCATAGTACCCACGCTCCGGGACGCAAGGACGATAAAGATTCCCGCGGGAACCCAGTCGGGCCGGGAATTTCGTTTGAGAGGAGAGGGGCTGTCGCCTGCGGGGGGACGCAACACCGGCGATATGCGTATTCGCGTGGTCGTGGAAACGCCCGCCAAGCTGAGCGGGCGCCAGCGCGAAATCCTCGATGAGTTGCAGCGCATCTCCTCGCCGTCCAACCATCCGAGAACCCGGACGTTCCATGAGAAGACGCGGCCCCTCCTCGAATGAGGCCGTTGAAAAAATCCTGTCTGCGACCCCCGCAAACCGCCAAGGCCTCTTTCCTCACCCCGAGCAGCCGCCGGAGGTCAAACGCGACTGAGAAGGGGCTGTTGAAAAACCCCTTGCGAGCCGGTCGGGATCCCGCCGTAGGGGCCGCATATCATGCGGCCCTGCCTTGTCGCCTTCACAATACGGGTCGCATGATATGTCAGACATATATGTCTGACCTGCCAACCTCTGCGAAACGAAACGCAGGGGCGGACCTGTGTGTCCGCCCGACCCCGGAACGGGGTTTTTCGACAGCCCCGGGAAAAGAGCGTTTGCATCGAAGGGCGAGGGGAGTCGAAGCCTCTCGCGCCGGGCGAGAGGCAATCGCTCCCGCATTGGTTGCGGTTGACCTTCGATACGGCGCTTACGCGCCTACTCAGGATGAGGAAGGTGGGGGGACGGCGGAGCCTGCCCTGAGCCTGTCGAAGGGCCGCTACTCAGGATGAGGCGGGGAAGGGCTTTTCAACAATCCCGAACGAGGCGGCCCGGCCCGCCTTGTTGCGCCCGGAATTTCCTGCTACATAACTTTTCCGAACAACAAACGCCATCCGACATATCCACGCATGACAGACACAGGAGCATCCCACATTGTCGAATCAAGCACGCATAGACGAGTTCATCGAGAAGACGCAAGCGCTGAACGGCCGCCCCGTGCGCGAGCGCGAGGCGTGGAACAACGAGGCGAGCGCCGACGCCATCCGCCACTTCGCGTACGGCATCGACGACGACAACCCGCTCTGGCTGGACGACGGATACGCGTCCGGCACATCTCACAAGGGCATCATGGCGCCGCCGGCGTTTCTGGTGTCGGTCCTCTACCCGATCCTCCACGGCGCGCCGATGGAGGTTCCGCTGTCCTCCCTCATCGGGGGCGTGGAATTCGAGTGGGAAAAACCCATCTCCCAGGGAGCCAAACTCCGCGCCGAGTCGGTCCAGAAGGATTCCTTCGTCAAGACGAACAAGGCGGGCCGGCAACTCATCTTCATCATCTCGGAGTGCACCTACTGGAACGAGGCGGACGAGGTCGTCGCCAGGGGGGTCGGCACGATGATCCGCACCCTCCAGGAGGGGAACGCGCTCCTCTACGAGCGGCCCGTCAAGAAGTACGACGAGGCGGAATTCACTGAAATCGAAAACGCCTACCAGGCGGAGGAGAGACGCGGCGGCGAGAAGCGACGCTTCGCGGAAGTGTCCGTGGGCGATGAACTGCCGCCCATGCTTCGCGGCCCCCTCACCATCGGCGACATGGTGGCCTGGAACGCGGGCAACGGCCCCTCCTACAAGGCGGGAAGGCGCGGCTATCTGGATCTCCAAAAAGCGCCGCACAACGCCGTCCTGATCCCGCAGATCGGGATCAAGGTGAAGAACTCCCAGCAGCACGAGGATTTCAACCTCGCCTCGGGGCGCGGGATGCCGGGACCGTTCGACAACGGCGTCATGCGCTTCGCCTGGGTGAGCCCCTTCATCACGAACTGGATGGGGGACGACGCGTTCCTGAAGAACCTCTACGTCCAGGTGCGCCGCCCCATGATCTACGGCGACGCCATCTGGCACAAGGGCCAAGTGGTCGAGAAGAACGAGGCCGAGCGCACCGTGAAGGTCGAGATCACCGGAACGAACCAGGAGGGCGAGCTGGCGACGGCCGGCTCCGCCGTGGTCCGGCTGCCGGAGTAAAACGCGAGAGCCTGTGCAGAAAAAATGGCTCGAACTCATCGTCGAGGTTCGTGAGACCCTGGCCGAGGACGCCGCCGCCCGGATACTGGAGGCGGGCGCATCCGCCGTGGAGGAGCGGGACGGCGCCGGCGGCGCATCCGTGCTCATCACGCACGTCGCCTTTGGAGACGGCGCGACCGCGAAACTCCGCGCGATAGAGGCGCTCCTCGCCGCCATGGGCGTCGGGAAGAGCGCCATCACGCTCAGGAACATCGAGGATCAGGACTGGGTCGCCCTGTCGCGCGGTCATTTCAAGGGCGAAGCCTGCGGCGAGAGGCTCTGGGTGAGGCCGCCCTGGGATGAAAGCGAAACGCCGGGCGGGCGCGTCGAACTACTCATCGAACCCGGCCTCGCCTTCGGCACGGGCAGACACCCCTCCACCCGTCTGGCTCTCCTCGCCATTGAACGCCGCTGCGGCGAAGATCCTCCCAAGCGCATGGTGGATTTGGGCTGCGGCTCCGGCATCCTGGGCGTCGCCGCCCTGCTCTTTGGCGCAAGGCGCGTCGTCGCATTCGACCTGGACCCCAAAGCGGTTGAGGAAACCACCGCCCTGGCGGAGCGAAACGGTGTGGGAGGTCGCATGACGGCGCGAAACACGACGCTTGCTCCCGGCGCGCTTGAAGAATGGTGGGGCCGGGTTGATTTCATCGCGGCGAACATTTTTCTGGACGCGCTGAGAGAACTCGCGCCGCAAATTCACGGAGCGCTCGCTCCCGGCGGCCGCGCCGTTCTCGCAGGTATCGGCTACGAGGGGGCGGAAACTCTCGCCCGCATCTACGAAGAAGCCGGTTTCAGGGTCGAGGGGACGAACCGGATCGAGGAATGGGCGAGCATCGAGGTAATAAAACCATGACGCGCGACGGATTCAGGCTTTTCTACGTTCCCTCCGAGGCGGTTCAGGGCGAAGAGGTCGTTCTGGGAGCGGAGGAATCCGCGCACGTCCACCGCGTCCTCAAGATGGGGGCGGGCGCAATCTGCCGCGTGGCAACCTCAGAAGGCCAGGAATACAAGGTGGAGCTGACGGAAATAGGCGAGGAGCAGTGCGTCGGCAAAATCATCGAGCGCATGCCGGGGAGGCCGCCCTCTCCCCTGTCGATCGCCTTGGGCCTTCCCCTGCTCAAAGGGGAGCGATTCGAGTGGGTCCTCCAGAAAGGCTGCGAACTGGGCGCCGATGCCTTCCATCCCCTGGCGCTCGAGCGCTGCGAGGTAAGGATTCAGGAGAAAAGGCGTGCGGAGCGTCACAGGCGCTGGCGGCGCATCGTCCTGGAAGCCGCCAAGCAGTGCGACCGCGTGCCTCCGCCCGTTGCGCATCCATTAGGCGGGCTGGACGACTTTTTCGCCGCGACGAGGGATTTCGACCTCAAAATCTTAGGCTATCTGGGAGAGGATGCGCTTTCAGTCAAAGAAACCCTCTCGCGCGCGGGTGAAACCAACACCGCAGCCCCGCTTCGCGTCGCCGTCCTCACGGGTCCCGAGGGCGACCTCACGAGCGAGGAGGCGCAACGAGCGATGGAGGGCGGTTTCCTGCCGGTATCCCTGGGACCCAGAATCCTCCGCGCGGACACCGCGCCCGTTTCGCTCCTCACCATCGTTCAGCACGCGCTCGGCGACATGGGGTGATACCCCCCGGAATCGTTTGACACCATTTTCGCGCCGCACTAGGTTGTGGGCATCACCATTATCCAAGGGAACATCCGATGAAGGTCATCATTGTCGGCGGGGGCGGGCGCGAGCACGCCCTGGCATGGAAACTCAGCCAAAGCCCGGACGTGGAGGAAGTCGTCTGCGCGCCCGGAAACGCGGGCACCGCCCAAGTCGGGCGGAATGCAGCCGTCGGCGCCGAGGACATCCCCGGCCTCCTCTCGCTGACGAAAGAAGAATCTCCGGGCCTCGTCGTCGTCGGCCCCGAAGCCCCTCTCGCCTTAGGCCTCGTCGATGAACTCGAAGCGATCGGAATCCCGGCGTTCGGTCCATCCGCCGAGGCCGCCCGCATCGAGGCGAGCAAGGCGTTCTCCAAGGCCCTGATGGACGAGGCGGGAATCCCCACCGCCGCCTACGGCGTCTTCGAGGACGCTCAAGCGGCGAAGCGTTTCGTATCCGAGCGCGGCGGCGCATGGGCGGTGAAGGCCGACGGCCTGGCCGCGGGCAAGGGCGTTCTCCTTTGCGCAGACTCCGCGAGCGCGCACGCGGCGATAGCGCAAATCATGGAGGAAAGAGCGTTCGGCGAGGCGGGCGAGAAGTGCGTGGTGGAGGAGTTCCTGGAGGGCGAGGAGGCGAGTTTTCTCGCGTTCGCAGACGGGGAAACCGCGCTCCCCATGGCCTCCGCGCAGGATCACAAGGCCATCGGCGAGGGGGACACCGGCCCCAACACGGGCGGCATGGGCGCGTATTCGCCTGCGCCCGTGCTCTCGGGCGCGTTAGAGGAACGCGCGCTCGAAACCGTGGTCAAGCCCGCCATCCGCGCCATGGCGAGGCGGGGAACGCCCTACCGGGGGGTTCTCTACGCCGGCCTCATGGTGCAGGGCGATGAACTGAAAGTGCTGGAATTCAACTGCCGCTTCGGCGACCCCGAATGCCAGCCGCTGCTCACCCGCATGGAGGGGGACCTGCTGCCCGTCCTCATGGCGTGCGTCGAGGGGCGGCTGCACGAGACGACGATAAGCTATTCACAAGACGCCGCCGTCTGCGTCGTCATGGCGGCGGGCGGCTACCCGGACGATTACAGGAAGGGCGACCCGATCCACGGAATCGAGGACGCCGACGCCCTCCCCGGCGTTCACGTCTTTCATGCGGGAACGAGCGTGAACGACGCAGGAGCCGTCGTGACCGCCGGAGGCCGCGTGCTGGGCGTCACCGCGCGCGGGCTGGACATCCGCGCCGCCATCGCGCGCGCCTACGAGGCGAGCGACCTGATTTACTGGGAAGACGCCTATTTCCGAAAAGACATCGGCGCCAAGGCTTTAAGGCGCCTGGACTGATTTCATGGCGTCCAGCCTCGAATGAAAGCTCTCATCATACTGATCGACGGGGGCGACCCCGCTTATTTCGAGGCTTCCCACACGCCGAACCTCGACAGAATCGAGAGCGAGGGCGCGCGCTTCACCGTATCGTGCCAGATGCCCTCGGTCACCAACGTGAACAACGTCTCGATGGTCTGCGGCGCGCCCCCCGCCGCGCACGGCATCACGGCCAACTACTTCCTGAACGCGGAGACGGGCGAGGAGGTTTACATGGAATCGGGGGATTTCGTCCTGGCGCCCACCCTCATGGAGACGGGCCGGGCAGTGGGACGGAAGACCGCCGTGCTGGCGTCCAAACAGAAACTCTGCGACATGATCGGCAAAGGGGCGGAGACGGTCGTCACCGCGGAAGACCCGCCCGGGTGGCTCACCCGGAAAGCGGGCGCGAAAGAGGATATTTACAGCGGGGAAGTGAACCTCTGGCTCCTGCGCGCGGCGCGCGCGGTGCTGGAAGAGGGAAAGCCGGACCTCCTCTACGTCACCACCACGGACTACCTGCAGCACAAATACGGTCCCGAAAGCGCGGAAGCGCAAGCGCACCACGCCGCGCTCGATGCGGAAATTGGACGGCTCCTCGATAGCTGGATGAGCGCGCACCGAGACGGGGCGGTCTTCGTAACCGCCGACCACGGGATGCTGGATAAGACACGGGCGCTGGACCCGGGCGTCATACTGAGGAACCAGGGTCTGGCCGCGGATGCCGTTCCCATCATCAAGGACCGCTACGTCGTCCACCACGGGAACCAGGGCGGCGCGGCCTACGTTCATCTGGAAAACGAGGATGCGCTCTCAGACGCCGTCGCCATCTTGAATGAACACCCCGGCATCGAGGACGCGCTCACGCGGCAGGAGGCCGCCGCGCGCTTCGAGCTGATGCCCGAGCGGGTGGGCGACGTGATGGTGCTGGCGGATTCCGAGACCGTCTTCGGCGTGATGGACCAAGCCGAGCGCGAGGTGCGCCTGAGAAGCCACGGCTCGCTGCACGAGAGCAAGGTGCCGCTTTGGGCCTTGAACGCGCCTGATTTCGCGCCGGGCGTTGCGCCGCGCCATTTCGAGTGCGTCCGCTACGTGATGGAGAGATTGTAATACGGAATAGCTGCTGGCCGCGTGAATCGGATGCCCCCTCAGGGATTGCGCTTCACCCAGGGAAATTTCTCGTCGATCCCCGGCCAAATCTCGCGGATGGAGAAAAAGCATATCGCTATCCAGATGGCGAGGCCGATGTCGAAGCCCTCGAGCACCCGCACCATCCAGATGAAATCGAAAACGCCCAGCACCAGCACGGAGAGATAGCAGCTCCACGCGAACCCCCGCAGGGTCGCAAGACCTAAGGCGCACAACGCCGCCCCCGCCCCCAGCGTCGCCCAGCCGTAGCCCACCCTGCCCGGCTGGTTCGTGTACATGGCGGACGCGGTGAAGATGACGAGCAACGCGCCGACGAGCAGCGTCGTCCTGGCCGCGCGCTGCGCGCTGAACACTCTTTCTTCAATTACGGGGGGTTCGTTCATCCTCTCTCGCCTTTTTTCTGGACGCCGCCCCGTGAGGTTACGCCATCCGCTCCTCGTTGCCTAGGCGCTCTCCCGTGTGGTGTAATCGCGTGGCTGAAATCCCATCCATTTATCTGAGGAGGACGCCCTTTGAAGGCGATGGTGCTGAGAGAACCGGGAAAACCCTTTACCGAGGAAGAATATCCGGACCCCGTAGCCGGGCCGGGGGAAGCGGTCGCGAAGGTGCTGGCCTGCGGCGCCGGGCTGACCATCCACCACGCGCGCATGGGCCGCGTGCCGGGAGTGGACTATCCCCTCATCATCGGGCACGAGATCACCGCCGTCATCACCGCCGTGGGCGAGGGCGTGGAGGGGCTTCAGGAGGGCGACGCGGTGACCGCCCATTTCTACGTCACGTGCGGAAGGTGCAAGTGGTGCCTCATCAACCGCGAGACGCTTTGCGAGAACTTCACGGGCTACGTCGGCCGTCAGGTGCAGGGCGCCTATGCGGAATACATCAAGCTGCCCGCGCGGAACTTCATCAAACTCCCCGCCGGGCTGGATTACGAGAAGGACGCGGCGGAAGTCTCCGTCATCTGCGACGCCATAGCCACCCCGTACAAGGTGACGAGGCGCGCGCGCATCGCGCCTCTCGAGAACGTGGCCGTCATCGGCGCCGGCGGCGGCGTGGGCATCCACATGGTGATGATGGCGAAGTGGGCGCACGCCAGGGTCATCGCCGTGGACGCCGCGGCGAACAAGCTCGGCAAGTGTCGCGACGTGGGCGCGGACGAGGCCGTCGACGCATCACAGGGAGACGTCGCGGGCGCGCTCATGGACCTGACGAACGGGGTGGGCGTGGACGTGGTGGTCGATTTCGTCTCCTCCGCCTCCACGATGGAAGCGGGCGTTCAGTCCCTGGGAACCGGCGGACGCCTCGTTACGCTCGGCGGCACGGGGCAGCCGTTCCAGGCCGCAGCGCGCAACATGGTGACGAAAGAACTCGAACTTTTGGGCAGCCGATACTGTTCGAAACAAGAGATCAAGGAATCACTCCACCTCGTGGCGCGCGGCGACGTATGGCCCGTGGTGACGGAAACCTACGCTTTCAACGTCGAAGAGGTGGAAAAGATACACGAACGCCTGGAAGTAGCGGCCGTAACGGGCCGCGCCGTCATCGTGATGGATTAGGACTTGGGGATTTCTTGGAAAAACCCTCTTCGGTCGGGTTTGGTCTGTATGGGAAGCATACGGTGTTGTTGAAAAAAGCCCCGATTAACAAGGGTTTAACGCGACCAACGAGAATGAAAGAACCACTCCCCCCTTGAGGGTCGGTCTCCCTCGGGGAAGACCGACGGTGAGGTAAGGGCGTAGCCCGCAAGCGAACCGGTGGGGGGAGCTTTTTCCGTGGCATGTCCCCCCACAGAATCGGCCTTCGCCCAAGGGCTCGGCCTCTTCGTCGGGCTTTCCCCTCGGGAAGCCCGACCCTCAAGGGGCTGTTGAAAAACCCCTGGTAATATGATCGAATGGATGAACGCCCACTCGCCCGAGATGGGAGTACCCCGGATGATGGGAAGCAATAAGCGCGGGCAGATGGATTTGTTCGTGGCCGGTTCTCTGGAACGGTTGGTTCCCGAGGATCACGTCCTGATGCGCGTGGACCGCGTGCTGGATTTGAGTTGGCTTCGGGAGGAGGTGGCGGATTGCTATTGCCTGGACAACGGTCGTCCGGGGGTGGACCCGGAAGTGGCGCTGCGGTTGATGCTGGCGGGCATGCTGCTGGGCTACGTGCACGACCGGCGTCTGCTGCGCGAGGCGCAGGCGCACCTGGCGGTCCGGTGGTTCATCGGGTGCGGGCTGCACGAGGATTTGCCGCATCATTCGAGCCTGACGCGTATCCGTCAGCGCTGGGGTGAGGAGCGGTTCAAGGAGATATTCCGCCGCACGGTTCAGGCTTGCCTGGATGCGGGGGTGGCGAAGGGGGAAGTGGTTCACGTGGACGCGTCGTTGATCCGGGCGGACGTGAGTTGGGAGAGTCTGGCGGAGCGGCACGCGGAGGAGGTGATACGGGAGAACCCCGCCGCGGATGAGTCTGGGAAGAAGGGCGGCGGGGGTTCGGGGCCGGTGAGCCGTACGGACCCCGACGCGCGTCTGGCGCGCAAGAGCGCTCGGGCGGGGTTCGAGCCGAGCTACAAGCACCACGCGGTGGTGGACGATGCGCGTGGCGTTGTTCTGGACGTGGCGGTGACGGAGGGGACGGTGAACGAGCGGGAGGTGATTGAATCGCAGGTGGAAGCGGTGAGCGAGTTGTCGGGACGCGCGCCGGTGATGGTGACGGCGGATTCGGGGTATGCGTACTCGAAGGTATACGGTTTATTGGAGCGTCGGGGGGTGGATGGGCTGATACCGGCGAAGGGGGAGCCCACGCAGAGCCGTGTGCCGCTGCGCCGGTTCCGCTACGACGAGCGCCACGACATCGTGAAGTGTCCCGGGGGGAAGAAGCTGACCCCCCGGGGGGCGACGGAGCGGGGGCGGTGGTATGTATCGAGGACGCGCGATTGCGCGGGTTGCGCGCTTCGGGCGGATTGTCTGCCGAAGTCTCAAACGAGCAAGGCGGTGTTGATTCCGCACGAATATCCGTCGCTGTTGCGCGCGCGTCGGCGGCATGCGCGGTGGGGGGAGGAGGAGCGCCGGCTGTGGCGCCGGCACATGGGGCGTTCTGAGGGCTACCACGGCGAGGCGAAGAGTTGGCACGGACTGGGGCGGGCGGTGCGCCGGGGCCTTGCGAACATGCGGATCCAGGCCTGCCTGACGGCGACTGCGGTGAACCTCAAGCGGCTCGCCGCCGCAGTAGCGGCGCGTTTATTCGCCCTGTGGCGGGTCTGGTTCGCCCGGAGACGCCGTCTGCGCGCGCATCGCGCCGTCTCACGCCGATTCGGCTTGCTCTCCGCCGCCGCGTGAACCGCCATATCACCCGCTTCCGAAACGGGGTTTTTCAACAGCCCCCTCAAGGGGGGAGTGAACTTCAAAAAGCATGCGCGCAACTCAGAATCGCTTCCTGGGACTTTTTCAACAGCCCCTTTTGAGGGTCGGGCTTCCCGAGGGGGGAGTCATTCCATAAGCGTATGTGGATTCAGAAATCCATTTGCTGTATCGGGGGGATTATTTCAACAAAACCCATAGACGTCAGTAGATTAGTTGACGATCTTCCATTGCCCGTCGGGCTGTCTGCAGGCGGTGCCGTAGGCGTTTTGCTTCTCGCCGCCTACGACAATCGTCTGCTGGAACTCCCGGCAGTACTGGTCGAGTTCGTTCTTGAACGCCGGCCTGGGAACGACGACGCCGCAGACCCGCCCCTCGGGGTTGTCCCACACGGTGCGCGTGCCGGAGCGCTGGTTCTCGAGCGCGTACTGCGTGGCGCCGGCGAGCTTGAGCCGCTCGGCCTCATCGAGGTCGCGGCCTATCTGCCCGCCCACGACGCTGCCGAGCAGCACGCCCGCGAAGGTGGCCAACGCCTGTCCGCTTCCCTTGCCGACCTGATGGCCGATGACGCCGCCGCCGATCGCGCCGATCACCGAGCCGAGAACCTCGTTGTCGTTATTGACGTAATATGCCGCGCAATCATCATCTGCGGGATGGTAGACGTAACGCTCGCGCGGATAGGAGCGGTAAATGACGCGGGGGCCGGTCCAGACCGGATAGCCGTACCACACAGGATAGCCGTACCAGAAGTTATGGCGGACGACGACGCGGGGACGGCGATGATGGCGACGCCATTTGCGGTGTTGACGCACTCTGTGGTGTCGACCCGATTTGTATTTATGATGCCTTTGATACCCGTGGCGGTTTCCGCGACGCCCATCCGCCGACGCGACGCTTACGAGAAAAACGACCGCCAAAACACCCAACGAGACGGCGATTGCGATACGCTTCATCATCCACCCCCCCAGCAAAGACATTACCGGCGACTCGCCTATTATACCTTTGGACGCCGCCAGGTTCCATCCTGGTTACGTTATTGATATTCTGGCGATTATTCCATTTCCATAGAAGCGTCTTTCGCGCCCATCCTGTTGACCCGCCAGGGGCCGACCTCTATCCAGATTCGGCAATGATCGCTCGAACCCCACCCTTCGACGCCGTTCGGAGTCATCTACTGGTGGGCAGAAGACAATTGAATCGATCGTTCAAAAATGGACTTTACGCCCTATGAGGCCATATGAGACTTTGGTACTCCGTCAACGGGGAAAGCGGAACGGCTGCGGACCCCGGTGGACGGAAGTGGCCGGGCGATGCGGTGGAGAAAGTCACATGACGCCTTATGAATCCTACAGCCTGTTGTTCTCGGCGCTCGGCGTTGTCGGGCAATACATCGGCCTCGGGTTGATATTCTACGGAATCCGGCAGATGCAACGCGGCACGGAATACAGGGAGCGCGGGAGCGTCCGCCGCCATGAAGAGAATATGGAAGAGATCAGGAATGGCAGAGAAGAGAACATGTCTGCGCTCAAGGCGCTCATCGAAGGGCAAAAGGTTCTCATCGAGCGCACCGGAGGCTGAGGCCGGAACCCGCCGGTTTATTATCCAACCTTTGTGATGTTCCCGTTTTCAAAATGAGACACTACCGAACCCCCGCGAACTTTGAAGATTCCCGCCACCGCCTGTAGAATCGCCCTTCTGCGGAATCACACAATCATTCGGGAGGTTTCAGTTTCGATGAGCGAAGGCGTTGCGTTCGAAAAATGGGAAGTCGGGAGCAAGTTCACCACCCGGGGCAGGACCATCACCGAGACCGACGTGGTGAACTACGTCAACCTGGTGGGCTATACGGAAAGCCTGTTCCTCGACATGGAGTTTTTGCGGGAAAAAGGCCACGAAAAACGCATGGCCCCGGCCCTGTTCACCTGCGGAATCGCGGATACCCTGATCGTCCAGACGGGCGTTCTGCACGATTACGCGATCGCGCTCCTGGGCGTGGACGGCCTCGTGGCGCGCGCGCCGGTCTACGTGGGCGATACGCTGACGGTGGAAGTCGAGACGACGGACGTGCGGCCCTCCAGGAGCAGGCCCGACCGCGGCGTCGTCTCCACGCGCCAGAGGGTGCGCAACCAGAACGGCGAGGTCGTGCTCGAATACGACGTGAAGCGCATGCTGCTGAGAAGCGGCGCCTGAGGCGGACTGTTGAAAACCCCCTCAAGGGGGGTATGGCGGCGCATTCGCCGCCCTTGCGCGCAACACCTTCCTCACACCGAACGGGGCCAGCGGCTCGCGACCAAGCCCCTCCCTCATCCCGAGTAGGCGCGCTTGCGCGCCGTATCGAGGGTTTGACCCGACCGAGGAGGTAGGGTCAAACCTTCGATACAAACGCTCCTTTCTCAGTCGCATTTTACCTTCGGCGGCTACTCAGGGTGAGGCCAATACGGCGGCTGCGCAGGACGAAGGGAACGCTCCCGCTCCGGGACGGCGAGCAAACTGGCGACGAACGAGTCCACCCGGGCGCGGTTCTTTCGTCCCAACATCTCGGGACCTCCCCGTCCCGGGCGAAAATTTCCATACGCCGAATCACGGAATTGGGAGGTTTTTTCAACATCCCCTGAGGCGGACGCCCTACAGCCCGAAGAACTCCCTCGCCGTGCCACTCCAGATTCTCTCCGCGTCTTCGGCCGAGATATCGAGCGCGTCCATCATGTCGGCGTGGCGCTTCACGGGCACCCAGGGAGCGTCGCTCGCGAACATCATGCGCGACGCGCCCATCTCCCGTAGGGAGAACTCGAGCGCCGTCTGCGAGTGAACCACCGTGTCCGTATGGAAGCGCGCGAAGTATTCGCTCGGGTCGCGCGTGATGAGTTCCTGATCCTCGCGGTAGCGCGAACTCAGGTTGTCCACCCGCCCGATGAACAGCGGTAGAGACGCGCCCCCGTGCGGCAGCAACACCTTGAGGTTCGGGTGGCGCTCCAGCACGCCGCTCAGGATGAGCCGCAGCGCCGCCAGGCACTCGTCGAACATGAAGCCGATCATCGGCCCCAGCCAGTGATCCTCGTAATGCGGCCCCGAGGGAGAAGGCCCCGGATGCAGCACGAGCGGAACGCCGCGCTCGGCCAGAAGACCCCAGAGGGGTTCATGGGCCGCGTCGTCGATGTAGCGTTCGCCGCCGACGTAGGCGAACACCTGAAGGCCCACGAAATCGAGGTCGTCCACGCAGCGCTCCAGTTCGCGGCAGGCCGCGTCCACCTCGCCGAAGCCGAGCGACGCCACGCCCCGGAAGCGCCCCGGATGGCGCGCCGCCGCCTCGGCCAGGCCGTCGTTCCCGATTCTCGCGAGTTCGTCCGCGTCTTCGGGGCTTTTGGCGAGGTCCGGGCCTGGAATGTTGATGCTGATTAGGGCAATATCGATTTCCTGCTCATCCATCTCGGCGAGCTTGATGTCGATGTCCAGGGCGGGAAGCCGCATCGGGAGTTTTTGCGACGGGCTCGCCCACGCCCACCAGAAATCCCCCGCCTTCTCGTAGCGCGGGAAATCGGAGCGGGCGGCGAGCGCCGTGACGTAGGCATGTGGTACATGATGGGTCTGAACATCGATGCGCATGGAAATCTCCAGATGTATGATGGGAACTTATCTGAGACACGGGGATTATTCCCCCGAAACGAAGCGGATGCAAATTAAAGTGAGGAGACGATTGTGAAAACGACAGGTGTAGCCGTCATCGGCGCGGGCGGCATCGGAACGCTCAGGGCGCACTCGTGCGCGCAGATCCCCCAGGTGGACTACCTCGCCGTGTGCGACATCGTGCCCGAGAAGCTCGACCGCCTCGCGGAGTCGGTGCGGGCCGACGTGGCGACGGAAGAATACGAGGTGGCGATACGCGACGAGCGCGTGGGCGCCGTCATCGTCTCCTCGGACGAGGAGTTCCACCACGGCCCGGCGGCCCTGGCGGCCGAGCTCGGAAAGCCCGCCCTCATCGAAAAGCCCTTCGTGCTCGATCTCGACGAGGCGGACGACATTCTCACGAAAGCCGACGCGTCTGGCGCGGAGATTTTCGTGGGCTACACCCAACGCTACAGAAGGCGCTTTCTGCTCGCCAAGCAGGCGGCCTTCGCCGGCCAGCTCGGCGACATCGTGATGGCGCTCGGCAAGATTTACGTCACGCGCGCCGTGGGCGAGGCGGTGGCGAGACGCTCGCCCAACACCACGCCCTCCATCAACACGCTCACCTACATGGTCGACCTCATCCTCTGGTACATGGAGGGGAAAAAACCCGTCGAGGTCTACGCGCGCTCGGCGAGCTTCGTGTTCAAAAAATACAACCGCGACGATTTCCAGTGGATGATCGTCACCTTCGACGACGGGAGCGTGGCCACGCTGGGCACGAGCTGGCTCCCGCCCCACCACTGGCCCGCCTATACGGCGACGATGGAGATCGACCTGCAAGGCACGAAAGGCTCGCTGAACGTGGACGACGCGCACAGGGACGTGATTCTGGCGCCCGAGGATCCGATCCCCTGCCCCTACACGCCCGAGCACCAGGTGAACGTGGCCTTCCTGGGCTCCGCCATGCCGGGGGACTTCGTGATGGGCGAGTTCTTCGGCCCCATGAAGGAGGAGACCGACGCCTTCGTGCGCCACATCCTGGGAATCGGCGGCGTGGGGCTCGCCACGGGCGCGCACGCCAGAGATGTACTCGCCCTCACCATGGCGGCCGACCGCTCGTGCAAGGAGGGGCAACCCGTCGCGCTCTAGGGTCTACGCGGAAAATGCGCGGTCGTTCCTGTAGGGGTTGTTGAAAAGCCCCCTTCCCCGCCTCATCCTGAGTAGGCGCGTAAGCGCCGTATCGAAGGTCAACCGCAACCAATGCGGGAGCGATTGCCT
The DNA here is from genome assembly GCA_963692865.2 of bacterium. Classification (GTDB taxonomy): domain Bacteria; phylum UBA8248; class UBA8248; order UBA8248; family UBA8248; genus Bin107. The sequence continues at coordinate 1,494,288 of OY843592.1, read as the reverse complement.
CTCGTCCGGCGCGAGGCGTTCGACTCCCCTCGCCCTTCGATGCAAACGCTCTTTTCTCGGGGCTGTCGAAAAACCCCGTTCCGGGGTCGGGCGGACACACAGGTCCGCCCCTGCGTTTCGTTTCGCAGAGGTTGGCAGGTCAGACATATATGTCTGACATATCATGCGACCCGTATTGTGAAGGCGACAAGGCAGGGCCGCATGATATGCGGTCCCTACGGTGAGATCCCGACCGGCTCGCAAGGGGTTTTTCAACACCCCCTTCTCAGTCGCGTTTGACCTCCGGCGGCTGCTCGGGGTGAGGAAAGAGGCCTTGGCGGTTTGCGGGGGTCGAACCCGATTGAGGAATGAGGGTTCGACGCGACCGGGGAGGGAGGGTTTCATCCGTAGGGGCGGTTCGTGAACCGCCCAGGTCGCGACCTGTCCCCACGAGGCGGTGCGGCTATGATCGTCATTCCGGCTTTCGCGTGAATGACGGCGGTGGTCAATTCCGAGCAAGGAGGGCTTTTTCAACGGCCTCGTCGGGGTAGTTCGCATTCCCGCTAGCGGGGCATGAGGTTCCTGATCTGCGCCTCGAGCGGCTCCGTTGTGAGCCTCTGGTAGCCCAGGTGGCGGGAGAGGGAATCGCCGTCGTGGCGCTGCCCGTCGCGCCAGATATCCATGAGGAATCCGCCGCTTTCCTGATTGGTCCACCACCTCTTGCCGAACTTCGTCTTCAAGACCTCGGCCATCTGCGCCTGGAGCATCCAAGCCCGAAGATAGTTCGCGCAGTAGAAAAACGGATCCACGTCGTCGAGATAGGAGATTTCAGGGTATCCCACCCGCGTCGCCGCGCTCAGCTTCTCCCGGTAGGCGGCGTCCTTGCCTTCCAGTTCCGCGCCCTGGTGAAGCGTGAGCTCATAGTCGATTTTCGCCGCGTAGCGCCTGAGCATGTAGAGTTCGAAAAGCGCATGGTGCGCCAGAAACGCCGCGTAGTCCGACGCCTCCCCGCCCAGGGCGTCTTCCAGCCAGAGCGGCTCGAGCAGAAGATGATCGAAGAGCATGGCGAAGCCCTCCGTCACGGAGTTGTCCCCCAGGCGCTTCCACTCGAAAGGCGCGTCCGCCGCCACGCCTGCGAAATGGAGCGCGTGGCCGAGTTCGTGCCAGAACGCGCTGTAATCGTCATACCCGCCGCGGGGCCTGATGACGAGATAGACCTCTTCGGGCACGCGCAGGGAGGCGCAAAACGCGCGGGGGCTCTTGAGCGGACGGTCCTCGATGTCGAGGCGCACCCTGCCCTCCGCCTGAAGATCAAGGCCCATCGAAGCGCATACCGCCCGCGCCGAGGTTTCGATTTTCTCCGCCGGAAAAAGAGCGTCGTAGTCCGCGCCCCGGGAGAGGTGCTGCGCGTCGTGGCGCTGCGCTGAGGAAGGCGGAACGCCCGCCTTGCGCATCGCCTCCTCCATCGCCTCGGCATACAGCGCTTCGGTGCGTCCGAGAAAACGCGCCATCTCGTCTCGAACAGGCGCAAGCGGATAGCGCTTCACCGCCGCCATCATCCCCAGGTAGCCCTCGAAACCCAAATCGTCGGCCATCTCGTGGGTCGCGCGATGGATATTCTCCAGAAATCCGTTCTTCTCCGCCAGGGCCTCACAGCGGGCGCTCTCCAGGAAACTCCGCTTCTCGCGGTCCGGCTCGTTCAGGAGCGCGACGGCGCTTTGCCGGTAGGGGATGGACTCGCCCTCGGACGTTTCCACCATCGTCCTGGTCTCGAACAAAAGCGCCTGCTCGCTCGATTCTCTCGTCGCATTTCGTATGTGGGCCAGGGTCAGGAAGCCGCGCAGTTCGGCCAATCGGGAGCGCTCGGCCTCGTCTTCTTCCGAACCTGCGAGGGCAGCGAGCGCCTCGACGTTCCCGCGCGTGAAGAGGTCGGCGTATTCGGCGAAAATCTCGCTCAGGCGCACGTCTTCCTTGAGGCCCGCGCCGACCTCGTACCATTCCTTTCGTGATTCGCCGAGAAAGGCCTCAGCGCGGCTGCGGATGTCCGCAATGCGCACGGAATTCATATGACGGGCCGGGTGAACCCGCGCGGCAAGACGACGATGCCCGAAGGATCGGCAAGGGCGCCGGGAAAGGATTCGGCCTCGTCTATCACCACAGAAGCGCCCGCTTCTATCCGGTTGAACCTGTCGACAATCGCTTTTTCGAGCTTGGCTCCTGCTCCGATGCGGGTGTGATCCATGACGATGGAATCGACGATCTCCGCCCCTTTGCCGATAATCACGCCGCGGCCGATGACGGAGTGATCGATCCGCGCCCCCGCAATCTGGCATCCCTCGCCGATCAGGGCGTTATCCACCTGCGTGGATACGATGCGGCTGCCCGGCCCCGGGTAGGCGCTGGTATGAATCGGCCACCCGGGGTTGCTCAAGTCGAGGCGCGGCGTCTCTCCCAGGAGATCCATCTGCGTCTCCCAGTAGCTCTTGATGGTCCCTACGTCGCGCCAGTAGCCTCTCTCTTCGGTGGATCGCACGCCCGGAATCTCGTTCTTCATGAAATCATAGGCGTAGAGTTTCTTGCGCTCGCCCAGAAGGGCGGGGATGACGGTGCGCCCGAAGTCGTGCTCCCCTTCGCGCGCCGCGTCGCTGATGAGCGCGTCCATCAGCACCTGGGAGGAAAACACGTAATTCCCCATGGAGCAGAGCGCGCGCGAGGAATCCCCCGGCATGGGCCGGGGGTGGGGGGGCTTTTCGTCGAAACGCTCCACACGGCCTTCCTCGTCCACGGCCAGCACCCCGAATTCCCGGGCGTCTTCGAGCGGCGCGGGCAGGGCCGATATGGTCGCGTCCGCCCCGCGTTCGAGATGGAAGCGAACCATCTGGCTCACGTCCATGCGGTAGATGTGGTCCGCCCCGAACACCAGGACGATGTCGGGCGCGTTGTCGGTCACCAGGTTCCTGTTCTGGTGGATGGAGTCGGCCGTCCCCTTGAACCAGAACTCGCCCGCGCGCTGCTGGGGCGGCACGGCCGTCACGAAATCCTTGCCCAGCGTGCCGCTGATGTTCCACGAGCGTCTCAGATGTTCGATAAGCGATTGGGCCAGGTATTGCACCAGCACGTAGATGGAGCGATAGCCCGAGTTCACCAGGTTGCTCAGCACGAAGTCGATGATGCGGTATTTCGATCCGAACGGCACGGCAGGCTTGCCGCGCGCGACGGTGAGGGGACGAAGCCTGTTCCCGGCGCCGCCCGCCATGACGAAGGCTATGACTCGGGGATCGCGCGAATCCAAGTTCCGCTCCTTTGCTCGGCCCGTCTCAACGCGGCTGCGCGCGCATCGCCTTTTCGTACAACTCGACGTAGCGGGGCGCGACGCCGTCCCAACCGGAGTCCTTCTCCATCGCGTTGCGCATCATCATACGCCAAAGCCCCTGATCCAAAAACACCCGGCAAATTCCCTTCATCCCGGCGAGAAAATCGGACGCGGCGAACGCATCGAAATGAAAGCCGGTGTCGGCGTTCGCCTCGGGCGTTGTAGATGAAATCACCGAATCCGCGAGTCCGCCGACGCGCCGCACGTAAGGCAGCGCGCCGTAGCGCATGGCGTATAGCTGGTTCAGGCCCGAAGGTTCATAGCGCGAGGGCATGAGCAGGACGTCGCCGCCCGCGTACATGCGGTGGGAGAGCGCCTCGTCGTAGGCGGGCGCGAAAGCCACCCGGCCCCGGTGGATCGAGGCGGCCTCGGCGAGGGCTTCCTCCAGTTCCTCCTCGCCGGTTCCCAGGACGGCCAGGCTGACGCCCAGATCCATCAATTCATCCATCGTTTCGAGAATGAGGTCGATCCCCTTCTGGTGCGCCAGCCGCGAGACGACGACGCACAAAGGCCCCTCCGCGCCCGCGTCCAGCCTTAACTCCGCCTGAAGCGCGGCCTTGCACTTCGCCTTGCCCTCCGGGTGCGCGGGCGAGAAAGGAGCCGGAATGTGGGGGTCGTTCTCGGGATTCCAGACCGCATCGTCGATGCCGTTCATGATGCCGAACAATGAGGAAGCCTTAAGGGCAACCACGCCTTCGAGCCCTTCTCCCTGCTCTTCCGTCAGCATCTCCCGCGCGTAGCGCCCGCTCACGGTGGAGATGACGTCGCTGAACAGGATGCCGCCCTTCATGAAGTTCACGTCGCCGTAAAACTCCAGGCCCTCGACGCCCATCGCCTCATCGGGAAGAGACGTGTGCGCGAAGTCATCCGGGTGGAACCGGCCCTGATAGGCGAGGTTGTGGATGGTGAAGACAGTGGAGACCCCGCTCCACTTCTCATCTTCCGCGCGGCGGTATTTCAGCAAGGGCGGTATCAGGGCGCTTTGCCAGTCGTGGCAATGGACGATGAACGGATACGCTCCCTCCCGCTCCATGTGGGATAGCGCGCCTCTGGCGAAACGGGCGAAACGCTCCGCGTTGTCGGGAAACGCCCCTCGCGCGTCTCCGTAGAACCCGTCCCGATCGAACAGGTCATCGGCGGCGACGAGCCGGACCGAACCGCCCTCGTGTTCGAGCGAGAACACCTCATAGCGCGCATCCGAGAAGACGTCCGCCACCTGCGTGGGGGAGCCGGGCCGATATTCCCGGAGAACGGAACGGTACGCGGGCAGATAGACGCGGACCTTTTGGCCCGTCCGCCCAAGCGCCAAAGGCAGCGCGCCGATGACGTCGCCCAGTCCGCCCGATTTGGCGAAGGGAAACATCTCGCTCGCCACCATGGCGATTTCGATTCGTTTGTCCGTCATACCGCCTGTTCCAAGGTTTATGGGCTCCCCGTCCTGCCGCCGTGCGCCTCCGACGTTCGAGGCATCCGCCAATCTATACATGAATCACAACGCCTATGTTACAATCGAATGAAGGATTCATGAAAAAGGCGTGGAGGCTCCATGCGTTATCTGGTCCGCGGAAAAGTCATCGAGGGCAAAAGCGCCGCCCTGCTCGAAGCCATCGAGTCGGGCGAACTCGGGCGGGGCTCCATCGCGCACCGGACGTTCCTCAAGTGCATGAAAGAGGCGCGGCTCACCGATAAGGGCGAGGTGCGCTGGCTCGAGGTCTGCTACTGCCGCGAGGCGTTCGGCCCGGGTTATGAGCTGTATGAGGAACTGCCCTACTGGGAGGCGTATTTCGAGGAGATCGACGTGCGCTTCGCCCGGAAACCCGAAGACTGCGAGGGTTATCCCGTCTGCGGCGATTGCGACTGCACGGAAAAGCTCGAGGCGAAACTCGATAAACTGGGCGTTCCCTTCTTCAGGCGCCTGAAAGAAGCCGTATCTTCCTCTCCATCTTCACCCTGAATCGGCCCAACGCGGCCGTCCCTGGTTTTTGGTGAGCTTCCACCTGTCGTGAAGCCATAGATACTGCTCCGGCCCTTTTCGGATGAAGTTTTCCGTCTCCTCGTTCACCAACTTTGTAAGCCTCTCCATTTCTTTCTTTGCGCTTTTTGCGTCCATATCGGGCGTTATCGGCTCGCTGAGTAGTACCTCGTAGCGGCGGCCGTCGCCTCTTCTCAGGCACGAGATGAGGACGATGGGCCGGTTATAGAGAACCGCGAGCGCGGCGGGGGCGGGCGTCGTCCTGGCGGGCCTGCCGAAAAACGGCGCGTCTATCCCCTCGCCGCCCGCGTTCTGATCCGCGAGAATCGCCACCGAACGGCCCTTGCGCAACGCCTCGCGCAGATGAAAGAAAACGTTTTTCTTCGAGAGAATCTCCTGCCCCGATGATGCGCGCATTTCATACAGCGAAGCTTCGAGCTTTCGGTTGTCCAGGGGACGCACGGGGATGGTAAGCGGAATCTCCGCCAGCGCGCCGGCATGGGCGAGGCATTCCCAGTTCCCCAGGTGCGGCACGACGAACACGCAGCCGCCCGCCTCCTCGTGAATCGCGCGCGCCTTTCCTATCGCCTCCTCCGCGCCGGCCACGATCTCGCGCACCGTCTCCCTCGCCCGCTGCGCCTCGAAGCGGGTGAGAAACTTCGCCCCCTCCAGACAGGTGAGAATGAACGCGCGGCAACTGCGCCTCGCCAGAACCAGACGCTGCGCCTCGTCGAGTTCGGGGAACGCGATGCGCAGGTTGGCGCGCGCGACGCGCCTCCTCCTCGGTGCGAACCGGAAAATCATCTCTCCCGCCGCGGCGGCGACCGCGCGGCAGACCCCGTAGGGCAGCAGGCGAACCAGCCTCAGAAGCGAGACGAGCAGGGCGTATTCCACCCATTGATGAAACGCGCTCTTGTCCTTGCTGCGCTTTCTCTTCTTGCGTTTTGCGGGTTTGTTCACTGCGCGGCGACGATGGTCGCGGAGGATTGCCCGCCGATGCCGTGACTCAGGGACAAGAACGCGGCCCCCGCGACGGCGCATTCTTCGGTGGGAATGTGGAGGGCCTCGAAGGCATCGTCTTTGCGCTCGAAACCCGGCGTGGGCGGCAGGCGGCCGTCTTTGAGGGCGCAGAGCCCCAGCACGATCTCGGCCAGATCACTGGCGGAGCCCATGTGTCCCGTATAGGGCTTCCAGCCGGCGATCGGGATCGAACCTTCCGCATTGCCGCTATACGTCAGCAAGGCGGACAATTCACCCGCGTCTCCCTGGAGCGTCGCGCTCCCGTGGGGAAGGATGAAGGCCAGATCATCGCTCGCGAGGCCCGCCTCGGCCGCCGCCGATTCCATCGAACGGCGCACCGCTTCGACGGGTACGGGAATATAACGCTCCGAAGATAATTCCTGGCAATTCGCCGTGCCCAGTACGCGGCCCAGGGGCTTCGCGCCCCGCGCGCGGGCGGATTCGGCGCTCTCCAGCACCAGGGCGGCGGCGCCCTCTCCGGGGAAGAACCCGTCGCGCCTCCTGTCGAAGGGCCGGAACGAGGCGGCGCCCTCTTTCGCCGCGGAGAGAATGCCCAGGCCGTCGAGTTCCAGGAGCACCATGGGGTGCGCCCAGCTCCCGCAGCCCACGACCAGACCCACGTCGGCCTCGCCGAAGCGAAGCACGCGGTCGCAGTTCTCGAGCGCCTGCGCGCCGCATGAGGAAAGGCTCGAGAAACTGCCGTTCGGCCCCATGAACTCGTACATCGCAGACAGGTAGCTGAAAAGGTTGTTGGGCAGGCCTTCGAGCAGGAAAAAGGGGCTTACCCTGTGGAGCGTCGCCTCGTTGAGGGAGGCGGGCTCGGGCGCGTCCCACGCATCGCCCGCCGTCTGCTTGAGCGCGGCGTAGAAATCCACGTAGCCCACCCTCGTGAAATCGCCCGAACCCACATAGAGGGATTTTCTCTCCGGCGCGACTTCGCCCATGTCGAGGCCGGCGCAGGCCACCGCCTCCGCCGCCGCATACAGCCCCAGGATGGAGCTTCTGTTCAGGAATTTGCGCTGGCTCGCGAGTTTGGGCGGCACCTCGGGCGGGTCTTCATGGCCGGGGATTGCGCCATGGTAGGCGAAATTATCCGGGAGAGACGCTTTCTCCTCGCTCGGATGATGGGCGACCCCGCATTTTCCGGCGCGAAGCGACGCCCAGTTCTGCGGGGCGCTCTCGCCTATGGAGGTCAGCAGCCCCACGCCCGTGATCCACACTTCCGCGCCTCGCATCGCTCATCCCGCCTGGCTCAACCGGATTTCGCGTCTTAAAACGCGAAAATGATGGCGCTGCTCATCGGGGTCCTCATAATCCGCGAGCGGCGCCATCTTTCCGGCAAAATCCGCGACCACCCGGCGCTCCCCCTCCACGGTGGCAACGCCCCTGAAGTTTTTGAGTCCCTCTTCCTCTTCCCGCGCCTCCACGCTCAGGAGAACCTGATCTCCGGGAAAGGCGAATCCATAGTACCTGACGCTACGAACCTTTTCCAAAAGTATCCAACTCGTGAAATCGGAACCCGCCGCCTCGAGCCAGCCCGCGAGCTGCGCCAGCGCCTCGAATATCAGCGCGCCCGGCATGACGGGAAACCGGGGGAAATGAAACTCCAGGAAATCCTCGCTCATCGTGATGTTCTTTACCCCCTGGATGGAAACTCCCGCGTCCCACGCCGTCACCCTGTCCACGAGCATGTATCTCAAATCAACGTCCCCCTTATCCGTCTTCTTCCGGCCCGTCCTCGCCCAGGAGGATTACCTGGGCGACCGCCAACTCCAGCGTGTGGCTCATCGAGATGGTGGACCGGGTGATCTTCTTTCGCGCGCTCATGCGCTCCATCGAGCCGCTCAGTTTGAGCGTGGGCTTGCCCGAGGCCGCCGATTCCACCTCGATCTCGCGCAGACGTCCCCGGCCGCCCAGTCCGCCCGGCTCGGAAATGCCGAGGCCGAAGGCCTTGAGGCAGGCCTCTTTCGCCGCGAAGCGGGCCGCGAAATGGGGATAGGGGTTGCGGCGCTTCAGGCAATACGCCCGCTCGGCCTCGGTGAACACGTCCTCGCCGAACGCCTCGTGACGCTCGTAGGCTTCCTTCAAGCGCGCCACCTCCACCAAATCCACCCCCTGGTACAGCCGCATCCCGAAAATCCCCCCGCTCTAGCCGGTGAGCAGGCCGCCGTCCACGGCTATCGCCTGGCCGTTGATGTAGTCCGATTCCGCCGACGCCAGAAACACAACGAGCCTGGCCACGTCCTCGGGCTCGCCGAAGCGGCCAGCCGGTATGCGCCCCAAAATCACGTCGCCGCCCTTCTCGCGCACGCGCTCGCTCATGTCGGTGACGATCATGCCCGGCAAGACGGTGTTGAACTGGATGCCCCGCTTTCCCATCTCGGCGGCGCAGGCGCGCATGAAGGCGATGATGCCCGCCTTGGCGGAGGCGTAGTTCGTCTGCCCGGCCCCGCCCAAGACCCCGGCGACCGAGGAGATGCTGATCACCTTGCCCGAGCGTTTCCTGAGCATGATCTCGCCCGCCGCCTTCGTACAGTGGTAAGCGCCGTCCAGGCTCACGCCGAGCACCTTGCGCCAGCCGGCGGGCTTCATGGTGAGCAGCAGGCCGTCCTGTATCACGCCCGCGTTGTTCACCAGGATATCGAGCGTTCCGAAATCCGCCTTCACCCGCTCGAACATCGCCGTCACGTCCTCGAAGGAAGAGACGTCGGCCTGGTATGTTCGCGCCTCGCCGCCCGCCGCCTCGATCTCCCTCTTTACTTCCTCGGCGGCCTCCGCCGAGCGGCTGTAGTTGATCGCCACAGAAGCGCCCGCCTCCGCCAGGGCCGCGCAGCAGGCGCGCCCGATGCCCCGCCCGCCTCCGGTAACCAGCGCGATTTTTCCGCTCAGGTCGATTTTCATTCTGCATCACCTCTCATCTAGGCCGCCTTTCTCACGAGCAAGGTGGCGTTTTGTCCGCCGAAGCCAAAAGAATTCGTGATGGCGGCGGGCACGGGCATCTCCCGCGCCCCCCCGGCCACGTAGTCGAGATCGCACCTCGGGTCCGGGTTCTCCAGGTTCGTCGTAGGATGCACGATGTCGCGCGCCACGCTCAAGGCGGTGAAGATGAATTCGGGCGCGCCGCAGGCGGCGATCAGGTGCCCGATCATGGATTTGGACGAACTCACCGCCAGCGCATCCGCCCGCGCGCCGAACACCTCCCGAATCGCCCTGGTTTCGACCGGATCGTTCAGTTTCGTGCCCGTGCCGTGCGCGTTGACGTAAGCGACGTCGCCGGGCGCGAGGCCCGCATCCTCCATCGCCTCGCGCATCGAGCGCACCGCGCCCCGGCCCGCCGGGTGCGGAGCCGTGACCTGATGGGAGTCCATGCTAGCGCCGTAGCCCGAGAGGGCGGCGTAGGGCACAACGCCGCGCGCGCGCGCGTGGTCTTCCGATTCCAGCACCGCCACGCCCGCCCCTTCGCCCACGGCGAGACCCGAGCGTTTCCTGTCGAACGGGCGGCAAACGGGGGCTTTCGACCTGGACGCCGCGCCCAGCAGGAGGAATATGGCCATCCCGACGGGGTGGATCATCGAATCGGCCCCGCCGCACAGCACCACGTCCGCCTCGCCCCTGCGGATCATGCGCATCCCGAGTCCTATCGCCTGCCCCGCCGCCGCGCAGGCGGAGGTGATGGTTCCCGAGGGGCCTGCGAGTTCGAACCATTCCGCAATCTTCGACGTCGCCCGCTCGGGCGGGTTGTTGAAGTAGCCGGAGGCGTGCGTCATCTCAAGCTCTTTGGCGAAGCGCGCGGCGTCGAAGCCGTTTTCCGGGTCCGCCCAGGTAATGAAATCCTCCAGCCGGTAGCTGCTCAGTCCGGTTCCCATCACCACGCCCGCGCGTTCGGGCGCGTAATCGCCGGGGCGCATCCCGGCGTCCGTCATCGCGTTCTGCGCGGCGTCGAGCGCGAACAACACCCTGCGCTCCCCCTCGCCCGTATACTCCTCGGGCAGCCTCTCCCGTATGGCGCGGAGCGTCTCTTCCGAAACCTCTCCCGCTCCGGCGACCGGCAGTTCCTTCGCGTCGAAAGACGTGATCGGCGAGAGGCCCGATTCGCCGGCCAGCGCCCGCTGCCAGCAGGTTTCCACGTCGGCGCCCAGGGAGGTCACCATGCCGAGTCCGGTGATGAATACCTGCGCGCTCATGCCGTCTCCTCGAACGCCAGCCAGCCGTAGCGCCTGAAGCGTTCTTTCAGTCCCTCGGGATCGTCGTTGGGAAAGTGGGGGTACACGAACCGCTCGGCCCGCGCCACGGAAACGCCGTCCTTTTCGATTCGCGCGCGGCACAGGCTCGCCCGTTCGTTCGTGTCGATTATCTCGCCATGAATTTCCAGGGTAATGCCCGGACGCAGGTCGCTCGCCACCTCCACGTCGTCGATGAGCGAGATGACGCACGAGGTCTTGAAATCATACGTGTAGATCACGAGCCACCCCGTAATCTGCGCCATCGCCTCGATGAGGATCGAGCCGGGCACGCGGGGGACGCGGCTGAAATGGGCGTTCAGGTACGCTTCGGTGAGCGGAAACGTCTTGACGCCCACGATGCGCTCGCCGCGCACAGCCTCCTTGATCCGGTCGAAATATAGAAACCGCAATTGCCTGTTCTCCCGTCAAGCGTGTTTCCCCACCACAAGGGCAGCGCACTCGCCGTCGAAACCCTGCAGAAGCACGAGCGCGTTTTTGAGTTCACCCCGTCCGGAGCCATCCGTCGCATCGCGGAAGAATCCACTCTCCGCTGCAGGAGACGGAGGCGCCGCGCCTTCGGACAAGGCTTTCATCGCCATGATCAAGTCCAGCGCCGGGCTTCCCCCCCAAAGGTGGCCGAATACGCCCTTCGTCGCAAGCCCCCAGGGCTTGTGATCTTCAAAAAGGGCGCGAATCGCTTCCTCCTCCGCATTGTCCGCCCGAGGCTCTCCTTCTCCATGAACCACGAGGAGGTCGACCCGTTCGGGTGCGAGACCGGCGCATGCGAGCGCACCCCGGGCCGAATCTCGAATCGCCTGCGCGAGACCACCTCCTTTTTCGAGCGCGCGAACGGAAGAATACCCCTTGAGCCAGCAGAGTATTTTCGATGGATCGGCGTCCCGAGGCTTATCGAGGCGAATCACACCCGCTCCCTCGCCCAGCCCCCCCGCTTGAGGCCACGCGCCCCGCCGCATGGCGCGGGCCAGCATTCTTGCGGAAATCACCCCGCTCACGCCGGCGGCGAGGGCGATCCTCGCCTTGCCTGATCCGACCGAGTCCGCCGCCTCGCAGAGGGCGCGCGCAGTTGCCTCCGGGCCCGCGCTGAAAACGGCGTTCTCGCCGCGCCATCTGTGCTGAATCGCCGTCTGGCTGAAGCCTATCGCGTTCAACAGGCCCAGCGGCCAAAGCGGAGGGATGGCGTTCATCCCCTCACTGAAGAAATGCGCGAGATCCACCCGGCCACCCGTTTCCCTCACCCCGCCGATCAAATCATCTTTTTCCGGATCGACCGAGTCCATCCCAGCGAAAAAGGCGACATCTTCTTCCGCGATCTCCGGGGCAGGGGCGTCGGCCATCAAATCGTGAACCGCCGCCAGGAGCATGTGGGTATGATGGCCCATGATTCTCGCCGCGCGGCGTTCCGCCCCGATGGATTCGGGGTCGATTCGCGCGCACCGCGCCGTTTCGATGGGTGGGAAACCGGCAAGTTCGGGGTCTGAGTCCGTAGCGAGAAGAGAGCGGCCCGCACAAAGGGCCTCCCAGGCGGATTCGACGCCTCCCCCCGCCGCCGTTACCAGGCCGACGCCGGTGATCGGAACGGGTGGAAAATTCACGCGAGTTCGGGGCCGCCCAGACAAAGGCAGGCGTTCTGCCCGCCGAAACCGAAACTGTTGGATAGAGCCACGCGGTGGGCCTGCACCCTCGTCTCGTTGGGCACGTAGTCGAGGTCGCATTTGGGGTCGCGGTTCTGGTAGTTGATGGTCGGCAGTATCTCCGAGCGGCGCATCCCCTCCACGGCGAGAATCGCCTCGACGGCTCCCGCCGCGCCGATGGTGTGGCCGATCATGGACTTGTTGGAACTGACGGGTAGTTTCTCCGCGTGAGCGCCGAACACCTCCTTGATGGCCCTCGTCTCGGTGGAATCGTTCTTGGGTGTCGAGGTGCCGTGCGCGTTGATATACTCGACCTGATCGGGCGCGAGCCGGGCGTCTTCTATCGCCTTTTTCATGGCGAACACCGCGCCCAGCCCCCTCGGGTGCATGTCGGTGATGCGAAACGCATCCGATGAATCGCCGTAGCCGAGCACTTCGCCGAGAATCCCGGCCCCCCGCGCGCGCGCGTGCGCGTAGCTCTCGAGAATCATCGCGCCGGCGCCTTCTGACATCACGAAACCGTTTCGCCTCCTGTCGAAGGGCCGGGACGCGCTCTGCGGGGTCTCGTACCGCTCCACGAGCGCGGTGAGCAGGACGAACCCAAGAAACCCCACGTACGTGATGGGCGCCTCGCAGCCTCCCGCCACCATGACGTCGGCCTTCTTGTCGCGGATCAAGCGCACCGACTCGCCGATCGCCTGCGCTCCCGCCGCGCAGGCCGAGCATATGGAGACCATGGGCCCCCGGCAATCGAAATCGAGAGCCACGACCGATGTCGCTACGTCGGACTTTCTTCGGAAAAACGTCATCAGATCATAGGCGCCGCGGCTCTTGAGTCCCTCGATGTCCCATCCGCCCTGTAAGGGGTCGCCGTCCGCGGGTTTCCAGTAGGGAAATATGCGGAGCAACTCTTCGAGGTCGGGGTGGTCGCCGTGGGAGCCGAGCGCGACGCCGATTCGCTTGCGCTCTGAAACTTCACCCAGGCGCGCCGCCCGCGCCGCCTGGGATACGGCGGCGCGCATCATGCGCACGCCGCGTGTGGAGAACTTGTCGAGCCTGCGCCCGCCTCTGTTCTCCTGTGAGGCGATCCACTCGTCGTCCACTTCGCCGGCGATCCGGCAGGGCAGTTTTTCGGGATCGAAGCGCCGAACCACGTCGATTCCCGAGCGTCCCTCGCGCGCGGCGTCGAACGTGGAGGCGACGTCCCCGCCCAGGGGCGTCATCGCCCCGTATCCGGTGATCACGACCCGTCTGTCGCTACCGGCCATTCACACGCTCTCCCGGCAAAACGGCTGGATGAGGCAAGCGGATTCAGGAGGAGAAGAGGCCCCTTTCCTCCTGCACCCGGTTCAGCCAGTTCTGGACCACTTCGTCCCCGCTGGGCAAAGAGGCGGGCTCGTTCGTCTCCGCGCATACGATGCGCGTCCCGTCCTCGGCCCTCCAGTCCGCCCCCGCCGGGCTCTTCTCGGGCAGGCAGTTCAGCACGTCGCGCACCGCGCCCGCCAGCGTCTTCGGCGTCACGAGGGCCGGAAGCTCATCCACGGGGATACCGGGCTCCAGGTCAGACGCCGCCTCATTCAGGCGCAGCTTCAAGACCTCGACCCCCGTTTCCGTCACCTCGCTCTCCTCGTTGATGGCCACGCCCTCGCCGAACATCTCCTCGGCGTGCTCCAGAACGAAATTGCGCGCCATCTTGATGCCGAACACCTGCTCGAGGCGGAAGTTCACGTCCAGAAAATCGAGCGACAAAACGCCCAGGTCGTCCACCAGGGAGCTGTCCGGCTCGATGGTCTCCTCGTCGATTCCCGTGGTGTGGGCGATCGCCTTTTTCACTTCATCCAGAATCGTATCGTCCGAAATCAGGTTTTGCGACATGGCCTTCCTCTGTAACGATCAATCGCGCGGTTCATCCTCGCGTACGGGCGCGCACGGAAATTCCCGTTCATGCAAGCGTATACAACCAAGGAGGGGAGCGAAAATCAACCACTCCATGGGGATTTCTCCCGCTCTTTTATCCCGGGGGGCGGTTCAAGCAGTTGCCGAGCCCCCTGTCGACCACGAGGGTCTGCCCGCGTATGGAGGCCGCGCCCGCGCCTGCGAGGAAATAAACTGATTCGGCCACCTCCTCGGGCGTCACGAAAAAGCGCTCGGGCAACTCGTCCAGTTCCGGCTGAATCATGCGCAGCGTCTTGAACGAATCCGTCTTCACCAGCCCCGCGCAGACGGCGTTTACCGACACGCCGCTCTCCCCGAAGCTCTCCGCCCAATGCCTGACCGCCGCTTCCATGGCCGCCTTCATGGGCCCCAGCGGGTATTCGGGATGATAGAAGCGGCTCCCCAGACTCGATATGAACACGACGGCCCCGCCCCGGCGGGAGAGCAGCGGAAGCGCCCCCTGCAGGCAGAAGACGTTGCCCAGGAAATTCGTCTCCACCAGGAGCCTGAGGTCGCGCTCCAGAAGCTTCTCCCACGGCTTGAAGGGCGCGCGCGCCGCGTTCAGGACGAGCGCGTCGAGCCGCCCGAACTCCGCTTCCACCCGGGCGAACATGGCCTTGACGGCGTCTTTTTTCGAAATGTCCGCCGGGATGCCGACCGCCCGTCCGCCTGCGGCCTCAAACTCGCGGCAAAGCTCTTCCGCCATCCGGGCGGACCTGCCCTTGCCGTCCCTGTGATTCAGGACCAGATGCGCCCCCTCCCGCGCGAAGCGACGCGCGATGGCGGCGCCGATGCCGCGCGAGCCGCCCGTCACCAGAACCACCTTATCCTTCATGCCCGCCGATTCGGGCGCGTTCATAACCGATCCCTCACGTTCAACCCGCATTCGGCCCGCTCCTCTACGCCTCCGCCCCGGAAGAAGGGAAATCGCCTCCCCCTGCCGGAAAGCGCCGCAGACTCACGGGCTGAAAATTTATATCCCACGGACGCGCCTCCATCAAACGCCGCGCGGGAAACCCCGAAACAAAGGATTGAATCCCCACCCGAGACCCCATACAATGCACCCCTTTCTTTTTACCTCGGAGTCATAAAGCGGCACAGGGGGGGGACAAACAATGGAACATCTCGACATCAAGGAAACGCCGAAGCTCAGAGACCCCGCGCTCCTCATGGCCTTCGCGGGCTGGAACGACGCCAGCAGCGCCGCCACGACCGCCGCCAGCTTCATCACCGAGAAAATGGGGGGGGCGGAATTCGCCCGCATCGATTCCGACCCGTTCTACAATTTTCAGGACATGCGCCCCCACGTGAGCCTCGACGAGAGCAGCCGCCGGAAGATCACCTGGCCCTCGAACACGTTCTACGCATGCGAGACGCCGAACCTCGAACACGACGTGGTGGTGTTTTTGGGCGTGGAGCCTCATCTCCAGTGGGGACGATTCTCGAAAATCATCTTGTCCATGGTGCGCGAATGCCGGGTGCGAATGGCCGTGACGGTGGGCGCCCTGCTCGCCGACGTCTACCACCGGAGCCGCGTCCGGATAACAGGCACATCCACGAATCCCGATCTGGCCTCTCAACTGGGCCTCAAGCCCTCGCGCTACGAGGGGCCCACCGGAATCGTCGGCGTCCTGAACAACCTGTTCCGCGACGAAAACCTGCCCGCCGTCAGCGTCTGGGCGAACGTGCCCCACTACGTGAACGTGACGCCCAACCCGAAGGCGGCGCTCGCCCTCGTGGAGCGGCTCAGCGACTTTCTCTCCTACCCCTTGAACCTCTCCGAACTCGAGGCGGGCGCGCATGAATTCGAGGAGAAGGTCGATGAGGCGCTGGAGAAAAACAAGTCGGTGAGAGATTACGTGGATCAACTCAAACTCAGAGACGACGGTTCGGATGAAGAGAACCAGCCGGACGAGCTTCCCTCGGGAGACGATTTAGCGAGGGAGCTGGAGCGCTTCCTGAGAAACCGGGGCGCCGACGGGGACGCGCCCGAGGAGAACTAGCCGAAAACATTCGTCGGCCCGGTACCGGCGACGCCGCAAGCAGCGCCATGAAAATCTCGAGGCGGCGCCTACGCAGACCTCCAGCGATTCAGGACGGTCTCTTTCACCAGATTCCTGAGCCCCGCCGCGTCCACCGGCGCGGGGAGGCAATGCGCCGCGCCCATATCGAGAATGCGCTTGCGCCCCTCCCCGTCGCCTCCGTCGATCGCTACGACGATCGCATCACCGCCGGCCTCGCCTTCCTTGATCTGGCGGCACACCTCGTAACCGTCCACGCCTGAATGATTCAGGTCGAGTATCACCACGTCCGGATGCGAGGCGGAAAAAAGGACGCCGGCCCGGAACCCGTCGTGGGCCACTTGAATTTCACAGCCCGGCTCGTCGAGGGAGAGCGCTTCTTTGAGAGAGTCGGCGAGACCCCGGTCGCCGTTCACGATGAGCACCCGGGGGCTCCTTCCCCTGCCCGGGAAAGGATGGGGCATGCCGCGTGACTCCAGAAAGGAGAGGAGCGCCTCTTTCCCCACTCTTCTATGGCCGCCGGGCGTCCGGTACGCGCGCAGCCAGCCCTTGTCTATCCAGTTTTGAATCGTGACCGGCGTGACGTCGCAAATTTCCGCCACCTCGAACGTGGTGAACACCTTTTTCCGGGAATATTTCTTCGCGCTGGACAATGGCCGCCCCCATTGCGGCTAAGGTGAAGACGTACTATCCGGTTTTGTATGAATATGCGATACGAAAAACTTACAAGGATATGTCGCACATTGCTCTCCACATTTCAACCGAGCCGAGCCACACAGGGGAGTTGAAAACGCCGCCCCGCAGGGTCGTGAGTTCGACGGCGTTGAATCTGAACGGTTCCGCCGTATATCCTTGATCCCGTCGCCGTCGCAGAGCGGGATTCACGGACAAGCGGGCGAACCGGAGAAAATAAAATGATTCCACGGGATGAGCCGATATGAGAGCCGTCGTGCAGCGCGTGAGCGAGGCCGGCGTCCGGGTGGACGGGGAGACCGTCGGCGAAATCCGGGGCGGACTCCTCGTGTTTCTGGGGGTCGGGAGCGAGGACAAGGAGGAAGACGCCGATTTCCTCGCCGGGAAAATCGCCAATCTAAGGATATTCCCGGACGAGGCGCAGAAGATGAACCTCTCGCTTCTCGACGCCGGCGGAGCGATGCTCGTCGTCAGCCAGTTCACCCTGCACGGCGATTGCCGGAAGGGGAGGCGCCCCGCCTTCATCGCCGCGGCCCCGCCCGAGCGGGCGGAGCCTCTCTATGAGCGGTTCATCACGCAGGTCGAAAAACTGGGCGTTCGCGTCGGGGCGGGCCGCTTCGGCGCGATGATGGACGTTCAACTCGTGAACGACGGCCCCGTCACCCTGCTGCTCGACTCAAAGGGCGCGTTCTAATGGCTCTCAGGAGCAGGGACGTGCCCCTTCTCAAGGAGAAACTCGACGCGCTCGCCCGCACGTACCACGACGCCTATCTCGCCACCGACCCGCTCGGCCTCGCGCACGCCTACCGGGGCGCGCGGGACCGCGAGGTCGCCGCGTTTCTGAGCGCATCTTTGGCGTTTGGCAACGCCGCCGCCATACGGATGAGCGTAAAGCGCATCATGGAGCGGCTGGGACCACGACCGGCCGCCGCGCTGCGCCGTTATGACCCCGAAGAGAGCGTCCGCCTCTTCGAGGGCCTCTACCACCGGTGGGTGGGGCCGGAGGCAATCGGACTACTCACAAATGCCATCGGCGCCGCGCTCAGGAGCGAGGGATCGCTCGAAGCCTTGTTCCTGGAAGGCTACCGCGCGGAGGAGGAGACCCTTCAGGGGGCGCTCAAACGGTTCCGTGAGCGCCTGCTCCGGTCCCTACCGGCGCCGCCCGCGAACGCAAGGGTCGAGCGCGGCGTCCGCTATCTCCTGCCCGACCCCGAGAGCGGCAGCGCGTGCAAGCGCCTCCACCTGTTCCTCCGGTGGATGGTGCGGCCCGCCGACGGCCTGGACTTAGGACTGTGGAAAGGACCGAAAACGAGCCAGCTCATCATACCGCTCGACACCCACATCGCGCGCATCGGGCGCCTTCTGGGACTCACCGACAGGAAGACGCCCGACCTCAAGATGGCGATCGAGATCACCAGAAACCTGAAGCGCATCGACCCCGAGGATCCGGTGCGCTACGATTTCGCCATCTCGCGGATGGGCATCCTGAAGCATTGCCCGAGCAAAAGAGACATCAAACTCTGCGCGGGCTGCCCGCTTCAGGACGCCTGCCGTTACTGGCGGCGCCTGCCCCGGCGAAGAAAAGACGCCGCGCTGCAGGCGCGCGGATGAACGGCGAGGATATGTTTGTATCAAACTATGACTTCTAGGTAGTATATTCGCGCATCTTACCGCATTTAGGTAATTGACATTTAACAAACTATCGAAACGGGAAGAGGTGTAAATGCACTTCAAGCGAATCATTTCGGCGGTATTTCTGTTCATCTTTTTTGTTGTTCCACTTGGGCATGCAGACTTGATTGAGCGCAAGGACGTGGATGTCATTCTTTACCACGATTTCAGGGACCCCGGCGCGCCACTGCTGTGGGAAGACATCAAGATATCCACTCGCCCGGGAATCCGGCTAAGGTTTTTGACCGCCAAAGAGGAAAAAGCAGGATGCCTCGCGGTTATGTTGTTTACCGGCGGAAAAGCGAAGTGGATTACGAAACGCAAGGGCAGGCGCTTGAGGGTAAGCCGAAATTTTCTGATCAGGAGCGCTCCGCTTTTCGCCAGAGCGGGTCTCATTACCGTTCTGCTCGATCTTCCATCGGACAGGAAAATGTTGAGCGATTCCTTCCGTACTTCGAAAGAACATCACGAGGATATACGGGCGGTGGTTGATTTCCTCACGAAAGAGGAGAAGGCCTGCGGCGTCTATCTGGCAGGCACCAGCAGGGGCACGCTATCCGTAGGATACCTGGCGACCGTCATAGCGCATCCAAATGTCAAAGGCTATGTATTGACTGCGAGCAAGAGCGAAGTTGTCCATGATGCAAGCCGGATCAAACGACCGACGCTGGTTGCTCATCACATCGACGATGGATGCCGTGGAACGCCTTACAACGCCGGTCAAAAAATTTTCAATGAATTGCCGAACAATCCGCGTAAGCATTTCGTTTCCGTAAGTGGAGGCCATGAACCAAAAAGCCGGCCGTGCAAGGCCAGAAGTCGGCATGGCTTCTTTGGAGCGGAACGTGAAACGGTGGCCGCTATCGTCGATTGGATCAACGGAAAAACGCCACCGAAGCATGTAGCACCGCGCAACTAATCATTGTCCAACGAAGATTCATCATATAAATAGTAGGTCCAAGGGTATCAGTCCCACTGAGATCATCTTCGGTATACGGTTGCCGGGGCGCAGACCCTGGGATACCTTGCCACCGGAATTGATTCGGGAGACGCATCACGTGGCGACGAACATTGCACGCATCGCACTGACCGCATGGGCGGGAGCGCAAAAAAACCCGCTCGACTTCGCCGGGCTGGCCGCCTGGCTGAAAGACAGGGGCTTCGAGGTTCACCTCGATCTGGACACGGCCCGGATGGCGGGAGAGGCAACCGGACTACCGCGCGAGGAGGTCGTCAAGCGCGCCGATCTGGTCATCGTCTTCGGCGGCGACGGCTCCATGCTGCGCACCGCGCACAACATCGGCGAAGATTCCCCGCTGCTTTTGGGCATCAACACCGGGCACCTGGGCTTTCTGGCGGACGTGCCCCAGGCCGAACTCTACCCGGCGCTGGAGCGGATACTGATCAAGAAGGAGTTTTCCATCGAATCACGCATGCGGCTCGACGCTTCGGTGCGAAAAAACGGGGGCGCGCCGCCCGCGCTGTCTGATTCGCTGAACGACATCGTGCTCACAACCGGACCCCTGGCGCGCATGGTCGAATACGAGGTTCAGATGGAAGGCAGGCATCTGGGCTATTTCCGCGCGGACGGCCTCATCGTCGCCACGCCCACGGGCTCCACGGCATATTCGCTCTCCGCGGGCGGGCCGCTCGTGCTGCCCGATCTGAACGTGATGCTCATCAACCCGATATGCCCGCACACGCTCAGCAACCGGCCCATCGTCGTGCCCGCCGAGGCGGAACTGGAGATCACCATCTTCCCGGACACCGAGGCCGAGGGACGCGAGGTTCTCCTCACGCTCGACGGCTTCCCCGGATGCGAACTCGAAGCGGGCGACTCGGTGAAAATCAGGAAAAGCAGGACGCCGGTGCGGATCATCCGGCCCAAGGGGGCGGATTTCTTCGAAACCCTGCGTGAAAAGCTCCTGTGGGAGACCCACCCGCGCGGCGGGCGAAAGACTTAAGCCCCGATGCTCCGCCTTCTCAAGATCACGAACTTCGCCATCATCGACGATTTGGAGATCACCTTCGGCCCGGGACTGAACGTCCTCACGGGCGAGACGGGCGCGGGAAAATCCATCATCTTCGATGCCCTGAACCTCACGCTCGGCGCGCGCGCGGGGGGCGACCTCGTCCGCGGGGGCGCCAGGGAGGCGCTCGTCGAATCCCTCTTCGAGATACCCGACACCGCGGGCGGCCTCGCGGCACGCTCCCTGCTCGAAGAGGCTGGCGTGGAAATTGAGGAGGACGGCGAACTCATCGTGCGCCGCAGAGTCGCGGAAGCGGGCAGAAGCCGCATTTATCTCAACGGCGTGCTCGGCACGGCGTCGCTGCTCTCCCGGGTGGGCGATCGCCTCGTGAACATCCACGGCCAGCACGCGCACCAAAGCCTCCTGCGCCCCGCATCCCACCTGGGGCTTCTGGATGATTTCGCGGGAACGAGCGGGGCGCGAACCGCCCTGGGCGAACTGGTGCGCGAACTCAAGTCCGCCGAAGAAAAACTAAGCGCCCACCGGGAGGGCGTGCGCGAGCGCGCCCGGAGGGCGGACCTCCTGCGCTTCCAGGCCGAAGAACTCGAAAAGGCGGCGCTGCGCGCAGGGGAGCTTGCGGAGATCGAGGCCGAACTCCCCCGGCTCAGAAACGCGGGCCGACTGATTGAAGGCGCCGCTTCGCTCTACGAGCGGCTCTACGAGGCGGAAGGGGCGGTGGTCGAAAAGACGGGCGAGATCCAGCGCGAACTCGAAGATATCGCCGGTCTCGATGAGTCCTTACGTCCCCTTCAAGAGGAAGCCGCATCCGCGCAGGCGCAACTGGAAAGCCTCGCCGATTCGCTTCGCGGCTACGCGGAAGGAATCGAGCACGACCCCGAACGCCTGGAAGCCCTGGAAGCGAGGCGCGCGGTGATACGCGAGATGATCAGGAAATACGGGAGCGACGAGGCCGAATGCCTCGCGTATCTCGAGGAGTGCCGGAGCAGCCTCGCCGCGATTTCGGATGAGGAAGGAACCGAAGCGCGCCTCGCCGGAGCGCGCGACGCGCTCAGGGCCGAACTCGCAAAAGCCGCCCTCGCCCTGTCCGAGAAAAGATCGCGCGCCGCCGGGAGTCTGGACGCGCGCATGGAAGAGGCCCTGAGCGAGCTGGGCCTTGCGGGCGCCAGGTTCCAGACGCTCATCACGCACCAGGAAGACCCCGAGGGCTTCATCCGCGCAGGCGGGCGCGCGGTGGCTCTCCGCGCCGACGGCGTCGACCGCGCCCAGTTCCACTTCTCGCCCAACCCCGGCGAGCCGCCGAGAGGCTTAAGCCGCGTCGCCTCGGGCGGGGAACTCTCGCGGCTGATGCTGGCCCTGGAGTCGGTATTAAGGCGGGCGGACTTGATTCCCACACTCATCTTCGACGAGGTGGACGCAGGTATCGGCGGGGCCGTTGCCGAAGTGGTGGGCAGAAAACTGAAAGGCGTATCGGCGAGCCATCAGGTGCTCGTCGTCACCCACCTGCCCCAGGTCGCGAGCCTGGGCGACCGCCACTTCCGGGTGGAAAAGCACGTCGCAGGGGAGCGCACGCAGACGCGCGTCGAGGTTCTGGACGACCATAAGCGCGTGGAGGAGATCGCCCGCATGGGCACGGGACTCGAAATCACCGACGCGGCCAGAGAGCACGCGAGAGAGATGCTCGAAAAGGCGGAGTAGCGACAGACCCCCGTGCCTGTCCCCATCGCTTCTGGCATAATCCTGAAAAGGGGATGGAACCGTTGGGGGATCCAGCGCGCAGGCCGTCTCTGTCAAGTATGGAGGAGAAGCGATGATTCAACCGGTTTGCGTGGAGCCGCGTCCGGGATACCGGATATGGATTCGGTATTCCGACGGCATGGCCGGTGAGATCGACCTCTCCGGCCGCGGCGCATTCGAGGCCTGAGGCAAACCAGGCTGTTTCGAGAAAGTCCGCATCGCTCCCCACAGGGCCATCACCTGGGATGAGGAAGTCGAGCTTTGCGCGGACGCCCTCTACCTGGAACTCACCGGCAAATCCATTGAAGAAGTCATACCGGGAGCGAAGTTCCCGGCGCAAGATGCCTGAACTCTGCCGGTTTTACGGGATCGTCATTCGCATGTATCTCGGAGAACGGACCCCCTCACTTTCATGCGTCCTATGCCGGAGATGAAATACTGGTGGGCATCGAGACCCTCTCGGTGCTGGAAGGCAGCCTTCTCCCGCGCGCGGTCTGGTAATCGAATGGGCTTCCATTCACCAGGCTGAACTCCGCGAAGCCTGGCGCCGAGCGCAAAACCTCGAACCACCCGGAAAGATCGCTCCTTTGGAGTAAACCCACGACAAAGAACGATTCGAACCCGAAATACAGGACAACCGCAGGAGTTGTCCTCTGCTAGGGATGGGGCCCTACGACCGACGGAACGCAGATTCGGAACCACTCCCCCTTGCGGATCAATTACTCGATCCCGCTTCCGGTGCGGCGGATGAGTTCCTTCAGCGCGGCCATGTTTTCGGCATGTCGCCTTTCGATAGCCGCCATGGTCTCCGCGTGAGCCGCCATGGTCTCTCTGTGAGTCGCCATGGTTTGCGCGTGCCGCGATTCCATGTCCGCCATGGTCTCGGCGTGCAACTGCTCCCGCGCGCGCGTGGCCGCCTCCATCTGCCGGAGTCCACCGAAGATCAGCAGGCACTGCGCGCCGCCGACGCCGAGCGCCACGAGGGGACCGGCGGCAGTGGCCAGAAACATGTAGAACTGGTAATCGGTCATCTTTCGCCCCATCTTTCGGAATAGAGATTCAGATGGGTCTTTGAACGTCCTCGCGCCGCTCCATGGTACCACCTCCCCGCGCGCGGCCAAATCGCCGGGAACGCCCGAGGGAATCATCTCCCGGCGGACGGAAGGCCGTCTCCCCCCGAAAACGCGCGGCCTGCGAACGCCGGAATCCGGGATCGGTGGCGGAAACAACGATCCAGCCGGTTCACCCGCGCTCGTTCATTCGCGGAATTTCCGGCACTTTTTCAGCCGGGCGTCCCACCCCGAACCGGCGGGGCAAGCCGGACAGCCGGGCGGACATGCGCGGGGGACGGCGGTCTGGACGACGACGCACGTCGGGCAAATCTCTCTCAACTCCTCTAGCAATTGCAGCGTCTTGTTCTTGACGGACTGCTCCACCTTCTCGATCGACGGCTTCGTTTTCGTCTGGGCCAGCAGCCGGCCTTGCTCCGGTTGACGCCGCTTTTCTATGACTCCCTCGGAGCGGAGGGAACCGCCCGGCCCGGACCCGTGCGCGAAGGCGGCCGCCGAGACGGAAAGGATCAGAAAAACCAGGAGGCTCCACCGCGTTTTCATCTTGTTTCCCCCTTTGCGGAACGCTATCAAGCGGGTCGGGATTCTTTCCAGGGATGCCTCATCAGGAGGCAACGCCGTCAACTTATATCCATCAGGGGAAAATTTCCAGGCGGGTATTTCATCGCGCGTCGATACGCCGCGCCGCAGGCGGGAGCCTGGCGACCAGGGCCGACCTTGCGGCCCTCGAACAACGGATCACGATTCGGATCGGCGGGTCGGTCGCGGCCGGCGCCGCCTTCCTCGCCGCCCTCATCAAACTGACCATCACAGGAAGAAGTCTTATCCGCGCCGGGCCGCGCCTTACCTCAACCCGCCATGAACCACGCTCATTCGACTCCGCCGCCGGTGCGGCGGATGAGTTCCTTCAGCGCGGCCAAGTTTTCGGCATGTCGCTTCTCCAAAGCCGCCATCGTTTCTCTGTGAGCCGCCATGGTTTGCGCGTGCCGCGATTCCAAAACCGCCATGGTCTCGGCGTGCAACTGCTCCCGCGCGCGCGAGGCCGCCTCCATCTGCCGGAGTCCGCTGAAGATCAGCAGGCATTGCGCGCCGCCGACGCCGAGCGCCACGAGGGGACCGGCGGCAGTGGCCAGAAACATGTAGAACTGGTAATCGGTCATCTTTCGCCCCATCTTTCGGAATAGAGATTCAGATGGGTCTTTGAACGTCCTCGCGCCGCTCCATGGTACCACCTCCCCGCGCGCGGCCAAATCGCCGGGAACGCCCGAGGGAATCATCTCCCGGCGGACGGAAGTGATGACGGACGGCCGTGAGGGGTCGGCAATCACGGGGTTTTACATGCGTTCCGCGCAAGGGAAATCTGTGGTAGGGTAACGGTGATTGTTGGGCCAACGGAGAAAACCCCGATGAGCGACATCCAATTCGATACGCTGGAAGCCGCCCGCGATTTGAAGGCCGCCGGGCTGACGGAAGCCCACGCCGAAGCCATCGTTTCGACAATGCGTCGCGCCGTAAGCGAGAATTTGGCGACCAAGGCCGACCTCGCCGCCCTCGAACAACGGATCACGATTCGGCTCGGCGGGCTGATCGTGGCCGGCGTCGCCTTCCCCGCCGCCCTCATCAAACTTATCTGACCATCGCAGGAAGAAACCTCATCCACTCCCCCATAGGCACAGATATTCACGAGTTCTTCCACTGAGAGCTTCCTCCCGCAATCCGCACATACCGGATTGGATCAGCAGTTCTCAACGCTTCTCATCGACAAACTATCGGCGTTCTAGGCAATGACTTCGTAAAGACAGCCCCCGCGTCCGTCCGAGATAGCGCCCTGTCTTTGCGCTTTTCCTCATCAAGCGAGATAAACCGCCGTCATTCCGGCGAATGCCGGAATCCAGAGCGGACTGGTATTGAAGAAAGGCTGGAATGAGGCACTCCGGCGTAAGGGGCCGGATTCCATGGGCTCCGGTTCTCTCATCGGTTCTGGATTCCGGCATTCGCCGGAATGACAGCGGTGGACAATTCAGATCGAGGAGGGTTTTTTCAACCGCCCCTCGGGGGGAGTAAAAAAACTTTCCTAATCTCGCCGATAATTCTCAAGATTACTGGGCATCAGGCTCAATCAGCTCCAACTGAGAGCCGAATTTCACGCCTGCAACTTCGCAGGCGATTTCGATGTGTTTCTTGATTTGCTCTATTTTAGCGTTTGTTCCTTTCTGTAACCACCACCCGTTCTTCAAATCCTCGGCTTGGGGATGAGCTTCATTAGGGCGAGCATAGAGTTTATCGCGGTCTTTCGACACCAACGGCCTCTCTTTCCCCTTCGTTTTCTCCGCAAAGCGTTCCATAAATCCAGATTCACGGCCAGAAAACTCTTTCAGTATTTTGGCCAAAGTTTCTATGGAGTTTTTGGTGGCGAAGTCCTTCCCATCAAGAACGAAGCCGACGAATTTCGACCCCTTGCCAGCTTTAGGCTCCGCCGAGGCAGGCACTGGCTTTGATGAACGGGAGCGAGATGTTGGTGGCACAGCCTCAGAAGCAAACTCTTTCAAAAACGCTTCCACTTCTTCTCGCAAATCATCTGGTTTCAGCTTGGATTTAAGCTCGTTTCTTACCTCTTTCGCCAGCAGATCGCGTAGTTTCTGGTTCGGGGTCTCCAGCATCCTTAGCCAGACACTCGGAATCGCGTCGCGTGTTATCTTTCTATCCTGATTCTTTTTGTAGACATTCTCTGCGGCCTTCAAGGCACTCCGGTAAGAAACGATTTGCTTCCTCTCAAGGTATTTCCTGAAAAACGAGACATACTTGGAAACCTCTTCCCTACTCGTTAATTCCATTTCGTGGAACAACAGATTATCTAAGACTTTTTCTTCTTCCTCCAATTTCCCGAGATAAAAAAACCAGCGTTTGCCGTCCGTCAGAATTAGAAACTCCGGCCTCCTATCGGCATAATAATAGTTAAATAGTTGTTCCCTGCTATCTTCGTCCCTAGGCTTCTTGGCTTTTTTTATACCGCCAAGCTTTTTAGCTTCTATGAAAATCACAGGCGCCTTTTCTCTGAGTAGTGCGTAGTCTACCGAGCCTTCTTTACCTTTTAGAACTTCATATTCCGTTCTGACCCTTTCAGGATTACCAACATCCCAATCCAACGCTTTGAGAATGGGATTGATAACTGTATCCCTGACTTGTGTCTCTTTTCTCAACAAGCCAGAGTCAATGTGCTCGACCGCTTTTCTTAAGATTTCTTCAAGGCTCATCCTGCCGAAAATTCCTCCCTGAACGTGAGAAGATACAAGTAAGGGACGCATGATGTGCGTCCCCTACAAATGAAACCTTGACTCTGCTCGGTCGCTCCTACTCGTCCTGGTACTGCTGGAGGCTCTGGAGGACGGAAATGTCCTCGAGCGTCGTGGTGTCGCCGATCTGGTCCGACCCCGAGGCGATGTCGCGCAGGAGCCTGCGCATGATCTTGCCGCTCCGCGTCTTGGGCAGCGCGTCGGTGAAGCGCATGTAGTCGGGCCGCGCGATGGCGCCGATCTCCTTGACCACCCATTCTTTCAGCTTCTTCTCGAGCCTGTCGTTCTTCCTGTTCGCGCCCTTCATGGTGACGAAGGCGGCGATGCACTCGCCCTTGATCTCGTGGGGGATGCCCACGCAGGCGGCCTCGGCCACGTCGGGGTTCGCCACGAGCGCGCTCTCGACCTCCATCGTGCCGAGGCGGTGGCCCGATATGTTGATGACGTCGTCCACCCGGCCCATGATCCACACGTAGCCGTCCTTGTCGCGCCGCGCGCCGTCGCCCGTGAAGTAGCAGCCCTGCACGTCGCTCCAGTATTGCTTCTTGTAGCGCGCGTCGTCGCCCCAGATGGTGCGCAGCATGGAGGGCCAGGGTTTCCGCACGACCAGCAGGCCGCCGCCCTCGGGGCCTACCGATGCGCCGTCTTTCGTCACCACGTCGGGCACGATGCCGAAGAAGGGAAGCGTGGCCGTGCCGGGCTTGGTCGGCGTGGCGCCGGGCAGCGGCGTGATCATGATGGCGCCCGTCTCGGTCTGCCACCAGGTGTCCACGATGGGGCAGCGCTCCCCTCCGATGACCTTGTGGTACCACATCCAGGCTTCGGGGTTGATGGGCTCTCCCACCGTGCCGAGAAGGCGCAGGCTGGAGAGGTCCCTCCCCTTGGGATGGTCGTCGCCCCACTTCATGAACGCGCGGATGGCGGTGGGGGCGGTATAGAAGATGTTGATGCTGTACTTCTCCACGATGTCCCAGAAACGGCCCGGATCGGGGTGGTTGGGCGCTCCCTCGTACATGACGGACGTGGCGCCGTTAAGCAGCGGGCCGTAGATGATGTAGCTGTGGCCCGTCACCCAGCCGATGTCCGCCGTGCACCAGTAGGTATCCTCGTCCTTGAGATCGAACACGTACTTCGAGGTGAGGTAGGTGCCGCACATGTACCCGCCCGTGGTGTGCATGATGCCCTTGGGCTTGCCGGTCGTGCCGCTCGTGTAGAGGATGTAGAGGGGGTGCTCGGAATCGAGCCTGGCGGCGGGGCAATCGGTGGAGGCGTTCTCCATCAGGTCGTGGTACCAGTGGTCGCGGCCCCGCTTCATGGTCACCTTGTTGTTCGTGCGGCGCAGGACGATCATCGTCTTGATCGACTTGGCGCCCTTGCACGCCTCGTCCGCGTTCTTCTTGAGCGGCACGACGTTCCCGCGCCTGAAGCCGCCGTCCGCCGTCAGGACGGCCTTGGCGCGGCAGTCGTCGATGCGATCGCGCAGGGAGTTCGCGCTGAAGCCGGCGAAGACCACGCTGTGCGGCGCGCCGATGCGCGCGCAGGCGAGCATGGCGATGGCGGCTTCCGGCGTCTGCGGCATGTAGATGATGACGCGATCGCCCTTCCGGATGCCCACGCTCCTCATCGCGTTGGCGAACTTGCACACCTCGCGGTGAAGCTCCTGATAGGTGAGGATGCGCGAATCGCCCGGCTCGCCCTCCCAGATGATGGCCGCCTTGTTCTTGCGCCAGGTGGTGAGGTGGCGGTCGAGACAGTTGTAGGAGATGTTCGTCTCACCGCCCACGAACCACTTGGCGTGCGGTTCCGTCCACTCCAGGACCTTCCCCCACTTCTTGAACCAGTGGAAGTTGTTCGCCACTTTCGTCCAGAACCGCGAGGGCCTCTTGACGGACTCCTCGTACATCTCCCGGTACTGGGCCATGGACGTGATGTGGGCCTGTTTTGAAAAATCGCGGCTTGGCTTGAATACCCGTTTTTCCTGCAACAAGGTGTCGAACTGTTTGTCGTCGACCATGAGAATACCTCCCGGATCGGTCAGGTGAAAAAAATCATAGCTATGCGATTTTCCGCTATTGTTGGATATTCGCGCGGATTTCTCAAGTAGCGCGGGGCGGGAAAACGCGCGGGGCCGCCGGAAAAGTCCCCGATTTCGTGATTCGGCGAATGCGAACAACCGGGGAGGGGGTGGCAGCGGACGGGCCCTTGCTCCCGTCCGAGGTCGCGACCTTTCCTTGGTGAGAGCCGATCCGTGAGGGGCCACCGCCCGCGTGTAGGGGCCGCATACATGCGGCCCTGCCTTTTCGCCTTCAAAACACGGGTCGCATACATGGGGTTATTGAAAAACCTCTCCCACCGAGGAGAACACCGAAACCACTCCCCCCTTGAGGGGGAGTAGAAAAAGTGATGATTAACGAGGATATGACGCGACCGGGAGGGGGCGGTTTTTGTAGGTGGCGCTCCCTCCTTGGGAGCGCCCCACGCATATTATGCGGCCCGCGTGCCCCCAACGGGGAGGGTCGCATGTATGCGACCCCTACGCACAAAGAAACTTTCCCTCTCCGGCTTTTTCAACAACCCCCCTCAAGGGGGACATAAAAAGGCGATGTCCCCCGCCGGGTGGAGGGGCTTTGCTCTTTCTTGCCCCTGCAAGGGGGGTAGGGGGGGGTGCCTTTATGGGGCTTCTCCTTCGAGGAGGTTGCGTTTATCCCGCCAGGGGGAGATTTTTCAACAACCCCGTATGCGGCCCCTGCGACAGGAACGGCAATGGCGCCGGAATGACGGCAGTGGCCAATTCCGAGCGAGAAGGTTTTTTTCAACAACCACATGCGGGCGCGCTCAAACGCGCAGCGCCGCGCGCACCTCCCGCGCCGCGCGGGCGGGGTCGTCGGCCGCCAGTACCGCGCCGATGAGCGCGACGCCGCTCGCGCCTCTTTCGATACACGCAGAGGCGTTCTCGGCCCCCACGCCGCCGAGCGCGTAGACGGGGCCGCCCGCAACTTCGCGCTCTTTCTCGAACTTATCGAGTCCCAGGACGGCGCCGGATGAGAATTTGCTGTTGGTGGGGAACACGGGGCTGAGCGTAACGAAATCCGCTCCCTCTGCGAACGCAGCAGCGGCTTCTTCTCCCGAATGGGCGGAATAGCCGATGAGGCCGGAATAGCCTCCCGCGCGCACCTCCGAGACGCTCACCGTCCCCTTGCCGAGATGAACGCCGTCCGCGCCCAGGGCGTCCGCGAGTTCGGGGTCGCCGTTCACGAGCAGGCGCGCGCCGTGTTCAGAGGCAAGGGAGGCGACCTCCCGCCCCAGGCGCAGGCGCTCCTCAAATGGCATATCCTTCTCGCGGAACTGGACGAAGCGCACGCCGCCTGCGAGGGCGGCTTCCAGCGCGTCGAGGAGATCGCCCGACGGGGGGGCGTTCCTGTCCGTGATGAGGTAGAGCGGGTCCAGCGCGGATGATTCCAAAATCTTCGCGGTATCAGCCCTAAGAGCCGATGACGCCCGCCAGCGGACTCGACGCCGTGGCGTAGAGCTTCATGGGGATGCGCCCGGCCTCGTACGCGAGCCTGCCCGACTCGACGGCGAGGTTCATGGCGCGCGCCATCTTCACCGGGTCGTCCGCGCCCGCGATGGCCGTCTGCATCAGGACGGCGGCCGCGCCCAACTCCATCGCCACCGCGGCGTCCGAAGCCGTGCCCACGCCCGCGTCCACGATGACGGGAACCGATACCTGCTCCAGGATGATCCTGAGGTTGTAGGGGTTCCGGATGCCGAGGCCCGAGCCGATGGGCGCCGCCAGCGGCATGACGGCGTGGCAGCCGAGTTGTTCGAGTTTCTTGCAGATCACCGGATCGTCGATGCAGTAGGGCAGGACGATGAAGCCGTCGTCCAGCAGAATCCGGCACGCCTCCAGCAGGCCCTCGTTGTCCGGGAAGAGCGTGTCCTCATCGCCGATGACCTCGACCTTCACGAAGTCGGACCCGGTGGCCTCGCGCGCGAGCCGCGCCGTCGTCACCGCGCTCTTCACGTCGTAGCAGCCCGCCGTATTGGGCAGCATCGTGTATTTATCTTTATCGAAATGCGCCCAGAAGCCCTCCGAGGAATCGTCTTCTAGATCCACGCGGCGCACGGCGACGGTGACGATCTCCGTCCCGCTCGCTTCGAGCGCGTCGCGCATCACGGCGAAACTCGGATATTTGCCCGAACCCACCAAAAGGCGGGAAGTGAACGTCCTGCCCCCGATCTCATACGTGCTCATCACACTCCCTCCCGGCGCCGGCTCTCACGCCGCGCCCGTTATCATTCATAATCAGCCCCCGCCCACGGCGCGGACGATCTCGACCTCATCCCCATCGGATAACTGCGTATCCCCGTATTCGCCCCGGCGGACGATCTCCATGTTGAGCGCCACGGCGATGCCGTTCACCTCGAGCGACATGGAGTCCAGAAGCGCCGCGACGCTCACGCCCTCTGCCAGTTCCCTGTCCTCTCCGTTCACCCGGACACGCAAGAAATCATCTCCCCAGAAACATCAAAACAAAAAAGCCGCCCCGCGATTCGGGAGCGGCCAAAAACACCCGGATTCTTCGGCCCGCTTCCCTTCGCTGGAATTACCCAGTGCAGGTTCCAAGGGTTGCCCGCGACTCCGGGCTCTCAGCGCATACACCCCTAGCAGGAACTATCTCCCAAGAGCATATACGGATGCGCCCCGACTTGCAACGCCCGATGGGGAGCGCCGTGTGCAATCCGGCCCGTTTTCGGGTAAGAATACGAAAAACCACAAGATATCGCCGGGGTTCTTTGCCCCCGCGCATACCCATCGACCGAGGAGCATGCCCATGAAAGCAGCCATCTTCCACGAAGTCGGCAAACCGATGACCATCGAACCCATCGAGGTGGAACCGCCCAAGGAGGGCGAGGTGCTCGTGCACTACCGCGCGGGCGGCGTCTGCCACAGCGACCACCACGCCATCGCGGGCCTGTTCCCGGTGCCCACGCCCATCATCATGGGTCACGAGGGCGCGGGCGTCGTGGAGGAGGTGGGGCCCGGCGTGACGTCGGTGAAGCCGGGCGATCACGTGGTATCCGTCTGGCGCTACAGCTGCGGCGCATGCGAGCTCTGCCTCTCGAACCGGCCCGCCATCTGCGGCGAGGGCATCCGCATGCGGGCCGACGGCACGCTCTCGGACGGCACGACGCGCTTTTCCATCAACGGCGAGAAGGTGCACCACTTCCTGGGCGTCTCCACGTTCAGCTCCCACTCGGTGGTGTCGGAGAAATCGGTGCTCAAGATTCGAGAGGACATGTCGCTCGAAAAAGCGGCGGTGGTGAGCTGCGCCGTCATCACGGGCGTGGGCGCGGTGGTGAACGGCGCGCAGGTGCGTCCGGGCGAGAGCGTGGCGATATTCGGCGCGGGCGGCGTGGGGCTGAACGGGATTCAGGGCGCGGCCATGGTGGGGGCGGAACCCATCATCGCGGTCGACCTGATGCAGAACAAGCTCGAGATGGCGAAGAAATTCGGCGCGACGCACACGGTGAACTCATCGGATGAGGACGCGGTGGAGGCCATCCGCTCGATCACCGACGGCAAGGGCGTGCACTACGCCTTCGAGTTCATCGGCGTGCCCGAGGTGATGTCCACGGCGTTCAAGAGCCTGCGCACGGGCGGCACCGCCGTCATCGTCGGCATCGCGGACGTGAAATCACAAGTCTCGGTACAGCCCACCTCCCTGGTGACGGAAGAGAAGCGCCTCATCGGCTCCCTCTACGGCTCGTCCAACCCCAGGCTGTTCGTGCCCCGGCTCATCGACCTCTACATGGCCGGGAAACTCAATCTCGACGACCTGCTCACCAGGGAGTGGCCCATCGAGCAGATCAACGAGGCATACGATGCGCTCTTAAACGGCGAGGTGGCCCGCAGCGTCGTCGTGCACGAGTAGGGGGACTGCCACTCAAAGATGATGAGCGCTTAAATCAAGGATATCCAATGAACGAACAGCTCGACCACTACGCGAACAAGCTGGCCTATGAAACCGATTCATGGGACCTGAAAGTCGCGATGGAACAAGGCGAGAACGTCGTCGTCATCGATGCGCGTTCGCCCGAGGCATACGAGGAAGAGCACATCCCCGGCGCGATCAACATCCCGCACCGGCAGATGAACCCCGATACCACCGGGCACCTCGACGGGGATGCCCTCATCGTCACCTATTGCGACGGCATCGGCTGCAACGCCTCGACCAAGGGCGCGCTCAACATGACGCGGCTCGGCTTCGGGGTGAAGGAACTCATGGGCGGACTCGACTGGTGGAAGCGCGACGGCCATCCGACCGAAAGCGCTGCTCAATCGGTGAAAGCGTGAAGGGCAACCACCCCGCTACGGTTGAATGCGGTTTTGATCGTCATTCCGGCGCATGCCGGAATCCAGGGACTTTGTTTTTGAATTTGTCTTTTCGCTTTATCGTTTTTCCTGGTCGTCCTGCGATTCGGTATCCCCGTCTGCTCTGGATTCCGGCATGCGCCGGAATGACGGCGGTGGTGAATTCCGAGCGAGGAGGGGGTTTTTCAACAACCCCTTGAGGGGGAGTAACAGTTTAGCGCTCTACAAGGGGGAGCGGTTGTCAGGTGCTCTCCCCGGCCGGGTCCATGCGCAGAATCACGAAGTCATCAAAATCGACCACCCGTCCTTCATCCGTAACGAGCGAGTCGCGGCCTTTCTTGAGATCGCGCCATCGTTTCGCCGCTATCTCGAAATCAATCGCATCCTCGGCGGTTTCTTCCGCTTCGTTCGGCGGTTCGTCCTTGCGCCTGTTTTTCACCGGATGGGAACCCATCGCTTCGTCCTTCCCGTTTTCGCCTCGTCATGAATTTCTCAAGTTCCATCTTCTCCACTTAAAAAGCCTTACCACATGCGGTCTGCTTCTCCCCCACCGCCAACCCCCCTTGTCAGGGCTGTTGAAAAAGTCCTCTCCGCTTCATCCTGAGTAGCGGTGAAGCCGCGTATCGAAGGATGCCCTCTCGCACCGGCGTGGGTCGTTCGACTCCCCTCGCCCTTCGATACGCCGCCTTCGGCGGCTACTCAGGGTGAGGAAAGAGGCGGTGCGGTTTTGTTCGTCATTCCGGCGAAAGCCGGAATGACGACGGTGGTCGATCCCGACCGGTGAGGAAGGAAGGGGGATGATTCGAGGGCGGAGGGCGAGCGGGAGAGAAGCATCATCCCATGGATCAATGCGGCCTCACGCAGCGGTCGCGATCAACCCCGAAAACCCCCGTTTGGACACCCCACGCCGTTTTTTGATATCCTAGTCTCATCCAATCCCACCCCATCCCGCCGGAGGAGCGCGCATGGCCATCATCGACATATCCGTTCCCGTAGAAGAAGGGAAAATGCCCATCTACCCCGGAAACCCGGGGCTCTCGATACGCTTCCACAAATCCTTCGACGCAGGCGACGACGTCTGCCTCACCGAAGTCCTCTTCGGCGTGCACGCCGGCACGCACGTGGACGCGCCCATGCACTACCTGCACGATGCGGGCGGCATCGAGACGCTGAACCTCGAAACCCTCATGGGTCCCGCCCGGGTGATCGCGGTCGAAAACCACGAGTGCATCACGGCGGAGGAGCTCGCCACCAAGAACCTCGAAGGCGCCACGCGCTTTCTCATCAAGACGCGAAACTCGGACGAGGGATGGTGGTCGAAGCCCTACAGCCCCGACTACTGCCACATGACGCCCGAAGCCGGGCAGCTTCTCTACGACCACGGGATGGAGCTCCTGGGCGTGGACTATCTCGGCGTGGACGCGCCCGACCCCAACGCGCCCGTCCACATGCTGCTGATGCCGCTGGGCGTCGTGCTGCTCGAAGGGCTGAACCTCGCCGATGCGCCCGAGGGCGATTACGAGCTCATCGCCCTGCCCGCCCTGTTCCCGGGCCGAGACGGCGCGCCCGCGCGCGCGGTATTGAGGCCGCTTTAGGCCAAACTCAAATCCGATCTCTCTTTCCCGACGTGGACCGGCTCACATGTAGAGTCTGCCTGGACACAGCCCTCCTCTGCCGGGAGCATTGGAAAATCCCCGAGAAGCGATTTTTTCGCGCACGCTTTTGAAGTTCACTTCCCCCCTTGAGGGGTTTGTTGAAAAAGCTCGATGAATTAGCGTTTGCGTCTTTTGTAGGGGCGGACCTGCGTGTCCGCCCCAAACGCGAAGTTCGCATATCGAACGGATATCGGGAACTGGAACACCAAAGGGGTAGAAAAACCTCAACAAGGTCCGCATCAACAACCGGGCGGACACGCAGGTCCGCCCCTACGGGAAACCCGTTCCCTGCTTCCGGGGACTTTTTCAACAACCCCTCATCAGTCGCGTCAATCACTCCTTCATCAGTCGCGATTGACCCGCCAGGTGCTTGCCTCAAAACCGGTTTTCTGGAAATACTCCCCCCGCAAGCCGATATTCCCGTTCTCATCGAGGAGCCGCATGGACACGTCCAGGGAGCAGCGAGAGGCCGTACAGAAGATTTACAACCAGGATTCGGACTACTATGTCACCAGCGCGCCGCATGCGCGGAGCAGTTCGCTTGCGCGCTCCGCCGAGGTGCTGAACCCGAGCGGAGGCGTCCATCTCGACGTCGCCACGGGCGCGGGCCACACGGCCTACCGGATGGCGGAGAAGTGCCGCCACGTCATCGCGAGCGACCTGACCGCCGGCATGCTCGATTCCGCGCGAAGATTAGGGGAGGAGAAGGGCGTCGGGAACGTCTCCTATCTCAGAACCGACGCCGAGAGCATCGCCGTCCAGACGGGCGCGCTCGATTCGGTATCGGTGCGCATCGCGCCACATCATTTCCCCGACGTAGAGGCCTCGATGCGCGAGATGTTCCGCGTCCTGAAACCCGGCGGCAGGCTCGTCTACATCGACAACATCGCGCCGGAAGAACCCAGGGAGCAGGACAGCTACAACGATTTCGAGCGCCTGCGCGACCCGAGCCACAACCGATGCGACAGCCTGCCCGACCTGGTGGAGATGCTGGAGGCGGCGGGCTTCCGCGTCCTCTATTCGGAGACGCTCCGTAAGAAGATGGTGCTCTCCGAGTGGGTGAACCGTCCCCACC
This sequence comes from bacterium, assembly GCA_963692865.2. Classification (GTDB taxonomy): domain Bacteria; phylum UBA8248; class UBA8248; order UBA8248; family UBA8248; genus Bin107. Next base: position 1,458,555 of record OY843592.1, on the reverse strand, counting down.
TCACGGACGCGGACAAGGCGGCGCTTCGCGCATATCTCGAAAGCGCCTCGCCCGCCATCGCCTACTGGCTCGACCCGCGCGAGGAGGACGGTGCGTTCGCCTTCGATGAGCAGGAAGCCGTCATCCTCGCCGAACGCCCCGCATGAGCACCGACGAAGCGGGGCGCCTCCGCCGACTGACAGACGCGGACAGGAAGCACCTCTGGCATCCCTTCACCCCCATGGACGAGTGGGAGAATGAGGACCCGCCGCTCATCGTCGAGCGCGGCGAGGGGGCGTACCTGATCGACGTGGAGGGCGGGCGCTACCTGGACGGCGTGTCCTCCCTGTGGGTGAACATACACGGACACCGCAAGGAAGAGATAGACGAGGCCGTCCGCGCCCAGCTTGGGCGGATCGCCCACACCACCCAGCTCGGCATGGCGAATCCCGCCGCCATCGAACTCGCCGAAAAGCTCACGCGAATCGCGCCAGAAGGCCTCACCCGCGTTTTTTATTCTGATTCGGGCGCGACGGCGGTGGAAATCGCCCTCAAGATGGCGTTTCAATACCAAAAGCAGAGAAAAGACCCCAAGCCTGAGAAAGACAGGTTCCTCACCCTGAACCTGGCCTACCACGGCGACACGGTCGGCGCGGTGTCTGTGGGCGGAATCGACCTGTTCCACCACATCTTCGGGCCGCTCCTCTTCCAGACCATGAGAGCTGAGGCGCCCTATTGCTTCTGGTGCCCGAGGGGGGCGGAGCGCCCGCCGTGTCCGGTGTGTTCGGGCGATGAGATCGCGCATCACATCGCGGAGAACGCGCCGCATCTAGCGGCGGTGGTCCTGGAGCCGATGGTGCAGGGAGCGGCGGGGATGATCGTCCAGCCGACGGGCTTTCTCCATAAGGTGCGCGAGGCGTGCGCGGCGCACGACGTGCTCCTGATAGCGGACGAGGTCGCCACGGGCTTCGGGCGCACCGGCCCCATGTTCGCCTGCGAGCACGAGGGCGTCTCCCCCGACATCCTGTGCCTCGCCAAGGGCATCACGGGCGGCTACCTGCCGCTGGCGGCGACGCTCGCGAGCGAGGAGATTTTCGACGCATTCCGCGGACCGCCCGAGACGGGCCGGGCGTTCTTTCACGGGCACTCCTACACGGGGAACCCGCTCGCCTGCGCCGCGGCGCTTGCGAACCTCGAAATTTTCGAGAGAGAACGCACCATCGAAACGAACCGGGCGAAGATTGTCCGCCTTTGGAGCGAACTCGAACGGCTGAAAGCCTCGGCCCACGTGGGCGAGGCGCGCGGCCTGGGCTGGATGGTCGGCGTGGAGCTTTTGAAGAACAAGGCGACGAAGGAACCCTACACGCCCGCCGAGCGCAAGGGGCGCGCGGTCATCCTGGCGGCGAGAAGGCGCGGCCTCGCCGTGCGGCCCCTGGGCGACGTGATCGTCCTGATGCCGCCTTACTGCGTGACGAACGAGGAGATCAGCCGGATGGTGGGGGTTCTGGAGGAATCCATACGCGAGGCGTGCGCCTGACGCGAATTACAGGGGGCTGTTGGGAAACGCCTGCAATGCCGGAATGACAAACAAAACCACACCCTCCATAGGATCGCTACAAGCCAAGGAGAGAGACAATTCACTCCCCCCTTGAGGGGGAGTCAGTGAACTAAGGGCGTAAGCCCGAAAGCGAACTGGTGGGGGGAGCTTTTGATTTTATCACCATGTCCCCCGCCGAATCGGCCTTCGCCAAGGCTCGGCCTCTTCGTCTGGCTTTCCCCTCGGGAAGCCCGACCCTCAAGGGGCTGTTGAAAAATCCGTCCCTCTCGGATCAACCACGTTTTACCCGTAGGGGCCGTTCGCGAACGTGGGGCGTTCATCAACGCCCCGCCCCGGAGAAGAAACGGGCGCTTCACGAAGCGCCCCCACGGTCGTCTTTCAAGAGGGTGTGTAGGTCAGACATATATGTCCGACATATCATGCGGCCCGGCCTTTTCGCCCCTCCGGCGGCGGGCCGCATGATATGCGGCCCCTACACCGCCCGTGTTCGACCTCGATGGTCTTGAAGTTCACTCCCTCCTCGCGAGCAATACCGATTAACACGCAGTATGGAAACACTCCCCCCTTGAGGGGGAGTCAGTGAGCTAAGGGCGTAAGCCCGAAAGCGAACTGGTGGGGGGAGCTTTTGATTTTATCACCATGTCCCCCGCCGAATCGGCCTTCGCCAAGGCTCGGCCTCTTCGTCTGGCTTTCCCCTCGGGAAGCCAGACCCTCAAGGGGGGAGTGATTCTTACACTTTCATCGGTCGCGTTAAATCCTTGTTCATTAAGGCTTTTTCAACGATCCCCACCCGGCGCGCCCACCGCGTCCACGTCCGGCTTTTTCTCGGGCACGCCCACCGGCGAGAGGGGAGAGCCGCCCACCGGCGGGAGGGTCTCCCTGGGTTCGCCCACGGCGCTCGCGGGAGGCCCCTGGGCGGCCGTGGCGGCGTTTTGCGTAACCGCCTCCCGCGCGTCTTGGGATGCGCCGCCCGCGGCGGGTGCGGGAGCGCGATTCATTAGCAACTCCTCGCGCGCCTTGAGCGGGCCCGTGATGGCCAGGGAGCCCGCGATGCTCAGCGCCTCCTGCCCCCCGATGAGCAGCGCCACGCGATCGTACAGATCGGGAAAATTCCCGATCACGGTGTTGGCGACGCCGTAGGCGGTCATCAGTTCCGCCCACACGCCGCCCGGGTGCGCGTCTCTCAAGGCCTCGTCGAAATCGACGTAGGCGACCCCGTCCGGCCCCGGAAACGCGGCGCGCAGCTTCACTCCTTTGGGAATGACCGGCGCGTACCCCTCCCTCTCGGGTCCGGCGATGAGCGCCGCCAGCACGTTGCGCAGGGTATCGACCTCCTTCTTCCCGATCTCGACCTCGACGGGATAGGGAACGAGCGCGTCTTGCTCGGCGCTTGCGAAATAAAGCGTCTTCTTCACGCCCGGCGCGCGCGCGGCGCCGGGCCGCCCGGCGTCGTCTACCTCGGCGTCCCGGCCCCGCTCGATGAAGTCCAAGACGGTTTCCTGGAAATTCCAGACGAGCGCTCCGCTCACGAGGATGATCAAGACGGCCAGCGCGAGTTTCTTCGCCACCCTAGCGGCCCTCCCCGGAAGGCGCGGCGTTCTGCGTCCCGGACCCCGGCTGAGGCGATCCCGCCTGCGCGGGTTGCGGTTCAGTAGATTCAGGCCGCCGAGGCGGATCGGGCGCCCCTGAAGATTCAGACGGCGCGGCTTCGGGTTCACCAGATTCAGGCTGCGGAGGGGTCTCCGGAACCCGTGAAGATTCAGTCGGTGTGGCCTGCGATTCGGGAGTCTCTACCGGCGCGGCCTCTTCGGGCGCGGGCGGTTTGGGCGGCAGGTCTTCCGTGAGGCCCGCGAACTTGAGCACCGCCCTGGCGAGCGCCGTGAGGTATGGGTCCTCTTCTCCCGTCTCGCTCAGGCGCGCCTCGTCCTCGGGCGTGCTGATGACGCCCAGGCTCACGTAAGCCGCGGGCATGCGCGCGCCCTCCAGATCGCGCACGGCGAGAATGCGGAGCGGCGGCCTCGCGCCCGCGCGGATGGCGGCGAAGCGCCTCTGCAGGTCCAGGGCGAAGCGGCGGTTCGAGGCCAGATGGACGTTCTGGCTCCGCTGCCAGCGGAACGCCACGGCCCGGGCCGCCTCCCCGGCCACGCGCGGCGGACGCCTGGGCGCCGCCACCATGATGGCCGGCCCCCGCGCGCCGGGCCGCCAGGAGGCGTCCGCGTGCAGGGTGAGGAACAACGAGGCGGCGTTGTAGTTCGCCACCGAGGCGCGCTGGACGGCGGTCATCTCCGTGTCGGCCTCGCGCGTGAGGACCGCCTTCACCTCGGGGCGTCTTGCGAGGAGCGCGGCCAGCATCTCCGCCGCGCGGAGCGCGAAATCCTTCTCCAGAAGCCGCGCGCCGCGGCTGCCGGCGTCGCGCCCCCCGTGGCCGGGGTCGAGCACCACGACGAAAGGCGCCCGCGCCGCCTGATTCCGGGCGTCCTCCCGCGCAGGCCCGGCCCGAGCGTCGCCCGCCGTATGGACCGGCAGCCCCAGGGCCGCCGCCAGGATGATGAACCACAATCGTCGCAAGGCGTCTCCTCCCGTTTCGGCACCAAACTACCATTTCATGGAAGGGGAAACCAACCGGGGGGGGTGGACCGTCGGGGCGGACCCGTGTGTCCGTCCGATTGCCGGAAACGAAAACCGGGAGAAGGCGGAGTCAGCCTCGACTGAAGAAGAGGCTGCCCTGCGAAGACGCTATCCTTGCGTAGGGACAGGCCCCCGCGCCTGTCCTGATGAAAAGGGTTGTCTGACGGGCGCTAAATACGGGCGGGCGCAGAGGCTTGTCCCCATAGGCGTCGTTCGAGTGGCGGTGTAGGGGCCGCATATCATGCGGCCCTCCCCGTTCGATATGCGGGTCGCATGATATGTCGGACATATATGTCCGACATACAATACCATCTCGAATGGCGACCGGAGGGGCGCTTCGTGAAGCGCCCGTTTCTTCTCCGGGAAGGGCCGTTCGCGAATGGTGGGGCAGTCCCGAGGAGGGATTGCCCCTACGGATAAAACGTGGCTGATCCGAGAGGGACAGGTTTTTCAACAACCCCTCAAGGGGGGAGTGAAATTCGGCGTGCTCCTTTTGTGAACTTTTTCAACAGCCCCTTGTCAGGGGTCAAAACCGACCGAAGAGGGAGGTTTTGCGAGCCGATGTGTTTCTCGTCAATGGCTTATGCAAACGCTCGTTCATCACTCGCGTTTGACCCCTGACAAGGGGGGATAGGGGGGGTGGTTCCGACGAGGGGGTTTGGGGGTTCGCGCGGAAGCGGCCTTCCCGGTAAAAACGATGTCCCCCGGCGTGGGGTTTTTCAACAATCCCCTTGAATCGAGATTGCTCACCGTCATTCCGGCGCATGCCGGAATCCAGGGACTTTGTCTTTTGTTCTTTGTCCGTCATTCCCGGCGAATGAATGAGGGAATGGAATGCCGATATTTATCCTTCTCATCGGTTCTGGATTCCGGCATGCGCCGGAATGACGAACAAAACCGCATCGACTCGTTAGGGTGGGCCATGTGGCCCCCGCTCGAAAAATCCTCGGCGCTGTATTAGACTGCGGCGCAATCTCGAACCGAAGGCCGCCCCGAACCGCCCGCCCCGAAAACCCGTGAGAGGAACCCATGACCGATACCCTTGAACGCTTCTTCGGACTGGCGCAGCGCGGCGCCGACGTACGGACGGAAATTACGGCGGGCGTGACGACGTTCCTGACGATGGCCTACATCGCCTTCGTGAACCCGCAGATCCTCTCCAGCACCGGCATGCCGTTCGACGCGGTGTTCGTCGCCACCTGCCTCTCGGCGGCGGGCGCCACGCTGATTATGGGCCTCTACGCCAACTACCCGATCGCGCTGGCGCCGGGCATGGGCCTGAACGCCTTCTTCGCCTTCAGCGTCGTGCTCGGACTCGGCCACAAGTGGGAGGTCGCGCTGGGCGCGGTCTTCGTTTCCGGCCTGTTGTTCCTGGCGATCAGCATACTGCCGGTGCGGCGCTGGATCGTCGAGGCGATACCGCAGGGACTCAAGCTGGGCATTGCGGCCGGAATCGGATTGTTCCTGGGCGTCATCGCGCTCAAGAACGCCGGCGTCATTCAGGGCAGCAAGGCGACGCTGGTCACCGTGGGCCACCTGACGACGCCCGAACCGCTGCTGTGCCTGGCCGGCTTCTGCCTGATCGTGGCGCTCGACGCGCGCAGGGCGCCGGGCGCCGCGCTCATCGGGATGCTGGCGGTCGCCGCCGCGGGCCTGGCGTTCGGCGTCTCCGAATGGAAGGGCTTCGCCTCGCTGCCGCCCGACCCGACGCCGACGCTCTTCGCCCTGGACATCGCCGGCGCGCTGCAGGCGAGCATGCTCGCCGTGGTTCTCACGTTCCTGCTCGTCGACCTGTTCGACACGACGGGCACGCTCATCGGCGTGGCGCACCAGGCGAACCTCCTGGATGAGGAAGGGCGGCTCCCGCGCATGCAGCGCGCGCTGATCGCCGACTCGGCGGGAACGGTCGGGGGCGCCCTGCTCGGCACCTCGCCCGTGACGAGCTACATCGAGAGCGCCGCCGGAACCGGCGCGGGCGGGCGCACGGGCCTGTGCGCGGTGGTCGTGGCCGTCCTGTTCCTCGCCTGCCTGTTCTTCGCCCCGCTCGCGGGCTCGGTTCCGCCCTACGCGACGGCGGCTGCCATCCTCTACGTGGCGTGCCTGATGGCGCGCCCGCTCATGGACCTGGACTGGAGCGACGCCACCGAATCGGCCGCGGCGGTACTGACCGTCATCGCCATACCGCTGACGTTCTCCATCGCCGACGGCATCGGCGTCGGCGTCATCACCTACGCCCTGATCAAGCTGATGGCGGGACGCGCGCGCGAATGCTCGCCGACGCTTGTCGGGGTCGCGCTCCTGTTCGCCGCGAAGTTCGCGTGGCTGTGAGGCCGGTGGGCGCCTGCGGTGCGTTTCGATACGCGATATGTCCGTAGGGGCGGTTCGCGAACTTGGGCCGCTAAAGAGCGGCCCACTACGGGATCATTCCGATACGCGAGGCGTTCGTAGCCGGAGCGATCCCCGTGGCCGCCCTTCCCCGTTGTTTTCCGCGTTTCACCTGCCCCGGAATGACGGCGGCGTGATCCGGCTCCACGGATGCGAGGGGGCGCAGGCGCCGCATACGGGGCTGCTGAAAAAGCCGTGCAGGAGAAAAGCAGAGGGGTTTGTAGGTCAGACATATATGTCCGACCTACACACCCTTCGGCAAATCGGAATCCCGCAGCCGTCATTCCGGCGCATGCCGGAATTCATTTGCGGGTGCGGGTGAATACGCGGCGGCTTTTCATTCCCCGCCGAAGCGCGGGAACCCCGACGAAAGACGAAAGGCGTAAAATGGATTCCGGCTTTCGCCGGAATGACGGTGAACACTTTCCATTTAGGGACTTTTTCAACACCCCCGAAGAGGGAAAATTCGACCGTGGCGGGGTTGTTGAAAAACCCTGTTTCGCGAGCGGCGGCATGCAGGTTCACGTAGCGTGGGCGGGCGCGATGGTTTTGCAGCCGGACAACCCCGGGGAGGGGTTGTCCGGCCCTCCGTGGCCGTCCCTCGTGAGAACAGGCGCGGAGGCCTGTCCCTACGGTCGCCCCACGAGGGGACGTGTAGGGGCCGCATACATGCGACCCGCATTGTGAAGGCGAAAAGGCAGGGCCGCATGTATGCGGCCCCTACAAAATCATCCTGCGCCCCATCCCGCCCTTGCGCCCCGGCCGGATTTCTTCGATCATGGGCGGTGGTTTCCGATTCCCGGTGAGGAGCGAGAACGTGTGGGGCGACAGGACGCCGGAAGGCGTGAAGGGGTCATCCGACCTCAGGCGCATCGCCACCGTCGGCGGGCAGATGGAGGCGTTGATCCTGAAATCCAGGCTCGAGGCCGAGCGCATCCCCGTGCACCTGAGTTACGACTCGGCGGGCTCGGTCTACGCCTTCAGCCGCACGAACCTGGGCGCCGTGCACTTGATGGTGCCCGAGGCCTTCGCGGAGGCGGCGCTCCACATCTGCCGGGAACTCGGAACCGCCGGAGGCGCGCCCGGATCATCCACCGATTCATAGAGACGACGCCATGACGAACCCTGATGCGGACCTCGAAGCCCTCCGGGGGCTTCTGCTGGAAAAAGCGTACGAGAAAAAACGGGTGACGCTCGCCTCGGGCCGGGTGAGCGATTTCTACGTCGACTGCCGCCAGGTGACGCTGCACGGCGAGGGGGCGCGGCTCGTGGGCCGGGTGATCTACGAGCGCATCAGGGGGAGCGCCCAGGCCGTGGGCGGCCCCACGCTGGGGGCGGACCCGATGGTGACGGCCGTCTCGATGACCGCCGCCCTCGAAGGCCTGGACGTGCCCGCCTTCATCATCCGAAAGGCCGAGAAGGGCCACGGGATGCAGAACCGCATCGAGGGGGCGGGGAACCTCAAGCCCGGCATGAGGGCCGCCATCGTCGAGGACGTGGTGACCACCGCGGCCTCGACCTTCACGGCCATCGACGCGGCCCTGGCCTTCGGCCTCGAAGTCGCGCACGTCATCTGCCTCGTGGACCGCGAGGAAGGCGGACGCGAGAACCTCGCCGCGCGCGGCTACGAGCTGGACGCGGTGTTCACGAAGAGGAGTCTGGCGGGCGGGGCGGATTGAGGCGAAAGCCCCATCTTCACCCGACGCGACCTGCCCCCGCCCGGAGAAGGCCGCCTCCTCCCGCGCGCATTCGCCGAAGGGGGCCGCGAACCCGGAGTCATCACGCGATGGGCACGTTCAAGCTGGAAGGACACACGGCTATCGTCACCGGCGGCGCGAGCGGCATCGGGCTCGCCACGGCGCGAACGCTGGCGGACGCGGGCGCGAACGTCGTCATCGCCGACCTGAACGAGGAGGCGGGCGCTCAGGCGGCGGAGGCGCTGAAAGAACGAGGCGCCGAGGCGGCCTTCGCGAGGACCGACGTGGCCGAGTCCCGGGACGTCGAGGCGCTCATCAAGGCGGTTACCGAGCGTTTCGGCTCGCTGGAAATCCTCATGCATTTCGCGGGCGTCGGCAGGGAGATACTGGCCCTGGAGACGACGCTTGCGGACTGGAACCGCATCATCGCCGTCAACCTCACGGGAAGTTTCCTGATGATGCAGGCCGCCGGCGCCGTGATGGTCGAGGCCGGATACGGGCGGATCGTGTCGATGTCCTCGGTGGCGGGGCTGCGGGGCGGGACGGGGCGCGCGGCCTACGGCGCGTCCAAGGGCGGCGTCGCGGCGTTGACGCGGGTGATGGCGGCGGAGTGGGCGCGGTTCGGCGTGACGGTCAACACCCTGGCGCCGGGACCCGTCGAAACCGCGCTGGTGAAGCAGATGCACGACGAGGAGACCCGCCGGGCCTATCTCCGGAGCGTTCCGATGAACCGCTACGGGGCGCCGGAGGAGGTGGCGGCCGCGGCCCTCTACCTGGCGCTGCCCGAATCGGGCTACATCAACGGCGTGACGCTGCCGGTGGACGGCGGCTTCGACGCCGCCGGCGTCCTCAAACGCGGCCCCGGAGAGTCCGGGGCGAACGCCTCCTGAAGCGCGGCGCGCGGCTCCACCGCATCGCGCTTCGGGTTTGACCGCCTTCTCCGCAGGGGCCGGCCACGCATTTTCCCGCAATTCCGGCCGCGGAAGACGAAGCGTCCGGGAGTATCCGGAGTAGCGACCCCGGACGGGCACGGGGGCCCGTCCCCGCCGCCCCTCCCCGGCCGGCTCCATTCGCCCAATCACGAAATCGGGACCGTTTCAACAACCCCTCACCAGTCGGGATTGACCCCACGTTTGGGGTGGCGGGAGGATAGGAGAGCGCGGGTATCATGCGGAGCCGACCGCTTCGCGCAAAGATAAAGAATTCCTGAAAAATTGTATAAAATTGTATAAATTCACGATGTTTTTCGATAAATTTCCGACAATTTATTTTCTCAGGCTTTGACGCCGACGGGTCGCGGCGCAGGGGAATTCTGCCATGACCCGCGACCGTCAGGACAACGGCAAATGCGGGGAATTGCGGGGGCGGAATGCGCGGAAACGCCTAGCCCGCCTTCTCCCAAAAGAGCCAGAGGCCGTGCTCGGACGCGATGCGGAAAGGCGCAAGCCCTGCATTTTCAGCGATTTGGCGGACATCGGCGCGGGAGAGACGCTTCTTGCCGAGGCGGTCGTTCAACGCGCGCGCCTCGGGCAGAAGGGATTCGATGAGCGCGTCCGGCGCCCCCGCCCCGAATCCGCCGCCGTGCGCGCCCGTCCCGCCGGGCTTCAGGACGCGGTTCATCTCGGCGACGATTCTCTCCTGCTCCTCCCAGAAGAAAAGCCCGCCCCGGAAGACGACGAGGTCGAACGAGGCCGCCTCGAAGGGAAGGCTATATTTATCAATGGGTTCCACGCGGACGCGCGCGGACATGCCCGCCTCCGCAATCGTCCCGGCGAGGTAGTCGTTCATGCGCTCGGAATCGTCCCCGCACGTGAGGCGCATCCCGGGGCAGCGCTCCGCCAGGGCGAGCGCCACGCCGGGGCCGTAGGGGCCTATCTCCAGGACGTCGCCGGCGTCGCGCCCGTACTCGGCGTGAATCTCCGCCGCCGCGTAAGCGTAAAACGGATGAAAACAATCGTTTACGGCGCGAATCAACTCGAAATCCATGCGGAATGATCCCTCTTCTTTCGGATGCGCCGCCCCTGGGGGAGGCGGCTGAACACCAGACCTCGCAGGGATGATACACCAACCGCCGGGCGTTTATGAAACCCGGCGCCCCGGGCGTAAAGCCTCATTTTCAAAACGGCCCATCTGCGATATTCTGCGGCCCAATCTGGGAAGAGCCACTCTGACACAGGAGACCCCATGGAAGCGGTAAGCGAAGCGTCGGACGTCTATGAGGCGATGGAGGCGTACCACGAAAAAGGCTGGACGGACGGCCTGCCCGTGGTTCCCCCGACGCCGGAACTCCTGGATCGCTTTCTGGAGGCGTCGGGTCTGGAGGCGGACGACGTCGTCTTTCACCTGGCGGAGCGGAAACGAACCGTCCGGGCCGGGAAAGTGGCCCTGAACGCCATCATGGCGGGGTGTTCGCCCTCCTACATGCCCGTCATCCTCGCCGCGCTCGAAGCCATGGCCGATCCGGCCTACAACCTCCACTCGAGCGCCACGAGCACGGGCGGGGCGGCGCCCTTCATGGTCGTGAACGGCCCGATCCGCCACGAGACAGGCCTCAACATGCAGGGGAACATCTACGGGCCGGGCAACCGCGCCGGCGCGACGATAGGCCGCGCGCTCAGGCTCGTCATCATCAACTGCCTGGGCTCGAAACCGGGCCTTCTGGACCGCTCCACCCAGGGGAATCCGGGCAAATACAGCTTCACCTTCGCCGAGTGGGAGGAAACGAGTCCCTGGGAGCCCTTGAACGTCGAACTCGGGTATCCCGCCGGGACGAGCACGGTGACGCTTCTCGCCGCCGAGGGTCCGCACAACATACAGAACCATTACGGAAAGGGGAGGGGAATCGCCGAAACCGCCGCCGCCACCATGACGGGTCTGGGCAGCATGAGCGAGGGGCAATCCTTTTTCGTCTTCGCGCCCGAGCACGCGCATCTTCTGGGCGAAGAATTCCCCACGAAAAGAGAATTACAGGAGTATCTCTTTGAAAACGCGACGCTTCCCCTGAGCCGGCTTCTTCGCACAGGCAAGCTCGACAAGCCCATCGACGCCGATGAGAACGGCAACGTGCGCCACGCGCTCAAGCCCGAAGACATATACATCGTCGTCGCAGGAGGCGAGGCCGGCGGACACTCCTCCTGGGTTCCCTCCTGGAGCAGGAGGCGAAACGGCGAGGCCGTCACCCGCCCGGCGCCGAGCGCGGCCGAGCGGCGGGAATCTCGCGTTTGAAAAAGAAACGTGAGAGATTGGATTGACTTACAGGATACGAGGCGAGAAATTGTCCGCGCGTTGATTCATACGCAGAAGGAGGTTTTCGATGAACCCCATCGTAGAAACCGCAATACCGATTTACGACCCGACCGTGGAGCCGGAGATCGAAACCGAAGACCGCACAAGCCGCGACGGCGCGCTTGCAGGAAAACGCATCGGCCTGCTCTGGAACTCCAAGGTGGGCGCGGACAAGCTCATGCGCTACATACTGGATGAGTTGCGGGCGGACGGCGCGGATTCTGACCTCGCCGTTGAGCTATCCAAAGAATACGACACCCGCCCGGCCAAGCCGGAGGTTTACGCGGAGATGGCCGAGAAATGCGACCTCGCCATCACCGCGGTGGGCGACTGAGGCTCCTGCTCTTCGTGCAGTGTGCACGACGGAATCGAGCTTGAGAAAAAAGGCGTTCCCACGGCCGTCATCTGCACCGAGCCGTTCCGGCCCACGGTCGAGATGGTCTCCAAGGTGCGCGGCATGCCGGATTATCCGGTGGCCTATATCCCCCATCCGGTCGGCAGCCTCACGGATGAGCAACTCCGGGGCCGCGCGAGAGAAATTGCTCCCACGATCAGGACGCTGCTGACAGGCTGAGTCACGCCCGAAAGCGACTCGCTACATCGCTTTCAAGGCGATGATCACTCCTCCCGCGACGACGCAGACCGTCCCAAACAAGATGGGGAGCGTGATTCGCTCCATATCGCGCAGGAATATCCAGGTATACAGGAGCGCGAACAGCGGCGCGGTGGATGAGAGCGGCGATACGACCGAAATGTCTCCATACTTCAAAGCGGCGAAATGGCTCAGAAACGCCAGGGTATTGATGAGTCCGCAGGGGCCATAGAAGTGCCAGGCCTTTCCCCATTTGAGTGAGGGGCGCTGGGGTTTGGGCAGGAACCATGCGAATGCGATCAGCGCCAGGAAACCGAAAAAACTGGTGAGCGTGATGCCCAGCAGCGCCGAGGGTACGACCTCGATGCCGATTTTTCTGAAAATGTTCGACGTGGAAAATCCCAACACCGCCATCAATGGCAGCCAGATGGCGCGCCTGTCCCAGGGAGCGTCGCTCTTGCGCTGATAGGTGATCCCCACACAGCCGAAAACGACGAGCAGTATTCCCCCCCAGACGTAAGGCCCCGGCCTCTCTCCCAGAAAAATATAGGCGAAAGCGGCGGAAAAGAGCGGATTCGCGGCCAGGAGAGGAACCGCGCGCGATACGCCCAGGCGGTGTATGGCCTGGAACATGAATACGCGGCCAAGCGAAGGCCCCGTGACACCTGACAAAAAGAACCAGAACCATGCCTCCTTACTCCAAAAGGCGGGCTCCCAGGTGAGGATCGTGAGCGCCACCAGCCAGGGGACGTTCACGATCAAACCAATGACGACGCCTGTTATGGCCGAACCGTGCCGCTGCCCGCGTCTGGCGATGAGGCTGAAGGCCGAGGACATCGACGCGGTGCCCAGGGCGAACCCCGCCGCCAGCAGCGTATCGTTCATGGAGCCTCTCCCGGCCGAAACACAAACAAAACCTCAAAAAACAAGCACTATCTCTTATCAGAGGAGCGGACATTCGGCTATGTCGAGACGGGCACTCGAAGATGCGGGATGAATCTCAACTTCATGGACAATGAAGCGGCTTCCGGTCCATCTCTCCCAAACCCTCAGCCATCGGTAATCGGCTGGGCGATGATCCACAAGCTCACCATGGTGTAGCCCACCATGAGCAGGAGCATCGGGTATTGGCTGCGTACGGCGGCGAAGCGGTTCTCCAGCGCGCGCAGCGCCGTCACGTGCGCCAGGTAGACTGCGCAGATATGGCCGATAACTATCGCCGCGATCGAAGCGTACCAGGTCGTCTTGGCGCCGATAATTCCGATGTCGACCTTGTAGCCGGCGGTTCCCCACAGGTTCCACCCCATTCCGAAGGGGTCCGAGAGCAAAGGGATGATGCGCTGCCCCTGGATGAAGAGAAAGGAGAAATAATGCGCAACGTGGTATCCAATGGCGATGGGAACCAGTGAGAGAACGAACAGGCGCGCGAATTCCCCCGTTGTGAGCGCGCTCCCGCTCATGGCGCGCATCAGCATGCAGAAAAGGTAATACACGCCCAGGAAGAGCGCCGGAGCCGCGACCAGCGCGATGGTATCCGCCACGAGCAGGGCGTCGCGCCCCACCCAGATAACCGCTTCGTATATCCCCGCGCGAAGCGAGTGCCAAAGCGGCGTTTCGGTAAAGCCGTCGAAACTCACCGTCGCCAGCATCAACACCACCAACACCACCATGGAGTTGCTCATGCCGTTCGTGCTCAAAAGACCCACAGCCGGCGGCCTCAGCCGCCACTCCATTCTCCCCTCCCCGTCCACGCGCGCCTCGGTGGTCGAGAATCGGCCCATCACGCCGAATATGATGGAAAACGCCTCCCCGCGCTCTAGCCACGCTGCTTTGCCGTACAGGAACATGCCCGCCCAGGTGATGATGGAATACCCGGTGGCGGCGAGCGCGAGATTGTGGGGCAGGTCGTTGTTCGGCCAGACGATCTCCGCCCACGCGAACCACAGGAACAAACCCACGGCAGGCCAAACGCCCGGGCTTTCCGTGAACGGCTGGGCGGGCGATAAAGAACCGCCGGGCTTGATTTTCGAATAAAGCGCCTCCGCCCAGGAAAAGATGATGCTCCACGGATTCACCAGCGACCACAGGTTACCCGCCAGCGCGCAGACATAGGCCAGACCCACCCACCAGATGATCCAGACCATGGTCGGCGTGAAGTTCTTATCCGGGTTCTCCGTCCCCCAGAAACCCGCCGCCAGCGTCACGCAGAACAAAACGACGGAAAGCGCTCTGATAAGAGAGAGGAAAACCGACCCGCCCATCCACGAGAAGACGGGAGATGCGAGAAGGTTATGGCTCGGATAATCCACGCTCTCTTGTTTCTTGCGCACGAAAAGCCCCATGCCCAAGAAAGAAAGCACCACGGATGCTCCCGCCCCGAGCATGAACAAACCCAGCGGCACCGGCAGATCGTACCTCTGGCCGAATCCATGCGCCGATGCGGAAGCGGGGAAAATCAAGATGAAGGCAACGAGACTGAACCCTCGGGCGCCGAGGATCATGAAATTGTCCTCTTCACGGATGCACCTCCAGGTAGAACAACACTTTCTCGCCGTGGCCGCCGCTTTTTTTCTTCCCGTGGGAGTGAGAGCCGTGCTCGGTCACGGGAAACCGGCCCGCCACTTTGGCGCGAAACGCCATCACGGCCACCTTGCCCGGGGAGACGGTTTTTTCGATGTCGTAACCATGGAGGTGGACTTCGGTTTTTCGGTCGGCCAGGAGGTTGAGTCTGACTTCATCGCCTTGCTTCACGCGCACCACTTTCTTGCCGCCCTGGATTTCCCCGTCGGCGATTTTGAGCGCAATGCCGCCCGTCGCCTCGCCTTTCACGGGGGATTCCTTCATCGCCGGTTTCTCTCCCTGACGGTCGTGCTCCTTATCCGCGCTTTGGGCGGGGATTGTCTGAAAAAGTGCGACCAGCATCAAAACACAAAAAAACCTGCAAATGAATTTCATACCCACTCCTCCCCGAGGCAATCTTGGCAAGGATGAATCCTCTTGGCCTGCCGTGGGAAATGTTGGATAGGCGGCGCATCAGGCAAACCTGCAAGCGGCTCCACTATAGCAGAACCGACGGAACTCCGCCTCGTCAGAGTGCGCGGCCGGCCACCAGCGCGCCCCCCACGACGACCGCCACAGTGCCCAGGAGAATCGGCCAGGTGATGCGTTCGACCTTGCGCAGGAACATGGCCGTGAGCAACAACGCCCACAAGGGCGCAGTGGCGGCGAGCGGAATCACGATGGTGAGGTCGCCGTAGCGGAGGCCGTATAGATGCAGGAGAACCGAAAGTGCGTTCAGAGCCCCTCCGATGCTGTAGGCCACCCACGCTTTCTTCACCATCAGAGAGGGTCTCAAGCCTTGCGGCAGATACTGCCCGAAAACATAGAGAAACGCCCCGCCTGCAACGCTCATGACCGATATTCCCAAATACGGGTTGGGTGATGCGCCAATGCCGAGTTTTCGCAGCATGTGCGAAATGGAGAAAAACACCACGCTCCCGAGCGCTACGAGCAAATGACTGCCCCGAATGGACTGGGACTCCCCTCTTTTCGCGGTAATCCCCATACACCCAAGCACGATGAGCACCGTGCCCGCCAGAATGTACGGCCCCGGCCTTTCGCCCAGGATGAGGATGCCGATTATCGCCGAGAAAAGCGGCATGGTCGAGTTGAGCGGCACGGCGCGCGCCACGCCCATCAGATGAATCGAATGGAAAAAACACACCCTCCCCACGGCGGGTCCCATGACGCCCGCCAGAGCGAAGAACAGCCAACCCAAGGGCTGATAATGGGCAGGTTCCCACGTCCATATCGCTCCCAGGAGCAGCGGCGGCAGGGAGACGATGATCCCGATGAGAACGCCCGATACCGCGTTCGCATACTGTTGTCCGCTTCTCACGAACAGGGTGAAGGAGCCGACCACGAGCGCCGTGGAGAGCGAGAAGAGAACCGAGAGGGTGGTGGTGGTCATTCAGACACGCCTTTTGACCAGAAACCAAAACCTGGAGGAGAAAAATCTACACCCCCGCCATTTCGCAGGGAGCGTAGTGGGAGAAGCGCATGGTGTGCGTGGCGCGGCCCTGGGTGGCGGAGCGCAGGGAGGTGGCGTAGCCGAACACCCTGGCGAGCGGCACCGAGGCGCGCACGACGCTCACGGGCGAAGCGCCGCCGCGTTCTTCCACGCCGGACATTTTTCCGTCCCGCGCGTTGATGTCGCCGATGATCGCGCCCAGAAATTCACCGGGCGCCACGACCTCCACCGACATGACGGGTTCCAGAAGCTGCCCGCCGGCTGCGCGGCATGCTTCCGTGAACGCGTTCGCCGCCGCGATGGAAAAGGCGGCCTCGGTGGAACGCTCTGAGTGATAGCCCGCCTCAAGCAAGGTGACGCTCAGGTCGGTCATCTCATAGCCCGCCATGGCGCCGCTCGATGTGGAGGCTCTGAGCGATTCCAGCGCAGCGGCAATTAGATTGTCAGAAACAACCGTGTCATCCACCGCGCTCCCACAGGAGACGCCACCGCCGGGTCTGGGCGCCACGCCTACGCGCACCCGCGCGAACTGGGGCTCGCCCGCAAGTTCCCTATCGAAGGTAAACTCGGCGTCGGCTTCTTTCGCGATCGTCTCCCGGTACACCACGCGAGGCGCGCCGACGCGGACGTCCAGGCCGAAATCCTCATCCATCCGGCGCGTGAGCACCTCCAGGTGGAGTTCGCCCATGCCGCTCATCACCGTCTGCCCGGATTCGGAATCCACACGCACCTGAAACGTCGGATCCTCCGCCTGGAGCTTCGCCAGGGTCTCGCTCAGTTTCTTGGTTCCAGTGGCGTCCCTGGGTTCGATCGCCACCGAGATCACGGGCTGGGGCGCGAGAATCGACTCGAAGGCTATCGATTCAGCCTGTGCGCAAAGGGTGTCACCCGTCGCAGCCTCTTTGAGACCGGCCGCAGCGACGATATCGCCCGGCCCCACGGCGTCGATGCGCTCGCGCTTGTGGGAATACATCCTGAAAAGCCGGGCGAAGCGTTCGCTGCTTTCTCTTGCGGGGTTCCACAGACTCTCGCCCACCCTGGCGGCGCCGCTATACACCCGCAGGTAGGTGAGACGTCTGCCCTCATCGATCTGCACCTTGAAGACCAGGGCGGAGAAAGGCGCATCCTCGGCAGGCGGGCGCGTGAGAGGTTCGTTCTCGCCCGGAGCGAAGCCGACCGCGGGCGGCGTATCCACCGGAGAAGGCAGATAATCCACCACGGCGTCCAGCAGGGGTTGTACTCCTTTGTTCTTCAGGGAGGAACCGCAAAATACGGGCACGAGTTCTCCCGCGAGCACGGCGCGCCGCAAGCCCGCCTTGAGCGTTTCCGCGTCGATGGCGCTTCCTTCCAAATACGCTTCCATCACGGACTCGTCGTAATCCGCCACCGCCTCGATGAGAGATTCCCTCAATTCGACGGCTTTTTCCTTAAGCGTCTCCGGGAGTTCACGCCGGTGGGGTTCTCCCCCCTCCCATGTGAGGAAATCACCGCTCATCGCTTCGACCTGACCCGTATAATCCTCACCCTCTCCGTCGGGCCAATGCATGAGCACAGGCCTGGCCCCCAATTTTTCGACCATCATTTCGATGGTTCTCTCGAAATCCGCACCTATGCGATCCAGCTTGTTGATGAAGGCGAGGCGGGGCACGCCGAACTTGTCCGCCTGACGCCAAACGGTCTCGCTCTGCGGTTCGACGCCTTCCACAGCACTGCAAATTGCGATAGCGCCATCGAGCACCCGCAGGCTCCTCTCGACCTCGATCGTGAAATCAACGTGGCCGGGGGTGTCGATGATCGTGATCTCATGGTCCGCCCACGTAGTGGTGATGGCCGCCGAGGTGATGGTGATGCCGCGCTCGCGCTCCTGACTCATCCAATCCATGGTGGCCGAACCATCGTCCACTTCGCCAATCCGGTGTACGGCTCCCGAGTAGAATAGTATTCGCTCGGTTGTCGTCGTCTTCCCGGCGTCGATGTGGGAAATGATACCGACGTTTCTTCTCTGATCGAGCGCAGGGCGCTTCATCGAAAAACCCTCGTCTTGAGAAAATCTGAGGCGCAGATTACATTGGGAGTGAGAAGATGGGAAAGCCTGAGACGGAAAAAAGCGGCGGCCGGAAACCAGCCGCCGCTTTTCTGAAACGCCGGTGATGCTTTAGAGCTTGACGACGTTTTGCGCCTGGAGCCCCTTGGGACCCTGGGCGACTTCGAACGAAACCTGATCGTCCTCGCTCAAGGATTTGAATCCTTCCGCCTGGATGGCCGTGTGGTGGACGAACAAATCCTCACCACCGTCCTCGGGCGTGATGAAACCATAACCTTTCGCATCGTTGAACCACTTCACTGTTCCTGTCGACATACGTTTCCTCAAAAAAAGAAATTGAACTGAGGGGATGTAATGATGAATGGAGCGTCTCTTTGGAAGGGAATCTTCATTCGTCCTGCATACCCACAAACCTTTTACCCACACCTATTGTGGGAAAAGACGCCAAACCGTAGCAGATACTCCCAATAAGCGCAAGGGGTAAAAATAAAGATTTACAATCTTTTACGCCACGCCACCCATACGACGAAAGCGTGGTTTCCCTCTGTGGGTTCGGCAATCCATGGGCCAAAATGGAGCGAGAGATTGATTTCCGGGTTCTCCCCATCCCTCATGCCGCCTACGGGCGATGCCCCGCTGCAGAGCAGGACCGAGCGGAGAAAGCGGCGTAAGCGCGTCAGGGAGAAGCGACGCGCTTGCCCGGGACGTTTCGCCCAGGCGAGGGATATATCATGCGGCCTCGGGGGTTTTGGGGTCGCACGTCACAAAGGGAAGCTCGGGCTCGGGCGTAAGCCTCGATTCGAGCTCCTCTTGTCGGGTCTGCCAATCCTCATAAGAGATATGGCCTTGTAAATAAAGGGCGAGATTCCGCATGCAGGCTTGGTGAATGCGCTTCGAGGTCCGGCTCGTCCCATGTGTCCTGTATCCGGGTATTTGCGTTCTCATCGCCATGACGGGCCTCCTTTTCCGCTTTCCCCTCTAACCTGAAGGGGAGCAGCTTGATAATCTATATATAGTGCCTGCCCTGCAATAATGCACTACATTTTGTGTTAAAATCAGGTTAAAAATTGTTGCTATATGGAGAATTTTTATATTCACCAATAATACGAATATAATACGAAAATCCATAAAATGCAACCCCCTTTTTTCCAGATGCGTCTAGTTCTATCATATCAATATGTTAAGATGATGTTATTTATATCTTACATGCAGTCCCGCTCGGAATAAATTTTCATGAGAACCATTCGCAGAGATGAAAAGGACCCGCCGTGAAATTGAAAAAAAACTGGAAAAACATCTTCCCCGGCGTTTGCTTTCTCCTGGTTTCGACGTTTTTACTCACGGGATGCGTCTTGGATCAAGAGACAAAGACCGCTCGCGGCGATGTAATCCGGGAATGGTTTCTGGAATTTCCCTGGGGCCGCGTGGAGGCATACGCCATCCAACCACCTGAAAGAGGGTTTCCTCCTCAGAGACGCTATCCGGCGATTCTCCTGCTCCATGGAGCGGACGCCCGCGCCCAAAGGTTCCGGCGCGCCATGCTGGCTCATGCGCGTGATGGTTTCATCCTGATGAGCATTTCGCTGCCCGGTTTCGGCGCATCCACAGGACCAGAGGATTTCGCAGGACCCAAAAGCGTGGATGCCGCACTCGGCGCAGTCCGATATTTGAGCACCAGGGAGAGCGTCGAGAAAAACGGTATTTTCGTCTACGGAATCGGACAGGGGGCTTCGGTGGCGGCCCTCGCGGCGACCAGGAGCGCGAGCATTTCGGGCCTCGTTCTTGAAAACGGATTTTATGACCTGCAGAAAAACTACCCGCTCTTATCCCAAAATCGGAAGAGCAGAATACGCGCGCTGCTCGGCGGCGCGCCCGCTCAATCACGGGAATCCTATCGTGAGCGCTCTCCCATCCGTGTGGCGGGCAAGACCAAGGCCCCGACTCTGCTGCTCCACAGCCAAGGAGCGCCCTACCCGCTCAGCGATGCCGAATCCTTCCTGAAAGCGATCAAGGAAAGCGGCGGGAGAGCGGAACTGCAAAGGATAGAGAAACAAGGACCGTTCGAATCACTCACGCATCCCAACATCGCGAATTGGGTCATCCCCTTCATTCGCAAAATACGCTGATGGATTACCTAGGCCTTCTCCCAGGATTCGATTCTGGTCAACCGGTCGCAAACCGAAGGGTGGGAATGAAAGAGCACGACCACCCAGCCGGGCGGATCAGGGTCCGTCAGGTTTTGCCTGCATAACTTGATAAGGGCAGAAGACAAACCGCCCCGCGCCTGCGCGTGTTCGGTGGAATAGCGATCGCAGCTATGCTCCAGGTTACGCGATACCGCCAGAACCAATGGAGACAATACCGCTCCCAGGAGACTCAGGACTATCCACAAGACCACGACGCAGGCAGGCTCTCCGGGTTGCGCCAGAGCGGAGCCCGGCCATATCAGCGCATGGTGGGAGAGATACATCCCGAAAACCAAGATCGCGCTTTTCATCGCTATCAGGGCCGGTATATGACGGCCCACGTGATGCGCGATTTCATGGGCGAGAATCGCCTCGATCTCATCGGGCGTGAAATCGAGCAGCGTATCCGATAGAACCACCCGGCGCGACGGCCCCCAGCCGACCAGGGCGGCGTTCGCAGCCTTGCTCTTGGAACTCATATCCATCTCCCACACGCCGCCGTATACTCTCGCCTTCGTTCTCTCCAGCAAGGCGAGGAGCCGCTCTTTGAGGCATTCATCCTCCAGAGGCTTGAAGCGGAAGAATATGGGCGCGAGCAACACGGGCGCGATAAGGGAGATGAAAATCACCAGCAAGACCGAAGCCACCGCGGCAATCCACCACCAATACACAGGCCACCGAACCATGATCATCAAAAAAATACCGCCGGCCGATCCTCCGAGAAGCAGGAGAAGAACCAATCCTTTGCATCTGTCCCACAACCAGTCCGCCGGCGACTGGTTCGATAAATTTTCCCGGCGAGCGAGCACGTAACCGCCGTAGAAGTCGAAGGGCAAAGACACCAGCGTTTTTGTGAGTGCGATAAAGGAAAAAACAATGAATCCGCTCCAGAAAGCACCGTGCGACGAAATCCCGGCTCCTGCGCCCAGATACCAGAACGAGAAGGCCAACAAGACGCCAAACTCCAGCAGTGAGGACGCCAATCCCACAGACAGGCGCCGCATTTGATACGCCCTCGCGCGCTTTATGAATTCGTCCTCGAATAGGGGCAACCCATCGCTATCCGGCATGTCGTTTTGGTCTCTGGTCATGAATGAGGATTCGGAAGAAGCAAAAAATCACAGGGCGTTAATCTGGCAAATCACCTGTGATTATGCAAATATATTCTCCACCAAATGGATTTCAACAAAACGAGTACCTGAAACCCGACTCCCGGAGACGGGGGCCGGCAACCGGGGAGTCTCTCCTTTGTCCCGTCATTTCATCGATATGAGAAGCGACACCGCAACGCGCCCCACCCAGGCGATGCGAGAGGTCATCGCCGCCGCTCCAGTGGGCGACGATACGCTCAGAGAGGACCCGAGCGTCAACAAACTCATCGAAAAATCGGCCGCCCTGTTCGGGAAGGAAGAAGGCCTTTTCGTCTCATCGGGCTCGCTGGCCAATCAGTTGGCCATCAAGGTGCACACGAACCCGGGCGATGAGATCATCGCCGATTCACATTGCCATCCCTTTCGAAACGAACTGGGGGCAGGCCCATTCTTATCGGGAATTCAATTCGCCTTGATCGCGGCGAAACGCGGGGCATTCGCCCGCGAAGACGCCGAGGCATGGCTCCGCCCCAGGGGAGGATATCCCACAAGCGCCCTGCTCTGGGTGGAGAACACGCACAACCAGGGCGGGGGCCACGTGTTCCCCCTCGAACAACTCGATGAGTTGCGCGCCTTCTCAAAAGAGCAAAACATCCCCCTTCACATGGACGGCGCCCGCATCTTCAACGCCATCGTCGCCTCCGGCATCCCCCCGCAGGAATGGGCGAGGCGCTGCGATTCAATGTGCTTTTGCTTCTCCAAGGGATTGGGCTGCCCGGTGGGTTCGATTCTACTCGGGGAGAAAGCGTTCATCCAGGAGGCGCGCCGGTACTGGAAAATGTGGGGCGGCGGCTGGCGCCAGGCGGGGGTTCTCGCCGCCGCAGGTCTCTACGCTCTGGATAACCACGTGGAGCGCCTGGCGGACGATCACGCCAACGCCCAGCTTTTCTCCGAACTCACCGCCGGAGTTCCGGGTGTTCGGCCCGTCCATGACACCACGCCCACCAACCTCGTGTTTCTCGACGTATCGGAAACCGGCAAGACGGCGCATCGGATCAACGAAACGATGATGGAAAAAGGGGTCGCCTTCTCCGTTCCGAACGCGAAGATGCTCCGCGCCGTCACCCATCTGGACGTATCGAGGGAAGACGTGCAAACCGCCGCTCGGGTTCTGGCGGATTCGGTGAGATGAACTCGAAAGCTCGCGTCACCGTTCTGGGCTGCGGCACTTCCACCGGCGTTCCCTCCATCGGGTGCGCTACCGCCGCATGTCTTTCGGATGACCCCAGGAACAAGCGGCTGCGCCCGAGCATCATCATCGAGCACAACGGGCGAAACCTGCTCGTCGATACGGGTCCCGACTTGCGCGAGCAGGCGCTCAGACACGAGATCACCCGGGTGGACGCCGTGGTCTATACCCACTATCACGCGGACCACACCCACGGCATCGACGATTTGCGCGCCTTCAACTTCCTGATGGGAAAGCCGATTCCCTGTTACGCCTATCCCAATACGGTGCAGATTCTACGCAGGAATTTCAGCTACATATTCAATGACGCGAAGGACTACGGCGGCTTCAGGCCGCAACTCACGCTGGAGGAGATTCGAGACTCCCCTTTCGGTGTGGCCGGCATGAACGTCATCCCCTTCGAACTCGAACACGCCGGCATGATGGTGATGGGCCTGCGGGTGGGGGACTTCGCTTACGCGACGGATTGCAACGCGATCCCGGAAAAATCCATGGAAATCCTGAAAGGAGTGCGCGTCCTCATCCTGGACGCCTTGCGCCACCGGGAACATCCCTCTCATTTCACGGTCGCCCAAGCGCTGAGAATCGTCGAGGCGCTCGAGCCCGAGCAGACTTATTTCACCCACACCAATTTCGAACTCGAATACCACGAAACGAACCGGAACCTGCCCGGCGGCGTTGAGCTCGCGTATGACGGGCTGAACTTCGACGTTTTCCTGTAAACGCCGCCCTACGCGTCGCCCGTATCTTCTGGGATTTGCTCCGCCTCATCCGTCCGCCTTACGCTCCCAGACTCGCAAAGGTCCGAGAACAGCAGATACCCCGCCAGATAATAGGAGATCGAGGTCACCATCACCCCCGTCTGCAACAGGACCTGCCCCAACAGACCCCCGCCGAAAATCCCCTGTATCACTTGCCAGAGTATGAACCAGATCAGCAGATAGGTCATCGCCAGGACGACGACGGTTCTCTCGCCCCCGCTCGATATCGCGCCGGCGCGTCGGAAGGCCTGGGCGAAGTCATCGCCATACAGCAGCGCGGTCAGGGTGCAGAAATAATACCGAACCGCCGGCGTGAGAACGAGAAAAACCGTAACGGCGAAGGCAAACGGAAGACCGATGGGCGAATCTCCGAACAGAAAACCGAAGATGAACAGCGCCGCTGCAAACCCGATGACGCCCAGCAACTGCAAGCCGAAGGTATACGCCAAATCCACCTTGGCGACGGATTTCAGGCGATTCACCGCTTCGGCGATGTCCCAAACGGCCCCGTCTCCCACACGTTCGGATTCGACCCGCAAGATCAGGAGGATAAACAGGAACACCTGCAATACGCGTAAAATCAACTGTGAAGCGATCATGAGGGGGAAGAGCAGCATGAGGTTCGCTTCGGGGTCGATAAGCGATTTGATCGAGGGATGCGCCGAGAGCGCCATCATGGATACGGGCACGTAAATGATGACGAAAAGGCGGGTGATTTGCGCAAAATCCGCCATATGGTTGCGCACGCCATACTCGATATATCTGGACAAGGGGCCGACTACTGCATTTTTCATATAAAAAACAAACCCTTAGAAGAATATGGGCGCTCGTATGAGCGTTGATCTCCATCCTTCAGGAACGATACACTAGGAACCGATTTTCTCCGCCCCATGAATCGCGAGAAACCGCTCGTGGAAACAACCACGCAATCGATTAAGATCACTATACTCGCTCATGATGAGGAATAGAAGGCAAGCCCCATGAGTTCCGCTACAATGGTGACGCAAGGCATCCGAACGCTGGGTCGGCGCGCGATGGAGACCGTCGCCGGCATGGGAAGCGCCGCGATCTTCCTGCTCGAATCCGTGCGGTGGATTTTCGCGCCGCCCTGGCGGCCCTCTCTCCTGATGCGCCAGATATACATCATCGGTACGGGCTCGCTCTCCATCGTCTTGCTGAGCGGCCTGTTCACCGGGATGGTGCTGGCGCTGCAGGGAATTTACGCTTTCAGAAAATTCGGCTCAGAAGCCTTTCTGGGCCCCGCCGTCGCCTTCAGCCTCATCCGCGAACTCGGGCCCGTGCTCACCGCCCTCGTCGTCACCGGGAGAGCGGGTTCGGCCATGACGGCCGAGATCGGCATCATGCGGATCACCGAACAGGTGGACGCCCTGAAGAGCATGGCCGTGAACCCCCTGCAGCGCCTCGTCTCTCCCCGGCTGCTCGCAGGCGTGATAGTATTCCCCCTGCTCACGGCGCTTTGCGACCTCATCGGCATTTTCGGGGCCTATCTCGTGGGCGTGGAGCTGATGGGCCTGAGCTCCGGCACTTTTTTCGGGGAGATGCAGGACAAGATCGAGATGGTCGACATCGAAGTGGGCTTATGGAAGTCCATCGTCTTCGGCCTCATCGTCACATGGGTCTGCTGCTATAAGGGGTATCATTGCGGCCACGGGGCCGAGGGAGTGGGCAAGGCGACCACCTCGGCCGTGGTGCTGTCTTCCGTCCTGATACTCGTGGGCGATTATTTTCTCACCTCGATTCTCATTTGAAGAAGGGACGAGCCTTGTACCGAAAAAACGTGGAATTCGGCGTCGGCGTATTCGTTCTGGCGGGAATCCTCGCGCTCGCCTATCTCTCCATTAACCTCGGCGGTCTGGAAATTCTTGATGACGGCGCGTATGAAGTCTCGGCGAATTTCACGACTGCGACAGGCTTGAGAAGTGGCGCGTCGGTGGAAATGGCGGGCGTGCGCGTCGGGCGGGTGAGCGGAATCTCCCTCGACGGGGAGGATGCGAAAATTACGCTCCGCATCGATGAGAGCATTGAACTCTCCCGGGATTCCATCGCCTCGATTCGAACGAAAGGGGTCCTGGGCGACAAATACGTGAGCCTCAGCCAGGGAGGGTCGGAAAAAATCATCCCCCCGGGCGGGCGGATTCGCGAGACGGAACCACCGGTTGACATCGAGAAACTCATCGGCGACTTTATTTTCGGCAATGTAAAGAAGAAGAAATAAAGGAGCATCGCCGCCTGAAACAACGCAAGAAGATGACCGATAATCTGTTCGTCAATGAGTGCTTCGCGCCAGCGGACTCAGAATCGAGAGAACCGGAAAATATATAACTATCACCACATCATCCAAGTTTTGCCGCCATTTCCGAATGCAGTCATTCCCCCACGAGGATAGCCCATGTTGTTGAAAAAGCGTTTGCCGCTACTCTTTGCCGCAATGTTCGCCTGTGCGCTTCTCGCGCCGCTCGCTCAAGCGGGAGAGCCGTCCGAAGTGGTGCGGACGGGGATACACGGGGTATTGGATATCCTTCGCCAACCCGATTTAAAAGCCCCCGAGAAAAAGGCGGAGCGCAGAAACCGGATGCGCAAGGTCATCCACCGGTATTTCGATTTCGAGGAAATGTCCCGAAGAAGCCTCGCGAGGGCGTGGAGAAAACGTACGCCGAAGGAGAAGACCGAATTCATCGAGCTTTTCAGTTACTTCATGGAACGCAACTACGCCGGCACATTGGAAAGCTACACCGACGAGAAAGTTGTTTTCGGCAAAGAGACCAGCGACGCGGAATTCGCCAAGGTCGATACCGTCATCATCACGACGGACAAGAAAGAGGTCGACATCTTCTACCGCCTGCACAGAGTGGGGGGTGAATGGCGCGTCTATGACGTTGTGGTGGAGGGCGTGAGCCTCGTAAAAAACTACCGCGACCAGTTCCGCTCCATCATCCAGAGAACTTCCTACGCCAACCTCGTGAAAATCCTCCGGGCCAAGCGAGACGAGGGCTAGTGGGGTCTCCCGCAGCGGGCGGCCTGCCCGGCACGCGGGGCAGCGGGTATTTGCGGTTTACCTCCGCGTGGTTTCGAAGCCCCATCGCCTCTCTCTGTACGATGAGAAAATAGCGATAGCGCTCCGCCTCGTCCATCGCTTGGTGGAGCGCGTCCTCGAGCCTTTTCCTGATTGTGGCGCTGCGTTCTCCCCTCTTCTCCCAGGCGCGAAAGGCCGCCCACGCCATTTTATGGCGCTTGGAGAATCCGCTGCCGATACGACCGAGCGTGGAGGCCATTTCTTCGGCTATCTCACGCTCCACGGCCAGGGGTTTGAATTTTTTCGACATGTTTCTACGCAGTCTCTTTCGGCAGTCCGAGGGAGATGAACGAGCCCACCACGCCGAACGCCATGCAGACCAGCGGCAGGGCCGTTTCCACGCCGATGTAGTCGGCCAGACCGCCTACGGCGATCATCCCGATGCTCGCCACGAACCAGACCACGCCGAGCATGAAGCTGCTCACCAGGGCGGCGTGCTCGGGGGCGATCTCCTGCGCGTACGTCACGGAAACCCCCATCTGCGCGTAGAAGGCCGCGCCCGAGAGCATGACGAAGATCGTGCGCCAAGGCTCGTCGAACAAAAAGACCAGACCCAATGCCGGCGTGCCCACGCAGATGGCCATGATTGTCACGATCCGCCTGCCGAAGATGTCGGAGAGATACCCGCCGTAGATGCCGCCCACCGCCGCGGCGACCAGAAACAGGGTGATGGCCGTTCCGCCCGCGGCCAGCGAACCGCCCTTGGCGATGATGTATATCGGCAAGAAGACCTGCACCGTCATCGTCACCGTCGTGCGGCACAAGTTCACGAGCCAAAGCAGAAACAGCGGCCGGAACACGAGCCTGAGCATCTGAATCGTCCGCATGAAACTCTGCGGTTCGGTGGTGCGCCCCACGTCCCGGATGGGCGGAGAGATGAAGAACAGGGGGAGTCCGACGACGATGCCGACGAGGCTCGCGTAGGGAATGGCGTCGATGCCCCACCTCGTTACGATGAAGGTCGCCATGCCCGAACCCAGTCCCACGCCCAGACGGCCGCCCGCGATGTAGAGCGACATGCCGAAGCCTTTTCTCGCGCCCGCCGACTGGCCGGCGATGACCGAGGCGACGGGATGGAAACAGGCGGAACCCGAGCCCGCGATCAGCATGAGCAGCATGAGTATCCAGAAATTCGGCATGTAGAGCATGAACGCCAACAGCGCGCCGCCCAGCGGCCCGAGCGCCAGCAGCCACCCTTTCTTGATCCTGTCGGCGAAGTAGCCGAAAAGGGGCTGGCCCACGGCGCCCGTGATGGAAAGCGTGGTGGCCAGAAGGCCCGCCAGACTCAAGGGCAGATCGAGACGCTCCACGATGAGGGGAAGCAGCGGGGGGAGGAAACCGAAATAGCTGTCGTTCGCGACGTGAGCTACGATGAGCAGAGAAATTCTTCTTTTCTTGAGGCGCTCTGGAACCGCGCCCGCCACGGCCGTATCCGTCAAAAACGTTCTCCGAAACAAGAATGCTGCAATCAGCCCGCCTGACCCGGGCGCGGATGTGCGGCGGTTATGTCATTTTCTCGATTAACTCAGGAACCGCAGCGAGAGCGTCATCCACTTTTTCGACGTCCTTGCCGCCCGCCTGGGCGAAGTCCGGCCGGCCGCCGCCCCTGCCCCCGACGAGCGAGGCCACCTCCTTCACCAGGTTCCCGGCATGGATGCGAGTCGTGAGGTCTTTCGTTACGCCCGCGGCGATGGCGACCTTCCCGTCCGTCACGGCGGCGACTACCGCGACGCCGCTTTTCAGCTTGCCCTTCGCCGCGTCGACGATGCCGCGCAAATCGCCCGCCTGAAGGCCGTCGCGCCGCACGGCGATCAGTTTGACGCCCGAAACCTCCCGGGCCTCCGAAGCCAGATCGCCCATCTCGTCGCGCGATTGCCTCTCGCGCGAATCCTTGAGTTCACGCTCGAGCGTCTTCACGCGGTCGAGCAGTCGCCTCACCCGCTCGGCTTCTTCCAACGGCGCCGCCCGGGTGAGTTCCCCGATCTCCGAGAGCGCGTGTTGCTCTTTGCGAGCTTGAAGAAGCGCGCCCTCTCCCGTCAGGGCTTCGATGCGCCGTACGCCCGAAGCCACGCTGCCCTCGTGCAGGATGCGGAAAAACCCGATGTCTCCCGCGGCGCGCGCGTGCGTGCCCCCGCAAAGCTCCATGCTGAAATCACCCACGGAGACGACCCGCACGTCCTCGCCGTAACGCTCGCCGAAGAGCGCCGTCGCCCCTGCGGCCAGCGCGTCGTCAATCGACATGTGGCGCGTCTCCACGCTCGCGTTCTCGCGAATGCGCTCGTTCACGATATCTTCCACCCTTTCGCGCTCGCGAGTCGTCATCGCCGCGAAGTGGGTGTAGTCGAACCGCAGCCTCTCGGGCGAGAGGTGGGAGCCCGCCTGTTTCACGTGATCGCCCAGAACCTGGCGAAGCGCGTATTGCAGCAGGTGGGTGGCCGAGTGGTTGAGCCTCAGGAGGTCGCGCCTTTCCGCGTCGATTCGAGCAGTAAGGGTTTGTCCCTTATCGAGGGCTCCTTCCGTCACCTTGACGTGATGGACGTACACGTCGGGAAGCGGTTTTTGCGTATCGAGTACGACGGCGGCGCCATCGGGCCATGAGAAACCGCCCCTGTCCCCTTCCTGACCGCCCGCCTCGCCGTAGAACGGCGTCTTGTCGAGCACGACGCGCGCCTCCTCGCCGGGGCCGGCTTCATCGCAAGGCGCGCCGTCCACGATGATGGCGCGCGCGCAGGCTTCCTGCTCATCGTTCTGATAGCCGGTGAACTCCGTCGCGCCCGCCTCGTCGCGCACCCGATGCCAGATTTCATCGACGGCGGCCTCGCCCGAACCCTTCCAATGGGCGCGGGCGCGCTCTCGCTGCTGCTCCATCGCCTCGTCGAAACCGCCCTGATCTATTTCGAGGCCATGGAACGCGGCCGTCTCCACCGCCAGATCCGAAGGGTAGCCGTAGGTATCGAGCAGGGTGAACACCTCCCCGCCCGGAATAGTGACGCCGCCCGATGACTTCACCTCCTCGGCAAGCGCGTCCATACGCGGCTGGCCCTGCGCCAGGGTGTTGGCGAACCTCTCCTCTTCGGCCAGCGTGACGCGAGAGATGTAGCTCAGACCCTCGCTCAGTTCGGGAAAGGCGTCTCCCATCATGTCGGCCACCACGCCCGCCGTCTGATGCAGGAACGGCCCCTCGATGCCCAGCATCCTGCCGTGGCGCAAGGCCCGTCTCGCCACGCGCCTCAGCACGTAGCCGCGGCCCTCGTTGCTTGGAAGAACGCCGTCCGCCACGAGGAAGCTGACCGCGCGAACGTGGTCCGCGATGACGCGGAAAGAAACGTCGTTCGGCGCGTCGCCGCCGGTGTACTCCTTGCCGCAGCGTTCCTCGACCGAATGGATGAGCGGCATCAAAAGATCGGTGTGGTAGTTGCTGTCTTCTTTCTGCACCACCGCCGCGAGGCGCTCGAGCCCCATTCCCGTGTCGACGGATGGCTTGGGCAGCGGCTCCATCTTGCCCGAAGCCTCCCGGTTGAACTGCATGAACACCAAGTTCCAAAGTTCGAGGTAGCGGTCTCCGTCCTCATCTGCGTGTCCGCTGCCCGGCGGCGCGCCGACGATGTGATCTCCCTGATCGTAGATGAGCTCGGAGCAGGGGCCGCAGGGGCCGGTGTCCCCCATCGCCCAGAAGTTGTCCTTCTCGTCCATGCGGACGATGCGCTCGGGCGGAACGCCGACCAGCCGCTGCCAAAGCTCCGCCGCCTCGTCGTCCTCCCTGAAAACGGTGATCCACATGCGATCTCCGTCGAGACCCACGCGGCTCACCAAAAACTCCCAGCCGAATTCGATCGCCTTTTCCTTGAAATACTGGCCGAACGAAAAGTTGCCCAACATCTCGAAAAACGTGTGATGCCGGGCCGTTCGGCCAACGTTTTCAAGGTCGTTGTGCTTGCCGCTCACCCTGAGGCATTTCTGGGAGGTCACCGCCCGGGAGTAGTCGCGCTTCTCCAAGCCCGTGAACACGTCCTTGAACTGGACCATGCCTGCATTGGTGAACAACAAGGTGGGGTCGTTCATGGGCACCAGGCTGGAACTGCGGACGATCCTGTGGGCCTCGTCGGCGAAGAATTCGAGAAATTTCTGGCGGACCTCATTGCCCTTCATAGGCTGATTTCTCCAAATGTCGCTCTTGGACTTGAAAATCACTGCGGCGGGTGAGGCGCCGCTTCGCTTCAGATGGCGACGTCTTGCTGATAGAGGCCGAAAACCTCGCGCATGGCGTCCGCGATCTCCCCGACGGTGGCCTCGGCCTTCACCGCCCTCAGAATGTAGGGCAGAAGATTGTCATCACCCCTGGCCGCGTGGCTCAAAGCGTCGAGCGCATCGCTCGTGCGCGCGGCGTCGCGCCTCCTCCGGAGCGAGGCGACGCGCTCCCTTTGCTCTTCTTCGACTTCCGGGCGAATCTGGAGCGTCGAGATGGGCGACTCTTCTTCCTGTTGATACCGGTTCACGCCGACGACGACCATCTCCCCCTCATCGACGAGACGTTGGTAGGTATAGGCGCTCTCCTGAATCTGGCGCTGCACCCATCCCGTTTCGATGGCGTGGAGCATGCCGCCGGATTCGTCGATTTGCCGGATCATCTCCTCCGCACGAGAGACGATCTCCGAAGTGAGCGCCTCGATGGCGTACGCCCCGCCGCACGGGTCCGCCACGTTCGGCACGTTCGACTCCTCGGCGATTATCTGCTGGGTTCTGAGGGCGAGCCTCGCCGCGTCCTCCGTGGGCAGGGAGAGGGCTTCGTCCATCGAATTCGTGTGAAGCGACTGCGTGCCTCCGAGCACGGCGGCCATCGCCTGAAGCGCGACGCGCACGACGTTGTTCTTCGGCTGCTGGGCCGTCAGCGCGCTGCCGGCGGTCTGGGAATGAAACCGCAGCATGCAGGCCTTCTCCGTGCGCGCCCCGAACCGCTCGCGCATGATTCGCGCCCAAAGCCTGCGCGCGGCGCGGAATTTTGCGATCTCCTCCAGAAAATGATTGTGGACGTTGAAGAAAAACGATATCTGCGAGCCGAGTTCATCCACGTTCAGCCCCGCGTCCACCGCGGACTCCACGTAGGTAATGGCGTTCGCCAGCGTGAAGGCGACCTCTTGAACCGCGGTCGATCCCGCCTCGCGGATGTGGTAGCCGCTGATCGATATGGCGTTCCACTTCGGCACCCTGTCCTTGCAGAACTCCATGGTGTCGGTGATGAGACGCAAGCTCGCCTCGGGCGGATAAATGTAGGTTCCGCGCGAGATGTATTCCTTCAAGATGTCGTTCTGCACGGTTCCCCTGAGGGCTTCGGAGGAAATGCCGCGCTTCTCCGCCACCGCGACGTAGAGGGCCAGCAGGATGGGGGCGGTGGCGTTGATGGTCATAGACGTGGAAATCTTGTCCAGGGGGATGTCATCGAGCAGAACTTCCATGTCCTCGATGGAGGCGATGGACACCCCCACGCGGCCCACTTCACCAAATACCAGAGGATGACCCGGGTCATAGCCGATCTGGGTGGGCAGATCGAACGCCACGGAAATCCCCATCTGCCCGTGATCGAGGAGGTAACGGTAGCGTTGGTTGCTCTCCCGCGCGCTGCCGAAACCGGCGTATTGGCGCATCGTCCAGAGCTTGCCCCGGTACATGTTCGCGTAGATGCCGCGCGTGTAGGGATGCGCCCCCGGCTTCTCGTCGGAGTTTTCCAAATCCACCTCTCCGGGGCCGAAAAACGCCGGAAGCGTGATGCCCGACAGGGTGGCTCTACCGCCTTCCTCCCCAGGCTCGCTCCACGCCCTTTGGGCCATAGCGATGCTCGGCTCGCTCATCGTGGGAAACCTCCGCAAAACCCAAAGACTGAAAGACGCTCCTGTCCCGATGGAGAGAAAATACCATAATCGCGCACAATCAGGCCAGCTTGAGGTGAAGGTTCCAGTCCGGGAGCGATATGCGCCACTCCGGGCGCCGGCCTCCCGAAACTTCGCGTGAATTTCAAAATCGGGCGATTCAAGTTACACTTTTTTCATGACTACCTATCGCCTGCCCCTGTTCCCGCTTCAAGTCGTACTCTTGCCGAGTCAGCGACTGCCCCTGCACATTTTCGAGGAACGCTATAAGATCATGATCGGCGAGTGCATCGAGGACGACGCACCCTTTGGAGTCGTTCTGGTGGAGAAAAGCGGTATCCATAAAATCGGCTGCGCGGCCCGCATCACCCAGGTGATCGAAAAATTTCCCGACGGCAGGATGAACATCCTGACCCTGGGCGAGCAGCGCTTCGAGGTTTTCCGAATCTATGACAGCCGGCCCTTCTTCGAGGGGGAGGCAAGCGATTTTCACGATGAAGAAGGAGACGACCCCACGGAATTATGCCGAATGGTGTGGGACGCTCTCGAAAAAAGCGATTCGGCGCCCTTGAACCTGCCCGAGGAATTGCTGGAAGACCCGTTCCGTCTCTCTTTCGCCGTCGCCGAAGTTCTCAGGCTGCCGCTTCGGGAAAAACAGGCCTTCCTGGAGTCGCGCTCTCTCGAATGGCGCCTGAAACGATTGCTCGCGTTTCTCAGAAAAGACAAGCCCTCGAAATTCGCCATCACCGACTACGAGAAGTCCGCCCATAGGAACGGACATTGAAAGCCTTCTCAAGAGCGAAGCGAAAGCAGGCGGCTCGCTAGAGCTCCCCCTCCAGCACCTGGACGCGCTCGATGGAAAGCGCCTTTCCGGAATCGGGGGCTATCTCGACGAGCGCGCCGCTCAGTTGCCCCTCGCCTCCGGCCACTTCGAAGCGGCGTGGGAGCCCCGAGATAAATTTATCCAGAACAATCTCGGTTTTCATGCCGATGATGGAGTTGCGCGGCCCCGTCATGCCGACGTCCGTAATGAAGGCCGTACCCTTGGGCAGCACCCGCTCGTCCGCCGTCTGAATGTGGGTGTGCGTACCGAAGACGGCGCTCACTCGCCCGTCGAGGTGCCAGCCCATCGCCACCTTCTCGCTCGTGGCCTCCGCGTGAAAATCGACCATGATCATTTTCGTATCATGGCCCACTGTCCTCACGAGTTCATCGGCTTCCCGGAAAGGACACTCGATGGGCGGCATGAAGACGCGGCCCATGAGGTTCAAGACGGCGAGGCGGCCTTTTTCGCATTCCAGGACGAAGACGCCCTTCCCCGGCGTTCGGGGAGGGTAGTTCCCGGGCCTGAGCAGGCGGGGTTCGCGCAAAATGAAATCGGCCGTCTCCTTGCGGTTCCAGATGTGGTTCCCCGAGGTGATGACGTCCACTCCCGCATCGAGCAACTCGTCGACGTGCGCGTTGTTGATCCCGAAGCCGCCGGCCGCGTTCTCCCCGTTGATGACGCACACGTCCACCCCGTGTTTTTCCTTGAGCGCGCCCAGATGGGCGCAGGCCATCCGGCGGCCCACTTTTCCCGTGATGTCTCCGATGAAGAGCAGCCTCAAAGACGACCTCAACGCGCAGTGGCCACGTGGCGGGTTTCGCGAATGACGGTGACGAGGATTTCGCCCGGATACGTGCGTTCGCTCTCGATTCTCTTGGCGATGTCCCGCGCCAGGAAGGTGGCCTGCGAGTCGGTGACCTCATCGGGCAGGACCGACACGCGAATCTCCCGGCCCGCCTGGATGGCGAAGCACTTCTCCACGCCATTGAACGATTCGGCGATCTTCTCGAGCGCCTCCAGGCGCTTGATGTAGCTCTCCACCATCTCGCGCCTCGCCCCCGGCCGGGCGGCTGAGAGCGTATCGGCCGCCTTCACCAGGACGGATTCGATGCAGTTCGCCTCCTCGTCCTCATGGTGGGAGACGATGGCGTTCAAGACCTCGGGGGGTTCGTTGTAGCGCTTGGCGATGTCGTAGCCTATCTGGACGTGGGAGCCCTCGACCTCGTGCGTCGCCGCCTTGCCGATGTCGTGAAACAAGCCGGCGCGCTTCGCCATCGTGGGGTCGATGCGCAACTCATCCGCCAGCATCCCGGCGAGATAGGCCACCTCCCTGGAGTGCATGAGCGCGTTCTGGCTGTAACTCGTGCGGTATTTGAGGCGGCCCAGCATGTTCACGAGTTCGGGATGCACGTCGCCCACCCCGAGTTCCATGACGGTCTCTTCACCCGCCCGGCGTATCTGGGAGTCGAGGTCTTTTTTCGTCTTGTTGACGATGTCCTCGATTCTGCCCGGGTGGATCCGCCCGTCCTGCACGAGCGCCTCGAGCGCCAGACGCGCCGTCTCGCGGCGCACCTTGTCGAAGCCCGAGACGACGACGGCCTCGGGCGTATCGTCGATGATCACGTCCACGCCGGTCGCCATTTCGAGAGCCCGGATGTTCCTGCCCTCGCGGCCGATGATGCGGCCCTTCATCTCATCGGTCGGCAAATCCACCACGCTCACCAGGTTTTCCGCCACATGTTCGGAAGAGAAGCGCTCCACGGCCAGGGCGAGCGCCTGTTTCGCATCGGCTTCCACGGTATTCCTGGCCCGGCGCTCGAGGCGCTGCACCTCGGCGGCGATGTCCTGTTTCGCCTCCTCCATGAAACGATCCATGAGTTCTTTTTTCGCGCTCTCGACGCTGAGGCCGGAAATTTCCTCGAGTTTTCTGATCTCCTCTTCCTGGAGTTGTTTATAGCGCGCCTCCTCGCGCTTCAGTTCCCGTTCCTTTTCGCTCAATTCGGCGTCGCGGCGCTCGACGGCCGCTTCCTTGCCGTCGAGGCTCTCGCGGCGCCTGTCCAGTATCTCTTCGCGCTGGTTCACCCTTTGTTCGAGCTTTTGGAGTTCATCCACGCGGGATTTGTTCTCCCGCTCGATGCGCTCCCTTTCCTGCAGCAACTCCGCTTTGTGCGCGACCTGCGACTCCTGAATCTTCTGGGACAGTTCCTTGGTTGCGCTCTCGTTGACCTGCCGAACCCGGTCCTCGGCTTCCGCCTCCAGGCGGGCCACCGTCTCTTCATGCCGACGCTTCATCGCCCGCATGACGAACAACACCGCCACGCAAACGACGGCGACGGCGACAACGACTGCCTGCAACAAAACCACGTTATCCATATCCGCCTCCTAGGGCATATATTCACGTGAGAGGCATCGCAGCGCCCCCCGATCGGTTATCACCCAATCAACGTCGACATCCCAGACATCCCGCCCCCAGAATTCGCCGACGAGCAACTGAAACGCATAACCGGCGCCCACCAGCAGGGGCCCGGACCCATCCGGGCCGCCGCGGCGGGCCTGAAAAGTGCGATCGTAAAATCCCCCGCCGATTCCCAGCCGACCGCCATACGGATCGAACGCAAGGCCGGGGACGACGACCACGTCGAGCGCATTCACATCAATGGTTGGAATATCGCGAACAGGTTCCGGAATTCGAAGCGCGCCAGGCCGAAGCTCCGTCTCAGGATGATTCACCGGACAGAAATGCAAAACCTCTTTCCCCACCCGGGGGAAGTAATATGTCCTTTTCGCATCGCTACCTTCACTCCAGAGCGACGAGAGATCCATCTCGCCGCGAACCGCCGCATATATTCCCACCCTGCGCGCGCCCATGAGAACCAGAAAAGAATCCAGGCGCCTTCCCGCCAAGCGGCTCAACACGCCGGCCTCGGCAGGGGGAAATCGTTCTCTCATCTCCTTCATCTTCAGCCGAACTTCGCGTTTCTCCATCTCCGATTCGGCCATGCGCTCTCTTTCAACGCCACACTCGGGTCGCCGCCGCGAGGAACACTCCCGTCCGCAGCCCGAGGTCCACTTCAGTAATGACCCCGCCTTGTGCCGTGTGAGGTTCGCTTTGAACCCAGCTTTCGCCAGGTGGGCGTCCATATCCGCGGCTTTAGGCCGAACTCCCCGAGAGGAATAGCTCACCACCGCGGGGCAGGACTCCCGTTACATTCGTACTGGGTCAAAATGCTTTACCCCATCACGAACACGGCAGGGTCAAGCCAAAGACGCATTATGACACTAAAATCAGGGCATGAATACCAGGAGAAACTGCCGCATGGAGAGAAATTTCGGTTCAGTCCGCTCTTTTCACCATCTCCAAAAGAGAATCGGCGCGTTGTGAGAGGGCTTCCTCACTTTTTTCCTTCGCTCTTTTCTCTTCGAACAACTCATTGGCGATGTTCATCGACGCCAGAAGAACGACCTTGATCGGATCGTTCGACTGACGCGAGACCTTGTGAATTTGAGAATCCACATATTCGGCGAGTTGCAACGTATATTCGGCATTGGCCGAACTTCTCAGGTTCAGGGACTGGCCAAATATCTCCACCATGAGTTTATTCTCCCCGGTCATAAGTTGTCTCCTTATGCCGTCATCCTGCATTTTCCTGCGGCGAACTATTCGATGTGCGTCAGAATCTTCTCCACGCGCTCTCGAATCTCGACCTGTTCTTTTTGAAGCCGCGCGTTCTCCGCCTGGCACTTCGCCAACTCATCGGCCTGGACGCGGACGGACTCGGAATCGGCGCGGGCTTCTTCCTTCAGCCTCTCGATTTGCGACTCCAGTTCCGCCCGGGAGCGCCTGAGGGCGTTGCGTTCTTCCAAAAGGTTCGAGAGCGCGGTTTCGAGTGCGTTTAATTTTTCGATGACCATTCGGACACTCTTTCCACGGGCGTAACAAAAGAAAACGAATTTCGGCAACGCATTGAAATAATTCTAGGTTCGGAAAAAAGCGGTGTCAAGGAAATCACCACGAGCGAAGACGCGCGCCCAGACGCGCGCCCAAGACCTCCACAATCGCCTCGAACGCCTCGCCGACCTGCGCGTCGGTGAGCGTCGCCTCCGGGTGTCGGAACACCAGCGAATACGCCAGGCTCTTCTCGCCCGATGCCTTCAAGGCGGCATCCTGATAGACGTCGAACAAATCCACCGATTCGAGCCAGTCTCCACCCGCTCGATGGATGATCTCCTCAATTTCCCCATTCGTCCGCGCGGCATCCACCACCACCGCCAAGTCGCGCAGCGAAGCCGGATACCTCGGCAGAGGCGTCAGGCGGCGGGGGGCGGGGTCGATTTCGGCCAAAACGGCGAGGCTCAGCTCGAAAGCGGTCACGCCCGCCTCGATGTCCCAGCCGCCCAACACCTCACGCGAAACCAAACCGACGTGGCCGACCGCCGCGCCGCCGGCGAGAATACCCGAAACCGCCGACGGCTCCCAACCCGGAGCGGCGTCGACAGGTTCGAACAGGAGGTTTTCCAGTCCCAGGGATTCCAGGAAGCGCTCGATCACCCCTTTCAGGTCGGACAAAGCCTCCGGAAGCGACACGCCGTCTTGAGACGCCGCTTCACCGACGACGACGCCGGCCATGCGCAGCACCTGATCCGGCAAGGCTTCTTCTTCGACGGGATGAAACGAGCGCCCCAATTCGAACAGGCGTATCCCGCCCACTCCCCTGCTCAGGTTGTGCGCCACGTTCGCCAGCAAACCGGCGAGCAGCGTGGTTCTGAGCACGTCCATTTCGCCGCTCAGGGGATTGCGCAGCGCCACCATTTGCTCATCGCGCCACCCCATCCGCTCAAGAGCCTCCCTGCTGACGAAGCTGTAGTTGATAGCCTCGCTGAACCCGCCTGCCACCATGATCCGGCGCGCCTGAAGCTCCAAAGAGCGGGTGCGCGCCGGCCTTGCGGCGGGGCTTCCCGAAGCCGGCAGGGTGGCGGGAATGTTCTCGTAACCCACCCTTCTGCCCACCTCCTCGATAAGGTCGATCTCGCGTTCGATGTCGGGCCGGAAGGTGGGGACCTCGACGCTGAAAACGCCGTCTTCTTTTTCGCTCACGGGCAACCCCAGGGATTCGAGGCTCTCCCTCACCCGGGGGGCGTCCAGGGATATGCCGAGCAGACTCGACGCGCGCGCCACCCGAATCGGCACCTGCCTGGGCGCGACGGGCGCGGGATGCGCATCCACCACCCCCCGGGCGACGGCGCCGCCCGCCGTCCGGCGGATGAGTTCAGCGGCCAAATCCGCCGCGCGCACCGTGCCGGAGGGGTCCACCCCGCGCTCGAAGCGATACGACGCTTCCGTGGACATGCCCAGACGCCTGCGGGTGCGCCGGATGGTCTGGGGCGTGAAATAAGCGCTTTCCAACAGGATGTCGCGGGTATCGCCGCTCACCTCGGAGTACAGCCCCCCCATCACGCCGCCGATGGCGACGGGTTTCTCCCCGTCGCAAATCATGAGGTCCTCATCGTCCATCTCGCGCTTCTGGCCGTCGAGCGTGGTGAAGGGGCCGTCGCTCTCCGCCCACCTTCTCACGATGATTTTCTGCTCGGCGAGGCGGTGCAGGTCGAACGCATGGAGCGGCTGGCCGAGCGAGAGCATCACGTAGTTCGTCACGTCGACCACGTTGTTGATCGGCCGCATTCCCGCTGCTCTCAAGCGCCGCGCCATCCATCCGGGCGATGGGCCGATCTCCACCCCCTGGATGATGCGGGCGGCGTAGCGCGGGCATTTGTCCGGGTCCCATATCTCCACCGCGCATACCGAAGCGGCGGAGGCGTTCTCATCCTCTTCGACTGAAATCCCGGGCGCCTCGAGCGAGGTTCCCAGAAGGGCCGCCGCCTCGCGCGCCACGCCCAGGACGGAGAGGCAATCCGCCCGGTTCGGCGTGATCGAGATGTCGAAAATCACGTCGTTGAGCCCCAGAAGCTCCGCCGCGTCCGCGCCGATCTCCTGATTCTCGCCGAGCACCATGATGCCGCTATGGTCCGTACCCAGACCGAGTTCGCGCTCCGAGCAGAGCATCCCCTCGCTCTGCTCGCCGCGAATCCGCGCGACCTCGACCTTCATCCCGCCCGGCATCCGCACCCCGGGCGTCGCCAGCACGACGCGCCTGCCCGCCGCGACGTTGGGCGCGCCGCACACCACGGAGCGCTCCCCCGCGCCGTCGGCCACGCGGCAGACTTTCAACCTGTCCGCGTTGGGGTGGGAATCCACCGACAAGACTTCGGCCACCACGAGCCCCTCGAACGACGCTTCGGGCCGTTCGAGCGCCTCGACCTCCAGACCCGCGAGCAGCAGGCCGTTCGCCAGACGTTCCGGCAACTCGGGGTCTTCCATATCCAGGTCGGTGAAATCGGCGAGCCATTCCAGGCTAATCCGCATCGGGGTTCCTCATCGAGCGTTCAATCCTGAAAATCAGAATTGCCGCAGCATTCTCAAATCGTTTTCAAAGAAAAGTCGGATGTCGCTGATGCCGTAGCGCAGCATGGTGATGCGCTCCACTCCAAGACCCCAGGCGAATCCGGTCCACCGCTCGGGGTCGTACCCCACCGCCTCGAAGACCGCCGGGTCCACCATGCCCGCGCCGAGTACCTCCATCCATTCCCCGCCCGCCACATGATCGCTGGCGATATCCACCTCGACGCTCGGCTCCGTGAACGGGAAGAAGCTGGGCCTCAACCGCACGCGGTACTCCGGCCCGAAGATTTCGCGCACGAAGGCCTCGAGCGTCCCCTTGAGGTCGGCGAACGTAACGCCCTCGTCCACGTAGAGACCCTCTATCTGATGGAACATGGGCGAATGCGTCACGTCGGCGTCACAGCGGAAGACCTTGCCCGGCGCGATGACCTTTACGGGCGGCGGCCGGCTCTCCATCACCCGGATCTGCACGGGCGAGGTGTGCGTGCGCAAAAGGGCGTCGCCGGCCAGATAAAACGTGTCCTGCATGTCTCGCGCGGGGTGATCCTTGGGAATGTTCAGAGCCTCGAAGTTGTAATAGTCGAGTTCCGCCTCGGGGCCTTCCGCCACGGAATAGCCCAGACGCGTGAGCACCTCGATCAAATCCTCCATCGTCTGGACGAGTGGATGCTCGTGGCCGATGAGCGGCGCGCGCCCTGGAATCGTGAGGTCGAGCCGCGAGCGCGATTCGGCGGCGACGTCGGCGGCGCCCAGAATCTCGCTCGCTCGTTGCTCGATCATCTCGCCCAACGCGCCGTTCTCTTCCCTGCCTCTCAGGCTCTCACCGAGGGCGCGGTGCGCTTCGATTATCTTGTCCCTGTCGCTTTCCTTGATGGCCGAGACGCTCGCCTCGATATAGGCGCGAACGGAGTTGGCAAGCGGCCCGACGATGCGCTTTTCCTCCGCGGATAAATCCTTGAGACCCCGCATCACCTCGTTGAGTTCACCGCCCTTGCGGCCCAGATAGCGGATGCGCACTCCCTCGGCCGCGCCCAAGTCGCGCGCCGCCCAGGCGCCCGACAACGCGCCTGAGGCTTCACGGATAATGTCGACAAGCCGATCTTCGCTCATGCTCGTTCCTCAATCCCCTTCATTTCGGGGCCGCATAAAAAAGGCCCCACCCGGCAGGGTGGAGCCTGAAGCATCTTTTCTCGCCCGGCTCTAGGCGGCTTGCGCCTTGGCGATTTCCACGAGTTTGCCGAAAGCCTGGGGGTCGGCAATCGCCATTTCGGCCAGAATCTTGCGGTTGACCTCCACGCCCGCCTGGCCCAGCCCCCAGATGAAGCGGCTGTAATTGAGGCCGTGCAGCCTGGCCGCCGCATTGATGCGAACGTTCCAAAGACGCCTGAACTCGCGCTTGCGCACCCGGCGGTCGCGATAGGCGTAGGCGCGGGCGCGATGCACGGACTCCCTCGCGGAGCGGAACCGCTTCGAGCGCGCGCCGCGATAGCCCTTCGCTTCCTTGAGAAGCCTGCGATGCCGTTCTCTGGCAGCCGGTTTTCCTGTCGAACGCGGCATGATTCGGTTACTCCCTCAATCGATGATTTTCTTCCGTTCCCCGGGAGGCCGCCGCGAATTATCAAGCAATTCCGGCGACCGACCGGGGGAATATACCCGCACAACCGGATGACCGCAAGCCCGAAATGACAAAAGCGGAAAAGGGGCGCGTTACCTTCTGGCGCGCTTGATGGTGCGCCTGAGAATGATGGCCAAAAAGAGGACCGCCCCTGCAGCGTAGGGATATTCCACTACGAATGATCCGACCCCGCCCAAGATCGACTTGATAAAGTCATTCAGATTGCCCACCGGATTGCTCATGTTTTCTCAGCTCCGGCGAAATGACGGCGCGGGTTCATCGCGCGCCCGGGGCGAAACCATGACCGCGCCTGCGAAAAGGCTACATATAAGGTATCAGCCGCTTGATCATCTTCGCGTCCGTGGGGTTCGCGATGATGCTGTGGCGCAGTTCCCTCTTTCTTTTCGTCGTCTTCTTCGTCAGGATATGACGGTGATGGGAGCGGTTCCGCTTCACCTTGCCCGTTGCCGTTATCTTGAAACGCTTGGCCGCTCCGCGGTTCGTCTTCATCTTAGGCATCTTCT
The DNA here is from genome assembly GCA_963692865.2 of bacterium. GTDB lineage: Bacteria > UBA8248 > UBA8248 > UBA8248 > UBA8248 > Bin107. Next base: position 1,416,690 of record OY843592.1, on the reverse strand, counting down.
TTCGCTTCTCCCTCGGGTTTCTCGTCCTCCGCCCCGCCGTCCGGGCCGAGTTCAATCTGTGCTTCCTTAAGCGCATCGGCCAGAGGAGCCGTCAGTTTCCCGTCGTCCACCGAGACGTCTTCTGCTTTCCTGCCCGATTTCTTGCGCGGCGTTGTATCCTTTTTGGGCGGTTTTGTCGATTTCGGCGCGAGCACCATCGTCATGTTGCGGCCTTCGAGGTTGGGGAACTGCTCCACCGTGCCGATCTCGATGAGTTCGTTCGCCATTCTTTCCAGCAGTTTTCGTCCGAGGTCGGGGTGCGTCACCTCGCGTCCGCGGAACATGATGGTGACCTTCGCCTTGTTGCCGTCGTTCAGGAACCGCTCCGCGTGCCTTCGCTTGATCGCGTAGTCGTGCTCTTCAATCTTGATGCGAAGCTTGACTTCCTTCACCTCCACCACGCGCTGTTTCTTCTTGGCTTCCTGCGCCTTTTTCTGCTGCGTGTACTTGTAGCGGCCCAGGTCCATGATCTTGCACACGGGCGGGTCCGCGTTGGGGGACACCTCGACGAGGTCCAAGTCCCGGTCTTCCGCGGCCTCCACCGCCTCCTCCACGGGGAGAACGCCGAGCTGCTGGCCGTCCTCGTCGATGACGCGCACCATGGGAACGCGGATGTCGCGGTTGGCTCTCGGGCCCGTGGCCGTCGGGTGGATGTCCCGCCCTCTGAAGCGCGACGCCATATCAGACCGCTCCCGCGGTGAGTGATTTCGTTTCAATGTCGCTTCGCATTCTCTGCATAAGTTCCTCCAATGAAATGGATCCCACGTCTCCTTGCTCGCGAAGCCTCAGGGAAACTTCTCCCGTTTCCGCCTCGCGCGCGCCGAGGATGAGCATGTACGGTATCTTGTCTCGCTGGGCTTCCCTTATTTTATACCCAATCTTCTCGTTTCGGAAATCCCCCTCCGCGCGGAAGCCCGCGGCGAGCAGCCTGCCCTCCACCTCGCGGCCGTAGGGGATGTGATCGTCGGTGATCGTCATGACCCGCGCCTGCTCGGGCGCGAGCCACGCCGGGAACGCGCCCGCGTAGTGCTCTATCAGCCCGCCCACGAAGCGCTCCATCGAACCCATGACGGTTCTGTGGATCATGATGACCTTGTGTCGCGCGCCGTCCGCGCCGACGAAGTTCAGATCGAAGCGCTTTGGCAGGTTGAAGTCGAACTGGATGGTCGGCCCCTGCCAGCCCCGGCCCAGGGCGTCGCGCATCTTGATGTCGATTTTCGGCCCGTAGAACGCCGCCTCGCCCTCGATGCGCTTATAGGAGATACCGCGTTTTTCGAGTGCGCGGGTGAGCGCCTCCTCCGCCGCCTCCCAGTCCTCGAGCACGCCGGCGTACTTGCTGAAATCAGAAGAATCGTGCACCGAGAGCTCGGTCTCGAAATCCTCGTAGCCGAACGTCCTGAGCATGAAGTGGGCCAGATCGATGACGCCCAGCACTTCGTCTTCGGCCTGCTCCGGCGTGCAGAAGATGTGCGCGTCGTCCTGGGTGAAGCCACGCACCCGGAGCATGCCGTGCAGCGCGCCGCTGCGCTCGTAGCGGTAGACCGTGCCCAATTCCGCCAGCCGGTAGGGCAGATCGCGGTAACTGTGTATCTTCTGCTGGTAGATGAGGATGTGGCCCGGGCAGTTCATGGGCTTCAGGACGTATTCATCCTCGTCGATGTTCAGGACGTACATGTTTTCCCGGTAGAAATCATAATGGCCGGAGGTCTTGAAGAGCACGTCGCGCGTGATGTGGGGGATGGAGACGAGCTGGTAGCCGCGCTTGACGTGCTCATCCTCCCAGAAGCGCTCGATCACCTTCTTGACGGTCGCGCCCCGGGGCTGCCAGTAGATGAGGCCGCCGCCCGCGTCCTCATCGACCAGGAAAATGCCGAGTTGCTTGCCGATGACGCGGTGGTCTCTCTTTCTCGCGTCTTCGAGTTTCTGCAGATGGTCGGCCAGGTCTTCTTTCGTCGCGAAGGCGGTGCCGTAGATGCGCTGGAGCATCTTGTTCTTCTCGTCGCCTCGCCAGTATGCGCCCGCCACGCTCAGGAGCTTGAAGTTGCGCAGCCAGCCCGTGCCGGGAACGTGCGGCCCACGGCACAGGTCCACGAAGTCGCCCTGGCGGTAGACCGAAAGCGCCTCGTCCTCGGGCAAATCGTGGATCATCTCTATCTTGTAGCTCTCGCCCCTTTCCTCGAAAAGGGCAAGCGCGTCGGCGCGGGAGATGTCCTCGCGCTCGATGGCGTATTTCTTCTTGGCGAGTTTTTTCATTCTCGCCTCTATCGTCTTCAAATCCTCGGGCGTGAAGGCGGCATCGACGTCGATGTCGTAATAAAACCCGTTTTCGATGGGAGGGCCGATGGTGAGCTGCGCGCCCGGGAAGAGCTCCTGCACGGCCTGGGCCATGAGGTGCGCCGTGCTGTGGCGCAGAATCTCCAGTCCCTCCTCGGAATCGAGGAGGATGAACTCCGGTTCGGCGGCGTCGGGAAGGCCGCGGTTCAAATCAACGGTCGCGCCGCCAATCTTGATCGCGATGGCGTCTTTGGGAAAGTCTTTTTGCTGGGTTTGCTGGGACATAAACGGGCGTTGGCTGGCGCCGCAACCTCCTCTTCGAGTTCCTTGAATTATCTCCACGATGCGGCGGCGATTCGCCTCATCGTCAATTCCATGATGGTAGGCGCGGGCGGTTTTGAACCGCCGACCTCTTGCGTGTCAAGCAAGCGCTCTCCCCCTGAGCTACGCGCCTTCGTCCGGTATATCCGGCATAGCGAAATGATAGGGAAGCGGCCCGCGCATTGTCAACGCGCGCCTTCCCCACCCGAATGAAAAATAACGCCCCTTACGAAAAAAACCAACCCGCCCCCTCCTTGGGGCAGACTCCCCGGATGCCGCGCGAAGCGGACCAAGCGGCTAAAGACTCACGAAACGCTCGACTGACGGAGAAACGATGCGGGAGCCGGCTCAACTCGCTTTTTCATAGACCAGCAGCGGACTTTCCTTGCGCGCCACCACGTTCTCGTCGATGATGATCTCCTTGACGCCCGCCATGCCCGGCAACTCGTACATCGTATCGAGCATCAGATCCTCGATGATGGAGCGAAGCCCGCGCGCGCCCGTGTTGCGCTCGAGCGCCTTTCCGGCGATGGCGACGAGCGCGCCCTCGGTGAACTGCAAGGCGACGCTCTCGAACTCCACGAGTTTGCGGTATTGCTTGACGAGCGCGTTTTTCGGCTCGGTCAGGATGCGCACGAGGGCGTCCTGGTCCAGATCGTCGAGCGTGGCCACGACGGGCAGGCGGCCCACGAACTCGGGGATAAGCCCGTATTTCAGCAGATCCTCGGGCGTCACCTGGGCGAGCAGCGCGCTCAGGGAGTCATCCCTCTCGTTCTTGAGGCTGGCCTCGAAGCCCATCCCCATCTGGCCGACCCGCTTCTTGATGATCTCGTCGAGACCCACGAACGCCCCGCCGCCGATGAAGAGGATGTTCGCCGTATCGACGCGCAGGAACTCCTGGTGGGGGTGCTTGCGCCCGCCCTGGGGCGGCACGTTGGCCACCGTTCCCTCGATGATCTTGAGCAGCGCCTGCTGCACGCCCTCGCCGGAAACGTCCCTGGTGATGGAGGGGTTCTCGCTCTTTCGGCTGATCTTGTCGATCTCGTCGATGTAGATGATGCCGCGTTCTGCTTTCGCCACGTCGAAATCGGCCGCCTGCAGGAGTTTGAGAATGATGTTCTCCACGTCTTCGCCCACGTAGCCGGCTTCTGTGAGCGTGGTGGCGTCGACGATGGCGAAGGGCACGTCGAGCAGGCGTGCGAGGGTCTGGGCCATGAGCGTCTTGCCCGAGCCGGTGGGGCCGATGAGCAGGATGTTGCTCTTTTGCAGTTCCACGTCGTGCAGGTCGATCTGCGCCTCCACGCGGCGGTAGTGGCTATAGACGGCGACGGAAAGCGATTTTTTCGCCTTCTCCTGTCCTACGATGTGCTCATCGAGGATGGCCTTGATCTCGGCGGGCTTGAGGAGGGATTTCGCCTTGCCCTTCTGCTCCTCGTTCCATTCCTCCATCATGATTTCCTGGCACAACTCCACGCACTCGTCGCAGATATACACGTGCGGACCGGCGATGAGCTTCTTCACCTCCTCCTGGCTTTTTCCGCAGAACGAGCAACGAAGAGCGTCTTTTTTGTCTGAGGCCCGCCTCGCCATCGATCATTCCCCCTCGGTGAAGAACGCTTCTTGAAACGAAACCCGGCCCCGGTCAGGAGCCGTTGTTCTCCTGATTCTGGCCGTCATCCATGCCGTCGCCCGAAATGAGATTCGACGCGTCCGTGCGCGCGACGATCACGTCGTCGAGCAGGCCGTAGTCCTTCGCCTGCTCGGCCGTCATGAAATTGTCCCGATCGGTGTCCTTTTCAATCCGCTTGATCGACTGGCCGGTGTGCCTCGCGAGAATCTCGTTGAGTTCCTCGCGCATGCGGAGAATCTCGCGCGCCTGGATGTCGATGTCGCTCGCCTGACCCTGCACGCCGCCCAGGGGCTGGTGGATCAGGATGCGCGAGTTGGGCAGGGCGTAGCGCTTGCCCTTCGCGCCCGCCGTCAGCAGGAGCGCGCCCATGCTCGCCGCCTGGCCGATGCAGATGGTCGACACGTCGGGCTTGATGTACTGCATCGTGTCGTAAATGGCGAGACCCGCCGTGACGGCCCCGCCCGGGCTGTTCACGTACATGGCGATGTCCCTATCGGGCTCCTCCGCCTCCAGGAAAAGAAGCTGGGCCGTCACGAGGTTCGCGATGGTGTCGTCTATCGCCGTGCCCAGAAAGATGATCCTCTCCTTGAGCAGGCGGCTGTAGATGTCATACGCCCGCTCGCCTCTGTTCGTCTGTTCCACCACCATGGGTACGAGAGCCACTGTTCATCCATCCTCTTTCGAATCGCCGTCTGCCGAGCGCTCCTCGCCCAAGTCCTCTTCGGAGCCGGGGGAATGCGCCTCGTGCTCGGCGGCATCGTGAACGTCGAATTCCACGTCGGCCTGATCATACAGCCAACTCACCGTCTTGTTGTAGTTGATGTTCGAGACGAGCGAGGCCATCGCCCCGGTCGTCATCATCCGCTCGCGAAGCTTCTCGGGCGTCATGCCGTAGCGCGCGGCCGAGAGCCTGATCTGCGCCTCGACCTCCTCGGCGCTCGCCTCGATTTCCTCGGCCTCGCGGATGCGCTCCACGAGGATGAGCCTGCGCACCTGCTCCTCCGCCTGGGGCGTCACCTCCTCATGCAACTCCTCGATCCTGGCTGCCGAAAGCTGAGCGTCGGGGTTTTCCTGGCGCAGCCTGCGCTCGTACTCGCGAATCTGCTCATCCGCCTCCCCCTTGACCAGCGTGGGGGGGACTTCGAAGGGATGCGCCTCCAGCAACGATTTCAGGAGCTCGGATATCCCCTGGCCGCGCGCGTTCGCATCCTCCATGGATTCCATCTCTTTGACTACGTCCGCCCGCAAATCCTCCGTGCTCGCGTAGCCGCGGCCCAGGGACTTGACGAACTCCTCGTCCAGTTCGGGCGGATGCGCTTCTTTCACTTCCTTCAACTGCAGGTGGAACCGGAGGCTCTTGCCCGCGATGTTGGGCGAGGCGCCTTCTGGAACGTCGATATCGACGTCCGCCTCCTCGCCCGTCCTCATGCCTGTGAGGGCGTCGCTCAATTCCTTTTCGCTCTCATCGCCCCCGATCATGAGGGCCTGGTTCTCCCCCCGGGTGCCGGGCACGGCCTCCTCATCCTCGAAGCCCTCGATGTCGAAGAGAACGTAGTCCCCCGCCCGGGCCTCCCTGTCCACGTCCTCGAACGTGGCGGCGCGCTGCCGGAGCGCCTCGATCTGCTTGTCGACCATCTCGTCCGTCACCGCGCGGCGCTGGACCTTGAGTTTAAGCCCCTCGTACTCGCCGAGTTCGAAGGGGGGGATCACCTCCACCGTCGCCTTGTACGTCAACTCGGGCGCGTCGTCGTCCATATTGATGTCGGTCACGTTCGGCTCGCCCACCGGGCGCATGCCCCTGTCCTCCAGCAGGCTGCGGTAGGAAGTCGATATCACGTGGTTCAGAACCTCGGCCTGCACCTCCTCGCCGTAGTAGCGCTCGAGCACGCGGCGGGGGATTTTCCCCTTCCGGAAGCCCTTCATCTTCACGCGCCCCGATAGCCGCCTGTAGGCGCGATCCATCTCGTCGGCGACCTCCGCGCGCGGGACGGCGACTTCGAGACGCTTCGTGCAGGCGTCGATGTCGCTCACTGTGCCGGTCATGCCTGACTCTCCAGAACCACAAACCCAAGAATATGAAAAATCACGGCCATTGGTGCGAAGGGGGGGACTCGAACCCCCACGCCCGAAGGCACTGGATCCTAAATCCAGCGCGTCTACCAGTTCCGCCACCCTCGCATTCCCTTGGCGAGCAAAGGCTTATACTCGAAAACCACGTCCGAATCCACCACCCCTCGGGAGTCCCCCGGGCGGTGCGCCTGAGCCACTCAATCTAGCCGCGCACGGGCGGGCCGTCAACGCGGAATCCCGAACGCGTCCGGCCTCCGTGGCGGGGTGCGGATGAGAAAGGCAAAATCACGGGAGCAAGGGCGAGCGCCGCTCGATTGACGCTCCGCCTTCGGGAGCCGCTTCCACGTCGCGCCCCGGGCGTGAGACCTCGTAGTTCAAGGAAGAGGCGAGCCAGCGCTCGACGAAGGCGGATTCCATTCCCTTTCTCTCGGCGTAGTCGCGCACCTGATCCCGGCCGATCCTGCCCACGCCGAAATACCGCGCCTCGGGATGCGCGAAATACCACCCGCTCACCGAGGCGGCGGGCCACATGGCGAAGCTCTCCGTGAGCTTGACGCCCGCATTGGCGCCCGCGTCGATGAGGTCGAAGAGCGTCTGCTTTTCGGTATGATCCGGACACGCCGGATAGCCAGGCGCGGGCCGGATGCCCTGGTATCTCTCCTTGATGAACGCCTCGTTGCCCAGCCCCTCGTCCCGGGCGTATCCCCAGAACTCCTTGCGCACGCGCTCGTGAAGACGCTCGGCGAACGCCTCGGCCAGCCTGTCGGCCAGGGCCTTCACCATGATGGCGCCGTAATCGTCGTTCGCCCGTTCATACGCGCCCGCCGCCTCATCGACCCCCAGACCCGCCGTCACGGCGAATGCGCCGATGTAATCCGCCACCCCGCTCTCCCTGGGGGCCACGAAGTCCGCGAGGCACATGTTGGGGCCGCTCGATGATTTGCGCATCTGCTGGCGCAGGAAGCGGGCCACGGCGACCACCTCACTCCTCTCTGAATCCGCATATATCTCCACGTCGTCGCCGGCGGAATTCGCCGGGAAGAGGCCCATGACCGCCCTGGCCCTGAGCGAGCGCCGCTCGATGATGCGCTCGAGCATCTCCTGCGCATCCTGATAGAGGCCGAGCGCGGCCTCGCCCACCACCGGGTCCTTGAGAATCGCGGGGTAGGAGCCGCTCAACTCCCAGGTCCGGAAAAACGGCGTCCAGTCGATGCGGTCCCGCAAGTCCGCCAGCGGGTAGTCCTCGAACACCTGAATTCCCTGGACGCTCGGAGCCAGGGGCGCAGCGCCCGCCCAGTCGATTCGCAGGCGGTTCTCGCGGGCTTCCTCCAGAGAACAGAACTCCGCATGGGCGCGACGCGCCTCGTGGCGCTCGCGCACGCCTTCGTACTCCTCGCGCCTTGCGGCCAGGAATTCCTCGCGCTGTGAATCGCTCATCAAGCTGGCCATGACGCCCACGCTCCTCGACGCGTCCTCCACGTAGACCGTCGGCCCGCCGTAGCCCGGCGCGATCTTGACGGCGGTGTGCACCCGCGAGGTCGTCGCCCCGCCGATCAGGAGGGGAACCTCAAAACCCAGGCGCTCCATCTCGCCCGCCACGGTCACCATCTCGTCGAGCGAGGGGGTGATGAGGCCGCTCAGCCCGATGACGTCCACCCCTTCCTCTCGGGCGGTCTGGAGAATCTTCGCGCAAGGGGTCATGACCCCTAAGTCGATGACCTCGTAGTTGTTGCACTGGAGCACGACGCCCACGATGTTCTTGCCGATGTCGTGCACGTCGCCCTTCACGGTGGCGAGAAGCGCCTTTCCGTTCGAGCGCTCCTCGCCCTCGACCATTTCCGCCTCGAGGAAGGGGACCAGATGCGCGACGGCGGTCTTCATCACCCGCGCGCTCTTGACCACCTGGGGCAGGAACATCCTGCCCGAGCCGAAAAGCTCGCCCACGACGTTCATGCCGTCCATGAGGGGGCCCTCGATCACCTCGATGGGACGCGCCGCCGCCAGGCGCGCCTCTTCGGTATCCTCCACGATGTACTGCGTGATTCCCTCCATCAGCGCGTGGGACAGGCGCTCGTTCACGGGCCGCTCGCGCCAGGCGAGGTTCTCGGCGCGCGATTTCGCCCGGCCCTTCACGCCCTCGGCCACCTCCAACAGGCGTTCGGTGGCGTCCGCGCGGCGGTTCAGGAGCACGTCCTCGATTCTTTCGAGAAGGTCCCCGGGGATTTCCTGATACACCGCCAACTGGCCTGCGTTCACGATTCCTAAGTCCATCCCGTTTTTGATGGCGTGGTACAGGAAAGCCGAGTGCATGGCCTCGCGCACGCCGTTGTTGCCCCGAAAGGAGAAGGAGACGTTGCTCACCCCGCCGCTCACGAGCGCGCCGGGGAGTCCGGTCTTGATGCGCGCGACGGCATCGAAATAGGCGGCGGCGTATTCGTTGTGCTCCTCGATGCCGGTGGCGACGGCGAAGATGTTGGGGTCGAAGATGACGTCGCTGGGCGAAAAACCCACCTCGCGCGTGAGAATCCCGTACGCCCGCTCGCAAATCTCGAACTTGCGCTCCGCGCTCTCCGCCTGGCCCGTCTCGTCGAAGGCCATCACCAGTACAGCGGCGCCGTAGCGCTTCACGAGCCGCGCCTGCTCAATGAAGGCCTTCTCCCCTTCTTTCAGGCTGATGGAGTTGACGATGGGCTTTCCCTGCAGGCACTTGAGGCCCGCCTCGATCACCTCCCACTTGGAGGAGTCGATCATCACGGGCACGCGGCTGATGTCGGGCTCGGCGGCGATGAGCCTCAGGAAGGTGGTCATCGCCTCTTCCGAGTCGAGCATCCCCTCGTCCATGTTCACGTCGATGATCTGGGCGCCGTTTTCCACCTGCTCGCGGGCGACCTCGACCGCCTTCTCGTAGTCGCCCTCGCGGATCAGTTTCGCGAAGCGCGCCGAACCCGCCACGTTCGCGCGCTCGCCCACGTTCACGAACCCCGTCTCGGGGCCGATGTTCAGCGGCTCCAGGCCGCTCAGACGGCAGCGCGGCGGAATCTCGGGTATCCGGCGCGGCGCGAAGCCCGCCACCGCTTCCTTGATCGCGCGGACGTGCGCGGGCGTGGTGCCGCAGCAGCCGCCCACCATGTTCAGGAAGCCGCTGCGGGCGAATTCGGCGAGCACCTCGGCCATGTACTCAGGCGTGTCGTCGTATTCGCCGAACTCGTTGGGGAGGCCCGCGTTGGGGTAGATGCTCACGGGAACGTCAGCCACGCGGGATAGCTCGCGTATGTAGGGGCGCAGATCCTCGGCCCCCAGGGCGCAGTTGAGCCCCACGCAGATGGGCCGGTAGCCCGCGACCGAGTTCCAGAACGCCTCGGTCGTCTGACCCGAAAGGGTGCGTCCGCTCGCGTCGGTGATGGTTCCCGAAATCATGACGGGGACGCGAAACCCCTCGTCCTCGAAAAACTGCTCGGCGGCGAACATGACGGCCTTGCAGTTCAGGGTGTCGAATACGGTCTCGACCAGGAGCAGGTCGGCGCCGCCATTGATAAGGCCGCGAATCGAAGTGGTGTAGGCCGCCACCAGTTCTTCAAAACTGACGTTCCGGAATCCCGGCTCGTTCACCCTCGGCGAGATGGAGGCGGTGCGGTTCGTGGGTCCCAGTACCCCGGCCACGAAGCGCGGCTCCCCCGGATGCGCGCGCTCGAAGGCGTCCGCCGCCTCGCGGGCCAGACGAGCGGAGGCCTCGCTCATCTCATAAACCGCCTCCTCCATCCGGTAGTCCGCCTGGGAGATGGCCGTCGAGTTGAACGAGTTCGTCTCGATGATGTCCGCGCCCGCTTCGAGGAAATCGCCGTGAATCCGCCTGACGACGTCGGGCTGCGTGATGCCGAGCAGATCGTGGTTCCCCTTCAAGTCGCAGGGGTGATCGGCGAAGCGCTCGCCCCTGCAGGCGGCCTCGTCCAGATTCTCGTCCTGGAGCATGGTGCCCATCGCGCCGTCGATGATCACGATGCGCGACGCGAGAAGCTCCATGAGGGCGTCTACCCGCTCGCCTCTTTGGTGAGTATCCATAAACCATCCCGAATCAAATGCTTAAAGACCAAAACCCAAACCGAGGAGTGGTTATAAGCGATTTTCCGGCGCGAGAAAAGCGCGAAACTTGATGAGGGAATCTTGAGTGCCGCCGCGCGACGCATGGAATACCGCCGCTCTCTTAGCCGCGCGTGCAGCCTCACCCCGAGTAGCGGCCGAAAGCAGTATCTCGAAAGCCTGCCCGAAGCCCGTCGAAGGGGGCCCTCATGGGTCCGCGACCCGCCCCTGCGCCGCCTCGACCCGTAGCCCATCGTCATTCCGGCGAAAGCCGGAATCCATTTTGACTCTGCCTTTTCGTTTCTTTCACGTCCTCACCCCGCACCGTCGTTTTGGTCGTAAGCCTGGTGTAGGTCGGACATATATGTCCGACATATATGCGGCCCGTCCGGCTCGTGGTATGCGGGACGCATGTATGCGTCCCCTACAGACCAAACCCGATTGATGAGAGTTTTTCAACAACTTCTTGAGGGGGCAAACTTCAGGGGGGTGTTGGAAAAGCCCTCAGAAGGAGCGAGCTGAATTTCACTCCCCCCTTGAGGGGGAGTCGCAGAGGATGAGCCTTTAGGCGAAATCCGATGCGGTGGGGGGTAGAATTCGGAATGGCGATCAAACGCGTTTCACCCCCCACCGATTCAGCCTTCGCACAAACCGCTCGGCTTCATCGTCTGGCTTTCCCCTCGGGAAGCCAGACCCTCAAGGGGGGAGTGATGTCTCCTCTCTCTTCGGTCGACTCCACTCCACTCCATACGCAACGCACAATCACGAAAACGGGCTTTTTCAACAATCCCGTAGGCGTCCCCTATGGAGAAATGAAGACGCAGCACGGTGGTAGGGACAGGTCGCGACCTGTCCCTACGGTATGATTCTCCATCGTTGGCCGGGAATGACGATAGGCTGGAAAAAGCGTAGGGGCGGTTCGCGAACCGCCCCTACTTGATCCAAACGCTCTCATCCCGAGCAAGCACCCGCCAGAAACGAACTACTCCCCGCGGCGCACCTCTTCCTCGATGAAGGCGTAGGCGTTGTGGTCGTGAATGGACTCGAAGTTCTCCACCTCCACCTGGAACCACCGGATGCGCTCGTCGTTCCGGAGCAGGAGGGCCGCCTCGCGCACCACGTCCTCCACGAAGCGGGGGTTGTCGAAAGCCGTCTCTGTGACGAACTTCTCGTCCTCGCGCTTCAGGATCGGGTAGAGCGCGCAGCTTCCCGCGCTCTCGGCGACCTCGACGAGCTCCTCGATCCAGAACTCGCCGTCGAAGCGCACCTTGATGCGAACGTGCCCCCGCTGGTTGTGCGCGCCGCGCAGGCTGATCTCCTTGGAGCACGGACAAAGCGTGGCGATGCGCACCATGATGCTCAGGACGAAGTCGTCCACGGCGCCGGCGGAAGCCTCGAAGCCGCATTCGAGCGCCATCAGGCCCTCCGCGCCCGTCACCGGAGCGGCCTTGTGCATGAAGTAGGGGAAGGTCACGGAGAAATGCGCCGTCTGGGCGTCCAGTCGCTCTCGGATTGTCTGCAGGAGCGAGGGCACGCTGTCCACGCCGATGGCGTCGGTGTGCTCGTTCAGCACCTCCAGGAAGCGGCTCATGTGGGTGCCCTTGAAGTGGTGCGGCAGGTCCACGTACATGTTGACGTTGCCGATGGTGTGCTGGGCGTCCTTCGCCCGGTCCTTCACCACGATGGGATAGCGGATGTTCTTGACACCCACCTTGTCTATCTTGACGTTGCGCTCATCCGCGCTCGCCTGCACGTCGGCGAGGTCGGCCGGCTCCGTCGGGAGGCCTGACATCGAATCTGATCCTTTCCGCTCCGCATGGCGGAACATTCATCCAGCGGCTTGATTTGTGGTTCTCGCGCTTACCGGCGCCGCCCCGAGCGCCGAATGAAAGCTGTTGGAATCTGCGGCCTACTTCTCGGGCGACTCCCTTCTGATGCGCTCGATCTCGGCCATCTTCTCGGAAACCGCCCCGCCCAGGTCGATCCCCCGCGCGTTGGCGTAGTTCATCACGGCGATCATAACGTCCGCCGCCTCGTCCGTATAGGCCGCAGGCTCCACCGCGCGGCCCTTCCATTCCTTCTTTTCCAGGTTCGCGAGTTCGCCCGTCTCGCCCGCAAGCTCCAAGGCGAAAAACCGGGGTTCGCGCTCCGGGAACGCCTCTTCCTGATAGCGCGCGAATTCGCCTTGCAGGGTGCGCAGCCCCTCATAGGAGCGCGGCAGCCTGGGAGCTTCCTCGCCGTTCACCGGAATCGTCCCCTCCACGCAAGGCCGGGAGCCGGAACATTTCTCCTCGGCGCGCCCCTGAGACCGCGAGGCAGAAGTTTCTCACTCAGAATCGAGAGCGTCAATATGCGGGCGCGAATCTCGATTGACTCAGGATTCGACAGCTTCTACTCTCTCCGAAAAGGTCTTCATCACTTCTACAATCCGGCGGGCGCGAAGACGCCCCGGTAGAACCCAAACGGAGGGAAGTCCCCTTGCCCAACATCGATCTGCATCACCACATCTACATCCCCGAGGCGGAAGCGCTCGCCGCCAAAGAGCGCGAAAGACGCCCCCAGCACGCCGACAGCTTCGAGGGGTTCTTCCCGCCCGTCTCCTCGCGCTACAACGCGAAGATGACGGAGGAGAACTGGGCGGTGCAACTCGCCGACGCCGAACGCAAGCTGAGCGACATGAAGGCGGACAGGCTCGACATGGCGCTGGCCTCCCCGCCGCCGCCCACGTTCTACTACTGGATCGGAGGAAAGGCGGGCGAGGAGATCATCCGGATCCAAAACGACGGCGTCGTCGATTTCTGCAACCAGAACGCCGCGCACTTCCGGGGCCTCTGCAACCTGCCCATGCAGAACGGGGGCGAGGCCGCAGCCGCCGAGCTTGAGCGCGCGATGGGGGCGGGCCTGCTCGGCTGCATCATCTCCGACCGCATCGGCGCCCACGCGCTGGACGAGCCCCAGTACGAGGCGTTCTGGGCGGCGGCGGAGCGGCTCGGCGCGCTGGTGTTCATCCACCCCGATTTCGCGGACTACAAGCCGCTGTTCCCCTATTACATGGCGAACTGCGTCGGCAATCCGCTCTCTACCACGATCGCCGTCACAAGGCTCATCCTCTCGGGCCATTTCGAGCGCTACCCGAACCTACAACTCCTGCTCGCCCACGCGGGCGGAAACCTCCCCTGGTCGGTCGGGCGCATCCAGCACTGCTGGAACGTGCGGCCGGAAACCAAGGCGCACACGCCGCATCCGCCGAGGCACTATTTCAAGAACCTCTATTTCGACGTCATCACGTTCAACCCCTCGGCCCTCAAATGGATGGTCGAGGAGGTGGGGGCCGACCGCGTCGTGTGCGGCACGGACTACCCCTACGACATGATGCAGGAGCGCGTCGTGGATTTCGTGGAGGGTGCGGGACTCACCGAAGAGGCCCAGGACAAAATCCTGCGCGAGACGCCCGCCAGGCTCATGAAGCTCTAGGACGCGCGGGGCGTAAGGGAGGGATTGAAACAGCAAACTCAAGCCCATCCGAAAAGATGATTCGCCGAAACCATTTCGAGCGGAGGAATCGACCATGTACATCGCCACGAGTGACCTCATACTCCCCACCACCATCACGGGTTCCCTGCCCCGACCGGCCTGGTTCCGCCGGAACATCGGGCGCAGGACGTTCCGCGAAGCGATGATAGACGCGGACTTCCGCGAGCAATATCTCGACAACGTCTCCTGCGTCATCCGGGATCAGGAGCGCGCGGGCCTCGACATCGTGACCGACGGCGACGCGCGCTTCGACACCAACGTGGGCGGGCGCGACTGGGTGGGCTACATCGTCGACAGGCTCGCCGGCTTCTCGGGCCATGAGACATCGAGGAGCCACGCCGCCTGGGGCGGCTCCGTGCCCGGGGAGATCATGTTCGAGGTGCTCGAAGCGAGGATGCTGCCCAAGGTCACCTCGAAAGTCGGCGAAGGCCCCCTCGAATATGCGCAGATGTGGCGCTGCGCGCAGGCGATGACGGACAAGCCGCTCAAGTTCGGCTCCATCAGCGCGGATTGCGTGGAGTCCATCGTCTCGAACGAGTTCTATGACGACAGGCGCGAGCTATGCCTCGACCTGTGCGAGATCATGCGCGCCGAATTCCACCGCCTGGCGGACGCGGGCTGCCAGATTTTCCAGGTCGAAGAACCCTGGGTGCACCGCTTCGATTTCCACGCCGAGGATTCGGAGATGTCGATGGCGTTCTACGTCGATGCGTTCAACCGGAGCGTGGCGGGCTTAAGAGACAAGCTGGAGCTCTGGTGCCACACCTGCTGGGGAAACCCGGCCCAGCAGCGGTTCTACGAGTCGTCCAAAAGCTACGCGCCCGCCCTGGAGTACATGAACGAACTGGACGTGGACGTGCTCACCTTCGAGTGCGCGAGCACGGGCGGGATGGACTTAGGCGAGATCGGAAAGCGCATCACCAGGCCCAAAGTGGCCATCGGCGTCATCAACCACCGGGGGCTGCAGGTGGAGCGCCCCGAAGAGGTGGCCGCGCTCATCCGGAAGGCGCTCGAGACGATTCCCGCCGAGCGGCTCTGCATCTCGACCGACTGCGGCTTCGGGCGGGAGGGCATGAGCCGCCGCCACGCGTTCTACAAGATGGTGGCCCTCGCGCGCGGGACGAACATCGTCAAGAAAGAACTCGGCCTGCCCGAGACCTACATCCCCGCGAGCGACGGCGCGTTCACGCTGAGTGATGAGGATTGAGACGGCAGGGGACACGTCGCGGCCAGTTCCTACAGGATGATCTTCCGTTTGCGAGCGCGGCTCTTGATCGTCATTCCGGCGAATGCCGGAATCCAGGGAATTCGCCTTTCGCTTTTCGTTTTTTACTGCCCATCCTGACGTAGGAGAAGGGGTCTGCCCGACCAATAGGAAAGGGAATGAAACGCCGCCGCATCCCCACTCTCCTCGGCTCTGGATTCCGGCATTCGCCGGAATGACGGCAACCCTCAATTCTGCTTATGGAGGATTCGGACGCCGCCGCAAAGCGCTCTCCGGAGCATTTATCCAGGATATGCTATAGTTTCGGAAAAGCGGGAAGGAGGCCGCAATGAAACCGACGCGAGAGCAAAAAGAGCGGGAAATCGACGACAACCTCGAATTTTTCCTGGCGGAGCTTCCCCGCCTCAAGCAGCGCCACTTCGGCAAATTCGCGCTTCTCAGGAACAAGGAGCTGGTCGCGGTCTTCGATACGGCCGGGGACGCGCAGACCGCGGGCGCCCGATTTTTCGAGGACGGCCTCTTTTCTATCCAGAAAATCGACGACACGCCCGCCAATCTGGGCTCCTATTCCTATGCCGTGCATCTGGGGTAGGCACGACAGACACCAGATGTTCGTGGACGTCGAGATATTGTCGCTGAGAGGCTTGGTTCATGGCTTATTTTTTGAATCTTTTTACCCCTGAAACTTGGTCAGCTTTCCAAGACCACGGCGCCAGCGTTAGTGGATTTCGAAAATCGCAACGCAGGAGAGCACACGAGCACATCAAGCCCGGCGACATTTTCGTTTGCTACCTAGTTCGCGTATCACGCTGGTGCGGCGCGTTGAGGATCGCATCCCATGCGCATGAAGGTGATACGCCGATTTGGGGAGATCCCAATTCTCCCTTCGTGGTGCATTTCAAGGTAGAGCCAATTGTTCTCCTTGAGCCGGAAAGCTCGATTCCTGTCCAAGATGATGAAATCTGGAACACTCTTTCCATCACCAAAGAGAAAGAAAAGGGGTATAAGGGATGGGGTATGCTCTTCGGCAACTCTTTACGGAAACTACCCGACTCGGACGGCGATTTCCTCGTACCCCGCTTGCAACGGCAAGAACAAGACAAGAGTCGAATTGATTATCCGTTTACGGATGCCGATCGGCAACATCTCCAGAGCCTCAAGGTTCGGACTGAAAGTGGCGAAGTGTCGGTCGAAGTCCCCGTAGGCGACGAGGACAACGGCGATGCGGGAGAAGCCATAGTCAAAGCCGCAGTGTCTCCGGAGGTCCGAAAATCAATACGGATGCAGGCAAAAATTGCGGAAATCGGCGCAAAGATGGACTTTCGAATTTGGGTGCCGCGCAGCGACAGAGATCGAGTGCTCGCGGAAATAGAGGACTCCGTGAAACTCCGTTTTCTGGAAAACCTACCGCTCAACTACGACGATACCACGATCCAAACCATTGAGCAGATCGACGTTATCTGGTTGAAGGGCCGCTCGATGGCGAGAGCCTTCGAAGTCGAGCACACCACGGCAATATATTCCGGTTTGTTGAGAATGGCGGACCTTCTGGCCCTCCAACCCAATATGGATATCCGGCTTCATATCGTCGCGCCGGATGAAAGACGGGAAAAGGTGCTGCGTGAGATCAAGCGCCCGGTGTTCTCGCTGCTCGAACGAGGCCCCTTATATGAAAACTGTTCTTTTCTTTCCTACGATGCTTTGGAGGAACTTGGAAACAAACCTGACCTCGAACACATGAACGATTCCATCATCGGAGAATATGAGGAATACGCCGAGGATTACTAAGCACTCTAATCAACCAAGCGATTTATCTTCTGCACAACACAAAATCTTACCGCCTCATCCTCCGCTTCGCGCTTCCCCCACGCCCAGCGCTGTGCGGAGTTCGTCCCCGCCGATGGTTTCCTGCTCGAGCAGGCGCGCGGTGAGGGCTTCGAGGTCGTCGCGCCGCTCGGTCAAAATCTCCCTCGCGCGGACAGAGGCGCCGTCCAGGATTTTCTCCACCTCCTCGTCCACCTCGCGCTGGGTCGCCTCGCTGATGTCGAGATGGGACGCGCCGTTCATCCCGCCGCCCAGGAACAGCGAGCGCGGCGTCCCTCCCATCGCGTGGGGGCCGAAGCGCTCGCTCATGCCGTATTCGGTCACCATGGAGCGCGCCATGTCGGTCGCGCGCTGAAGATCGTTCTGCGCCCCCGTGGAGACCTCCCCGAACACCACCTCTTCCGCCGCGCGGCCCGCGAGGAGGACGGCGATCCTGTCCTCTAGCTCCTTTTTGGAGAGCAGGTAACGATCCTCCGTCGGCCGCTGCAGGGTGTATCCCAGGGCGGCGAGGCCCCTCGGGATGATGGATACCTTCTGCACCGGGTCCGCCGTGCCGACGAGTTCGGCCACCATGGCGTGGCCGAGTTCGTGGTAGGCCACCCGGCGGCGCTCCTCGCTCGTCATGACGCGCGAGCGCTTCTCCAAGCCCGCCGCCACGCGCTCGAAGGCCTCTTCGAAGTCGGCCATCATCACCGCGTCGCGGTCGTGGCGCGCCGCCAGGAGCGCCGCCTCGTTCGCGAGATTGGCGAGGTCGGCTCCCGAGAGGCCGGGCGTCATCTCGGCGAGCCGCTCGATATCCACGTCCCCGCCCAGCACGAGCACCTTCGTGTGGACTTCCAGAATATGCCTCCTGCCGCTCAGGTCCGGCTTGTCGACCAGCACCTGCCTGTCGAAGCGCCCCGGGCGCAGGAGGGCGGGGTCTAAAATCTCGGGGCGGTTCGTCGCCGCCATGATGATGACCCCCTTTCGGGTGTCGAAGCCGTCCATCTCGACCAGGAGCTGATTGAGCGTCTGCTCGCGCTCGTCGTGCCCGCCCGCAATGTTCCCCACGCCGCGCGCCTTGCCCAGCGCGTCCAGCTCGTCCACGAAGACGATGCAGGGGGCCTTCTCCATCGCCTGCTCGAACAGGTCGCGCACGCGCGCCGCGCCCAGCCCCACGAACATTTCCACGAACTCGGACCCGCTGATGCTGAAGAAAAAGACCCCCGCCTCTCCCGCCACGGCTTTGGCCATCAACGTCTTCCCGCAGCCGGGAGGCCCCACCAGCAGGACGCCGCGCGGAATCTTGCCGCCAAGTCTCAGGTAGCGATCCGGATTCTTGAGGTAATCCACCACCTCGGCGAGTTCCGCCTTGGCCTCGTCCACGCCCGCGACGTCGGCGAAGCGCACCCCCACTTCCTTTTCCGCAAATATCTTCGCCTTGTTCTTGCCGAAGGCCATCACCCCCTGGCCGGGACCCATGCGGCGCAGCACGAAGGCGTAGATGGCGAAGAGGATCGCCAGCGGCAGCACCCAGCTCGTAAACACCTGCACCAGCCAGGGCGGCTCGAACTGGCCCTGAAAGATGACGCCCGCGCCTTCCAGGAGCTCGATGAGGTCGGGGTCGGCCACCTTCGCGGTCTCGAAGAACCGCTGCCGGCCGTCGGCGTCGCGGCGTTTCAGGACGCCTTGCAAGCGGTCGCCACGGATGTCGACGCGCTCCACGTCGCCTTCCTTGAGCATCGCGCGGAACTCGTTGTAGGGGATGCGCTGGTAGCGCGCCCCCTGGAAAAAGAGGGTGTGGATGAGGGACATGATAATGAAGATGAAAAGGAAATACCCGATGGAAAACTGCGTTTTCTTGTTCATCGTCCCCTCCTTGGGGGAGGATAGCGGCTGGTTCGCTCATCCGGCGGCGGCGCGGCGCGAGACTTGGGGACCCACGGCCCGAGCATATCAGATTCACAAGGCCGCGTGAATTTGGGGGGCGGGGGGATATCCGTCATCGTTCGTCGAGACGATTCGGACAGAGGGGACGGCCCGCACGATCGGGAGAGGAGGAGACGAAATCCGAAGCGCCACGAATCGGCGCGCTTCGGAAAACGGCGCCGTCTTAATTCAGCAAACGCGGATTCGCGGTCAGAATGGATATTTCCTGATTTTCGAAATCGCCGTCGTGCGTGAGTAGAGTCAGGCCCTCTCTTTTGCACAATTCCGCTATCACCTGATCGTTGAAATCGGATCCACCCTCGCTGTAGGTGTCGAGCAAATCGTCTATCTGCAACTTCACAAACCCGCTTTCCAACCGTGAACAAAAACTAACTACCCGCCCTGATTGACAAGCGATTTCCCGAGCGACATCCGTGAATTCCGCGCTGTTGCGAAAAACCTTGAATTCCGTGCCGGACGCTTCATTTTCCCATCGCAGTCTGGCGTATCTGTTGATGAACTCCGACGTGACGAGAACATCGATAAAAATTTGGCTTTTCGCTTGAAGAATGTCGGTGAACGCCTGCGAATAAACCTCTACTTTGGGAGAAGGTCCGGGTGGCTGCGCGTCAGGACAGAAGTTGTACAACCAGACGTTGGCATCCAGGAACAACCGGTCTCATTCGGTAAAACGGTGTTTCCTTACATCCTTAGCAGGCATCGCCCTCGTCTTCCAGCACGTCCCGAACCGTCCGGTCGAATCTCTCCGGGTCTTTGAAGTACCGCTTGGCCGTCTCCACGACGCGCTTGAGCAACGCGATATCGTCGGGCTCCATATCCGCTATCTTAAGAGAGGAGCGAATTTGATCCTCATCGAATTTTCCATACAGCTGACCAATCGCGGTATTCAAAAAGGCCGAAGTCAACAAGGCCACGTTGCGGAACGAAAGCACTGCGCCGCGCCCTTGCTCAATGACGGGGGCGAGACGCTCATACACCTTCTGTCCATCGCCGGAAGCGACGCAAAGCGGACTGCCCACCACCTCAAAAATGGATATGTCCATGTCTTTTCGCATCATCGTTCCCATACTTAAAAAATATCATCGGCACTCACTTCGGAAGCAAGACCGTAAGAACTTGTATCCGCTGTATTGATTTCCATACCCACCACGGTGCCGGGAAACGGGTGACTCAACTTTGTGGTAAAGATATCATTCTTTTTCTTTTCCCAATACCCATCATCCGACACAATGCGAATGCAGCCGCCATTCAATTCAATGAACTCGCCAAGCAATTTCAACCCCAGGCCACCCGATACGCCAGCGCGTTTTGTCGTATTATTGTCCTGTGTGGCCCAAATAATCGCATCTACTGAGGACAAATGTCTTCCTGTGTAGTCTTTTACGTTTCGGGGTATGCCGACTCCCAAGTCAGCCACCGTAAAATTGAGTTTCTCCTGCTTCGGGAAAAACTGCCCACAACTGAATATCCCCGATACGGTGCCTGAATGGAGAACTGCATTGTTGAATATCTCAAAAATGCTCTGGTGAAATTTTTTCACCAACCCCGGCGACATGGCGGGAATCTCAGGACGATGGATAAACTCGCTCTCAATGTAGCCGGAGAAATGACGGCCATCCTCCACATCGAATCGTTGATAGGAAATCGTCGTTCCCCGGGAATCCGGGATTTTCTTCCCTCCATAGTGACTCAGAAAACCGTTTCTTGAAAGGATATCCTCCACCTTTTCGTCAATATTCATTAAATGAACTGTATTCGGATTGTTTCCCAAATGATACAGGATGGCTCCGAACGCTGCACACATATCGGCTTGAAACCACTGCGTTTCGGCCATATCAATTTCTATGTCTTGAAAACAGCAATCTCTGGTCTGCGCATGGAGTCGCGCCAACGCATCAAAACCTTCCCAACCCTCCCGGCCTTCCCAATCAAGATCAATCTCTGGCAAGGAGTATCTCACACCGTCCCCTCGGCATCATCAATGAATCCCCGGAAACGAAAAGCGGCGAACCGCCCGATTCCAAGTCGCGCCACGGGCCGAGCATACCAGATTCGCGGGGTTGCGTGAATTTGGGGGGGAGGGGAGGGGGAGACCCTTGCTTATCCCGTCCCGTTCGTCTTTAATGGGGCGGCGTCTATCCACCCTCATATCTGGAGCGATTATGCGAGTATCGGATGAGTTCGACAGGCCGCCGGGTCCGTTGTTCGGGCTTTGGAGCGCGTTCTACATCGACAAGGTGGCGTTCGCGAAGCGGATGCTCATGGGCTACCGCAAGCAGCGCAAGGAGGCGTTCCGCGAGGCGCTGAAGCCGGGCGACCCGATGCCAGGCGTAAGGCTCAAGACCACCGAGGACGCCGCGTTCGACCTCTCGGACTTCTTCGGGAAGAAGAACATCGTGGTCGAGTTCGGCGCCATCACGTGACCCCCCTACCGCCGGCAGGTGGCCGGCGTCGAGGATTTGCAGGAGAAATACAGGGATGAGGACGTGGTCTTCTTCGTCGTCTACTCCAAGGAGCCCCACGCGGGCGAGACGAGCCATTTCAAGAAGTACGCGCAGCACACTACGTATGAGCACAAGAAACAGTATGCGCAGGAACTCGTGGAGGAGTTCGGGATGAAGGTGCCCGTGCTCATCGACGACCTCGACGAGAGCGTGGTGCACGCCTTCGGCCGCATGCCGAACATGACGTTCATTGTGGATAAGGAAGGCAGGATCGCCTACAAATCCGACTGGATGGAAGCGGATCGCGTCCAGGAGTTGCTCGATGAACTGCTCGCCGAGCAGAAGGCCGAAGCGGCGGCTTCCGCCTAGCAAAAAGATGCTTCCGCCTCTCGTGAGAGGGGCGCAAACGATGTGCGGACGCGCGGGCGGCCCATGCGGCGGGCCGCCTTTTTCCGTCCGCATCGCGGGGGATCGCCGACCGTTCGGGATGTTGAAACGGGAGCGAGTCGAAGCGGAGGAAAGGGCTTGAGCAAACGAAATAATTGGACCAGGGATGAAGTAATTCTGACGCTGAATGACTATTTTTCCCTCGGAGAAAATCCCCTTAAGAGCGACCCCGAAAAGTTCAAGGAATTGTGTAACCTTTTGAGGAGATCCGAAGGTAGTGTGCGGACAAGATTAGGGAATTTCGCCTTTCATGATCCTAGTAATGATCACAAAGGTCTTGAATCGGGTTCCAAACTCGTTCAAGAAGTGTGGGATGAGTTCGCCGATGACCCGGACAGGCTAAGCTCCACGGCCAACACCATAAAACAACATTTCAAGGCGGATCAAAAGTCGGGACCGGCGCAAGATACGGAGTTGATGGGCTTCATCGCCGAGGCTCCCGAGGGGAAAATTCTTACCAAGTCTCATATCGTCCGAGAGCGAAACCGTAAACTCGCCCAAAAGAAGAAGGAAAAAGTACGCCGAGAAAGTGGTCGGCTAGTCTGTGAAGCGTGCGGGTTCGAGTTCACGGAAAAGTATGGAGAAGAAAGAGGCGAAGGCTTCATCGAGTGCCACCACACCAAGCCGTTGCGCGATTTGAAGCCCGGAAGCGTGACTCGCTTAAACGATCTGGTTTTACTGTGTTCGAATTGCCACAGTATGATCCATGCGAAGCAGCCATGGCTGGAGATGAAAGAGCTTAAACGCTTGATAAAGCGGGTTGCCCGCGGGCGTCGTCCGCGCAGGGCCACCACAAAGCGACGCAAAGGATAGAAAAACCGCATGAGCACCGAATACGCATGGTTTCTGCCGACGGGAAGATACGGCGACGGGCACACCATCAACGCCAAGACGCCGGAGCGTCCCCCGACGGTGGAGTATATCTCAGAAGTCGCGCGCGCGGCGGAAGCGGCGGGCTTCGTGAACCTGCTCGTGCCGACGGGCACGCATTGCCTCGACGCCTGGATGATCACCCTGGCCGTCGCGGAGCGCACGGACCGCATCAAGTTCTGCGTGGCCTTCCGGCCCGGACTTGCCAGCCCCGTGCTCACCGCCCAGCAGGCAAACACGTATGACGCCGTAACGGGCGGGCGGCTCACGGTGAACGTGGTGACGGGCTCCACGCCGGTGGATCAGAAACGCTACGGCGATCACCTCGCCCACGCGGAGCGCTACGCGCGGACGGAGGAGTTCCTGGACGTCGTGAAGGCGCTCTGGAGGAGCGATGCGCCGGTGAACTACTCGGGCGAATACTACCAAATCGAGAACGCCACGCTCTACGCCAGGCCGGTATCTAAGCCCCATCCCACGATATTCCTGGGCGGCAGCTCCGAAGCCGGCCGCCGCGTGGGCGCCAAGCACGCCGACGTTCACATGATGTGGGCGGTGGCGCCGGAGCAGGTGGCCGAGGACGCGGCCGACATGCGCCGCCGCGCGGAGGAAGCAGGCCGCGGCGACCTCCGCTTCGGCTTGCGCCTTCACGTGATGTGCCGCGAGAGCAAACGCGAGGCCCGCCGCGCGGCGGAGGCGCTTTTAGAGGACAGCGCGCTCGAGAACACGGGGATGTGGGCCGACCAGCGGAACCGTTCCGAGAGCGAGGGCCAGCGCCGCATGAACGAGTTGTATGAGGGCGGCTCCCCCTGGCTCACCGATACCCTCTGGATGGGCGTGAACAAGGTGCGCTCGGGCGCGGCGGCCATGCTGGTCGGCACGCCGGAGATGCTGGCCGCGGCGCTTAAGGAATACGTCGACCTGGGCGTCCGCAACTTCATCCTCTCCGGCTGGCCGCATCTGGAGGAAGCCGGGATTTTCGGGCGCGAGGTGATGCCGCTCTTAAAAGACACGAACCCCGCGCGGCTCGAATCCCCCGAGAGCGAACCCGCGCCCTCCCCCCTCACGAGGTAAGGACAAAACATGAACTACCGCGTCTTCGATGCCCGCGAGATAGACCACTCGCAAATCTATCGCCTGCTCATCGGCTCGGTCGTCCCTCGGCCCATCGCCTGGGTGAGCACGATGAGCGAGGCCGGCGTTCCGAACCTCGCGCCTTTCAGCTTCTTCACCATGGTGTCGCACCAGCCGCCGATGGCGTCGATTTCCGTCGGCGAGCGCGAGAACAAGCCCAAGGACACCGCGCGCAACATCCTGGACACCAGGGGCTACGTCATCCACACGGTGGTGAACGGCTGGGAGGAGGCGATGAACGTCTGCGCGGGCAACTACGCGCCGGACGAGAGCGAGTTCGAGGCGGCGGGCCTGGAGACCGTGCCCGCAGACCTCGTGGACGCGCCGCGCATCAAGGACGCGCCCGTGGCGATGGAGTGCCGCTTCGAGAGAATGATCCCCTTCGGAGACGAATGGGTGACGCACCTCATTATCGGAGAAGTGCTGCGCTGGCACGTGCGCGAGGATCTGATACTCACCGACGAGGAGAAGGCATACATCGACCCGGCGAAGCTCCAGCCCGTGGGCAGGCTGGGCGGCCCCCGGTACTGCCGCACGCAGGACATCTTCGAGATGCAGGCCCCCTACATCATGCCCGACAGGGTGCACCCCAACGACCCCGCGCAGAACGACGTCCAGGCGATGAAAAAGGGTTCCTGAGCGCGGAGCGGCGGAGAGCCGCCCCCTTGCGCAGTGGTAAAAAAACCCCTCGTCGGGGGCATCGCTTTTACCCCCCTGACAAGGGGGAACAGGGGGTCGTTTTCCGGCGTCCCTCGATACGGCCCTTGCGGGCCTACTCGGGATGAGGGGGTTGTTTGTTCTCCTCACCCTGAACAGCGCCGAGACCGCAAACCCCCTTCTCCTCACCCTGAGTAGCCGCCGGAGGCGGCGTATCGAAGGGCGCTCCCGAGGAGTGACTTCCGACCGAGGAGGGAGGGAATCCCGATCATTGAATTGTTCACCGTAGGGACAGGCCTCCGTGCCTGTCCTGACGAAGGACAACCACGGAGGGCCGGACAACCCCGAGGAGGGGTTGTCCGGCTACAAAACCATCGCGCCCACCCACGCCACGTGAACCTCCATACCGCCCGCTTCCGAAACGGGTTTTTTCAACAACCCCTCCCCGGTCGGGTTCGACCCCCACCCCCCTCCTCAGGGGAGCTTTTTCAACACCTCCCTTGCGCGCTGGTTTCCGCGCCTAGTATCATCCGCCGGAATCTCGAGGAAAACTTCCCGCGTTCGCCGAAACCATGAGGAGAGGAAGATGAGAAAAACCATTCTGGCCGCTGTGATCCTGAGCCTTTGCCTCACCCTGGGCGTCGGCGTGAATACGGCCCGCGCGATGGACGACGCCGTCTCGAAGCACATGGTCGCGCAGGCCAAGCTGACGGCGCACTTCATCGCGGCGGCCGTCAAGGCGGGCATGGGCAAAAAAGAAATCAACGCCGTCCTCGCCGGGGTGGCGAAAGAATCGGCGATATCGGAGTTCTGGGTGAGCGATGCGAAGGGCCGGATAGAGTTCACCAATTTCCCGGACGTGAAGTTCAAGTTCCCCACCGACCCCAAGGCCAAGTCGCAGGCCGCGCCCTTCGCCGCGCTCCTGAGCGGAGCGAAGAAGGTCGTCGTCCAGGGCTTTCAGCCGCGCGTACTGGACGGGAAGTCATTCAAGTACGTGGGCGCCGCCGGCGTGGACAAGCCCCGCATCGTGCAGGTCGGCGTGGCGGGGGGGAAATAGGGTCGCTGAATGGAGCTGTTAAAAAAGTGTTGGTTGAGTGATTTTAAGTATGGAGCCAAGCGCGGAGGGAGGAGACATCACTCCCCCTTATAGAGCAACCAACAACCACTCCCCCCTTGAGGGGGAGTCGAAGAGGCCGAGCCCTTGGGCGAAGGCCGATTCGGTGGGGGGATGGTTCTAAAATGAATTGATTCTCAACAAATAAAAAACTCCCCCCACCAGTTCGCTTGCGGGCTTGCGCCCTTAGCTCACTGACTCCCCCTCAAGGGGGAGTGGTTCTTTGTACTCTCGTGAATTGGTGATGACCCTCAAGAAGGCGTCATTTCATAATCGTATGGCGATTGAGAAATCCATTCTCTGTTTTCGGGGGACTTCTTCCACACTCCCGAATCCGCCGCCTGATTGAGCATTGAATGATGAACGAGTTGAACAACGAACTTATCGAACAGATGGCAGCGGAAGCCCTCGACGTCGCGAGCGTCGACAGCGACCCCATCGCGCAATTCCGCCGCTGGTACGCGCAGGCGAAGAGCGCAGGCATCCCCCGTGAGGACGCGATGACGCTCGCCACGCTGGGGCCGGACGGCGCGCCCGCGGCGCGGATTGTACTCTACAAAGACCTCTCGGATCTCGGCTACGCGGAGCCCGACTTTCCCTTCTTCACGAACTATGAGAGCGACAAGGGCGAGCAGCTTGCGCGCGACGCGAGGGCCGCCCTCGTCTTCCACTGGAAGCCCCCCGCCCGGCAGGTGCGCGTGGAGGGCTCAGTAGAAAAACTGCCCGAAGAGTTTTCCGACGCCTATTTCGCCACCCGCCCGCGGGCCAGCCGGATAGGCGCGTGGGCGTCGCCCCAGAGCCGCGTGGTCCCCTCCCGCGCCTCCCTAGAAGAAAACGAGCGCGCACTGGAAACCGAATACGCGGGCCGCGACGTGCCGCGTCCCCCCCACTGGGGCGGTTATGTCTTAAAACCCCGTTGCGTGGAATTCTGGCAGCACCGCGACAGCCGCCTCCACGACAGGGTGCGCTACACGTTGGAGGCGGACGGTGGGTGGCGGGTCGAGAGACTCGGGCCATAGAAACAAAAAAGCCCCGAAAATTCCAGGGCCTTCTTGTCGACCGGGCAAGTCCCAATCCTTTGTATTGAATATAAGAAAAATTCGGTTACGTGGTAAAGTCAACGCCGAAATGATTATCTTGGTTTGTCACAGGAGGAAATTTGAGAAATGCCCATGAAGAACCCGCCCCATCCGGGGCCTTCCATTCGCCATGACTGCCTGGACCCGCTTTCTTTAAGCGTAACGGAAGCCGCGCGGAGACTCGGCGTGAGCCGAAAACAGTTATCGAGCCTCGTCAACTGCCGTTCGGGCATACCGCCCGAGATGGCGATTCGCCTGGACAAGGCTTTCGGCGGAGGCGCCGAGGTGTGGTATGGCCTACAGACGGATTACGACTTCGCGCAGGCGATGAAAAGGGCTAATTAGAGCGAGGGGAGCGGATGAGTAAGTAGTTTTTCCAGCTTTATTCGTTCCATCTTTCAAATCGATTGCCGATACTAGACGGACGCACCATTGAGCGCAAAATAAAATATGAAAAACTAAATATGTGATAGGCATACATTGCCACCACACCACATATTGTGGTAATAATCTTCACTTCGAACGGATACTCTCTTTGCAGAGTATCCATATTTTTTGAGTCACCACTGGGTGTGCGGTGAGATAGGTCGAAATCTAGCAAGAACTTGATGAAAGGATTGAAAAACTCAAGACCATCATCCGTCTGAAACGTAGCGTAACGTAAAATTCGTTGTTCGGGGCAGGTAAGAGGGGGGTGCACTAATGCCGAAAAAAAACACTTCCATGGCAATCGCTTACGACTTCGACGGCACCCTCGCCCCTGGAAACATGCAGGAACGCCAGTTCATACCAGACATCGGCATGAAACCCAAAAAATTCTGGGACGAGGTCACTAGTTGGACCAAGAAGCACCAAGCCGATGGGGTTCTCGTCTACATGAACTTAATGCTGAGAAAAGCTGCGGCGGCGGGCGTTCCTGTCCGGCGAGAAGATTTCAAGAAACACGGTCAAGGAATTAAGCTCTTTGAAGGCGTTGATGAATGGTTCGACCGGATTACTCAATATGGCCGTACCAAGAGCGTAAACGTAGAACATTATCTGATTTCCTCCGGTAATGCCGAGATTTTTGCGGGCACGAAAATCGCATCGAAATTCAAAGAAGTCTACGCCTCAAAGTTTATATTTGATGAAAATGGTGTAGCCGAGTGGCCAGCGTTAGCCATCAACTACACGACGAAGACCCAGTACCTCTTCCGCATCAACAAGGGTGCACACGACCTCAGCGACGACGGGAAGGTCAACCAGTTTGTCGAAAAGCATAAGCGCCCAATACCGTTCGAAAACATGATCTTCATTGGGGATGGGGAGACAGATATTCCTTGTTTTCGATTGGTCAAGGAGGAAGGTGGTTTGTCCATAGCAGTGTACAAGCCAAAAACCAGGGGTGCCCAAAACAAAGCACATCGATACTACACGGAAGGCCGTGTTAATTGTGTGGCCCCGGCTATATATACTAACGGGAGCGAACTCGACCAAATTGTGAAAGCAAATATCGACGCTGTATCTACGCGTGCAGCACTTGCTCAGGTGACTAAGAAATCTACTCCAAATATCACCAAGCAGAAAAAAATCGTAGCCGCGACAAACGCAGGAGTGAAACCAAAATAAGAGTAGCGTGAATCTCAGTCTCTCCGCCCTACACCCTAATCCCCTGAATCCCCCACGACGTGTCCTTGGCCGTCACGAAGACGTAGTCCTCATCGCCCAGGATTTCGACCGAGTGGACGACGTCGGCGGGCATGTGGACGATGTCGCCCGCGGTGACGGTTTCGGTCACGCCGCCGATGGTCGCGCGGCAGGCGCCCGACAAGACGATGGCGAACTGCTCGTTGGGGTGGGAGTGCGGCGCGGCCTTCCCGCCCGGCGGGATGCGCATTTTCCCGAAAATGATTCGCTCGCCCGTAACCCAGACGCCCTCGGTCGGGCTGTAGGCCTCGCCGGCGAGGCCTTTTTCCATCGCCTCGGTGTCGTAGAAGTAAGGGACGTGCTCGGCGGTCCGTTTCATCTCCGTGGGCGTGCCTTCTATCGTCGTCGCGGTGTCTTTCGCCACGA
Source organism: bacterium (assembly GCA_963692865.2). Lineage (GTDB taxonomy): Bacteria > UBA8248 > UBA8248 > UBA8248 > UBA8248 > Bin107. The sequence continues at coordinate 1,387,970 of OY843592.1, read as the reverse complement.
TGAACTCGTAGTCCGTATCGCCCAGTATCTCGGCCTCGTGCACGGCGTTGGCGGGCCGGTAGGCGATGTCGCCGGGCGTCAGGACATGCACGTCACCTTCGATGTTCAGGCGGGAGCTGCCGGCGAGGCAGTAGCCGAACTGCTCGTTCGCGTGGGCGTGCGCGCTCGAGCGCGTGCCGGCGGGCATCCGCATCTTGCCGAATATGAGCCGCTCGCCCGTCACCCACGCGCCCGCCGCCGAGCTGTAGGCAGCGCCCGCGAGGTTCTTCTCCATCTCGTCGGTCTTGTAGAAATACGTCATCGCGTTTTCCTTTCCTTGAATGACCAACCGCACACCAGAAAGCGCCGACTATCGCCCATCCACGCGCAGCGGGCAAGGTCGAGGGGAACAACCGATTATGGAGACGAAGGGGTTGTTCGCGAACTGCCCCTACGGGATGCGCGCCGCCTCTGGAGCCCGTATACCGGGTGAAGTATATTGTTGCTTAATGGTCTAAAGGTTCCTCCCCGATGACAAGGGACCAAGGGGTCCTCTCCGCTTCGCAATCCGTTGGCGGAGTAGTCGGGAGGTCGTTTTTTGTGATCTTGTTCGTCAAACAATAAGCAGAAATGTTCGCGAAAGTGGGGCGTTCGTGAGGTTTTTGGAAAAGTCATCCTCGGTCGGTCGAAATCGACCACCGTCGTCATTCCGGCGAAAGCCGGAATCCATTCAAAAGCGGAATGACAATACGCCGGCTTTTTATCTCCTCGTCATCGGCAAGAACCATTCAGAAAATAAAAAACAAAGGCTAAAAATGGATTCCGCAAACCCTCCCGCATTGGTCGGGTCTGACACCGGAATGACGAAAAAAGCCGAATCGCCTCGTAGTGGGCCGTTCTTGTAAGCGGGCCAAGGTCGCGACCTCGGACAGGCGCGGGGGTCTAGGACAGGTCGCGACCTGTCCCTACGGACTATCAACTTGCAGGGATCCCATACGGGGTTTTTCAGCAACTCCGCGAACGCTCATTTCGCTAGAGCAGATCGTCCACGGCGACGCCCAGCGCCCCGGCGATGGCGGCCAGCGTCTTCGCGGAGCCCGTGCGTTTTCCCGTCTCGATTTGAGAGAGGTAGACCGGGTGGATGCCGACTGCGGCGGCCAGCTCGCCCTGTTTCATGCCGCGATGACTACGATAAACGCGAACAGGGTTTTCACCGGCCAAGAGTCGATCCGCAATTCGGGCGGGAAAGGACTCGCCCCCCTCCTCCCTGGCGCGATCGTAGAGTTCCTCATCGCTCAGGAGCGCCTCGGCGTCCCCGTCCGAGAGGCGCTCATACTCGCGCCACGGGATGACGGCGAACGCGGGCCGGCCGCCCTCGTCCAGAATAACCTGCGGCTTGTTCATGGGCTTCTCCTAGCGCTTATAAGTCTGACCGCGCTGAGCGATGCGCACCACGTCGATGACGCGGGCATCGTCGTCTCGCTCGAAAATGATTCGCATTTCGCCGACGCGCAATCTGAAACCGGGGCGTCCTCTTAGCGAGCTGACATCCGAGTCCCGCCTGTCTGGGCTTTCCGCCAACTCGTCCAACTCATGGCGAATACGCAAGGCCGCCCGAGCAGGCATTTTTCGCAGGGCCTTGATGGCTTGCCGCTTGAACGTCAACTCGTACATTGCGTTCTCCGCCCCACAAAGAATATAGCAATTAGCTTGTATAATTACAAGCATATTGCTTTATTATTTTCCGCCTCGTGGAGTGAAGAGAGGCGTAACGGGGTCGGCGCGTCCACCTCACAAGAAGCCGACCATCACCCATCCGCGGACGGCGGGCAAGGGGGCGTTCACGAATGTGGGAGCGTTCATAAACGCTCCCCTACGGTGTGATGAGGAATGCGGGAGCCGTACACGGGGTTGTTGAAAAAGTCCTCGCCAGAGGGTATCGCTTTTACCCCCCTGACAAGGGGGCAGGGGGGTTGGTTTTCAGCCGAGGGAGGGCCGGATTATCTGGTTCGCTCGATGAGCTCGCGCAGGGACGCCATTGATTCCTCGTGTCTGGCCATCGCCTCCTCGTGCCTGCGGACGCCTTCCTCTTCCCGGCGGCGGGATTCGGCCATCGCTTCGTTGTGCCTGCGCTCGGATTCTGTCATCGCCTCGTCGTGCTTGCGCCGGGAATCGGCGGCGCGCAGGTCGGCGCCCCTGGCCATCTCGCGGATGCCGTAGTAGATGAGCGCGAGGCCGCCGTAGGAGGCGATGAGGTTCAAATAGGCGGCGATGAGGTTGAGGCGTTCATACGTCGTCATGCGTATCTCCACCGGAAGCGGGCCTCTCGGAAACCTCGCGTACGCTCATGACCGTCATGAACATCGTATGCGACTATAGATAGAGCGCGCGCCTCCGGTCAAACGCTCCCCGGTAGGGATTCCCCCGCAGCGCGGCTGTGGGCAGCCTCAAGGAGGGGCAGCCGCTACAAAACCATCGCGCTCGCGCGCCGCATCGAAGGCGCGCGGTCCCCCTCTCCGGATTGACGGGCGGCGGAGTCCGTAATAGTTTCCCGAAAGACGGCGGCCCCCCGAGGGCCGCGCGCAAACCCTTCGCGCCCGAGGGGAACTCCCATGCCGAACCGCACTCCCGCCGCCGCGCCGAAGCGGTGGACCGTTCTCCCGATCCTGACGGCGATCCTCCTGCTCTCCTGCGTCTCAGCCGGAGCGGAGGGTTTCTACGTCCGCGCCGCCCTGGGCGTCGATTGGACGCGGGAGACGCGCTTTCGCGACGTCGACCCCACGCGCGAGGACGTCGCCGCCCTCTACGGAGGCGGAACCGGGAACGACGGAAATCCGACGCAGGCTGTGGGCGACTTCGGCGCCGGGGCGGGCTTCGCCCTCGGCCTGGGCCGCGCCGTCGCTCCCTCCCTGCGCCTGGAAGCCGCCGTCGCGCACCGCCCCGACCTCGCCTTCGAGGGCGAAGCCAACTACCGCAATACCCCGGGCAGCCAGTCCGTCACCGCCGACCTCTCGACGACCTCGGCCATCCTGACGGCCTGGCTCGACCTCCCGCGAATCGGCGGCCTGCGCCCGTTCATCGGGCTGGGCGGCGGCCTGTCGTACGCCCGCATCGGCCGGACGCTCATGCGTTTTCCGGGCCTCTCGCAGACGACCACCGTGCCGGGCGGACGAAGCATCAACCTCGCCTGGAGCGTCTCGGCGGGCGTCGCAAAACCGCTCACCAAGCGGCTCACCCTGGACGTCGCCTGGCGCTACGAGGACTCGGGCGCCGTGGAAACCGATCAGGGGAACATCCGCGTCCTGCGCCCGGACAGCGACCGCTCGATCCTCATCGGCAAAACGCGCGCGCGCCTCGCCGGCCACGGCGTATGGATTTCCCTGCGCTACGCCTTCTAGGCGGGGGGGAGGCCGAAAGGCCCGGCCCGCGCCGTGATGGTTCCGTAGGCGGCGGTTCCTCCCTCCTCGGTCGGAACCTGCTCCCTCCTCGGTCGGAACCTGCTCCTCGGGAGCGCCCCACACATACATGCGACCCGTGTTCCCACGACGAAAAAGCAGGGACGCATATATGCGTCCCCTACAGGGGCTGTTGAAACCGTCGCCGGAACAATCGGGGAAACCGCTTTTCGTGATCCGCATTCATCAAACAATAAAAAGGAACCGCAGCGATGACCCGAACCAGCGACGAGATACCTCAAGGCGAGCATAACGAACACCGCATGCGCAGAGCGCGCAGTTGGCAGGAGCGGAGCGGAAACGTCGCCTCGGACGAGGAGAAATTCATCTGCCTGTGGATCGCCTTCAACGCGGCCTACGGAGGCGATCCGACCGGCGCGGATGGCGACGGATCCAGCGAAACCCAGAGAATCAATACGTTCCTGAATAAGGTCATATATCACGACAACAAGCAGAAGGGGAAGATAAGAGCCATTCTTTGGAGTCCAGCTTACAACAAGCATATCCAGGACCTTCTCGACAATCGATATGCGTTCAAACCATTCTGGCAATGGGTGCGCGGCGAGCCGGAGGGCATGGCCTGGAGCAAGCGATTCAAACAAAAAAACGACAGCGCATGGGAAGACTTTGAGAACGAAAAAGTATCAAGCGTCTTTCGGGAAGTCTTCTGGCGGCTTTATCAACTCCGCAACCAGGTCTTCCACGGGGGCGTGACGTTCGCCGAAGGATGGGGCCGGACGCAGCTTTCACAAGGCCGCTTCATCATGGAGGACATCGTTCCGGCGATTCTAGACGTCATGGATGACGTTATGGATGAAAGCCCCAAGACCAACTGGGGCAAGGTCGCCTACCCCCGGGTCGGCGAGAACCCGGATTAGGGGGAATTCACGAACGCTTCATGCAGCGCGATGAGGAATGCCGGGACCGCATAAGGGGTTGTTGAATCAGTCCCCATGAACGAGGCCGAACCCGACCGGGGAGGGACTGTTGAAAAAGTCCTTGCGGGCCGATCGGGATCTCACCGTAGGGGCCGCATATCATGCGGCCCTGCCTTTACGCCTTCATAATACGGGTCGCATGATATGTCAGACATACATGTCTGACCTACCAACCTCTGCGAAACGAAACGTAGGGGCGGACCTGTGTGTCCGCCCAACCCTGGAACAGGGTTTTTCAACAACCCCGGGGAAGGAGGGTTCGACACAACCAACGAGAAGAAAGAGAACCATTCCCCCCTCGCGGGTCAGGATCGACTTTCCTTCGGCGATAACGATCTGCACGCATTTCCCCGCAATTGCCGCCGCCGGGTTTTCGCGTCGACGGGGTACGCTGGAGAGGCCGCCCGCCGGCCTTCGTTTTTTCCGGCGGCGAAGGCGGCGCGGAGGGCGGGAACCGGGCCGCCGCTCGGGCGAGGCGCGGAAAGTGTAAAATGCAAATAATAATTCCTGAAAAATTGGATAAAATTGTATAAATTCAGGGGGGTTTTCGGTAGATTTCCGACAATTTTTTCCTGGGGAAATGACGCCGGGGAATCCGGGCGCAGGGGAATTCTGCCACGATACGCGCCTCACGCGATGACGGCAAATGCGGGGATTTGCGGGAAGTTGCGGGAGAGGCGGGCGGAAATTTCGTGAATCGGCGGTTTTATCGTAGAATTCAGGGCGTTTTCGTCCTTGAGGAGCGCCATGAACGTTTCCAGACGCCGTCTGTTGCGCACCGCGGCGGGAATCGCGCCCCTGGCCGTGATCGGGATTCCGCGCGACGCGGGGGCTTCCATGATGGGCCGCCTGTTCGACTGGCTCAACAGCCGCCCCGTCGAGACGCCCGGAGCCGGGGAGGATATTCTCGAGTTCGCCGCGCGCGTCGTTCCCGAGGTTACGGCGAACGATGAGTTCTACGTGCAGAGCATCGGCCATTCATCGCCGGGAATCTCCCGCAACAAATGGCGGTTAAACATCAAAGGTGAGGTAAATCAGCCATTTTCCGTTACTTTTGCGGAGTTGAGCGCGCTCGGGCAGGAGAAGACCTGGGCGACGATGACCTGCATCGGCAACCCGGTGGGCGGCGGCCAGATAGGAAACGCCTTGTGGGAGGGAGTGCCGCTCAAAAGCCTCATCGAGCGCGCGGGCGTAGCGGAAGGCGTGCGCCGCTCGGTATCCGCGAGGGTCATTTTCCGCGCGGCGGATGGATATCATGATTCCATATCACTGGAGCAGGCCCTGGATTCGAGAACGCTTCTCTGCGTCCGGATGAACGGGGAAAATCTGCCGCGAGACCATGGCGCTCCGCTCAGGCTCCTCGTGCCGGGGACCTACGGCCTCAAGAACGTGAAGTGGATCGAATCGGTCGAAATCTCTACCAAGGGGCACGGCGGCTATTGGCAAAGGCGCGGCTGGTCGGATGAGGCGATTGTCGAGACGCTCAGCCGTTTCGAGGCTCCCAGAAGGCGCGTCGAGGTTCGAACGGCGAATATCTGGCTCGTGGGTTCGGCGTTTGCGGGAGAGCGGGGAATCCGCAAGGTGGAAGTAACCTACGGGCAGGGAGAGCGATTGCGGCCCTGGGCGCCGGCCTTGCTCAAAAAGCCCCTGGGGCCTCTCGCCTGGAGCGTCTGGGCGTTTCCCATGCGCTTTTGGGGAAACGGGTTCTATCCCGTGACGGTACGAGCGATGGATGGCGCAGTAGAAGTCCAGACGGATAAGATTTCCGATCCCAAGCCCGGCGGCTCGACGGGGCGGATGGGACTCAGCATATACGTGAAGGGGTTGTAGGCGAGGCGGCTTATGCAAAAGCCCCGCCGGGTAATCGGCGGGGCTTTTTCTTTCAGTGGGGATGAAACTTAGCGGCGTTTGCCGCCCACGATGTTCGCCGCGCGTTTTTGGCGCTTGATCATCCAATTCTTGGGCGCTTCGATGCCGCTGCGATCCAGAATGTCGAGATTGTGCTGATAGGCCATGTAATTCTGGATGTAGCTGAGCGTGCCGCCACGGTAGGGCGTGCCGGGAGGCTGGCGTCCCTCGATGAGATCGATCACGTTGTAAACTGCTTCACTCGCCATGGCGATTTGCTCGGCCAAAACGGCCGCATGCGCCCAGCCGTCACGGATGTCTTTCTCGATGCCGACGACGAGGTTGTGCGTCACGATCTTGATCTGACCGGGCTTGTAACCGGCGGCTTTCACGGCGTCCACCGTGCCGCGGGCGATGAGCGTCGCCCAGGGGTAGATGCCTTTGACGTCGGGGTGTTTCTTGAGCAGGTCTTCCGCCGTCTGGAATGCGTGCTGCACGTTGGACTTGGTGAATTCCTTGGCCACAATCTTGATTTTCGGGTAGTGGCTCATATATTCCTCAAAACCCTTGGCCATGGAAGTCACCATCTCGATGCCGCTGGGTCCGGGCAACATCATGACTTTGCCCTGGTAGTCGATGGCGTGCGCCAGGGTGGAGGCGATGAGAACGCCCAGCTCGTAGCTGTTTTTCATGACGCGGTTTTTGACGCGATCGCTGTCGAGGTCGATGTTGTCCACGACGACCTTGACGCCTTTGTCCATCGCTTTGTGAACCGCATCCACCATGCCCTTGGTGCTGATGGGGCAGATGATCATCCCGTCGTACTTCGCCGCGATGATGTCCTCCACGTGGGCCACCTGCTTGGGCAGGAATTCATAGCCGCCCGCGTCGAACATGGTCACCGTCACGCCGGCTTTTTTGGCCGCCTGAACGCTGCCGTACCATTTCGAGAAGAAATAGGGATCGACGCCGTTCGGCACGACGACGGCGATCTTGTATTTCTTCTTCGCCTTCACCCGGGCGTCGGCGTCCGGGGTCGCTGCCATCGACACGAACATGAACGTGACGACGGAAGCGAGAATCATGAAAGTGCGGAACAGTTTTTTCATCTTGAATCTCCTCGTCGCAGAATGGGTTTCACGGACGAAGGGCTCTCCTCCGCGAAAGGGGAAAATGACTGCCGAAAGAGCATATTTCCTATTCCCGCCGCTTGCGGGAACTCAAAACCACTGCTGCAATGAGCAACAAGCCCACCACCACCTCCCGGGCGAATGTTCCCACGCCCAAGAGAATAAGGCCATTGAGCAGAAAAGTCAGAAACAGCGTCCCGATCGCAGCTTGCGCTACACCGCCCTCGCCACCGTGAAACGTCGTTCCTCCCACCACAGTGGCCGCCAAAGATTGGAATTCAAGCTGGAATCCCGCGAGGCCGTTCGTGGCCGGGAGTCTCGCCAGGTAAAGGAACGAAGTGATGCCCACGCAGATGCCGCTGATCAAATAGCAAATGAGTTTCACCTTGCCTGTGTCTATGCCTGAGAGGCGCGCGGCCTCTTCGTTCCCGCCGGTTAGATAGATTGCCCGGCCGAGCACCGTGCGTTTCGTCATCAGGTGGAGAATGATGAAAAAGAAAATGGCGATGAACAATGTGCCGGGGATATGAAAGAGATCCGTAAGGCCGATGGCTTGAAGGATATCTTTTTGCTCGCCCGTGAACTGGTGGATAGTGCGTCCGCCCGTGAATACCAGGGCGATGCCTGCGCAGATGAAGAGCATGCTCAGGGTGACGATGAAAGGCTGTATCTTCACGCGGCCCACGAGGTAGCCGTTGATGAAACCGAAAATCGTCGCCATTCCGATGCCCATCAACACGCCCACGGCAAGGCCGAAGTCCAGTATGCCCTGCGCCATCACGACGCTCGAGAGGCTGAGCAAGGAACCTTGGCTCAGATCGATGCCCGAAACGAGGAGCACCATGCTCTGTCCGGCGACGATGAAGAACAGGAGAGATGCGTTTCTGAGTTGGTTGGTCAGATTATGGGCTTCGATGAAGTTGTTCACGTAGCCCATCAACTGGAGAATATAAAATATGATCATCATCATGATGAATACGACGAGTAAACCATATTTCTCGTAATTGAAGTTGGCCAAGAAGGAGGCAGAAGGTCTGACAGGAGCCTCCGCTACATTCGCCATGATATTGAATCTCCCTTAGTTTTTTTGCTCACGCAGGGTGCTGACCCAGATGGAGGCGAGAATCACCAAGCCGACGATGATTTGTTGCCGGTAAGTGTCGATTCCCATGATGTTCAGCCCGTTCACCAGGAATATGATCAGGAAAACACCCAGCGTCGTACCCAGCACGCCGCCTCGCCCGCCGAAAATATGCGTGCCGCCGATGATGGTTGCTCCGATCGACTGGAGCAGTTGATCGCCGCCGCCCAGCCTGGGTTCGCCCGCAGCGCTGACGTTCGCTGAAAGAAGAAGCCCTGCGAAACCGCATAGAAGACCGCCTATGCCGAAAATGGCGATCTTCATGCCTGGAAAGTTAATGCCCGCGGAAATGGCCGTTTGTTCGTTTCCACCCAAGGCGTACACATACGTGCCAAAACGGGTGTATTTGAGCAGATACCACATCGTGGCCAACGCGATGATTATCCAGATGAAAGTGAAGGGGATGGGCCCTAGGTTTCCCTTCGCCAGAAAAACGTATGCTTCTTCAACGTGTTTGGGCAGCGTTGCGCCCTCGCGTGCGCCTCCCATCTGAAGTCCGCCGGTCCAAAGCTGGGCAGTGCCGCTGCCGATAAAGAGCATCCCCAATGTGGCGATGAACGGCTGCACCCTGACTACGCCGACGAAAAACCCATTGATGACACCGCACAGCAGACCGATACCGAGGCCCGCAATGAGGCCGACGAAAAACCCGAAATGCAGCATCGCGCTCCAGGCCATGACACTTACCACGCTCATGATGGAGCCTTGTGAAAGATCGAATCCCGCCGAAACGATGACCAATGTTTGCGCATAGGCCAGGAAAAAGAGCCATGCGTCACGCCGCACGACATTCACGAAGTTTTCGAGGGTGAGGAAATTTTCGGTCGCAAAAGTGTAGAAGATCATCAAGACGACAAACGCGGAAATGAGGAGTATACGCTCCCAGGGGATATCCTTGACCGAATATCCCAAGAAGAGCTTCTCATTTCCTGTAGAGGCGGCGGCGCTCATTCAATTTACCTCCGAATACGGATTAATCCGCCGTCATGGCGTAGCGTAGTATTCCTTCCTGCGTTGCATCGTTTCGGTCGATATCTGCAGTGAGTCGCCCTTCGCGCATTACCAGGATACGATCACTCATCCCCAGTATCTCAGGCAGTTCACTCGAGATCATCATTACCGCAGCGCCATCTTTTGCAAGTTGTAGCATTTGCGAGTGAACTTCGAATTTTGCGCCTATGTCGATCCCGCGAGTCGGCTCATCGAATATGAGCACGTTGGCGCGTCTGAAGAGCCATTTGGCGAGAACGACTTTTTGCTGATTGCCGCCTGATAAGAAGCGTATTTGCGTCTCCTGATCCGGCGTCATGATTTTCAATTGATTGATGTGCTCATCGACGAAGTCTTTTTCCAGACTCAGATTGAGCAGCCACCGTTTGATGAGGCGGCGGAGATTTGCGCTTGTTGTATTAAATGCAACTGATAGAACTTGGGTGAGGCCCTGGGTTTTTCTGTCCTCGGGTAAAAGCCCCAGCCCGCGTCGTATAGCCAGGGTTGGAGTCCATTTGCGCTCATGGGTAAGGATTGTCAGGAATCGAATCACAATCATGGCGACGCCGCCCCAGATCATGACCCATTCAAGAACGAAATTCTGAGTGAAAAGACTCGTAAAGACCATCGCGCATACCGCTAGGGCGTACCAACTCGCAAAGTCGATAACCAAGGTGCGCCAATGATATTGCCGCTCGAGAAACCAAAGTCCCAATTGTCTTATGACTGCCAACCCGGTCGCGACGATGTAGGGAGTGGGGCCGTTTGGTATGTTGTATAACGGTCCCCCAAGAATCCATTCGTAAAACCAATTAGCGCTGAACAGTGGGGGCGGTGAGTTCATATTGAGCGTGAAAGGATCGTAAATTCCCTGGAAGATCACGGTGAACAACGGCAAAGCCAGTATGAAAACAACCACATCGACGAGCGCCATCCAAAGCGGATAGTGAGGGAGATTTTGTATCTCCTCTTTTTCTTTAGTCGCATTGGTTATTTCGACAGTTCCGTTATCAACGGCATCTGCTCCCATGACGGCGCGCGCCACCTCGGTTCTTCCAGCACCTACGAGACCTGAGAGGCCTACAATTTCACCATAATGCAGATCAAAGTTGATGTCTTCGAATACGCCGTTTCGGGTGAGTCCACGTACCCGTAGCGCCACTTCCCCTCGCTCGCGGGGCGCCCAGGGGAACTTCTCATCAAGCGTGCGCCCCACCATCTGCGTGATCAGGAAATCGAGTTCCACCTCCTTGACTTCCCAAGTGCCCATGTATTCCCCATCGCGTAAAACGGTGACGCGATCTCCAATCTCGTGGACTTCTTCAAGTCGATGTGAAATGTAAATAACGCCGACGCCATGCTCTCGCAGTCGATTCACGGCCTTGAAGAGTTCCTCGATTTCGTGGCCGCTCAAAGAGGACGTAGGTTCATCCATCACCAAAATCTTGCAGTCAAATGCGAGGGCGCGAGCAATCTCCACCATTTGCTGATCGGCGACGCTTAAAGAGCGGACCGGCGCATTGACGTCGATTCTCACGTCCAGACGCTCCATGATTGCGCGGGATTCTTTTTCGACTTTGGCCCAATCCACGCGTCTCATTACGCCGGGCAAGACCGGCTCACGACCCAGGAAGATGTTTTTGGCCACGCTCAGATCGGGAACCAGGTTCAGTTCCTGGTAAATGACGCTGATTCCCAAATCGCGGCCCGTTCTGGCGTCGGGAATATCGGTGGGAGTTTCGCTGATTTCGATTTGACCTGAGTCGGCGTGATAGATGCCCGCCAGAATTTTGATGAGCGTGGATTTTCCAGCCCCGTTCTCTCCTAACAGGATGTGAACTTCGCCTTCGGCGAGATTGAAATCGACTTCTTTGAGCGCATGAACGCCTGGAAAGGATTTGTCGATTTTCTCCATTTTCAACAAGTTTGCAAATTCCGACACGAAATATTATTTCCAAAATAAGGTTTGAATAACTGTCCACATTTATAGTGAACGAATGCGTACCACCACGTGCCTTGTTTGTAAAGTTGCAGTTTTTGAATACTTACCTAAACCTTATCGGGGATGGGATTGTTTTTCAATGCAGTATTTTTTAGGGATAAAATGGACTCATCATCCCCTTTTAATGTGGTATTATCATCAAACATGTAATTTGACAGGTTTTTTCATGGGGTTTCTTCATGCGCTGTCTGGAAGTAGTGGCACTTACCGTTTTCTTTTTTCTTGTGAGTATGTCCGGTATAGCCCTTGCGGGAGCTCACGGTAAAACCGATGGGTGTTTGGTCAGTCTTTATAACTACCCTGCCGAGACGCCTCAATACGACGTTTCGGCAAAGACATCACCCGAATTGCCTATGTCGTTGAAAAAGTATTTTCAGGCGAGCAAATCCAACGAAAAAATCCAATTACGAATGAGTCTTTCCTCACAACACCTTGCTGAAAAACAAACACTTTTTTTCAAATCGCGAATAATTGCTCCCTAACCTTCACCGGTCGATCACGCTTCGGTATTCGGCGGATGGGGTATGTTGTGCCGGCCAGTTCATCCCGTCTTCAAATCGCGCGAAGACGCTCGCATGACGAGCGAAACCACTTTCCAGTAAGGCAACCGAAACGATCTCCACGATTGCCGGTTCGTTAAAACCATGCTCGCGCAACGCCTGGAACTCTTCGTCAGCAAGTTGCTCGTTGAGCGTGAGCTTTCTGGCGACGCGGAATACCGCCTTTTCCGCCTCAGGTAGATCTGCATTCTCAAAGTCGTGGAGTTTTTCCACTTCATACTCGTCGAGTTCCATGCGGTGGATGAGGTCGGTTTTGTGAAAATTCACGCAACGAGGGCAGTCTGAAGCGACCGCGCAAACCATGGCGATGCGATTCGTCAACTCGCGTGAAATGTGGCCGTCCAGAACTTCGAGACGTTTTTGGAGTTCCCAGAATCCACGCAAGAGACCCGGGACATGGGCGAAAAAACCGAACAACGGCCCCAGCCAGCGTGGGTCTTTTAATCGGCATATTTCGTCATAAATTTGCGAAACTTCGCTATCGGCCTCATCAGGCTTTACGAGACGAAAGATTTCAAAACCGGATTTGTTCATTTTCTTCTCCCCGGAATGAATTGTCTGTCAGTATGTAAGATTCAGCCATCATAACATCCATTTTCCGTGGTGAGCACGATGAGACAACAAAAAACCCCCCGCCGAAGCAGGGGGCTTTTGAGGACTTGTTGTTGCTTACATCATGCCCGACTCTTTCCAGTAGCGAGCCGCACCGGGGTGAATCTTAAGTTTCTTCATTCCGCGAAGACCAGTCTTTTTCGTGACGAATTTCCCGGTCGGATGGTACTTGGTGATTTGCTTGTGGTTATCGTACAGGGCCTTCACGATCCCATATGCATTGGCATTGCTCATTTTGCTGTTGGTCATCAAAGTCCACATCTGGCCCCAGCTTACGACGTCTTTTTTGTAACCTGGAATGGAGCCTGCGGCCACGACATCGCGGACGATGCCCGCTTCGTTCTCGGCCAGCTTTTTGATGGTGGCCTCATCCGGCCCGAAGAAATGCAGTTTGCCGGAGAGCGTACGCGCGAGTTCCATATACACGGGTGCGGGAACATTCGCGTTCAGGAAGAAGAAGCCCGCGTCCACCCTTTCGTCTCTGATGGCGGCTGCATTCTGGGGATTGTTGAAGAATTCTTTTTTCGCTTTTACTCCGCTGTGTTTGAGCGCAAGCTGCGTAACGATGTAAATCGAACCGCCCCGACCGCCGACGACGAATCTTCTGCCGGTGAGATCGGACCATTTTTTAATTCCGGAGGTTTTAAAGGTCGTGTAGATTGTCGTCAACGGATAAAGGGCTCCGAGCGCCAGAACGTCTTGAGGTTTCTTGAATGGTTTTCTGCCAACTTGCCCCCAGGAGACGGCCGGCGCCGTGGCCATGCCGATGCGGAGCGCCTGGTTCTTGTCCTTTTTCTGCAGGGTTCGGACATTTGCGGTCGAGCCGCCGGTAATGGATGCAGCCACCGCAATCTTTCCGCCCGAGTTATCTGTGATGACTTTACCCATTGCGGTTCCAATCTCGAATGTGGCGCCGCCGGGCTGGGACGTTCCCAGCAGTATTTTGGCAGCGTGCGCCGCCGGGGCCGTGCCGATTAGCAAGGCAAGACCTGCCGCCAACGTGATGAGCCGAAGTTTGGATATCCTCATTTGCATCTCCTTTGTTGTAATGTCGAAGCTCATGAAAAAGCCATGTGTGAAGATTGTGAGTTCACTTAAGCAAAACCATGTGGTTTGGTCAAGTAGAGATATGGAAAGAGTAAATTCCTGAGTCGCTGGCGAAAGAATCAGGCTATCCGTTAGAATAGAATAGTTCCTGATATTATTTTGTTTCATCATGATGAATCCACCAAGGTGGAGAAAGAAGGAGACAAATGAGTACTGAATCAGACCCCACCCAGTCGGCTCCTCTCGTAAGGGCTCTGGTTTTCATCACTTCCTGGCTGTGCGTGCTCTCGGGTTTGTATCACATTTCCGCGGTCTATCTCCGGCCTCTGCCGGGTGAGATGCACCCCAACATGCACATGCTCTTGGCCTATACCATCCTCCTCATCGGCGGCGCCGGTGCAATGCCTCAGGTATATGGGGATAAAATTCGCAAATTGAATTTTCTTCCCGTTCTGTACCTGTTGTCTTTAATTCCCGCTGTCATATTCTTTTATTTCGTCTATGAGATGGGCGAAGGCTGGTCTGATTGGAGTGTTTGGTGGGTTTATGCGCTGCCGTTTGCCATCTGGATGGCGATGATGGTTGTCGAGAAATCCTGGCTTGCGCTTTTTCTCTGGTTTTTGGGCTTGGTTCCTGCGCCCATACTGTTCTGGTATTGGGATTCTTTGCCGGAAAGCACGCATGAGCCCACATTCTGGTGGTTTTTGATTGCATGTTCCGCCATTCCCACGATGTGGACCTTGTTCGCGGTTTTCTTCAGGCCTTCCGAGGGGGTGAAAAAAGCGGGAGTTTTTCTTGTTGTATTTTTCGTGGCGCTTGTTCTAATCGGATGGCGGGTAGGATTATGGGCCGGGCAAAGCGATGAGGTGAGAAGCGCTTTCTATCTCTGGCCGGCAGTCGTACTCGCGTTCCCTCTTTTTTGGGCGAAAAGACGGATCAAAGAAGTATTTGAAGAATACCCCGCGCATCCTTTTCCGGCCGGGTTCACGATTGGCTTGAACGCAGGCATGCTTTTCTTTGTGGCGACCGCCTGCCTGTACCTGTTCTACTACCATGAAGAAATGGTCGATCGCCCGGGCGCACCAACAATCGGCGATGCGCGCGTCGGTTTCGTCATGATCGTCGTTGCCCTCGAATTAACAAGACGCTGTTTCGGCCCCCCGCTTCCGACATTGGCGATGATTTCCTTGGCCTACGGAATATGGGGCAATTTGTTTGCTCCTCCTTTTGGGCATGGCGGCCATACCTGGATTGAACTGCAGGCGAAACTCTCGACCGATTTCATCGGTGGCGTATTGGGATTTTTGGTTGTCATCTCGGCTACCTTCATCATCATGTTTTTGATTTTAGGGGCGTTTCTACATGAATCGGGCGCCGGGCGATTTTTCGTGAATTTTGCATTAGGCCTGTTTGGCAAAATGCGTGCGGGCGCCGGTCTCGCCGCCGTTGGTTCGAGCGCGCTCATGGGGACGGTCTCTGGCAGCGCATCTGGGAACGTAGTCACCACTGGTACTTTCACGATTCCCCTTATGAAACGAATCGGGCTGAGCCCGCACATTGCTGGAGCGGCAGAAGCGGCCGCTAGCAGTGGCGGGCAGATCATGCCGCCTGTCATGGGTGCGGGCGCTTTCATCATGAGCGAACTCATCGAGGTGCCGTATTTCCAGATTATAGGATATGCCACCATACCGGCCGTTTTGTATTTCACCATCGTGGGAATCAACATCCACTTTGCGGCCGGTGCGCTAAACATCCAGCCGTTGCCAGCTAACGAAATTCCGAGTTGGAGGGCGGAACTCAGAAACGGATGGTTCTATCTCGTGCCCCTGGCGTTCTTGGTCTACTTCCTCTTTCAAGGCAGAACGCCC
This sequence comes from bacterium, assembly GCA_963692865.2. GTDB lineage: Bacteria > UBA8248 > UBA8248 > UBA8248 > UBA8248 > Bin107. The sequence continues at coordinate 1,372,400 of OY843592.1, read as the reverse complement.
GTATTCGCAGGCGTCATGTCGGTATTCATCATGGTAGGCATTTGGTTTTACAGGAACGTGACGGAATTTTTGGGCACTTTGAGGAAAGGCGATAAGACAATCGCGGATGATGTATTCGTTTTTGTGCCTGTTACGTTTTGGGTATTCGCATTTTTCTTGTACGCGCTTCTCACGGTTTTCGAGTTGGGTTTCGGATTGCCGTTGGGGATATATGGAGAACCGACTTGGGGCCGGGTGATAAGAGCCGCTCTGTCCATGGGTGTCGTCGGATTTGTTGTGGCGAGTGTTTTCGCTCGCGTGTTCTCCTGGGTGGGTGAATTCTGGCGCGAGACGGAAAGCAACTGGCTCGCCATCTTCCCGATCACATTATTGGGTTTGTGGGTGGCGTTCGGCTGGTCTTCCGGCGTGGCGGGAGCCGCCCTCGTGCTGGCCATGTTGTGCGTATGGTCCGTTTCCAGGGGCAAAGGAGCGCAACCCACCACGACCATACCTTGGTTGTTCGTGATTATCTGGGTGGGCGCTTATTATGTGCAAAAAGGGATATATGCGCTTGCTCCCGCCATAGCGAATTTCGGTGAATGGTTCGTGCCTTTCGGGTTTATTTATGACGGCCTCATCTTTTTCGGGTTGGCCGTCATCGTCCAGAGAGTCATATTCTCATTCGGCTCGCAAGAATCCGAGGCCGAAGCTCCGACTCCCAGTCTGAAACAGGTGTTGGCCGTATCCTGCAATCCGTTTACCTATCTGCAAAGGGCGAAGCAGACGAATGAGACGGGCCCGGCCGTGCAGGCTGCGCAAAGCGCCTCCGACTGGATTTTCAGTATACGCAACGCCTTGCGGGTAGGGGGCAGGCAGGGAGCCGAATTCGCCGTAACGCTGGCTACCATCGAGGTCGTCGTTCAGGTTCTGTCCATTACGGGCGTAGGCAACAAGTTCGCCTACATGATCGAGGCGCTTGCCCAGGATATCTGCCTGTTCGGCGCCGCTGCGGGCGGGGGATGCGCGTATTATATCGGTCTCGATGGATTCTTCGTCGCATTGCTGCTGACGGCGGTTTGTTGCGCGATTTTGGGAATGGGCATGCCGACGACGGCGGCGTATGTTCTGCTCGCCATTCTGGGTGGGCCGGTGCTGGTGAAACTCGTGGGGCCGGAACTCACGCATATCTATGGAGCCGAATGGGTCAAGGAGTTCGTGGCCGCAAAAGGAGACCGGGTAGCGGCCCATATGTTCATCTTCTATTTCGCGATACTCTCCGCCATTACGCCTCCCGTGGCGATTGCCTCGCTCGTGGGGGCCAAACTGGCGGGGGCCCCCTATTTCAAAACGTCCATGATGTCTCTTCGCTTCGCCATCGTGGGCTTTATCGTTCCTTTTCTGTTCATGTTCGACCCGGCCCTGCTTACGTTCGCGCATCCGTTGCGCGTTGCTCTTTCCGCATCCATTACGCTTCTGGGATTCATCGCGTTCTCGGCGGGAACGCAAGGCTGGCTTTTCGACAGGCTCTATAAATACGAGCGGATACTCTTGTTCGCCTGCTTCATCGCGTTCATCCTGTTCGTGATTTTCTTCAGCCTTGTCATGCTTGCGGCGGGACTGATTTGCGGCGGGATTCCGCTCATCCGGCAAATCAAGGATTACAGAAAACCTGTTACCCAAACATAATTCTTGTTTAATTTTGAGGATGTCCATGCTTTTCAATAAAGAACGCGCGCTCGAGTTCATGGAGAGGTTCGACCTCGACGCGCTAATAGCGACGACACGTCACAACGTCCTGTATCTTTCGGGTGTTCAGGGATGGGCGCAATACACCTACGGCGACGCCACGACGGAGACATTCGCGCTGTTCTTCCGCGATCAGTCCTCCCCGCCCGGGCTGATAATCTCCCGGCAGGATGAAACCTACTACGCGGCGACCGGTTCGTGGATCAAGGACGTGAGGGGTTATGGCCCACGCTCGGCGCTCGATATGGCGCCCGGCGAGACGGGAGCGACCGAAGAGGAGAGAAATTACATATCTCTCATCGCCGAAGACGCCCCGCGCGAGGCGAATTCTGCGGATGCCCTGCTCAGAATTTTGAGAGAGCGGGGCCTGTCGAGCGGAAAAGTCGCGCTCGACAGCGAGGGAATCCGCCCGGGCACGCGCGGCGCTCTGGAGGAGGCTCTGCCGGGCTTGTCTTTTCTGAACGGATCAAACCTGTTTCGACTGATTCGCCTTCAAAAAACCGATGAAGAGATTGAGCGAATGCGCGCCGCGGCGCTCTTGAACGAAGAGGCCGTCGCCGCGTTCCACCGGGAGATGGCCGTGGGACGAACCGAGCGCGAGGTGGCGAGCCACTACTACCGCACCGTGGCCGCCGGAGGCGGCAAATGGAGCTGGTTCCATCTGGCGGGCGGGCGGCGTTCGGCGTCGATTTTCCCGCCATCAGAGCGAAAATTCGAGCCGGGCGACGGCTTTTTCTTTGACGCCGGGATGCGGCTGGACCACTACTGCGCGGACGTTGGCTGTTGCGGCTCGTTCGGCGAGCCGAACGCGGAGCGCAAGGCGCAGTGGAGCGCCATCCGGGCGGGGCTCGAGGCCGCCTTCGGCGTGATAAGGGCGGGGGTGAAGCCCTCCGAGATTTTTCGCGCGGCGGTGGCGGCGGCGAAGAAATCGGGCCTGCCGCGCTACAACGGCGCCTTCTGCGGGCACACGATAGGCATCGAGGCGCGCGAGTTGCCCTATACGCTGAGCGAGCCCGTGAAGCTCGACGATCCGTTTTTGCCTTCAAATTCAGACATTTCCCTGCCCCCGGGCGCGGTGCTCTCGGTGGAGTTGCCGTCGGGCAAGTTCGGGGAGGGCGGCGTGCACGCGGAATATACCGTGCTCGTCACCGAGACGGGGATGGCGCACCTGGGAGAGCCACTCCGCGAGCACGTCGTGATCGAGTGAATTGATAATACGTTGAAAATCAATCCGTTGCGATAATCAGGTCAAAACGCGGCGGCGCGCGAACCGCCCCCGGTTCTGCGATAGAATTACCGCTCCGTGAAATTTCCGCCCGCCTCTCCCGCAACTGCCCGCAACTCCCCGCATTTCCCGTTATCGCGCAAGGCGCGGGCCATGGCAGAATTCCCCTGCGCCCGGATTCCCCGGCGTCATTTCCCCAGGAAAAAATTGTCGGAAATCTACCGAAAACCCCCCTGAATTTATACAATTTTATCCAATTTTTCAGGAATTATTATTTGCATTTTACACTTTCCGCGCCTCGCCCGAGCGGCGGCCCGGTTCCCGCCCTCCGCGCCGCCTTCGCCGCCGGAAAAAACGAAGGCCGGCGGGCGGCCTCTCCACCATACCCCGTCGACGCGAAAACCCGGCGGCGGCAATTGCGGGGAAATGCGTGCAGATCGTTATCGCCGAAGGAAAGTCGATCCCGACCCCCAAGGGGCTGTTGAAAAACCCTTCTCCACCTCATCCTGGGTAGCGGCGAAGCCGCGTATCGAAGGTCAGTTCCGACTGAGTAAGGAGTCAGTTCCGACTGAGTAAGGAGTCAGTTCCGACTGAGTAAGGAGTCAGTTCCGACTGAGTAAGGAGGAACTGCATTCCCGAACCCGTCGAATGGGATGCCCTCCCGCCGCCGGCGAGAGGCTTCGACTCCCCTCGCCCTTCGGTACGGCGCTGACGCGCCTGCTCAGGGTGAGGGTGGGCGCCGGCGCGGCGGCTCGGGGTGAGGGGCCGCAGGCCGCTGCGCCCGTAGGGGAACCCCGAAGAGGGGTTGTCCCGCCTTCCAGGGTTGTCCCACCCCCGTGGTCGTCCTGCCCTCCGCCAATCGACAAAGGACTCGCCCCGGTCGAATTCGACCTTCCGTGGTTGTTCTCTGCGGGACACGCGGAAGCCTCGGACACGCGCGGAAGCCTGTCCCTACGAATGCAAAAGGCGGTCCTCCCTCCCCGGTCGGGACCGGCTCTCGTTCATCAATCGGGTTTGGCCCGCATGCGCGGGGCGCGCTCTCAATAAATACCGGGAAAAATCCGGTACTTCACCCGCTCCTGATACTCCGCCCATTTTTCGGCGCCGTATTTCTCGGCGCAGTAGGCGTCGTCATAGCGTTGGCGGCAGGTGAAGAACGAGACGACGAATACGAAGTAGGTCCAGGCCCAGGGATTCGTGAAATGGCCGAACGACAGGGCGATGGACAGCGCGAGAAACCCCTCGCCCATGTAGTTGAAGTGGCGGGCGACGCCCCACAGGCCGCTGCACAGGATCTTGCGGTCGCCGGCCTGGATGTACTCGGGCTGGATGAGGCCCAGAAACTTGCGCTCGGGCCATCGCTTGAACGTGTATTTCTGCAGGTTGGCGCCGCGCCCGATGCCCCACCCCAACAGGAAAACCGCGACCGTTCCGATGAGCCAGAAGTTCTTCCACCCCGGCGGGAATCCCGGGTCGGGGTAGGCGGCCATGCCCCACAGCGGGAGGATGAACACCCACCCGTAGACCATGAGGCCGCCCCACAGCATCTTGAAGCCGATATTCTCGTGGATCAGATCGTAGGTATAGAGCTGGACGCGCTCGAAGATGAAGTAGTCGAACACGTAGAACGTGAAGAACGCCGCATACAGGAAAACGCCCGGGTTGAAGTCTGCGCCGAAGCGGTCGTAGTGATACGCGGCCCCGGACAGGGCGTTGAGCGAAAACATCGTCCCGCCGACGACGTACAGATACATCTTCACGTCGAAGCGGTCGCCGAAGAACGAAAACTCCTGCGCCCGCCCGTCCCACAGCGCCAGGAGGGGATTCTTTATCCTGCCTACGGGCCGGCTGTACACCGCGATGAGGGCGAAGAGGGCGGTGAAGACCGTTCCGCCGGCCACGGCGTAGATCGTGGAGCGGTAGAACCAGTCGCGCGGCATCCCGGTCAGTTCGAAAGCCCAAACGATCTGCGCGACGGCGAACACCGCAAGGCCGTTCAGCCGGTATTTGCGGGGCTCGCCGGTCTCCGGGTCGATGACGTAGCCGGGCACCCACCTTCCCGGCAGCACGAGCTGCGCCGCGAAAAAGGCGGCGAAGACCACAAGCGGGGTGAAAAACCCCGCAATCGCCTCCGTCCGGGAAAGCTCGAAAAGATGCCCGATGCCGAGCCACTCAACCATGATCGCGTCCTCCTCCCTCCGGCGGTGCGGCCATTATGGATACGGCCTCGAAGGCAGTCAATCATTTTTTCGGCGGTCGAATCAGGATGATGAGAGCGTTGCCTCACTCTCGTCTCGACTGGCCGCTCACCCTTATCCTGGCCGGTCGGAACGACCTTACCCCGAATAACCGCCGCAAACCCTTCTCCCTTCGGACTGAACAGTTGCTGCAAACTCTTCTCCCCTCATCCTGAGTAGTCCAGAAGGCGGGGTATCGAAAACCTGCCCTGAGCCTGCCGAAGGGGGCGCTCCCCCCCCTCGGCAAGTTCGACGCAGGCCCTTTGGCGGGTTCGGAGGAGGCGCGCATAACGCCCCGCGCGATGCGATTTTGTCTCTTTGCGGCGCTGTGATAGATTCATTCCATCCTCTCGAATCATCACTCCGGCGAAAATAGACTCCATGAGAGGATAAGCAGTTCCACGTCGCCGCACGGACGCAGGCGGCGAAAACCCGAGGTTTCCCGCATGAACGAAACCGACGCCCGAAAATCCCTCGACGTTCAGGACGTGAAGCGCCTGGCCCGCGAGTTGGGCGCCGACCTCGCGGGCGTCGCGTCTGCGGAGGATTTCGCGGAAGCCTCGGCCGGCTGCCGCCCCAGAGACGTTTTCAATATGGCGAACAGCGTGATCGTGTTGGCCAAGCGCATCCCCTTCGCCGCGGCCACGCCGTATCCCAGCATCGGCGCGATGGAATTCGGCGAATACATTCCTGAGAATTTCCTGAACGAAGCCTGCTACCGACTCGCGCTTCATCTCGAAGACGAAGGCTGGCTCTCCGGCGCCACGCCGTGCGGGCGCGACATCACGAACTTCCGCGTGGAAGAAGAAGGCCCCGAGCCCAGGGTATTCCTGCGAGGCTCCTTCGACTTGCGGCTGGCGGCGGTCAAGGCCGGACTCGGAGAGATAGGCGCCAACAACTGCCTCATCACGCCCGAATACGGCTCCCGCGTCCGGCTGGGCGCGGTGCTCACCGAGGCGAATCTGGCGCCCGACCCGCCGAATCAATACGGCGGCGTGCCCGATTTCTGCCGCGAGTGCGGCTTTCGCTGCGTGGAGGCCTGTCCCGCGAACGCGCTCCCAGGCGATGGTACCGTAGACCACTACCGCTGCATGGTGGTGCGGCCGGACCTGGTCGCGCCGGAGAAGGCCCTCGCCCATTTCAAAAGACTCTTCCGGGACAAACCCCTCGTCATGGCCGCCAAGGGACTCTCCTACACCGACAGCCCGCCGCATCCATGCGCCACCTGCATCGCGCTCTGCCCGATGGATCAGGGCCGCGGTTTCGTGAACGAACCCTTTCACCGCGAATTCTGGACGGACGAAGACGCGCGCAAAGTGCTGGACCCGGCCCTGCTGGAGAACCCCTAGGATGCGAAACGGATCGAGCGCCGCGATTTCATCGGCCGACGTCAAGGCGCAGGCCCGCGAGTTCGGCGCGGACCTCGTGGGGATTTCCTCATGCGAGGGTTTCGAGAAAGCGCTCCCCGGCTGCAAGCCCGAAGACCTGGTGAAGGACGCCAAAAGCGTCGTCGTCTTCGCGCGCCGCATGCCGTTCGGCAACGCCGCCTCCCGGCCGACCGTGAGCTATCTGGAATTCGGCTATTACGGGCACGAGGCCTGGATCAACAAGCTCTCATTCCGGCTGGCGCTGTGGCTCGAAGACAACGGGCACATGGCGCTGCCCACGCCCGCGGGAAGAGACATCCCCTCGCTGCGGGTTCTCAGCGAAGGCCCGGAGCCGGAAGTCTTCATGCAGGGCTCATTCGACCTCAGGCTCGCGGCGGTGAACTCAGGGATGGGCGAGATCGGCGTGAACAACAACCTGATCACCGCCGAATACGGCTCGCGCCTGAGACTCGGCGCGGTCATCACGACGGCCGCGCTCGAACCCGACCCGCCCAAGCGGTACGGCGTGGTGCCCGAGTTTTGCGTGGAGTGCGGCTACAAGTGCATCAAGCCCTGCCCGGCGGGCGCGCTGCCCGGAGACGGAGCGGTGGACCACTACAAGTGCATGGTGATGTATCCCCAAAGAGTCTCGCCGGAGAAGGCCGTCCAAGTCTTCAGGAAGCGCTACGGCCACCCCGAACTCCAGCTCGCCGGACGAATGATGGCCTTCACCGACAACGCGCCGCACGTCTGCGCGACCTGCATCACCCTCTGCCCTATGGACGAGGCCAGGCGCGTCAAGGAGAAGGCGACGTCGAACGGCGGGGACTGACCACTCGATAACGTGACGGAACGCAAATTATGGGAAACCTTAGGAATAATTCAACGAGGGTTTGTTGTTTTAACCAGTCTAACGAATCAAGAAAACACCATGCCAAGGATCGCTACGGCGACGGCAAGTAACCCGGCAATGCTTATAAGCAGCCGGGTTTCGCGTTTGGCGTTATCTTCGGCCAGTCGTGCAATATCCGTCTTATACTCAGCTTGCATGGTTTTCATACGTTCCTCCAATGCGGCCATATTCACTGCCAAGTCATGCACATTCGGATCGATCATCGCTCATCCTTCTTGAATATATCATACATATTCAGGCAATCAACTTCTTGAAAATGCTCTTCTTGCTCACCATTGCATGAAACAATGAAGCAAGTCCATCCTCGGTGTCGATTTCACAATTTCCTTCATTCAATCCAAAAGCAAGACACGATGGAGAAGTAGGTCCGCATCCAAACTACGCCGGAGAATTTTGCGGAAACGATCGTTCAGGACGTGAAAATCCAGCACTCGCCCGACTCCTCGAAATAGAGCGCGGGTTATTTTCGTATATAATTCCCCAAATTACCTTCACACTTATTCATAAGCACGTCTCGTTTTCTTTTATCTGGAGCCGATAATGCCGAAACCGCTGGAAGGATTCCGGGTGCTGGACCTGACCCAGTTCTACTCGGGTCCCTGGACGACGCTCCTGCTCGCGGGCCTGGGGGCGGAAGTCATCAAGGTGAACCATCCGGCCACGGGCGACGTGGTGGCCATGGGGCCTCCCTACGCCGGCCCCGAGGGCGTGTCCTTCCACCGCCGGAGCGAGGACGACCTGGGCATCGCCTACCTGAAGCGAACCCGCAACAAGAAATCCCTGACGCTCAATCTCAAGGAGCCGCGCGGGCTGGACTTGTTCTACCGCCTGGTGGACGAGGCCGACGTGCTCGTCGAGAATTTCTCGGTGGGCGTGACCGAGCGGCTCAAAATCGACTTCGAGGCGCTGGCGAAGCGTAACCCCCGGCTCGTCTACTGCTCCATCACTGCTTACGGCCAGAGCGGCCCCGACGCGCGGCTCAAGGGCTACGACGCCGTCACCCAGGCGGTCTCGGGCCTCATGAACCTCACCGGCTTCCCCGACGGTCCCCCCACCAAGGCGGGCTCCGCCATCGCGGACAGCATCGGGGGCACGTTCGCCTTCGGCGCCATCACCACCGCGCTCCTGCATCGCGAGCGCACCGGCGAGGGCCAGTGGCTGGACATCTCGATGGTGGACTGCCTCCTGTCCCTGGTCTTCGATGAGCCGATGGACTGCTACGAGGCGCTGGGCCTGCCGGACAGGCTGGGGAACCGCATCATGCGCCTCTCCCCTTTCAACGCGTATCAGGCCAAAGACGGCTGGCTGGTGGTCGGATCGGGCACCGATGAGCACTGGAACAACATCCTGCGCGCCGTGGGGCGCGAGGAACTGGTGGGCGACCCGCGCTATGCGGATCTCAGCGGCCGCATCACGAACAACGACGAGGTGGACGCCGTCATCACCGAATGGACGGAAAAACACACCGTGGAGGAAGCGCTTTTTGAGTTGCGCCGCTATGACGTCATCTGCGGGCCCGTCCACACCATCAGGGACATCCTCGCCTGGCCGCATTTGAAGGCGCGGAACATGATCGAAGATCTCCCCCACCCCGCGCTCGGGAATCTCGGCGAAGTCAAGACGGCCGCCTTTCCGCTCAAGTTCAGCAAAACCCCCGGTGGTTATGAAACCCCGGCCCCCTTGAGCGGCAGGCACAACGAAGAGATTCTCGGCGACCTGCTCGGCCTCTCGAAAGAAGAGATCGACACGCTCAAGGAAGACGGGGTTATCTAGAGCGAGAGAGAAACCCCTTCGGTTTTCCCGCGCCCCGGTGAAGGTTCTACACGTAGGGACAGGCGCTTGCGCCTGTCCGAGGTCGCTCCCCCTTGAGGGAGCTGTTGCAAAACTTCCACAGAAGAGGGGAGTGGTTTCCAAAGGCGATGGTTTTGTAGGGGCCGCATACATGCGGCCCATGACCGGGCGGCGAAAAAAGGCCGGGTCGCATATATGTCCGACCTACACCCCTTCCAATCCCCCTCCTCGCTCGCAATTCACCACCGCCGTCATCCCGGTGTCGGAGCCGACCAATGCGGGAGGTCGAACCCGATTGATGAATGAGGGTTCGACGGAATCCATTTGCGGGTGCGGGGGAAAGAACTGCGGCGTTTGATTCCACGCCGATGCGCGGGAACCATGACGAAAGGCAAAAGGCGCAAAATGGATTCCGGCTTTCGCCGGAATGACGGTGAACACTCCCGAAGGAGGACGGCGTCATCTAAAACGCACAAGTAAACACAACGCGTTCCCGCCTATTCCGCGTCGGCGCCTCCGGTGATCCCGAGCCTCGCCGCGCGGAACATCGCGGCCATGCTGTAGACCGCGGTGATGAGGGAGAGCACGAGTATCGTCGCCGTGATGGGGCTGGAGAGGAGCGCCCACATGTCCCCGCCCGAGATCGTGAGCGCGCGGCTCAGGTTGATCTCGATGATCGGCCCCATGATGAACGCGAGCACGATGGGCACGACGGGAATGTTGACCTTCTCGAAGAAGTAGGCGAGCGCGCCCAGGATGAGCACCATGACGACGTGGGCCGTGTAGTTCGCATACACGTAGCTGCCGACCACGATGAGGATCAGGACGAACGGCCCCAGGATGCGGCGGGGCACCTTGGCGACGAGGCTGAAGGCGCGGGTGCCGACGAGGCCCGTGCAAAGGAGCATGAGGTTGATCACGAACAAGCCGATGAACACCGTCATCACGAACGTCCCGTTGTCCCGGAAGAGCAGCGGGCCGGGAACCAGGCCTTTGCTGATCAGCACGCCCAGGAGAATGGCCGCGCCGCCCGAACCCGGGATGCCGAGCGAGAGCGAGGGCACGAGCGTGCCCGCCACGAGGGCGTTGTTCGAACACTCGGGCGCGGCGACGCCCTCGATGATGCCGGTGCCGAATTTATCCGAACGCTTCGACCACCGCCGCTCCTCGCTGTAGGCCAGCATGCCGGCGATGGAGCCGCCCGCTCCCGGAACCGCGCCGACCCCCGTCCCGATCAGGCTCGCGCGAATCCAGGTGGGGATGAGCCTTTTGACTTCCCACGGCCGAATCCGGTTGCGCTCATCGGCGGCGCCCTGGGCGGCGGTCTCTTTGCTTTCAATCGTGCGCCGGTGCTCCACCAGGAGGTTGAACGCCTCGGGCCCCGCCAGGAAGGCGATGATCACGACGACGAGCGGTATTCCGTCCATCAGATATCCCTGGTCGAAGGTGAACCGCAGTCCACCGAAACCCGAACTCCCGACCGTGCCCAGCAACAATCCGATGCCCGTGGCGAGGAAACCGCGCGCGGCGTCCTTTCCGAAAAAGCTCGCCACGATCGACAAACCGAACACGCCGACGGCGAACAACTCGCCCGGCCCGAACATCAGGGCGACGTTGCCGAGCGAGGTGCCTGCGATGATGAAGATCAGCGTGCTCGTGACGCCGCCGATCACCCCTGAATAGAGGGAGATGCGCAGCGCCTTTCGCGCGAGGCCGTTGCGGGTCATGGTGTAGCCGTCGAGCACGGTTACGGCGGACGCCCCCGTGCCCGGCGTGCGGATCAGGATGGCCGGAATGGAGCTCCCGTATTCGACGCCGGAATAGACAGCGAGGAAGAACATGGTCGCGTGTTCCACGGGCATTTTGAATGTCAGCGGGAAAAGAAGAGCCAGGGCCTGTGAACTGCCGAAACCCGGCATGGCGCCCATGAGGACGCCGATGGCGACTCCCCCCAGCATGATCGCGAGAATGGCGGGCGAGGCGAGTTGGCCGGTCGCTGCGAATATGTGCCCGAGAGTTCCTTCCATCTATCACTGCCCTTCCATCGATTACGGCCCTAGAGGATATAGATCGGCAAGAATTTGAGCGGCAACGGGATGTTCAGCATCGGCACCATTCCCAGATACAGGATGAGCATCGTCACCAGAGAGAGCGCAAAGCCCAGCAAAAGCGCGCCGCGCGGCGCCGATTCCACCCGCATGCGCGGGACCAGCAGGCACATCATGAGCAAGATGGTCATGATCTCGAACCCTATCGGCTCGAGCAGAACCGCGTAGAGGTATACGAAGGCGACGACGGAGACGAACTCCGCCCAATGCGCCTGGAGGTAGGGTTCTTCGCCGCCTGCGGCCTGCGCCTCCGGGGGCAGGAAAAAGCCGCGCCCCAGGATGATCACCGCCCAGGTAATCGAGAAACCCAGAGTCAGCCGGGGGAAAAAGGCGTCGCCCGGATACCCCGGCTCATAGGGAGGCTGCATCGCAAAGGTTTCATAGTAGAGAAACGCGAGTCCCCCCAGGATGAGGGCGGTGGTGGTGAGCACCGCCGCCCTCATCGGAACCTTCAACTCGAAGGAAGGGGACGTGCTGTTTTCTTTTTCTTCCGTCATGTTCGCGCCTTACCGACGGCAGTAATTACCGCCGTCCGCTCGATTCCGTCTATTTCTTGATGATCTTGTGGTCGATCATGAATTGTTTCACGACCGCCTGGTTCTTCGCCATGTCCTTGTTGAGCCACTCCGAACCCGTCTTGACGTCCAGGACGATGTGCGTCCCCTTGGCGAGATAGTCCTTGTAGTCCGGCGAGCTGGTCACCTTGTACACGGCGTCCTCCAATATTTTCATGACTGCCGGAGGCGTGCCTCTCTTGACCATGAGGCCCTGCCAGTGGAGCGGGAGGTCGTATTTGAGGCCGACTTCCACCGCGCTCCGGACGTTCTTCCAGATCGGGTCGTGCGAGAGGCGCTTGTGGGTCTGCGATACGAGCGGGCAGATGGTTCCCGCCTCGATATGCGGCCGCCACGTGCGCGGCGAGGCCTGCCCGCTGGGGAGATGGCCGCCGAGTACGTCCTTCACCACGTTGCCGTCGCCCCGGTAGAAGATCGTGCGGACTTTGTCCCCGATGCCCGCGGCCTTCAGGAAGGCGAGCTGATGGCGGTGATGAGTCGAACCCCTCTTGTTGGAGCCCATCGACAGTTTGCCGGGGTTCTTCTTGGCGTAGGCGACGAGATCCTCGAACGTCTTGATGCCGTATTTGTTGTTGCACTTCACCGCGACGCCGTAGACGTGCTTCTCGACCTGGGCCAGCGTCTGGAAGTCGTTGTACGTCCTCCTGTAGTGCGGCAGGTGGAAATACCCGTAGAAGCTGGCGCTGATGTGCATGATGATGTGGCCGTCGGCGGGCTTGCCCGAGACGTAGAGAACCGGCTCGTGCTGCGAGCCGCCGCTCTTGAAGGTCACCCGCATGGGCACGCCGAGCACCTTGGGAAACTCCTGAGCGAGGAGCTGGCACCAGACCGCCACGCTCGAACCCGGCGAGGTGGTGCAAATCAGCTCCATCGGCTTCGAGGGGAACTTCATGGCCAGTGCCGGAGCGCTCCATAAAACCAGTACGGCTGCGATAACCAGGATGCGTTTGAAGAGCGACATGGTCTTCCTCCTCTGAGGGGTGGGTATGATGGGGTAGGTAGGACCCCCACTTCTGTGGGTGATAGGTATGATTCATTATACCATTTCTGGATAAAATCACAACCGCGCGTTTTTGGGGGCTGATTCGCAGGCGCCGGGGCGCATCGCCGCCGTAGCAGACGCATGGCGATGTGCTGTTCATCAATCCCGATTAAGAAGGGGTTGTTGAAAAAGCCTGCTTTTTATGGGGTAAAGGGGACGCCTCCTTACGGCTGCCCCCCCCTTGACAGGAGGGTAAGAAAAAGCAAAACCCCCTCTACCCGGGAGACGAAAAAAATCCCCCCGGCAAACGGGCAAGAGCAAAGCCCCTGTACTCTTCGGAGCGGCGTCGCCTTTTTATACCCCCCTGTCAAGGGGCTGTTGAAAAAGCCGGAGAGAGACAATTTGTTTGTAGGGGCCGCATATCATGCGGCCCGCCTTGTGGAGGCGAAAATCAGGGCCGCATGATATGCGGCCCCTACAAAAACCGTTCCTCCCCGGTCGCGTAAAACACTCGTTCATCAGGTCTTTTTCAACAACCCCGTCAAGGGGGGTAGGGGGGGTGCCTTTACCCTGTCAGGAGGCTTTTTCAACAGCCCTCCAGGGGGAGTGTTTCACACCCACGAGTGAAGAATCACTCAACTATATAGCTTCCGCCGCCTCCGGCTTCCAGTCCGGCGCCGTTCCACATGCGGCCGCGACCAGGGAGCGGGCGCGGATTCCGGGGGGATTTCCCTCGGGCTGGAAGTTGGTGCAGTAGCCGAACGCCATATTCCGCTTCCTGTCGCAGAACGTGAACGCCCCGCCGGAGCCGCCGTGGCCGAAGGCCTTCATGTTGCTTCCCATCGGCGAATTGGGCGGGCAGTTGTGCATGAAGCCGAGGCCCATCCGCCGGGGCGAGCCCGTCATCGCGCAGACACCCTCCCACTGGACCTCGGAGAGCCGCTCCACCGTTTCGGGCCGAAGGAGGCGGACGCCGTCGATTTCGCCGCCGCCCGCCAGCATCGCGTACACGCGGGCGATGCCGCGCGCGTTCCCGTGGCCGCCCGAGGAAGGGTTCTCGCCCACGCGGTTCTCGCGGCAATTCACCAGATCGACGCCCACCGGCCGGCTCCCCCACGCCCTGTTGAGCAGCGTGCCGGGCTTCTCGCCCAACTCCCAGAACTTGTTCTCGGGATTGCGGTGCACGGGCGCGACGCGCGCGAGTTCTTCCTCGTTGAGTCCGACGTTGTAATCGGCCCCGAGCGGACCCGTAATCTCCTCCCGGATGAAGTCGCGGATTCGCTTGCCGCTCACCCGGCGGACGATCTCCCCGTGGATGAACCCGAAGTTGATGGAATTGTATGCGCCCTTCGAACCCGCGGGCCAGGCGGGTTCCTGCGCGGCGATGGCGGCCACCTGGGCCGGGTAATCGAAAAAGTCGCCGGGCTTCGCCGCGTCGCAGAAGATGACGCCGCATTGATGAGAGATGGTGTGCCGGATGAGGATGTTTTCCTTGCCGCTCCGGGCGAATTCCGGCCAGTACCGCGCCACAGGCTCCTCCAGCGAAACCTGGCCCCGATCCACGAGCATGTGGACGGCGAGCGCGGTGACGCTCTTGGCGATGGAGCTCATGAGCGTGATGGTGTCTTCGCTCCATCGCTGCGTGCGGGCTTCGTCCCGGTGGCCTCCCCAGAGATCCACGACTTTCTCGCCGTCCCTGTAGACGCAGACGGCTGCGCCGATCTCGCCCCGGCTCGCGAAATTCTCCCGAAACGTCTCTTCCACCAAAGAGAAATCGCTGTGGCAACCCCCTTCCACCGGAATGTCGGCAACGCTCATATTTTCTCCGCCCCTATGTGAATTTCAATGTTTATGGTCTGGATACGCCGCTCAAGACTATTATGAATTCATCCCAAAAAACAAACGGAGACGATTTTTCACCGGCAACCGGAGGGGGTTTTTGAAAAACCCGCCCCGCTCGTCATTCCCCTGCCCATAAAACCACCCCCCCTACCCCCCCTTAACGGGGTTGTTGAAAAAGTCCTGATGAACGAGTGTTTTACGCGACCGAGGAGGAACGGTTTTTGTAGGTCAGACATATATGTCTGACATATCATGCGGCCCGGCCTTTCCGCCTTCACAATACGGGTCGCATACTATGCGACCCCTACAATCGAAACGACAATGAAGGCGGTGGTCAATCCGAGTGAGGAGGGGTTTTTCAACCACCCCATCTGGAGGATTACATTCCTCGAAAGCATTTCCCCCGCGCGGGGTGCAAAAGCCCTTCGAATCCTGTCTAATGGCGGCATCTTCAAAACTCCGACGCGCAGGGGGATACTCGCCGGAGAAACGGCGGTCGACCAGATTCGGAGCGAAAGAGATTGCGGCGCTTCGTCTCAGGATAACCGGAGGAATCCATTCATGGCCGACAGCAGCGTGTTGTCCTACAGCGGCGTCACCGACTTGGGCGGCGGCAAGGCCTACGCCCTGCACAACGTATTCGAGCTCGACGGGCGGATCAGCGCCTATCCCAGAAGCGCCAGGGGCTTCGCTCCCTCGAACTGCTACCTTCTTTGCGAAGAGGACGGCGCAATTCTCCTCGACACGGGCTACAACGGGCACAGGCGCACCCTGTTCGAACAGATCGGCTCGCTAATCACGCCCGACACGCCGCTTTCGATCTACCCGCTCAGGCTCAACGAGTTCATGTCCGTGGGGAACGCGGCCGCGCTCGCCGGGGAGTTCAACGTGGTGGAGTGCTTCGCCCGGCGGCCCGACATGGATTTCTGGCTCGATTTCGACGTGGAGGAATTCGGCCCCAAGAGCGAGGAGGAGCAGATATTCCCGACGACCGTGCTCGGAGACGAGCTTACCTGCCACGTAGGCGGGAACGAGGCCCGCGTCGTCCACGGCATCAACGCGCCCATCCGCCTCATCACCACCATGTGGATATACGACGAGGCCACCCGCACCCTCTTCTCCTCGGACATGTTCAGCCACGTCTGGGGGAACGACCCCGAAGGCCCGTGGGCGGTGGAGGAAGAGGCGGTGACGACTCCCGCCTTCGTGCGCTCGTTCCTGCTGAACACGCGCTACTGGTGGCTTGAGGGCGTGGATACCGGGCGCGTCCGCGAGGGGGTCGCCGACGTATATCGCCGCTACGACATCGAGAACATCGCCCCCGGCTACGGGGCCGTCCTCCTGGGGCGCGAACAGGTCGAACGCCAGTTCTCGGTGCTCGACGAGGTGCTGCGCGGCCTGGACCGCGCCGTCGTCGCGCCGCGCTACGTTCCCCGCGACTTGGAAAGGTAATCATGAACCCGCACGACAATCCCCTCCCGCGCGAAATCGCTCCCGGCATCTTCTGGCTCGGCATCTGCCACGAGCAGCACCACAAGGGGAAGATCTACCACAGCTACAACGCGGCCTTTCTCCTCATCGGATCGGCGGGCGCGATGCTCATCGAAACGGGCCACCAGGGGGATTTCCCCGTCGTCTCCCGCCAGGTGAGCGGGATACTCGCCGAGCGCGGCTCCGAGTTGAGGTACCTGTTCCTCTCGCACCAGGAAACGCCCCACGCGGGCGGGCTGGGAAGGCTGCTCGAAGCATACCCCGAGATGACGGTCCACTGCGACGTGAGCGACTACCACCTCTCCTACCCCGAGCACGCGCACAGGATGCGGCAGATGGAGATCGGCGACGAGATCGACCTGGGCGACAGGCGCTTCATCGCCGTCGAACCGGTCATCCGCGACCTGAGAACCTCGCTCTGGGGGTTCGACACCGGCGCGCGCGCCCTGTTCCCGGGAGACGGCTTCGCCTACAGCCACTACCACTGGGACGGCCACTGCGGAAAAGTCGCCGAGGAGGCCGACTCGCTCGATCTGGCGGACGTGCTGGGGGTGTTCGCCGAGCGCGCGCTGTTCTGGACGCGCTTCGCCGACATGAACATCTATTCGGATCGCCTCGAAGCGCTGATCGAAGAACTCGACGTCGCCGTGGTCGCGCCCTCCCACGGGCTGCCGATTCTGGACCTCGCGGTCACCATGCCCAAGGTGCGCGAAGGCTTCATCGCCGGAAACGATTGAGGAGCTCCGATGGATTTTTCCCTGAGCGACGAACAGAAGGAGCTCCAGAAACTCGCGCGCGATTACGTCGAGCGCCACGTGCGCCCCGTCGCCGCCGAATACGACCGGAACCCGGATCCGCTCGACTGCATCCCCACCGGGGTCGTCGAGGAAGGCTCGAAGATAGGCCTCCGCACCCTGGCGCTGAGTGAAGAACGCGGCGGCGGGGCCGACATGCTCACCCTCTCCATCGTCGGCGAGGAACTCGGCGCCGGCGACCTCGGCGTGGCCGCCACTTTCGATCAGACCTGGAAGTTCACGCCCATCCTGGAGCACTGGACGAACGACGAGCAGAAGGAGCGTTTCCTCCCGGCGTTCGTATCGGACCACCACTACCATCTGGCGACGTGCATGACCGAGCCCGGCTCGGGCACGGACCACGTGCTGCCCTACGACGCTCCCGGAGCGGGCGTGCAGATGAGCGCGGAGCGCAAAGGCGACGTCTATCACCTGAACGGCGTCAAGAGCTTCATCAGCAACGGCGGAACGGCCAGGCTCTACATCGTCTACACCCGCACCGACAAGGCGCAGGGCGGCCTCAGGGGCATGACGCCCTTTCTCGTTCCCGATGACACGCCGGGGCTATCCGTCGGCCGGATCCACGACAAGATGGGCCGCCGCCTCCTGAGCAACGCCACGCTCGTCTTCGAGAACGCCGAGGTCCCCGCCGTCAACCGGCTGGGGGATAAGGAAGGCGAGGCCGAGGCGCTTCGCACCAGCCGCCTCGCGCGGGGCAGGGGCGGCTACGGGGCGACCGTGCTGGGCGCGGGCCGGGCCGCCTTCGAGGAAGCCGTGCGCTACTCCCAGGAGAGGGTGCAGGGCGGAAAGCCCATCGGCGGGCACCAGGCCGTCGCCCAGATGATAGGCGAGATGTACACGAGGCTGGAGACGGCGCGCTCGGTTCTCTGGCGCACCTCGTGGGCGGTGGATTACGCCGATGAATACGACCCCAAAATGTCGTGGCTCACCAAGGTGGTCTGCTCCGAAGCCGCGTATGAGGTCTGCCGCCTCTCGCTTGAGGTGCACGGCGGGCTGGGCTACATGCGCGACTGCCCGGTCGAGAAATATCTGCGCGACGTGATCTCCTTTCTCCACGGCGCCGGGAACAACCACATCTACCGCATCAAGATCAGCTCGCGCATCACAGGCCTGCCGGCGGAATAGCGGGGCGCTGAGCGGCTCGCCTCCCCCGGCCCTGATTGCGGCGCATGAACTGAACCTCCGATTTCACATTCCATAAAGGAGACCGAGAATGCCGAAGCGGATCGAACCCGTGGACTGGCCCGACAGGCTGGACGTCTGGACGCCCTACTCGATGGCCATAAAGGCGAGCGGCGGGACGACCGTCTATTTCGCGGGGGTCACCGCCGCCCCGCCCTATCACCATCATCCCCACCGGCCCGAGGAGTTCGACACCCTCCCCGGCGATCTGCCCACCCAGACGCGCATGGCTCTGGAGAACCTCAAGAAAAGCCTGGAAGCCGTGGGCGGCGCGTTTCAGGACATCGTCTTCTTCCAGTTCTTCTCGACGACGATGGAGGGCACCGAGGAGGCGGGGGCCATCCGAAAGGAGTATTTCGGCGACCACCGGCCCGCCTCCACCACGCTCCAGGTCGTGCGCCTCGCCACCGACCCCAGATGCCTGGTGGAGGTCAACGCGATCGCGGTCGTGGACTGAAGGAGACTTTAGATATTCTCCGGGGATGTGGTGGGCTCATATGATCGCCATTTTTTCATTGCCCCTACCCGCCGGATTTCGCTATCATCCCGTCTTGGCGATCCAGTACCTGCGATAACCAGACGAGGCGCGCCTCCCCTTTTCTCCGGGGAATGGAGCGGCGTAACCAACCGAGAGGAGTCATGGCGGTGGACATCATCAACGAAATCGGCGCAACTGCGTTCGTCATCTCCTGTATCCGCGCGATGGAGAAAGACCAGGAACACAAGCTGTTCGACGACCCCTACGCGGCCTTGTTCGTCAACGAGGCGGTAGAGGAGAAGGTTCAGGAGCAAATCAGGGTTTTCCCGCCATCGAGGGAGTTGGTTCGCTACCGGGTCTGCGTCATGAGCGAGATCGTGGAGCGCGGCATCAAAGACGGTGCGAAGCAGATCGTCTCACTCGGCGCGGGCTTCGACATGCGCGCTCACATCTATGCGACCGAAGGCGTCAGGTTCTGCGACGTCGACCAACCGGCGGTGCTGCAATTCAAGAACAAGGTTCTCGAAGCAGGCGGCGTCACGCCCTGCCCCGGAATCGAGTGCAATTACCTGGAAGTCGACCTGTCCCAAGAACTCAGCCGAGCGGGCTTCGACCTCGAAGCGCCCACCCTCTTCATATGGGAAGGCAACACCATGTATCTGCCGCTCGACCTGATACATGATTTTCTCGATCGAATGCGCGCGCAGATTCCGCACATGACCATCGCCTTCGATTATTTCTCCGAAAAGGTGATCAACCGCTCGTCGGGTGACGAGAGAATCACCGAAATCACGGATATGTTTGAAAACAACTTCGGGGTGAAATGGCTGACCGGCTTCGACGACCTCTCCGTCCTCACGGAAAAACACGAACTCGAAGTCATCGAATCCGAAAGCCTGATGGAGTTCGGCGAACGCCGCGCGCCGGAGTCCGCTGCGGAGATGAAAGAGTTCATGGACGTGTCGGGCGAACTGTTGAAACTCTATTCCTACTGCGTGCTCAAGGCGTCCTGAGTTCCATGGACATCAACGAAATCGGCGCGACCGCGTTCTTCGTATCTTCCATTCGCGCAATGGAGGAGAAGCAGGAACACAAGCTGTTCGACGACCCCTGCGCGGCGTGGTTCGTGAACGAGGCGATAGAGAAGAAAGTGCAAGAGCAGATAGAAGTGTTTCCGCCGGCGCTGGAACTGGTTCGTTTCCGGGTTTGCGTCATGAGCGAGGCCGTCGAGCGCGGCATTGAGGCCGGCGTAAAGCAGATCGTCTCGCTCGGCGCGGGCTTCGACATGCGCTTTCACATTTATAAAACCGAAGACGTCCGGTTCTGCGACGTCGACCAGCCGGCGGTGCTGCAGTTCAAGAAAAAGGTTCTCGAAGCCAGAGACGTCACACCCTGCGCCGGAATCGAGTGCAATTACCTCGAAGTTGACCTGCCCCGGGAACTCGCCAAAGCGGGCTTCGACCTCGAAGCGCCCATCCTGTTCATATGGGAAGGCAACACCATGTATCTGCCGGTCGGGCTGATCCACGATTTTCTCGACCGGATGCGCGCGCAGGCGCCCGATATGACCATCGCTTTCGATTATCTCTCTGAAAAAGTAATCAACCGCACGTCCGGCGATGAGAGAATCAGCGAATTCACGGACCTTTTCGAAAGCAACTTCGGGGTGAAATGGGTGACGGGCTTCGACGACCTCTCCGTCCTCACGGAAAAACACGGCTTCGAGGTGCTGGAATCCGAAAGCCTCATGGAAGTCGGCGAGCGCCGCGCGCCGGAATCCGCAGCGGAAATGAAAGAGTTCATGGACGTGACGACCGACCTGTTGAAACTCTATTCCTACTGCGTCCTCAAGGCGTCCTGAGCTTCACCTCCGCCCCGGCGGCGCTTCGAAAAGGCGCGGGCTTCGAGTTCAATTCTTCCCTTGATTCACCGTGGAGCGAGGGATTGACCCGCAGGAGCGAACCCCTCCTCGGGGTCGCCCCACGGTTCGCGAACCGCCCCTGCGGGGGCTGTTGAAAAAGCCCTTGCGGGTCGGGTCGAACCACTCCCCCCTTGAGGGGGAGTCAACGAGATAAGGGCGTAGCCCGCAAGCGAGTTGGTGGGGGGTCAGCCCCGACTGAGGGAGGAAGGGCTGCGCGACTTCAAAAGAATCAACCCCCCCCTTGTCGGGGTTGTTGAAAAGGCCCTGATTTCGTGATTCGGTGCGCAGGGCCTCCCCGACCGCCTCATCCTGAATAGCGGCGAAGCCGCGTATCGAAGGTCAGTTCCGACTGAGGAAGGAGAAACTGCATTCCCGAGCCTGTCGAAGGGGACGCCCTCTCGCCCCGGCGCGAGGCGTTCGATTCCCCTCGCCCTTCGATACGCCGCCTCCGGCGGCTACTCAGGGTAAGGAAAGAGGCGTTGCGGTTTGCAGGGGTCGCATACGGGGCTTATTCAACAGCCCCAGACCCCTACAGCGTGATGACGAGGTCGGGCGCGGCGGGAGCGAGCGCGGCGTAGAGCTGCGGGAAGCAGCCTGCGCCCACGCCGGCCACCAGGCCCTTCGCCTTCACGTCGCCGGACCCGCACTGCTCGAACGTGCCCTCGGCGAGGTTGCGGCGCACGGCGCACTGGTCGCATACCATGAGGAGGATGTTCTGCTCCGCGGCGACCTTCGCCAGGCGCTCGCCCACCTCGTCGCCCTCGCGCAGGCAGTACAGGTTGTCGTCGAAAAAGAACATGCCGACGACGTTCACTCCGTGGTTGCCGGCTTCGAGTTGCGGCAGGATCATGGTGCCCAGCTTGTAGGTGGCCGACATGTCGGTGGCGAAAACGTATGCGATGTTCATCGTTCAGGTATCTCCTCGGTTACGTCTCTCGACTGGTGGATAATGGCCCTGCCGCCCCTGTTCACATCAGGCAGAATTTATCTGTCATCTGGAAGCGGGGTGAGCCTCTCATCCCGCGCGCACGGCGTCAACGCCAGTTTCGGATTGTGAGGATTTTCCGGAACCCGGACATCTTCATCGCATTCGAGGGTTCGATTCGCTCGACTTCCCCACCCGCCACGGTGAAGAAAGACAGCTTTTTGTAAATACAACCGGCGGGGCAATCCCCCCACGCCCTGCGGACGACGACATGCCAGACGCCGCCCGATTTCGCCGCCTCGATGTCGGGGCCGTCGCCCAGGTGCGCATCGGGCTCCGCGTACTCGACTCCTTCGATCGCCATGTACGCTCTCTGCGCCGCCCCGACGTTGGCGCGCCTGCTCAGGCGCATGAGGAGGACGCCCATGTGGCGGTATGGCCGCACGGCCCGAAGTTCGAGCCTCGCGTTCAAGGCGTCGAACGCCCGGTTCCCGGTGCGCAACGCCACGGGCCCGCTTGTCCCCTCAAGGAGGCCGGCGACCGCCTTGAACAAACCGGGCCTCACGCCCAGGAGAAGCACGCCGGGCAGATGGGCCGTTCGGGCGGAGACTTTCGCCATCTCGGGATGAGCGTATCTCAGCCGCTTGAGCACGCCTTCGATCTCGCGGGCGAGACCGCGCCGCCGCTTCGCGTCAAGGAGCAAATCGTCGGTTTCTCTCGCAAGGATGCGGAGAGCCAGAACGGCGGACTCGGAGACCTCGGCGGGCTCAAGTGAATCCGCCAGGACGACGGTGGGAGCCGGAGCCGTTTCCGAGGCCTGTGACTTTGGCGGAAAACCCAGGCCCGACAACAACACGAGGCCACACGCCGCAAATCGAATCCACGCCATCATCAATCCCCGATAAAGCGCACCTCGGGCGCCAGTCCCATCAAAGCGGCCAGGGCCTCGAAGCGGCGCAAGACGACCTCGCCCAGCATGTTTTGGTCACTGCGGCGGCACTTGAGCTTGAGCAAACCCCGGCCCATCGAGGGCTTGAGCGAAAAGCGCCCCAGCACCCCCGGCACGCCGCCGCAAAGGGTCTCCCCCAGCCGCACGGCGGAGCCCGTGATTCGCGCGCGGCGGACGGTTTCCGCGTCCAGCAGCCGCTCGACGGTGCGCAGCGCCCCGTGGGTCGCGCGGCTCGTATAGCGCCCGAAGACGGCCAGGGCGAGAAACGCCCGCTCCTCGTGGCCGGCGTGCAGGGCGCGCGCGTGGAGCACCTCGGCGCCGGCCTGGGCGGCCCGGTAGTCGGGGTGCACCCGCCAGCCGACGTCGCTCAGCAGGCAGGCGGCGCGGCGCAGGCGGCGCTCGGAGGCGCTCTCTTCGGGAAAGAGGCTTTCCGTCCACTCGTAGAGTTCTGCGGCGCGGCCGGGATACCGGGCGGTGCGCTCGTAGATGTCGTCCGCTGCGCTCAGGAGGGGGTCCTCGTCCCGGCGGCGGTCCCCCAGGCGCGCGAAGGCGAACCCCTCGCGCAGGCCGTGCGCGGAGAAGACGACGTCGCGCGGCTCCGCGGCCGCCAGCAGACGAACCATCACCAGCGCCGCGAGCGGCAGCAAGTCGAGCCGCCTGCTCGAAACGCCAGGAATGCCCGCGAGCGAATCCCGGCTCTGGCGCGATACCAGGTCGGCGATTTTCGCGAGGTCGCCCCGGCGAAGCCTGTAATGGTGAATGATGTTGAGCGGATAGCCCGAATGCGCCATGTGGGCGTGCGCCAGCGCCCGCCAGTTGCCGCCGACGGCGTAGAAGGCGCGCCCGCGCATCTCGGGGAGCCAGGGCAGTTCCGCCAGGGCGTCGTCGATAATCTTTCTCGCGCGCTTGCGCTTGCCGCCCGAGGCGGCCTGGAGGTTGAGCGGCCCCAGGGGCAGCGTCGCGTGCTCGGCGGTGGCGCCGGCGGCCAGGTGGACCAGTTCGAGGCTGCCGCCGCCCAGGTCGCCCACCACGCCGTCCGCTCCGGGCGCGCCGCTCAACACGCCGAGCGCCGCCATCTCCGCCTCTTCCGCGCCCGAGAGCACGCGCACGTGAAAACCGCACCGCCGCTCCACCTCGGCGACGAACCCGGCCCCGTCCTCCGCATCGCGCACCGCCGCGGTGGCGACGGCGTCGAAGCGCGTCACCCCCATCGCGCGCAGCAGGACGCCGAAGCGCTCGATGTTCAACAGCGCCTGTTCGACGCCATCGGGGTCGAGCCTGCCGGTATCGTGCAGGCTTCGGCCCAGGCCGCACATGACCCTTTCGTTGAGCAAGGGCAGCGGCGCGCGCCGCAAGCCCTCGAACACGACCAGGCGGATCGAGTTGGAGCCGATGTCGATTACGCCGTAACGTTCGTGAGAGTCGGTCGCCTCTTCGACGAGGCCTGGTCGTTCAGCCGTCTTCCGCAATACGCAACCTCGCCGGGCCGCCGGCCCGTCTCAGCGCGCTTCCGCGGCCGGACAGACTCGGATTCGTCATGAAATAGGTGTGCGCCGTGAAATCTTCTTCCCCGAGCGGCGCGCGCTCGTAGCCGCCGTCGCCTGCCATGTGCCAGCTTTGGGCGTCGTCCTTGAAATTCGCCACCATGATCTGATCGAGCACCTGCTGATGCACGGTTTCGTTCTCTATCGGCACCAGCACCTCGCAGCGGCGGTCGAAGTTGCGCGGCATCCAGTCGGCCGAGGTCATGAACACCTTCGCGTGCGGCGAGGGCAGCGGGTGGCCGTTGGCGAAACACACGATGCGAGAGTGTTCGAGAAAACGCCCGATGATGCTCTTCACCCGGATGTTCTCCGACAGACCCGGCACGCCCGGACGCAGGCAGCAGATGCCGCGCACCACCAGGTCGACCTGAACGCCCGCGGCGCTCGCCTGGTAGAGCTTGTCGATGACCGTCCCGTCGACCAGCGAGTTCATCTTCGCCCAGACCGCGGCCGGCCGGCCCGCCTCGGCGTTGGCGATCTCCTCGTCAATCATTGCCAGCACGGATTTTCGAAGCCCCGACGGCGCCACGGCGACGCATTCGAAACTGCGCGGCAGCGCGTAGCCCGTGGTCAGGTTGAACACCTGGGCGGCGTCATGCGCGAGACGCTCGTCGCAGGTGAAGAACGAGAGGTCGGTATAGACGCGCGCGGTGATCGGGTGGTAATTGCCCGTGCCGAAATGCACGTAGCTCCGCAGATCTTCCCCCTCGCGCCGCACGACGCAGGTGACCTTGGCGTGGGTCTTGAGCTTCATGAAGCCGTAGACCACGTGGACGCCCGCGCGCTCCAGCGACTGGGAGAGCTTGAGGTTGGTCTCCTCGTCGAAGCGCGCCTTGAGTTCGACGAGCGCCGTGACCGATTTGCCCGATTCCGCCGCCGCGATGAGCGCCTTGACGATGGGCGACTCGTCGGTCGTGCGGTAGAGCGTCTGCTTGATCGCCAGCACGTTCGGGTCGGCGGCGGCCTGTTCGAGGAACTGCACCACCACGTCGAAGCTCTCGTAGGGGTGATGGACGACGATGTCCTTGTGACGGATCGCCGCGAAGCAATCGTTGTCGTACTCGCGGATGCGCTCGGGAAAGCGCGCCCGGTAGGCGGGGAAAACCAGATCCGATCGCCCGCAATCGATCAATTCGCCGAGTTGCGCCATGCCGATGGTGCCGGTCAGTTCCACGATGTCCTCGGGCTGGGCGTCGAACTCGTCTATCACCAGCTCGCGCAGCGAGACCGGCATGTCGGCGCTCAGGTTCAGGCGCACCACGCCGCCGAGCCGCCTGCGGCGCAGCATGGTCTCGAACAACAGGACGAGGTCTTCGGCCTCCTCCTCGTATTCGATGTCGCTGTCGCGGATGAGGCGGAACACGCCGCTGCCGGCGATCCGGTAGCCCGGGAACAACTGATCGATGAACAGGCGCACCAGGTTCTCCAGCGCGATGAATCGGACATCCTCTCCCGGCAGGCGGGTGAAGCGGCGCACCTGATCGGGCAGCGGAACCAGGGCCCGCATTTTCCGCGCGCCATCGGCGGCTTCGAGTTCGAGCGCCAGACAGAAGCCGCGATTGGCGATGAAGGGGAACGGGTGCGCCGGGTCGATGGCGAGAGGCGTCAGCACGGGGAAAACCTGTTTCAGGAAGTAATCGCCCAGCCAGTCCATATCCTTCGCGCTCAGGTCCTCCTCGGTCACCACGGAGATGCCGGCCCCGGCGAGTTCCCGCCGCAGACGCCGCCAGACGGACTCCTGCTCGCAAATCAGCCGCGCGCTCTCCCGGGCGACTTCGGCCAACTGCTCGGCGGGCGTTCGACCGTCGAGGCTCTTCTGGGTGACGCCGTTCGCCACCTGTCCCTTGAGGCCCGCCAGGCGCACCATGAAGAACTCATCGAGGTTGCTCGCCGATATCGAGAGGAAGCGCAGGCGCTCCAGCAGTGGGTGGCGGAGGTTGCTCGCCTCGGCGAGCACCCGCCGGTTGAAGGCGAGCCAGGAAAGTTCGCGGTTCAGATAGCGAAGGCGCGGATCGAGGATCGGCTCGGCGGCGACGGCGGATTCGTCTTCGGCCAGGCGCGACATGCTCTGCGTCCTCGTAAGGGTGCCTCGCGGGACATCCCGACTCGGGGCGCCGCGAACCCGGGCAGATGGTTCGAAAAACCGAAAAAACTCGGCGGCGACGCCTCGATGACGGACGGTATTTTAATCCGCGCGAAACGGGGAATGCAATGGAGCGTGAAAAGGAAGAGGGTCTGGTGTTTCAGGAAGGTCGGGAGAGCGCGATAACTTCGTCCCTGACGAGATGCAGCCTGACCATTCCAGGCGCGTCCTCTTCACCGAAGTGACAAAGCACAGCTTCTCTGACCATCGTTTTCAGGTCGTCCCAGTCCTCTCCCTGGGTGAATATGCCGTAGCCCAAGGCCCGGGCGTCATAGCCGCCTTCTACGGCTTCGGTAACCTCGAAAACTACTTCGCCCGGTTTTCTCATCACTCTCTATTCGTTGAGAATAGACTTCAAAAAATATAGCGAGGAATGACGGAGCAAACCAATGCTGGGGAACACCCGAGTAACCACACTCTACTTAAAAGAGGTCGTTGAAAAAGCCCGATGCGGCGCAATCCCCCTCCTCATCCTGCGCAACCCGCCGCTCCGCCTCACCCTGAGTAGCGGCGAAGCCGCGTATCGAAGGGCGAAGTGAGCGCCCGCCGGAGAAATGCGCCCCCATCCTTCGATACGGCGCTTACGCGCCTACTCAGGATGAGGGTTTGGGGCGTTTGCTCGGGATGAGGGCGTCGAGCGTTCTGCAAAGTCCGATGCCACGCGGTGGATCAATCCCGACCGGCGACCGTAGGGACAGGTCGCGCTACCAAAACACAATCGCTCGATCCTTGCTCGTGTCAAACCCTTCTTCATCGGGCTTTTGCAACAGCTCCTAAAAATCGAGCCGCATTCCCATCAAATCTGGTGGAGGCGGCGGGAATCGAACCCGCGTCCGAAAGGCTTCCGTCGTGAGCGTCTACGCGCGTAGCCGGTGGTGAGGGTTTCGCCCGGGACCAAGCCCACCGGCGGGCCATCCTCCGGACTAGTCCGATTCGATTTCGCCTGTCAGGCTCCGGACCGAAACCTGGGTCGGCTAGTCCGCATCATGACGTTCCGCACCCCGCCCGCGGACGAGGCGAGGGGGAACGCTCGCTAGCGTCTAGGCAGCGAGAGCCAGCTCGTTGTCGGCTGGTGTGATTTTGCCACATTGATAACGGGGCCAAGTGGCGTCCCCGGCGCGCAGCTCAGACTTCAAATCCTCCCGTCGAAACCGGATCGCCCCCATAAGAGATGAACGGCAGACCCGGAGCGGCGATCATCATTCCGGGCCCGTCTCGTATACGCTATTTCCGCCTTCTCCTCCACATCTCGGGATAGAAGACGCAGCTCAGATACGCGGCGGGGAGCAGGAACGTCAGCCATATCCAGAGCAGCCGGCCCTCGAACGCTCCCGGCCAGGTGGCCCCGACCGCCAGGCCGAACGCGGCCATCGAGAGTTTGAGCAGACTCACCTGCCACCAGCGCATCGTGTAGTCCCTGAAAAGATCCCGCATCACCTGTTCCTCTCCCTGAGCGCGCGCTCGATCTCGCGGTTCGCGGCGCGCTTTTTGAGCTCCTCGCGGCGGTCGTGGAGCTTCTTGCCCTTGCCGACGCCGATCTCCACCTTCGCGCGGCCCCGGGCGAAATACATCTTCATCGGCACGAGCGTCATCCCCCGTTCGTTCACGCGGCCGATGAGGCGCCCTATCTCGCGCTTGTGGAGCAGGAGCTTCCGCCTGCGCGTGGGCTCGTGGTTGTGGATGTTGCCGTGCCCGTAGGGGCTGATGTGGCAATCCACCAGCCAGGCCTCGCCGCCGATGATGTCGCCGTAGCTCTCCTTCAGGTTCGCGCGGCCCTCGCGGAGCGCCTTCACCTCCGTGCCCGTGAGGACGAGGCCCGCCTCGTAGGTCTCGTCAATCGCATAATCGGCGCGGGCGCGCCTGTTCTCGGCAACGATTTTCATGCCGCCCGCCATCACGCACCTCGCAAATCTCAAGAAAAAGAAAAAGGAGCGCATCGCTCCCCGCGTCTCCCTTATCATCAAGAAACAATATAGCCCCTCACGGGATTTTTCGCCACCAGGGAAATTTTATAGGGGAACGGAAGCTCAGGTGCCCCAGAAGTCCGTAGGGACAGGTCGCGACCTGTCCCTACAAAAAGCGGTGCGATTTTGTTCGTCATTCCGGCGAAAGCCGGAATCCATTTGCGGATGCGGGTGAATGAACGGCGGCGTTTCATTCTCCGCCGATGCGCGGGAACCCTGACGAAAGGCAAAAAGCGTAAAAATGGATTCCGGCTTTCGCCGGAATGACGGTGAACACTCTCGATTGGGGGGCAACAACCCCTTTCCGGGGTTTATTCAACAACCCCGCATCAGAGCCTCAGCGGCGTCTGCCCCGCCGGGGCCCCGCCTTCCCCCTCTTCCTGCGCCGTGGACTTGAGAGTTTCTTTCTCTCAGGGCGTCGGCGGTCGGTGAGACTCGCGCGGCGCGACTGCGCCGCATCGCCGACCAACTCTCTCGTGCCGCCCGCCATCAGCTGGAGCGTAACGCGCCGCGACGCCAGATCCACGCCCTCCACCCGCACGGTGACGGGGTCGCCCAAACGGAACCTCCGGCCCGTCCTGCGGCCCAGAACCGCGTGCTCCTCGGGAATGAAGGCGTAGTAATCGTCCGTCATGAATTCGAGGGGGACCATGCCCTCAACGTATATATCTTCCAGCTCGACGAATATCCCGAAGTTCGCGACGCCCGAGACGTGGCCCCGAAAGCGCTCTCCGACTTTATCGCGCATGAAGAGCGCCTTCATGAAATCGACCATCTCGCGCGAGGCGGCCTCCGCCGTCCGGTCTCTCTCTGAAATATCGCGGCAAAGGGCGGCGAGCGGTTTCGCCTGCGGCTTTCCGGCGTCGCCGCGCATGAGCCGCGCGAGCCTTCTGTGGACGCAAAGGTCCGCATAGCGGCGGATGGGCGAGGTGAAGTGCGTGTAGCGCTCGAAGCCCAGGCCGAAGTGGAGGGCGGGCGCGGCCTCATAGCGCGCGAGTTTCATGCTTCTGAGCGCGGCGAGGTTCACGTAGCGCTCCACGTCCGAACCGCTCACGGCGTCGAATACCTCCTGAAGCCCGCCGGGGCGCTTGAGCGCCTCAATACGCGGCGCCTTCACGCCCAGTCTGGAGAGAATCGCCCGCAAGCCTTCCAGGTTCTCCTCCGCCGGCGCCTCATGGACGCGGAAGACGGAAGCCCCGCCCGCCTCGGCGAGGTATTCCGCCACCGCCCGGTTCGCCGCCAGCATGCACTCCTCGATGAGCCGGTGGGCGGAGGTTCTCGGGGCGCGCGCAATGTTCACGGGCATTCCCTCCCCATCGAGCAGCACCCGCGCTTCGGGCAGATCGAAGTCGAGGCCGCCCCGACGCATGCGCTCCGCATGAAGCTTGTCCGCAAGGGCCGAGAGTTCCCGGAGCGGTTCTTCGAGCGCGCGTGCGCTTTCCGCCTCGCCCTCCTGGAGAATCTCCCCGCCCTCCAGAACGGCCGCGGCGCCTCGATAGGTCAAGGACGCGCGCGAGCGAATCCGCGCGAAGGTGAGCCGCACCCCCGTCCGGTTCCCGTAACGGTCGAAGTCGATGAAGACGCTCAGGGTCCGCCGGACGGCTTTCTCGCTGAGGGAGCACACCTCGCCCGTCAGGCGCGGCGGCAGCATGGGCGCCGCCCTGTCCGGCAGGTAGACGCTCACGCCGCGCGCGAGGGCCTCCTTGTCTATGGCGCCGCCCCCTTTCACGTAATGGCCCACGTCGGCGACGTGCACGCCGAGGCGGCAGCCACTTCGAAGTTTTTCTATCGAGACGGCGTCGTCGCGGTCCCTCGCGTCGAAAGGATCGACCGTGAACGCGCAAAGCTCCCTCAAATCCTCCACCCCTTCCGGGAAGGGGTCGTCCTCCCCCGGCGGGTAGAGGCTTTTCTCTTCCTCCAGAACTTTTGGGGGGAAATCCTCGCGTATCCCGTGCTTGGCGAGCACCATCCGTCCCTCGGCGGCGGGGTCTTCGGGATAGCCGAATGAACGCAGAACGCGCCCCTTGGCCGGTTCTTTCTGGGTCGGATAGCGGGTGATTTCGACTTCCACCCATTCGCCGCGCCTGGCTCCTTCCCGACTCCCCGCGCCCAGCACCACGAGGTGCGGGATGCGCTCTCCCTGGGGCTCCACCCACGCGCTCCGGCCCTCCACGCAGAGCCTGCCCACCAGGGTGCGGTGCGCGCGCTCGATCACGTCGATCACGCTCCCCTCCCGCCTCCCGTCGGGGTGAACCTTCTCCACCCGGGCGGAGACCGTATCGCCGTCCATCGCGCCGCGCGTCCGGGTTTTCTTGATCATGATGTCGGGAGATTTTTCTTTACCACCAGTTTGGTTTGGGACGACGAACCCGTAGCCCTGCGCGTGCCCCCGGAAAACGCCCTGATGGATGGAGAGGGAACCCGGCGTCGAGTAGCGCCCGCGAACGCGGACGAGCGCGCCCGCTTCCGCCATGGCGCGCAGGCGCTTCCTGAGCGCGGGCCGGGCGTTTGCGCGCACTTCGAGCAGGCGCACGAGTTCGCGCACGGCCATCGGCCTGTCCTCTTTCGCGATCAGGCCGATTATTTTCTCCTCGTCTGGAATCACGTTTTGTTTTCGCTTCACGAGCGGGCCGGCTTATTCCACTTCCTGCGAGGAAACCTGGTGGCAGTTCACGATCTCGCCCTCGGCGAGTTGCACGCAGGTCAGGCGCCCGCCCATTACGGCGGCCGTGTCGATACCCAGGTAAAAGGGGAGTTCGTTCTTCATCTCCCATCCCGGGGTGTGTCCGAAAACGACGGGCCCGCCGAAATCGTATGCCGCATGGAGAAACTCCTCGCGTATCCAGACCATATCCATCGGGTCCTGGCGGTCGATGGGAACGCCCGGCTTCAGGCCCGCATGCACGAAGATGAACCCGCGGCTCACATGAATCCACTCGAGCGAGTCGAAAAACTTCAGATGCTCGGGCGGCAGCCGAACGTCGCCGCTCGAATCGCGGTAGTTTTCCAGCGTCGCGTCGCCGCCGTTCATCACGTAGACGCCCGGATGATAGCTCCCGCCGCCTGCGAGGTAATCGAGGAGCATGTCCTCGTGGTTGCCGCGCAGGAACACGGTATTGGGATACTCGCGCTTGAAGCGGATGAGCAAATCGACCACGGCCCTGGAATCCCGCCCCCGGTCGATGTAATCGCCGAGAAAGACGATCTCATCGTCCTCCTGGAAGGGCGCGCGCTCCACCAGTGCTTCGAGCATGTGGATCTGGCCGTGGATATCGCCGACCGCGTAGAGGTTGGACATGCCGAACGCGCGCCTCCGCTACTTGAGCTCGCCCCAGTTCTCGCCCGTGCTCACGTCCACGTCGAGCGGAACGTGCAGGGGCATCGCGCCGCGCATCTCCCCGGCGACGAGGGCGGCCACGGCTTCGATTTCCGCGGGCGGTATCTCGAACAGGAGCTCATCGTGCACCTGCACGAGCATGCGCGCTTCTCTCTCTTCTCTCTTCAGGCGGTCTGCGATGGCAATCATCGCGAGCTTGATGATGTCGGCGGCGCTTCCCTGGATGACGGAGTTCACCGCCGTCCGCTCGGCGGCGTTTTTCGCGTTGCGGTTCCGGCTGTTCAGATCGGGCAGATACCTGCGCCGGCCCATGATGGTGGAGACGTAGCCGCTCGATCTGCCGTTCTCGATGGTCTCATCCACGAAGGCGGGCACGGCGGCGAAGCGCTCGAAATAGGTGTCGATGAAAGAACGCGCCTCGGACTGCGGGATGCCGATGGTCTGGGAGAGGCCGAAGGCCCCCTGCCCGTAGATGATCCCGAAGTTCACCGCCTTGGCGACGCGGCGCATCTCGGAGTCGACACCTTCGAGCGGCACGCCGTAGACGGCCGAGGCGGTCGTGGCGTGGATGTCCTCCCCCTT
This sequence comes from bacterium, assembly GCA_963692865.2. Classification (GTDB taxonomy): domain Bacteria; phylum UBA8248; class UBA8248; order UBA8248; family UBA8248; genus Bin107. The sequence goes on along the minus strand of OY843592.1, from coordinate 1,340,304 downwards.
GGCGAAGGCGTCGACGAGAGCCGGGTCGTTCGTGAAATGGGCCAGCACCCTCAGTTCAATCTGGCTGTAGTCCGCCGAGAGGAGCTTCCACCCCTCCTCGGGCAGGAAGGCCCGGCGTATCTGGCGGCCCAGATCCGTGCGGATGGGGATGTTCTGAAGATTGGGGTCCGAACCGCTCAGGCGGCCCGTGGCGGCGACCGTCTGGTTGAAGCGGGCGTGGATGCGGCCCGTCTGCGTGTTCACCAGTTCGGGCAGGGTGTCCACGTAGGTGCTCTTGAGCTTCGAGAGCTGCCTGAAGTTCAGAATCTCCTGGGGCAGGGGGTGCTGAGGCGCAAGCCTCTCCAGCGTGTCGATGTCCGTGGATGGCCCCGTTTTCGTTCGCTTGATGACGGGCAGGTTCAGCTTTTCGAACAGGATGACGCGCAACTGCTGGGTGGAGTTGATGTTGAACTCCCCGCCGGCCAACCCGTGGATATCGCTCGTCATCTTATCGAGGCGCGCTTCGAGTTCCTTGCCCATGTTGCGCAGGAACTCCCTGTCCAGCCGGATGCCCGCGCGCTCCATATTGAGCAGGACGCGCAGGAGAGGGACTTCGAGTTCCTCGAATAGCTTTATGAGGCCGTCGTTTTCGAGTTGCGGGGCCATCTCGGCGGCCAGGCGGTACGTGATGTCGGCGTCCTGGCAGGCGTAGGGGGCCGCCGCCTCGATGGGCACGTGGGAGAAGGGGATCTCCTTGGCGCCCTTGCCGCACAGATCGGCGTATTTGATGGTCGTCACCCCGAAATACTCCTGCGCCAGATGGTCCATCCCGTGGCTCCTGCGGCTCGAAAGCAGGAGGTAGGAGGCGAGCATGGTGTCGAACAAGGGGCCGCGAACGTCGAGACCGGCCTCTTTGAGCACGGCGATGTCGTACTTGATGTTCTGGCCGATTTTCTCGACCTCGGGTGATCTCAGGAGCGGTGAGGCTTCAGCGAGCACGTCTTCGAGCGGAAGCTGGGGGCCCGAATCCATCGTCTCATGCCCCACCGGGACATAGAACGCGCGGCCCGCAGCGGCGGAGAAGCTGAAGCCTACGATGCGCGCCTTCATGGGATCGAGCGAGGTGGTCTCCAGATCGAACGCGAAGCACCCCGCAGATTCCAGTTCCGCGATCATCGACGCGAGTTCTTCGGCAGTGCGGATAATGTGATAGTCACGCTCCTCCTCTTCGGCTGATGGGGCCGCTTCTTCGGGCGCGGTTTCTTCGGCGTCTTCCGCGCTGTATCCGGGAAGCTGCTCCATGATGTTCTTGAATTCCAGTTCCTCGACGAAGAGTTTTCTGCCCGCCTCGACGTCGGCGTCTCCCAGACGGCAGGATTCCAGGTCTCCCTCGAGAACGAGGTCGCGCTTGATGGTGCAAAGCTCTCGCGAGAGGCGCGCCATATCGACGTTTTCCTCGATGTTCTCCCGCTGCTTGGGGCGTTTTATCTGATCGGTGGATGCGAGCACTTGGTCGAGTCCGCCGAACTGCTGGATGAGGGCGACGGCGGTTTTCTCCCCGATGCCCGGCACGCCGGGGATGTTGTCCGTCGAATCGCCCATGAGCGCTTGTATATCCACGAATTTCTCCGGCGGCACGCCCCATTTCGCCTCGATCTCCGCAGGACCCATCTCCGCGTCCTTCATCGGGTCCCAGATGCGCACGTTTTCCGAGACAAGCTGGGCGAAATCCTTGTCCGCCGTGACCAGAACGACCTCGAAATCCTCCGCCTCGGCGCGCGCGGCCAGCGTGCCGATGATGTCGTCCGCCTCGGCCCCGACCTGCACGAGTAGCGGAATGCGCAGCACCTCGACCACGCGGTGCATGTAGGGGATTTGCTCGACCAGGTCCTCGGGCGCCGCGTCGCGGTTTCCCTTGTAGGCTGGGTAGAGTTCGTGGCGGAACGTGGGTTCGGGGCGGTCGAAGGCGATGGCGACGTATTCCGGCGCGCGCTCGCGAATCACTTTCAGGAGCATTCGGGCGAAGGCCAGCGTGCCGCCCGTGGGCACGCCCTTCGAGTTCGAAAGACGCTGGCGCATCGTGCCGTAATAGGCCCGGAACATGTAGCCCGAGCCGTCGATGAGATAGATTCGTTTCTTCTCTTCGCTCATCACTCGACGCATGAAAGAGGATTAGGGGCGGCTCGGCTCCAAAGTTGCACGGAAGCGATTTTCCCGCAACCCGCAGCGGTGAACCGTGACTCTCTGGCCGTGATTTTGGTTTCGCATGGAACGGCCAGTGCGTTTCCCTGCAGCCGGTCAATACTGGCGCGCGCTCTTGGTTCGTCATTCCGGCGCATGCCGGAATCCAGAACAGATGGGGGTGGACACATTGCGGCATTTCATCCCCTCTTTGGTGGATCGGGCAATGAAGACAAAAAACGAAAGGCGAAACCCTGGATTCCGGCATGCGCCGGAATGACGAACAAAAGCGACGAAGCAAAACCAATGAAGTCCCACACCCCCCCACTCAGTCAGGGCTGACCCCCGCGCCTGTCCTGACTAGGGATAACCACAAGAGGCAGGACAACCCGAAAGGGTTGTCCCTACAATCTCCATGTCGCCCCCCTTCCCTTCACTCCCCCGGCCTTGCTATCCTGTACGCGTTCGGGACATTTATCTGCAAAACCCCAGTACCACCGACGAGGAGATTCCACCCATGTCCGCTGAATGCTGCGACGATGCGGGAAGCATCAAAAACGCCGTTCGGGAACTCTATGCGAAAGTCGCCGCAGGCGAGGTTTCCTGCTGCGGAGAGGCGGACGCCGAGATGCCCATGGGGGTGGAGAACGTCGAGAGCATCGGCTATGCGGAAGATGCCGTGGGGGAGCTTCCTCCGGACGTCCTGAGCGCGAACGCGGGTTGCGGAAACCCGATCCTGGACGCGCATCCCCAACCGGGCGAAACGGTGCTGGATCTGGGCTCGGGCGCGGGGCTGGATTGTTTTCTCGCCGCGAAGGAGGTGGGGCCGGAGGGGAGCGTCATCGGCCTCGACATGACGGACGCCATGCTGGAGAAGGCGGAGCGGAACAGACAAACCATGGGCGCCGCGAACGTCTCGTTCAGAAAGGGCGAGATGGAGAACATGCCGATTGAAGACGCCTCGGTCGACATCGTCATCAGCAACTGCGTCATCAACCTCTCGCCGGACAAACCGGCCGTGTTCCACGAATCGTTTCGCGTGCTGCGCCCGGGCGGGCGCTTCGTGGTGTCGGACGTCATCCGGGCGGGCATCGCGGCGGGAGACGAAACCACCGAGTCGCCCGGAGATGCCTCCATCGCGGATTGGTGCGCGTGCATCGCGGGCGCCATCGGCGAGGATGCTTACGTCGCCGGCCTGCGCGAGGCCGGTTTCGCCCAAGTGGAGATCATCGGCCGAAAACCCTACGTCACGCCTGAACTGGCGAGCGCGACCATCCGGGCCGGCAAACCTTGAATTTTCAGCCATTGACGATGTAGAAATCTTCAGAGCCCACCGCGCAAATCCCACCCTTGCCGGTTTTTTTTAAATGCCCCTTTAAGGGAAAATTGCTTGCAACTCGTTCGTCGCCCATTCCCGTAATCCCACCCTCATCCCGAGTAGGCGCGCTCACGCGCCGTATCGAGGGAGCGACCCTTCGATACGCCGCCTTCGGCGGCTACTCAGGGTGAGGTAGACACAGCGGTATGCAAAACGAGCAGAACGCGTTTGTTCAAGTGCCGGGTATTTCAACAACCCCTTGCTTCATCGGTTTGATTAAGCCTCATCATTGACACCCCTCGTTCGCGGGTGCTAACAATCCGGTTCGGCTTTTCCCTTCATGGAGACGATAAGAATGCACATCGACGCTCATTGCCACATATACCCGGACGAATACTTTGAAATCCTGGAGAAAGAGGGTCCGCGCTACGGCGTCCGCCTCACCACGAACGCGGAAGGCGAGCGCATCGTTGACATCAAGGGCATGATGCACCCGCCCATCGAGCCTTTCACCAACGTGGACTTGAGGCTCAAGACCATGGCCGAGATGAACCTGGACATGAACATCCTCTCCTTCTCATCGAACCCGGGCGTCTACTGGGCCGACGACGGCCTTGCCGATGAACTCTGCCAGGCGGCAAACGACGCCTACGCCGCCATCATCGAGAAACACCCCACGAAATTCCACGGCCTGGCGTCGCTCCCCGCGCAGAACGCCGACCTCTCGGTGAAGGAGCTCGAACGCTGTGTCAACAAACTGGGGCTCAAGGGCGGATTTCTGAGCACGAACGTGAACGGGCGCTACCTCGACGATGAGCGTTTCTATCCCATCTACGAGGCGGCGGCGGGCATGAACGCCCCCATCATCGTTCATCCGGCCAACCCGGCGGGCGCAGCGCAGATGAAGGAATATCACCTGTTCAACCTGGTCGGATTCCCGACGGAGAGCGCGAACAGCATCGGCCGGCTCATCTTCTCCGGCATATTCGACAGGCTGCCGAACCTCACCTTCATCTTCCTGCACGGCGGGGGAACCGCGCCCTATCTGGTCGGGCGCTTCGCCCACGGCTGGAAGGTGCGGCCCGAGTGCAAGAACATATCGCGCCCGCCGCTGGAATATCTTCGCTCGAACTTCTATCTGGACATGCTGGTGTTCCACCCGCCCGTCGTGCGATTTCTGGTGGACGTCATGGGGGGAGACCGGGTCGTGCTGGGCACGGACCTGCCCTACGACATGACGGACACCGAAGCGGTCGAAACGCTCGGGCGAGCGGGACTGAGCCGGGAAGAATACGAAAACGTATCGCACAAGAACATCCAGCGCCTGCTGAACCTCTAGCCGGATACGCCCGAGCCGATGTGGCCTACCTGGGATATCACGCTTCTCGTCTTCGCCGCGGCGTTTCTGGAGGGCGCCGCGGGGATAGACTTCGGCCTCCTGGCCACGCCCGCGCTGGGCGCGCTCATCGGGGTGCGTGATTCCGTGCTCACCCTTTCGATTCCGAACCTCATCCTGGTGGCGATTCGCGCAATCGGAGGCGGCGTTCCCGCCCCTTCGCTCAAACGCCTCATGCCCTTCCTGGGCGCGGGCGCGGCGGGCGCCGCCGTGGGCGTGCTGGTGCTCATATCCAGCCCCCCCACGTTCCTCAAGTGGTCGGTGGGCGTCCTGGTGCTGCTGTTCGCCGTCTACAGCATCTCGCGCCAGAGAATCCAGCTCGACATGCGCGACGAGACTTTCTTCACCTATCTGGCCGGATTCTTCGCAGGCGGCCTGAGCGGCTTTTCCTACGCGGGCAATCCCGTCAGCATCATGTATCTCGACAGTACGGGCGCGGGCCGCGCCCGGATGATGCGGCTCACCTACACCGGCGCACTGGTGTTCGCGAGCGTTCAGATAGCGGTGCTGAGCGGCTCGGGCGCGCTGGGGGCCTTCGAGTCGGCGCGCTCCGCCGTATCGATTCTGCCCGCCGTCGCCGGATTCCTGCTGGGAAGATTGTTGCGCGGGCGCATCCCGCCCGCTCTGGGCTTCACGGTCGGCCTGTTGCTGATGATAGCCGCAGCGCTCGCTTTGCTGATTTTCGGGCCTTCGGGGTGGAAATGAGTCGAAGAGCCGACGCTGCGCCTGGGCGGTTCGGAGGAATCAGTCTAAGGGGAAAATCTACACCACGCCCGCGCGCAGCAGGTGGTGTAAGTGCAACACGCCCGCCAGGCGTCCATCCGGGCCTTCGGTGACCGCCAGGCACGTAATGGCGCTCGCCTCCATCATCTGAACCGCGGCGGCGGCCATTTCGTCTTCGTCGATGGTCTTTGGAGCGGCCGTCATTAGTTCTTTCGCCGTAAGCCCGGGCAACTCACCAATCTTCTCCATCGCGCGCCTCAAGTCCCCGTCCGTGATGACGCCGCGCAACTCCTGACCCGGACCCGCCACGCACGTCATCCCCAGCCTCTTGGCGCTCATCTCGCGCACGACCTGAGCCAGGGAAGCCGCCTCGTCCACGCGCGGGACGTCGCCGCCCGTAACCATCAACTCTTTCACGCGAATGAGCTTCTTCCCCAGAACCCCGCCGGGATGGAAGCGCGCGAAATCCTCGGGCTGAAACCCCCGCGCCTCCAGAACGGCCATCGCCAGCGCATCGCCCATCGCCAAGGCGGCGGTGCTGCTCGCCGTGGGAGCGAGTTGAATCGGGCAGGCTTCTTCTTTTACGTGAATGTTCAGCACGGCCTGCGCCGCGCGCCAGAGGGTGGAATTCTCGGCCCCGGTGATGGCGATGAGCGGCGCCCCCAGACGGGCGAAGACGGGCAGGATGCGCACCACCTCGTCCGTCTCGCCGCTGTAGGAGAGCGCGACGACGGCGTCGTCTTTCGTCACCATGCCCAGATCGCCGTGAACGCCCTCGGCGGGGTGAAGGAAATAAGACGGCGCGCCCGTGCTCGCAAGCGTGGCGGAAATCTTCTGCCCGATCAGCCCGCTCTTGCCCATGCCGGTCACCGCGACCTTTCCCTTGCACCCCAAGACGATTTCGACCGCCCGGATGAACCCTTCATCCAGCCGTTCGATGAGCCCCGCGAGCGCCTCGGCTTCGATCCGAAGCGTCCGCGCGCCTCTCTCGACAGGATTCATGGAAGACACTGTTTTTCGAGAACTCAGAACCCATCCTCCCCGGAAACGTCCGGCGGAAAAATATCACCCCGTCGCCGAGGTGTCCACGCGGGGCTTTTCGAGACCGCGCCCGGCAGGCCCGAGTCTTTACTCCCACCGCCCCCCATGCTAGAAATTATAGTCAGAATGCCTCGTGAAGACGAATGTCCTTCGGATGGAGAGGGATAGAATCCACCGCAGGTGAATCGCAGGAGTACCCGTCATGTCCGGTCATTCCAAATGGAGCACCATCAAGCGGAAAAAAGGCGCGCTCGACGCCAAGCGCGGCAAGATTTTCACCAAACTCATCAAGGAAATCACCATCGCGGCCCGGCTCGGCGGGGGAGACCCCGACGGCAACCCCCGCTTGCGCACGGCCATCCAGACGGCGAAAGGGGCCAACATGCCCCAGGAGAACATCACGCGCGCCATCGCCAAGGGAACGGGCGAGCTCGAAGGCGTGAACTACGAGGAATGCGCCTACGAGGGCTACGGCCCCAACGGGGTGGCGATTCTCATCGCGGTGCTCACCGACAACCGCAACCGCACGGGTGCGGAAATCCGCCACATCCTGACGAAGAACAACGGCACCATGGCGGAGCCGAACGCCGTGGCGTGGAACTTCGAGAAAAAGGGCCTGTTCCTCGTCTCCCGGGAGAGCGTGGACGAGGATACGCTCATGGAACTCGCGCTCGAAACGGGAGCGGAGGACTTCGAATCCACCGATGATTTCTTCGAGATACACACCCCGCCCGATGCGTTCGAGTCCGTGCGCGAGGCGATCGAGAACAGCGGGATACCGACGGAATCGGCAGAGCTCGCCATGCTGCCCAAATCGACGGTGAAACTCGAGGGAAAACAGGCGGAACAGATGCTTCGCCTCATGGAGGCGCTCGAGGACAACGACGACGTGCAGAACGTCTACGCGAACTTCGACATTTCAGAAGAACAGATGGCGGAGGCATCCGTATAAACGAACGACCCACCGCCCGTGGGGTTTTCTTTTGACGCAATCCGCAGGCACATTCCGCGTTCTGGGCGTGGACCCCGGCCTTGGCGTGACGGGCTACGCCGTCCTGCGCCTCGATGAAGGCGAATACGAACCGCGCCTGGTGGACGGCGGCATACTCAAAAACGATTCGAGCGCGCCCATCGAGAAGCGACTCTACGAGTTGCACAAGGACCTCGCCCACATCATCGAGACGAACGAACCCCACGTCATGGCGGTGGAGAACCTCTACAGCCACTACAAGCACCCCCGCACCTCCATCATCATGGGGCACGCGCGGGGCGTAATCTTCCTCGCCGCGTCGCAGGCGCGCGTGCCCGTGGCCAGCTACGCGGCCACGGAGATCAAGAAATCGCTCGTCGGCGCCGGACGCGCCACGAAGGCGCAGGTGCAGCACATGGTCCGGCAACGACTCAGACTGCACGATTTGCCCGAACCCGCCGACGTGGCCGACGCCATCGCCGCCGCGTATTGCCACATCGACCGCAGCCACTTGAGGCGAGAGCAGGCGGTCGGGAGCGGCGCATGATCCGCCGGATATCGGGCGAGATCATCGACGTCCAGGACGAATGCGTCATCCTGAAGACGCCGACCGGGCTCGCCTACGAAATCCAGGTGGGCGGATACGCGGTGCATGAGTTGCAAGCCCTCATGGGCGCGCGCGAGGCGGTGGAACTCCACACCCATCATTACCTGGAGGGAAACGTGGCCACGGGCCAGCTCCTGCCCCGGCTGGTGGGGTTCCTCTCGGCGGAAGAGAGGGCGTTTTTCCTCTCTTTCATCAAGGTGCCCGGCATCAGCCCCAAAAGCGGGGTGCGGGCGATGGGCCTGCCTCCCCTCCAGATTGCGGAAGCCATCGCGGCGGCGAACGCCACGCTCCTCACGAAACTGCCCGGCATCGGCAGGAAGAAGGCCGAGCAGGTGATCTCCACCCTCAGAGAGGAGATTGCGGAGCTTCACCTCACGGGAGACCTCGCGCCGCCGCCCGCCGAGCGTCAAGACGCCGCGCCCCTGCACGGGGACGTCATGGCCGTGCTGGTGGGGCAGTTGGGCTACCGGACGCCCGAGGCGGAGAACCTCGTGGAGCGCGCCGTCGCCGCCCTGGGCGCGGAGGCGGAGGCCGAGGCCATCCTGCAGGAAGTGTTCCGGCTGAGCCGGTAGGGAGAAAACCATGGTCATCGAGCGGCGCGTGAGCGCCAAGGCGGCGAGTCCGGCGGAGGAGCAAACCTTCACCTCGCTCAGACCCTCGAGGCTCGAAGAATACGTGGGCCAGACCGATCTCGTGGCCAAGCTGCGGATTGCGCTCGAAGCCTCGCGCAAGAGGAACGAACCCCTGGGCCACATTCTCTTCCACGGGCCGCCGGGTCTGGGGAAAACCACGCTTTCACACATCATCTCCGAAGAGATGGGAACGCGCCTCGTCAAGACCTCCGGCCCCTCTCTATCGAGGCCCGCGGACCTCATGGGAATCCTCACGGGCCTCACGCAGGGCGACGTGCTCTTCATCGACGAGATCCACCGGATGCCCAGCGCGGTCGAGGAATTCCTCTACCCCGCGATGGAGGACTACCGCGTGGACTTCGTCGTCGACCGAGGCCCCATGGCCCGCACCATCAACTTCCCGCTCAAGATATTCACGGCCGTGGGCGCCACGACGCGCCCCGGCGCCCTGACCGCCGCCTTGAGGGAGCGCTTCTATCTCGTCTACCACGTGGATTTTTATTCAGAAGACGAGCTCGTGCAGATACTCCTGAGGAGCGCGGCTCGCCTCGAAGCCCCTATCGAAGAAGAAGCTGCGAGCGAACTCGCCCGGAGAAGCCGGGGCACGCCGCGCACGGCGAACCGGCTCCTGCTCTGGACGCGCGATTACTGCCAGGCGCGCGGCGACGGCGCCATCAGCCTCTCCAAGACGCGCGAGGCGCTCGCCATGGAGGGCGTGGACGAACTGGGTCTCGACGGGCTGGACAGGAAGTATCTGAGGACGATCATCGACCAGTACGGCGGCGGTCCGGTGGGGGTGGAGGCCATCGCCGCCACCATGAACGAGGAGACGGACACCCTCGTGGACATGGTGGAGCCGTTCCTGCTGCGGGCGGGCTTCGTGCAGAGGACGCGCGGCGGCAGGCGTGCGCCCTCGGCGGCGTATTCACACCTTGGCGCCGCGCTGCCAAAAGGGGCCCAGCGGGAGCTTTGGGAGGGCGCCGCGAAGGATGAAGAAACCGAGACATCCCCTTAAAAGGAAAGAACGCAGATGGAGCCTTTCGGCGGTTTCGGGAAAACGCTGATTCTGCTCGGCGCGGTCCTGATGGTCTTGGGAGTGATATTTCTGGTTGCGCCCAAGATTCCGTTTCTGGGAAAACTGCCGGGCGACATTCACCTGCGCGGCAAGAACTGGAGTTTTTCCTTCCCGGTGGTGACCTGCATCGTCATCAGCATCGTGCTGACGCTGCTCTTGAACCTGTTTTCGAGAAGATGACCTAGCGCGCCCTACTTCCAGCCCCCGCCGCCGTTCACGTACACGGTGTCCGCCGTCATGAACGCGCACGCATCCGAGCACATGAACAGCACCAGCTCGCCGATCTCCTCCGGCGTGCCGAAGCGGCCCATCGGTATCTGAGCGCGCATCGACTCCTTGAGCGCCTCCGAGGAGACGTCGTGAAACGGCGTGTCGATGGGCCCCGGCGATATGGACATGCACCGGATGCCCCTGTCCGCGAACTCGCGGCCCACACCCATGCTCATCGTCACCACCGCACCCTTCGCCGCCGCGTAGTGCACCGAGTGGCCGGGGCCTCCGCGCTTGTGCGCCATGCTCCCGATGTTGACGATGACGCCTCCGCCGTTTTCGAGCATTTCGGGAATCGCGGCCTGCATGCAGTAGAAAACGCCCTTGACGTTCAAATCGAACGTCCGCTCCCAAAGGTCGTCTTCGATGCCTAAGAAATCTGAACGCCTGAGAGCCGCCCCCGCGGAGTTGAGCGAAAAATCGACGCGGCCGAAACGCTCCTTTGCGCGCCTCGTCATGGCGAACGCCTCCTCGCGCGAGGTGACGTCCGCCTTCATGTGAACGCCCCGGCCGCCGTTTTCCGTAACGCGCTCGGCGACCTCGGCGGCGCCTTCCTCGTCCAGGTCCGCGCAGAAGACGTTGGCCCCTTCGCGCCCGAAAATGAGCGAGGTCTCCTTGCCGATGCCGCTGGCCGCGCCGGTGACGATGAGGGTTTTTCCCGCGAAATAATCAGGTGTCTTGGGCATCGAATGACTCCAAAGTTTGGGAGGATATAATTCCCGGTTCAGGCGTTCGCGTCGGCGGTGATGATGCGCTGCATCTCATATTCCTCATCCGGCACGAGGCCCGGAACCGGCTCGCCCGCCAGAAAGCACAGGACGTTTTCCGTCGCGTCCAGTTCCATCTGCAGTCGAGAGGAGCGCGCCCGCGCGCCCAGGTGCGCGGTGAGAATGCAGTTGGGCGCTTCCGTCAGGACGCCCCGGTAGGGTTCTTCGGGAAAAACGTCTATGCCTGCGCCCCCCAGCCGGCCCGAGCGAAGCGCGCGCGCCAGCGCCTCATCGTCCACGACGACGCCGCGCGCCGTGTTGATGAGGAACGCGCCTTTTTTCATCATCGCGATCTCGTCTTCACCCACCATGTGAATCGTCTTCGGCGTGGCGGGAACGTGGAGGGAGACGGCGTCGGCGCGCCGGTAGATTTCTTCCTTTTCGGTCCATTCCACGCCGTAGCGCTCGCCGAATTCCAGATCGGGCGCGAGATCGTTCGCGATGATCCTGGCGCCGAAGCCCGATACGTGGCGGATCACCCGCTTGCCGATGCGGCCCACGCCGATGACGCCCAGGGTAATCTCATCGAGCGTGCGGCCCATGAACTGGAGCCACTCGCCGCGCAGGAGCGCGTTGTGCGAGCGATGCACGCCGCGCAGGAGCGTGAGCAGGTGGCTGAGCGTCAGTTCCGCCACGGCTTCCGAGTTGGCCCCGGGCGTGTTCGCCACGAGAATGTTTCTCTCGCGCGCGGCGTTCAAATCCACCGTCTCGAGACCCACCGTGGCGCGCGATATGAACCGCAGCCCGGCAGCCAAATCCAGTATTCTCGGCGTGAAGGGCTCCAGACCCGCGATGACGGCGTCGAAACCATCGCGAATCATTTCGGCGAATTCATCCTCGTTCGGGCGTTTGCCCAGCGTGTTGCGCACGTACTCCACCCCTGCGCTTTCAAGCATCTCGACGGGCTTGGGGTCGATCTCACCGAACGGCGTGGTGGAGACGAGTATGCGGGGAGGCATGGAAAATCTCCCGAAAAACACGAGCAACGAAACCAAAACCAATTCACGGCTGGTGCAAGAATTATCTCAATGGGTTAAAGTATGAAAACCCAGCGGAGATTACATGCCTCGAAGAAGCGATGTCAAACTCGGAGAGGTATCTGGTATGATGGCCGTCTGCCCCTAGTGGAGTGGTGCGCCTTTCGCCATACGGCGCGTTCGCCTCTCAAAATCGAGCCGGTGGAGCAGGACGGTCAGGAACGTCAATGGATGGAGATTGCGATGAGTTGAACACGAGATGCGTCGGGCATGTCCTCCCGCTCGACCCCTGATTCGAATTGCCGTCTGATGTCGAGGCCGACGCTATTCGCCTCGATGAACAGGAGGAAAGATGATGGGTCCCACAACCGCGGCGAGTGAGTCTTATGAAACACTCATGGATCTGAAATACGACAAGGAAATCATCGACAAAATCAAAGCCCTCGCGCCCCAGATGGAAGAACTTGCGGCCGAGATAGACCGCGAGGGCCGCTTCCCCACCGAGAACTACAAGCTGCTCGTCGACGCGGGCCTGAACGCCCTGTGCATCCCCGAGGAATGGGGCGGTTCGGGCGCCAATTCCCTCACCTACAACATGGCGCTCGCCGAACTGGGCAAGGCGTGCGCTTCCACCGCGCTGACCTGGAACATGCACCAGACCTGCGTGAGCCTGTTCTTCGCCCTCGCGAACGAGGAGCAGAAAAAGCGCGTGCTCCCAGACATCGTGGAGAACGGCAAGCTGTTCTCCTCCGTCACGGCGGAGCGCGGCATGAGCTTCCGGCACCTCGTGACGCTCAAGACCATCTTCTCTCCCGTCGAGGGCGGCTACCGGCTGAGCGGCAGGAAGATTTCCGCCTCGATAGGCGAGCACGCCGACTATTACTTCACGACCGGGTTCCTGGAGGGGAAAAAGACCGCCGCCGAGGCCATCATGACCGCCGTGCTCCACAAGGATTACGCGGGTTCATCCGTGAAGGTGGTGTGGGACACCATGTCGATGCGGGGAACGGCGAGCGACGACATCATCTTCGAGGACACCTTCGTGCCGAACGAGGACATCCTCGGGGGCGAGAACTTCATCGGCGCGCTGGGGAAAATCGACATCACCATGTTCCACCTGGGCTTCTCCGCCGCCTATCTAGGCATCGCGGAAGGCGCCTACAATCATCTGGCGGAGTACGTGCGGACGACGCAGTACCCGCCCAACCCCGAACCCTTGAGCCACAACGAGATGTACCAGAGCAACATCGGCGAGTTGAGCTCGGAACTCAGGGCCGCGCGGATGCTGCTTTACGAGGCGAGTCACGTAAAGGAACAGGGAGACGGCATGGCGAACCAGGACACGGTGAAGACCGTCATGCAGTCGAAATACGTCTCGTGTGAGGTCTGCGCCAAGGTGGTGCAGCACGCGATGCGGCTCGTGGGGGGCCGCTCCATCGCGCGGCGCTATCCTTTCGAGCGGTTCTACCGGGAGGGCATCACCGGCGTGGTCATGCCGCCTGCGAACTCTCGCTGCATCGAGGTGGCCGGCTGCATCGAACTGGGCCTGACGGGCATGATCCTGCAATACGGCTAGGGGGAATCATCTGCGGGAGCGGTTCCGTCGGTCAGAAATATCTTGTCTTACTCCAGCAACGAAATGGGACGGCGGCCTGCGAACCCCGCTTCGTAGCCGTGGAAATGTTCGATGTCGTCCTCGCCGAGTTTCCAGCAGTAGTAATAGCCGTCTCCTGAATCGAAATCCGCCAGCCACAAGCCTTTGACTTCCACGCCCAAGTTTCTGACGGCCTTCACCCACTCGCCGACCGCGTCGTTCATGAGTCCCTCGATGCGCTTGATATCGTCCGACCCTTCAGGGCTTTCCAACTCTTCGCGCAACTCCTCGACGACGTCGTGGTAGTGCTGCGTCACTTCCTTGACCCGCGGCAGAAGATCGCGGGCTTCCTGCAACGTAAAGATAGCCATCACCTTTCCTTTGCAATACGGCCAGCGTTTATCTACTCCCCAAGGGAGGTTCCAGCCCCAAAAGCCAAGCGGACGCGGGGCAAATCCGCTATACGCTCACTATCTGGATATCCTCACTCTCCCCGCCGCTGCGAGAATTTTCTCCCGAAAATACCCGAGGCGATCACGTTTCGCTGCGCCTGGGTGGTGCCGCCGCCGATGGTGAACATCCGCACGTCGCGCGCCATGCGCTCGATAGGCAGATCGCGCGAATAGCCCGCGGCTCCGAAAATCTGGAGCGCGTCGTTCGTCACCCTGATCGAGGCTTCCGCCGAAAACGTCTTGGCGACCGCCGCGAGGTGCATGTCGGGAAAGCCCGTCTTCGGGTCTTCCTGCACCGCCGCCCGGTGGAGCAGGAGCCGCGCGGCGTCGAGCTGTATGCGCGCATCCGCCAGAATCCACTGAAGCCCCTGGAATTCGGATATCGGGCGGCCGAACTGGTGGCGTTTTTTTGCGTATTCCACCGCCTGCGCAAAGGCGCCCTCGGCGAGTCCCAAGGCCACCGTGCCGGCTCCCACGCGCTGCGCGTTGTAGGCGGCCATCAGGCGGCCGAAGCCCACCGCCACCAGGTTTTCCTGCGGCACGCGGCAGTTCTCGAAAATCTCCTCGCTCTCGGGGATTCCCCGCAAGCCCATCATGTAGTTGCGCTCTCCGATGCGGAAACCCTCCGCCCCCAACTCCACGATCAGCGCGCCGATTCCCTGCTCGTCCCCGCCGTGCACCACGCGGGCGAACACGAGGTTGATGTGGGAGACGCCCGCGCCGGTAATCCATTTCTTCTTGCCGTTCAGGATATATTCATCGCCGTCGAGCACGGCCCGCGTCGTCATGTCGGTGGCGGCGCTCCCCGCCTCGGGCTCTGTGATGACGATGGCGGGCTTATCGCCGTTCAACACCATGGGCAGATATTTTTTCTTCTGCGCCTCGGTTCCGTATTTGATGATCGCCCCCACCACGCCCATGTTGCTGTCCACCACGATGCGCCCCGTGATGCCGCATACCTTCGCCATCTCCTCGACCACCAGGACGGCCTCGATGAGCGGGCGCTCGGGTCCGCCGAATTCCTCCGGGATGTTCATGCCCATGAAGCCGGCCTCGGCCAGGATTCGCGCGTTCTCCCAGGGGTATTCCTCGGTCTCGTCCCAATGCGCCGCCTTATGCGCTATCTGGTTCGTGGCGATTTCACGGGCCTTTTGCCGGATATCGCGCTGAGAGTCGGTGAGGTCGAAATCCACCGCGGCCTCCTTTCATGTGCAAGGAGCGAAGAATCAGGAGAATTCGTTATGCAACGACTCGCTCAAGCGCGCAAGGCGGGTGCGGGACAAACAGGGTGACCCCGAAGGAATGTAGGGACAACCCTTTTGGGTTGTCCTGCCCCTGTGGTTGTTTCTCATGAGGACAGGCGCGGGGGCCTGTCCCTACGGAATATGTATGGACGACATGGCCCCCCATACCTTACCTTCCCTTGAAATTCGGTGGCCGCTTCTCCTTGAAGGCCCGTACGCCCTCTTCGGCGTCCTCGGTCTCGAGGAGGCGTTTCAGGATCACGTCGCCGAAGCGCAGGGCGTCTTCCATCGTCATGTCGCGCGCGCGGACGGTGATCTCCTTGATGGCGCGCACCGCCAAAGGCGCATTCGCCAGCACCCGTCGCGCGATCTTCTCGGTCTCCTCTAAGACGTTCTCCCTGGGAACCACCTTGTTCACGAGGCCGAGCCTCAGCGCGGTCTCCGCGTCGATGGGCTCGCCGGTGAACAGGTGATAGTGCGCGAGATTGAAGGGCAGCAGCTTCGCCAGGAGAATCGGCCCGCTGACGGAGGAGATGCCGCGCACGACCTGGGGCCAGCCGAGTTGCGTTTCCTCGGCCATCACGCGCACGTCGCAGGAAAGCGCGATGCCCGCCCCGCCCGCCAGGCAGAACCCGTTGATCGCCGCGAAGCAGGGCTTGTACAACTCCATGATGACCTGATAGAGGTCCGAGACGGGTTTGACTTCCCTATCTTCGGGCGGCGGTTCGGTGAGGTCGTGCCCGCTCGAAAAGGCCTTTCCGTTCCCCGTGATCAGGCAGCCCCACACGCCGGGGTCGCGCTCCATCTCGTCGAACAGCGCGAAGATGCGCTCGCTCATCTCGTGGTTGATGGCGTTCATCTTCTCCGGCCTGTTCAGCGTGATGCAGGCCAGCTTGTCCCTCACCTCGTATTCCACCAGCGCCATGTCGTCCTCTCTATCTCAAAATCCTAGCCGCCCGGAAGATGCGGCATCAGTTCATCGAGCGTCTTGACTTCCAGGTCCGCCGTCACATCCGGGTCCCCGGCAATCACGCCCCAGCGGTTCACCCACACGGTGGCCATTCCCACCCTCTGGCCGCCCGCGATGTCCGTCCTCAGGTTGTCCCCCACCATGACGGCGTGGCGCGCCTCCACGCCCAGCTCCTCCAGCGCTTCTTCGAACAGGAAAGGCTCGGGCTTTCCGAAAAACACCGGCTCCCGGCCCGCCGCCGCCCGCACGGACGCCATGATGGCGCCCCCGCCGAGTGAAAACGAACCGTCCTCCCTCGGCAGGCGCACGTCGGGGTTCATGGCGACGAAACGCGCGCCCCGGCTCACCGCACGCGCTGCCGCGCTCAGCGTCTCGTAGGTAAGTGCTTCATCCAGCCCGACGAGCACGACGTCGGCCCTATCTTCCTCGTCATGCCCCAAAATCTGGAAACCGCCCGACGCGACCGCGCGTTTCAGCGAATCCGTCCCCAGCACGTACGCTCTGCCCGATCCGAAGTTCTTCCTCAAAAACGAGCCGACCCGGTCCAGCGCGGCCACGATGAGGTTCTCCCCCGGGTCCAGGCCGATACCCGCCATGTGGGCGCGAATCTCCGCCGCCGTACTGCGGCTGATGTTCGTGATGAAGCGATGGGGGAGGTTCCTCGCCTTGACGGCCCGCATCAACTCCGATCCGCCGGGCATCACCTCGTCTCCCGCGAAGAAAACCCCTTCCAGGTCGAACACGAAAGCCTTCTTGTCATGGAACATGACAAGCCCCCTCAAATCGCCTTGCGCGCTTTTAACCTTTCGATTTCCGCATCGCCCAGATCGAGCACTTCCCTGAGCACCTCTTCGGTGTGCTCACCCATCAGGGGAGGCGGCGCGGGAGTGGAGCCCCACGTGCCCTCCATCTTGATGGGCGTGTTGAACGTGTTCATATCGCCGAGTTCGGGGTGCGTCATCTCCACGACCATCTCGCGCGAGCGCGTCTGGGGGTCGTTCAGCGCCTCGTCGATGGTCTGAATCGGCCCGCAGGGCACGCCGTGCGCATCGATTCGCTCTATCCAGTGCGCGGCGGTGTTCGTCTTGTAGACTTCCGAGAGTTTGGCGTCCACGTATTCGCGGTTATCGAGGCGGGTGGGGCGATCCTTCATCCTCGGGTCGTCCCTCCACTCGGGATGGCCCAGCGCGTCGCAGAGGCTCTCGAAGAAATGATCCAGTATGGCGTCGAGCACGAGCCACTTGCCGTCGCCGCACTGGTACGCGCCGATGGGAACGGCGGAGGCGTGGCCCGTGCCCATCGGCTCCGCCACGTCGCCCGCCGTCAGGTAGTACTGCGCGCGGTAGCTCGCGAGGTACAACTGGCTGTCGAGGAGCGAAACGTCCACCTTCTGGCCGACGCCCGTCCGCTCGCGCTTGTAGAGCGCCGCCAGAATGCCGTGAGCGGCGAACAGGCCGCCTCCCATGTCCCCCATGGGAACGCCCAGGCGCACGGGCGGCCTGCCCGGCTCGCCGGTGAAGCTCATGATGCCGCCGCGCCCCTGGATGATGAGGTCGAGCGCGGGCTTGTCCTTCTGGGGGCCTGTGAGGCCGTAGCCGGTGACGGAGGCGCTGATGATGCGCGGGTTCACTACTTTAAGCGTTTCGTAGTCCGCGCCGAGCCGCTCCAGGACGCCGGGGCGGTAGTTGTCGTAAACGACGTCGGAGCGCTTCACCATCTCGCAGAAGACGCGGTAGCCCTCCTCGTCCTTCAAGTTCAGGAAAATACCCCGCTTGTTCCTGTTGAGCGCGATGAAGTAGGCGCTCGTCTCGCCGACGTAGTGCGGGGGCATGGTGCGGACGAGGTCGCCCCTGCCCGGCGCCTCTATCTTGATGACGTCCGCGCCCAGATCGGCCAGCACCATGCTGCCGTAAGGGCCTGCGAGCAGGGCGGAAAGATCGAGTATGCGCACGCCCTCCAGCGGCTTTTCCAAAACTGACTCCCCCACGATAGATGCGCCGCCGTCAGGCCGCGCCGGCTGCCGCGTTGTTCCTGATGTAGGAGACGACTTCGGCCATCTCCGCATGGTGGTTGAACACTTCGGCTATTCCTAAGGATTTCAGCCCCGCCACGTCGCGCTCCAGGATGTTCCCGCCCAGAATGACGAGGCAATCATCGAGTTCCTCTTCCCTGATTCTCGCCATGAGCCTGCGCGCGATCCCCATGTAGGAACCCGAGAGGATGCTCAGGCCGATCACGTCCACGTTCTCCTGAATCGCGACGGAGACGATCTGCTCGACCGTCTGCCTGAGGCCTGAGTAGATCACCTCCATGCCTGCGTCTCTCAGCGCGTGGATGATGACCTTGACCCCGCGGTCGTGCCCGTCGAGGCCCGGCTTCGCCATCAGCACCCGTATGCGCTTGGTCCCGTTCGCCATCAAACGACCGACGGCTCCACGTAGGCGCCGAACGCGCCGCGCATCACCCCGGTCATCTCCCCCACCGTGAGGCGCGCGCGGGCGGCGTCCATGAGATAAGGCACGAGGTTCTCCTTCGACTCGCACGCACTCGCCAGCTTTTCCAGTTGATCAGCCACCTCGCCCGCATCGCGGGCGGCCTTCACCCGCGCGAGGCGCTCCATTTGTTTTTCGAGCACGGAATCGTCCGCCTCGTAGAGGCCCTCGCCCGCGCTCATGCGGTCTTCATCTTCTGAGGTGAACCTGTTCACCCCCACCCACACCTGCTCGCCCGAGGCGATCTTGCGCTGGTGCTCGTAGGCCTGCCTAGCGAGAAGCCTTTGAATCTCCCCGCTCTCGATGAAGGGGACGATTCCGCCGCGCGATTCGTAATCGTCCACGATGGCCTGAATCTCCTCTTCCACCTGATCCGTCACGGCCTCCAGCGCATAGCCGCCAGCCAGCGGATCCACGGTGTCGGCCACGCCGCTCTCGTGCGCGATGACCTGCTGGATTCTGAGCGCCGTGCGGATGGACTCGTCCGAGGGAATCTCGAAGGCCTCGTCGAAACACGCCATGTTGACCGAGCGCGTGCCGCCCAGCACGGCGGCCAGGGTGTAGAGCGTCTGGCGCACGATGTTGTTGAGCGGTTCGCGCGCCGCCATGCGGCTGCCGCAGTTGCCGGTCGAGAATTTGAGCTGCATGGTCCTGGGGTTTTTCGCGCCGTATTCATCCTTCATCGTGCGCGCCCAGATGCGCCGCGCCGCGCGCAGCTTGCCGACCGATTCGAGCAGGTTGAACGGCCCTACGCCGCCGCCGACCGAGAGGTGAAACGACATCGTGGGCACGAAGTCGTCCACGTGGAGGCCGCGCCCGGTGAGTTCCCGGATGTAGGCCAGCGCGTTCAGGATCGGGAAGGCGACGTCCTGCGCGAGAGTGGCGCCCGTTTCGGCGATGTGGGTGGCTGATACGCTGACGGCGTTCACGCGCGGGCAGCGCTTCGCGTTGTACTCGATGATGTCCGCCACGAGGCGCATGGAGGGTCTCGGGGGGAATATCCACGTGCCCCGGCCGATGTATTCCTTGAGCATGTCGTTCTGAAAGGTGCCGCGCAGCTTCTCCAGCGCGACCCCCTGCCGCTCGGCGGCGATGAGCCAGAACGCCTGGATGATGGCGGCGGTCGAGTTGATGGTGTGCGAGACGCTCACCCTGTCGAGCGGTATACCGTCAAAAACGTCCGCCATGTCCTCGGCTGTGTCCACGGCGACGCCCAAACGGCCCACGTCGTCCTGCGCGGCTTCGTCGTCAGAATCCAGACCGAGCTGCGTGGGGAGATCGTAGGCCATCGAGAGGCCCGTCTGGCCGTTTCCGAGCAGAAAGTGGAACCGCGCGTTGGTGTCCGCCGAGGTGGAAAAACCCGCGTACTGGCGCATCGTCCAAAGCGAGCCCCGGTACATCGTGGGGTAGATGCCCCGCGTGTAGGGGTATTCTCCCGGTAAGCCTATCTTTTCCCGGTACGCGGCATCCGGCGCATCGGGCCCATAGACCACGGGCACGGGCTTGCCCGAGTTGTAGGCCGCCTCGCGGACGGGGCGCTCTTTTTTCGCGCCGTTATCCTTGGGCTTAGCCATCGTCCACTCCTGTGAAAGCGAAAAAACCACTCTCATGCGAGCACGAAAAAAATTCGAGAAAGTCTCTCTACTGATTATCACACTCTCCCCCAGAGGCCAACGAGAAGGCCCCGCGCCCATTGACCCGGAACGCCCCGGTGGAGAGAATCGGGAAAAACCCGACACCCCTCAAAAGGAGAACCACCCATGAGCCAATCCCTTTTCGATCTGAGCGGCGCAAAGGCGCTCGTAACGGGCGCCGCGCGCGGCATCGGGCGCACGCTGGCCGAGGGCTTCGCAGCAGCGGGCGCGGACGTCGTCATCGCGGACATCGACATCGAACCCGCCGGCGAAGCGAAAGAAGCCATCGAGAACATGGGCCGCAAGTGCGCGCTCATCCAGGCCGACGTGACCGACATGGAATCCGCCGAGCGCATGGTGGTGGAAGCCGCCGCCGCACTCGGCGGCCTCACCATCCTGGTGAACAACGCGGGCACGAACGTGCGGAAAACGCTCTGGGACATCAGCGAGGCGGACTGGGACAGGATCCTCGACCTCAATCTCAAGAGCATCTTCTTCATCACGCGGCGCGCGGGCGAGGAGATGAAAAAAGCGGGCGGCGGCAAGGTGATCAACATCTCCTCCCTGATGGGATGGTCCGTTTTCAGAAACCCCCGTCAGCAATGCTACGGGCCTTATACGTCCTCGAAGAGCGGTCTCATCGGCCTGACGCGCGTTTTCGCCCGCGAGTACGCGACGGACAACATCCAGGTGAACGCCATCTGCCCCACCTTCATCGAAACGGAACTCACCGCCTCCCTGCAGGAGGACGAACTCATCTACGACGCCATCTGCGAGAGAACGCCCATGGGCCGCTTCGGGCAGATGAGCGAACTGGTGGGGCCGGCCATCTTCCTCGCTTCCGAGGCGAGCAGCCTCGTCACGGGCACGTCGCTCCTTGTCGACGGCGGATGGTATGCCACCTGAAGACGGGAGGCGCGTTCTCCTGCTCATGACGACGGCCACCTACCGCGCCTCCGCCTACATGGCGGCGGCTCAGGAGATGGGCGTCCGCGTCACGGTGGGAACCGACCGGCCCGACCTGCTGGCCGAACTGAACCCGGGCGGCTCCATCACGCTCGATTACAACGAACCCGAAGCGGGCGCGGCCTCGATACAATCGTTCGCAAGGGAGTTTCCCATCGACGCGGTCGCTCCGGTGGACGACGACACGCTCATCCTGGGCGCGATGGCCGCCGAAGCGCTGGGGCTGCCTTACCACCCCGTGGAGGCCTCCCGCACGACGCGGAGCAAATACGAACTGAGAAAGGTGCTCTCGGAAGAAGGCCTGCCCTCGCCCTCGTTCCGTCTGGTCTCAGCACAGGAGGAACCGGAGGAAATCGCCGGAAGCATCAGCTACCCCTGTGTGCTGAAACCCACCTTTCTCGCCGCGAGCCGGGGCGTGATTCGCGCGAACGACCCGGCTGAATTCTCTGAGGCCTACCGCCGTATCGGCGCGATATTGGAAGACCCCGAGGCCATCGCGCGCGGCGGGGCGGAAGCGCAGATGATCCTGGTGGAAGATTATCTCGAAGGCGTCGAGGTGGCGGTGGAGGGCCTCGTCGTGCGCGGCGAGGCGCACATTCTCGCCATCTTCGACAAGCCGGATCCTTTGGAAGGCCCCTTTTTCGAGGAGACCATCTACGTCACGCCCTCCAGGCTTCCTGATGATATGCAAGAGAAAATCCGTGAAGAAACCATACGCGCCGCCCACGCCATCCGCCTGCGCGAGGGGCCCCTACACGCGGAACTGAGAATCAACGACGCGGGCGAAATCCATGTGATCGACGTGGCGAGCCGCGCCATCGGCGGGAAATGCTCAGGCGCGCTCGAGTTCGGCGGCGGCGCGTCGCTCGAATGCCTCATCCTCTCCCAAGCCCTGGGCGTCGCGCCCCCATCATTGGAGCGCGAGAAAAAGGCTTCCGGCGTCATGATGATTCCCATCCCCGGCGCGGGAGTTCTGAAGGGGGTCGAGGGCAAAGAGGAGGCCATGGCCGTGCCCGGAATCGTGGAGGTCGACATATCCATCCACATCGGAGGCCGCGTCGTTCCGCTGCCGGAAGGAGAGAGATACCTGGGTTTCATCTTCGCCAAGGGGGAGCGGCCCGAAGAGGTGGAGTCCGCCCTGCGCACAGCACACGCGAAACTCGGGTTCGATATCGGGGAATAGCCAAACAAAAAGGCCGGCCTTTCGGCCGGCCCTTCATGATCGAGCGAGAAAAACTATTTCTTCGTCGGCGCGTAGTAGGGGTTCGTGCCCGCCGCGTGGTCGGTGGTATCGACCACCTGAATCTCGGGGTCTAGTTGCTGAAGCCTGGCCTCGACGCCTGACTTGAGCGTCACGTCCGCCATGCCGCAGCCCGCGCAGCCGCCGCCCATCTGCACGAAAACGCGCTTCTCCTCCACGTCCAGCAGGTTGATGACGCCGCCGTGGGACGCGACGGCCGGGTTGATCTCCGTGTCGATGATCTCCTGAATCTGCTCCAGGAGAGACATATCGCCGTCGGTCATCTCGCGCGTCACCTTGAAGCCGCTCGTGGGGCCTTCGGTGACGAACTCGATCTGGGCCTTTTCTGCTCTATCGACGTGCTCGGGCGAGGCGAAGACACCCAGCAGGGGATTCTCCACGCGGATGTACTGGTCCGCATCCTCGTCCCGCACCAGGTCGAGCTTGTAGCCGCCCTCGAAGCTGATCAGGATTCCGGCGAAACCGCCGCCGTTTTGCTCCATGATTTCCTTGACTTTATCCGCCGCCGCCTCGTTTATCTTCATGGTTTCGCTCCGTTATTTTTAATGTCGGTACGACCACAACTCCCATACGCCCCGCAAGCATATCACGGCGCGCCCGAAAGGCAAACGGAATATGCGCGCGGCCGCCCGCTTCGCGTATTGGACCCGCAGGCAGCGCCGTTGGGTTGTCGAAAAATCCCTTCCGGGGAAGGGGCGGGGAGGTTGGTTTTGCAGGGGCGCATATGAGGGCGTTGAAGAAGTCCCGGCCAATGAGGTATCGACGCGATCCACGATGATCCCGTAGGGGCGGACCTGCGTGTCCGCCCTTACAAAACCCCCGCCCCTTGCCGGGGCTGTTGAAAAAGTCCGATGAACGAGGTTTGCACGACCGACGAGAGAGAAATCACTCCCCCTTGAGGGCCGGTCTCTCTCGGGGAAGACCGACGGTGAGGTGAGGGAGTTTTTTTCTGTGGCATGTCCCCCCACCGAATCGGCCTTCGCCTAAGGGCTCGGCCTCTTCGTCGGGCTTTCCCCTCGGGAAGCCCGACCCTCAAGGGGGGAATGATTGTTTCCACCCTCCTCGGTCGGCCAACATGCGCCGAATCACGAGAGCGGGGCTTTTTCAACAGGCCCTCGTCAGGGGAGCTTTTTGGGCAACCCCTACATGTCCCTCCTCGGGGGTCTTTTTCCACATCCCTAGAGCGGCGTGCGCGCCTTGATGTCCTCTTCGGTCACGTCGCCCATGTAGACGTAGCCGGTCTCCTCCACGCTCCCGCTTCCGATATAAATCCCCACCGCCTCGATGGGATCGGTATCGCTCAGGTTGTGGAGCCAGTGCTCCACCCCCCTGGGGATGTAGTGGAAGTGCCCGCCGCGCACCTCGACGCGGTCCGGACCCGCCCCCGCCAGGCCGTGGCCGCTGATGATGTAGTAGATTTCCTCGCAGTTGTCGTGCCTGTGCTTCTTGTGCACCGCGCTCGGAAAAAAGCGCGCGCGGAACAGCGTCGTGTCGCTACCGTTGCGCCGCCCGATGGGGAGCCTGAAGTCGGTGATCGACCAGCCCTCCCCCTCGTTCATGTTCTCGGGTCTTACGTCGTCCAGATGCACCAGGATGCCGTCGGTAATGCCCTCGCGCGGCATGTCGAGATCGGCTTGCGTTACGTCGCCGCAAAATTCATAGCCCGTGCCCGCCACGCTCGGCGCGCCGAGGTAGAAGCCGACCACCATCGCCTCCTCGTCTTTCGTCTCGTTATAGAAGAAATGCGTCGAGCCTTTCGGCATGAGGCGGCAGTGGCCCTCGCGCACCTCGGCGCGCTCCTCGCCCTGTCCGACCACGCCGTGGCCCTTCAAGTAGACCGCGATTTCCTCGCACTCGGAATGTGAGTGCTTCGCGTGCGTGGAGCCGGGCCGGAAGATGGAGTGAAAGGCCGTCGTCGAGCTTCCGTGCGCGCCCGTGATGGGCAGCCGGAACTCGGAGATCGCCCAGCCTTCCTTCTCCTCCATCTTCTCGGGCGTTACGTCGTCGACATGCACCAGGGGGTATTGAAGCGGCATAAAATATCCCTCACAAAATGGTTGCTCTTGTCAAAATAAGATGATCATGGGGCCTATTCGACCACGCCCGTTCGCTGTTTCAGGTCCTCATCGGTCACCGGCCCCAGGTACTCGAAGCCGCTCTCATCCAGACCGCCGACGCCGATGTACCAGCCGGGTGCGGAGAGGTCTTCGGTGTCGTCGATGTTCGCGAGCCAGTGCTCCGCTCCGGCGGGGATGTAGTTGACGTCGCCTGCGAACACCTCCCCGCGATCGTTCCCGATGCCCGCCAGACCGCGGCCCTTCAGGATGTAGCAAATCTCCTCGCAGTTGTTGTGGCGGTGCTTCATGTGAACGGTGTGGGGACCGAAGTAGCCCTGCATCCAGCACGAACCCGCGCCGACGCTGCGGTTGAGCGGTTCGTTGAAGTAATCCTGCGTCCAGCCTTCTTCCTTCGACACCTTGACGTGGGGAACCTCGTCGTTGTGCACGAGGGGATGCTTGAGAGCGGCGGCGCTCAGCGTGCGCGGGGCGGTGATGTCGGCCTCGGTGATATCGCCGAGATGGACGCGGCCCGTGTCCTTCAGATAGGGAACGCGGTCGTAGAACCCGATGATGACCAGGGGATCGTGCCGGCCCAGGTTCACGAGCCAGTGCTCCACGCCCTTGGGAATCAGGTGGAAGTGGCCCGCGTGCACCTCGGCGCGATCCTCCCCCGCTCCGGCCAGGCCGTGGCCGCTCACGACGTAATACTGCATCTGGCAGTTCTCGTAGCGGTGCCTGTGGATGCGATCGCCGGGGGCCAGCGCGGCGTGGTACATGATGGAGGAGGAGCCCTCCTTACCGCTGACGACGACCCGGAAATCGGAGACGTTCCAGCCCTCTTTCTCGTCGAGTTTCTCGGGCGTCACATTGGCGATTCGAATGTAGGGATGTTCAAAAGCCATGACGACCTCCTTTGTTTGCAGGAGCGAAGCGGGGGCCGTTGAATGAGGAGGGGGCTTGTAGGTGGCGCTCCCTCCTCGGGATCGCCCCACACATACATGCGACCCGGATTTTTCACGCCGCCTCCGAACGGGCCGCATGATATGTCAGACATATAAGTCTGGCCTACCAAACCAACCCGGCCCCCTTGCCACAGGGGTAAAGGCGACGTCCCCTGCGACAACAACCCCGCCCGCGCGCTTCGGCGCGAATCAGTTCGCGATATCGATCACCGCCCGGAGCGTGCCGCCGTCTCCCCCTGAGTCGACGAACTCGAAGCCCGTCTGGATGTCGTCGAGCGCGAAGTGGTGGGTCACGAGGGGCTCCAGGTCGATTTGCCCGGTCGCCACCAGGCGGATGGCGCTCTCGAAATCCTCCGGCAGGCCCGCGCGCGAGCCGATGACGGTGAGATCCTTGAAGTAATATGCCTGGCCCGGCACCCCGGCGACCTGCGCCGGCCCGATGCCGAACTGGAGAATCGCGCCGCCGGGCCGCGCCATGTCGTAGGCCTGCACCATGGTCTCGGCGGCGCCCGCCGTCTCGATGACGATGTCCGCCCCCAGGCCGTCGGTGAGCTCGCGCACGGCCTCGACGGGATCCACCTCGCCGGCGGGAACGATTTCATCCGCACCCATCTCTTTCGCCACCTCGAGCTTCCACTTGCTCCTCGTGACGGCGATGACGGACGCTGCGCCCGAGACTTTCGCCAGCTGCGTGTGGAGCAGGCCGCTGCTCCCCTGCCCTAGGACGGCCACGCGCGCGCCCGCGACGTAGGGCGCTTTTCTCTGGCTGTAGACGACCGTGTAGAGGCCCACGAAATTCGTCGCCGCCGCGAAACTCACATGATCGGGAAATGCGAAGGCTTCGGTCTCGCGAACGGCGATGTACTCGGCGAAGGTGCCGGGCACCTCGCGGCCCCTGAGTCCCCCGTGCAGGCAGATGTTCGTCAGCCCGCGCACGCAGTAAAAGCACGTTCCGCAACTCGAAAGGGGGTTCAGCACCACCCGGTCGCCGACTTTCAGACGCGTCACGCTCTCGCCGACCTGCTCCACCGTGCCCGTGCACTCATGGCCCGGAATCAAGGGAATCCTCGCGGGCATCTTCCCCGCCCAGATGGATACGTCGGTGCCGCAGATGGCCGAAGTCGCCACCCGCACCAGCGCGTGGTCGGCGGGCAGGCCGGGGTCCGGCTGCTCGCCCACGCTCATCACGCGCGTTTTTTCAAGCAAAGCCGCTTTCATGAATTTCTCCGTCGAACATGAGGTTACATTTCTGGAAAATGGGAATCGTAAAGGCCCAAGAATACGGCATTGCGACGATCAGGAAAAGCGCGATTGGGGAATGCCCTTCCTTTGAGGCTGTTGAATAAGCCAGAATGGAAGGGAACCACTCCCCCCTTGAGGGGGGTGTTGAAAAAGTCCTGATTCCCCGTGATTCGGCGTATGCAGCCGACAGGGGGGAGGAAACGACGCACGGGGGGGTAGGGACAGGCCTCTGTGCCTGTCCTCATTGTCGCCGTCCTGCAAAAGGACAACCACGGAGGGTTGTCCCTACAACCGCAATCCCGACCGACGATCCCTGCACAGCCCGCCGCTCCGCCTCACCCTGAGTAGCCGCCGAAGGCGGCGTATCGAAGGGCGAATTTCGCGCCCGCCGGAGAAATGCCCTCCCATCCTTCGATACGGCGCTTATGCGCCTACTCAGGATGAGGGTTCGGGGCGCCTACTCGGGATGAGGGCGTCAAGCGTTCTGCGAAACCCTATACCGTGCGGTGGGTCAATCCCGACGGCGACCCCTACACATCCCCCATCGAATGGCGACCGTAGGGGCGGACCTGCGTGTCCGCCCGATTTTATGTCTCCGCCATATAACGGGATGATGAGGCAGATGATCCCAAAGGGCGGACACGCTCGAACTTCCCTCTTCGGGAAGTTCGACACCCCTACAAAAGACACGAACGCTCTTGCATCGGGACTTTTTCAACAACCCCCATTTGGGCGAAATGAACCGGAAAACAGGAAACAGCATGAGCGCAGGAGCAACGTCATGCCGCTCGCCGTTCTTCATTTCTCACGACTTTCGATAACGCCGAGGCGACAATCCCCGCCGGTATGGCTACGACGCCAAGGCCGCATATCAAAATGATGGACGTGAACAGCTTTCCTCCCACTGTTACGGGATAGGCGTCTCCGTAGCCCACCGTCGTGAGCGTAATCAGGGCCCACCACAAGCTGTGGATGATGGAACCGAAATCCTCGGGTTGAGCCTCGTGTTCGAAATAGTAGATGCCGACCGCCGAAAGATAGAGAAGTATCATCGTGGCGAACAGGAAGATCATTATTTCTTCTTTGGCGTGGGAAATCGCTTTGCCGAATCTCGCCATTGCGCCGTCGAATCGCGCAAGTTTGAACAGACGGAATACTCGGAACAAGCGAAATGCGCGGACAGCGCGAAGATCGATTCCGGCAAGCAGACCGAATCCAGCGGAAAGGTAAAACGGGAGAATGGCGATCAAGTCGATGATGCCGTGAAAGCTGCAGATGTAACTCCTGACCTTCGGCGCAGTCACGATGCGCAGAACGTACTCGATGGTGAACAGAACGACACTAACCGCCTCGAAAATATAGAACGCCCGCTTCGCAGCAGGCGATAGGTCGGGCAGCGTCTCGAAAGTCACCGTGATAATCGAGGAGATAATCAGGACGAGTATGACGGAATCGAACGCACGGCCCGCTTTCGTATCCGATTCTTGCACGATGTCTCTCAGGCTCATTGGTTGGGTCCTCTTGGAAAATCTAGTGAAATTTTCGGAAACACCGCCGGGCGGCGGCGTGAAGGGATAATCGCGTACTCAGCGCGCCTCGAAGAAGCGGCGCACGGCGTGGTCGGGGCCGAAACGGCCCTCAATGGCGTCGCGCAGCCAGTCGGCCACCATGAGATAGAAATCGGGCAAGCGACCGCCCATCGTGTGGGCCTCGTTCTCATAGACCCAAAGCTCTTTCGGGCCGCCCAGGAGGTCGAAGAGCCGCTCGGCGTCCTCGAGCGGACAAAGCTCGTCGAACTCGCCCATCGCGAGCAGAGTGGGACACTTAATGTCGCCGGCGATATGCTCCAGCGTCATCTGTTCGGCCATGGCGTCGAACTCATCCTCGTCATGGATGTTGGACATGTACTTGTAGTTCGCGCGGTAGGCGGGCTTTCCGTGTTTGAAAATCGAGTCTTTCTGGAGGTAGACGCCCATCGCGCCCACGCAGGCCTTGAGACGCGAATCGTGCGCCGCCACCCGCGGCCCCCAGTAGCTGCCCATGCTCCAGCCGTAAAGGCCGATTTTACCGGCGTCCACCTCGGGGCGGGGTTCGAGATAGTCGATGGCGGCGGAGCCCGCGCGCTCAAAGTTGTCCAGCGTCACCCAGGTCTCGCGCGTGTTGCTCTCCCCCTGGCCGGGGCCGTCGATGCTGAGCGTGGCGAGGCCGCGCCGCCGGAAGTGGTTGTGGTAGGGGTTCGGCAGGAACTCCTTGATGGTGTCCATCCCCGGCACGATGACGACGCAAGGCGCATTCGGCACGCCCGGCACGGTCTGCAGGATGCCCGGAATCGTCTTCCCGTTCTCGAAGGGAATCTCCACCCGCTCGACGGGCGCTTCATCGAAAAGCTCGATGAACTTCTCGTAGCAGGCGATCATCTTCGCGTAGAGTTCGAGCTTTTGCGCAGTGTTCTTGTGGATGACGCCGCAGGCGGGGCCGTAATACAGCGCCGCGCGGTGGTAGAACTCCGCCGCCGATTCACGGTGGCCGGCGGCTTCCGCTTCGCGCGCGAGGGCTTCTTCCTGGGCGGCGGTGCGCGCCCACTCCTTGGGCGCCTGGCCCGGCGTCTTGATGCGCTCGGTCGTCCGCCGTACGTCGGCGGGCCGGAAGCCCCACTCCACGTACATCACCGAGCGGAAAGCGTAGACGTCGTGTACCTTGTAGAACTCCTCCGTCACCCACCCCTGGCCACGGCGGCTCCTGTCGGTCATAGCGGATCTAGGCGCGACGAGCGGGCGCCAGATGTTCGCGCATCAGTACGCCGCCTGCGGTGGCTTCTCCATCGAATCCCGCTTTTCTCAGCGTGTGCCACATGGCCGTGGTGTTGCTCGTGAGCACGGGTTTTCCGAGCGCGGCTTCGAGGGCGTCCACCGATTCGAGCGAGCGGAAGTTCGTGCAACTGATGAAGATGCCGTCGGCCTCCGCGCAGTCCACCTCGCGCGCCAGGGCTTCGGAGTTCTCGGGCGGCAGGAAGGCGGGGCACTCGACGTTCCGGCCCCGCTCGGCCACCACCTCGATTCCCTTGTCCTTGAGGAATGTCGTGAGCCTGTCGTTCAGCCACTGGGGATAGGGCGAGGCGAGCGCCACCCTGGCGACGCCCATCTCGCGCATGGCCTCGGTGAGGGCGGTGGAGGTCGTGGTGGCGGGTATGCCCGTCCGCTCCTCGATGACCGCCATGATGTCCTCATCCATGCCCGGGCGCACGAAGCTGCCACCCGTACAGCCGAAGCAGATGGCGTCCAGGCTCGCGTGGCCGAGCAAGTCGGCGAGTTCGGGCACCACCTCTATCATGTGCAGGAGGGTTTCCTCCTCATCGTCCGTATGGGCGATGCGCGTGAAGTGGACCGAAACGCCCGCAGGCGCCATGCGCTGGCATTCGTACTCCATCACCGTGTTCCAGGATGGAACGATGAAGCCGAGTTTTTTCTTCCAGTCCGTCATGGGGAATCCTCCGGTGCGGGGAGTCGAAATCTGTTTGATGCGGAAATGATAAAAAAGACGACGCTATAAGTCCATCGCCCGGAAAATGCGCGCCGGGGAATGTGAACTCAACCGCGATGCCCTGGTAGGGACAGGTCGCGACCTGTCCCTACGGTAGGCGGCGGTTCCTCCCTCTTCGGTCGGAACCGACTTCTCGGGGCCCACGACGAATTTGATTTTCGTTCGTCATTCCGGCGAAAGCCGGAATCCATTTGCGGATGCGGATGAATGAATGACGGCGTTTCATTCCCCGCCGAGGCGCGAGAAACCCGACGAAAGGCAAAAGGCGTAAAATGGATTCCGGCTTTCGCCGGAATGACGGTGGTTTTCCTGCGTCGAGGGATTTTTCAACAGCCCCCTCAAGGGGGGGGGAGTGAAATTCCTCTCTCGTTGATTGTGCCCGACCCTCAAGGGGCTTTTGAAAAACCCCACATACGGCCTTGCAAGTAGAGGGTATGTAGGGACAGGCCTCCGTGCCTGTCCTGATTGTAACCATCCTACAAAAGGACAACCACGGAGGGCCGGACAAACCCGAGGAGGGGTTGTCCGGCTACACCCCCTCGCGTCGAACCCTTCCTTCCCGGTCGGCTCTATACACCGAATCAGGAAATAAGGTCTTCTCCAACAACCCCGGATAGCGTGTGTTCCTGGTCTCCGACGGGAACCTGCACAAAAAAGGGCGGCCCTCGCGAGCCGCCCTTTCATTTTACTTCTGCCGTGCGCGGGCCAAATACCAACCCGCTTCTACGCGGTAATATCTACTTCGCGCCCGCCAGCTCCTTGAACTCGTCCATCGTGAGGAGGCGATGGAGGCTCAGGGATTTCTCCTTCACGTCCATCAGGAGCGCCATTTTCTCTTCTTCCGAGGCCGTGATGCCCAACTGCTCCAGGAAGAGGTTGATGGAGTCGATACCGCTTCCCTTGCCGATGACGGGTTCCGGTTCGCTCTGGCCGACGAGGCCGGCGCGGAAGGGCACGAGTTCGGTCGGGAAGTCCTTCTCGCAGTTCTTGAGCCAGCTCACGATGATTCCGCTCTCGATGTCGTAGAGGTTGTCGCCCACCACGCAGCGGTTGGGCGCGAGGCTGATGCGACCGCATTCCTGCACGAGCCTGGACACCTCGGTGAATTTCTCGGTCTTGAGGCCCATATCCACGTCGTACATGGTGAGCATGGCGAGGGCGAGTTCCTCGTACGCCGCGTTGCCCGCGCGCTCGCCGATGCCGCTCACGGAAGTCTGCGCCACCTGGCAGCCTTCGGCCATCGCCATCAGCGTGTTGGCGACGCCCATCCCGTAGTCGTCGTGGAAATGGGGCTCGAATGGCTCGTCCGGGAAGACCTCGCGCATCTTCTTGATGACGTAGGGCACGGTGTGGGGGCTGAGCACGCCGAACGTGTCCACGATCGCCAGCGCGTCCATATGGCCCTCGGTCGCCACCTTCTTGAGCAGGCCCAGCACCCAGTCGAGCGGGGCGCGGGAGAAATCGATGGGGAAGAACACGGTGTAGAGGCCGCATTCCTTCGCCACCTGCGTGGCCTTGACGGAGGTGTCGATGGCCTTGTCGAGCTCCCACTTGTAGGCGCGCTCGATCATGTGCGTGGAACTGGGCACTTCCATCACGACGCCCTTGACGCCCGTGTCGGCGGAGCGCTTCACGTCGTCCGCCATGCAGCGCGCGAAGCTGAACACCTCGGTGTCCGTGCCTTCGAGGCGTTTGACGATCTCGCGGATCGCCGCCTCGTCAGACGGCGAGACCACCGGCATGCCGGCCTCGATGCGGTGCACGCCCGTCTCGGCCAGGGCTTCGGCGATACGGATCTTCTCGTCCTTGTTGAACATGACGCCCGCCTGCTGCTCGCCGTCCCGGAGCGTCACGTCGTGGATCTTGGGGTTGGGGTCGAACTTGATATTGGAGGTCACCTCGCCCTCGAAGTTCCACGGGCTGGTGAACCACATATCGGTGTTCCAGGGTTCGCTCATCTCATGATTCTCCTATTCGCCTTTTCGGGAGGCGATTTCCCCTGCATCGCGAATTTGAAAGACGCTCCCGCCCGCGCCCCAGGCGGCGGGGACACGGACGGGAGGCTTGTAAGCGCTACTCGGGCAGCTCGAAGCGGGGCTCGCCGCGCGACTTCGCCGAGAAGTCGAAGTAGGGCGAATCCTCGATGCACTCGTCGTAGTGCGAGGAGCCCGTGAAGACGACGGGGCCGTCGGGGCCGACGAGCACGTTCTCTTCCAGGCGCACCGTCTGGGGGAGGCCCGGATGGCCGGCGAACGTCTCGATGGCGAAGTACATGTTCTCCTTGATCTCCACCGGGTAATCGAGGCTGTAGGCGCGGCTGATCCACATGCCCTCATAGAGGTCCAGGCCGATGGAGTGCGCGAACTGCTGGAGCGTCACGGTGCCGTACCTGTCGTCTGCGTAGACGGGGAACTGCTCGGCCACGTCCTTGGACGTCTTGCCCGGCACGAGCTGGGTCATGCCCGCGTACATCGTGTCGTAGACCTCCCGGTAGAGCTCTTTTTCCTTCTTCGTCCAGCCGCCGCCGCACTTGAAGCAGCGCACGTAGTCGACGAAGTAGCCGCCCGGACCGATGGCGTTGATGTCGACGACGACGAGGTCGCCGTCCCGGATCATCTTGTCGGTGTGCCAGCGGCGGTAGGGGCTGGTGTTGCCGCCCGAGGCGACGATGATGTCGTAGACGAAGTCGAAGCCCTCTTCATAGAGCAGGTTGTTCACCCACGCGGTGAGGTCGCACTCGCGGATGCCGGGCTTGAGCCATTCGTTCCTGATCTTCCACATGCAGGTGTCGCCGATGGTGGAGCTGATCTTGAGGCACTCGATCTCCTCGGGCGTCTTGATGACGCGCGCCTCGCTCATCGCCGGCCACGCGTTCACCAGGTTCACGCCCTTCTCGGTGAAGGCGCTGTAGGCCTGCATGTCCATGATGTCGATGCCGATCCGCCCGTTCAGCGGAATGTTGTTCTCCTTGAGAACGTCGATGACCGAATCCGCCATGCGGTTCACCATCATCTGCTCGGCGGTCTCGGACCACTTCCAGGTGATGGCGGGGCGGATGTTGCCCTCGAGCCAGGGCGCGTCGATCTTGGCGCACTCATAGTCGGAACCCGCCGTCTCGAAGAGCACCGGCGTCTCGGCTCCCCTGCAGAGCACGGCGTAGCGGATGAAGATGTTGTTCTTCCAGTTGCCCTGGAAGACCGACGCGGTGTAGCGGATGTTCTCGCCCTTGTACATGATGATGGCGTCCATGTCGTGCTTTTCCATCATCGCCTTGGCGCGGGCGAGCCTGTCCTTGCGCATCTGGTCGAAGTCGACGCGGCGCTGCCAATCGCTGCCCGTCTGGCTGAAGACGCGCCGGGGGGACTGGTAGTGCTCTTTCTGCAAAAAGTCCATCGGCATGCCTTGTTTGCTCATTTCCACCATCAAGATTCCTCCTATGCGGAAAAAGGGGTGAAGCGTTCAAAAAAACGTCACGAAAAAAATCCGGTAGTTCCGGCAACCATAAAGCGCGCCCACTCAGACGCGCAGCCTGCTTCCGTTTCGTGATACGGCCAGCGCTTCTTTGAGCCGCGCGCCCTCGGCCGCCATGTGCTCGCGCATGGCGAGCGCGGCGCATTCGGGCTCGCCCGCCTCGACCGCAGCCAACAGCTTCTCGTGCTGAAGAAGCGCCTCGTCCGGCTGGCCGGGCGTTCCGATGATCTTGCGCTGGCTCTTCTCAATCAACCCTGCGATGGCCTCCCACACCGTCCGCAAGACGGCGTTCTCCGCCGCCTCGCACAGCGCGCGGTGCCAGGCGACGCCCGCGCGCACGAAGGCCTCGGGCCTGTCGATGCGCTTTCGCATCTCCTCGGTATGGCCGCGCAGGCTTTCGATCTGCGCTTCGGTTCTGCGCTCCGCCGTCAGGCGCGCGATCTGCTCCTCCAGCCCCTGGCGCACCTCCCAGAGTTCGAGGAGGGTGTCTTCCTTCACGTCGAGCAGAAACGCGAGGCTCTCGCGCACCGTGGCGAGATAAGGGTCCACCGTGAGGTTTCTGAGAAAAGCGCCCTGCCCGCTCCTCACCTCGATGAGGCCCGTGGTGTCGAGCGCGCGCAGGGCTTCGCGCACCGAAGGCCGCCCGATGCCGAGCGTCGCCGCGAGTTCGCGCTCAGAGGGCAGCCTGTCGCCGGGCGTGAGCTTGCGCGTGCGGATGAGCTGCTGGATCTGCTCCACCACGTCTTCATAGAGCCTCGTTTTTCTCACCGGCCTGAGCAAGAAACCGCCTCCTGGGGACGCAAACCATCCCGAGCGAAGAGGTGAAACCACACGGGGATAATCACTGTTTAATCAATCTGAAAACTTCCTGGTCAGATGGTATGACCAGTATCAGCCCGCAGGCCCCCTTGTCAACAGGCTCAAGGCGGTTTTTCGTCTTGTGAACAGCGCGCATGAGGTTGTCGAAGAAGCCCAAAAGGAGCGCACCGAAATTCACTCCCCCCTTGAGGGGGTTGTTGAAAAAGTCCGCGTCGCTCGGAACTGACCAACACCGTCATTCCGGCGAAAGCCGGAATGACGGCAAACTCTCCCTCTTCGGGCTTTCTCAACAACCCCGCCTCCGGCTCCGCGTTGCCGCTCTCATCTCAGGGAGCGTATAATCGGCTCCCATCAAGCGCGCTTCACCGCCCCCTGAACGAAGGAAAACCCTTGACACCCGATCTCGCCCTATCTGCGCATCTGTTCGCCTATGAACCGCTCCGCTTCGAGCATTTAAGAGCAGCGGCCGACGCCGGATTCGATAAAATCGAGTTGTGGGCGATGACGCCCCATTTCGACGTGAACGATAAGGAAAGACTTGAAAACCTCAAGGGCTGGGTGTCCGACCTCTCCCTCTCGACATCCACCTTCCATGCGCCTTTTTATGCGGATCTCGCCGAGGCGAGACAAGGGCGCTGGCTCTCCCTCGCCGCTCCCGATAAGGACGCCCGCGAGGCGGCGATCGATAAAACGATTCAAGCCCTGCGCGCCTTCCGCCCCCTGGGCGCGAGGGTCGCCGTGATCCACCCGAGCGCGCCGGGCGAAGCGGGAGATGAGGACACCTGCGAGGCGCTGGAAGCGAGCATCGCGCGGCTTCTCCCCGTGGCGGATGAGTCAGATGCCGTCATCGCGATCGAGAACATCCCCTCCGCCCTGGGCCGCGCCGAACCTCTGGCTGATTTCGTCTCCCGCATCGGCCACCCGAGGCTCAAAACCTGCATCGACACCGGCCACGCCCTCATCACCGAGGGGGAAAACGCGCCGGGCGGGGTCGAGCGCCTCGCGCCGTTTTGCGCCGCGACGCATCTGCACGACAACGACGGCCGAAGCGACGCGCACCTGATACCCGGAGAGGGCGCGTTCGAGTGGCCTTCTTTCTTCACGACGCTCGACGCCTGCGGCTATTCGGGATCGCTCGCGCTCGAACTCAGAAGAAAAGACGAGCCCTACGCCAGGACGCTGGCCGCCGCAACACGCGCCATGCGGGCGCTCACCTCACAGATCAAGCCGAGTCCCGCATGAAGGCGAGCCTCACCGAGCAGGCGCACGAGCGCTTGACGGCCCTGGCGCGCGATTGCTTCGGCGCCGGCGTGTCGTACATGACCCCGCTTGCGGGCGACGCCTCGACGCGCGATTACGTCCGGTTCATCCACGCAGAGGGCGCACGCCCAAGTTCGGTCGGTATGATCACCCCGGAGCCGTTCAGCCGAGAGACGCTCCCCTTCATCGACGTGCAGGCGCATTTCAAGGAGATCGGCGTCAGGGTTCCCGAGATTTTCGGGGTGGACGGGGAGGCGGGCGTCATCCTGCTGGAAGACTGCGGCGATGAATCGCTCGAAGACGCATGGCGGCGCGGCGGATGGGAGGAAGCAGGGCCGCATTACGACGCCGCCATGGAGATGATGGCCGCCATGCAGGAAGCTCCGAGCGCGTCCGCGGGCGGCAGGCTCGCCCTCACGCGGCGCTTCGACGCCGAATTTTTCACGAACGAACTCCACCACACGCGAAAATACGCCTTCGAGAGCCTCCTCGGGATGGAGACGGATGTGCGCGCGCTGGATGCGGCGTTCCGCTCGTTGTGCGAGGAAATCTGCCGGATTCCCTTCCGCCTCACGCACCGCGACTACCACGGCAGGAACCTGATGGTTCTGGACGATGCGGTGATCGCAATCGATTTTCAGGACGCGCGCATGGGGCCGGCCACCTACGATCCGGCGTCTTTGGTCTATGACAGCTACGTTGACCTCGGGGACTCCGCGCGGTATTACCTCATCGCCCGCTACTGGGAGACTTGCGGCCACCGCCTCTTCTCGGATAAAGAAGAATACGAACGCGCCCTGCGCGGGACAGCCATACAGCGAAACCTGAAGGCCATCGGCACCTTCGCCTATCAGAAGACGGCGCGGGGGGCGGATCGCTATCTGGCGAGCATTCCGCATACCGCCAGGATGGTGCTAGGGCATTTCGAAAAGAGGAGAGATCTGGCCCGCCTCCGCGCATTGCTCGAGCCTTTCCTCGAAGCGTTTCTCGCATAAAGGAGTCATCCCCTTTTGGATTTCCTGAAATCGATATTCCTCACGTCGGTGGAGCTTTGCCTGTACGATTTCCCGCACACCGAAGCAGTACCGCCGAGCGAGGCGAGAATCGAGGTGGAGCACGTCATCCTCGACGGCGCGTCGGAGAATCGCCGGCTCATCACCGACGTGCAGGGCGAGCGCCTGACGGGGAGGCGCTTCGAGCGGGGCGAGAAGTGTTTCGTCGCGCTCGAGGACGGCAAGGCGGTGAGCTACATCTGGGGCGCGCGCGGCGTGGTGGGCGTGGAGGAGATCGACAAGGCCGTGAAGCCCGGACCCAAGGAAATCTATCTATACGACGCCTTCACCCTGGAGCCCTGGCGGGGGAGGAACCTCTATCCCGCCGTACTGAGGCGCGCGCTGGAATACGGGGAAAAGCTGGGCCTCGCGCGCTCTCTCATCTTCGTCGAGGCGGGCAACACGGCTTCCAGGCGCGGCGTGGACAAGGCGGGCTTCATCCAGTTTCAGACGCTCTACCACAACCGGTTTTTCGTCTTCAGCCGCTCGGACCTCTCTGACCCCCTGGAGGGACACCCGACGGCCACGTTCGTCGGGCTGGAGCTCGCGTAGCGGACGAAATCAACGCGCGCCCACAGGCGCGATGGATGCGAAGGAATCCCGATGTCGCAAAGTTCATGCTCCTCGCTGCAGATAGAAGCCTTCACGTCGCCCGAGGCGTTCACGGATTTAGAGGCCGAATGGCGCGCGCTGATGGCCCGCTCCGCCCACGCGCACCCTTTCTACGACCCCGCGTGGCACGCCGCGTGGTGGCGGAACTTCGGCGCGGGCGAGCTTCGCGTCTACGCCCTGCGCGACGAGGCGGGCGCGCTCGCGGGCGTGGCGCCCTTCGTGCTGAGCGAGGGCGGGCGGTTGCGCCTGACGGGAGGGGACGACCTCTCGGACTACCTCGACATCATCGCCGCGGACGGAGCGCACCTCGCCTGCTGGCGGGCGGTTCTCGCCGCCCTCGACGAGCCGGACGCTCCTGGTTGGCGCGAACTCTCCCTGCGCGGGATTCCCGAAGCCTCCCCCACGGTCGCGGCTATCGAGGAGTTGACGGGAGGGGCCGCCTCGGTCTCGGAAGAAGAAGTCTGCCCCGTCATCCCGCTTCCCGGTTCGTGGGATGAATACACCGGGATGCTCGCGCCCAGGGACGAGCGCGACCTGAGGCGCAAGATTCGCAAGGCCAACATGGAGGCGGGGCTGGAATACGAGCGGACCGAGTCGGCGGACGCGCTCGCATCCGATCTGGAGGATTTCATCGCCCTCCACGCGCTGAGCCAGCAGGAGAAGGCGGATTTCTGGAACGCCGACAGAAGATCATTCTTCGAGGACATGACCCGGGCGATGCTCGAACTCGGCTGTCTGGAATTGAGCGTCATGCGCGTGGACGGCCATCCCGTCGCTGCCAATCTCTCGTTCGACTACGGCGAGAGAATCTATCTCTACAACTCGGGCTTCGACCCTGTGGAGCACGAACTGAGCGCGGGCCTGGTGCTGCTCGCCCACAACGTGGAGGAAGCGATTCAGGCAGGCCGCGCGTCCTTCGACCTCTTGAGGGGCGATGAGGCCTACAAGTACCGCTTCGGCGCGCGCGAGGAGCGCGTGATGCGCGTGCGGATCGAGAGGAGCGCGCGATGAGCACGGAATCGCCCCGCCTCGCCATCCTCTCGATGCACACCGACCCCCTCGCCCCCCTGGGAGGAGACTTCACGGGCGGGATGAACGTCTACGCCCGCGAGATCGCGAAGGCGCTCGCGAGCCTGGGCGTCCGTGCGGACGTCTTCACCCGCCTGGAATCGGCTTCGGCCGCGGGAGAAGTCCTTATCGCCGACGGCGCGCGCCTCATCCGTATAGAGGCGGGGCCCCAAGAAAGACTCGACAAGGACGCGCAAGTCGAATGGGCGGACGCCTTCGCCGAGGGCATTCTCGCCTTCGGGGAGGAACACGGAATCTCCTACGACGGCGTTTCCGCGCACTACTGGCTCTCGGGCCTTGCGGGCGAGATTCTCGCCAAAACGTGGGGCGTTCCCCTCTCTATTCGCTTCCACACGCTGGCCGCCCTCAAGAACGACGCGCTCCCTGGAGACACCAGGCGCGAGTCCGACATGCGGCTCAGCACCGAACCCGGCCTCATGAGGTCGGCGGACGCGCTTCTCGCTTCATCGCCCGCCGAGGCGCGCGCGATTGACGAGATATCGGGCGGGGTGGAAGTCCACGTCGTCCCCTGCGGTGTGGACCTGGAGCGGTTCAGGCCCCATCCGAAGAGCGAGGCGCGCGCGCGGCTGGGCTTAGAGCCCGATCTCGCATACGTCCTGAGCGTGGGCCGCATCGAGCGCGTGAAGGGACTCGACCGCCTCGTCGAGGCCTTCGCCCTCATGCGCAAGGAACGCCCCGGACTCGATGCGCGCCTCCTGCACATTGGCGGCGAAACAAGAGAGGGCGCGATGAGAGACGATGACGGCTATCGCGCAGCGGATTTCGCCTCCCCCGCGCAGGGAGCCGAAGTCGCGCGATTGGAAGAGCTCGCGCAAAGGCTCGGCGTGGCGGAGAGCCTGCTCCTCACAGGAGCCAAGCCGCAGGAAGATTTGCCGCTCTATTATTCCGCGGCCGACGTCTTCGCCCTGCCCTCGCGCTATGAGAGCTTCGGCATGACGGCGGTCGAGGCGGCCGCGTGCGGGCTGAACACGCTGGCCTTCGAAGTGGGCGGCATATCGCAAGCGGTGCGCGAGGGCAAAAGCGGCCACCTCATCGCGGACGGCGACACGAACGCCTACGCGCGGAAGATGCTCCAACTGCTGGAAAAACCCTGCGAACGCCCCAACCGCAAAACCACCCAATGGGCGGAATCGTTCGCCTGGGCGCGGGTTGCGGAGGCGGAACTCGATATCTGGGCGCGCCTGCGTCAGGGGGCCGCGCTTTCTTCACCCCACGCTTCATAAACACGGAAGGAACCAGAATTGAGTCACACGGAATTCAGAAACATACTCGTCGTCGTCGCCCACCCCGACGATGCGGAACTGTCCGCGGGGGGCAGCATCGCCCGATGGACGCGGGAGGGCGCGACGGTTCGGACGGTCGTCTGCACGAACGGGGACAAGGGCACGAAGGACGATGTCAGCCCCTTCGACCTCGCCGGGATACGCGAGGCGGAACAGCTCGAAGCCTCCCGCATACTGGGCGTCAAGGAGACCATCTTCCTGCGCCACCGCGACGGGGAACTCGAGGACACGCGCGCGTTCAGGAACCAGATCGCCTTCCTGATCCGCCACTTCAAGCCCGACACCATCCTGACCCACGACCCCTGGCGCACCTACTACCAGCACCCCGACCACCAGGCCATCGGCCACGCCACGTTCAAGGCGGTGGTCTACGCGCGGGACCACCATTTCCTGCCCGAACTCACCTACGCAGGGATAGAAGCGCACCACACAAAGAACCTCCTCTATCTCAACACGCGCGAGCCGAATTTTTTCGTGGACATCGCGGAGACCTTCGACGTGAAAGTCCGCGCGGTGTGCGCGCACAAGTGCCAGATCAAAAACCCCGAGGCTTTCGAGAAGCGCGCCCACCAGCGGCTCGAAGACGCAGGCCGTGCGGCGGGCCTAACGATGGCGGAGCCTTTCGTCATCACGCGGATGCGCGAAGGCTAGGGCGCGAATGAACGAGCAGGCGCCCGAGGTCCGGGCCGGTCGGCGCATCATGGCCGGTTTCGAGGGCACGGTCGCCCCGGCCTCTCTCATCAAGCGCGTTCGCGCGGGCAGAATCGGCGGCGTCATCCTGTTCCAGCGAAACATCGAATCTGCCGCGCAGACAGGGGCGCTCATCGCCTCCTTGCAAACTGCCGCCCTCGCCTCCCCGCTCGAAGCTCCCCTCCTCGTGGGAATAGATCAGGAAGGCGGGCGCGTGAGCAGGCTGTCTGCCGACTTCACGATCTTTCCGGCGGCGCGGGGATTCGGCGCCGCGGGCGGCCCCGCCCTCGCCCGGGAAGCAGCAAGGATCACCGGGGCGGAACTCGAAGCGGTCGGCGTGAATATGAACTTCGCCCCCGTCGTGGACATACTCACGAACTCCGAGTGCGCCGTCATCGGCGATCGCGCATACGGGGCGACTCCAGAGGTCGTCGCTCGAATGGGCGAAGCCGCAGCGCAAGGCTTACAAGAAACGGGCGTCGCCGCGTGCGCCAAGCATTTCCCCGGCATCGGGGACATGGCGCCTGACCCCCACGACGTGCTGCCGACTTCCAGCCTCACGCTCGATGACTTGAGAGCGCGCGAACTGGAGCCCTTCCGGCATCTCATCCGCCGCGCGCCTCCCGCCTGCGTCATGGCGGCCCACGCCGTATTCGAAGCAATAGACGAGACGGCACCCGCGAGCATGTCCTCTATTTTTCTCCAGGAGATTCTGCGCGGTGCACTCGGCTTCCGGGGCGTCGCCGTCACCGACGATCTGGACATGGGCGCGATAGACGACCCCGCAGAGGCCGCGCTTCAAAGCATCCTCGCAGGAGCCGACATCGCCCTCATCTGTCATTCAGAAGACGCGCAGGAACGAGCGGTCGATGGGGTTGCGCGGGCCATCCGGGACGGCGACATATCCCCGGCGCAGGAAGAAGCGTCATCGGACCGGATACGCAGG
Organism: bacterium; assembly: GCA_963692865.2. GTDB lineage: Bacteria > UBA8248 > UBA8248 > UBA8248 > UBA8248 > Bin107. The sequence continues at coordinate 1,298,729 of OY843592.1, read as the reverse complement.
CTCAAGGAAAGCTACTGCCGCCCGAACTGGCGCAAGGAGATGCTCGAAGTCGTCGGATGTGAGGAGCACCGGGAGGCGAGGGAGAGAATCCTCGCGGCTTTGGAGGGGGCCAGGGGATGAGCCTGTAGGGACAGGTCGCGACCTGTCCCCCTGCGGACCGCCCTCCTCCGTCATTCCGGCGAAAGCCGGAATCCATTTTGATTTTTTACTTTTCGCTTTGATTCATGCCTCGACAAAGACGGAATGAAATACCTGGACGTATCGCCCCTCGCCGCTTGCGGACTCCGCATTCTCTCCCGCCCTGGTCGTGGTTGACGCCGGAATGACGGTAATCCGCGGTTGCGGGTTTCGCCCGTAGGGGCGGTTCGAGAACCGCCCGCCTTTTGCCTTCGCATGGATTCATCCGCGGGCAAAACGAAAGGCGGGCGGACACATGGGTCCGCCCCTACAACAACCCCACCCGCTACACGTTGAACCGCACGTGGAAGATGTCGCCGTCCTTGACGACGTAGTCCTTGCCCTCGAGCCGGAGCGTTCCCCTCTCCCGCGCCGCGGCGAGCGAGCCCGCCGCCATGAAGTCGGGGAACGATATCACCTCCGCGCGGATGAAGCCGCGCTCCAAGTCGGAATGAATCGTCCCCGCCGCGTGGAGGGCGACCGTGCCCGCGCGGACCGGCCAGGCGCGCACCTCGTCTTTCCCCACGGTGAAGAAACAGCGGAGATTGAGCAGGTTGAACGACGCCTGAATTACCTTATCCAGCGCCGAGGATTCCAGCGCGTAATCCGCGAGAAACGCAGCCCTCTCATCAGCGGGCAGTTGGGCGAGTTCTTCTTCGAGCTTCGCGGCCAGGGCGACGGGCGTCTCGCCGTTCAGCTTCGCGAAAGCGTCCGCCTCCTCCAGCTGATCCTCGTCGACGTTCACGACCACGAGGAGCGGCTTGGCGGAGAGAAAGCCGAAGCCTTTAATAATACGCGTTTCTTCTTCACCCAGCTCCATTGATCGGACCGGACGGCTGTCCTCCAGCGCCTCTCGGATGCGGCCCAGGAGCGCGAACTCGGCTGCTTCGGCGGGGTCGCGTTTCAGTTTCACCAGGCGTTCGAGCCGCTCCACCCGCCGCTCGACGACGGCGAGGTCGCGCAGAAGAAGATCGAAGCGCACGTCCGCCAGATCGCGCGCGGGGTCGACACTCTCCTTTGGATGCGGAACGCCCGCGTCCTCGAAGGCGCGCACGACGACCAGGAGCGCGTCCGCGCCCTCCAGCGCCTGCGGGATGGCCTCGGCGTTCCGCGAAGCGCCTGCATCGCCCACGCCCGGCGCATCCACGAAGTTGACGCCCGCATAAGTCGTCTTTTTCGGCTTGAAGACATTGCTCAGGGCGTCCACACGCTCGTCCGCCACCGCCGCCGCGCCTACGTTCACCCGCGCCGCGCCGTACCCCCCCGTTGTGGCCGCGCCGCCCGTGAGCGCGTTGAACAGCGTCGTCTTGCCCGCGGCGGCCGGGCCGATGATGCCGATTTTCACGTATTACGCTCCTGAATAAAGCATGAACGAACAAACGCGCGGGAGTGTATGAGAAGGAGGGCATGAGGTCAAAAGGGATGGGGAGTCAAACTTGGGGGTGTCGGGGCGGACCTGCGTGTCCGCCCGGATTCAAGACGCCCGAATCCGCATGGGAGAACACATAGGTTCTCCCATGCGAAATCATTGCGGCTACCCGTAGGGACAGGCCCCTGTGCCTGTCCTCATGGAGAATAACAGGGGGGACAACCACAGGGGGTTGTCCCTACGCCAAACGCGGTTTTTGGTCGTCATTCCGGCGCATGCCGGAATCCAGGGACTTTGCTTTTGTATTTGTCTTTTTTGCTTTTTCGTTTTTCCTGGTCGTCCTGCGATTCGACATTCCCGTCTGCTCTGGATTCCGGCGTTCGCCGGAATGACGGCGGTGGTCAATTCCGACTGAGTAGGGGATTTTTCAACAACTCCGAAAAGCGATGTATTGCCAACCGTTCAGGAAGGGTTTGGTGATTCCCGCGGGTCAAACGAAACCCCCTCACCCCACCCTCTTCACATACACCGGACTCGACCAGGCCTGGCCGCCGTCGACCTGTAAGACGCGCACCCAGTAGGGGTTCACGGCATCGGTGGAGGCGTCCTCGTCGGTGAACTGAAAGCGCGCGCTCCAGTCCTTGAGGGTCGCGCCGACTTCGGCGACGAGAACCCGGATGTTCACGCCGCCGGCTTCGATGATGGTAGGTTCCGCCGTTATCTCGCCGAGGGGCAGGGTGAAACTCTTGACGTTGCTAAAAAAGGAAAGGCGGGCGTCGGCGGGGGCGTCCAGGTCGATGAGCACGCCGTCGGGGTCGCCCGAGGTCGCCGTGGCGAAGCGGAGCACCTTGTTCGATACGCGGGTTACGGCGTCGTCGTACTGATCGAGCGCGTAGGGCGTGTGCGAGAGCACCGCGCCCTTATCCAGCGCGATTCCGCCGCGCCATTCGACCTTCTTGTCGCGCCCGCTTTTCTGCGTCACCCCGCTCCACTGCACGCGGATACGCCGCGCGCGGCCGGCGGCTTCGGGGGCGTTCACCGGATGGCGGTGGATGGTTTCGGCGCCGCGCTTCAGTTCCACGTCCAGAAGCGGCGCCGCGCCATGGACCTCGACGCGGATCGTCGGCGGACCTCCCGTCTCCACCTCCTCGCCCATGAGGGCATCGCCGCAGGCGGTCTTCAAGTAGATGCGCTCGCCGTTCGTGGCGTAGGTTCTCCTCGCGCGCATCGCCTCCCAGACGGCCTCGCGCGTGAGTTCCTTGGCGTAGAGGCCCATGAGGCCGCCCTTCACGTCGAAGGTGACGACGTTGTTCGAGCGGCGGTTCGGGTAGACCAGCCCCTGGCGGCCTGTGTGGTCGTCGCTCCCGCCGATGAAGCCGACGCGGAAGCCGCGCGCGAGCACATCTTCCGCGAACCACTCGAAGGTGCCGTGGTGGGAGTGGATTTCCGCGAGGCGCACGAATTCGGGATCGAAGAAATCGAGGTTGCACGCCCGTCCGCCCACGTGGGCGACGCTCATCACGTCCTTCCTTCCCCGGAAGGTGTCCCAAAGAGCCGATATAGGAAACCTGTCCTCATGAACGTCCGAAAGATCGTCCACGCCCGCATGGGAGCTTCTGTGGATGGTTCCCGCATCGCCCGCGTAGTAGATGTTGTAATCGCCGCCGCCTGAACGCGTGCCCGACCACTCATAGCCCAGGAGCGTGACGAAGCGGCCCGGCTCGTTGAACGCCTTGCACTCGCGCACCACCTCCGCCCAGTCCTCCTTGCGGACCCTGAAATCGTTGCCCTGCCACGCGGCGACGTCCACGCCCGCCTTGTCCCGCGCGAAACGGAAATACTCCTCCACCGTGCCCGTGCCGACCGTGGAGCGCGTCTGCCCGTGGATGTCCCCCCAGAATAGCGAATAAGGATCGTCCGGGGCTTTGGGCAGAATGGGCGGGCTCAACGATACCAGCCCCGCCGGGTCTTCCAAGCGCAAGCGGTAAGGCCCCTCGCCCGTCAACCGCGCGCCGCCCACACGCTTCACGCCGCCGTCGCCGGCCGAGAATTCCACCTTCCCCGGTACGGCGTCCTCTTCCTGCCAGCCCGAGCGGCTCTTTCCGACCGACACTTCGCCCGTGAATTCCTCCGCCGGGTTCCCCCAGCTGTCCACGCCGCGCACGATGGCGGAGAACGGCTCTCCCCGCGCGGGCGTCTGGGGGCACGCGAGATGCCAGGTCTCGGGCGCGCCGCCCACGATGCGGATTTCGGGGTCATGTTCCAGTTCGTAGAAATGCTTGCGGTTGAAGGTGTCCACCACGATCTTGAACGTGTGGCGCGCCTCGGGGAACGTCTGCGCGCGCAACCCCGGCCCGCCGCCGCTGGTGTCGCCCAGGACGAGCGTTACCTCATCGCCTTGGCAGAGATACCCCCGCGCGACCCGGACGGCGACGCCGGAGCGCCAATCATCAATATAGCCCTGTTCCTGATAGCTGAGCGTCAAGCCGACTTCCGGGTTCGAGCAGGAGACGCTCACGTAGCCGGACGCCGCGGGGTCCGTGAACTGGGGGATCTCCATGTCGCTCGAGAGCCGCTTGCAGACGAGTATCTGCGCGCCCTCGTCCACACCGTATTTGCCCGCCGTGAAGACGATCTTCCGGGTGAAGAACGCTCCCGCCACGACCGGGTCTTCGGGCTCCACGCGGGCGCTTCCCACGTCAAAGCGGTAGGGGTCGAGTCGCTTGTCCATCAGGAGAGTTCCTCAGGGTTTATGCGAAATAAGTGAGCCTCAACCTTCCTAATCCGCGAAGATGCGGGCCTCGTCCACGAAGCGGGAGAAGAGCTGCGCCGCCCCGTCCGCGTCGGCGTAGCCGTAGGCCGACATGGACTCGGGGTGCCACTGCACGCCCACGACGAACTGGTGCGAGGGGCACTCGATGGCCTCGATGACGCCGTCTTCGGTCCTGGCCGAAACGCGCACGCCCGGCCCGACCTCGCGCGCGCTCTGGTGGTGGTGGCTGTTCACGACCGAGGACTCGCCGAGAATCTCGCCGAGGATGGACTCGCCTATCTCAATCTCGTGGAAGGTGTAGGTGTTCTCGTCCATGTTCTCGGGCCGGTGCGTGAGCGCGTCCGGCACCTGGGAGGGGATGTCCTGATAGAGCGAGCCGCCCGCCGCGATGTTGATGACCTGCATGCCGCCGCAGATGCCGAGCACGGGCATGTCGCGCGTCACCGCCCCCCGGCATGCCGCCATCTCGGAAGTCTCGCGCTTGGGGTTCGTGGGGCTGCACTCCGGCAATCGCTCCTCGCCGTAGAGCATGGGGTCGATGTCGTGCCCGCCGCCCGAGATGATGAGGCCGTCGATGCCCAAGAGCAGGGACATGCTCGCCTGCTCATCCTCCACCGCGGGCAGGAGCAGGGGCGCGCCGCCCGCCTTGATGACGGACTCCACGTAGGCGTCCATGAGCACGTGGCGCGGACGCACCCTGGGTTCTTCGGGGAAATTCCGCTTGCCCACGTCGCAGGTGATTCCGATTCTCGGCCGTTTCATCCGTCGCCGCCTCCCTCGCCTGGATAAAATAGATGGGAAAACGATAAAAGCGCTCTCGCATCATGGACGGAAAATCCATATCACCACATTTCGCGCGAAACGAAAACCGCGCGCGCCCATGAGGCCAAAAACGCTTCATGCGGCCCGCACCCGGCGGATGTGGGGTTGTTGTAAAACCCCTTCCCGCTCAGTCGATTCCTCCCTCATCGGTCGGAATCGATCACTGCCGTCATTCCGGCGAAAGCCGGAATGACGAACGAAAACCAAATTCGCCGAGGGTCCCGAGAAGCCGGTTTCGACTGAAGAGGGAAAATACGCCGCCAACCGTAGGGACAGGCCTCCGTGCCTGTCCGAGGCCTCCGATACGGGCGGCCACAGAGGGCCGCCCCTACAAAACCATCGCACCTCCACGGCTTCGAGAGGTTTTATCAACAACCCCTTGAGGGGTGGATTCGCGCGCCCTCGCCGTTTATATTCCGTTACGGGAGGTCATCAAACGTGTTCCGCCTCTATTTCACGCGCCTGATACTGCCCATCCTCTTCGTGGCGGGGATGGTGGCGATTCCCTTCGTCTGGCTGCCCGACGTCGCGCCGCCGCCGGAGAACCCTCCCGCCGCAGGCGAAAAAGCGGCAGGCTCCGCTCAGGAGAAAACCCGGCGCGCCACGCCGTTTCAGCGGGCGATGACGATAGGCTTCGCGCTCATCCTCGTCTCGGTGACGGGAGGCGGCTTCATGCTCTACCGCATCACGCGCTCGCAGACGGCGAGCTGGCGGCGCCGCTTCGCGCCGCCGAAGCGCAGGGAGCGGTGAGGGTATACAATATGGCCGATACGGAAATAACCCGCACCCCGACTCCAAACGAGGAAACCCGCGAAGCCATTCGGCAGGCGCGCGCCGGGGAAGGGCTAAGCACGTATGGCGGCGTCAAGGAATTGATCGCCGAACTCGACGATGCGTAGGGGCGGACCTGCGGAAGAAAATTCTCTCTCACAAACCACAATTCCTTTCTTCTTAATGCCGCATCCCAATCGAAACGCCGCTCAGCACCGACGCCCCCGCCGCGTATGCCAGGCACATGAGGGCGATGCTCTCCACGCTCACGCCGTAATCGACCATCCAGCCGAAGACGACGGGCGAGAGCGCGGTGGATACCACCATGAACGAGGTGGCGAGCGAGCGGATGGCCCCCAGGTTCTCCACCCCGTAGATCTCCGCCCAGACGGCCCCGCCGATGGTGATGCGCACGCCGACGGTGATCCCCGTCAGGCCCATGTAGAGAATCGCGGCGGACCAGTGGTCCGAACTCGCCAGCGCCGCAAGCCCGGCGCACAGGGGCGCGAGATGCCAGGGAATCAGCCGGACCGCGCCTATCCGGTCGACGATGGGTCCTGCGAGCAGCGTCAGCGTGATGGAGAAGGCCGTGTAGAGCGTGTACGCGCCCGTGAAGAAGGCGAGGCTCCACCCCTTCGCATCCACCAGATGCGCCATGTGGAAGAAAAAGCCGGTGGCGATGAAGGAGGGCGCGAGTAAAACGGGCATCATGAAGTAGAAGCGCACGTCCTTCAGCACGTCGCGCCTCGTCCAGTCGCCCCGGGATCCGGAATCAGCCTGCGTTTGTGCGCGCTTTTCGGAGTCCAGGTGTTCGTCTTTGTGCCCTCTCAGCAGCCAGGGGACGCAAGGGAGCAGGACGAGGGCCGAACCCGCCGCCATCACCAGCCAGACCTGCCGCCAGTCGAGCCACGCGGCCAGAGCGACCGCAACGAGCGCCATGACGGCCTGGCCCGACGGCCCGCCCATCGAAATGACGCTGACGGCGCGGCCCCGCTCGGCGGTGAAATGCCGCCCGATGCTCGTCACCGAGGTGTGGACCATCAGCCCCTGGCCCGTAAGCCTGAGCGCGAACAGGGCGAAGAGCAGGGCCGGGAAGACGGGCGCCGCCGCCATCAGGACGCAGGAGGCGATGAGTCCCCCGCAGACGCACAGGGCGAAAGTCTTGAGCCTCGTCCTGTCGATCAGGCGGCCCGCCCATATGAGGCACATCGCGCTCGATACGGTGGCGACGCCGTAGGCGAGGCCGAACTCGCCGTGCGAGAGCGAGAAGGCGCTGCGGATGTCGGTGTTGAACACGGCGATGAAATAGGACTGCCCGAAGCACGAGAAGAACGTGAGCAAAAGGCCGAACCCCAGAAAGCGTCGGTTTTTCCACGCGAAGGAGAGATATTCCAATGGCGGCCTTCATGCAGGGAGCGGGGGACGTTGGTTCGAGTGAAGTATAGCATGGGGTGGGAAGAGCGGAGGAGTAGAACGTAACCCGGTTCACTCCCCCCTTGCAGAGCACCAATAAAACACTCCCCCCTTGAGGGTCGGGCTTCCCGAGGGGAAAGCCCGACGAAGAGGCCGAGCGGTTTGTGCGAAGGCCGATTCGGTGGGGGGAGCTTTTTCTGTGGCATGTCCCCCCACCAACTCGCCTGCGGGCTTCGCCCTTGCCGTGAACCCTCCCTCCCCGGTCGGGTTCAACCCCCCAACCCCTCTTGTCAGGGGGGCTTTTTCAAGAACCCCATACACCAAACCGGCCGGTATACGCCTTGCTTTGCAGGGGCGGTTCGCGAACCGCCCCTACGGGTTCATTGCAATACAGGGTAGCGTAGGGACAGGCCCCCGTGCCTGTCCAGAATTGGGCGACCACGGGGGTCGCCCCTACAGGGTACATACGTCGCGATTGACCCACCTTGACACGCCTGCGGGCCGCCCATAATCTGACCTCCAACCCCAACAGCGGAGGCATCGAGGCGCCATGCGATTCCAGATCGGTCTTCTTCTCTTCCCGAATCTCACCCAGCTCGACATGACCGGCCCGTACGAGGTCTTCACCAAGTTCCCCGACTCGGACGTCCGCCTCGTCTGGAAGACGCTTGCTCCCGTCAAGGCGGGCGGCGGCATGGAGCTTCTGCCGAGCACGACGTTCGCCGACTGCCCGCAACTCGACCTCATCTGCGTGCCGGGCGGCGCGGGCACGAACGCGCTCTTAAGCGATGCGGAGACGCTCGACTTCGTGCGCCGCCAGGCGGCGGGGGCGCGCTACGTCACTTCCGTTTGCTCCGGGTCGCTCGTGCTCGGCGCAGCGGGACTGTTAAAGGGCAAGCGGGCGACGACGCACTGGATGTCGCACTCGATGCTCGCCGCCTTCGGGTGCGAGCCCGTGAATGAGCGCGTGGTCGTCGACGGCAACGTGATCACCGGCGCCGGCGTCACGGCCGGCATCGACTTCGCCCTGACAGTGGCGGGAGAGATATTGGGGACCGAAGCCGCCCGGAAGATACAACTCGGCATGGAGTACGACCCCAAGCCTCCATATGATGCGGGCTCTCCCGAACGGGCCGACCCGGCGATGGTGTCCGAAGTGCGCGATTCATTCGCCGCGCGCCAGAACGAGCGCGAAGCCGCGGTCAATGAGGCGGCGGGTAGGTTAGGAGTCGGTTGAGCGGGGGTCGGGCTGGGGTCGTGAATTATACGGTTACCCAATAATAAATTATGCGTACTTACTCAGCTTAAATCCGAGACACTAGAAAATTTGGCAAGAACTGGTTCCAAGTTTCAATGTTAAATACCAAGCATTCCTCGGCAATATGTTTCTTCCATATTCCTTCTGAGACAGAACGAACCGGGAGTTTTGTCTTGAGGGAATTGGTTCTATTAAGAAGCAAAGCTTTATCTAAAGTCTCAATGCCAATGAGCACATAAAAATGGATGGGTTTTTTCTTAAGATTATCTGAAGCCCATTCATAAATAAAGGAGTCCCTAAACTTTAGTTTGAAAATCTCATCCATTTCACCTGATTGAAATTCCGCTATAGTTTTATTGCTACTATTGGGGTTTGCTTGAGGATCCTGCGGGTCCTTGATTTCAATGAAGAGTACTCGATCGGTCAACTCCACGATGAAATCTATTGCTTTCATGCTGCAATGTGAAAGTCTATGCGTTGGCCCGTCAAATCTCCGGACATCAGCATATTGCGGAAAATTCATCTTGATATTGCCTTCAGTCATCACTGTCATGTCTGTGGCATCCCTAGAGTGCGTTCGACTTCCCGATTATAAAGACTGGTGAAAGCATCGGCGATAGCATTGGGATGAATGCTTAAATAGGCATTTGTCGAGTGATGCTCTATCTCGCCACTCCCCTTGTCCTGATACAATGAATGAAAAACTATCTCGTCTTCTTTCTTGACTCGGAGATCCAACTCTTTAAGTATCGCGTAATCATGTGTCGCAATAAAAACTTGCACGCCCATCCTCTGGAGTTCTAGAACTATCTCAATCAACGGGCCAAAAAGTCTTGGGTTGAGGCTGGTTTCTGGTTCGTCCCAAAATAAAATAGAACCTTCTAGCAAAGTTCCATTTTGAATAAGAAGCCAAAGTAGTCCAAGTTTGCGTAACCCTTCCGCCAGCAGTGTGAATTCCAAATTTCCACGTTTGCTTCGGAAGAAGAATTCGTCATTCTTTAGATCCACCTTCCCATCTAATTCATCTTTCAAAATTTGGAGAACCTTCTTACGTTTCTGGTCTGTTGGACCACGCAAAAGAGGCCGATAGGCCCGATCAAGAATATCAGAATAAACTTCCTCAAAATGAATCTCGCGTTGTCCGTAAAGAGATCGAAAACCTGGCGCGTTCGCAAGCATTTCCTTTACCGGTATGTAGACGCTCTGTACAGGATTATCGATCCAGCCTCTTGTGCGCCTAACTTTAATCGACCTAGGAATCTTGATATGGTTTGAAAAGGTAGCTCTGATATTCGCCTTCCCACGAAATACGGCAACTGCGCACTGCGAACTTACGGCTCGCCTCTTGACTAACCGTCCAGGGGCTCCTTCAGAAGGCAAAAACACGCGAATGAGCTTTTCTGCGAAATCTGCTTCGGTCTTGCTAACATCACAGGCTGCGTAGGCAACTTTCATTAGATGGGTTTTGCCAGTTCCATTGGCTCCAATGAGAACATTGATGCCAGGTGAGGCCTTAAAATCAAGGTTTTCGAAAGCCGTAAAGCGCTCCAACTTCACTCTTGTGATAACCATTTTCGAACCTTTGCTATCTGCAACATCGATATTGCGAACTGGCAAATGCGTTACGCTTCCATGAAACATTTTGGAATTATAGTACCAGAACTTATGTGCCCTTGCACGGATACTCTAAGGCGGAGAAACAGACTACATGAAACCGGACCGCTCGCGAGCGGCCCCTATGACATGCGCATCCCTTGGCGCAAGGGCCGCCCTTGCGAGCGATCTCGAACCCTCACAAGCGGCCCATAGCCGGTGAAGCTTACGAGGCCTCGAAATACTCCCATATCACCTTGAAGACCATCTCAGAAAGGCCCTCACCCGCAATGCCTCGCCGCACGCTCCCCCTCTTTTTGCTTGCGTGAATCCCCTTGAGAAGTTCATAATCGAAACGACCAGCGACACGAAACAGGAGGCGCGCGATGAAGGTGTTTCTGGCGGCTCTCGGCGTCGTCATCGCCCTCACGGGAGCGGCGCAGGCCGCGGGCTGGAAGCCGGGCGGCGTGGTGCGCATCGCCACGGAGGGGGCCTATCCCCCCTGGAACGACAAGGACGCCTCGGGCCGGCTCGTCGGCTTCGAAGTCGACCTGGCGGCCGACCTGTGCAGGCGCATGAAGGTCGAATGCGTCCTGATCCCGCGGCTCTGGCGGGGCATGATCGCCGCGCTCCGGGCGGGCGAGTTCGACGCGATCATGACCGGCGTCTCGATCACCGCGAAGCGAAAAAAACGCATCGCCTTCTCGCGCGCCTACGCCGCGGCGCCCGCCGCCTTCGCCGTCCGGGCCGACGGCCCCCTCGCGGGCGTCACGACGAAGACCGCCTCGGTCACGCTGGGCGCCCTGGACGCGGGGGAGAGGGCCGCCGTCGCGGCGCTCAGGAAGGCCTTCACAGGCAGGACGCTCGGCGCGCAGGCCGCCACCACGTTCGAGATTTTCCTGAGAACCCACATGGCCGACGCCGCCCGGATCCGCGCCTTCGAGGTCCAGGGGGAACTCGACCGCGCCCTGCTGGGGGGCCGCGTGGACGCCGCCCTGGCCCAAATGTCCTACCTGAAGCCCTTGATCGAGAGAGCGAAGGGAAAGCTGAAAATCCTGCGCCCCGGCTTCACGGGCGGTCTGCTGGGCGAGGGAACCGGCGTCGGCGTCCGCAGGGAGGACCGCGCGCTCGCGGACATGTTCTCCGCCGCCATCGGCGCCGCGGCCGAGGATGGGACGCTCTCGCGGCTCTCGCTCGAATGGTTCGGCTTCGACCTCACCCCCAGGGAATGACCCGGGATGACGGAAGAGGCCGAACCCCGAACCGATCAACCGCAGGCCGGGCGCGCGGAGGAGAGCGCACCCGCCTTCACCCGTGCGGGAGACGCCGCAAAGGCGCCGCGCCAGCGGCTGTCCAAGAAGGTGTACGAGGCGGAACTCGCGAGGCTACAGGTCGAACTCGTGAAGCTCCAGGAGTGGATAAGGCGCGAGGGCCTGAAAGTCGCCGTCATCTTCGAGGGGCGGGACGCCGCGGGCAAGGGGGGCGTCATCAAGCGCATCACGCAGAGTCTCAACCCGAGGGTCTGCCGCGTCGTCGCCCTGCCCGCGCCCACCGAGCGCGAACAGACGCAGTGGTATTTCCAGCGCTACGCGGCCCACCTGCCCGCCGCGGGCGAGATGGCGCTCTTCGACCGCTCCTGGTACAACCGCGCGGGCGTGGAGCGGGTGATGGGCTTTTGCACGGAGGCGGAATACCGCGAGTTCCTGCACTCATGCCCCACGTTCGAGCGGATGCTGGCGCGCTCGGGCGTCATCCTGATCAAATACTGGTTCTCGGTGAGCGACGCCGAACAGGAGCGCCGCTTCCAGGCGCGCCTGGCCGACCCCACGAGGCGCTGGAAGCTCTCGCCGATGGATCTGGAGTCGCGCAGCCGCTGGGTCGAGTATTCCAGGGCGAAGGACGAGATGTTCGCCCACACCGACATCAAACAGGCCCCCTGGTACGTGGTGGAAGCGGACTCGAAGCGCCGCGCGCGGCTCAACTGCATCAGCCACCTGCTCTCCCTCATCCCGTATGAGGACCTCACGCCCGCGCGCGTCGAACTCCCCCCGCGCCGGTCAGAGGAAGCCTACGTGCGCCCCCCCATGAGCGATCAGACCTTCGTGCCGGAGCGGTATTGAGTCCATTCCCGTTCAGCAAAGCTTAACAAGAAATTTCGTTATCAAGACTTAAACCTGAAAACTTGATAACGAAGTCCATTTTTCAGCTATATTGCGCGAACGCTTAATAAGGGATTTCGTTATTAAGGTTTAATCCATAAATCTTAATAAAGAGGGTATTGGAAAAGTCCCGATTACGTGATTCGGCGTATGGAGCCGACCGGGGTGAGGAAGTCCGTAGGGGCGTCGAGTTTCCTGAGAAAGAGAAGCTCGACTGTGCCCGCCCTGCCCCCTGTTTGCGGAACAGGGCATCGGACAGGCACGGGGGCCTGTCCCTACACCCCTTGCGATTTCGTCCGTAACTCCGTCAATCATTCTCGCCCGATGAGGAAGAGAATGCGGAATCCAGAAATGTCCCACGCGGGACATTTCACCTTGCCTTTGCTTCTTTGCTCTTTGGCATTTTCCATCCGAGCGGTGCGGACATGAAAAACCGGATCATCTTAATCCTCATCGGCTCTGGATTCCGGCCTGCGCCGGAATGCCGTCAATCCAAGCCTCAATTGCAGGGGCCGTTCGCGAACGGCCCTGTGGTGAAAAACGGATTCTTCTACGGGTCGATGGCGGGAGGCTGGCCGTTCACGATGCGGGCGGTGAAGGGGTCGCGGGCGGAGGCGGAGATGAACGAGTCGAGGTGCGGCTTCGAGATTCGCGTGTCGGGCGCGTAGCACTTGCACTGAACGGCGCAGTAGCCGCCTTCGCGCTCCTCGGCCACGAGGTCGATTCCGGTATCGCTTCCGTCGAAACCAAGCCGCTGCGCCGCCCATTCGGGCCAGAGCCAGACGTTCGAGAAGCGATCCCGGTAAAGCGGGTCTTCGGTGAAGAACTTCTTTATCACCCGCTCGAAATGCCGGCCCTTTTCGTACTCAGAATCGGAGACGGCGCGTATCTGCTCCAGCATTTCCTCAAAGCCGACGCCCAATACCTCTCCTCCCGGAACTCACAACTAAAGAGCAATCGGGCCGTTCGCGAACGGCCCCTACAAAATATGAATGCCAATAAGCACGATCATGTATAATGCGAAATCTATCTTTCGGAAATCGAACAGGTCAAGCGGAAAGCCGCTTTTGCCGTTGCGCAAGGTTCGACGGGGGGTTAGGTCGATAGGGGGTGCGAGAAGCGCAGATTTCTTTCATGAACTAGTAGACCTTCGCACGTTCAATATGGAGCTAACAATTGAAGGATTGGTTTCCGTTTACAGACTATGACTTCTACGGTTACCTAGCCAACGGATTTATTCTACTTTTTGCTGTCGATTATGTCTTCTACGACAGCATCATGATGATTCGCCAGAATTGGACGTTCGTGGAGATCGTGCTGGCTGTAGCCATAGCCTACTTTACCGGACAGATTGCCGCCATACCCGCTTCAATTCTATTTGAACACTGGCTCGCTAGGCGTGTCCTACGGCCTCCGACCGCATTGATGATCGGTGCTGCTCCAATGCGAAGAATTGACAAGTTCATAGCCCGGTGTGTAGTGGGGCGTTACTATGAGCCTCTTCCAAAGGCCACTCGCGATGTAATTCTGCAGAAAGCCGCCGCAGCTAACAAAAAGAGCGTCGATGAACTCGTATCTGATCCTGAAACAGTATTTGGAGTGGCATTTACAGTTGCAAGACAGAACGAAGACGCTCGACAGCGGATGGACATATTTAGAAATCAATATGGCCTAAACCGGAATGTAGCGTTCACAGCACTAATCACGGTCTGCCTGTTCTTAGGGAAAACACCTAAAGATGGTGAATTGGGGCCTAGCTATTTGACGGTTTTTGCTTTGATTTTGGCAGTCGGTCTATTCAGCCGATTTCTGAAATTTTACAGCGCTTTCGCTGCTGAAGTGCTACGCACTTTCGCATATTCAACTACTAATACCAACGACGGGGAGAGTGATGCTACTTGAAGTCTTTAATGTTGAGCATGGAGCTTGTGCACTTATAACAACCGACGATGGAAGATATGTAATGATCGACTGCGGGCACAACTCCACCACTGATTGGAAGCCTGGTAACTTTTTAGCAGCAAGGCAAATCAGAGAAATTGAAGCTCTAATCGTTACAAATTATGATGAAGATCATGTGAGTGGATTTCCAAATCTTATCGACAAAGTGCATGTGAATTTTATTTATCGCAACGGAAGAGTATCAACAAATGCCATACGTCACATGAAGTCCAAGGAGGGAATGGGCCCAGGAATCAGGCGTTTGGTTTATGAGCTGGAAAATGTATTTATAAACCCTGGTGAAGTAGATTTCGGATCGCTGAATATTTCAATGTTCAGTAACAGTTATCCGTCTGATTTCAAAGACGAAAACAACCTGAGTTTGGCAACTTTTATCTCCGTTTACGGAAAGACAATCCTCTTCCCAGGGGACATGGAGGCGGATGGGTGGTCGAAACTTTTACAGAATCCATCATTTCGAGACCGACTATCCGAAGTGTTAGTTCTATTTGCATCACACCACGGCCGCGCGAGCGGAATATGTAAGGATATTTTCGCTCATGGTCTCTGCAAACCTTACTATGTTGTTATCTCGGATAAACACAAAGGCTTCCAAACACAGGAAACGACAGATTTCTACAACGAAGTGGCGAAGGGTGGACCTTTCCGGGGCGATACAAGATACGTGTTGACTACGCGCAGAGACGGTAACTTCAGTTTTAATTTTAGACCGGACAGTTGGGGTCCTTACTAAGAATACTTGTGCTGACTAAAAAGCACCAAGAAAGTAGTAACCTTGTTCGTTTGTTTTTGATGTGTCTCCTCCAGCTTTTTCTGCAAATGTATCATTCTCGATATAAATACTGAGATCATCACCTCCCGCATCTACAACAATGTTCCCGCATTGATTTTGCGTGGCATACGCTAGATTCCGATTTCTCCACGCATCGTATGCGAGATGCTCAGATGGAGCACATCCTAACAACGAAAATCGTGGTTTTAAGTGATCGAGGAACGACCGATCACGATCGCTATCTCTCCCATGATGGGGAGCCAATAAAAAACCTACATCCCTAAGAAGTTCCCCGTATTTATCAATCGCGCATTTCCACCCATCATCATCCGCGTCTCCAGCCAGTACAATTTTTCCGCCACGAGCATTGTAGACAATAATATAAGAAGCATCATTGAAGTCTTGAGAGTCGTTGCATTTTTCAACCAACTGATCAGAAGGGGCGCATATGGTTATACAGTCTCCATGACCGGATTTGTCATCTTGGTTTGCATATTTAAATTGGCTACCCTGTTTAACCTTCACGACACGCGTACCATTTTCTTCACCATCCCGCACTTTGACGTATCTATCCCAATCAGCTTCCTTAAAAGGAGAGCGAGCGAAATCTGGTTTCTCTCTTCTTGCACCTTGATCCCAAAAATTCAGTACAGGAAACGAATTCATAAGAGCGTCGAAACCGTCTAGGTGATCCATATCAGGGTGAGTCGAAATGAATCTCCAAATACTTGTGAGGCCGTTTTCCTTAAGATAATCCAGCGGATTCGTTGGTGAGTTGCACATACGAAAGTTGCCTTTAACATTCTCTAAAAGCGAGTGAGTTCGCGATTGAGCACTTATTCGTTCAGTGTTACCACCACAAATGTCGATCATGGAAACACGACCCGAACCATGTTCAATCAGCGTGCAATCTCCCTGCCCAACGGTTAAACAATGGATATTAGGCAAAAGTAGACTCCTAAAAATTTCCTAGTACTTTCACAATTCGCACTCGGAAGAGAAACCTGGGCGGAGCGTGAGTCTACCTGTTGCGTGTCAAATCGATCAAGGAAAAACACACACCCCTACCCCACCTTCCCCCTCAACCTCTTCTTCTCGGCGCGTTCGCGTTTGTCCTGGAGGCGTTTCTCGGCGGATGCGCGGGTGGAGAGTGCTGAGCCTCGCACTCACCGATCACAACAACGAGCGTGTCGCTGGGCTTGCTGCCGTACGAATACTCACTCTGCAATCAGAGGCGCCGAGCGCCTGACTACCCCTCCACCTTCCTCCTGCGTTCTTTCTTCTCGGCGCGTTTCGTGAATGGGGGTCCTTGCCGCGCAAGGTTCGGTGGGGGATTTCGCCGTCAAGGGTGGGGGGGGAGGTTGAGTAGTGGAGGAGGCCATGGAAAACCGAACTGAATTTCCCTATTACTCCTACCCACTTCCCGAATAGCAGAGCAAGCAGCTAACCCTCTTGCTCATCCTTTACTCTCCATTTTATGTCCGGGAATGAGCATTGGGTACTAACAATGTAAGCACCTGAGTCGACAAATCTCAATCTCTTCCTGAGCTTTATCAACAGCTTGGATGAATCGGGCATTTTCCGCCAAAGCTTTGATCGATGATCAGATTGCTCCAGGTGCAACGCCACCCGCCACTTCCGCTCTGGACTCAAGGCGAGTTGCGCAATTTTCTTCTCAGTCACATCATCGGCATTGGTTGCTGCGGTCGCCAGCCCGGCTAAAGTATCTCGCACCTTCCTGGCTACTTCGTCGCTCAGACAACTCGGTTTCGGGAGCGGGTAATTTCGATAGTCCGTAACTTCGATCAACCAAGACACACCTTTGCCGACGCACACAAAGTCAATCGCTTTCGAACCACCCGCAGCGCTTTGAAAACTCTCTTGGTGAAAGGACCATTGATCATATTTTCCGACTTCACAGTCGTCATCGAACGTGAACGTCAGTTTACCCTCTATCAAACTCGTCATGCAGTCGATTCTTCCAAAAACCTGTCCGATTGCAGGATTTCCTCATCCAACATCGTCAACGGTTCAATATCATCAATGGATTCACTCTGCTCAACAACGACACTCTCGTCGTTCTTCCCAATTGCAAAGTATCGTTGCCCAATCTCTTTGAATTCTTCTTTTTTCAAGAACATCTCCAATTCCCGCAAGAGAAAAAGACTGTGCGTCGCTATGATGACTTGCACCCCATTTCTGCAAACGTGGAGGATTGCATAGGCGACTTCCCGAATCAGCTTCGGATTCAAATTGCTCTCCGGTTCATCCCAGAACAGACAACCTTTGTCGAGCAATGAACCTGTTGCGATCAACCGGGCGAGCATCGCGAGTTTGCGGTGTCCTTCGGCTACGAGCGACATTTCCATGTTCCCGACGCCCGGTTGTTTGAGATAAAAGCGGCCGGTTTTTTCCAAAACGATTGGGCCGCCCATTTCATCTTCAAGCGGCTTCAAGACTTGAGCTATTCTATGGGCCGTCGGCCCCCTTAACGCAGGCGCGCCAAGTAATGCGCATGTATCCCGCCAAGTTTCTTCGAATTCCAGATGACGACTCTCATAAAGTGAAACGAAACCCGGGTAGATTGCCAGCAGTTCTCGTGTCGGCAGAAAAACAGGCGCCTTGTCGATCCATTCTGATGGAATACGTTCGACAACTACTTCCGACTTGCTGTTCGTGGCGAAACTGAAATTCATGTTCCATCGAGAATTATTAAATCCAACCCGCACTTCACATCGGTTTCGACCTTGCTGGCGGCGCGCCAGACGGCCCAAGGACTCAGCTCGAAAAACATCTACGAGCTTCTGCGCCATACGTGGCTGAAGAAGCGTTTTAGAGGGTTGCGAATGAAGAGGATTCTGCCCGAGTTCCGCGCTCACAGCCATAGCCGCGTAAGGAAGCTTAAGGAGATGCGTTTTCCCCAACCCGTTTTCACCGATGATGACATTCAGACCGGATGAAAAATTTAACCGGCTTTTGCCAAAGACAGTAAAATCTTTCAGATGGAGAGTTTGCAGCAAGGGTCCATACCTTCCAAGAGCGCTCATCCAAAGTTAAATCGCGTCCACAAAGGCAGCAACGCTGAATCTAAACATATGATTCAAACCCTCAAAGAATACATGGAACCAAATAGCTATACAAATTATGCCCCAAGACATGAAGAATCATGGTGATTGGTCCTTGGCAACCTAATATACGATGAAGCTCATATCTCCGTTCCCTCCGTCAGTATTGAAAGATACTGCTTGTAACCGAGCAGGCGGGTGCGTTTTTTGCTCGTGAGTTCGCGGATCATTCCCATCCCTCGAACACGTTCATCCTGATGGATACCATACGCAAGACATCCCCTCACTCCCCCACCTTCCCCCTCAACTTCTTCTTCTCGCCCCGTTCGCGCTTGTCCTGGAGGCGTTTCTCGGCGGATGCGCGGGTGGGGCGCGTGGGGCGGCGCGGCTTCGGGGGGAGTGAGGCTTCGGCCAGGGCGGCGCGGAGTTTCTCGAGGCAGTCGGCGACGTTTCGGCCCTGATCGCGGAAGCGGCTGCTCGATATGACGACGCAGCCGTCCGCCGTCACGCGCCGCGGGTGGCGCGCCCGGAGCCTCGCCTTCACGTCCTCGGGCGCGCTCGAAGACGCCGCCATGTTCCAGCGCAGCACCGCCTTGGTCGAGGTCTTGTTCACGCGCTGCCCGCCGGGGCCCCCCGCGCGCGCGAAGGTGAAGTGGATTTCGCGCAGGGGAATCTTGAGCCTCTCGTTCACGATGAGCACGTGGATCCTCCCGGGGGCTTCGGTTGGGCGGCGGCTGCGGAAGGCGGGTTCTCCGTCGTTCCTTCACGTAAATGATGATGGACGAAACGATCGCTTCGATGTATATTCGAAACGACATCATCAATCAAATCGGATAATCAATCTACGAGCACGAGCCTCCGGCCGTTCCGCCGGGAGGGGCGCACGCGCGGCCCCGCGCGTTTGTTCCCTGCGTCCGAAACGATGCGGCGACGCACCGGCCAGGGGTCGAGCGCAGCGAAAAAAGGAGACGACAGATGAAAATGAAACATCAAAAATACGAAGCCGCCCGTTTGCTGTCCGCCAGGTGGTCCCGCGCGCTGTTGGCGGCGGCGGTGCTCGTGCTGGCTACGTTCGCTGCGGCGCAGACCGCGCCGGCTCAGACCCCCCCGCCGGACGTCCCCTACGCGATGCGGTGGTGGAACGTGCTGACCCCGGACGAGATGGTGGCGTCGCTGTTCGGCGACGGCGCGACCCCGGCGCAGGCGCAGGCGGCGAAGAAGCCCTACGCGGGTCTCGACCCGGAGACGAAGCGGCTGGTGAACGCGACGGCCAAGTCGATCTACGGCGCAGGAGGTCATGCGAGCGTGGGCGCGTGGTGGGAGACGCTGGGTTGCCAGCCCATGCGGGTCGCGGCCGGCGACGGGAACACGGTGGACCCGTCGAGCGCGTACTGCACCCACTACCCCGGGTCCGGGAAAGCGAGGATACTGAGCGCGGAGGCGAAGGCCCAGGTCGACAAAGTGGGCAAGGCGCTTCTGGGCCGCAGCGACCTGGGCGTCTATCCGTAGTAGAATGCGGCGGCGAAGGCGTGGCCCGCGCGGTTCGGCCGCGCGCCGGCGGACGCCACGAGCCGGATGATACGCGAGCGCCTGACCGCGCCCCCCGTCTCGCGGGCGAACCGGAAGTGGATTTCGCGCAGGGGAATCTCGATCCTCTCGTTCACGATGAGCATGTGAATACTCCCGGGGGGCTTGAGGGGGCGAAACTTGAACGGCATCGCCAACCGACGAGAGAGAAGAGAACCGCAATCCCTCCCGCCTTGGTCGGGATTGACCCCTTGAGGAGAGGGGGGATGCAGGCGGCGGCTCCCTCTTCGGTCGGAACCGACTCCTCGGGAGCGCCCCGCGCATACATGCGCCCCGGCCTTTTTTCGCCGCCCGGCATGGGCCCCATCTATGGACTTGTTGAAAAAGCCCCGTCTGCGATCCCTGTAAACCCCCGACGCCTTTTTCCTCCCCCTGAGTAGCCGCCGGAGGCGGCGTATCGAAGGGCGAGGAGAGTCGAACGCCTCGCGCCGGGGCGAGCGTTTGACCCTCCCTCCCCGGTCGGGCCAAACCTTCGATACGCGGCTTCGCCGCTACTCAGGATGAGGTGGAGAGGGGTTTTCAACAACCTCTCTTCACTCGCGTTCGATTCCTTCCTCCTCACTCGCGTTCGATCTCGCGCGCATTTGCCCGCATTTGCGCGTCCGGCGGAACCCGCGCGCGGCGCCAGACTACGCCACGGGCAATGGACCGGGGAAGCCCCGTGTTCTCGACATCGGGGAGGTCGATCCCGACTGAGGAAGGAGGAATCGAACACCTCCGGATCAAAGACGCCGCGCCCGGCGCATCGCTCCGGAACCGGGAGGAACAACGGGTCGAATCAACCATCCCGGAAACCGGACGCATCCTCACCGGACACGGAGAAACCGATGAGACGACTTCGTTCCCCAGCGTTGCCCGGAGACCCCCCGCATCGCCCACGCGGAGTCTCTCGCCCGGAGCGCTTCGCCGGTCGGAGATTCCCGGAGCCCGCCCGCATCGCCCGAGAACGCCTCTCCCGCGTCCCGGAAATAAGTGAAAAATTGGATAAAATCGGATAAATTCATGACGTTTTTCGATAAATAAATGAAAATTTATCTTTTTGTTTTTAATGGAGTTAAGCGGTTATACGACGTTTTCGGCGCGCATGCGGGCCGCCTCTTCGGCAGTGTAGCCGAGCTCCGCGAGCACCTCTTCGGTGTGCTCGCCCAGCCGGGGCGCGGGGCGGGAGAAGTCGGGCGTCTCGCCCGAGAAGGCGAGGGGCGAGGCGGGCAGGAGGCCGGGTCCCGCGGCGGGGTGGTCGACCTCGACGAAGGCTTCGGGGAAGCGCTCCTTCACCCGCGCCACGTCGTTGATGGCGCTCACCGGCACGCCCTTGGGGATCAGGGCCGCCTCCCACTCGGCGGTCGTCTTCCCGGCGAGAACATCTTCGAGAATCGCGCGCAGTGCCTGGTCGTTCGCCACGCGGTCCCTGTTCTCGGCGAAGCGCGGGTCGTCGGCCAGGGCGGGCCTGCCCAGGGCCTCGACGAGAGCGCGGTAGCGGTTCGTGTTCGAGATGGCGACGTATATGAGGCCGTCTTTGGTGCGGTAGCCCGAGAAGGGAGAGACCACCGGATGCGAGAGGCCCTCGGGCGCGGGCGCCTCGCCGGTGAAGGTGTGGCGCGACACCGGGTTTTCCATGATGTTCACGGTCGCGCCCAGCATCGAGGCGTCCACGCGGGCGCCCTCGCCGGTGCGCTCCCTGCGGAACAGGGCCGTGAGAATCCCCGAGAGAAGGTAGAGGCCGCTCGTCACGTCGACGATGGAGACGCCCACGCGCACGGGCGCGCCGCCGGCGGGCCCCGTCACGCTGATGAGGCCGCCCGCCGCCTGCAGGAGGCTGTCGAAGGCGGGGCGCGCGGCGTCTTTCCCGCTCCGGCCGAAGCCGGACACCGCGCCGTACACGAGCCTTGGATTCTCGGCCTTCAGAGCCTCCCAGCCGACGCCCAGGCGGTCCATCACCCCGGGCAGGAGGTTCTCCACCAGGACGTCCGCCCCCCGGCAGAGCTTCCGGAACACCTCTACGCCTTGCGGGTTTTTGAGGTTCAGCGTGATGGAGCGCTTGCCCCGGTTCAGGCTCATGAAATAACTGCTCTCGCCGTTTTTGAAGGGGCCGATGGCGCGGCTGTCCTCCCCGCCGGGGCGCTCCACCTTCACGACCTCGGCGCCGTAGCCCGCGAGATAGAGCGATACGATGGGGCCGGCGTTGAACTGGCTGGCGTCGATGACCTTGAGACCCTCGAGGAGCGGCATCGGACGCGGGCGCGCTCCCTAGCGGCGCTTCCGGGCGCTCTTGGAGGCCGGTTTCTCGGGCGTGGCCTTCTTCGCGGGCTTGCTCGCCGGGCGGGCGGGTCTTTTCGCCGCCTTCGCTCCGGCGGCCTTGGCTGCGGCTTTCCTGGAGGCGGGGCTTTTCTTCGCAGGACTCGCGGCCTTGCCGGCGGGCGTTTTCTTCTTTGCCGCCGTTTTCTTCGCCGCCGCCTTTCTCCCGGAAGCAGCCGTCTTGCTCTTCGCCGAGGCGGGTTTCTCAGGAGCGGCTTTCTTCTTCGCGGCGGGGGCTTTCCCCCTGGCCGCCGTCCGCTCTTTCCGCGCCGCCGCTTTCCCGGCGGTTTTTTTCTTCGTCTGCGCCCGCTGTTTTGTCGCCCCTTTTCCGTCTTTAGCGCGCGCCGCCTCGGCCGCGCGTTTTTCCTCATCGGTGAGCGGGAAAACGGGTTTTCTGCGCCCCGTCATCAGGCGAAAGGCGTAGCCCACCTGGGTTTCGCGCCGCTCATTCTCGCCGAGGTCCTGCAGGACGAGTTCCACCGGAGAACCGGGAACCAGCATGTCCCGGTAGCCTTCCCAGCCGATCAGGTCGGAATTTATCTTTATCCCCTCATCGAGGAGTATGACAGCGGAAACGTGCTCCGAATCCCCGTCGGCGGAGGAGCGCGTGATCGTGGCCGAAAGAAGTTTGCCCTTCCCGCTCAGAAGCACTTCGCTCGTGCTCCGCGGACAGACCGGGTTGTCGCAAGTGGTCTTCGAGCCGGTCTTCGGGAAAAAATACTCCTCGCATTCCCTGCAGACCGAACCGATGAGCTTGGGCTTGTGGCGAGCATTCCCGGGAATCGTAAAAACATCGCGCATGAACGGAACGACGACTTTATTCTTGTCGGGAACGAAAATCGAAGACGCATTCTGGCGGGAGTTCATGTACTACCCTGCTTTTGAAGTTCCGAAAAACCGAATCCAAATGAACGAAATGCAAACGGCTGGTCAAAACGCACAGGCCTGCCCGGATTCGAGCGCGAACACTACCAAGGGGTCGGGTCGGTGTCAAGACAAATCAAGACTCGGAAAATCCCGGCGCGGCGGATTCCCCGCGGCCTTCGCGCGCCCTTCGGAGATGCCCCCCTCATGACCGCCATGGGTCTTCGGCCGACCTCCATCCTGACGACTTGACCACTTAAAACCCGCAATCTTATAGTCATCACTCGTATTCATATAAGGGATGCGGCATGACTTCTTCAGACGCTCGAAATCTTCCATCCAAGCTGGCGCGGCTGCTGCCTTCGGTGGATGAAATCGTCACCCGCCTCAAGAACGAGGGCGCCAACGGTTCGTCGGACGCCGCCCTCTCCGACGCGGTCAGGCAGGCAATCGGAATCAAAAGACGGCTCCTGCTCGATCAAACGAACCGGGAATTCCCGAAAACCGCGGAAAACGCATCGCCCTCCGAAGAAACGCTTCGGGACATCGTTCTCGATGGAGCAAAGCAAATCCTTTCTTCCAACAAACGACTCGGCCTGAAAAGAGTCATCAACGCCACGGGAATCGTGCTGCACACGAACCTGGGCCGGGCCCCACTGAGCGACGCCGCAAGGTCCGCCCTCGATGACGTGGCCCGAGGATATTCGAATCTGGAATTCGACCTGAGCCTCGGGCGGAGAGGGAAAAGAGGAACCGACGTGGAGTCTCTCCTTCGCCGGCTCACGGGGGCGGAGGCGGCACTGGTCGTCAACAACAACGCCGCCGCCGTGATGTTCGCGATTCACACGATGGCCAATGCCGCCGAGGTGATCGTTTCACGAGGCGAACTGGTCGAAATCGGCGGTTCTTTCCGAATTCCGGATATCATGCTTCAGAGCGGCGCGAAACTGGTAGAGGTGGGGACGACGAACAAAACGAGGATATCCGACTACCGGGACGCCATCACCCAAGATACGGCTTTGCTGCTCAAAGCGCATACGAGCAACTACAGGATCGTCGGCTTTACCGAAGAAGCCTCCCGCGACGAACTCGCGGAACTCGGCAGGGGAACAAACATACCCACGCTGGAAGACCTCGGGAGCGGTTCGCTGCTTCATATCGACGGCCTGCCGCATGAACCCACCGCCATAGAGTCCATTCGAGCGGGAATCGACGTCGTCACCTTTTCCGGGGACAAGCTTCTCGGCGGCCCGCAGGCCGGCATTGTCGTAGGCCAGGCGACATGGGTGGAGAAAATGAAAACGCACCCGCTCATGCGCATTCTCAGGCTCGATAAACTTACGCTCGCCGCCCTGGAGGCGACGCTCAGGACATACCTCGACCCCGACGCCGCCCGCACCCGGATACCGACTCTCCAGATGCTGTCCGCCAGCCGGGAAAAACTGAAGAAACGGGCCGAATCCCTGATGAATCTGATGGGGGAACATACTTGCTCCCTACTCGGCGCCAAGGTGGAAGGAACTTCGGGCATGGTGGGCGGCGGGGCCATGCCCCTGGCGAAACTGGACAGCTACGCCGTGACGCTGTCTCCCAAAAACTCTTCCGCCAAATCGCTGGAGACCAGGCTGCGCCATGCGACTCCACCCGTCGTGGCGCGCATTCATGAGGATAAAGTGATACTGGATCTGCGGTGCATTCAAGAAGATGAAATGAATCAGCTTGGCCTGATTCTCAACGAGTTCGCGAAATAACCTTAAACCTTCTGCGCATATCATTTTCTCGCCGACACGAAAACAGGGGATGATTTTCCGATGCCGACCGTAAATTCCGAGGGTGTTGCAATAGATTATGAAGTCATCAACCCCCAGCATACCGATACGCCCGTGTTCCTGATCAGCGGGTTGGGAGGTATCCGCGCGTCATGGGTGAAACAAATCGACGCCTTTTCCGCGACCAGACCCCTCATCCTGCATGATCACAGAGGAACCGGAAAAAGCGCCAAGCCGAGCGGGGTGTACAGCGTCGCCAACATGGCGAAAGACATCGTCGCCATCATGGATGACCTTGAAATAGAAAAAGCGCATCTCGTCGGCAGTTCAACCGGGGGCGCCATCATCCAGGTGATGTGCATCGACTTCCCCGATCGCGTCAAAAGCGGCTCCATCACGAGTTCCTGGCCCAGGAGCGACGCATATTTCACCCGCCAGTTCAGTGTGCGCAAAGAAGTCCTGCTTGAGATGGGATGGGAAACCTACACGAGATTTTCCACCTTCACCTTGCATAGCCCAAAGTTTTTCACCGACAACTTCCAGGGAATTCAAACGCAGGAAAACCAATCGATCGCCAACGCGCCTCCGGCCGAGATTATGGCAGAGAGAATCGACTGCATCATTGCGCATGATCAGTTGGATCGTTTGAGCCGAATCACCAGCCCGGTGCTGGTGGCCGTTGCAAGAGACGATGTCGTCACCCCGCTGTATTATTCCGAACAATTAAGGGACGCCATTCCCGGAGCGGAGTTGAAAATTTTTGATGAAGGCGGCCATTTCGTATATATCGAGAAACCGGTTGAATTCAACGAGTCCGTCCTGGAGTTCATCCATCGTCATGACTAGGCGACATTTTCATATCTCGCCTATCAACCTCGAGGGCGAAGTCACCTGATGAAGCATGTCGTCATCGGCACCGCCGGCCACATCGATCATGGCAAAACCTCTCTCGTCAAAGCGCTGACCGGAACGGACACCGACCGCCTCAAAGAAGAAAAAGAACGCGGCATCACCATCGAACTCGGGTTCGCCGAGTTGATGCTCGACAACATCCACGCCGGCATCGTGGACGTTCCGGGCCATGAGAGATTCGTGAAAAACATGCTGGCCGGAATCGGAGGCATCGATTTGGTAATGCTGATCATTGCCGCCGATGAAGGCGTCATGCCGCAAACGAGAGAGCATCTGTCCATTTGCCGGCTTCTCGGGATCAAAACGGGCCTCATCGTGCTCACCAAAACAGATCTGGTCGAACCGGAATGGGTTGAACTCGTCATGGACGACATACAGGACTTCGTCAAAGACACTTTCCTGGAAGACAAACCCATCATGCCGGTTTCGGCCCATACCGGAGATGGTCTGGAAAATCTCAAAAAAGCTTTGAGCGAAATCGCGAATACGACGCCCGCAAAAAGTGAAACGGGTATCTTCCGAATACCGATTGATCGCGCATTCACCATGCGGGGCTTCGGCCTCGTGATTACGGGAACCCTGTTCAGCGGAAGCGTGGGTGTAGGTGAGCAGGTTGAAGTTTATCCCAAGGGTCTTCAGGCGCGCGTTCGCGGCTTGCAAGTCCACGGGGAGTCCGTGGAAAAATCGACCGCCGGCCTCAGAACCGCCGTCAACCTCCAAGGCATCGACCGCGCCGAGGTGTTCAGGGGAGACATCATCGGTCATCGCGGTGAACTGAAAACGACGTACATGCTCGACGTTCACCTGGAGCATCTGGCCGATGCGCCTCGCCCTCTGAAAACCCGGAACCGCATCCGGTTCCACGCGGGTACTGCTGAAATCATGGGAAGGATATCTCTCATCGGACGGGATGTGCTCGAGCCCGGGGACAGTTCATTTGCCCAAATACGGCTGGAGGAGCCCATCGTCGTACTACCCCGAGACCGATTCGTCATCAGGAGTTATTCGCCAATCATCACGATTGGCGGCGGCGAAATCCTGGATATCATGCCTCGCAAGCACAGGCGATTAAGAAGTTCATCGATGAATCATCTGAAATCACTTTATCGAGGGGATGAGACGGAAAGACTGCTCATCCTGCTCCGGGATTCACGGTTGAACGGGATTGAACTCGCTGACCTCACAGGCCGTCTTACACTCAAGCCAAGCGACATCAAGATAACCATTCAGGAATTATCCACCCAAGGGAAAGTGCGAATTATCGATCAAGCCAATTTATTCTCCATGACTACAGCGCATTTCAACACAGCCCAAAAAAATATTCTCTCTTTTTTGAGTGAATACCACGCTCGGAACCCTCTTCGCACGGGAGCGCCCAGGGAAGAAGTCCGCGGCAAGGCGGGTGATCTCAATGAAAAAATCTTTGCCGTCGCGCTCAAACAACTAAGTGAAACAAACGAAATCGTCGAAGACGGCGCCATCCTGCGACTCACCTCCCATTCCGTAGAGATTGACGAGACGCTCGGAGAAGTGAAAACGAAACTGGAGTCGGTTCTCAAGAACGCCCATTTTCAACCGCCATCCGTCGAAGACGCATTCTCACAAAGCGGCGGCAAAGGCAGTTCAAGTCAAAATGCCTTGCAAATTCTCATCGATGAAGGAGTTCTGTCGCGGCTGAAAGACAACATTATCTATCATCGACACGCCTTGGCGGAAGCAGAAAACCTTCTAAGAGAGCATCTGTCGCGCAACAATGAAATTACGGCGGCGGAATTTCGGGACCTGTTGGGCATTACGAGAAAACACGCCATACCTTTGCTTGAATATTTCGATACCGCTCGCATTACATTACGAGTGGGAGATAAAAGAGTACTTCGTCCAGATGGAAGATAAAATTTCCTGATAAGGAATCCAAAATGCCTCTCGACAAAAACAAAATCAAACGCCTTCGTTCCGACGTCCCAGCTCTGGAAAATCAAATTTACGTCAATTGGGGAGGCGGCGGGCCATCCTCGAAATCGCTTCTTCACGAAATGGACAAGTTCACGAAACGTGAACTGGAACTCGGATCGTTTCACCCGATAATCAGGAGTGAAACCACCAAAACCCTAAAACGCACACGAGAGAGTTGCGCGAAACTCATCGGCGCAGACGCCTCCGAAATAGCCCTGACGAGCAATACGACCGTTGGAATCAATATCGCGGCGGCCGGAATGACATGGAATGCAGGGGATGAAGTGCTCGTATCGGATTTGGAGCATCCGGGCGGCTACCTGCCCTGGTTGGTATGGCGGAAGAGAAACGCCATCAAGGTAAAACTATTCAAAACAGGTCAAAATGATGATGAACTTCTTGGAAATCTGGAAAACGCCATCTCCCCGAAAACCAGGGTGGTTTGCGTGAGCCACGTTTCCTGGCTAAACGGCAGGAGACTACCACTTGCGGCAATCGGCCGGGTTTGCGCTTCCGCAGGCGCGCTCCTCATCGTGGACGGCGCCCAATCCGTGGGACACATACCAATCAAAATCAAAGACACCGGCGTAGACGTCTACACCATATCGGGCCAGAAATGGCTGATGGGGCCGGATGGCACGGGCGCCGTATATATAAGACGTGGAGCAGGCGAAAAGATTCATCTTTCTTCCGCAAGTTTTCGCACGGCGCAGAAAAAAAGATTAAAAACCCTGTCCTTTACCCCGGAGCGGAGCGCCATGCGCTATGAAGTCGGCACTCTCAATACTCCCGGTTTCTTGGGATTCCGCGCTGCTGTCGAACACTTCAAGAGGACAGGGCCCGTATCCATCGAAAAAAGAATCCTGGCGCTGGCGAACCGCCTATTGTCCCAAATACGTGGGGTAGAGAATGTTGAAGTCGTCACCCCCGAAGGCGAGGCTCAGTCCGGTCTGGTTTCTTTTCGGATTCGGAACGTCGAATCTCAATACGTGGTGGACAGGCTGTACAGGAAACACCAAATCATTCTGAGAGCAGTGGTAACGGAGCCTCCCGCCGTGAGGGTTTCGATTCATTATTTGAACACGGAAGAAGAGATGGACTCGATTGCAAATGCGATTTCCACAATAGCGGCCAGCGGGAAAAAACGATAAAGCAGGCCAAAAACCACGCAAAAAAGCGGCGGTTGTTTCACTGCCGCTTTTGTTGCGTTTGGTTCGGCGTTATTTTTTCAGCGCTACGTTCACCGCAGTGGCAGCGCCACCCTTCACCGTCACCTTCATGGATTTCTTGCCCAACACCTCGTGCCAAACCTCCAGGGTGTAAGAGCCCGCGGGGACATCCTTGATCTCGAATTTACCCCCGGCGCCCGTGATGCCGACGTATGGATTTTCCGCAACGACAATGTACCCCTTCATCCAGTCATGTACGTCACAGGTTACTTTCAGGATGCCCGGCTTCTTGAAATAGCGGGTCGACATTCTCAGTTTCTTCTTGAACTTCGGCTGCGCAATGTTGGCTACCGAATTCCCCGTTTTACCAGGATGGGTGTGAACGTTGTGGAGAATTTTGTCGCTGTTTTTCATCAGTAGTTTCGTCTTTGGTTTCATCACCACCACGCGGGGCAGGTAAACACATCCTTTCTGATCCATAGTCGCTTTTTTCTGGCTTTTCGACCACTTCTTGCCGGATTTCACGCCTTTCAGGGAAACGACGGCCCAGACCACGCCGCCGTCTTTCACGATCAGGCTCTCATCCTTAATCGGTTTTTTTGCGCAAACTTTCTTGTCCTTGTTCACGGATAAGGTTTTGGGCTTCGGGGCCGGGCCATCGAACTTGATCGCCCCGGTGATCGAACCCCCACCGCTTACTTTTCCTTCCTTATAAGCGTCCGCGGACCCAGCCAATGCGATGCTCAGCAACACCGCAAACATCCAGCACAAATGAAAGCGTTTGGGAATCATGCCTGCTCCTCTCAAAGATTTTTTCAGGTTGGCAGCTGCTGTTTACAAAAAGCGTGCGCGCAATCATTCACACGCGAAATACAGGTGGCTTCTGATACGGAACCTCTAAAATTGACCTCTAATCAAATGGGAACAACTTGGAACTCAGACCTGCCTCATTCAAGTAATGCACCTTTCACTTTAAGTCAACCCTCTCGTTGGTTGACTTCGGAATTCATTTGAATTCATTGCGTCACCAGACCGAGTGCTGCAAAAAAGCGAGTTAATCCCCCCGTCGGGAGAGGCATCTTTTTCCCCGCAGCCCGTTCGACTCCAAAGCCGTCATGTTTGCAACATGGCCGACTCTGGGGTATCTCTTTCCCCGAGACGGTTCATCGCCGATATGCTCGATTCTCCGGGAGTAGACAGTGAATCCGAACCTGAAAGACGCCAAAATGCCCGAAACGCTCGATGGCTGGGCGATTCTGCACCATATCTTCCGGGTGAACTGGCCCGCCTGGAACCGTCTGGAGAGCGTCCGGCGACACAGCATCCTTGATGAGGCGGCGGAATACCTCGCCTCCATCGCCCGGCCCGAGTCCGGAGAAAGCGCGCTTTTCAGCCTGTTGGGCCACAAGGGAGACCTGTTTTTTCTGCATTTCAGGCAAACGCTCGATGCGCTGAATGAAGTCGAACTGGGTCTGCGGCGGCTGGCGCTGGCGGAATATATGGACGAGACCACGTCCTACCTCTCGTTCCTGGAACTCGGCCTCTACGAAATGACCGTGAAGCTCCACTCACAGTTCGTGGACGCGGGTCTCGAACCGGGAAGCGACGAATGGAAGTCGAAATGGTCCGAAGAGATGGATAACCAGCGCGAGCGCATGAAAGAGCGCCTCTACATGGACATCCCCAAAACGAGGTATCTGTGTTTCTACCCGATGAACAAGCGCAGGGGCGAGGAGAAGAACTGGTACGGCCTGCCCATTGAGGAGCGCCGGCAAATGATGCGCGAACACGGCTTCGTCGGCAGACGGTACGCCGGGCGCGTTCAACAAATCATCACGGGCAGCATCGGCTTCGACGACTGGGAGTGGGGCGTCTATCTGTTCTCGGAAGACCCGCTCGTCTTCAAGCGCCTCGTATACGAAATGCGCTTCGATGAGGCCAGCGTCTGGTACGGCGAGTTCGGCCCGTTCTATGCCGGACTGCGCGTCATGCCGCATCACCTGAAAAGCATATTCCGCGGCAAGGTGCCCTCTCTGGAATCGCCCTAAGACGAACGATTTCAAAGATCAGGCCCTTCATGGCGAACGTTCTCATCGTGGGTTGCGGCTACGTCGGCTCTGCGCTCGGGGCGGCGCTCGCCGCAGAGGGACATCTCGTATGGGGCATGCGCCGAAATCCCGAAAACCTGCCCGAATCCATCACGCCGCTGAGGGCCGACGTCCACGACAAGCACCTTAGCGGCCTCCTCCCCGAAGGACTCGATTTCATCTTCTACGCCGTCGCCTCGGGAGGAGGCGGCGAGGCCGGCTACCGGGCGGCGTATACGCAAGGCCCGAAAAACCTCATCAAAGCGCTTGATTCGAAAGGAGAAAACCCCAGGCGAATTTTCTTCACCTCGAGCACGGCCGTCTACGCGCAAACAGACGGCGGCTGGGTGGATGAGGAATCACCCACGCGGCCCACTCATTATTCCG
Organism: bacterium; assembly: GCA_963692865.2. GTDB lineage: Bacteria > UBA8248 > UBA8248 > UBA8248 > UBA8248 > Bin107. The sequence continues at coordinate 1,267,572 of OY843592.1, read as the reverse complement.
GCCGCACTCTGCTTGAAGGCGAGCGTACATTTCTGGAGAGCGGCCACCCCGCCACCATCCTGCGGCTCGCGGGCATTTACGGCCCCGGCCGCACGCGCCTGATGGATTCCGTCCGCGAAGGCAGTGCCGAAGTCCATGCGGGACCGCAGCGTTTCACGAACCGAATCCACCGCGACGACTGCGCGGGCGCGCTGGCCCACCTCATGAAGATGGAAGCGCCGGGTGAAATATACGTCGGCGTAGACGATGCGCCCGCCGACCGGCGCGAGGTGCTGAACTGGCTGGCGGATCGGCTCGGCGCCCCGCGTCCGCGCGAAGCCGGGGCCGGCGATGCCCCCTCCGCGCGCGCGGCGACGAACAAGAGATGCTCGAACGCGAGGCTCAAATCGACAGGCTATCGCTTTCTCTATCCGTCCTACCGGGAGGGCTACGCCGAAATGATCACAGATATGAAACCCAAGTAAACAGACGAAAATCAACCACCCAGCAAGACCCGTAAATCCTTCCTCAGCTTCTCGAGAGATTCCGCGTCGTCGCTGTGGTAATAGCCTCTGATGTTGAAGTTCCTGTCGATGAGCACGAATCGCGAACTGTGGGAGATCAGGATTCCCGGCGTCTTCCCCCCCTCCTGATGTCCTGGATGATGCGCGTGCGCGCTGGGCAGAAGAAGCCGGAAAACCCGCTCACCGATGGAGCCAGGGGAGAGGGCGGCTTGTTTGGTCGCATAGCTCAGGCGAAAGCCCTTGAGCGCCAAGTCCTTGATATTCTTTTCCTTGCCCGTGAGGAAGAACCACTTCTTCCTGTCCGCGCCGAATTTTCGCGCATAATCCGCCAGGAGCGGCCCCTTGTCATGCTCAGGATCGGTGGTGATGGAGACCTGCCGGAAATCCTCGTGCGAGGCGAACGCCCCCTGAAGCCGCCGCATCTCGGAAGTCTGGAGGGGACAGGTATCCTCACAGCGCGTGTAGATGAAGTCCGCCACCCAGACCTTCCCGCGCAGGCGATCTCGCGCGAACGCCCGGCCCGATGCGTCAACCAGTTCAAAATCAGGCAGTTGCGAGTAGACGGGCAGGCTCTCGAAAAGACTTCGCTCAAGCCACCGCCAGACGGGCGCGCCCGCGAGGCCGACGAGAACGCCCAGGGTCAACACCAGAATCATGCGCCGCGCCATGAAAGTCTCTCCCAGGAAACCCCGGTTAAATCAGGCCCTTCCATCCGTGCGCATTCTGGCAAAACGCGCGCGTCGGCGCAAAGCGCGCCGGGAGAATTTCACCCTCGCAACTCCCCGCAATTCCGCGCATTTGCCGTCATCGAGAAACCCAAGGGTCGTGGCAGAATTCCCCTGCGCCCGGATTCCGCGGCGTCTCACCCCAGGAAAATAAATCCTCAGGTATTTGTCGAAAAACCCCGTGAATTTATACAATTTTATACATATTTTCAGAAATTCCCCCGGCTCCGGACGCAGCGACTCGCTTCGCCACCATACACGTTCGCGCCCTGAGCAGCGCGAGCGCAGATGCGGGAAAAGGCGTATGTCGCTCTCGAACGACGAACGAGTCTCGCCGACCGGACAGAAGGAACTGCGCCTGTCCGAGAAAAAGCAGTTGGCGGCGCGCCAACCCGTCAGGTTACTCCCTTGCGATTCATGTCCCGCGACTGAAAATGCGGGCAAATGCGCCGGCGGCCTCGACCGAGCAGGCAAGAATCTTGTGATGAGGGCCTCGCCGCATACGCGTCCGGCCGGGTGCGGCTCTCATGGCCAACAAGGGCAATGCCGAGCATATAATCCGGCATCTTGATCCGCCGCGCGCCGGGTCCGTGATTTTACGAGAGCGGGGAGCGCCGATGAAAGCCGATTCGAAAGCGGGGCCGCTCGTGCGAGACGCGCGCGAAGACGACCTGCCCGCCATTTGCGAGATATACGCCCACCACGTGCTGCACGGGCAGGCTACGTTCGAGGAAGTCAGACCCGACTGATGAAGGAGGGTTTGCTCGATTTGGAGGAGATGCGCCGCCGCTTCCGGGCCGTGAGAGCGAAAGGCCTCCCCTGGCTCGTCGCGGAGGTCGAGGGCGCCGTCCGTGGCTACGCCTATGCGGCGTCCTACCACCACAGGCCGGCCTACCGCCACGCCGTCGAAAACTCGGTCTACGTCGAGCGCGGCTTCTTGCGCCAGGGTCTGGGCGCCGCGCTGCTCGATAAGCTGATCGAATCATGCGCCCAAGCGGGGGTGCGCCAGATGGTCGCGGTCATCGGCGACTCGGCGAACGCGGCCTCGATCAGGCTCCACGAACGCGCTGGGTTCCGCCTCGTCGGCGCTATGCAGTCGGTCGGCTTCAAGCACGGCCGATGGCTCGAGTGCGTGATCATGCAACGCGCCCTGGGCTTTGGCGGCGAAACCCCGCCTGCCTGAATCGTGGGGCAGGGGCGCCGAGCGATTATGACTCGTTCACTTTGGCTATGCGCCAATTGTCCCCTCACCTGCGCGCGCCGCACATGGCTTAAACATCAACAGACGCTTCAGGGGCAATCTTGCTTTTCGGACTTATGCCCACTTATAGTGCGGCGGAGCAGTTCATGCGTATAAAAAGCAAACGCGAGGTGATATATCTCGCACGAAGAAATATAGAAACACCTTCGACAACGATACGGTAAGGGTCGTGGAGGTGGGGATATGAAAATTAAAGTCCAAAATCTCGGTGTTCTGAAACAGGCGGAATTCAGCCTGGGCGATTTCAGCATTATCTGCGGCGAAAACAATACCGGCAAAACCTATGCGACCTATGCCCTGTATGGTTTCCTGGATTTATTGCGGAAGCGTTTTCGCTCTGATGATCACCGTTATTTACCCAAAAGAGTATTCGATGAATTAGGGGAAAACGGTGTGTCTCGGCTCAATCTCGCAGAATACGCCCAAAACGCGCAAAAAATCCTAAATCGTATCTGTCGTGGTTACTCCAGAAGTTTACATGATGTTTTTGCGGCATCCGAGGAGAAATTTCAAGATTGTCAGTTTCGTGTGTTCTTAGAAAACGACACCTTTTCCAGTTCCATAAAACCAATGTCTTTTGAGAGGAATATCGGCATAGGCCGTCAGACTCTTTCCCTTTCCAAGGAAAAGAAAAGTGAAAATTTGGAGATTTCCTTGCTGGTGGACAAGCAAAGAAGGAACTTTTCCTATCGCTTTATTGAGCGAAGGATTGCCGGTGCTATCCATGAAATAATTTTCGGATCGTCTTTTCCCACTCCCTTCATTGCCAGTGCGGAACGCACCGGCGCTGCGATTTTCCGGAAGGAGTTGAACTTTGCCCGCAATCGCCTATTAAAAGAAATGAGCCAAGCGGATGAAAAAATAGACCCTCGGGAGTTGCTGTACAAGTCATACCAAGACTACCCATTACCTGTTGAAAAAAACGTTGATTTTACACGTCAACTAGAGGATGCCGCCAAGCAAAAGAGCTTTCTCGCCGCCAAGCATCCCGAAATACTGAAGAAATTCGCCGACATAATCGGTGGCGAATACAGGGTGACGCGCAACGACGAACTGTATTTCATCCCCAGGGATAAGCGCGTCAAGCTGGGGATGGATGAAAGCTCCAGCGGGGTTCGCTCCATGCTGGATATCGGTTTTTATTTAAGACATGAAGCAAAACCAAGTGATTTGCTGATCGTGGATGAGCCGGAATTAAACCTTCATCCCGAGAACCAGCGCCGCATCGCGCGGCTTTTCGCTCGGCTGGTGAATCTCGGCGTCAAGGTATTCATCACCACGCATAGCGACTACATCGTTAAGGAACTCAACACCCTGATCATGCTGAGCCGGAATAAGCCCCGCTTGAAAAAAATCGCCAAGCGAGAGGGGTACGACACTTCCGAGCTAATAAATGCCGAGAAAATCAAGGTGTACATCGCGGAAGAAGCGCTCGTTAAATTAGACGGCAACCAGCGAAGGACGAGATGCCAAACCCTGGTGGAGGCGAAAATAGACCCGGAATTGGGCATCGAGGCGCGGAGTTTCGATGAAACGATCAACGAGATGAATGAGATTCAGGATGCCATCTTATGGGAGGAAGACTAGGTGCCATCCTGTATCGATAATCTGCGCAGGATACTTAATCAATCATCCATCACCAAAGTCTCTGGACAGGGCGTGGCGATTCTGAAAGAAAACGATCCATCGAACCCTTATGAAATCGAATTGAAAGGATTGCCAGCGGATAGCCTCCTCGTAAAGATAGATAGGTTCAAGGAGAAAACTCACTTCCTAAACGGCAGGAACGGCATAGCGAGACGGGCCGATTTTGCGATTGTGAATGACGATGCAATCGTATTCATCGAACTCAAATCAGGCAAAATTCAAAGAACGGTAGTCGAGCGGCAACTTCATGGAGCACAATGCGTAATGGATTACTGCGCCTCGATAGGCAACCGGTTTTTCAATGACCCAAACTTTCTAAATCCTGCAATCAACAATCAGCATCTTGTTTTGCTTCATATCGGTAGGAGTATAAACAAACGCAGATCTATTACAGTAAATAACCAAAGATCTAATCATCTCTTCAAGATGATCAAGTGTGGCTCATCGGTACAATATAGAGAACTCGTAAACTGAGGCGGGGAAGCGACGGATGGCAAAGTAGCGATGGCGCGGCTCTCCGCGTCGACCTGGAGGACTACCACTGATGAGCAAGAAAGAACTCCCCGCAGGCGCGCGCGGCATGCGGGCCTCCCACCCGGGCGAGGCCTGGGGAATTATTCTCGAAGAAGGCCTCCGGCTGAGCGTCACCGGAGCCTCGAAACGCATGGGCGTCTCCCGTCAGCGGCTCCACGCCGTCATGCGTGAGAAGTCCCCGGAGCGCGTTACGCCGAATCTGGCGCTCCGCTTCGCCCGGCTGTGCGGCAAGGACGACGAGGCGGCGAAGTTGTGGCTGCGCATGCAGATGGTCTACGACCTGGAGGCGGCCAAGCGCGAACTCGCCGACGTCCTGTCCGGCATCGAGCCTGTGAATCCGCCGAAGGGCGTTGTCTCCGCCTGAAAATCCAAAAGACGAACAACGCCCCGACCGACTATCGCGCACCGCCGTGCGTGTAACGAGGAGCCGACCATCAAGGGGTTGTTGAATAGACCGGTTTTGGGAGCGGACGCCTTTGACACCCTCATCCCGGCGCCCCCAAATCCTCATCCTGAGTAGGCGCGTAAGCGCCGTATCGAAGGATGGGGAGCGCATTTCGCCCTTCGATACGCGGCTTCGCCGCTACTCAGGGTGAGGCGGAGCGGCGGGCCGCGCAGAACGAGGAGGGGGATTGCGCCGCATCGGGCTTTTTCAACAACCCTACACGCCGAGGATGTTCTTCGCGGTTTCGCGCGCCTCCCCCAGGGTCTCGACGATTCGCTCCTCCGGCACGCCCCTCAGAACGTCGAGCGCGCGAAGGGTGTCCGCGGCGTCGCCCGCGAGGCCCATCACGAGGAACGCGGTGCGCTCCTGCTCGGCGACGTCCATGAGCCGCCTGATGAGCATGGCCGCGCTGTCGTCGAGATAAATCGCGCGAGAGAAATCGAAGATGACGACCTCGTGCTCCTTGATGTCCGCGCTGATGGCCGCGACAAGTTCATGGGATGAGGCGATGGTGAAGCTCCCCCGGAGCGACACCAGGCCGACGCGCGCCGCATACGGGTTCACCGAGGCCGCGTCTTGATGTCCGGCAAGGAAAACGTGATCCAGCATCGGCACGGAGACCACGCTGTCGACCTCGATGCGTTCGAGATGCCGCGCGTGGGCCATCCCCGCGGCGATGAGCCCTATCGCCACGGCGGTCAGCAGATCGACGAACACCGTGAGGCCGAGCGTCATCAGCATGACGAAGAGGTGCTCGCGCCGGATGTGGCGCAACCGCGCGAGCAGACGCCAGTCGATGATGTCCCAGCCCACTTTCATCAGAACGCCCGCGAGAGCGGCGAGAGGAATCGATTCGACGTACGGCCCGAGGCCCAGCAGGAGCGCCAGCAAAAGCCCGGCGCGCAACATTCCCGAAACCCGCGTCCGCCCGCCCGCGCGGATGTTCGTCACCGTGCTCACGGTCGCCCCCGAGCCGGGCAGTCCGCCGATGAGGCCCGCGGCCACGTTGCCGATCCCCTGCCCCACCAGTTCGCGGTTCGGATTGTGGCGCGAGCCGGTGAGCGAGTCGGCCACCAGGGCGGCGAGAAGGCTGTCGATGGAACCCAGCAGGGCGAGAACGATGGCCGGTTGCAGCGCCCCCACCAGGAAGTCGGCGGAGGGCAGCCCCAGTTGGAGTCCCGGCAGGCCGGCCGGCATCCGCCCGATGGTTGGCGCCTCATGAAGCCACAAGACGCCCAGAAGCGAGCCGACCACGAGCGCCACCAGGGGAGGAGGCAGAAACCTCGCGAAGCGGCGGGGCCAGAAGGCGAAGGCGGCGAGCGTGGCGAGGGCGACGCCCAGGGCGTCGGCGTTGGCGCCCGCCACCGCCCCGGGCAGCGCGCGAACCGCGCCCATGAAGCCGCCCGGCGCGGGCGGCGCGCCGAGAAAGGGCAAGGCCTCAATCGCCATGATGATGACGCCGATGCCGGACATGAAGCCGGATACGACCACATGGGGCGTGTAGACCACGAAGCGCCCCGCCCCCAGCGCGCCCAGAAGCACTTGCAGCAGACCGCCCAGAACGACCACGCTCAGGGCTTCGGTGAGGCTCGCCGCGTGGGTGGTGACGATGACCGCCATGGCGACGGTCATCGAAGGGGCGGGACCCGAGATGACGTTTCGCGCGCCGCCGAAGAGCGCCGCGAAAAAACCGAGCGCTATCGCCCCGTAGAGGCCCGCCGCAGCGCCCATGCCGGAAGCCACGCCGAAGGAGAGCGCGAAGGGCAGCGCCACCACCGTCGATGTGAGGCCGCCGAAGACGTCCCCGCGAAGCGTCTGGAGATCGTAGTTCAATGGAGGAAACCTTTTTTCACCTTCAGGCGCATCTTTCCCCTCAAACGCCGACGAGAGGTTTCGCGATCTCTCGCGCCTGGTCCAGGTTTTCGAGAATTCGCTCCGGCGGCACCTCCCGCAGGACGTCGAGCGCGTCGAGCGTCTCCGCCACGTCGCCCGAAAGCCCGATGACGATGGACTCGGTCTCTTCCTCGGTGGCGACGTCGATGAGCTGCTTGATGACCATGGCGGCGCTGTCGTCGATGTAGGTGGCCTCCGTGAAATTGAAGATGACGACCTCGTGATCCTTGATGTCGAGGCTTATCGTCCGCACCAGCTTTTTGGACGACGCCACGGTGAAACTCCCCCGGAGCGCCACCATGCCGACGCGCGCCTCGAACGGGTCGACCCCTTCCACTTCTTCTCCTTCGTAGAGGAACATCTGGTCCAGCAGGGGCACGGAGACCACGCTGTCGAGTTCCATGTTCTCGAGCTGTCCCGCATGGGCCAGGCCCGCGACGATGAGGCCGATGGCCACGGCGCTTATCAGGTCGACGAACACCGTGAGGCCGAGCGTCGTCAGCAGGACGAAGAGGTGTTCTCGCTTGATGCGGTGCAGGCGGGTGAGTAGGCGCCAGTCGATGATGTCCCAGCCGACCTTGATCAGAACGCCCGAGAGGGCGGCGAGCGGAATCGACTCGACGTACGGCCCGAGACCCAGCAGGAGCGCCAGCAGGAGGAGAGCGAATATCGCGCCCGCCGCGCGGGTCTTACCGCCTGAGCGGATGTTGGGCACCGTGTAGACGGGCGTCCCGGCGCCGGGCAGGCCGCCGATGAGGCCCGCGGCCGCGTTGCCCACGCCCTGGCCGATGAGTTCGCGGTCCGGGTCGTGGCTCGTGCGCGTCATCGAGTCGGCCACCAGGCAGGTGAGAAGGCTCACCACCGAGCCGATCAGGGCGAGGATGAGCGCGGGCTCCACCGCGCGCGCCAGAAAGCCCAGGGAGGGCAGCCCCACTTCGAGCCCCGGCAGGCCGGTCGGCACCCGCCCGATGACGGGCGCGTCGCTCAGCCACACGACGCCGACGAACGCGCCGGCGAACAACCCCACCAGGGGGGTGGGCAGGACTTTCCTGAAACGCTGCGGCCAGAAGACCGCCACCCCGAGCGTGACGACGCCTACGCCCAAGGCGCTCGGGTTGACGTGTCTCAGCGCCTCGGGCAGCGCGAGAATCATCCCCACGGCCCCGCCCGGCACGGGCGCCGAGCCGAAAAAGGGCAGCACCTGAATCGCCATGACGAGGACGCCGATGCCGGACATGAAGCCCGAGACCACCACGTAGGGCGTGTAGGCCACGAAGCGGCCGAGCTTCAACACGCCCAGAAGCGCCTGGAGAAGGCCGCCCAGCACGACCACCGTCAGGGCTTCGGTGAGGTTTCCCGCATACGTGGAGATGATGATCGCCATGACGATGGCCATCGGCGCCGTGGGGCCGGAGATCTGGGTCGGCGTGCCGCCGAAGACCGCCGCGAAAAAACCCACGGCTATCGCGCCGTACAGCCCCGCCGCCGCGCCCAGGCCGGAGGCCACGCCGTAGGCCAGGGACAGCGGCAGGGCCACCACCATGGCTGTGACGCCGCCGAAAAGGTCTCCCCGGAGCGTATCGAAATCGTATTTCACGCGCTGTTGCCCTTTCGCGTATTTCATCGGCGAGAATGCGTTCGGGCGCTCGTTCACAGCATACCACACCCCCGGCGAACCGTGAGCGCGCGCGGGATTGTTGAAAAAGCCTCGTCGGGGGGCGTCCTTTTGCTTTTGATCGTCATTCCGGCGAAAGCCGGAATGACGGCGACCTGCGGGTCGAGTGGGTGTAGGGGTCGCATACCATGCGACCCGGCTTTTTTCGCCCCTCCGGCAACGGGCCGCATGATATGCGGCCCCTACGGGTGAAAACCCGATTGATGCGGGAGGCGCCCCCCTTCCCCGCGCGCGCCGTTTGATGGTATGAATGGCGCGGCTTCATGGTTCAACCATTTCCCCACCCTGGAATCCGCATGAGCGCCAAGACCAACATCCTCATCATCGCGTCGAGCCACTCGGTGAACTCGCTCTACAACCGGATACTGACGCCCATCCTCCCGCTCATCATGGCGGACTTCGGCCTGAACTACGCGCAGACGGGCCTCATCGCGTCGGTCTACGCCTTATCGAGCAGCCTGTTTCAGTTGCCCATCTCTTTTCTGGGCGATTTCACCGGAAAAACCCGCCTGATTCTGGGTCTCTCGCTCCTGTTCAACGCCCTGCCCGCCTGGTTCTACGGCTACTCGACCACGTATGCGGCCCTGCTCACCTTCGTCTTCCTGAGCGGTCTGGGCTGTTCGGCCTACCACCCCGCGGCGGTCTCGATGATCGCCGCAGAAAGCCCCAGGAACCGCGGCCTCGCCATGGGGCTCTTCAAGGCGGGGGGCGATTTCGGCAGCATCCTGACGCCGGTGGCCATGGGCTGGCTTACGGTCCATCTCGCGAGCTGGCGGGCCGCGGCGCAGTATTTCGTCCTGCCCGGCGTCGCGTGCGCCCTGCTCGTCTGGCTGCGGTTCCAGGACGCGCCCGGCAGGCGCGAGTCGATGGCGAAAGAGGCCCGCTCCACATTCAGCGAGTTGTTCGGCGACAGGTTCATGATCCTGATGACGCTGCTCTCCTCCTGCCGGGTGATGGGCTTGAGGGGCATCATGACCTTCCTGCCGCTCCTGCTGGCCGAGGGGCTGGGGCTGGGCACCATCGAGGTGGGCTGGGCGATCACGGGCTATTTCCTCGTCGGCACCGCCTTCGCCGTGATTTGGGGCAAGTACACGGATCCCAAGAACGAGACGCGCGTCATCCTCTTCATGATGGCGGTGAGCGCGCTCTCCCTCGCTTTCCTGTCGCAAGCCGAATCCGTGGTCGTCTTCTTCGGCCTGCTCGCGCTTCTGGGCGCGTGCTTGAATCCCTCCCAGAGCCTCATGCTCACCCTCACCACCGGCGTGGTTCGCGAGAAGAACCGCACGAGCGCGGTCGGACTAATGTACACGGCGAACGAGGCGGCTTCGGTGACGTCGCCCTTCCTCGGCGGCCTCATCGCCCAGGCGGTGGGACTCAGGGAGTCGTTTCTCTTCTACGCCCTGCTCTGCCTCCTCGCCACGAGCATCGCCTGGCTCATTCACGCCGAGCAGAAAAGGCGGGCGCGGACAAGCGCCGCCGCGTGAAACGTTTACAGGCGAGCGCCGTTTTAATAGACTTAGGCAAACATCCAATCACTTCATCCGGGAGTCTCTCCCGGATAGAGAAACTTACACGATAGGAGTTCACCGGAATGAGCACGAAAAACACTCTCGATAGTCTGGAAGTCGCGCCGACGGGCGCTGCCTTGGGCGCGGAAATCAGGGGCGTCGATCTGGCCCAGCCGATGCCCGAGGAGGTGAAGGGAGCCCTGCGCGACGCATGGACGGAGCACCTCGTTCTGTTGTTCCGCGATCAGGAAATGACCGAGGAGCAGCATCTGGAAGCCACGCGCATCTTCGGCGAGGCCGTCGCGCCCGCCGCCAAGGCCTATTACGACAAGGCCGGGAAACAGCAGACCTGGGCGGCGAAGCACCCCGAGATCACCGTCGTCCACAACCTGGACGAAGAGGGAAACCCCGTGCAGCAGAACGAAAGCCTGGGAAGCGGCGAGGTCGTCTGGCACAACGACAACTCCTACGCCGAGAAACCGCCCGCGGGCAGCATGCTCTACGGGCGGATGCTGCCTCCCTCCGGCGGGAACACGTGCTTCAGCAACCAGTACACGGCCTACGAGACCCTGCCCGAGGACGTGAAGCAGAAAATCGAGGGCAAGACCGCCGTCCACGACGCGAGCCGGAACTCGGCTGGCACGCTCAGGCCCGGCGTCAAGCTGCCCACCAAGCCCTCGGAGGTTCCGGGGCCGCACCACCCCCTCGTGTGCACGCACCCAGAATCCGGAAGACGCGCGCTCTACCTGGGCCGAAGAAGGGCGTATCCCTCCCAGTACATCGACGACATGGAAGAGGGGGAGAGCGAGGCGCTTCTCGATTTCCTCTGGGAGCACGCCTGCAGGGATGAGCTCGTCTGGGCGCACGTGTGGCGCCTCGGCGACGTGCTGCTGTGGGACAACCGCTGCACCATGCACTACCGCGAGCCCCACGCGGGCACGCATCCGCGCCTCATGCACCGCACCCAGATTGAGGGCGCGCAGCCGGTGTAGTTCCAGGGCATGGGCGAAACGCCGACGACGGCTCCCGGCGACCGGCCCGGGGCGCCGGCCATGCGCATATAGAATCACCCGTACCGGCGGTCCCTCCTCGGGGCCGCCGATATTTCGGGGGACCGGGACCGCGCAGAGGTTTTCCTCATCCCCCCACCCGGAAATTTCACCGTCATTCCGGCATCATTTCCGGCCGGGGAGGGAGGGAATGCGGAGTCCGGGGAACTTCGCCCTGGATTTTTCGCTATCGTTTCCGGGCAATGCCGGTGGGAAGGGAACGCCGCGGGCAATCCCCCCTCAGACCCGGCCACGCCCCGGAAACCATCCGCGGGTTGACGGATTCCCCGGAACCTTTTTATCCTCCGGCGACTTGCTCCGAACCGAAAATGTGAAACCCAGGAGGATCAGAAATCCATGAAAAACGCGCTCATCCTGAAAATCACGCTCGCCGCTTCCCTGCTGCTTCTCGCCGCGCCCGCCCTCGCCAAGGGGCAAAAGCAAAAGCGCGGCGCCCCCGCCGATGCACAGGCCATGGTGGCCAAAGCCGTCGCCCTGTTCGACAGGGCAGGGAGGCAGGCGGCCTTCGACCGCATCACGAATCGCCCGGGCGCGGAATTCAATCACCTGGACCTCTACATTTTCGTGCTCAAGGCGGAGGAGGGCGCGCGCATCGTCGCCCACGCCCAGACCCGGTCGCTCATCGGCGTCAACGCCGCCGCGCTCATCGACCCGAACGGCCTCAACATCGGCCGGGCCATCCTGGCGGGGGCGAAGCCGGAGGGCGCATGGGTGGATTACGGCTGGAAAGACCCCCTCACGGGCAAGGTCGTGCCCAAGTCCTCATGGGTCGTGCGCCACAAGGGGCACATCTTCGGCTGCGGCGTCCACAAACCGTGAGTCGAGCGCGATAGAGAGTTCGCGGTTTTCGCAGGTCAGACATATATGTCTGACCTGCGGGAGCATCACGTCGCCGACCGGATAGCGGAACAACCACTCCCCCCTTGAGAAGGGTGTTGAAAAAGTCTTTCTCGCCCGGAATTATCCACCGCCGTCATTCCGGCGTCGTTGCCGCTCGCCGTGTAGGGGTCGCATATCATGCGACCCGCGCAGAGTGGTTTTCGTCGCCGACGATTACGGCCTCGCCCTATGCAACGCAATTCCTGAAGACGTTCCCGCGACGCGACCCTGGAACCCGACCTGAACGGGCCGCATACTATGCGGCCCCTACGGGAGTCGGGTTTCCATCTTCTGTATTCTGGATTGTATTTGTCGATCCATGACGGCGGCGAAAAAAGGCCGGGTCGCATGATATGGGGCCGTTGAAAAAACCTTCTCCGCCTCATCCCGAGTAGCGGCGAAACCGCGTACCGAAGGTCAATCGCGACCAATGCGGGGCTGTGAAAAAGTTCACAGAAGGTGCGAGGCAAATTTCACTCCCCCCTTGAGGGGGCTGTTGAAAAAGTCCACAGAAGGAACACGCCGAGTTTCACTCCCCCCTTGAGGGTCTGGCTTCCCGAGGGGAAAGCCCAACGGCAAGGCGAGGACGGAGTCCGAAGCCGCGCCGGTGGGGGGTAAAACGTGTATGATCGCCATTCCGAATTATACCCCCCACCGAATCGCTTTCGGGCTTACGCCCTCAGTTCTTCGTCGGACATCCCGATGAGGAGATGTCCGACCCTCAAGGGGCTGTTGAAAAACCCCTCCTCGCTCGGATTGACCACCGCCGTCATTGTCGTTTCTATTGTAGGGGCCGCATATCATGCGGCCCGGCTTTTTCGCCTTCACAATACGGGTCGCATGATATGTCGGACATATATGTCCGACCTACGGGTAAAACGTGGTTGATCCGAGAGGGACAGGTTTTTCAACAACCCCCTCAAGGGGGGAGTGATTTTCTCTCTCGTCGGTCGGGTACATACGACAAATCTAGAAATCAAGTCTTTTTCAACAACCCCAATGCGGGAGCGATTGCCTCTCGCCGCGGCGCGGGGGGGGGGTCGGCTCCCCTCGTCCTTCGATACGCCCCTCGCAAGCTCGGGGCTACTCAGGATGAGGAGGCGGGTTGCGTCGTCTCGGATCAAGGGGCCGTAGGGGCCGTTCGCGAACGGCCCTTCCCGGAGAAGAAACGGGCGCTTCACGAAGCGCCCCTGCGGTCGCCATGCAAAAGGGTATGCAGGTCGGACATATATGTCCGACACATCATGCGACCCGGCTTTTTTCGCCGTCCGAACGCGGGCCGCATGATATGCGGCCCCTATGGTGGGGTCCCGACCGGCTCGCAAGGGCTTTTTCAACAACACCGATGCGGGAGGGATTGATCCGCCCGGAAAGCGCAGTCCCCCCTTTGCCCGGTCGCGGGCTTCTCCCGCCCGGAGAGGCCCGGCCTAGAACTGCCGCACGAAGCGCAGTTCGGCGCGGGTGCGCTTGTAGTCGTAGAGCTGGGCGTTGGACTCGCGCTGCTCGTTCACCACGACGAGCTGGGGGCTGAAACCCAGGGCCGTGAAGCCGCGGTTGAAGACGGAGGCGCTGAATATGCGCACCTCGTCCTCACGCGAGGCGCCGTTGGAGACGTAGGGAAACCAGTTGCCCTCGTAGTCCGTCGCGCGGAGCTCGGCGTTGCCGCCCAGAGTGAAGCCGAAGGGAAGGGCCACGGAGGCGCCCAGGCGTCCCCAACGGGTGCGGTTGCGCCAGGTGCGCGATTCGGGGTTCTCCACCCCGTAGCCGAACGCGCCCCGGAACTGAAGCGTCGGCGTGAGCGCCCACGAGCCCGACAGCGAGAAGTCCATCTGCGGCCCTTCGAGGTGCTCGTCGCGCACGTAGTCGCGCTCGTGCCAGGAGGCGCGCCCGCTCAGGCGGATGCGGCGCGTGAGGCGGTGCTCGACCTCGAAGCGCGAGCCGTACTCGTGGCTGTAGACCCGCCCGCCGCTCCGGCGCTGGCGCGCGCTGGCGAGCAGGCTCATTTCAGTATTGGGGTTCATCCACCAGCGCGGCCCGGCGTGGAGGGAGACCGTCATCTGGTCGAACTCGTCGTTCTTGTATTCGCGGATCGAGATATCCGTCCCCATGCGCAGGCGCACGCGCCTGGCCAGGGGATGCTGGTACTCCCACCCGCCCCAGAAGACGAAGCCCATGCCCGAGCTTTCGCCCCTGAACTCGTTGCGGCGGAAGGGCAGCCCGTAGATGTAGATGATCTCCGAACCCGACACCGCGCCGATGTTCGTGTCCGGCGCGATGGAAAAGCCGAAGTGCGCCTGCCAGCGCCTGCGCGCGCGCATGAGTCGAAGGAAGCGGTTGATGTTGGCGACCATCGCCTTGGGGGGCTTGCCGGCGAGGACGCGATCGAAGTGCCCGCGCGAGAGCAAATCTTCCCCTTTGTAGAAGAACGCCCGCGCGAGCTCGAGGCGCACGCGCACCAGATCGGGCCTGTCGATCAGGATGGCCCGCAGCGCGGCGACGGCCTCGTCGAGGAGCGCTATCTTCTCCATCGTCCTCGCGGGAGGCATGCGCCGCGAGGCCTCGATGGCGGAAAGGCCCGTGAGGAAGAGCACGTCCGTCCTGTCCGCCCTGCCGTATGACGCCGCGGCGATGGGGCGCAGGATACCGAGCGCCTCGGCGTAGCGGCGCTGCGTGAGCAGCGCGCGCGCGGCGCGGACCTTCGGATCCGTGGAGAGGTGAGACTGCGCGGCGTCGGCGCCCGGAGGCGAAAGGTGCGCGAGCGCAACGGCTACGATAAAGACGGTGAAGAGGATGAATTTTTTCATGGCGTATGACGTGAGACGAGCGCGCCGGTTACACGCCCGTTTCCTCCCTCGGCGACGAAGTCCGCGTTTGCGCCGCCCGGGCGGGGAGAGCCCCTTCCGAACGGACGATGGGGAAGTCTGCTACATCGGCCCCCTAAAATCAACTCCGCCGCCCTTATCCCGAAACCGGCCCCTCGGCCTGCTCCCCCTGCAGGGGGGCGATGCTTCATCCTCCCCTCGCCGCCTCGTCTCTTGAACCCCCCCCTTGCCCCCCTGACAAGGGGTTGCTGGAAAAGTTCTCCCGGGTAAGGGCGCCGAGGGTTGGTTTTGTAGGGACAACCCCTCCTCGGGGTTGTCCCACCGTTCGCGAACCGCCCGCTTTCTCGGACAAGGGCCGTTCTCGAACGGCCCACTACAACCGAGATTACACGCCGTCATTCCGGTGTCGGAGCCGACCGGGCAGGGAGGGTTCGACGGAATCCATTTTATGATTTTTGCTTTCGTTTTTGGATTTGATTCCGACTCGCGGGAGGGAGCGCCGCGCCCGAATCCGGAACGGATGAGGTGAATATATATGGCGGCGTCCGTATCTCCCCCGGCCGGTAGCGAGGATGTCCGGGCGAAGGGCCAAGGACAAAGGCGAAAATGGATTCCGGCTTTCGCCGGAATGACGAGCAAAGGCGAAGGTCAATCCCAAACGAAGCGGGTTTTTTCAACAACCCCTTACCGGGGGGGTATAAAAAGGCGACCCCTCTTGCAGGGGTTGTTGAAAGACCTTCATCAATCGGGTTTGGTCTGTAGGGGCCGCATAGTATGCGGCCCCTACGCCAGACTTACGACCAAGACGAGGCGCGGGGCGAGGACGTGAAAGAGACGAAAAGGCAACCCCCCCACCCCCCTTGTCAGGGGGCAAGAAAAAACAAAAACCCCTCCACCCGGCGGGGGCGCATCGCCTTTTTCACTCTCCGACCCGGCAAGGCGCGGCGCCTTTTTACACCCTCCGACCCGGCGGGGGGAGATCGCCTTTTTATATCCCCCTGACAAGGTAGGGGGGGGTCGTTTTATGGGGTTTCCTCCCCAAGGGGAGCCGGGGGCTCGGAGCGGGACGAAAAAAGAGGGCGGCCGCTCGGCCGCCCTCCCTCGCCTGCGTATTGCCCCGGCCCCGGGCCGTTAAAGCCCGAGGCCCGAAGGCGTCGTGCTCCGCTTCTACTTACTACCTGCGCGCGCCGAACGCGCCCACGTAGCTCGTGGTAACGGCGTCGTCTCCCGTACCCGTCGTGCCGGTAACGCCGAAGGTGCCCGCGGCGGCGGGCGGGAGCGTGTCCACGCCCGTCGCGTCGTCGGCCGCCGCTGGGCCGTGGAACCGGCCGCTCCACGCGCCGTTGTAGGGATACGTGGTCACGCTGTCCACCGTCGTGCCCGTTCCCATCCGGGCGTTGCCGGAGAAAGTGCCGTCCGAGTTAATGTTGCCGTCGTCAGGCGTCGCGTCGTCATTCAGGTAGATGACGTCGCCGCTCATGGCCATGCCGCCCGCCACGATGTTCTTGATCATCCCGGTGATGATTCCGGCTTCGTCGTTAGCGCCGAAGTCGGCCGTGAGGGTGGCGGCGCCCTCGAAGTAATCGACCTTGCTCCCCTGGGTGTAGACGCCCGTCGCGGCGCCGTTGTAGGTCGCCTTGCCCTCGAGGGTATTCGGCGTAGAGAAGTTCGCGCCGCCGCCGGCGAATGCGCCCAAAGCGGGCTGGTCGCCGGCCGTGCCGGTATCGCTGTCCTCATTGAGCCAGACGCCGAAGGCCAGATAGTCGTTGTTCTCGGCCGCGTCAGCAGCATCGACGGCCTTCCTGGCCGGCCGGCTTCCCGAGAACGTGTAGCCGGTCACGGTAATCGTGTCGCCCGAGATTGTCGTCGAACACGATATCCCCAAGGGGCAGGTCAGCGTACCCGTGAACGCCAAGCCTGAGTCACTCGTGCTATTGCTATCCTCGTAATAGGTGACGCCTGTGTAGCTGTTACCCGACATGGCGCCCAGGTCGGTGACGGCGCCAACACTCGTGTCAGCGTTGGTAAGAGTCTTGGCCGGCACTGCCGTTACCGCCGTTACCGCCGGCGTGCCCTGTTTCTTGTCGGTGAAGACGATGACGTGCCTGCCGTCAGGATCGTTGCTGTCGGAGGGATGTGCGCTGATGTCGAACCCGTGCGAGAAGCCCGTCTGGCCGGTGATCACGCTCGCGTTGGGCCCTTCGCCCGCATCCTCGGTATCACCGTCGTTGTTGCCGTCCGTACCCATGGTGTCCGACGTAATGTTACCGCCCACGCCCGTAATCGTAACCATCAGCACGCCGGCCACGACGTTGTCGTCGTCGTCCGTCGTGTCCGCGGGCCAAAGGGCGCTCACTCCGACAGCGCCCTGATTGGCGGCCGCTGTGCCGATCGCCGTCGCCACGGCAGCCACCGCGGCTTTCCTGGCGTCGGCGTCCTCCACGCCCTCCGCGTTCGCCGCTTCGAACAGCCCGAGGACGTGCGTGGCGGCGTACATCGCCGCGTCGTCCGCGTCGTCCATCGCCATGTCTCGCGCCGCTTCCGCGTCCATCTGCGCCTGCGCGGCGTCCGTCTGCGCCTTCATGGCGGCGGCCTCGAGGGCGTCGGCGGCCGTCTTGATGGCCGTCGCGCCGGCCTTCGTCTCGATGTCCTGGTCCTTCACCGCAGCGTTATAGGCCGCGACGGCGTCGCTCAAGGCGGTCTCCGCGCCGTCGGCCGCCGTCTTCGCGGCCATGGCCTTCGCGTTCTCGGCCGCGGCGGCATCGCTCGCCATCTTGGTCTTGTCGTAGTCCGTCCGGGCGTTCATGGCCATCGTCGCGGAACCGGCCGCGTTCGCCGCGTAGGTGGCCGCCTTGCCCGCGGCGGCAGTCGCCGCCGTCACCGCGCCGGGTACGGCCGCCATCGCGGCTTCCTTGGCGATTCTGGCGTTTTCGCTGGCCAGGCGCGCGGCGAACTGCTCGTCGGCCGTCGAGGGCGTCGGCTGGGTGACTCCGCCTCCGCCGCCAGTGCCGCCGCCGCCTCCTCCGCAGCCGGCCAGCGTCGCCGCGAGCAGGAGCGCCAATCCGAATACATACAACTTGTTGATGGGTGTTTTTACGCAGAACAACATAGAGTGAGTCCTCCTCATCGTCGTGATAAGGCCTCCATGAGAAGGCCCCCGTATGAGGCCTTCGGAGAGAAGGCCTCCCGTGTGAAACTAGAGAATCAAATTGCCATCCTTCCATTCATAGAGTCAGAATCCACCTTGGCCCCGATGGCCGTGCGAACGGAAAAGTCATCCGAAAACATACAATTTGTTGGTGGGTGTTTTGGTGCAGATCGGCACTTTATGCAGAACAGCATTGAGTGAGTCCTCCGCATCGTCGTGATAAGGCCCTCTTGAGAAGGCCTCCCGTGCTACTGGAAAATCAAATCTACATCCTTCTGCTCATAGAGTCAAAGACCATCTCGACCCCTATGTCATGATACTGGAACCGCCTGAAGTAAAACATGCGTCTTTCCCTGCCTGCTACAGCCTTTTCCGATATTCAACCTCCTTTCTCCCGTGTTTCCGACTTTCCGGTGTTCTCCGGCTCTCATGAGCATGTTGGCCGAAACCACTCTCGCGCAAGCGTTTCGCGCGGGAGTTTTCACCACAACAAGAATCATGAAATCCCTTTTGCTTTACCACATCCTCCCCCCGCGTTCAAGCCCTTTGTAACTCTCCGGCGAGGGTCGGGAGTTCGCCCTTCCCCGCGCATCGTTCCCGGCGTCTCGTCTTACCTGCCGTCTCGCCGCCGCGCGCGGTGCGCACCGCCATGAAAACAAGGGTCCCGCCGCTTCGTCGCGAAAGGGCGTGAAACATGGTTTGTTTTGTAACGTCTTCGGGATAGGCTCAACCCTTTTTTCAGTCAATCGCGACCGATGGGGAATCGCCGCCCGCATTGCATGGGGCGGCGTATGTAGCTGTTCCGGGAAAGAGGCGGCTTCACGCCGCCCTTGCGGAGCGCCGGCCAAAAACTCGCCCCTTGAGGGGGAGTGTTTCCTGCATTCGCGCCGGTGGGGTATGAGTTCCGAGCGAAGCGAGGTTTTTTCAACAACCCCTCGAAGGGCAGAGGGGCCGCTCCTCTCGACTGGAAAACCAACCCCCCCCTACCCCCCCTTGTCAGGGGTCAGACGCGAGTGAGGAACGAGCGTTTGCATAAGCCATTGATGAGAAACGCATCGGTACGCAATTTCTCGCTCATCGCTCGAAATGGACCCCTGACAAGGGGTTGCTGGAAAAGTTCTCCCGAGTAAGGGCGCCGAGGGTTGGTTTTGTAGGGACAACCCCTCCTCGGGGTTGTCCCACCGTTCGCGAACCGCCCGCTTTCTCGGACAAGGGCCGTTCTCGAACGGCCCCTACAATCGAGATTACACGCCGTCATTCCGGTGTCGGAGCCGACCGGGGAGGGAGGGTTCGACGGAATCCATTTTATGATTTCTGCTTTCGTTTTTGGATTTGATTCCGACTCGCGGGAGGGAGCGCCGCGCCCGAATCCGGAACGGATGAGGTGAATATATATATAGCGGCGTCCGTATCTTCCCTGGCCGGGAGCGAGGATGTCCGGGCGAAGGGCCAAAGACAAAGGCGAAAATGGATTCCGGCTTTCGCCGGAATGACGGCGGTGGTCAATCCGAGCGAGAAAAACTTTTTCAACAGCCCCCAAGGGGGAGTGAAATCCGGCGCGCTCTTTGGGAGGGTTTTTTATCGACCTCCGCAAGGACGGAGAGCTGAAAAAACGGACGCGGCGCACGGCGCGCGTCTTTTTATTTCGTGCCCGCCTCGCGCGTTGATGGTATGATGGCCGCATGCGCGGAGCAAACCGGCGGCGGCGAGACGAACCGCGCCCGACGCGAAACGGGGGAACCGCATGGACAATTCCGAATACGAGAAGAAGCTGAACCAATACCTGCGCCTCGCCTCGTTTCCCGTGGCGGTGAAGTTCCTGGAATCCTGGGAGGAGGTTCCCCCGAGGACGAAGCGTCCCAAGGAGCACCTGGGGAATCAGTTCACGACCTGCCAGGCGATCTCCATGGCGCGGCGCTACGGGTGGGCGCTCGCCCTGGGCCGCGAGGACAGCAGCTGCGTGCTGGGCGCGATGGCGCTGGGTCTCGAAAAGCGCCTGCCCCACTACACCGAGGGCAACCTGTGCATCGACCTCTATACGGAGAACCTCGAAGCCGGCCGCCTGAGCGAGGAGAGCGTGCCCCGGCTTCCCGAGGGGAAATACGTGGGCGTGCTCGTCGCGCCGCTCCACCGCGCGGCGTTCACGCCCGATTCGATCGTCGTCTACGGGAACGGGGCGCAGATCATGCGGCTGGGGCAGGCGTGGCTCTGGAAACGCGGCGGGACGCTCGACAGCGCGTTTCGCGGCAGAATCGACTGCGCGGATCTGGCCATCGCCCCCCACACGACGGGGGAGCCGCAGATGGTCGTGCCCTGCACGGGGGACAGGATTTTCGGGCAGGTGCAGGACCACGAGATGGCGTTTTCGTTTCCCTTCTCGGCGATAGGGGAGATCCTCGAGGGTCTCGAAGCGACTCATAAAGCGGGGGCGGCGCGCTATCCCGTGACGAACTGGCTGAACTACTCGGGCGGGTTTCCGCCCTCGTACGAGAAGTACAAGGAGATGCTGGAGGAGGAATAAGGAGAACGGCGCGAACCCTTCCTGTTCGGGGTTGTTGAGAAAGTCCCCCGGCACGCCTTCGAGATCGTTCGCTGTAGGGACAGGCCTCCGTGCCTGTCCTGTATCGGGATGAATATGACCGACGGGCGGGCACAGGGGCCCGCCCCTACGGTCGCCATTTTGTTGTTTCGATGGTAGGGGCCGCATATTATGCGGCCCGTTGCCGGAGAGCGAAAAGGCCGGGTCGCATGGTAGGTCGGACATATATGTCCGACCTACATAAGGCTCACGACCACAACGACGTGCGGGGCTTTGTAGGGGCGGACCCGTGTGTCCGCCCGACCCCGGGAACAGGTTTTTTCAGGGGGTGGAGGGGACGCTCTTCTCGACTGGAAAAGCACCCCCCCTACCCCCCTTGTCAGGCGTCAAACGCGAGTGAGGAACGAGCGTTTGCATAAGCCATCGATGAGAAACGCATCGGTTCGCAATTTCTCGCTCATCGCTCGAAATTGACCCCTGACAAGGGGGGTAGGGGGTTGGTTTTTAAGCCGACGAGATTGCAGATCAGACATATATGTCCGACATATCATGCGGCCCGCGTCCGGGCGGCGAAAAAAGCCGGGTCGCATGATATGCGACCCCTACGCGCCCCTCGCGTTTGCGGAGGGGGAAACGGCCCCGGATGCGATCCCTCCACGGAACGGATGATTACAAGCGCGCGCTTCACCGGAGTATGAGGATGGAAGTGAAGGACCCGGCAGACGAGGGGGGCGTCAATCCCCTGCACCGCGCGGCGCTCATCGCCGAGACGGCGGCTGAAGTGGAATCCCTGCTCGCCGGGGGCGCGGACGCGAACGCGCGCGACGCGAAAGGCCGCACGGCCATGCACATCGCGGCGGCGTTCAACGAGACGCCCGGCATCGTGGCCGCCCTGGCGGGGGCGGGCGCGGACGTGAACGCCCCGGACGACGCTGGCGCAACGCCCCTGCACGCGACGTCGCGGCACGCTCCGGCGCCGGAAACCGTGCGGGAGCTTCTCGACGCGGGCGCGGACCCCGGCGCCACGGACAAGTACGGACGCACGCCTCTGCACCTCGCGGCGCAGGGGGAGAGGCCCGCCGTCGTGGAGGCGCTGATCGGCGGCGGAGCGGCGGTCGACGCGCGCGACGAACAGCAGCGCGCGCCCCTGCACCTCGCGGCGGCGTTCAACGAAATCCCGGGCGTCGTGAAAACCCTGGCGGAGGCGGGCGCAAACGTGAACGCCCGCGACGGGAACGGCGCTCCCCCCCTGCACGCGGCGGCGCGGAACGCCTCGACGCCCGAAAAAACGGAGGCGCTGCTCGCCGCCGGGGCGGAACTCGACATCAGCGACAAATACGGACGCACGGCCCTGCACTTCGCGGCGCAGGGCGATTCGCCCACCATCGTGGGCGTGCTGCTCGAAGCGGGAGCGGAACTGCACGCGCGCGACGCGCGAGGCGGCTGGACGCCGCTCCACCTGGCGGCCTGGCTCTGCAAGACGCCCGCCGTCGTCGACGCCCTGATCGACGCGGGCGCGAACCCCGGGGCGAGCGACGAGGACGGCAAGACGCCGCGCGACTTCGCCGGGAAAAACGTATTCCTCCGAAACAACGCGGTCTACGGGCGCTTGAAGTAGGGCCGGTTCCGGGCGGAGAGGGGCCGGTGTTTGGAGGTGACAACCCCTCATCGGGGTTGTCCCACACATATTATGCGACCCGCCTTGCGGAGGCGAAAATCAGGGCCGCATGATATGCGGCCTCTACGGAACCCCCTTTATGTATGGGGGTTGTTGAAAAAGTCCCTCGATGCGGGAAAGCCGCCGTCATTCCGGCGAAAGCCGGAATCCATTTTGACTTTTCACCGGGCGGAGCGGCTACGACTGCGTTGCCGCGCAACGCCTGAATGCGGTATCCGCGCGGAGGGAATGACGGTGCGTGGCCGGTTCTATCGGTGGATGAAAATGGATTCCGGCTTTCGCCGGAATGACGAACAAAACCGCACTGCCTCTTGTAGTGGCAGCCCCTCTTCGGGGTCGTCCCACACATATCATGCGGCCCGCATATCAAACGTAGAGGGCCGCATACTATGCGGCCCCTACGGGCGCCATTCAGAATGGTATTGTCGGTGGCGCTCCCGAGGAGCCGGTTCCGACCGAAGAGGGAGGAGCCGCCACCCACAAAAACCGCTCCGCCCCGCAGACGCAGAAAACGCCCGCCGGCGGAGCCGGGGAAAACCTGCAGGTATCCGGAAACAGGGTTTGCTAGAGGGCGCGCTCGCGCTTCCTGATGTCGGCCATCACCTTCGAGACGCCGCGCTTGGCGATGATCTTGAGGCCCTTCGCCGACACGCGCAGCTTCACCCAGCGCTTTTCTTCCGGCAGATAGAAGCGTTTGACGTGGAGGTTCGCCTCGAAGCGCCGCCTCGTCTTCTTGTGCGAGTGCGAGACGTTGTTGCCGTACATGACGCTCTTGCCTGTGACCGCGCAACGCTTGCGCGCCACGGTATTCTTGTGGGTCTTCATCTATTTGGTCTCCCGAAACGGCTGGTGGCTCCGGCAGAATTTGCAGTACTTCCTGAATTCGAGCCGATCCGGCGTGTTGCGCTTGTTCTTGGTGCTGGTGTAGCGCATCTTCTTGCAGGTCGTGCATTCGAGTTGAATGTTCTCGCGCATCTGGAAACCTCAACGAAAATCAACGCCTCGGGGCGCCTCCGCCCTTCCGGGCGCCCAAAGAAGCGAAACCATAGCCAAGCCCGCGAAAAAAGGCAAGCGGCGCGGGAGGTATTTCATTTATCTCTTATGCGCTAGAATCACGCCTTCGAAACCATCGAGAAGCGGACGGCGCCGAATCGTATTTCGACCAGGCGCGCGCATCCGGAAATCCAGACACCGAAGGAGAGAGCACAGTGCCTAAAATCGTCGCGTACCTGGGGCTCGGCACCATGGGCGGAGCCATGACCAACAATCTTCTCAAGGCGGGTTTCGTGGTTCACGGATACGACCCGGCGCCCGAGGCCCGCGCCCGGGCGGAGGAGGCGGGAGCGAAAACCTTCGACTCCCCCGCCGAGGCGGCTTCGGAGGCCGAAGTCATCTGCTCGTCCGTGCCCGAAACCGGGGACGTCCACGAGACCTACCTGGGCGAAAAAGGCGCGCTGCTCGCATCCAAGGATGGCGTCGTCTGTTTCGATTTCTCCACCATCTCCCCGGTCGGCAGCCAGGCCATCGCGAAGGAAGCGGCGGAAAAAGGCGCGATTTTCCTCGATACGCCCGTGAGCGGCAGCGAGCCCAGCGCCATCAGCGCGGAACTCAACGTGATGGTCGGAGGCGACGAGGCGGCGCTGAACGCGCACCGCGACGTTCTGGAGGCCGTCTCCGAGTCCATCAACCATTTCGGGCCGAACGGCGCGGGTCTGCACATGAAGCTCGTGGCCAACCAGATCGTCTCGGTGTTTCTCTCCGTGGTATCGGAAGGACTCACCCTTGGGGAACGCTCGGGCCTCGACCCCGTCGAGATGATGGATTACCTGAAAAGCGCCTCGATCCCGAAAATTCTGGCCATCAAGGGCGCCGCCCTGGCGAGCAGGGACTACACGCCGTTTTTCAGGGTCGACCTGATGCGCAAGGACCTGCGGCTCATCTCCGAGATGGCCGAGGCCGCGACGACGCCGACGCCGTTCGCAGCGCTTGCGAGGCAGGTCTTCATCGCCGCCTCCGCCATGGGCTTCGGCCAGGTGGACCAGAACGCCGTGCGCGAGTTCTTTGACAAAACCGCCGGGCTCAGCGGTTAGGGGTTGTTGAAAACCCCTCTTTGCCCGGATTGACCACCGCCGTCATTTCGGCGAAAGCCGGAATCCAGAGCCGGTGAGCGTGCTCACAAGGCGGCATTTTCTTCCTTTGCATTCGTCGGGCGCAAGGTGAAAAACAAAACCCCTGGATTCCGGCATGCGCCGGAATGACGGCGGTGTGGTTCCGTTACGATGGATGCGAGATGGATTCGCCCGTAGGGGCGGACCTGTGTGTCCGCCCGTCGGTCCGATACAGAACAGACACGGAGGCCTCGGACAGGCGCAGGAGCGCCTGCCTCTACAAAACCCCGCAAATCGTAATGAACCCGTAGGGGTCGCATATCATGCGACCCGTATTGTGAAGGCGAAAAGGCAGGGCCGCATGGTATGCGGCCCCTACGGTGGGATCCCGACTAACCTGCAAGGACTTTTTCAACAGCCCCAATCAGGGCAGTGCGCCAGAGAGCCTACGTCGCCCTCTTGAAAAACCCCTCCACGGGGAGTTCCGCGCCCACGCCCTGCGCCTTCGCGCGCCGGTAGAGTTCCGCGCCCAGGGCCACGTCCTCAATCGCGACGCCCTGGCTCAGGAAGAGGTTGATCTCCTCATCGGAGGCGCGCCCGGGCATCATGCCCGCCGCTATCAGCCCGATCTCGGACACCTGGCCCCACTGGATGACGTTCGCCCGTATTGCGCCGACCAGGTCGCCGCTCTCGAATTCGGCGCCCTCGAGGTTGTCCGTCACGATTCTGCCCCTCGCCGCGCGGCGGAAAGTCTCGTCGTCCACCTCGCGGTTCGTGATGCGGTTCGAACCCGCCGCGATGACCGTCGCGCCCGGCTCCAGATCGTTGCCGTCGAACACCGGTTCGCGCGCCGTGGTGATGGCGCACACGATCTGCGAGCCCCTCACCGCCTCGCTCGCCGATTCCACCGGGACGAGTTCGGCGCTCACCCTGTCCCGCATCGCGGCGACGAATTTTTCCCGCTTCTCGGCGCGGCGGCTGTGCACCTTCACCGTCTTGAGGTCGCGCGCGCAGCAGAGGGCTTCGAGCTGCGACCTCGCCTGCCATCCCGTGCCGATCAACCCGGCCACCGAAGCGTCTTCCCGCGCCATGTATTTCGCGGCCACGCCGCTCGCCGCCCCCGTGCGCATCTGCCCCTGCACGTTCGCCTCCATGAGCGAGAGCATCTCGGACGTGTTCGCGTCCCACAACAGGAAGATGAACCGCACGCCGATTCCCGGAAACGTGGTGTATGCCTTGAGACCCAGATAGCCCTCGTTCTCATCCACCATACCGCCGAACATAACGTGCATCGCGCCCTTGGGGACGAATACCCGCCGCCTCGGCTGGTTCGGCGCGCGCCCCTCCCCCTGGGCCTTGAAGCATTTCTCCACCACGTCCATGACGTCTGACATGTTCACGAGACTCTTTACGTCGGATTCATTCAAGTAAAGCAACGATCCTCTCTCCTCTGTGATTCAGGATTTATGGAAACCAGGACATTTCAAGTCAAAGCGACGCTCGAAAAAGTGACCGTCCCGTCCGGGTCCGGCCATTGGGAATAGCGGAGCACCTCCCCCTCGCATCCATCCAGAACGCGCAGCATGGTGTAGACGGGCGCGAGGCCGCACACGTTTCTCGCGTCCCCGTCCTCCGCCACGCTCCAGTAAAACGCCTCCGCGTCTCCCCGGCGCACCGCCTCCAGGGATTTCCCGTCCGCTTCGGCAAGCGCTTTCAGCCGCGCATCGTCCACGGGGTCCCGATCGCCGAACCGGGGGCCGACGTGGGCGAAATCCACGCTCGCGATGAGGCAGACCTTTCCCCCGTTTTGATTATGCGCCGCCATCGCTTCTCTCAGCGCGGTTATGAAAGCCTCCACCTGCGCGTCGCCCTTTGGAGATCGTCCCTCCGCGACGAACGGGTGGAACGAACCCACCAGGACGGGGACGAACCGGACCGGCTGAGCGTCCGCAAAGAGATATTGCAGAAAAACGGCCTGGAACTCGACGGAGTGCTCGCCGCGATGCGCGAACTCGTCCTCGAAGGAGTTCACATCCAGCCGGCCCGAGAGATCCTCCACGAATCCTGTGCTCACCTCCAAAACTCCGAACGGCGTCTCGAAAGATTTGCCCGTGAGGTTATAGACGCGCTTCGTCGGTGCGTGGACCGTTCCCAGAACGACGAACAAATCGGCGTCGGCCCGTTCCGCGATTGACTTGTACGCCCACGCGAAGGCGGGGCCGCCGCGATGGAAATCGATGTGCGGGGCCACCACGCCCCGAAGCGGCTTCGCCGGAGCCGGGGAATCCTTCACGGGCATCCCCGGCCCTTCATCACCCGTGAAAAAACCATCGATGCGGGAGCGCAAGAGCGCCGGGTCCGCGTCGTAGCTCTTGCCCGCCAGAAAAGCCGGGCGCACCGGCTCGCTCAAGTAGGCGTCCCTGAGCGACGCGCTCCAGGAGGCGAAGCCGTCCCCTTCGAGGAAATGCGCCTCCTCGAGCCGGGAGGCCATCTCCCGGTAGCTTTCTTCCGCAACGTCCATCCCGTGGCGGGATCTGCACTGCTGCCGGATGTCTTCAAAGGTGTGGCGCCCGTCGAGCAGGCTCAGCACGGGAACCAGCGCCATGGGAACGAGAAGAACCGCCTCGCTGAGGCGAAGCGGGTCGCTGAGCCTCAACATCCTCTGGCCCTGATGCTCCGCAGGAGCGGCCTCCACGGGCCTCAGCTTCAAGCGCTGTGAATTCACATCCAAAACACCTTACCCCCTGCCTTGTTCGGCGTATCGCCCGAAAAACGGAGCGCACGATATCCCGATGAGCGAGACGACCGCCAGGGTGTAAAACCCCGGGCCGAACGAGCCGGCCCAGTCCCTCATCGCCCCAATCGTCCAGGGTCCGGCGAAACCGCCCAGGTAGCCCATGCCGATGATCAGGCCGCCCGCCTGGCCCACCCGGCTCTTCTCCACGTATTGCGCGGGATACGCCAGACAGAACAAGAACCAGCAGTTCGTCGTCAAACCCAAAACGGCGGTTCCCGCCGCGGCGGCCCATGCGTTTCCCGCCGGCATGAGGGCGAGCGCCGCGGCCGTGAACGCCCCGCACAAAACGATCATGACCCGATCGCCGCCTACGGCCGGCGCCACTTTGTGCGCGCTCAGGGAAGCAAAAATTCCGAGCAAAGGCAAACTCGAAACGATAAGCGCGGCGCTCGCCTGCGGCCAGCCCTTCGTCATCAAAACCGTGGCCAGCCAGCCCAGACTCGTATAAAAGACGACGTTGTTGACGAACAAGGAGCCGCCGACGCCCCAGACGGCGAGGAGCCGGTACACCGCGCCGCCTTCGGCCGAGGCGGATTCGCTTTCCAAATCCACCGCGACCGGGGCGGAATTCTTTCGCCAGACGACGAACGCGAGGGCCAGGACGAGCGCCCAGCCCAGATAGCCGCCGCGCCAGACGCTCCCTCCCCACGAGGCGGGCAAGACCGCCGCGACGGGCGTCATATAGTGCGAGGCCGCGACGCCCAGGCCAGCGCCCGCGATGATGGAGGCCGTGTAGACGGCGGAGCCGAACGCGTTGCGCTCGGGAGGAACCATCGTCCCCACCACCTTGGGCATGACGGGAAACACCAGACCCGTGCCCGCGCCCACGAGCGCGATTCCCGAAGCGAGCGGCCAGAAACCTCCGCTCGAGAGGCGGACGGCTCCTCCCAGCAGGGTGAGGAAAACACCGCACAGGACCATCTTCTTAACGCCCAGCCTGTCGACCAGCCGGCCGCCCGCGACCGCGAAAAACGCTATCAGCGGAAACGGCGCGGAGAGCAGAAAACCGCCCGCGCCGAAGGAGAGGTCCAGATCGTCCCGGATGAAGCCGATGAGGCCGCTCGTCGAGACCAGCGAGCCGAAGACGGCGAAGATGATGAAGCAGGCGGCCCCCAGGACGGGACGCCAGTTCGGGTTTTCCTCGCTCATCCGTCCAGCCCCAGCAGGCGCGCCGCGTTTCCGCCCAGCCACTTATCCATGACGTGCGGCTTCAAGGGGAGGCTCCTCGCTTCCTCGATAATTTCGCCTAAGGATATCGGCAGAAGCGGCCAGTCGGTTCCGAACAGAATCTTGTCCTGTATGGTGGAATTGCCGAAATGAAGGAGCATCTCCCAGCCCGAACCCGGCGTCGTGAAATACTTCCACCGGTGG
Source organism: bacterium (assembly GCA_963692865.2). Lineage (GTDB taxonomy): Bacteria > UBA8248 > UBA8248 > UBA8248 > UBA8248 > Bin107. The sequence continues at coordinate 1,238,969 of OY843592.1, read as the reverse complement.
CCGGAGGGGTCGATGTAGAGATTCGGGTGCCGCCAGGCGGCGGCGACCATCTCCGGCACCCAGGGCCAGCCGCCGTGGCCCGCGATTACCTTGAGGTCGGGCATTTCGCCGCAGAGGCAGTCCAGCGCGAGGGGCCTGCCGAGCTCCATCGGATGCGCGGGCGCCCAGTTCACCGACGTATGAATCCATACGGGAACGTCCAGTTCGACGCACTTTCGGTAGACGGGGCGGTACTCCGGCGCGTCGGCGGGCAGGAGGTGGAGAAAAGGAACGAGGAACGCCCCGTGCAGGCCGAGCTCGCGCACGCCCTCCTCAAGCGCGGCCGCCGCGTCGTCCTTGTTGGGGTCTACGCCCTGAAAGGCCAGAATCCGCTCCGGATACGAATCCACCGCGCGGGCGAGGACGTTCGGGTCGAGCGGCGAGACGCCGGTGGTGCGCTCCTGGTCGATGCTGAAGACGACCGCCTTGTCGTAGCCCGCCGCATCCAGAAGCGATATGAACGCTTCGAGGGGCCGCCCGAGCTTCGCCGATGTCTCCTCGATGAAACCGTGTATCTCTTCCCGCGTCGTCCCCACCGCCCTGCGGCGAAACTCCGCCTCCTCCACGCCGCAAAAAGCGCTCAGGCCCTTCGCGAACATCTTCAAATAACCGGGAATCGAGGCCCAGCCCAAGAGGCGGGCGCGGTAGGACTCCGCCACGGGCAGGAAGCTGCAGATATCGACGATCAACGCGTCTTCTCCTGAATCCGGCGCATAAAGGCGCCACGGGGGAAACCGCAGACGCCCATACCGCCGACCTTCACACCTTGACCGCTTCGCGCGTCAGATATTTTTCGAGCTTGTCGTCATCGAGGACGACGCCCAGACCAGGCGCGTCGGAAATCGTATGCCGCCCCGCGCTCATGTCGACCGGAGCGTCCACGACGTCGTCGAGCATCTTCTCGGGGCCGACGGACTCTATCGCCGCCAGGAAGGCGTTCGAGGTCGCCGCCACGTGAATCTCGCCCAGCGTGTAGGGCGACAGCCCGAAACCGTGTCCGATGACCAGCTTCATGCCGGCGGCCTCCGCCGTGCCGACCATGTCCCGCACGCGGAGGGGGCCGCCTTGCTTCATGATCTTGACCTTGACGATATCGGCGGCCTCGGCCCGGATGATCTCGAGCAGGCTCTCCGGCCCGAACACGCACTCGTCCGCCATGACGGGGATGTCGATGGAGCGGCGCACGCGGGCGAGCCCCTCGATGTCGGTTCTCGGAACGGGCTGCTCGAAGTGCCCGATGTCCGCTCCTTCCACCTCGCGCGCGAGGGCGACGGCGTCCTCCACGCGCCCGTAGGACTCGTTCGCGTCAATCCGTATCTCGAAATCATCCCCCGTCGATTCCCGCACGGCCAGCACACGCGCCGCATCCGAAGCCACGTCTCCCCCCGCCTTCACCTTGCACGCGCGCCAGCCGCGCTCGTAAAAGCCCCGCGCCTCGCGCCCCGCCTCATCGGGCGCCTTGATGCCGATCCAGGCGTTGAAGCGCACCTCCTTCTTCACCGCCCCGCCCAGCAGCTCATAGAGCGGGACGCCCAGGTACTTCGCATGGAGGTCCGCCATGGCGAGGGACAACGCTCCCTTGCCGCCGTCGAAACCGTCGCAGGCCTCGTCCATCCTCCGCGTGATTTCGCGCGAGGCTCTCGGGTTCGCGCCGATGAGCGCGGGCGCGAGCTTCCGCTCCACCGCGTCCGCGAGGTCGTCGCGGCTCAGGCCCGAATACCCCGCCACGGGTTCGACGTCGCCGATTCCCGAGAAACCGTCGTCCGAGGTCGCCCGAACGACGACCGCGGGCTGGACGTTGTGGTTGTGGTTCGCGTTCCTGAAAAAATCCCGCATCGGCATATCGACGCGGAATACCTCGATGGATGCGACCTTCACGGCAATCCCTCCTATATGAGGTTGTTGAAAAACCCCTGTTCGCTCGGAAGAATTCCTCCTTCCTCAGTCGGAATTCACCCTCCACTGGCGCGGATGCAGGCTTCGCCCTTGAACGGCATTGCTAACCGACGAGAGAGAAGAGAACCACTCCCCCCTTGAGGGGGAGTAGCAGAAGCCGAGCGCCTTGTGCGAACGCTGATGCGTGGGGGGTCAGCCCCGACTGAGCAAGGAGGGGCTGCTTGACTTAAAAGGCGCAATCGCTCCTTCATCAGTCGCGATTGACCCCCCACCGGTTCGCTTGCGGGCTTGCGCCCTTACCCCCTCAAGGGGGGAGTGAACCTCAAAAGCGTGCGTGAAACCCAAAATCCCTTCCCGTGAGTTTTTCGGCAACCCCCATTCATGCAGAACAGAGCGAAGCCTTGTAAATGCCTCTACTCCGCTCCCGCCACGGCTTCTCGTAGGCGTTTTCTTAACACATCATCGACGGGGCGGGAAACATCGACGCCCGGACGCAGGAAGGAAAACATCAGTTCCCCGACTTCGAGGCCGGTCGCCGCCTCCAGCGCCATGACGTAGGCGGCTCCCTGGTTCTCATAGAACGAGGCCTTATCCTCCGCCTCACCTTCGGTGACCCTGTCCGTCTTGAAGTCCACGACCACGAGCTTGCCCTCTTCTTCAAACACCAGATCGATGGCGCCCCGTATCACCCTCCCGTCCAGTTCGAACAGGAAGGGAAGCTCCCGCCAACGCTTAGAAGCCGAGGCCGCGCGCGCCAACACCCCCGTCTCCATCGAGCTTCGAATCAACTCCATGGCGAGGTCATCTTCGTCCTCATTCAAGCCGAGCGCGCGGGCGAAGGCGACGCCCTCTTCTTTCAAACTCTCCAGACGCTCGGGCGTCGGCGGCTCCAGCCGCGCGAGGATCGAATGAACCAGACTCCCGAACGCCGCACCGCCCGCGTGAACCTCCCGGTCTTCGCGCGCATCCTCATCGTAGGGCGCGGGCGAAGCCGGGGGTTCCTCCCCGTCGAACCCTTCGACGAGGCCGCTGGGGGCCAGCGGCTTCGGCGCTTCGACGGGCTTTTTCAGGCGCTTGAGCTTCTCATCCTGGGCGGCGCGGCGCGCGGCGGCGCTCCCCGAACCCCCGTTCGCCGGACGGAACGCTTCGTCCCCCAGGCGCAGGATGGGTTCGGGAGGTTCCGGTTCGCCCGGCGAAACCTCCAAGACCGAAGCGGAGGCCGCCTGCATCACTTCGCCCATCTCCTCTTCGCTCATACCCGCGCCCCTCATCAGGAAGCGAAAGCCCGACTCCGGCCAGAGCAGATAGTCCTCCGCCCGCGTCGCCGCCACGTACCAAAGGCGTTTTATCTCCGCTTCGCCGAACTCTTTTTCGCGTTCGAGCGCACTCGCGTAGCCTTCCGATTCGAGCAGTCGGGGGTTCGAACCCAGGCGCAGGGCGACCGCTTCGTCTTCCTTTTTGTGATTCGCAATCCACGCCTCCGAATGCCGCCCGCTACCTCCCTCCAAATCGGCGAGGGCGACCACGGGGAATTCCAGCCCCTTGGCCTGGTGGACGCTCATCAACCGAACCGCCCGGCCCTCATGGGCGTCCACAAACGCCTCGGGCTCCCCGGCGTCTCGCCCCCGTTCGTACTGCGCCGCGAGATGCGCGGCGAAGGCGTCCACCCCCCGTCTCCCGCCTCCGGCGAACTCGTGCGCCATGTCCAGGAGCTTTTGCAGGTTGGCGACGCGCTGCTCCCCGCCCGATGAGGCCATGAACAGCTCGAACGCACTTGTGCGGCGGTATATCTCCTCCAAAACCGCGCGCGCGCTCGAATCTCTCTTCACCTCGTGAAGTTCATGTATTTCCCGGATCGCCTCCCCCAACTCCTCGGGCGGGTCTCCCGTTTTCAGGAAGCAGCGGGCGATATCCACGTCCGAGAACCCGTACAAGGGAGAGCGCAGGGCGGCGGCCAGCGCGAGCGGGTCGCCGGGCCGCGCCGCGGTGGCCAGCACCGAGACGACCGCGCCGACCTCGAACTTGTCGTAAAACCCGCGCCCGCCGTCGGTTACGAACGGAACGCCCGCGCCCCGAAAGGCGTCCTCGAACCAGGCGTAGCCCGTTCTCGCGCGGAACAACACGGCCACGTCTCCGTAATGGACGGGGCGGCGCGTGTTCTCCTCTTTATCGGTAATTTCTACTTTCCTCTCCACCAACCCGCGAATCGCCGAGGCGAGGCGGGCGGCCTCGGCCTTGCGCCTGTCTTCTTCTTTCACCCTGCCGCCCTCGGCGGGCGCATCCCCCTCTTCTTTCTTCCTGATGAGGAAAACGGCCGGGCCCGCGGCATCGCGATGCGCAACGAGTTCGACGTATTCGGGCTGAACGTCGGGGTTCTCCGAGTCGTGAGCGATGACGCGCGAGAACGCCCCGTTCACGAACTCGACCACGCCGGGCGCGCTGCGGAAGTTTTCCGTGATATGCAGCAGGCGGCCATTCGGGAGAGCCTCGATTTTCTCCTTCACTTCATGGTAGATGGCGATGTCCGCCCGGCGGAAGCGGTAGATGGACTGCTTGGGGTCGCCCACCAGGAAAAGTTTGGCGTCATCCAACAGCATTTCGCGCCAGTCGGCGGCGTCTCCTGCTCCCGCGAGCAGGAAGATCAACTCGACCTGCAAGGGGTCGGTATCCTGGAACTCATCGACAAGGAAATGCCGGACGCTCTCGCGGATTCTCCTCCGCACGGAGACGTTCTCCCGGACGAGCCTCGCCGCCAGGAACAGCATGTCGTCATACGACAACAGGCCCGCCTCGCGCGCTTCCCGCTCGAAGGACCCGGCGAAGTCCCGAACGAGCGGAACCAGACCGGCGAGCATCTCATGGGCGATAAGCGCGGCGCCCTCTTGCAGGAACCGTTCATATTCACTGCGAAAGCGTTTGAGGTTTTCTCTCCCCTCATCGGTAGAATCGCCCCAATTCGCCAGTGAACCCGTCCGCTTGTTCAGCTTGAAGCCGGGATTCCAGAGTTCGCGCAGCAGTTCCGTTTGCGAAAGCCCCGAGAGTCCCTCCAGCCAGGTTTCGGCTCCTCCGAGTTGCTGAAACGCCTTGTCCGTCTCATCCGTGCAATGGCGATTCCCGAAATCCGTCCAGGCGGCGAACGCTTCTCTGATGGACGCACGCACTTCATCGGGAGATGCGCCCCGTGAGCGGGGGAAATGCGCCCTCAACTCCGGCAGGGCGAGCAGGGCGTCGCGGATTTTCTCCAGATCGGCCGCCTGAAAGCCGAGTTCGAGAAAATCGCGCAGCCGCGGGTCTTCACCGTCCAGCGCCCCCGCAAGCCAGTCGCGCCAGGCCGCGTCGCGCCTCGCCTCGTACGCGACTACATCCACGTCCCCAATGTCGGGCCGAAGCCCCGCCTCCAGGGAGAACTCCCGCAGGATCCGCAAGGCGAAGCCGTGGATGGTGGAGATGCGCGCGGATTCGAGGCTCTCCAGCGCATCCTGCAGCCGCGCTCCCGCTTCCGCGTCTTGCTCCTCCCGGGCCGCCTCGTGAATCCTGCGGCGAATCCTTGCTTTCAACTCCGCCGTCGCCTTGCGCGTGAAGGTGATGGCGGCTATCTCGTCGAGACGCGCGCCTTCGCCCCGAATCAGGTGCAGGATCCTCTCCACGAGCAGGGTCGTCTTGCCCGTTCCCGCGCCCGCCTCGACGAGAACGGGGCCGCGCGTCCAGGTCGCGGCCTCCTCCCTCTGCGCCTGATCTCGCGGCTGGGCGTTCATTCGGCCCTCTCCTTGAGCGCCAGAAGCTCGCTCACCCCCTGCGCCCCCTCCTTTCGCGCGGCGCGCTCGGCCCTGTCGGGTCCGCAGAGGAGCTTGTAGTCACAATACCGGCAGCCGTTGTCCGAAGGCGTCGGGAAAAAACGCCCCTCCCCGGCCGAGGCGAGGAAATAATCCAAAAGCGCGTCCACGTCCGCCATGCGGCCTTCGAGGTCCTCCCGCGAACGCGCTCTTTCCACGACGCCCTCTTCTTCGGTGACGTAGACGTATGCGCCGCTCACCGGGGCGTCCTCCGGCAAGGCGCCGGAGCGCGCGCGCAGATGCCGCGCGTAGAGCTGAAGCTGAAGACTCTCGCCGCCGTCGAGAACCTTGTTCCGAGCCGGGACCCTGTCCGCCCTTCTCACGGTCTTGAAATCGACGACGCGGTATTCCCCCGCCTCGTTTCGATCGAGCAGGTCCAACCGCCCGCTGAGGGCGAGTTCCCCCGCTTCCAGGGATATGCGCAAAGGCTCCGAACCCCTGCCCCCGAACCTCTCCTCCACGCCCACCGGGAGCCGGCCCGATCCGTCCGCGCGCATCAACTCCAGATAGCCCCGCAGGCGCCGGTAGAGCGCGTCTTCCAGCAACGCCCAGGGCAGCGCGGGCAGGGGCGGCGACTCGGCCATATCCTCCTCCTCGCGCATCGCCTCTCGAATCGCTTCGCGGAGCGCATCCTGCGCGGCCGCCTCATCCAGCGCGTGAAGCGGCCGGTTCTCCTCCCGGAGCCAAAGGTGGAAGAGTTCGAGAATCCGGTGCGTCAATTGCCCCCTGAGCCTCCCGTCCATGACGAAAGGGGGGAGGGGCTCCCCGCGCTTTTTCATGCTGCGGTGTAAGTGCTGATTGACGAAGCGGTAAGGACACCCGAAGAAAACCTCCACCGAGGTGACGCCGAGCGGCCATGCGCGCGAGTGAACCCTCTCCCGGATGACCTCGCGCAAATCGGGGGCGGCGAGCATCCCGTCGAACGCCGTCAAGACATCCCGCCGCCATCGCTCGTCCAGGGCGGCCCGTCTGCGGAGAAACCCCGGAAAACCGCCCATGCAGGAGAGACCCCCCGCCTCCGGCCGGCCAACCTGCTCCGCCATGCGCGCCAGATCGTACTCGCGCAGGTGGGCTGGATTCCTCGACATCGCCTCCGCATCCAACGACGCGGCGGCGGTGCGGCTGCGCGCTCCCGAGAAAAGACCCCACGCGCCGTCTCTCGCTTCCCCCAGGGCGTCCGCCAGATAATGCAGGAACATGCTGGGGAAAGAAGCCGCCTCGTTCCCCATGCCGTCCTCGGCGCTCGTCGCCGTGAGGATGAGGCGTTCCCGCGCCGATTGAAGGATCGTCCACAACTGAAACCGCGCCTCGCTCTCCCTGGATTTCTTGAGCGGAAGCTCTATCTCCCTATCCGGGAAACTCTCTTTCGCGGCGCGGTTCAGCGCCTCGCGGGCGGAATCGGGCAGGAGCGGGTCTTCGCTGCCCTGGGGCGGAAACAGGCCCTCGCCCAGGCCCGAGAGCACGACGGCGTCGAAGGAAAGGCCGCGCGCGCCCTGGATGGAGGAGAGGCTCGCCAGATGACCTCCATCCGGTTCGTTCCCCCCCAGGTCGGTTTTCTCGAAAAACCGCTCGCAAAGCGCATGGAACGCCTCTCGCGTCACCTCGCCGGCAATCGCGTCCAACTCCGCCAGGGAAGAGACCACATCCCTCACGGATTCTGCATCAGACAAACCGCTCGTCGTCTCCGAGAAGACCTCCAGAGCCGATTGAACGAACGAGGAGGGCGGCCCCTCAGCCGGAATTTTCTCTATCAACCGGAAAACATCGGAGGCCGCCATGGCGAGGGAATACGCGGCGGGAAATTCCTCATCCCCTCCTCCCATCACCTCCAGAGCGTCATCGAGCGCCGAGAGCCAGGCGTCCGCGCCTCTCAGGTAAGGCAGGCTCCGCGAGAAAAACTCCCATCTGGAGGCAAGGACGGGGTCGGCGGCGAGTTCCTCGAATCCGTATCGCCGCGCCGACTCCTTAAACCCCGGCGAGCCGCTGAAGCCTCCCTCACCCAGAAAACGCATCAACTCCGCGCGCGGGTAGCCCTCCACAGGCAGGCGGAGCATGAGGAGAAACAACCGCGCCGCGGGCGCTTCGGATAAGGGATTCCTCTCTTCCGTCCGGCGGGAAATATCGAGGGTGTGGAGCGTCTCCTCGAACAATTCCTGGTAGCCGCCCCGCTCGGTCATCAGGACGCATATCTCGTCATCGCTCTCGTAATCCTCCCGCGCCCGCAGCATCTCCCGGCAGGCCTCCCACGCCTCCCGGCCCCTCGTCGGCGCGGCCACGACGCGCAGGGCGTCCGCCGCAAGAGGCCCGGCTTCGTGGCCTGCGAAGAGCGCCGCGGCCAGGCACGAGAGCGGCCTCGGCGCAAGCGGCCCGGCTTCTTCTCTGCGGAAACCTTGCCGCTCGAACCAGTCGAGCAAGGGCCGCGCATGAGCGCACGCGGGCGCGCCCGTTTGCGCGGGAACCAGGGCTTGCGCCTCCGCCTCGCGGCAGACGGCCGCCGCCAGCCTGCGCTGGAGCGCGTTCATCTCGGCGAAGCCGTAGAAGATGGTGGGAACGCGCGGGGGTTCGTCTTCCGCCCGTTCGCAAGCCGTCAGGAACATCAAGGAGCGGTCGTAGTATTTCCGCGCCCGCATCTTGTGCTGGAAACGCTCGGCCAGAAGCGCCAAATCCCTTATTATCCGCGCCGCGTCGGGACCGGGGATTTCCGCGGAAAGCTCCCTCAGGGCATCGGGCGAGAGATTCGCCTCGGCCAGGTCGGTCAGCGTCGCGCAGAGGCTCTCTCCGTATCCTCTGGAACCGGGACGATAAAAGGCGAACTCCCCCCGCGCGCGCTCGAACGCTTCTTCCGCCAGGATTTCGGCGATGGCCGGATGAACCCGCGTGAGTCCCGCCCGCGCGCGCTGCGGCTCGGCAATCTCGCGCGCCAGGTCGATCATGCCCAGAACCTCCACCCCGGCGAAGCCGCCCGCGCGCGCGAGCACGCCCTGGACGTGGTCGCGCAGCCGGTTCGAGATGACGACCACGCGCCTGTGCGCCAACGGGTCTCCGCGGTCCAAGCCGCGCACGCGAGAGGCGAGCGAAGATTCCAGATGGTGGAAGGGAGCGGTTACGAGAATTTTGGGGACCGACGCCATGGGGAGTTCCATATCCGCATGAGAGGGCGATTTGGAAGTATGAAGCAAAACCCAAAAATGATGGGAATTATATACATGACCCGGCAGCGGGATTCCAAGTTTCGGATGCGAAAGACGATGACGACAACACATTCGCCGCCAAGGCGCGGCGTAGCCCGCAAAAAGGGGGCGCGACGATCAAGGAAAGCCCCCTTGACGAGGGAGGTTGGGGGGTTCGAGACCGAAACACCCCTCCCCTCATCCCGAGTAGGCGCGCTTGCGCGCCGTATCGAGGGTTTGACCCGACCGAGGAGGTAGGGTCAAACCTTCGGCAAGCTCAGGACAGGCCCTTCGATACGCGGCTTCGCCGCTACTCGGGGTGAGGCCGGTATGCGGCGGCGCAGGACGAGGGGAACGCGCCCTCGCCGTGGCGCCGGCTTACGTGTTCCGCACGCTCTCGCCGAAGAGCTCCTCCACTTCGAGCAGGCCGGGCGTGAGGCCCTGCGCGTGGGCGTAGGAGAGGAGCTTCTCCAGCGACGCGCGGTTCGCCTCCACCCCGTAGGGCCAGAAATCATCGCCGAATATCTCGCGCGTCTCGTCCATCACCGATGGCAGAAACGGAATCATGGCCGAGAGCGCGCCGTTGTCGCTCAGAAGCGCCATCGTCTTCTCGCGCGCCTCGCACATGGCCTGGTAGATGGACCCGAGCGCCCAGGGGGTTCGTTCGTGAACGTCCTTGCGCAGCACGACGCAGTGCATCATGGGGTGGACGCCCGTTCGCTTGTAATACGCCGTCTCGGCGGCCTTGTAGTCCGGGAAGAGGCGCTTGACGCTTGGTGAGCCCTTGGCGAAGCACTCGGGCACCTGGTGGATCAGCGCGCCGTCCACCTCGCCCGATTCGAGCATGTTCGATACCGTCCGGCCTTGCTTCATATAGCGGATACTTGCGCCGGGCGGCATGGGAATCGGCACGCGCGGCTCGATGGCCGCCACCCAGTCCACCGAGCTTACGTCGAGGCCGTACTCTTCCGCGAGAATGCCGACGATCCACACCACCGCCGTCATCCCCCATTCGCGTATCGCGACCCGCTTGCCGTTCAGGTCCGCCACCGCATCGACGCCCGCATCGGCGTTGGCGTAGACCATCGAGTGCCGGAAGACGCGGCTCGGAAAGGCGGGCATCCCCACGAAGGGGCTCTCCCCCTGCCCGAGCAGGAACATGTGCGCGCCCATCGACATTTCGGACAGATCGAACTCCTGGTATCTGCACATGCGGAAGAAAATCTCGGTGGGCGGCAGGGAGAGCACCCTGAGGTTCACGCCCTCCGGGCGAACCGCGCCCGTCTTGAGAATGTTGGTGCGGTCATAATCCCCGAACGCCGCCGTGAGTTCCAGTTCCGGCATCTTCTCCCCTTTCGCGAGATGAATCCTGAAAGCGCATGTTCATGAACGAGCAAAAGGTTTCTCATAGTTTCATCCGCTCGGCAACGAGGCGCGTGAAAACACCCGGTTGACCGCCCGCCGCCCGGCGTGGCATGAAGGGGCGGGAATTCCGAGCATCCCGCATCAACAACCGAAAAGGATGACGCTTGGCTGATAAAACAAGAGTGATCGTTTGCGGGTTCGGGCGCGTGGGGCACGAATTCGCGAGACTCATCCACGAAAAATCAGAACACATGCGGACGGCTTACGGCCTGGAAGCGGCCTTCGTCGGCGTGGGCGAGTTGAACGGAAGCCTGCATTGCCCCGGCGGACTCGACCCCGCAGAAACCGCCGACGCCTTCGAGCGAGAGGACGGCTTCGCGGGTCATCCGAACCTTATGGCAAGCTGGCAAGGACTCGACCTCGTCCGCTCGGCGCAGGCCGACGTACTCATCGAGACGACGCCCACCGACATCCGCACGGGCGAGCCCGCCTTGAGCCACATCCGTGAGGCGCTCGGGAGGGGCATCCACGTCGTGAGCGCGAACAAGGGGCCGTTCATCCGCGCCTGGCGCGAACTGACCGGGCTGGCGCGGGAGAAAAATTTGAGCCTCAAAATATCCGCCGCCGCGGCCGCCGCCCTTCCGACCATCGACATGGCCGAGACCTGTCTCGCGGGCGCAGAGATTCTCGGGATAGAGGGCGTGCTGAACGGGACGACGAATTTCATCCTCACGCGCATGCGGACAAACGGCCAGAGTTATGAGGAGGCGCTCGCCGAAGCGCAGGCGCTCGGCATCGCGGAGACCGACCCCACGCTGGACGTGGAGGGTTTCGACACGGCGAACAAACTCGCGCTCATCGCGAACGTCTCCATGAATGCCGACTTGACGCCCGAAGACGTGGAGCGGACGGGCATCGCCGGAATCACTCTCGACGACGTGCAGCGCGCGAGCGCAGAGGGCAAAATCATGCGCCTGGTGGGCGCCGCGAGGCGGGATGAGGCCGGGCGCGTCTCGGCCCGCGTCACGCCCGAGCTTCTCCCGCCCGATCACCCCCTGGCGGGCGTGGACGGGGCGGAGAAGGGAATCACCTACACGAGCGATACGATGGACCGCGTCACCGTCGTGGGCGGCAAGAGCGACCCGCGCGGCGCGGCCGCGGCTTTGTTAAAGGACCTCATCAACATTTATCGTCATTCGTCATCCTGATACCGGAGATTTTCCATGAACAACGCGGACCTGATCGTCAAGACCATGAAGGAAGCGGGCGTCACGCACTGCTTCGGCATCCCGAGCGGAAACGTGCTGCCCATGCTGGAGGCCATGCGCAAGGGGGGGATCACCTTCGTCCTCACCGCGCACGAGGGCTCCGCGAGCTTCGCCGCCGACGTGATGGGCCGCCTGACGGGCGCGCCCGGCTTTTGCATCGCCACCTTGGGGCCGGGCGCCACCAACCTCTCGACCGGCGTGGGCAACGCCTATCTGGACCGCTCCCCGCTCATCGCCCTCACCTGCAACCTGCACACGCACCAGTTGGGGCGCCGCATCCAGATGTACATCGACCACCACACCCTCTACCGGCCCATCTCCAAGGCGAGCCTCCCGCTCAGGAAAGGCCGCGTCGCCTCCGTGCTGGAAGAGGCGATGGGCCTCGCCTTGAGCGAGCCGCACGGCCCCGTCCATCTCGACCTGCCCGAAGACGTATCGCTGGCGCCCGCCACCGAGGATACGCCGCCTATCCCCGAGGGAAAGCGCCACCGTCCGGCGCCCGAGAGCGCATTCGGCAAACTCGAATCCTTGCTTCAAAGCGCAAAGCGGCCCGTCGCCGTTCTGGGCTCCACGACCATGCGGATGGAAAACCCAGGCCTCCTGCGCGCCTTCATCGACCGCCACCAGCTTCCTTTCGCCACGACCACCATGGCCAAGGGGATGATAGACGAGGACCACCCGCTATCCATAGGGTGCATCGAACGCGGCAAGCGCCAAGTGCAGCGCGAGTTCCTGAGAAGCGCGGACCTGATCCTCGGGGTCGGCTACGACGTCGTCGAGGTGGAATACGAGCAATGGATCAAGGACGCGCCCCTCGCAAGCGTGGACATCGACCCGGTGGACGCGGACGCTTCGGTCGATATCGCGCACGAGGTGGTGGGCGACCTCGACGCCTCTCTAAGGCGCATGAACGACATGACGCCCGGCAGCTACGAGTGGCCCTCGGACGCCGCCTTGCGCCACAAGGAAAAATTCCAGAAGGCCCTGCGGCCTGCGGTTCCGCACTTCGCGGCCCATGAGGCCATCGACGTGGTGCGCGAGGCGACGCCGAAGGAGGGAATCCTCTCCTTCGACGTGGGCGCGCACACGCACCAGATAGCCAGCCAGTGGACCGTGCACGACCCGCGCACGTTCCTCATCACGAACGGGTGGTCCTCGATGGGCTTCGGCCTGCCGGGGGCCATCGCCGCGAAACTGGCACACCCGGATAAACCCGTCGTCGCCCTCATCGGGGACGGGTGCTTCCAGATGACGTGCGGCGAGGTGGCCGTGGCCAAGAGGATGGGCCTCGCCATCCCCATCGTCGTGCTGGACGACCGCTGGCTCTCGCTCATCCAGGTCAAGCAGGACAGGCGCGATTACGGCCGCTACGGCACCGAACTCCAGGCGGAGGAATACCAGGCGCCGCCCGCCCACTACTTCGGCGTGCCCGCCGTGGGCGCGCGAACGCCGGAGGAACTCGGGCGCGCGCTCAAGGAGGCCTTCGACGCCGAGGGGCCGACCGTCATCGAGGCGGTGGTGGACGCCGCGCACTACGACGACACGGTGTTCGACTAGAAAACCCTGGAGCCGGACGGACGCCGGAGCCCGTTCCCTCGCGCAGTTTCACCATAACGCTTTCGTCTTCCATCCTCGTGGCGCCGCCGTTTTCTCTCCCGGCGCGTCCGAGAAACCAGCAAATCAGGCCATTATCCTTGTAAATTGAAAGTCTGACTTTTAATTTACAAGGATAATTGGCAAATATCCCGCCGGATCGTCCTGAAGAGGTCCTATCCGGGCAAGGCGGGGATCCGCCCGCACACGACTTCGCCGGCCTGAAACCCGGCGCCATCCCCCGGTCCGATGACTTCCGGAGCCTCGTTCCCGCCTCACCCTGAGCCGGGAGAAGAAAGTTTATCCTTGTAAAATGAAAGTTAGACTTTTAATTTACAAGAAAAATTTGGATTATCCTTGCAAATTAAAAGTGTTTGTTTTAATTTACAAGGATGATATACAGACGATCATACCAAAACATACTGAAAGCGCTCGGCAGACAGGCCTCCGTCGCCCTGCTCGGCGCGCGCCAGGTCGGCAAGACGACGCTGGCCCTCGAGATCGCCGAAAGCGCGGACGCGATCTATCTCGACCTGGAATCCCGCACGGATCGGGAGAAACTCGCCGACCCCGCGCTCTATCTCGGCGAATACGAGGACCGCCTCGTCATCCTCGACGAGATCCACCGCGCCCCGGAGCTGTTCCAGGAGTTGCGCGGCCTGATCGACCGGGGCCGCAGGCGGGGGAAGCGAACGGGCCGCTTTCTGATGCTGGGATCGGCGTCGCTCGACCTGCTCCGCCAATCGGGGGAGAGCCTCGCCGGGCGGATCGAATACGTCGAACTCGGCCCGCTCGACGTGAGCGAGGCCGCGCCCGACGCGCGGGCCGCCACGGAGCTGTGGGTGCGCGGCGGCTTCCCGGACAGCTTTTTGGCCGACGACGACGCCGACAGCATGACCTTCCGGCGGAATTTCATCCGCTCCTACCTGGAGCGCGACGTGACGCAGTTCGGCCGGCGCATCCCGGCGGAGACGCTGGAGCGGTTCTGGACCATGCTGGCCCACGGGCAGGGCACGCTGCTCAACGCGTCGAAGCTGGCCGCGGGGCTTGCGGTCAGCGCCCCGACGGTGACCGGCTACATCGACCTGCTGGTCGACCTGCTCCTCGTCCGCCGCCTGCGCCCGTTCCACGCGAACGTCAAGAAGCGGCTGGTCAAATCGCCCAAGACGTACGTGCGCGACAGCGGCATCGTCCACGCCCTGCTCGGGGTCGAGGATTACGACGCGCTCGCGGGCCACCCGGTCGTGGGGCCGAGCTGGGAGGGTTTCGTCATCGAGAACCTCCTCGCCGTCGCCCCGCCCCGGACCATGGCGAGCTTCTACCGCACCCTGGCGGGCGCGGAGATCGACCTCGTGCTCGAACTCCCGGGGAGGCGGGGTCCGTGGGCGGTCGAGATCAAACGCGGCCTCTCCCCCGGTCCCGGCAAGGGCTTCCACCACGCCTGCGAGGACGTGAAGCCCGAGCGCGCCTTCATCGTCTATTCGGGCGAGGAGCGCCACCCCGTCGCGAAGAACGTGGAGGCGGTCGGCCTGCGGGAGATGGTCTCCATCATATTACGCGGAGAGGAATAGGCGGGGCCGGACCCAGCGCGCGCCCCCAAAGGGGGTTGTTGAAAAATCTCCGGGAAACAATTTCGGGTTGCGCGCACGCTTGAAGTTCACTCCCCCTTGAGGGTCCGGCTTCCCGAGGGGAAAGCCAGACGATGAAGCCGAGCGGTTTGTGCGAAGGCTGAATCGGTGGGGGGACGATTCCAAATGAAAAACTCCCCTCACCGTCGGTCTTCCCCGAGGGAGACCGGACCCTCAAGGGGCTGTTGAAAAAGCCCGTCAATGGGAAAATGCGCGCGGCGCATTCTCCGCACTTGCACGTCATACCTCCCACCCCCCGAGCTACCCGCCGCTCTGCTTCACCCTGAGTAGCCGCCGAAGGCGGCGTATCGAAGGGCGAAGCGCGTCCGCCGGAGAGATGCGCCCCATCCTTCGATACGGCGCTTGCGCGCCTACTCAGGATGAGGGCTTGGGGCGCTTGCGCGGGATGAGGGCGTCAAGCGTTCTGCCAAGCCCGATGCCGCGCGGTGGGTCAATCCCGATCGGGCGACCCCTGCACATCCCCTCGAATGGCGACCGTAGGGACAGGCCTCCGTGCCTGTCCGATGGAGGACAACCACGGAGGGTTGTCCCTACGCAATACCGACAATCTCTCACTCATCGAGGGTTTTCAACAGCCCTGACAAGGGGGGTAGGGGGGTTGCCTTTATGAGGTCTTCCCCTCAAGGGGGTTGCCTTTGCCCTGCCACGAAGCTTTTTCAACGGCCCCCTCAAGGGGGGAGTGCATCTTATCTCTCGTCTGTCGATTACATGCGCCGAATCACGCAAACAGGGCCAACAACCCCTAGAGAAAACGCGCGTCCTCGATGATCGCCTCGTCGAAGTTCACGCCATCGACCTCAGCACCCGTCAAATCCGCATCCCGGAAGCTCGCCCCCGCGACGTCGGCGTCGCAAAGGTTCGCGTCGCGCAGGACGGCGCCCTCCAGATCGGCGTTCCTGAGATCCGCCTCGCGCAGGTCCGCGCCCGATAGATCGGCGCCCGAGAGATTGGCGCGCACCAGGCTCGCTCCCCTCAGGTTGGCGTCGGCGAGGTCGCACCCGCCCAGGTCCGCCCAGGAGAGGTCCTCCCCCTCCATCGAGACGGGTTCGCCCGTCTGCGCGGCTTGTTCTATCAGTTGCTCCAGCTTCTCGCGCGAGATGTTCATGATGGGGAAAATCATAAACCGGATCGGCGAACTTGCAAGGGGTGGTTGGGGAAGTACACAGAAGGAGCGCACTGAATTTCACTCCCCCCTTGAGGGTCGGTCTCCCTCGGGGAAGACCGACGGTGAGGTGAGGAAGTTTTTTTCCCGAAACCGAACCGGTGGGGGGAGTTTTTCATTTAGAATCGTCCCCCCACCGATTCAGCCTTCGCACAAACCGCTCGGCTTCATCGTCTGGCTTTCCCCTCGGGAAGCCAGACCCTCAAGGGGGGAGTGAAATTCAGTGCGCTCCTTCTGTGGCCTTTTTCCACAACCCCCCCAAGGCCGGATTGACAAGAATCCGGCGCGAAGCCTACAAAGAGACCCACGTACGGAAACTTTGAAGATGCGCGAGCGCCCCTCTTCGAAGAATTTTCATACTGAACATGCGGTTCGACACTGCGAAATTCCAGGCGGGGAAACGCGCCTCGCTCATGAAAGGCTATGGCAATCGAGGGGAGAATTCCATGAAGGTGAAACGGGTGGGCGTCGCCGGTCTGGGGACGATGGGTTCGAACATCGCCATCGTATGCGCCCGGGGCGGCAAGGAGACGGTCGTCTTCGAGGCGAACGCGGAGGCCATGGAGGCCGGCATGGCGCGGGTGCGCTCGTTCGTGGACGCGGGCGTGGCGAAGGGCAAGACCTCGCCCGAGGAGAGGGACGCGATGCTGGGCCGGATAAGCCGGGCCGAATCGCTCACGGGACTCGGGGATTGCGACCTGGTGATCGAGGCCATCACCGAAGACCGCGAGGAGAAGAACAAGCTGCTCAAAAGCCTGAACGCCGTACTGGACGGAAGCGCCATCATCGCGTCCAACACGAGCACGCTCTCCATCTCCCACATGGGGGCGGCGTCGGGGCGGCCCGCCCAGACCATCGGCGCGCATTTCTGCCTGCCCGCCGCGCTCAACAGGCTCGTGGAAGTCGCCCCCGGCCTCCTCACGAGCGATGAGACCACGAGCGCGACCATGGCCTTTCTGGAGGAAGTCGGGCAGACGCCCGTCACGGTCAAGGACTGGCCCGGCTTCGTGATCAACTACTTCCTCGTGGCGTTCCAGAACGACTGCATCCGCTTGATCGAATCGGGCTACACGAACCCGGCGGACCTGGACGCGGGCGTGCGGCTGGGCCTCGGCTACCGGATGGGCCCCATGCGCCTGCTCGACATCGAGGGGCTGGACATCCACCGCACGGTCTCGCTCTCGATGTACGAACAACTCAAGGACCCGCGCTACATCCCCCCGCCGCTGGTGGACCGCATGATAGACGCAGGATCCTTGGGCGCGAAGACGGGGCGAGGGTTCTACACCTACAAGTCCGCCGGCGTGTTCGGCGTCGCGGAACCCGAAGAAGACGCCGCGAATGAGCGCGACCTCTCCCGGGGACAGCCCATCGCGGACGCGGTGCAAAAAGTCGGCGTGGTCGGTCTCGGCGCCATGGGGTCGGGCATCGCGCAGGTGTGCATCACCGCGGGACTCGACGTAACCGGCGTCGAGGTGAACGCAGGAGCCTTGGAAGCGGGCCTCACCCGCATTCGCAGGAACCTGGACGGCGCGGTCAAGCGCGGGAAGATGGACGAGTCCCAAAAAGAGGCGACGCTCGCGCGCCTCGGCGGCTCGACCGACCTGGGAGCGCTTGCGGACTGCGACCTCATCATCGAGGTGATCGTCGAGAACCTCGACGCCAAGCTCGAACTCTTCGAAAAGCTGGGAGAGATCGCGAAAGAAGGCGCCGTCATCGCGTCGAACACCTCGTGCCTTTCGGTCACCGCCATGGCGGCGAAGACGAAAGCCCCCGAGCGCGTGGTCGGCCTCCACTTCTTCAACCCGCCCTACGCGATGCGGCTCGTCGAGGTGATCGAGGCCGTCCAGACGGCGCCCGAGATCACCGAGTTCGGCGTCGCGTTCTGCCGCCGCATCGGCAAGACGCCCATTCCCGTGAAGGACAGGCCGGGATTCCTCGTGAACCGCCTGCTCGTGCCCTATCTCAACCACGCCGCCCATGCGTTCGACGAGGGCCTCGCCGACAGGGAGAGCATGGACAAGGCCATCAGCATGGGACTCGGCCACCCGATGGGGCCGCTCACGCTCATCGACCTGGTGGGCGCGGACGTGCAGACCTTCGTCGCCGACTCGATGGCCGAAGAACTGGGCGAGGCGCGGTTCTACGCCCCGCCCATCCTGCGCCGGATGACCTCGGCGGGCTGGCTGGGCAGAAAGACGGGCAAGGGATTTTATGACTACGAATAGGCGCGCCCGCTAGCCGCTCAGGATTCCACGATGCGCATCGCCGCCGCGCCCATCATCCCGGGGCTGTTGAAAAAGCCATGATTTCGTGATTCGGCGTATGTAGCCGACCGGGGAGAGCGGAAACTTTACTCCTCCATTGCAGAGCGCCAACCAACCACTCCCCCCTTGAGGGGGAGTCGAAGAGCTGAGGGCGTAAGCCCGAAAGCGATTCGGTGGGGAGTATAATTCGGAATGGCGATAAAACGCATTTTACCCCCCACCGATTCAGCCTTCGCAAATACCGCTCGGCTTCATCGTCGGGCATTCCCCTCGGGATGCCCGACCCTCAAGGGGGGAGTGAACTTCAAAAGCGTGCACGCAAAAATCGCTCCCGAGGACTTTTTCAACAACCCCGCCTCGGGAGGGGTGCAATGAACCGCGCGTTCGCCAAACCCGTCGTCGTGGTGAGCAAGTGCCTGGAGTTCGAGGCGTGCCGCTACAACGGCGAGCGCATCTCCTCATCCTTCGTCGAGCGCCTGAAACCCCACGTGCGCTTCCGGCCCGTCTGCCCCGAGGTGGAGATCGGCCTCGGCACGCCGAGGGACCCGATACGAATCCACCTGCAAGGCGGGAGGAAACGCCTCTATCAGCCCAGCACGAAGAGACACCTGACTCGGGACATGAACGCTTTTTCCAGATTGTTTCTTGAGAATCTCGAAGAAGTCGACGGCTTTATCTTGAAAGCCAAATCCCCTTCCTGCGCCATCACCGACGCCAGGATATTCCCCGCTCCCGACTCGGATGAGCAAATCGCCCAGGGGCCGGGCCTGTTCGCCGGGGCCGCGCTCGAAGCGTTCGGCGCCCTCGCGTTCGTAGACGAGGCCGGTCTGAACGACAGGCAAGTTCGCGCGGGTTTCCTCACCAGAATCTTCGCGCTCGCCGCCTTCCGCGAAGCCAGGGAATCAGGCCGCGCCGAACGCCTCACCCGCTACCACGCGGAGAACAAGCTCCTGTTCCTGGCATTTGATCAGGAGACCATGCGCGAGATGGGGCGGGTCGCCGCGAACTTTGATAAACGCGCCTTCAGCGAAGTCGCCTCCGCTTACGAAAGCGCGCTCTTGCGGCTCCTCGCCCGCACGCCCGGCCAGGCCTCATGGGTGAACGCCTTAACCCACGCCATGGGGCATCTATCGGAGAAAATCACCAATGAAGAAAAAAGACGCTTTCTCGACGCGCTCGAAGCATACCGGCAGGGGAGAATCCCGCTGGGTGCGCCGCTCGATATGCTTGAAGACTGGACCGCGCGCTTCGGCTCCGAGTATCTAGAAGCGCAGACCCTTTTCGAGCCTTATCCGGGGGTGTTGGGGGTCAATCCCGACCGAGGCGGGGCTGTTGAAAAACCCCTCGTCTTCGACCCCCGCAACCCGCCGACGCCTCTTTCCTCATCCTGAGTAGGCGCGTAAGCGCCGTATCGAAGGATGGGGGAACGCATCCAGCCGGCGGGACGCGAATTTCGCCCTTCGATACGCGGCTTCGCCGCTACTCAGGGTGAGGCGGAGCGGCGGGCCGCGAAGGGCGAGGAGGGGATGGCGCCGCATCGGACTTTTCCAACAACCCCGAGGAGGGAGGGGTTGCTCCGGTTGAGAGGGGATTGCGGCTCACCCGCGAAAAGGGAGAAGCCGTCGCAGGGGCGGCTCGCGGCGTCGCGGGCCGGTGGGCCGCTAATCGCTTGAAAACGACCAGACGTAACCCAGGGAAACGCTCCATTCCGAAGCGTCGAACCCGTAGCGGAGCCTCGGTCTGTTCAAGGCCGAGCCGTCCCCGCCGCCGCCGAAACCGAAATCGTAGCGCGCGTAGCTCACCCGCAAGTCGAACCGGCCCCGCGCGCCTCCGAATTCCACCCCGGCCCCGATCAGCCACGGGGTCGCTGCGACGTTCTCGCGTCTGACGCCCGATATCCCCTGCCCGTTGTCGTGCGCCGCCTCGACCCGCGCGTCGAGCCGGCGCATTCCGGCGAGCAGGTAGAGCGAGCGGCCCGCGCCCAGAAAATCCATGGACTCGGGCGCGTACCCCGCCTTGACGTTGAAGCCGACGCCGCTGCGCTTCTCGAAAGTCCAAGCTCCGCGCCATACGTCGCGGTCTCCCGCGCCGGTTCCCTTCTCCAGAAACCCCGATACGCCCCCCTCGGGGTAAATGGCGGCCTCGACCTCGCCCGAAAGATAGAATCGTCCGGGCAGCCGCAGGCGGTACCCCGCGAACGCCCGGAGGGAGCGGATAGCGTCCCGCGCGTCGTCTTCCGCCTCCCTGTAGGAGGGCGGCGGCGCGTCGATTCCGGCGGATTTGACGTAATCCACGCGGACGCTCGCCTGCTCGACCGCGATTCCGGCGTATATCCCCTCGGCGGCGTTCGCGGCCCGGCGCGCCAGGCAGAGCGTCAGGAGAATGCAGGCGGCGGCGAAAAACCGCCGCGAGCGGCTCGGCCATCGCGTGATCATGAAAAACCCCCGCGGCAAGACGGAAAAAGGGCACCCCGGCGATAGTATGATGCCGGAGGAGGGCTTCGTCAAAATCCGAACCGCGCCGCGGGTGATGGGGGAGGGACCCGAGTAGGGGAATGCGCCCACGTCCGCCCCGGAGCCGTGGATCATCCGTTTTCAGGAATAAAGGCGATCGCCATGCCGCCGCCCGCGCGCGTCTTACGCTACGGGCCGATACAGGGTATTATCCGGCTGCCGGTTTTGCTGAAAATGAACCAACCCGGCCTCGCCCGCAGGTGGACCCAAGGAGATTACGCTGCATGGAAAGAGCGTCCACGACGGAGCAGGCTTTCAATTTCGCGTTCGGCGACGTGCTGCGCGGTAAGCATCCGCTCTGGAAAGACGCCCTGGGCGTCGAACAGACCCACGTCCTGCAAGGCGCGGCGGGAAAACAGCCCGACATCATACTCTCGCCTCCGGGAACCTCGCCGGTGGCGGTCGAGACGGAGTTCACCCCCGCCGCCACGGTGGAGGAGGACGCCGTTTCCCGCCTGGGCGAGCAACTGGCGAGCGACGGCAGAACGATAGAGAACGCCATCGCGCTTCGGATTCCGTCCGAACTGCGAACCATCGCGCAAAGCGGAATCGAGGACGCCGTCAGGCAAGCGAATTTCACCTATTGTATTTATTCCGAAACCAAAGGCGGGGGCAGCCAAAGGTGGCCCGAGACGGGCTGGCTTGAAGGAAATATCGACAACGTGGCGAACTGCCTGGAGTCGGCGAGCCTGTCCGAATCCCTCGTATCAAGAACCACGGACGTTCTCGAACTGGGCGTCACCCAGGCCGCCAACATCCTGAAGACGGCGGACGAGAGCATACACCGAAGAATCGCCGAACATCTGCACCAGTCGCCGGGCGAGCAGACCAACCGCATGGCGGCCGCCATCATCGCCAACGCCGCCGTGTTTCACACCCGCATCGAGGGACAACAGGGAATACCCTCACACGAAACGTTGAAGGGCGAGTTCGGATTCACCAATTCGAGAGTCATCGACTGTTGGCTGTGGATCATCAACAACGTCAACTACTGGCCGATCTTCAAGATTGCGTCGGATTTGCTGAGGAACATCTCCACGATCCAGGCGAACAGAATCCTGAACCTGCTTTACGGGAAAGCGTCCGAACTGGCGGACATGGGCGCGACGGGGCTGAACGATCTTTCCGGTCGCATGTTCCAGAAGCTCATCGCCGACAGGAAGTTCCTCGCCACCTTCTACACGCTGCCGGTGTCCGCCACCCTGCTCGCCGAACTCGCCGTAGCCAGACTGCAAACGGACTGGGCAAACGCGGATGAGGTGAAGGGTTTGAGAGTCGCCGATCTCGCCTGCGGAACCGGAACCCTCATCGGCGCGCTCTACCACGCCGTTCTGGCCCGCTACCGCCGAACGGGACGCGACGACGCCGAGGTTCATTCCGCCATGGTCGAGCAATCCCTCTACGCCTTCGACATCATGCCCGCCGCCACGCACCTGGCGGCGTCCACCCTGTCGAACGCCCACCCGGGCGTCGTGTTCGGAACCACCAGAATCGTCACGATGCCCTACGGCTACGACGAGAACGCGCATCCCCACGTCGGCTCGCTGGAACTCATCGACCAGGTGTTCATCACGCCCCTTCTCAGCCTGGGGGAGAAGAGAATCTCCGGCCGCAGGAACGAGGAGACAAACAAGATCGGCGTCGAGCACGGGTTGTTCGACGTCGTGATCATGAATCCGCCCTTCACCAACCCGACCAACCACGAAACGGCGGAAGTCCCGATCCCCTCCTTTGCGGGCTTTAACACTTCCGAGGACGAGCAGAAAGCCATGAGCTCGCGGCTGAAGCAAATCCGCAAGAGCCTCGCGCAGCCCGTCGGCCACGGCAACGCCGGGCTGGCGTCGAACTTCATCGACCTGGCGCACGTCAAGCTGAAGCCGGGGGGCGTCCTGGCGCTGGTGCTGCCCGCCACCTTCGCCCAGGGCGAATCGTGGAGCAACGCGCGGAGCCTGCTGGAGGCCCATTACGAGGACGTAACCATCGTAACCATCGCCAACGACGGGACGACCGACCGGGCTTTTTCCGCCGACACCGGGATGGCGGAAGTGCTGGTCGTCGCCACCAAAAAGATCGACAAAGACCGGGAATCCACCTTCCAGTTCGTCAATCTCCTGCGCCGTCCGGCGCATCACGTCGAGGCCGTCGAGCTGGCGAAGTTCATGGCCGGGGCGGACCGCCGGGCGGGCGCCGGACGCATCGCCGTCGGAAACGAGGCCGGCAACGGGAGCTACATCAACGCCGGGCGGTTCAGTTGCGGCTGCGCGGGCGTGGCGGAAGCCGACCTCGCCAGATTCATGCTCTCGCTTGCGGACGGCGAATTTTTGGCGACGAGACGGAACGAAACGACGGATATACCCGTTACGATATTAGACGCATTGGGAAATCGAGGACTCCTTCACCGGGACCTTACCGGAGCGCCTCCGAGGGGGCTGTTCGACCAGGCGCCCTTGCGCCCCGGTCAGGTCCCCACCTACCCCGCGCTCTGGCGCCACGCCGCGGAGCGGGAGCGCTCGTTCGTCGTGCGGGAGGATTGTGAACTGGTGGTCCGGGAGGGATACGAAGCCAAGGCGGCCGACGCCTGGAAACGCTTCGCGTCCCGACTCCACCTGACGCTCGACTTCCAGATCAACTCGCAAAGTCTGGCGGCCTGCCTGACGCCGGAGAAGGCCCTGGGCGGCACGGCCTGGCCGAACTTCGTCCTGGAGGATGAGGCGCACGAAATCCCCGTCCTGCTGTGGCTGAACTCGACGCTCGGGCTGATGGGCTATTGGTGGGAGGGAACCAGGCAGCAACTCGGGCGGACGAGAGTAACAATTTCCGCCCTGCCGTCAGTCCCTTCAATCGATCCCCGGCGATTCGACGAAGCGATGCTCGCGAAAGCCGACGCCCTGTTCGAGCGGTTCCAAGACGCGGAGTTCCTGCCCGCCAACGAGAGCTACCACGATCCCGCCAGGAAGGCCCTCGACGAGGCCCTGCTCGTGGAGTTGCTCGGCGTTCCGAAGGAGGTCGCGGAGGAGTTCGACGTCATCCGCCGCCAGTGGTGCGCCGAGCCGAGCGTCCACGGCGGGAAAAGCACGAAGCCTTATTAAAGGCGAACCGCGCAGGCGGGCACAGGGGCCCGCCCCTACACAATCTCTCACCCCTCGGTTGTTGGTAAACAATACTCCCTTAAGGGAGAATCTGCAAAACAATAGCGCAAGCCCACAGTCGCGCCAGTGGGGGCAAAGTCGAACGAGGAGCGAACTCGTCTTGATTCGATTTTCAACGCGGGATATGTTTGCTCTGCCATGTATTCTGAGCAGAGCCAATCCTATCGTATCTCATTCCAGTACAGGAATAGCCGATGGATAAGCGTTATCAAGTATTCGTAAGCTCGACATATACAGACCTTCGCGAAGCGCGCCAAGAGGTTATGCAGGCGTTATTGGAATTAGACTGCATTCCGGCAGGCATGGAGCTGTTTCCCGCTGCTGACGATGATCAATGGACTCTGATAAAGCGGGCTATCGACGATTGCGACTATTATATCGTGATCATCGCCGGGCGTTACGGCTCAATTGGCAAAGAGGGGAAGAGCTTTACGCAGTTGGAATACGAATATGCAATTTCTCAGGAGAAACCGGTAATCGCATTTTTGCACAAGGAACCTGGAAAACTTCCTGCCGAGAACACAGAAAAAGACTCTGAAAAAACGAAAAAACTAGACGATTTTCGTAGTCTTGCTCAAAAAAAGATGGTCAACTACTGGAAAACTCCAGCGGACCTTGGCTCCGTCGTAAGTCGTAGCCTTATCAAGCTCATAAAGAATAACCCCGCGACAGGTTGGGTGAAAGCGGATCTCTTGCCATCCCAAGATGCAAACAAAGAAATCCTAGAACTCAGGAAGAAAGTAGATGAACTGGAGCGAGAACTCGAAACAGTAAGCACCACGCCTCCACAAGAAACTGTACACCTGGCGCAAGGCGACGACGAATTCGAGATAAAATATACTTTTCGGTCATCCAACTCAGACCCCAACGACTCCATCAGAGCCATAAGCCGTTTTTATGACACCTTTACTGCATCGTATCTTGCATCTTGGTCGCAGATATTCGCTCGGCTTTCTCCACACATGATTGACGAAGCAAGCGATTCCGAACTCACGGACGAATTGAACCTAATGACCAAAGAAGTGAATATCGAATCACTTCAAGAAAACTCAAATGTCTCTGGCCGATATCTCTATAATTTCAATGCTAATAACAATGCCTTCAATACGATCAAAGTGCAGTTACACGCTCTGAAACTTATAACCAAGAGCATAAAAAGCAGAAGCCTGAAAGATACAGAAAACTACTGGAAGCTCACCTCTTATGGAGAGGCGTTGATGACTGAACTCCGGGCGATTCGGAAAGACGGTCACGAAGAATCTTATCCCATTCCTTCTAAAGAAGTAGTGCCCATTGAGCGATAGTGGAAGCGGCTCGCGAGCCGCCCCTACGGAAACTCGACACCCTCGTAATCTCTCCTGCTTTGGCCATCGTCAACATATACTCCTCCTCTTGAGAAGCAAGCCCGAAATGCGCAGAAGGCGCACAGGAGCAGGTTCAATGCAAAGATGTTGCATTTTATTTTGATAAAATGTTATGTTTCTGCAAATTAGACTTTTTCTTGGCATATTTAATGTCAAGAAAAGGAGGAAATTATATGTTGCTCCGCTTCGGCGTCTCCAACCATCTCTCGATACGCGATTATCAGGAATTGTCGCTTTCGGCGTCTTCGCTGAAAGGACGAGAAGCAGGACTTATCGAGTGCGCCGCAGCGTCTGGTGGACGGGTTTTACCGGCGGCAGTGATCTACGGGGCCAATGCGTCGGGCAAGAGCAACCTCGTCAACGCAATGGGGACCTTGTGCGGCATGGTATTGCTGTCTCAAATTAAAGGGGAGCCAGGAGGGGAGGTGCCGCGCCATCCTTTCAGGCTCGATGAGGACAGCCCCCGGTCGCCGTCTCGTTTCGATATCGACTTCCTCATCGACGGCGTGCGGCATCACTACGGCTTCGAAGCGTCAGACTCTGCGTTCGAGTCTGAATGGCTTTACGCCTTTCCAAAGTCCTATCGGCAGACGTTGTTCGAACGCACAGGTGATGAATTTCGTTTCGGACGCGAGTTGAGGGGACAAAACAGAGTTATCGCCGGTTTGACGAGGCCCAACAGCCTGTTCGTGTCCGCAGCGGCTCAAAACGGCCATGAACAGATTTCAAAAGTATTCTCGTATTTTCGCTCGATTCGCGGCGACCAGAACATGGCCGCCTCCGAGGAAGAAGTTTCAGAGCGTTTCACCGGGAAAGAACTGGATGGCCGGGTGATCGATTTTCTTGGAAAAATTGATACCGGAGTTATTGACTACCGCCTAAGTGAATCCGAACTTTCGGAAAAAGACCTGGGGATTCCGCAGGAGGCATTCGCGCTGCTTAAGAAGATAAGCGGTCCCGAGCCACCGAAGTGGGCCACTATCGAACTCGCCCATCGTGGGCGGGGCGACGCGCCGTTTTATCTGGATATGGAAAGAGAAAGCGCCGGAACGCGGCGGCTGCTTATCGTGCTCGATCTCGCATTTCGCGCGCTCGACGAAGGCGCGCCCTTGTTCATCGACGAACTGAACGCCAGCCTGCACACGCAAGCCGCCGAGGCGGTGATGCAATTATTCTGCTCGCGGGAGACGAACCCCAAAGGCGCGCAACTCATAGCGACGACCCACGACACCAATTTACTGGCCTCGCCGCTACTGCGGCGCGATGAGGTCTGGTTCACTGAAAAAGACGCCGAAGGCGCGACCCGACTCTACCCCTTGACCGACATCCGAACCCGCAAGGGCGACAACATCGAGAAAGGATATCTCCAGGGCCGCTACGGCGGAGTTCCCTTCATCGATACCTTCACGGCTCCTGGTTCAACTCTTGGCGCGTCGAACTAAGGCCGCCAGACGCGCAACCTCGAACCTGAGGCGTCCCCGCTATCGACGGGAGCCGAAGCGGCGCTTCATCCTGTTTTGCGAGGGCAAGAATACGGAACCCGCCTATTTCGACGCGATCAAACGCGCCTACAGAGGCACCCTCATTTCCATAGAAGCAGTAGGTGATCTGGGCGTTCCCCGCACCATCGCGGAAAAAGCCGTCGAGCACGCCCGGGAATTGGGAATCGCTCGGCGCAGACGCAGGAAAATAGATTCGTTCGAGGAAAACGACCAGGTCTGGGCCGTGTTCGACCGGGACGAACATCCTCACTTCGACGAAGCGGTGGCGCTTTGCGAACGAGGCGGCGTCAACGTCGGCCGCTCGAACCCGTGTTTCGAACTCTGGCTCATACTGCACGAAACAGACCACGACCGGGAAGAAAACCGCCACAAGATGCAGAAAATCTTAGAATCCCTGCGACCGGAATATGACAGGGATTCCGGGAAAACGCCCGACTGCGACGAGATGTTCGCCAGAGTCGAAGACGCCGAAGAACGCGGCGAAAGACAACTTCAAAACCGCGAACAAGGCTGCAATCCATACGGAAACCCTTCGACTACCGTGGGCCGTCTGACCAGAGCAATCCGCGAAGCCGCCAAGCTCGCGGCGGGGTGACGCGGCGACGCTTGTGCGCTCATCAGCAAAGATGAATCACGGGAGATGATTTTTCTCATTTTTTGACTGAATCGCCGCTTAATCCGCCCAAGCGACGTGAATTTTCACCCGAAAGCATCCAAAAACGCCGAAAACGATCCCTCCCCGGTCGGAAACGACGCCGGGCGGACACGCGGGTCCGCCCCTACAAGAGCAAAATCCCTCTCCGGTCGTCGGCGAAAAATACTCCCCTTTGAGGGTCGATCCCAAAACTCGGGGAAGGCGCGCAGGGGCGCGTTGGCGACCACCCATACCGGAAAAACCGGCGCTTCCGCATTTGCTCCGTTCATATCGGGCGTGAATAACCACTGGCGTCGGCAGGCTATAATCGTTAGGATGCCGGGCTAGAAAAGGAGGATTTGCAGCCAATGAGCGGAACGACGATTGAATCCGTGCATATCCGCGGGTTCAGATCCTTGGCGAACGTCGAGGTGAACGACATACCCAAAGCCGCCGTGTTCATCGGCGCGAACGGCTCGGGAAAATCCAACTTCATCCGCTTCTTCGAGATGATAAGCTGGATGCTTCGCTCCCGGCGATTCGCCGAGTTCGTCAAAATTCAAGGAGGAGCCGACGATCAACTCTTCGGCGGCAACCGCGTTACCTCTCGCATCGAGGCCGAAATCAGAATGCGGACCGACAAAGGCCGAAATGATTATCAATTCAAACTCTCCCATGCGGATACCGATAGCTTATATTTCAGCGAGGAGTGCTTCCGATTCAACGGAAATGACCATACTGGCGAGGCGCCATGGTACTCTTTGGGAGGTACGCACGAAGAAGCCAAGATTGTCGAGGCGGCGCAAGCCGTCAAGCCTCAGGATTTCAACCCTGCAACCGCACGAGTGATTGTGAACCTGCTCCGCGAGTGTTCCGTCTATCAATTTCACGACACGTCCAACTATTCCAATTTCAAGAAAAGATGGGACGTGGAGGATAACAACTACCTCCGCGCTCACGGCGGCAACCTGGCGGCCATTCTGCATCGCCTGGAGCGGGAGGACATAAATCGATTCGAGTGGATCAACAACCAGATTCGACGGATTTTGCCGGTATTCGACCGTTTCGAGATCGAGGAAAGCTACGGAAAAGTCTTGCTTCGATGGAAAGCCCAGGGAATGGACAAGACCTTCGGCGCGCACTTGACTTCCGACGGATCGCTCCGCTTCTTCGCCCTGGCGACACTGCTCAATCTGCCATCCGGGATGTTGCCCAACATTCTGCTATTGGACGAGCCCGAGTTGGGGCTTCACCCCGCGGCCGTCTCCCTGGTCGGCGGCATGATAAAGAGCCTCTCCGTGGATAGACAGATCTTCGTGGCGACGCAATCTCCCTTGCTCGTCGATGAATTCGATCTCGACGAGATTTTCGTGCTGGAATTGCAGGACGGGCGAACGAAATTCCGTAAACTCAAATCGGACGATTACCAAGCATGGCTGGATGACAGCTTCACTACCGGCGAACTATGGCAAACGAACCTGATCGGAGGACGGCCTTGATCCGAGTCGCCATATCCGTCGAAGGAGATACCGAAGTAGAATTCGTCAAGCGCGTACTCGCAGGCTACTTGCGGGAAAAAGGAGTCGAGCCGATACCACATTCGCTTAGAGGTAATGTTTCAACAGATCGGCTCGTACAGCGAATGGTTCTGTTATTCCATTCCCACGATGCCGTGACTTCGCTCGTCGACTTCTACGGGTTTCGCGATAAGGGATCGATGAATCTGAAGTATTGGAGCGACACATCCATCAAGGAGTCGACAGGAAGATAAATCGTCCCTGGGCTCAGTCACGGTTATTTCCCTATGTTCAACAGTATGAATTCGAAGGACTCCTGTTCTCCGACCTGAACGCATTTGAACGGATGATTCCGGTGCTTGGTGTAACGCCGGAAACCATCGAGAATTTGCGGGGCATCCGGGAGAAGTTCCAGACCCCGGAAGACATCAACGACAACTCTCTGACGGCTCCGAGCAAACGAATACGGCAACTCATACCCCGATACAACAAGAAAGTTCACGGGCCATTGATAGCCGCAGCAGCTGGCTTGGACGCCATCCGCACGGAATGCCCGCTATTCGACAGGTGGGTAATGCGTCTCGAATCCCTAGGCAATCCGCCGGAGTCTGGATGAACGAGTAACCGAAACGAAAAAAAGCCTCACCCATCTCATAGAGTTAGAACGAAACAACCCGCCGATATCCAAGCTGCGCCGTTCGCCGTTCGCCGTTCGCCTCTCCCGCCTGCGAATCAGGCATCGGGGGAATCGCCAAAGATGAATCACCGGAGACGGACAAGAAATCATATTTCTCCCGTTTTTGGGTTTATTCCCCGCTCATTTCACCCCAACGACTTGAATTTTCACCCCAAAGCATCCCAAAAGCACCGGAAACGATCCCTCCCCGGTCGCAAACGCTCATTCATCAACCGCGTTTGACCCCGCAATTCCCCGCAATTGCGATACGCCCCGAAACCCCGGGCAGCGGTATCGTGCGCGCGGCGCGGGAAAACGGTTTTCCCGTATCGGCCGGAATGGAGCGGAGGCTTTTTCATGGAATCGGGCGTCGGGGCGAAAATGAAGACGGCGAACGCATCCTTCCCGGTCGGAGCGGCCCTTTCCCCCCCGGTCGGGGGCGACACGCATCAGCCGGAAGCGGCGCGTGGGAACGGCCGCGCCGGGAATTTGGATAAAATTTAGTGAAAAATACGACAAAATTGGATAAATTCACGATGTTTTTCGATAAAAAAAGCGTGCGGGAAACCAGCGCAAGTTATTGTAATACAAGGGTTATGGATACAAACCTGAGCGCAGGCGACTCAAATACGGAGTCAAAGAAATTTTCGAGCGGCGCATTTGCCCGCATTTGCGCCGAATTGAGCGTATCTCCCCGCAACTCCCCGCAACAGGGCTCAGCCCCGCATCACGGGTCAATCCTCGAAGGCAGGCCGCCCATCTCGCGCAGCACCTCGAAGAAGGCGACGGTGTCCTCCTCGCCGTAGCCCCGCTCGTAGGCCATCTGCGCGACCTGGGACCACAGGTTCGTCAGCAGCATGGGCGAGCCGTGGAGGCGGCCCTGCTCCAGCATGAGGCGCGAATCCTTGAGCGAGGTCTTCACCTGGCCCTGCTTCGAGTAGTCCGCGCGGATCATCTTGGGGCCCTTGTCGATCATCGTCTTGGAGAAGCACGCGCCGTCCTTGAGCACCTCCAGCAGGGTGTCCATCTCGAGGCCCACCTTCGTCCCGAGCATCAGCCCCTCGGCCAGGGCGAGCCGGTTGCCCGCCAGGATCATGTTGATGACGAGTTTCGTCCGCGCGCCCGAACCCACCGGCCCCATGTGGTAGGCCGCCCGGCTGAAGCCCGCGAAGACGGCGCGGCAGGCGTCGAAATCCTCCGCCTCGCCGCCCGCGACGACCACCAGATCCTTCTCTACCGCCATCGCGCTCGTCCCGCTCACGGCGGAATCGAGAAAGCGGATGCCCCGCCCGGCCAAATCCTCCGCGAGGCGGACCGAATCCTCGGGACGGGAGGTCGTCGTATCGAGAAGGTAGAGGCCCTCCTTCGCTCCCTCGGCGACCCCGCTTGCGCCCAGAGCCGCCTCGCGCGCGACGCCGCTGGTGGGCAGGGAGGTGACGACGAAGTTCACGCCGCTGGCCGCCGCTTCCGGCGTCTCGACGGGTTCGCCTCCCTTCTCGCGCAAATCGTCCATGCGGGCGGGGTCCACGTCGAAGCCCTGCACCTCGAAGCCCGTCTCGCGCAAGTTCTTGATGAACGCCTGGCCCATCAGCCCCATGCCCACGATACCCACGCGCTGCGACATTCTCCTGTCTCCTATGATGGCGATGAATTCCGCTCCCTTTTAGGACGTTCCTGCTCCCAGTACAAGCCGCGCGGCCCCCGCCTCGCGGCTTGGAGGCGCTCCAAATGCCAATGGCGCTTTCGCAGCCACGCCCGCCGTTGTATTCTCCTGGTGGGAGCGCATCGGCGCCGGTGTGCCGCCTGGACTTCAAATCCAGTGGACGGGGCTAATCACTTCGTCGGTGGGTTCGACTCCCACGCGTTCCCGCCACTTCCAAAAACATCACACGATGGTCAAACCGCCGTCGAGCACCAGAACCTGGCCCGTCATGAAGGACGAGCGGGGCGTCACCAGATACTCGATGGCGTCGAGCACCTCATCGACCCGGCCGAACCTGCCCATGGGGGATTTGCGGTAGCGCTCCGCCAGGTTTTCGGGGTCGCCCTCCCCCTGGGATTCCCTGAGCCTCGTCAGCACCGGCCCCGCCGCGACGGCGTTCACGCGGATGTTCGAATCCGCCAGTTCGACGGCCAGCGCGCGCGTGAGACCTTCGACGCCCCCCTTCACGGCGACGTAGACCACGCGCTCCTTCGCCGGCGTGCGCGCGTAGAAACTCGACATGTTGACGATGGCGCCGCCGCCGCGTTTTTTCATCTCCTGTGCCGCGCGCTTCGCGCACAGGATGCCGCCCTTGAGGCCCACGGCCAGCGCCAGGTCGATCGTGGCTTCCTCGACCTCCGCCAGGGGGCCGTTCCCCCGGATGACGGCGCAGTTGATCAGAACGTCCACGCCGCCGAATCTCGCCGCCGCCGCGTCGAAGGCGTCCTCGACGCCCTTCGGGTTCGAGATGTCCGCGCGCACGCCCAAGATTTCGCCGCCCGATTCCGCTTCGAGGCTTCGCAGGCCGTCTTCCTCCACGTCCAGGGCCGCCACGTTTCCGCCCATACCCGAAAAGCGGCGCGCGGCTTCCGCGCCGATGCCGCGGGCCGCGCCCGTGATGACGAAAATCTTATCCTTCAGCTCCATGATGGATTTCCCGCGGTTCGCCGCTCGATGAGGGAAGCAATCCGGCTGTTCACAGCGCGACCACCCCCTCGCCCCCGGAAACCTCGATCCTTGTCCCCAGCTTTTCCGAGAGCGATACGAGTTTGCCCAGAATTTCCGCCGATTTCGGCTCCTCGGGCCCCGGAATCCGGGGGCTGCCGTCCGCTTCGATCAAGACGGGCGATACCGCCGCCCGGGCGAGCGCTCCGCCTCTCAGGGTCAACTTCAGGCAAATCGACTCGCGCGCGGTGGGCAGGAACATCGGGTGGTCGTGATCGAGCACGAAATTGCCGAGCGCGTAGAAAACGGGCCTGCCGCGATACACCTCGACCCCCTGCACGATGTGGGGATGGTGGCCGACGACGACGTCCACCCCCGCCTCGACAGCCGCGCGCGCCGACGCCTGCTGGGAAAGCGTGAGCGTGCGGCTCTGGCTCGCGCCCCAGTGGAACGAGGCCAGAAGAAAATCGACCCTCGGCCGCGCGCGCTCCATGTCGGCGATCATCGCCGCCAAATCCTCCTCGTTGACGTAGGGAGGGCCATAGAGCGCATCCTGCCGGATGGGCGCGACGCCCGGCTTCGAAGGGCCCGCCCCCCAGCCCAGGGGGAGTTCCAGCACGTAGGACAGGAACCCGTAGCGCACGCCCCCCCGTTCGATGACGGCGGGCGTACGCGCCTCCTGGATGTTCCGGCCCGCGCCCGAATATGCGATTCCGTTTCGCTCGAGCAACGCCATCGTCTCGACGAACGGCTCGACCCCGTAATCCATGCAATGGTTGCTGGCGAACGCCAAGGCGTCGAAGCCGCCCTCGAGATAGCCCTGAATCATCTCAGGGCTGTGGCGCATCACGATCTTCCCGCTGGCCGGGGCGCCCAGGTGGGACATCGAGGCTTCCAGGCCGCCGAAGCGCAGATCGGCCGCTTTCAGATACGAGGCGACCTTCGAGAAAGTGTTCCGGGGCTCCGGGCGGTCGACCTCCATGTCGCCCACCACGACGAGCGTGGATTCTTTATCCGCTGAATCGTGCGCTTCACCCGGCAACGACCACCCCCGTTCTTGAAATACCGCGCCTCGCCCCTCATCCATTCAGAAAGGGCGCAGCGACGACGGTCCGATCGCGGGCGCGCTCCATTCACCTGTCGAGAACGCCCGGTCGAGCCGTTCTATTTTTTGTTCTCCCGATCCAGATAGGAGAGATACACGGCCGCGCTGTCCAACTCTCCATTGCCTGCGCGCGCGCCTTCCCTGTACAGCGGCGCGCATGCGTTGCCCACGGGCGTCACGGCGCCGTGCCTCCTGGCCAGCCTGAGGCCGAGCCCGATGTCCTTGCGGATGACGTTCAAGGTGCTCCGGGGACGGCGAAAGCGGCCCCGCACCATGATGCCGCCGTGGCCATGGAACCCGCTCGAGTCGCCCGCGCGGCTTCTCTTGAGCGTGTCGAACAAAAAATCCTTCCCGAATCCGCTGCGCATCCCCAGCCTTAAGCCTTCGGCGATGACGCAGCGTCCCATGGAGGTCATGTAGTTCACGACCACTTTCATCGCGGCGCCGGAGCCCGACGGCCCGCAGTAAACCTGATCGGAGAGCATCGTCTCCAAAAGCGGCGCCACTTTCTCGTAGGCTTTCCTGTTCCCGCCCACGAGAAACAAGCCTTCCCGATTCGCCACGTGGTCGCTGTTGCCGCTCACGCTGGCGTCCAGATAGGGTATTCCCTTCTTCCGGCAAAGTTCGGCGTGTTTTTTCGAGTCTTCCGGATCCGAAGTCGTCGTGTCGAGAACGACCTCCGGCGCGGATTCGGGCGCACAGGCCAGATAGCCGTTTTTCCCACGCGCGGTCTGAAGGGATATCTTCGAATTGGGAACCGAGATGAACACGATATCCGCCGCTTCGGCCACGGCGCGGGGCGATTCCAGGGCCTCTCCCCCCAGGCGCCTGAACTTGCGCATCGCCCCCGACAGCACGTCGGTTCCGACGAGGGGATGGCCGTCTGCGATGAGATTCCTGGAAAACGCCTGGCCCATGAGGCCCAGGCCGATGAAGCCGATGGTTCTTTTCGTACTCTTCTTTTTGGGCATCTTGCCCCTCCCATCCAGCGATAGTTTGGAAAAGCGCGCAGCACGAGACGCGAGGGACTACTCGCTCACGAGTTCCACTCTGTACCGGTGCTGATCTCCGCGGTAATAGATTTGAGAGAATTCGACGGGTTCCCCGCTTTTGCTGCGCACGAAGGTTTCCACGTACAAAACCGGCGCCAGAACGCCGATGGAAAGATGGGCCGCGACGTCGCTCTCGGCGATGCGCGCCTCGAACGTCTGCTGAATCTTGCCCAGCGGGATATTCAGCCGACTCTTCAGGATGTGGAGCATGCTGCGGGTGCGGATGTCTTCTTGCGGGATGTCCTTCGCGAGCTCTCGGGGCAAATAGTTCATCACGTAGCAAAGGGGCGTTTCCTCCACCATCCTCAAACGCTCGACCCTGCTCAACTTCTCCCCGTCGTCCAGGCCGAAGAATTTCTTGAGCATGGCCGATGCGTCTACCTCCTCCGTCGATATGACCCGCATGTTCTCCCCGCCCGCGTCCTCCTCCCATACGACGCCGGTGAGTGGAATCATTTTGGATTTCACGCCCCCGTGGTTCACGAACGTGCCCTTGCGGCGCTCGCGCGTCACGAGACCTTCTTTCTCCAGTATGGCGAGGGCTTGCCGCAGTGTGACCCGGCTGACGCCGAAGTGCTTGGAAAGATCCAGTTCCTTCGGGAGCTTCATGCCCGCGAAGAGTTCTCCGCTTTCGATTTTGCCGCGCAGGAGATTCGCGATCTGGTAGTAATAGGGGATGAATTCGTTCGAAAACGGTTTTTCAGCGCTCAGCTCCAACATTTTTCCCTCGCTTTCCATCTCCTCGAATATCGACGGGTTTCGAGTCTGGGGCAAGACGGAAGTTTCACATATCGCAACTTCGTTGGAAATGGTCCTCTTTGCGAAATTAACGCTTGCGAACCTTAATGGTATTAAATACAATACCATTATTCAAGACTTAATTGCTCGTTTCATACAAGTCGCCAGGGGCGGGAATTGTTTTCACCGGCATCGGGAATACATGATTTTTCGCTCACGAATTGGATGAGTTCCGCATGAGGCTCGAAGGACGCGCCGCGCTCGTCACCGGCGCTACGCGCGGCATCGGCAAAGCCATCGCCCACGCACTGGCGAAAGAGGGCGCAACGGTCGCCGTGCACTACCACGCGGGCGAGGCGGCGGCGCACGAAACGGCCAACGCGATTCGGGAAGCAGGCGGCGGCGCGTTCGGCGTTCAGGCCGATGTGAGCCGCCAGGACGACGTGGCGCGCATGTTCGAAGAATGCGGGAAGCGCATGGGCGGCGTCGACATTCTCGTCAACAACGCGCGCCAATTGGTGAAGGGCAGAGCCTTTATGGAGATGAGTTGGGAGGAGGATTACGAACCGCAGATTCAAGTGATGCTCAGGGGCGCTTTTCACTGCTGTCAGGCGGCGCTGCCGGGCATGCGGGAGCGGGGCTGGGGCCGCATCGTCAACGTCTTGTCCACCGTGCTGGGCGAGAAGCGCGCGCGCACGAACTCCTACGGGGCCGTCAAGTCCGCACTGCTCTATTTCTCGCAAAATCTGGCCGTGGAGGCAGGTCCTTACGGCATCACGGTGAACATGGTCTCTCCGGGCCTCACCGAAACGGAGCGGCCCATCCTCCACTCGGATGACTACCAAAGAGAGTATATCGACGCCATACCGATGAAGCGCCTCGGGCGATCCGAGGACGTCGGGGGGGCCGTGGTGTTTTTCTGCAGCGAAGAGGCCGCCTACGTGACGGGCGTGAACATGGCCGTCTCGGGCGGTAAGGTGATCTTTTAACGGTACGCAACGCGAAGGAGAGGAAAGTTGGGTTTATCGACCAAAGAGCGTGACCGCCGCCACGCGAATCTCAGGGCGGAAATGGAGCGCGAGGGCCTGGACGTTCTCGTCGTCTACGGCAACAGCGGACGCCAGGGGCCGCGTACGGGCAATCTGGCCTACGTCAGCAATTTCATCTCGTTCTCCGGCCAGCAGATTCTGGTCTTCCCGCGCGAGGGAGAACCCGTGCTGTTCGTGGGGGTGGAGAATCAGAGAATCGAATCCCTGCGAAACGGCTGGATCGCCGACACGCGCTGCGAGGCGCTCACCCCCGTCCCGAAACAGGCGTGCAACTACCTGAACGAAATCACCTCCTCGAACTCCAGAATCGGAATCTCCTCGCTCGCCATCATCCCCGTGGCCTGGCACCAGCAGCTTCTGGATCAGGTGAACGCGAAAGAATGGGTGGAAGCGGGCGAACTCGTCTGGAAGCTGCGCCTCGTGCAAAGTGAGGAAGAAGTGGAAATGTCGCGCCACGCGGCCCGGCTCGGTGATAAGGTGTGGAATCACCTGTGCGGCTTCATTCGCGAAGGGGTGACGGAACTCGACATGCGCGCCGAGATGGATCGGGTGATCATCCCCGAGGGCGGGACGGAGAACTTCAACATGATGGGCCTCGCGAGCATGGCGAACGGCGGCGAAGCGCCCTGGGGCTACGTCATCCCCCAGACGGACAGGCCCATCAGGCAGGGTGACGCCGTGCTGCTGGAAATCTCCCCGCGCGTTCGTGGATACTGGAACCAGATCGTGCGGGTCCTGGCGCTGGGCGAGGCGGAAAAGTGGCTTATCGACGCCCATCAGGTGGTGCGCGAGGCGCGCGACGCCTCCCTGGAGCGCATGAAGCCGGGAGAACCGATGGTCGCCATGGTCGCGGCGATGAACGACGTTTTCGAAAAACACGGCTACGAGGTGTGGCCTTACGGCCTGGTGCATCTGACGGGCCTGGACCTCACCGATTACATGATCACGCCGCTCTCGGAGGGAGAGCTGCAGCCGGGCATGGTGGTGACGACGCACCCCATGTTCAACCTGGGCCCCAACCGCCAGATTTTCTGGGGTGAAACCTATCTGGTCACGGACGATGGTTACGAACCGCTGAACACGAGCACCGACGAACTGGTTTGTCTCTGACGGCTTGGTTGATTCTTACCCAAAAGGAGGAACACGAGATGAAGAGGCTTTGGCTTTGGATGGTCGTACTGTCGCTGTTGCTGCTTCCCGCGGGAGCGAAAGCGGCGCCCAAGGGGAAGGTCGTGCTGGGGATGGCCGGCGCGCTGACGACGTTCGACCCCCACACCTTCAGTTCCCTGCCGATTTCGATGCACCACCCGAACGTCTTCGAGACGCTGCTCGCGCGCGCTCCCGACGGCTCCATGACGCACCAGCTCGCCGAAAGCTACAAGATGGTGAGCCCCAAGGTGTGGGAGTTCAAGCTCAGGAAGGGGGTCAAGTTCAGCAACGGCGATCCCGTGAACGCGGCTGCCGTCAAGTTCAGCTTCGAGCGGATTCTCGACCCCAAGATGAAATCGAGGCAGTACCGCTACTTCAAGAGCATGGCGAAGCTGGAAGTGGTCGATGAGCACACGGTCCGGATTCACACGAAAAAACCAGACCCCATGCTCCCGCCGTTTCTGGCGATCTACGGCTTCATCGTGCCGCCCGAGTATTACAAGAAACACGACAAGAAACATCTCTCCCGCAACCCGGTGGGCAGCGGGCCCTTCGTGATGAAGAAATGGCGCAAGGGCCAGGAGGTCATCTACGAAGCGAACCCCAACGCCTGGAGAAAATCGAAGGTGAAGACGGCGGTGGTGAAGTTCATCCCCGAGTCCACCACGCGCGTCTCAGCACTCATCTCCGGTGACGTGGACGTGATCGACAACCTGCCTCCGGCCTTGAGCGACCGCGTCCGGGCAAGCGGCAAAACGGACGTCATCGCCAAGCAGTCGCCGCGCACCAACTACATCCTGATGGTGATCAAAGAGGGCGCGCCCTGGATGGACGTGCGGGTACGCAGGGCGATGAACCTCGCCATCAACCGCGAAGCCATCACCAAGAACGTGATGATGGGCTTCGCCAAATCGGTGGCGATCATTCAGGGCCCCGCGAGCTTCGGCTTCAATCCCGAACTCAAACCCTATCCCTACGACCCCGCCCAGGCGAAGAAGCTGCTCGCCGAGGCCGGATTCGCGAAGGGATTCTCCTTCGACGTGTACATCCCCCGCGGACGCTTCATGATGGGCAAGGAAGCGCTCGAGGGCATCGCCGGCCAGTGGGCGAAGGTCGGCCTCAAGGCGAACGTCCGCGTGATGGAATGGGGCGCGATGAAGAAGATCATCTTCGGCAAGTACAAGAAGAACGTAAAACCGTTCCTGTACTATCTGGCGCGGATGAACACGGCCTTCAGCGCAGAGCACATGTTCGCCGGCGCTATCAGCAGCCGCTCGGCCTACGGCGGATTCCGCGACAAGGCCGTGGACGCGATGATCAACGACGCGCGCTCGACGCTGGATAACAAGGCGCGGGAGAAGAAATACCAGGAAATCGCCCGCGTTCTGCGTCACGAGAAGGTCCCGATCGTTCCGCTGTATCAGACTTTCCGCATCTTCGGCGCAAACAAGAAGATAGACTGGAAACCGCGCGCCGACGGAAAACTGATAGCCGCCGAGGTCGGCTTGAAGTAGATACAAATCTTTGGTTCGAGGCGAAGCTCCGGTCGGGCGCGGGCATGAACCCGCCCCGGCCGGAGGCGTTCGCAAGCCGCCTGCCGGAGGGTGGTTTTCGCCGGGCGCGACCCTCCGGCGGATAAACGAATGTCGTCCTCGTATTGAAACAAGACAGTTCCTAGTCGCTGGGTGGTTTTATGGCCGGATATGTCGTCAAGCGCTTGATTCAGGCAATCGTCCTCCTCAAGTGCGTCATGATCATCGTGTTTCTCCTGCTCCACATGACGGGCGACCCCGTTCTGGTGATGCTCGATACCGATGCGACCCACGAAGACATCGAGCACTTGAGAAAACTCATGGGCTTCGACCAGCCGCTCCACGTACAGTACGGGCGGTTTTTCTCGAACGCTCTCCAGGGGAATTTCGGGGAATCCACCGAACACGGCGAATCGGCCATGGGGCTCGTTCTGGAACATTTTCCGGCGACGATAGAGATGGCGGTCGGGGCCTTTGCCTTCGCCGTGCTCATCGGGATTCCCTTCGGCTGTCTGGCGGCCTTCAAGGAAGGCTCGTCCTACGACAAGGGCTGCGTGGGCATTACGGTGCTGATGCAGGCGGTCCCCGATTTCTGGCTGGCGATCATGTTCATCATGTTCTTCTCCGTGACGCTGGGACTTCTGCCCTCCTTCGGCCGCGGCGGATGGGAGCATTTCATCATGCCGGCTTTCGCCGCCTCCACGTATCACCTCGCCCGGCTCGCGAGGCTCATGCGCTCCCAGATGCTCGAGGTGCTGCGCCAGGACTACATCACCACGGCTCGGGCGAAGGGGCTGAGCGAAAAAATCGTACTCATGGTTCATGCACTGAAGAACTCCTCGATTCCCATCGTGACCGTCATGGGTCTGGATTTGGGCATACTCCTCGGCGGAACCGTGATCATCGAGGTCGTTTTCGCCTGGCCTGGAGTCGGGCGGCTGGTGGTCGATTCAATCGCGAACCGCGACTTCCCGATCGTACAGGCCGCCGTGTTTCTTCTGGCGTCGGGGTTCGTGCTCATCAATCTGACGGTGGACCTCGTCTACGCCTATCTCGATCCGCGGATATCGTACGAATGAGAGAACAAGCGCTCACCTTTCAGGATTCCGTGGAGATCGAGGAACTCCCCGAGCGCCCGAGGATATGGGCGTCCCTGTGGAAGGATAAATCGGCGCTCCTGGGCTGCGTCATCCTGATATCCGTGGTGGTGATGGCCGTCTTCGCGCCGCTGCTCGCGCCCATGGACCCCCAGGCGCAACTGCTGGACAGAAACTTGAAGCCGCCCATGTGGTCGGACGGCCGGCAAATCTATCTGCTCGGCACGGACCATCTGGGGCGGGATTTTCTGAGCAGGCTCATCTACGGCGCGCGCATCTCCCTGCTGGTGGGGTTCTTCGCCGTTTTGCTCACGGGATGTTTCGGTCTTTGCGTGGGGCTGGTGGCGGGTTATTTCGGCGGGAAGGTGGATTTTCTGCTCATGCGGCTCGTGGACCTGGTGCTCTCGTTCCCGTTCATTCTTCTGGCGCTGGCGACCATCGCCATCGTCGGGCCGAGCTTGGTCGTGTTGATACTCGTGATGTCGATGCGCATCTGGGTTATCTACGCCCGCGTCGTGCGCGGCGAGGTGCTCACGCTGCGCGAGCAGGAGTTCGTCCAGGCGGCGCGGAGCATCGGCGGTAGCCATCTCCGCATCATCGTCCGCCACATTCTCCCGAACGTCCTCGCGCCCGTCATCATCATCGCGTCGCTCTATCTGGGGCGGATGATCATCATCGAGGCGGGCCTGAGCTTTCTGGGCCTCGGCGTGCCGCCGCCCACGCCCACCTGGGGCGGTCTGCTCAGCGACGGAAAGGTGCACCTCTACACCTCCTGGTGGGTCGTCACCCTGCCCGGTCTGGCGATTACGGTGACGGTTCTGGGAGCGAACCTGGTGGGCGACTGGCTGAGAAACGTGCTGGACCCGCGTTTGAAATCGTTGTGAGTTCGTTACGGAATGAGGAGAGAAATTTGATGAGCGATCCACTCAAGGTGGCCGTGGTCGGGCTGGGCCGCTGGGGCAACACCCTGGCGTCCTATATCGAAAGAACGCCCGGGATGAAAATCACCACGTGCTTCACCAGAACGCCCGAAAAACGCCGGGCATTCACCGAAAAATTCTCCTGCGGGGAGGAGGAGAGCTACGAGGCGGTTGTGCGCCACCCCGAGGTGGACGCCGTGGTCATCGCGGCGCCCAACAACAAGCACGCCGAACTCGCCATGGCGGCCGCCGAGCAGGGGAAGCACGTGCTCGTCGACAAGCCGATCGCCGCCTCCATCCCGGATGCCAAGAAGATGATCCGCGCGTGTGAGGACGCCGGCGTCACCCTGGCGGTGGGCGCGAGTTCGAGATGGCTCAGGGGCCATC
Source organism: bacterium (assembly GCA_963692865.2). Lineage (GTDB taxonomy): Bacteria > UBA8248 > UBA8248 > UBA8248 > UBA8248 > Bin107. Next base: position 1,197,696 of record OY843592.1, on the reverse strand, counting down.
GCCTCTTCAAACAACTGCTTGATGAGGGAACCATCGGCACCCTGGCGATGGCCGAGACCAATTACTCGAACGACCGGGGGCTTCACTACACGCCGGACAACTGGCAATGGTACGCGGAAGGCTCCCCCGGCGGCCCGCTGCTCCAGGTGGCCATACACCAGGTGGACAACCTGCTCTATCTCTACGGGCCGATAAAGCGCGCGTCCGCGGCGTTCAGCAAAATAAAGACAAAATCGGAAATTCCCGACGTGAGCGTCGTGTGGTTCGAATTCGAATCCGGCCTGCTCGGCACGCTGGGGACGAGCTTCATCAGCCCGCGCACGCCGAACGGGCGTTACACCTATTTCATGAACGCCTACGGGGATGAGGCGAACCTCTACCACGACAGATGGGAGGGCATCAAAATCCTGCGCAAAGACGGGGAGAAGCGCGAAGAGATCCCTTATGAGGAATACCCCAGGCAGGATTACCTGATAGAAGAGTTCAAGGATTTCGCAGGCGCCGTCCGGGATAACCGCCCGCCCGAGGTGGGCGGCGCGGAAGGACTCCACGTTCTGGGCGCCGTGTGGGCGGCCATGCGCTCATGGGAGCGCGGCGAGCCCGTGGAAGTGGCGGAGGTGCTAGAAGAAGTCGACTAGGCGCGAATGGCTCCGGCGGGGTAGACCCGCCCATCACTGGAAGGAAGGAGACCGATGTACGACTACCGAATGACCGATGAGCAAAAAGAATATCAGAGAATAGCGCATGAATTCGCGCGGGATGAAATCCGGCCCATCAGCCTGGAGCTGGACCATCAGGAAGACCCGCTCGATTGCGCCTACATGCCCCACCTTCTCGAAAAACTCGACAAGACGGGTCTCAGAACGATGAGCATTCCCAAGGAATACGGGGGCGGCGGCGTGGACGATCTGCTCACGCACTGCATCGTGGGCGAGGAGATCTCCTGGGGCGACAGGGGCGCCACGGGGTTCATGCTATCTTCCACGAAGATCGCCCACATTCTCGCGAGCGAGCTTCTGGGAGACCCGGAACTGGCGGACTACTGGATGCGCGAGTACGTGAGCGACCCCACGTTCCTCATCGGCACGGCGACGACCGAGCCTATATCCGGTTCCGAGAACCAGCTCCCCTACAACGGTGCGGACGGCGGATACCAGACCACCGCCGTGCTCGACGGCGACAACTACATCGTGAACGGGAAGAAGCACTTCATCTCGAACGTCGGCTGGGCGCGGCTCATGTTCACGTTCGTCCGCACGAACCCCGACGTGGGCGTCGAGCAGGGGGCTTCCCTCCTCATGGTGCCCATGGACGCGCCCGGCGTGAAGATGGGCAAGGTGCACAACAAGATGGGCTACCGCCTGAACCAGAACGCGGAGATCATTTTCGAGGACGCGATAATCCCCGCGAAATACCGCCTGGGTCCCGAGAACTGCGGCGTTTCCTACATCAGACGCCACCTGCGCGGCGACGCCCTCATCAACGCGGCGGGCCAGATTGGCGTGGCGCGCGCGGCGTATGAGAAATCGCTCGAATTCGCGCAAAACCGCAAACAAAGCGGACGCCCCATCGCGCACCACCAGTCGGTCGGCATCAAGCTCGTCGACATGTACACGAAAATCCAGGCGGCGCGCGCCTACGTGCACTACGCGGCGTGGCGCCAGGACATGCGCCACGAGATTCCCGTCGACCCGCCGATGACGCTCACCGCCAGCGCCTTCGCGCACGAGATCTCCTGCGACGTGACGAAGATGGCGATGGAGATTCACGCGGGCGAGGGCGTGCAGCGCGAGAATTTCCTGGAGAAATGGTTCCGCGACACGCACAACATGCTTTTCTCCAGCGACGGCGGAAACAACATGAAGAAGGTGCGCGCGATGTACGCCATCACCGGCGAGTGGGGCGCGCGAAGCGAGGATGAAAACCCCGTGCCCGGCGGCGCATACGTCGCCGTCGGCGACGGCCTCTAGACCCATCGAGAACAAGGGAGGAAAAGAGGGTGGCCTCACGAACCCATCACGTGCACCACGTCGCCAAGGACCCGCAGGCGGCGGCGGATTTCTACATCAAGCACTTCGGCGGCGAGTTGTTCACGCCGGAGATCGAATACCGCGGCTCCCCCTACATCAGCGTGATGCTCGGGGAGGTGGAGATCCGCATTCGCGGCTTAAGGGCCGACGAGGACGATTCCACCGCGAAGGTGGGGCGCGGCCTCCACCATTTCGGAATCCAGGTCGAAGGCATCGACGAGGTGGCCCAACGCCTGGAGAAGGCGGGCGTCGTCTTCACGAAAAAACCGGGAGACGGCGTTCTGGGTTCGCGTACTGCCTTCATCATCGCGCCCGATAACGTCGTGATCGAACTGGTGGAAGAACTTTAATAACACTTCATTTTTCATGCAGCACATACGGGGCGGCGCGGCGCGCGGTTTTCGATAATCGCGTGAGGGCGTCCTCGCCTGAGGAGATGAAATTCATGCCGGGATTCGCGCGGGGCCAATTCAACGTCGACTACGAGGAACGCGTCGACGTGGGCGCACTCCGCCAAAAGCGCGTGGACAAGGCGCAAAAGGCGATGGCCGAGGCGGATATCGACGCACTTTTCCTCTGGAAGGTCGAAAACGTGCGCTACCTCACGAGCATGCGCTCTTCTTTCCTGGCGCACCGCGAGGGAACGAGAAACGCCGTCATCCTCCCCAGGGAGGGGAGAGCCCACATCATGACCAACGGGGGCGAGATACCCCGCGTCTCGCGCGACATGCCCTGGATAGAGAAATTCCATCACCTCGCGAAGATGGAGGAACAGCCCCTCGTGGACAAGATGATCCGCGAGACGCTGCGCCCCCTCTTTGAAGACCTCGGCCTCATCGGCAAGCGGGTGGGCCTGGACCTGATGACGTTCATCCAGTTCAGCGCCTACCAGAAGCATCTGGGCGACGTGGAGTTCGTGAACGGCGATTCGTTCATGCACAAGGTGCGGCGTCACAAGATGCCCGAGGAGGTCTACATGATCCGCGAGGCCTGCGCGATCGCCGACGCCGTGAACGAGGAGGCCATGGACAGCGTGCGGGCGGGAAAGCGCGAGTGCGACGTGGCGGCGGACGCGATGAAGGTGCTCCATCACTACGGTGGCGAAATGGCGCATCTGGTCTCCCCCTTCGTCGCCTCGGGAGAGCACATGTCGCCGCCCTACCGTTTCGCGAGCGACAAGATCATCCGCAGCGGCGATCTGGTGTTCATCGACATCGGCGCGCAGTGGAACGGATATTTCGGCGACGTGGCCCGAACGATGATCTGCGGAAAACCCTCGAAACGGCAAAAGGAAATCTACACGGCCGTACATGAATCGCTGCAGTTGGGACTCGATCGCACCCGCCCCGGTTTCACGAACAAGCAGGTGGCCGAGCGAATCTGGGAGACGGGCGAGAAGTACGGCTTGAGAAAAAACTGGTTTTCGCTCAGCATCGGCCACGCGGTGGGCACATCGCCCAACGAGCCTCCCTACATCGGGGAACCCGACCCCGATTCCGAAGAAGTGGATCTCGAGCCGGGGATGGTGTTCGCCATCGAGCCGCTCATCTGGGTGCCCGACGTGCCCGGTGGCGGCGGCGTGCGCATCGAGGAGACGGTGCTCATCACCGAAGAGGGGCACGAGGTGCTGACGCGCTCGCGCATGGACGACCGCCTGCTTCTTTGAGGCTTGAGGCGCGTCCATCCTGATTCCGGCAAGACGCAAGAAAATTCCCGGACAGTCAAACGAGGCCCTACCACCCGCATTCCGATTGAAGGCGGCTGACGCGCGGCGTAGAATGTCCGCGCCGTTTCCATCCGACATCATGCAGGAGGCCCGCGTTGACGCTTTTCGACAGGAAAGAACTCGGGGTAGCCGTCGTGGGCGCCGGAAGAATCGGCGCGCACCGCTCGCGCCTCGCGGCGCAGCACCCCGCCGTTCGCTTTCTGGCGATTTCGGACGCCGAACCCGAGCGCGCGAAGGCCCTGGGCGAACGCGTGGGCGCGCAGGTGGCGTCCGGGAGCAACGAGGAGGTCATCTCCCATCCCGACGTGGGCGCCGTCATCGTCTCGACTTCGGAGTTCGCCCACGTGGAGCCGGTGCTTCAGGCTTTGGAGCTCGGCAAGCCCGTGCTGGTGGAAAAGCCCATCGCCATGACGCTGGAGGACGCCGACCGGCTCTTGAGCGCGGCGGAAAGATACGAGACCGACCTCCGGGTGGGCTACATCATGCGCTACAAGCGGCGCTATTTCCTGGGGAAAGAACAAATCAAGGAGGGCCGCCTGGGCAGGCTCATCGGCGCGACGGGCCGCGTGTTCAACACCAGGGCGCAGGCGTTCGAGATACTCAAGCGCTCGGCGGACGCCACGCCTGTTCTCGACGTGCTCACCTACTGGGTCGACATGATGTGCTGGTTCATGGAGGGAAACCCGCCGGTGGAGGTGATATGCCGGGGAGGCGGTTTCGTCTTCAAGGAGGCGGGCTATCCCAATGTGGACGACGTGAGCTGGGCGATCATCACCTTCGCCGACGGCGCCACCGTAAACCTCGGCATCTGCTACGCGCTTCCCGCGAAGTACCCGACGGCGGGGCAGAGCATCCGCCTGGAAGTCATCGGCACGGACGGGGTGATGCTCTTCGATGAGGACCACAAGGAGAATATCCTCTACACCGAAAAGGGCTATCCGCACGCCTATGTGCCCGACCACAATTTGCCGATGGTCTTTCTCGGCAGCACGTCGTCCGGCGACTGGGCGCTCGACACCATGTACGGCCCCATCGGCGATGAAACCAGGAGCTGGCTGGATCACCTGTCTACGGGGCGCCCCTGCCACCTCGCCACGGCGGAAGACGCGCGCCAGACGCTCGAGGTGACCATCGCCATGGAGGAATCGGCCCGCACAGGCGACGCCGTGAAGCTCCCCCTCGGGGAGGGACACTAGGCCAAGACCCGGCGGAGCTTGAACATACGCCCCGCCCATGCGATATGATCAGTCAAGCGACGCGCCCGACGCGAGATGAAGCGACTGCGAGAAACGCTTTTCGAACGGATGAGCCTTGCACATGAGCCCCGAGAATCCGCTTCACGCCAGAAAGAGCGGCATCCTGCTCCACCCCACCTCGCTGCCGAGCGAGGCGGGCTTCGGCGATCTGGGGCCGGGAGCGTTCGAGTTCGTCGATCTGCTCGCATCCTCCGGCCAGGGCTGGTGGCAGATGCTGCCCGTATGCCCCACCGACGAGACGGGCTCGCCTTACGTTTCCTCATCCACCTTTGCGGGAAACCCGTTGCTGATATCGCTCGATGCGCTCGTAGAAGAGGGTCTGCTCTCCCCGGAAAATTTGGAGAACCATCGTCTGCCCGACGATGGGGATATCGAGCCTGCCCAGACGCTCCAGGTACACGAATCGCTGCTCGCGGAGGCGTTCGAGGTCTTCTCTAACGGCGGCGGGACGAATGACGCGGCGTATTCCGGGTTCTGCGAAGCCCAGGCCGGCTGGCTGACCGATTACGCGCGGTTCCGTGCGCTCAAGCGCGCCTTCGGCGGATCTCCCTGGTGGGAATGGCCCGATGATGCAAGGCACAATGACCCCGATGATCCCGAGTTCGAAAAAAACGTTCGCTACACGCGCTTCGAGCAGTTTCTTTTCGACCGCCAGTGGCGCGCCCTCAAGGACTACGCCGCCGGGAAAGGAGTCGGCCTCATCGGGGATATTCCCATCTACGTCGCCCATGACTCGGCGGACGTATGGGCGCGGACGCACCTGTTCGAACTCGATGAGGCGCGCCGACCGATCGCCTATGCGGGCGCGCCGCCCGATTACTTCAACCAGGATGGCCAGCACTGGGGGAATCCCCTCTACGACTGGGCCGCGCACCGTGAGGAGAATTTCGTCTGGTGGAAGATGCGCCTCGCCGTGAACGTTGAACGGTTCGACGCCTTGCGCCTCGATCATTTCATCGGCTTCGCGCGCTTCTGGGCGATCCCGGCGGGCGCCGAATCACCCAAAGACGGCGCCTGGCGCGAGGGGCCGGGGGAGGCCTTTTTCAGCGCCATGGAGGAGGAATTGGGCGCGCTGCCGCTCATCGCCGAGGATCTCGGTTCGGTGGGAAACGACGTTCACGCGCTGCGGGATCGCTTCGGCCTGCCCGGCATGCGCGTCCTGCAGTTCGCATTCGACGGCAGCCCGGACAACCCCCATCTGCCCCACAACATTCCCGAGAACGCGGTGGTCTACACCGGCACGCACGACAACGACACGGCTCTCGGCTGGTTCCACGGCGCGGACCCGATTCTGCGCAACGAGACGCCCGCCGGCTTCGCCATCTCGCGCGCCACGGCGCTCAGAACCTTCGGCGGCGAACCCGAGGACATCCACTGGTCGATGATCCGCGCGGCGATGAAGTCCCAAGCCGCCCTCGCCGTCATCCCCGCCCAGGACGTCCTGGGTCTCGGCAACGAGGGCCGCATGAACCGCCCCGGCGTCCCGCAGGGCAACTGGGTCTGGCGGATGCGCGAGGGCGCATGGAACGGAGAAATCCGGGAAAGGCTGCTGGGCATGACGCAGCGCAGCGGCCGGGCGCCGGAGTGAGGGCATGCCTGCTGGCCATTTATGTTAATCGCAGAGAAAAGGATTCTTGTTGGTCAAAAAAGACGAGTGCGCATCACTCACAAATCCGACAAATCGCTTCTTAACTGAGCAACAAACGCGACGGCTTCCTCCGCCTGGACATGGCTGATGTGCGGCTTCAATTCGGCGATTTTCGCCGCGATCCCGCCTTCGCCCACTTCTTCGTAATTTTGCGAGACGTAATGCGCCGTCGCGTATCTCTCCAGGGTCGCCACGCCCATATAGGCGAATTCATCCGCGACCTTTTGAACCTCATCGGCATACCGCTCCATTTGTTTCGGATACGTTCTCTTCAAGAGTTCCGCGTTTTCAGCAGGCACGATCTTCGGTCCGTAAGGACGCCGCTGCGGCTGCAATTTGAGAACGTCGTTCGCCCGCATCCAGGATATTTCATCGCCCAGGTCAAAAGAAAAGGGGCCATACTTATAGAGAATGAAATCGAGGTCCAGCGGGACACCCCATAAATTCTGTAAAAAATAGGTGCTCTTCTGGACGTGCGTCTCCCCGCACCAACTGTCTCCGTCTTTTAGTTTCTCAACCAAAGACAGCAAAACAGCGGCTCTCTCCAATCGCTCCATATCTCCTACCCCCCCTCAACGGATGAAAGGATTTTCTCTCTATTTTCTCTGAGCCAGTTACCGGCTCGACCTCTCATTTCGGATGAAATGAAAACATGCCCACAGGACGCCAGCGGAACCCCCGAGAAAGTTTCTTTCTCGCTCAACGCGCCCGTAATTCTCGCCCTTTGTACGAGAACCGGGAAATCATTGATTCTTCTCGTTTGAGTTCTTTCAATATGCTTCACATTTTCCTCACCGAACATCTCGCAAGCAGCTTCATATATTTTCCTGCCAGGTTTGAAACCTGAAAGTTTTCTATCTTCCGCAGTAGACCTGTAAATACTTCTGAAATGCCGCCGATGAATTATTCGGTCAGCATGCAAATGGGCGGGGTGAGACTTATCTTTGGCTATGGATAACATGGCGGATATTACTTCATTATCCGTATGCTTCAAATGCCCTCGGCAATCCGTCGGAAACATCCCTCCCTCCAGCCAGGATTTCAAAAAATCCGACAAATGCTCGTCATATATAAGGCGAACGGGGTGAAAATATATTTGTGAGAACATGAAGTATCGCGCAAGCAACAATGCCTCGGCGGATTCCAATCCGCCTTCCTCGACACCCAGATGCGGCTCTTCCGAAATATCCGTTTCTTGCGAATCATCCGTTCCCTGCTTGGGCAATATCCTAATCGTGTCAATCAAACGGTGATGATCGAATTTCCCGTAGGCGACCCCCGCGTGATAGGAATCCCGCAGCAAATAATCCATCCTGTCGGCGCCGAACACGTCCCCCGTGATGATTTCCGATAAAATACTTTCCCATTCGTCAAGATCGGCATTCATATAATCTTTCGATTTTTGAGGGCCAATCGCCAATTTCGCGACATGCTCCGGCTGAACGTCTATTTCTTTCCAGATGCCTGCCATTTCTTCGCCCAAAATGATTTCCATCGTCATGCGCTCATGATCCCAATCCTGCGGCAACAATGCTTCGGACGCATGGGAAAACGGCAGATGGCCCAGGTCATGGCATAACGCCGCAAGCCTTAACGTCCTTCTCCATTTCAAATGCCCAAGCTCCCTATGCTTCGGAATCATGTTCCTGACGGATTCAGACTCCTGATAAATATTCTCCGGTTCCGTCACGACATCATAAATCCTGCTTGCAAGCTCCATGACGCCGAGTGAATGCTCGAACCTCTTGTGGGTTGCACCCGGGTAGACAAGATAGGTCAAAGCCAGTTGATGGATATGGCGCAACCGCTGAAAGGGGGGCGAATCAAGAATTTTCCTCTCATCAGAATCCAGTCTGATGAAAACATGGATGGGATCTCGTATTTCATGTGTTCTTTTATTCACCATTCTAAAACTATACCATGCTTTCGTTTTATTATCGTCATCTAAGTTTTAAATTTCGTATTCGGCAAGTCTAGAAAGCATAGGCGAAGACAACTTAAAGGTGGGCAGAACTTTCATAATAAAGGTTCGTACTAGAAAATTAAATCTCCCCCTCACGTAACGGGCGGTATCTCGAAGGCGTTCAGCGTCAGTGAGATGGCCGAATAGAAGCCTACGAGGGCGGTGAGGTCGACCACGCCCTTCTCCCCGAGCAAGGAGAACGCCTCCCGGTAGGCGGCGTCCGACGCCTTTTTGGTTTCGAGCAGCTCGGTGCAATACCTGTACACGCAAAGCTCAAGCGGAGTACCTTCTACAGGCTGTTCCTGCGCCATCACGGCGGCCACGAGGGAGGGCGTAAGGCCGCTGTCGAGCGCCTGCGCCTCGTGGGCGGAGAAGGCGTAGGTCGCCCCCATATGGCGCGTGGTGATGATGATGGCGAGTTCGCGGATGTCTTCGGTGATGACGCTTTCCTCGTAATAAAACTTCATCAGCCCGCGAAGGGCGATGACGAGGCCGGGGCTTCGCACCCAGACGCCGAAAGGCCCGCGCACGCCGCCGCGCTGGTTGGCGATGAGTTCCTCATACGCATCTCGTTGACGGGGCGGCATGTTCTCGGGCTCAAGCGGCGCAAGACGGCTCATCGGCATCTCTCCTCATGGCGTCGTTCATCCGTGAATTTTGCTACAATGGCGAAAACATCCGTTTCTCTCATTCCTAGCGAGGTATCTCATGAACTTCGAAGATGCAAGGCCGTTTATGGAGAAAAACCACAAGGGGGTGGTCACGAGCCTGAGGCCGGACGGCACGGCGCAATCGAGCGTCATCGTCTGCGGGGCGTATGAGGACTGCGCCGCGTTCGTCATCGTGCGCGGCTGGTCGGTGAAGCTGGGGAACCTGCGGCGGAACCCCCGGTGCACGGTGCTCTACGTCACCCCCGACTGGCGCACATGGGTGTGCGTGGAGGGCAAGGCCAGACTCTTCGACTACGAGAACACCGAAAAAGAGGAAATGCGCGTGATGTTCCGCGAGGTATTTCGCGCCTGCGGGGATTCGGACCATCCCGACTGGGAGGAATACGACCAGGCGATGGTGGACCAGGGCGCGGTCGCCGTGCTGGTGACGCCCGAGCGCGTCTACGGCCGCCTGCCGGCTTAAACCTCAAGCGATTCCAGGAAGGCGGCGATTCCCTCCTCGAGCGAGAAGCCGGGCCGCCAGCCAGCGTCTCTTTGGAACGCGCTCGCATCCAGGCCGATTCGGAACACCTCGCCCGGACGCAGGGGCGCGCGCTCGATGCTCACGGGGTTTTTCCCCATCCGGCGGCAGAGAACTTCGAGCAGCGTCTCCACCTCGGTGACGACGCCGGTGCCGACGTTGTAGGCCCCGCCGTCCACGCCTCCCTTCCCCGCCATGAGGAATGCCTCGACCACGTCCTTCACATAGACGTAGTCCCTCCCCGCGCGTCCGTGCCCGTAGAGGGTGAGGGGCTCGGCCTTCGTCAGCTTATCCGCGAATATGGATATCACGCCCGCGTCGAGCGTCGCGCGCTGCCTCGGCCCGTAGACGTTGGCGAGGCGCAGCGATGCGACGGGCAGCCCGAAATGCTCCCCGTAGAAGGCGAGATACCGCTCGCCCGCCACCTTGCTCATCCCGTAGTGGGAGGCGGGAGCGAGGGGACAGCTCTCGTCCACAATCTCCTCTTCGGGATCCCCGTAGCACGCCCCGCCCGTGGCGGCGTAGACGACCCGGGGCGGCGCGTCCATGTTCCTGGCCGCCTCCAGAACGCTCAGCGTGCCCAGGACGTTCGCCTGCGCGTCTAACACGGGGTCGGCCAGACTGTGCGTTACGCTCGACTGGGCCGCCAGATGGTGGATGACGCCGGGGCGCGCCTCTTCCGCCACGCGGCGCATGAACGCGGCGTCGGCCACGTCGCCCTCGCAAAAAACCGCGCCCGCGGGAACGTCCTCCAACAGGCCCGTAGCGAGATTATCCGCCACCCAGACGGAATCGCCCGTCTCCAGGCAGGCCTCCGCCACATGGGAGCCGACGAAGCCCGCGCCTCCCGTCACCAACACGTTCGCCATCTCGGATTCTCAATCAATCTTTACAAGAACCGGGTTCGCTGGACACGAAGTCCATACACGGCCCGAGAAACATGAAGCGGCTACTCCCCCAACCGCATGGAGAATATGTTCGCCCATATCAAACCAACCATTGCGGATTGCGCCGCGGATTTCAAGCACGGGCCGTGTTTTAACGGAGTGCGGGATATCTTCGATTCAGGAATCGTAGGGACAACCCCCCGTGGTTGTCCCTGATTGGAGGGCGCGTCAGGACAGGCACGGGGACCTGTCCCTACAAAACCAACCCCCCTGTCCCCCCTTGTCGGGGTTGTTGAAAAACCTGTCCCTCTCGGATCAACCACGTTTTACCCGTAGGTCGGACATATATGTCTGACATATCATGCGACCCGTATTGTGAAGGCGAAAAAGCCGGGCCGCATGATATGCGGCCCCTACAATAGAAACGACAATGACGGCGGTGGTCAATCCGAGCAAGGAGGGGTTTTTCAACACCCCCTTGTCAGGGGGGTAAAAGCAATGCCCACGGCGAGGGGTGAAAAAAGCCCCCCTCTGACAGGGGCTGTTGAAAAAGTCCCAATCGACATGCGCTTATGAATTGACTCACCTCTTGAGGGCTATTGTCGAACAAGTAGAGGGGAAATTCACTCCCCCCTTGAGGGGGAGTCAGTGAGCTGAGGGCGTAAGCCCGAAAGCGAACTGGTGGGGGGTATTATTCGGAATGGCGCAAAACGAGATTTGCCCCCCACCGAATCGGCCTTCGTCCAAAGGACTCGGCCTCTTCGTCGGGCTCTCCCCTCGGGAAGCCCGACCCTCAAGGGGGGAGTGAAATTCAGTACGCTCCTTTTGCGGGACTTTCTCAACAGCCCCTGACAAGGGGGGGTTCGGGGGTTCACGACAAGGGGGACGGGAAGGCCGTTTTCCCGCGTCCCCTTCGACAGGCTCAGGGCAGGCTCTCGATACGGCCCTTGCGGGCCTACTCGGGATGAGGGTGTTTTTTGTTTTCCTCACCCTGAGTAGCCGCCGGAGGCGGCGTATCGAAGGGCTATCCCTTGATGCGGCGCTGACGCTCTTACTGGCAATGAGGACAGGGGGCGCTTCGTGAAGCGCCCGTTTCTTCTCCGGGAAGGGCCGTTCGCGAACGGCCCCTACGGATAAAACGTGGTTGACCCGATAGGGACAGGTTTTTCAACAACCCCCTCAAGGGGGGAGTGAAATTCGGTGCGCTCCTTCCGTGGACTTTTTCAACAACCCCTTGAGGGTCGGGTTTTCTTCTTCGGAAAACCTGAATTTACGCTGGTCGTTTTGCCTGAACCGCCCGCCCCTGATAGCCTTGGCGTCGCCGTCAACGAGTTCGTCGCAAGGAGAAATCCGTTTTGGCCAGATACCTCGTCACGGGCGCCGCGGGCTTCATCGCCTCCAGGGTGTGCGAATTCCTTTTGGATGAAGGCCACGCCGTCGTGGGGGCCGACGAGATGAACGACGCCTACGACGTCCGCCTCAAGGGCTACCGTCTTGCGCGCCTGAAGGCGAGGCCCGGTTTCGTTTTTCATGAAATGGACATCGCCCGTCTCGACCCTTTGCGCGCGTTGTTCGCGGAAAACGCGGGCGATGCGCCGCCCTTCGACGCCGTCCTGAACCTGGCCGCGCGAGCCGGAGTGCGCCAATCCATCGAGAATCCCTGGGGCTACTTCGAGACGAACGTAACGGGCGCGCTGAACCTGCTGGAGTTGTGCAGGGATTTCGGCGTCATGAAGTTCGTCCTCGCCTCCACTTCGAGCGCCTACGGGGCGGAGGCGCCCGCGCCTTTTCGAGAAGACGCCCCGAGCGACAGGCCGCTCTCGCCCTACGCGGCTTCCAAGAAAGCGGCCGAGGCGCTCTGCCACACCTATCACCACCTGTTCGGGATCGACGTGAGCGTGCTGCGCTACTTCACCGTCTACGGCCCGGCCGGACGGCCCGACATGAGCCTGTTCCGCTTCACGCAGTGGATAGCCGAGGGAAGGCCCGTGATCGTCTACGGAGACGGAACGCAGTCGCGCGATTTCACCTACGTGGACGACGTCGCGAGGGGCACGATCGCGGCCATCAGGCCGCTCTCTTACGAGGTCGTCAACCTGGGTTCGGACGAGCCCGTCGTCCTGAACGAGGCCATCGCCCGCATCGAGGCCCTCACGGAGAAGAAAGCCCGTATCCGTTACGAGGAACGCAACCCCGCCGACGTCGATGCCACGTGGGCGAACGTCGAGAAGGCGGAGAGGCTCCTGGGCTGGCGGCCCCGCGTGAGGCTCGCGGAGGGCCTCGCGCATCTGGTGGAGTGGTACGCGGCCAACCGCGAGTGGGCGAAAGACATCCGAACCGACTAGCGAAGCCGGAACGGTTTACGTTCCCCGCGCAATACCCCATCCGGGTGAGATGCACTAAACTCACCGGAACACTTTCACTCCACACATGGCGGGAGACGACATGAAGGCGATGGTACTGGCGGAGGCGGGCGCTCCGTTCGTCCTGGAGGAGAGACCCATTCCCGCAGCGGGGCCGGGCGAGGCCGTGGCGCGCGTGCTGGCCTGCGGCGCGGGACTCACGATCGAACACACCCGGACGGGCCGCATGGGCGGGAATTTCCCGCTCGTGATAGGCCACGAGATCACAGCGGTAATCACCCAGGCGGGCGCGGGCGTGGAGGGGCTCACCGAAGGCGACGCCGTGACGGCGTACTACTACCTCACCTGCGGGCGCTGCCGCTGGTGCCGCGTGAACCGCGAGACCCTGTGCGAGAATCTCGCAGGCCAGGTCGGGCGCCGGATGGACGGCGGCTACGCCGAATACGTCAAGCTGCCCGCCAGGAGCTTCATCCCCCTGCCCGAGGGGCTGGACTACCGGGCGCACCCCGCCGAGGTGAGCGTCATCTGCGACGCCGTGGCCACGCCGTATAAAGTTATCCGCCACGCGGGCGTTCGCCCCATGGAGAACGTGGCCGTGGTGGGCGCGGGCGGCGGCGTGGGAATCCACATGGTGATGATGGCCCGCTGGGCGGGCGCGCGCGTCATCGCCGTGGACATCGCGGCGGACAAGCTGGGCAAATGCCGCGACGTGGGCGCGCACGACACGGTGGACGCCTCGCAGGAGAATCTCGAAGAGGCGCTCAGAGACCTGACCGGGGGCGCGGGCGCCGACGTCGTCGTCGATTTCGTCTGCACCGCCGAAGGGGTGGAGGGCGGCCTGCGCGGCCTCGGCAAGGGGGGGCGCTTCCTCGCCATGGGAGCGAACCGGATAGAGCGTTTCCCCTTCTCTCCGCGTGAACTCCTCCGCGAGGAACAGCAGATCATGGGCAGCCGCTACGCCACCCGGCAGGAGGTCGTCGACTCGCTCGAACTCGCGGCGCGCGGCGACGTGTGGCCGCTGGTGAGCGAGACCTACCCGCTGGAAGAAGCCAACCTCGTGCACGAGCGCTTGAGAGAGGGACGCGTCACCGGACGCGCCGCCCTCGTGATGCCTCCCGCATAGGAGGGGCCTTGTCAGAGCGGTGGAGGATCAATCCCGACCGGGGAGGGGGTGTTGAAAAAGTCCTCGTCGAAGGGCATCGCTGTTACCCCTTGACAAAGAGAGAAATCCAACCCCCCCCTTGTCAGGGGTCAAACGCGAGTGAGGAACGAGCGTTTGCATAAGCCATTGATGAGAAACACGTCGGTTCGCAATTTCTCGCTCATCGTTCGAAATTGACCCCTGACAAGGGGGGTAGGGGGGTTGCCTTTACCCTGTCAGGAGGCTTTTCTCGCCCTTCCCGCGATGGGCCGCATGATATGCGGCCCCTACGGTGGGACCCCCTGGCCTCTACGGGAGGTTTCCCTTCCCCCCTACCATCGCAGGGAGCCGCGCAGCGCCACGCCGTGGACGGGGTCGTCGTTCTCGCGCTCGCGCACGTCGCCCTCGACGCTCATGCTGAGGCGTTCGCCCATCCTGAAACGACCGCCCAGGCGGTAGGCGCCGCCGCCGTCCTCGGACACCGAAAGGCCCGCGTAGGGCGTCAGCAGGCCGCCCCAGGCGTCCAGCCCGTAGCCCACCTCCGCGCGCACGCGGGGGTCGAGGTCCCCGACTTCCCCTTTCGCCAGGCGCGAGGCGTCCTCGATGCCCCACAGCCGCTCGGCGCCGCCCGCCGTCTCGCCCACCGAGGGCCGCACGGTGAGCGCAAGCCCACGGCCCGCCTTCCCCGGAGCGAAGCGGATCATGCCGCCCACGCCCCAGTCGGTCACGTCTTCCTCTTCATGCGCGAGGAGCCCGCGCGCCTTGAGCTCCAGCGTGAGGCCCGAGGCCGGGTTCGTGAAGCGCAGGCCGCCGCCCACCTCCACGCCGACCCCCTCGTCCGCGTCGCCTCCGTCATGGCGAAGGCCCGCCTCCACCGAAGGCGTGAACGCGCCGCCGTTCTTCATCGCCACCTCGCGCGAGGCTTCGAGCATCACCCGGAGCCGCGTCGTCTCCGCCGATATCGCCTCGACCCCGTCGGCCGCGTCCGCGTCCGTCTGCGCCACCAGGACGTCGGACTTCACCGCCAGGTCGAACCCGCCCGTCTTCGTTAATTCTCCCCGAAGCCCGAACGCCGCCATGCGCATCTCGATGTCGGTCTCGGCTTCGACCTTCTTGTCGACGTCTTTCTCCTCCACTTCCAGCGTCATCTCTCCCTGGCCCATTCCCAGGATGCCCCACATCGAGAGCCGCTCGTTCGCCCGGTAGCGCAGGTAGGGGTGCACGCTCGTGAGCGTCGCCTCCATCTCGCCGCTGCCCCCGTTCTCGAAGCCGCCCTCGCCCGTGGCGCGCGAGAGCGCGAGGCCCATGAGGACGCTGTCCTTCTCGTAGTCCATCCCCAGCATGGCCGTCGTCACGTCGCCTTGGGTAGCGGCCTCTCCGCCCTCGAAGCTCGTCCGCGACCCGCGGCCCCAGATCGACCAGCGGCCGGCCGCCTCCCCGGCGTCCTTCGCCGAGGCCAGGTGGAACGAACCGCCCGAGAGGAGTTCGCTCACCGTCGTCTCGCGGTAGGTCTCCGGGGCGTCGCGCCCCATCGCGAGCCTCCTCGACGCGACCCAGCGCTCGAGACCATCCCGGTCCATGACCTCCGGGTCGTTCTCCGCCATGAAGCGGGCCGAGCCCTCATCGAGGTTCACCGTCCGCCCGCCGAGCGTCATCTTCGCCCCGCTCGGGGCGGGGGCGTTCATGCGGCCGGCGATCATCTCCACCGCCTGGCTCGCCGCCGCCCGGCCGAAGCGCGCCAGCCAGCCGCGCGCCGCCGCAAGGCTCTCCTTCGAGAGCGGATCCCCGTAGATGCCCGCGCCGATGATGGACGAACTGGTTATCGGTCCGAAGCCGGGGACGTTGACCGTCACGGTGATCAGGTGCGCATAGGTCACCTTCGGCACGTCGGCGCTGTCGCTGTCGTCGGCGGGGTTGTCGAAATAATACTGCACGAAGCCGCCGCCGGGCCTCTGCGCCGCCTCGATGATCTGCGGCAGGATGAGATCGCCGGTGACCTGGTCCCTGAGGGTGGCCGTCGGGGTCTGGAACTCGAACCTGTCCGGGAACCCGCCGTGAAGGTGCGTGTAGCCGTTCGGGTCCATCACGAACAGGTAGACGGAGCCGTGCTTCCAGGGCGGCCGCCTCATGACGCTCCTCGCGATGCCGAGGGCTTCGGTGGGCTTCGACCGCATGATTCCGAGGAAGTAGTCCGTCGCCCCGTTCACGAATTTCTTGAGCGTCCGGCGGTCCACCACCTCGTCGGCGCTGACCTCCGGGTCCGCAGGCGGCAGGGTTTCCTCCCCGAAGTGGGATTCCTTGAGGTCCAGGCCGGCCAGGAAAATGTAGGGAATGTTGGCGCCGTACCCCACGGCGTAGCCGCCGAGCAGCGGCACGGGGCCGCCGCCGGGCTTCGGGAAAACGGCTTTCCCCGTGGCGGCCGTTGCGGCCACTTGGCCCAGGGCGGCGGCCACGGCGCTCTGGAAGGCGGCCGGGTTGGCCGGGTCAAGAGGGACCCCCAGCGCCGCCGAAAGGATGGCCGCATGAACCTCGGGCTTGAGCGGTCGGCCCCCCGTCGACATGTCCTTCGCGTTGAAGAGCACCCTGCCGTTGAGCGTCACGGCGGAAAGGTAGGTGTCGCCGGCCTTCCAGGGGCCCTCGTTCCGGGTGATGCACCCGGCGTAGCCCAACTCCTCCGGCGTCACGATGGTGTTGAAGTAGTCCCGCGCCGCCCGCGCGAACGCGCCCAGGTCTCCGCCGCCCGCCGCCTGCGCGGCCGTAACGCTTGGGGTCTCCAGCGGGTTCACGGCGACGCCCGGCGGACGCGGGCAGGCGTCCTCGGACACGCCGCCCGGGTCCCCGTAGATCCCCGCGCCGAAGATGATCGGGTATTCGATCGCGCTGCCGTCCTGCCTCTGCCCCCGAATGACGTGCCGGACCGCATAGGTCACCTTGGGGACCGTGGCGTTGTCCGTGTCGTCGTCCGGGTTGTCGAAATAATACTTCACGAAGCCGCCGTCGGGGTTGGCGGTCGCCGCCTGGATGATCTGCGGCAGGATGAGCTTGCCGGTGACGGCGTCCCGCAGGGTATTCGTGGGGGCC
Organism: bacterium; assembly: GCA_963692865.2. GTDB lineage: Bacteria > UBA8248 > UBA8248 > UBA8248 > UBA8248 > Bin107. The sequence continues at coordinate 1,180,410 of OY843592.1, read as the reverse complement.
TGGAGCTCGTACTTGTCCGGGAACGCCCCGTGGAAGAGCGTGTAGCCGGTGGGCTCCATTATGAAGAGGTAGACGGGGCCGTGTCTCCAAGGTCCGTTCGGGTCCCGGAGGACGCTCTTCGCCTTCGTGAAGGCGCTGTGGCCTTCGGTCCTGTAGAGCTGGAGGACGTAGTCCTTCGCTCCGTTCACGAAGGTCTTGAGCGTCGCGCGGTCCACCACCTGGTCGGCCCGGATCGGCGGATCGCCGGGGTCGACGGTTTCCGGCGCGAGGTGTTGTGATTCCCTGATGTCCAGGCCGGCGACCAGGATTCCCGTGCCGCCTCCGACGGTGCGCTTGAAGCCGACGGCGTAGCCGCCGCCGGGCAGGGCGCCGCCGTCCGGCTTCCCGAAGGCGCCCGTCGTTCCCAGGGCGGCCGCGCCGGTCGCGGCGGCTATCGCCCCCCGGACGGCGGGCTTGAGCGGCCTGCCGCTCAAGGCCATATTGCCCGAGTGAAAGATCACCCTGCCGTCGAGGGAAATGGTGGCGGCGTAGGTGGCGCCGGTCTTCCAGGGCCCCTCATGCCTGAAGAGGCACCTGCTGTACGTCAATTCCGGCCCCACGCGGACGCTCGCCAGATACCGTTTCCCCGCCAGGGCGAAGGCCTTCAGGTTCTCCGCGCTCTCCGCCGCCTGGGCGGCCGTGACGCTTGGGGTCTCCAGCGGGTTCTTCGCGACGCCCGGCGGGCGCGGGCAGGCGTCCTCGGACACCGTGTCCGGATCGCCGTAGATCCCCGCGCCGAAGATGAGCGGGTATTCGAACGTGCTGCCGTCCGCCCGCGTAGCACGAATGACGTGCCGGACCGCATAGGTCACCTTGGGGACCGTGGCGCTGTCGGTGTCGTCGTCGGGGTTGTCGAAATAATACTTCACGAAGCCGCCGTCGGGTTTCTTCGCCGCATTGATGATCTGCGGCAGGATGAGATCGCCGGTGACCTGATCCCTGAGGGTGGCCGTCGGGGTCTGGAGTTCGTACTTGTCCGGAAACGCCCCGTGGAAGATCGTGTAGCCGGTGGGCTCCATGATGAAGAGATAGACGGGACCGCTCCGCCAGGGGCCTTTCGGGTCCCGGAGGACGCTCTTCGCCTTCGAAAAGGCGCTGCGGCCTTCGGTCCTGTAGAGCTGGAGGACGTAGTCCTTCGCTCCTTTCACGAAGGTCTTGAGCGTCGCGCGGTCCACCACCTGATCGGCCCGGATCGGCGGATTGCCGGGGTCGACGGTTTCCGGCGCGAGGTCGGATTTCCCGATGTCGAGGCCGGCGACCAGGATGAACGTGGCGCCTCCCTGGGTGCGCTTGAAGCCGACGGCGTAGCCGCCGCCGACCTCCGCCGGCAGGGCGCCTCCGTCCGGTTTCCCGAAGGCGCCCGTCGTTCCCAGGGCGGCCGCGCCGGTCGCGGCGGCTATCGCCCTCCAGACGGCGGCCTTGAGCGGCTTGCCGCTCAAGGCCATATTGCCCGAGTGCAAGAGCACCCTGCCGTCGGTGGTCATGGTGACGACGTAGTTGGAGCCTGCCTTCCAGGGGCCCTCATTCCTGAGGAGGCACCCGCTGTACACCAATTCCGGCCCCGGACGAACGCTCGCCAGATACCGTTTCCCCGCCAGGGCGAAGGCCTTGAGGTTCGCGGCCGTGGGGTTCGCCGCCGCCTGCGCGGCCGTAACGTCCGGGGTCTCCAGCGTATTCACCGCCACGCCCGCCGGGCGCGGGCAGACGGCCTCGGACACCGCGCCCGGGTCCCTGTAGATCCCCGCGCCGATGATGAATGAATTTCCAGTAACTTCATTCCTGAGACTGCGGGCGAAGGTCACCTTCGGCACGTCGGCGCTGTCCGTGTCGTCGTCGGGGTTGTCGAAATAGTACTGCACGAAGCCGCCGCCGGGTTTCTTCGCCGCCTCGATGATCTGCGGCAGAATGAGCTTGCCGGTGACGACGTCCCGCAAGGTGTCCGTGGGGGTGGCGAGTTCGTATCGCCCCGGATCCCCCCCGTGAAAGAACGTGTAGCCGCTTTCATCCATCAGGAACAGGTAGATTTCGCCGTGCCTCCAATGCTCGGTCCTGAAGACGCTCCTCAGTTTTGAAAAGGTGTTGCCGCGGTCACGGAAGAAGTTTCCCATGAAAGTCCTCGCCCCGTTCACGAAGGCCTCGAGCGTCGCGCGGTCCACCACGTCCCTGGCCGTTACGGCCGGGATGGCGCCCGGGTCGAGGACTTCCTTCACTAGGCTGGATTCCTGGATATCGAGGCCGGCCACCACGATGTGCGGGAAGTTGGAAAGACCGTCTATATAACCGACCGCATGCCCGCCTCCCGGCAAAGCGCCGCCGTCCGGATTGCTGAAACCCCTTGGAGTCAAACCGGCCGCGCCGGCGATCTGTCCCCAAAGGGCGGGGTTGAGCCGCCTGCCCCCGAGATTCGCATTGTTCGGGTGAAAGAGCAGTCTCCCGTCCGGAGTCAGGCCCGTGACGTAGATGGAGCCGGAATTCCAGTTCGAATGATTCTTGAAAAGACACAAAACGTATGAATTCGCAGGAAACGTCCTGGAACTCGCTATCAGGTCTTTCCCCGCCAGGGCGAAGGCCTTGAGGTTCGCGGCCGTGGGGTTCGCCGCCGCCTGCGCGGCCGTAACGTCCGGGGTTTCGAGCGAGTTCGGGGCGACGCCCGACGGGCGCGGGCAATCCTGCGCGAAGGCGGCGAGCGCGCCGGACAGGACGCCGGCCAGCGAAAGGATGAGTGCGGTCAAAACCATTCGTCTCGGAAATCTCATCGTGGGGCCTCCTGAGCCGAATCCCGCTTCATCGGGGCGGGAGCGGGAAACGCCGCTTCCTTTCCGGAAGCGGAAAAGCGAGCGTGATAGCGTCGCAAGAAACTCGAATACGTTCAGATTACGCCAGAGAGCGCGTGGAGGCAAGTTTTTTGAAGTGGGCTGCGAGGGGGATGCGGGGAGATCGGGCCCGGGTGGGCGCCGAGGCCATCAACCCGTACCCAGCGCTTCTTTGCCGAAGCGCTCGATGGTCTCGAGCGTCTCGCGCACGTCGTCCCAGGTCGTCGTGTGGTTGATGATGCAAAAGCGCAGCGCGAACTTTCCCTTGAGAAGCGTCGAGGAGATGAACGCCTTGTCGTCCCAGAAGACGCGGGCGAGCATCGTTTTGTTGAGATCCTCGATCGCTCTCTCGTCGAGGCCTGCGTCCGCCGGATTGACCCGGAAGCACACGATCCCCAGCGAGACGGGCGTAAGCATCTCCAGAACCGGACTCTCGCGAACGTATTCCTCGGCCCGGTCGGCCAGTTCCATCCCCTTCGAGACGGCCCGCCGGAACGCGCCCATCCCGAAGGTCTGCACCGACATCCAGACCTTGAGCGCACGGAACGAGCGGCTCAGCTGCAGGCCGCGGTCCGAGAAGTTCGGGTGGTTCGCGCCCCATATCGTGTCCTGGAGAATGTCGTGGCGCACCGCGAAGGCGCGTTCGAGCGTGCTGACGTCCTTGACGAGCAGGGCGCCCGCCTCGTAGGGCTGGAAGAACCATTTGTGCGCGTCCATCCCTATCGAATCGGCGCGCTCCATGCCTGTGAGGAGTTCCCTGCCCCGCTCGGTCACGGCCGCGAAACCGCCGTAGGCGGCGTCGACGTGCAGCCAGATTCCTTGCGCCTCGCAGAAATCCGCCATCTCTTCGAGCGGGTCGATGGCCCCGGTGCTGACCGCTCCGGCGTTGGCGCAGACCGCTATGGGGTGAAGCCCCGCCGCGCGATCCTCATTCACGGCGCGAGCGAGCGCTTCCATATCCAGCCGGAAGCGTTCATCGCACGGGAGCAACCGGATGCGCTCGGGGCGAACCCCGATGATGCGCGCCGCGCGGACGTGCGCGCTGTGGCTCTGGTCGCTCATGTAGACGCTCGCGCGATCGGGATGACCCGCCGCCTCGCGCGCCGCGACGAACGCGTCCAGGCTCGCCGCCGATCCCCCGCTCGTGAAAAGACCGCCCGCGCCGTCGGGATAACCGACCCAGCGCCGGAACCAGTCGATGACCACCAGTTCGAGCTGGCTCGGGCCGCTCGCGACCAGCCAGGTGCATTGGTTGATGGCGTAGCCGGCAGCCATGAAGTCGGCCAGCACCCCCGGCCAGGTGGGCGAGGCCGAGACGAACGCGAGGGAGCGGGGATGGTCCAGACGCAACGAATAAGGGAGAATATCACGCGCGGCGCGCTCCAATACCTCCTTCGCCGAACGTCCCTCTTCGGGCGGCGCCTCCATGAGTTGTTTTTCGAGCTCCTGCTGGAAATCCCCGTCCCAGGCGCCTCCTTCGCTGAGGCCCTCGGTGCGCTCCACGAGGAGTTCCGCCGCCCGGCGCGCGAGCTCCAGCATCGCGTCGGACGTCATCCGCAGGCCGTCGTCACCAGCCCCTTTTGTTGCTTCTGCCGAGAGATTCATCATGCCTCCTTGTACAGGGGTAGAACAAAAAAATGACCTGGGCAGAATATGGAGAGGCCTGCCCGAGCGTCCCGTCCCGCCCCAAGGAGCAAACCTAGCGCAACGGAAAACCTCGTCATTCGTCGTGTCGCATTTCGCCAAGTTTCACTGATTCCCGGCAGATTGTCAACGAAATGGGAGCAAACTGACCGGGCCGTCAGGAACTTCCTGCGCGGGGCGGTAAAAATGATATTGAACCGAAAACGACCCCATAAGTTGCCAAAAGGGGAGAAATTGTATATGCTGGCTAGCGTCTTTCTCGAAGAAGTGGTCATTATGACTACGTTGTTTTTGCGCGAACGCGGGGAATGTCGTTGCATTCGTGTGATATAATGTATTACGCTAGGCGGAGTAAATTTACGGCCTGGGCGTACACTCTCGTGGTATCGGGCCGATAACGGAAAATATCTCAGGCCGTTGTGGGAGGCAGAGCCGGGCATGGAAATCAAGACTGAGCAGGAAAACGGTACCTTGGTCGTGCAGGTTGATGGCCGCATCGACGGCGCCACCGCTCCTGAATTCGAAAGTACGATAAAGAACGTCATCAGCGACGGCGACCGCGCCGTCATCGTCAATTTCGAGGGTGTCTCGTATATCAGCAGCGCCGGCCTCCGCGCCGTCCTGCTGGTCGCCAAGCAACTCAGCCAAAACAATACGATGTTCGCACTGTACGCGCTCGGTGAACTGACGCGCGAGGTTTTCGAGATATCCGGTTTCGACCGAATCATACAGATCCACGGCTCGAAGGCGGAGGCGCTCGCCGCGACCGCAGGCTGACGGGTCGAAAGCAAAGCCTTCTTCGTCGCCTTCGCGCGCCGCCCTGCAATCCTTCATCTCTCCCGAAATTTTCCCGGATATCCTGAGCGGGCGGCCGAGGCCGCTCATCGCGGCAACTCGATGACCATCTCCGTGAATTCGTCCGGCTCGGTTTCGACCCGTATGTTTCCCCCGTGCTGACGAATGATGTCGCTGGAGAGCGAGAGGCCGAGCCCGGTGCCCTTGTCCGTCGGCTTTGTCGTGAAGAATGGGTTGAATATCTTCTCGGCGACTTCGGGCGGCATACCGCTACCGTTATCGCGAATGCGCACCTCGATGCCGTCCGGGCCGCATCTCGTAGCGAGTTTCAGGGTGGGGTCGTAGCGCGGTTCATCTTCACCTGCCGAGGCGGTGAGATTTTTTCGCTTCTCGTCGGTGGCGTAGCAGGCGTTGCTCACCATGTTCAGGAAGACGCGCCCCAAATCCTGCGGAATGACTTCGCATTCCACCATGTCCGGGTCCAGATCCCAATCGATCGTGAGGTTGAAGTTCGGGTCGGCCGCCCGGGCGCTGTGATAGGCGAGGCGCGTGTGTTCATCGAGCAGGGTATTGATGTTGGTCGGCTGCGCTTCGCCCGACCCCCTGCCCATCTGGAGCATGCTCTCCACGATGCTGTTGGCCCGCTCCCCGTGCTCGCGGATGCGCTGGAGATTGCCAGTCAGGTCCTCTCCGATTTCGTTGATGAGCTCGACCGGATCCTCCTCCTCGTCCTGTTTTTTCTCCTCTTCCTTCGCTCCTTGTCCGTTTTCCTGTCCGTTGCCGCCGTGATCCAGCGCCTTCTCCAGCTCTTCCATCAACTCCTCCATCAACTCTTCGGAAACTTCCGAGAAGTTCTTGATGAAGTTCAGCGGATTTCTGATCTCGTGGGCGACGCCCGCCGTCAGTTCGCCGAGCGCCGCGAGTTTCTCGCGCATGACGATCTGATCCTGCGCCTTCTCCAGGTCGCCCAGCGTGGTCTCGAGCTCTTCGTTCTTCGCCTTGATCTCCTCGGCGAGTTTCTCCACGAGGTTCAAGCGCTGCACCTCCAGGGCGTGGCGGCGGAATATCTCCAGCGCCGCCGCCATTTCCGCCACTTCGTCCTGACCGCCGATGTCGACCCTCTCCTCCAGGTCGCCGTCGGCCATGCGGCGCATGCGGTCCGAGAGCCGCCCGAGCCGGCGCGACAGCACGCGGCCGATGAACAACCACCCGATCAGCACGGCGCCGACGAAGCTGATGGCGCTCAGCGCGAGCAGGATGTTGCCGCCCATGCTGATGGCCTGGGCGGAGTCCTGGGTGGCCTGCTTCGCGCTCATGCGGGCCGTGCTCACCAGCGTTTGCGTGGCGGCCAGGATCTTCGCTTCCTGAGATTCGTGAAACGCGAGCAACTCGCCCTGTTTCCTCTCGAGCGCCAGTTCGCGCGCGCGCAGGCTGAACCCCCCCTCCTCCCCGATGCTCAGCTCGATCATCTGTTCGAAGAGAGGTTCGAGAGCCGCGCGCACCGGAACCTTCCCGAGCGCGTTCATACGCCGCCTGATGCCGCGCGCCGTGGCCTCGAACCGCTCGCGCAACGGCTCGAGCTGGGCGGCGTCCGACACGCTGAAGGCGGTGGCGAGAAGCTGCGTTGCGATGGTGGCGTCCGACCGCAAGCCGGCGATGTAGCGGTAGAGGTTGATTCCCTCTTCGGAGAAGTGTTTCTCGCGGGGAACGGACGCCTTGCCGATTTTGCCGTAGCCCGTCATTGCGTAGAACAGCTGATCGTCGATGGCGGGAACCATGACGTTGTTCAGTTCCTTGCGCACCCACGTGAGCTGGAGTTGCAGGGTATCACGCAGATCGGTGAGGTCGAAACGCTGCAGCACCAGTCGTTTGATGGCGTTGAGGTTCTCTATCAGCACCTCTCCGAGCTTCTTGATGCGCAGGGAGATTTCCTCGTTCCCTTCCTGGCGAATCAGCGCCGCAAGCGCCGTCTCGAACGCCTCCTGGTCCTTGGCGACCTCGGTGGCTATCTGGTTCAGATTATCGGGATTCACCACCGCGGCCAGCCGCGGCGCGGCCGCCACCAGGGCGGTGCTCTCCTGGGCGATTCCAAAGGCGCTCGCCAGGAACGGGACGGTGCCCTCGTTCACGCGGTTCTGCACCTCTCCCACGAACCCGAAAGAGACCCACGCGACCACGCTCGCGATGACGGTGAGAGAAGCGGCGGCGCCGATGCTGAGGTAGAGTTGCGTCGATATCTTGTAACGCTTGTCCAGCAGGTTTTTCAGCGCGCCTTTCATCGTTGCTCCTGCTCCGGCCGCCGTATTTTTTCGGTCGGAATGTAGCGGCCGCCCTCGCCGACGACGGTGAGGAAAACGGCGTCCGAGCCCTGGTTGTCATCCTTGCCGTAGCGGAGCTTGAATCCGCCGAGGTCGATGGCGGCCGCGCGTCGCAGGCTCTTCAGAAGACAGTCGCGATCGGGCTCGCGCCCGCACAACTCGAGGGCGCGGATGGCCAGTCTGCCGGCCATGTAGCCCTCGAAGGAGACGAAGCTGGGGGCCGCGCCGGGCTTGTGAGCCTCCAGGTCCCGCCTGAAGTCCGCTGCGATCTCAAGATTTTCCGTCGTCGGAAACGGAACCACCTGGGTGACGTAGATTCCGACCCCGGCGGGGCCGAGCTCACGCACGAGCGCATTGCTGCCCACGAAGGAGAGCGTCACGAAAATCGGATTGAAACCCGTATGGCGCGCCCAGGCGATGAAGGCGGCGACCGGCTTGTAAGCCCCCACCAGGATCACCGCTGCGGGTTTCGCGCGCCTGATGTCGAGCAGGGCCGTTTTGACCGCCGTCGTATTCCGCGGATACACCCCGGTGACCGCCGGTTTCAGGTTTCGCCGCTCAAGGGCGCGGCGAACGCCCCGGTAGCCCGCCAAGCCGAAAGAATCGTCCTGGTAGAGCACGGCGATCTTCTTGACGCCCAAGTCCCTGATCAGCCGATTCACCATCTCCTCGGTCTCCTGGAAGTAGGAGGCGCGCAGGTTGATGATATTCTTCCATTTGGGGTCGCGCAGGAAGGCGGCGCCGGTGAAGGGCGCGATGTAGGGGACGCCCGCATTTGCGGCGACCGGCGTGGCCGAGCGCGAGGTGGGCGTTCCGACGGCCCCGATGAGGGCGAAAACCTTGTTCTGTTCTATCAACCGGCGGGTGTTCAGGATGGCGGCTTCGGGTTCATACGCATCGTCGAGGGAGGTGAGTTCGAGCCGGCGCCCGTGAACGCCGCCGCGCGCGTTCTCCGCGCGAAAGGCGGCTTCGACCCCGAGCCGCATCTCCTCGCCCAGCGCCCTGGCGGGACCGGTGAAAGCGGCGGACTGGCCGAAAAGAATCCGCCGGGGGGAAACCCCGGGCGCGGCCGCCCGCGCTTCCGACGCCGAGCAGATTATCGCGGCGGCAAGCAGGATAAACGCCCGGCGGGTCCGGAGCGGGAGCCTCATTCACTCCTCCGCTTGACGAGGCGAATGTGGTTCTTGTTCTCCTCCCGCCGATAGGCCACTTCGTCCATCATCGTCCGCACCAGATGGATGCCGAGCCCGCCCACGGGGCGGTCTTCGATGGCCGATTCGGTGTCGGGATCGGGCGCGTCGGTCAGGGGGTCGAACGGCCGGCCGTCGTCGATGATCTCGATGATCACCGCGTCCGCGTCCGAGAAGATTTCGATGGTGATTTCACCCTCTCCGCGGTCGCTGCCGTGGTGCACGACGTTGAGCACCAGTTCTTCGAGCACGAGGTCGACCTGGAATTCGATGTCGGGCGGCCAGTCCTGCTCCCGGCTGAACTCCCCGATGGCGGATTGGATTTGCGGGAGGTCGGAGGCTTCGAACCTCATCGTCAAGGATAGTTTCGCGCTCATTCCCCCCCTCCGCGACGATAAAGGGTCAGGCAGGTGACGTCGTCGAACTGGGGCGCAGTGCCCGCGAACTCCTTGACCGCCTCGAAAACTTTCTCGTTGATCTCCCGGGCGGAGGCCGGCGGCGAACCTCCGAGAATCCCCCGGAGGCGGTCGAGGCCGAACTGCTCGGTCTTCTCGTTCTCCGCCTCCGTCACGCCGTCGGTGTAGAGAACGAGGGCGTCGCCGAGCGCGATAGTCGCTTTATATATGTCGTAGCTGAATTCGGGCGCGATCCCGAGGGCGATCCCCGGATCCTGGGAAAGCAGGCTCGATGACCCGTCGGCATGGAGGACGACGGGGGGATTGTGCCCGCCGTTCGAGTAGATGATCTCGCCGGTCGCGGCGTCGAAAATGGCGAAGAAGACGGTGACGAACATCGCGGCGTCGTTGTTCTCCTGGAGCAGGCGGTTCACCTCGCTCAGCACGTCGCCGGGCTGGAGCATACGGTTGACCTCGCCGAGCACGTCGCCCGGATGGGCGCGCGCAACGGCGACGCTGTTGAGCAGCGTGCGGCTCGACATCATGAACAGGGCGGCGGGCACCCCCTTGCCCGAAACGTCGGCGACCGTCATGGCGAGGCGGCCGTCGGCCAATTCGATGATGTCAAAAAAATCGCCCCCCACGTCTCGGGCGGGCTCCATGCCCCCGAATATCTCGTAGTGGGGGCTTTCGGGGAATTTCGTCGGCAGGATCGATTGCTGCATCTTGCTGGCCAGGGAGAGGTCGCTCCTCAGCGCGACCAGCCTGTCGCGCGCATCGAGAGCCTCGCGCAGCATGGCGAGGTGCTCCAGGGTCCGCTCTATGGTGATCCGCAAATCCTCGAAATCGATCGGCTTGGTGACGAAGTCGAACGCGCCCCGGTTCATCGCCGTGCGGATGTTCTTCATGTCCCCGTAGGCTGAGACGACCACGGAGCGCACGTTGGTGTCGACCGAGGGGATTTGATCGAGCAGCGTGAGGCCGTCCATCTCCGGCATGTTGATGTCCGTGAGCACCATGTCGATCCGCTCTTTTCCGTTATCGGCGCACTCGCGCAGACGCTGGAGCGCCTCCACCCCGTTGCGGGCGAAGACGAACGAATAGCGGCCGCGCCGGATCTCGCGCCGCATGCGCTGCAGCACGAGCTGCTCCAGATCGGGCTCGTCGTCCACCACGAGTATCCTGTGCGGCTCCTCCATCATCCTCTCCCTTCGGCCAGCATTCTGTCGCGCGCCTCGAAGGCCTCCCGCATCGTCGCGAGATGCTTCACGGACCTCTCGATGGTCTGCCGCAAGTCATCGAAATCAATCGGCTTGTTGAGGAAATCGAACGCGCCCCGGTTCATCGCCGTGCGGATGTTCTTCATGTCCCCGTAGGCGGAGACGATCACGCAGCGCAGCTTCGGGTTGTACGCCGGGATTTGATCGAGCAGCGTGAGGCCGTCCATCTCCGGCATGTTGATGTCCGTGAGGACGATGTCGATTTCATCGTCCCCGTTCAGGCGTTCGAGCGCCTCCACCCCGTTGCGGGCGAAGACGAACGAATAGCGGCCGCTGCGGATATCGCGCCGCATGCGCTGGTTCACGAGATCTTCGAGATCGGGTTCGTCGTCCACCACGAGTATCCGACAGGTATCCATGTTCTTCACCGTCTCCTCGTCGCTCGCGCCGCGCCCGCTCGGGCAACGGCAAATCCCTGCTCAATGTATAAAAGACTCACCCCCCGCGCAACTCATTTCGCCCGTATTCCGCAAGCCGGGCGCATGGCCGGTCCCGCGGCGCATGAAAGCGGATTGCAAAAATTTCATCCGCCTCCCGCTTGTCCGGGCGCCCGCCTTTGCGTATCCTGTCGCGGCGGCCCCCCGGGCGCGCAGAAGCCGCCGACCGCCGCTCCAAAGAGAAAGGCGCCGCCTTGTCCCGAAAATCCAAGGGGAAAAAGAAACGTCCCCGCTCCGCCGGGCGCGCCGCACCGAGTCCGTCGAAGGCCGCGGGCTCCGGGAAAATCCGCACGGCCCCGCTCGTGTGGGCGGGCGTCATCGCCGTGGTCCTCCTCGGCGTCTACTATCTGACGGGCGCGTCCGCGCACAAGGCGCGCGACGTGCCCTCGCTCGGCAACCGCCACATCCGCGCCGGCACGAGCGGCGCCGTCTCCTACAACACGGATCCCCCCACCTCGGGGCCCCACTACCCGACCATCGTCCCCTGGGGCGTGCACCGGAGGCCGATCGACAGGGGATTTCAGGTGCACAACCTCGAAGACGGCGGCGTGCTCGTCCAATACGGCTGCTCCGATTGCCCCGAACTCGTGAAGAAACTCGAATCCGTCGTGCGCCGCTACCCGAAGTTCGTCGTCCTCGCCCCCTACCCCGCCATGAAGCACAGGATCGCCCTCACCGCCTGGGGCAAGATAGACACGCTGGAGGCGTTCGACGAGGAGCGCATCACCGCCTTCATCGACGCCTTTCGCGGCATCGACCACCACCCGAGGAGGAGCAGATAGGGTTTCATGGATGGATGAGCGGCCTCCCCCGCCCTTCGATACGAATGCTCCTTTCCCGGGGCTGTTGAAAAAGTCTCCTCGACGCGGGAAAACCACCGTCACTCCGGCGAAAGCCGGAATCCGTTTTTACGCCTTTTGCCTTTCGTCGGGGTTCCCGCGCATCGGCGGGGAATGAAACGCCGCCTTTCATTCACCCGCACCCGCAAATGGATTCCGGCTTCCGCCGGAATGACGAGCACAGGCAAAAGGGGACGATGGTTTTGTAGTGGGTCGTTCTTGGGAACAACCCACGTTCGCGAACGTGGGCCGTTTATGAAAACGGCCCACTGCGGGGGAATCCCGACCGGCCCGCAAGGAACTGTCGAAAAAGCCCCCTCGACAAGGGGGGTCGGGGGGTTCGTAGGGGCGGCCCTCCGTGGCCGCCCGTATTCGGGATATCCATCCGCGTTGTTGCGTTTCATCAGGACAGGCGCGGAGGCCTGTCCCTACGGCTAACGCGGTTTTATCCGTCGTTCCGGCGTCGGACGCGACCGGGGCGGGAGTGTTCGACGGAATCCATTTTGACTTCGCCTTTTCGTCTCTTTCACGTCCTCACCCCGCACGTCGTTCTGGTCGTAAGCCTGGTGTAGGGGCCGCATACGGGGTTGTTGAAAAAGTCCTGATGAACGAGTGTTTTACGCGACCGGGGAGGAAAGGTTCTTGTAGGTCAGACATATATGTCTGACATATCATGCGGCCCGCCTTGTGGAGGGCGAAAATCAGGGTCGCATGATATGTGTGGGACAACCCCGAGGAGGGGTTGTCACCTACAAACAAATTGTCTCTCTCCGGCTTTTTCAACAGCCCCTTGAGGGTCGGGCTTCCCGAGGGGAAAGCCCGACGATGAAGCCGAGCGGTTTGTGCGAAGGCTGAATCGGTGGGGAGACATGCCACTGAAAAAGCTCCCCCCACCGGTTCGGTTTCGGGGAAAAACCCCCTCACCTCACCGACTCCCCCTCAAGGGGCTTTTGAAAAACCCTTGCCTGCAAACCGCCGACGCCTTTTTCCTCACCCTGAGTAGCCGCCGGAGGCGGCGTATCGAAGGGCGAGCGGGCATCCTTCGATACGCGGCTTCGCCGCTACTCAGGATGAGGTGGGGAAGGCTTTTTCAACAACCCCCTCAAGGGGGGAGTGAACTTCAAAAGCGAGCGCGCAACCCAAAATCGCTTCCTGGAGGTTTTTCAACAACCCCGTATGCGGCCCTTCCCGGTCGGAAAGCGGGTCGCATGGTATACGGCCCCTACGGGGGACCCCTTGTCAATCGGGAATCATCCCCCGGTCGGCCGCATACGCCGAATCACGAAATCAGGGGGTTTTCAACAGCCCTGTATGCGGGGTTATGGAAAAAACGCTGATGAACGCGGGTTTGACGCGAACGGCGAGAAGCAGGAGCCACCCCTTGAGCGCGCCCGGACTCCTCAACTCCCCTCGCCGCGCGGCGCGCCCGAGACATCCACGCGGACGGTCACGATATCCGTGTCGCGGTACTGCTGGTGGCGGACCGAGGTGGCGAGGTGGCGCAGCAGCCGGAGCGATACTTCCCGCTCGATCGGCGCGCCGGCGGTTTGTTCGCCGAGCAGCGTGAGCCGGTCCTGGAGGTTCTCCTCGCCGCCGGCGGCGACGAACTCGATCACCGCGCCGCCGTCTTCCTTGTGCGCCACCACGAGCAGCCGCCGCCGTTCGTCGTCCTCGCCGTCTTCATCGCGGCGCAGAAGCGTCAGCAGCGTCTCCTCGCCCGCGGCGTCGAGGCGATGCGCCATCACCTCGTCCCAGCCGGCGGCGGAGGCGAACTCGCCGAGAAACTCCCGGATCTTCGGCAGGGCCGATAGGTCGAACGCCGCCTCGAGCCGTCTGCGGCGCGGTTCGGTGAGTTCGACGAACAGCGTCATGATCATGGCGACGAGACCGCCGGCCGTCATGCCGTTGCTCAAGAGGCCGCCCGCGAACGTGGAGAAGTACTCGGGATATATGACGCCGTTCTGAAAGCCGACGCCCGCCCAGAAACCGACGCCCGCCACCAGCCCCTTGCGGTAGTCGATTCCGTCCTGGACGACCATCCGCATGCCGACAACGAAGAGCATCGCCAGCAGCACGGTGATGTAGGCCGAGGCGACCGGGGCCGGTATCGCCAGCACCACGGCGACCAGCTTGGGGAGAAACGCCAGGGCGAGGAACGCCGACCCGGCGGCGACGCCGACGCTGCGCGCGCCGACGCCGGTGAGTTCGGTGACGGACACGCTCGTCGAATAGGTCGTGTTCGGCACCGTCGCCAGAAGGCCCGAGAGCAGGTTGCCCACCCCGTCGGCGGCCACCGCGCCCTGCACCGCCTTGAAATCCACCGCCCGGGGCCGCCGCCAGGACACGCGCTGGATGGCGGCGCCGTCGCCCACGGTTTCGATGGCGCCGATCAGGGTCACGAAAATGAACCCCGGCAAAAGCGTCCAGAAAACGGGCCCGAAGCTCAAATCCAGGCCCGGCCACGCGCCGTGGGGAAGGCCTATCCACGAAGCCCCGGCGACGCGGGCCGTGTCGTAGATGCCGTAATAGAGGCCTACGAGCGAACCCGCGACCACGCCGACGACGGGCGCCCACAGGCGCAGCGCCCCCGTCGCCTTGAGCGCGATGCCGACGATGACGACCACCGCCGTCACGGCGCTCAGCGGGGCGGCGAGCGGGGGAGCGCCCTTCGGCACGTCCCCGAGCATCTTGAAGACGATGGGCATCACCGTCACCGCTATCAGCATGATGACGGTGCCTGCGACGGTCGGCGTCAGCACCCGCCTGAACAGCGAGAGGCGTTCGGAGAGCGCGAACTGGAAAAGCGAGGAGGCGAGGACCAGCGTGGCGAGCATCCCCGGCCCTCCCTTTGCGAGCGCCGCGATGCAGACCGCGATGAAGGCGCCCGACGTGCCCATGATGAGCACGTAGCCCGCGCCGAAGCGGCCGATCCGGACCGCCTGGAGCATCGTGGTCGCGCCGCAGATCGCCAAAGCGGCGAACACGGCCCACGAGAGATAATCCTCAGTTCCACCGGCGGCCCGAACCACGATCAAGGGTGTGAACACGATGCCGCTCACGCAGAGGACGGCGAGTTGCAGGCCGAGGCCGAACGCGAGCAGGGGCGGCGGTTTTTCGTCGGCTTCGTAGCGTACGTCGGCGCTCGCGTGCCGCCGGGAACCCCTGTCCATCATGTCGCATCCTCCCTGGCCGTTAAGCGGGCTTTTCGTGAAACGGGAACGAGCACTCGAGTCCCCCGAGGCGAAAGGGCAAGTTTCTCACACTACTCCCGGCCCCTCAAGAAAAAAAGCGCGCGCGAAGGACGCCGGCGGTTCGCAGGAATTCCAGGGGTCGGGGCGTTTGGTGCGAAAAATCGAATTTTTCGCACTTTCGTTCGGCGAAAGGCCATAATTTTGTTGACGCGGCAATCACGGCGCATATACTTTTTGAGCATGTCCTCTTCTCTCGCCCGAGCGGAGGGATGACGAAGCAGCCAATCCCTCCCGGAGGCGGCGCCCGTTGCGCCGGCGGCCGGGGCGAGCAGGGGAGCGTTGCCCGCTTTTCGGCGGGCCCTACATATCACCCGGAGAACCCGAGGCAGTGAAAACCGTACAGGAAATGCGCGAGGAGATCATCAAAAAGGCGAGCGAGAACCCGGCGTTCCGCACCGAATTGCTGACCAACCCCAAGACCACCATCGAGCGGGAACTGGGGATCACCATTCCCGAGGGGTTCAAGATCGGCGTGCACACGGACAACGTCATGAGCATCAACCTCGTATTGCCCCCGGCCGAGTTGAGCGAGTCCGATTTGAACGACATCGTGGCCGGAACGCAGGCGCCTTTGGACTTCGTCAACGCCTGGAACAACTTGAACCAAAACATCTGATACGTTATATCAAAAGAGCATGACAGTCTGGCGGGGCTCTATCTGCGGAAAACCCCGGGAAGGGGTTGGTTCGAGGGGGATGTATCGCGTGTTCGAACGCCTCCGCGGCCCGCTTCGCTACAGGGGGCCGGGGAGCAGAGCGCCGCTCGCCGCCGCGTTCGTCCCGGCATATGCGCCCAATCGCAAACAGGGTTCGATGATGTCTGAGAATTTTGGGGATGTCTTTCCCAGGTTGCGCCGCTTCGTTCCACCCTCCCTGCTCGACGGCCCGTGGTGGGACCGCCTGCTGGAGCGCGTCGGCGAACTCCCGAGTTGGCTGACCCTGAATTACGCGGCTTTCGAGTTCCGGCTGGGAGAACCCGCGCCCGCCGCCGATTATTTCGTCTCGGTCGCGCCGGGGCGTCCCTCCATGGAGTATTACGTCCGCCTGGGCGAGGCCGCGGAGCCGGATTCCGCGGCGGCGGCCCTCGGCCGGGCCTACGCCCGCATGAACGACGCGGGCTGCGCCTCCGAACCCTCCCTCGCCGGCTGGTTCAGGGCGTCGATGCTCGAATACGACATCGCGGAGGTTCCCCCGGACGCCCGCCCGTCTCCGGGCGTGTTCCTGGCGCTGCGGCCTCAATCCGAACTGGCCGAAGACGCCGCGGGCCTGCGAACCCCCGACCGCCTGGCCGCCGCCATGGCGAGCGCCGCGGGCTGGGAGGAGAACGAGGAGGAGCGACGCGCCGTGGAGCGCGTGTGCGCCGCCCTGCCCCGCACCGGCGTGGTGGATCAGATCGGCGCCGTGCCGGAGCGCGAGCCGCGCCTCATCCGCCTCATCGTGGACGGGGTGAAACTGCGCAACGTCCCGGCGTTCCTGAAGCGGCTCAAGTGGAACGGCTCCATCGACAAGGCGATGGACGTTCTCGAGGAGATGCGCGACGTGACGCCGGTCTTCCGGCTGGCGCTGGACGTGGGCGCGAACGGCCCGGGGCCGCGCCTGGGCCTCGAGATGTACAGGCCGAGGAAACCCTCGAACCTCGACTACTGGCTGACCTCGGGGCGCAACGCCTGGCGACCCGTCGTGGACTACCTCGAAGAGATGGGATGGTGCCTGCCGGAGAAGGGCGACGGCCTGCGCGCCTTTCCGGGAGTCGAGCGGCTTTTCGAGGAAAAGGGCATGTCCATCCTCTACAAGGGAATCAACCACTTCAAGCTGTCGCTCACGGGCGACGCCGTCGAGGCCAAGGCCTACGCCGCCCTCGCCTACTTCCGGCTCTACGCCGACTCGGAGGGGGAGTCCGCCGCTTCGTGAGGCGAGGCGGGGGCTTGACAAACCAACCCTCATCAGCATAATAAAAGCGAAAGCAAGCAGAGCCGGGGTCGGCGTGTTCGAACCGACCGCAATCTCCGCCCGACGGACGCCAAAGAACAGATGCAGGCCTCGGCTTATACAATGGCCGGACGAAGGCTTCAGCACAAGGATTTGAAGGCGTGACCATGAAAAACAACCCTCTCCCGAGACTGGACGCATCGCCTGAACTGCGAAACAAGTTACTGCCGTATTGCCGCCTTCGGCCGGGAGAGATATGGATCGACGACGCGCGAGGCCATCGAGTCGGGTGTCTCGACGCCTCCAGCGGCGAAGACACCCGGAGCATCATGGACGGAGAGCGGGCGAAACTGGCGATTCATGATCCGCCTTACAATCTCGCCGCGTTCGAGCAAAAGGAAGTAACGGAATTCATCGAATGGTGCCGAAAATGGGTGTCTCACTCACATTATTCCATGGCCCCGGATTCATCGCTTTACGTCTGGCTCGGAGCCGACCAGAACAACGGTTTCCAACCATTGCCCGATTTCGCGCTCATGATGCGAGAACAACCTTTTCGCTCAAGAAGCATGATCACGATGAGAAACCAACGGGGATACGGCACGCAAAAGAACTGGATGGCGGTTCGGCAGGAGTTGCTCTATTACACGAAAGGAAACCCTGATTTTTGGGTCGATGCAGAATATACGGACATTCCCAAAATCCTGCGCGGATATTACAAGAAAGTGAACGGCAAGAGAACGGAAAACCTGGAGAGAAGCCGGTCCGATACAATCAGGGCGGGTAACGTCTGGGTCGATATTCAACAGATATTTTATCGGATGCAGGAGAACGTCTCCGGGTGTTACGCCCAAAAGCCCATCAAATGTATCGACAGAATTGTTCGGGCCAGTTCATCGCCCGATGATCTGGTGGTCGATTTTTTCGCGCACTCGGGAACAACCCTGCTCGCGAGTGAAATTCTCGACCGAAAGTGTTTCACCATGGACGTCGACCCGGTCTATGCGGAAATTACGATTCGGCGTCTTGAACGATTTCGCTCCACGGGGCAGACCGGATGGCAAAACGGACACCCTTTCGAGAGCGACCTGCCCGACATCGGCCCGGATACGGCAATCGCCGCCGCTGCGAACGCGCAAGGCGCGCTTTTTTAGATTTTCGGCTCCATGGAACGTCTCGAGAAAGAACTCGAAAAAGCGATTCGCGCAGCTTATAACCGCCAAATTGCGGCATCGGCTTAATTTGGAGTCTTGAGCCCAAAAGAATTGGTCTTTTAGAGACGATGCGCCTTTAATATAGCATTCCCCTGAATTTTGATGAGAAAATACGGTCGCGGCTTCTTGCTATGCCGACGGAGCAACACACCGTCCTGGTGGAGCAATCCTGCACCCCACCTCCCTCCCCCGCCACGAACACGACATATCCGGGGGTGTTGAAAAACCCTCGCTTTGCTTGGTATTGACCTTCGCCTTTGCTCGTCATTCCGGCCTTCAGCCGGGATTCATTTTCACCTTTGTCTTTGGCCTTTTGTCCGGACGTCCTCGCTCCCGGCCGGGGAAGATACGGACGCCCCCATATATATCCACCTCATCCGTTCCGGATTCGTGCGCGGCGCGCCCACCCGCGAGTCGGAATCAAATGCGAAAACGAAAGCAAAAATCATAAAATGGATTCCGGCTTTCGCCGGAATGACGGTGGTTTTCCCGCATCGAGGAACTTTTTCAACAACCCCTAACCGCATGGGCGTGAAAAACGAGAACCGGAAAAAATCGACAAACCCCCGGCGCGGGTGCTAGCATAGAGCGGTTGTCTTGAAAACCGAGGAACCACTGAGGACCCAACCCCCGTGGACTATCTGCGCCCTGTTTTTTCGTCTCTATACGCCCTTTTTCAACCCGTCGTTTCTCCCGCAAGCGATCCCGAACGGCTAACGCAAGTCTTTTGCGTGGTGATACTCGCATGTTTCGCAATCTGCCTCGTATTCGCTTTCTGGAAAAGAAACGCCCTCAGATTTTCGCAATCGGCGACGACCGTTCTCGGAATTCTCGGAACGTTCATCGGTATCGCTCTCGGCCTGAAAGACTTTGACGCCAATGATATAGAAAGCAGCGTTCCGCCGCTTCTCGCCGGTCTGAAAACGGCGTTTCTGACTTCCATATTCGGCATTGGGGCGTCCCTTCTCACGAGAATCGTCACTTACGTGATATCTCTTGGGTCAAGAAAAACCTCTGGGGCTGGCCTTCCGCAGCGAGGTCGAAGCGTTTTTGGACGTGACCGGGACCAAACCCTCCGCTCCGGTCGAGAAGCCGGACCCATGAATGCCTCAGAGGCCGCAGGTCGTTTCAGGGTCGAACGAACCGGACTAGCTTCTTTCCTGTTCGCGGTCTTGCGACCACGAGACGCCAAGGCTGCATTCGTGAGCGCGAACTCCCTGAAACCAATGCACGGGTCCCGATACACGGAAATTCCTATTGAGGACATCGTGTCGGCCAAAGTTGAAATCGGGCTACGCTGGTGCGGCATCCACTTCCATCATTCGACAGGGCGCGCAACCGTGTCGGGGCTGACGCAGGACGACGCTTGGGCGTTCGTCGAAGTATTGGAGACCAACAGAATCCATTGGTGGCGCAGGACGCTGGTGGAAGAGATCGCGGCTCTCCATTCGGTAGATGAGCGCCTGCTACAACTTGTGAGTCCGCCAGAGTACATGGCGCGCAGCGTCTTCCGTAAACTGAGGCGCAACGCAAAGAAGGCGGCGGATCAATTCGCGGAGCGCTGGCCGAAGGTGCTGTCGAATGCTCCGGAAATCCGGCTGCTGAAAAGGATACAGGATTTTCTAAAAGACCCAGAGCCTATACGGGAGAAAGCGAACAAAGCTTTCGTCGAAAATGAAATGTTCCGGTTGCGGGAGTTCTTCGACCGGATCGAGGATCGGCCACTTACCGAGGAGCAGCGCCGGGCGGTCGTCGTAGACGATGACCGGAATCTGGTGGTCGCCGCTGCCGGCAGCGGCAAGACCTCTGTGATCGTGGCCAAGGCAGGCTGGCTTCTCCATAGAGGCTACCGGCGTCCCTCGGAATTGCTGCTCCTGGCGTTCGCTAAAGACGCGCAGAAAGAGATGG
The DNA here is from genome assembly GCA_963692865.2 of bacterium. GTDB lineage: Bacteria > UBA8248 > UBA8248 > UBA8248 > UBA8248 > Bin107. Next base: position 1,160,359 of record OY843592.1, on the reverse strand, counting down.
AAGAACGGATCCGCAAGCGTCTCAGCGACGAAGCGGCGGCCGACATGACCGTCAGGACGTTCCACGGCCTGGGTATGAAGATCATCGGTGAAGCCGAAGGCAGGCGCCCGGGCTTGGCCAAGGCCGCTGAAGACGAAAAGGCGCTACTCGACCTGCTCAAGACCATCGTCACTGACTTGGCTGCGGAACAAAAATACTATGAAGATTTGCTGAAATGGTTTCAGTCTCAGTTCGCGCCCTACAGGAGCGAGCACGAATTCGAGAGCTATAGTGAGTACCGGGACTATATTCGGCGGCATGAGATCCGCTCGCTCAAGGGCGAGAAGGTTCCCAGCTACGAGGAATGTGAGATCGCCAACTTCCTCTACCTCAACGGCGTGCCCTACGAGTACGAACGCAAGTATGAGCACGACACGGCTACGCCGGAGAAGGGGCCGTACAGGCCGGATTTCTATCTGACCGAAGCCGGTATCTACATTGAGCACTTGGGGATCGAGATCGAAAAAACGAAACTTAGGGAGAAACTGCAAGAAGGTATCTGTATCGAGCCTTTCGGGATCGACATCGAGGGGAAGACCGCTCCGTTCGTTCCGCAGAAAGAGTATCTCGAATCGATGGCGTGGAAACGCCGGACCCACGCCGAACACGGCACTATCTTGATCGAGACCTTCAGCTATGAGCGCGCCGCCGGTAGATTGACCGAAAATCTGGCCGGGAGGCTACTCGCCTACGGCGTAACCTTGTCCCCCATTCCCCGTGACGAGGTCTTCGCCATGCTGAATCGGCAGGGACGAATCAATCCGTTCATGCGTCTGCTGGCGACCTTTCTCGAGCACTTCAAGGGCGCATGGCTGAGTTTCCCGGAAGTCGCCCGGCAAGCCGCCGACCATCCGGACCGCTTGCGGGCCGAAGCCTTCCTCACCCTGTTCCAGCCGGCCTTCGAGCGCTACGAGGAAACTCTCTCCCGATCAGAAGAGATCGACTTCCACGACATGATTGACAGAGCGACGGAGCATGTGGAAACCGGCCGCTATAGCAGCCCTTTCGGTTACATCCTGGTTGATGAGTTCCAGGACATCTCGCAGGGCAGGGCAAGGTTGTTGAAGGCGCTTTTGGAGAAGTCGCCGGGCGCCCGGCTGTTCGCCGTCGGGGATGACTGGCAGGCGATATACCGCTTCACAGGCTCGGACATCGGAATCATGCGGGAGTTCATAGAGCACTTCGGCGACTGTGAACGCATCCCTCTGGAGACGACCTTCCGCTGCGCCGACCGCATCGCCTCCGTCGCCACCGAATTCGTTCTGCGCAACCCTGCGCAGATATCCAAGAGGGTCGGTTCGGTGCACCGGGCGGACAGGCCGTGCGTCCATGTAGGTCTTTCCGGCGAGCAAGGACTTCCCCTGTTGAATGAGGCGCTAGACAAGATCACAGAGGACGCCGCGAAGTTTGAGGGGAAATCGAGCGTGCTGTTGTTGGGCCGCTACAAACACACGAAGCCGCAGAACATATCTGCTCTGGCAAGGAAGTATGCCGGACTCGGGATATCCTACAAAACCGTGCACAGCGCCAAGGGACGCGAAGCGGATTACGTCGTGCTGCTCGACCTGTGTTCGGGGAGGTACGGCTTCCCCACTGAGATCGAAGACGACCCGTTGCTCGATCTGGTTCTCTCTGTGCCCGAAGATTACCCGAATGCCGAGGAGCGGCGCCTGTTCTACGTCGCCATCACCCGCGCCAGACGCCGCGTCTTTCTTCTTGCCGAGGGCGGTCCGACTTCTCCCTTTGACATGGAGCTGTTCGACGGGGAATACGACGTCACCGTCTTCGGCTGGATGCCGCATTACGACGTCCCCTGCCCGGCATGTATCGAGGGACGGATCGAGCAACGCCAAAACAGACAGAACGGCGGCATCTTCTACGGCTGTTCGAACTACCCTCATTGCAGGCATACACAGCAGCCATGTCCGGTTTGCGGGAAGGGATTACCAGTCAAGGCGGCCGAAGCCTTCCGCTGCCGAGAGTGCGGCAAGTTCATCGAGGCCTGCCCCGAATGCGACGGCTCGCTAGAGGCAAAAAACGGTCGATACGGCCCTTTTATAGGATGCTCGAATTATCCCACGTGCAAATACACCCGCGATAACTCGAAAGAACAATCAAACGGCAAGCCTTTTGCTCAGGCAGCCGCCTCGGCGACGGCTTATCGGGGCAACGCCTCGTCGAGTTCGATGTAATTTTCGTATTGCTCCTCGAGACGCTTGAGAGACATCCGATAATTGTCGTACTCAACCATCATGCGCCTCATTACGCCGGAAACAATCACTCGCATCAAACCCGGCCATCATCCCACACTCATGGATTCGTCAATGAACCGGGGTGCGCATTTGCGGCGCGCAGGCGCCAAGTCTACGTGCTCTCCTCCAACCTGTAAGACAGGCCGCTCCTCCCGAAACCGGGCGAAGGATGCTCCGGCTCGGATACGCGGTTGACAAGCGTCGATTGACACATTACATTTCACGGATGATAAAGAGTTTTCGGCATCGCGGCCTCAGACGCTTATACCAACGCGGCGACCCCAGCCGCATCCATCCCGACCTGCGGGAACGAGTGGAGGTGATTCTGGCCCAACTCGATGTCGCCTTGTCGCCGGAGGCATTGCGAATGCCCTACTATCGGCTCCACCAACTAAAGGGCGAATGGAGAGGCTATTGGTCGGTCACCGTGAACGCGAACTGGCGCATCATTTTCCGCTTCGAAGGCGAGGACGTCTACGACGTTGAACTCATCGACTATCACTGAACCAAGGAGGGGCCCACCATGCCCATGAAGAATCCGCCGCATCCCGGCAAGGTCGTGCGCGTCTCGTGTCTGGAGCCGCTGGGCTTGAGCGTGACCGAAGGCGCCAAGGCGCTGGGCGTCAGCCGCCAGGCGCTCTCGAACCTGGTGAACGGGCGAGCGCGGATGTCGAGCGAGATGGCGATACGACTCGCCAAGGCCTTCGGCTCGACGACGGAGACCTGGATACGCCTTCAGTCGGCCTACGACATCGCGCGGGCGCTGGAGCGCGAGGATGAAATCGAGGTAGATCGCTACGAGCCGCAACCGGCGTGAGGCGAGCCGCGATCGGACGCGCTCGCAGAACCGCGCAAAGGGGCTTCAAGGATCTTTCATCCGCTCGCCCCCGTCCTTTCGGGTCGGTGAAGGCGCGGCGTCCCTTAATGGGACGCCAAAACCAAGCCTTGCCCTCAAGCGTCGATTCCCCGGCGTCCAAGAACCTTCAATGGATTCGTCAATGAACCGGGGTGCGCATTTCCCCGCATTTGCGGTGCGCCGGGACGGGCGGGTTCGTGTAGATTGCCGCTCGTGTTTCCCGGAGGAGAATGAGGATGCGACAAAACCCGGAAGGCGCGCTTCTCACGAAGAACGCGCGAGGAACGCAAGAATTCATGGGAATGCAAATAATGATATTTCCTGTAAAATTCGATAAATTCACGGGGTTTTTGGATAAATTAAGGTAGTTTTACGATAAATAAACGCACCCTGAAACGGCGCATTTTGGGAGCAAAACGGCCCTTTTTCGGCAAAAACGGCGGTTTTCGCCCCTTTTCGGGGCCATCAGGCCCTAGAGCGCGCCCGCGAAGGCCTCTCCCGCCAGCAACCCCCCGAGCTTTAAGCGCGTGGTGTCGTTCAGCCCGTCGATGTGGTAGCACATCATCGCGTCGCGCAGGTGGCGCTCCGCCGGGTGGGTGTCCATATAGCCGTTGCCGCCGAAGATGTTCATCCCCTTGATGCAGACCTGGGGCGCCATCTCGGAGGCGAACAGGGCGGCGCGCATGCCCTCCTTGTGGTCGTATTCATCATCCCCCGCCGTATCCGCGTGCCAGGCCGCGCGCCAGACGGCGTCTCGCGCGACGGTGATGTTCACGTACATGTCGGCCAGAATCTCGCGAATCCGCGCATGCTCGATGATGGGCTTGCCGCCCTGCACGCGCTCTCTGGCGTAGGCGCGGGCGTCCTCGAAGGCGGCGCGCGCGATGCCGATGCCGAAGGTGGCCGTGGTCGGCGAGTGGCGCGAGAAGACGCGGGCCATGTAGGGCAGGCCGCCGTCCACCTCGCTGAGCCGCCATTTTTCGGGCACTTCGGCGTTCTCGAAGATGAGTTCGCCGTTCATCAGAAGGCGCGCGCCGAGCTTTCCGTGGACGATTCCGCGCCTAAAGCCGGGTATCTCGTCCGTGGTGATGAACATGGTGGCGCCCTCGTTCACGGGAGCGTTCGGGTTGGTTCGCGCCACGATGAAATTGATGTTGCTCATCGACGCGCAGGCGATGAAGTGCTTCTTCCCGTTCAGTATCCAGGTATCGCCCTGCCTGGCGGCGGAGAGCCGCGCGCCGCCGTCGATGTTCGTGGCGGGCATGATGTTGTCCGTGCCCGCCTGGGGCTCCGTCATGCCGATGGCCATGGTGGAGGTGTCCATGTCCATGTAGCGGGGCAGGAACTCCGCGCGCTGCTCCTCGGTGGTGAAGTGGCAGAGCATCTTGGCGAGCTTCCAGTTCTGGTGGATGACGGAGGCGAAGCCCGCCTCGCCCTGGAAAAGCTCCTCCAGCAGGACCACGTGCGCGAATATCCCGAAACCCTCCCCGCCCATCTCCCTGGGCGTCGTGAGCGTCCGGATACCCGCCGCCGAGGCTTTCCTGAGCGCGTCCATGGGAAAAGAACTCGTCGGGTCGATCCCGTTTTGGCGGTCCCACTCGGCCGCGTAGGGCCTCAATTCGTTCTTCGAGAATTCGGCGATCTTGCTCCGCCAGGCTTTCAGTTCGTCGTCCAGAATGTAATCCACCATGTCGGCTCCCCCGCATGAAGGTTCGCGAACCCGATTTTCGCTCCTACTCCTCCGAAGCGTTGTTTTTTCTATACATTCGAATCAATTCCGCGTCCCGCGCCCGCGCCGCCTCCCGGGCCGATTCCTCCGTCCACCTGTAAAACCCCTCGCCGCTCTTGATGCCGAGCAGGTTCTTCTCGATCATCTCGTCCATCAAGGGACTGGGTTCCGCTCGGTGATCGAGGGAGGGCTGGATGTTCCGGTGCACATCGCGCAAAACGTCCATTCCCGAGAAATCGTTGAGCTTGCACAATCCCAGCGCCGGGAACAGAGAGGCGATCGAGCGCCACACGGCATCGACGTCCTCGGGGCGCGCGTAGCCTTTCTCCACGATATGAAAGGCCTCGCGCCTGAGCGCCGTCGTGAGCCTCACCCCGATGTGTCCGGGCACCTCCCGGCATACGATGGGTTCTTTTCCCGACTTTTCGAGCAACTCGCATGTGATCCGCGTCGCATCCGGGCTCGTCCGGCGGCCCGCCGCCACCTCCACCACGGGAACGAGATGAGGGGGGGTGTAGTTGTGCGTGACGACGCAACGCTCGGGATGCTTCGTTCGCGCGGAAATTTCCGTCATGCCCAGCCCCGAAGTCTCGCTCGCCAGAATCACGTCGGGCGGGGCTATCGCGTCCATCTTCTCGAAAACATCTTGTTTGAGCGATAAAATTTCACTCACCGCCTCGACGACGAAATCGCCTCCGACTGCTGCTTCGTGGAAATCCTGCGTTTGGGCGATGCGCTCTGAAACGGCGCGCGCTTCTTTATCATCCAGCGCACCGGCGTCAATGAGTATTCCAAGGCTTTTCTCGATTTCAGCGCGCGCGCGAGCCGCGCTCTCGGGGCTTCTGTTGAACATCAAGACGCGATAATCCGCCAGGGCGAACTGCAGCGCCACGCCCCGGCCCACGTACCCTCCCCCGATGACAGCGACGTTTCGTATATCGCTTGTCTCGCGCATAATGGCTCCCGGTATGGAATGGACTGGAGGTATGAGTGAAAATGTATCATAGGGACGTTCACCAGGCCATCAGGAGGCCTCCCGCCAAAGCGGCTCAAAGCCCGAAGGAAGTATGATGGGAAAACGAACGGTTCTTTGTCTTTGCCTCGGCATCGTCCTTTCCGCCTGCGGCGGCGAGGGGGATTTCTCCACGTCGGGAAACATGAACGCCCCCCGGCACGGGCATACGGCCACGACGCTTGATTCAGGCGAAATACTCATCGCCGCGGGACTCACGAAAACTTCTCCGCTCGACGATTTCGAGATATTCGACCCGGCCCAAGGGACATTCAAACCCTACAAGATTGGGGGTCTGAGGAAGCGCGGCTGGCACAAGGCGCTCCTCCTGAAGGACGGTGTGCTGATTACCGGGGGCTGGACAACCGGAGGCGAAGCGCTCAGAGATTCCTTTCTTATAAAACCCGGCGGGGGGCTTCGCGCACGGGCCATGATGAAGTATGGCCGCTATGACCACACGATGACGAAGCTGCCCGGCGGAGACGTGCTCATCGCGGGCGGCAACGACGGCAAGCGCGCCATCCGCCATCTGGAAATTTACGCGTCCGGCAAAAGGCGCTTCCTCCCCTCGCGCAGGCCCATGCTCATGGCGCGCCAGCAGCACAGCGCCACCGCGCTGCCCGGAGGCGGCGTCCTCATCCTCGGCGGCGCGGAAGGAAAAGGGGCGAGGTACGCGGAGCTTTATTCGCCTTCCGGCAGAAGAACGCGGCTGGTACGAAGCCTGACGACGCAGAGAAGCCGCCACACCGCAACGAGGCTCAAGGACGGAAAGGTGCTCATCGCAGGCGGCCTGGGCAAGGAAAAAACGCTCGCCGGCGCTGAAATCTACGACCCGGCGACGGAGAAATTCATTCCCCTGAAAGGCAAGCTGCGCGTCAACCGCCAGCAACATACCGCCACGCTGATGCCTGACGGCAGAGTCGTCCTGATCGGCGGCTGGGGCGGCGAGGGGCGAACCCTCGCCGGCGCGGAAGTGTTCGAACCCGATAAGGGATGCTTCTGGGCTGTGGGAGTCGAAATGAAATCTCCCAGACGCCTCCATACGGCCACTTCCCTCGGAGGAGGGCGGGTTCTCATCGCAGGGGGCGCATCCGACAACGAGGTGCTGAATTCAGCGGAAATTCTCACCATCCCGCAAGACGGAAAAAGCGGATGCTAGGCTTCGAGATATTTCGATAAGAATGGGCGCTCATACAACCTGATCAAGCGAGGATAATCGTATGCCTTTGAAACACGTTCGCCATCGGGACAACCAGCAATGGATTCTCGATTACATCGCCAAGACGGCCGGAATGGTCCAGAACTTCGAAGACGACAAGTTCGAACTTCCAAAGGGCGTCAAGAACTACAAGATGATCAGCAAACTCCAGGGCGAGGACGCGGAACACAAAGAAGAAATCGCCCGGGCGGCGGAAGAGGCCGGCCTGAAGGAAACGGCGCTCGAACTCTACATCCAGGCGTCGGAATCATACCGCAAGGGACAACACGTGATCTTCCAGGACGACCACCCGCAGAAAATCAAACTTCACGCCGGGTTGATCCGCTGCTACGACCGCGCGATGGCCCTGGCCGACTACCCGATGGAGCGGGTCGAAGTCCCCTTCGAGGGGCAGGAGATTCAAGTCATCCTCCATCTCCTGCCGGATAGAAGAAAAGCCCCGTGCATCATCTACATTCCGGGCATGGACCAGACGAAGGAATTTTACCCCTACATCCTGCAGAACGACATGATCCGGCGCGGCTTGCACGCCTGCGCCATCGACGGCCCCGGACAAGGCATCTCCAACATGCGCAAAATTCGCGTGACCGAAAATAACTACGAGCGCGCCGTTTCCGCGGTCGTCGATTATCTGGTAACCCGCGAGGAAATCGACGCGGATAAAATCGGCGTCTTCGGCATCAGCATGGGCTCTTACTGGGCGCCGCTCGCCGCTGCGATAGACGAGCGGATCAAGGCCTGCGCGGGAGGCAGCGCCACCTTTTCGGACAAACACGTGATCTTCGGCGAAGCCTCGCCGCGTTTCAAGCAAATCTTCATGTACATGGCCGGATACGCGGACGAAGAGGCCTTCGACGAGATGGCTTCGAAGATGACGCTAAATGGCTGCGGGGAGAAAATATCCTGCCCGACGCTGCTGGCCACCGGGGAGTTCGACCCGCTGAGCCACCTGGAAGACGCTTTTCGTTTCTTCGAGGAGATCACGGCGCCTAAGGAGTTATGGGTGCTGGAAAACGAGTTCCACAGGGTGTGGGGAATGCAGGGGCTCGGCAACCTGGACCTGAACCCCTGGGCCGTGGATTGGCTGAAAAAAGCGCTGAACGGAGAAATCCCGGACGATCACGACAAGACCGTCTACATCAGGCAGAAATCGGGCCGCGGCGCCTTGAGCGGCCCCATTCCCGATGATCATCCCAAGCGGTGGTGAACAGGCTTGAAAGTAATCGGGGAACCATCTAAAGCCTGCTCATGAAAGCACCAAATCGGGCGCCCACGCCGCACACGTCTTCTCTGACCTGCCGCCTGTTGGGCGCTTCGAGTTCTCCTCGCATTTTTGGGGGATTGGCGATGGTGTAATATCCAGAGCGAAAAGCGCCGGATTCCTACTTGGCAGCGGCCTTTCCGTTCGAGGCATTGGACGAATCCGGCGCGCATTCCAGACACAGGAGCAGACTTGGCCGTTCAGTTTCATTGGGCTTTATGCTCGTTCAACGCGGGCGATGGCCATCAAATCAACCCCGCCGCCCCCGAGCGTCCCGCCACGCTGGATTATCTGGCCCGTGTCGCGCAAGCGGCCGAAGACGCCGGGTGCGTCAACATTCTGGTTCCGACGGGCACACACTGTCTGGACGCCTGGCAGACGGCCTCCGCCCTGGCGACCCGAACGAAGAAAATCAAGTTTCTGGTCGCCTTCCGCCCCGGCCTGGTGGGTCCGGTCTACGCCGCCCAGCAGGCGAACACGCTCGATTACTTCACGAAAGGCCGCCTGTCGCTCAACGTCGTCTCGGGCGCGAACTCCGCGGACTTGAGGCGCTACGGCTACCACGCGCCTCACGATGAAAGATACGAAGTTACCGAGGAGTTTCTGGATATCGTGCACCGCCTCTGGCGGGAAGAAGGGCCTGTGAATTTCAAGGGCCGCTTCTTTCACTTGGAAGACGCTCACGTCTGGCCGAAGCGCTTCTCAAAGCCACATCCCGCCATCTTCCTGGCGGGCAGTTCCCCCGGCGGAAAGCGCGTCGCAGCGCGCTATGGCGACGTTCACGTCTATTTCGCCTATGAGCCCGAAACCGTGGCGAAGGAAATTCAAGAGGTCAAAATGCTGGAAAAGGAGTTCGAGCGCGAAGCCCCCCTCGAATTCGGGGTGCGCCACTGCGTCTGCGTGCGGGAGACCAAACAAGAAGCGAGGCGCGCGGTGGAGGGCTGGCTGAGCGGCAGTGACATCAGCAATACCGCCACCTGGGCGGATTCGGTTCGCCTGAGCGAATCCACGAGCCAGTCGCGCATCAACGAGATGGCGTCGCGCGAATCCCTCTGGCTCACCGACACGATCTGGATGGGCGTGAACAAGGTGCGCGCAGGCGGGGCCACCACCTTCGTGGGTACGCCGGAGATGGTGGCGAATCAGTTCCGCCAATACATCGACGCCGGCGTAACGCATTTCATCATGCACGGCTGGCCTTACCTGGAGGAAGCCGAGATTTTTGGACGCGAGGTCTTGCCGCTGCTCAAGGACGTGGAGCCGATGATTCTTCCCGACCCCCGAAAGGACGGATAAAACATGCTTTGACTTGTCTTACGAGAATGCGTAATGACGAGTTTGATTCGAGATTCCCGTTTTCGCCGACCCCGCATCGGCGATGAAATCCCATAAAAGGAGGTTGTAATGCCAGGCTATCCCGTGAACAGCAATTTGGAACCCACCACCGAGAACTGGCGGATATCGCAGCACTGCTTCTCCGAGGAAATCCGCTCGCAGATGACGCTGCCCGAGAAATTCCAGCTTTGCGATATCACGCTGAGGGAAGGCAGGCAGCTTCCGGGCGTGTCCTTGAGGCGCGATGAGGTCATCCGCATCGCCGACGCGCTCGTCGACGCCGGCGTGAGCATGGTGCAGATGCACCACGACGACCCCCAGGAGATGGAGGAGGTGAAACGGCGCTATCCCGACCTCATCGTAGAAGCCCTCGTGCACCCCACCGCCGTGCTCAATCCCGAACTCGCCGAGGTGGAAGTCGACCTGAACGTGGAACACGGCGCGGACTACACGACCCTTTGCTTTTCCTTTTCTCCGAACCAGATGTGCCTGTTCGAGTCGATGGCCGGAGACCCGAACATCACCATCGAGCAGGCCATCGAGCGCGCCTGCGGTTCGGTGGCCTACGCCCGGGAGAAATCCGGCCCCGACAGGAAAGTAGGCTGCCTGATCCAGGACTGCACGCGCATCCCGATAGAGCGGCTGGCGGAAGTTTGCGGCAAACTCGTGGACGCAGGGGCTGACATGATCAAGCTCGACGACATCAACGGCATGGCGATCACGCCGGTATACACCTACGTCGTCCGCGAGATGAAGCGCCTGCTGCCCGGCACGCAAATCGGCCTTCACACCCACAACGACATCGGTCTGGCGTGCGCCGCCTTGTACGCCGGTCTCGAAGGCGGCGCCGAACTCATCGACGCCTGCGTGAACGGCTTGGGCGAGCGCGCCCACATCGCGCCACTGGCGGAAGTCGCCGCCGTAATCCAGCTCTACTACGGCATCGACTGCGGGATTAAGCTCGAGAAAATGTATGAACTATCGAGACTCGTCTCCGACATCATGAAATGGCCCATGACGGACACCATGCCTTTCGTCGGCAAGACGGCTTTCTCGCACCTGGTCGAAGTGCATTACTGCGTACCCGAAACGGAAGAAGGCTTCTGGGCCTATTCGTGCATGAAGCCCGGGATGTTCGGAAACGGAATGCACAATCTTCTGGGCCATTATTCGGGCGAGTGGGCGGTGCGCACCAAGGCGCGGGAGCTGGGCCTCGACCTCCCGCTGGAGAAGGAAAAGGACGTGGTCGAGCGGGTCCGCACCGAGATCCGCTGGCGCAAAAGACAACTGGGGAACGAGGAGTTCGAGGCCATCGTCCGCGAAGTTTGCTGAGAAAAGCGCTTTCTCGATGAGCACGCACGAAGCTTCGGGAATGACTACCTGACAAGGAGAAAACATGAAACTCGAAGGCAAAGTCGCATTCATCACGGGCGCATCGGGCGGCATCGGCGGCGCCATCGCGCGCACCTACGCTAGAGAGGGAGCGAATCTCGCCCTCGCCGCCCGCTCCGTCGATAAACTCGAAGCGCTCGCAAAAGAGATAGAGGCGATGGGGCGAAAGGCGCTCGTCTGCCCGTGCGACGTCATGAAGGACGAGGACATCCTCGATTCGCTCCGAAGGACAGTCGACGCGCTCGGCCCCATCGACATCCTCGTGAACAACGCCGGCATCGTCAGCTTTGAAGCAGTGCATGAGCTTCCCGATGCGGTGTGGGAGCGCACCATGCAAATCAACGCCAAGGCGCCCTTCACAGCCATCCGCGAGGTTCTGCCCTCGATGCTCGAGCGCAAATCGGGAAAGATCATCAACGTGGCGTCCGTTTCGGGGAAAATCGGCCTGGCTTACAGGAGCGCCTACGCGGCGTCGAAACACGCCGTCCTGGGCCTCACCAAAGCGCTCTCCGCCGAAGTCGCCCCGTTCGGCATCACGGCGAACTGCATCTGCCCCACCTTCGTCTCCACGGGAATGTTCGAGGAGAGCATCCAGAAATGGGCCGACGAGACGGGCAAGACCTTTGAGGAACAATCAGAAGAGCTCAGGAACAGGGTGCCGATGAAGCGCTTCATCGACTCGGAGGAATGCGCACCGCTGGCCCTCCTTCTGGCGTGCGACGACTCGTGCGGAATCACCGGCCAGGCCATCAACGTAGACGGCGGCTTCGTCCAATTCTGAACAGGAGCTCCACATGCGGCTCAAGGACAAGACGGCCATCATCACGGGAGCGGGAAGCGGCCTGGGCGAGGCCATTGCCCGGCGCTTCGCGGCGGAGGGCGCATCTTTGCTCGTCTGCGACCGAAACGCCCAAGCCGTGGAAACTCTCTCGAACGAACTCTCCGCTCAAGCGCCCGGCGTTCTCGCGTGCGAGGCCGACGTTTCCGATTCCGCCGCCGTTCAGGAGATGGCCGGATCCTGCCTGAAAGCGTTCGGCCAGATCGACATCCTCATCAACAACGCGGGCATCTCGCCCAAGAAGGCATATCTCGAATACACCGAAGACGACTGGGACGCCGTGATCGACGTGAACCTGAAAGGGGAGTACCTCTGCGCCCGCGCCGTCTCGGAGCACATGATGGCGAGACGTTACGGCCGCATCGTCAACCTCTCGTCATCCGCATGGCGCTCGGGCGGCTTTGCGGGCGGAATTCCCTACACGTCGGCCAAAGCCGGCGTCATCGGCCTCACGCGCTCGCTCGCCAAAACGCTGGGTCCCTACGGCGTCACCGTGAACGCCATTGCGCCCGGCCCAACGGCCACGCCCCTCACCGACGAATGGCTCCCCGCCCGCCAGGAAGAGATAGTCAAACAGATTCCGCTCGGCCGCGTGGGCAGGCCAATGGATGTGGCGAACGCCGCGCTTTTCCTGGCATCAGATGAGGCGGAATACGTCACGGGCATCTGCCTGGACGTGAACGGCGGCATCGCCATGGGCGGTTGATTTCCTGCACGTCCGCCAGAGGCGCGCATATGTCGGCATCGGGCGAGGCGGAATACACTGCCGACCGACGCCTCACTCTCTAAAGCACAACGATACCTCGGTAACGCCGCTTGAATGGGACACGCTGACTTCGTCGGCCAGGCGGCGAATCAGGTGCCCCGCTATGTCTTGGACGGTATCGGGGCTCTCCACAATTTCCTCCAGTTCGGGGAGGCGATCCGGTATCCTGAGGCTCTTGCCGGAATATAAAATGCGAAGGACGCATTCGAAATCGTCGAAATCCACCGACAGCCTGACTTTTTCCTCGCCTTCGATCAAAGCGGCGTCAACGATGGCGTCGATCACCTGATTGGCGGCATTTTCGAGGTGCGCCACGACTTCCGGCCTGCCGCCCCACTGATGACCAAGATTCCAGATTATCCGGTTCACCTTTTCAGGCCAGTCATCTTCGAGCGCAATATCCCGAGTCCGCCTCTTGCGGCCGCCAATCAGGAACAAGGCGTTGAGCGCGATTGCGATCAGCAATGCCGTCGTCAGCGGGCTGCCGAACACGATATCAGCGTGCATGACCTCCCAATGCCCAATCTTCTCCACGATGTATTCATGCTTCAGGCCTCCGATGAAGGCGATGCCCAAGATCAAGGTCTTCCGCTCGTCGAGCAGGCGCGAGGTCATGATTTTCAAGCCGGTCACCAGGACGAACGAGCCGACGAAAAGAAGCACGGAGCCGACCACCGCGCTCGACAAAATACTCCACATCATCACGACCGGCGGGAAAAAACTCATCCCCACGAACAATGCGCCCAGAAAATAGGCGACGCGGCGGCTGACGATCCCGGACGCCTGCGCCAGCCCGACGCCGGGACCGCTGCTCGTCTGCGCGATGCCGTTCATGAGCGAAGCCGCTATGTTGGTAATTCCTTCCGCGATCAAGCTACGTTCGACGGCAGGCACATCGGTCCGCTTCCAGCCCGAATCGTAACTGCGTTGAGCGACGATGGAGATTGCGTAGCAGTTCCAGGAAAGCACTACGCCGACGACCATGAAATCCAGCAGCAACCGCCAGTCCATCGACCATCCGAAACGGGCGATTTCCGGAACGGCGAACAGGCGGATATCGTCGAAAATAGCGAACGCACCGGCGGGTATCTCGCCGAACCACCAGGCGGCCGCCTGGCCGAGTATCAGACCGGTGAACACCGCAAAAGACTGGCCCAAGCCATGCAGCCAAACGCTCATCGCGACGATGATCCCGAACGTCAGCCCGCTGACGGCATAGCTCCTTCCGGTACCCACGTCGCCGGCTTCGATGATACCGTCCACGCCGATCAAACTCAGTTCCACGCCAATCAGGAAGACGGCCAGTCCTGCAATTTCCACCGGGAAAAAAGAGCGGAGGCGCCGCATCAAACGCCCGAATATCAACTGCACGAGCCCAATCGCCGCGCACATGCCGAAGGCGAGCCCGAGCCCGCCGAGCGCGACCGCCTCCTGCATGGCCCGAAACGCGGCGCCGGACGCCTGCATGGGCACGAGCAACCCGGACCCGACGCCAAACCGGTTCAAAGCCTGCATGACCGTGCCGACTCCCGCCGCCAGCATGGTCAACGACATGACGCCCGCCGTGTCGGCGGGGTTCAGCCCGATCTTGCGCGTGAACACGAGCGATACGGTCATGATCGATCCGAGCAAGGCCAACTGCTGGAGGGCCGCCATGAGGGACAAGGGCAGCGATGGGCGTTCGTCTATCCAGAACCGGATGTTGAAGGGTCGGATGCGCCGATGCTCGCGCATCAAGGGTTGTCCCCGATCGGATGAAAAGCACCCGTACTCGCGTCCGCCACCGGTAAGCGGCCGGTATCGAGACCGGACCGCCAGCCGCGCAAAGTGAGACCGTCTCTTTCGACTCGCTCCGGTGTCCAGGAACAAAAGATGAGGTGGGCCGGGAAATTCAGAACCGATAGCCGACCGACCAGCGGGGCAATGCCGGTCGCCTCGCCGACCTGCTCCCGAGGGGCGCCGGACAACGCCTCACTGCAAACGGCGCCTGCGGCCGCCGGACGGGGAACCGGGGACTCGAACTCCGGCAGACCGACGTCGAGAACCGCCTCGGTCCCGCCGCAATGGGCACGTCCCAAAACCATGGTATGCGAAACCGCAAGCGATTTTGACCCGCTCTCGACCGCCGCCATCACCCCGTCTCGCAAACGAATTCTTCACCGCGACGACATAACAGCGCCAGATGGGCGACCTTGCGGACAGTGAAAAGATCGATCCGACACGCGCCGCAAAGCAACGCGGGACCGACGCGCGAATCGCTCCGTCCGATCCTTTCTCGAAAAGCCCGCATCCCATGAATCCGGGTGGATATACAATCGGCGCGCAAATCGCTCCACCTTCAGTTCCGGTTGGCAGTATGTTGCGATTCCCAGGGATTTGCGAAAAATGTATCCCATGTTCGGGAACCAAAGCAATCCGCCCGACGGACCCGCCGTTCGAGCCTCGCCAATGGTCTTTTCCGTGCTCATTCAGCCAAAATACCGGAAACTCAAAACGCTGCGCTTGCATTTTTCCGCCCTGCATGACACCCTTTTTCGGTTCATGATTCGTTGTTCGAGTAACGGTCGAGACGGCGCATTCTCCGGCGATTCATTCACTTTTCAGCAGATGCGCATGTGCGTATTCTCGACATGAAAACCGAATCCGAGGTTTCACATATTGGAGAGGAACCAGCCATGAACCTGCCCTTTGATGACAACAAGCTCAGCGCCTTGATGGAAGACCAGGGAGCGGACGTCGTTCTCGCCACTTCGAAGGAAAACGTTCGCTACCTGCTCGGCGGCTATCAATTCTTCTTCTTCGCCCACAAGGACGCCATCGGCGTGAGCCGCTACCAGCCGATGGTGGGTCTCCCGAAGGGCGCGCCCGACAAGGCGTTCTACATCGGAAACATCATGGAAGGCTGGCAGCAGGAGGTCGAACCCGTGTGGGTGCCCGAGAAGAGAAACAACCAGTGGCACACCGATCAGGCCGGCAAGGACGCGGCCGATTTCATCCGCAAACTCGGCCACGAGAAAGGCACCGTGGCGGTTGAGAAATGCTTCCTGCCGGCGGACTCATACGAGGCGCTTCAGGAGGAGTTGCCCGACGCGAAATTCATCGACGCCGTCTACCTGCTCGAAGAACTCCGGGCCGTGAAACAGCCCCATGAACTCACCCTGCTGAAAGAGGCTTCGGAAACCATCGTCGAGTGCATGCTCGACGTCATGAAGAGCACGCCTCCGGGCGCCACCATGTACGAAGTAGCAGACGAGATGAAAAAACTCGAGACCCAAAGGGGACTCGATTTCGAGTACTGCCTCACCTGCACGGGGCCGAGCTACAACCGCGCCCCCTCGAACGCCACATGGGATGAGGGGAACATCCTCTCGCTCGACTCGGGCGGGAACAAACAGGGATACCTGGGCGATCTCTGCCGCATGGCCGTCCTGGGCGAGCCCACACCGCTCATGGAGGACCTGCTCGGTGAAATCCAGGCGGTGCAGACGGCTGCGCGCGCGGTCGTGCGCCCGGGCGTCACGGGACAGGAAATCTATGAGGCCGCTCTCAACGAGCAGGCCAAGTGCGAACACGACGATCAGATGGTCTTCCTCGCGCACGGCATGGGCATCATCCAGCACGAAGCGCCGCACCTCACCTCCTCGGGCGTCGTGCCCTACCCCGCCACCTATGAGACCAAGGGCCTCGAACCCGGAATGGTGGTGTCCATCGAAACCGACATGAAAAACCCCGAGGTCGGCTTCGTGAAACTCGAGGACACCGTGGTCGTGACCGAAGACGGTTCGGTTGGCTACGGCGACGAAGGACGGGGCTGGAACCGAGGCGGCGCATAGATTCCAATTCGTGAACGGTAAGGAACAAGCAGGTGGATTTTCGGATCAACCCTGAAAATGAAGATTTGCTCGAACGCGCGAAAATCTACGCGAAGGAAATCCTGGCCCCGAGAGCCGAAAAAATCGATCAGGAAGGAATTTTTCCCCGCGAGAATTTCAACGACCTGGCCAAAGAGGGTTTCACCTCCCTGACGCTTCCGAAGGACCAGGGCGGCAGGGACCTCTACGAGGACACCGCCACCTACTCGATGGTCCTCTACGAGCTCTCCAAAGGCTGCACGAACACGGCCATGCTCTTTCACATGCACAGCTCCATCTCCCACGTCATCACCTACCTGGGAACGGATGAACAAAAGCGCAGGTACGGCGAAATCATACGGAGCGGAAAAATCATCGCGAGCTACGCAAGCGAGAACACCTCCAGCCTCCACGGCGTGTGGCGCATGGAGACGAAGGCGATTCGGGACGGAGACGTCTACAGGATCAACGGCAGGAAATACTTCTGCTCCATGGCCGGCGAGGCGGATTACTACGTGCTCTGGGTGCAGCTTGAAGAGGAGGAAGACCTCACGAAAAGCCTGGGATTGCTCATCGCGCCCTCGGACAACCCCGGCTTCAAGATAGACCAGGAGTGGAACTCCTTCGCCATGCGCGGAACAATAAGCCACTCGATGATATACGACGACGTGAAGATACCGGTGGAGGATCTCGTGGGCCGGGGCGGAGACCCCATTCGCCCCGACGTTCTGCCCAAGTTCGGTTTCGGCTATTCCGCCGTCTACCTGGGCGCGGGCGGAGGCGCCTTCGACTGGGTGGTCAACTATGCGCAAACCCGGAAGCTCATGCCCGACAACGTGCCCATCGCCTCGTATCCCGCCATACAACGCCAGATTGGGGAGATGAAAATTGCGCTCGAAGGCGCGATCCTCATGCTCCAGCGAGCGGGCTGGATGATCAACGCCCACGGCGCGGACAAGGCGTATGGCGCCATCAACGAGGCGAAATACGTCTGCGCGGAAGCCTCAGCGTTCATCACGGAAAAAGCGCTCAAGGTGGCCGGCGGCCCGGGACTGTTCCGCCACAACCCGCTCCAGCGCTTTCACCGCGAGGCGAGAGCCGGACTCATCATGCCGCCCAACACGGAAAAATGCCTGGAGCTCACCGCAAAGACCGTGCTCGAGGGCAGCGCGAACGTCCTGGGCTCATGACGAATGGAGGAACAACGCCGATGAGTGAAAGCGTCAGCCTTCCTCCCTATTTCCGCCCCCCGCTCGAATATCCCGATTACGCGTTTCACGGCCTGCTCAAGACGGCGTGCGCGCGGCGACCGGACGCCATTGCCCTGGTGGACGGGGAGATCCAAATGAGTTTCCGGGAACTCGACGGCCTCTCGAACGCCTGCGCCCGCGCCATGCTCGCCGCGGGCGTCGGGATCGGGGACCGCGTCGGCCTGTTTCTCCCCAATTCGGCGGAATTCGAAATCACCGCGTTCGGCGCATCGAAGATTGGCGCCGTCTTCACGCCGATGAACCCCGCCTACAAGGAAGCCGAAGCCGCGTATCAACTGGGCGATTCGGGCGCGAAGATTCTGATCACCACGGCCGAGGGCGCCGCCGTGGTTCGAGAAGTGCAGAAGGAACTTCCGGCGCTCGAAGCCGTCATCGTCACGGATGAGGGCGCAGGAGACGCCCGCTTCGAGGACTGGATAAGCCCGCACTCGCCGGAGAACCTCCCCGAGCCTGAAATCGACACCGCAGAGGACTTAATCGCCCTTCCCTATTCGAGCGGCACGACGGGTCTGCCCAAGGGCGTGATGCTGACCCACAGGAATCTGGTGTCGAACTACCACCAGTGCGTGGCGAACCATCACATAACGGACCGGGATTCGGGCCTCCTGTTTCTGCCGCTCTATCACATCTACGGCGCGCTGATCATGGGCGCGCTGATTCTCGCAGGCGCCACCCACGTCCTGATGAAACGCTTCACCGTGCCCGACGCGCTGCGTCTCGTGGAGGATCACAAGCTGACGCTCTTCTACGGCGTGCCGCCCGCGCTCCTGGCCATCGCCCACCATGAGAACCTGGGCGACTACGACCTTTCCTCCTTGAGGTACATCATGAGCGGGGCCGCGCCCCTGCCGCCCGAGGTGAGGCGCGTCGTGCAGGAGAAGACGGGCGTGCTCACCTTCATGGGCTACGGCCTCACCGAAGCCTCTCCGCTCACGCACATGAACCCGCCCGTGGAAAAGTTCATCCGGGAGGAATCCGTGGGGCCTCCCGTCTCCGATCAGGAGCAAAAGATCGTCGACGTGGAAACGGGAACTAAGGAACTGCCCGCCGGTGAGGCGGGCGAGTTGATCATCAAGGGGCCCCACATCATGAAGGGCTACTGGAACGCGCCCGAGGCCACGGCCGAGGCGCTGCGCGACGGCTGGCTCCACACGGGCGACATCGGGCGGGTGGACGAGCAGGGCTACGTCTACCTGATGGACCGGAAAAAGGAGATGATCAAGTACAAGGGCTTCGCCGTCGCGCCCGCTGAACTCGAGGCGTGTCTGCACTTGCACCCCGATGTCGCGGACGCGGCCGTCGTCCCCCGCGAGGATCCCGAGGCTGGCGAGGTCCCCATGGCCTTCGTGGTTCCCAAAGAAGGCGTCCGGATCGACGAAGATGCCCTGATGGACTTCGTGAACGAAAAAGTGGCCGGCTACAAGCACATTCGCGCGGTGGCCTTCATCGACGCCATCCCGAAGTCGGGCAGCGGGAAAATACTGCGTCGTTTGCTGAAAGAAAAAACTTAAATTCATTTTCATTTACGAGCCCTACAACGAGAATTCATGGACCTTCGCCTAAACCCGAAAAACGAAGCTCTGATCGATCAGGCCGGAGAACTCGCCGGAGACGTACTGGCCCGCTACGCGGACGAATGCGATCAGGAGCAACGCTTTCCGAGAGAGAGTTTCGACGCCTTGACCCGGGAGGGCTTCACGCGCCTCACGCTGCCCGAATCCCATGGCGGGCGGGCGCTCTGGAGCGATCCGGTTTGCTACACCATGGTGTTTCACGAACTGAGCAAGGGCTGCACGAACACCGCCATGACGCTCCACATGCACAGCTCGATTCTATACTTCCTCCTCACGCTCTCGGATGAGGAGCAAAAAAGCCGATTCGCCGATGCGGCCGCGAGCGGGGCCATTTTCGGCAGCCATGCGGGCGAGGCGGCCTCCAGCCCCCAGTGGAACCGCACCATCACCACGCGCGCGCGCAGAGAGGGCGATGAATACGTCATCAACGGCCGGAAGTACTTCTGCTCCATGGCCGGGGAGGCGGATTTTTACGTGCTCTGGTGTCTGCTCGAAGGCGTCGAGGAACTCAAAAACGGCCTGCGCTGGGCTGTGCTGGACAAGAACCTCGAAGGCATCACCATCCCGACCCGCTGGGACGCCTTCGCCATGCGGGGCACGGCCAGCCACGCGCTCGCCTATGAGGACGTGCGGGTTCCGGCGCGCAACATCGTGGGTACGGGCGAGGGCATCCTCCAGCCCGATTTCGTGCCCAGGTTCGGCCTGGGTTACGCCGCCGTCTATCTGGGCGCGGGCGCAGCCGCCCTGGACTGGATCGTGGACTATGCGCTCAAGCGAAAACTCCTGCCCGACAACGCGCCCATCGCGAGCTACCCGGCGATTCAGCGCCAGATCGGGGAGATGAAGATCGCTTATGAGACCGCGCTCATCATGATCCAGAAAGCCGCCTGGGTGCTGGAGACCCGGGGCGCGGAACAGGCCATCCCCTTCATCAACGAGGCGAAATACACCGCTTCCGAAGCGGCGGGTTCCATGACGGAAAAGGCGCTCAAAATCGCGGGCGGACCCGGCCTGCTGAACGACAAGCCGCTCCAGCGGTTTCACCGCGACGCCAGGGCCGCGCTGGTGATGCCGCCCAGCACGGAGAAGTGCCTGCAAATGGCGTCGAACTTCGTTTTGAGTCAAAATGAGGCGAAATCCATCTTCTGACCAAGTCTGAAACTTCTCGCGAGGGAGAGCGCATGAAAAGCGGCAACGGCTCGGACCTGTTCCTGGAAACACTCATCGACGAGGGCGTCGACTGCATGTTCGGCAACCCGGGCACCACCGAGCTGCCCCTGATGGACGCGCTGGTGAACGAGAGCAGGCTCGACTACATCCTCTGCCTCCAGGAGTCCGTCACCATCGGCGCGGCCGAGGGCTACGCCTACGCCTCCGGCGGCGTGGGCGTGGTGAACCTCCACGTCGCGCCCGGTCTCGGCAACGCCATGGGCATGCTCTACAACATCAAGCGAGCCGGCACGCCACTCATCGTCACGGCGGGCAACCAGGGCCAGCGCGGCCAACTCTCCGAGCCCGTGCTCTGGGACGATCTGCCCCGCATGGCGGAGCCGCTCACCAAATGGTCCTATGAAGTGCGCCGGGTGGAAGATCTGGAGCAAAGTGTCCGCCGGGCGATCAAATACGCGCTCACGCCGCCCACGGGTCCGGTTTTCCTCTCGCTTCCCGGCGACGTCATGCTGGCCGAGACGGGAGGCCCCACGGGCCGCCCCACGCGGCTTTCGAGCGCGTTTCCTGCGCCTGCGGAATCCATCGAGCGCGCGGCGCAGATACTCTCAGAAGCCGAGAACCCCTACATCGTCACCGGATCGCGCGTCACCCGCTCGGGCGCGGTGGGCGAAGTCACCCGGCTGGCGGAGCGCATCGGGGCGAAGGTATTCTCGGACAACCGCCCGAACTCCCTCTCGGTATCCCTCACCCATCCCCTGTACGCGGGAGAACTCCTGAACACCATCGAGCCGCTGCTGGATCAGCTGGAAGACTCAGACGTCGTGTTCTTCATCGGCACGGAGACCTACACCTTCTCCTTCCCGCCGGAAGGTCCGCTGGCGCCGCGCGGCGCGCGGATCATTCATCTGGACCTGGACCCCTGGGAGATCGGCAAGAACTTCCCCGTCGACGTCGCCATGCTGGGAGACCCCAGGACCACGCTCGTCGAACTCACCGGGGCGGTGGAAAAGAAAATGGGAGAATCCGGCCTTCAAAGCGCTGCCGAGCGCCGCGCGTGGATCGAGAAGGAACTGGCGGCATCGAGAAGAGAAACCGCCCCCAAGGCGGGCGACGCCGGCGGCCCCTTGACGAAAGAGTCCTTCCAGGCCGCATTCGGAGAGGCGCTGCCTCAAGGGACGGCGCTGGTGGATGAAGCTCTCACCATGGGGCATGGGGGCGGCCTCAAGAGCGCAGTCGCGGGCAAGATAGATTCCATCTTCGGCATGAAGGGAGGCGGCATCGGTCTGGGACTGCCCAGCGCGCTCGGGGTAAAGAAGGCCCTGCCCGATACGCCCGTGGTCTGCCTCTCGGGAGACGGCTCCGCGATGTACGCCATTCAGGCGCTGTGGAGCGCCGCGAAATACGACCTGGACACCGTGTTCGTGATTCTGAACAACAAGAGCTACCGGATTCTCAAAGAGCGAGTCCTGCGGCTCGACGGCAAAACGCAGGAGCACCGGCAATTCGTCGCCATGGATTTCAAGGAGCCCGAACTCGATTTCATCCAGATGGCCGGGTCCATGGGCGTGAGCGCCATTCGAGCGAAAACGCCTGCCGAACTCAGAGAGGCCATGGAAAAGGGACTGGCAAGCGGCAAGCCGTATCTGATCGACGCCCACATCGAATACGAACGCCTGGAGAACTAGGAAGCCTCAGACCATGCCCATCTTCGCGCCATAGGCTTCGAGCGCCTGTTCGAAACAGGCGAGCGGCGCGCGCACCACGCCCGCGCCCACCTGGCCGACGCCGGGTTCCTTGTGCGCGATGCCTGTGTTGATGACGGGCGTAACGCCCAGCTTCACCACCCTGGTGATGTCGATGCCTGTGGGAACCCCCTGAAAATCGAGGGCGGGAATCGTCCACTCGGGGTTTCGGCCCTGGGTGATCTCGTACATGGAGCGCGAATAATTGAGCGCATCCGCAGCGCTTCCCGCACCCACGAACCCCACGACGGCGGGCGCGGCGGCCATGGCGAATCCCCCCAGCCCCATCGTCTCGATGATCGTGGAATCGCCCATGTCCGGATTCGCGTCGTCCTCGCCGAAGCCGGGGAAATAGAGACCCTCCGGCATCTCCACCGGCGCGGTGAACCACGCATCCCCCGTCGCGCTCATCCGGATCCCGAAGTCCGTTCCGTTGCGGCACATCGCCGTGACGACGCTCGAGGCCGCGATGCCGCGCACCGGGTCCATCACCGCCTTGCCGGTCGCCATCGCGACGTTCAGGAAAAACTGGTCGTTTCCGCCGATGAAGGACAATATCTCCTCCAGCGCCTTGCTCTCCCTCACGACGCGCGCCAGCGCGGGCGCCGCCTCGCGCACGAAGAGGCTCGTGCAGGCCACGTTGCGCTGGTGCATTTCGTCCCCCATCGAGAGCCCCCGGGCGATGATGCTCTTGAGCGGCAGCCCTCCGGTGATCTCAAGGGCGTCCGAGAGCGCGGGCGCGAGGCGCTCCGCCAGCCAGCGAAGGCGGTTCAGCACCTCCTCGTCGTTCCCGCCGAAGCGCATCACCTTCCCCAGACCCTCGTTCAGGGTGCAAAACGCCCGGTTCCCGAATTTTCTGTTCTCCACGATCATCACCGGCATCGAGCGCGTGGTGATGCCCGTCATGGGGCCGACGGCGTCGAAATGATGATTGGGATGAAACGCGATTCCGCCCGAGGCGGCGAGCGCTTCGCCCGAAGCCAAATCTCCTGCCCAGCCCTCCAGGACGGCCGCTCCCGCAACCGCCCCGCGCAGGGGGCCGCACATCCGCTCCCACTCGATCGGGGGGCCGGCGTGAAGGAGAACGCCCTCCTCCAGACCCGGTATCACCTCGCCCGCCGGGCGCACGTCCACCAGGACGGGTTCCGCCTCGATGATGCGGGTGAGGGCCTCCGCGTTCGCGTCCGAGATCACGCCCATCAATCCGCCTCCGGCCAGATCGTCTGCGCGACGTTCTCCACGATGATGCGTCCTCCCTTCACCACGAACCGCTTCTCGGGCTGATCGATGAGAACGTCGTCGTAATTCTTAGAATCCAGGACCACGAAATCGGCCGCGCAGCCGGATCGCAGGCCGTAGCCCTCCTCCACCCCCAACGCCTTCGCGCCGTTGGTCGTGAAAAGCTTAGGCACCACGCTCCTCTCCGATGCGCCGCTCATGTGGAGCGCATGGGCGAGGAGCAGGCCGATTTCGAGCAAATCGCCGCGTCCCGAGGGCGTGAAGGCGTTGCGGATGTTGTTCGATGAAATGGCGACGTTGACGCCCGCGCTCAGCAGGTCCGTGACGGGCGCGAGGCTTCTGAAGCGAGGCGGCTCCTCCCCCCTGCCGCCCAGGAACAGATCCGTCGCCGGCAGGGGCAGGACGGAGATGCCCGCCTCGAGAATCTTCTCGATGACCGGCGCAGCCACATCCCTTGGCATGGCGCCCAGGGAGGTGAGATGGCCGACGGCCACCCGGCCCTGCAAGCCTGCGGCCATCGTGCGGGCGGCCACGGATTCGATATTCCTCACCCGGGGGTCGTCCGCGAAATCGAGATGAAAGTCCAGCCCGCAGCCGAACGCCTCGGCCATCCCGAAAACGACGTCCAGATGCCGCTCGGCGTCCAGGTCGTTATACGGGATTCCGCCCACGAGGTCCCCGCCCATCCGCATGGCCTCGCGCATCAAATCCTCCGTTCCCGGCTGCTGCTCGATGCCTTCCTGGGGAAAAATGACGAGTTGAAAATCCGCTATACTCGCGTACTTCTCCTTGAGCGCCAGGGCGACTTCCACTCCCTTCAACCCGACGATGGGGTCGACCTCCACCTGCGCGCGGAACCACGTGGCGCCGTGCCGGATGCACATGCGCAGCGCGCGTTCGGCGCGCGCCATGATGTCTTGTTCCGTGACGGTTTTCTTCAGAGCAAGCGTGATGGATATGGCGTCTTCTAGCGTGCCGGATAGATTGGGCTCGCGCTCTTCCAGAAACGCCTTGTCCAGATGAATGTGGCTCTCGACGAACGCCGGCAGCACGGCGCGGCCGCCCAAATCGACCTCCTCGCAGCCGGCCTCGTTCTCGATCCCCGGCGATATTCCCGAAAACCGGCCCCCGGCGACGCGCAAATCCGCCAGCGCATCGCCCGAATCGATCCTGGCGTTCCTGAAAATTCTACCCTCGGGAATATCAGCGCACATGACCATTCAACCGGAATGAAACATCACCCTAACGGAAGCGAAACGCGCATCGCCCACAGTCGCAAAATGGAAAAACACGACATTGCGAACTCTATCTTTCCGCGTGAGTTTTTACCAGCGAAAAGGAGGGAGCGCGAAAAACCCCACATCCCGTCAACTTGACCCACACCCTGAATCGTGGACATAATGAACGATTCAGAACCATATTTCATCTCGGTTCCCGTGTGGCTTGACGACCCGGTGACGCGCAGCGGGGGACTTGTTTTTGAAGCGTACCGTCCCCGGACTAGAGAGAGACTTGCATGACCACTCTGAGCTTCACGAACATTCTCGTTCTCAGCTATAACTCCCTCTCCTACGCCGCGATTCTGTTTCTTCTTGCCAGCGGACTCTCGCTCATCTTCGGCGTGATGCGCATCGTGAACCTCGCGCACGCCGCTTTTTTCCTCTTCGCAGGCTATCTCGCCCTCGAATTCTACAACATCATTTTCGGCTCCCTGAGCCTGATGCCCCGGATCATCCAGCTCGTCTCGTGGACCCTGCTCTATTTCGCATGGCGGGGGCTTAACGCCTGCGTCGCTCCCAGACACGCAGCACTTGCGCTCCTGCTCGCCTACGTCGTACTGGAAACCTTGTGCAGCCTGATATGGGGCTTCAGATTCTTCGAACTCTTCTTCCCGCACGTGCCCGTCAAACCGGTCGACAGGATTAACTTCCCGGGCATGATGGCCGCCATCGTCGTCGCACTGGCCATCGCGGCGTTGTGCGGGATGTTCATCGAGCGCTTTTTCCTGCGCCGCCTCGGGCAGGACACGCTCTCCCAGGTGCTGGTGACCATCGGCTTCGCGTTCATCCTGCAAGACGGCTCGCTCTACACCTGGGGCGGGGACAACTTCATGCTCAAACAGCCCTGGCCCTTGAACTTCAGCGCCGTCGTCTGGGGCCTCTCGCTGCCCCAGTACCGCGCCTTCATGATCGTCATCGCCGTCGTGGTGGCCGCGGCCCTGTTCCTCGGGATAGAGCGCACCCGCCTCGGCGCCATCATGCGCGCGGCGGTGGACGACCCCGAGATGGCGCGCGGCATCGGCATCAACACCAACGTCGTTCAAATGACGATATTCGCCATCGGGGCGCTGCTCGCCGCCACGGGCGGCGTGGTGGGCGGCGCGTTCTTCGGCGTCTACCCGGGGCTCGACTTCGAGATACTCCCCTACGCGTTCGCCGTGGTGATCATCGGGGGCCTCGGCAGCCTGGGCGGCGCCGTCCTCGGCAGCATCGTGGTCGGCTTCATCGAGAATTTCGGGACCGCGCTGTTTCCCGAGCTTTCCTATTTCGCGCTCTTCGCGCCCATGGCCATCATTCTGGCGATCAAGCCGACCGGCCTGTTCGGAAAGGGTTGAGTCGTGGTGGAGAACCTGGCGGAGAAAAGAAGGGTGCTCGTCGTTCTCGGCGTATTCGTCGCTCTCGGCGTCGTCACTCCGTTTCTCGACCTCTTCATGCAGAGCCTGGTGACGGAGATCCTCGTCTTCGGCATCCTGGCCATGAGTCTGGACCTCCTGCTGGGATTCACCGGACTGGCCTCACTGGGACACGCCGCCTATTTCGGCGTCGCCTCATACACCACGGCCATCATCATGACGAAAGAAGACTGGACGTGGACCTTCGCCGCCTTCCAGTGGGCGGACTCGCTGGGGCTGGGCCTTTTCTACATCTTTATATTCGCGCTCGTCGTCGCCCTGGCCTTCGCCGCGTTCTTCGGTTTTCTGGCCATCCGCGCCGTGGGCGTCTATTTCCTGATGATCACCCTCTCGCTCGCGATGGTCATCTGGGGTCTGGCGTACCGCTGGAGCGCCGTGACGGAAGGGGACAACGGCATCAACGTGCTGGGGAGACCGTCCCTGTTCGGCATATCGCTGGAGTCGGAAATCCCGTTCTTCTACTTCACGCTCGCGGTGTTCCTGATATGCCTGGGCCTCATGTACATGTTCGTGAGAAGCCCCTTCGGGAAAACCCTGGTCGGAATCCGGGAGCGCGAGGCGCGCATGCAAATGCTCGGCTACAACATCTGGCTCCACAAATACCTCGCGTTCATCATCGCGGGCGTTTTCAGCGGCGTTGCCGGCGTGATGTGGACGCTGTTCAACCTCTTCGTGAGTCCGCCCGACATCGAACTCATCACCTCGGCCGAGGCGCTCTTCATGGTGGCGCTGGGCGGACCCGCCACGCTCGTCGGCCCGGTGATCGGCTCGGCCATCATCCGCTCCCTCCAGCAGTTCATCAGCATCTACGTGGAGCGCTGGCCGCTGATTCTGGGCGCCATCTACATCATCACCATCATGTTGGGACGCCTCTACGGCGTCGAAGGCATACTCGGATTGTTCGGCAAGTTCCGCAAACCCGCCGCTCCGCCGGAAACCCCGGAGGGTTGAAGGCGGCGCGGCACCGCGTCTCTTCGTCGAGACGAATTGAGGGAGGAAAAAAGATGAAACGAAAACTCATCACCATCATCGCAGTACTCGGCCTCGCCGTTTCCACGGGATTCGGCAGCGCCCGGGCCGCCGAGGTTCGCATCGGGTTCATCGCGCCGATGACGGGCATCTTCGCCCAGATCGGCAAGGACATGAGCAACGGCTTCAAGATGTACATGGCGCACACGAAGAACAAGATGGGTCCCCTGGACGTCAAGTTCATCCTCGAGGACTCGACCGGCAAGCCGGCCGTGAACGTGCGCAAGGCGCTCAAGCTCATCAAGCGCGACAAGGTGCACATGTTCATCGGCGGCCTGCTCGCCAGCACCGGGTATGCGCTCGCGCCGGTGGCCAACCGCTTCAAGACGCCCTACATCTCACCCGTGCCGGCGGCGGACGACCTCACCCAGCGCAAGCTCTTCAAATACTTCCTGCGCAGCGGCTTCACGAGCAGCCAGAACAGCCATCCGCTCGGCGAGTGGGCCTACGACCAGGGCTACCGCAACGTGGTCACCATCGGCGCGGACTACGCGTTCGGCTACGAGACAGTGGGCGGCTTTCACAAGGCCTTCGAGGCGCGCGGCGGCAAGATCGTGAAGAAGATATGGGCGAAGCTCGGCACGAAGGACTTCGGCCCCTATCTGCCGCAGATACCCAAGGACGCCGACGCCATCTTCACCCTGATGGTCGGCCCCATGTCGCTGGCCTTCCCGAAACAGTTCCGGGCCGCGGGCTTCAAGATGCCGATGCTCGGCGGCGTGACGAGCGCGGACGAGTTCATCCTCCCCAGCATGGGCGATGAAACGCTCGGCTACGTGACGGCTGCGCAGTACAGCGCCGCTCTCACGACGGACAAGAACAAGGCGTTCGTGAAGGAATACCAGCAGCGCTACGGGAAGATGGCCTCCTACTATTCGGAGACCTGCTACACCACGGGCCAGTGGGTAGACCTCGCGCTCAAGAAGATCGGCTACAAGCCGGACAACAAAGATGCGTTCCTCAAGGCGTTCAAGGCCATCCGCATCGACGCCATCAGAGGGCCGGTGTATCTGGATGCTTACGGAAATCCCGTGCAGAACAGCTATATCCGCCGGGTGACCCGCGTGAAGGGCGATCGTCTGGGCCTGGGCGTGAAGTCGAACTCGCTCTGGAACATGGTGATCAAAACCTACCCCGCCGTGGGGCAGTTCTGGAAGTGGTCGGACAAGGATTTCCTGAAAGACCCCGTGTACAGCAAGAAGTTCCCGCCGTGCCCGCATTGTAAGTAAGGGCGAATTTCTCCGCCGCCCGGGTCATACTGCCCGGGCGGCGGATTCGCGCCGGCAGACTTTTCGAAGGAGCAGTTACGTTTTGGCGAACGGGCAACCAGGACTGGAGCTTGAGAGCGTCACGAAGCACTTCGGCGGCCTTCACGCCGTCGAGGACGTGAACCTGCGCCTGAACCTCGGCGAGCGGCGGGGAATCCTGGGGCCGAACGGAGCGGGGAAGACCACGCTCTTTCACCTGATAACGGGCGTGCTTCCGCTCACCTCGGGCCGCATCCGCCTCTTCGGACAGGACGTCTCGGGATGGCCCACCCACAAGCGCGTGGCTTTGGGGATGGCGCGCACTTTCCAGATCACCAGCCTGTTTCCCAAGCTCACCGTACTCGAAAACGTCCTGCTCGCCGCGCAGGGCCTTCGGAAGATGAAGATGGTGATGTTCAAGCCCCTTTCCAAGTACAAGGACGTGTACGACAAGGCCGAAAAGCTGCTCAGCGACGTGAACTTCTGGCATTTGCGGGATCAGGAGGTCCGCAACCTCTCTCACGGGGAGCAGCGCCAGCTCGAAATCGTCCTGGCCCTGGCGAGCGACCCGAAGGTATTGCTTTTGGACGAGCCTTCCGCCGGCCTGGCCACGGGCGAATCCCGCGAGATGGCCAATTTCCTGAAATCTCTCGACCCCGGAATCGCCATCCTCCTCATCGAGCACGACCTGGACGTCATATTCGAGGTCGTCTCCCACATCAGCGTCCTGCACTACGGCGAGGTTCTCGCCGAAGGACCAAGTAACGACATCCGCAACGACCCCAGGGTGCAGGAAATCTATCTCGGAAAGGCGGAGTGACGTGCCGGCCCTCTTGAGCGTGAGCGACATTCACACCTACTACGGCGACTCCTACGTCCTCCAGGGTCTGAGCATCCACGTCGCCGAGGGGGAGACGCTGGGCATCCTGGGCCGAAACGGCATGGGCAAGACGACGCTGATCAACTCGATCATGGGTTTCGTGCCGCCGAGGCGGGGCGCCATCCATTTCCGGGGAGAGGACATCACGGCCGCGAACAGCTTCGACATCTCCAAAATGGGAATCGGCCTGTGCCCGCAGGGCAGGCGCGTGTTCCCCACCCTCTCGGTGCGCGAAAACCTCCTGGTGGCCCAGCAGGAGCACGACGCGGGCTATCGCTGGGACTTCAAGGAAGTCTACGAACTCTTCCCCCGCCTCGGGGAGCGGGCGGACCAGCGGGCGGGTTCGCTCTCGGGCGGCGAGCAGCAGATGCTGGCCGTGGGCCGCGCCCTGATGACCAACCCGAGCTGCCTCATCATGGACGAACCCTCCGAGGGACTCGCGCCGATGATCATCCAGGACATCGGGAACGCCATCCAGTCGCTCAAGGCCGAAGGGCTCGCCGTCGTGCTCGTGGAGCAGAACGCCGCCTTCGCCGTCAAGACGGTGGACAGGGTCTGCGTCATCGCGAACGGGAAGGTCGTCCATGAGTCCTCGCCGGGGGAATTGTGGGCGAACGAGGAAGTCAGGAAAACCCACCTCGGAATCGGCTGAAAAATCCCTCGCGCAACAGAATCCATTCATAGTATTCTTCGAATAGCAGTAATGGAAAGTGAAACTGCGAGTGGAGAGACGTTTCAGAGAGGATGTTTCCCGGGTTTCATTTAAGGAGATGAGATCGGACCCTGGCGCGCCTCTCCCCATCACCCGAAGAAAACCCGGTTTGACGATAGCGCCGGGGGCCAGAAATGACGAACCCACCGCCACACCCGACCATGACGCCAAGGCGATGACTTCCGTACTGCTGGACCGTTACATAGAGGCTATTCTTCGCCATCGGTGGCCGGTGGTCGCGGTCGCCGCGCTGATCGCGCTGCTCGCGGGAGCGGGTTTGCGCTTCATCGCCGTCACGAACGACTTCCGCATCATGTTCGGCGAAGACAATCCACAGTTCATCGCTTTCAAGGCGCTCGAGAACACGTTTTCCACGTCCAACACGGCGTTCATCGCCATCGCGCCGCGAGGGGGTTCGGTTTTCACCCGCGAGGCGCTCGGCGCCGTCGAGGAGTTGACGGAAGCCGCGTGGAAGGCGCCCCATTCGAGCCGGGTCGACTCCCTCACGAATTACACTCACAGCCGCGCGGAGGGGGATGACCTGATCGTCGAGCCCCTCGTCGAGGACGCGCGCTCCCTTACGAATACGGACCTCGCGCGAATCAGGAAAACGGCGCTTGAGTCGGCCGATCTGCCCGGTCGCCTCGTCTCCCGGGAAGGGCACGTGGCCGGGCTGGCGATCACCTTCGTCCTGCCCGACAGCATGGACGCCGCGGTGATAGCGATAAACGACTATCTGAACGCCCTCCTGGAGAAAGCCCGCGCGAGACACCCGGACGTCGCCTACTACCTGAGCGGCGACGTGATCATGAACCGCACCCTGGCCGAGGCGACTTTCAATGATCTCGTCACCCTGGGGCCACTCGTGTTTCTCATGATCATCGGCACCACTACCCTTCTGCTGCGCTCGCTCCTCGGCACGGCGGCCATTATCGTCGTGATCGGGTTCGTCGTCGCGAGCACCCTGGGAATCGCGAGCTGGTTCGGGGCGGTGTTCAGCCCCGCCAACGCCGGCGTGCCCACGATCATCATGGCGACTTGCGTCGCGCACTCGGTCCACATCATCACGACCACTCTGCTGAGCATGGGCCACGGACGGAGCAAGAACACGGCGGTTGCGGAATCGCTTCGCAGCAACGCCTGGCCGGTGTTCCTGACCTCGATCACGACCGCCGTCGGATTCCTGAGCCTGAACTATTCGGATTCGCCGCCCTTTCACGTCCTGGGCAATCTCGTGGCGCTCGGCGTGGTTTGCGCCTTCGTCTACTCGATGACCCTGCTGCCCGCGCTGCTTTCGATCCTCCCGCTGCGCGCGCGCCGGATTCCCTCCGGCAAATCCCCCTTCTTCGAGCGCTTCGGAGCCTTCGTCGTCGAACGCCGCGCGTCTCTGCTCTGGTTCGTCGCCGGCCTGACGCTCCTTCTCATCACCGGCATTCCGCGCAACGAACTGACCGACAGATGGGTGCACTACTTCGACGAGCGCTACCGGTTCCGGCGCGACGCGGATTTCATCTCCCGGAACCTGACCAGCCTGAATTTCCTGGAATACGCGCTGAGCGCGGGACGCGAAGGCGGCATCACCGATCCCGCCTATCTCAAGAAAGTCGCGGCCTTCGCCGAATGGTATCGACAGCAGCCCGAAGTGAGCCACGTCCAGGCCTTCTCGGACGTCATGAAGCGCCTGAACAAGAACATGCACGGCGACGACCCGGCCTTCCACCGCCTGCCCGAGAATCCGAAACTCGCCGCGCAATACCTGCTGCTCTACGAGTTCTCGCTCCCCTTCGGCATGGACCTCAACAACCGCATCGACGTCGCCAAATCCACGACGAGAATGAGCGTCGTGGCCCGCAACCGCTCCTCCCGGGACCAGCGTGCTCTCGACGAGCGCGCCCAGGCTTGGCTGCGCGCCAACATACCCGAATTCGCCGTCGAGGCGTCGGGCATCACCATGATCTTCGCGCACCTGTCGCTCAGGAACATCCACGGCATGCTGCGCGGCACGATCATCGCCATGCTGCTCATCTCTTTCCTCCTCATCCTGGTTTTCAAGAGCGTCCGCCTCGGTCTGCTCAGCCTCGTGCCCAACTTCATCCCCGCCGCCATGACCTTCGGCCTGTGGGGCTATCTGGTCGGCCAGGTGGGCCTCGCAGGCTCCGTGATGACCGCCATCGCGTTCGGAATCATCGTGGACGACACGATTCATTTCATGAGCCGATACCTCAAGGCCCGCCGCATGGGCCTCTCCGCGCCCGAGGCCGTGCGCGCCGCCTTTCGAATCGTAGGCCAGGCGCTATGGACGACGACGGCTGTCCTGTCGCTGAGCTTCCTGGTGTTCGCGTCCTCGGGCTTCGAAATCAGCTGGGCGCTCGGCCTGATGGTGGCGATTACGCTCGTCTTCGCGCTTCTCGCCGATTTCCTGCTGCTGCCGACCCTGCTGATGGCCATCGACCGGAAGGAATGATGCGCCGGCTCAGTTCACCCTTAGAGCAAAGGGATCAAGGGCGCGAGTAAATTTTCATCCGGGATTGTGTATAAACGAGGAAGTCGGAAGAAACCATCCGGGGATCGGCTGAAATATCCCTTGCGCAGTGAGCGGAATTGAAAGTATATTCAAGAAACTACAAAGAAATCACAAGGGAAAATGAAACAAATAGTTGCGAATGAGCATTCAAGAGGATACTTTAATAGCTTTGCAAAAGTTTACTTATCGCCTTGTTTTCGTGGGACCCAATAAGTAAACGAAACTGGCTTCTACGGCGCTCTTCAGTCTTCGTTTCACCAGATTTTCGTGGACCCGCTGAATGGGTTTACGAGGGAACCTGATGGCGATGGAAATACCATCCGCATACGTTGAAGGCTACGAGCAAAAAGCGCGTCTCCACGAGCAGGCGCTTGCGGACCTCTACGTCCGGCACACCACCATCGGCGATCCGGTTCTGGACCCGATCATGGAAGAAATGTCCTCCCTGCCCGCCTACGACCTGCACGCGTTCATCGAGGCCGGCATAGAGGGGCATTTCGGCGTTCTGCGCGATGCGCCGCAGTCTCTGCGCGATTTTTTCGAAAACTTCCGGGAGCCTTCCTGGCTGGATCATGAAGCCTTCAAGCCGGGGGTTCGCTGTTTCAACATCAACGTCGACCTCATGCTCGTCGCTTTCGTGACGGGGGTGCTGGTGGAGGGCTTTTCGACGCTCATCGCCAAGTCCTTCAACACGACCGGGCGGGTGGCGGCGACCTCTAGGCGCCTCATGCAGAACAACCGCCAGTTGATGGAGATATTCTACCCCGAAGGTCTCAGGAGAGACGGGGACGGCTGGAAGCTCTCCATGCGCGTCCGGTTCGTGCATGCGCGCATCAGGAACCTGCTGGCGAAATCAGGCGATTGGGACTTTGATACCTGGGGCGTGCCGCTGAGCGCGGCGAACATGGGCTTGGCCATCTCCATCTTCTCGATGCAACTGCTCAGATACTCGAAACTCGTGGGCACGAGCTTCAGTATCGAGGAACAAGAGAGCGTCCTCGCGGTCTGGCGCTACGCGGGCTACCTCATGGGAATCCCCGAAACCATCCTCTATACCGACGGGGCGGACGCGGAGAGAAAGCACGAGATCGCCTATATGTGCGAACCGCCTCCCGGCGAAGATTCGATAACCATGGCGAACGCGCTGATCAACGCCATTGCGCCGGTTGCGGGGGTTACGGACCCGAAAGAACAGGAAGGTTTGACGGATCTGGCCTACCGCCTTTCCACGGCTTTGATAGGAAAGGAACTCGCGGGTCAGTTCGGGTATCCGAAGCTCTCCCGCCTGTCCACGATGCTGACCCTGCGCAGCTTCCGGGTGAAACAACGCCTTCTGCGATTCCTGCACAACAAACAAATCGTCAAGTCCCAGAATTTCTCGCAGCTTCTCAAGATTTCGGTGTACGACGAGGGCGGGATCAGCTACCGGATGCCCGACCACGTCAAGACGTCGGAATCGAGCAAATGGTAAGCGGCCTGTGATATGGCGCACGCCGAACAGCCTGTCCACGCCCGGCCCGTGAGGGGGAGGCGATAACTCTCGTGCAACTGGACCGCTACATCGACGCCGTTCTGCGCCGGCGGTGGCCGGTCGTCGCGCTGGCCGTAGCGCTCCTGCTCATCACGGGAGCGGGCGGGCGCTTCATCAAGACAACGAACGACTACCGCATCATGTTCGGCGAAGACAACCCCCAGCTCGCCGCCTTCCGGGCGCTGGAGAAAACCTTCTCCACGTCCGACACCGCGCTCATCGCCGCAGCGCCCCAAGGCGGTTCGGTGTTCACCAGGGAGGCGCTCGGCGCGATCGAGGAACTGACCCAAGCCGCGTGGAAGGCGCCTCACTCCAGCCGGGTCGATTCCCTCACGAACTACAACCACAGCCGCGCGGAGGGGGACGATTTGATCGTCGAGCCGCTCGTAGACGACGCGAGCGCGCTTACAGACGCCGACCTCGCGCGAATCCGGAAAACCGCGCTGGGCGCCAGGGAAATCGCCGGACGCCTCGTCTCCCGTGACGGGCGCGTGGGCGGGCTGGCGATCACCTTCATCCTGCCCGAGGACCTCGACAAGGCGGTGATCGACATAAGCGATTACCTGAACGCGGTTCTCGACAAGGCCCGCGCGAAATACCCGAAGGTCGCTTTTTACCTGACCGGCGACGTCATCATGCACCGCGCCTTCGCCGACGTCACGAAAGAAGAGCTGGAAACGCTGATGCCGCTCGTGTTCCTCATGATCATCATCACCACCGCGCTTCTTCTGCGCTCGGTCATGGGCACGCTGGCCATCGTCGTCTCCATCGTATTCATCCTGATGAACACCCTGGGAATCGCAGGCTGGTTGGGCGCGGTGTTCAGCCCCACCAACTCCGGCGTGCCGATCATCATCATGGCGATCTCCGTCGCGAACTCGGTTCACATCGTCACGGCCACCCTGCTGGGCATGGGGCGCGGGCTCGACAAGAACGCGTCGATCGCCGAATCGCTTCGGAACAACGCCTGGCCGGTGTTCCTGACCTCGCTCACGACCGCCATCGGCTTCCTGAGCCTGAACACCTCGAACTCGCCGCCCTTTCACGTCCTGGGCAATCTCGTGGCGCTCGGCGTGCTGTTCTCCTTCGTCTACGCCATGACGCTGCTGCCAGCGCTGCTTTCGATTCTGCCCTTGCGCGCGCGCCGGATTTCACCCGAGAAATCCTCCATTTTCGATCGCCTGGGCGACTTCGTCGTCGAACGCCGTGCGCTTGTGCTCACGTTCGTCGCGGTTCTGACGCTTGTTCTCATCAGCGGTATTCCCCGCAACGAACTGACCGAGCGGTGGGCGCACTACTTCGACGAGCGCTACCAGTTCCGGCGCGACACGGATTTCGTCTTCGAGAACCTGACCGGCCTGGATTCGCTGGAATACTCCCTCAAGTCCGGGCGCGAAGGCGGCATCACCGACCCTGAATACCTGAAAAAAGTCGAGGCCTTCGCCGAATGGTGCCGGAAGCAGCCCAAGGTGAGCCACGTGCGGGCCTTCCCGGACATCATGAAGCGCCTGAACAAGAACATGCACGGCGACGACCCGGCCTTCTACAAGATTCCCGACGACCCCAAGCTCGCCGCGCAATACCTGCTGCTCTACGAGTTCTCCCTCCCGTTCGGGATGGACCTCAACAACCGCATCGACGTCGCGAAATCCACGACGCGCATGACCGTCGTGATCCGCAGCCTCTCCTCCAGGGACCAGCGCGATTTCGACGAGCGCGCCCAGGCCTGGCTGCGCGCCAACATACCCGAATTCGCCGCCGAGGCGTCGGGCATCACCATGGTCTTCGCGCACCTCACGCTCAGGAACATCCACAGCATGCTGCGCGGCACGATCATCGCCATGGCTCTTATTTCATTGATTTTAATCCTGGTCTTCAAGAACGTGCGGCTGGGCCTCATCAGCCTCGTGCCCAACTTCATCCCCGCCGCCATGACCTTCGGCCTGTGGGGCCACCTGGTCGGCCGCGTGGGTCTCGCAGGCTCCGTGATGACCGCCATCGCCTTCGGCATCATCGTGGACGACACGATCCACTTCCTGAGCAAGTACCTGAAAAGCCGCCGGGAGGGCCTCTCCGCGACCGAGGCCGTTCGCGCCGTTTTCCGCACCGTGGGCCATGCCCTGTGGACCACGACGGCGGTCCTGACGCTCGGTTTTCTGGTGTTCGCCACATCGGGGTTCGAGGTCAGCTGGGCGCTCGGCCTGATGGTGGCGATCACGATCAGCTTCGCGCTCCTCGCCGACTTCCTGCTTCTGCCGACCCTGCTGATGGCGCTCGACCGGAAGGATTGACGGGGCGGGGTCATCTCTCCCGCGCCGCCGCGCTTCCGGGACGCGACGATCGAAGATGCAGCCCCCACCAGTACGGCTGCGGCTCTCGTCCTTGCCTTGTTGTCGGGCTGAATCACTCCCCCTTGAGGAGGTTGTTGAAAAAGTCCTGATCAACGAGTGTTTTACGCGACCGGGGAGGAACGGTTTTTGTAGGGGCCGCATATCATGCGGCCCGCCTTGTGGAGGCGAAAGTCAGGGTCGCATGATATGCGACCCCTACAAACAAATCGTCTCTCTCCGGCTTTTTCAACAGCCCCTTGAGGGTCTGGCATCCCGAGGGGAATGCCCGACGAAGAGACCGAGCCCTTGGGCGAAGGCCGATTCGGTGGGGGGAGCTCTTTCTGTGGCATGTCCCCCCACCGGTTCGGTTTCGGGGAGAAAGCCCCCTCACCTCACCGTCGGCCTTCCCCGAGGGAGACCGACCCTCAAGGGGGGAGTGAAATTCAAAAGCGGGCGCGCACGGAGGCCCGCCCCTACGCAAACCCTCCTCCCCGGCCGGCTCCAAACCCTCATCCTGAGTAGGCGCGTAAGCGCCATATCGAAGGATGGGGGGAGCATCTCTCCGGCGGGCGCGGACTTCGCCCTTCGACCAGATCAGGACAGGCCCCTTCGATACGCGGCTTCGCCGCTACTCAGGGTGAGGCTGGTATGGCGGGTTGCTCGGGACGCAGGAAAACCGCCCCCTGCATGAAAACCACCCCCCCCTACCTCCCCTTGTCGGGGTTGTTGAAAAACCTGCCCCTCTCGGATTAACCACGTTTTACCCGTAGGGGCCGTTCGCGAACGGCCCTCCCGGAAAAAAACGGGCGCTTCACGAAGCACCCCTGCGGTCGTCTTCCAAGAGGGTATGTAGGTCAGACATATATGTCTGACATATCATGCGACCCTGACTTTCGCCTCCACAAGGCGGGCCGCATGATATGCGGCCCCTACATTCCGAATACGGAATGATGGAACACGGAGCTCGCTCCAAGGGTCAGGTTTTTCAACAGCCTCTTGTCAGGTGGGGTAAAAGCGATGCACGAGAGGTTTTCAACAATCCCTCCCAGGGCGGATTTTCCCAAGCAACGCCCGCGACTACGCCCGCGCCTTGAGGAGCGCCATCGCTACCCTGTCCGGCGTCAGGGGCAGGTCGTGGAACCGGACGCCCGTGGCGTCGTGAATCGCGTTGGCGATGGCGGCGGCGGTGGGCACGGTCACCTGCTCCCCGACGCCCTTCGCCCCGTAGGGGCCGTTCGAGTAGGCGTCCTCCACGATGAGGGACGCCACCCGGTCCGGCACGTCCTCCACGGTGGGCGCGAGGTAGCCGTGCATGTCGGGGTTCTGCATCAGGCCCTCGCGCTGAACGACCTCCTCCATCATGCAGAAGCCGATGCCCATGTAGACGCCGCCCTCGATCTGCTGCTCCACGCCCATGGGGCTGATGGCCCGGCCCACGTCGTGCGCGGCCCAGACGCCGGTGACCTCCACCTCGCCCGTCTCCTCGTCCACGAGCACCTCGGCCACCTGGCTGCCGAACCCGTAGATCTCATACGGCTCGCCCAGGCCGGTTTCCTTGTCGGTTTTGGCGGGCGGGGGAATGTTGTCCGCGGCGCCGATCTGCTTGAGTTCATCGGCGACATAAGCCTTCGCTATCTCGGCGAGCGTGATCCGGGTTTCCGCATGCGAGCGCGAGCGAACCACGCCGCCGCGAAGCTCCAGATCCTCGGGGTCCGCCTCCAGCAGAATACCGCCGAGGCGCAGCAACTCCTCCCGCGCCTTGACGGCGGCGTTGTAGACCGCCTTTCCGCCCTGCATGGTGATGCGCGAACTCGAACTCGTGCCGCCGAACGGGTCGATGGCGGTGTCCACGCTCTCCATCAGGAACTCGGAATAGGGGACGTCCAGCGTCTCGGCGGCGATCTGGCACAGCACCGTCTTGCTGCCCTGGCCGAAATCCACGACCCCTGCCGCCACCTGCACCCTGCCCTCCGCCGTGAGGAATACGTGCGCCTCCGCCGGGGAGTAGGCGTTGCCCGTGCCGTAGAGACAACTCGCCACGCCGCGCCCGCGCAGGCGGCCGTCCGCGGCTCTTCCGTTCCCCTCGCTTCCCCAGGATGAGGCCCGCTCCACCTCGCTCAGCGTATCGAGGAAACCGACGCTCTCGGGCAGATGCTGGTTCCAGGCCGTACGTGTTCCGACCCGCAGCCCGTTGACGCGCCTGATCTCGATGGGGTCCATCCCCAAAGCCCCGGCGAGCGCGTCCATCTGCTGCTCGCCCGCGAAGTGCACCTGCGGACACCCCGGCCCGCGCATCTGGCCCCCGTAGGGGTGGTTCGTGTGCACGCAGTGGACGTCCACCTTCACGTTGGGCGCCTGGTAGGGGCCCGCGGCGTGGTAGGTCGCGCGCTTGAAGGCGGGCGGGTTGTCCCCCCCGTTGGCCACGTACGCCCCCTTGTCGAGCCAGACTTCGACCTCGACGGCCACCAGGCGTCCGTCCTTCGCCGCCCCGGTTTTGGAGCGGATGAACGCGGCGTGGCGCTTGGTGGAGGCGATCATGCTCTCCTCGCGCGAGTAGACGAGCTTCACCGGCCTGCCGGCGGCGCGGGCGAGGACGGCGACGCGCAGGCACACGTCGAGGCTCGCCTCGCTCTTCCCGCCGAATGCCCCGCCGGTGGTCGTCTGGACGAACCGAACCGAGCTCTCGCCCCTGAGGCCCAGTATCCGGGCGACGTTCTGCCGCACCAGGAAGGGCTGCTGGGTCGAGCCCCATATCTGGATTCCGCCGCCCGGGTTCGGGCTCGCGCAGGCCGCCTCGACTTCGAGATAGAGGTGGTCGACGGAGGGCGTCGAGTATTCGTTCTCGATAATAACGTCGGCCTTCCCGAAACCCTCCTCGACGTCCCCTTTCCGTATCTTCGACTGGTTGAGCACGTTCCCGCCGGAAAAGATGACCTCGGTGCCCTCTTCCATCGCCTCGCGCGGACAGGAGACGACGGGCAGGGGCCGGTATTCGACCTTTATCAGCCGCGTCGCCGCCTCGGCCGCCTCGAGCGTTTCCGCAGCAACCAAGGCGACCACCTCGCCCGTGTAGCGCACCCGGTCGTGGGCGATGACGGGCATGGCCCGGTCATGGGCGGTGATGCAGGGATGGTCCGGCAGGTCGCCTCCCGTGAGCACGGAGACGACGCCTGGGACGCGCAGCGCCTCGCGCGGGTCGACCGATACGATTTCGGCGTGCGCGTGTTCGCTGCGGAGCGCCTTGCCGGCCAGCATCCCCGGAAGCCGGAGGTCGTCGAGATAATCCGCCGCGCCCGCCGCCTTTTCGGGGTCGTCCAGAAAGGGCAGGGACTCGCCGATCACGGCGCCGCCCATGTCTTTGGCTTCCGCCATGACGTACTCCCAAGAAAAGAGAACCGAGAAAACGATGAGCCGATGAACGCGCCGTCAATCTACACGCCCGCGCGTCGTTTGTCCATGAAATGGGGGTGAATTCCGACTGAAGAAGGAGGAATTCTTCCGAGTGGGGAGGGACTGCGGAAAAGCCCCTTTGACGTGAAAACCCCATAGGCGCGGCCCGCCCCGGCCGCTTTATCGGAGGATAAAGGCAACCCCCCTACCCCCCTCCTCGGGGCTGTTGAAAAACCCCTGGAGAGCGATTTTGGTTGCGCGCACGCTTTTGAATTTCACTCCCCCCTTGAGGGTCGGGCTTCCCGAGGGGAAAGCCCGACGAAGAGGCCGAGCGGTTTGTGCGAAGGCCGATTCAGTAGGGGGACGGTTCTGAATGAAAAGCTCCCCTCACCGTCGGTCTTCCCCGAGGGAGACCGACCCTCAAGGGGGGAGTGGTTTTTCTCTCTCGTCGGTCGGTTATATACGACAAATCTAGAAATCAGGACTTTTTCAACAACCCCTCCTCGGTCGGGATTGATTCCGCATTTGCCCGTGGCGGCGGAGTCCGGAGTCGGGTATGGTGGCGCTGCTCAAGGAAATCGAACCGGATATCGAATTTCTGAAAATATGTATAAAATTGTATAAATTGACGGGGTTTTTCGATAAATTCACAATGTTTTTCTGAAGGTTTTGAAGGCCCGGTTCAGGCCGGGAACGAGGCGAAATATACACCGGAGCGGAGGAGCCCGGAACGTGCAAATGCGAGGAAACGCGGCGCGCGCGCTTTTCCCGGAAATCCCGCAAGTCGCTGATTTATATGGGATAGAGACCGACGGCCTCTCCGAGGAGGCGCTGCGCAGAACGAGGGAGGAGAAGAGCTGGGGCCTGTGGTCGATCCGCGACCAGGTGAGCCACGTGGCGTCCCTGCCCTACCGGTGGCTGCTCGTTCGCTGGGGGGCCATCCTCTTCGGCGACGCGCTCCCGCGCGATGAGGCGTTGCTCGAACGCTTCGACGGGCGGATGATGAAAGAGGCGTATTACCCGCAAATTCAAGACCTTATCGGCGCCATGCGGGATTCGTTCGCCCTCGCCTGGGAGGCGCTGGGAGCGGAGACGACCGAGTCCATCCGGGACGGAAGGCATATCACGGAGCGCGCGCCGCGCGGCATGATGCGGCCCGGAACCGGCGAGGACGTGCGCAGGTGGCGCGAGAACGTGACCCTCAAGGCCCACCGCACCGGCGTGTGGATCGACCCCGAGGATACGGAGCTGTTCCATTTCAACCTCGAATACACGTTCCGCCACATGCTCTGGGAGGCGTACGCGCACCTCAAAACCATCCAGATGCACAAGAAAGAGGAGCGTCTGGAACCGCTCGTCCGGATTCCGCAAGAAGGCTATTTGCTTGTGTTGAAATGGGAATAATATCCATATAAACAATCACTTATGGGAATAAAATCATTCGCACCCAAACCCTGGAGGACTGACGAACATGGTGGAGAGCATCAATTATCCCTGGCATGAGAGCACCGCGCCCGGCGAGCGGCCGATCGACAAGCCCGAACTTCCGAAAGACGGTTACGAGATCACCATGCTCGCAGAGACGGAAACGATGGACGACGGCCAGCTCAAGATCGGGCGATTCCGGCATTTCGAGGTGTTCAGCGACGAGCCTCCCCGCATCGGAGGGGAAGACAGGTACCCGCAGCCTCTCACGTACATCGCCATGGGGGTCGGCTTCTGACTCCTGACCCAGCTCGGGCGGTACGCCCAGATGACGAAAACGACCTTCGAGAAGGCCGCCTGCCGCGTGGAATTCGATTACTTCCTGAAAGGTTCCGTCCTCAGGGGCGACGTGAACTCGGGGTGCCGGAGGGTGCGGACGCATTTCAAGGTGGAATCGAGCGATTCGGAAGAGAAAATCCTGAACATCATCCGGTTGGCGAAACAGGGCTGTTACGCCGAGCAGATGGTACAGGCGGCGGTTCCGCTCACGAGCACCGTCGAACTGAACGGAAAAGGCATCGAACTGGAGGGAGTCACGGATTCAGATTGACGCGAACGAGAGGATTTCTGGTGCCACGGGACGGAATTGAACCGCCGACACGAGGATTTTCAGTCCTCTGCTCTACCGACTGAGCTACCGTGGCAGTATGTGGAGCAATCGACAGGCAACCAGGGGTTGTTCCGTATCGGCTCATGTTCCCGGAAAGGCGAGCGTTTCCATGCCTTTACCGGGAAGACGGGATTCTAGAACGCCCCAACCCGGGCGTCAACATGAAAACGCCTTGCGCTCCGGGTATCCGGCTTGACGTGATGGAGCCTCCTCCCCAGGGTAAGAGTATGGTCAACAGGTCTCCATTTCCCGTGGGCAAGCTTCCGCCGGACGTGCTGGGCGCTCTGCTCAAGAACGCGGCTTCTCACCCGCGCCTCGTCGTGGGTCCGCAGGTGGGGGAAGACGCGGCCGTCATCGACATGGGAGATCGTTACCTCGTCGCGAAATCGGACCCCGTCACGTTCGTGGAGCATCATATCGGACGCTACGCCGTACACGTGAACGCGAACGACGTCGCCTGTA
Source organism: bacterium (assembly GCA_963692865.2). Taxonomy (GTDB): domain Bacteria; phylum UBA8248; class UBA8248; order UBA8248; family UBA8248; genus Bin107. The sequence continues at coordinate 1,117,921 of OY843592.1, read as the reverse complement.
TGGGCGCTGCCCCGCTGTGGTTCCTGATGACCCTGCTTCTGCCGGAAGGACGCGCCGATGAGGCGATGGCAAGCCGTATCTGGAAAGAGGTGGAAGATGCCTGCGCCGATTTGGGCGTCACCTTGTGCGGCGGACATACGGAGATTACGGCGGGCCTGGATTTTCCGATCCTCTCGGGCCACATGCTGGGAGAAGTGTCGAAGGAGAATCTGATACGCGGCGCGGGCGCGCAAGTGAATGATTTTATTTTGCTTACGCGCCCCATACCCGTCGAGGGAACGGCTATTCTTGCGGATGCGAAATACGATTCTCTCAAAAACGTCATGGATGTCGAGATACTCGAGAATGCGAAAAAGTATCTCGAATCTCCCGGCATCAGCGTGGTGGCGCAAGCCCTGGCGGCGGCCGCAACGGGCTGCGTGCGCGCCATGCACGACCCGACCGAGGGCGGCCTCGCCACGGGCGTCCATGAAATGGCCGAAGCGGCGGGTTTGGGGGCAATCGTGGAAGAAGCCAGCATTCCCATCTCCCTGGAAGGAGGGAGGATTTGCGAAGCCTTGGGTCTGGACCCTCTGGGCGTCATCACGTCGGGCGCGCTTTTGGTGGCGGTTCCAGCCGAAGGAGAGGAAACCGTTCGGGAAGCGCTCATTGCAACGGGTGCAATGGGCGTTCGCATCGGCAAGTTATGCGCGCCTGAATTGGGAGTGATGATGCGGCGCGGCGGCGAAACCTCTCCGCTCAGGCGCTTTGATTCCGATGAAGTTTCAAGGGTGTTGTGAGGAAGCCGGGATGAGGCGAACCGTGGAGGGCGTGCTGCTCGATTTTGACGGCACGCTCACGAAACCCGCCTTCGACTGGCCCGCGATGAAAGAGGAGATGGGCTTGGGCGATGCGGACGTATCCATTCTGGACCTCCTCGTTACGCTCCCTCCCGAGCGCGCGCGCGAGGTATCGGACGTCCTTGAAAAACATGAGCTTAAAGCCGCCGACACCGCCGAAGCCAACGACGGCGCGCACGCGCTTCTCGCATACCTCAGAGCCGGCAAAATCCCCTTCGGCGTCGTGACGAACAACGCCGAGCGGCACGTTCTGAAAATGGCGGAAAAAATCGACGTCTCGCTCGAAGTCCTGATCACCCGGGACATCGGCTGCTGGAAGCCGGACCCGAGGCCGATGTTCGCGGGCGCCGAGGCCATCGGCGTACCGCCCGGAAGATGCGTCGTCATCGGGGACGGCAAGTACGACATGTTGGCCGCCGAAGCCGCCGGAATGCTCTCCGTCCACCTGGCGGAATGCTCCTCGATTCCCAGCGATCTGACGCTTCGCACCCTCCGGGAAGCGCCCGCCCTGCTCGATCAACTCCTTGTAAAATAAAGACTTGGGGCACGCCCCGAAGGACATGCCCCATCATGGAAGGAATCCGCCAATCAAGGCGAATCGTTCGGCGAGATGTCAGTGAATCAGCATCGGGGGACCCTTCAACTGACCACCGGGGAGAAAAGGCTCCTCTGTTCGAGTCGCCCATCGGGGGCAAAAGCACACGCCCTTGATATAAGCACGAATCGTGCCAAATCCCCCATTTCTCCGCCGGAAAATGATCCATACGAATAACAATAATTAATTCAATTAGATATGAGGCATCCCCGGCGCGAAAATCCCCGGAAAACGCCTTTCGGTCTCCTTCGCGAGGCTTCGCGCATTGACTATTTTTCGGGAACGGGCGGCCCGGGTCTGACAAAATGTCAATCAGGCGCCCGGATGAGCCCCCCGGAGCCGGAAATAATGGCAGCAACGCAAAAGCCTCGGCAATTCCCCGCAATTCCGCGCATTTGCCGTCATCGCGGGAGGCGCGGGCCATGGCAGAATTCCCCTGCGCCGCGACCCGGCGGCGTCCTTTCCAAAGAATTTAATTTTCAGTTATTTATCGAAAAACCCCGTGAATTTATCCAATTTTATACATATTTTCAGGAATCATTATTTGCATTAAACGGGTTTTTTATCATTTCCGGGCGAGCAGGCGATCCCCCCTTCGTTTCATCCGAAGAACCTCCCCGCTTCGCCCGCGTCTCGCAGCCCGGAACTCCTCCTCGAAGCCGCCTGGGAGCATAACCGCGAGGTCGTCGCCACAGATACGTACACTGAAACGAATCCAAAAATTTCACCCTGTTCGCAAATGCGCCTTACTCATGATGCGAATTTTCTCATGAAAAAGTGAGAAATCGACGAGAGAAAGAAGAGGGTTCGGCGCCTGAACCGGGAGGATTCTTCAGAGCGGGGTGATGGAGTCAATCTCGCCCGGTGAGGGAATAATTGCCGACTGATGAAGCGTGGAAGCAGGCGACCTCGATTCCGCCGGGATAGGACTCCAACATGGGCATTTCTTCCTGACACCTATCCTCTCTATGAGGACAGCGGCTGTAAAAGCGGCAAACATGTGGAGAAGGATCGATGGGACTCATCGGATCGCCGGTCAATCGCACCCGTTCGGTGCGCTCGGTCGTGTCGATGGCGGGTATGGCGGATAGCAGCGCCCGTGTGTAGGGATGGCGCGGGTGGCGCAGAATTTCCCGGGTGGGCCCGGCCTCCACGATCCTGCCGAGATACATCACCAGAACCTTTTGGCACAGCAGCCGGATGACGTTCAGATCGTGGGAGACGAACAGGTAACTCATCCCGAGACGGTTCTTGAGATCTTCGAGAACATGCAGGATGACCGCCTGAACCGAAACGTCCAGGGCGGAGGTCGGCTCGTCGAGAATCAGGAGTGAGGGTTCAAGCGCTATTGCGCGCGCGATCCCGACCCTCGCCTTCTGACCTCCCGAGAGTTGATGCGGATAACGGGCCAGGAATTCCGGCGCGAGACCCACCAGATCGAAGAGTTCCGCCACGCGCTTCGCCAGTTCGGGGCCGCTTCTCATCCCGCCCAGGCGCAGAAGCGGGTCGGCGACCGCTCGAAAAGCCGTGAATCCGGGATTCAGGCTCTCCGTGGGGTCCTGGAACACCATCTGGATTTTCCGGCGCTTCTCACCCTGGATGAAACGGCTTGCCCGAACCTCTCCGATGTTTCTGCCCTCAAAGGCGATAACGCCCGATGTGGGGTCCTGCAGACGGGCGATCAAACGGGCCAGCGTGGACTTCCCGCACCCCGACTCGCCGACGAGGCCGACGCTTTCCCCCGCTTCGAGCGAAAAGCTCACGCCGTCCACGGCGTGGAGATGGCCTGCCTCGCTTCGTCCTTCCTCCTGCATGCCCTTAAGAGAATTCCAAACCTTTTCCATCGCTCCACTCTTGCGGATCGGGAACTTCTTCGTAAGGTCTATGATTTGGAGCAAGGCCATCAGAGCGGATACCGGCAGGCGACAAGATGGCCGGTTCCCGCCTCCAAGCGTGGAAGCGGGGACTCAAGGCAATCCTCTTTGAGGCGCTCGCACCGCTCGCTATAGCGGCAAGCCGGTAACTCTGTACGCAGATCCGGCAGATTGCCGGGAATCGAGGTGAGTTCCGCGAGGTCTCTACCGGCATTCGGAGTGGCTCCGATGAGTTTCGCCGTGTAGGGATGCCGCGGACGCATGAACAAGCGTTCGGTATCCGCCACTTCGACAACGTGCCCCGAGTGCATGACGATTATTTTGTCACAGTATTCCGCGGCGAGGCCGAGGTCATGGGTGATGAGAATCGTTCCCATGTTTCTCTCACGCGCCGCGTCCCTGACGAGGTCCATGATCGCCGCCTGGGTCGTTACATCCAGACCCGTTACGGGTTCGTCCGCTATCAGGAGCCAGGGGTCGGAAGAGATGGCGATCGCAATCATCACGCGCTGGCACATTCCGCCCGAGAGTTCGTATGGATAGGCGCGATAGCGCTTCTCCGGGTCGGGGATGTGAACCTGGTGGAGCAGTTCGAGCGCGCGCTGGCGAATCTGCCGGCCGCGGAAGCTGCTGTGCCGGTAGATGACGTCCTCGAGTTGGCTGCCGATGGTCCGGATGGGGTTGAGCGCCGTTCTCGGGCTTTGGAATATCATGGAGAGCTCACGCCCGCGCATTTCCTGCAGCTCTTGCCCGGACTTCTCCAGCAGGGAGATGCCTCCGAAGACAATCCGCCCCGAGGTGATTCTCGCCGCCGGATCGGAGATTCCCATGACGGCGTAGGACATGACGGACTTTCCCGAGCCGCTCTCGCCGACGACGCCGACCGTCTGCCCCTTCTCAATCTCGAAGCTCACGTTCTCGAGCGCCTTGACGACGCCGGTGCGGGTGCGGAACTCGAGCGAGAGATCCTCAATGAGGAGAAGCGGGTTCCGGGATTCCATCACGTCCTCATTCTCGGGTCGATCAGATCGCGGAGGCCGTCGCCCAGAAGGTTGAAGCAAAGCACGGCGAGCATCAGGGCGGCGCCGGGGAAGATGGCCAGCCACCACTCGCCCGAAACGATGAACTTCGCGCCCTCGGCCACCATGATCCCCCATTCGGGAGTCGGGGGCCGGACGCCCAGGCCGATGAAGGAGAGTCCCGCCGCGTTCAGTATGGCGTAACCCATGTTCAGCGATATCTGAACCATCATCGGCGGCATGATGTTGGGTCCCAGATGGAAAAGGAGAATCCGTCCGTGTCCATTCCCCGAAAGGCGCGCCGCCTCCACGAAACCCGCCTCGCGGCGCGCATTCGCCTCGGCCCGCGCCACACGCGCGTAGAAGGGGAAATTGATGACGGCCGTGGTGTAGACGATGTTCTCGATCGTATTGCCCAGGGCCGATACGATGCCCATGGCCAGAACGAAGAGGGGAAACGCCATGATGGTGTCGGTGAGCCGGCTGATGAGTTTGTCCGTAGCACCCCCGAAGTAGCCCGCGCAAACACCGGCGACGCTTCCCGCGACGAAGGAGAGCGAAACCGCCGCCACGGATATCGCCAGGTCGAGCCGCGTGGCCGTGATAACACGGCTGAAAACGTCTCGTCCCAGATTGTCGGTGCCGAACGGATGCGCCCATGTAGGTGGCTTGAGAGCGTTGGCGGTGTCGCTGGCGAGGGGATCGTAGGGCGCGAGCCAGGGACCGAACAAACCCAGCGCCATGAGCAAGAAGAAAAGGGCGAACGCGAAAAACGTGACCGGATTCTCCCCCATCACGTAGCGCAGATGCCGGAAATGGGCGTTCACGATCAACCCTCGAACCCGATACGCGGGTCGACGACCGAATAGAGGATGTCGATCGCCAGGTTCAGGAGCACGTACATCAACGCCATGGCCAGAACGAAGCCCTGCACGGCGGCGTAGTCCGAGGCGATGAGGGCCTCGATGGCGAACGAGCCGATGCCCGGCCAGGCGAAGACTTTCTCGACCAATACGTTCGCCCCCAGCAGGAACGAAAACACCATGCCGAGCGTGGTGAGGACGGGAAGCATGGCGTTTTGAAAGGCGTATACCCACAGCACCGTCTGTCGTGACAAGCCGCTCGCCCGCGCCGTGCGGACGAAGTCGCTCGACAGAACCCCCAGCATCGCGGCCCTCGTCATCCGCGCGAGCGGCGCCAGGGCGAAAATCCCCAACGTCGAGGCGGGGAGAATCATCTGGGAAAGTGCTGCGCGAAAGACCTCGTAATCACCCGCGATGAGGCTGTCGAGGAGGTAGAATCCCGTTACGTGATCGGGGGCGATGTGAATAATGCTCAGTCGCCCGATAGGAGCGGGCGAGAGCCCCAAAAGAAAATAGAAGATATAGACGAGAAACAACCCGGTGAAGAAGGTAGGCAGCGAGACCCCGATGGTCACGATGAGCCGGCAGAGATGATCGACGATTGAATTGGGCCTTGTGGCCGCCAGCACCCCCAGAGGGATGGCGATGGCGACCGCCAGAAACAAGCCCATGAACGTAAGCTCGAGCGAAGCCGGAAGGCGCGTGGCGAGTTCCTCGAGGACGGGCTGCCCTGTGCTGATGGATTTGCCCAGATCCCCGCGCGCGAGATCCTGGAGGTATATCCAGAATTGCTCGGGCCAGCTTTTGTCCAGGCCCAGCGAAGCGCGTATCTCGGCGATGGATTTCTCATCCGCCGCAGGCCCGGCGAAGAATACCGCCGGATCCCCAGGCAGGGCCCGCGTCAGAATGAACGTCACCACGATGATGCCCATCACGACCGGCGCCGCATGCAGGAGGCGCCGGCCGATCAGGACCAGGGTATCGACCTTCATCACATCGTCCCCCCCTTCAAAGGACGCGCTGTTTTGTTGCCAACCGGTTTCAGGCCTTTTTCGACAGTTTCTTGAACGGCCTCACGTCGAGTTGACGGTGGAACCAGTATTCGTAACCCTCCACGTCCTTTTGCATGGCGACGTCCAGATAGGGTTGCCAGAGCGGGATGAGGGGGACATCCTCAAAGGCGATTTTGATGAACTTTTTGACGCTGTCGGCGTAGCCGGGACTGCCCACAGGCATGTGCAGGGTCTCGTCGACCAGTTTGTTCAGTTTCGGGTTGTCGTAGTTCATCGAGTTGAACAGGCGCTTGGGCTGGTAGGCCCAGAAGAAATAATACTCGGGATAATTCAGCCAGCCGCCGAAGTTCTTGAGGTGCATCGGGAGCTTCTTCTCGACGAGCGCCTTCGACCTCCAGCCCGAGCCGGGAATCTTGTCGAGCTTCGCCTTGATCCCCACTTTTCCGAGCCCCTCCTGGATGAGGAGCGCGGTCGGCTCCGTCCAGTAGGCGAGTCCCAGATTGAACGACAACGTGACCTCGAAGCCGTTCGCGTAGCCGGCTTCTTTGAGAAGCGCCTTCGCCTTGTCCGGATCGGTATCGTAGGGAAACGGCTGCGGCCACAGCGTACTGGCGGGATCGGCGGATTTCGCACCCCACAACGGCAGGCCGCGCTCATAGGCCGCCGCCTTGAATATCTTCTCATACGGCATGGCGTAGGCCATCGCCCGGCGGACGCGGACATCGGCGAAGGGCTTGAAGTTCAGGTTCAGCCCGACGGCGTGGATGCAGTTCTCGATGGGAACCCCGGCGATTTTGAGCTTTTTGTTGCCTGCGAGTTCCTTGGTGTCTTTCGGCGGCAGGTCGAGGGATACATCGGCGTCTCCCCGCAGCAGGAGGGCGCGGCGCGTGGAGGCGGACGCCACCTCGCGGACGATCACCCGCCTCACGCCGGGCAGGGGACCCGACTTCCAGTCATCGTTGCGAATGTAGACCGTCTGCTGACCGGGCTTCCATCGCCCCAGCTTGAAGGCCCCGCCCCCTTGCGGGTTTTTGTGCAGATACTCGGTCGCCCACGGATCGGCTTTCGTGGCTTTTGCCTTGGCGGCCACCGAATTGATGATAAGAGGCACGGGAACGCCCAGGTCGGGCAGCGTGAGCTTGCTCTTGCGGATAAAGTTGATTTTGAAGGTGTGCTCATCCACGGCGACGAACTGCTCGGGCTTGATGAGCGAGCCCGCCTTCATCTGCACGGCCGGAAAACCGCCGAGCGAAACCGCGCGGTCGAAAGACCATTTCACGTCATGGGCGGTGACGGGTTTCCCGTCATGGAACCTGGCGTCCTTGCGAATCTTGAAGCTGACGGACATGCCGTCGGGCGCAAAGCTCCAGGATTCAGCCAACTCCGGTTCGATCTTCTGGTAGTCGTACATGACGTTGCCGTCGGGCAGCCTCTTGCGCCCATAGGTGACGAGGCGATCGTAGATGTTGACGGCGACCTGGTAGCTCGGTCGGTTGGTCCCCTTCCTGTGGATGTCCATGCTGTTGGGGCCGTTTCCGATCACGACCACGAGCGTGTCCCGCCCGGCGGCGGCCTCGGCCGGCAGGTACTTGAGAAGCGGCAACAATCCCGCCCCGGCGGCGGCGGAGGCTCCTATTTTCAGAAAATCACGGCGTTTGAAATGCTTGATACCCGATGCGTCCATGCTCATAGCTCATCTCCTTCTCTACCCGGCGACGCGGGTTATGGGAAAATGTTCCATACAGATGAAGATTCGAGCCAAATGAACGCTGCCGCCCCAGTCCTACATTCATAAGGGTATGAGGAATACGTGTCTGGTGGATTTCGTGATCGTTAATTCCGGGTTTCCGGTTTATTTCCTGAATGTTTCCTGGATTACATCAGGTGGGAGAAAATCCTCGAAGATGACAAACCCGCCAAATGCGGATGATGAGCGTACCGGCCACCGTTCCCTGGCCGGGCCAGGGCTTTGTTGGTGAGCTTCGAGCGGGTCATGCCAATAGCGTGGACACCATGCTGAAACCTTAAGGTTTCAGGCGCATGGCTGATGCAAGGGTGCGGGAGGTAAGGCGGCGCGGAATTCAGCCCGTTGGTTCGCTCCGGCAAGCCGGCGCGCCGCCCCGCAAGGGCGCGCTTCCACTCCTTGCTCAGGAGCAAGAGGCGAACATACTGCTTTCGATGTCGTGCGTGATTTCTAGATAAACCCGGCGACCGTGCCCTTCGCCGCGTCGAGGAAGCTGCCCGGGAAGATGCCCAGCAGCAGCGTCGCCACCACGAGCACCACCAGCGCGAAGAACAGCGAGGGCGCGCTCGAGAAGCTCATCACCTCCTGGCTCTCGCCCCGGTTCTCCATGTACATCACCATGATGATGCGCCCGTAGTAGTACATCGAGACCGCGCTCATCACCAGCCCGATGACGGCGAGCCAGTAATACTCGTTCTGCACGGCTGCTGCGAACAGGTAGAGCTTGCCGACGAAGCCGGCCGTCGGCGGGATGCCGCCCAGCGAGAGCAGGAACACCACGAAGGCCATCCCCGCCCAGGGGTGCGCCTGGCCGATTCCCTTCCAGTCCTCGATGTTGTCGCCCCGGTAGCCGTCGCGGCACACGAGGATCAGCATCCCGAAGGCCCCCAGGTTCGTGAACAGGTAGGCGAGCAGGTAGAACGCCACCGCGCTGATGCCGATGTCGGTGAACGTCGCCTTCCCGTCCACGACGCTCATGGTGGCCACCACGCCCATCAGCACGTAGCCCGCGTGCCCGATGCTCGAATACGCCAGCATGCGCTTGAGGCTCGTCTGGGCGATGGCCGCCACGTTCCCCCACACCAGCGTGAAGGCCGTGAGCGCCCACAACAGGGCGTTCCACCTGTCCGCCATGGCCGGGAACGCCACGAAGAAGATACGCATCAGGGCGGCCACGGTCGCGAACTTGACGGCCACGGACATGAAGCCCGTGATCGGCGTCGGCGCGCCGGTATAGGCGTCGGGCAGCCACATGTGGAACGGCGACAGCGCCAGCTTGAAACCGAAGCCCGCCACCAGGAGGATGAGACCGAAGATCATCACCGGGTTCTGCGCGATGGCGGCGCCGCCCGCGCCTGCGAACGCCGCCGCGATCCCGCGAATCGAGGTCGTTCCGGTAAACCCGTACGTCAGGGCCATGCCGTAGAGGAGAACGCCCGAAGCGAAGGCGCCCATCAGGAAGTACTTGAGTCCCGCCTCCCGGCTCAGGGGGTCGTGCCGCATGAACGCCACGAGCACATAGATGCTGATGCTCATGGTTTCGAGCCCCAGATAGACCGTAATCAAATCGTTGCCCGAGGCCATCACGAGCATTCCGAACACCGAGAAGAGCAGCATGGCGTAGAGTTCGCCGAAATTGATCTTCTCCACCCTGGCGTATTGAAGCAGCAGCAGGATGGAGATGGCCGTGCAGAGCAGCACGCACACCTTCACGAACACGCTCAGGTTGTCGACCACGTAGAAGCCGCTGAACGTCGTTCTCGCGCCCTCGCCCCATTGCCCGAAGGCGACGAGCCCCAGGATCACGACCCCCACGAACGCCACGACGCCCACGCGGGATTTGTTCTCGAGCGACACGAACAGGTCGAGAATGAGGACCGCGCAGACGAGTACGGCCAGCCCTATCTCGGGAAGCGCCAGCGACAGGGCGATGTCGGGAATCACCACTTCCAGCATCAGAAAAACTCCATCAATTCAAGCGAAAATCCGTTTATCTTTTCTCGAGCTTCGTTATTTTGCCGAGCGCGGCCTTTTGCGGAACCTCCGCCGCGTTCACCATCTTCACGACCTTCTTCACGCTCGCCTCCATCCTCCCGAGGAACGGCTTGGGATAGAGGCCGATCCAGAACATCAGGATGACCAGCGGCAGAAGGTAGAGCACCTCGCGCGCGTTGCAGTCGGTGAGCTTCTCATTCTCGGGATTGTCCAGATTCCCGAAGAACACCCGCTGGAAGAGCCAGAGCATGTAGGCCGCCCCCAGGACGATGCCGATGACGGCGAACGCGGCGTACACGTAGCTCTTCTTGAACGCGCCGATGAGGATCAGGAACTCGCCCACGAACCCGTTCAGCCCCGGCAGTCCGATGCTGCTCAGCATCGTGATGGCGAAGAGCACCGTATAGACCGGCACGACCTTCGAGAGGCCGCCGTAATCGGAGATGAGGCGCGTGTGGCGCCTCTCGTAAACGACGCCCACCAGGAGGAACAAGGCGCCCGTGCTGATCCCGTGGTTGATCATTTGGAGCTGTCCGCCGAGCACGCCCTGCTCGTTCAGGGCGAATACGCCCAGCATCACGAAGCCCAGGTGGCTCACCGAGGAGTAGGCCACCAGCTTCTTGATGTCGGTCTGCGCCATGGCCACCAGCGCCCCGTAGATGATGCCGATGATCGAGAGAAGCACCATGAAGGGCACGAACACCTGGCTCGCCTGGGGCAGCAGGGGCAGGGCGAAGCGCACGAACCCGTAGGTTCCCATTTTCAGGAGGATGCCCGCCAGGATCACGCTGCCCGCCGTGGGGGCTTCCACGTGCGCGTCCGGCAGCCAGGTGTGGAACGGGAACATGGGAACCTTGATGGCGAAGCCGATGAAGAACGCCAGGAAAATCCATATCTGGAGCGAGAGCGGTATCTTCGGTCCCACGCCGTAGAGCTCCACCAGGTCGAACGTGAGGGTTCCGGTGCCCATCTTGAGGTTGGCGAAGTAGAACGCCAGGATTCCCAGCAGCATCAACACGCTGCCGAACAGCGTGTAGAGGAAGAACTTGATCGCCGCGTAGAGCTTCCTCGGCCCGCCCCAGACGCCGATGAGGAAATACATCGGCACCAGCGTGACCTCGAAGAACACGTAGAACAGGAAGATGTCGAGCGCGATGAAGGTGCCCAGCATGCCGGTCGCCAGCAGAAGGAGGCAGACGTAGTATTCCTTCTCGCGCTCCTCGATGGCGGTGAACGAGCACACGACCCCCACGATCATCGTCAGCGTCGTGAGCAGGACGAGCAGCACGCTGATCCCGTCGATGCCGACGAAGTAGCTCACCCCGATGGTGGGTATCCAGCTCACCTTCTCCACGAACTGGAAACCGGCTTCGGACTGATCGAATTGAAACCAGAGGGGGAGCGAAATCAGGAAGTCCAAGACCGCCACCGCCGTGGCGAAACCCTTGATGGCTTTCGTCTGCTCTTTCTTCATGAAGAGCATGATAATCACCGCGCCCGCCGCGGGCAGGAAGGTGATCAGCGTAAGAAGCGGCATGTTGCTCATAGTTCCTCCAAAAACCTCATCGCATCAGCGGAAAAGGTACGCGCTCAGCATCACGAAGATGCCCAACAGCATCACGAAAAGATAATTCTGAACCATGCCGGACTGCAGGTATTTGAATACCTGGGAGAAGAAGCGGATGAAGCTCGCCGTGCCGTTCACCGCCCCGTCCACCGTCCGGAGGTCGAAAACGCCCGAGAAGCGGCTCGATATCACGGTGATGAGCGAACTGCCGTTCACCGCCCCGTCCACCACCTTCGCGTCGAAGGTCCACAGGACGCGCATGAGCTTGTAGGTCGGCTCGACGATGGCCGCCTGATAGATTTCGTCGATATAGTATTTCTCCAGAAGCAGGCGATACATGCCCGTAAAGCGCTCATACAGGCGATTCGGCGCTTCCGTGTCCCTCACGTACATGTGCCACGCCAGGGCGATGCCGCCCACGGCGACGGCGATGGCCAGGATGATCAGCAACACCACCGCCGGTCCGCTGTGCCCGCCGCCTCCGGCCGCGGCGTTCATCAAATGCGCGCCCTGGTCCATGGCGTGGCCGCCCGCCGGCGCCTTCGCCAGCGAGGGCGCCAGGAAGCGGTGTATCCAGCCGGCCTCGGGCGGGAAGCCGGGAATCACGCCGCCGATGACGCTCAGGACCGCCAGGATGACGAGCGGAACCGTCATCGTGGCGGGTGATTCGTGAATGTGCTCGCGCGCGTGATGGTCCACGCGCATCTCGCCGTGGAACGTCATGAAGATGAGCCGGAACATGTAGAAGGCCGTCATGAACGCCGCGACCGTTCCCATGATCCAGACCGTGTAGTGTCCCGTGAAGAAGGCGTTCGCCAGAATCTCGTCCTTGCTCCAGAAGCCCGCCAGCGGCGGCACGCCCGCGATGGCGATTGCGCCGATCAGGAACGTCCAGTACGTCACGGGCATCTTGTCCTTGAGGCCCCCCATGTAGCGCATGTCCTGCTGCTGTTCTTCGGGCGCGTGGTGAAGCGCGTGGATGACGCTGCCGCTCCCCAGAAAGAGCAGGCCCTTGAAGAAGGCGTGCGTCATCAGGTGGAAGATGCCGGCCGTGAAGGCGCCCACGCCCAGCGCCATGAACATGAAGCCGAGCTGGCTCACCGTGCTGTAGGCGAGCACGCGCTTGATGTCGTTCTGCACCAGGCCGATGCTCGCGGCGAACAGGCCCGTGAGCGCGCCGACGACGGCGATGACGCTCATCGCGTCCGGCCCCATGACGTAGATGGGGCTCGTGCGCGCGACCATGTAGACGCCCGCCGTCACCATGGTGGCGGCGTGGATGAGGGCGCTCACCGGGGTCGGGCCCTCCATGGCGTCGGGCAGCCAGACGTAGAGCGGAATCTGCGCGCTCTTGCCGACCGCGCCGACGAACAGCAGAAGGCCGACGGCCGACGCCGCCGCCGCGCTCATCTCGGGCGCCGCCTTGAAGACTTCCGCGTAGGTGAGGCTGCCGGTCAGCGTCCAGATGAGGAACATGCCCAGCAGAAAGCCCGCGTCGCCGATCCGGTTGACGATGAACGCTTTCTTGCCCGCGTCCGACGCCGACTGCTTCTCGTACCAGAAGCCGATGAGCAGGTAGCTGCAAAGGCCCACGCCCTCCCAGCCGACGAACATGACGAGATAGTTGTCGCCGAGCACGAGGAGGAACATCGAGAGCATGAAAAGGTTCAGATAGGTGAAAAAGCGCGGATAGCCCGGGTCGCCGTGCATGTAGCCCACGGCGTAGACGTGCACCAGAAAGCCCACGCCCGCCACCACGAGCAGCATGATGGTGCTCAGCGGATCGATCAGGAAGCTCATCGAGGCGCTGAAGCTGCCCGCCTCCACCCACGTCCAGAGCGGCACGGTGTGGCTGCCGCCCGCGCCGAAGATCATCTCCACAGCGATGCCCAGCACCACGAGAAGCGACAGGCCCGCCATGACGGAGGCGACGGGGCCCGCCTTCTCGCCCACTTGCCTTCCGAACAATCCGTTGATCAGAACCCCGATCACCGGGAAAACGGGAATGAGCCAGGCCAGTTCGATCATGATTCCCCTACCACTTCAAAAGGTTGACTTCGTCCACGTTGACCATCGTGCGGTCGCGGTTGAGCGCGATGAGAATCGCGAGTCCCACGGCCGCCTCGCACGCCGCCACGGTGATGACGAAAATGGCGAACACCTGGCCCGTCATATCCGCCAGGTGGCGCGAGAAGCCCACGAAGGTCACGTTCACGGCGTTGAGCATCAACTCGATGGACAACAGGATGATGATGGCGTTGCGGCGCATCAGCACGCCCATCGCGCCGATGAGGAACAAAACGGCGCCCAGGACGAGGAAATGGGTCATCGGTATCATCGCGGGTTCTCTCTCCCCTCTATCTCTCTATCCTGCGCTTCGCCAGGACGATGGCGCCGATCATCGCGGCCAGCAGGAGGATGGAGGCCACCTCGAAGGGGAACAGGAATTTCGTGTACAGGACCGCGCCCAGGGCCTCGACGTTGCCCGGCGTGGCGCCCAGCGACCACTCCCACTGCCTGGGCGCCGCGAACTCCACCTCCCCCAGCACGGCCCAGATTTCGAGGCCCAGAAGCATGGCCGCCACGAACACCACGACGCCCTGGCGGTGCCATTGCCGCATCCGCACGGCCACCTCCACGTTCATCAGCATGATCGAAAACAGGTAGAGCACCATGATGCCGCCCGCGTAGAGCAGAATCTGCACCGCCGCCAGGAACTCCGCCCCCGCCAGCACGAATACGCCCGACAGCTGGAAGAACGTCAGCACCAGCAGCAGGGCCGCGTGAATCACGTTCGCGCGCGTGATCATCAGCAAGGATGTGATTATCATCCCGCCCGCGAACATATAAAAGAAATATAGCTCCACCCTGCGTCTCTCCCGCGAGTTACAAGAACAGGTACTTGATGAATCCGGTCAGGAAAATGTTGAGCATCACGAGCGGGAACATGAACTTCCAGCCCACGCGCATGAGCTGATCGTAGCGGTAGCGCGGCAGCGTCGCCCGCAGCCAGATGAACACGAACATCAAGGCGCCCAGCTTGAGGCAGTACCAGACGAAGCCGGGGAGCGGAATGAAATCCGGCCCGTCCCATCCGCCGAAAAAGAGCACGATGCCTATCGTGGATATGACCATCATGCTGGCGTATTCCGCCAGGAAGAAGAACGCGAACTTCATCCCGCTGTATTCGGTGTGAAAGCCCGCCACGAGCTCGGTCTCCGCCTCGGGCAGATCGAAGGGCGCGCGGTTCGTCTCCGCGAGCGCCGCGACGAAGAACACGATGAACGCCACGGGCTGGTAGAACACGAACCACACGTCGCTCTGCGCGTGCACGATCTCCTGCAAGTTCAGGGAGCCAGCGAGCATCAGCGGTCCGATGACGGAGAAGCCCAGGAAAATCTCGTAGCTCAGCATCTGCGCCGCGCTCCTCAGCGCGCCCAGAAGCGAGTATTTGCTGTTCGAGGCCCAGCCCGCCATCACCACGCCGAACACGCCGAGCGAACTCACCGCCAGAACGAAGAACAGCCCGATGTTGATCTGCGTGATGTAGAACGTCGCGCTGAAGGGCAGCACCGAGTAGACGACCAGGGCGGGCACCAGCACCATCACGGGCGCGAGCACGAACACGATGCGATCCGCCTTGTCGGGGATGATGTCTTCCTTGAAGAAGAGCTTCAGCCCGTCCGCGATGGGCTGCAGGAGCCCGTGCCAGCCCACGCGCATGGGTCCCAGGCGCAACTGGGCGTGGGCGATGACCTTCCGCTCGACGTAGATCATATACGCCACCACGAGCTGCACCACGTTGACCACGATGAATATCTTTATCGCGGCGACCGCGACTTCAAGCGCCATGTCCAACGAAGCTACTCCTTACCGATCACACTCGCCCAACACGATGTCGATGCTTCCGATGATGGCCACCACGTCCGCGACCAACTGCCCCACGCACAGCTTCTTGAGCCCGCCCAGGTTGATGAACGAGGGCGGCCGGATGCGGACGCGGTAGGGCGTCGTCGTCCCGTCGCTCACGATGTAGAAGCCGAACTCGCCCTTGGGGTTTTCGATGCTGTGGTATATCTCGCCCTCGGGCGGCTTGATGGTCCGGGGCGTCTTGCAGCTCACCGGCCCGCCGGGAAGCTGCTCCAGGCACTGCTGGATGATGCGGGTGCTCTGGCGAAGCTCCTCGACCCGCACCAGGTAGCGGTCGTAGATGTCGCCGTTCTCGCCGACGGGCACGACGAAATCGAGATAGGGGTACGCCGCGTAGGGCTTGGCGCGCCTCAAGTCCCAGCGCACGCCGCTGCCCCGGATGATGGGGCCCGTGAGACCCAAGTCCATCGCGTCTTCCGCCGAGATGATGCCCACGTCGCGCGTTCTCTGCAGCCAGATGCGGTTGTTGGTGAGCAGCGTCTCGTAGTCGTCGACCCGGCTCGGGAAGATGTCCACGAACTCCTGCGTGAGCTGCAGGAACTTGTCCGGCACGTCCTCGTGCAGGCCGCCCAGGCGGAAGGCGTTCACCGTCAGGCGGCCGCCGAAGGCCGTCTCGAAGAGATCGAGCACCATCTCGCGCTCCCTGAAGCACCACAGGAACACCGTCATCGCCCCGATGTCGAGGGCGTGCGTGGCGAGCCAGAGCAGATGGCTGGCGATGCGGGAGAGCTCCCCCACCATCGAGCGGATGTACTGCGCCCGCATGGGGATCTCCCAGTCGAAGAACTTCTCCACCGCCGTCACCCACGCGAGATTGTTCGAGGGGGCGGCGATGTAGTCGAGCCTGTCCGTATAGGGGATGAACATCGTGTAGGTGATGTTCTCGCCGATCTTCTCGGTGCCGCGGTGCAGGTAGCCGATGTCGCAGTCGAGGTCGTTCACCGTCTCGCCGTCGAGCTTGAGGATCACCCGCAGCACCCCGTGCGTGCTCGGGTGCTGGGGACCCATGTTGATGACGAGTTCCTCGGTCCCGTGCAGGGTGCTCTGCTGCTCGATACGAGAGGTATTCGCTACGCCGACCATTTCCTCATTCCCTCAAAAGCTGCGCCGCTCTAGTCGCCGATTTCCTTGCGCGTCGGCTTGGTGTAAATCCGCTCTCCCCTGCCCTCGAGCGGGTAGTCCTTCCGCATGGGATGGCTGCCCCAGTTGTCGGGCAGAAGAATCCGCCTGAGATCCGGATGATCCTCGAATTCGATCCCGAACAAGTCGTACACCTCGCGCTCCATCCAGTCCGCGCTGGTCCATACGCCTGAAACCGTGGGCACGGACTGTCCATCCTTGATCCGCGCCTTGAGGCGCAGCCTGCGGTTATGCTCGATGCTGTAGAGGTGGTAGAGCACCTCGAAGGGGTCTTCCGCTTCGGGATAGTGCGCCGCCGTCAAGTCGGTGAGGAGCTTGAAGAGCGCGTCGCCGTGATCGCGCAGATGCGCCGCCACTTCGACGATGGAATCGACGCTTAAGACGAACGTCGCCTCGTCCTCATCGTCCTCGTAGGCGCTTTGATCAAGCACCGCGCCCGGAAACGCCGCCTCCACCACCGCCTTCAAGTCCTCGCCGGGCGGGGCCTTCACGGCCTCGGCGGTCTCCGCTTCGCCGTTCGTCTGCTCGCTGTTTTCCACCACTTCTTCGGGCATCTTCTTCCCTTGTGCGCCGTATGGCTCTTATCTGCGGATGTATTTTTCCTGTTCAATCTTTTTCTGAAGCTGCATGACGCCCCACATCAACGACTCGGGCCTGGGCGGGCACCCCGGAACGTAGACGTCCACCGGGATGATTTCATCCACTCCCTGCATCACCGCGTAGTTCGCGTACGGGCCGCCGCAGGTCGCGCAGTTGCCCATCGCGATCACCCAGCGCGGCTCGGGCATCTGGTCGTAGACCTTGCGGATCGCGTCCCCCATCTTGTGGGTGACGGTGCCCGCCACGATGATCACGTCGGACTGGCGCGGCGTGGCCCGGAAGATCACGCCGAAACGGTCGAAATCGTAGCGCGCGGCGCCCGAGGCCATCATCTCGATGGCGCAGCACGCCAGGCCGAAGGTCATCGGCCAGAGCGCGCTCTTCCGCGCCCAGGCGACCAGGCTGTCGACCTTCGACGTGATGAAGTTGTCGCTGAACTTGCCCTCGACTATGCCCACTCCAACGCTCCTTTTCTCCAAGCGTAGAAATAACCCACCAGCAAGATGGCGATGAACAGCATCATCTCGATGAATCCGAACAGCCCGAGGGCGTCGTAGCGAACCGCCCAGGGGAAGAGGAACAGCGCCTCCACGTCGAACAGCAGGAACAGAATGCCCAGCAGGTAGAACCGGATGGAGAAGCGCTCGTGCGCCTCCATCAGAGGGGGCATGCCGCACTCATAGGGGGAGTTTTTCTCGGGGTCGGGGTTGTTCGGGCGGATGAGCAGCGCGATGATCAGAATGCTCCCGGCGAGAGCGGCCGCCATGAGCGTGATCAGGAAAATGGGGATGTAGGGATTGATGGCCTGATAATCCCTGAAAAAAGCGCCCAGAACCTCCATCGCATCCATGCGTGGACCCCCACAAAAACCGCAAACCGCCAGGGATGATGAAAATGGGCCGCCCTCATCGTCGCCGCCGGGCGGAGATTCCCCTCGAAAACCCCTGGATCAAATGCATGAAATCGAACGAACCGCCATGACTTATATCATGGCGGCAACCGAAAAACCAACCCCCGGAGGTCAATTAAAAAAGACTGCGGATCGATGGGCGAAGTCCAGCACCGAGGAGGGGAAAATCCCCAGTTGCAGGGTGCTCGCGACGGCGAGCGTGAGCGCCGCGACCGCATAGGACCAGCCCGGATGCGGCGCGCTCTTCGCTGCTTCGCCCCGGGGTTCGCGCATGTACATCACCACGACGAGGCGCAGGTAGTAATACACGGCCACCACGCTGTTGAGCACCGCTATCACGGTCAGCCAGACGTAGCCGCCGTTCAGCGCGGCGCTGAACACCTGGAACTTCGCCACGAAACCCCCGGTGGGCGGAAGCCCCGAGAGCGAGACCATGAAAACGGCCATCGCCGCCGCGAGTCCCGGCCGGAATGAGGCCAGACCCGCGAGACCCTCGATCTTCGTGCCGCCGTCCTCGCGCGCGTTCGAGATGAGGATGAGGACGCAGAAAGCGCCCATGTTCATGAAGACGTAGACGAGCATGTAATACAGGAAACCGCTCGTGGCCAGTTCCGCGCTCGCGCGCGAGGCCACCAGCGCGACCATGAGATAGCCCGCGTGGGCGATGCTCGAATAGGCGAGCATCCGCTTCACGCAGGTCTGCCAGATGGCGACGAGGTTCGCCAGGCTCATCGTGAGGACGGCCATGACCCACAAGACCGAATCGAAGCTTCCGCCGGCGTCGCCCGCCGAGAGGAAAACCCGGAAGAACGCGGCGAACGCCGCCGCCTTCGGACCCACGGACATGAACGCCGTCACCGCCGTGGGCGCGCCCTCGTACACGTCGGGCGTCCACATGTAGAAGGGCGCCGCGGCCACCTTGAAGCCCAGGCCCACCACCATGAAGCCCAGACCCGTCAGGAAGGCGGCGCCGCGCGAGGCGGGATTCTCGTGCAGGCGCGCGGCTATCTCGACCAGATCGACCGAGCCGGTCGCGCCGTAGACGAGCGCCATGCCGTAGAGCAGAAACCCCGAGGCGAACGAACCGAGCAGAAAGTATTTGAGCGACGCCTCGTTGCCCTCGGGGCGCGAGCGGAGATAGCCCGCCAGCACGTAGAGCGACAGCGAGAACACTTCCAGACCCACGAAGATCATCAGCAGGTTCCGCGTCGCCGCCATGAGCATCATGCCCGAAGTCGCGAAGAGGATGAGGCCGAAGTACTCGCCCGCCGGCGTATCGTCCAGCTCCCGCTGGGCGGCGGCGATGAGCACCGCGAATATGCTCGCGAACAGGATGACGACGTAGAGGAACTGCGTGAACCCGTCGAAGAGGTACATGCCGCCGAACGAGGCGGCCAGACCCGGCAGCGCGCGCGCGCCGAGCGTCAGTCCCAGGGCGGCGGCCAGCGTCAGCAGCGTGATGAGGACGATGACCGAGCGCTCCCCCCTGGAGAGAAAGGCGTCCCACATCAGCACCAGCACCGCCCCGCACACGGGCAGGATCACCGGCAGCAGGTATCCCCAATGGATCGCAGGATAAACGATTTCCAAGCTATTTCACCTCGAGTCTTTGAACGTAGGCGAGCGCGTTCTTTCCCGTCGCCCGCTCGGGCGCCTTCTCCACGCGCAGCACCCTTCGGTTCACCTGCGAGAGCCAGGCCTTGGCCGAAGGCTCGATCCGCTCGAACAGCGGCTTGGGGTACAGCCCGATCCAGAACATGAGGGCCACCATGGGGAGCATGACGAGCCACTCGCGCCTGTTCATGTCGGCAAGCCCCAGGTTCGCCCGCACGCTCACCTCGCCGAACAGGACGCGCTGCAGCATCCAGAGCATGTAGACGGCCGAGAGAACCACGCCGGTGGCCGCGACGGCCGCGAACCAGGCGTTGCGCTCGAATGCGCCCAGCAGAATCGTGAACTCGCCCACGAAGCCGTTCAGCCCCGGCAGGCCGATGCTGCTCAGCGCGGTGATGATGAAGAACGTCGAGAAGACGGGCATCACGCGAAGAAGCCCCCCGAACTCCTCGATTTGCCTCGTATGCCGCCTCGAATAGATGAAGCCCACGATCAGGAAGAGCGCCCCGCTGCTGATGCCGTGGTTCACCATCTGCAGCACGCTCCCCGAAGCCCCCAGCAGGTTGAAGGAGAAAAGCCCCAGCATCACGAAGCCCAGGTGGCTCACCGAGGAGTAGGCCACGAGTTTCTTCACGTCGGTCTGCACCATGGCCATGAGCGCGCCGTAGATGATCCCCGCCAGCGCCAGGCAGATGATGAGGAACGCGAACTCGCGCGCCGCCGTCGGGAACAGCGGCATCGCCAGCCTCATGAAGCCGTAGGTGCCCATCTTCAGCAGGACGCCCGCGAGGATGACGCTCCCCGCCGTGGGCGCTTCCACGTGGGCGTCGGGCAGCCAGGTGTGGAACGGGAAAATCGGCACCTTGATGGCGAAGGATATGGCGAACGCGGCGAACAGCCACGGCTGGAGCGCGGGGTCCACGGGCTCGCGGAAATACGCGAGGATGTCGAACGTGCCGACCCCGCCCGCGAAATAGAGCCAGATGATAGCCACGAGCATCAGCACGCTTCCGGCCATGGTGTAGAGGAAGAACTTCACGGCCGCGTATATCCGCCTGCCGCCGCCCCAGACCCCGATGATGAGGTACATCGGAATCAGCATCCCCTCCCAGAAGACGTAGAACAGGAAGAAATCAAGCGCGAAGAACACGCCGAGCATCCCCGTCTCCAGGAACAGCAGGGACATGTAGTAGAGCCGCGTCTTCTTGCGCACGTCGTCGAAGGAGAAGAGAATCGCCACGGGCGTCAGGATGGTGGTCAGCATCACGAGCAGAAGGCTGATGCCGTCCACGCCGACTTTATAGGAAATCCCGAATCTGGGGATCCACGCCGCTTCCTCGACGAACTGCATCCCGGCGACGCCGGGCCGGAAGCCCAGGTACATCACGACCGAGAGGGCGAACGTGGCGAGGGACGCCGCCAGCGCGAACGCGCGAACGCCGCCGCCGTCTTTTCCCTCGCCCTCGCGCGCGAGGAGGAGCAGCAGCCCCCCCAGCATGGGCAAAAACAGTATCGAGGTGATTATTCCAGGCACTCGCCCCTCACGCTCCTCAAAGAACCGTAAAAACCATCATCGCGCCGTGAGATACAGCAGAATCACCAGCGCGCCGACCAGCATCGAAACGGCGTAGCTCTTCACGTAGCCCGTCTGGAGACGCCTCAGCACGCCGCCCAGCGAGCGCACGAAAAAGCCCGCCCCGTTCACGGCCGCATCCACCAGGCCGTCCTCGAACGCTCTCCAGCACCAGATCGACGCCCGCTTCACGGGCTGGACGATCACGGCGTCGTACATCTCGTCCACGTAATACTTGTTCAGCAGAAGGCGGTGGACGCCCGGCCAGAGTTCCGCGTAGGCGCTGCCGCCGTCTTGCTTGAGCACATACAGATTGTAGGCCGCGTAGATGCCGAAAAATGCGACGGCGAGCGAGAAGAGCATCATCAGAATCTCGAACACCACCTCGTGGTGCGCCTCGGCATGGCCGCCGAATACGGGCGCGAGGAAATCGCCGAAAAGGTTCGCGCCGGTGAAAATGGGAATCCCCACCCAGCCCCCGACGATGGAGAGCGCCGCCAGCGCCTGGAGCGGAAGCGTCATGTTGGCCGGGGATTCATGGACTTTCTGCTGTTCCTCGATGCTCAGGTTGCACACGCCGAAGAACACGCGGAACAGGAGTCTGAACATGTAGAACGCCGTCATGAGCGCGCCGGCCGCGCCCGCGAGCCAAAGGAGAACGCCGCCGCGCTCCGCCGTCATGGCGGCGTAGAGAATCGCGTCCTTGCTGAAAAAGCCTGCGAAGGGGAATATCCCCGCGATGGCGAGCGCGCCGATAATGAAGGTGCTGCTCGTTTGCGGGAGCGACGCCTGGAGTCCGCCCATCCTGCGGATGTCCTGCTCGCCGTCGAGCGCGTGTATCACGCTTCCCGCGCCCAGGAACAGGAGCGCCTTGAAGAACGCATGGGTCATGAGGTGGAACACGGCCGCGGAGAACGCCCCCACGCCGCACGCGAGGAACATATAGCCCAACTGGCTCACCGTGCTGTAGGCGAGCACTTTCTTGATGTCGGTCTGAACCAGGGCGATGGACGCCGCCATCAACAGCGTGAGCGCGCCGATGACGGCCACCACCAGCATCGCCGTGGAGGAGAGTTCGAAGAGCGCGTGCGCTCTCGCCACCATGTAAACGCCCGCGGTCACCATGGTGGCCGCGTGAATCAGGGCGCTGACCGGGGTGGGGCCTTCCATCGCGTCGGGCAGCCAGACGTAGAGCGGAATCTGCGCGCTCTTGCCCGTGGCGCCCGCGAAGAGCAGCAGGCAGATGATCGTCGCCGCGGCGCTCTCGGGGCCGAGCAACTGAGGGGCCTTCGAGAACACGGCCGGGAAATCCAGCGAGCCGACGACGCTGTAGATGTAGAAAAGCGCAATCAGGAAGCAGAAATCGCCCACCCGGTTCACGATGAAGGCTTTCTTCCCGGCCTCGGCCGCCGCCTTGCGCTCGTACCAGAAGCCGATGAGCAGGTAGCTGCAAAGGCCCACCGCCTCCCAGCCCACGAACATGACCACGAAGTTGTCGCCCAGCACGAGCGTGAGCATCGAGAGCGAGAAGAGGTTCAGGTAGATGAAATAGCGCACCACGCCTCGGTCGCCGTGCATGTAGCCCATCGAGTAGAGGTGGATGAGCGTCCCGACGCCGGTGACGACGAGCGCCATGACGGCGGAGAGCGGATCCAGCGAGAAGCTCGCCTTGACCTCGAAGGCGCCCACGGGAATCCACTCGAACAGGACGACGCGGATGAGCCGCCCGTTCTCGGGCATCCCCAGAAGGCGGAGCCAGCCCGCGAGAGACGCCGCGAACGCGAGCGCCATCACAAGCGTCGCGGTCCAGCCGGCGAACTTCTCCCCGCGCTTCCAGCCGAAGAGCAGGTTCACCAGCACGCCGATGAGGGGGAACGCCAATATGAGGGTCAGACTATCCATGATTCCTCAGCTCTATAACTTCAGTAGATTGATCTCGTCGAGATCCGTGGACTCGCGGTTTCTGTATATCAGCACCACGATGGCCAGACCGATGGCGGCTTCCGCCGCGGCCACCGCCATCACGAAGAACACGACCATCTGGCCCGCCATCGAATCGAGATATCGGCCATAGGCCACGAACGCCAGATTCGCCCCGTTCATCATCAACTCGATGCACAGGATGACGACGATGGCGTTTCTGCGCACCACGACGCCCACGACCCCCAGGGAAAAGAGAACCGCGCTCAGAACCAGGTAATGCTCGAGCGGCGCCACGCTCCACCCCTCCTAGCGGCTTCGCCGCCGCGCCAATACCACGGCGCCGACGATGCCCACGAACAACAGGACGCCCATCGCCTGAAACGGCAGGACGTAATCCGTCAACAAGAGATTTCCGACCACCTGCGTGTTGCCGAGCTCGCTCACCCGCTCGGGCGGGAAGCTCCCCTTCTTCCCCGTCATGAGGGAGGTGGAGAGGAAAATCTTGAGCAGCACGCTGAAAACGGCGAGCCCCGCGATGGCGCCCAGCAGCTTCTGGCCGGGCAGGCGCAACTCCCGCTTCTCCTCCCGGCCCAGGTTGATCAGCATCACCACGAACAGGAAGAGCATCATGATCGCGCTGGCGTAGATGATCACCTGAACGATGGCGACGAACTGCGCGTGAAGCGAGAGATACAGCCCGGCGAGGCCCAGGAAGGTCAGGATCAGGGCGAGCACGCTGTAGAGCGGGCTGGGAAACGCGACGACGGCTACCGCGCCGACCGTCGTCACGGCCGCCAGGAAATAAAAAAACAGGGAACCGACCACTACCGCCCTTCCTCCAGCGGGCGGGCGCCCGCCTGAAATCGAAACCTAGACATACGTGAGCAGGTTCTTCTCATCATAGCGGGCGTGAAGCTCCGGATAATCCTCCGTCCGCTTCACGAGCAAATCGCCCTTCTCGTAGAGGAACTTGCCCCGGTCGTCCTGGCAGAATTCATACTCGTTGCCCAGCACGACCGCGCCGACCGGGCAGGCCTCCTCGCAGTATCCGCAAAAGATGCAGCGAAGCTCGTTGATCTCGTAAACGCTGGCGTAGCGCTCGCCCTTGGAAGTCGGCGCATCGGGGTCGTTCTCCTCCGATTCCACGTAAATGCAGTCCACCGGACACGCCGCCGAGCAGAGCTTGCACCCCACGCAGCGCTCCAGGCCGTCCTCCCAGCGCAGCAGCTTGTGGAGGCCGCGGTAGCCCACCGGCATCTCCTCCTTGACGTCGGGGTATTGCACGGTCACGCGGTTTTTGAAGGAATGCTTGATCGTCAGCCACAACCCCCTGCAAATCTCGCCTAACATGGAACCTTCCCCCTATCGAGCAGCCTGCTAGCCCAGGTAAACGACGGCGCCGGCCGTGAGCATCACGTTCAGGATGGAGAGCGGCAGAAGCACCTTCCATCCGAAACCCATCAGTTGGTCATAGCGCAGGCGCGGCGTGGAGGCGCGCAGCCACATGAAGAAGAACATGAACGCCAGCACCTTGATCAGGAACCACAGGACGGGCGGCAGCAGCGGCCCGCGCCATCCGCCGAGGAAAAACGTCGCCCCCACCGCCGAGAGCGTAATCATGCTGCAGTACTCGGCGATGGAGTAAACCGCAAAGTGCATGCTGCTGTATTCGGTATGAAAACCGCCGGTGAGTTCGCTCTCTGCCTCGGGCAAATCGAAGGGCGCCCGGTTCGTCTCCGCCAGCATGCAGACGACGAAGAGCAGAAAGCCCAGGGGCTGCAAGACGATGTAGGGCATCCCGGCCTGGCCCTCGACGATCCCCTTGAGGCTCAGGGTGCCGGAGATCATCACCACGCCCAGAAGCGACATGCCGAGCGAGAGTTCGTAGCTGATGAGCTGCGCCGCCGAGCGGAGTCCGCCCAGGAGCGGATACTTGCTGTTCGACGCCCACGAGCCGAGCACGATGCCGTACACCCCGATGCCCGCCATGGCGAAGATGTAGAGGATGCCGACGTTCACGTCCGCCACCACCAGGTCCACCTTCTGACCGAGTACGCTCACGGAATCGCCGAAGGGAACCACGGCGAATGCGGCGAGCGCCGGTATGAGCGTGATGGCCGGCGCCAGAACGTAAATCACCTTGTCCGCCTGGGCGGGAATGATGGTTTCCTTGAACATGAGCTTGATGCCGTCGGCGATGGGCTGCAAAAGCCCCGCCGGGCCCACGCGGTTGGGGCCCACGCGCACCTGTATGAGCGCGAACACGCGCCGCTCCATCCAGGTCATGTAGGCGGCGAGCAGCAAAAGCCCGCCGAAGCCCACGAGCACTTTTCCGAGAATGATGAGCAGGGTAACCATCTAGGCGCCCACCTCCTGGGGTTGCTCCGCCTTGCGGACCTGAATCTCCACGCCCTGGCGGCCCGGCGCGCCGCCGGTGTTCAGGAGCGACCCCCCATGCGCGCGCAAACAGCCCTCGGGCGCGAAGGCGACGCCCACGGGCGCGTTCTTGTCCACGTGCGCGGGTAGCCGAACGACAACGCCCGCCACCTCGAATTCCACGGAATCGCCGTCCGCGACGCCCAGGCTCTCCGCATCGCTCGGCGAGAGGGCGAGCGCGGCCTCGGGCATGTCGGCCAGATGATGGGCCGAGGCCATATACGCCCCCGAGAGCCACAATACGGGCGTGAGCAGCATCCTGAGGCCCGGTTCCTGCGCCTCTTTTTCGGGAATCTGAGCGATCTGGAAGGTTCTCTCTCCCTCCCGTCTTAAGTGCAGACCCTCATCGGATATCCTTCCGAAGGCGTCCGCGTAATCGCCGACCAGCGAGCGCGCCTGAATTTGAATCTTGTCCAGCGCGTTCGCCCGCATGGGACGCTCCATCGCCTTGGCGATATCGGCGAAGGCGCGCCAGGCTTCGGGGACCATCTTGTCGATCATCGGCTTGAGCGCGCGCGGGAGGGACTGCGCCCGGCGCTCCAGGTTCGTGACGCTGCCCGCCTGCTCATACAGCGTGGGCGCGGGAATCACGACGTCCGCGTATTCCGTACTGGCGTTCAGGTGAGAAGTCTGCGCGACGACGAACCCGGCCTTCTCCAGCGCCTCGCGCGCCCGCGCGCCGTCGGGATGCTCGGCTACGGGATCGCAGCCCAGAATATAGAGGCCCTTCACTTCACCGCTCGTGAGACCGTCGAGTATGCCTTCCGCGTCCCTGCCCGCCTGCGCGCCGGGCGGCCTTCCCCACGCCTCCCCGCAGGCGGCGCGCGCGGCCTCGTCCGACAAATCGCCGCCGGGCAGCGTATCGGGGTGCAGGCCCATGTCGATTGCGCCTTGTAAGTTCGGCGCGCCTGCCGCGAAGAGCATGTTGGCGCGCAGCAGGAGTCCCAGATTGATCGCCTCCGTTACGGCGACCTTCCCGGTCTCTCCCGGGCCCGAGACGACGCTCACGGGGCCCTCGGCCCCCAGAATCGCCCGGGCGGCGTCCATGACGGCCTCGGGCGCCACGTCCGCCTCTTCGCACAGGCGCGTCAGTTCCACGGAATCTATGAGCGCCGCGTACTCCGCCGCGTCCGCTCCTTCGGGCTTCACGCCGCCGTCCACGAGGCAGGTGGCCAGCGCGCGCAGGGTGCGCGAGATGCCCCCCAGCACGGGAACCAGGTGGTGCGTCCTGCCCTGAACGCGCAAGTCGATCCGCCTCTGGTTCACGTTCACGACCACCGCGCCCGCCCCGTGCGCCTTTCTGATCTGTAGCGCGAGTATGGGGTGTTGCGTGAACGGGTCGCTGCCCACGATGACGATGGCCCTGGAGCGGCCCAACTCCTCGATGGAGCCCGCGCCGCCCACGCCGCCCAGGGCGGCGCGCTGCAAGTCGGTCTGCACGATGTCGCGCGGATGGATCCGGCTGTCCACGTGGTTGGTTCCCAGAGTCGAACGCATGAAGGCGCCGAACTGGTAAGCCGTCTCGTTCGTGGAGGACGCCCCGCCCAGACCGGCGATTGCGCCGCCGCCGGATTCCTCGACGATTGCGCCCAAACCCCTCGCCGCCTCGCCGACCGCTTCCGCCCAGCCGACGGGCGTCAGCTCGCCGTCTTTTCTGATCATCGGCTGGGTGATGCGCCCCTCGCCGTGCGCCCCGCTCCAGCCGTAGCGCGCCACGTCGCAAATCCAGGTGTCGTTGACTCTTTCGTTCTCCCCCGCCGTGACGCGCTTGATCTCGCCGTCCTTCGTCCAGACGCCCTGGCGGCAGCCCACGCTGCAAAGCGTGCAGGGGCCCTGGGTCTCCTCCATCTCCCACACGCGCGCGGTGAAGCGGTATTTGTTGTCCGTGAGCGCGCCGACGGGGCAGATGTCGATGACGTTGCCCGAGACGACGCTCGTCAAGGGCAGGTCCTCATAAACGCCCACCTCGGTGCGGTCGCCGCGCTGCGCCCAGCCGAACTCCGCCCCTCCGTCGATCTCCTCGGTGAAGCGGATGCACCGCGTGCAGTGCACGCAGCGGTTCATCTCGGGCTTGATGAAGGGGCTGATCTCCTTGCGCGGATAGATGCGCCGGAACTCGTGCGTCCTGCTGATCGCCTTGCCGTAGGCCATGGTCTGATCCTGCAGGGGGCACTCGCCGCCCTGATCGCAGACCGGACAATCGAGCGGATGGTTCTTGAGCAGAAACTCGAACACCCCTTCCTGCGCCTCGATGACGCGCGGGGTCACCGAGCTGATCACCATGCCCTCCGCCGGCGGCGTGGCGCACGAAGGCTGGAGCTTGGGTATCGGCCGGCCGTTGCCGGCGTCGAGCACCTCGACGAGGCAGGCCCGGCACTGGCCCACGATGGAGAGGTTCTTGTGATAGCAGAAGTGCGGAACGTGCGCGCCGATGCGCAGCGCGGCCTCCAGCACGGGCAGACCCTTGTCCATCGTGATGCTCTGGTCGTTGAATACGAAGGTTACCTGCTCATTCGACATCTATCGCCTCTCCCCCATCACATCGCGGCGGGATACGGGCTGCCCAGCGGACAGCGGCCCAGAGAGATGTGCGCTTCAAACTCATCGTGAAATTTCGTCAAAAACGCGCCGAACATCATGGCGCACGCGTCCGAGAGCACGCAGATGGTGTTGCCGCGCATGTTGGGGTCTATCGACGCGAGCGTATCGAGATCGTCGGGTTTACCCTCGCCCCGCTCCATGCGCGCCAGAATCTCGGACACCCAGCCGGTCCCCTCCCGGCAGACGGAGCACTGCCCGCAGGATTCGTGCTCGAAAAAGGCGGCGAGCCTGCCCGCCGCCTGCACCATGCAAGTGGTCTCGTCCATGACGATGACGCCGCCGCTTCCGCCCATGCTGCCGGCCTTCGCGAGGGAGTCGAAATCCATCTTCACCTTGTCCTCATACACTTCCTTCGCCGTGAGGGCGGGCGCGCTCGCGCCGCCGGGAATCACCGCCTTGAGAGCCGCGCCGTTTCTCATCCCGCCGCAGTGCTCGTGAATCATCTCCTCGCACGTCAGGCCGAGCGGCAACTCGTAGAGGCCCGGCTTCGCCACGTGGCCCGAGACGCAGTACATGCGGGTGCCTGAGTTTTTCTCGTCGATCCCGATGCCGGCGAACCATTCCGCCCCCTTGTTCACGATGTGGGGCAGATTCGCGAGCGTCTCCACGTTGTTGATGACCGTGGGCCGCGCGTAGAGGCCCACCACCGCCGGAAACGGCGGCTTCAAGCGCGGGTGACCGCGCTTGCCCTCGAGCGACTCCAGAAGGCCCGTCTCCTCGCCGCAGATGTAGGCGCCCGCGCCCCGGTGGGTGTAGATGTCGCACGAAAAACCGCTGCCCATGATGTTCCGGCCGACGTAGCCCTTCTCGTAGGCCTCGGCCAGGGCCTTCTCGACCGCGCGCCAGGGGGCGACGAACTCGCCGCGAATGTAGATGTAGGCCTTCTCGATTCCCACGGCGTAACACGCGATGAGGATGCCCTCGATGAGCTGGTGCGGGTCGCGCAGCATGAGTTCGCGGTCCTTGAACGTGCCGGGCTCTCCCTCGTCGGCGTTGACGGCCAGGTATTTCGGCCCGTCCACCTGGGGCACGAAGCTCCACTTGAGGCCGCAGGGGAACCCCGCGCCGCCGCGCCCGCGCAGGCCGGAAGCCTTCACCATCTCGATGACGTCCGCGGGTTCGACGCCGCCCAGGAGCCCCCGGATCGCCTCGTAGCCGCCCGTGGCCTCATAGCCCGCGATATGAAGCGCGTCCGGGTTGTCGAACCGGCCCGTCACGATTTTCTCCAGCACCAGCGCCATCTTCAGGCTCCTCGGCCTTCGCCGTCTGTTTCTTCGGCGCCCGCCAGAGCGGGCGATACCACCTCGTCCGCCCCGATGGGCGAGACGGACTCGCCCTTTTCCAGCGCGCCGAAGATATCGTTCATGATCTCGGGCGTTACGCGCTCGAAGTAGTCTTCGTTTATCTGCACGCAGGGAGCGCCCCCGCACGCGCCGAGGCATTCGACCGCCTCTATCGAGAACTTCCCGTCCTCGCGCGTGTGGCCGGTGCGGCAATCGAGCCGGTTCTCAATCTCGCGCAGCAGCCTCCCCGCCCCCATCAAGGCGCACGAGAGGTTGTTGCACACCTGCACGTGGTATTCCCCGATGGGCTGCGTCTTGAGCATGGTGTAGAAGCTCACCACGCCCCACACCTCCATGGGGGAGACCTCGAAAATCTCGGCCACGCCCTGCATCACCGCGCTGGTGATGTAGCCCTCCTGCTCCTGCGCCAGTTGAAGCGCGGGGATGAGGGCCGAGCGCTTCACCGGATACCTGGCGATCATGCGCTCCAGTTCCGCGCGGTTCTCGGGCGAGAACTCGAAGCGCTCTTCCTGCCCGGAATGGGGAAACCGTATCAACGCCAAAACAATACCGCCCTCTATTTCACTCTAGCGATCTATCTCGCCCAGCACGATGTCGATGCTGCCGATGGCGGCCACGACGTCGCCCATCAGCCCGCCCCGGGTGATCTCGGAGAGCGCGTGGAGATTCGCGAAACTCGGCGCGCGCACCTTTACCTTGTAAGGACCCGGGCCGCCGTCGCTGATCATGTAGAAGCCGAGCTCTCCCCGCGGGGACTCTATGGCCTGGTACACCTCTCCCTCGGGCACGCCGTAGCCCTCGGTGAATATCTTGAAGTGGTGGATCAGCGCCTCCATGTCGTGGGCCAACTGCTCCTTGGGCGGCGGCACCACCTTGGGGTTGTCCGCCATGAGGGGCCCTTCGGGCATTCCCTCGAGCGCCTGCATGGCGATGCGCCGGGACTCGCGCATCTCGGCGATCCGCACCAGATACCTGTCCAGAATGTCCCCCCGCTCGCCCACGGGGACCTCGAAGTCGAACTCCTCATAGCCCGAGTAGGGCTCGTTCTTGCGGATGTCGTAGGGGACGCCGCAGGCTCTGAGCAGCGGCCCCGTGATGCCGAGGGCGTAGGCCTGCTCCGCCGTCATGGCGCACACGCCCCGTGCGCGCCTTATATAGATGGGGTTGTTCGTGAGCAGTTCCTCGTACTCGTCAACGCGCTCCGAGAAGGGTTCCAGGAAATTCCGGCAATCCTCGTAAAACGAAGGGTACGGCTCGCGCGCCACGCCGCCCACGCGGAAATAGCTCGTCATCATGCGCACGCCCGACACCTTCTCGAAAATCTTCAAGAGCTGCTCCCGCTCCCGGAAGCAATAGAGAAAGACCGTCATCGCGCCCAGATCGAGCGCGTGGGTGCCGAGCCAGACCAGGTGGCTGTTCAGGCGCGTCATCTCGGCGAGCAATACCCGCAGATACTTACACCTTCGGGGAACCTCCATGTCCAGGAGTTTCTCCACCGCCAGAACGAAGCCCAGGTTGTTCGACATGGGCGCCAGGTAGTCCATGCGGTCGGTCATGGGGAGGGCCTTGTTGTAGGTCTTCTCCTCCATGTTCTTCTCGATGCCGGTGTGCAGGTAGCCGATGACGGGCTTGCACGAGAGCACCGTCTCGCCGTCGAGTTCGAGCACCACGCGCAGGACCCCGTGGGTGCTCGGGTGCTGCGGCCCCATGTTGAGCGTCATGGTCTCGGTCTGGATGGGACCGAGCACGTCGCTGTCGAGGGGGTCGGTGCGCTGCGTTTGCGTGGCCATCAACGGCTCCCGTGATCCTTATTCCGCCGCCTGGGGCTTGCCCGCGGGCGTGTCCCTGAAGGTGAACGCCACCGGCTCGGCGGAGATGTCGAAATCCTTGCGGTGGGGATGCCCCTCGAAGCCCTCGGGCGTGAGGATGCGCTCGAGTTCGGGGTGCCCCTCGAAGGTGATCCCCAGAAGGTCGTACGCCTCGCTCTCATGGAGCCTCGCGCCCGGCCATATCCCGCAGACGCTGGGCATCGCCGGTTCGAGATCGTCCGCGCAGGGGGCTTCGACCCTCAGACGCCGCGATCTCTCGGGGTTCAGGAGCGAATACGTCACCTTGAACCGGTAGGGAACCGGCAACTCCAGGCAATCCACCCCGCAGACGAAACTCAGCAGCTTGTAGCCTCTCTCGTCGCGCAGAAACCGCGCCGCGTCGAGCAACGCCTCCGGCGCGACCTGCGCGGATATCTGGCCGCGATGCGCGCGCGCGCCGAGAAAACCGCCCCCGATCTTCGCCTGAAGCAATACGAGGTCGGGGTCCGTCTTCTCAATGGGCTCCGCCGCCTCGGCCTGCTCGCGCTCCTCTTCACTCAACGGCTCAATCCCTCATTCCAAAAAGGTTTATCTTATTTCACGAAAAAGCGCTCACCCCGCTATTGTTTCTACTTCCAACTCACGTTGCGCGGGGAGCCTTATCACATCATCTAAAGCGAGGTGACGCCGGAATCCTCTCGGTAGAGCGTTTCATCCGCAATCTTCGCCTGCAGCTTCATGATCCCGTCGATGAGCGTCTCGGGGCGCGGCGGGCAGCCCGGCACGTAGATATCGACGGGCACGACCTCGTCCACGCCCTGCACGAGGGCGTAGTTGTTGAATATCCCGCCCGTGGACGCGCACGCGCCCATGGAGATCACCCATTTCGGCTCGGGCATCTGATCGTAAATCTGCCGCAGCACGGGGGCCATCTTGCGCGACACCCGGCCCGCCACGATCATCAAGTCCGCCTGTCGGGGCGAGGCGCGGAACACCTCGGCGCCGAAGCGCGAGATGTCGTATTTCGCCGCCGAGGTCGACATCATCTCGATGGCGCAGCACGCCAGGCCGAAAAGCGCGGGCCACAGGCTGTTCTTGCGCGCCCATTTGATGACGTCGGTCGCGCGGCCCAGCACCACCTGGCCTTCGAGTTGTTGTTCTAGTCCCATTCGAGCGCTCCCCGGCGCCACTCGTATATCAGGCTGGCCACCAGCAAAGCCATGAAAGGCAGAATCGCGAGAAAAGCGTACACGCCCATGCTCTTCAGGTTCACCGCCCATGGATACAAGAAAATGAGCTCCACGTCGAAGACGATGAACAGAATCGCCACCAGAAAGAACTTCACGCTGAAGCGCCCGCGCGCGTTCGACTCCGGCACGATGCCGCACTCATACGCGAAGTCCTTCTCCACGGTGGACTTGCGCCTGCCGAGCAGGAACGTCACGCCCAGGTTCACGACGGCGAATCCGACCGCCAGCGCTATGAGAATCAGTATGGGTAGATACTCTTCCGGCATTTTATGCCCCCACGGCGCTCAAGCGCGCACCTTTTTCTCATGCCACATGGGATGTCAAATCGAGCGCATCTTACGGCTGGCATCCCGTGGTGTCAACAATTCGCCGCCCCATGCGCCCCGTCCAGAAAAACCCAGGCCGACGCCGAGCACCTCCCATCGCGCATCCTCACCTGAAGGGGTTGTTGAAAACCCCTCTCCGCCTCCTCCTGAATAGCGGCGAAGCCGCGTATCGAAGGTCAATAGCGACCAATGCGGGAGCGATTGCCGGCCAAGAAGGGGAGCGCTCCCCTCGACAGACTCGGGCAAGCCCTTCGATACAAACGCTCCCTCCACGGGGTTGTTGAAAAGTCCACAGAAGGAACACGCCGAATTTCACTCCCCCCTTGAGGGGGCTGTTGAAAAAGTCTCGTCTGCAATCCCCGCAAACGGGGAGGGGCTGTAGGGACAGCGACCTGTCCCTACGAGGCAGTGCGGTTTTGTTCGTCATTCCGGCGAAAGCCGGAATGACGGCGGTGGCCGATTCCGAAAGAGAAGGACTATTTCAACAACCCCCTGTACAGGGGCATTTTGTCGTTTTTCCCTCCTCGAAAATAGGGTATCTTGAAGCCGTGTGGAACTTTCGCCGCCATCCGGCGTCCAAAGCAGCGGAAGATGAGGCGCGCGGAAGAAATTCCGAAGACCTCGCTCTCGCGCGAGCAGGAGGGTTTCAGCCATGAACGAACCGAATCCACTCACCGGGACGCGTCTCGACGCATTACGGCGCGATTTCGAGGAACTGGGCCGGCGGCAGGTGGGCTATCCCTGCAACCAGGACTTCGATTACTCGGACTTGCTGCCCTTTCTGGACTACAGCCTCAACAACGTGGGCGACCCCTTTCACGACAGCAATTTCCGCAGCAACACGCACGAGATCGAACGCGAGGTCATCGCCCGGTTCGCTTCCCTGATGCGCCTGGAGCAGGAACACGCCTGGGGCTACGTCACCTCCGGCGGAACCGAGGGCAACATGTACGGCATCTACATGGGGCGCGAACTCTTCCCGAACGGGGTGGTCTATTTCTCGCAGGACACGCACTACAGCGTCCTCAAGATCCTGCGCGTGCTGAACGTGCGCAACATCATGATCAAGAGCCGGGACGACGGAGAAATCGACTACGAGGACCTGCGCGAGACCATCCGCATCCACCGCGACGTTCCCGTCATCTTCATGGCGAACATCGGCACGACGATGAAGGGCGCCGTGGACGACGTGCGCAAGGTGCGCGGCATCCTGGACGACCTGGCGGTCACGAACGCCTACGTCCACGCGGACGCCGCCCTGAGCGGCATGATCCTGCCCTTCGTCGAGGAGCCGCAGCCCTATGGCTTCGACGCCGGCTTCGACAGCGTATCCATCAGCGGCCACAAGCTCATCGGCTGTCCGCTGCCCTGCGGTGTCGTGCTGACGAAGCGAGATTACGTGGCGCGCATCGCGCGCTCGATAGAATACGTGGGCGTGCTCGACACCACGCTGCCCGGCTCGCGCAGCGGGCTGACGCCGCTCATGCTCTGGTACGCCTTAGAGCGCCTGGGGATGGACGGGTTCCGGGAGCTGGTGGCGGAAATGCTGGCGGTCGCCGGGTACGCGGTCGAGCGCTTTGGCGAGTTCGGGGTTCCCGCCTGGCGCCACGAGAACTCGGTGACGGTCGTCTTCCCCAGACCCCCGGCCGAGGTGATGCGCAAGTGGCAAATCGCCCCGCTGGGCGACATCGCCCACATCATCACCATGCCGCACGTCACGCGCGAGATGGTGAACGAGTTCGTAGACGACTGCGTGAAGCATGAACACAGGCGAACGGCCTGAGGAGGATTCTGGATGAATCGAATCATCATCACGGTGCGCGACGAAGTCGGCGTCATCGCGGACATCAGCAAGGCGCTGGCCGATGAGGACATCAACATCGAGGCCCTGAACACCGAGGCGGCGGGCGAGAAGGGCGTCGTCATCCTCACCACGACCGAGTCCGACCGCGCCCTGCGCGTGCTCATGAACGCGGGCTTCCGCGCTATCTCGGACGAGGCGACGGTCATCAGGCTGCGCGACGAGCCCGGCGCGCTCGCCAAGGTGGCGGAGAAATTCAAGGTCGCGGGCGTGAACATCCGGAGCATGCACATCCTGAGCCGCCACGCCGGCTACGCGAACGTCGCGCTCACAGCGGATGACGACGCGAAAGCGAAGGCCCTGCTCGAAGGGGAAGACGTTCTCTGAGGATTGCGAAGAGAGGAACGCCCAATTTTTGTAGGGACAGGCCCCTGTGCCTGTCCGAGGTCGCGACCTTGGGCCGTTCACAAGAACGACCCACTACGAGGCGGTGCGGTTTTGTTCGTCATTCCGGCGTCAAACCGACCAAGGCGGGAGGTTTGACGGAATCCAGAACCTGTGAGGGAGGAGTACTTAAAGCGTCGCCTCCAGAATCATTCCCCCTTTGAGGGGGTTGTTGAAAAAGCCCCTCAGGGGGCAAAGGCACCCCCCCTACCCCCCCTTGTCAGGGGGGCAAGAAAAAGCAAAACCCCCTCTGCCCGGCGGGGACGCATCGCCTTTTTATACCCCCCTGACAAGGGGGGGTAGGGGGGGTTGATTTTCAAGCCGAGGGAGGGCGGGGGCGGACACATCGGTCCGCCCCTACGCATCTCCCGCGTTTCGAATCGAACTCGTAGGGACAGGCCCCCGTGCCTGTCCTGAATAGGGACAACCACAGGGGGTTGTCCCTACGGCAGGCGATACATCTCCCGCAACCGGAATTCCTCTTTCTCCAGTCGGAATTCACCCCGCCAGGATCAGCAGGACGATTCCCGCCAAGATCACCACGCCGCCCAGCAGCGTCTCGCGCACGCGCTCGCGCTCCCTGAAGAAGACGTAGCCGATTCCGATGGCCAGGAGGATCTCGACCTGTTTCACCGACTCCACGTAGGAGGTGAGCGTGAGGCGGTAGGCCTCCGCCTGGGCGAGGCTCGTGATGAAGGCGAACAGCCCCAGGGACACGAAGCCCTTCCAGAGTTTGGGGGCGTCCTTGAAGTGTTCGGCGGATTTCCAGATCGTGAGCGGCAACACGACGAGCGCCGCCGCCGCATAAGTAATGAGCGTGCCGAAGGCGGCGTCCGAGAGCACCGCCGCCTGCTTGAAGGTGATCACCGAGGGCGCGTACAGCAGCGAGGCGAGCACGGTGTAGCGCATCCCCTTGTCGGTGAAGAGCGCGCGGACGGGCTCGAACCAGCCGATACGCGCGCGAGAGACGTTCAGCCCGTAGACGCCCGCCAGAGTAACCAAGATGCCCACGAGCCCCCAGGCCGATGGCGCCTCGCCCAGCGTGATGAAGGCGAGCGCGACCAGCCAGATGGTCGCGAGTTTCCAGAGCGAGGTCACCACGCCCATCGAGCCGTAGAGGAGCGCCTTGGACAGCGAGAGCGTGGCCGCGGTCTGCAGGAAGCCGAAGAGGAGGCAATACCACCAGAAACCGGGCTGTATCTCGGGCGCGCCCCGCATCCACACCGCCACGGCCGCGAAGGGCAGCAGGAACGCGAAGCGCCCCAGCACGTTGATGTACTCGTCGAGCTTGTGGCCGATGGATTTCATCGCCGCGTTTCTGAGCACCTGCGCGAGAGCCGCAATGACGGCGAGCGTCACCCAGTCCATTTCATGCTCCCTACTCCTTTGCCGCGTGAAAAACCAGGGCCTTTTCTACCCGCACTTCAGGCCCAAGTCCAATCGCAGCGGGGTTTCATGAGGCCTGGCGACCCGAAAAACCCCCTCAAAGCAAACCGGAAACTCCCTCTCCCAGGGGTTGTTGAAAATCCCCTCTCCGTCCGGAATGACTGTAACGGGATACCGCCTTGCCGGAAGGAGTGCAGGGGTCGCATATATGCGACCCGTGTTGTGAAGGCGAAAAGGCAGGGCCGCATGTATGCGGCCCCTACACACGGGAGATGACCCTTCGCAGATCGCTGAACGCCGGAATGTCGGTGAGCACTCTTGACTAATGGACTTTTTCAACAGTCCCGAGGAGGGAGCGTTCGCTGCCCTTGACGGGGCTTTTTCAACAACCCTTCCCATCTGACACGGCGGCGCGCGGTGTGCTAATCTGGCGGTGGCAATCCGTTCCTCTAAAAGGAGCCTCGCAACATGATTCGCGGCGACGTATTCGTCTTCGACAACGTGGTGCACATGTACGACTACTCGGACGAGAACCTCGTCTCCGAGCAAAGCGAATACGACCGCCACTACCATGTGAGCAAGGTGCTCGGCAGAAGGCGGACGGCGCCCACGGACGTCTACGCGAACTGGCACCCGGTGGAGGGCTTCAAGCGCCGCTGGAGCGTGGAGGACATGGGCCGCCTCGTCTTCGAGGATTCGGGCGCCGACATGGCGATGGCCCAGGCCGTGCCCCTGTTCGATCTGTACAAGGACGGCTTCGCGCCCGTGAAGGCGCAGTACGCCTTCGCGCAGGCCTATCCCGAACGCTGCCTGTTCTGCGGGGCCGTGGACCCGATGTACCCGAGCGTGGCCGCCGCGTGCGAGGAGATGGAGCGACAGGTGAAGGAGTGGGGGGCGAAATCCATCAAAATCTACAACGCCCACGTGGACGGGAAATCCTGGGCGTGCGACGACCCCGAAATCGCCTACCCCCTCTATGAGAAAGGGCGCGAACTCGGTATTAAAGTCTTTCAGTTCCACAAGGGAAACCCCATCACGCGGGCGAAGCTGCGCGACCTCTCGCCGCTCGACATCGAGGGCGCGGCCCTTGATTTTCCCGATCTGCTCTTCGGCGTCCACCACCTGGCGGTGCCCTACTTCGAGGAAGTCGTCTGGATGGCGAACCGCTACGAGAACGTCTTCCTCGTGCTCTCGGGCATCGGCCACACGCCCATGGTCGCGCCCAGAACCTTCACCGAGTGGATGGGCAGATTGTTGCGCGACGTGGGTTCGGAAAAAGTGCTCTGGGGTTCCGAGATGGCGCTTTTAGGCAACGCGAAACCCGTCATCGAGTGGATATGGGACATGGAAATCCCCGAATCCATGCAGGACGACTACGGCTACCCCCAGATCACCGAACAGGACAAGCGCAACATCCTGGGACTCAACCAGGCGCGCATCTTCGGCGTGGACGTGGAGGCCAAGAAGCGAGAACTCTGGAACGGAGACACGCCATGAACGAGCACGAAGCCCTCGTCACCGACGTCGAGGACATCATCGAGACGCAGATCCGCCCGCTCCTCAAGATTCACGGCGGCGGCATTTCGCTAGATAGCGTGAGCGAAAAAGGCGAAGTATCGCTTCGCTTCGAAGGCGCATGCCGCGGCTGCATGCTCAAGAGCGTCACCTACGCCCTGGGCGTCCGCCAGAAGCTCATGCAGCATCCGGGCGTCACGGACGTTACCGTCGAGGGCGTGCGCCTCTCGGACCACGCCATCAAACGGGTGGAGAAATTCTACTCCGGCTATTCGTTTTGGGTGGGGCATCCGCTCAAAGACCCGTCATCGACTTGATCGCCTCGCGCTACCGGACACGAAAAGAACTGCGCCTGTGGTACGGCTGGGTGATTCTCCTCAGTGTCTTCATCATCATGGCGGTGGCCATCGGCATCCGAAATTCCCTCGGCGTCTTCTTCAAGGACATCTCCGGCGAGTTCGGCTGGAACCGCGCGCAGACGGCCGCCGCCTTCACCATGGGCATGCTCGGCCAGGCGGTGGTGGCTCCATTCGCGGGCTGGGTGCTGGAGCGCTTCAACATGCGCTGGGTGATCGGGGCGGGCATCTTCGTGAACGGAGCGGCGCTCATACTCGGCGCCTACATCGGCGCGCTCTGGCATTTTTACGCCATGTATTTTCTACTCTCGGTCGGTTTCGCCTTCACGGCCAACCTGCCGCAGGTGCAACTGCTCGCGAACTGGTTCGTCGCCAAGCGCGGGCTGGCGATGGGCTTCTCGCACGCCGCCCAGGGCTTCGCGCCCATCCTGAACATCTTCACCCCCCTGCTCATCGCGAGCCTGGGCTGGCGGGGGAGCTATCTGGCGCTGGCGGGGCTGACGCTGCTGATCCTGCTGCCGTTCGCCCTGGCGTTGCTGCGCGACCACCCGAGAGAGAAGCGCACTGCGCCCGACGCGCCCTTTCTCACGTCCGAGGAGTTCTCGCGCGCCCGCGCCAGGGCCGCCGTCATCGTTCCTCCGGGCAGGGAAAAAGAAGCCGCTTCTTTCTCTTTTTTCTTCACCCGCAGGTTCATGCTGATCGGAGGCATTTACGGCAGCATCGCGTATATCTTCACCGCCGTCCTGGTGCATCTGGTCCCCCACGCGACGGACCAGGGCTTCTCCCCCTCGGGGGGCGCCGCGCTCTTCGCCCTCTACGGAGCGGCCCTGGCCTTCGGAAACGGGTTGAGCGCGGTATCGGACCGCATCGGAAGACTCCCCACCTTCATGGTGGGCGTGGTGTGCGGCGTGGCCGCCTGTTATCTCCTGGCCGCCTTCACGCGCGAATCGCCCGAGTGGCGGATATACGCGGGCGCCATGGGGTTGGGCTTCGCACTCGGTTTCGTCCGGCCCACGGCGTCCTCCCTTCTGGCGGATCATTTCGCGGGGCGGGGCTTCGGCCTCGTGAACGGATGCGCGATGATGGTCTTCTCCCTCGCGGGCGCGCTGGGTCCCTGGGTGACGGGAATGCTCTTCGACGCGAGCGGGAACTACTACGCGGGCTTTCTCCTCGTGGGCGGCATGTTCGTCGCGGGCGCGGTTTTCGCCCTGAGCCTCTCGCGCGCGCCGCGCGAAGCGCGCGCTTAGGGCCATGAACGTCATGCGGGACGAATCGCGCCTCTGGTACGGCTGGGTGGTGCTGGCCGTGGTCTTTTTCGTCATGATCACCCTCATCGCCTTCCGCGCCACCATCGGGCCCTTCTTCAAGGAAATATCAGGCGAACTGGGCTGGAGCCGGGGGGCGACGGCGGCGGCCTTCTCCATCGGCATGCTGGCCCAGGCCGTCGTCTCGCCGCTCGCGGGCATTCTCTCCGACCGCTGGAGCATCCGGGCTTCGATGTCGGCGGGCGTCGTGGTGTTCGGCCTCTCCCTGCTTATCGGGAGCCGGATCGCCTCGCTCTGGCATTTTTATCTGATGTACGTCGGCCTGTGCGCAGGCTTCGCCGCGAGCACGTGGATCGCCCAGGTGCCCACGCTCTCGAACTGGTTCGTGAAAAAAAGAGGATTTGCCCTGGGCATTTCCAACACCTGCCAGGGAGGGGCATTCTGCCTGAACATCGCGACGCCCTACCTCATCGCGGCCCTGGGCTGGCGGATGAGCTACTTGGCGCTTGCGGGCGTGGTTCTGCTCATCGTGCTCCCCGTCTGCATCATCTTCCACAGGGACCATCCCTCGGATAAAGGCACCATCGCCGACGCGCCCTTCGTTCAGAACCTGCCGGATGAAGGAGCGCCGAAACCGGCGACTCCATCATCCGTCGACGACACGCCGGTCTCCATGTACAACCTGCCGTTTTTCTTCTTCCTGGGCTCGTTCCTGCCAATGGCGTACGCCTTCGCGGGCATGCTCGTTCACCTGGTGCCCCACGCCACCGACCAGGGCTTCTCGCTCGAAACCGCGAGCGTGATCTTCGCCATCTGGGGGCTCTGCCAGGTGGCGGCGAACCTCGTCAGCCCGGTCTCGGACAGGCTGGGCCGGGTGCCGACGTACCTCATCGGCAACGCCCTCGGAATCGCCTCCACCCTCGTTCTGGCCACCTACGAGAAGGGCGACCCCGAAATCCGCTTCTACCTGGGCACGATAACCAACGGCGCCGCCTTGGGGCTCATACGGCCCACCGGCTCGGCCATCCTTGCGGATTACTTCGAGGGTCCGGGCTTCGGGCGCGTGAACGGCGTGGCGATGATGGCCTTCGCGCTCTGGGGCGCGGCGGGGCCATGGACCACGGGCTTCCTCTTCGACCTGCACGGCTCCTATCTGTGGGGCTTGTCGGCCTTCGCGCTCATGTTCTTCCTCTGCGGCTTCTTTGCCGTGTTGCTCGGCTGGACGAAAAGAGATAAGAGAGGGGAATCCCCCGCCTGAATCATGGAACCACGAATTCGAGGATTATCATGCCGATCGAAAGAGTCGACGGATTCTGCTTTCACCCCACCTCGCGCGAGCGCGTTCTGGCGCAGCGCCACGCGGACCCGGCAAAAACGCCGTGGACGCCGTTGGAAAAACCGCTCGCGGATTGCAAGGTCACGCTCATTTCCACGGCTGGCATCTTCATGAAGGGCGATGAATCGTTCGACTACGAAAGAGAGCGCCGCGAGGGCACGTGGGGCGACCCGACCCACCGGGAGATTCCCAAGACGGCGGGCCAGGACGACGTGGCGTATTCCCACCTGCACGTCGACACCTCGTTCATGGCCGAGGACAGGAATGTGTCCTGGCCTGTCGACATCTTCCTCGATTTCGAGAGGGAGGGGAAAATCGGCGCGCTGGCCGAGACGCTCTATTCCATCATGGGCTACATCCCGAATTTCAACCCGCTGGTGAAGCGCACCGCGCCCCTGATGATCGAGAAGATGAAGGAAGAGGGCGTGGACGCGGCCTTTCTCTATCCGGTCTGACCCTTGTGCAACCGGTCCGGCGGACTGCTTCAACGCGAAATCGAAAAGGCGGGCATCGCCACCGTCATCATCTCCAACGTCCCCGAGACCACCGAGCGCGTCTGCGCGCCGAGGGCGGTGTTCGTCCAGTATCCCTTCGGGCGGCAGTTGGGCCTCGTGGGCGACTACGCGGGCCAGCGCCGGATCTGCGAGGACATGGCCGCGCTGCTCGAAGAAGCGGACGCGCCCAACGCCTACCGGCATCTGCCGTATGAGTGGCCCGAACCGCCCGAGACCACCAAATGGCGTCCCGACGTGCCGCCGCCCATCTTCGCCGTCCGCCAGGCCAAGGAGGGCGGACACAACCTGATGGATGATTTCAAGGACGAGGAGCGCGCCGCTTATTCCGACGCCGAGAGCTAGGCGAACGTTCAGGACACGCCTGCTTCCCTCCGCGCGCCATCTGTAAAGCTACGCTATATCCAGCTTGGCGAATTTGAGATAAAACCGCCCGCCCAAGTATTGGCTTGAAAGTCGATGAAATTGAACCCACGAATCATGATGCAATGCCCAATACAAACCGCGCCCGTTCGTGCCGCAACATTTCAAACGGCGTCACGTATTTGATGCCGAGACCGATGCAAACGTTGGGAATCTTAACTTTCTTACGTGAATTTGCCGGTGTTTCATGTGTTACTACTTCATGTTCACCGACAAGAGCATGTGCAACTAGGTAATAATCAGCGTCTTGAAGAAACGTGTTGATGGCAGCTGGTTCATAGTTCTGATCAGATACCCAGTTGCTCACCGTCCCAAGAGCCGGGAATACATCAAGCGGAAGCCCGAGAAAAAATTCGGAGCCACGCTCCATGGCCCATGTCGCAAGTTCATCATCACCAGCCTTGATTTCGTCGCCGACCTTCTCAATACTGAATACTTTACTCTCAATGTTTGCGGCAATTAGCCAGTTCCAGAACGCGGGGCAAAAATCAAACCCATAATATCGGTTCTTCGCCTCTATAAACACGTTTGTATCTAGAAGATAAGCCATCAATTCACATCCAATCCATCCGCAAACTTACGGAAAGTCTCCAGCTTAGAAAACCCAAGTAAGCGGAAGGCATCGCGATACAGTGTCTGTCCTTCAAGAGTACTAGTTACAACAGCGCGAGCGAAGCGTTCTCCAACTCTAACACCTTGCGTTGCATAAAAGTTTCCACCACTACCTTTGGGAAAATTCTGCAATCGCTTAAGCTCATCAGCATAGGCTTGATTTAGTTGATCGCGCGATAACCCGCCTACATCATAAATTCGGCGCAATATAACCAGTGTGCTCACCTTGAACTGACGCGCGAGGCGAGCAAGTGCCGCAGAAATTTCCTCGCCCCTGCGATATTCTTCACGCAGCACACCAAGTGGCACGAGAAGTTCAGCAGCCACGCGGTTGCACCAGGACTCAGTATCATGAGACGGAATCGAGGTAGGGTGGCTGTCAGAAAGCGCGGTTTGACCCAACCAAATATGTGCCAGTTCATGAGCCAGAGTGAACATCTGAGCAGCTTTCGTATCTGCACCGTTGATGAAGACGAGCGGAGCGAGATCATCAACAAGAGCGAAACCCCGGAATTCGTGAGGATCGAGCTTTCGATGAGTATTGTTACCAACGACGCCGTTCACCATCACCAGCACTCCAAGCGCATCAGCCAGCGCGATGAAGCGACGCAAGGCATCCACCCAGTTCCCAAGCGTGGCACGTTCTTGTAAGTCGAACTCAAGCGCATTTCGAATGCGTGCCGCCGCTACCTCCACATCCTCTACCAAGCTCGCGGAGCCAACAAATGGGAGAGGCTCCTCGCCCTCTATGCGCGAGAAGTCCCGGTACCACTCCTGGCGTTGTTGACAGAGATAAATGGTGTCAAGCAAATCCGGGTTCGGCCTTCCGATAGGCGAACTTCCAATAGTACGGAAGTCAGGAATAGGAAAAGGTTCATTGGGTGGTTCTGAAAGGAAAAAATACCCGATTGGCGCATGGGTTTTCTTAGCGAATGCCTCAAGTTGCTTCAATGTCGGTTGTGCGTCACCACTTTCCCATTCGCGATACTTTGGAAACCGCTGTGCCAAAGAATCCGGTTGTATGTCAGCACGAATGCGCGCCCAGCGGAAAAGTTCCGGCTTAATAGCAACGCGCATCATAAGTACACCCAAACTTGAAAACAGTGGAACACACTACTTGGTCGCCCATACAAGCAAG
The DNA here is from genome assembly GCA_963692865.2 of bacterium. Lineage (GTDB taxonomy): Bacteria > UBA8248 > UBA8248 > UBA8248 > UBA8248 > Bin107. The sequence continues at coordinate 1,074,209 of OY843592.1, read as the reverse complement.
ATTTATTTTCTTTTGAAATTTCCCGCCAAGTATATTTTAGGCTGACGCCATGGTCTCGATGGATATTCATGTTCGACATGCCTTTAAGGTTGGTTTTCAAATGGTGCCACGCCTACGATTCATGTCAAGCCTCCTGTGTCCTAGCTTGCATCATCCCAAAAAATTACACCTTCTCCAGCTTTGCGTAGTTGAGATAGAATCGCCCGTCCACCTCGATGCGCGAGAGCGTCTGCGAGAATTCTTTCGACTCCACCCGGTAGAGCCGCTCTTCCCCTCTCGCTCGGGACACTTTCGTGAGCGTCTCTCCATCCAGACCGCCGGGAATTTCTTTCCCCATCAGGGAGAGGATGGTGGGGGCCAAGTCGACGTTGCCCGTCGGCGCGTCCACCCGCGCGCCCGACGGAAAAGCGGGGCCTGCGCCAATCAGGAAATTGCGCAGTTCATACGGACTGCACGAGCCGTGCGTTCCGCCGCTTCCCTTGTTGTTGACGGATGAATACCCCCAGCCGGGGAGCGCGCCCGGGCGGTCCTCGCCCCGCAAGAACCCATCGCCCCACTGAAAGCCCATGAGCAAATCCGGCGCGCGGTGCCCGCCGCAGCCCGCCAGTTCTAACGACATCGCGCCCGGCAACGCGCCACCTTTCCCATCTTTAGAGAATAGCGGACCCGCCCAGTTCTTCGTCCGCAAGAACGCTACAAGCTCCAGAAGTGTTTTTCCCGACTGCGCGTAAAAGAGAGCGGCGCCCTCGCTGTGCGCCACCTGCCAACTCTCCCCGCGACCCGGAAGTTCCGCCAGTTCCGCTTCCAGGTCGATCATGCCCGCCGTCGCAACGACTCCGTGGTCCGAGAACAGGAGAAGGTTCGTCTGCGGCCAATCATCGCGCTCCGACTGAAACCGCTCCCAGAACGCGCCGAACAACCGGTCTACTCCCTCCAATGCCTGGCGGTGAACCGCTCCTGCGGCGCCCCGGTGATGCTGCGTGCTGTCCGGCTCGCTCAGGTGAACCACGAGCACTTGGGGCGCGAGTTCGGGGATCACGTAATCGAGCGCCAGGTCGAGCGCCCACGCGCAGCGATCCAGATCGGGTTCCCCGGCAGGGGGGATTTCCTTGACCTCTTCAATCGTTGCTCGCCCCTCCTCGGGATACGCCGCGACGGGATGAATCAGGCGCGCCGCGCGGCCCGCGTTCCAGAGCCAGGCGGAGCCGCTCGACGCCGCGCTGATGATGACGCCGCCTCCGACCCTCTCGAAGAAGGTGTCCCGCAAGAGCAGACGCCCGCCCGTGGCGCGTTCCCAGGCGAGGAGGTTCTCATGCCGCCCTGTGGTGATGGTTTCGCCCAACTCGCGCGAGAAGAGCGAATTGCCCGGCAGGCCGTGCTTATTGGGGTAGACGCCCGTGGCGAGGCTCGAGACGCAAACCCTGGTCGAGGTGGGAAACGCGCTGCGGTGATTCCGGAACCACGCGCCGCGCCCCGCCGCGGCGAGGAGATTCGGCGTGCGCTGCTCGCTCAGGGCGTCGGCGCGCAGGCCGTCGAACTGAATGGCAATGACGTGAGGCGAGGCCATTCGCTCTCCATCCCGAAAAGAAAAGCGGCGGGGGATTCCACACCCCCGCCGCACGTAAAGATCAGCCCGTTATCAGGTGGCCTGCTCCGACGCCTGCACGGCTTCTTCGAGCTGCTCGGGCGTCAGGGGGTCGCCCACGCCGATCATCGAATCGCGCGTCACGAGCTGGAAGAGCTGCGCCTCCGTCCAGTCCTCGGTTCCCGCCGGACGCTGCGGGATAATGAGATAGCGGCAATCCGCGTTCGAGTCGATGACGATGAGCTCCACGTCATCGGGCGCATCGAAGCCCATGTCCTTGAGCGTCCCTCTCGGATCCGTCACGGCCTTCGAGCGGTAGGGGAAGCTCTTGTACCAGGTGGGGGGCTGCCCGAGGATTTGCCTCGGGTAGCACGAGCACAGCGTGCACACCACCATGTAGCGGGTCGCCTCGGTATTCTCGAGAGCCACCACGCGGTTGATGCCCGTCGTGTCGACGCCCATCTCGGCGCAGGCGGCGTCCGCGTCCGCCAGGAGTCTTTCCTTGAAGCCCTCATCCACCCAGGCGCGCGCGATGATGCGCGAACCGATGGCGGGGCTCTGGCCGTAAATCTCCTCCACCGCGCGCCGCATCTCATCGGTCGTGAGGATGCCCTTCTCGCGGAGGATGCCCAACAGAGCCATAACGCGCACCTGATAGTAATCCAGATCGTGCTCGACCTGGGCCACGGCTCCTTCGCGGTAGGCGTCGTCGGACTGCATCCGCGCGTTGTGCGCCCCAGGGTCCTGGCTGTAGGTGTGGGGATGGGCGCCGTGGTGGTGAACGTGTCCGCCGTTGTGATGATCGTGTGAGTGCGCCATGGTGTGCTCCTCGCTCACGGGGAAGCCGGCGGTTTCAGCTTAAGCCGGCTCCAGCCAATGTTCGTAAATCTCGATATAGAGTTTGTCCTGCTTTTTCCCCGCCTCGTGATCCCAGAGATCGTTGATGTCGAACTCCACCCAGTAGAGCTCCCGGAGCGGCATGCCGTCGCCGCCGTAGGCGAGATTCTCAGGATTCTTGTATTTGCCGAAATAGCGGTTGATCGAGCCGGTCTTCCCCTTGACGAAATACGTCGTCCGGTGGTGGCCGTCGGGGTACATCTCCTTGATGCGCACCCTGTCGCCCACGCGGAAGGTGGTTTCCTCCATCGGAACGTCCCCTTTGCAGTTGAATCGACCGAAACTGGAATACTGTTTGAATTTTACACCGAGAAGACTCTTTGTCCAGCCCCTATACCGCAAGTCCGTAGACGCGCCTGGCGTTGGTCGTGAGAATCATCTCCTGCGCCGCTTCCGGGAGGCGGCTCAAGCCCGGTATGTCCCGCGCGGGCTGGTGGTAGCCCATGTCCGCCGGATAGTCCGTGCCGTAGAGAATCCGCTCCGCCCCGAGCGTCTTCGCGGCGAACTCGAAGCACTCCGCGTTGTGGATGATGGTGTCGTAATAGAAGCGGCCGAAATACTGCTCGGGATCCTTCGCGCCGTGCACCTTGGGTTCTCTGCGCTCGCCGTAGCCGTGCTGCCAGCGGCCCCGGATCCAGGGCGTGAAACCGCCCACGTGGGAGAGATAGAAGCGAAGCCCCGGGAACCTGTCCATCACGCCGCCGAATATCAGGCACGCCACCGCAACCGTGGTGTCGAGCGGGTTTCCGATGAAGTTCCTCAGGTAGAAATCCTTTAAGCGGTCGTCCCCGCCCAGCACGTTCGTGGGATGCACGAACACGGGCATATCGAGCGCTTCGGCCTTCGCCCAGAAGACGTCCAGACCGGGGTCGTCGAGGTTCTTCCCCGCCACGTTCGAGGCGATCATCACGCCTAAGTGGCCGTTCGCGCTCGCTCGTTCGAGTTCCGCCGCAGCGGCTTCGGGCGCCTGGAGGGGAACGGTGGCCATGCAGGAGAACCTATCGGGATACTCCCCGGCCAGCGCCGTGAGGCCGTCGTTCAGCGAGGCGGCCAGTTCCCTGTTCGCTTCCGCCTCCAATGTATAGAGCGTCATGGCGGGGCCGATGGAGAGCACCTGGTGCGCGACGCCCATGCGCTCCATGTCGGCGAAGCGCGGTTCCAACTCATAATAAAGGGGCGTGAGCTTGTTCCTGAGTTCCGAGTCGCGCCCGAGCACCTTTCCCCGCGTGATGAGCCACTCGCCGTGCGCATCGGCCTCTATCGACGCCGTGCGGCCGAAGCGGCCCGCGCGCACGTCCGCGATGAACTGCCCGGGATAGATATGGGTGTGGGGATCGATGGCTGTCATCTTCTTCTCTATCTCTTATGAAGGGAAGAGGCCCTCCCGGGGACCCTCTCCGCATGTTCTCCGGGTCTCTTTCGACGCCGTAGGTTCTACACGTCCAGCTTGTAGAGCTTCTTCACGTTCCCGTAGAGCATCTGTTCCTGCTCCTCGTCGGAGAAGCGCGAAAGCCCGGGGATATCCTTCGCCCCGGCCAGATAGCCCATGTCGAAGGGATAGTCCGTGCCGTAGAGAATCCTGTCCACGCCGAGCGTCTTCACGGCGAACTCGAACGAATCCGCGTTGTGGATGATGGTGTCGTAGTAAATCTTGCCGAAATACTGCTCGGGGTCCTTCGCGCCGTGCACCTTGGGTTCCCTGCGCTCGCCGTAGCCGTGCTGCCAGCGGCCCCGGATCCAGGGCGTGAAACCGCCCACGTGCGAGACCAGGAACTTGATGTCCGGGAAGCGGTCGAACACGCCGCCGAAGATGAGACAGGCGATGGAAATCGTCGTGTCGAGCGGGTTGCCGATGAAGTTTCTCAGGTAATAGTCCTTGAGCCTGTCGTTCACGCCCATGACGTCCACCGGGTGAATGAAGATCGGCACGTCGTGCTCGCACGCCTTCGCCCAGACGGCGTCGAGCGCGGGGTCGTCGAGGTTCTTGCCCGCCACGTTCGATCCGATCTGACAGCCCAGGTGGCCGTTTTTCACCGCGCGGTCGAGTTCTGCCGCCGCGGCTTCGGGGTCCTGGAGCGGGATCTGCGCCATGCACAGGAAGCGCTCGGGATGTTCTTTCGCGAGCGCGGTGAGCGCGTCGTTCAGCGATGCGGAGAGTTCCCTGTTCAGCCCTGCGTCGAGCGCGTAGTGCGTCATCGGCGGAACGACGGAGAGTATCTGAATGTCCACGTTCTGGTTGTTCGCCATGTCGCTCAGGCGCATCTCGACGTCATAGGTTTCCTTCGGCAGCGGGTTCTTGTGAATCCGCTCCTCGCCGAGGACGGTGTTTTTCGTGACGAGTTGCTCCCACGGGTCGCCCGCTTCGATGGTGACGGCGTCGCCGAAGCGGCCCTGGCGTACGTCTTCGATGAAACTCTCGGGAGCGATGTGGGCATGGGGGTCGATGATCACCGGGACTTCTCCTTATCGATACGTGAATGAGGAAAAATCTAATTTCGCGCAGAAATAGATTCTCGGAATTTTTCGAGGGGCGATTATGCACACTTTGCCGCCGCCGCGCCAGAGCGGGCGGCCTCGCGGTGTCAAAACGCCTTGTCGATCACGATGCGCACGTTCTTCCGCCCTACTCTTACCGGTTGAGCCGTGCGGCCTTCCAGATCGCCTGCGCCCGCGGGTCCCGCCGCGCCGTCCGCGTCGAGGCGCGCCGAGAGCGTAACCATGCCCTCGAAAGGAACGCCGGGAATCATCACGTTCCGCCTCGATATCTCGAACGCCAGCGGGAACCTCGGATTCGCCACGCGCACGACCGCCAGCGGGGGGCCTCCGCCGCCCTTGCGGGCGATAAGGAACAAGACGGGCTTGCCTTCGGCCTTCGCCCGCAAGGCGGGGGCGACCTCGATGACACCCGAGATAACCTCTTCAGCACCTTGCGTCGGCGCGGGCTTTTGCGCGGCTGCGCCCTTCGCTTCTTGTGAAAGAACGATCTCGACGTCTCCAGCGCCCACCCGCACCGGCCCGCGCGCGCCGCCGAAAATATCCCCCGGCTGCGTCCCGACCTTTCCGTCCCCGTCGAGTTTGGCGACGAGGCTGACCTCGCCTGCGAACGCCGCCCCCTGGAGCATCACGTTTCGCTCGCTCATGGTGAAATCGAGCGGGAAGACCGGGTTCAGGATGCGCATGACCGCAAGCGGCGGCCCGGGCTGTTTCCCGCGCGCGATGATGAAAATCGCCGCCTTGCCCTTCGCCTTATCCTTGAGATTGGCGGCCACGCGCACCACGCCGCGAATCGTCCTGCCGCTCCCGGGCGATGGCTTTGCCTCAGGAGACGGTACAGGTTTTGGGGGAGATTTTTTCGCCATCTTCGGCGGAGGCGCGGTTCCGATCCGGTCGATCACCACGTCCACGTTCTTCGCGCCCACGGAAACCGGGCCTGCCGCCCTGCCCTCGAAATCGCCTTTTACGAGCGGCCCCGGAACGCCGTCCGCATCGAGGCGGGCGCGCACGCGGACGCGGCCCGCGAACTTCTGCCCGCGCATCATCACGTCGTCTTTCGTGATCACGTATCGGTAGGGAAACCGCGTTTCCACCAGGCGCTGCACGGCCAGCGGCGGCCCGCCGTCCTCGCGTTCCACGATGATGAAAAGCGTGCGCGTGCGCCACGCCTTTACGGGCAGCTTCGCGCTCATCCGGATAACGCCGGAGACGGATTCTTTCGGCGGGCCGAGTTCGGGGAGCAGATCGCAACCGCTCAAAATCACGGAGAGACAAACCGCTGTGAGAACGGCGCGGGATTTTTCGAATACGCGCTTCATGGATTTTTTCCTGCTCGATGCGTCCGCAAAAAGGCTTCCACCTCGCTCAGGCGGGGAAGCGCGGCCCTTCCCCCGAGGGCGGCGCAGTTCATCGCGGCGACCGCGTTTGCGAAGCGCAACGTATCCTCAAGGCCCATCTTGCGCAATACGCCGTAGAGGAACCCGCCATGAAACGCATCCCCCGCTCCCGTCGTGTCGAGAACATCCACATGAAAGCCCGGTGATTCGTAAAACCGCGCACCGTCGTATGCGAGCGCGCCGCGCGCTCCCAGAGTGACGCCCGCCACCTTGGGTCCCATCGCATGAAGCCGGCGCAAGGCTTCGTGGTGACCGGAAACGCCCGTGAGCAGTGCGGGAAAATCCTCCGCCGCAATCAGGTAATCCGTTAAGCCGATGAGATCCTCGATTCTCTCGGGCGCGCGCTCGGCGTCCAGGAAGACGGGCGCGCCCTCCTCACGCGCCCATCTGGCGGCCCGGATTTCCGCCTCGACGTGGTGGCCATCGAGGTGGAGGGAGCGGCCCGCGCGCACTATATCCCCGCGCACGTCTTCGGGAGCCAGGGATACCTCGCGCCGCCACAGGATCGTCCGCGAACCCTTCTCCTCCCCCTCGCCTTCGCGCTGCACGATGATGAGGGCGAACTGGCTCGCGCGTCCTTCCTGCGTAACGACGCCTTCCACGTTCACGCCTTCGGCTTCCAGACTCGCAAGGGAAAACGCGCCCGGCTCGTCATCGCCCACCGCGCCGATGTAGGCCGCGCGCATACCCAGACGCGCGAGCGCCGCCATGGCCGTCGCCGCCTGCCCGCCGCCCGCGCGCGCCGTCTCCAGGACGCCGCTCTTGGTATTGGCCTGCGGATATTCACGCACCACGCAGAACTGATCGGCCGAGTTCAGGCCGATTCCCACGGCGTCGAATTTTTTCTGCGGCATTAAAAGAGCTTCCGCTTCAGATGAATTCGCGCAGGCGGACGCCTTCGGGGTCTGCGGCTTCGAGTGCGGCGCGCTCGGCGGGGGTGGGTTCGGGCGTGACGGGAGTATGTTCCAGATCGCCCAGGTCGAACCCCGTGGCCGCGCGCAGGGCGTCAGGCGTCACGTCCTCGTGAATCGACTTGACCCGCAGGCGGCCTTCCGCCTTTTCGAAAACGCACATGGGGGTCACCACCGCCTCCACGCTGCCCGAAGCCGTCACGAAGTCGCATCGCTCGGGAAAGCTCCTCGCATCGTGAACCGTTCTCCAGAGCACCGTGCGCTTCGCCGTGGGCAGGATGTGCGCGCTGCCCGCGCCGCCCGGAAGGCGCACCTTGGGCGCAGCCGGATCCCCGATGAAGGAGAGGTTCACCTCGCCTCTTGCGTCGATTTGCGCGCCGCCCAGAAACGCCAGGTCGAGCTTGCCCCGGGCGGAGAGATCGAAAATTTCCGTGAGGGTGAAATACGAAAGCGCGCCCTCCATGAGCTGCCGCGCCACCGTAGAGCCGGGAAGATAAGGGGGCTTTGGATCCACGCCGCCCGGTATGTTCAGGTAAGTCAGGTTCGGCGCATGGGTATTCCGCGCCATGACGACCGCCGCCATCGGCAGCGGGGAGGCCACGCCGTGGAACACGAGTTCGCCGTCACGAATGAATCTCGAGAGAAAAACCGCCATCCTGTCCGCGGCGGCGCGCACCTCCTCGGACGCGCCTTCTCGCAAGGCGACGCTCATGCGACGCCCCCGGAGACCGCCGCGCTGCCCGCATGATCGCGCTCCTCCCAGGAATCCAGATGAGATCGCAGGGATCCCGCGCTGATCGCTGAATCGAGATACGCGCCCACCGCGTCCTCGTCGATGTCGTAGAAGGGATGACACCCTCCGGGCCGCGCGCCCCCCGGCGCGTGAACCACCGCCTGCACCATGAAGGCGGGAACCGCCGTTCTGTCCGGTTTCTCGACGAAAAACGAGGTCTCCTCGATGCGCTCCGCCGTGAGAATCACCGACTCGGCCGCCCGTGACATCAGCACGTCCTCGAACGCGCCGCCGTCTATCCGCGCGTTTCCCTCCGCGTCCGCATACGTTGCGTGGAGAACGGCGAACCGGGGCCTGATCCTGGGAACCATGAAGACCGGCTCGCCCGTGTAGGGGTCATTCACCTGCCGGAAACCCGTAAGCCCAACCACGTCGCTGCCCTCCAGACCCGCCACGGGCTGGCTGGGCAGGCCATACGCAGAGGCTCTTAGACCCGCGATGACCGTGGAGCAGGCGTGCTCGACCGCCTGCACGCGGCCTTCCTCCACGCCGCGGCGGTAGGAAGGCGCCAGGCCGAAGAGGTTCTCGAAACCCACGTAGCCCGTCTGCGTCTGCGCCACTGCCCCCGCCGCGCAGAGCAGATCGACGTCGTAGGCCCCCGCCGTTTTCACCAGACTTAAATTCTTCCGCCCCTCGCGGGCGAGTTCGCGGACGAAGGCGGCGGGGATTCTCGTAAGCGCATTTCCGCCCAGGGCGAGTAAATCGCCATCCTGCACGAGGGCCGCCGCTTGGGTGAGGGACATGATTTTGCCCGCCATCAATTCCTCCTCGCAGAGATGAGCGCCCCCGCGATTATCCCCCAGAGGCGCGCGCCCCTCAAGGCGGGCGAGGAGGCTCGCATGGAAACGTCCACATAAGAGTTTGAATCCTTGCGGATAAGCCCGATTTTTTCCATTTGACAAAAACACCCGTATTTCCTAGGCTTGAGAGTAATTCCAGGGCGATGAAGGGCCTTTCCATATACGGGCTCGCCGAATCGTCCGCGATACGCCCCTCCCGTTCCGCCCATCCGGGGTGAGGATGAATCCCCCAGAAAACACGCCAGACTCCGAAGGTGCGTCTGCGCCTTCCGGGGCAATCGAGCCCACCGATCTCCCTTGGGGCAGCGACATGTCCGCGGGAAACCCGGAGAATTGGGAAATCCTCGATTCCGAACGCGCTCCCATGGCGGATTACCCGGAGATTCAAGAGACCGTCTCCGGATCGGCGGATGCTCCCGAGCGGTTCAACGTCAAAATCGACGTTTTCGAAGGGCCGCTCGAACTGCTGCTCCACCTGGTGCGCGAGCACAGACTCGACATCAACGACATTCCGGTCGCGTTCATCACGGATCAATACCTCAAGTACGTGGAACTGCTCAAAAAGCTGAACATCAACCTCGCGTCGGAATACCTCGTCATGGCCTCGTATCTCGTCTACGTCAAGAGCAGGACGCTTCTACCCAGAACCGACGATGACACGGAAGAGGAAGACCCCGAAATCCTGCGCCAGGAACTCCAGCGCCAGCTCATCGAATACCAGAAATTCAAGAAAATCAGCCAGGCGTTCCGCCACGCCGAGGAAGAGCAATCCTGGCTCTATACGCGGAGCGGCGACCCCTTCCTCCTGGAAGAAGACGAGGAAGAAGAAACGCCCAAACTGCAGGTGACGGTGTTCGACCTCATCAGCGCCATGCAGCACCTCATCGAATCCATCGGGGAAGAGGGCGTTCACCTCGTGGACATCGACGAGCTCGAAGTCGCCGACATGAGAACCATGCTCATGGACACCCTGGAGGACGCAGGCGGGGGCGGAGTGCTCTTCCACTCGTTGTTCCAGACGAAGCGCGTGCTCGAAGTGGTGGCGATATTCCTGGCGCTCCTGGAACTCATCAAGGGAAATCTCGTCGTGGCGCAACAGGCGTCCAATTTCGGTGAAATCCGTATTACGAAGGCGGTGCGTGATGAATAACTCCAAACAGGAAAACCGGAAGACCAGGGAAGCGGAAACGCAGGTTCCCTTCGAACTCGCCGAGGATGAGGCGTCATCCCCGGAGGCCGCGGCCAAGGCTCTGGCCGCGCACCAGATGGAGGCCATGGAAGAGCTTCGCGAAGAGACGACTTTCGAGATTGACGAGTCGCAAGAGCACATCGAGACGGCCGATGACGAGGACGTCGGAGAAATCGACAAAGACGCGCCGCTCGTCATGGACCTGGCCGAGACGAAACGAATCGTCGAGTCCATTCTCTTCGTCGCGAGCGAGCCGCTCAGGCCGCGGGACATCTCTTTTCTGTTCAAGGGCGTGTCCAACGTGAACGTCAAGGTCGTCCGAAAACTCCTGGGCGAACTGGTCGAGGAGTATCGGGACAAAACCCTGCAGATCATCGAAGTGGCCGAGGGTTTCCGCCTGTGCACGAGAGCCGAGTTCTCCCCCTGGGTGAAGCGCTTCTCCAAAACGGAGAAAAAAACCAAACTGTCCCAGGCGGCGCTCGAAACCCTGGCCATCCTGGCCTACAAGCAACCCATCACCAAAGCGGAGGTCGAGGAGATCAGACGGGTGGATTGCGGCGGCGTGCTGCACACCCTGCTCGAGCGCGGCCTCATCCGCATCCTCGGGCGGCGCGACGTCGTGGGCCGGCCCATCGTCTACGGCACCACGCCGCTGTTCCTGGAGCACTTCGGCTTCAAGAGCCTCTCGGACATGCCGAAGCCCGAGGAGTTCGAGACGACCGAGAAACCCGACTTGTCGCCGGCCGAAGGTCAAGAAGAAATCGTCGCGCTCGGCGCCGAGGCGGAGGCGCCGCCTTCGAACGGGCATACGAACGGCCACGCAAACGGTCATGCGGAGGAGGCCCCCACGGAAAAAGCCGTTGCGCCCGAAGACGTCGGGAAGAAACTGGAGGCCGCCTCCTGACGAAGCCCCCGACATTCTGTTACAACCAAAAGGAGGAGAGCCCGGGCTTTCCTCCTTTTTTTCTTCCGGAGAGGCGGACGGGCCTTTTTTGCGAAAGGATGGAATATGCGTTTCGGAATCATGGCGGCGGGAGGCGTGGGCGGCTACTTCGGCGCCATGCTGGCGAGGAGCGGCAAGGAAGTCGCCTTCGTCGCGCGCGGCGCGCACCTGGAAGCCATGCGAAAAGAGGGACTTCGCGTGGAGAGCGTCGCGCCCGGCGAGTTCACCGTACGCGAAGGAGTCTTCACGGATTCGCCCGCGGAGGCGGGCGTTTGCGACGTCGTCCTCTACTGCGTGAAAACGACCGCGAACGAAGCCGCCGTTCCCGCCGTCGCGCCCATGGTCGGCGCAGACTCCGTGATCGTGAACCTCCAAAACGGCGTGGAGGGCGAGGAAAAACTGGCGGCCGTCTACGGCGCCGAGCGGGTGATGGGCGGAGCCGCCTACATATTCACCTCTATTGCTGCGCCGGGCCTCATCCGGCAGATCGGCGGCCCGAGGCGAATGGTTTTCGGCGAGATGGGAGGCGGCGCGAGCGGGCACGGCGATGAGATACTGGCTGAACTGAAAGACGCGGAAATCAACGCCGAATACTCCGAAGACATCGAGGCGGAGCTTTGGACGAAGTTCATCTTCATCTGCGCGGTCGGGGGGGTGACGGCGCTCACGCGCTCTACGATCGGCGAAATCATGGCGTACGAGGGCACCCGGAACATGATGCGCGAGACGATGCGCGAGGTCTTTCTGGTGGGCCGGGCGAAGGGCGTGAACCTGCCCGACGGCGCGGACGAGGGGCGCTACCGCTTCATCGACGAGCAAAACCCGGCCAGCAAGGGCAGCCTGTGCCACGACCTCGAAGCGGGCAGGCGCCTCGAGATCGACGCCTTGTGCGGAACGGTCTCGCGCATCGGGGCGGAGGTGGGCGTCGAGACGCCGTGCAACGATTTCATATCCCGCACCCTGAAGCTCGCCGACCTTCAAATCGCGGGCGAGGTGAAGACTCCTTCATAGGCGCGCCGCTCGCTCATATTTCACCATCAGCCGCGACGTGGTAGTCTTCCCGGAACCCAGGTTTCATCCACGCCGACACATGGAGATGCGATTTCGATGGCCCGAAGATACTGGCTCATGAAGAGCGAACCGGACGCATATTCGTTCGACGACCTCATGGGGGAGCCCGAGCGGACCGCCTGCTGGGACGGCATCCGAAACTACCAGGCCAGAAACTTCATGATGGAGATGAAGGCGGGCGACTTCGTTCTCTTTTATCACTCGAACGCAAAGCCGCCCCACGTGGCGGGAACCGCCCGGGTGGCGAAAGAGGCGTACCCCGACCACACCCAATACGACAAGAAATCCAAATACTACGACCCGAAGGCCCCCACCGACGCCCCGCGCTGGCAGATGGTCGATCTGCAGGCGATGGAAAAACTCCCCCGTCCCGTCTCGCTCAATGAACTCAAGGAAAATCCGAAACTCGCGCAGATGCGCGTCACCCAGCGCGGGCAGCGCCTGAGCGTCCAGCCCGTGACCAGAAAGGAATTCGACGAGGTGCTGCGAATGGCGAAGAAATAACCATACGCAGCGCGGAGAATCCGTACCCCTAACTCGCCAGGCGTTGCTTCATCGCCTCGAAATCCGCTTCGTAGAAGAACTTATCCTCCCCGAAGGCCGGCTTGAGGCCGGTGAGCCAGGTGGCTTTTTCGTCATACTCGGCGAAGAAGACGCGGCCCAGCCACTCGGGGTTTCTCGCCTGGAGGAACTGAAGCGCCATGATGCGCTCGCCGCGGATCTCTTCTATCCCCAGGACCTGCACCTTGCCGGGCGCCGCGCTCATCGAGGGACCCCGCGCGGTGCGCGCCAGACCGGACACCTGGGAGTACGCCCTCCGGTAGATCGCGTGCGCTTCCACCAGAGGCAGTTCGAAGTAGCGCTTGGCGCCCGTGTCCCTTTCCACGAACATGTAATAGGGTATCAGGCCCAGACGCACCTGCTCCTTCCACATGCGCGCCCACATGTCCGCGTCGTCGTTGATGTGCCTGAGAAGCGGCGCCTGCGTCCGTATGACGACGCCCGTATCCCGCACCCTTCGGATCGCCTCGCGCGCCGTCGGAGTCTGAACTTCACGCTCGTGGTTGAAGTGCGCCATGATGGCGACGTGCTTGCCGCCCTTCACAAGTTTCTCGAAAAGGCGAAGCGCATCGTCCGCATCGGCGTCCGAGGTGAAGCGATACGGCCAGAACGTCAGCGCCTTCGAGCCGATGCGGATGTCGCGGATGTGCGCGAAGCGCGAATCGTCGAGCAGGGGCAGCATATAGCCCTCTAGCGCCTTGGTCTTCATGATCATCGGGTCGCCGCCGGTGAAGAGGACGTCCGTAACCTCCTTGTGCTCGGCGAGATACCTGTGCAGCATGTCCGCGTCCGTCGAGATGAAGCGAAGCTCCTTGTCCCCCACGAACTGCGCCCAGCGGAAACAGAAGGTGCAGTAGGCGTGGCACGTCTGTCCCTGGCCGGGGAAGAAGAGCACCGTCTCGTGGTATTTGTGCTGCATTCCTTCCAGGTGCTCGTCGTCGAGGGTGGGCACGTTCAGCGTCTGCTGCCCGGCGGGATGCGGGTTCAGGCCGGCCCTGATCTCGTGAATGGCGGCGTTGAGTTGCTCCTTGGGCGCGTCCCGCCTCAGGAGGTCCGCCACGCAGTCGAAATCCTCTTTCGAGATCATCCCCTCCTGGGGAAAAGAGAGTTGGAACAATGGATCCTCGGGCACGTTGTCCCAATCGATGAGATTCTCCACCATGTAGCGGTTCGTGCGGAAGGGCAGCACGTGCCCCACCACCTTCATGCTGAAGCGGATGTCTTCGGGCAGGCTCTGGAGTTCGGGAACTTTGTCTATTTGCTGAACCACTATCGGCTTGTAGCGAGGCGGGTCGATGGACAACAGGTTCTGGCCGTTCGTACCGCCGTTTTGGGCTCTTGCCGTCCCCGCCTCGGCAGGAACGGGATTCTCTGAAGAAGGTATATTCATTTTCCGGCCCTCCAGGCAATGTCCAACGGGACTCGAGACAGAATTCGAAATTTCCTCGCCTCTTTTGTCTCCATAAATCGCCAGCTCCCGATGCCATGCCCTCACCAATGCACCGGATGCCGCCTTCTCTATGATAGATAATACCCCCATCTCCTAAAACATGCCACAAAATACGCTCCGCCTTCCCCTGGGAAGCCGGTATTTTCTGAAAAAAATGAAACCGTGCGAAAAAAAGGAGAAGAAAAACCCCCACCCAGTCTTCATTCTATGCTTGAGTGGGGACTTTCCGCTTATCTAGTGGGGCATGTGGGCCGGGTTCCAGAACTCGCCCGTGCGAATCGTGTGGGCCTGCTTGTCCCCGCCCGGGTCCCAGCTCTCTTCGTTCTTGCGCGCCTGTTCCTCGAAATCATACTCGACGCGGTGAATCTCCCCTTCCCAGTTCCCGCCTCCCTGGTATTCGAGCAGGACGTAGGCGGGGCGGTTGTCCCCGTCCCAGTTCACGGCGGCGGAAGCGGCGCACACCAGGGTCTGGTTCCCGACCTGGCGGATATAGGGGCCGTGACACTGCCCGAAGGCCACGACTTCCGATTTCTCCCCCGCGAGGCGCTTGATGATCTCATCGTCGGTAAGCCTGAGCGGGAGCGCGCCCTCGTCGTTGCCCGGCGAGCCGTGGAAGATGCGGAGGTCGTGGCCGGGTTCGGGCGTGATCGTCATTTCGCGGGGCAGGCCCCGGAGCCAGTCGAGTTGATCTTCGCTCAGGTGCTCGCGCGTCAGGCGCGAACTCTCGTTCCGCGCGGGAAAATCGTTTTCCCCCTCATCGACGTGGTCGATGACCCAGCGGTCGAAATTCCCCAGTATGGGCAGACAGTTTTTCCGGGAACGCAGGCGATCCACCACCTCGCCCGGCTCCGGCCCGCCCATCACGTGATCGCCGGGCACGATCTCCCAGTGCGCGTCGTACTTGTCTACTTCCGCCAGAACGGCGTCCAGAGGCGCGAGTTGGGCATGAATGTCGGAATAAAGCGCGAGTCTCATTTTCATTCTCCATGATGGGTGATGTATGAAAACCGGTATATGCCGATGAGCGCGCTAGTGTAGCAACCTCCGGCCCGATTCCGCCAACGCCTCCATCTTCTCCCGGAGGCGGGGGTAGAGCAGTTTTCCGTCTTTCTTCACGACCTTTCCGGCCACGTAAACCGTATCGACATTGGCGAAGGACGCCTGGAAAACTACTGTTTCAAGAGAATCGTGCACGGGATAGAGGTTCAGGTCGGTCTTTTTGATCAGGACGATGTCCGCCTGCTTGCCGGGCTTGAGCGTGCCCGCCTTGTATCCGAGCCCCAGGGCGTTCGCGCCGTCTATCGTCGCCCACTCCAGCGCGCGCCTCGCGGGAATCGCGATTTGCGTCGGCGAGGTTCTCCCGTCGAGTATCTTCCGGTTCTCCTGCGCGCGGGCAAACTGAAGACCCGCCCGCATCATGGTGAACATGTCGCCGCTGACGTTCGATTCCACGTCGATCCCGAGCGTCGGCCTGCCGCCCAGGGCCAGGACGCGTCCGATGACGGGTTCCCCGTGGCCCATCTGCATCTCCACCTCGGGGCAGGAGGTGACCGAACAGCCCGAATCGACGAGGATTCTCAACTCCTCCTCGCTCAACTGGTTCGCGTGCACGGCGTTGAAGTCGGGCCCCAGAAGTCCCTCCCGCGCCAACCGCCTGACGCCGTCTGGCGTCACCCGGTGGAATCCGCCGCCGATGTGCGCGCTCCAGAGCAAATCGTATTCGCGGGCCAGACAGATGTCGTGCACGCACATCTCGAGCGTGGAGAGATCGGGGCCTCTCGTGGCCAGGGCCAGCTTGATGAGGCCGTCGTCCGCGGCCAGCCGCCCCGCCCGCAGGCGCCTTACCTCTTCGGGAGGGTGCGGCCTGTGGCTGAGCGGCGTCTCACCCTCCGCGATTTTGGGCTTGGGCGTCCCGTGGCCGAAAACCGCGCGGATGCCCGCCTCTTCCAGGCCGTCTAAGCCCGCATCGGTGTGCTCGGGCGTGGGGTTGTTGTGGCACCAGTCGAAGAGCGTCGTGACGCCGCCGTTCAGCTGGTTGAGCGCGCCTACGAGATTCGCGAGATATACGTCTTCCGGCTGAAACCGGGGGCCGAAGCCCTCGTGCATCTGGCGGACATACTCCGCCAGCGTCCAGTCGCCGGCGATCCCGCGGATGCCCGTCTGCCAGGTGTGCTGGTGGGCGTTCACGAAACCCGGCGTAACGATGAAGTCGCCCGCGTCCACCTCCTCGGCCTCGGGCGCATGGACGTTGCGGCCGACTTCTCTTATCTCATCGTCCTCGATGAGCAGGTCGCCGCCTTCGATATCACCCAGCACGGGGTCGAGCGTGAGAATGCTCCCCCCGCGCAGCAGCGTCCCTCCCACTACAGAGACCCTCCCACAGGGGGCGCGAACTCCCGGAGCGCCTCCTCTTTCCATTCCAGCCCGAGTCCGGGCTTGTCGGTGAGAACCAGATTCCCGTCCCTGAATTCCATCGGCTCCTCGATGATGCGCTCCCACCAGGGCATGTGCTCGCACCAGACGCCGTGCTCCTCCGCGCTCAGGAGATGCGCCGAAACCTCGTGGAACAGATGCGGGGTCACCGGTTTTCCGAACTCTTTCGCCAGCGCCGCCGCGCGACGCCAGCCCGTGACGCCGGAGCAGCGCTCCAGATCGGGCATGAGAATGTCGGCCGCGCCCGCGACGAGCAGGTGGCGCATGCCGCGCGGGTTGTAGTTCGTCTCCCCGGTGCAGATGGGGATGCTGCTGGCCTCCGCGACCTCGGCGCATCCCCTGATGTCTTCGTGATCGACCGGCTCCTCCACCCAGTAGAGGCCGAAGGGCTCGAACGCCCTGCACGCACTAATCGCGGTCTGGACGTCCCAGGCCTGGTTGGCGTCCACCATGAGCGCCACCTCATCCCCAATCGCCTCGCGCACCGCGCGGATGCGCTCTACGTCCTCATCCACCCTGCCTCCCACGCGGAGTTTCATCGCCCTGAAGCCGCGCGCCTTGAGCGCCGCGGCCTCCTCCACGAGTTCGTCTATCGAGAGATTCAGCCAGAGCCCTTCGCTCGCGTAGCAGGGAATCTCGCGCCTCTCGCCGCCGAGGTATTTCCAGAGCGGCTGGCCCGCCGCCTGGGCGGCCAGATCCCAACAGGCGGTGTCGAGCGCCGACATCGCCAGGGCGCTGATGCCGTCGCGGCCCACGAAGCTCACCGCCTTGCGCATCGCCTCCCAGTTCGTCTCGGCGTCCGCCGGATCCTTGCCCAGCAGATTGGCGAACAGATCGCGCACCATCGCTATCATCGCGCGGGTTCGCTCGGGGCCGAAGGCGAAGCACCAGCCGTGGCCCTTCAAGCCTTCTTTCGTGCGGAGGGTGACGCAGCAGGTGTCAACGGCGCGCACCTCGAACGTCGCCACCTTGAGCGGCCGCTCCAGCGGCACGCACACGTGCGCCGGCGTCATGCTGATGATGGTTTGAGAAGACGGCAAAACGGACCTCCTTCGCAGCGAGTGTGGGACGTCGTCCTGTTTTTCATGCGCTTTGCGCGACAGGTTACCCTGTTCGGCGCCTAATGGCTATAATCGCGTGATTCGTAATTTTCGGGAAAATTCCAGGGAGTAAACCAAAGATGGCCGCCATCAGGCTTCAGAAAATCATCGCCCAGGCGGGCCTCGCCTCGCGCAGGGAGGCGGAGCGCCTGATCGCGGAGGGCCGCGTTCAGGTGAACGGAGCGCGCGTGCTCACCTTGGGCGCCAAGGCGGACCCGCTGGCCGATGCCGTCAAGGTGGACGGTAAGCTCATCACGAAAAAAGAGCCGCCCGTCTACCTGGTGCTGAACAAGCCGAAGAACGTGCTCACCACCATGCGGGACGAGGAGGGCAAGGACAGGCCCACGGTGGCGGACCTGCTGCCCCAGGGCTTGAGGCGCGTATTCCCCGTCGGCAGGCTCGATTTCGACGTGGAGGGCGTCTTGCTCCTCACCAACGACGGCGAGATGGCGAACCGCCTCGCCCACCCGAGATACGGCATACCCCGCGTCTACGAGGCGAAGGTGAAGGGCGCGCCCACCGAGGCCGCACTCGCCCGGATGGCGGACGGGTCATGGATGCGCGGGCGGGGCAAAAAACCCGGGCCTGCCGGCGTGCGGATCATCCGCGGCAAGACGGAGAAGAACGCGTGGCTCAGAATCGAACTCCGCGAGGGCAGACAGCACCAGGTCAAGAAGATGTGCGAAGCCGTGGGGCACCCCGTCATCAAGTTGGTTCGGCGCGCATACGGGGGCATCACGGCCAGGGGTCTCCCCGGCGCCAAGGTCAGGACTCTCACAAAAGATGAGATCGAAAAACTGAAACTAATGACGAACATCAGCACCAACGCGTCGAAACGCCCGGCTTCGAAGACGGGTTGGGCCAAGGCCAAGGCGAATTCGAAACGCACCGCGCGTAAAAGACCTGCGAATCAGAAAACGACGGAGAGGGGGAAATTCGGTTCCCCATGAAAGGGGCCGTTGAAAAACCCCTGCTCGCTCGGAATTGTCCACTGCCGTCATTCCGGCGAAAGCCGGAATCCATTTGCGGATGCGGGTGAATGAACGACGGCGTTCCATTCCCCGCCGATGCGCGGGAACTCCGACGAAAGACGAAAGGCATAAAAATGAATTCCGGCTTTCGCCGGAATGACGATGAACACTCTCGATGGGGGGCAAAACCCCTTTGGGAAGGACTTTTTCAACAACCCCTGAAACAAACGCTCGATGAACGAGCCGGACGAAGGAAACCCCGAGGCTTCCTGTGTTATGATGCAACAACACACGAGAGGTAAGTAAAAGGCCGCTTGGACAATGAGCGCAACCGTTTCGAACAGACTAACGCTGGCGACCAAGATCACGCTGCTCCGGGTGTTCCTGATCCCCGTATTCGTGATGTGCCTCGCCTACAAGAAGCCGGGAACCGCCCTGGGCGTCTTCATCATCGCGGGCGTGGCGGACGGCGTTGACGGCTATATCGCGAGACGGCGCGGCGAGATGACGGAGCTGGGCGCCATGCTCGACCCCATTGCGGACAAACTGCTCATGTTCACCGCATACATGATGATGGGGATTTCGGGGCAGATCCCGATCTGGCTGGCCGTCTCCGTGGTGAGCCGGGATTTGCTGATATCCATCGGCTGCCTGATGTTGTTCATGACGGTGGGCTTCCAGACGCCGTCTCCTTCCATGCTGGGGAAAACCTCGACGACCGCCCAGATGGTCACCGCGGGGGCCGCTCTTCTGGCGGCGGCGCTGAGAGCGGAGACGAACATCGTGCTGTTGTCCACCTACCTGATCACCTGCGCGCTGACGCTCGCCTCGGGGATTCATTATCTTTTCTTCGTGGGCACCCGCATGATTTACGAGAAACCGGACGACGATCAGACGGAGAAATCCATCCCCCCGGCCCGGAACTGAGGCCAGACTGACCGACATGGACAACCCATCCCAAATCCTCACGTGGAAGAGAATCTGGCTGATTCTCATATTCATCGCCGCCATCTGGATTTTGGTGAGCGCCCGGGCGGCGCTGGTTCCCCTGGCGGCTTCGTTCATCCTCGCCTATCTGCTCCAGCCCCTGGTCGATGCGCTGGAGAGATGGAAAATACCGAGGCCCCTCGCCGTCCTGATCCCCCTGCTGGGTCTGGGCGTGGGCCTGTTCATCTTGTGGGTCAGCATATCGCCCGTTGTGCAGGAGCAGGTGAGGGCTTTCGCCAAAAAACTTCCCGACTACATCAACCTCACGCAATCCTGGCTCATCGCCACGCTCGATAGATTCGAACTCCCCCAGACGGCCGAAATCCAGAAATACTTCACCGAAAATCTCTCCCTTCTGGGACAGTTGCCCGTTACCGCGCTCAAGTTTCTGCTGAGAACGACCAGCGGCCTTTTCTCCATCGCCATCGGCATGATCTATCTCGTCCTCATCCCCGTGATGACCTTCTACGTCCTGAGAGACTGGAAAGAGCTATGGGCGGGGTTTTTCGCCTACGTGCACCGCGATTACCGCGCCGAGGTGGAGAAAAGGGTCTTCCGGCTCGACGAGCTCCTCGGGTCGTTCATCAAGGGACAGTTGCTGATCGCCTTCATCCTCTCCGCCCTCTACGTGCTGGGCTTCTTCATCGTGGGGATGCCGCTGTGGCTGGTGATGGGCATTTTCACGGGCATTGCCTGCATGTTTCCCTACGTGGAATGGATCATCGCCCTCCCGATCGCCCTGCTGCTCTCCGCACTCGCCCATCAGGACTGGCTCCACCCGCTCGCGACGCTGGCCGTGTTCGGAGTCATCTCGCCCGCTGCCGGCGTTTTCCTTGTACCCCGCATCCTGGGCAACCGCATCGGGCTTCATCCCGTGGTGGTGCTCGCGTCCATCATGATAGGGGGCGAGTTGATGGGATTCGCGGGAATTCTCCTCGCCGTCCCGCTCGCGGCGGCCATCAAGGTGGCCCTGGAAGCCATTTCAGACTTCTACCTGACGTAAGTTTTCCCGGACGCTTCCGTCTGCCACCCTCGCCTAAACCTGAATCTTTCCTTCGACGAAGGCTCTGGCGCACTCGTAGTGCCAGTTGGTTCTGGTCCTCGTATGGAATCGACGCAACTCGCAGCCGGGCGCATTCGGCGCGACTTTCAAATTGAACCAGAGATAGCGGGTTCCCCTGACGCGTTCGGTCAACGCGCAAAACAGATTCACGTAGTCCTTCCCACCGAAGAATACGATGTCTTCTGCGGTTTCTTCGGGCAGCATGCTGAAATCGTGATACAAATCTCTCTTGCGTCTTCGCTTGTACTTCTCGGCGCGTGCGCTGAACGTGATGTCATAAGCGGGCGTCAGGAAATCGGAGCGGATCAAGCCCCAGCCAGCGGAGAGAATATAGAAGCCCTCCGGCCCGCAATGTTCCTTCAATAGCCGGTAGACCGGGTTTTCGTAGAGCCGCCAGGCGGGAAGAAGGCCGTGCGGGTCGCCGCGAGACTCGGCATTGTATTCACGAAGCACGGTTCGCCAAGTCGCTCCGGTACCGGAAACATCGTCCGGTCGCGCATGGGCGCAGGCTGAGCCTTCGGGCGCAAGGCCAGGGTCAGCGACGAACAAGACCTCCTGCCCGTCTCGGGTACGCAGATGGCCGGCTTCTGGGTTCTTCCGGGCGGCGCATTGGATGACGAGGATCATGCGGGAATCTCCATTTCGTCGATCAAGCGCGCCAGAACGTCGAGAAAAGCCGGATCGTAGTCTTCGTCGACGTGGTTCGAGTTCCAAAGGCCGGAGTTCCGCACTTTTCCCCTGTCGCTATGCTTGCCGAGCCATGACAAGGAAGGTGGATCGACGGGATGCTTGCCATAATTGCTCAATAGGGAGACCGCATTCCTTTCGATGTATCCGCGCAGGCTGTCGGGTCCCGGCTCGTCTTCTATGCCAAGCCAGAGAAATGGCATCTCGCCGATGTGCGCGCTGACGATCTTTTCCAGGGACAACTCGCTCTTTCTGACCTCACGCGGCGCCGTGTCGCCCTTGCCCCAAGAGGGACCGTCGAGGTTGTCCCTATCAATCATGGCCGCTCCCACGATTTTTCTGAAGATCGACCCCCGGTGATTGCCGCCGCCCGTGCTCGTAACTCCTTTATGCTGCTTAAGACGCGTCCAGAGCTTGGTTTTGCTCCCGGTTTTCAGGGCGTGCGTACCGACCCGCACGATGCGCGAACCATCCCCGGTATCAGAACGAAACTCGCCCGTCTCCATGAAAAAGTATATTCCGCGCTTTGGCCATCTTGTCCGGCCCGAACACTCGGACAGTCGCCGCACCCCGCCCAGCGGCTCCTCCAGCAAAGCGAGAGAAGCGTAAAACCGCCTCAAATCGTCGAGGCGTGATGATGACGAATGCTTGCTTGTCGACATGAATTATTCCAAGAGAGCGCTTCCAAGGCCGCAACAGCTCAGGTGACCCGTCGCCTTTCTCGATTCCAATCAGTCGGGCACTTCCACGCCCCTGTCCACGGCGCGCGCCATGAGGAAGAGAAGGTCGGAGACGCGGTTCAGGTAGACGAGCAGGTCGGGGTTGTCGACGTAGCCTTCGTCTCGAAGCTTCACCGACCATCTCTCGCCCCGGCGGACGATGGTGAGCGCCATGTCCAGCGCGGCGCCGCAGGGCGAATCTCCCGAAATCACCCAGTCGGTGATTTGAATCTCCTTCTCATAGCGCGCCACCCGGGCGTCGGCCCACGCGACCTGCTCCGCGCCCACGCGATCGCTGAGCCTGCCGAGCTTGCCGCGCAGCGTCGCCAGATCGCTGCTCACGAGGAAGAGGTCTTTCTGGATTTTGAGGATTTCGGGCTTGAGCCATTCGGGGGCGGTCGAGCGGGCGAGGCCGAGCGCCGCCTTCGCCTCGTCGAGCGCGCCGTAGGCCTGCACCTGGGGATGATACTTGGGAACCCTGTCCGCGAACCACAAATCGGTGTTCCCATCGTCTCCCCTTCGCGTGACGATGGACATCGAATCGCTCCTTTCAGGCTAGAGTCTCTTGATGACGTCGGTGGCGACCGACCTTGTCGTCCCGGTGCCGCCCAGGTCCGCCGTGCGGTTTCCCTCGGCCAGATGCGCGCGAACCGCGCCGTCGAGCCGCTTCGCCGCGCGCTCCTCGCCCAGGTAATCGAGCATCAAGGCGGCGGAGATAAGCGCGGCCACCGGGTTGGCGATTCCCTTGCCCATGATGTCGGGCGCGGAGCCGTGGACGGGCTCGAACAGGCCGGGCGCGTCTCCCTTGGGGTTCGTGTTCGCGCTCGCGGCGACCCCCAGCCCGCCGACGATGGCGGCGCCCAGGTCCGTCAGGATGTCGCCGAAGAGGTTCGTGGACACCACGACGTCAAAATGCCCGGGCCTTCTCACGAACTCCAAGGCGGCTGCGTCTACGAGATACTTCGCCGTCTCGACTTTCCTGTAGCGTGGCCTGGCCGCGACTTCCTCGAAAATCTCGTCCCACATCACCAGCGTATGGCCCTGCGCGTTCGATTTGGTGACGTTCGTCACGTGCTTTTTCCGCTTGAGGGCCGCCTCGAACGCCGCCTCGATGATGCGCTCGCAACCCATCCGCGTGAAGAGCGTGATCTGGGCGGCCATTTGCGAGGGGTGTCCCTCGTAGTGCCTGCCGCCGATGGGGCTGTATTCCCCCTCGGTGTTCTCGCGGAAGAAGAGCATGTCGATGTCGCCCGGCTCGTAGCCGCGCAGCGGCGATTCCAGCCCCTCGTACAGGACGATGGGGCGCATGTTGACGTAGAGGTCGAACCCCCTGCGCAGCGGAAGCAGAAGCTGGTTGAGCGTGATGTGATCGGGAATGTCGGGCCTGCCCACTGCGCCGAGCAGAATCGCGTCGTGTTTTCTCACGCGCTCCAGGAAATTCTCCGGGCACATCCGGCCCGTCTCGTGATAGAAATCGCTCCCCCATGGGTATTTCGTGAAAGAAAACGCGAGGCCGCGCTCGCTCTTCGCCAGCGCCCGCAGGACGCGGACCGCCTGGGAGACGACCTCCGGCCCGATGCCGTCCGCGGGGATCAAACCAATGCTGTGCTTCGCCATCGCTTCTCCTTCATGGCTCCATGCGCGGCGGGCGCGTCGCTCGCATCCGCGCCGCGAAGAATTAAAGTCCTTTTTCGATGAGATACTCCACCGGATTGTAGTCGTCCGTCAAAACCGGGCCATAGAGGCGCGCACCCGGCGGCGACACGCGCGCGCGCGCGGCGAACGCGAACTTCCGGTCGCTGCGAATCGCCTCGCTCACGCGGCGGAAGCGGCCCGGGTCCTCGTCGCGGAACGCGAAGAACAGAATGTTCTGCGCCGTATAGGGATTCTCAGGGTCCGTGCTGTAGATGAATATCTCGGGGAACACCGCATTCATCGTCCGGTAGACGGAAGCGTATATCGCCCCGCCTGCGCCCGCGCGGTAGCCGATGAGGTTCAGCATGAAGGCGCCGCCGGGCGCGAGACGCTCGCGCGCTTCTTCAAAGAACTCCTTCGTCACCAGATGCGGCGGAATGTTCCGCAAGCCCCGGTAGGCGTCGCCCACGATGAAATCGTATTTTTCACCGGATGAGCGCAGAATGCGCCTGCCGTCTCCCACCAGGTTCTTGAGCTTCGGGAATTTCCCCAGCCTGAAAAACTTGCGCCCCGCATCGACGACTTCCGCATCGAGTTCGGCCACGGCGATGGACATCTCCGGCTTCATGAGATGCAGCGCCTTGGGCATCGTGAACGCGCCGCCGCCGATGAAAATCGCGCGCTTCATGTGGGGGGCGAACAGCGGCCCGAGTTCCAGGAAGCGGGTGTATTCATAGAAAAACTTTCTGTCGTCGCCCAGGACCATCGCGCCCTCGGGCTGATGATCCAGAAACATCTCGCGCACCCGCGCGCCGCCCGCTTCCGCCCTCTCGAACACGCGAATCATGTGGTACATGTTCTCGCGCACCCACACCGTGTCCTTATCCACCCCGGGGATGACGCCCAGCCACGCGGCGCCCGTCCCCATCGAGGCCAGGACAAACGCCGCGAGAAGCAGGTTCGCCCGCGCGTTTCGCCTTGAGAAGAGAGCCGCGAGGTCGCCGCAGAGGTAGAGTCCGAATAGCGCCGTCAGCGTCAGTGCTGCCGCCGTCGTCAGGAAGATGCCGTTCAGTCCGAAAAAGGGAATGAAGACGAAGCCCGTCGCGAACGTGCCGAGGATACTCCCGACCGTGGACCAGGTGAAGAGGTTTCCCGTCACCGCCCCCAGACTCCCCTCCCCCCGCGCCGCCAGCTTCACCGCGAAGGGCGTCAGCGTGGCGAGCACGCATCCCGGAGCGGCGAAGAGCAACAGCCCCGCGAACACCGGCCCCGATTGCAGGCTGAGGCTCTCCTCCATCGTGGGCAGCAGAACCCCCCGCAGGGCGGGCACCAGGGCCACGAGGCCCGCGCCGCCCAGCATGAGGGAGAAAAACAGCCTGGTCGATGGATTCCGGTCCGCGAGCCTCCCGCCGATGGAATAGCCCAGGCTCAGCGCGGCCAGGATGATGCCGATCATCGAAGTCCAGGTGTAGAGCGTGTTGCCGAAGTGGGGGGCGAGCACGCGCCCCGCCGCGATTTCCATCACGAGAATGGAGCCGCCCGAGAGAAAGACCGAGAAATAGAGATAAAACCCCGCCACGTTCTTTTGCCCGCTCTCCGGCTCTTTGTCCTGCGGCGACCTTCTGGGCCGTTTCGCCACCACGCGCTCCTCGAATAAACAAAATTACGCCCGAAAAAGAAAACCGCACTCTATGGCACTAAAAGACCTGAGGCAAGCCGGGGGGCCGCCTGGATTTTTTCGGGTCGATGCCGCATAAATAGAATGAATTTCGCGCCGAGCGGCGCCCCGAGAACTTTTCCTCAACAAGAGAAAGAAGATTTGGCCTCCGACAAGGTGTATCCATCATCCAAAGCCGCCATCGCCGACATTCCCGACGGCGCCACCATTCTGCTGGGCGGTTTCGGGGGCGCGGGCATCCCGGAAAATCTCCTGGTCGCCATGGCCGACCACCCCGCGCGCGACCTGACCGTCGTCACCAACCACGCGGGCTTCGGCGAACGCGGCCTCGCCGTGCTGCTCCGGCAGGGGAAGGTGCGGAAAATCATCTGCAGCTACGCCTTCCACAGGAGCGCGTTCGTGTTCCGGGAACTGTATCTGGAAGGGAAAATCGAACTCGAACAACTCCCCCAGGGGACCATGGCGGAAAGGATCCGGGCGGCGGGCGCGGGGATTTCCGCCTTCTACACGCCCACCGGCGTCGGCACGCAGGCGGCCGAGGGCAAGGAGACCCGCACGATCGGCGGACGCGACGTCGTGCTCGAACATCCCCTGCCCGGCGACGTGGCCGTCATCAAGGCGCACCGGGCCGACCGCACGGGGAACCTCACCTACCGGGGCACGGCGGCGAACTTCAACCCCGTCATGGCGACGGCGGCGCCGCTCACCATCGCCGAGGTCGAGGAAATCGTGGCGCCGGGCGTCATCGCGCCCGAGAGCGTGCACACGCCCTCGATTTACGTGCAAAGAGTCGTCAGAGGAGAAGACCTTGGCCTCCGATCCGAAACTTGAAAGCGGCGCGCTGAAACCTGCCGACATCGCCCGGCGCGTGGCGGCGGAACTGCCCGACGGCGCGGTGGTGAACCTGGGGATAGGCATACCCACGCTGGTGGGCAACTACGTGGAAGCAGAACGCGGCGTGATGTTCATGGCGGAGAACGGAATCATCGGCGCAGGACCGAGACCGGAGGAGGGCCAGGAGGATAAGGACTACATCAACGCCTCCCGTGAACCCATCACCACGCTTCCGGGCGCGTCCGTTTTCGGACACGCCGACGCCTTCGCCATGATACGCGGCGGCCACATCGACATCGCCGTCATGGGCGCGCTGCAGGTCTCGGCCCAGGGCGACCTCGCCAACTGGACGGTGCCGGGCGTGGGCAAAGGCGGCATCGGCGGCGCGATGGACCTGGCCGCCGGCGCGCGCGAGGTCTACGCCATCATGACCCACACCACGAAGGACGGCGGCCTCAAGCTCCTGGAAGAGTGCTCCTATCCCCTCACCGCGCGGCGCGTGGTGACCAAGCTGTTCACCGACATCGCGTTCATCGAGTTCACGCCGGACGGCCCCGTCTTAAGAGAAGTGGCCGAAGGCTTAACGACTGAGGACGTGCAGGCGGTGAGCGAACCGAAGCTCCTCACGAACGGGCCGCCCGGCGTTTTAAGTCGCGAGGAATCTTCATGACGCGCGCGGGAAGCGGCCTCTCCGCCAACCCCGATTCCGCCGCCGCCGCGCGAGAGGCGATTGAAGAAGCCATGGCGGAGGCCAGACTCGACGCCGCCTCATTGGTTTTCCTGTTCGCGACGCCCGGACACCTGGACAGATGGCCCGAGGTGGTCGCCGCCGTGGCGGAGGGAACGGACGGGGCGCGCATCGTGGGCTGCACCGGCTTCGGCGTCATGACGGCGCAGGGTGAAATCGAGCGCAAGCCCGGAATCTCGGTTCTGGCGGTGGGAGGCGGCGCCCCGCCCGCTGCGCCTTTTCTCGTCGAGGGTCTGGCCGACGCGCCCGCGGAATGCGGACGCGCCATCGGCCGGGCGGCGAAAAAAGAGCTGGGAGATGCGCTCTCCCCGGAGAATCCGCCCCTGGTCGTCGTCATGCCCGACAGCTACCACCTCCAGGCAGATGCGCTTTTTCAGGGGATTCACGAGGAGCTGGGCGATGAGGCCATCATCGTGGGAGGAGGCGCCGCCGAGGACGGCGGGGCGGGGAGAACCTTCCAGTTCCTCGACGGGGGGGTGCAGACGGGCGCCGTCTCGGGCGTCGTATTCGCGCGCGCGCCCAGGCGGTTCATCGGAATATCCCAGGCCTATCTGCCGGTGGGCGAGCCCAGGCTCATCACCCGGGCGGAGGAGAACGTGGTCTGGGAAATCTCCGGCGGGCGCGCGTACGACGCCTACGCCGAGGCGGCGGGCCCCGAATGGATGGAGAACATCCGCTTCGCGGCCATGAACCTTTTCATCGGCATTCCGGGAGACCCGGACAAGGTCATGCTCGACCACGGCGAGTACATCGTGCGGCCCATCGTGGGCGCGGACGAGGAGCGGGGAATCATCGCGCTGCCGACGCCGGTCAGAACCGGGCAGGCCATCACCTTCGCCAGGCGCGACGGAAAACGCGCGCGCGACGACCTCCGCGCCATGCTGGAAAAAGGCGCCCGCCGCTTCGCCGCCTCGGAAGATGCGGACGCGCGCGCGTTCGGCCTGTATTTCAACTGCGCGGGCCGGGGCAGTTCCCTCTACGGCGAGATGGAGGTGGACGCCAAGGCGATTCGGGAGAAGATGCGCGGGCTGCCCGTCGCCGGGTTCTTCACGGGTTCGGAGATCGCGCCCATCGGAAAAATCGACCATCTCCACCAGTATTCCGGCGTCCTGGTGCTGGTGGGAGAGGACACGGCTTAAAGAGAATTTCCTCATCAATTCACGGGAGTGCGTCTTATGGGATACAGCACGGGCAACATCATCGTCACGACCCTCCACGTGCTGAGCGCCATTCTGGCGGTCGGCGGCGTGGCCTTTCTTCGTTTCGTGGTCATCCCCACGGCGGCGGACCTGCCCGAGGCGGAGCGGGGGCCGTTCATGGCGAAAATCCAGAAGCGGTTCATCCCGATACTGCACGGCTCGTTCCTGATCCTGTTGCTGACGGGGCTTCACCACATCGGCCGCCTCGCGATCAGCGGCCTCGCGATTCCCGGGTCGTTGATCGTGAAGATCGTCCTGGCGCTCGTCATCATCTTCGTGGGCGTCGCCCTCACCATCCCCAGGGGATTTGACGCGATGAAGGCGCAGCGCAAGACATGGCTTCTCTTTAACCTCATCCTCGCCCTCATCGTCGTCTACCTGGGCGTCTCGTTCACACACGGGTAAGAAAAGCAAAGGAGAGCGCCAGTGATGCGGGCAGGCTGGTACGAGCGCAAGGGAGAGGCGCGCGAGGTCATCGAGATCGGCGAGACGGCGACGCCCGAACCCGGCGCAGGCGAAATAAGGGTTCGGCTTCACGCATCGGGCGTGAATCCCACGGATTGCAAGCGCCGCGGGGGCCAGGGGTCCGAGGATTGGGGCTATTTCGAGCACTTCCCGGATTTTCCGAGGATCATCCCCCACAACGACGGCGCGGGCGTCGTGGACAAGTTAGGCCCGGGCGCGAGCGGCCATGAAGCGGGCGACCGGGTGTGGGTCTACAACGCGCGCTACAAACGCGCGTTCGGCACATCGGCGCAATACGTCTGCCTGCCCGAGCGGTTTCTCGTCCGCCTGCCCGAAAAAACCACCTTCGCGGAAGGAGCGTGCCTCGGCATTCCCGCCATGACGGCCCACCGATGCCTGTTCGCGGACGGCCCCATTGCGGGCAAGACGGTGCTGGTGACGGGCGGCGCGGGCCGCGTGGGGGTCTACGCGGTGCAACTGGCGAAATGGGCGGGAGCGCGCGTAATCGCCACGGTGAGTTCGGCGGAGAAGGCCGAGCGGGCGGCGGCCGATCACCTGATCAACTACCGCGAGGAGGACGTCGCCGAAAGAGTCCTTGAGATCACGCGCGGCGCGGGCGTGGACCGCGTGGTGGACGTGAATCTCGGAGTGAACTGGGAGACGAACTACAAAATCCTGAAAATCGGCGGCGTCATCGCCTCCTATTCCTCCATGGGGGATCGCAACCCTCCCTTCCCCCACTACGAACTGATGCTGAACAACATCACCATAAGACTCGTGATGGTCCACTGCTGCCCGCCCGAGGCTCTGCTCCAAGCGGCGGCGGACTTGACCCGCGCTCTGGATGAGGGCGCGCTCACCCACCATATCGCGGAGCGTTTCCCGCTCGATGGACTCGCAAGCGCGCACGAGGCGGTGGAGCGAGGCGAGGCGGTGGGCAATGTGATCGTGGAAATCGACTAGGCGATATCCAGCTTCTTGAGTCCCGCCTCCAGGGCGTCGAGCGTCCTGTCGATCTGCGCTTCGGTGTGCGTCGCCATCAGGGTGGCCCGCAGCCTGCTGGTGCCCTCCGGCACCGTGGGCGGACGGATGGCGAGCAGGTAGACGCCCGCCTCCATCAGATACTCCGCGAGCGCCAGCGTTTTTTCCGTATCCCTGATGATGATGGGGAAAATCGGTATCTCGGCGCCCGGCGGGGAGTCGCCCACGCGAACCCCGATGTAGCGAAGCCCGGCGCGAAAGCGCGCGCACAGGTTCGCCAGATTCTCCCGGCGGCGCTCCCCCTCGACGCCTTCCGCGACCCGGACGGCGGCGCGGGAGGCGGCGGCCACGGCGGGCGGGAGGCTCGTCGAATAGATGTAGGGACGCGCCTTGTTGACGAGGTAATCGATCACCGCAGAATCCGCGCACGCGAACGCGCCGTAGGAGGCGAGCGCCTTGCCCAGCGTGCCCATGGAGACCGAAACGCCGTCCTCCGCACCTAAATACGCGCCGCTCCCCCTGCCGCCCTCGCCGATGACCCCCGTGGCGTGCGCGTCGTCCACCACGAGCATGGCGCCGTATTTTTGAGCGAGCTCGCATATTCCGGGCAAGGGCGCCAAATCCCCGTCCATGCTGAAGACGCCGTCCGTCACGATGAGCTTCCGGCGCGCGGAGGAGGCTTTCTTGAGAGCGTCTTCCAGGTAATCCACGTTTCGGTGCGGGTAGATGTGGACGCGGGCTTTCGATAGCCGGCAACCGTCCACGATGCTCGCGTGGTTGAGCGCGTCGCTGAAAACGGCGTCGCCCGCGCCGACCAGGGCGGTGATCAGGCCCAAGTTCGCGAGAAAGCCCGAGCCGAAGACGAGGGCGGCGTCCTTACGCTTGAAGGCGGCCAGCGCGCGCGCCAACTCCTCGTGGGCGCTCATGTGCCCCGAGATGAGCGGGGAGGCGGCCCCGCTCGCGCCCGCGCCTCTTGCGGCCTCGACCGACGCTTCGATGATGGCCGAATAACCGGCGAGACCCAGGTAGTTGTTGCTCGAAAGATTGACGAGGGTCCTGCCGCCATGGCGCATGGTCGGGCCCTGCATCCCCTCGACCGTGCGCAGTCCCCGGCGCAGGTTGGCTTCGGTGAGTTCGCGCAACTCATCTTCGAGCTGCGCCTTCCAGCCGTGTGTGGTGATTTCTTCGCGCGTCTCGTCCATGCGCTCATTTTAATGAACGGGGGCGCGCCCGAAAAGCAGGGGACCGTGAAACTCTTGCGCCGCCCCCGCAATGGTGTCATTTTTCGGGGAGACCGAGAAAGTGCGGATTTCACCCGGCGGAAAGGAGCTTTCTGTTGAACTGGCTTTTGGTGGCGACAGGCGGCGCAATCGGCAGCGCGCTGCGCTACGGACTGGCGCTCTTCGTTCAGAGATCGCTGGGCGCAGGCTGGCCCTTCGGCACATTGGCGGCCAACGTCATCGGCTCGTTCGTCATCGGGTGCATCTACGAGTTGCTCGTCGCAAGGGAGGTGTTCAGCGAGGAAGTCCGCCTGTTCGCGATGATAGGCCTGCTGGGGGGATTCACCACCTTCTCCGCCTTCAGCCTCGAAACCCTCCTCATGTTCCAGGAAGGCGACTGGCTTCTGGCGGCGCTCTACGTGGCGTTATCCGTCGCCGGGTGCCTCCTCGCCGTCTGGGCGGGGTTTCAGTTCGCCGCCGCGGTGACATGACGCATCCAAAACTTGCCCGGCGAGATTGCCTCATCTTCCGGTCGGGTAGACCGCCTTGTTGCGGTTGTCGTGCCAAGGATCGTACCAGAGCACCTGAAACACCTGACCGGCTCTGATTCCATACAACCTTTCCCTGGAATTAATCCGTAAGGACACGATTGCCTCGACGTCGTCTGCCTGGATACGTTTAAGTCTTTTCTTTGCGGTCGAGGAAAGTTTCGAAACGAAGACCGGATGATGGTTGTTGCCTTGCCTTCTGCCGCCGCTCGCCCGATACAACTCGGCCCAAGTCATGGTCTCCCAGTTTGAAATCGTCTCGTCGATGAGCCGCCTGAAATCGAGATTCCGACACGCTCTCATGCCCCACGGACCATCCCAGTCGATCCTGCCCAAGTGCCAGCAAACCACCAAGTGGTCGTGAGATTCGCTTTTTTCCTGACGAACTTGCTTGACGGATTCCCTGATCGAGGGGCTGGATTGTCGGGGGATTGCTTTTCGGCGCCTACCTCTATTCCTGGAGGGAGCCATAATACTCCGCCAGCGATTCATGTGAAATAACTCGATTCCCTCTTACTCTGGTCGGAATACCCTTCCTTGCGTTCATCCAGGGGGGTTCGGAATGGGTAAGATCACTAAGTTGCTGACCGCTGTATTCCCCGTAATGAGCCACCACGACATCAACGGTTTCGCGCTCGCTCTCGGACAATGCGTCGGGGTTCGCCCGGACCGTGGAGACATGGAAAAACCCTTGGTGCTTTCTGTATAAATCGGGACACACCGGTCCGTTCGCCCACGCCTGAATATCTTCGGGAAACAAAAGCTCTTCATCCCAGACGAGATGCCAAGCTTGCGTATAATAAACGAGCTTTTGAAGTTTCCACGTAGTGATCCTGCCGGTTTTCGATAGAATATATTCTGCGACATCATAAACCGACGCCATGTCTATTTTTCCTTCCGCCTTTGTATTCTCTGCTGTTCCGGATATGGGCATTCAAGATTTCAGAACACGAACATAATGTGAAAATAACCCATGCCCCCACACTGTGTCAACATCTTATCCACGAGTGGCGCGGCGGACGCGGATGCGCGCCGGATAAGCCCTTCAGATCGAATACATCTCGCCCCCGTCGACCTGGAGCGCCGCGCCCGTGATGTAGCTCGCCCGCTCGCCGGCGAGAAAGGCCACCGCCGCCGCGAACTCCTCCGCCTCCCCCAGGCGGCCGATGGCGATGTCCTTCGTCACCTCGGCGTAGACTTCTTCTTCCGTGCGGCCGCTCTCCGCCGCCATCTTCGCGATGCGCTCGGGCCAGTGGGTGTTGAAGCGCCCGGGGTTCACGATGTTCACCAGAATACCGTCGCGCACGAACTCGCCGGCGAGGGACTTCGTGAAGTTCAAGAGCGCCGCCTTCGAGGCGTTCGAGACCACGCGGCGGGGCCGGGGCTGGCGGCTGCTCGTGGAGCCCGTCATGATGATGCGACCCCACTTTTGCCGCTGCATGTAGGGGATCACCAGACGGCTGAACTCGGACGCCGCATAGAGGATGCTGCGCATCGAATAGTCCCAGTCCGCGCGCTCCACGTCCAGGAAATCCTTCGTCGTGCTCACGCCCGCGTTGCTCACGAGGATGTGGACGGTCCCGAAAAGGGCGACCGTCTCCTCCACCACGGCGGCGATGTCTTCCGCTACGCTCACGTCGCAGCGCACCGCGCGCACCACGCCTTCGGATACCAACTGGATTTCCTGCCTGGCCGCCGCCAGGCGCTCCTCGTTCCGCGCGCAGATGCACACGTCGCAGCCCTCGTGCGCAAGTTCTTTGGCTATCGCAAGCCCCAGACCCGCGCTCCCGCCGGTTACGATGGCGGCTTTTCCATGAAGTCCCAAATCCATATCGTTCATCCTTCTATAGTGCGAAATTCCGTTTTGTCCTGGCGCGCCGTATTCCCGGCTGATGGAAAAGAGAATGCCGGAGGGGCGGACCCATGTGTCCGCCCGCTTCGTGTTTTCGCCGCGTTCGCCTATCGGCCTGGGTTGGGTTTGGGAGGACACATAGGTCCTCCCCTACAAAATTGCACGGACACACAGGTCAGACATATATGTCTGACCCTACGAAACCTTTTATATCTCTCTTGCACGGAGCCAGTGCATCAGCCGCGCCGAAAGCGATTGAGAATGCGCATACGCCCCCTTATAATCCACCGATTCCGCCGTTCGCCACCCGAGGAGAGAGAATATGACCGAGCGCGCCGATTTTCGCCGGTTCTACCGCGACGCCCACAACGTGGACCTGCTCACCGACCGCGAGAAAATCCTGATGGGCCTCGCCGTCGCCATCGTCCGCAACTGCCAGCCGTGAGTGGACCGCCGCCTGGCGGACGCCGGGAAAGCGGGCCTCACCGAGGAGACGCTCGACGCCGCATTCGATTTGACCGCCGCCGTCATGGCGGGCGTCGCCCAGAGCATGAACCAGCGCTACAAGGCGTCTCGCAGCCAAAGCGATAACTAGAGATTGTCCCTCATGAAAGACTGGTTCAGGAAGTTCACCGATTTCGACGACCCGAACAAGCTCATGCCCTGGAAGGACAAAAGCCCCGAACCCCAGGGGGAGACGCCGGAGGACCGCCCCGAAATCCCCATCAAGCCGGTCTGGTATTTCGCGATGTACTTCATCATGGGCGTGGGCTTCGACGCCCTGTTCCCGACCTACGCCTTCCCCGAGAACGTGCGCTTCACGCTCGGGGCGGGGCTGGTGCTCGCGGGCGCCGTCCTCAATTCGACCTCCCTCGTCTGCTACAGGAACGCCCGCACGAACCACGAGACGAACAAGCCGGCGCACGCCCTCATCACGGAGGGGCCCTACCGCTTCTCGCGCAACCCCATCTATCTCGGCTACATGTGCCTCTTCCTGGGGCTCGGGATATTCCTCAACAACTTGTGGATATTCGTGCTGGGCGCGCCGCTCCTCGCCACGGTGCGGGTGGCCATCGTCGCGCGCGAGGAGGATTACCTCGCGGAGAAATTCGGCGAGGAATACGGCGAATACTGCCAAAGCGTGCGCCGCTGGCTGTAGGGGGTGTTGACAAGTGCTTGCCGGGGAACATCGCCTTTAGCGGGAAGGCCGCTTCCGCACGAACCCCTCGTCGGAATCAACCCCCCCTACCCCCCCTTGTCGGGCTTGTTGAAAAAGCTGTCCCTCTCGCATCAACCACGTTTTACCCGTAGGTCGGACATATATGTCCGACATATCATGCGACCCGGCCTTTTTTCGCCTCTCCGGCGGCGGGCCGCATGATATGCGGCCCCTACAAACAAATTGTCTCTCTCCGGCTTTTTCAACAGCCCCTTGTCAGGGGGGTATA
Organism: bacterium; assembly: GCA_963692865.2. Taxonomy (GTDB): domain Bacteria; phylum UBA8248; class UBA8248; order UBA8248; family UBA8248; genus Bin107. The sequence continues at coordinate 1,039,551 of OY843592.1, read as the reverse complement.
AAAAGGCGATGCGCCTTACCAAGTCAGGGGGGGGGTGGAAAAGGCGATGTTCCTCGCCGGGCAGAGAGGGCCTTGCTTTTTCTTGCCCCCCTGACAAGGGGGGGTAGGGGGGGTTGCCTTTATGGGGGTTCCCCTTCAAGAGGGTTGCCTTTACCCTGCCCGGGGCCTTTTCAACGACCCCCTCCGGCGCGGCTCGCTCGAAAAAAAAAAGAGAGGCCGCCCCATGCGGAGCGGCCCCTCAAAGCATGCGTCAGGGTGATTCTCCCGAAAACTAGCGCACCCCCTTGGGCTTGGGGCGCGCCTTGCGCTTGGTGATCTCTTTTTTGATCGCGTCGTCGGTTTTCCCGTTCGTCTCGATGCCGAAGACCTCGCCCACGCGGGTGTGCCTGTCCATCACGCGCATGAAGGAGATATCGGCCAACTCGGCGATCACCATCTCGCACGTGCTGAAGATGGTGCACCCCTCCACGAGGTGGCCGCCGAAGCACGTCGCCTCGGGCCGGCCCATCGATATGGTGACGTGGGCGTGGAGGTAGGGCTCGCCCGCCTCGGTCTCGGTGATGTTGCCGCTCATCTGCAGGAGCTCCAGCGGGCCGTTTATGGGCGTGAAGATGCGGCACTCGTCGTTGATGGGGAACGGGTTCGGGAACTGCCAGACGTTTCTGAGCACCGCCTTTTGGAGGCTCGCCGCCACGCTCAGGATGACGCCCGCCTTCACATTCTTCTCCCGGCATATCTTGAGCGTCGTGCCGAACAGATCGTCCCCCGGCGCCATGCGGATGGCCAGCACGCGGCCGATGCCCGCCTCGGCCACGTCGTAGCGGGCCTTGCGGGTCTTCCAGTTGGAATTATCGAAACTCGTCAGTTTTCTCGCCATGGATACTCATTCTCCCTGAGAGGCTCATCGCCTCGTATGTGAAAAGATGCGCCGATGCGAAATTTTCGGGTTTATACCACACCGAACCCCGGCGCGCATTCCGCACCGGGACGCGGGCGGCGAAACCGCCTCACGCGGGGCTGTTGAAAAAGTCCCATCTCGCTCGGAATTCACTCCATCGGCGCAACTTCGAGCTTCGCAGAACGCTTGACGCCCTCATACCGGGCACAAGCGCCCCGAACCCTCATCCTGAGTAGGCGCGTAAGCGCCGTATCGAAGGATGGGGGCGCATTCCTCCGGTGGGCGTGAATTTCGCCCTTCGATACGCCGCCTTCGGCGGCTACTCAGGGTGAGGCGGAGCGGCGGACTGCGCAGGACGAGGAGAGGATTTTTCAGCAGCCTCAAGCGCTCGGCGCCTCGTAGCGGACCTCCCCGTTCGTGACGGTGCAGACGACGAACGCGTCCTCATCGAACGCGTCGCCCAGGTGCAAACCGCCCATACCGCGAGGCGGACAGACGACGCAGAAATCCGCCGCGCCGCCCGGCTTCAAAACGCCCAGGTTCTCGAAGCCGAGCGCCTCGGCGCCCGCGCGCGTGCACATATCGAGCAGTTCGGCGTCCGTGATCTCCACATCCGTCTCGCGAAGGGCGCGGGCCTCGTCCAGAAGCGAGAGGCTGGGGCTGCTCGCCAGGCTGTCGGTTCCCAGGCACAACGCCAGCCCCGCCTCGCGCATGCGCGCCGCATCGGCGAAGGGATGGCCGAAAAAGCCCGCCGAGCGCGGACAGAGACAGACGCTCACCCCGTTCTTCCTCAAGAGCGCCCAGTCCTCCGCGTTCGTCTGGTTCGCGTGAACGGCGAGGGTCAGGCCGTCCAGCGCGTCCGCCAGATCGAGATGGGCGACGGGCCGGAGTCCCGAGGGCTTGAAGTCCGCCGGCGCGCCGTTCAACGCCCGGTGGACCCTTGCGAGCGCGCCGCCGCCGTCCTGCAGGAATTCGATCTCACCCAGACTTTCGCCCAGGTGCGTCGCCACGGGCCAGCCTCGCGCCCGCGCCTCATCGCGGGCGGCGCGGTAGAGGGCGAGCGAGGCGCTATAGGGCGCGTGGGGGCTCAGGCCGTGCCGAACGGCGTCCGGGACGGGGCCTTCGTATTCGGGGAAGAGGTCGCAGGCTTCGAGTTTCGCCGCCAGAACCTCCTCCGCCTTGGCCGGGTCGATACCCAGCACCTCGTGGAACACCACGCCGCGCATGCCCGCGCCCGCCATCGCCGTGGCGCTCTCTCCCGAGGTCGAGACGTCGCCGGCGCAGGTGACGCCCGCCGCCAGACTCGCGGCGGCGCCGATGCGCGCCGAGGCGAGGAACAGGTGCGCGGGCCAGCCCCTCATCTCGCGCACGAGCGAGACGATCCAATCCTCCATCGGCCCAGGCTCGCGCTCGACGCCCGAGAGCTCCAGGTGCGTGTGCGCGTTGACGAGGCCGGGAATCAGGATCGCGCGCCCGAAATCGCGCTCCTCGGCCACGGGTTCCGCGGGGCGAACGAAGGCCTCCTCCCCCACCGCCAGAACGCGGCCCGAGGCGGTGAGGATCGCGCCGCGCCGGATGGGCGGCCCATCCACCGGGCAGACCAGGTCCGCCAGCCAAAGCTCCATCTTCTGCGCTTGGGACGTGCGGTGAGGTTCCGTCGTCACGGGGAAGGTGTTGTCAGATCAGTTCGTAGAAGAAATTGCGCCGCTTGGGCGTGAAGCCCGCGTTCCGCGCCATCCGGTGGAGGTCGTCCTCGTTCAGGGCGTAGGTGGTGCCCGCCGCGCTCACCACGTTTTCCTCCAGCATGGTGGAGCCCATGTCGTTGCAGCCGTAGCGGAGGGACAACTCACCGACCTTCATGCCCTGCGTCACCCAGGAGGATTGGATGTTCACGACGTTGTCCAGATACAGGCGGCTGATGGCCAGCATCCTGAGATACTCGCTGCTGCCCACCGTCTGCGCCTTGAGGGGCGCCGCGCCGTCGTTCTGGAACGTCCAGCAGATGTAGGCCGTGAAGCCGCCCGTCTCGTCCTGAAGCCCGCGCAGGCGGTGCAGGTGTTCGACCCGTTCCGCGTCCGTCTCCACGTGGCCGAACATCATCGTGGCGGTCGTGCGGACCCCCAGGTTGTGGGCGGCGCGCATGACTTGGAGCCAGCCCTCCGTGTCGACTTTCAGCCTCGAAATCTTCTCCCGCACGCGGTCGACCAGAATCTCGCCGCCCCCGCCCGGCACGGAATCGAGGCCCGCAGCGCGCAGGCGCGTGAGCACCACCTCGTAGGGCATGTCTTCTAATCTGGCGATGTGGTGAATCTCCGGCGGACTCAAGGCGTGGAGATGGAGGTCCGGGAACTCCCCCTTCATCCAGGAGAAGAGCTCCTCGTACCATTCGATCCGGAGATCCGGATGGTGGCCCCCCTGCAGCAGGATCTGCCTGCCGCCCACGGCGTAGAGCTCGTCGAGTTTCTCCCTTATCTCATCGCGCGTGCGGATGTAGGCTTCGGGGTGATCCCCCGGCGGGCGGTAGAACGCGCAGAACGTGCAGTAGACGTCGCACACGTTCGTGTAGTTGATGTTTCTGTCCACGCAATAGGTGGCGTAACCCTCGGGATGGAGGCGCGCGCGAACGTCGTCCGCCGCCGCGCCAAGCGCGACCAGATCGTCCCCTTCGAGCAGGGCGAGTCCCTCCTCATACGAGAGGCGCTCGCCGCCCGCCGCCTTTTCAATCGCCTCGTAGAACGCCGTCGTCGCCGTGGTCATGGGGTTTCCTCAAGGTTCGTTCAAGCCCTCGGAATAATGCGGGAGCGCGGCGATCAGGTCAACAGATGAAACCGCCGGGGAGAACGGGGTGTTGAAGAAGCCCACAGAAGGAGCGCTTTAGATTTGACTCCCCCCTTGAGGGGGAGTCGGTGAGCTAAGGGCGCATGCCCGCAAGCGAACCGGTGGGGAGTATAATTCGGAATGGCGCAAAAACGCGATTTACCCCCCACCGCATCAGCCTTCGCACAAACCGCTCGGCTTCATCGTTGGGCTTTCCCCTCGGGAAGCCCAACCCTCAAGGGGTTGTTGAAAAAGCCGTGCAGGAGAAAGGCAGAGGGGTTTGTAGGGGCCGCATATCATGCGGCCCCTACAAACCCTACGGCAAGGCGGTGCCCTGTCGCCGTCATACCGGTATTGCAGGTTTTTCAACAGCCTCCTCAAGGGGGGAGTGAACTTCAAAAGCACGCACGAAACTTGAAATTGTTTTCCAGGTCTTTCTCAACAACCCTGAATCGCCCCCCTCTCCCCCGGCCCGGCCGTGATTCCCGGCGGCGCAACCCGAACGGGCGATTCAGAGGGGGTTTTTCTCCAGAAACGCCTCCATCTCGGCGATGAAGGCTTCGGGCTGATCCCAGAAGGAGCTGTGGCCCGCATCGGGGATGATCGAAGTGGCGCAGTCCGGCACGTGTTCCGCGTACACCTCGCTGAAGTCGATGGGCCCTGCGTCGTTCTCCCCGTGGCACACCCAGGTGGGAACGGAAATCTTATGAAGCTCGTCCCGTAAAACCGGCATCGTGAAAAGCGCGTGCGCCGTATCGGCGAACGTCTGCGGCGTGTTCTTGAGGAAATTCTTCCTGTATTCGGCGGCCAGGGGACCCTCGCGCAGGCCTTCTGGAACTTCGTCCCGCCGCAGCTTGAATTCGTGCAGCGCCTCCATCCCCTCGGATTGGGCCACCTTCAAGTGCGTCTCGAACATCTCCCGGTATGCGCCCGAAGGCGGGCCTGCGGACGAGGCGGAGAGCATGAGGCGGCTCAGGCGCCCGGAATGCCGGATGCCCACCATCGTGCCCGTGCGCCCGCCCATGCTGTGGCCGAGATAATCGGCCCGCCCGATGCCGAGCGCGTCCAGAAAACCCACGACGTCGTCCGCGAAGGTCTGGATGGCGTAGGGGCCTCTGGGCTTGTCCGAATCGCCGTGGCCGCGCAAATCGAGCGCGAACACATGGAAGCTTTCGGAGAGCCAGTCGATGAGGGGCGTGAAGGAGAAATGCGAGTTCTGGAACCCGTGCACCGCAAGGAGCGGCGTCCCTTCGCCTCGTTCGATGTAGTGGATGTCGATTCCGTTCACGCGCGCTTTCGGCAAGGCTTTCTCCTTTTGTTTCACCAATAATCGACTTTGTTGTTATTTAGACGAGCAAAAGTTTCATGCCCCCACGGGCGGCCGCTCGTTCCTGAGTTCGGGCGTCGCTTGCTCGTAGGCGTGCGCGGCGCGAAGCACGTCCGTCTCGCGCCAGGGGCCGCTCGCGATCTGGAGAGACATCGGCATCCCCTCGGAGTTCCGGCCCATCGGGGTGACGAGCGCCGGGAAGCCCGTGGCGTTGTGCGGCGCGAGAAACGGCCTGTGGATGTTCTTGTAAGTTACCTCGCGTCCGTTCATCCGCGCGGTGAGGGTCGCAATCGGCGGGGCGGCGCAGGGCATGGCGGGCTGGATGAGCGCGTCGGCATTTTCAAAGAACGCGGCGACCTCGCGCTGGGCCAGAACGCGTTCCCTGAGCGCGCGCACGTAATCGTCCGGCGCGACCTCGAACGACCACTCCAGGCGCTCGCGCACGTCCTCGCCGTAGCCACCCGGGTTCTGCTCGAAAAACGGCCTGTGGAACTCGCTGAATTCCGGCCCCGAGATGAGGGGGAAGAAATCCATGAGCCTCTGGTGATGCGCGAAGGAGACTTCTTCCACCTGCGCGCCCAAAGCGCGGAAGATTTCCACCGCCGCCTCGAACGCGGCGGTGATCTCCGAATCCACCTCGGCGCGTCCGTGAAAATCAGGACAGACGAGGATGCGGCTCCCGCGCACGCCGTCCTCTATCCCCGCGGTGTAGTCGGGAACGGGGATGTTTTGGGACTTCGCATCCTCCGCGTCATAGCCCGCAACGGCCTGAAGCATCAGCCCCGCATCGCGCGCCGTGCGCGTCATGGGGCCGGCGTGATCGAGGCTCAGGGCGTTGGGGCAGATGCCCCGCAGGCTCACCCGGCCGTGGGTGGCCTTGAAGCCCACGCCCCCGCACAGGGCGGCGGGGTTGCGGATGGAGCCGCCCGTGTCCGTGCCGATGGCCGCCGGCGCGAGACCCGCCGCGCAGGCCGCGCCCGAGCCGCCGCTCGAACCGCCGACGATGCGCTCGGTATCCCAGGGGTTCCGCACCGCGCCGTAGTGGGGGTTGATGCTCACCGCCGCGGCGGCGAACTCGTGCGTGGCCGTCTTGCCGAGCATCACCGCGCCCGCGTCCTTCAAGCGCCTGATGATCTCCGCGTCCTCGCGCGGCACGTTGTCCCGGTGAAAGGAGGAGCCGTGGGTGGTGAGCACGCCCGCCGTATCGACGATGTCCTTGGCGCCATAGGGAACGCCGTGCATGGGTCCCCGCCACCGGCCCCCCATTATCTCGGCCTCGGCGGCGCGCGCTTCCTCAATCGCCAGTTCGGCCGTCACCGTCTGGTAGGCGAAGAGTTCGGGGTTCAGCGCCTCGATGCGGCGCAGGTGGGCCTCAATAACCTCGACGGGGGAGATTTCCTTTTTGCGGATCATCGTCCCCAGGTCGTGAATGCTCTTGAAGCAAAGGTCGCCGCTCACCTCATCCTCCTTCGAAGCCGTCTCGCTTATCACCTCCACGCGGGCCGCCGGCTCATCGACGAAGCGGGGCTCCCAGCCCGGCTCCGCGAGGCCGTCCTCGACGAGGAGCTCATAATACCGCCTCAAGCCTTCGAGTTCCTCTTCGCCCACATCGTAGCGGATGCACTCGGTGAGATAGCACCACGCCGTGTTCTTATCCACGCCCGGCGGAAGCGACTTGTCGATGATCTCCTCGATCCGTCCGACGCCCTCTTTCTTCGCGTCCCGCAGGAGCGCCGCGGACCCGGCGTCTCCCGCTCCCTGACGGAACACCCAGAGCGCGTAGACGAAGGGGAGTCCGGTGAAGTTCCGCCACTCCTCGCCCAGGTCGAGCACGTAGTGGTCGCCGGGCGGTTCGCGCAGGGCGTTGTCGCCGATGAGCAAAAAGGCGTCGAGCGTCTCGTCGTCTCGCGGCGGCCTCAAGGGATCGATTGCGACGAACTCGGGCTCCGCCCCCCAGCGGTGCTTCAAGTAGACGCGCGCCATGTTCGTCGCGGCGAGCGACCAGCTGTCCAGCCCCACGCGGCGCAGCGAATCCGCGGGCTTCCGGCAATAGAGGCGGATGCTCTCCACCGGGCCATGGCTCGCGATGCCGACGCCGGGCGCGAAACGCGCGCCGCGCATCCCGAAAAGGGCGAACGAGGATACGAGCGCGCCGTCCAGTTCGCCCCGCGCCAGCATATCCGCCAGCTTCGAGGGGGGTTCGACGATGAGTTCGACCGCCGGGTTGCCCTCCAGCGCAACCGTGAGGGGTCTGGCGTTCAGGAAGGGAACGGTGCCGAGCTTCATGGGATTGCTCAGGCGTGGACTGCCCATTGATCTCCCTGGCGCGTGACCTCGCGGTAGAGCGTGTCGCGCTCGACGGGTTCGCGCCCCGCCTCTCTGATGAGGCGGCGGATGTCGTTCACGGTGAGTTCGTGCGGCGTCTTCGCGCCCGCCATGTGGTAGATCTTCTCCTGAACGACGGTGCCGTCCAGGTCGTCCACGCCGAAGCGCTGCGAGATTTGCGCGACGGGCTGGCCCACCATGATCCAGTAGGCCTTGATGTGGGGAATGTTGTCGAGCAGAAGACGGCCGACGGCGTAGTTCCTGATGTCGAGCATCCCGCCCGTGGGGGGGATGTCGTCCATCTGCGTGTTCTCGGGGTGGAACGCGAGCGGGATGAAGGTGGTGAACCCGCCGGTCTCGTCCTGCAGGTCCCGGAGCCTCAGCATGTGGTCCACGCGGTCCTCGTTCGATTCCACGTGGCCGTAGAGCATGGTGCAGGTGCTTCGGATGCCCTTGTTGTGGGCGATGCGGTGGATTTCGAGCCAGTCCTCGCCCGAGTGCTTGCCCTTGCATATCCTGGAGCGCGTGGGTTCGGCGAAAATCTCCGCGCCTCCGCCCGTGAGCGAACCAAGCCCCGAGCGCACGAGATGATCCAGCGTCTCCTCGACGCTCATCTTCGCGACGTGATCGGCGAGAAAGCGGATCTCCGTCGCCGTGAAGACCTTGAGGTGCAACTGGGGGTGCATCTCCTTGATGCCCTGGATCATCTCCAGATAGTAGTCGAAGGGCAGATCGGGATGCAGGCCGCCCACCATGTGGAACTCGGTGCGGCCCCGGCCCAGCGTCTCCGCCATCCTGAAGATTTCCTCCAGCGAATACGCATAGGCGTCCTGCTGGCCCTCTTTCTTGCCGAACGCGCAGAACTTGCACGCCTTCCACAGCACGCAGATGTTCGAATAGTTGATGTGGCTGTTCACGTTGTAGTAGGTGCGGTTCCCGTGCAGTCGCTCGCGCACAACGTTCGCCAGATAGCCGACGGCGTTCACGTCCCCGGCCTCATAGAGGCGCACGCCCTCATCGAAGGTGAGGCGCAGCCCCGCCTCGACTTTTTCGAGGATGTCGCCCAGAGGGCCTCTTAAGACGCGCGCGCGCATGAAGTCCCGGCTCATGGTTCACCTTCCGCTTATCGTCTCATCGGAGAATCGATCCAACCGGCGAAACACGGGCGCATTCTGGACGCCGGAGGATGCGATGTCAACGCGGGGCGGGGGCAGGTGTTTGGTGATTGAGGATCACGGGGGAGTGTTTCAAGCGGTTCTGTTCGGGGCCGCTAAGGCACCCCCCTACCCCCCTTGTCGGGGGTCAAACGCGAGTGAGGCGGGGCTGTTGAAAAACCCCCGTCTTCGACCCCCGCAAACCGCCGACGCCTCTTTCCTCATCCCGAGTAGGCGCGTAAGCGCCGTATCGAAGGATGGGGGAACGCATCCAACCGGCGGGACGCGAATTTCGCCCTTCGATACGCGGCTTCGCCGCTACTCAGGGTGAGGCGGAGCGGCGGGGCGAGGAGGGGATTGCGCCGCATGGGGTTTTTTCAACAACCCCGAGGAACGAGCGTTTGCATAAGCCATTGATGAGAAACACACCGGTACGCAATTTCTCGCTCATCGCTCGAAATTGACCCCTGACAAGGGGGGGTAGGGGGGGTGGTTCCGACGAAGGGGGCGGGGGTACTCAGCCTCCGCTCGCTTCCTCATACGCCCGCGTCAACGCTTCGAGGATTCCTGGCGTGATTTCCTTGAGCGTGGTTCCCTGCCCGATTCTGTCCGGCTCGATGATTCGCTCCACGGATTCGAGCGCCTTGGGCGCGCGCCGCTCGAACACCGTCCGCCACACCGACATGTAGGGCTTCTGCTTGTCGTTCCAGACGGTCACGAGGCCGGCGTTGTCCGGCATGATGCGCGGCAGGAGGGTGAAGCGTTCGCTTTCGACGCCCGTGAAAGTGGAGAGGCGCACGTTCGGCAAAGCGGCCAATTTCTCCGCCCATGCGATCAACTCGTCGAACTTCTCGCGGGTCTCGCCGGTGGTGTCGGCGGTGGAAGCCCGAAATGCGTCCGACCCGTCGGTGAGCCTTCCCCGGGGCGCGGCGGACCCGGAGCCGCCGGAGGGTTGATACGCGCCGGGATCGGGCGAGACGCGCTGGGGCAGGGCGACCTGCGCTCCACCTACTTCATAGACCTTGAGCGTGATCAGGTCGATCGTCAGCGTCTGGACGGTGATCGCGTCCAGATAGGCGACGACCCTTTCCAGTTCGGCCGGAACGTCGTCCAACACGAGAACCAGCCTGAAGTTTCCTGAGCCAAGGTGGTCTTGCAGCGAGGCCGTGAACGAATCCGCATCCACCGCCCCCTCCTGGTCCTCGGCCTTCACCGCATCAAATATGGATTCATGCCCCGCATCCGCCAGAAACCTGTGAAGAGGCCCCCGCTCGAGATCCTCGATACTGAATCCCTGGAGGAAGGCCGCATACGCGATAATCTGCGACACGATGGCCTTGCGCGCCTCGGGGTTGCGCCCCAGCTTCACCTCGATGATCGCGGGACGGCCGGAGGATTCGACCGCGAGGATGTCCGCGTATCCGTTTCCCAGCCACGTTTCGGAACCCAGAACCACGAGGCGGGGCGAGCCGCTGAGCGGCAGGAATTGCGGGTTCTCCCTGATGAGCTCATGCAGAGCGGCCTCGTCCTCGAACGCGCGAGGCTTCCCCCATTCCCATTCTTCGCCGCTTTTCGTCCAGATTCCCGTCACAGGTCATACCCTCCGTTCGTGTGCGACGCTAATCCCATCACCGCGCTCCGGAAGCCCCCCAGACTCACTCCCCGAAGAAGTATTTCACCCCGAGCATCAAGGATAAGTGGTTCATGCCGCTGATCGTGGTGAAGTTGGAAAGGCCGGGGACGGGATGCTTCACGTACCTGCCCTCGACGTCCTCCATGTCGCCCACCATGGAATAGGTGAGCTTGAGGCCCAGCAGCATCTTTTCGTTCACGCGGTAGTCGAGGCCGGCGTGCAGGTGCGCGGACAAGACGGCGTCGGTCAAGTCCTCGTCCTGGTGGCTGTCGTACTGTCCGGGATTGTCGCAGTCGGCCGCGGGGTTCTTGCACGAATACCGCGACCGATAATACACCCCCGCCAGCTCGAGGAAGGAAACGCCCACGCCCGCGCCCAGGTAGGGCGTGAAGCGGCCCCCCGAAAGCGGGAAGTCGTAGTAGGCGTTCAGCGAGAGGGTGCGCGTCGTCAGATCGTCGATACGGGTATCGGGATCGTTTTGGTAGTTGCTCGCCGGGCGGCGCACGCTGCGCGAGCCGTCCAGATAGGTGAGGTCTTTGAATTTTTGCTCCATCACGTCGTTTTTCCGCTGGGCGAGCGCCAGTTCCAGGCGAAACGCCCCGAAGCGGCGGCCGACCGAAATCTCGAACGCGGCGCCGTCGTCCGCCTCCAGGTCGTAGTACCACCTGTAGCCGCCGGGCGCGCCGCCGGGCAAGCGGCCGCAGTCGTCTTCGGGGTAGCAGATGTCGTCGCGGTTCCAGCCCGCCTGCTCCATGCCCGAAGTCTTGTTGATCCCCAGCCCCAAGCCCAGGTACCAGCCGGTGGGCTTCGCCTCCTCGGCGGCGCTCGCTCCCGCCGCGCTCAAGACGGCGCATATCGCCAGCGCGGCCGCGGCGGCGCACAGTTTCCTGGATGATGCTCGCATTTCGTCCTCTCCCGTCGATATCGGATGATTCTTGAAAACCCGCAGTGAGCGACGCCTCGGCGCGGCGACCCGCGCAGGCAGGAAACCGCCTTCGACCCGCCGCCGCTCAGTCCTGACCCTCCGGATGCCGCTCTATCTTGACCTCGGTCTCGAGCTTCGTGGCGCCGTTTCCCCGGAACACGCCCCGGCTCGGGGGAACGTCCGCGTAGTCGCGGCCCACCGCCACGCGCACGTGGCGCTCGTCTCCCTCGGTGTCGTTCGTCGGGTCGAAGCCGACCCACCCCACGCCGGGAAACCAGCACTCCACCCAGGCGTGGCTCTCGCCGTCCGCCTCTCCCGCGGTTTCGGGGCCCAGATAGCCGGACACGTAGCGGCACGGAACCCCCCAGCCGCGCACGATGGAGGCCATCACGTGCGCGTAGTCCTGGCATACGCCCCGCCCGGTCTCGAGGATGTCCTCGATGGGCGAGTCCACCCGGGTGTGGCCCGGAATGTACTCGAAGACGTCGTGGAGTTTCGCGCAAAGCGCGCGCGCGCTCACGAGGGGGTCGTCCCCGAGCGCGATGCCGTGGGCCGCCGTGAACCTCTCGAGCGCCGGGCTCGGGCGGACGAAGCGGCTCGGGTTCGCCAGCGGCCAGAACTCGGGCGTCCGGACGGCGCGGCGAAGCGCGTCCGCCGCGCCGGGGTCGAGCCTCTCGGGAGCGGCGGCGAGCGGCCCCACCTCGACGCGCGAGCGCGCCCGCACCTCGAAGCGCGGGTGCGGGCGGGGGCGATCCAGAAAGTGCGCGGCGTTGCCGAACGGGTCGGTGAACTCGAAGAGCCGGCCCTCGGGGTCGGTGCGCACCGAGAATTCACGCAGGGTCTGGGCGCGGTCGCGGAGCGGACGCAGGTAGAGCGTCATCACCGAAACCTGCACGGGCGTCTCGTAGTCGAAGCGCATGGCGTGCTCGACCGTGCAGTTCACGATCACGCCGGAATCTCCTCGGCCGGGGAGCGGTTGACGTAGGCGGCCATCGCCAGGTCGTGCAGCGCGCGGATGTCGCCCCCAATCGCGCGGAAGAACGCCCCCGAGTCCACCTCGCCGGACTCCCCCGCCTCCATCTCGATGGCCGCCGTGAGGCGAAGCGCCATGCGGTGCGGCGGCGCGAGCGGGTAGCGCGCGCCCAGCGGGTCGATGCCGGCGAGCGCCTCCTCGATGCGCTGCGCCGAGAAGCGCAGCGAGCGGGGAAGCTCGGGGTCGCGGGCGAGGAAGCCGAGCGCTTCCGCCCGGCGGACCTTCATCGAATGGCGGCGGCAGTAGATCTCGTACGCGCCGCACACGTGAAGCAAGTCCGCCCACGAAAGCGCGGCGACGCCCCGTCTCGCGCGCGTGAACTCGACCCACGCCCCCAGGAGCGCGGCCTGGTGCTGCGCCCGCTCGATGAAGCGGCCGAGTTCGAGAAAGCGCCAGGCGTCGTCGCGCGGCATCGTCGAGTGCACCACGCCCGCGAAAAGACGCATGCGGTCGATGACCTCGCGCGCGACCCGCGCCGGCGCCTGCGCCCACTCTGCGGCGAAATCCACCTCCCGCATCCAGAGATAGCCCTGGTTGAGCCGCGTCCATATCGAGAGCGGGAGCTGCGCGCGCACGCGCTGGGCGTTCTCGCGCGCTTGCCGCCAGCACGAGAGGATGGAGTCGGGGTTCGCGCCCTCCTCCACGAGGTTGCCCGCCAGCGTGTAGGCGTCGGGGATGACGAAGGCCTCGGCCTCTTCGGGGCCCGACGCCGCGCCGGGCGGGGGCTGGCCCAGCGCCCGGTATATCGCCCCCCACCCGACGACCAGCTCGTCCGCGGGCCTATCGACGAGGCGGGTGAGCTGGTATTCCAGAAGGCGCGCGGTCTGCTCGACGCGCTCGGCGTAGCGGCCCAGCCAGTAGAAATCGGCGGCGACCCGAGCCAGCATGATTCTCTCCTTGCAATCAGTTCCTGTGTTGTTCAATCCCTACCGAAGAGGGGCTGTTGAAAAAGCCTACCCTAAATCAGGGAATGGATTCCTCAATCGACATACGCATTATGAAACCACTCACCCTTGCAGAGCGCCAACCAACCACTCCCCCCTTGAGGGTCGGGCTTCCCGAGGGGAAAGCCCGACGAAGAGCTAAGGGCGAATGCCCGCAAGCGATTCGGTGGGGGGACACGCTCCAAAATATAAAAGCTCCCCCCACCGGTTCGGTTTCGGGGGAAAAGCCCCCTCACCTCACCGACTCCCCCTCAAGGGGGGAGTGAACTTCAAAAGCGTGCGCGCAACCCAAAATCGCTTCCCGGGGCTTTTTCAATAAACCCGTATACGTCTCCTACAGAACCACCACCGTCCACGTTTTTGTAGGGGTCGCATACATGCGACCCGGCCTTTTCGCCATTCGTCATGGGCCGCATGTATGCGGCCCCTACACAACCAATCACGCCCGCCGCTCCGCCTCACCCTGAGTAGCGGCGAAGCCGCGTATCGAAGGGCGACGTTCGCGCCCGCCGGAGAGATGCGCCTTTTAACCCTCCCTCCCCGGTCGGGTCAAACCTTCGATACGGCGCTTGCGCGCCTACGCAGGATGAGGATTCAGGGGTTCCGCCAAGCCCGCTGCCCCTATCTCGTTTTATAAGAACCTTCTTCGCAACAGCCCCAATCATTCCGTAGACACGGTCGGGCATGACTACCCCTCCAGCACCCAGGTGTCCTTGCACCCCCCGCCCTGGCTCGAGTTCACGACGAGGCTGCCGCGCCGGAGCGCGACGCGGCACAACCCGCCCGGAACCACGTGCTGCTCATCGCGCCCCTGGAGCACGAAGGGGCGCAGGTCCACGTGGCGCGGCTCGATGCCCCCCTCGACGAAGCACGGCGAGCGCGAGAGCGCGAGCGTGGGCTGGGCGATGAAGTTCGACGGGTCCGCGCGCAGCCGCTCGGCGTAGGCCGCACGCTCGGCCACGGCGGCGTGGGGGCCGACCAGCATCCCGTAGCCGCCCGAACCGCCCACCTCCTTCACCACCAGTTCGTCGAGATGCTCCAGCGTGTAGGCCAGCCCCTCGGGCTCGCGGCAAAGGTGCGTCTCGACGTTGGCGAGTATCGGCTCCTCGTCCAGGAAATAGCGGATGATCCCGGGAACGTAGGCGTAGATGCTCTTGTCGTCCGCCACGCCGGTCCCCGGCGCGTTGGCGAGCACGAGGTTCCCCGCGCGGTAGGCGTGGAAGAGCCCCGCCGCGCCCAGGAACGAATCGCCCCGGAACGTCACCGGATCGAGAAAATCATCGTCCACGCGGCGGTAGAGCACGTCGATGCGGCGAAGCCCCGCCGTCGTGCGCGCGTAAAGGGCGGCGTCGCGCACGAGCAGATCCTGCCCCTCGACGAGGTCGACGCCCATCTCGCCCGCGAGAAAGGCGTGTTCGTAGTAGGCGGAATTGAAGATGCCGGGCGTGAGCACCGCCACGTTCGGCTCCCTCGGCGAGTGGCCCAGGGAGGCGAGGGTGGAATAGAGATGCTCGGCGTAGTCGGCCACCTCGCGGACGCGGTGCTCGCGGTAGAGCCTGGGCAGCACGTCCTTGATGGCGTTCCGGCAGGCGAGCATGTAGGAAACGCCCGAGGGGACGCGCAGGTTGTCCTCGAGCACGGCGAACCCCTCGTGGGTGCGGACGATGTCCGTCCCGCACACGGCGACGTAGACGTCGTGGGGGACTTTGAGACCCCGCATCTCCATGCGGTATTGCGGACAGCCGAGCACGAGGTCCACCGGCACCACCCCCTCGCGCAGGCAGCGGCCCTCGCCGTAGACGTCCTTCAGGAAGAGGTTGAGCGCCATGAGGCGCTGCTTGAGGCCGCGTTCGACGTGGTCCCACTCCGCCGCCGTCAGCAGGCGCGGCACGCAGTCGATGGGGATGATCCGCTCGGTGGCCTCCTCGGCGTCGAGCACCGTGAAGGTGATGCCCTCATACAGAAAGCGGCGGTAGACGCCCTCCTGGAGTTTTTCCAGGTCATCAGGATCGAGTTCGGCGAGCGCGGCCCTGAGCCGCCCGCTCGCCGCGCGCGCCTCGCCGCCGGAGTCGAACATCTCGTCGTAGAAGCGGGAATCGATATCGTATCCCGCGAAAGGCCCCTCATCCTGCGCCCGAGCGAGCGGCTCCGCCCCCGTGTCCATGCGCGTCTCCATGGGTATCGAACGTATGCGATATGTGAAGCGAAAACAGATTAACCGCGTTCGGGCCTTTGTTCAAGTTTTTGCCGAACCGCCGAACCGCCCGGTCCGTCATCCCTCTCTCATCGGGAATCGACCTCTCCGCCGCATCAACCTTCGCCCGCAGGGTCGGGGCGCGACCCGTTCCCGCTTCCAGCGCGACAGTTCCGCCCGTATCGGGGTTGTTGAAAGCGCCTTCGTCGGGGCAGCGAACGCTCCCTCTCCGGGCGCGTTCGACCCCCAACCCCCCTCGTCGGAACCAACCCCCCCCTACCCCCCCTTGTCAGGGGTCAAACGCGAGTGAGGAACGAGCGTTTGCATAAGCCATTGATGAGAAACACATCGGTCCGCAATTTCTCGCTCATCGCTCGAAATTGACCCCTGTCAAGGGGCTGTTCAAAAAGCCGGAGAGAGACAATTTGTTTCTAGGGGCCGCATATCATGCGGCCCGCCTTGTGGAGAAAATCAGGGCCGCATGATATGCGGCCCCTACAATGCCATCGCGTTTTGCGTAGCAGGACAGGCACGGGGGCCTGTCCCTACGGGATCATCACGTCGCCGACCGAGGGGATACATGGCCTTTTTCAACAATCCCGACAAGGGGGGTTGCCTTTAACCCGTCAGGAAAGTTTTTCAACAGCCCCAAAGACGCGGCCCTTGCCAGTCGGCGCCCCTCGCCCTTCGATACGAACGCTCCCTCCTCAGTCGCGTTTGACTTCCGGCGGCTACTCAAGGCGAGACGCGCGCCTCGGCGGCCGCAGGGTGGTTGCGCCGGAATACGGCTTGTCATAGTATATTTCATTGCATCACAACGCATTGCCGATGAGTCTGACAGGGTGGTCGGCCGCCGGTTTCCGGCCGGCGAGCCGGTCGCTCATCATGTGGGTTATAAACAACTCTCATAAAAAAGGAGAATCGTATGAAACGTCGTGACTTTATTGCAGGCACAGCGGCCGGTACCGCCGCGGCGGTCGTGGCAGGCAGCGGGCTGGCCCAGGCCCAGAAGGCGCCCGCCATGATGAAGAAGCGCATCGAGATCGCCATCGTCACCACCTGGCCGCGCGATTTCCCGGGTCTCGGCACCGGGGCGCAGCGCTTCGCCAAACGTCTCCAGGACATGAGCGACGGCCGCATCAAGGTGACCTACTTCGCCGCCGGCGAGCGCGTCGGCGCCTTCGACTCGTTCGACGAGGTCGCGTCGGGCAACGCGCAGGCCTACCATGCGGCCGACTACTACTGGAAAGGCAAGCATCCGGGGTGGGCCTACTTCACCGCCGTGCCGTTCGGCCTCACCTACACCGAGTTGAACGCCTGGATCCGCTTCGGCGGCGGACAGCAACTCTGGGACGAACTGGCCGCAGGGTTCGGGCTCAAGGGCCTCATGTGCGGCAACACGGGCGTGCAGATGGGCGGCTGGTTCCGCAAGGAGATCAACAGCGCCGACGACTTGAAGGGCCTCAAGATGCGTATCCCGGGCTTAGGCGGCGACGTCATGGCGAAGCTCGGCGCCTCGCCGGTCTCCCTGCCGGGCGGGCAGATTTACGAGAACCTCGTCTCGGGCGCCATCGACGCCACCGAATGGGTGGGGCCGTGGAACGACGAGTTCATGAAGTTCTATGAAGCCGCCAAGTACTACTACTATCCGGGCATGCACGAGCCCGGCTCGATGCTCTCTGCGGGCTTCAACAAGAAGTTCTGGGATTCGCTCTCCAAGGCCGATCAGACGCTCATCGAGGCCGCGGCCTCCATGGAGAACGACGTGATGATGGCCGAGTACAACGCCAAGAACGGCGCTGCGCTCGCCCGGCTCACGCGCGATCAGGGCGTCCAGGTGCGCAAGTTCAACGACGACATCTACGACGCGTTCGGAAAAGCGTCCGATGAAGTCTTCGCGGGTGTGGTGACGCACAGCCCGCTCGCCAAGCGCATCCATGACAGTTTCGCCAAGGCGCGTCTCGAGGTCGGCGGCTGGATGAGCCTCGCCGACCAGGCATTCATAGCGCAGCGCAACCGCGTGCTTGGCGTCACGAGCTAGATGCCCGGCGCGTAGTGTGACGGACCACTATGGTTTTCCACGGTGACTGAGGATCGGTTAAACGAGGACGAAAGACGGCCCGGCATCGCGGACGCGCTTTATCGCGCGTTCGCGTTGTCGCTGGCCGCGACCATGTTCGTTTTCCTCTTCAACAACTATCTTGTCTTCTGGCATGGCTGGCCGGGCGTCGCGCGCATCTTGGGCGGCGCGTCCTCAGGCGTAGGAGCGGCGTTCCTGGCATGGCTGCAGCTCGCAGGCTACGTCCTTCCGGTCCTCGCCGTCATCGTCTTCGCGCTCAGGAACCGGGAGAGGCCGTTTGCGTCCGACGCAGTGCTGCTCAGTTCCATCACCGCCTATATCATATCTGCGGCGTTCTGGACGACGTTTTTCGTCGGCATCGCCGACGGGGTCATATCGTTCCTGCGCGTGGAAGGGCTGCTGCCCGCGGTGTTCGGCAAGACGCTGGCCCAGAAACTGGGCGTATCGAGCTTTCGCGGCGTCTACGTGCATTTGCCGCTCATGCTCGCGGCGGCCGTGGTGGCATGCTTCAGGCGGGGGCTCGACTTCATCTGGCTCGCGCTGCTCGTCGTCGTCGCCGAGTTCCAGATCGTCATCGCGCGCTTCATCTTCTCCTACGAGCAGGCTTTCATGGGCGATCTGGTGCGTTTCTGGTACGCGGCGCTGTTCCTCTTTGCCAGCGCCCATACCCTTGTCGCCGGAGGCCACGTGCGCGTGGACGTGCTCTACACGCATTTCACCGAGCGGCGCAAGGCCCTGGTCAACGCGTGGGGGTCCATGTTGCTGGGCGTGCCGCTGTGCTGGACCATCCTCGCCGTCGGCATGGCGGGCAAGGCGTCCGTCATCAACAGCCCGCTGCTTTACTTCGAGACGTCCCAGAGCGGGTACGGCCTCTACGTCAAGTATCTGATGGCGGGTTTCCTCGCCGTATACGCCGTGTCCATGATGACGCAGTTTCTGGCGTACTACCTCGACGCCATGGCGATTCTTCGCGGGCAGCCGCCAAGCCGGCCCGCGCACGAGCCGGCCTGACCGTGGAGCTTTTCTTTCTCGCACTGCTGATCCTCGCGATGGCCCTGGCGCTGGCGTCGGGCTACCCGGTGGCGTTCGCGCTGCCCGGCTCGGCCATCCTGACCATCGGACTCGCGTCGCTCACCGGCTACGTCTTCGCCGGGGACGCCGGCGCATTCTTCGCGCAGGACGGCCCCGTCCAGTGGCTCACGGCCGGCGTCACCAATTTCCGGGGCGTCTACTGGGAGGTCGAGCGCGACACCATCATCGCCGTGCCCCTGTTCGTGTTCATGGGCATCATGCTGCAGCGCTCGAAGATCGCCGAGGACCTGCTGGTGACCATGGCGCGCCTGTTCGGGCCGGTTCCGGGCGGCCTCGGCATCTCGGTGGTGCTGGTGGGCGCGCTGCTCGCCGCCACCACCGGCATTCTCGGCGCCACCGTGGTGGCCATGGGCCTCATCTCGCTGCCGGCCATGCTCCGCAACGGCTACTCGCGCCAGCTCGCCACCGGGACAATCTGCGCGGCGGGCACGCTGGGGCAGATCATCCCGCCCTCCGTGGTGCTCATCATCCTCGCCGACCAGCTCTCGAACGCCACCGATCAGGCGGCCACGCTCCGGCTGGTGGACTTCAAGGCCTCCACCGGCCAGTTCATCATGCCCACGGAGTTCGGCATCACCTCGGCCAGCGCGGGCGACATGTTCCTGGGCGCCATCGCGCCCGGTCTGGTGCTGGTGGGCCTCTACGTCGTCTACATTCTCGCGGTCGCGCTCATACGGCCCGGCACCGCGCCGGCCATCCCCATGGAGGGCAGCTTCGACCGCCGGTTCGCCTTCCGCGTGCTGTTGGCCCTCATTCCTCCACTGGCGCTCATCCTGGCCGTGCTCGGCTCCATCATCGCAGGCGTTGCCACGGTCAACCAGGCCGGCGCCATCGGCGCCGTCGGCGCCACCATCATGGCGGGGTACCGCCTGGCCGAAGGACGGCGCGGGTGCTATACGCCGGCCATCATCGCGGGCCTTTCGCTGCTCGCGCTCTTCATACTGTTGGCCACCTTCGATCTGAACATACGCACGGTTCACGGCGCCTACGAGGCGATAGGCGTGACGCTCGCCGCCATCGCCGTTCTCGGTTTGCTGGTCGCCGTCGCCTGGAGCGGCTGGCGCGCCTACCGCACCGAGCAGATGCTCGCCGGCGTCATGGTCGAGACCGCCAAGACCACGGCCATGGTCTTCATCATCCTCCTGGGCGCGGCCATGCTCACCTCGGCCTTCCGGGGCTTCGGCGGCGAGGAGCTGGTGAAGGAGTTTCTCACCACCCTGCCCGGCGGTTTCTGGAGCCAGTTCATCGTCGTCATGGCGGTGATCTTCATCCTCGGGTTTTTCCTCGATTTCATCGAGATAGCGGTGGTGGTGGTGCCCATCGTGGCCCCCATCCTGCTCTCGGACCCCTCGGCCAACGTCACCGCCGTCTGGCTCGGTGTGATGATAGGCGTCAACATGCAGACCTCCTTCCTGACGCCGCCGTTCGGTTTCGCGCTGTTCTATCTGCGCGGCGTGGCGCCGCCCACCGTGCTGACGACGGACATCTACAAGGGCGTGGTCGCCTTCATCGCGCTGCAACTGGTGGCCCTGGGCATCGTCGGCTTCTATCCGCCACTGGTGAACTACCTGCCGATGCGCACGTCGCTCACCGGCGAGACCGCGCCGCCTCCCAGGAACCCGCGCCTCCAGAACTGCCTGGAGCAATATCTCTTCGAGCAATACGACCGCGACGGCGAGACGATACGCGCGGGCATACGAGCCGCGCAGAAACTCGATACAGGCTATCTGCCCGATAAGGTTCGCAGGCAGCTTACCGGCGGCATGGAGAAGGCGGCCCGGACGTTCGATCTGGTCGCGCAAGTGCGCCGCGCCGGCGCCGAGCGGGAGAAGTTCGGGGAGGCCTACAAGCCCGTACATACCGTCATCAGGCGCGTCAACGCGGACGAGAGGCGGATCGACCGCCATATCCGCGAGCTCCGCACCACCATCCGGCGCATGGGACGGGATACGGACGCGGCGGCGGCATTGCGCCACGAGATCGAGGAACTCACGAAGCGAAGGGCTCGCGCCGAGGCAAGACGCCCCGAGGGCGGGAAGGAGATGCGCAGGCGTTACCTGTCGCTGGAAAAGAAGGAAACCCGCGCCCGCCGCAACTACCGGCGCAACGTCGACGACGCCTACTCCTCCGTGCGCAAGGTGCGCGAGATGCTGGCGAAGGCGCCGGCCCTCGCAGAAGCGGGCGCAAGGCTCAAGGGGCTGCCGGGAATCCTGCAAACGAAGACGGCCAAAGAGGCGGGCGCCGCCATCCGCGACGCCGAGCGGGCGTTCAGAAAGGTTCCCGGAACCTACGATCTGCGCTCAGGTCTCTCCAGGGCGCGCGCGGACGCAAGGCGGGGCGAGTCAGGCCGCAAGCGCGCCGCGAAGCGCCTGAACGATGCGGTCGCTCTCTTCGAGCGCGAGGTGGCCTGGCGCTCCCGCGCCGCCCGGGAGTTGGACCCCGGCCTGGCCGCCTATGAGGCCGCGATTCGCGGAACCATCGGCATCCGGCAACTGGAGCGGCTGCCGAGCCGGCTCGCGAAACCCGTGGCGTCCTGCATGTCGCACCACCGCGACATCTCGCTGAGCTTCTAGGGGGGTCGAAACCTCTCGGCCGGCGGCCCGGGGCTGTTAAAAAGTCCTCTTCGCCTCATCCTGAGTAGCGACGAAACCTCGTATCGAAGGATGCCCTCTAGCCCCGGCGCGGGCCGCATCTATGGGTTGAAATCCGCTCCCTGTTTTTCGGGGGATTTTTTCAACAACTTCTCCTCGCCCGAAATTGACCCGCGCATTCGCCGTCATCCCGGAGTCGTTGGCGGAGGGAAGAACGCCCCCGCGCCAATGAGTTTTCGGGCGGGCCGGAATTTCTTACGCGACCAGGATACGTTGTTGGAACAAGCCAATCATCGGTTGACATGAACGGCAACGGGGCATATATTTACTGAAATATAAGAATATATTTCTTATTATTTGAGAAAATAAATGTCTTCCGCCTCCCTTAAGACGATAGATAAAGCAATCGATCTCCTCTGGGCAATAGCCCATGGATCCGGCTCATCATCTGTAGAAGAGCTTTCCTCCGAAATCCAACTTCCCAAAAGTACGACTTACCGATTCCTCAAGACCCTCCAGACGAGGGGCTTCGTGGATGCTTCCTCCGAATACGGAAAATACCGGCTGGGGCCTTCCCTCTCCCTCCTCTCGAAAAACAGTTCCCGGAACGGACAGAATGGAAACCTTTGCGAACTTGCGGTTCCCGTCATGAGAAGGCTTACCTCGGAAACGGGAGAAACGACTTTCCTGTGTATCAAATCGGGTCGGGAGACCATTTGCATCGAGTGCATCGAAAGCCGCCAATCGATGATCACTCGTTTTTTCGTGGGAGAGGTGCGGCCCTTGCACGTTGGGGCGGCGTCGAAAGCCCTGCTCGCCTTTTTGCCGGATCAGAACATCGAGACGATCATGCAGCAGAAACTGTCGAGGGCGACAGAAAATACGATCACCGATCCCGTCAAATTAAGAAACGAGCTCAAGGAGATTCGTGAAAAGGGCCACGCGTACAGCGACCAGGAGTTCATCGTCGGGGCCAGGGCGATTTCCGCACCGGTGTTCGATGAACCAGGAGCCGTTGCGGCTTCGTTGACGCTCTCGGCCCCGGTTCACCGGATCGGAAACTCGAACCGGAAAATCCTTGCCGCCCAGGTCATCGGAGCCGCTCGGGAGGTTTCGGCATCCCTGGGCTGGAGGGAACCTGAAGCATAGAAATCCTGTTTTCGGGGAATCTGTTTAAAACTTTTTAATATGAAGTCTTATCGTTGCTTCATCATCCATCCGGGAGGTCAAGGAAAGTTCCTAGTCTACCCAAACAAGGAGGGGAGAAAATGATGCGCGCAATGAAGACGTTCATTAAGTTCGCAGTGGTGGTCATCGCCATTTTGGCGATGACGATTTCCTCCGCCCAGGCTGCCAAGAAGTTCGTCACCATCGCCGGCGGCGCTTCGGGCGGAACGTACATCGTAGTCGCAACCGGAATGGCCAAGATCCTGTCCAAATACATTCCGGGGATGCGGGCGAACGCGGAGGTCACGGGAGGCGGTTTCGGCAATACGCGCCTCATCGGAACCAAGAGAGCCGATTTTGGTCTGACGACCCCGGACGCCGCCTACTTTGCGGTGAAGGGGGGCGGGCGATTCAAGCCGGGAGAAAAATACAAGCTCCGCGCCCTGATGAGCGGCCACGCCAGCATCCAGCATTTCGTGACGCTCAGGAAGTCGGGAATTAAGAGTGTGTATGACTATAAAGGAAAGCGGATCTCCATCGGACAGCCGGGAAGCTCCACGGCGGCGATGGGCGTGGCGATGCTCGAAGTCCTGGGGATCAGCACCAAGCAGTTCGCCCGAACGGATCATCTGACCCAGACGGAAGCCGTTGCGGCGCTGAAGGACGGAACCGTGGACGGAACCATCCAGCTCGCCGGCATTCCGGGCGGTGCGGTAAAGGACATCACTTCGACGCACGACGTCAGATTGGTCCCCATCTCCATGGCGGACATGAAGAAAATCAGCAAGCTGCATCCATACTGGTCGCCTTCCAGCATTCCCAAGGGCACTTACGGCGGCATGAAGGGAGACGTCGGGGCGATGGCGTCGGCGACCATCATCATCACCCACGCGGACATGGACAACGCGACGGTCTACGCGGTGACGAAAACGGTCCTCGAGCACACCGATGAGCTCGCCGCCATTCACCGCGCCGGGTCGAAGTACAAACTCCCCGGCTCCGCCGGGAGCATTCCCATTCCCGTTCATCCCGGCGCCGCGCGTTACTTCAAGGAAAAGGGCATCAAATAATTTGTCGTACGGGCATTTCGGCGCCTCCGCCTGAGGGCGGGGGCGCCGGCCACCGCAAGGGAGTCGTGCAGTGGATGCGAATGGCGAACCGAAGCAATCGCCGGATGCGGAAGAGGCGGGGGTAATCGTTCACGGCCGGGCCCGCCCGGACAACGCCTTCGAGCGTTTTCTCAACCCGGTCATCACCTGGCTGGCCATTGCGGTGGCGGTTTTTCACCTCTATACGGGTTTCGCCGGTGCGTACGGAGCGCTCATTCAGCGTTCGATTCACTTGAGTCCGATCCTGATTCTCACATACCTTCTTTACCCGACCTCGACGAAGGAGCGGTACTATGTTTTCGGTCGGCTTCTCGACACCGTTTTCGTTATCGGAAGCATCACCATCGGCCTCTACATCATCGATCAATACCATGTTCTCACCTTCCGGGACGGGAACCCGAATGTAACGGACATGCTCCTCGGAATCGTCGCCATCATCCTGGTTCTCGAAGCGACCCGGAGGGTCATCGGCTGGACGCTGCCTCTGGTCGCCGTGGCGTTCGTGATCTACGCCTACTGGGGCCCGAACATGCCGGGTATCTTCGGGCACCGCGGTTACGACTGGGGGCGGATTCTGCAGCACTCCTACACCAGCACGGAAGGTATTTACGGGTTTCCGATCGGCGTTTCAGCGACGTTCGTCATTCTGTTCATCACTTTCGGGGCTTTTCTTCAGGAGACCGGAGCGGGCCGGTTTTTCATCGATCTCGCCTTCGGGCTTTTCGGCCGGGTGCGGGGCGGACCGGCGAAAGTCGCGGTTGTGGGGAGCACGCTTTTCGGCACGATCTCGGGCAGCGCCACGGCCAACGTCGTGGGCACGGGGACGTTCACCATACCGATGATGAAGCGTCTCGGGTACCAGCCCACCTTCGCCGCTGCGGTCGAGGCGGTTTCCTCGACCGGCGGACAGTTCATGCCCCCCATCATGGGTGCGGCCGTTTTCATCATGATCGAGATGATCCACGTCACATACAGAGAGATTATCGTCATGGCGCTGCTGCCGGCCATCCTCTATTACGTCGCGGTGTTCATTGCCGTAGACCTGGAAGCCGTGCGCCTGGGGCTTCGGGGGATGGATCGTTCGGAACTCCCCAGGCCGCTGCGTCTCCTCTCGGAAGGCTGGCCCTTTCTCGCTCCCCCGGTCATCCTCGTATTCATGTTGATGTACATGCACTGGTCCCCGACGAAATCGGGTTTCTGGGCGATTGTGGCCACGGTCGCCGTCAGTTCCCTGAAAGCCGCCAGCCGCTTGTCGCCCCGGCAGATTCTCAACGCGCTTCGCGCGGGAACGATGGCCACGCTGCAGGTCGCGCTCGCCTGCGCGTGTGCGGGGATCGTGGTGAGCATCTTCACGCTGACGGGCCTGGGGGCGAAGGTTTCTTTCGCTCTCCTCGAACTGGCTCATGAAGCGCTGCTTCCGATGCTGGTGATCGGCATGGTGACCAGCATTCTGCTCGGGATGGGGATGCCCACGATGCCGGCCTACATTATCCTGGCCGTGCTGATTGCCCCTTCCCTGGTCAAGGCCGGCGTGCCCAAGATATCGGCGCACCTCTTCGTCCTGTATTCCGGCATTATTTCGGCGATCACGCCGCCGGTCGCACTGGCTGCGTACGCGGGCGCCGCCATCGCCAAGGCGCCTCCGCTGCGGACGGGATTCCTGGCGATACGCATTGGGCTGGCGGCGTTCATCGTCCCGTTCATGTTCGTATACAGCCCCGGCCTCGTTTTTATCGGAAGCCCCTTTGATGTGGTTTACGCTGTCGGGACCTCCCTCCTGGGGATCCTGGCCTTCACTTATGGCGTACAGGGAAGAATGCTGCGGGAGCTCCACATCGTGGAGCGCATTCTCCTGGTGGCCTCCGGGATTTTGCTGATCCCTTATTCGATTTCAGCGAACGGAATCGGCCTCATTGGGCTCCTGTCCGTGGTCGCCTGGCAACGCTGGAGATCCACAGGTGTTTCCTTGCGTCTCCGGCGCGGAGCGGGAGCGGATGAGGTTACGTCTTCCTACCCATCACGAGAGGAACAGCGATGACGCCCCAAGACGTGAACCGTGATTACAACTTGATGAACGCGAATGTCGTGACGACCGAAGAGATTCGCCGCGCCAACGTGGCCGTGCGCGACGGGCGGGTCGCTTCGCTCGAAGAAGGCGCTCTTCCCGGGGGAGGCGCAGAGGAGATCGACCTCGGGGGGAAATATCTTCTGCCGGGAATCATCGACCCCCACGTACACCTGCGCGACATGGGGGAATCCGAAAAGGAGGACTTCACCACCGGAACCGCCTGCGCCGCCGTCGGCGGCGTGACGACGGTGATGCAGATGCCAAACGGCATACCCGACGTTCTGAGTCCTGAGGATTTTATCGAACGAAAGGCGCTCATTGAAAATCGCACGTACGCGGATATTGCCCTCTACGCCTGGGCCTGCGATCAGAACCGGAAGGAACTCCATCACTTCCAGGAGCTGGGCGCCATCGGTTACAAGATTTTCACCGCCGTGACGGGGGCCTTCAAGGAAGATTTCGCAAAATACATTACCGTCGACATCGACAAGCTCTTCCTGCTGTTCGAGGAAATCGCGGGCTTCGATGGACAGATTGGAATCCACGCCGAATCGAATCCGATCCTCGAACTCTTCACCGAGCGAAGCAAGGAGACGATGAAGCCGGACATCGACGCCTGGCGTCTGAGCCGGCCGAATTTCGCCGAAGACCTCGCGGTCTTCGAGGCCCTCACCTTGTCCACGGCCACGGGCGCCCGTTTGCATATCTGTCACGTCATCGGCGCGGAGGCGGTCCAGCTCATCCGCAACGCGAAGAAAAAAAATCCGAAGATCACCTCGGAAGTTGCGCCGGGCAACCTGCTCCTGTGCGACAAGGACCTCCACGCGGTGGGTTCATGGGGGAAATTCAGCCCGCCCGTCAAGACGGCCGCCGACCGCGACGCCCTGCGCGAAGGGTTCCTGGACGGGACCATCGACACCATGGGAACCGACCACGCCCCCCAGATCAACGAGCTCAAAAACAACGAAAACATCTGGATCGCCCCGCCCGGCGGACCCGGCCTGGAAATTTTTCTGCCTTCGATGCTGAACGAAGTGAACCAGGGTCGCCTGACGCTGCCGACGCTCGTTGCGCGTTTGTGCGAGGCGCCGGCGCGGATTTTCCGCCTGTTCCCGGAAAAGGGGACGATCCGCCCGGGGGCGGACGCCGATCTCGTGGTGGTCGATATGGAGCGGACCGTGTTCGTCGATCCGGTGAAGGGGAAAAGCAAGGCGAATTACACGGCCTTCGCCAACAGGACTTTCGTGGGAGCGCCGGTGATGACCTTCCTGCGCGGGGAGCTGATCGCCAGGGACGGAGAAGTGGTGGTCCCGCCGGGCAGCGGCCGTTTTGCCCAGCCAACGCTGGATTGAGCTTTCGGTTCCATTCATTCCTCTAATGAACGCAAAAACGCGGAGAAGAAATGAAAGATCAGTGCCTGTTGCTTCGTGATTATTACGCCACGCCCGAGATGCGGGCTGTCTGGACCGAAGAGAACATGGTCCAGAAATGGCTCGACGTGGAGGCGGCCATCGCCGGGGCGCAAGGGGAACTGAAGATGATTCCGAAATGGGCGTCCAGGGCCATCGTGCGCGGTTGCGACGCGAAGAAGGTCACTCCCCTCCTCGTCTTCCGCGAGTTCGAGAAGGCGCGCCACTGGATCGTCTCGCTGGTTCATGCTTTCGCGAAGGTGGCGGGGCCGGAAGGGGAATACTTCCATCTCGGAACGACGACCCAGGACATCCTCGACGGCGGTCTGACGCTGCAGATCCGCGAGTCCTACGTCCTGCTGCTGGGAGAGCTTCGAGAACTTGAGGCCATCCTCGTCCGTCTGGCCCGGCGTCACCGCGCCACCGTCATGGCCGGTCGAACGGAGGGCCAGCAGGCCTCGCCCGTCACATACGGCCAGAAGATCGCGATTCTTTCCAGCGAGATCCGGGATCACATCGAGCGGTTGAAGGAGTGCAGCAAGCGGCTGTTTTACGCGAACGTCTCCTCCGGAACCGGCGCCCAGTCCACTTTCGTCTACCTGAGCGACCTTCAAACCACCCGGCGGATGGAAACCCTGGTGGCCAGGCGGCTGGCGCTCCATGTCCCCTATATGAGCATGCATCACCGGACGGACCGTTTTGCGGAATTGCTCAACATTCTCGCGCTGATCAATTCGACGCTGGGGGAAGCGGGGATGGACCTCCGCGACCTCCAGCGGACAGAAGTGGCCGAGGTGGCGGAGCCTTGGGACATCGAACACCAGCACAGCAGCAGCACCTTCCCCCACAAACGCAATCCCGAGACGAGTGAATGGCAGGAAGGACTCGCCAAACTCTCGCGGACGAACGCGCTCGCCATGATGGACGTCCAGCAGCAGCACGAGCGCGACGCGAGCCGCTACGCCGTGGAATTCTCGCGAATCGCCGAGAGCTTCGGTCTGGCGTCATCCGCTATCGCGGCGGCCAAGCATATTTACGGCGGCCTCGTCGTCGACAAGAAAGCGATGCGGCGCAATCTCGAACTTCAACGAGAGCTCACCATGACCGAAGCGGTGATGCTGCGCCTCTACCAGAAGACGAAGCGAAAGGTCGAAGCCCATACCATCTGCCATGACGCCGCCCAGCTGGCGAGGGAAGAGGGACGATCGCTCAAGGAATGCCTCCTCGAGAACCCGGTCGCGCGAAAGCACCTTTCTCCTGAGGAAATCGACGAGGTCACGAAACCGGAAAGCTACATCGGCACCTGCCCGCAGCAGGTAGACCGGGCGCTTGAGCGAATCGCCCGGCTCAGGCGCACGGACGGGCGGTTCCTGCGGATGGGTAAAAAGCGATGAGCGCAGCCGATGCGATCACCCTGGCTGTCGCGGGGGACTTCTGGGTCAACCGCCCGCTCCCCCGGGATGAACCCGGCCTGGAAGCCGTCCTCGACAAGCTCCGGGCGGCGGATCTTTCGGTGTGCGTCTTGGAGATGCCGCTCTCGAGGCGGGGCGCGCCGGCCGAGAAGATCGTCCACATGCGCGCGGCGCCCGAGCGCGCGGAAGACCTGCATCACCTGGGGGTCGATTGCGTCACGATCGCGAACAACCACATGCTCGACTACGGCCCCGACGCCTTCACGGACACCCTGGAGGTTCTTGGAAGCGAAGGAATCCCCTTTGTGGGGGCGGGACGAGACATCGAGGAAGCGTCGCGTCCGCTCGTCCTCGAGGCTAAGGGCATCCGCGTGGCTTTTCTTACGTGTGCGGCCACGCTTCCCCTGGGAAGTGCTGCGGGAGAGGGCAGGCCGGGCGTGAACCCGCTGCACGTCTTCACGGCCTGGGTGGTCGAGCCGAGTGCGCGGACCCAGGAGCAGCCGGGCACGCCGCCTCCCGCCATGACTTTCGCCTCCCCCGATGACGTCCGAACCCTACAGAACGCGGTGCGCGAGGCGAAACGCTCCTCCGATATCGTGGTCGTCCTGCCCCACTGGGGGTTGCCGAACGTGAGCGCCCTCATGGATTACCAGCAAGACGCCGGGCACGCTCTCGCCGCGGCGGGCGCAGACCTCATCGTCGGCCACCACGCGCATTGCATCCAGCCGGTGGAAGTGGCCGGGAGCACGCCGATCGTCTACGGCGTGAGCAATTTCCTGTTCCACGAGCTTCCCGAAGGCATGTCCCGGAACGTGTACGATTTCATGTCGAAAGACGAACTCCTGGTGGAGGCCCGCTTAGGGGCGGAGGGAGTGCGCGAGCTTGCGCTCGCGCCGCTCGTTCTGGACGCATCCGGCCACCCGCGCCTCGCCGAGCGGGAGGAAGCGGCGCGGATCCTGGGAGAAGTGTCCGGCTCCTCGGTGAGATACGGAACGAAGATAGAGCTGGAAGGTGGCCGGGGCCTGGTGAGGCTCAAAGAAAAAGCGGCCTCATTGATGTAATAGGAGGGAGACGAGATGTCCAACGAAGGGATGGTTTCCATCGCGTTGGCCGGGGACGTGTTCATCGGCCAGAAGCTTCCTCGCCCGGGAGAGCCGGAAGCGGAACCCGTCTGCGCCCTGTTCGAGCGCATGGCGGGGGCCGACATGACGTTCATCAACCTGGAGAGTCCGTATTCCGAGAGGGGCTATCCGGCGGAGAAATACACGTTCCTGCGCTCCCATCCCTCCCTGATCGACGAGCTGGACGAGATGGGGGTGGACGTCGTCACCCTCGCCAACAATCACATGCTCGACTACGGCTACGACGCGCTTTTCGACACCCTCTCTCTTCTCGATGCGAAGGGGGTCCGGCGCGTGGGGGCGGGCCGGAATCTGGAAGAAGCGTACGCGCCGGCCATCATCGAGAAGGCAGGCGTCCGCGTGGCTTTCCTGGGTTACGCCTCCACCCTTCCGCTCGGCTGCTCCGCGGGCGAGGAGCGCCCCGGCTTGGCACCCATCCATATCTTTTCCGCCTTCGTCCTGGAGCCGAGCCCGAGAACACAGGAACAGCCCGGGACGCCCCCCCCGGTGAAAACCTTTCCGCTCCAGGCCGATATCACGCGCATGCAGAAAGTCGTGGCGGCGGCGAAGCGCGAGGCGGACATCGTGATCATCGCCGGTCACTGGGGGCTGGCGAGCCGCTACGACCTGGCGGAATACCAGACGTGCGTCGGCCGCGCGCTCGTGGACGCGGGCGCGGACGTGGTTCTGGGGCATCATTCCCACACCCTTCAGGCGGTCGAGATATACAAGGGAAAACCGATCCTCTACGGAATCGGGAATTTCATCTTCCACGAACTGCCCGATGTCGGAAGCCCCGAACTCTCCTACGGCGGCGTGATGACGCCGGAACTCATCAAGACGCGCATGCCGAGGCAGACGGCCCTCTTTGAACTCACGGTCGGTAAGGACGGGGCGGCGGACCTGGGCTTCGTGCCGGCCTTGATTGACGATGCGGGCAATTCCGGCCTGGTGGAAGGGGAGAGAGCCGAAGAGGTGATCGACCTCGTGGAGAGGCTCTCGGCGGAGTTCGATACCCGGATCATCCGGAAGGACGGCGTGGGGAAAATCGTTCTGGAATAGAGAGCGTTGTGCGCTCTTCGCCGCATCGCCGTCCCGGGCGCCTTTATCCAGAGCCGCCCTTTCTCTTCCACCGGAAGAAAACGATGGTTCATTCACCAGCGATGAGGATTGGCAATGGACATGGGGCTTGAGGGGAAGGTTGCTCTCGTCACCGGAGGAACGAGCGGAATCGGCAAGGCGACGGTACTGGCTCTGGCGGACCAGGGCGTGAGGGTCGCCTTCTGCGGTCGGGATCAAGCCCGTCTGGACGCCACTTTGGAGCTGGTCGAGGAACAAGGCGGCGCGGGTCTCTCCCTTCGTGCGGACATCGGCGTGGAGGAGGAAGCGTCCGGGCTGGCGTCTCGCGTGGTCGAGACGTTCGGGCGGCTGGACATCCTCGTGAACAACGCCGGCCGCGCGGCGCCGAGTACGCTCTCCTCGCTGACGCCGGCGCAGATACGAAAGACCGTGGACACGAAGATCGTCGGCTATCTCGTGATCTCGCGCGAGGCGGCGGGCTTCATGAAAAAACAAGACGGCGGACGGATCATCAACATGATCGGAGGAACCGGCAAGGAGCCCCTACCCGGCGTTCTGGGGGGAAGCACGACGAACGCGGCGCTATTGGGCCTGAGCAAGGGACTTTCCCAGGCGCTTGTCAAAGACAATATCCTGGTGAACACGATCTGTCTGGGGCAGATCGATACGCCCATGCAAGACTGGATGACGGAGCAACTCGCCGAAGAACGCGGGATGTCGATCGACGAGATGCGGCGGGCACGTGAATCACAGATTCCCCTCGGACGTTTCGGCGCTCCCGAGGAAGTGGCGGGGCTGGCGGTGTTCCTGGCGTCGGTACACGCGGGCTACATCACGGGAGCGACGATCAACGTCGACGGTGGCAAATTCCATTCGATCGTCTGAGCATTCACGCGCAGTCGCCTGACAAAAAATTCCAAATGGCTTGGAAAATCTCTCGAGTTTCCAGCCGTTTTGGGGACGGGAGCTTTTCGCCGTTTAGATATGGAAATGCGTGTACAGTTCGTCATTCTCGCTATCTCGTTCAAATTTGGGGATATATGACCCAAAATCACTCGGATTTACCCATGTCATAAAGAGTTTCAGGCTCTTCTTCCCAAAATCGTTCTCGAAATTCATTGAGAAGCGGGTCCGCAATCCGCTCTATTATTTTAGCTTCACAATGAATTCGTCTTGCACAAGAGGAAAACCCGGTGCGGCAACTCTGTAATTCCTCTCCTGATGTTTCTCCTCAGACCGAACGGGATTGTCACAGGATTGGCCACTTGCCCGGTACTTCCACGCCGCTCCTCATGAGGATTCCCGCCGCGCATTCCTGGCATTTTTCCAGGATCTCCTCCTCATTCACCGTCTTCACCTGGCGGTCTTCCATGATGATTTTCCCGTCGATGAACACCGTCTCCACCGAATCGCCCGAGGCGGAATACACGAGGTTCTGCACTTCGCTGTAGAGCGGGTACCACTCCGGCCGCTTCATGGTGATGATGATCACGTCCGCCTTCTTGCCGACCTCGAGCGAACCGATTTCATGGTCCATTCCGATGGCGCGCGCCCCGTTGATGGTGGCCATTTCGATGGCCGTCTCCGCGGAGCCGGCGTCGGGGTCGTAGCGATAATCCTTCGGCAGCACGCCGGCGAGGTACATGACGCGAATCATGTCGGCGTAGTTCGAGCAGTCCGAAGCGTCGCTCCCGATACCGACGGTGACCCCTTTGGCCAGCATCTCCGGAAACCTTGCGAACGCCGCGTTGCCGTAGGAAATCTTGAGCGCCGTCGAGGGGCAGTGGATCACCCGCGCCTCTTTTTCGGCCAGCATGTCGATTTCCCGCTCGCTCACGTGAATCATGTGTACGAGAACCGTATTCGGCCCGAGCACGCCCAGATGATACATATGCTCGACGGGACGGCGGCCATACCGCATGCGCGTAGCCGTCAATTCCTCGAACATGGCCGCAAGGTGAAAGTTCAGGGTGGTCCCGTAATCATCCGCCATCTTCTTCGATTCGATATACAGCTTGTCCGAACAGCGGCCGAGCCCGACGACATCCACACACGCCTTGATCAACCCGCCGTTGTAGCCGTCCTTGTACTTTTCCAGGAAGGCGAGATTTTCCTTGAGGCAGGTCTCGGTATCTTCCAGAAGCATGCTGTGACCCAGAAGCTCATCGTCGAAGGAGCGCCTGCCCATCAGGCCGCGCATGCCGATGCGCGAGATTCCCTCGATGACCGCCGCCGGGTTGTAGGAGCCCGCCTCCAGAAAAGTGGTGGTGCCCGCCTTTAAGGTTTCCAGGAGAATCGTCAGCCCGCCGTATATCTCGTCCTCGGGCGTGAGGACCGTGGCGATGTATCTGTGCACGTAGTCGGACCACGGCATGCCTCCGAGATTTTCCGGAGCCAGCCCCCGGTGCATGGTGTGGTAGAAATGCATGTGGGAGTTCACGAAACCGGGCATGATGAGCTTGCCCTTTGCGTCAATCGTGCGCCCGGCGGTGAATTCCCGGCTCAACTCCTCCGCCTTTCCGACGGCGGCGATCCGGTCTCCCCGTATGGCGACTGCGCCGTCGCGGATAATGCGGCGCTCCTCATCCACCGTGATGACGGTTCCCCCGCTTAGAAGATAATCGGCTGACTCAGGCATCCTGGTATCCTCCCGAAGAATCAGGTCTCTATTGGCCGGGTTCGATCTGTGGAGGAATTGTAATTCATTGTGCTCGGAGTGTCATGGAGGCCCGATCCGGGGGGTGTGGAAAAAGCCCCGTCAAGGGCAGCGAACGCTCCCTCCCCGATCGCGTTCGACCCCCACCCCCCCCCTTGTCAGGGGTTGTTGAAAAACCTCCGGGAAGCAATTTTGAGTTGCGCAGACGCTTTTGAAGTTCACTCCCCCCTTGAGGGGGAGTGATTCTCCGCCATCCCCCTGTCGGCTCTATTCACCGAGCCAAGGAATTGGGGCTTTTCTTGCACTTCCTCGTCGGCGAGTATCGCCTTTATCCCCCTGTTAAGGGGGGGGTGGTTTTGTAGCGGACAGGCCCCTGCGCCTGTCCGAGGTTGCTCACGAGGCCAGCGGGGGGTGCGAATAGGGAGTTGCAATCGACCGGAGCCATATTTCTTCTTTGTCTTGTAGTTTCAGAATGCTCGCCCCGATTGGCCCGAGGTAAGTTTCCCCTGCGGCCAGACCCGGCGCGAATTTCACCCAGGCCCTGAGCGGCGCACCGCGGGCAGGAACATACTCCACGAGCATCCCCTCCGAAAATCCGTGTCCCCCCGCCGTCTCGGGAGACATCGGGCAAAGCCGCCGGCTGCCGCTGTAAGCGTCCTCGTCATTCAGGCGGACGGTGAGATACATCCTTCGCATCCTAAGCTGCTCCCGCGCAGCGGAGGTCGCGGCCATATCGAGCGCTCCGTCCGTCAGGACCACGCCGTAGACTTCGCGCGCATCCTCCACCGTGATGTATCCCAGCCGGAGGTCGGCCAGCACAGCCTCGGGCGTGCGGGCCAGTGGGTCTCCCCAGCCGCCGCCGCCCGCGGAGCGGAGAATCACGGCGTCGCCTTCTAAGAGCGGAAAGGCCGTGGCCTTTCCCGGAACTTCGGAAGGCTCCACCTCCGACCCTTCCCGGAACACCGTGAACCGGTTTCCTCCGCCCGAAGTCCCGCCGTCCACTCCATAGGGAGGAATGATCACGCGGTCCGTCAAAACGGTGAGGCCCGCGCCGCCGGTCTCCAGGCGAACCTTCCGCTCCATTCCCAAACCGCCGCGCCACTCCCCGTGGCCGCAGGAGCCGACCCTGAGGCCGCTCGCCTCCACGAGGAGCGGGAGCGTGGCTTCAAGGCTCTCCACCGGCTGGACGGCATTAAAATCCCCTTCGGTGTAGGTTCTGAGGGCGTGGTCTCCGTCGCTTCCCGCGAGCGCGCCCGTGCCCCCCGCCGGGTATTCATAGTAGAGGAAGGCCTCGCCCGAGTCCGGCTGGGCGCCGGCGATGTAGCAATGGTTGGCCGCCCCCTTGGTGTCGCCCACCGCGAGGTCGGGCATCGCCTGGACCGCCGCGCCCAGAACGCACGACTCGATCGTGCGCCTTACGTCGGAAGCGCCGCCGAATGGAGCGGGGAATTCCGCATTGAGAATAGACCCTTCCGGCGCGTCCATCGTAAGCGGACGGAAACAGCCCGCGTTCACGCTCAGCGCGGGATCGAGGAGCGATTTCAGCACCATGAAGCACGACGTGGCGGCCGTGGCAGGGCCTGCGTTCGTGGGCCCTTTCACCTGCCCGGAAGTCCCGCTGAAATCACAGTGGATTTGATCTTCCTTGATCTGGAGGCGAAGTGAAATTCTGAGCGGCTCGACTCCCGTCCCGCTGTTGTCGATATAGTTCTCGTAGTGGAATGTTCCGTCTGGAAGCGCGCTGATGGCCGCCCGCATCCGTTTCTCCGCCCGGTCGAGGAGATTATCGTTCACCGCCTGGAGCGTTTCCCGTCCATATCGATCCTCGATTTCGTCCAGGCGCTGCTGCGCCAGCCTGCAGGTGCCGAGCATGGCCATCAGGTCGCCATGCCTGTCCTCGCGGCCCCGCATGTTCCGGAGAACGACCTCCAGGCATTCGCGGTTCAACTCGCCCCGGGAATAGAGCCGGATGGGCGGGACGATCATTCCCTCCATGAAGATGTGGGAGGCGTCGCCTGAGAGACTGCCGGCCACCGAGCCGCCGACGTCCCCCCAATGCGCGCGGAGCGCGGGGAATACCAGGGCGCGGCCATCGTGAAACCGGGGGCAGAACATCGCCATGTCGTTCATGTGGGTTCCGCAAATATAGGGGTCGTTCAGGAGGAAAACGTCGCCCGGATGAATATCGCCTGCGTAGCGCGTGAAAACCGCTCCGGCGGCGTAGGAGATCGGGAAGATATGGCCTGGATGATCTTCGGATTGGGCGACCAGACCTCCTTCCGGCGAAAGAAGGGCGCAGGAAAAATCGTGTCCTTCGTTGATGATCGACGAGAAGGCGCTTCTGGAAAAAGTAACCCGCATCTCGCGGACAACGGAGATCAGGAGTTCCTGAACCACCGAGACCGTGACGGCGTCGGCCGAGGCGCTCTCTGGAATCGTCCGGCTATCGCTCATGGTCAATCTAGGCCTCCTGCGCATACGGCCCGCGCGGCTTCCAGGAACTCGCCCAGGTCCGATTCGCTGTGGGCCGTGGAAAGATAGTTCTTCGCCCTGCGGCTCATGAAAACGCCTCGCACGAACATTTTTCGGACGAAAGATTCGAACCGCTTCCTGTCCGCCTGCGTCTGACCCCGATAGTCGGCGACCGGATTCTGGGTGAAAAACACCTGGAAAAAGGGCCCGATGCCCTGCACCCGGGCGGGAATCCCGTGTTCGTCGAACAACGCCGCTAATTCCTTGCGGTATCGATCCCCCATCCTGTGCAGGCCGTCATAAACGCCGGGCCGGGACAATTCCTGCAAGGTGGCGAGCGCCGCGGCGGCGCAGGTCGGGTTACCCGAGAGCGTGCCGCTGATGTAGACGTAATCCGGCTCCCCCTTGCGGCCGGGGTCCGCCAGCTCCATCACGTCCGCCCGTCCCGCGACCGCCGACAAGGGGAATCCGCACGCGACTGCTTTGCCGTAAGCCGCCAGATCGGGAACGACGCCAAAATACTCCTGCGCCCCTCCGTAGGCGAGGCGGAATCCGGTAACCACCTCATCATATACGAGCAGTACCCCGCGTTCGGTCGTCACCTGGCGGAGCCCTTCTAGAAAACCCGGGGCAGGAGGAATCGACCGCTGAACGGGCTCGACGATGACGGCGGCAAGCTCCCCGGCGTGCTCTTCCACCAGCCCGCAGGCGATATCGGCGTTGTTGAAGGGAGCCGTGATCACCAGTTCCTGGACCGCTGCGGGAATCCCGGCCGAATCGGGGTGGTGAGACGGGTACAGGTTCGGGCGCGGAGGGGAAACGCTCATCATTCCGTAGTCGCTGTGGCCGATGTAGCTCCCTTCGAATTTCAGAATTTTCTCCTTGCCGGTGAAGGCGCGCGCCAGCCGCAACGCGTAGAACGTGGCCTCCCCGCCCGTTGAGGCGAAACGCACAAGCTCCGCGCAAGGAATCGCCTTCACCAGTTCCTCGGCCAACTCGATGGAGCGGTCACTCAGCGTATAGAAGGTGGAGCCGAGTTCCATCTGCCTTCGCACCGCCTCGAGGATGGACGGATGCGCGTGGCCCAGAATCAGGGATCCCCCGCCCATCGTAAAATCGAGGTAACCGCGCCCATCCACGTCATAGAGGCGGCTTCCCTCTCCGCGAGAGGCGATAAGCATCATCTCGTCCGGGAGCGTCAGGTCCCCGAGCCAACCGCCCGGGAGGGAAGCGCGTGCCCTTGCGAGGTAGTCCGTCCTTTTTTCTGTAGTCATCTCTCCACCTCTTCGTTCATGACAGGCCGCAAGCCCATCGAAAGTTTCCGGCAAGCACAGAAATAATTCGAAATCCTTCCATGTGGGGTCGTGCTTCCCGAGGGGAAAGCCCGATGAAAAAGCCTCACAAGGGATTGTTGACCCTCCATCGAGAGTATTCACCGTCATTCCGGCGAAAGCCGGAATCCATTTTACGCCTTTTGCCTTTCGCCAGGGTTCCCGCACACCGGCGGGGAATGAAATGCCGCCGTTCATTCACCCGCACCCGCAAATGGATTCCGGCTTTCGCCGGAATGACGAACAAAAACCAAATTCGTCATTGGCCCCGAGAAGTCGGTTCCAACCGAACAGGGAGGAACCACCACCTACCGTAGGGACAGGTCGCGACCTGTCCCTACAATAAACGCAAAGCCTCCCGCATTGCACTTATTCAACAACCCCCTCAAAGCGGGAGTGAATCTCGCCTTTGCTCGTCCTATCGGCGCCGCAGCAGGATATGCCCGCTCGCGTGAGTCTCAGCGCGCCACCCGGGAGGAATCACCGTCGTGGCTCCGCTCTCCTCTATAATGGCGGGACCTTCCACGGTCGTTCCAGGCCCGACCTCGTTTCGATCATATACGCAAGTTTCGCGCCACTTCCCCTCAAACCATACTTTCCGCACCTCCCTGGGGCCCTTGCCGCCCCTGCTTTTAGCCCGCCAGGCTTCAGTCGAATACGCCTGAACCTCTCCCTCGCCGATGATCTGGATCGAGATGACCTCCCATTCGGTTGCGGGGTCCGGGTTGCGGCCGTAGCGTTCCGCATAGATCTTATCAAAGGCGTCCTCGATGGCCGGCAGGTCCACCCGCTCCGGAGACGAACCTAAGGGAACGGGAATCTCGTGCGCTTGGCCTAAGCAGCGCATCTCCAGAAAAATCGACAAGGAGATGCTCTCCTCCCCTACGCCGTCGGCAAGGAGGCGATTCTCGACCCCCTTCGCCATCTCGGCGAGCCGCCCGCGCAAGTCCGCCAGATCGAGGGTGGAGGAGCGTTCGAGGTAGGTGGCGGTCGCATCCCGGCGCATCTTCGCCATCACGAGCCCCAGGGCGGAAAAATTCCCCGGGTGAGCCGGAACCACGACCGTTTCCATATCGAGTTCATCCGCGATGGCCGTGGCGTGCATGGGACCTGCTCCGCCAAAGGCCACGAAAGCGAATTCGCGCGGGTCGAATCCCCGTTCGAGCGAGATCTCGCGGATGAGCCGGACCGTCCGGGCCACGAGAATTTTAAGTGCCCCTTCGGCCAGTTCCTCGAGCGAGCCAAAATCGAGCCTGTCCCGCACCGGGGCCATCGCCTCACGCGCCAGCGAGGCGTCCACCCTTATTTTCCCGCCGAGAAGGGCGCCGTCTCCGATCCGGTTCAGGATGACGTTCGCGTCGGTGACGGTGGGCTCCTCTCCCCCGAATCCATAACAGGCGGGACCCGGTGAGGAACCTGCGCTTCTGGGTCCCACGCAAAGCGCCCCGTCTACATCGAGCCACACGATGCTCCCGGCTCCTGCACCAACGGTTTTTATCTCGAGCTGGGCGGCGCGGACGGGTACCCCCGAGATGACGGCATCCCTGGCGTAAAGAATCCGGTCGCGGAGGAGCAGGGCGACGTCAGCGCTCGTCCCACCCATGTCGCAGGTGATGAGGTTCGGCAGTTCGAGTTCCTCGGAGATATAGCGCCCCGCGGTGACCCCGCCTGCAGGGCCTGAAAAGATGGTCCGTACCGGAAAGTCCTCCGCCGTGTCGATATCCATCACGCCGCCCGCCGAGCCCATGATGTAAATGCTCGCGTTGTCCAGTTTCCCGATATCGCCGTCTCTGAGCTTCGAGAGATACCGCCCCACCGCCGGGCCGACATAGGCGTTCACCACCGTTGTGGAGAACCGCTCGAACTCGCGGTACTGGGGGTTCACCGTGCTCGATAGCGAGATGTAGACATCTGGTCCGAGCCTGTCCCGCAACCACTCCCCGACGGCTTCTTCGTGATCCGGATTCTCGTAGGAGTGAAGAAAACATACCGCCACCGCCTCGACCCCTTCTCGCTTCAAATTTTCCACTACATTCTGGAACTCTTCCGGCCGGGGCGGGGCTTCGGCGCCCCCGTTCGCCCGAAGTCGCTCGTCCACCTCCTCGCGAAGGTTTCGGGGAACCAGGGACGGCGGGCGGCGGAACCCGATGTGGAACATGCCGCCCTCGACCAGCCGCCGGCACCTTCCGATTTCGGTGACGTCCCGGAACCCGCGCGTGGTCACCAGCGCCGTAACGGCCCCGCGCCGCTCCAGGAGCGCATTGGTGGCGACGGTGGTTCCATGAATCATCCGCTCCAGTTCCTCGTCTTCGAGCCCGAGGTCGCCCAGGCACGCCAGGATGGCGCTTGCGGGTTCGTCCGAAACCGAGGGGATCTTTCCCGTCCGCACCTCGCCGCGCTCGGGGTCGATAGCCACGAGGTCTGTAAACGTGCCACCGATGTCGACGCCTAACGTAAACAACCGATATATCCTCCACGGAGCATTGGTTCAGCCATATCCAAAAACTTCAAGCGGCCTCCCGGTTCGCCTGCCTTCTACCAAGAGTTTGCCACACTGCCACCACCGCCAGGAGAACCATGCCGATGAAATCCAGGAGCAGGTGCGGTTCGAACAAGGCGATCGTCGCCGCCGCGAGCAGGAACCTCTGCCACATATTCAAGGGACTCGCCAGGTAGCCAATGACGGCGCCGCCGAAGCAGACCGCCGAGAGGGACGCCGTCAACAGCGTCCAGAAGAAGGGGAGGTTCAGCCCCGGATTCAGGAGGTCGCCGAAAACGAAAGCGACGGGAATGAGGTAGATGAACAGCCCGATTCGGAAGGCGAAAAACCCTGTCCGCCAGGGATGCGCGCCAGCTATGGCGGCCGCGGTGAAGGCGCCGCCGCAGACCGGCGGCGTCAGATTCGAAGTCTGCGAATACCAGATGATCAAAAGGTGGGCCGCCATCGGCGTCGCGCCGAGTTCGATCAGGGCAGGAGCTATCAGCACCGAAAGGAGGAGGTAGTCTGCCGTGATGGAAGAGACGCCCATCCCCAGCACGAACGTCACCAGGGCGGTCAGCAAAACGGCGAGAATGAGATATCCGCCGGACAGGTCGACCACGAGGATCGAGAGCTTGGTTCCGATTCCCGTTCTGAACACGATCCCGATGATGATGCCCAAGCATCCGGCCAGTCCGCCGACGGTGAGCGATCTCCGGGCGCCGACCTCGAGGATTTTCGCCCATTGGGGGATCGTCAGGCGCGTGTGCCTGGAAAGGAGACTCGCCCCCGCCACGCCCAGAATGGCGACGAACACGGCGTAATCCGGGCTATAACCTGAGCCGAGCATGTAGAATATGAGACCCAGGGGAATCGCGAAGGTCCAGTAGTTTTTGAGTATCTCCCAGGGATCCCCCAACTCCTCGGGCGGCAACCCCTCGATGCCCGCCTTCCTGGCGTACATGTGGGCCACGGCCAGGAGGGAGAGCATGAACAACAGCGACGGCAGTATGGATACCTTGACGATTTCCAGATAGGGAATTCCTGTGAAATCCGCCATGAGGAATATGGCCGCGCCCATCAACGGGGGCATGGTCACGCCGATGGTCGAGGCCGTGGCCTCGAAAGCGGCCGACACGTGCGGCGGGAACCCGGATCTTTTCATCAGCGGGATGGTGAGCGTCCCGGTGCCCACGATGTTCGCCGTGGGGCTCCCGGATATCATGCCGAAGAGCGCGCTCGCCACGGCGCTGAGCTTCGCCGATCCTCCCCGTGTGCGCCCGATGATGGAGAGCGGGAGATTGAGGAAGAGCTCCTTGCCTCCCGACATCTCCAGAATCGCGCCGAACACGATGAAGAGAAACACGAAACTCGCAAAGATCCGCGTGATGACGCCGTAGATCGACTGGTTGCTGTACAGCCATGCCGCGGTATCCCAGACGCTGATTCCCTGATGCGTCAGATGACCCGGAAAGTAGGGGCCGAAAAGGGAATATCCGATCAGGGCGAGCGAGATCAGCGGGAGGGCGGGACCCAGCGTGCGGCGGCAGGCCTCCAGCGCCAGAACGATGGCCATGATGCCGAAAACCACGTCGTGAACGAGCGCCTCGCCGAATCGCTCGATGTAGCGGATCGGGAAGTAGACGTTGTAATGGTAGGTGACCGCGATGGTGCTCAATACCAAAATCCCGTCGACTGCGGTAATGCGGTCGCGAGGCGATTTGTCCGATCCGGGGAAAAGGATGAAAACCAGGACGAAGGTGAACCCCAGATACCCGGAGATGAAGCTCTCGGGCGAGAAATACCCGAACCCGGCATAGTAGATATAGAGCAGGGAAAACGCGACGGAAACCAGCATGACGACGGCGCGAAGCGCCTTCGAGTGCAAGTCGCGGGGCAGTGGAATGGCCGTCGTCCGGGTGACGAAGCGGTCGAGCCAATTGCTTTTGGGGGCGTCATCGCGCACGGCTGCTTTCTCCATCCCCTACGCTCTTGAGGGGGCCGCTGAAAAAGCCCCCTGACAGGGGGAATTTGGGGGGTTTGTAGGGGTCGCATACATGCGACCCGGCCTTTTTTGCCGCCCAGTCATGGGCCGCATATATGCGGCCCCTACAAGATGAAAGTCCGATTGATGCGGGAGGATCGCCTCTTCCCCGTCGCCCGGCAAGCCCTCCCGCATCGGGGAGGGGGTAGAAACGATGTCCTCCCAACGAGGCTTTCTCAACAACCCCTTAAGGCATGGCTCGCAGGGGATCAAGGGCGTCATAAGTTGAGCGGGGGATTCTCAGATGACTCTCGCGGGCAGTTCGATCGCCCTTCCGGTCCGGGCGGATTCGTCGATCGCGAGGGTGATTTCCAGGGTCTGCCGCGCCTCTCTGGCGGTCGGATGCAGGCAGGGATTCCCCGTCGAGAGGTAATCGAGCCAGGCGCGGGTCTCGTGGGCGACGGGCCCGAACATATGATCGAGCGCCCAGTCGCCCGCAGAGTTGGTTCCCAGGAACGCGGTGTTGATGTGATGGTCGGGGACATACACGTGCGGATATCCCTTTTCCGTATAGAGGAGGTTCTCCTTCTTGTCCTCGTCGAAAAGCAGGACCCCCTCCTTGCCGATGACTTCCAGGCGGGTGCCTTGCCCCAGTGTGGGATATTTGTAGGGCAGGGCGTAACAGATTCCCAGGCTGAAGACGGCCCCGTCCTCGAACGTGAGAATCGCCCAGGTCGTATCGTCGATCCCGGGGTAGCCGGCTTCCTCGAAAACGACCCCGTGGCCGCGGGCGAAAACCTCCACGGGGCGGATCCCCTCCATGAGCCAGCAAATCATGTCCACCGAGTAGACGAGCACGTCGACCACCGGTGTGACCTCGTCCGTGCGTTTCAGTATCTCGAAGGCCTGCGCGCGTGAATTGTACACCCGGGCCGTTCCGCCCAGGATCCGCCCCAGGCGGCCTTCCACGACCTGCTCCTTGCCGAGGAAGTAGTGACGCGAGTAACGCTTGCTGTAGTTCACGTGCAGTTCGATGCCGCTGCTTGAGGAGGCCTCTATGAGCGTGTCCGCATCACCCAGGCTCAAGGCCAGGGGCGTCTCGACCACGACGCGTTTTCCGCGCTCGATGGTCTGCAGAATCGGCTCGACGTGCCTGGGTTCGGGGGTGGACACGATGACGGCGTTGACGTCGGGGTGGGATATCGCCTCCTCGTTGTCGCCCGTGGTGAAATGCGCTCCCACCTCCTCGCCCAGCGCCTTTGCCCGGGCGGGATCCAGATCGGAAACGGCCAGGAAGCGGACCGCGGGGTGTTTGGACGCCATCCGGGCGCGGTGGGTCCCCATGCGCCCCGCGCCGATGACGGCGACCCCGAGTGTCTTTCTCTCAAAACTCATCGCACAAGGCTCCGCCCTCTCCGGTCCCGCAGGCCCACAATCACCGCCTTCATCAATCTCCCCGCAGGGGATTGGTGAAAAGCCTGTCTCAAGAGCGGGCGGACACTGAGGTCCCCGGACAGGCCCCTGCGCCTGTCCGGCTACGTAAAACGCGGTTCTGTAGGAGAGGACCTGTGTGTCCTCCCCCTCCATCTAAGCATATCACCCGCCCGATTTACATCGAACCCTCGGCAGGCGCCATGTTCTTGATACCTCTTTCCTTCCAGTACCGCGCGGCTCCCGGATGAACCGGAATCACCAGCCCTTCGGTCGGATTGGCGCTCTTGAGAGCGGCCAGGCCGCGGTTGTTCTTGGTCAGGTAGCCGACGCAGGCCTTGCCCCAGACCGTCTTGGTCATTTCGTAAATCAGATCCGGCGATGTGTTCTTGTTCGCCACCAGAACGCCGCTCAGGCCCATGGTGGCCACGTCATAGTCCACGCCCTTGTAGGTTCCTTTCGGGATCGTCGTGGGCTCGAAGCCGGGAAACTCTTTCAGGAAACCGCTGAAATCCACCCCCTGATCGATGCTGATCAGCCGGACGGGCCGGGTCAGGGCCGCCTCGGTTACCGAGGGGTTCGGAAGACCGCCCTGTAAGGCGTAGCCGTCGATCTTGCCGTCCTTCAGGTAGCTGACCTGCTCGCCGTGGGAAAGGTTGCTCACCTTGATCTTCTTGTACAAGCCGATATGTCTGAGAAAGGAGCCGACCGATGCGTAGCAGGTGGTGCCGATGGGACACGGCGAAAACTTCTTTCCGCTCAAATCGGCCAGTTTCTTGATGCCGGAGCTTTTCAGAACGACGAAGTGGAATATCGAAGAGGAAATCCCGAAGCCGACCGCGCGCAGATTCTGGAGCTTCTTACCCTTCCAGCGTCCCTTGCCGGCCCAGGCCGGAAAAGCCACGGTCTGGAAGGTGAACCCTGCGTCAGCCTTGCCAGCCTGGAGTTTACTGAACGCTTCCATGCCGCCAGACGTCGGGACGACGGTGACCTTGATGTCGCTGTTCTTCCGCATGCACTCGCTCATCGCGGTCAGGTAGCGGTACCAGGAACCCTTCGCACCGCCCGACATGAAGGTAAGCTGCTTTTCCATGGCGAATACGGGGGTCGAGAGAGCTGCGACAAAGCCGAATACTGCCAAGGCCAGGAGCCACCCGCCAGCTCTGACGGTTCGGTTTTGAACGAGACTCCTCCTGCTGATTCGATTACGCCACATGGTACACCTCCCCTGTTTCTCGGTTTAAGGAAAGGAAAGCGCATCGGCGCCTTCCGCGTCTTTGTCAGGCTTCCCGGATGTGTATTCCACTGCGCCGGCGTATCGACGGCGCATGGGAACGCCAAAAACTCCCCTTCGAAAGGTATCCGGCGGCGGATTCGCGCCCGGGTGTTTTGTAACTGGATACGGGATCGT
The DNA here is from genome assembly GCA_963692865.2 of bacterium. Lineage (GTDB taxonomy): Bacteria > UBA8248 > UBA8248 > UBA8248 > UBA8248 > Bin107. The sequence goes on along the minus strand of OY843592.1, from coordinate 995,408 downwards.
CACCGGCGCGATGGGCCGATAAGAACCACGCGTATTTCGCGTTCATCAAGAACCCCTTTTCACGGTTCGGAAATCGCAGGTGGATCTTTGATGGCGTGGTCAAAAGTATAATGATATGAGAAGCGATGAATGTATCACCGGGAATATGACAGGTCAATCGGGCGCAAAAGTTCTACAAGTTGGTGTTGATCGTCCGTGCCTTCACTTGGCCTCGGCCGCTATCGTTTGCTTCGGTGGGGTCCCGGTGGTACCATGTCTTATCCATACTGGCTTTTTAATCCATCGTGCGGGGCGTAACGAACCGCCCGGCGTTTGAATTGCGGCGTGAGAGATCGTCTGCTCGCGATCTCGCACGCTCGAACTCCCGTCGGGGATGACCCGCATGGCGTAACGGTCCGATCGCACCCATCAGGGAGGAACAAGAAATGTCCAAGAGCACGATCACGAGACGCGAGTTCCTGAAGTATTCGACCGCTGGTTCGGTGGCCGGCCTCAGTACCCTGGCGGCGCCTGGAATCCTGAAGTCTGGCCTTGCTGCATCCAAGCCCATCAAGATCGGCTGCCCGATGCCGCTCACCGGGCGGTATTCCCGCGAGGCGCTCTACTGCGTCGAAGGCTACAAGCTATGGGCCAAGCACATCAACGAGAAGGGGTTCAGCTACGGCAACGAGAAGCTTCCTCACAGCGGGCCCGGGCTCATCGACGGGCGCAAGGTCGAGTTGACCGTTCTCGACGATACGAGCGACCCCACCCAGGGCGCGCGGCTCATGCTTCATCTCATCCACAACCAGAAGGTCGACCTGCTGCTCGGCCCCTACGCCAGCTCCATCAACCTGGCGGTGCGGCCCATCGTCGCCGCGGCGAAGATTCCTACCGTCAGCGCCACCGCCTCCAGCCAGAAGATCTGGCTGGGCCAAAAGCTCAACTGGCAGGTGCAGCTCATGGTCCCGAGCCGCGACCGCTTCGCCGGCATGGAGGTGATGTGCAAGAACGCCGGGATGAAGAAGGTCGCCCTGCTGCACATCGACGACGCGATGCCGATCGCCGCGGCGGAGGGCGTGCGCAAGCGGATCCTGGCCGCGGGCCTCGACCTTGTCCTCGACGAGGCCTATCCCATCGGGATCCAAGACATGGTGCCGCTGGTCCGCAAGGCCCGGGCCGCCGGCGCCGAGGTCCTCTGCGGCGGCGGCTACTCGGCCGACTCCATCCTGATTGCCAAGGCCGCCCTCTCGTTGAAATGGGCGCCCAAGGCGATCTGGTACATGTCCGCTCTCGGCCACGTGGATTTCAATCAGGCGCTTGGCAAGAACGCGGCCTGGCATTGCAGCGACACCGAATGGCTCCCGACGGCCGACTGGCCCGGCAACAAGAAGTTCGTCGACGCCTTTGCCAAGGAGTACAACAAGGCGCCCGACTGGCTCGCGGCGGCCGGATACGGCGGCTGTCAGATTCTCGAGGAAGCGGTCAAACGCGCCGGATCGGTGGAGAATCGCTCGGCGATCCGCGACGTCATGTTCTCGCTCGACCGCGCCACCGTGTTCGGACGCTTCCGGGTGAACCCGCTGGGCCATGCCGACTCCGGACTGCAGGTCGGCGGCACGCGACTCGCTTTGCAGAACCAGCTCAAGAACGGCAAGGTGGCGCCGGAGGTGATCTTCCCGAGCAAGATCGCCACCGCCAAGTTCAAACACCCGTTCAAGTGGGAAGCCATGTAGGCGATGTAGGCGCAAGCGCCCCCTGGCGGAACCGTTGCCTGTCGCCGTGAGTTCGCCTCGATGCGGGCTCACGGCGGCTGCACCGAGTCGCCGGCTTCGGCCAACCACCCATCGTTTGGGAAACCCGGCATGTTCGAAACCCTCGGCGCCCTCGGTGAGTTGATCGCGTTCGGGATCATCCTGGGGACGATGTACGCACTGGTGGCCATCGGTCTGAGCCTGATCTTCGGCGTCTGCGGGGTCGTAAACGCGGCCCACGGCGAATTCGTGATGCTCGGCGCCTTCACCACTTTCGGGGCCTGGTCTTTCCTCGGCCTGAATCCGCTGTTGGCGCTGCCCCTCAGCATAGCGGTGCTCTTCGCCATCGGCTTCGGGTTGGGTCATCTCCTGATCAACGTCGTCGCCATCCGCGGGCTGATGCCGCCGATGATGCTGACCTTCGGGATATCCATGATCCTGTGGAACACGGCGGAGGTGAGCTTCACGCCGACCTTTCGTTCGGTCGACTATCTGAGCGAACCGGTCACGCTCGGATTTCTCACCACCAGCAAGATATATCTCGTCGCCTTCGCTCTGGCGCTGCTTCTGCTCGCCGTTTTCTTCGCCCTCCTCCGATTCACGGCATACGGCGAGGCCATCCGAGCCACCGCACAGAACCGGAACCTGGCGCAAGCCTGCGGCATCGACGTCAAGCAGGTCATGGCGGTGACCTTCGGCCTCGGCATCGCGCTCGCGGGCGCCTGCGGAACCATGGTGGCGATGGTGTGGACGATTTATCCGCAAATGGGGTTGATATACGTGGCCAAGGCCTTCGCCATCGTCGTCATCGGCGGACTCGGGAGTCTGCCCGGCGCGTTTCTGGGGGCCTACATCTTCGGCATCGTCGAGAGCGTCGGCACCCATTTTCTTACGACGCGCATGGCGCAGGTACTCCCTTACCTGATCATCGTGCTGATTCTGGCCGTCCGGCGGCGAGGCCTGCTCGGCTACGGGGTGGAGGATTGAACCGGCCATGACCTGGAGACGCGCGATTCCCATCGTCGGCGCCGTGGGCCTCATCGCCTACGCGGTCCTCGCGGCTACTGCGCCGCTCTATCTGAGCCCGGCGGCGATCTCCCTGCTGTTCCTGATCCTCTACTACACCTGCCTGGCCGGCGCCTGGAACTTCTTCTCCGGCTTTTCCGGCTATATCAATTTCGGCTTCGTCCTGTTCGTCGGACTCGGCATGTACGCATCGGTGATCGGCTTCGTCGACTTCAAAATGGGATTGATCCCGGGCTACCTGACGGGCGGGCTCGCCTCCGCCCTCGTCGCGGCGGTGATTGGCTATCCGTTGCTGCGCATTCGCGGGGCCTATTTCGCGATCTCCATGCTGGCGCTGTCCGAGGGAGCCAGGGTGCTCATATCCACGAAGTACCTGACGCCGCTGACGCGAGGCGGCGCCGGCATGCCCGTCCTTGCGGGAAACCTGAACCAGAAGTACTACGCCATCTTCCTCCTCGCGGTCTGCATCGTGCTGGCGACCATGTTCTTCGCCCGCTCCTACTTCGGCCTGTCGCTGATCGCCGTACGCGAAGACGAGGCCGCGGCGAGCGGTCTCGCGGTCAACACCACCGCCGTGAAGGTCAGCGTGTTCGTCGGCAGCGCCTTCTTCGCCGGTACGGCGGGCGGCATCCATGCCACTTTTCTGCACTACATCGAACCGTTCGCGGCTTTCGACATCAAGTACACCATGCTGTCCATCGTGATGGCCATGTTCGGCGGGCTGGGAACCGTCCTCGGCGCGGTGATCGGCGCCTTCACGCTCCAGCTCATCAGCGACTACGTCTGGCTGCACCTGGGCCAGGCCAACATCACCGTCTTCGGTCTCGTTATGGTCTGCCTGGTCATCTGGATGCCCGACGGCGTTCTGGTCCGTCTCAAGGAGATGGGGATTCTGTCGAAAACGAGGTGGATCTGACGATGAAGGCGAAAGCCCGCCGCGGCGCGGGAAACCGCTTGCGCCCATCCGGGGGAGCAGCATGACCGCCGACAGGCCGATCCTCGATATCCATGACGTCCGGAAAAGCTTCGGGGGCGTCCATGCGCTCGCCGGGTGCGGCTTTTCCGTCGGGGAGGGCGAGATCGTCGGCCTGATCGGCCCCAACGGCTCCGGCAAGACGACCTTGTTCAATACCATCGTGGGGTATCTGCCGCTCGACGGCGGGCGCATCCACTACCGCGGAGAGAACGTGACGGGTCTGCCCCCCTACCAGATCGCCCGCAAGGGCATCGGCCGCACCTTCCAGGTGACGCGGATCTTCCCCAAGATGACGCTGCTTGAGAACGTCACCCTGCCGACGCGAAACACCGTCGCGAACGACAGGGCCCATGAACTTCTCGAGTTCGTCGGCCTGGACGAGGTGCGCGACGAATACGCGAGCGACCTCTCCTTCGGCCAGCAACGCCTGCTCTCGATCATCCAGGTACTGATGCTCGATCCCGGGCTGATCCTGCTCGACGAGCCGGCCGCCGGCGTCAGTCCCGTCATGCAGAAGAAACTGCTGGAACTGATCCATTACCTGAACGAGGGTGGCAGAACCTTTCTGATCATCGAGCACAACATGGACGTGATCATGAACAATTGCGAACGCGTCGTCGTCCTGAGCATGGGGGAGAAGATCGCCGAAGGAACGCCGGACGAAGTCCGGCGCGACGAGGCGGTCCTCACCGCCTATTTCGGAGCTTGAGCCATGGCCGGGGATACGCTGCTGAAGGTCGAGGGAATCGTCTCCGGCTACGGCAAGAAGCAAATCCTGCACGGCGTCTCGCTCGAAGTCAGCCGCGGCGAGACGATCGCCCTCATCGGGCCGAACGGCGCCGGCAAGTCCACCGTGCTGCTGACCATCCTGGGCTACCTGAAGCCGACGGAGGGGAAGGTCGTCCTAGAGGGAGAGGACATCACCGGGATCGAGCCGCACCTGATCATCCAGCACGGGGTCGCGTATTGCCCCCAGGGGCGCAACATCTTCCCCCAGATGACGGTGAGCGAGCACCTCAACCTTGGCGCCTGGACGGTGGGCGACGCCGAGGAGCGGCGCCGCGGGCGCGAGGGGGTATTCGGCCTGTTCCCCGTCCTGAAGGAGAAGGAGAGTAGCAAGGCCCGGACCCTCAGCGGCGGCCAGCGGCAAATGCTCAGCTTCGGGATGGCCATGGTGACCAGACCGACCCTCATCCTGCTCGACGAGCCGACGATCGGACTCGCGCCCACAGTGATGGATACCATCTTCGAAAGCATCGAACGGATTCACCGCGACGGCGTGTCGATCCTGGTCGTGGAGCAGAACTCGGCCAAGGCCCTGGAAAATTCCGACCGGGGATATGTGCTGGACATGGGCCGGAATCGCCGCGAGGGAGACTCTGCAGAGCTTTTACTTGACCCGAACATTCGCCAGATGTACCTTGGCATGTAATCACTCGAAATTTATGCCACGAGAGCCGAGACGCCCGTGGACCCGCTGATCACTCGCACCGAGGAGGGACGAACGATGAGCATGGTCGAAGACGCCCTGGCATACGTCGACGAGGAAGCCATATCCCAGTTGACCATGGAGATGGTCGACATCCCGAGCCCCATGGGCGGCGAGAAGGCGCTCGCCGAATATCTCGCCGACCGTTTCCGGGCGGCGGGCCTGCAGACCTGGATGCAGGAGGTCGAGCCGGATCGATATAACGTCTACGGCCAGATCGAGGGCACGGGCGACGGCCCTACCCTGATGTACTGCGGCCACCTGGACACGACCTACGGCGGCGATGAGGAGGGCATTCGCGATCTCGGGCCGGGATATCAGCCGAAATCCTGGCGCGAGGGCGAGTGGATCTACGGCATGGGCACCTACAACATGAAGAGCGGTCACGCGTCGGCCATCCTCGCCGTGGAGGCCATGGCCCGCTCCAAGGCGAAGCTGCGCGGCAACCTGATGATCGCCGGCGTCGTCGGCGAGACCTGCCACACGCCGGTGGGGCGCTACCAGGGCAAGCGCTACCGGGGCTGCGGAATCGGCGCCCGCTTCATGGTCAACAACGGCATCACCGCCGACATGGTGGTCATACCCGAGCCGACGTCCAACCGGATATCGGTGGCCACGGGCGGGTACGTGTTCATGGAACTCATGACCCGGGGCAACCCGGCCGCCACCTACGCCCGCGGCGGCTCCACGGTGAAGATCAAGCCCGGCGAAGACGCCATCGAGAAGATGCTGAACGCCATTCCCGCCCTCAAGAGCTGGGGCAAGGACTACCTGAGCAGGACCCGCTACAAGGGGGAGCAGGCCGGAAACGTCAACATCATCGCCATCGAAGGGGGGCATCCGTTCCGGGCGAGCAAGCTGCCGTGCTTCTGCCGGCTCTATCTGGAAGTCGGGATGATGCCGGGCCAGCTGCACGGCGATATCATCGCCGAAGTGGGTCAGGTCATCCGGGGGCTGCGGGAGCAGGACCCCGCCATGGAGATCGAGCTTCAGGTCATCCAGACGGCGTACGCGGCCGAAATATCGCCCGAGGAATACGTGGTGCGCAGCATCTCCGCCTCGCACGACCTCGTCTGGGGCGAGCGCCCCGAGATCACCTGGGACGGCTGGTACGCCGACACCGCGCCGCTGACCCGCGCCGGGATCCCGGCGATCTGCTACGGCCCCCAGGGACGCGCCAGCGGCGGCGGCACGGGCTACTACCCGAAGGAGGGAGAGCACGCATCGGTCCATGATCTCACAAAGGGCGCCCACGTGTTCGTCAACGCCGCCCATGACATCTGCATGAAGGATCGCCTCGAGATACGCAAACCGGACGTCGCCGGGACAATCGTGCGCTGAGGCGTCCCCGCAAGAAGCGGGCGCCGCCCCTCCCGCCGGGGAGCGGAAGGAGCCGGACACCCCCGGGAAAATCTCAGAACCGGGGCGGCTTCACTCGAAATTCGACTTTCTAGGCTTCCCGCCTCGATCATGACGACGGGATGCCGCTTGCCTTTGATGTGAGCGCGCTTCAATGTATTTATCGACAAAGACGTTCGGATACTCACTCCGACCAATGTTCCCATCAATTTCAAAATACCGTTGGTATCGATTGCCAAAGTCATATGAGACCGAAACAGACCGCCGCAATCAGAACGACGGTGAGATTCATCTCCATTGAATACCCTTTACTGGGCGTTACGGTGATGGGAACGCTCGGCTTTTGCGTGCGTTGGCACGTCATGAAGGGAGTCTTAGAACCGGCAGATACGCTGTCTAGATTCGTTACCCGAGACGTTTCAATCGATATCTACGGCTCGGCCATGTGGCAAGAACTGTCGTGTGCAACTCACTCGCGATTCGTACCAGTCATGCCAGTCCCCGGCAGGCATCTAGGGGAAACGACGATTCTATACCAGCTTTAAAGTTGTCATTGCGCACTCCGCTGATAAGGCTCTTGGTTTCTTTGACCAGACCCCGGCGACTAATTCAGTGGAAATATTCGCAAATTGAAGGTAGCTTCATCAAGATGGTTGGTCGGCAGATTTAAGCTAGGTGGGACATTCCTACTTTTCGAGGGCGACGAGACGATGATCAGGCGAGTCGAGGTACTGAGCGGGGAGGATTCCCCTGGATCAGGCTTATCAACTCCGACCCCGGTAACCTTCCCCGTGAAAACATCGCGCGGAATGTCCGAATTATCGACAAGGTGCTGTACGTAGTAAGGCAGGTGCAAGTAGCAGAGGACATCGAGCACCTCTCGCATCTTCCGCCCGTTTATAGACAGTAGGGGATTTTCAACGGCGGTTGAATCCTTGTAGTTTGTTGAAATTCTTTAGAAAGTTTCATTCTTTCCGATCTCGCTCAAAACTGCCCTTTTGCTGAAAGTAATCAAAACGGAAGCGGGCGAATTCAAACCCCTGCGTACCCTGGCGAGTCCCTGTAGGTATCCGTTCAGTCGCGAGGTGATGAGCATCAAGAATTCGCCAACACAAACCGAATACGCCGTGCTATACCAATAACCGCCTCCAGGTCTTACGCCATTATCACCCCACCAGCGAACGTTTACCCTTGTCGGAGCGCGCTCTTCAAAGCCCGCCCCACAAGTGCTTGACAACTGTTACGGTCTAGCATCCTATTCGCCCGAAAGTCTCGGTGTCGTAGATGTAAATACTCGCCTAGCCGAACCGCCACTTAAGGTTTTCAGTGGTGGTTCGCAAGACAGGGTTACTATTCGGTATAGGGCCAGAAAAAGCTCATTGTGTCTGATTCATGCGTTCCCGCAATTCCCGGCCTTTGTCCGTCAACCGGTACTCTTGTTTGCTGCTTCGGGGTTTGACCGGAATGATCATCTCGATGAGGCTCACGTCAAGAGCCGGTTGTACGTATTCTTGGCCAGATTCGTCCGACCTTGAGTCCCAGATTCTGAAGGATTTTCGCTCGTTTCCGATCGCCTTCCGGGAAACGGATGAGATTTCTGACTTGCAGGGGACTTGTCGGGTACTTGTGGGGCCTCATGTTTGCTCTGACGCGCGAATGTGGTTGTCCCCCAATTTCGGAAACGTCGATTATCACGAGCCCGGCATGTCAGTTCCTCCGGCTGTGACAGCGTCGCCTTGTGCGGTAAAACGTGGCAGATAATGCTCAGCATAGTCTAAGCCGACCTCGGAGAAGCTCGCCCAGATTGAAAACCGACTCCAGCAGCCCCGAACCCGGATACTCGCAGACCGACACCGACTGGCCGACATTGGTTGATCTTTGCGGAAGCGATCCCCAAAATTCTTCGAAGTGGCCGTGTAGCGCGTTGATTGTCAGCATGCGCGATCTCATGTCAGGACAACCCCTTGTAGCTGCGCACGTTGAAGGCCTTCCATTCCAGAAGCGGTTGGACCTGGATGCGTTCTTGAAGGGATGTACCGGAGGTCAGGATCGTCGCGTCGATTTCACCTTTGTCCAACAGGAGATCGAGGAATGCCCGCTCGGCTTCGGTAAACGGTAGCAAAGCGGTCAGGCTCTTCCTGGTCTCCTCCAGCAGTTGCATCCCGTATTCGGCGAGCGACGCCTGGTCGCCTGGCTGGCGAACTCGGAGTGTGGGAGCGAGCAGCCTGGCCAACTCCGATTCATCATAGGCCACGTCTGTGACCGAAATGGTCCGCCAGTCCTTGCGGTTCATCGCCCCGTATACGACAAAAGCGATGCGGAGCCGCTCACATTGAAGAGTATCCGTATCGAGTATGCGATGACAATCGAACAGATCTCTCGCTTGTCTGCGGGAAAACAGCGCCGAGAGCTTGCCGGCCACGATTTCATGAAGGTCGAGAAGGGGGACGTCTTTGGCCTGATAGTCCCCGAGCGGATGCGAATCGGCGTGGCGGATATCCCAAAGCGGTTGCCTGAACATGAAATTCAAATCGACTTCTAGACTCCCGGATTGCCCGGTGTAGCTCGGGTAGCTCAACCGCCACTTGCCTCCGGCGTGTTCGCTTGGTGTCCTCCGGACCGTGAATCCCTCACGGGAAAAGACCGCTTGGGCCGCCTGCTCGATTCTCGGTCGTTCCTCCAGCATTTCCTCGCGCTCCAGCGCGCCGATGTAGTTGAGGTCGATGTCCACGGACAACCGGGGATGGCGGAGGACGAACAGGTTCAGGGCCGTGCCGCCCTTCAGGACCCATCTTCCCTTGAGCGACGGGTGCGTGTTCAGGGCGTTCAGGAGATGCATCAGGCAGAAAACCTTCTCGACCACCTCCGCGTTGAATCCGTTGGCTCGGGCCACGGGCAGGATTTCCGAGGCGGAAAATCTCACGGCACCTCTCCCCAAGACCGATTCAGAATTTCATCCGGAACCATCAGGTTCCAGCCTTTTACCAGCCGGCAACCTCTGGGCCTGCCTTGCATAAAATGGTGAGGCTGCCTCGGGCGCAGCTTGCGCAGGGCATCGAGGTGGGTCTCCTCCACCATCAAAGGCTCCCTGTGCTGTTCCAGGAAAAACCCCACCCTTGCTGCTGTGGTCGCGTTCTCCAACAGGCGGGTGTACTCGATGACTTGTTCCAGATCGAAGAACTCCACCGATTCCAGGGACCGCCATATCTCTTCCCAGGTTCCGGTCAGGTCCGGCCGGTCCAGCGCATCGACCATGGTTCTTTCGTGGCCGGTCACCCGGAGTTTCACGCCGGAACGCTCATGGCGGGTGACTCCGAACATCTCCTCTCCTTTCGCCAGCAGCGGCGGCGGCACGGGCGCGCGCCGGAACTCGTGAGATTGAAACGTAAGCGGAAGCGACTTGACCGTCGAGACATAGACCAGCCTCCAGTGGACCGAGTATGCCCTCCCGTGGAACTCCAGAGCCGTGTGGTAGCCCAGCACAGCGTCCCCGGTCATCCTGGCCGCCACCAGGAATGGATCGACCGGTGCGGTCGCAGGATCCATACCCCGGGGAACCGTCGCATACAGGCCGCGGCGCACATGGACGATCCGGCCTTGCTTGCGGTGGTAGGCCAGCAGCGAATTACGGGTGTGGGTGTTTCCGGATCCACGCTCGGACAGGAAGCGATCCAGTTCGTCCATCGTGAACACGGCGCGCCGATCCAGGAATTCATTAAGTCTCACGGGATTTTTTCTTTGATATTCAATCGACATAATAGCATTAAATTTAATCGTATTTAAGATATTTATCAATATGCATATGATAAACGGTCGAAATAGGAGGGATTTTATTAGTATTTGTCCACCGATTCGTCAAGGGACCGGCTCCGCCTTGCCGACCTGCCCATTTTCAGACGGTACGGGATTTCCAACGGCCGTAAAATCCTATTATCTCATTGATATCATTAGGGAACATTTATTGGTCGCGGTCTCGTTCAGAATCCGACTCGCGCAACTTATCTCCGATTATAACCTAGCCTTCTAGAACGTTTATTCAGAATCAGTTTTCGTGGAGTTACTGTCAAATCTGGTGTATGGCCGTCCTGAATCCGGCGGCCCTCCCGCCCGTTTCTTTTTCCTCCACCCCATCGGTGAACCTCACGTCGGCGATCACGTCGGCCAGATGACGGAAGCCGCGTAGTCGGCGCCATCGTTTCTCGGAGCTCATGGCGAGTTGACGCACGAGGCTCACCGCCGTCTTCTCGCTCAGGCGGTTCCCCGTCTTCGCCGTTCGCAAGCGGATGGTGGCGAAGGTCGACTCGATGGGGTTCGTCGTCCGCAGATGCCCCCAGTGCGACGCCGGGAAGTCGGAGAAGGCGAGCAACTCTTCCCGATCCCTCGCCAGGCATTCTGCGGCCCTGGGGTACTTCCCCTCCCAAGTGGCGAGGAAGCGTGTGAGCGCCTTGTGCGCATTCATCCGGGTGTCGGACCCCCATATCTCATGCAGCATCGACTTCGCTTCGCCCTGAACGCGGCCCCGACAGCCTGTCGAGCACGTTCACCGTCTTGTGCACCCAGCAGCGCTGCGCCCGGGTCTCGGGATACACCTCAGCCAGGGCCGACCACAACCCCAGCCCCCCGTCGCCCACCGCCAACTTCGCCGCCTTCACGCCCCGGTCCCGCAGGCTGAGCAGAACCGCTTTCCAACTCTCCTTCGATTCCCTAAACCCAGATTCCAGAGCCAGGAAGCGCTTGCGGCCACGCGCATCGCAGCCCACAACCACCAGTAGACAGCGTCGCTCCCCGCCGCGCACGTTCAGATATATCCCGTCCGCCCACAGATACACGAACTCCTCGCCATGCCAGTCTCGCTCGCGCCACTGCGCGTACTCGCGCTCCCAGCCGCCCTTGAGCCGCGCAACCGGCGCCGGGGACAAACCCTGCACCGACTCGCCGAACAGCGCGCGCAAGGCCTCACCGAAGTCGTTCGTCGATATCCCCTTCAGGTACAGCCACGGAATCACCGCCTCCACACGCCCCGTCTTCTTCAGATACGGCGGCAACAACTCCGAGCGCAAGCACCGGCCCGCACCGCTCCTGTCCCGCGTCCTCGGAACACAAACCCGCACCGGGCCAACCCCCGTCAATACCTCCCGTGAAGGTAGATAGCCGTTGCGAACGAGTGCGCGACGTCCCCCCGCGTCACGCTCGGCCGAATGCTCCTCCAGGAAAGCCTCCAACTCCGCTTCCACCGCCTGGCGGATGATTCGTTGCGCGCCCGCGCGCACCAGTTCGCTCAACTCGTCTCGATAGGCTGGATTCGTAAAGGGAATCGTCGTATCTTTGTGCATGGTGGCGCATCTCCTGTGTGCTGAATGACCGGACTTCTGACAACCCTATTTCAGCAGGATGCGCCGCCTTCTTCCATTCAGCCCATACACAAAATCTGAGGATAACTCCATCAACTTTTGCGCCGCCCTTAAGTAGGGCTTCAACTACTCCCACATGGCTATTGAACGCCGCGTAGTGAAGGGGTGTAAAATCGTTTTTCCCTCTCTCGCTCACCTTCGCGCCACCATGGAGCAACACTTCGACCACTCCCACGTGGCCCTTGCGCGCCGCAGTATGAAGTGGTGTCCACCTGTCCTCGTCTTTCGCATCCGCCTTCGCGCCTGCATTCAGCAAAACCCGGATTACTTCCAAGTGGCCTTCTCGTGCTGCATCTTGAAGTGGAGTTGCTCCAACCTTGTTTTGCGCATTCACCTTCGCCTTGCCATCGAGCAGCATCTTGATTGCCGCCAAGTGACCACCCACCACGGCAAGATGAAGGGGAGTCGAGCGGCTCTTCTTGATTCTTGCGTCCACCTCGGCTCCTGCATCAAGCAACACCTTGACGATTTTCTCTCGGCCTTTTAGAGCCGCAACGTGAAGCGGGGTCTGTCCAGAGCGCATTTTCGAGTTCACCTTCGCGCCACTCTTGACAAGCGCCTTGACACGCTCGACCCGACCCGACTTGGCCGCATCGTGGAGCGGAGCCGCCGAAGCGGACGAGCCCCACAAGCACACTGTGATAAACAAAATCATCCATCGTTCCACATCCTTCGAATCCAGAGACCGGACTTCGCCCTCACCTAGGGCGACGAACCCATGTCGGTGGCGCGCACATGGTCAGATTGGCGGCGATTATAGCATTTATGCGCATACGGCAGACACATCGCGAGACGGCGGGCGTCATCCACACCGAGAGACGACCCTTCACGAAGGAGTAAAAACACCGGCAGCCCCTTCTTCTTCAGTCGAGGCCGCCGTCCCCCACCGGCGCGACTTCGATCTTCCAGAAAAGGAAAGCTCGACCCTCAAGGGAGATTTCCTCGGAGGCCGTTCACGAGTGAAGGCGAAAATGGATTCCGGCATGCGCCGGAACGACGAATGAAACCATGCCCACCGATTAAAAACGGACGAGCACATATGAGGCTATTCAACAACTCCTGCTCGCCCGAAATTGATCCCGCACTCGCCGTCATCCCGGAGTCATCAGCAGGGGGAAGAACGCCCCCGCGCCAATGAGTTTTCGGGCGGGCCGGAATTTCTGTAAATATGGATAAAATTAGATAAATTCAGGGGGGTTTTCGATAAATTTCCGACAAATTAAATTCCTGGGATATGACGCAGCGGGGTCGCGCGCAGGGGAATTCTGCCACGGCCCGCGCCTCACGCGATGACGGCAAATGCGCGGATTTGCGGGCAGTTGCGCCCCCGCTCGGGGCGTCCGGCAGGCGCACGCGCGCCCAATCGCGACCTCTAGGGCCCCGGATAGGCCTCGGGCGGTCTGGCGTCGTCCGGCGATCTCTTTGATTTTATTCGCTTTCTGGTGACGATCGAATCGTCCTTGAGCCGCGCGATCGGGTCTTCCTCATCATCCCCGCGCCCGTAGGCGTTGCCCTTCTCGAACGCGAGCCTGCCGAAGAGGCGGTTGAGGTTGTTGCGCGCAATCTCTTCGTCTTCGGCGTCATTTCTCGGTTTCTTCATATTACCTCTCCCCCTTGTTCTCCAAGCAAAGTCAATAGTTTACAGGAATTTCCACCTCTCGCCCACTGCCATGACCTTCACGCGGGAGGCGTCCGCGCCCGTCTCGGCCATGTGCGCCCTGAGCACGCGGGGCGGATGGTCGAGCGGCTCGTCCGTCAGGTCGAACGTACCCCAGTGCATGGGGATCATCCAGCGCGCGCCCAGATCGTCGAACGCCTTGAGGCCCTCGGCGGGGTTCATGTGGGAATACCGCATCATCCACCGGGGCTCGTACGCGCCGATGGGAAGCATGGCCACATCTATCGAGCCGAATTTGCGGCCGAACTCCCTAAACCCTTGAAAATAGCCGCTGTCCCCGCCGTGGAAATACTTCCGCGCGCCGGTCTCGATGAGCCAGGCGCACCAGAGCGTGGAGTCGCGCGCCACCCCGAAGCGGTTCGACCAGTGCTGCGCGGGCAGGCAAGTCAGGCGCAAGCCGCCGCGCTCGGCGCTTCGCCACCAGTCGAGCTCCACGGCGCGCCTGCCGAGTGATTCCACGAAAGCGCCCAGCCCCATCGGCACGAACCAGGTGACGTCTTCGGGCAGGTTCTCTATCGTCCACGCGTCGAGATGATCATAGTGGTTGTGGGATATCGTCGCTACGGCGCCCCCCGGAATCGAAGCCGCAGGCGCGCCCGGCGGCTGATGGCGTCCATGCCAGAAAGCCCCCGCGCCGAAATGGGGGTCCGTCAGGACGACGCTCGGTCCGTCCTGAATGACGAAGCCGCAATGGCCGATCGAGGTGATGGAAGGCTCGTTCTGCGGCTTCCCCAGATATGCGCCATCGTTGGAAACGACTGGAACTTCTGGTGTTTTGGCGTTTTTGACTTCCGCGAACTCGTTTCGGTACAGGAATTTCCATTTGTACAGATTGGCCCGCGAGCCCGGGTTCGGCCACCAGGGGTTGAACCACCTCCCCGGTTCGCCGTGCGGCCAGTAAAGGGATTCCGCCTCGCGCGTGAGGAGGCCCTGCGCTTCGGGAGGCGGCGCCGTCGGCCCCTTGATGCCCAGACCCATCTTCGCGCATCCTCCCGCCAGCCCAAGCGCGCCGAGCCCCGCCAGACCGGCGCGCTTGAGGAATTTCCGTCTGCCGATTTTCGGTTTCATCGCAACCCACACGGCGGCTCAGTGCGTCCTGTTGTCCAGGGTCGCAAAATCAATCAAGAGACGCATACCACCCCGCAATCGCCCGGCCCATCCCGTCGGGCGAATCCTCATGGCAGTAGTGAAGCCCGGCGACCGTCACCTCCTCCACGTTGGGCCAGCCGCGAACCATGCTCCGGTGCTCTCCCACCAGCACGGCGCCGGGGTCTGAATTGATGAACAGTTTCGGCGCCGGATGTTTTTCAAGCCAGGCGTTGTTGCGCTCGATGATCTCGAGAACGTCCGCGGGTTCTCCCTCGATGGGAATCTCGCGCGGCCAGGTGAGCGTGGGTCTTCTGGCCTCGCCGGGGTTTCTGTAGGGCCTTCGGTATTCGTCGTGAATTTCCGGGGAAACCTCGCGGATGACCATGGCGGGCAGAATCTTCTCCACGAAGAAGTTCTGCTCCAGGACGAGTTCCTCGCCTTCGGCGCTTCTGAACCTCTTGAAAAGAGCCTGAACCTCCGGCGGCCAATGGCTCCATTCGAAATTGCCGAGGACTCCCTGGCAGATCACGACGCCCTTGAGCGCATCCTGCCGCTCCGACGCCCACGTGAAGCCCAGTTGCGCGCCCCAGTCGTGCGTCACGACGGTGACGTTCTCCGTGACCCCCAGCGCGTCCATCAGCGCGTTCGTGAAGGGCTGGTGGTCGACCAGGCGGTACATGGAGCCCGGGAGTTTTTCGGAATCCCCCTGGCCGATGTTGTCTATCGCGATGCAGCGGCCCAGCCCCTCGACGTGGGGAATCACGTTGCGCCACATGTAGGAGGAAGTGATGTTGCCGTGGAAAAAGACGACCGGGTCCCCCTCGCCCGCCTCCACGTAGGCCATCTTCCTGCCGAGGACTTGCGCGAATTTTTTCTCATACCTCATGCGGGGCTCTATCATTACTTCACCATCTCCTTCGAAATCGCCTCTATCCATCCACGCGCAAGACCAGCTTGCCGCGCACGTGGCCCTCTTCCAGGAGCGTGTGGGCCGCGGCGATGTTCTGCGCGTTCATGACTCCCATGTCTGTAACCTGCGGCGCCTCGATCTCCCCCGCCTCCACCCAGTCGCGTATCTCTTCGAGCGCCTTCTTGTAGACGCCGTAGTAGGCGGGGCCGCCCCCGCGAACGGGGGCGCGCAGGAAAGTGCCGTGAAACGAAGCCGATTTGGTGAACAGGGGGCCTTCCTGGGATGAGAAAAACTCATCGATGGGCGCACCCGGCTCGGGCGCAATGGAGGAGATTCGCCCCCAGTAGTCCACCACCTCGCAGCAGAGTTTCTTCATCTCGCGGCCCACGAAATCGAACGTGGCGGGGAAAAGACGGCCCCCGTTCATCTCCACCGCCCGGCGGGACAACTCATCGAGCGAGAGCCCCGAATACTTGAGCACGCCGACGGGGGCGGGAGCGAGCAAATCCTCGATGTATTTTGCGCTTTCATCGCTTCCCGCCGTCCCGACGATGGGAGACGCGCCGATGCGCGCGAGCATCTGAAGCCCCATGGTTCCAACGCCGCCCGAGGCGCCCGCCACGAAGACCGCTTCTCCCGGCTGCACACGCGCCTTCATGACAATCGCCTCATGGGCGGTCAGCGACACGAGCGGCAAAGCGGCCGCCTGCCCGAAAGTGGCGTTTTGGGGCTTTTTCACGACGAACGCCTGATGAATGCACACGAACTCCGCATACCCGTCCCCGCCGCTGTCGCCGAATCTGGGGAGATAGGCCATGACCTCGTCGCCGGGGGAGAACTCCGACACGTTCCCGCCCACCGATTCGACCACGCCCGCGGTATCCCGGCCCAGGATGATGGGAACCGCGCCCTGGTTGCCGCCTCGCCTGGCCTTGAAATCGGTCGGGTTCACGGAAACAGCCTTCGCCCGGATCTTCACCTGCTCAGGGTCGGGCTCTCTCTCGGGCCAATCGGCGTCCTCGAAATTTTCCACGCCGCCGAACTCTTTCAACACGACTGCTCTCATTTTCATCCTCCGCTATATCATCCAGGCTCCGCCCGCGACGATCATGCCCTGTCCCGTGACGTTGCGGCTCTCATCACTCGCGAGATAGACCGCCATGTGGCCCACGTCGTCCGTCGTCTGCTCGCGGCCCAGGGGAACCGTCGCCTCGACGTACTCCTCGAACACACGTCTCGCGGGCCTGTCCGTCTCAGTCCCGATGATGACGCCATGGCCTTTCTCCCAGATGTTCGTCCACAAAAGGCCCGGGTTGATCGCGTTCACGTTCACGTTGTAGGGAGCCATCTCCCTGGCGAAGCTCATGGTGAAGTTCATGCACGCCGCCTTGGACGCGGAATAATGCGGCACGTCCGCGTTCGCGCGTCTCGCGGCGAGCGAGGCCAGGTTGACGATCTTCCCGTATCCCCGTTCGCGCATGTGGGGAGCGACCGCCCGGCACATCAGGAACACGCCCGCCGCGTTGACCGCGAAGACGGCGTTCCACTCATCCAGCGTTATCCGGTCAATGGGATTTGCCACGAGCGCGGCTCCCCTGCCGTGGCAGTTCACCAGAATATCGATATGCCCCATCCGTTCAATGGCCGTCCGCACGATGCGCTCGGCGTCCGCCTCTCTTCCCACATCCGCCGCAAGGGCGAAATGCGCACCTGCGCCCGCGTCGCCGAGTCCTCTTCGGCTTACCTCATCGCTTAAGTCGACCACGCAAATCTGCGCGCCCTCGCGGGAAAAAGCGCGGACGATGGCCCGGCCGATTCCGCCGCCGCCGCCCGTCACGACCGCTTTTTTCCCTTCCAGGCGCATTCGCATTCTCCCTTAAAACAAGTCTTGCCCGGTTACAGCTGGCGAAAACCACCCAGGCATGTTTCGAGGTGAAAAGATATTCTCTAGACCATCCATGCCCCGCCGGCGAGGAGCAGGCCCTGTCCCGTGACGTTCTTGCTCTCATCGCTCGCGAGATAAACCGCCATGTGGCCCACGTCGTCGGGCGTCTGCTCACGCCCCAGGGGAACCGCCGCCTGCACGAACTCGTCGAACACGCGCCTCGCGGGCCTGTCCGTCTCCGCTCCGATGATGACGCCGTGGCCCTTCTCCCAGAGGTTCGTCCAGAGCAGGCCCGGGTTGATCGCGTTCACGTTTACGTTGTGGGGGGCCATCTCCTTGGCGAGGCTCATCGTGAAGTTCATGCAAGCCGCCTTGGACGCGCAATAGTGCGGCACGTTCTCGTTCGCGCGCCTTGCGGCGAGCGAGGCCAGGTTGATGATCTTCCCGTACTTGCGCTCGCGAAGATGGGGAGCAACCGCCCGGCACATCAGGAACACGCCCGTCGCGTTCACGTTGAAGACGGCGTTCCACTCCTCGAGCGTTATCCTGTCGATGGGGTTTCCCATCAGCGCGGACGCCCTGCCGTGGCAGTTCACCAGAATGTCGATATGCCCCATCCGTTCGATGGCCGTGTGGATGACGTTCTCGGCATCCGCCTCGCTCGTCACGTCCGCCGCCAGGGCGAAATGCTCCCCCTCGCCGGCATCATCGAGCCCCTGCTGAGACACTTCCTCGTTGACGTCGACCACGCAAATCCGCGCGCCCTCGCGGGCGAACGCGCGGATGATGCCCCGACCGATTCCGCCGCCGCCGCCCGTGACGACCGCCGTTTTTCCTTCCAGACGCATTCGACTCCCTCCCAAAAAGACGCCCCTGCTCATCGCATCGGGCAAATCTGCTTATGCCCCTTTCGGGGCTGGAAAATGGATTTCCGCTCTTGAAGCGCGATGTCCGCCGATTCTAGCAAGATTCGAACAGGGTGAGTATCTCGGAACCCGAACGCCTGAAACTCATCCCTCGGGGAGTTTCCCCCGTACGGGGAGAATGGTATTCTCCCTCCGTTTCGAAACCCTTTACAGTTCAACCGCTGACATCACGGGAATGTCCCTCAAAACGACAGGAGCATGAAATGTCTCTGATCAAAATGGCGAAAGAATCCATCGACATCGGCATCGTGGTGAAGGATCTGGACGTCGCCGAGAAATTCTACGGCGGCGTGCTGGGTCTTCCGATCGTGCGAGAAGTCGAGATTACGGCGGACAAGGCTTCACAGGCCGGCTGCGCATCGGGACGGTTCGAGTTCAAGGCGTTCCAGGCCGGCGAGGTGCAGCTCAAGGTCGTCCAGGCGGATTCCGACCCTCCCGCCGGCGGCGGCATCGTGGACGCATCGACCGGATACCGCTACCTGACGTTCACCGTCGAGAGCGTACAGGAAGCGCACGACGCCCTCGTGGCGGCGGGCGTGAAGATGATGGGCGAGATTACCGAGGTCGTGCCGGGCCGGTTCATCATCTTCTTTCAGGACCCGGACGGAAACATGCTGGAGTGCGTCGGCCCCAGATAAGCCTTGCATGCGCGGGCATTGCGTTCACTCTGAAACAAGACGCGGGCGCACCCCCGAGCAAGAGTCCCGCCGTGTAGCCGGAGTATCGAGATGTACGGGTTTCTCCAGGAGTATCTGGTGGAATTCGCCTATGGCGGGGTGTTTCTCGTCCTGGTGCTCTGCGGTCTGGGGCTGCCCGTCCCCGAGGACATCCCCATCATCACTTCAGGCTATCTCGTCCATGCATATTCTTCGGCATGGATCTGGCCGCGGCGCTCCCGAGTGTGCCGCTGCTGCTCGGGGCGGCCTGGTATTTCGGGGATCACGTCGACGATTTTCGCAGGATGGTGGGAACGGGCAAAGCCGTCTCCATCCTCGTGCTGGGAACAGTGGCCGTCTGGATGACGGGGAAATACCTGTGGAAAAAATGGAGGTCGAAAGACCCCTGTCCCGCCTCATCCTGAGGAGCGGGCCGGCACCAAAGCACCCGAACCGAAAACGGAGCCCGCGCTGATTTCATGCGCGCCGCGCGGGTCGATTCTGAGGACGTGGGTTCGGCACCCGATTCCGTGTGATTGATACACCCCGCGCATCGCGTTGCCCACCCTTCCGGGGTGGTTCCGGCATATCGCCAGGATGCAAGGCCCGGCGCCGCTGATGCACGCACCCAGCGCGCCGGCTTCGCAGGCAGCCTCAAAAACCTCATCCAAAGGACCCATCAACTCCGCCCGGTAGGGCTGATGCAGCCTGTCCTGCATGCCGTCGCGGAACAACTCGTCGCGACCGGTGGCGAACGCCGCCATGAGCGCCCCCACCCTCTGGACGTTGAAGATCGCATCGCCCAGCGAAACCTCTCCGGGCAGCTTTTGCCTCGCGGCATGTGTGCTCACCTCGAAGTCGGGGATCACGATGACCCAGCGGTAGTCCTCCACCACGGGCATGCGCGTGTAGATGGTCTTTCCGTCCGTGGTGGTCGCCGAGACGCAGAAACCCCCTATCAGCGCGGGCACGACGTTGTCGGGATGTCCTTCCATCTCCACCGCGATTTGCACGAGTTCATCCATGCCCAACGGACTGCCGAGCAGGATGTTCGCCCCCACGATGCCGCCCACGATGGCGGCCGAACTGCTCCCCAATCCCCGCGCCAGCGGTATGTGGTTGCGCTGCTTCATCCACAAACCGCTGAAGGGCCGGCCCACCCGATCGAATACGCGCTTCACGGCCTCCACGCAGACGTTCGATTCATCTTTGGGGATGACGTCGCGGCCCTCTCCTTCGACTTCAAGCGCCACGCCCCAGGGGAGGCTGTCGAGTTCTATGCGGTTATAGATCCGGAGCGCGACGCCCAAGGCGTCGAACCCCGGGCCAAGATTCGTCGTACTCGCCGGAACCTGCACGCGCACCAAAGCCACGAGTATCTCCTCGAAACACTTTACGCCGGACGAACCTCCGACGAGAGAGTGAAGGCGCAGCCCGCCGCTTTCATTTCCTTGACCGCCTTTTCACCGTCTTCGGGGGCAACGTTCACCGCGCGGACGGCGTCTTCCACAACGACTACCTCGAACCTCTCGCGCCTCGCGTCCAGCGCAGTGGCCTTCACGCAATAATCCGTCGCCAGACCGCAAACGAAAAGACGCCCTATCCCTGCTGCTCTCAGGTCATCGGCCAGCGTGGTGCCGTCGAAACCCGAATACGCCTCGGCGGCGGGGGTCGTGGCCTTCGATACCACCATCTCAACGACGCCGGCGTTCAGGCGCGGATGAAAGGCCGCGCCAGGCGTATCGGCCACGCAGTGAACGGGCCAGATTCCGCCCTGCGCCTGAAACGAGACGTGATCCGGGGGATGCCAGTCGCGCGTCGCCACCTTCATCCAGCCCGGGATATCCAGAAGCCGGTTCACCGGCGGGACGATCTCGTCCCCCTCGGAGACGGCGAGCGCTCCGCCCGGACAAAAATCCACTTGCAGATCGACGACGATGAGGCCGTCTTTCGCACCAGGTGAGTATTCAGCCATCGCCCTATCTCTCCACTCCCAGCTTGAGGCGCCGTTTTTTCCAGCCCGGACCCCTGCGTATGGAAATCTCTATCTTCAGCGGATTCTCGATAAAGACCTTCTCGAAAAAATCCACCGTCTCGACTTTTCTTCCCCTCGCCTCGAAAATGACGTCTCCCCGGCGAAGGCCGGCGCGCGCCGCAGGAGCGCCCTCCTTCACCTCGGACACCAAAAGCCCGCTCGCCTCCCCGCCCCCGAAAAAGCGCGCCAGCGGGGGCGTGAGCTTCTGGAGCACGAAACCCAGCTTCTCGGGGTGCGTATGTTCGCGCGGCATCCGGAAACCGCGCTTCATCACGACGGGCTTCACATATATCGGAGATTTCATCCGCAAAGCCAGTGCGACCGCGTCCGAAGGGCGGCTGTCGAGGGAAAAACGCCTGCCCTCCTCCTCCAAGTCGATCAAGGCGAAAAACGTGCCTCCCTTGACCTCCGTGATGACCACCCGGAGAACTTCCGCCTGGAGGGTCTTCAGAATGTTGCGCATCAAGTCGTGCGTCATCGGCCGGTGCGAGGCGGTTTCTTCGAGTTCCATGAGAATCGCCCGCGCCTCCGCCGGGCCGATCCAGATGGGCAGCAGCTTGCCGCCCTTTTTCTCCTCCAGCAGCAGGACGGGATTGTCGTTTTGCTGATCGACAAGGATGTCCTTCACCTCGACGCGGCGAAGCCCGCCAGGCGCCGCCAGCGCCGCCGGAAGGCACATTTGCGCGCCCAGGAAGACGGCGACGAGAAGACATCCGTATGATCTTTCAAGCCGCTTGTGCCGCATGAATTCGGTTCCTGATCGTTTCGCCCGCGTTCAAGAAGCCGATAGGGCCTCCTCAGCGCGCTGGTTCCGTCGAGACCCGGAAAACGCATTCGGGAATCGGCATGTCCACCCGTTGCTGCCCCGGTTTCTCCTCCACCTTGGTCTCGTAGATTCCGTCGCAATCCACGTCGAGCAGCGTGATGTCGTATGGATACTTGTTGTCCACGTCGATGTTGATCGCGAAGATACGTTTATTGATGGTGAGCGTTTCGAACTGGAAGTCCCACTCATCGAGATATTGCTTGATCAGGGTCTCTTCTCCGGGGATGCGTCTGCTGAGATCGCGCCGGACCCAGCCGAGAAAACGCGAGCGACTGAGTTCGGGCGTATCGAAACCCTCCGGCCTTTTCTCGATGGGGCCATCCGTATCCGCCGACGCCGCGAAAACGCTCCCTGCGCCCAGGAGCAACATCGCCAGCAGCGCAAGAACACAGGTTCGCCCGAAGCGCATTCTCATAAAAATCATCCTCGACATCGACGCGAAACCCGGCGGACGACCATGTTCGCAACACCCACGGCCCTTGAAGATTAGCACCCACCGCGCGCCGCCTCAAGAGATGGGGTCGCGTCTCGGAAAAGGGCGTAACGCGATTCGCCGAGCGCGCTTTGAAATTTCGGCCAAGCGGATTATTCTTCGCATATCGGCGAACTCTCATCCCGATTCGAGAGGCGCGTTATGCGCGCGCACCGAATATGACCATCACCAAAAATCCCGAGGAGAAGCGCACATGACGACCAGAGAAAGAAAAGCCCGGCTCATCCGGCCCGATGAACGTGATTCCGAAGGCATGGCGGGCGGCGCGAGCCACAAGGCCATCGTATCGAAAGAGGGCGAGGGAACCGACCTCACCGTCTACTACTCGCTCATACAGCCGGGCCAGACGCACGACTGGCACCATCACGAGGAGGATGAGGTCATATTCTGCGTGAGCGGCACGGGAAGATACGACCTCGATGACGGCGAGATCAACTACGGCCCCGGACAATTCATCTTCATGCCCAAGGGCACGCGCCACTGCAACAACTGCGTGGGTGAGGAAGACGTGCGGCTGGTGGCCATCTTCCAGCCGGGGCGCGAGTAAAGGCGCGACTATTGCCCCAGGGCGCGAGGGAGGCGGAGACGAAGATGGACCCCATGCAGAAAGTCATTGCGCACTACGCGAACCTTCGCTTCGAGGATATTCCCGACGAGGCCGTCCGCGCCACCAGAAGCCTCATCGCAGATGCGCTCGCTTGCGCTCTGGCCGGCTCGGCGGCGCCCTTGAACCCCGAGATTATCGAGCGCCACATCCGCTGGGGCGGCGCGCCCGAGGCTACGGTACTCGTCTTCGGGGGACGCCTGCCCGCGCCGACGGCGGCCTGGCTGAACGCCGCCATGATTCACTCGAACGATTTCGACGATACCGAAGACGTCACCCAGAACCACATCTTCGTCACCATTCTCCCCGCCCTCCTCGCCGCGGGCGAGAGCCTCGGGCGAGCGATGCCGGGCCGTGAAGTCATCGCCGCTCTGGCGGGGGCTGCGGACGTGACTCTAAGGCTGAACGCCGTCGTGCATCAGAGCATTCATCCGGGCTGGCTGCCCACCACGGTGTTCGGCGCCGTCTCGGCCTCCATGGCCGCCGCGAGGATTCTGGGGCTCGACGAGGACGGCGTCGCCAATGCGGCGGGCTTCGGCTACGCGCAATCGCACGGCAACCGCCAGGCGCTGCTCGACGGCACGGTCGCCAAGCGGCTCCAGCCCGCCTTCAGCGCGCGGGCGGGGGTGCATTCGGCCGTATTGGCGCAAACCGGCGCCACGGGCCCCAGGCGCATCGTCGAGGGGGCGGACGGCGTTATCGAACTCTTCGGCGGCGGCGAGGGCGACCCCGACGCGCTCACGAGAGAGCTGGGCGAAACCTTCCACGTCACCCGAATCGGGGTGAAACCCTACCCGAGTTGCCGGGTGTCCCATCCCCACATCAGCGCGGCTCTGGAGGCGCGCGAGCGGCTGGGGGCCTTCCGCGCGAAAGACGTGGAAGAAGTCGAGGTATGGGCCACGCCCATCGGCCACTCGATGATCGGGCAGCCGTTCCAAATCAGGGAAAATCCCCAGGTGGACGCGCAATTCAGCGCGCAGTGGACGACGGCGTTCTCCCTCTTGAACGGCGCGCCGCGCATCGCGCACTTCGACCCGGCTGCAATCGTCTCGGGTGCGGAGGTAATCGAACTCGCACAGAGGACCAGGGTCCATATCTGGGAGGAGGGGAGTCTGCTGCTCGCGCCCGTGCGCATCCGCGTCAGGCTCAGGGACGGCAGGGAAACCGCCGTCACGCACGACAGGATAAAGGGTTCTCCCGATTGGGCCATGACCGAACAGGAGCGTAAGGAGAAATTCTTCTCCTGCGCCGAGGCCGCCGCGGTGAAACTCGATCCCGAAGACGTAGAGCGCGCTTTCGGGGAACTCTCCTCGCTCGAGGACTGCGCGGACGTCCGGCCCATCCTCACCCGACTCGCCGCATCGACAAACCCGGCCCCCGTATAGAATTTCACCACCGGGGGTTCTATAATTCCCTACCCATGAACCGAGAGAGCGAAGAAACCATTCACCCGGGCGCGAACGTCGCCTGGGCGGCGAAGCGATACGGCCCGCGCGAGGCCGTGGTGGACGGCGAACGCCGCGTGCGCTTCACCGACGTATACGAGCGCAGCAAGCGGGCGGCGAACGCGCTCATCGCAGGCGGCCTCGAACCCGGCGACCGCGTCGCCAAGCTCATGCGAAACCGCGCCGAGATCGTCGAGATCAACTTCGGCGTCGCGATGGCGGGCGGGGCATCCATGAATCTCCACGGGCGCAACGTCCTCAAAGAACACGTCCACATGCTGAACGACTCCGAATCCGCGTTCCTCCTCCTGGACGAGTTCCACAAGGAATATGCCGAAGGCATCAAAAGCGAATGCCCGGGTCTGCGCGCCATCATCGCCGTGGGGTGGGAGGGCGCAGGCGTAATCGCTTATGAGGAGTGGCTGCAAAAAAGCTCGGGCCGGGAGCCCGGCGTCGTCCTCGGGCCGGATTCCCTCTTCCACCTTCACTACACTTCGGGCACGACCGGAGAGCCCAAGGCGGTCGTCAACACGCATCGCACGCACGCCGCGTGGCTGGCGAAGTTTTTCAGAAACCTCGACTACCGGATGGGCGCGCAAGATTCCATGCTCCACGCGGGCCCCATGACGCACGCCTCTTTCAATTTCATCGAACCCACGTTTCTGAGAGGCGCGCGGAACGTCATCATGCCCGCCTTCGAACCGGAGTTGTTTATCGAAACGGCGGAAAAAGAGCGGGCCACGACCACATACCTCGTCTCCACGATGGTGCAGCGGCTCATCGAGAGCGAAAAACTCCCGAGCGCCGATCTCTCGAGCCTGCATACGATCACCTACGGGGCGGCCCCCATATCGGAGGAAAACCTGAGGCTCGCCATCAGGCACCTCGGCCCCATCTTCCGGCAAACATACGGACTGACGGAAGCGCGCCAGCCCATCGCGATACTCGACCCGTGGGATCACATAGTGGACGGAACGCCCGGGGAGCGTGCGCGCCTCGCCTCGTGCGGAAGGGTCGCGGCGGGCGTGGAACTCGAACTCCTGGACGATGACGACCGCCCCGTCGCCACCGGCGAGATGGGAGAAATCTGCGTACGGGGAGACTACGCCATGGCGAGCTACTGGAAAAACCCCGAAGCCACGATGGAGACCATGCGAAACGGCTGGGTGCACACCGGAGACCTCGCGGTGGCGGACGATACGGGGTATCTCTACATCGTCGACCGCAAGAAGGAAATGATCATCACGGGCGGGTTCAACGTATATCCCTCTGAAGTGGAGCGCGCCCTGTGCCGCCACCCCGCCGTGCTCGAAGCCCTGGTGATAGGCGTGCCCGACGAGCGGTGGGGCGAGGCCGTCAAGGCGATGGTCGTGCTGCGTCCCGGGGAGTCGCCCGGGGCGTCGGACATCATTGCGTTCACCGAAAATGAAATCGCGGGCTACAAGAAGCCGAAACAAGTCGAGTTTCTGAGCGAAATACCCAAAAACGCGCAAGGGAAAGTCTTAAGGCGCGAGATTCGCGAAAAACACTGGGAGGGAAGAGCGCGGCGGGTGAATTAGAAAACCGGCCGCTTTCATCGTTGATTCACCGGGATAACCATTTTTTAACGGGAGAGAGGCAAATGGACCTGACGCAAGAGTTCGGACTCAAGACCGTGAAATACCGCAAGGAAAACAAGATCGCCTACGTCACCCTGAACCGGCCCGACAAGCTGAATCCCCTGAGCTTCGCCACGGCGATGGAGCTTCTTCAATGCTGGGAGGACGTGAACGACGACAAGGAGGTGTGGGTGGCGATTCTCGCGGGCGAGGGTAAATCCTTCTGCTCCGGGTGGGATCAGAACCTCGAAGAAGATGAACTCAAGATGGGCGCCGTCCGCCCCAAGGGGGTCCTCTACTGCGACCTGGACTGGATCAAGAAGCCGATCATCTGCGCGGCGCAGGGCTACGCCATCGGCGGCGGGATGAGCCTGTTCCTCGGCGCGGACGTTCGCGTGGTCTCGGAAGACGCCAAGGTCGGATACTCCCAGCCCAAGATCGGCATCATCAGCATCGGCGGGGCCATGCGCATGCCTGCGGCGATTCCGGGACTCGCCAGATGGTACATGTTCTCGGGCGAACTCATCGACGCGGAGGAAGCCTACCGCCTGGGCCTCGTGGTGAAGATCGCCAAGAACGGGGAACTCCTCGACACCGCGACCGCCATGGCCGAGCAGATCATCGAGTGCTCGCCCATGACGGTGCAGCACACCAAGGAGGAGATCGCCGTGGCCGCCAACGTGTCGATGTACGAGGGCTATCGCCTGTGCCGGCCCATCATGAACCGCTTCTACAAGACCGAAGACTACCGCGAGGGCAAGAACGCGTTCATGGAGAAACGTAAACCCGTCTGGAAGAACTGCTGATCCGGAACCGACCACATCGGGGAAGAATCGCGCGCTCAGTCTCCCGGGGTTGCGGGATGGGCCGGTATGAAGGATAAGCCTTACCGGTCATCCCGATCCCAGGAGCGCGCATGGATTTATCCACAAGCAAGGATGGGGCCGGCTTTCGAGAGGGCTGGCCGATCATCCTCGCATGTTTTCTGACCATATTCACCGCCTACACCACGGCCTTCATCCTGGGGCCCATGCTCGACGCCATGGGCCGCGACCTGGGCCTATCCCTCACGGCCATGGGGCAGTTGGCGGCCATCATCTTCATCCCGTGGGGGATAGGCGCGCCCCTTCTGGCGCCCATTTCGGACCGCTATGGCAGAAAACCCGTCATCCTCATCGGGTTGACGGGTCTCTCGCTCTCCAGCATCGCCATCTCATTCACGAACGGCTATCTTGCGGTGGCGGTCTTCCGGTTCATCGCTGGATTAAGCGGCGCGCTCGTGCCGCCCACGGCGGTGGCGTTGATCGGGGACAACTTCGCGGGACGCATCCGCGGCCTCGCAATCGGGTTCGCGACGGCGGGCGTGGCCATGGGACTGCTCGTTGGAGTCCCGAGCGTGGCCTTTCTGACGGATTATTTGGGCTGGCGCAACGCACTTTGGATTTCGGGCGCGTTCGGTCTGGCGCTTTCCTTTTACACGCTCCATTCGTTGCCCTCCCAAAGGCGGACCGACGCGCCTTCATCCTATCTGGCCAGCTTCGCCTGGATGCGCCAGGGCGCCTCATGGCTCCTCCTGAGCGGCAACGTCACCGAACGGCTCATGACTTCCGCTTTTCTGACCTACGTATCCGTTTTTCTGATACGCACTTTCGGTATTTCTCTCTCCGCAGCGGGGAGTATGATCACGGCGATGTCCGTCGGCGCGCTCATCGGCGGACTCCTGGGCGGCGCGCTCGCGGGCGTGAGGCGGCGCTTTCTCATCATCACCGCCCTGGTTCTGCTGCAGGGAGAACTTCTGGCGTTTCACTTCGCGGGGCCGGGTTTTCTCACGCTTACGATCGCGGCGGGCTTTCTCTTCTCGTTCTTCAGCCACCTGAGCCGTCCCGCCGTTATGGATGACCTCATATCCATCGCCCCGCAGGCGCGCGGCGCCATCATCGGCTTCTATTCGACGAGCAATCAGGTGGGCCTCTTCCTGGGCGCCTCCCTGGGCGGATTCGCCTTACAATGGGGCGGCTTCGAGGCGCTCGGCTGGCTCGCCCTGTGCGCCGCCGTCCTGGGCGGGTGCTTCTACGCGGCGAGCGCGTGGGCGTTTCGGGGGAGAGGCTAGGTTCTCTTTCATCCGATTGCCCGTAGCAAAAATTATTATACGCTATCATGTATATATATTTAATATACTATAAATCGTATATTGACATATTATACGTTTTAACGCATATCAACTTTTGAGGAGGAATAGAAGATGAGAGAGCATGTTACCCGATCGGAAAAGCAACTGGGAGAGGCTCTTCGTCGGGTCCGCAAACAGCGCGGTTTCACCCAAGCGGAACTCGGCGAAAAAATCCACATGCGCCAGGCCACCATCTCCAAGCTGGAAGGTGGCTCGTCGACCAGCCGCCTTCACACCCTGATGGCGTCTCTCGCTGCGCTGGAGTTGGAATTGGTCGTCCGACCGCGCAGCCGGAGCGCGATCGATGAGATTGAGGTCCTGTTCCGATAGCCAGACGACGCGCCTACATACCGCTTGCCGTCTATATGAACGGCCGCCTCGTCGGCTGGTTGCGCAAGGCGTCGAGCGGAGCCATCGATTTTCGCTACGATGAGAGTTGGCTCGCCTGGGAGCACGGTTTTCCGGTTTCGCTATCCATGCCGCTGCGTGAAGACCCCTATCTCGGCACGACGGTTATCGCCGTGCTCGACAATCTGCTCCCGGACAACCTCGACATTCGCCGCAGACTGGCCGAACGATCGCGCGCGGCGGACGCAGACTTCTTCAGCCTGATCGGCGTGGTCGGCCGCGATTGCGTCGGCGCCTTGCAGTTTCTGCCGGAAGGAGAAGACCCCGGTCAAGCAGGCTCGGTGCAGGCGCACGCAGTAAATGAGAATGAAATCGCCGGTATTCTCGCCGGTCTGGCGAACAGTCCGCTCGGCATCGGCGCGCACGAGGATTTCCGCATCTCGCTCGCAGGCGCGCAGGAAAAGACAGCCCTCCTGTACTGGAAGGACGAGTGGCATATTCCATACGGCTCGACGGCGACGACCCATATCCTCAAACCGCAGATTGGTCTGAGAGGCGACGGCGTCGACCTCTCGCTTTCCGTCGAAAATGAGCATCTTTGCATGCGGCTCATCGCCATGCTCGGCATGCCCGTAGCCGACACCCGCATGGAGATGTTCGGAGGAAGGAAGACGTTGGTCGTGGAGCGATTCGATCGGCTCTGGGCGAAAGACGGGCGCCTCCTGCGCCTGCCGCAGGAAGACTGTTGCCAGGCGCTTTCCATGCTCTCAGCTAAAAAATACGAGAGCGACGGAGGACCCGCTCTTCCCGAACTGCTCGACCTGTTCACAGGTAGCGACGAACCCGAACATGATCGAAAGACGATCATGAAGGCGGCCGTCGTCTTCTGGCTTCTCGCCGCCACCGACGGACACGCCAAGAACTTCAGCCTCTTCCTTCATCCCCGCAGTGGGTTTTCTTTGACGCCCTTCTATGACGTGATGTCGGTTCAGCCGAACTTCGACGCTCACCAACTCCGGCAACGCGATATGAAGATGGCGATGTCTATCGGTAAAAACCGCCATTACGCCGTAAACGAGATTGTCCCGCGCCATTTTCTGCAAACGGCGGCGGCAGGCGGCATGGGTGAAAGCATCGTCCGTGAGATATTCGATGAACTCCTCGAACGAGGAGAAGCGGCGATATCGAACGTGAAGAACGGTCTGCCGCCCGATTTCCCCGAACGGCTTTTGGAGAGCATTACGAAAGGCTTTCGCAAACGCCTTCGTCTGCTGGAGCGTTGAGCGGTTGCTTCATTATGCCAGGTGCGGAAGCGAGGGGATAAAGCCGAAGCACAAGCGCGTTTCCCGCCACGATTTGGAACCATTTCCCTTCGCTTGGGAACACTCCCCCCTTGAGGAGGTTATTGAAAAAGTCCGATGCGGCGCAATCCCCCCCTCGTCCTGCGCAGCCCGCCGCTCCGCCTCACCCTGAGTAGCGGCGAAGCCGCGTATCGAAGGGCGAAATTCGCGCCCGCCGGAGAGATGCGCCCCCATCCTTCGATACGGCGCTTGCGCGCCTACTCGGGATGAGGGTTCGGGGCGCTTGCCCGGGATGAGAGCGTCAAGCGTTCTGCGAAGCCCGATGCCGCGAGGTGGGTGAATCCCGACCGAAGAAATGACGCCGAAACGCCGGCACCCTACTTCTTCACCGCGTCCTTGCGCCTGGGTTCGGGGAAGACGTCCTGATCGATGATCACGTCCACCACGGCGGGGCCCTCTTCGGAGAGCGCCTGGGCGTAGACGTCTTCGAGGTCCTCCGGATCTTCCACGCGGTAGCCCGCCGCGCCGAAGACGCGCGCGTATTCGTCGAACCTGGGGTTGCCGATGGCGTCGGCGATGTAGCGACCCTCGTAGAAATGCTTCTGGTAGGCGCGCTCCGAACCCAGGTTGAAATTGTTCAGGATGACGCAGACGGTCGGCAGGTTCTCGCGCATCGCGGTCTCCAGTTCGGCCCCGTTGCACAGGAACGCGCCGTCTCCGCTGATGGTGACGACCTTTTGATGCGGACGCGCCAGCTTGGCCCCCAGCCCCAGGGGATAGCCGATACCGATGGCCGCCAGATCCTGGGGCGCCACGAAACTCCTGGCCTGGTCGAACCGCTGGTACTCATAAATATACCCCGCCGCGCTGCCCGCGTCGTTCGTAATGATGGTGTTTTCGGGCAGGACTCTCGCGAGAGCCATCTGGGCGCGCCTGGGGTCGATGGGCTTCCCGCCGTATTCGAGCGCGCGCGCGCGGTGTTTTTCCTGCGCGTCGCGCACCGCCGCTGCCTCCGCCCGCCACGCGGGGCGCTCACCCCTTTCACCCAGCGCGCCGAGCACGGCCCGGAGCGCAAGCCCCGCCTCCGCGTTCATCCCCACCTCGGTGGCGAAATTGCGCCCTATGTTATGCGGGTCCACGGCCGCGTGAATGAGCTTCGCGCCCCCGAAGAAATCGGGTCGCAGGAACGTGGTCGAGTGCGCGAGCCTCGTGCCGACGGCGAACACGACGTCCGCCTTCTCAAAAAGCGCGCGCGCCTCGGGCAGAGTCCCTCGGCCAATCGAACCCAGGAACAGGGGATGCCCGTTCGGGACCACGTCGTCCCGGCCGGTGGAGGTCATGACGGGAGCGTCGAGCGCTTCGGCAAGCGCTGCCAGATCGCCGCTCGCCTCGTCCCAGAGCACGCCGCCTCCTCCGATGAGCAGGGGCCGCTCGGCGGAGCCGAGCAGCGCCGCCGCCCGCGCGACCGCATCAGGGTCGGGGGCGAGCCGCGCCCGGCTCACGGGAACCGCGCCGTTTCCTTCCGGATACTCCGCCGTCTCGTTCAACACGTCGCGCGGCAGGTCGACGTGCACGGGACCGGGCACGCCGGAGGTCGCCACGTGACAGGCTTCGTTGATGACGTCGAAGGCGCGCTCGGGTTTTCTCACCTGCACCGACCACTTCACCATGGGGGCGAACATGGCGATCTGGTCGAGTTCCTGGGTGGACTCGCGGAAGGTGTCCTTCATCATGGGAGCGCCGGTGATGACCAACACCGGGCTTTGCGCCATCATCGAGTGCGCCACGCCGGTGACGAGGTTCGTGGCGCCGGGGCCGTTGGTCGCCATGCACACGCCCACCTCGCCGGTGAGCCGCGCGTAGGCGTCCGCCATGAGGGCGGCGCTTTGCTCGTGGCGCACCGTGAGGAAGGAGATGTCCTCGCGGCCGTACATGCCGTCCAGTATCTCGATCATGCACGAACCCGCCATGCCGATTACGTGCCTCACCCCCAGTTTCGCCAGCGCATCCGCCACCGCGTGTCCAGCCGTCATGGTCGCCATCAATCCGTTCTCCTTGAAATGCGACGAAGCGAGCGCAAACTTTCGCGCCCCATCTTCCCCTGAAATTTTCGTCCGTCGAGATTAGGCCCCGCGCGCGCGATTCGTCAAAGGCCGGAGACTAACCGACGTTTCCTTTCGCGTGTATGGCGTTGGCGATGAGG
Organism: bacterium; assembly: GCA_963692865.2. Classification (GTDB taxonomy): domain Bacteria; phylum UBA8248; class UBA8248; order UBA8248; family UBA8248; genus Bin107. The sequence goes on along the minus strand of OY843592.1, from coordinate 963,247 downwards.
TTGACCGCGTGATCCGCGTTCGCCTCGGGCCTGGCCGTCTCGGCGAAGCGGTAGAAACTCTTGGTCGGCCTCAGGGAATCGCCGCCCAGAGCGGCCAAATCCGCGCACAGGCGCTCTGCCTCCGCATCGAGCTCCGCGTCCGCCACCACGTGATTCACCATGCCGACCCGCCTGCCCTCTTCGGCGTCGATCTCCCGGCCCGTGATGACCATCTCGAAGCCGTGGCGTCTGTCCAGCTTCCTCGCCAGGTGGCTGATGACCACCGTGGGCGGAAAACCCTCCCTGATCTCGGGAAAGGCGATCCGCGCGGTATCGGAAGCCAGCACGATGTCGGCGCGGCTGACGAGCCCCGCCCCCGGCCCGTAGGCGCGGCCCCTCAGCGCCGCCACCGTCACGGCGGGAGAGAACTCCAGTGCGTCGTTCATCCGAACGATCCGGCGGAAGCGCTCCCGTATCACGTTCACCGGCGGCAGCCCGGCGCCGCCGCGCACGCTCTCCCTGCCCGCGCAAAAATCCGCGCCCTCTCCGCTCAGCAGCACGACGTCGCACTCCTCTCCCGCCCGAAGGAGGGCTTCGGTGAGTTCTCCCATCATCTCGAACGTCAGGCGGTTCGCCTCGGAGGCGCGAGCGAGCGTGACGCGGCCGAGAGCGTTTTCCTTCTCATACCGAACGGACGGCATTTTCATCTCCCCCCCCTGGAAGCATAAGTCGGACATCACCCAAAATATGTCCGTTTGTCCCGAAATTTCGGAGATTATCGCCCGAAATCTTCCGAAAAGTAAAAACGAAAAAAGACTTGCAAAATTATTCGTAATTTGTTTGTATTAGGGATGCGTTACTTTCGTGAAATATATGTCATAAGGGCCCGGTTGCCGTGAACACCCTTCTTCTGGATCAAAACAAGGTCGTCCATGAAGCGTGGGTGGAGAGCATCGCCACGGGCGGGGCGGGCGTGGCCCGCCTGGAGGGCCGCGCCGTATTCATCCCCGGGACGGCCCCCGGAGACACCGTCCGCTTCCGCATCGTCAAGGAGAAGGGGAAGTACCTGATCGGCGAACTCGCGGAAGTCACCCAGGCGGGCCCCGGGCGAACCGCGCCCCCGTGCGTCCATTGGAGCGACTGCGGGGGATGCGCCTTGCAGCACGTCGCGCCCCGGACCCAGTTGAAGGCCAAGAAGCGAATTTTTCTCGACGCCCTCGCCCGCATCGGCAAGATAGACCTTGGCGTTCCCGCGCAAACCGTCGCGCTCCCCGAAAACGAGGAGCGCTACCGCATGCGCGCGCGGTTTCAGATACGAGGCTCCGGGATCGGCTTTTTCGCTCCGGGCGTGCGGCGCCTGGTCGAAGTCGAAGACTGCCTGCTGGTGGAACAACCCATCGCCGACGCGCTCGGCCAGCTCAGGCATCTCCTCCAGGCGGAGCCCAGGGCGAGGAGAATCGAGGCCGTGGAGATTACCTCCCTTGATGAAGCGGAAGAGACAGCCGTGGGCCTCTACATTTACAAGTCGGGTTACCGGGAGCGCGGAAACCGGAAAATCGACCGCAGGACGCTGAGCGCCTGGAGGAAATTCGCCGAAGAAAACCACTTTCCGCTGGCCATGGCCGGCAGACGCGAACCCGGGGAACCGCCCCGCTGGCGGGCGCGGTACCGGCCCGACCCGGAGCACCCCGAATTATGCCTGGGCGTATCGCCCGAATCCTTCATTCAGCCGAACCGCGCGCTGAATCGACTGCTGGTGAAAAGCGTGGCCGAAGAGTGCGGGTTGAACGATGGAGCCGTCGTTCTGGACCTCTACTGCGGAGCGGGAAATTTCTCCCTTCCTCTGGCGCTGAGGGCGGAACGCGTGCTGGGGGTCGAGGAAAACCCCTACGCCGTGGCCGACGCCGGGTTCAACCGGGAGGAGAACGGAGTCGCCAACGCGGAGTTTCTTCACTCAAGCGTCCATAAGCTCACGAAAGAAGAAGTCGTCTCGAAACTCGGGGGGCGCGCGCCCGACGTCGTCGTGCTCGACCCGCCCAGAAAGGGCGCGCTCGACGCCATGCCCCTGATCGCGGGGCTCGCGCCCGAGCGGGTCGTCTACGTCTCCTGCAATCCGGCCACCCTCGCGCGCGACGCCCGCGAACTTGTATCGAACGGCTACCGCGTCAAGACCGCTTTCGTGTTCGACATGTTCCCCCATACCGCTCATCTGGAAATCCTCACGTCGTGGGCCCGGAAGGATGCTTCGGGTCCGACCCAACGATTCTGAAAAGGAGGTCTCACATGTTCCTCACGCGCAGGCAACGAGAAATTTACGAGTTCATCAAGGAGTTCATCGGCTCCAACGGCTACGCCCCCTCCATCGTGGAGATCGGCAAGCACTTCCACCTCACCTCGCCCGCCACGGTGCACAAGCACCTGCAGAACATTGCGGAAAAAGGCCTCATCAAGAGAAGCTGGAACAGGAGCCGGGCCATCGAGCTCATCCCGGGTTCGGACACCATCGCCGCGAGCGCCGAGCCGGGGCGGGTGGAGCTCCCCCTGCGCGGCATGATCGCGGCGGGCATGCCGCTCGAGGCGATAGAGGACACCGAAACCATTCCCCTTCCCTGGTCCTCCGGCGACAGCAACCTCTACGTCCTGAAAGTAAAGGGCGATTCCATGATCGAAGACCACATCCAGGACGGGGACTACGTGATCGTGGAGAGCCGGAGCAACGCGCTCAACGGCGAGACCGTGGTGGCGCTCGTGGAAGGCGAATCCGCCACACTCAAGCGCTTCTACCGGGAAGGCGCGCAAGTCAGGCTCCAGCCCGCCAACGAGGCGATGGCGCCCATCATGGTGAACGAAGCGGACCTCCATATCCAGGGCGTCGTCGTGGGCGTGCTGAGGAAGTATTGAAATGATACGGCAGGGCCACATTTTCTCTTGACGATCCGTGAGGGAAGGCGTCTCGCCAATCAAAATGATGAACATGTTCCCCGATGACGCCAAGGCCAAAAAACGTCTTGAGAAAGAACGCTGGCCATACGGGTTGGTTCATTGCTATGCTTGCGGTTCAATCAGCATTCAACACGCCCGAGACATCCGACCATGACTCACAGGCGCATCGACATGGTTTCCGATGAAGCGATGCTCGCCGGTCTGTCGGCCGCTCTTGGAGCGACGACGACGCGCATAACCGAGCAAGAGACCGCATTGTTCGCCGATGCGCCCGACGTTCCCGGCGACTTGATCGCCGACGCGCTCGACAATATCCAAAAGGGCGGCGACCCGCTCGGCGAAGCATTCTGCGAACTGCGGCCGTCCGCGCAGCGCCGAGCAGACGGCGCAGTCTACACGCCGCCGGCCATCGTCAAGGCGATGCTATCCTGGGCCGAGACCGTCGGCGAGCCCGACCGCGTGATCGATCCCGGCGCAGGCTCCGGCCGTTTTCTGCTGGAAGCCGGGCGACGCTTCCCGCGCGCCCTGTTGATTGCAATCGAGCGTGACCCGCTGGCCGCACTGACGGCCCGCGCGAATCTGGCCGCGTCCGGCATGGCCGATCGGGCCGAAGTACGCGTCGAAGATTTCCTCACGTCCGATCTCGGCGGCTCGAATGGTCGAACGTTGTTCGTCGGCAACCCGCCTTACGTGCGGCACCATCTGATCGATCCGAAACACAAGGATTGGCTCAAGAATCAAGCCGACGCCATGGGGCTCCGGGCAAGCGCGTTGGCGGGGCTTCACGTCTATTTTTTCCTCGCCATCGCCCGTCGGGCGAAGGCGGACGACTATGGCGCGCTCATCACCGCAGCGGAATGGCTCGACGTGAACTACGGGCAACTGGTCCGCGACCTGTTTCTTGATCGTCTCGGCGGGCAAAGCGTTTACATGATCGAACCGAAGGCCGAGCTCTTCCCGGACACGGCCACGACCGGGGCCGTCACGACCTTCACCGTAAACGGCAAGCCCACGTCGGCGCGCCTCGCCAGGATCACGCAACCGTCGGGCCTTGGCGATTTGAGTGGCGGACGCCGCGTCCGCCGTGAGCGGCTGATTGCCGAGAAGCGCTGGTCCCACTTCACGCGGACGCCGACCGAGATCCCGGAGGACTATGTCAAACTGGGTGAATTGTGCCGCGTGCACAGAGGGCAGGTTACGGGCGCCAACCGCGTGTGGATAGCCGGAGAGCACAGCGGAGGCCTGCCCGACGGCCTGTTGTTCCCGACCGTGACGCGGGCCAAGGAATTGATACGGACCGGCCCCGTACTGGCCGACGCCGATGAGCTCAAGCGCGTTATCGACTTGCCGCCGGACCTGTCCACGCTCGGCAAGGCCGATCTGGCCGCCGTCGAGAAATTCCTCTCTATCGCGGAGGAAATGGGAGCAAAGAAGAGTTACGTTGCGCGGCATCGGTTCGCTTGGTGGTCCGTCCGCCTGCGGGAGCCGGCGCCGATTCTGGCGACCTACATGGCCCGCCGCCCGCCGACGTTTGTGCTCAATGAAGCCGAAGCCCGGCATCTGAACATCGCGCACGGGCTCTACCCGCGCGAGAATATGGCGCCGGGTGTACTGTCCGCTTTGGTCAGGTGCCTGCGGGGCGCGTCGTCGGTCAACGGCGGGCGCGTCTATGCGGGCGGGCTCATCAAGTTTGAACCACGCGAAATGGAACGGATCGTCGTCCCCGAACCGGCGGCATTGGCGGAGATGGCGGCTTGAAAGCCCCACCCGCATGGACAGAGGCGGAGCTGGATTCCGCCAGAACCAAGTCTGAAGAACACTTTCGGCAGGGTCGGCACACCGAGCCGCTGGAGATATACCTGGACTTGTTCGATGAATATGAGGGCGTTGTCGAAGAAGTTCTCGGACTGACGGGCGATCTGGCGAATCTTCGGGCGGAAGTGTTGGGTCTGCTGGCCGACAAGCGCAAGCTCGAAGTGTTCCGCTATCTTTCCGGGCCGCCGGTATCGGAAGACGACCTCAAGGTGCTGATTCAGGTGAAGTCGCTTGCCGCGAGCCGCTTCAGATCTGACCCCGGGCTGGCAGACCGCCTCGTCGGCTTCATACAGGACTGGCATGATCGCCGCCGCTTCCCTTGGGTCAAGGAGTCGCGGAAGCCTGAAAAACACGACCGCAAGGCCGCGCTACTCGCGACGTCGACGCTACTCGCCATGCGCCGCCTGGAGACGATGCGCCGCAACAAGGGCAAGAAGCTTCAAGAAGAGTTGGTCGCAACGCAACTGCGCCGCTCCCGCTTCGACCCGGTCCCACCCCGAAAAGTATCTACGCTCTCCAAGGCGCCGAAGCCGGGGCAGTTCTGCCGTGAATGTTTGCTTGGCAGTCGTAAGGCGGACTTCGTCATCGGCCTACATGATGGCCGGACGATGGCGTTGGAATGCAAGGTGCCGAATTCGGCGACCAATTCCATCAAGAGGCTCAACAACGACGACGCCATCAAGGCGGTCACATGGCGGAACGAGTTCGGAACCGCCCAGGTTGTGACGGCGGCGGTTCTGGGCGGAGTTTATGCCTTGCGGAACCTGATTGACGCTCAAGAGAAGGGGCTGACCATCTTCCGGGTTCATGATTTAACGGCGATGCTGGAATGGATGCGCGCCACACAACCGAACCATGGCTCGTAAACCGGATAGCTTCAACCAAAAGGAACACTTGGCTCCAGGAAGTACCGACAACGCTGCGCTTGCCGAGAAGGAGGCGCCATGACGGGACGCCCGGAAGAGCCGGAATCGCCGCGCGAGGGCAGGCTCATCGCGCACGTGGACATGGACGCCTTTTTCGTGTCCGTGGAGCGCATGGACAGGCCCGATCTCGAAAACCAGCCGGTCATCGTCGGCGGCAGCGTGGGCAAGCGCGGGGTGGTATCCGCCGCTTCTTACGAGGCGCGCGCGTTCGGCGTCCACTCGGCCATGCCCATGGCGCGCGCCCGCGAGCTCTGCCCCCACGCCGTCTACATCCAGGCGAACCACAAGAAATACGGCGGGGCCTCCGGGCGGGTGATGCGGGTGCTCGGGGACTTCACGCCCGCGGTGCAGGCCGTCTCCGTGGACGAGGCGTATCTCGATCTGAGCGGCACCGAACGCCTCCACGGCCCCCCGCTCCGGACGGCCGCGAGAATCCGGGAAGCGGTTCTGCGCGAGACGAACTGCTCGGCCTCCATCGGGCTGGCGTCGAGCCGCCTGGTGTCGAAAATCGCGTCCGGCCTCTCGAAACCCGCAGGCATCCTGCGCGTCTACTCCGGCGGTGAGGCGGCCTTTCTGCGTCCCCTCAAGGTGAGCAAGATCCCCGGCGTGGGCAGGGTGATGGTCGAGAAACTGAACCGCCTGGGCGTCTCGACTATCGGCGACCTCGCCGCGCAATCGCTGCCCTTCCTGGAGGCGCAGTTCAAGAACCTGGGGCCCGATCTCTACCGCAAGGCGCGGGGGCTGGATGATTCCGAGCTCGAACTCGAAAGCCGGCCCAAGAGCATCGGCAAGGAGACCACCTTCGCCGAAGACACCGCCGATAGCGCGAAGCTCGAAGCCGTACTCACGGGTCTGGCCGAGGAGGCGAGCGCGCGCGTGCGCCGCCGGGGTCTAAGCGCGAGGCACATCACCCTCAAGCTCCGGTTTTCGGATTTCACGACGCTCACGCGCTCGTTCACGCTGGAAAAGCCCACCTGCCTCGATAAGGAGATCATCGAACCCGCGCTCGATCTTCTCAGGCGCGCCTGCGCAAAAGAGGGCAGGAACCGCAAATTCCGCCTGCTGGGGGTCTACCTCTCGGGGCTGGATGCGGCCCGCGCGCAGCCGCTGCTGTTCGAGGATCGGGACCGCGAGAAGGAGGAACGCCTCGTGGAGAGCCTCGATGAGATCCGCGAGCGTTTCGGGCACGAGGCCGTCTTCTCGCGAAAGAGCGTGGAGCGCATCAGGAAGCCCTAGAGGCGGAGCAAGATCAGGACCGTCCCCAGCACCGTCATCACCGCGCCCAGGACGAGTTTGCCCGTGATGTTCTCGCTCTCCCTCAGGAACAGGTGCGACCCCAGGATCACCAGGAGGGGCTGGACCGACGTGATGGAGGTAACGCCCACCGCGTAGGTGCGCGCCATGGCGTTGCTGAACGAGGGCACAGCTATCGTCTGGCAGACGGCGGCCATGAGCATCCACTTCCAGCTCGCCCGGGGGATTTTCTCCGCCGTCTCCCTGTGAGCGAAACCCACCGCCAGCACCCAGGCGAAACCGAGCCCTATCCAGATGAGCAGCGCCGATGCGGCCAGCGCGTTCATGTCGAGCGTGATGGTCCGCACCATGACGCCCGAGACGCTCCAGTTCAGCGTGGTCAGGCCCGCCGAGACGTAGCCCTTCACGACGTCCTTTCGCGTGTGGCCCATCTCGAGGTTCGGCTGCGCGGGCGCCGATCGCACCACCATGTTGAGACCCACGATGAGGCACAGAAGCCCCAGGATGATGAGAATCGTGAACGGCTCGCCCAGGAAGATGGTCGCCAGAAGCGCGGTGACGGCGGGCGTGCTCGCCGCGATGGGAATGGTGCGGCTCGGCCCGATGCGCCGGATGGCGTAATAGTAGGTGAGCCGCGAGATGGTGATCATGAAAAAAGCGGTGATCGGCAGCAGCACCCAGGTTCTCGTCGATCCGGGCTGAAAAGCCGAAGCCGGAAGTGCGAAGAAGACCAGCGCGGAGACGAGCGCGCCGTTTATGGTCGACATGGCCGCCGTCGTCCTCAGGAGCGGCGCGTTCTTCATCGCCAGGCGCACGAAAAAGGAGAGGCTCGTCCAGCTCAGGAGCGCCGAGGCTGCGAACAGCAGGCCCACGACATGGGTAGATAGGTTCATGACCGCTTTCTGGTGTTCGTAAAGATTTCCCGAACGGGCCTGTTGAAAACCCCCGGGAAGTAATTTTGAGTTGCGCACACGCTTTTGATTTCACTCCCCCCTTGAGGGTCTGGCTTCCCGAGGGGAAAGCCAGACGAAGAGGCCGAGCGGTTTGTGCGAAGGCCGATTCGGTGAGGGGAGCCTTTTCTGTGGCATGTCCCCCCACCAACTCGCCTGCGGGCTTCGCCCTTGCCTCGTTGACTCCCCCTCAAGGGGGGAGTGAAATTCGGTGCGCTCCTTTTGTGGGCTTTTTCAACAGCCCCGAACGGCCGCTACTCGGGCCGTTTCAGCGTCCAGTTGTCGTTCACGCACGTCGCCGCGCTCATGAACAGATAGAGGATGCACCCCGCGCGAAACTTCTCCTTCACCTCCTCGAGCTGCTCCGCGGAGCCCGCCGAAGTCACCTCTATCTCAAGCTCCACGCCGGTGACGCCCCCGTTCTCCGCGTGCGGGTCGCCGGGCGCGAAGCGCTCCATCGTGAGCCGCCCCTCGATGGCGCAGTCATCGAGCGGCATGCCGACTTCTTTTGCGAACAACTCCACGTGCGCGGCGCCGCAGCCCGTCAGCGCGCCGAGCATGTATTCGGCGGGGGTGGGATGCTCGAACAGGCCGCCGCGCTCCACGGGCTCATCGCTTGCGAACTCCGGGCAATCGCGCGCCTGAATCCGCGCGCGCATATCCCCCATCCATTGCGCGTTCGCCGTCCGTGTGATGGCGCTTCGCTCGATCATGACGACGCCCTCTTGGCATAAGGAAAAATCCGCCCGTAGCCTACTACATCGCTCCCCCGCCGCGCCATGCGGAGCGAGGGCGAGCGCAACTCCTCATCTCACCTCCATCGCGCTCAAGACGGCGGATATGAATCCCAAAAAGCGCGCGCCTTCCAGAATCTGCGCAAGAGAAAAGAGGTCCGCCTCGATTCCCACGTGGCGAAATCCACCGAAGACGAAGGCCGATGCCGCATCGCCCGAGGTCTCCCGCGCGCGATTCGCCAGCAGGATGCTCTCGGACGGGGGAACGAAGGGGTCCTCACGCCCGTGCAGAAAAAATTTCTTCCCCCCGACCCCGGGAATGACATCGCGCATCCCCCATGCCCGCAGGCGCTCGCGCCGTGCGGCCCCTTGCCGCGCGTAAAGCGCCTCGAAGCGCTCGGGGGATTTGTTCTCCATCAAGGCGATAATGGCCCGCGCATCCTCCGGCAAGCCCGCGAGCAAATCGCCGATATCCGCCGCTTCGTCTTTTCGCTTTCTCGACACGATGGCCTCGATGCGCTCCCGATGGGCGTCCAAACCCAGGAGTTCCGTGTTGTAGCGCAGGAAGAGCCATTTCCCGTGGCGGATGGGCAGCCCGCCGGGGAAGGCGGGCCGGTTCTGCCCGCTGCTCGTGGTGAGGTGTTTCAGCACGTTCTTGAGATCGTAATAGGCGCCCACGCCGATGAAGGCGACCAACTTCCCGCCCACCGCCGGACTCGCCGCCGCGCGAAGGGCCGGGCCGGCGGCGAAGGAAAACGCCAGAATGCTGCATCTCTCACAAGAACCCGCGCCGCCCCGCGTCATCCACGAGAATGCCCTTTCGATGCGCAGGACGTCCGCCTCTTCGGGGCGAAACCGCTTCATGCCCGGCAAATCGGGTACGAGCGCCGCAAAACCCAGCCTCGCGAGCGACTCCGCGAACGCCACGAGACGATGATCCGCCTTGCCCATCGTCGTCATGCCGTGAACCAGGACGACGCAGCCGCGCGCGGGCGCATCGCCCCAGCCGACGGAATCGCCCGGCGAATAGGAATCCGCAAAAACACCGTTGAATGAAATTTCGGCTCTTAGCGGCTTCTTCGTGAGAAGCGAAAGCCAGCCCCCGCTACGCGCGTCGATGAGTCCCTGGGCCATCAGGAGGGAATCCACCGGGTGTCGCAGCCCCGGCGAAAAACGCGATGCGACGAACAACAGGCCCAGGAGTAACGAAGCGGCCAGCGCAAGGCGCCGAAGCGTGAGGAGGCGTCTTAAGATGATCAGCCCGCCACCGCTTGTTCGAAATACTTCTTCAAGAACCCGCCCGTATGCGAGCGGGGGTTCTGCGCCACCTCCTCGGGCGTCCCCTCGGCGACGATGCGGCCTCCCCCCTCCCCTCCTTCGGGCCCTAAGTCGATGACCCACTCCGCGTTGCGGATGACGTCCATATTATGCTCGACGACGACCACCGTGTTCCCCAGCCCCACGAGGCGCGTGAGCACGTTCAGCAACCGCTCGACGTCCTGAAAATGGAGGCCCGTCGTGGGTTCGTCCATCAGGTACATCACGCCGCGGGGCGGCTTGGCGGCCAACTGACCCGCGATCTTGAGACGCTGCGCCTCGCCGCCCGAGAGCGTGTTCACGGGCTGGCCGATCCGGAGGTAATTGAGGCCTACGTCTCTCAGGATCAAGAGCTTGTTCAGCACCGAGGGCACGTGATCGAAAAACAGGCTGGCCTCATCCACCGTCAGGTTCAGCACGTCGTGGATGTTCCTGCCCTTGTACTGGATTTCCATGGCCTGGGGCTTGAAGCGCCTGCCCTCGCAATCGGGACAGCGGATGAAGATATCGGCCATGAAGTGCATCTCTATCTTCTGGATGCCGCTTCCGGTGCAGGACTCGCACCGCCCCCCGGCCGTGTTGAAGGAAAAATGCCCGGGGCCGTAGCCCATGTTGCGCGCCAGCGGCGTTTCGGCGAACAGGCGCCGGATCGCGTCGTAGGCCTTGAGGTAGGTGATGGGGTTGCTCCGGGGGCTTTTGCCGATGGGGCTCTGGTCGAGCAGCACCACGGAATCAAGCTCATCGAATCCCTCTATCCGCTCGAAGCGGCCGATGGCGCCTTTGCCGTCGTGGAGAATCCGCGCCAAGGCCGGGTAGAGCGTGTCGTGCACCAGCGTGCTCTTGCCCGAGCCGGAAACGCCCGTTATCGCCACCAGGCGGCCCAGGGGAACGTGGAGATTCACCTTTTTCAGATTGTTCTCCTGCGCCCCGAACAGGGAAAGACAGGAGAAGCTGCCGTTCTCTCCTCTTTTGATCTTCCTGGGGTTGATCTCGCGCTCGCCGCTCAGGAACTTCGCCGTCGCCGACCCCTCGCACCAGTCGAGCTCTTCCCGGGGTCCTGAGAAAACCACCTCGCCCCCGCGCTCGCCCGCGCCGGGGCCCAGGTCCACCACGTGGTCCGCCTCGTCGATGACGTCGCGGTCGTGCTCCACCACGAGCAGCGTGTTCCCCCGATCGACCAGGTCCTTCAGGATGCTCACGAGGCGCGCGTTGTCCCTGGGATGCAGCCCGATGGTCGGCTCGTCCAGAATGTAGAGTGTGCCCGTCAGGTGCGCGCCCAACTGGTTCGCCAGGTTGATCCGCTGGTGCTCGCCCCCGCTCAGGGTCCTGGTCTCCCTGTCCAGCGTCAGGTATTCCAGGCCCACCTTGTGCAGGAAATCGAGGCGCTCGCGCACCTGCTTCAAGACGTCGCCCGCGCGCGTGTATTGTTCGGGCGTGAGCGGCGGCGCCTCGAAGTATTCCCTCAGATCGCTCACCGGCATGGCGCATATATCGGCGATGGTGCGATCGCCCAGCTTGATCCAGAGCGCCTCGGGACGCAGGCGCGTGCCGCCGCAGGAGGCGCATTTCTGAAGACTCTGGTAGCGCCTGATCATCACGCGCACCCAGACCTTGTATTTCCTTCGCTTTAGCCTCTCGAAGAACCGGTACACGCCCAAAAAGCTGCCCGATCCCTCGAAAACCATTTTCTTCTGGTCTTCGGGCATCTTCTCCCAGGGGGTGTGGATGTCGAGGCCCTCTGACTTTGCGGCATCCTGGAGCTGTTCGCCGAAATAGCGGCGGTAGCGCGGCCGCGCCCAGGGCTCCACCGCCCCCTGGGCGAGCGTCTTCCTGGGCTCGGGGATGATGAGCGCCTCATCGAAACTGAGCGTGTTGCCGAACCCCCCGCACTCCTGACAGGCCCCGTTGGGATTGTTGAAGCTGAACGTGTGCGGGACGGGTTCTTCGAACGTATGGCCGCAGCACTCGAGCTTCTGGCTGAAGCGCAGCCTCGGACCGTCCACGAGCTGCACTTCGGCGACGCCGCCGCCTTCGCGGAACGCCGTCTCCAGCGATTCGCCCAGGCGCGCGCGGTTTCTGGGCGAGAGCTTCAGGCGATCCACCACGACCCGAACGGCATGATGGTTCCGCACGGCGGGGCTTTCATCTCGAGGCTCTTTTTTGCGAAGACGGCCCCGCTTCTTCGCTTCGGGCGGCGGTTCGGCTTCTTTTTTCAATCTCTCGAAAAGCGGGGGGCCGATGCTCACGATTTCATCGTCCAACATCACGCGGACGTAGCCCTGCCCCATGAGGGATTCGAGTTCTCCCGGCAAATCCTCCGCTTCGAGCTCACCCATCGGGAAAAGTATGAACCCTCTCGCGTCCTCGTAGGCGTTCAACAGGAGCGCCACCGTGCCGTCGACCGTGGCGGGCGTGACCTCGCTCCCGCAATCGGGGCAATGAATCTTCCCGGCCTTGGCGAAGAGCAGCCTGAGGTAGTCGTAAATCTCCGACGCCGTGCCCACCGTGGAGCGCGAATGGTTCACCGGGTTGTACTGCTCGATGGCGATGGCGGGGCTGATGCCCTCGATGTAGTCCACGTCGGGCTTGTCCACGCGCTCCAGGAACTGCCGCGCATAGGTGGAGAGGCTCTCCACGTACCGGCGGTGGCCCTCGGCGTAGATGGTGTCGAACGCGAGGGAGGACTTGCCCGAACCGCTCGGCCCGGTGACGACGATGAAGTGCTCCCTCGGGAGCTTGAGGGAGATGTCCTTGAGATTGTGTTCCCGCGCGCCCTCGATGCGGATGTCCTCCATCAGGGAGACGGCGGGGGAAGCTGCGCTTTGGGTACTCATTTCCTCGTGACGGCTCTAAGGGTGATTCGGGCGATGAGCGAACGATAACCCCTCAATATGATGTGCGGGGGAGGTAAGTGTCAAGATGTTTTGGGGTGTATGGGTACCGCCTCAAGCGGAATGCGTCGACTTCGGACTCATGCGTTCGGTGATCTCGCGCACCCTGGCCTCGAGCCAGGATTCATCGATCGGCTCCGCTCCCGATCGAGCCTCCTCCACGGCTCTCATCGCCTCGAAGCGTACGTGCTGCCGGATGGCGGCGGGGATGCCCTCCGTCGCCCGGTTGACGGCCAGTTGCAACTCATCCGGCCAAATCCGCTCGAACGCCTCGCGATTCGCACCGAACGCAAACGGAGCCGGGGGCGAGCCGCCGTCATTCTCGACGCCGAGCGCTCGCCGACGCACGGCGGTTTCCTCTTCCAGGACTCGGCCGCCGCGGATAACCACGCCGTAGACCTCCCCGGCGCTCTCAGGCGTGACCAGCCCGTCCTCGACGTCGCGCAGCACCAATGCGGGATCGCGCTCCCGGGGCGGGCCGAAACCGCCGCCGCCGGCCGAGTGGGCGTGCACGACGCCGCCCGCCGGAACATCGAGCACGTTTATCTTCTCTATCTCTCGCGGCTCCTCGCCCGGGGCCTGCAGGAACGCGCGGCCGACTTCGCCCGGCAGGCCGGCTTCCCTTCCCCAGGGCTGGAAATGAAACCGCTCCATCCCCCGGGCCGTCACCACCCCGCCGGGCACGAGGAGCCTGAGGGAATAGTGCAGGCCGCACCCGCCGCGGGTGCGGCCCGCTCCCCCGGAATCGGGGATGAGCGCGTAGCGCTCGACCAGGACGGGCATCTCCGATTCCAGCACCTCGTTGGGGATGTTCCGGTAGAAGCCCGTGGTGAAATCGACTCCCTCCGTGCCGTCGTCGAAGGGCCGCGCCCCCGACCCGCCCACGAGCGGCTGGACGGTGCTCACCAGGTTCGTCCCGGTGGAGAAGTCCGGCGCGGCCATCACCATGATGGAGCCCTGGCCGCAGCCTGCGGCGGGCATCCGCTCCCTCCAGGCATGCGCCAGGGCGCCGAGGACGATATCGGCCACCCGGAAGAACGTGGCCTGCCTGGCGCCGATGGGCGCTCCGGGCTCGGGATTGAGGAGGGACCCCCTCGGCGCGTTCACCTTAACGGAGCGAACCAGCCCGGAGTTGTACACCGTGTGCGGGTTGACGCTCCGCATGAAGTTGACCACGCCCATCACCAGGAGGTAGTGGCCGTCCGCGCCGTAGGAGGGGAGGTTGAACGCCGCCGCCACCTGGGGGTCCGTGCCCTCGAAGTCGAGGAGCATCTCATCCCCCCGGATCCGCAAGGCGAGGCGGATCCGGACGTGACGGCCCTCCGGCATCAGATCCCCTTCCAGGTAGTCCCAGAACTCGTAGTCTCCGTCGGGAACCTCCCGTATCAGGGATCGGGCCTGGGCTTCGGCGTAATCCAGAACGTCGTCGAGCGCCGTCCTCAGGACGTCTCCGCCGAACTTCCCGGCGAGGCCGGTCACGCGCAATTCCGCGCGCTTGAGCGCTCCGAGCATCGCCAGCACGTCGCCCCGGTTCTTGTCCGGAGCGCGGCAGTTCCTCAGGAAGATCCGCAATATGTCTTCCCGCATTTCGCCTTCGGCGACGAGCCGGGTCACCGGAATGACCACGCCTTCCTGATGCTGGTCGACGGCGGAAGGCGCGATGGACCCGGGCGCGAGCCCGCCCACATCCGTGCAATGGATGAAGGCGGCCGCGAAGCAGACGAGCTCATTCTCGTGGTAGATGGGACGCCAGCAGAAGACGTCGAGCAGGTGGGTCACCAGGCCCCTGCTCTGCTCGGGGTCGTTGGTGAACCAGACGTCGCCGGGCCGGTAGGGCCCGCCGGCGTCGAATACGGCCTGAAAGTTCTGGCCGACCCCTATCCAGAGCCCGATGTCCACGGAGCAGGCCGCCACCTCTCCCCGGGGCGTCACCAGGGCGACGATGAAATCCTGGGTTTCCTTGACGAAGACGGTATGCCCGCAGTGGGTCAGCAGCTCGCCCATCTCCTCCACGACCCCCTGAAACTGGCACCGGAGTATTTCGAAGAGGACGGGGTCGGACCTGGGCGTAAAGGTTTCGCTCATCCGGCCGCCTCCGCGTGAAGATTCCCCGACTCATCGACGCTGAAGTCGAACCCGGGCGTGACGAAAACGGTCGTGTCGTACTGAAGAAGCACGGCGGGCCCCGAGAGCCTGAGACCTGTGGGGATTTGCGCCCTGCGGTAGACGGGAACGGCGAGCCGCCTCCCCCGATGCGTCACCTCGCGCGTCTCCACGGGTTCGGGCGCGTCCGATTCGCCGGGCCGGGGGGAAGAGGCGGCGCCGGCCATCCGGTTCGGCGCCCTCGCGAGCATCCGGATCTGGAGCACCTCGATCGCGGAGTCGGGGTCGAGGTACCCGAAGGTCTCTTCATATCTCCGCCGGAAGGCCTTCTGAGCGTCCCCGTTCCGGTCAAGTCCGACCATGATCTCGAACGATTGCCCCTCGTAGCGCATATCCGCGCTCCGCTCGAACGCCGCCGCAGCGGGTTCCAGCCCCTGCTCGGCGAGCCACCTCCGGGCGGTTTCCTCCATCTCCGAGAACATCTCCTCCATCCCCTTCTCATCCGACAATCCGGCCCGGACGCTGCGCACGAAATCCATCTGGACGTCCGCCATGGCCGCTCCCACCGCGCACATCGCTCCCGGCGAGTGGGGGATGACGAGTCTCCGGATGCCCGCCTCGGCCGCCAGCATGAAGGCGTGCGTGGGTCCGGCGCCCCCGTAGGCCTGGAGGCTGAATTCGCGGTGGTCGACCCCGTAGCGCGCGATCATCGGCAGAAACGAGGCGACCATGTTCGCCGTCGCGACCCGCAGGACGGCTTCGGCCGCCCGGATCGTCTCCACCCCCAGGGCTTCGGCCAGCCCGCCTACGGCGTCTTCCGCCCGGGCGCGCGAAAGCGTCATCCGGCCGCCCAGCAGGTCGTTCTCGCCCAGCACCCCCGTTACGAGGTAGGCGTCCGTAACGGTCGGCTCCCGGCCGCCCCGGTCGTAGCACGCAGGCCCCGGATCGGCCCCCGCCGAGCGCGGCCCGACTTTCAGAACACCGTGCGGGTCGACCCAGGCGATCGATCCGCCCCCCGCGCCGATGGTCTCGATGGCGACGGCGGGCAGAAACAGCGGAAAATCCCCGATCGTGCTCTCCACGCTGACGCGGGGTGCGCCGTCGATGAGGGACATGTCCGCGCTGGTCCCTCCCATATCCAGGGTGAAGAACTTCGCCTCGCCGGATTCCCGGGCGGACCTGGCCGCCGCCATCACCCCCGAGGCGGGCCCCGAGAACATCGTGCGCACGGGTATCCGCGCCGCCTCGTCGACCGAGACCGTCCCGCCGTTGGACTGTGTGATCTGGACCGGACAGCCGATCCCCATCGACCGCAGGCCTTCTTCGAGCCTCCGGTAGTAGGAGCGCATGGTGGCCCCGACGTAGGCGTTCATCACGCAGACGAGCGTCCGCTCGTATTCGCGCTGCTGGGGCCACGTCTCCCAGGACGCGCAGACGAACAGATCCGGCCGGCGCTCGGCGATGACCGCCTGCGCCGCCTGCTCATGGGCCGGATTGAGGTAGGAATGCAGAAAGCTGACGGCCAGGGCCTTGACGCCGGCAGCCAGGAGTTCCTCGACCCCTTGCGCCACGGAGTCCGTATCCAGCGGGCGCAGGACGGCGCCGTCCGCGCCGACGCGCTCCCTCACCTCCCGGACGTGGGCGCGGCGGACGAGCGGCACGGGTCTCGCCGCTTCGAAGCTGGGCGCATCGGGAAGCCGGGTGCGGCGGATCTCCAGGACGTCGCGGAATCCCTGCGTCACCAGAAGCCCGGTCGGTTCTCCGGTGCGCTGGATGATCGTGTTGACCGCAAGCGTGGAGCCCGCGCCGAAGTAGACGACGTCCGCGGGGTCGATATCCTCGCCACGGAGTCCTTCCCGCACGCCTTCCAGCACGCCTGAAACCGGCTCGCCGACCGCCGTGGGAACCTTGTAGACGCCGACCCGGCCCGTCGCCTCCTCCACGAGGGCCACGTCCGTAAAGGTGCCCCCGACGTCCACGCCGATTCGCCAGCCGCTCAATGGCGCCTCCCCCATCCATCATGGCCGAGTGCCCCCGGATCCGGGGCGTCTGTCTTACGGCTGGAAACCGCAGGCGGCTCGACCGTCGAAACCTGTCGTATGACGCGGCAGTATATTCCATGCGCGAGGCGGGAGAAAGATGGGGCGCGCTCGTTTCGGTGGGGGGCGAACTCGAACAAGCCCCTATCAGGGTTTCGGCTCCGCAATGCGAAGAAGCGGAATCTCGCAGGGACAGGTCGAGGCCTGTCCCTGCAAACACATATTTCAAGTGCGCCGCGCTCCGACATTTCACCGCAGGATGTTTTCACCTCATCCCCGCAAATCCCGCGACAATACCCTCTATTGACTGCCATACATTCGAGGCTTTTCATTTTCGGCATTTTTCATCATTCGCTGAAAACACCCATTTTCGTGAAACAGACGATTGAATTCAGGGCGATTACGCCACGATTTCCTAACCGCGGAGAACACCCCCGATGAATGAGGGGTTTGACGGAGCGTGGGGGGCGCAATGGTTTTGCAGGGGCGGACCCGTGTGTCCGCCCTATGCGTTCGCCATGTTCCATCTTCCCTGATCGCGATAAGGCGGATACCCAAAGGCGGGCGGACACACGGGTCCGCCCCTGCGGTCGTCATTCGAGGGGGCGCACAGGAGCCGCATACGTGGCCGTTGAAAAAGCCCCCCTGACAAGGGGTTGTTGAAAAAGTCCCGATTTCGTGATTCCGGGTATGGAGCCGACCGGGGAGGGGGGCGGTAGCGGACAGGCCCCCGCGCCCGTCCGAGGTCGCGACCTGCCCCTGCGAGGTGGTGCGGTTTCGTTCGCCATGCCGGCGTCTGCCGGAATCCAGGGACTTCGCCTTTGTTTTTTTCTTCTGTATTCCCGCCAATGGGTGGTTGTTGAAAAACCTATCCCTCTCGCATCAACCACGTTTTACCCGTAGGGGTCGCATATCATGCGACCCGTATTGTGAAGGCGAAAAGGCAGGGCCGCATGATATGCGGCCCCTACGGTGAGATACCGACCGGCCCGCAAGGGGTTTTTCAACAGCCCCAATGGGTGGGGGATGAAAAACCGGGGCGTCGCCATTCTCCTCGGCTCCGGATTCCGGCATTCGCCGGAATGACGGCAATCTGCGGTTACGGGCGAATACACGGCGGCGTTTCATTCCCCGCCGACGCGCAGGAACCCTGATGAAAGGCGAAAGCGAGAAACCTCCTCGTCCCGAGTAGGCCCGCAAGGGCCGTATCGAGGGGCGCCCCTTCGATACGCCGCCTCCGGCGGCTACTCAGGGTGAGGCGGAGCGGCGGGCAGCGCAGGAAGAGGAGAGGAATTACGCTGCATCAGGGCTTTTTCAACAACCCTTGATCGGTCGCGATTGATCCCTCAAATCGCCTTGAGCCGCCCCCCGTCCACCGCGAAGACGCCGCCGGATATGTAGCTCGCCTCGGGCGAGGCGAGAAACGCCACCATCGCGCCGAACTCCTCGGGCTCGCCCAGGCGGCCCAGCGGCACCTCGCGCTCCACGCGGGCGACGGACTCCTCGAGAGTGATGCCCAGCCGCTTCGCCAGGGATTCGCGGCCCCCCATGGCGCGCTCGGTTTTGATGACGCCGGGGATGACCACGTTCACGAGAATGTTCTCCTCCCCCAGTGCGCGCGAGAGCGATTTCGCCAGGCCGGCCACGGCGGGCCGCATGACGTTCGAGAGCAGGAGGTCGTCGATGGGCTCGCGCACCGAACTGGAGAGGATGAAGAGGATTCTCCCGCCGCCGCGCCCCCTCATGCGCGGGAGCGCTTCGCGCACGAGGCGCACCGCGCTCATGACGCCGAGTTCGAAGGCGTCGAACCAGGCGTCGTCCCCGAAATCCTCGAACGCGCCTCTGGGCGGGCCGCCCGCGTTCGCGACGAGCACGTCCACGCCGCCGAAATGCGCCGCCGCCCCGCCGACGAATTTCCGGACGCCCTCGGCCGTGCTCACGTCCGCCGCGCAACCCCAGGTTTCAACGCCCGCTCGTTTGGCGATGTCCGCTGCGGCGGCCGCGCAAGCGGCTTCATCGCGCGCGCAGATGGCCACGCTCGCGCCCCGCATCGCCATCTTGAGCGCCGAGGCGCGGCCCAGGCCCTTGCTCCCCGCCGCCACGAGGGCGATTTTTCCTTCCATGTCACGCATGTGATATCTCCCCGCCCGCCGCGCGAAATTCCACGCGATGCTTTCACGCGGGATGCGCGGTGTCAACGAGGGCGCTGGAGGCTGACCTCCGCGTCGGGCGCGCCTGCGGCCAGCGCGTTCATCCAGGCGAGGCACAACTCGCGCGAGCGGTAGTCGCCATACTTTTTAGCTTCCTCACGCTCGACGATGGGGAAGGTGGAGTAGACGTAGCGCGCGTCGTCCCGGTCGGTAACGCCGTAGAGATGAAAGAAAACGGCGTCCAGCTTGGCGCGAAGATGGAGACGGCGCTCCTCGTCCCACGCGAAGGGAGGCAAGACTTCTCCCGCTTCATCGACGTGGCCCATATCCCGGGCGAAGGGCGCCATGTCGTGCGCGGTGTAGGTAAGTTCCAGCACGGCCTCGCGGACGATCTCCCCGGCGGTTTTGGGGCCGAAAGAAGTGGCGTCAAAAGTTTTGGGCGGAACTACGGGGAGTTGTTCCAAGACGTACCAAGTAAAGTGAGTTGTAGGCACTTTTTGCCGGGCGACAAAATCGAACGGCAAAGCATTCAAATTCGCGACTATTCGACTTGCTAGTGTCATTCGATCAGTTGTGTTGTGATCCATAGGGAGTAAAGCAAGCGTATGTCCTGCCCCGGCTCTGGGCATAATGGCTGCAATCATCGTCCTCATGTTGGTTGCCGCCGTAATATCCTTGAAGGAGATAACCCAAGAATCGCTCCAATGCCACCTTCCTGAGTTTACTTGAACATAGTAGCGTGGTCTCGGAAAGCGGCCAAAATCTTGCTTGTTCTGGGCCGTGAGTGCCTCCTGTTGCCCAGGGCGAAAAAGATTTGCGTCTTGCACTGTTACATCGGCCGCACGGTGGTCGAACGCCTGCACCATCTTGCCTTCGTAGAGCGGAACCCAGTCCCCTGCATCGCTCTGGTAGCGGTTGCCGCCTATGGGCCAGGCTCTCTCGTTCTTCTCAAGTTCCTCCTGCGTGCGAAACAGGCCCGAGTCATTGGCCATGTGGAACATGGTCGAATACTTCACCGGCCACGTCTTTACTTCCTGGCCCGACGAGCGATTCACCAGAACCGGCAGGCGTTTGTAGATCGCTTTGGTGAGTTCCGCGTCCCGCTCAGTGCGGAAGATGGGCGCGGTGCCCGTGTTGGGATTTACCCGGGCGAAGTCATCCGCGCTCAGCGCAAAGCGGCGCGCAGGCTCGGTAGCTTTTAGTTCGGGGACACCGTGAAGGTAGAAAGCGCACTCGGCGGACTCTTCGATTGGCGATGGACTTGCGACGAACACGCAGAACTTGAACGACGCATGAACATGGGGAAAGAAGACTTTCTTGTTCTCGAAATCATAGAGAGCCTTCAGCCTGCCTTCCGTCGCCACGCCCTTGAAGAACCGGGCCGCCGTCTTGTCCGAGGCGATGCCGGAGGGCGTGAGGAGGCCGACCATGCCGTCCGGCTTCACCAGCGACATGGCGCGCTCGACGAAGAGCGAATAGAGGTTCACGTCGCCGCCCGATAGTAGAGGGTAGTCGCCGCAGGCTCTCGCCATCTGCGCCGTGTCCTTTGCGCGTTCGCTCGCATGTGCGAAATCATAAGCGAGCGGGTCTTCCGCCTTCTCCAGATCGAGGATCATCCGCCTGCGGTCGGCGGCGCGGGGGGCGTGGGCGATCTCGGGCTGCCGCGCGGCGAACCATTCCACCTGTTGCAGCTTCACGCGGTCCCAAGGCGGATTGCCGATAACGGCGTCGAAACCGCCCTTGCGCTCCTTGCTTTCCCATTGCGACCATACGCCCGGGAACGCCGCCTGCCAGTGGAGAAAGCGTTCCTCTCCGATAAGGGCGCGCGCCTTCTCCAATAGAGCGGCGAGGCGTCTCACTCCCCGTTTTTTCTTGGGCGCTTCACCCATAGCGATCCCGACCGGATCGCCGAATGAGCCGAAGAAGAAATCGCGAAGCGCGTCTTTTTCCTCTTTCTCTCCGGGTTTCAGCCAGTCGAGGGCGTGAAGCAGGGAGAGAAAGGCGTCGAGCGGCCTGGTTCCTTCCTCCACATCGGCGAAGCGTTCGGCGGATTCGTGCGCCTCGGCGATCTCGGCGTCGGTCAGTCGCTCGACCTCCCGCATGGGGGCCGCCGCTTTCGTCGCCCGCTCTATGGACTCGTGCAGGAACAGCGAAGCAGGCGCCCTCTCGACTCCCACGCTCACCCATGAACCGAAAAGGCTGTCGCCGCAGCGCAGGTGGTGATCCAGAAAGCCGAGCGGCGCGCCCACCGTGAAGGTGTGCAGCCAGAGCGCGACCTTGGCGAGTTCCACCGCCATGGGGTTTTTGTCCACCCCGTAGACGCAGCGCTTGAGCACCATGCGGCGGACGACGTGGCGGTCGTCGAGTTGCGCCGCATCGACGAGCCAGTCGCCTTTCTCGGCGCCGGCTATGATCGTCTTTCGGATTTCCTCGATCCGCCCGGTCAGCGGCGAGACGTAGCCCCCTACAACGGTTTGCGCCTCGGCCACGGCCTCGATGACCCGGTCGGCGAGATAGTCCACGAGGTTGACCAGAAAGTGCCCCGAACCCATGGCGGGGTCGCAGATTTTAAGCTCCAGAATCCTCTCCGCCGGGTCGAGCCTTTCGAGTTCCTCCAGCTTCGAGGCTTCGGGCGGCTCATCCGCGTCGGCATCGGAAACACGGGCGTTGAACGCTTCCATGCGCGCGTCCACGAGCGGCCCCACCGTCTCCTCGATGATGAGGCCGACCAGATCGTCGGGCGTGTAGTAGCTGCCCGACCCTTTGCGGGCGAAGGGGCTGAGGCGGACCTCGATATCGTTTCCGACGCGGACGACATCCTGCTCCAGCAGGCGCTCGTATATGGAGCCCAGTTGCTGCACGCCCAAATCGCGGTAGTTGATGTAGCGGCGGCCCTGCGGGGTTTTCTCGAAGGAGAGCACGTCGATGACGTTCGCCATTATCTGATCGGAAAGCCGAATCTGATTAAGAAGCGGCGTGCGCTCGGGGTCGAAGAGCCCGCCGTTGTAGGGCGGCAGGCCGATGGAGGCGTCGCCCGCGTCAATCATTCGGCAAAGATCCTCGAACGCCGACCAGTAGGGGGTCGCGCTCGTCGAGAACGTATCTTTCAAATTCTTGCGCCGCCCGACATCGTCGCGCACCTTGATTCGCAGGCCGTAATCGTCGTAGCGCGAATCGCGGACGGGCAGGAGGTTCCGATCCTCGGCGTAGAGGATGAACAAGAAGCGGTAGAGGATAACCAGGGCGGCCTCGCGCACCTCCGGCGGCTGCGCATCGGGCGCGGCGGCGGCGATGGCGGCGACGAGTTCGGGAAAAATCGGATTCTCTTCCTGCTTGTCCCGCTTTTGCCTGTCCTGGAATATCTGTTCGTAAAGACTGTCTGCGACGCGCTTTTCGTAGCGGCGGCCCTGATCCATGGCGAGTTGGTGGAACGTGCGCGATTCCGCCGAGAGCGGCAGAAAGGCTTCTCGCCGGAACATGAGCGCGAACACCCGCAGGCAACGGCGGCGAGCGTCTTCGGGAAAGGTGAACAATCCCTCGCCGGGGCCGGGGAGGTTCAAGACTCGCGCGAGATCGACCTCGAAGAATTGCTCGGAGACCGAGCGCGCCCCTGCGAAATAGAGCCGCCACTGCGCGCCGTTGGTGAGGATGCCCCAGCAGAGCTTGCCGCTCGTCAAATCGTCCAGGCGCCTCAGATAGCGGAGCATCTGGGTGGAGGGCGCGGTTTCCAGGACGGGGGGGCTTTTGGTTCTCTCGGGATCATGGGCGAAGTCGAGGGAAAATTGCGGGGAGGGTTCACTCCCGGAGCGGCGGTCGAGCGGACGCTCCCAGCGTTTGGATTCCACCACGGCGAGGCCGAACCCGTAGCGCCCCGGCCCCTCCGGGACGGCGTTGGCCTTCGCCTTCTCCGCTTCGTTCTCGAACAGGAGGCCGTCTGGCACGTCCCGCCTGCCGCGGCCGGAGAGATTCTGCTGGCGAAGGTGCGACTCCCACCCGAGGCGTCCAAGGACGCGCCAGATGAGGTCGTCTTCCGTCTGGCTCTCGTTGGGCGAGCCGCCTATCGGGAAGGCGTCGAAGATTTTCCGCAGATCGCTTTCGAGGGCGTCCAGCGCGGAATCGTCGAATTCCTTCCACTCGTCCTCGTCGGCGATGCCGGCCTCCAGAAAGCCGCCCGCGAACAAGCTGCCGGAAAAGGCGGCCTCCATGTTCGCGCGCGGATCATCCCCGGCCATGCCGCTGCGACTCCCCGTATGGTTCAAAGCGCCTCATGCCCGAAGGTATACCCCACCCGCCGCCCGGTTCACAATGGGAGCGTCATTCTCAAGGCATGCCATCGAATAGAACGCAATAAAATGAACCACTAGTATCATCTCGTCTAAGACAAAAACTTATGTTTTGTACCATAAATAAGGTTACGGATGATGCGAGATTAGATTATATTTCTTTGCTAGTTTGGCGTTAAAATGATACTTGGAGTTCCTTTTGGTCGATTATATAAAAGTATGCTAGCGAGTATTTAAGGTGAAGACACAACTTACCCCCCACCTCATCAGTCTTACTTTCGAGGCTGCGCTTCATTCTTTCTGGCGCAAAAAGGCTCTTTCGGCATTTCTGAAAGCAGCAAACTTGCCGGGCCTGCCCTCATGGCTTCCTGATGAAACAAAGAGAGATTACATCTCGCGTGCTTTCGAGTCTCTACAGAAAACTGAACAAGGAAAGAGAAAGATTATCGAACTCGCCCATTTCCTGTCGGAACAGACATCTTTTCCAGACCTTGAGAACTGGGAAGACAGCTCAAAGAAAATAAAGACCGCTAAACAAGCGGTCAGTACGCTACGGAGTTTTCTATCAAGGCAGGATAAGCAACTAACGTCTGAGAAACAAAAGCAGGAGGCCCGCAAGAAATTCCACGAGAGTCAGGCTCAAACCCGCGCGTCCCAGGAAACACTCCAATCGCTCAGTGACAAACTTGCCGAACTTGCAGATGAGATGGGAGCAGCTTCTGCAGGCAAAGAGTTCGAAAAGTGGTTCTATGAGTTGATGGATTTCAGCGAAATTACATCGCGGTCGCCATACAAAACGAAGGGACGTGAAATTGACGGCTCAATTACGATAGGCGATACAACTTATCTCGTTGAATGTAAGTTCACGAACGATCAGACTGGAGCACCTGATATCGATGTTTTTCGGTCGAAAGTTGAAAGCAAGGCGGACAATACAATGGGTGTATTCGTCTCGATGTCAGGGTACACATCGGTCGCGATAGAAGAGGCATCCGGGAAAAAAACACCCCTTCTTCTGCTTGACCACAATCATCTATACCAAGTATTGCTCGGGACGAATAGTTTCAAAGATGTCGTTGAACGCATAAGGCGACATGCCTCTCAAACTGGCGAGGCCTACTTGCCTGTGGACAAGTTTTAGCCGCAAAAGTCTATTCCACTATCACCCATTTCAGGCTAAGCCGCCGATATTTCGCCTTAAGGCCGGGGGATGAGTTGCGGGGTCTTGTTCATATGCGCGGGCCAAGTTCCCGTGGGCGTCCGGCGGCGGCGACATTCGCTTTTCGGCTGGACGGCATCGGGGTTTTCGTCCGCCATGAACACTCGCCCTATGAAATGCAAACTATGGATTTTTCAGTCGCCAATGCCTGCCGTTCTTCCACGACGACGGCTACGTACGTAACCGTTTCGCCGTGCGCGCGAGGCAAGAAATAGCGTGAAACGACTTCGTAGATTGTTCGATTATCCGGATCGAATCGGTCTTTCCGCTCCGGAACCCCCGGTTCTACAATCAAATCTCCGGCTACCGGAACGGCTCCGCCAAGTTCGGACAGTTCGAATTCTTGCGCCATATCCACCAATTGCTCTTCCCGGCGCACGTGGAGACGGATGACTACGACAGGGTGGTGATTCACGAGAACGAATCCTCTTCATGAAAGCCGGCGATTTACTCGGGCCGGTCGATATTCAACAGTTCCAGCAATTTGTCCCGGAGCACCAAGCCGACGACGTCCATTACCTGGGCCAAATTAACCCCATTATTGTACGCGGCCGCCTTGAACGTCTCTTCCCATGAAGCGTCGGGGGAGTTTTTTTTCAAATCGACAAGAAGTTCTTTTTGGGCGTAATCAAAGCACAACTTCTGAATCGCATATGGGGTGCTGTCCGCTACGCGATTCAACAACTCCTCTACGTATCCTGAAACCCATTCGTCCACTTGTACTTCTTCGGCGATTTTTTCTCCAAAATCAGTCAGACGAAGAGGGCTTTCCGATACAATCGCCTGGGGAGGCAGCCGCCCTCGAATGGACTTGATATCATCCCGTATTTCCTGCATGAATTCCTTCAGGTCCGTTCTCAGGGCATCGAATCTGGTTTGCAAATCAGTTCTTGCAAGATCGACTTCCGTTTTCCATTTCGTGAACCGGTATGTCACTAAAACGGCAAGCACAACAAGTCCCGCCAAGACCAGAACGAAATTCCCTTTCATGGACTCGACGACGATATTGAAAAGTTGCGTCGATATGGCAGACATGAGCGGGCTTCCACTTAGCGGCGAAACTGATTTTCATCCGGCATGAAGCACTCGAAGCACATGAAGTGTAATGGAAATGGACGGGGAAGGGCAAGGCTTTGGTCGGTCGTCATGTTATGTGTCGTCCCGAGCCCGTCGAAGGGAGCGTCCCCTTCGATCGCGGCTAAGCAGGGTGAGGCAAGAGGCGTTGGCGGTTTGCAGGGGTCGCGCGCGGGGGTTTTTCGACACGTCCTTATCGATTGGATTTGCCCCGTCTATTGCAGGATAAGCCGCCGATATTTCGCCTTAAGGCCGGGATTTTCCCCCGTTCGGGAAGGAGGGCGGTTCGCGAACCGCCCCTGCGGGATGCCGGACGAGAGGGTTCCGGCGCGACGGGCGGAACCATGCGCGGGGGCAATCCCCGCCCCGCCCGAGCAGGCCCGCAAGGGCCGTATCGAGGGACGCCGGAAAACAGCCTTTCGCCCGAAAACCACCCCCCCTACCCCCCATTGAGGGCTTGTTGAAAAAGTCGGAGAGGAAAAATGTGTTTGTGTGTAGGGGTCGCATACATGCGACCCTCCCCGTTAGGGGCACGCGGGCCGCATAATATGTCAGACATCTATGTCTGACCTACAATACCATCACGTTTTGCGTAGCAGGACAGGCACGGAGGCCTCGGACAACCCCAAAGGGTTGTCCTGCTACGGGATCATCACGTCGCCGACCGGGGGATACATAGGGTTTTCAACAGCCCCGTACGCCGCCCCTGCAAAATCCGGCGCGTCCGCATTTCCGCGCATTTGCCGTCATCGCGCTCCCGCCGGGATGCGGCAGAATCCGCCGCGAGGAGGAATTTTCATGCGCTCGGGCAAGACGGGAAAACGCGACGCTCACGGGGACGCCGGAACGACGGCGCGTCCGGCAGGCGGAACGAAAACGCCCCGCTTCGAATTCCTGAAAAATTGTATAAATTCGGATAAATTCACGACGTTTTTCGATAAATTCCTGAAAGATTATCTGATTGATAAATATGGAGTTATCTGGTTTTCGACCTCGGCGAGGCGATTAAATACGTCGGCGCGGGACGGCCGGGAACCTCGATTCCGCCGCGCACCCACAACTGCGAACTCGCCCCGCCGTCCAGGTTCATGGCGTCGCGGACGCCGAGGCCGCCCCTCGATTCGGGCAGAACGAGAAACGCCTGCAGCTCGCACCAGGAGACGCCGCGCGTCTCGGCCTCGCTCACCAGGACGACGAGCCGCTCCCCGGCGTCCAGGCCGACCACCGTCCGCCTCGTGGCGCGCAGGTACTCCCGGTACCGGGACAGCCCCCGGACCGGCCGCCCGTCCTTCACGAGGAGAGGCCCCGCCTGAAAGGCTTCGCCGACGCCCGCATCCTCGAACTTCCCGCGGGAGACGATTCGGGGCCGCCCGTCTTCCCGCCCCACCGTGAAGAGCGCCCCGTAGTGCAGGAAGGTACTGCGTCCGCGGTGCAGCACGCGGCTGTTGAACACCGTGCCGCCCGAGCGGAAATACCCCAGGGGACGGCCCTTCCCGTCGTAATAACCGGCGTTCAAAACCACGGCGGCGCCCAGCTTCCCGCCGAGAACCCGCAAGTCGACCGGCAGGAACCATTCCGACCTGTCGCGCCAGTGGAGGCGGATATCAAACTCGCGCGGCGCGAGCCGGACCGCCTTCATGCGCGCGGTCGCGCCGTTCTCGAAGCGGATCCGGACGTCGCGCGTATCCAGCGGCGGAGACCCCAGCCGCGTCCAGCGGCCGGCGCCCGCGGGGCGGCCTTTGAGGGGGCAATCCGACGCGGAAACCGCCGGTTGAGCGGCCAGGAAAGGGCCTGCAATGAGAATCAGCACCAGCAAACGCTTCATGGCGAAAAGCCCCTCGACGCCGCCAACCCCGGACCGACCCGGTTCTACGGAACGACTAGAAACCGGCCGCGCAGCCGTCCCTCCGGTGGTCGGAACCACCCATGAACACGCCGTCATCGAGCCGGACGATCCCCTGTCCGCCGCCGAATCCCTCGTAGCCGCCCGCGCGGCGGACATCGTGGCCGCGCGACTCCAGCTCACGGAGCACGTCTTCCGGCACGCCGCTCTCTATCGCCACCGCGCGACCGCCCAGAACGCGGAACCGCGGCGCCTCGATGGCCTCCTGGACGTCCATGCCGAAATCCACCATGTTCGAGAGCACCTGCACGTGGCCCTGCGGCTGCATGTCGCCTCCCATGACGCCGAAACTCATCCAGGGCTCCCCGTCCTTCATCACGAAACCGGGAATGATGGTGTGCAGGGGCCGCTTTCCGGGCGCGATGCAGTTCGGGTGGCCCTCATCCAGCACGAAGCCGCTCCCCCGGTTCTGGAGCATGATGCCCGTCTCGCCCCCGGTGACGCCCGAGCCGAAATGATGGAACAGGCTGTTGATGAACGAGCACATGTTGCCGCGGGAATCCGCCGTGGTGAGGTAAATCGTGTCGTTCCAGGCTGCCGGAATTCCGGCGCCCGGACTGCCGGCTTTCTTCTCATCGATGAGCTTTCGCCGCTCATCGGCATATCCCGGGGATAGAAGCCCCGTGAGAGGCACGTCCGCCTTGGCCATATCCGCGACGTAGCGATCCCTGTCCGCAAAGGCGAGTTTCATCGCCTCGATCACGACGTGGAGATGCTCGGCCGAGCCGTAGCTCATCTCCGCCAGAGGGTACGCGTCGATGAGGTTCAGGCATACCAGCGCCGTGACGCCCTGCCCCGAGGGCGGTATCTCGCAAAGTTCATGGCCGCGGTAGTTTGCGCGTATCGGCTCCACCCATTCGCATTTCACGGCGGCGAAATCTTCCAACTCGAACAAACCCCCGATTTCCTTCGTGCAGCGGACTATCTCCTCGGCTATCGGGCCTTCGTAGAACGCCTCACGCCCGCCGGCGGCTATCGCCCGCAAGGACTCGCCCAGCTTCGGGTTCCGGAATCTCTCTCCGATCTTCGGCGGGCGCCCGGCCGGCAGATAGGTTCGCCTCGAGTATGCGCATTTCTTCAGCTTTTCCGTCTGGTTCGCCCACGCGCGGGCGATGATGGGGGAGAGGGGAAAGCCGTCTTCGGCATATCGAATCGCAGGCCGCAGGAGCTCCGGCATCTTCTTCTTGCCGCTGCCGCATCGCTCGTGGGCGGCGAACCAGCCATCCACGGCGCCGGGGAGGGTGCAAGAATAAATTCCCGTCTCCGGCATGGAGGAAAATTCCCGGTAGCGCGGGAGCGCCGCCTTGGCCGGACTCTTTCCGCTGCCGTTCAAGCCCAGAAGCTCCTTCGAACCGGCGTCCCAATAGAGCATGAACATATCCCCGCCAACGCCTGTGGACTGCGGCTCCACGACATTCAACGCCGCCGCCGCCGCGATTGCCGCGTCCATGGCGTTTCCGCCTTCTTTGAGGATTTGGAGACCCGCCTCGGCGGCCAGGGGCTGGCTGGTGGCCACCAGGCCTCCCGTGGCGAATACGGGAGAACGTCCTGCGGCCAGCGATGTCCTGGTAGTCGGTTCCTTCAACATCCACTCCTTCGCGCGATGCAATTTTATCGATTCATGCGTCATGAAAATTCGACTGTTCATTGTTGCGCAGAAACACCGTTTCGCAAACCTCACCGCCGCCGCATGAAGCCCTGGCGTTCTCTCCTACGATACACCTTTTCAATACGGAATTCTCATCTATCATTCCGTCCGAAAAGACGATGGATTCCCGCGCCGCAGCGTTATCCCCAAGGGTAGCACCCGCCATGACTGCAGTGAAGGGGCCCGCTTTCGCATTCTTGCGGATCACGACGTCGGGACCTAGCAGGACGGGCGGCTCGATGCTTCCCTCCCCCCACTTCATGGAGGGGCCTTCAATCAACAAAAACCCGTTTTGCGGCCAACTGAAACCGGGCGCAAACGCACCGGACATGATATCTACGTTCGCCTGCAGATACCGGGCCGGAGAGCCGGCGTCCATCCAGTAGGAACCACTCGAAACCGCTCCGATCCGCGCGCCTTTCCTCATCAACCCGGGATAAATCTGCGACGAAATGTCCGACGCCGCTCCGGCCGGGATATGACTCAACATTTCAGGAGACATGACGCTCAACCCGGTGAACATCGCCTGACACGACCCGCCACGTGGACTTCCGGGAGCGCTCGCGCCCAGGAATTTTCGCAAACGCCCCTCCTCATCGAACTCGAGCACACCGTATTTTTCAGCCTCGGGCGAGCGCCTGAGAATGAGGGTGACGAGAAAACCGCCCTTTTGGTGATGGGCCAGTGCCGTTTTCAAATCCGCGCCACAAGGCGCATCCGCGTTGATGACGAAAAAAGGCTCGCTTTTCTCGCACAAAAACGCCTCCGCATTCTTGATTCCGCCTGCGGTGCCCAAAATCTCCTGCTCATGAAAATAGTGAATCTGGACGCCATACGCATAATTTCCCAAAGCAGAGCGAATTTTCTCCGCGCCATGGTGTAAATTGACCGCAACCTCTCTCACGCCTACAGCAGCCAATTTCTCCAACGCAAACCCGATAAGCGGCACTCCGCCCAAGGGCAAGAGAGGTTTGGGAATTTCTTCTCCCAGCGCTCCCAATCTTTTTCCATACCCCGCCGCCATCACGAAGGCCCGCATCGCGCGCCCCTCTTTTTGGTCGAAATCACGCCATTTATGCGCATCTAGAGCAAAACAAAACCGGGCACGGAGTCCATTTGCCCGGTTTGTTCAATCTTCCTTTTTGGCTACCCTGCCAAGATGCCTTCTTTGTGAATGGCCATGGCGACGCTCTCCGGCGTGATGGGCAACTTGGTGAATCGATGACCGACGGCATCACGCACGGCATTGGAAATCGCGGCCAACGTGGGCACCAGAGAACTCTCTCCCACGCCCTTGGCGCCGTAGGGGCCGGTGGCATTGGCTTCTTCCACGATGATGGTCGTGAACTCGGGCGTATCCATCGATACGGGAATCTCGTATCGCGCCAGATCCGGTGTGAGCACGCGACCGTCATGCACGTCGATTTCCTCAATCAGGGCCTGCCCGAGACCCATCTCGATGCCTCCCTGTATCTGCCCGATTACCCCTTGCGGGTTGATGGCCCGCCCCACGTCATGGGCGGCGACCATGCGCTTCACCCAAACTTCTCCCGTATCCGGGTCGACCGCCACGTCCGCCACCTGTACGCCATAGCTGTACACCATGAAAGGCCTGCCCTCTCCGGTTTCGGGGTTGAACGTCAGAGGACCGGTGCTGAACCAGCCCTGGCCCGTAATCTGCTCGCCGACCAAAAGCGCCTGTGAGACCACCTCCCCAAACGAGATGGAACGTTCGGGCGCGCTCTTGATGAAAACCCGCCCACCCTTGAAGGCCACGTCTTCGACCGGCCCTTCGAGCATCTCCCCCGCCACCGGAGCCAGAATTCCCCGAACTTCCGCGATGGCTTCGCATATCGCATTGCCGGGAATGGTGGTGGAACGTGAACCCGCCGTAAAGCCACTCTCCGGAACGGCATCCGTATCCACTTGCATGATGCGCACATCCTCAAAACGAACGCCCATCGCTTCGGCCGCAATCTGGGCGAGCACGGTGTGGGAGCCCTGCCCGAGTTCGATGATGCCGACACCCACCTGCACCTTCCCGTCATCGGTTACATGAATCTGCGCGCCACAGGAATCCGAGGGCGATGCCGCGCCCGTGGAATACCAAAACCCCGCCATGCCGCGGCCATACAGAAGGCCGTCGCCGTTCGCGCTTTCCCGCGGATGCGGGCCGAGCGCCTTCTCCGCTTGGTCGAGACAATCCATGTACCCGACGCTCTGATCCAGCATCTGGCGGGTTGCGGTGGAGGAGCCGACTTTGTAGCCGTTCAATCGCCTCAGTTCGAAGGGATCCATTTCAAGCGAGAGGGCCAACTCGTCCATCTGGCTTTCGATCGCGAAGTGCACCTGGGGAACGCCCAAACCCCGCATCGCGCAAGTGTTGATGTTGTTCGTCAGAACGAGGTAACCATCGGCCCAGACGTTGTCGCATTCATAAGCGCCGGAGGAATGAATGATGAGTTTTTTGATGATGCCGGGCCCTACCGCGGCGTATGGACCCTTGTTCAGATAAATGTCGATGCGCATGGCGGTGATTTTGCCGTCATTCCTGGCGCCGATCTTATGCCGGATTACGGCGGGCACTCTTTTCGCCTTGCCGCCCAGGGATTCTTCCCTCGTGTAGTTATAGATGGCGGGGCGACGGGTTTTGAGCGCGACCAGGCCCGCCCGCATGGCGATTTCGATGGAGGTTTCCTCCTTTCCGCCGAAACCGCCGCCCGGCGGCGTGGAGATGAACTGGATTTCGTTCTGCCCCAACCCCAGAACCGGCGCAATAACGCGCCTCACCATATGCGGGCACTGGGTGGGCCCGGTGCAGGTAATTGAGCCATCGGGATTGGGAACCACATAACCCGCATCGGGTTCGAGGTAAGCGTGATCGATGAACTGCGTTTCGTAGGTATTTTCCAGCACCACATCCGCTTCGGCGAAGCCTTTTTCAACGTCTCCCTTTCGGATCTTCAAGTGGGTAAGCACATTGCCTTTGGCCACCGGATGTTCCGGCTGCACGATGGGGGCGTCATCCTTCAAGGCGTCTTGTGTTTCAAAAACGGCCGGGAGCGCCTTTGTCTTCATTTTCACCAGACCGGCCGCGAACTCCGCCTGCTCCAGCGTATCCGCCGCTACAACGGCCACGACGTCTTGAAGCGAATAGATGCGCTTATCGACAAAAGCCGGCTGGTCGGGGATGATCATCCCGTAGAGTTTCTGGCCGGGAATGTCCTTGGCGGTCAGGACACAGGCGACGCCCGGCGCATTTTCCGCCTCCGTCGTATCGACTCGCTCCAGAGTTCCACAAGGGATGGGAGCCGGCACAGGAACGACGTACAGCGGATTGATAAGTTTGTGATCCGCAGCGAATACGGGTGAACCATCCGCCTTGGGAGGACCATCCACCCTTGGCATGTCGGCGCCGATGAAGTCCCCGTCATCATCGGGTCCGCCGAACATCTCCTGGTAAAAACGCTCCGACATTACAAACCTCCGCTTTTGGAAAACTCATGTTTTCGATATGAAAAATCGACTCGCATGGTTACAAAGAAACAGTCGTCAATCGCCTATTCCGACTCAGGTCCGTCGGGTTTTCTCCGGAACAAGCGTTCTATTTCGTCAGCCACCTCGGAACCGGGAGGCAACTTTTCCTCATCTTCCTCGAGTTCTCCATCGAACGCATCTTCAAAATCAAGGCCTGGGATGTCATCGGGTATCTGGCCTTTTTGTATATCCTCTACATATTTTGCGATGCGAGGATCTTTGGCGATGATTTTTTCAACTTGTCCATCGAACGTATCGATGGCGACGTCAAAATCCTCCAGGGAAATTTCAAAACCACCCAAGGCGCTCAGTTTATCCAACAGCGCGCGCGTAGCCTTCGGGTTGGAGAGAGATGCGATGTAATGGGGCACGTTCACCCACAAGCTGACCGCCGGAAAACCCTCATCCTGCATGAGCGTATGGATGACGCCCACAATGCCCGTAGGGCCTTCATAACGCGTTATCTCCACGCCCGAGGGTTCCACCAACGACGGATCTGTTGCGATGGCCATCAAGCGGCTGGGTTGGGTATGTAAGTCTCCCGCGAGCAAAGCCCCCATCGTAACGATCATCCGCGCACCGAAGCGGTTGCCTATCGCAAGGACATCGCGGCTAAAATGTTTCCATTTCAAATGTGGTTCGGAGCCGACTCCGATAATAAGGTCCCGCGACAGACCCGGCGTTCGGCAATAGAAAAATTCGTTCGTAGGCCAAGTAATCTGCCGTTCGCCGGATTCGCTAAGTTTGACGGTCGGCCTCTGATCCGCAAACTGGAAAAAATCATCCGACTGGATTCGCGCCACCAGTTTTCCCTGGAAGTTTTGAGCAAGATAGCGCGCCGCCGCCGTTGCGGATTCCGCCGCATCGTTCCATCCGGAAAACGCCATAATCAGCAAAGGATCTTTGGCGTCCTCCGCTTCGTGGAAAAACGTAACGCCCATGTTCAGCACCTCCCTCCCGACATCGTATTTCTAAATTTTTCCACGTTCAACAGGGAGAAAATGCCAACCGCGCAACTATATTTGGAGCGATTTCCTCCCCTCTCGCTCGTTATTCTCCCATCAGTTCTCTTTTGGGAAATCCCCGCTCTGCGGCGGATAAGTGAACAAATTGCTCCTGTGTCCTTCCAACCCGGGTGTTTCCCATGAGGGCGTTCCCCCTGGCGATGGCATCTCGTCTTGCGCCACGCCCTTTTGCAGTCTTCGCCACTCGTTTTGGAGATCTTCGGTATGCCCCCTGAAGTGCGGCATCACGTATCGCGCAAACAACTCGAGTGAGTCTCTTATTTTCTGATCGCCCACCCATTCATGCGTCGTGAGCATAAGGCCGCCGAAGCCGCCTGATTCCTCCTGTATTTTCTCTATTACTTCAATCGCGTCATCCGGAGTGCCCACGATCCAGTACCTTTGCTCTGCGGCGGTTTTCGGTGTGATCTCCGAGCGCGGCTGATCAGGATACGACTCATAGGCAGGTTTCAAACCGATATCCATGAAGTAGTTCATGTCTCGAAGGGCATACTTTTCGATATCGGCCCACGCTTTCTCGCGGCTTTCGGCAAGATGCACGTACGTGGTAATTCTCCAGTTCTCACGCGACACTTGCGTGCCGTATTTTCGCGCACATTCCTCCATATAGGGCCATTGCTCAGAGAGTGCGAGGTTATCCATGATTTTCTTGCCGCCGAAGGAGAGCAAAATCATCTCGTATCGAGCGGCCATATCTATCGCCCCACGGCTTCCCGCTGATGCGATGGCGAGCGGCATTCTGGGCTTTTGGTAGGAGCGTACCTGCAGGCACACATTTCTCAACTTCCAGAACCGGCCCTCGTAATCGAAAGGTTCGGGCGATTCCAGGAGCCTGACCATGATATCCACCGACTCGTTCAGCATCGGGCGCAGATCGCCGGGCGGGATGTCGAACAGCTTGATGTCGCTCACCAGATTGCTCGGCCCCACCCCAAAAATGACGCGCCCCCTGGTGAGCTGGTCCAAAAACGCCATCCGCTCCGCCAGGTGAAACGGATGATGGAAAGGAACGCTGAGCACGGAAGTGCCCAAACGGATTCGCTTCGCCTTGGCCGCCGCCATGGCGAGAGCCATCTCGGGCGCCGGAATCGTCTCCCACCCACCGGAATGGTGCTCACCGATATAGAATTCATCGAAGTCGAGTTCATCGGCATATTCGATGAGCGAGATGTCACGCTGATAGGCAAGCGATGGATTTTCTGAAGGGTGGTGAATCGGCATCATGAAAAAAGAAAATTTCAAGGCGAGTTCCCCCTCCCAATTAAAGTGTGGATAGGAAATTCAGGAATCCGCCGGCCATCTTATCCTATTTATGAATTTCCAGCATCCTGCACTTAAAAACAAAACCTTCCTCCACTTGTCATCGCCTCCCGATTCCTACATTATCCCCGCGCTTTGGGCGCATTCCCGAGCGTCGCGTCATATTTTACGAGGACAAAATGGCTATCGTGCAACGAACCGACCTGAGAAATCTCGCTATCATCGCCCACGTTGATCATGGCAAAACCACCATCGTGGACGCCATGCTCTGGCAAAGCGGCATCTTCCGCGAGGGGCAAGCAGTGGCGGAGCGCGTACTCGATTCGATGGATCTCGAGCGTGAGAAGGGTATCACCATCATGGCGAAAAACTGCGCCATCGATTTTAACGGAATACGCTACAACATCGTCGACACACCGGGTCATGCGGATTTCGGCGGCGAGGTGGAGCGCGTCCTCTTGATGGTGGATGGCGTGATGCTATTAGTCGACGCTTCGGAAGGCCCCCTGCCGCAGACGCGGTTCGTCGTCGGCAAGGCACTGGAGCAAGAACTCCCCTTCGTCGTCGTCATCAACAAAATCGACCGCTCAGATGCAAGACCGGAACAAGTACTCGACGAAATCTACGATCTGTTCATCGATCTGGACGCTAGTGAAGCCCAACTCGATTTTCCCGTGCTCTACGCCGTTGCGCGGGAGGGCAGGGTCGGTTCCGAACCCGGCGAGCTCTCTCCAACTCTGGAGCCCTTGTTTCATACCCTTGAGAACACGATACCACCACCCTCATACGACGCAGACAAACCACTTCAGATGCTCGTCTCCCGCCTTGAATACGATAATTACGTGGGCCGTCTCTCCATCGGCCGAATTTGGAATGGACAACTAAAATCAAAGACCCAAGCTTTGGTTTTGGGGAGCGAGGAGAGAAAGACGAAAGGGGAGATCGTTTCTATATTCGGTTATGAAGGATTGAGTCGCTACCAAATGGAAGAAGCACGCGGCGGCGATATCGTTGCAATAGCCGGCTTAGAGCACCTGGAAATCGGGGACACCATCGCGGATGTGGACAACCCGGTTGCGCTGCCCGCCATTACTGTAGATGAACCCACTATCGCCATGAATTTCAGAATCAACGATACCCCCCTGGCGGGTCGCAGTGGGAAATACCTCACTTCGCGTCAGATTCGAGAGCGGCTCCAGCGAGAGGCAAGAAATAATGTAGCCATCAAAGTCGAGGAGACCAATACTGCGGACGCCTTACGCGTATCCGGACGAGGTTCTTTGCAACTCGCCGTGCTGATCGAGCAACTCAGGCGCGAACTATACGAGCTCACCGTCGGCCGGCCCGAGGTCATTACGCGTAAAGAAGGCGGCAAGACCCTGGAGCCCATGGAAAACGTGGTGGTGGACGTTCCGGAAGAATTCATCGGCGCCGTCACGCAGAGCATGGGCGCGCGCAAAGGGAAAATGACCAGGATGATCAACCACGGCAAAGGGCGCGCGCGGCTCGATTTTTCCATCCCCAGCCGGGGCCTCATCGGCTATCGTAACGAATTCCTCACCCAGACACGGGGAACAGGTATACTCACCCACATTTTCGCTGGGTGGAGTGAATGGGCGGGCGAGCTTCCGGGCAGAACGACGGGCGCATTGATATCGGACCGCGCGGGCAAAACCACGTCATACGCGGTGGAAAACATCCAAGAGCGCGGAACTCTTTTCGTCGCGCCTACAGAAGAAGTCTATGAAGGAATGATCATCGGCGAGAACAACCGCGAACAGGACATGTTCGTGAACATCTCGAAGGAGAAGAAACTCACCAACATCCGGGCAGCCCACGCCGACATATCCGCTCAACTCATCCCGCCCAAGCGATTCAGCCTGGAAGAAGCGCTCGAATTCCTGCGCGAGGGTGAATGTCTGGAAGTAACCCCTGAAATCTTCCGATTGCGTAGAACGGAACTAAAGGCCAGAAAACACGCTTAATATCCTAACCATCCAGCGCCTTGTTCCACTCTGTAATCCTGTCTTTTTGCGCTTCGAGCAACTCTGAGGCGTCGCCTTCGATCTCGATTTTATCAATCCCGTCACCCTGCTCAATCGCATCCACCACGTCCTGCCCGGAAGTGACTCGGCCAAAAACGGTGTGGTTCCCGTCGAGCCAGGCGGTGGGCACGTGCGTGATGAAAAACTGGGAGCCGTTGGTGCCAGGGCCCGCATTCGCCATCGAAAGAACGCCCGGGCCGTCATGGGGAAGGTCGGGAGAGCACTCGTCTTCGAATTTGTAGCCGGGACCACCCGTTCCCGAGCCCAAAGGACAGCCGCCCTGAATCATGAAATCAGGGATCACGCGGTGAAAAATCAGACCGTCGTAGAAGCCCCGCCGGGAGAGGTTCACGAAACTGGCCACCGTTACGGGCGCCTTGTCTTCGTGCAAATCGAGCCGTATCTCGCCACGGCTCGTCGTGATTACTGCGGAAAGCGCCATGAATAACTCCTTGAGTAGTATATAAGTGAACACAAGGCACATCGTCGCTCACGAGTGAGCGGAAAATGAATCTCATGTTTGTCAGCGAAGCGTAGCAGAACCATTCTTTCGGGTCTAAGGCCTTAGAGGTTTCCTTCCAACCCGAAAACCTCCGCCAGGAGTTCGTAGGATTTCACCCGGGCCTCGAAGCTGTGCATCACGTTCACGATGACGAGTTCATCGACCTCGTGCTCGGAAGCCAGTGCTTCGAGCCTTTTCTTGACCTGCTCCGGATCTCCCGCGATGGTTCTGCTGTCGATATCCTGAGCGAAGGCGCGCTCCATGTTCGTCCACGGGTAGGCGAGCGCCTCCTCGGGCGTGGGCACGCCGCCTCCCTCGCCTCGGCGGCTCCTGAGCATCACCAGAGGCCTGCTGGCCGCGTGGTAGAGCGCTTCTTCTTCGCTCGGCGCGCAAATCACGAAAACCGCAAGACTCCCCGTAGGCGCTTTGCATCTGGCCGACGGCCGAAAATCCCTGCGGTACATATCCATGACCTGGACGCTGCCATACGTGTTGATGAAATGCGCGAAAGAAAACGCGCAGCCAAAATGAGCGGCGAGGATCGCGCTTTGATCCGAGGTTCCCAGGAGCCACATCTCGGGCGCCGTCTCTCCGGCGGGCATGGCGCTTATCCGGGCGAAGGGATGATCCCCCGGCAACGACCCTTCAACCCAGCCTCTAAGGTCAGAAACTTTTTGCGGGAAATCGTCGTAGCGAAAACCACTCTGCTCGGGCGCCAAAGCCGCAGACGTGAGTCTGTCGGCCCCGGGGGCGCGGCCCAAACCCAAATCGATGCGCCCCGGGTAGAGCGTTTCCAGCACCCGGAACGACTCGGCCACCTTGAGCGCGCTGTAGTGACTGAGCATGACTCCGCCCGACCCCACGCGAATCGTCTCCGTCGTCGCGGCGATCCGGCCGATCAGAATTTCAGGCGACGTGCCCGCGAACGCCCCGTGGCTGTGGTGTTCCGCCAGCCAATAGCGATGATAGCCCAGACGCTCGGCGATTTGCGCCAACTCGACGGTCTCACCGATGGCGTCCGCCGCCGTGCCTCCCGAGCGTATGGGAGATTGATCCAAAACACT
Source organism: bacterium (assembly GCA_963692865.2). Lineage (GTDB taxonomy): Bacteria > UBA8248 > UBA8248 > UBA8248 > UBA8248 > Bin107. The sequence goes on along the minus strand of OY843592.1, from coordinate 924,586 downwards.
CAAACGAATCATCTATTCGAGAACCACTTGAAAGGAAATTTTCAGGAATTTTATTTTCGAATCGGTTTTACCTGAATATATTCTTCGAGATGAATCACGCCCTTCGTTTCGCGAATTATCTGGAGGACCAGTTTCTTTTCGCCCCCCGTCCTTGCCCGACCGATGATGTATACCTTGTTTCGCACGGACTGCCAGCGATAATTCACGGAACTTACGCCCTCGGCCGCCAGGAACTGGGCTTTGAGTTTGGCCTCTATCCACGCATCACTGGCGATGCGGCTGACCTTGACGATATCGCGCTCCTCGGCCTTCGGCGTCTTCGCCTCTTCGCGGTTGCGCGCCACCTCGGGTGAAGCACCGATTAGGATATGATCGTAGACGGCTTTGATTCTGGGGTCGCCCCGCGTAATGCTTAAAACGGCGTCTCGTTTTTTCTCCGAATCCACCATTCCGGTCAACAACACCCTTCCTTCCCACACGTCCGTGTTCACGTCCACCGGCAGGCCGCTATCGACGCGCACATACTCTTGCAGAAGGTTCGCATGTATTTTCGCATCCTCAACCTGCCAGCTGAGGGAACGGTCCTCGAATGCGCTCTTTATGCCCTTCTGGGCGACCACCACCGCCGCGGGCACGCACCCATTCACCCATAAAGGCAACAATGCGATCATGAACATGAACCTGGTGAATTTACTCACGAGTTCCCCTGGAGGGCGAATTGAAACAAAAACTCTCTCTATTTTGCCTTTTGACTTGAGCGGAGGCAACCATGAAAAAATGAATGCCCTCCCAACACTCTCAAGCCGTTATCGACGACATTCCGCTGTTTCGATTGCAATGCCGGTTGAGACAACGCATCATGGGGCTATTCACGAATGAATCGGTGAGACATCGGGTTCACGCATTACCCTCGTTCGCCAGGAGAAAGAATGTCGATTTCAGACGATTCACTAAAATCTCGATGTGACGATGTATTCGGAGACTCTCTCGACCAGGAAGAGCGCGCGTTTATAAGCGCCGCCTTGGGAATCCTCGAAAAAAGACATCCACAATTGCTGGAGCATCTCTCCTCAACAACGGAGCCTGCCGGACACGCCGGATTCCTGCGCTACCTCGCGGGGGAGAAATAAATTGACGAACGACCTCACGAAACTCACCGCCTCTGAAATCGTCGCGCAAATCAAAGAAAGAACCGTCAGCGCCATCGAAGTCGCCGAGGCGCACCTGGAGCGTTCGGAGAAAATCGGTCCGCAATTGAACTCCTGGATCAAGATCGATTCAGAAGGCGCCCTGAAGGCGGCGCGGGAAACGGACGCCGCCATCGCCCGAGGCGAAGACCCGGGCCCCATGGCCGGCGCGCCGATAGGCCTGAAAGACCTGATCGACATGAAAGGCCTGCCCACCACGGCGGGCAGCATTATCGACAAACGGAACACCCCGGACGCCGACGCCCTGCTGGCCCGGAAGATTCGCCGGGCGGGCGGCGTGATACTCGGAAAACTCAACCTGCATGAATTCGCATTCGGCCCCACCGGACACAATCCCCACTACGGGGATCAGAAAAACCCCTGGGATACCGAGCGGATCACGGGCGGATCGAGCGGCGGATCGGGCAACAGCGTGGCGACGGAGCAGGTTTCCATCGCCATCGGTTCCGACACCGGCGGCTCCATCCGGATTCCAGCATCATTGTGCGGCGTCATCGGACACAAACCCACGTTCGGGATGGTCACGAAGTCGAACTGCGCGCCCTTGTCGTGGTCGCTCGATTCGTTCGGGCCATTGGCGAGGTCCGCCCGGGACTGCGCGCTCATGATGTCCGCCATCGCCGGGCGCGACCCTGCCGACGCTTCGTCCATCGCCGCAGAACCACCCGATTTCATGGGCGCGCTGGGCAAACCCATCGAGGATTTCCGGATCGGCCATGCGCGCGACTACTACGAGCAACGCTCCGAACCTCCCGTGGCGGAAGCGGTGGAGGGGTTGGCCAGGACGATTCGGGAAGCGGGCGCCGATGTCGTCGAAATTGAAATACCCGATATCGAACTCGCTTCTCACGCGGCTTCTGTGCTGATGGTGGCGGAAGCGGCTGCCGTGCATGAGAAAAACGTGCGGGAGAACGCGAAAGATTTCGACCCGGGCGTCCTGGGGAGAATCAGGCCCGGGTTTTTCATCCCCGCCACATCGTACATCCAGGCGCTTCGATTCAGGGAGCAGTGGGCGAAGCGAATATGCAAAGAAGTGTTCGCTCGGGTGGACCTCGTTCTCTCCGCCACCACTCCCATTCCCGCCGTCTTGCGTTCTCAGTCGTCAGAATCTATTCGGGGCAGGGAAATCGACATTCGAACGATCATGACTTCTCTCACGAGGCTTTGGAATTTCCTCGGTGGACCGGCCACGGCCTTTCCCGCAGGCATGAGCGAGGAGGGTCTGCCGCTTGGAGCGCAAATCATGGGCGCGCCCTTTGCGGACCACCACACGCTGGCGTTTACGCATCAACTCGAACAAAAGGGAATCGTGAAGGTGGAAAGGCCGCCTCTATAGCCCGGAGGCGCACTCTACTCCGGTCTGGCCCCGTCCTCTCCCATCGGGAATTTCTCGCAAAGCGAGCGGACGTCTTCTCGCACCGAGGCGATGCGAGCCTCATCCGTGATATCCGCCAGCACGTCGGCTATCCAGCCACCCACGATTTGCATCTCCGCCTCTTTCATGCGGCGCGAGGTCAACGCGGGCGTCCCGACGCGAATTCCGCTCGTGAACGCCGGCTTTCTGGTGTCGAAAGGAATCGCGTTCTTGTTCACCGTGATTCCCGCCTGGCCCAGGGCGGCTTCCGCCTTTTTCCCGCTGAAGCCGGCCTCGCGCAAATCCAGGAGTATCAGGTGATTGTCCGTGCCGCCCGAGACGAGATGGATGCCGCGCGCCAGGAGCGCGTCCGCGAGCGCCTGCGTGTTCTTTACAATCTGCGCCGCATAGGTCTTGAACCCGGGCGTGCTCGCTTCTTTTAACGCAACCGCCTTGGCTGCGACGACGTGCATCAACGGCCCGCCCTGCATCCCGGGGAAAACGGCCTTGTTCATTTGCGCCGCGTAGTCCTCGTCGCAGAGAATCATGCCGCCGCGAGGACCCCTGAGCGTCTTGTGCGTCGTGGTGGTGACGATCTGCGCGTGGCCCGCGGGATTCGAATGGACGCCACCGGCGATAAGCCCCGCGACGTGGGCGATGTCCGCCATCACCACGGCGCCCACCTCATCCGCAATCTCCCTGAAGCGCGCATAATCGATGGCTCGCGGATACGCGCTCGCTCCTACGACGATGATTTTGGGCCGGTGTTCCTTCGCTTGGCTTTCCACTTCATCGAAATCGATGACGTGGTTCTCGGGGTCCACGCCATAGGACACCACCTTGAACCAGCGGCCCGAGAAAGTGACGGGGTGGCCGTGGGTGAGGTGGCCTCCATGCGAAAGGTTCATCCCTAGGAGCGTATCGCCCGGCTCCAGCAGCCCGTAATACACCGCGGCGTTCGCCTGGGCGCCGCTGTGCGGCTGCACGGAGGCGTGATCCATGCCGAAAAGAACCTTCGCCCGCTCGATGGCGAGGGATTCGGCCACGTCCACGTACTGGCACCCGCCATAGTACCGCCTGCCCGGAAACCCCTCCGCATACTTGTTCGTCATCACGCCGCCCACCGCTTCCATCACCGCCTTGCTCACGTAGTTCTCCGAGGCGATGAGTTCGAGCTCGTCCGCCTGGCGGTGTCTTTCATCTTCCATGGCGGCGAAAATATCGGGATCTCTAAGCGCAAGTGCCGACGACATCGGTGGAACCTCCAGACTTTTTTCAGGCGTGGGGAATGGTGCGGAATTTCTCCGGCGGGTGGAAGCTAACAAACAGGCTCGGGGGCGTCAATCCCGAAAGCCGAATGCCCCACCATGACGCGACAGTTATACTGGCAATCCGAAACCCCCAGGTAAAGGATTTCATCATGCCGAATGAAACCGACGATTTGCTCGATATCTCCCCGGAGGGGATTCCCAGGACGTCGCTACCGCCCGAGCCGGAAGAACTCCGTATCCTGGATTCAATGTGCGATGAAATTTTATTGAGCGACGATAACCGCGGGCCATCTATGGAGAAACTGCAAAGTCTCGTGGCGCGCCAACCGGACGCATTATCCGGCTGGGTGGCCATGGGGCGGATTGCGCTCGCAAACGAAGAGACGATTACCGCATACGCCTACTTCCGGGTCGCCTACCACAGGGGGCTGGACAAGGCCCGCGGGTCGGGCTGGCGCGGCGAGGGGCGCATTCCCTGGGAAATTCCCGCCAATCGGCCGTTTTTGCGCGCCATTCATGGATTGGGACAATGCGCCGACGCCATCGGAGAATCCGCCGAGGCGAAACGCTGCGCTGAATTTCTGGGAATGCTCGACCCGGATCACCCGCTCTAGCGGAGCGTTTTCTTCACGCGAGCACGAATACCGGAAGATTACCTGCTTGATCAACGAATCCTGACGGAGATAACCGGGAGCGAAAACGCCCTCTCCAGGGGTTGTTGAAAAAGTCCCGCAAACCGCCAACGCCTCTTCCCTCACCCTGAGTAGCCGCCGGAGGCGGCGTATCGAAGGACGAGGGGAATCGAACGCCTCCGTCGGGGCGAGAGGGCATCCTTCGATACGCGGCTTCGCCGCTACTCAGGATGAGGCGGAAAGGACTTTTTCAGCACCCCCTATCAGGGGGGCTTTTCTTCCACCCCCCTCATCGGGGGCATCGCCTTTACCCCCTGACAGGGTAAAGGCAACCCCTTTGAGAGGGAAACCCCATAAAGGCAGGGGGAGAACGATCGGGACGGGGTTTGATCGTCATTCCGGCGCATGCCGGAATCCAGGGACTTTGCTTTTGTTTTTGTTTATTTCTTCTGGATTCCCGTCAATGAGTAGGGGATGAAAAACCGGAGCGTCGCCATTCTCCTCGGCTCTGGATTCCGGCTTTCGCCGGAATGACGGCGGTAGTCAACTCGGAGGAAGGAGGGGTTTTTTCAACAACCCTCAAGGGGGGAGTGGTTGGTTGGCGCTCTGTAATGGAGGAGTAAAGTTTCCGCTGTCCCCTGTCGGCTATATACGCCGAATCACGAAATGAGGACTTTTTCAGCAACCCCCCTCCAGGCCGGGTGTCGCGCTCATCCGCCCATGTATTGACCCATCAGGAGGATGAGATCGCCCTCTTTCATCTCGGAATCCAGCTTGTGATGGATTCCCAGGAGCGCATCGTTCACGGCAATTTCGAGGTGTTCGGCCAACTCGCCGGTGCCGTTGTGCCAAAGCGCCTCGTCCAGAGAGCGATACCGGCTGCTCATCTTTTTGAGGACGTCCCGGAGCGTGGCGCCTTCGGGCACTTCCACATCGAAAATCTTGCGTTCGTTCCCGTCACCGCCCACGAACGTCGACGCCCAGGAGATGAACTCCAGCCGGACGCGGATTCCCTTGACGCTTTTCGTCTCGCTCACGGGCGCCTTCCTCCGAATCCAGGGTGGGTTATGCGTTCGCCCCCCACAAGGCTTCGGCGACATCTTCCAGATCGAGTTCGCGCAAAAGCTCGGGATTGGGGCGGCCCGTCTCCCTGTCGTAACCGGCCGTCTCGTACCAGATATCGAGCATCTTCTCCCACTGATCCATTATCGAGACGCCCGCTATCGGCCCATCCACCGGCGTGGAGCCGTATCGCCTGGACGGCTTCTCGACCTCGGGGCCGATGCCGCAACGCAGGTTGAACGCGCGCATCAAGGCGTTGATGCGCCGGCCGGTCTGCATCGCCTCATCCTTGTCCACGTCCCACCCGGTAGCCGCCTGGATGGAGCGGCACAAGACGTCCATCGGCGCGCGCGTAGTAAAAACGCACGCCCCCAGGGAATCCTCATACGCGCGGCGTCCCCTGAGGCCGCCCACGTGCCTGGGCACCGCCTCCGCGTCCTGGGGATGCACGCGCGCGGGCAGGCCGTAATCCGTCGGGAACACCGGGGGAGCCGTATCCATCGTTCCGCCCGAACCCGTGCAGGTATCGATCATCTCCTCCCACCGGGAGCGGTGATCGTGCCCTCTCGGGGAATTGCCTACCTCCGTATAAATGGCGCAATCCTTCGCCTCGCCGCCGAGTTTCTCCGCCGCGAGCTTCGTGCCCTCCGCCAGGAGGTCGCCCATGCCCTCGCGCTTGCAGATCATCTCGAGCAGCCTGTTGGCCCCGTCGATGTCGCCCCACTCCAGGCGGAAGCCCAGGTCCTGGTCCGTGATGTAGCCTTTTTGCTGGCACTCCATCACCCAGCCGCAGAGCCAGCCGAACTCGTTCACGTCCACGCAGGCGCGATCGAGCTGGGTGTTCATCCAGGTGACCTGCTGCGGATCGGTGGCGCCAATCGTCCAGCCCGCGCCCGACCAACCCTCGTACTCCGGTTCGTCCACGACCTGTCCCTTGTAGGGGCCCGAGGCGATGACCTGCATGTGGCAATGGTGCATGCCGCACGCGCTGCACTGATGGCCCCGGTGGTCGAAGCCCTCGCGCAGGCCGTTCGCCTCCCATTTTTGCGTTTCGACTTCCTCGGGCCACACGTTGGTCGTGTAGTTCTGGATCGGCAGCGCCCCCATGCCCTGCAGGTTCCGCACGCCGCCCAGGGTGCCGTAGAGGTACAACCCCTTGGTGGAGGGGTCGGTCTGCAGGCTGTGGGCGATATCGTCCGCCGCCGCGAAGAGCGCCTTGGGATGGGCGGCGGCGACCGCCTTCGTTCCGCGTTCGATGGCCACCGCCTTCACCTTTTTCTTGCCCATGACGGCGCCGCAGCCGTTCTTGCTCGCCACGTGGCCGTAGTCGCCCTGTATGGCGGCGAAGCGCACGAGGCTCTCCCCCGCGGGCCCGATGCTGTAGACGCTCAGGTTATGCCCGCTCAGGTTCAAGGCGTTCTCGAGCGATTGCTGCGTCTCCCAGGTGTCCTTGCCCAGCAACCCGGCGGCGTCGCGAAGCTCCACCCCGTCGTCGCGGATGTGGAGATAGACCCAATCGGGCGATTCTCCTTGGAACACGATGGCGTCATAGCCGCAGTATTTGAGATTCGCGCCGAAAAACCCGTTCGCCTGGGTGTTGGTCGCGCCGCCCGTCATCGCGCCCCGCGTCACCACGGTAAGCCCGCCCGTTCCCCAGACCGGCAAACCGGCCAGAGGGCCCGTGGCCAGAACGAGCCGGTTCTCGGGATGATCCCAACCCACCTCGGGCGGCACTTCATCCCACAGAATCTTGGCGCCCAACCCTGCGCCGCCCACCCATTTCCTGCGGTCGGCGGCTTCGAACTTCTCGCCCCAGGCCTTCCCGCTCGAGAGATCGACCCGGAGGATTTCTCCTGCGTATGCGTAATCAGTCAAGGCATCGACCTCCTTGTTTATGAAGAAACCGCAATTTCATGCGCAGATATCGACGGACGCCCCAAGACGGTTTCCGGCAGCAGGTCACCCGCGGCGCCCGAGGCCAAAAACGCGCGTTTCACGTCAAACGGATTCCTGCGCAAATGCTCTTTCCATTCGGAGATGTCCGCTCCCGTGTACACGAGTCCCTTGAGCATCCCCACGTCGTTCGTCGTCCAGATTTCCCGCGTTTTTCCCAGGATGATCGCCCCTGTCAGCCTCCCGCCGCGGAACAGGAGTTTTCTGTAGGCGGGCCGCTCCGCCCGCACGGCCTCGAAGACCTCCGCCGCCGGGTCGTCCCATGCGCCGAAACTGGCGATCTCCAAATCGAGGACGTCCACGATGTTCATGAGCAGACTGCCCTTGTACGCGACCTCCCGGCCGGCCATGTTGGCCGCCGCAACGCGGCCATGCTGCATGGCGGTGGGTTCGATGGCGTGCACCACCTTATCGCCCGTCACCGCGTCGGGGCCTTCCGCGATGTCTCCCGCCGCGTAGACGTTCGCCACGTTCGTTCGGCAATGCGCGTCCACCAGAACTCCCTGATTGGTCTCGAGGCCGCTGCCCGCCACCCAGTCGATGTTGGGCTTGATGCCCGTGGCCATGATGACCAGGTCGACCTCCAGATCGGGGCCTTCCTCGAATTTGAGGAGCTTGGCGTCTCCCTTGTCCTCTATCGAGGCCAGGCGCGTCGATGTTCTCACTTCCACGCCGCGCTCGCTCAGCCAGTCCTGAACGATTCCGGCGCCTGCGTCGTCTATCATGCGCGGCAGGATACGCGATTCGAGTTCCACGACGGTGAGCTTCACGCCCTGATTCACCAGGGCGTTCAGAATCGTGAAGGCGATGAATCCCGCTCCGATCATCGCCACGCGGGCGCCCTCGCCCACGCCGGACGCCACGGCGCGCGCCTGGGGAAACGTCCAGAAGCTGTGCACGCTCCTCCCGTCCGCTCCCGGCACCGGGGCTTTGACGGGAGAAGACCCCGTGGCGATCAAGAGATTGTCGTATTCAATCTCATCGCCTCCTTCGAGGATGAGCTTATTGGCCGATGCGTCGATTCTCCCGGCGCGCGCGCCGAGCCTCGCGTCCACGTTCAGCGCCGCGAGCCTGGGAGGAGAGGCGATGTAGACGTGGGACTCCGCGATGTCCCGCGCCAGGTAATAGGGCAAAACCATCCGAGAATACGGCGTCTCGTCCGCGACGAGGACGATCTCGGAATCGCCCTGGTCCAGCTCCCTGAGGGTGGTGATGGCGTTCCACCCTGCGGTTCCGCCGCCTACGATGACGTGTCTGGCCATATCAGAGCACCCCCGCAAGCGGCCCGGCGGGCGATTTCGCCCGCTCCGCGGCAAAGGGCCCGACCCAGTCGGTCTTCTCGGCCTCCTGGAAGAGGATGGCGTCGGTGGGGCACACCGACGCGCACGCGGGATTGCCGCCGCACAGGTCGCACTTGAACGCCTTGTGGGTGTCCATGTCGTAGAACATCGTTCCGTAGGGACACGCGATGGCGCAGAGCTTGCAACCCACGCAAATGTCGTCCGCCACGTCCTTCGCCCCGGCGGGCGAAATGCCGATCGCCTCGACCGGACACGCCGTCAGGCACCATGCCTCGTCGCACTGCGGACAAGTGTAGGGCGCATAGCTCGTGTGGCCCTCGAACGAGGAGACGCGGATCACCGCCTTCGAGGGCTGGAACGTCCCCGTCTGCTCGTATGAGCACGCGAGTTCGCACCGCATGCAGCCGGTACACTTCTCGGGAATGATCTTGAGTATTTTCATCGCACCCCCACGATTTGATGAAAGGGCTTCCCGCACCGCATCTCATGAATTTCGATGCGGAAAACGCTGCTTTGAAAGAATGAAGACGAGGTCATTCTCGCAGAGACGGACAACCCCGGTCAAACGAATATCCGACGTTCGCCCGCGCGGAGCGTCAACCGCCCGACGTCACCAGAACGGCCCCCGCCACGACGATAAGCGTGCCGATCACCAGGCGCTTCGTGATGACTTCCAGGTCGCGCAACAGCGCTACGGAAAGAAGAAGAACGAATATCGGGGTCATGCGAACGAGCGGGGAAATGACCGCGAGCTGCCCGTCGCGCAGCGAGGTCCAGAACATCACGGCGGAGAAGAGCCCGAACAAACCCGCCGGGACGCATGCCGCCGCAATCCGCATGCTCCACTGAAACTTCTGTTCCTGCGAGGCGAAGCGCGAGGATGCGAGCAAGCCCACGTTGGCGATGAGCGTGGCCACGATGATGCCCATCCACGGCGCGTTCATGGCGGCCAGCCCCGCTTTTCGGAGATAGGGCGTGACGCTGAACGCCGCCATCGCGATGAAGGCGAACGTATAGCGCCTGAGCGAATACGCTCCCGTTATCCGCTCGCCGGTAAGCCAGATCATCCCGAGGACGACGAGCAGGATTCCCAGCCAAACGCCGCCGTCGGGGCGCTCGCCCAGAAGCAAAACGCCCATCAATGCCGAGCCGATGGGAGTCGCCGCCACGAGCGCGTTCGTCCTGCTCACGCCGACGTATTCGCTCGAACGCAGAGCGCTGTAGCGCGCCACGAGATTCCCCGACACGCCGGTCAGGACGAAAAAGACGAGAGCGGTCGTCCAGTCGCCCTCGTAACTATCGGAGAGAGGGGAAAAAAAGGCGGCGAGGACCGCCATCCACCCATTCACCCAGAAGATGATCGTGAGCGCCGAGGCGCGCTCGAGCAGTCTGCGAACGAGGATCTGGTTGCACGCGAACAGGAAGGCGCCCAGCAAAGCGCGAATCTCGGGCGGCGCCTCCACAATCAGGTTTCCCATTTCAACACCTCAAGAACCGCCACATAGCGCGCGCCCCATTCAAAATAAGTGAGCATCTAACTGCCCAATACGATCAGCACGGCGCCCTCCACGGCGAGCAGTCCGCCTGCGATCACGCGCAAATTGATGCGCTCGAGCCTTTGATAAAAAAGCCAGGAAAACAGTATCAGGAACAAGATGGAGAGCCTGTTTATCGGAATCACCTCTATGAGCTTTCCGTTTTTGATGGCGAGCCAAAAGCAGTACGCCGATATGATGTTGAAAACCCCTCCGATGAGAACCAGCCACAGGCTTTTTTTATTCCATGTTCTGGGGTTGAGCTCGTGATTTTCGACGAACGGTATGGACCCGAGTTGGAGAAGCGCGCCCGTGAACGCCGTGGTGGCGATGCCGAAAGCGGGTGAGGGAATCGTCTGAAAAGCGAGCTTTCGCAACGGCGGAGCGAAGGAGAAGAAAAAAGCCGCGAGAATCGGAAGGAGGTAATATAAAAAGGGAGCGCGCTTGCCCCCCGCCCCTCTCTCCTGCACCAGGAGTATCGCGCCCAACACGATGGCGAAAGTACCCAGGGCGATCGGGAAATTGATCGTCTCGCCGAAAAGGAGCATGGCCAGCAAAGCGCTCCATATGGGATGGACTTGCAAAAAAATCTGGGAGCGCGCCATCCCGATGAGGGTGGCCGATATGAAGTTCAGGTTTCTCGACAGGAAATGAGAACAAAGCCCCGCCAGCACGAACCAGAAAATCCCCACCAGAGGCCATTTTTCGAGGCCTGCGCCCAATATGTATATGGTCGAAGCGTAAGTCACCAGCGTCAAATTGGTCACAAAGGTGATAGCCTTCGGTCCTATCCACTGAAGGGCGCCTCGATAGATTGTTTGCGTTGCGGCCAGAAAGACAGCGGACAGGAAAGACAAGAAAACCGGGGGGAGGGACTCGATCAAAGCCTATCCAAGGGACAGAGAAATGAAACGAAGCGATAGATGCGCATTATGGCACGAGAAACCGGCATCCGTAACGGGGTTGTTGAAAAACCCTGCCCCGCTTGGTCGAACCCTCATTCATCAATCGGGTTCGACCTTCCTCATCGGTCGGAACCGACCACCGCCGTCATTGGGAAGAATCAGTCAGAAAAGAAAAAACAAAGGCAAAACAAATGGATTCCGGCTTTCGCCGGAATGACGAACAAAACCGCGCCGTCGCGCAGGGACCTCGGACAGGCGCGGGGGCCTGTCCCCACGCCCCCCGGTTGGTTTCATTCGCCGAATCACGAAAGCAGGCTTTTTCAACAACCCCTAATCCGCGCCCCGCGCGAAACCGGACGCGGCGTGATATATTCCCGGCTCCCGATTCCATCCGAGGACACAGAAAATGACGCAGGACTCTTCAAGGCCCGCCACGGAAATTTTTCCCGAATACGCCCTTTTGCCCGAAATGTACGCCCGGGAAGTGGAAGGCCTCACGGACGAGCAACTGGATCTGAAACAACCCGGCAAAAGCTGGGGAATGTGGCCGATCCGCGAGCAGGTCAGCCACATGGGTTATGTGAATTACAGGTGGTTTTTACAGGTCTGGGGGAAGTCATTGTTTGGAGAGGAGCTGCCGAGGCCGAAATCCCTGTACGACACGGGCGGTGCGGATCGTCTCCTCGATCCCGAACGATTCCACGAGATGGACGATCTGCTCGCCGCTTATGAAGACGGCTGCCGACTGGCTCTGGATATTCTCGAAAACGAAACCCTCGAATCCTTGCGGGAAAAAACCAAAGAAAGGGTCGTTCCCCGGAACTACGAATGGCCCTCGGGTGATCGGTACATCGACTGGATTGAAAACGTGGTGCTCAAAATCCACCCCGACGGCTTCCGGCGCGACGAGAAAAAATACAACGCCTTCCACTACAACCTGGAGTGGACCTTCCGCCATGTGCTCTGGGAGGGGTACGCCCACTTAAAAACCATCCAGGCGCACAAGCAGGCGCAGGGAATCGAGGCGAAGACAGCGCTGGATGAGGGCGCGGGCTACCTCGCCGCGCTCACCTGGGAGTAAGCATCCGCCGCATCAGTCCCTCGGGCGCGTCGTCGACCGTGAAGGAATCCAGGATTTTCTCCGAGATGAAACCTTCCTCGTTCATGTGGCGGAAAAATCCCAGCAAAGGATCATAATAACCGCGGACGTTGAGCAGGCCGACGGGCTTGTCGTGGTACCCGAGTTGGAGCCATGTGATCATCTCCATGGTTTCCTCGAGCGTTCCGAGTCCGCCAGGCAGCGCGATGAATCCATCGGCCAATTCCGCCATCAAGGCTTTTCTCTCGTGCATCGTTCGCACGACGCGAAGTTCGGTGATCCCCTGATGGGCGACCTCCATTTCCATCAACCTGTCGGGAATCACGCCGATTATCTCGCCGCCGCTTTCGAGCACGGCGTCGGCCAGAACGCCCATGAGTCCGATGCCTCCCGCGCCGTACACCACGCCGATTCCACGCGCACCCAGGGCATGGCCCAAGGTTCGCGCCGCCTCCCGATATTCAGTCCGCACGCCTTTAGACGAACCGGCGAAAACGCATATCCGTTTCAACGAGATTTCCTCCCCGCCGGGTCGGCGCCCAGGCGGGGGCTCGACATCCTCCGGCTTTTGCTTTTCAACGAGACACTCAACTTCCATTGGCGTCGCACATATTACTACCGCTACACTCCCTTCGCCATGAAGATTCTCATCTGGAACATCATGCACGGCGGCGGACGCCGGGCGGCCAAAATCGTGGAGCGCATCGGCCAGGGAAGTCCCGACATCGTCATTCTGACGGAGTTTCGTGGCACTCCGCCCAGCCGGGAGATCGCCTCCCGTATCGAGGAGCTGGGACTGCCTCATCAACTGAACACGGCGTCTGAAAATCATCCGGCCAAAAACGCCCTGCTCCTCGCCTCGCGCCGGCCGCTCAGGCGCGTTCACTGGAGAAGGCCTCCCGAACCTGTAGAACGCCGCCTGCTCGCCCACGTTCGCGCGCCCGCGCCCATCACGGTCGCCGCCGTTCACGTTCCCAACCGCGTGAGCGGCATCAAATATCCCTTCCTGGATGCGCTCCGCGATTTGACGCGCCGCTGGCGCGGGGGAGACGCCATCGTGGCGGGTGATTTCAACACCGGGCGAATCGGCGAGGATGAAACGGTGAAATGCTTCAACAGGCGCGAAGACGATTTCATGACGGCCATGTCGAAAGCGGGATGGGCGGACGCCTACCGCAGCGTTTACGGCCGAAAACGCGCCTACACCTGGCGCGCGCCCGGCGGGGGAGGGAGCTTTCGGCTGGATCATGCGTTCATCAATCGAAGCGCGCGAAATCGACTTCTTGACGCGCGCATCGATTGGGTGAAGGGCGACCCGAAACCCCCAAGCGATCACGCCGCCTTGTGGATCACGTTGAAAGATTGATTCTGGAAGTAGTAGAAAAAGGCGGCCCCTTTGAACGGACGGGAGAAAAACCGTGAGCAGACCCCTTGAGGGCGTCAAGGTATTGGACCTGACCCGCCTCGTCTCGGGCGGAATGTACGGCATGCTGCTGGCCGACGCCGGCGCCGACGTGGTCAAGATAGAAGCGCCGGGCCACGGCGATACGCTGCGGGCCTGGAATCCTTATTGGTGGAAGGTTTATGGCCGGGGGAAGCGCTCCATCACCACCAACCTGGCGAACCCGCAAGGGCAGGACCTCATCCGCAAGCTGGCGGTCCATGCGGACGTTCTCGCCGAGAATTTTTTCGTCGGCAAACTCGAAAGCTGGGGGATCGGGCCGGACGAGTTGTGGAAAGTGAACCCGAGACTCATCGTCGTCCGGATATCCGGATGGGGACAGGACGGGCCTTACCGCGACAGGCCGGGCTTCGGCACCCTGGTGGAGGCGATGTCGGGCTTCGCCGATATGAACGGGTTTCCCGACTCCCCTCCCCTGGCCCCGCCCCAGCCCCTGGCGGACATGACGGCCGCGCTCCAGGGCGTCGCCTCCACCATGTTCGCGCTCTATCACCGCGACGCCCTGGGAGGCGGGAAGGGGCAGGTCATCGATCTGGCGCTTTACGAGCCGCTTTTCACGGTTCTGGGTCCACAGGCGGCCCGCTATCTCATCGAGGGGGAAAAACGCCCGCGCCTGGGCAACCGCTCCGAGAACTCGGCGCCCAGAAACATCTATCCCACGAGCGACGGCAAGTGGGTGGCGATTTCCGCCTCCACCCAGCCGATGTATGAACGTCTCGCCCGCGCCCTGGAGCGCGAAGACATCATCACCGACGAGCGATTCGCGAACAACGAGACGCGCGTCGAGAACCAGGATGCGCTCGATAAAATCGTGGCCGACGCGATAGCGAAGCGCACCTGCGACGAGAACATGGCGCTTTTCAACGCGGGCGGCGTAACGGCGAGCCCCGTCTACGACATCGAAGACATCCTCTCAGACCCCCATTTTCAGGCGAGAAACCTGGTTCGCCACGTGCCGGACGCGGATTTCGGCGCCGTGCCCATGCAGGGCGCTTTCCCGAGAATGTCGCAGACGCCCCTCGACATCGCCTGGACGGGGCCGGCGCTCGGGCAGCATACCGAAGCGATTCTCGACGAATGGCTGGGCATGACGCCCCCGGAAATCGAGCGACTTCGAAACGAAGAAGTGCTGTAAAACCTACCCTCTGGAGAAGAGAATCACGGACGCCGCGGCGAATATGACGCCCACCCCTTTTCTGAGCGTCAGCTTCTCTTTCAGGAAGATGATGGCGAGCACCCCGGTCAACACGAAGCTCAACTGGGCGATGGGCGCGACGACGACCGCCTCGCCATAGGTGAACCCCACGGCGATGGCCACGTAACTCGAAGAGGTGAGCACGCCGCACACGAAAGGAAGCCAGAGCGGCACGCCGCGCCTGGGTAGCGGGTCTTTTTGCAGGAGAGCGTAGGGTACGGCCATGCAGAAGACGCCCACGCTTTGCACCGCCGTCATCATGGCGGGTTTGGCGCCCATTCCGAGCCCCAGTTTGTAGAACAGCCCGATGACCCCGAACATGCACATGGCGCCAATCGCCAAGGCCACGGAACGCCTGTCCCCGACGGACGCCGCCACGCCGCTGCCGCCCGCCGTCACGGCGAGAGCCGCCAGGAGGAGGGCGGCGCCCTTGATGAGGTTTACGCTCTCGCCCAGGAAAAAAATCGTGAGAGCGGCCGTCACCGCGAAATTGAGGCGGACGATCGGCACGAGCGCCACCGCCTCGCCTCTCTTCAAGGCGAGCAGGACGAACAAGAACGCGGTGAACGCCAAAATCCCGTTGATGAAGCCGAAGGCGAGTCCCGGATTCAGGATCAACTCGTCCCGATACCAGGCCAGGCCGAAGGCGTTGGGCAGATACGCCATGTTCTGCAGGAACATGAATGGGCCGCTGCGCATATCCCACTGCTGGCCCCATTTGTAGAGGAAGTCATTGACGCCGAGAAAGCACAGCGACATGAGCGCGAATACGACTTCAGGCGGCATACGCGACTCCCCGGCGCGGACGTCCCTGCTCGCCACGCATACCTCTTGGCTGATGGGGGGATGAAAGCGCCCTCGATTCAGGGAAGTTCCGAAGGGCAGGCTTCAAAAACCGAAAAAATGATACGGCCCCCACCACGGCGTGTCAACGGAATGAGCGGCGGGGGATGCCCATCTTTCAGTATTCTGCTCGATTCGCCATAACCCTTGTGGAGTAAAACATGCTATTTTGAAACCGAGGGCATGGGGTACGCGCAATCCGAAGTCTTAAGTGTTTTTCTTTCATCTTTCACCTGAGGAGCCGGGGGATTGGGTCGTGAATATCCGCTTCGCCCGATTGTCGGCGTAGGGGCCATCATCCTCGATGAGGAAAACGTCCTCATCGTCCGCCGTGGGCAGCCCCCCAAGATGGGCGCCTGGAGCATTCCGGGCGGCGGCGTTCACCTGGGTGAAGGCCTTGAAGAAGCCTGTATACGAGAGGTCAAGGAAGAGACCGGCCTGGATGTGGAGGTTCTCTCAGAGGGCAAGGTTCTGAACCGCGTCACCCGCGACGAATGGGGGCGCGTGCAATTTCACTACGTGCTGATTGATTTCGTGTGCCGGCCCACCGGGGGGACGCTCCAGGCGGCGAGCGACATTTCCGAAGCCAGGTGGGTTCCCTTATGCGAGGTATCCTCCTTCAGTCCGATGACGAGCGGAACGGCGGAATTCATATCGGAATCGGTCGCCGCGCTCAACCAATCATCGAGCCGGAAAACCGAGAAATCACATGAATGACGGCGGAGAAAAACAACCTGCGAACGAACGGCTCGCAGCATTGTTCCTCCGTCTCGCCGCGCGCGAACTCCAAACGCCCGCTTCTCGTCTGAATGACAGGTTCCTCGCCCTGGCCGAGGAATCCGACCCCTGGAAGGCGCGTGAGGAGATTCGGGATTTATCCGAAAACATACACCGCCTGAGCCGCCTCATCGAGACGCTCGCCGACGCCGCCGACATCGAGGCCAAACGTGTAGACCTTGAAAACGCAGAAATCAACCTCGCGCATCTTTTCAGCGAGCGCATCGGCAAGCGGCTGTGGAATTTCCCCTCGTTCCGGTTTTTGCCCGAAATGCCCTCCAGGCTCGACATGTATGGCGACAGGACGAGGCTCACCTTCCTCATCGACGACCTTCTGGACGCGGCCATTCACGTCGCGCCCGAGGGCGGCATCATCCACGCGCTTCTCAAGAAGGAGAACGAGCGGATCGTTTTATCGACCACAAACCGCGACGCCGAAACACCCTCCTTTTCCACCAATTCGTTCATCGACTGGATGGCGAAGGACCTGGAAAACCCGGGCGCCCTTCGGGGAATCGGAATCGGTCTCTACCGAAGCCGTCTCACCGCCCTCATGCTGGGCGGGCGCCTCGAACTTACGACCCCTCCCGAGGGCGGCGTATCCTTCATCGTCGAGTTTCCGGTTCATGAACCACAAAGCTCCAAACTTTCATAGGAATCCATCTACATGAGTGAAACGAAACGAATTTCCGAAGAAGCGCTCGTGCGTTTCGCCACGAAATGCATCATGGCCCTGGGAGCCTGCGAGGAACGCGCCAGGGTGACGGCGGAAATCCTCGCGGCGGCGGACATGCGCGGAATATCGAGCCACGGCGTGGCGGGCGGGACGGGCTTGCGCGAACTCGTCGAGCGCATTCAGAAAGACGCCATCGACCCCAAAGCCACGCCGATTATCGAGCGAAACGAAAACCGGGCCGTCGCCGCCATGGACGCGCAAGCCGGCATCGGCCCGGCGGCGGCGATGGACGCGACGCGCCTCGCGGGCGATTTGGCGGAAGAATACGGCATCGGAAAGGTCTATGTGCACAACGCGAATCACTTCGGGGCGGCGTGCGTGTACGTGGAGGCGCTCACCGAACGGGGTCTCGCCGGCCGCGCCACGTGCACCTCCGGCGCGTGGATGAAGCCTTTCGGCGGAAACAGGATTCGGCTGGGCACGAACCCCATCGCCTGGGGAGTGCCCGCGGGGGATCGGGCCGTCGTCATCGACGTGGCCACCACGCAGCGCGCCGTGAGCCCCGCCATTCGCGCCAGCCGCGCGGGAGAGGCGATACCGGACGATTATTTTCTTGATGAGAACGGAGAGGTCATTTCCGGCCACGTGCCGTATGACGAATTACTCAAAGGTTCCGTTCTCCCCCTGGGAGGAACGCATTTCGGCTACAAGGGCTCCGGTCTCGCCGTTCTGGTGGATCTGGACGGCGTCATCGGCGGCGGCTCGACGCGGCATATTCCGACACTGCGCGTCCGGCCCGACGCCCGCATCACCCAGACGATTGAGGCCTGGAGGCTGGACGCGCTATATCCAATGGAGGACGCGAAAAAGCGTCTGGCCGATGCGGTGCGGGACATCAAAAGCTGCGGGGGGCCGGAGATGCTCCTTCCGGGAGAGCGCGAGGCGCGCAAAAAAGCGGACGCTGAGAAAAACGGCATCCCCTATGAAGCCAGCCAGTGGGAGGCGCTCGAGATGATAGGCGGCTGGCTGGGCGTCGAGCCGCCCGAAACCATCTAGCGGAACTCATCCGCCGAAAAAATCGTTTTCGCGCCATCGAGAGCGCGCCACGCGCCAGCCGTACGGGGTTGTTGAAAAGCCTGTTACGGGCCGGGCCCATACATTCTCCCCTTGCAGAGCGCCCAACAACCACTCCCCCCTTGAGGGTCGGGCATCCCGAGGGGAATGCCCGACGGTGAAGCCGAGCGTTTTGTGCGAAGGCTGAACCGGTGGGGGGTAAAAATGCGTTTTATTGCCATTCCGAATTATACCCCCCACCAGTTCGCTTTCGGGCTTACGCCCTCAGCTCACTGACTCCCCCCCAAGGGGGGAGTGGTTTTCTTGCTTCTCGTCAGTCGCGCCGAACCCTCATTCGTCAATCGGGTTCGACCTCCCTCCCCGGCCGGTTCCGACGCCGGAATGACAAACAAAACCGAACCCCCTCGAAAGGACGGGCTACGGCCCCGGACAGGCGCAGGGGCCCGTCCGCTACCACGCCCTCCCGGGTTGTTTGCATACGCCGAATCACGAGTTCAGGACTTTTCAACAACTCCTAGTCGTTTCGCTCCAAGCGAACGGTCTCTATCTGCCGCTCGTTCGCCGATTCCACGGTGAGGGTCCACTCCTCCAGGGATACGCTCTCACCCTCTTTCGGGATGCGCTCGAACCGTCCCAGAAGATAGCCCGACAACGTCTCGTAGTCCCCGTCGGGCAAGGGCAACTCCAGCGTCTCGCGCACGTCCTCGACCTCCATGCGGGCATCGACGATGTAATGCGCCTCACCCAGCTTGTGGAACCGGCGGATTTCGTCGACGTCGTATTCATCGGCGATGTCGCCCACGATCTCCTCCACCAGGTCCTCCATCGTCACGATGCCGGTGCAGGCGCCGTATTCATCCACCACGACGGCCATCTTGTCCTTTCGGCTCATCAACTCATCGAGAAGACTGTCGGCCGGTTTCGTCTCCGGCACGAAATAAGCGCTTCGAATGAGGTCATCCTTGTCCTTCAATCGTCCCGCGGCGTCGGGCCCCAGGCCGATAATGTCCCTCGCGTGGACGACGCCGACGATGTGGTGCAGGTTTTCACTGTAGATCAGAATCCTCGAGTGGCCGTCGTCCTCGATTCGCTGGATCACCTCCTCCACCGTGCCTTCCTCATCCACCGCCGAGAGGTCCACGATGGGCACGAGCACGTTCTCCATGTCCAACTCGCCGAACGTGAAGATGCGGCCGATCATCTGGCGTTCGAGAACCTGCACGTCTCCGTCGCTTTGCTCCTCCACCAGCGATTCGAGTTCCTGCCGCGTGACGAAAGGGGTGCTCTCGCCATTGCGCCTTCTCAGCCCCAAAACGGCGCCGATAAGCGCGCTGATGAGCCACACCAGGGGATACACGATCACCCTGGCGCCCCAGACGACGCGCGCCAGCATAGGTGCGAGCGCGTCGGCGCGGGCCTGGCAATAGCCCTTGGGAACCACCTCGCCGAACACCACGAGGAGCGGAATCACGAGGACGACCGAAAGGATTTCGCCGTATGCGGGACCGACGAAATTGATGGCCGCTATGGTGGCCAGGGAGACGTTCGTTACGAAACTCGCGTTATGGCAGGTGAGAATCGTGCCCATGAGCCATTCGGGTTTCTCCAGCAGTTGCAACGCGATATGAGCGCCCTTGTTCCCGCCCTCCGCCTTGGCCCGCAGGCGGGCGCGATCCGCGGAAACGATGGCTATCTCCGCGCCCGAGAACAACGCCTCCGCCAGAAGGAGGAAGAAACCGACGACGATGACGGTGAAAATATCCAATTCAGGAATCCTCCCGTCTTCGCGCGCGCACCTGCAGGACGCGGGAACCGCTCGTCTCGGTCACCGTGAACTCCACGCTTCCCAGCCGGACCCGCTCGTTCACCGAAGGCACATGGCCCAGCATCGTGAAGACCACGCCGCCCAGCGTGTTCGCCTCCTCGTAGTCGGGGAGTTCCCAGCCGCTCACCGCCGAGAATTCGGCCAGGGGAACGCGGCCCTGGCACAGGTATGACTCCTCGTTTTCCTGCTCGATCCAGGCCTCCTCGACTTCTTCGTGCTCGTCCTTGATCTCGCCGAAAATCTCCTCGAGCAGATCCGTCATCGACACCAGGCCGAGGGTGCCGCCGAACTCGTCCTGAACGATGGCGACGTGGGTGCGTTCGTGCCGGAACCGCCGGAACAGGCGGTCGAGCTTTATTCCGCCCGGAACGATGAGGGGAGCGCGCAGCATCTGTTTCGTCAGACGCTCCTCCGGGCCGAAGTTTCTTCGCCGCGTCTGGCGCAGAAAGTCCTTGACGTACAAGATGCCCACTATCTGATCCCGGTCTCGCTGGAAAATCGGAATGCGCGAGTGCGTCGCCGTGCGGACGCGCTCTATCACCTCGGCGACGGGCAGATCCATCTCCCAGCATTCCAGATCAGTACGCGGCACGGCCACGTCGGACACGGTTCTGTCGTGAAAGCCGAACACGTTGTGAATGAGCTCGCGCTCGCCCTCTTCGAGTTCGCCTTCGGCATGGCCCGCGTCCACGAGGTGAAGGAATTCGTCTTCCATCAGTATGCTCTGCGGGTCGTGCGAGGGCGCGCGCAAGAGGGTGAGCACGCCGTTCGCCACCTGTAAAAAGACCCATCGCAAAGGAGAGATAATGCGCGCGAAGAGAGATATGGGATGCGCCAGGAATCGCGAGAACCGCTCCGGATACCGGGCCGCCAGGGATTTGGGCGTGATCTCGCCGAATATCATCAAGAGCGGCGTCATGAACACGGGGGCGAGCCACCTCTTGCCGGGTTCCAGATAAGCCACCACGACGCCCGTGAACAGCGCGGAGGAGGCGATGTTCACGATTTCGTTGCCCATCAATATGGAGGTAATCAGCCGCCTGGGCCTGTCCAGAAGGCCGGACACCCGTTCACCCGCGCCGCCTTCCCGGCGCATGGCGCGCACCCTGGGGCGCGGAAGGGAGAAAAGGGCCGTTTCGCTGGCCGAGAATCCGGCGGAGCAGAGCATGAGGAAGACGAAGGCGGCGAGCCGGAAGAGCAGGTCGGCATCCATCAGTCCATGCCTCCCGGCCGATTGTGATGAAAAGGTATCCGCCCCGGAGGTTCGGGGTCAGGCGCAGGTTCTTCCGCTACCATGAGTCTGTCAATCTCCTTAAATAATTGCGAAATGCGGGGCCGATGTCCTCGCGCTCCAGAGCGAACTCGACCGTCGCCTCCAAAAAGCCCAGCTTATCACCCGCGTCAAAGCGTTTTCCCTCGTACTCATAGGCGTAAAGCCTGGCGTGCTCCAGCAGTCCCCGCAACCCGTCTGTGAGCTGAATCTCTCCCTTTGCATCCGGCTTCATGCGTTCGAGCACCTCGAAAATCTCGGGAGGCAAAACGTAGCGCCCGATGATGGCGACGTCCGAGGGCGCATCTTCCGGCTCTGGTTTTTCGACCATCCCCTTGAGCGGCGTGACGCCCGGGGCGGGCGGCGGTTCGCCGGAAGGCTCGATGACGCCGTATTTGGAGAGCGCGCGCTTTTCGACCCGCAGCCCCGCGACCACGCCGCCGCCATGCGCATCGAACACGCGCGCCAGCTGGCCGATGGCGGGCTCTTCGCTCTTGATGACGTCATCGGACAATATGACGGCGAAAGGCTCATCTCCCACGGCCGGCTTCGCGCACAGGATCGCATGACCCAAACCCAGCGGACGCTTCTGGCGGATGGACGTGATGCGCGCTTTTTGCGAGATCTCCTCCACCACGGCCAACAGCCTCTCCTCGCCCCTGTCGCGCAGGTAGGATTCCACCTCGAAGGCGACGTCGAAGTGGTCCACCATCGAGACCTTCCCGCGCCCGGTAACGAAGACGATCTCCTCGATGCCGGCGTCGAGCGCCTCCTGTACGCCGATTTGGATTTGCGGGATGTCCACGATGGGAAGCATCTCTTTCGGGATCACCTTGGTGGCGGGCAAAAACCGCGTGCCGAGCCCCGCCACAGGAAAAACGGCCTTGCGAACCCGGCTCATCAGAAGGTTTCCATGAGAAAAAAGATGTATCGCTGCATGTGAATACGTGACATTTGACCTTGATCATAGGAAAAGCAACAAACGAAGGTCAAGGCCCCTTTTCCCGCGAGAGCATCCGCTCGAACGCATCTTCATCGAGTATCTCGACGCCGAGGGATTCCGCGTTCTTGAGCTTCGAGCCCGGGCCCTCGCCCGCCACGAGAAAGCTCGTGTTCTTGCTCACGGAGGAACTCACCCGCCCCCCGAGGGCCTCGATGGCCGCCTTCGCCTCGCTTCGCGATCTCCCCGAGATCGTCCCGGTGAGCACGAAGGAAAGTCCCGAGAACGCGGCCTCGCCTTCGTCGCCCTCCCCCGCACTGGGGGGCGCCTGCGGCTCCACGCCCTTTGATATGAGGTTGTCCACCATCCGTCTGGAGTCCGGCTCGGAAAAAAACCGAACGAGCCTCTCGGCCACCTGGGGACCCACCTCATGAACCGAGAGGAGCGTTTCCACATCCGCGCGGGACAATTCTTCGACGGCGCCGAACCTGTCGGCCAGTATTTCCGCGACGTGTTCTCCCACGTGGCGGATGCCCAGCGAATAGATGAACCGGGCCAACGTCGGCTTTTTCGCCTCCTCGAGCGCCTCGATCAAATTCTCCGCCGATTTCTCCCCCATGCGCTCCAGGGACGCGAGTTGCTCCTTCGACAGGGCGAAAAAATCCGCAGGCTCGCTCACCAGGCCCGAGTCCACCAACTGGTTCACGAGTTTCTCTCCCAGTCCGTCGATGTCCATCGCGCGTCTGGAGGCGAAATGCCTCAGACCTTCGCGCAAAACGGCGGGGCAAACCGGGTTGGGGCAGCGAACCACCGCCTCTCCCTCCGGGCGCTCGGCGGGCGTCGCGCAAATGGGGCATTCCGCGGGCATGGAGACGGCCTCCGCATCGTTGGGCCGTTTCTCCCCGATGACCGCCACCACTTCGGGGATGACGTCGCCCGCGCGCTGAATGAGCACGTAATCCCCCTTTCGAACGTCTTTTCGCCTCATTTCGTCTTCGTTGTGCAGCGTGGCGCGCGTGACTTCCACGCCGCCCACGCGCACCGGCTTCATCAGCGCCACGGGCGTAATGGCGCCCGTGCGCCCCACCTGGAAGACGATGTCCTCCACCTGCGTGGTTTCCTGCTTCGCGGGGAACTTGTAGGCGATCGCCCAGCGAGGCGCGCGCGAGGTGGAACCCAGTTCGTTTTGCAATTCCATGGAATCCACCTTGAGCACCAGGCCGTCCTGCTCGTAGGGCGCATCCTCGCGCCCCTCCAGCAATTCCTCATAAAACCCCACCGCCTCGCGCAGGTTCGCGCACTTTCGCCACACCGGACTCACGGGCAGCCCCCATTGCGGCAGGGTCTCCAACAAATGGGATTGGCCGTGAAACGAAAAACCCTCCACCCGTCCGACGGCGTAGAACGCCGCGGCCAGGGGGCGCGCCGCGGTGATTCGCGAGTCGAGCTGACGCAGCGAACCCGCCGCCGCATTGCGCGGATTGGCGAAGGGAGGCTCGTCTTTTTCGAGACGTTCGCGGTTCAATTTTCCGAACCCCCGGAGATTCATGTACACCTCCCCGCGCACGGCCAGATACGCCGGAGGCGCGGGGCCGCCCTCGGGAGCGCGCAGGCGCAGCGGGATGCCCCGCACCGTTTTGAGATTCTGCGTGATGTCCTCCCCGCTGACTCCGTTGCCCCGCGTTCCGCCCGAATGGAAGGAGCCGTTTCGGTAGATCACCTCCACCGCCAGACCGTCCAGCTTCGGCTCGCAGGTAAAGTCGAACGCTTCTACGTTCCTGTCGTACGTTTGCAGGAGAAACCGCTTTGCGCGCTCCTCGAAGGCGAACACCTCTCCTTCCGCGACGGCGTTCTCCAGACTCCGCATCGGCGGGTCGTGAAGAAACTCATCGAACGAATCGAGCGGGGGCGCGCCGACGCGCATCGTGGGGGAATCCGGCGAGGCGAGGGCGGGGTACTTCTCCTCCAGCGCCAGCAACTCGCGGATCATCCGGTCGTATTCCGCATCGGAAATCACCGGGGCGTCGTGAACATGGTAGCGGATGTTGTGATCGTCGAGCTCGCGCGCCAAGATCCGCGCGCGTTCTACGTCTTCAGGAGGAACGTTCGGCTGGTTCATTTTATGAACACATAAACCTCAGGAAACACCTAGAGCGATTCGAGGCGCTCGCGGGCGGTGGCCGCCGCGTTCGAATCCGGGTACTTGTCAATCACGCGGCCGAGCAGTTCCCTGGCGCTTGGGCGGTCGCCCAGGTTCAAAAACGAGAGCGCCTCCAGAAGAAGGGCCTCCGGCGCCTTGTCCCCATTGGCGTAATCGACCTGCACCTTGTTGAACGCCAGGATGGCGCGCTCGAAATTCTTCTCCTCGAAATAGGACTGCCCTATCCAGTACTGCGCGTCATCCGCCAGTTCATGCGTGGGGTACCTGGAGATGAACCCGTTCAGCAAGCCGCGCGCCTTCGCGAAACTTCTCTCATCGCGCAAGACGCGGATGGCCCGGGTATAGTCCTCTTCGGGATCGGGAGGCATCGGCGCAGGCTTTTGAGGCTGGTTCGCCGGCTCTTTGGGAATAACGGCGACCCGCGCGTCCGGAGCAGGAACGCCCACGGCCTGAGCATCCCGGCTGTGCGGCAAGCCTGCGGACGCGATTCGCCCATCGGCGGGAGGAAGGCCTACGGGCGGCATCCGAGACGGCGCGCCCGCCGCCGTGACGACAACCTCCACTTTTTTCTGCGCCGCCTCCACGGGAGGCTTCGAACGCAACCGGCTCACCTCATTTTCGAGCTTTTCGATTCGCTCCTGAAGCTTCGCGATGATCTTCCCGGCTTCTTCGAGAGATTTTTCGGAATCCTTCCGCGCGCGCTCGACCTCGTCCGTGATCCCCTGAATCGCTTCGCGCGCCTCCTCGATGCGCTGCTCCTGGTTCCGCATCCCGCGCCTGAGCCCTTGCAGATTCTTCTCGATCGCCGAAACATCGACCGGCGGTCTTTGCGCAACGATTCGAGAGGGCGGCGCGGGGCGCGGCGGCGAACCCGTTCCCGGGACGACTCCTCCGCCCGGGCCACCCACCGGAGAATCGACCTCGGGACAACCGAGCAAAGCAAAAGACAGCGCCACCAGCGAGAAAAACCTGAGTCTGGATGCTTTGAAAGTATTCATGAAGAAAAACTCCCCGGCGGCTGGCGCCGACGGGGAGTCCTTTTCGCTCGCGTTGGACAGTCGGACGACTAATTCATGCCCGCCGGAATACCGCCGATGACGTTGAACTTCGCTCGCCGGTTCTTGGCCCATCCCGCCTCATTGGAGCGCGAATCCGCCGGGCGCTCCTCGCCGTAACTCACCGTATCGATCCGGGAAGCCTGGACGCCGAGCGAGACGAGATAATCCTTGGAACTCTGCGAACGCCTGTGGCCGAGCGCGATGTTGTATTCCACCGTGCCGCGCTCGTCGCAATGGCCCTCGACTTGCACCCGAATGCTGGGAAACTCCTGCAGGAAGCGGGCCTTGGCATCCAGAGTCGCGCGCATGTCGGGGCGAACATCCGATTTGTCGAAATCGAAGTAGACCAGATCGTTTTCAAACTCGGCCAACGAGCGTTTGAAAGCGGCGCGTTTGCGACGACGCTCCTCCTCCGTCATATCCCTCTCGACCTTTTTCACGGGTTTGGGAGGTGGCGCTTTTCTCACCATGGGAGCCGGCGGTTTGGGCGGCGGCAGTTCCTCGGTTTCCACCGTTTGCTTCACGCAACCCACGGCGAAGACGAGCATCGCCGTCATCAACAAGGATTGAAAAGATTTAACACGGCCCGATAAAAACATGCAGACATCCCCCTCGGAGTCTCTAGTTCGTCTATGTTCAGAGTGAGAAGCGCGATATATCACGGAGCGGAAACTCTTCCCCTCTTCATCCATCCTCAGACATACATCGGCGAAGTATAAAGGGCGAATGCGCGATGAGCAAGCCCGTTTCTCGTTTTTTAGATAGATATTTTCCGATTTTCAAAATTTCACTTCGATGTGGGCGACCAGGCGGGTTCCTGTCCGGGTTGGAGCCGCTTGAGTTGCGTGCCGGCGGAGGTCATCACGTATACATATTTTCTGCCGCTCCGATCGGAGGAAAAAGCGATGTGCCGGCCATCGGGAGACCAGGTGGGAGATTCGTTGCGGCCCTGGCTGCCCGTGAGGCGGCGAAGGTCGGTGCCGTCGACGTTCATGGTGGCGATATCTATTTCCTTTCCCCGTTTGATGCGGCTCGTCAAGGCGATTCTGTCCCCCCGGGGGCTCCACTCGGGTTCGGTGTTGTATTTTCCCTTGAACGTGATGCGCTTCGGGCCGGAGCCGTCCACGTTCATGACGTAAATATGGGGATTCCCCGAGCGGCTTGACGTAAATGCGATTTTTTTGCCGTCCGGAGAGAACGTGGGAGATACGTCTATCCCAAAGCTCCGCGTGAGCCTCCTCTTCACG
The DNA here is from genome assembly GCA_963692865.2 of bacterium. Classification (GTDB taxonomy): domain Bacteria; phylum UBA8248; class UBA8248; order UBA8248; family UBA8248; genus Bin107. The sequence continues at coordinate 897,738 of OY843592.1, read as the reverse complement.
CGAGTGCGCAAATCGTAGCGGAAAATCTCATAGTTTCGTCTCACAAGTTCGGAAAACGCAAAATAGCGTGAGTTCGGAGAAAAAGCGCCTCCGATGGCCTGCGCGCGGGAAGAACTCACCTTGAACTCGCGCGACCCGTTCGTGGGCAGCAAGAACACGCCGGGCGGCCTGGACTTGAACGATGAATACGCCATCCATCTCCCGTCCGGAGACCACGCGGGCGCGTTGTTTCCCATGCCGTTGCGCGTCACGCGCCTGAGTTCGGCGCCGTCCCAGTCCATGATGAATATCTCTCCGCGCTCTTTGAGCGAACGCCTCGATACGAAGGCGATCTGGGTGTCGAACACCCCCTTGTCTCCCGTGAAGCGCTCCAGCACCGCGTTGGCGAACCGGTGGGCCAGCAAGCGCCATCCGCTCTTGGGGTAGCGGTACCGCTTGCCCAACTCCTGGGCGGAGCGGAGCGTATCGTACAGGTAGACCTCCGCCGTGATGGTTTTTCCCGAAATCTCGTAGCCGCCCTTGATGAGGGCCTCCACCTTGACCACCTTGCTCCAGTCGGAGAAGCGCTGTTCGTCCCTTCGAATCCCCGCGCGCATGGGGTTCTCCAGATAGCCCTTGCGGTCGGGAATGAAGAACAAACCGCTGCGCCTGAGGTCCGACTCGATGACTTGCGCTATCTTGAGCCCCAGCGGGTCGCGCGCGCCGCCCAGGGGGCGAAACTCCGGGACGGCCAGTCGAATCTTTCTCGCCGTGGGCGAATAGATGTCGATGAACTCGCGCGCAGCTTCCGCCCCTTGCGGCCATGAGAGAATCATGGTGATGAGAAAGACAGCCCGAGGAAGCATCCGGCTCCCCCGCTTGTATGGTCTGGTCTGAATTTTTTCTCGCATCAACGGCAAAAATCCCTTCCGCAGAACCGGAAACCGAGCAAAAGCCAGTTTTCCTTGATCGTATCGGGCGGTTTGGGCAGGGAGGGTTCGGCGGCCCGCTGCACGGCGCGCAGCGCCGCCTGATCGTAAATGTGGTTCCCGCTGTAGCGCACGACCCGCAAATTGCGGTAATTCCCCCCTCGATCCACGTCTATCGCGACATCGGTCTTGAGCTGGATTAAATCTGCAATACCGGGCGGCACCGTCCAGAAACCCCGAATGCGCTCCGCCAGAAGCCCATAGTATCGCTCCTTATCCGTTCGCGCGACGCCGCCGCTGCCGCCCGCGCGGCTGCCGCCGCCCTGCCCGTCGCCTCCCCCCTCGCCGGCGTATCCCTTACGGGGCGCGCGGGCCTTGGGCGCGAGGTTCGCTTTCGCCAGGCGATCATCGCTCTTCCAGTCATCGCGCGGTTGCTTGTTCTTTTGAATCGGCTTTTTCTTCGCGCTCTTCTTGAAACGATTGCGCCAACGCCTGGCGCGCTCTCTACGATCGCGTATCCGCTTGAGGCGCGCTTCGCGAACGCGGTCGCGCTTTTTCTTTTTCCGCACGACCTTCCTGGGCTTCTTTTTCGGGATGCGCCGAACTTCTTTTTTGCGCGGGGTTTTCTTCTTGACCTTCCTGACGGCGACCTTTTTCTTCTTCGCCTTGGCGGGCGCGTTCTTCGCCTTGGCGGGCGCGGTTTTTTTCTCGGGCGCCGCTATCTTCCTCGTCCCCTCGTCCGGCCCTTTTCGGGGAGTCGGCGCTTCCAGGTCCTCGGGCCGATCGCCGGATTTCCCGCGCGCCGAACCGCCCGGGATTTCATCCGCTCCCACCAGGCTGACGGCCGTTCCGCTTCCGAAAAACCGGTACTTCGGCTGAGAGGGCGCCAGGCTCACCCAAACGAAGAGCGCGGCGTGCAAAACAACCGAAGCCGCCAGCGCCCTGAGAAACCGGCGGTCGCGAAGCAACCCGCCCGTCTTGCCGTTCGCTTCCCCGAAGCCTGCGCCCGAACGGGGTGAACCCACGTCGGCGGGATTGGAATCTTGCGAGAACTGCGGTTTGTTATTCATGAGACCACCGATTTCTCAGCGTCTGCGCCGCCCGCCCCGAGAGGGTTCCAGGGGGTCGGTCACCATATTGAGGCGGTTGATGCCCGCCGCGCGAATGATGGCCATGACCTCCACCACCTCGCCATAGGGAACCGCGCGGTCCGCCCTGAGAAAGATTTCCTTGCGCCTCCTGTCCCTGAAGAGCGCCGTGAGCTTCTCCTTCAGCTCGGAGGCGGCCAGCGGATTATCATTTATATACATGTCGCGTTTTTTGTCCAACGTGATGACGACGGCATCCTCGGCCACGTTCGCCTTCGCCGCCTGCACCTGGGGCAAATCCACGTTCACGGCCTGGTTCTGCGTCTCCAGCAGAGGCGCCGTGACCATGAAGATCACCAGCAGCACCAGCATCACGTCCACGAGCGGCGTGACGTTGATGTCCGAGATGCTCGAACCACGGTTCAGCTTAACGGCCACGGGAAGCTCCGCTCGTCATAAACGCATGAAATGGCGGTCGACCAGGTTGAGGAAATCCGCCGTAAAGTTTTCGATTTCATCCGCGATCACCTTCACGCGGCCCTGGTAGTGGTTATAGGCGATCACGGCGGGAATGGCCGCCAGCAGCCCGAGCGCCGTGGCGATGAGCGCTTCGCTGATGCCCGGCGCGACGACGGCCAGCCCGGCGGAACCCCTGGCGCCAATCTCGCGAAACGAATTCATGATGCCCCACACCGTGCCGAAGAGCCCGATGAACGGCGTGGCGCTCGCCGTGGTGGCCAGAAAGGTCAGCATGCGCTCGAGTCTGCTCACCTGCTCGTTCGCGGCGCGCCTCAGCGCGCGCTCGACGCTCTCCACCCCCGTCATCTCCGAGGTGAGAACGCTCGAATCCTCGTTCCCTTCCCGAGAGCGCGTCTTCAGCACCTGCTCGGCTTCCTGATAGCCCGCGGCGAATACCTCGCCCACCGGACTGCTCTCGTGCGCGTCGAGTTCCGCGTACAGCCTGTCGAGGCGCTTGGAGCGCCAGAACGCATCGACGAACGACGCCGAGCGGCGCCTCGCTCCTCTAAGCTCCCAGAACTTCCAGATGATGATGGCCCAGGAAGAGAGCGAGAAGAAAACGAGCACCAGCAGAACGAAAAACACCATGCCGCCCGATTGGGTGGCGAGGGTGATGATGTCCATTTCTTCTTGAGTCGGTGCGATCGGCGACGAATCACCCACCGGCGAGGCGACCGCGGCCAAAAACGGGAGCAATGCGATTCTCCTTCTGGGCGGAGCCTGCAGTATCGCCCCTTTCATGGTCCTCGTCAAACCAAACGAGCCGATGGAAATCGTTGACATCTCCTCCAAACGCTGGTGATAATGAGCCTCCCGCCCGCCCCTGGAGGCGCAGTCCGCAGTGGACATTCACGAGGCCAAAACCGCCATATCGAAGCTGATCGACGATGAGGCGGACGCGCTGTGGGCGCTTTCTCTCGCGATTCACGCGGACCCGGAGACGAGCCTGGAAGAACACCGCGCGGCCGAGCGCCTGTGCGCCTACCTGGAGAACAACGGTTTCTCCCTCACCCGGGGCGTGGCGAAACTGCCCACCGCGTTCCGCGCGGACAGGCCCGCCGCGGACGGGGAAAAGCCTTCCGTATCGTTTCTCTCCGAATACGACGCGCTGCCCGGCCTCGGCCACGCCTGCGGGCACAACATCATCGGGGTCGCCGGCGCGGCCGCGGGCGTCGCGCTCAAAGAAGCGCTCGGCCCCGAATACGGCGGCGTCACCGTTTTCGGCACGCCCGGAGAAGAGGGCGGCGGCGGCAAGGTGCTGATGGCGCAGGCCGGCGTGTTCCGGGACGTGGACGCCGCCATGATGATGCACCCATCGGACGAGACCAGGGTGGACGTCGACTTTCTCGCTCTTTCGGAGCTTCGCTTCCACTTCCGGGGACGCGCCGCTCACGCTTCCGCAGCGCCGGAGCAAGGCGTAAACGCGCTCGACGCCCTCATCGCCACGTTCAGCGCCGTCTCCCTGCTTCGCCAGCAACTGCCGTCCGGCGACCGCGTGCACGGCGTCATCACCGAGGGCGGGGAGGCGCCCAACATCATCCCCGACAAAGCCTCCGCATGGTTTTTCGTGAGGAGCGAAACGATGGAGGGACTCGACGCGCTGCTCGCGCGGGTCGCCGCCTGCGCGGAAGGCGCGGCCCTGGCCACGGGGACGGAACTCGAAACGCAGAAAAACCCCATCACCTACGCCCCCATGCGGGTCAACCACCCCCTGGCGGCGTTGTTCCTGAAAAACCTGAACCGCCTCGGCGTTCATGAACCCGACTCGGCGCCGCCCCTGCGGATGGGATCGTCCGACGTAGGGAACGTGAGCCGGCAAACGCCCACCATTCATCCGCAAATCCAGATGGTTCCCCCCGGCGTTTCAGCGCATACGCCCGAGTTCGCCCAGGCATCGGCGAGTGCGGAGGGCAGGCGCGTCCTGCTCACCGGCGCCAAGGCGCTCGCGATGACGGGGGCGGACCTGCTTCTCGATGAAGAAGCGCGCCAGGCCGTTCTGGCCGAATTCGAGCGACGGGGGGAATGAAAATCAACAAACGAAAAACCGATATGAAACCGCGAGCCTGCATTATCGCCATCTTCTGTATGTTCCTGCTTCCCGCGCTCGCATCGCCTGCGGCCAAGGCGCCTTCTTCACGCGCGGCGAAACCATCGCACAAGAAAGAAGCCGCGCGCCCGGCCCTTACCGCAAGAATCGAGAAGCTCCTGGCCGAGGAGCGGTACGAGGAACTCATCCGCACGCTGCGCCGGGAGAAAACGCTCCTGGGCGGCAGGCGTTCTTTCCTGCTGGGGCACGCCCACCTGAAGCTCGAGCGGTTCCGCCCGGCGGTCGAATCGTTCCAAAAAGCGCTCAAGGAAACTCCCGCGCTCGAGAACTACTCGCTCCTGTTTCTGGCGAAAGCCGCAATCGGAGCGAAGGATGACTCCACCGCCCGAGGCGCGCTTGAAAGGCTCGTCAAAAAAGGAAGAAACGCGCCCGAGCCTCCTTTCGTATACGAGGAGTTGATACGCATACGCCGGGAGGAGAAGCAGCCCCTGCGCGCGGCGAAAGTCGCCGGGCGCTATCTTCTCCTGTATCCCAAAAGCTACGAGGCGCCCGATTTTCTGCTCAGACGCGCCAAGGCCCTTCGCGCCGCAAGGCGGAACAAGCAGGCCGCGCTCGCCTACCGGGAGTTGTGGCGGCGCCACCCCGAGCATCCCTACGCGCGGCGGGCGCTCAGACGCTCGCTCAAAATCGGCGCCTCCCTCTCGCCTCCGCTCAAGAAACCGGGACCCAAAGACCACTACGAACGCGCCCGGCTCTTGAGAAAACGCTACCACTTCAAAAAGGCGCTGCGAGGGTTCGGGGATTTGAAGCGCCTGTTTCCAAAGGCCCCCTACCACAGGGGCACCGTCTTCAACGAGGCGCTCGCGCTGTTTTCCCTGCGCAAGACGAAACAGGCGGACCCCGCGCTCAGGCACGCCATCAGGCACTTCTCCCCGGGTGATAAACAGCGCGCGGAGGCGCGGTATTTCCTGGCCAGAAACCACCTGCGCAAAGGAAACCAGAGCGCCTTCGAGAAACAGGCCAGGCTTCTGCTCAAGGAGAAGCGAAAGGGGAAATGGGCGGCGAAGACGCGCTACCTGCTCGCCCGCGTCTACGAGGACGACCGCAACTACAAAAAGTCCGCGCGCCATTTCCGGGAGGTGATCGCCAACCACCCGCGCTCGCCCCTCGCGCCCAAGGCGCTGTTCCAACTCGCCTGGATTCGCTTTCAATCCAGAGACTTCCGAGGCGCGCAGCGGGGATTCTCGAAGATGAAGAGCGCTTACCCCGACCACTGGCTGGTCTCCTCCGCCCTCTACTGGGCCGCCGTATCGGCGGAGAGAACGGGGGACAGGAAGAGCGCGCTCGCCCACTACCGCGCCTGCGCCGGGGAACACCGCCGCCGCTATTACGGCCAACTCGCCCTGCGCGCCATCGCTCGTCTCGCGCGCGCTGGAGATCCGGACGCGCCGAAACCACCCCCTTTGGGCGAAGCGGGCTACCGCAAGTGGCTGCGGCCTCCAGCGAAAAGCGCTCCGGTCCGGGAGGCGGCCGCGCTGCTCGCCTCCATGGGTTTTCATGAACTCGCCGCCAAGGAGTACCGCCGCCTCGGCGCATCGCCCTATTCGCGCTACCACGCGGCGCGCGCATTCACGAAGGCGGGCCAGAGCCACCGCGCCATCTACCTCGTCAACGCATCCTTCTGGGACGCGGTGCGGGCGGGCGGAAGCGACCTGCCGAGGGAGTTCTGGGAGATCGTCTATCCCCTCGCCGTCAAGCGCAGGGAGCCTGGAGGGGCGGACCCCTATCTGGTGAACGCCGTCATCCGGGCGGAGAGCGCCTTCGACCCGCGCGCGTTCTCCCCCGCCGGCGCGATGGGGCTGATGCAACTCATGCCCTCGACCGGGCGCAGGCTCGCGAGAAAGCACAAAATCCGAATCAAGTCCAAGAACGACTTCTTCGACCCCGGGATCAACACCCGGCTGGGCGCGAGGCATTTGGGCGCGCTCATCCGCGAGTTCGGCGGCGCGCTCGTCCCCGCCATAGCGAGCTACAACGCGGGCCGAAGCCCCGTCAAAAGATGGTGGAAGGCCGGACGCGGCAAGCCCGTGGAAATCTTCATCGAGGAAATTCCCTACCAGGAAACGAAAAACTACGTGAAAAGGGTTCTGGGCTACTACCACGAATACAAGAGAATCTACGGGAAGTCGAAACGCCCGAAGCGGGGGGGTGCGCCCCCCTCATGAGCAGCCAGCGCCCCCTCCTGGCCATCGGCCTCATGTCGGGAACCTCCGCCGATGGCGTGGACGCCGCCCTGGTGCGGATTCTCCCCGGCGAGCGGGCGCAAGTCGAAACGCTGGGCTTTCACGCCGCTCCCTACCCGGGGAACTTAAGAGAACGACTCCTCTTCGCCGGGGGCGAGGAGGGCGCGCGGACGGAGGAGATATGCTCGCTGCGCCGGGAGGTGGGCGAAGCCTTCGCCGAAGCCGCGATCGCAGCCGCCGCGCAAACCGGAACCGGGCCCCGGGAAATCGACTTTATCGGCAGCCACGGGCAGACGGTGCGCCACCTGCCGGAGGGCGCGGAAGGAGAGCGCGGGCCGCTGCTCCCATCCACCCTCCAGATTGGCGACCCCGCCTTCATCACCGAGCGCACGGGAATCACCTGCGTGAGCGATTTCCGCTCGCGGGACGTGGCTGCGGGCGGCGCGGGCGCTCCGCTGACCCCCTGGGCGCACCGGATTCTCTTCAGCCGCGAGGACACCGCATCCGCCTTCCTGAACCTGGGCGGCATCTCGAACGTCACCTATCTCCCTCCGGCGGGTGAGGATGGGGTTTTCGGCTTCGATTGCGGACCCGCGAACATGCCGCTCGACGCCCTCGCGCGGCGGATCACGAACGGGGAGAAATCCCACGACGCGGACGGCGCTCTTGCGGCGGCGGGCCGCGTATGCCCCGATACCCTGGCCGAGCTCCGCCGGCGCCCCTACCTGAAACGAAAACCACCCAAAAGCACGGGCAGGGAGACGTTCGGCGAGGCGTTCGTCGATGACGCCATTGAACGCACGGCTTCGCGCGGGGGCGGCCCGAAAGACGCCATCGCCACGCTCACCGCCTTTTCCGCTTCGTGCGTCGCGGACGCGATTCGGGATTTCCTTCCAATCGACCCTCCGCTCGCCGAAGTGGTGGTCGGCGGGGGCGGCGTCCACAACAAGACCTTGATGCGCCGCCTGCGCGACGCCCTGGGCGGTCTCCCGCTCATAGAAAGCGGCGCGCGGGGCGTCTCGCCCGATGCGGTGGAGGCCGTCTGTTTCGCGTTGCTGGCGTGGGGCACGCTGAGTGGCCAGGCGAACAACCTGCCGGACGTCACGGGCGCGAAAGAGGCGGTATGCCTCGGCAACATCACGCCGGGGCGGAATTTCGCTTCCCTGATGAGGCGTTTCCTCCATTCCGCGTGAGGCGGCTCATACGGGGCTGCTGAAAAAGCCGGCCCCGCTTGGTCGGACCCTCATTCATCAATCGGATTCGACCTTCCTCACCGGTCGAAATCGACCACCGTCGTCATTCCGGCGAAAGCCGATGGAATCGACCATGCACCGTCATTCCCCCCGCGCAGATACCGCATTCAGGCGTTGCGCGGCAACGAAGTCGCGGCCGCTCCGCCCGGTGGAAAAGCCAAAATGGATTCCGGCTTTCGCCGGAATGACGGTGGTTTTCCCGCGTCGAGGGACTTTTTCAACAACCCCATACACAAACGACTCAAGATGCGGCATCATGCCCTCTCGACCATCAACCAACGGGAGAGAACAAGTGGATGCGGCCATCGAGACGCAAACCGTCTCGCTCACCAAGGAGTTGATTGCGATTCCCAGCGAGAACCCCACGGGCGATGAGTCCGCCATGGCGGACCGGATGGAGGCGTTCTTCCGGGGCATCGGCCTGGACGCCGCGCGCGAGCGCGTCGCCGAGAGGCGCGAGAACGTGACGGCCGAGATTACGGGCTCGGGGAGCGGCCCCGCCCTCGTCTTTCTCAATCACATGGACACCGTGCCGGCGGGCGAGGGATGGACGCGCGAGCCGTTTCTCGCGGCCGAGGAGGCTGGAAAGATATGGGGCCGGGGCAGCTGCGACATGAAGGGAGGCATCGCCGCAGGCCTCGCGGCGATGGAGAACCTCAAGCGCCGAATCGACGGCGGCGCAAAGGCGCAACGCACGGTTCGCTGCTGCATGGTGGTGGATGAGGAGAGCGGCCACATGACCGGCACGGAGGCGGCCATCGCGAGCGGACACCTCGGCTCAGATGACGTCGTGATCTCCTGCGAGCCGACCGACCTCGCCCTGGTGACGGCGCAAAAAGGCGCGATGTGGTTCGAACTCGTCTTCCGGGGAAAGAGCGCGCACGCCGCGGCGCCCCACATGGGCGCGGACGCCATCCACGCCGCGTCCCTCACCGTGGCGGCGCTCCAGGAAGCGGTGGCGCAACTCCCCTACGAAGACCCCCTGCTGGGGCGATGCACCATGGTCACGACCATGATCGAAGGAGGCCACAAGACCAACGTGGTATCCGAAAGATGCGCGATGCAGATAGATTCGCGCTTCGTCCCGCCCCTGCGGACGGCCGACATCCAGGGAATCATTCACGAAAAAGCCGCTGAGGCCTGCGCCCTGGTGAGCGGTGTGGAATTCTCGCTGCGCGCCACCATTGCGGACCGCCCGCCCGTGACGGCGGACACCGGCGGCGCGGGGGCGAGGCTCATCATGGAGACGCTGGAGGAGATCCTGGGCGCCGCACCCGAGCCCGCGGGGGTGAGCTATTATTCGGACGCGGGCATGGCCGCGGCCCAGACCGGAAGCCGAAGCTGCTTTCTCCTGGGGCCCGGAAACATCGAACAGGCCCACACGCCCGATGAATTCATCGAGGTGGATTCGCTGAAAAAAGCCGCCCGCGTATACGGCAGGCTGATCGAGAAATTCGCGCTGGGCGAAGACTCGCCGTAACCGCCTTCATCACTCTCCGCCGCGCTTTTCCAGCGCCCGGAGCGTCTCCATGACGCTGTCGAGGGCTTCCTCCGCGCCGAGGTCCTGAAAAATGCGCCGCGCCTCGCTCAAGCGCGCGCGCGAGGCCTCCCATTCGCTTCCCTCGAAATACACCCGGCCCAGACTCCCTGATATGACGCCCTGAGTGAGAATATTCCCCTGTTCGCGGCTGACCTCCAGGGCCGCTTCGTACGCTTCGCGCGCTTCGAGCAAATCGCCCCGCGCGTAATGAATGTTCCCCATGCCGTTCAGGTTCGCCGCCTCGCCTTTCCTGTTTTCGAGTCCGCGATTCAGGCGCAAGGCGTTCTCGTAATACCGAAGCGCGCGCGTAAACTGCTCCTGCGCCGCAAAGCTCACCCCCATGTGAGAGTACACGAGCGCTTCACCCGCCTTGTCACCGATTTTCTGGCAGAGGTTCAGCGCCTCGTCCAGACTCGCCTGCGCCGCTTCGTATTCGCTCGCCTCGTTCAGGACGGAGGCCAGCGCGGTGTGCGCCCGCGCCTCGTTGCGTTTGTCTCCCGATCTGTGGAACAGGTGCGCCGCCTCGGAGAGGTGCTCCCCGGCTTTTTCCTTGTCCCCCAGACGGCGGAACAATCGACCGACCCGCATGCGCAAGGTGGAGAGTTGTCTGAGTTCTCCCTCCGGGCCGATATACCCGATCGCCTTCTCGTAGGATTCCGCCGCCTTCTCGTCATCGCCCTTGCGCTGGTAGAAATACCCCAGATTCCTGGAGACCACCGCCTGTATCGAAACGTCCCGGCCCGCTTCGCGGAATGCCTCGCGGGAATAGGAAATCGCGGGCTCCACCTTTTCCCGCAGATAGGAAGCCACGGCCAGCGCGTTGAGAACGGGCGCGAGCCGACTCGCGCGCCGCAGCGATTCCTTGAGGTGACCCGTCGCATCTTCGTCGCGCCCCAGAATCATCTCGAGAATGGCCAGACGCAGATACTCCTCGGAAGCGGGCGTCTGCCGGGCTCTCTCGCGCTGGCCGAGATCGATGCCGGCGGCGTTCACCACGCCGGGGGTCCAGGCGGGAAGTTTGTGCTCCATGTCTTCCGCCACGAGCAAATCCCCCGGACAAACATCCGCCACGAGTTCACGTATCAACTCGGAGGGCGTGTTCGCCGGAGCCTCGTGCGCGGCGGCCGGCGGCGGCGCGGCGCCGGGAACGAGTTCCTCATCATCTTCCAGCGGGAAACCAAGCGCCTCGGCGTCTTCTTCCGCCTCGGCCTTCTCATGCCCGGCGGCGCTTTGCGATAAAGCGTCATCCTCCGCGCGTTCGCGCTGAATGAGGGAGATAACATCTTCTTCGGCAACAAGCGCCCGGGCCGCTTTCTCTTCCGGCTCCGGAAGCGAAGGCGCCTCATCGGGTTCTAGGGCTTGTGGATCAACAGAAACCTCACCTGGTTCATCTTCCGCGGGGCTCAACCCCTCGGCCAGAGACGGCGGAGGCCCGTCATCGCGCGCTTCGAGTTGTGGTTCCGGCGGTGATTCCCGCTCGGCTTTCAAGGCTTCATCATCCACGTTTTCCCGGTCCTCACGCGCGGGCTCCGCGGGCGCATCGGCCACGTCTTCACCCTCGTACGTGAGATGGAGAACCTCGCCCTCCTCCTCGTTGTCAGGCGCATCGCCGCCGGAGTCCGCGTTGTCGCGCGCCTCGCTGACGGCGGGAATCCGCACGCGCAGGGGAGCGTCCGCGCCTTCGCTCGTTTCGACGGCTCCCGGAGCCTCGTCATCATCGGCGAGGACGCCTTCATCCGCGAACTGCGCTTCACGAACGAATCCGGCTGCGGCCCGGGCGTCTGCTCCCGTTGGATGATGATAAGGCTCGCCTTCCACGGGCGACCCGAGGGGTTCGTTCGGGGCGGCGTCCATCACCTCATCCGCTGCGCTGCGGCGTTCCGCACCCTCGAGCGCGGGCAATGCCTCCCACCACGCATCACCCGCCTGCGCGGTGGGCACATCATCCACGCCGGACGAAGGCTCCTCGTCGTCTTCAGGCGGAGCCCCGACTTCGGCAGGGGAAACCTCATCTTCGGCAACAACCTCGCGACTCCCCTCTTCGATTACCCGTACGCCTTCCTCCGCGCCGTCCAGCGAGTCTGGAGGATTCACGGCCGTCTCGCGGACGCCTCCGCCATGCGCCGCTTCCTTTTTCTCCTCCTCCACGTCGGGGACCTCGGGAATGAAATCATCAATGAAACGCGAGGAAACATCCTCCCAGACGTCGGGCGCGCCGCCCCCGGACCCGCCTTCCGAAATACCGCCCCACCCCGGCGCCGAACCTCTCGCGCGCCTCGAGGCGCGGCGGCGCATCCATATAACGACGGGAATGCCCAAAAGGGCGAGCACTCCCACCACGCCGAACACCGTCTTCCAGGTAGCCATTTCAAACATTCGCCACCTCCCGCCGCGAGTGTTTGCGCAACGCGCGGCCGGGACGCGCTCCGGTATGGCTTCCACCTTCCACGACGACCGCTCCGTTCACGAGAACCATCTCGATGCCCGACGGGTAGGCTATGGGGCGCTCATAAGTGCACTCATCGCGTATCTCGCCGGGGTCGAACAGTACGAGGTCGGCCTTCATTCCGGCCGCGAGACGCCCCCGATCCGACATGCCCAACCGATCGCAGGGGGCGGAAGTCATCTTGCGGACCGCCTCGGCCATCGGGAAGAGCCCCTCGTCCCGCGCCAGCGCGCCCAGGACGAAGGGGAAAGTCCCGAAATTCCTGGGGTGCGGCCTGCCCCCGCCCAGGGGCGGCTCGTGCGTGAGCGCGCCCGCGTCCGAACCCACCATGACGTAGGGCTTGCCGAGAATGCGCCGCATGTTCTCCGCGCTCATCATGAAAATGAGAATCTCGACGTTCATCCTCTCCTCGATCAGCAAATCGAGCATCGCGTCCACGGGGGCCGCGCCGCGGACCTCGCCCAGACTCGCGAGGGTAAGACCCTCACAGACCCGGTTCGCCTCCGTGAACACCCGGCTGATCAAAACGTTCTCCCAGTAGGAGGGCCCGGGGTGCGCGCTCATGATTTCGCCCCTTATCCTCGCTCTGGTTTCCGCGTCCGCGAGACGCCCTATCTTCTCGTCGAGAGCGCCGTCATGGACCCAATCGGGCAGCAGGGCGCTCAGGTGGGTGTTCGAGGCCGTGTAGGGATAGCGGTCGCATGTCACGTCCTCGCCCCTGTTCCGCGCGCGCTCGATGCGGGCGAAGGCCGCATCGAGCTTGTCCCAGTTGCGCGCGCCCGCCGTCTTCAGGTGGCTGATCTGAAGCGGCAGCCCCGCCGATGCGGCCGCGCCCATCACCTCGTCCATCGCCTCGAGAAGCGCGTCTCCCTCGCTGCGCATGTGGGTGGCCAGCAACCCTCCTCCTCGCGCCGAGACCCGGCAAAGGGCGGCGAGTTCTTCTTTATCCGCGAAACAGGCCGGCGCATAGACCAGGCCGGTGGACAGACCGAACGCCCCCTCCTCCATCCCGACGGAGAGCATCTCCTCCATCGCGCCGAGTTCCTCCGCGCGGGCCGCGCGCGCCTCGCCGCCCATCACGCTCGCGCGAATCGTGTTGTGCCCCACCAGATGGGCGTAGTTGATCGATACGCCCACCCTATCCACGTGACCCAAGTGCTCGCCGACGCTCTGAAAAGGGAGGTCGAGGTCGAATTGCTCCCGATACCATTTCCTGCGCTCCTCGGCCTCGGCCCCGCGAATCGGAGAGGCGGCGTAGCCGCAGTTGCCGCCCACGTCGGTCGTCACCCCCTGGCGGACCTTCGCGTGCGCCTCGGGATTGATGAGGAGGTAATAGTCCGAATGACCGTGGATATCGACGAACCCGGGGCTCAGGGCCAAGCCCCGCGCGTCGATCTCTCGATGAGCGGAGCCGCTCACCTCGGGGCCGACCTCCGCGATGGCGTCTCCGCGAACGGCGAGCGCGCCTTCATACGGGGGTTCGCCCAGACCGTCGAATATCATGGCGTGGTGAAATATGACGTCATACATCATGGGCTGCCCGGGGCGGATTCTGCTGGACCGTCGAAAATAGCAGCAAAAAGAATTATGGGCGAATCTTCATCCGCCTGCAATCGGCGGCGCGCCCGACGCCCACTTTCCGCCCGCCATGACGGCGATCAGCTCCAGGGAATCGGAATCGAGAACGCAAAAATCCGCGCGCAGACCCGGGGCGAGACGGCCCCGGGCGGATTCCAGGCCAAGGACGCGCGCGGGGTTTCGCGTGGCCGTCGCCAGGGCGCGGGCGGTATCGAGCCCGCACCACTCCCGAAGCCTGGGAAGCATCTCCGAGAGCGCGAGACGGCTGCCGGTCAATACGCCCTCACGCATCACCGCGCCGCCCGGCGTATCGTTGCTCGTTTCATCCTCGCCGATCCGGGATCTCAAGCCTCCGTCGGCCACCAGGTCCGAGGTGAGGACCGTGCGCTCCCAGCCCCTGGCGCTTACGAACGATGCGAGCGGGTGTTGCGCCACGTGCGCGCCGTCCGCTATCAGCCCGGCGGAAAGCCTCGCGTCGTTTTTCACGAAGTCCATGGGCGAGGCGCTCCTGTGCGCCGGGCTCTCCGGATGCCCGTAGCGATTGAACGCATGAACCGCGAACGCGCCGCCCGCCTCCAGAAACGCCTCCACGCAGTCGGCCGAAGCCCGGGTGTGCCCCATCGCGGGAACGACGCCCCTCTCCGCCAGCCAACGGGCCAGGTCCGCGGCGCCCGGCACGCCCGGCGAGAGCGTCACCATCGCCAGTCCCGGCGCGCCGCCCACGCCCAACCCCCCGGCGGCGCGCGCGATCGCCTCGACCTCTTCTTTCGAGGGCGCGCGGACGTGCTCTTGCGGATGCGCTCCCCTCATCTCCGGCTCCAGATAGGGGCCCTCCAGATGAACGCCCAAGATGCGCGCTTCCGCGCCGCCTTCTTTTTCCTGAAGCGCCCACGCCTCGCTCACCGCGCGGGCCGCGCGCATCAAATCGCCTCGCGCGGCCGTGGTGAGGGTGGGCAAAAAAGCGCTCGTTCCGCGCCTCGCCAGTTCCCGGGCGATTCGCCGCACGCCAGCTGCGTCCGTCGTGAGCAGCGCATCCGCCCCCAGGCCGTTCACCTGAATATCCACGAAGCCGGGGCACGCAAGCGCGTCTCCCAGGTCGAGCGTCTCGTCTCCGGGAGCCTGCGGACGCGCGCCGCGCGGCCCCACGTACGAAAAAACGCCCTCCTCGATGACGAGGAGGGCGTCCGTTATTCTCTCGAGCGGCGTATACGCCGTCGCACCCGCGAGGCGCAGGGCCATGGCGCGGGCCTACTTCTTCTTTGCGCTTTTTTTCAGTTCCGCGCGCACTTTCGCGTTCGCGTCGATGAGCGACTCGACGTTCCCTTTCGCCACCTCATACAGGGAAGACTGCACCCGTTCGAGAATCAGGCGGCCCGCCAGGGTGGTGACGCCCGGAATCTTGGCCGGCATTTTCTTCTCGCTCGCTCCTTTCGACAACTCCTCGATGTCCTTGAGGATGTCCCGGTCGTCATAGAGCTCGTTCTCCCCGTACTGATAGGTGAGCTTCACGTAGTCTCTTTCTTTTCTCTCCTGGTCGCGCGTCTCGCGGACGATGTTCTCCATGTCGGCGGAAACGGGCTTTTTCGCCGAGTCGTTGCGCTTTTCGATTTGCTTGAAGTACTTGGTGTGGTCATAGGACGTAGGCAGTTCCTCACCCGGTATCTTCGAGCTGATCTCGAAGCGAATCGCCCTGTCGGCGTCCACGAATTTCGGCGGGCCGATCTCGTAAGTGATGCCCTCGACGTTGAACCGATCCCCCTTCTTGGGCTCGAACCTGGTTTGCAGGTCTTTCGTCAGGCGACTCAGCGTGACGGAAGCGGTTTCCACGAAAAGCTGCGCTTGAAGTGAAGACATTTCTCTATCTCCCCGGCTTGGAAGGACAAATCAGAGGATGGAACATGCCCCAGGGGAATGAATGCGTCAAGACCCCGGGAGGCGTTTTCATCGCCTGCATCAGAATCATGCGAGCGCCCGCGTTCCCTTCGGCGAGGGAGGATATATGTGATACGCTCGCGCTTTTCAAGCGCGCATCACCCTCAATCTTTGATAAGGAGCGATTTCAGATGGCCGTGCCCGTCCACATCCGCATCGGGGGCTATTCCCCGCCCGATACCTCCCACAGCCGCGCGATGGTTCTCTTCCGGGAGAAGATGGGCCAGCGGCTGGGCGATGACGTCAGGATAGACATCTTCTGGAACGTGATGGATTTCGGCTACGGCGCTCCCGACCTTCTCGCCATGGTGGAATGCGGGATGCTCGGAATGTGCTATTTCTCGACGAGTTATCTCGCCGACAGGGTGCCGGAGCTTGAGATCGTCGACCTGCCTTTCACCTTCGAGGATTCCGCCCACGCCTACGGCGCGCTCGACGGCGCGCTCGGCGCGCACTTGAGCGAGCGAATCGAGGCGCAGACCGGCTACAGGAACCTGGGCTTTTGGGACAACGGCTTCCGCCACCTCTCGAACAGCGTCCGCGACGTGAGGACGCCCGAGGATTGCCGCGGCCTTCGGGTGCGCCTGCAGCCCAACGAGACGCACGTGAGGACTTTCGAGCTCCTCGGGGCCGAGCCCGTGCCGGTGGAACTCAAGGAGGGAATCGCCATGATCGAATCGGGCCAGGTGAACGCGCAGGAAAATCCGCTCTCCAACACCGTGACCTACGGCGTCACGAACCACCAAAGACGCATCACGATGAGCGGCCACTTCTACGGGGCGCGCGCCCTGCTCGCCCACCGCGAGAGCTTCGACGCCTGGCCCGCCGAGGTTCAGGAGGCGGCGCGCGCGAGCATCCGCGAAGCCATCGACCACCAAAGAGAGGCCGCGCAGGCGGGGGAGGTTGCGATTCGCAGGAGTCTCGAAGAAGAGGGGGTCTCCTTCGTGGACCTGACGGATGCCGAGCGCGCGGCGTTCGCCGAGGCCACGGAACCCATCCGCGCCGAAGCGAGAGAGAGGCTCGGGAGCGCGCTGTTCGAACTGGCAAGCAGAAGATAGAGACAAACCTTTTCGCCGCGGCCTCGCCCGGTCTTCCTCGCCATCGCGCGCCCAGTGCGGTTACAATCTACCTCGCGCAGCGTGAATCAAGAACGGGTTATTCATAGAAGGCGTGGAAAACCTTGGGTGTATCCTACATCGCCGCATCTCTGGTCGGCATCATCATCATCGGCACGGCAGGCTATACCCTGCTGGAGGGATGGTCTCTCAGCGAGTCTTTCTATATGACGATGATCACCGTCACGACCGTTGGCTTCAACGAGGTGCGTGAGTTGAGCACGGCGGGGCGCATGTTCACCGTGGCGCTCATGCTCTTTGGCGTGGGCGCCGTGTTCTACGGAATCGCGATCATCGCCGAGGTGAGGTTCGAAGAGCGGGTGCGTCAGATTTTCGGGAGGCGAAAACTGGTGAAAGAACTCAACAAACTCGAAAACCATCACATCATCTGCGGGTACGGGCGCATCGGCTCCACCGTCGCGGCGGAATACGCCAGGGAATCGCTGCCCTGCGTCATCATCGAGAGCGACGAGTCCATCGCCTCGCATCTCGATCAGGGGGAGAAACTGGTAATCCTCGGCGACGCCACGCGCGATGAAACGCTCATCGAAGCGAACGTGGAGAAGGCCAAAAGCCTCGTCTGCGCCCTGGCGACGGACGCGGAAAACGTGTTCGTCACCCTCTCGGCGCGGGCGCTGAACCCGAACCTCTACATCCTGAGCCGCGCTGCGCTGGCGAGTTCCATCAGCAAGATGGAGGCGGCGGGCGCCGACCGCGTGGTCTCCCCATACATCATGGGCGGCATGCACATGGCGCAGTCCGTTCTGAGGCCAAAGCTCGCAGGCTTTCTCGACGAGGTGACCAGCCACGCGACGACGGACCTGGACTTCGACGAGGTGACCGTGCCCGAGGGTTCGAATCTCGTCGGCATGGCGCTCAGGGAATCGAAGATCAGCCAGGAGACCGGCGTGTACCTGCTCTCCATCCGCCACAGCAGCGGGGAGATGCGCTTCAACCCGGGCCCCGATTTTCAAATCCAGGCGGGAGACCACCTCTACGCCCTGGGCACGCCCCCGCAGGTGGAATCCCTGCGCAGGCGCGTTCACGCGAAGTAGCGAGCCTTCCGCTTCACCCCGCTACCCGAGGGCACCCAGTCTCAAACCCTCCGCCAGGCGCAAGAGCCCGCCAGCGGCCTTAGAACCCGGTGTTGCACGCGCGATGGTCTCATCCGCTTCCGCCAGATAAGGAATCACGCCCAATAGCGGGGCATCCGCTCCGCAAAGCTCGGCGACCGCCGCAGGGTTTCGCTCCGCCGCAGGCGTTGCCTCCCCCGTCGTGTCGGAAAGAATGACGCCCAGAATCCGAAGACCCTGCCTCTTCGCCTCCCGCACGGTGAGCAGGGTGTGGTTGATGGCCCCGAGCTCAAGCTGAGCGACGAGCACGAGAAGCAGATTCGCGGCCAAGGCCAAATCGCTCATCAAGACGCCTTGGGCCAAGGGAGCGAGAAGACCGCCCGCGCCTTCTACGAGCAGGGGGCCACCTTCTTTTTTCAGGGCTTTTATCGAGCCGATTATGCGATCTACGTCCGGCGGCGCGCCCTCGCGCTCCGCCGCATGGGCGGGGGTCAGAGGAACTTCGTATCTGTAGGGGCAAATCTCCTCCAAGGGCCGCGGGTCGCCCGCCGCCGTCTTGAGGGCGAGGGCGTCGCGGGGAACGAGGCGACCATCCACAAGCGCGCAGGCCGATTCGGCGGGCTTCATCACCCTGGGGCTTCTCTTCTCGGCCGCCCAGCGGGCCGCGATGACGCAGCCCGCCACCGTCTTTCCCACGCCGGTTCCCGTTCCGGTCAAAAAGATGGCAATATCGGACATCGGACGAACCTCATGAGGAGCCGAAAATGCGCCGCGCCGAAACCATCGACCTCACGGGCGAGATATGCCCCATGAACTGGGTGCGGACCAAGCTCGCGCTCGAGGCGATGGCGCCGGGCGATACCCTCGAAGTATGGCTCGACGCGGGCGAGGCCGCCACCAGCGTCCCCAAAAGCGCCGCCGCCGAGGGCCACGCCGTCGAGAGCGCGGCGCCGGACCCGGATGGCCGCGTGCGCGTCGTTATCAGGAAGGGGTGAAACCTCCACGTCTCGATAAGCTTTTTGACAATCCTTAATATCCTGCCAAATAGCGTGTCAAATAACGTGTCAAATAACGGGAATTTAGACGTGGAATTTTGGAAAAAAGATTCATAACTGCATAATAATTAAATGCTTACAAGAACACATACGCCGCCAAACAGTGTGTCAAATAGGAGTGCATGGTGACCAATGTTGAGTTGGAAGAACTGATCGCAGATTGCCCGAAACTCTACCATGCGGCGGATTCTGGATCCTGGAAAGGCATCACCGAGAATGGCCTTCTGAGCACGTCAGCTCTACTTGACCTTTACGGCATTAGTGGAGCGAAGCGTGAAAAAGTTGAATCCCAAAGACGACCTTTTTGTGTAGAACTTATACATACAAACTTACCCCGAGCTGTGATGCGGGACCAGAAACCGATGGACGATCCAGGATTACGGCGTTGCCTTCCGAGCCGCATTTCACCTTCTGATTGGTATAGGCTACTCAACTCAAGAGTGTTCTTTTGGCTGACAGAGGAACGTCTGCATCGCATAACAAATGCTGCTCCATATCGCGATAGCGAACATGAAGTATTAGTTGTTGACACGCGTAGGATTGTAGAAAAATATTTTGACAAAGTATGGCTCTGTCCGATCAATAGCGGTTGCACGAGATACCCTAAGCCAGCAGCCAGAGACGAAAATACATTCCAACGAATTCCAGACTACCCTTACGAATATTGGCGAAAAAAGAAAAAGAGAATACGTGGAGAACGTGTCGTTGAACTATGTGTTGACTACAGCATCCCGGATATCATGGATTACGTTGAACGAGTCTATCGGATCAAAGGCCACCACCATAGAGAGCTTATCTTCGAGGCTTAAAAACCAATTCTGGAACTCTAAGAATCAAAACAGGCGGAAGGGGGGTTGTTGAAAAACCCCGTGTGGGTAGGGATGAACCACTCCCCCCTTGAGGGGGAGTCGGTGAGCTAAGGGCGCAAGCCCGCAAGCAAACCGGTGGGGGGTATAACTCGAAATACGCAATAAAACGCGATTCACCCCCCACCGATTCAGCCTTCGCACAAACCGCTCGGCTTCATCGTCTGGCTTTCCCCTCGGGAAGCCAGACCCTCAAGGGGGGAGTGGTTGTTAAGTGCTCTACACAGGGGGAGTATTGTCTCCTTCTTACTTTGGCGGCTCCATGTGCTGAATCTCGAATTCGTAACTTTTTCAACAGCCCCGAAGGGGTGGTGTTTGCACACTCCTCACGGCAGCGGCTCATCCCTGAGCCAGCGGGCGAGGGCCTTTTCGGGGTCTGCGATCTCATCGAGCGAGGTATAGAAGTAGTTCTCCCAGCCCACTTCGGGCAGGCCGGTGAAGATCATGAGGTTCAGCGGATAGCTCTCGCAATCGGTGGAGCGCCTGAAGTCGTCGCGGAACAAGAACACCGGCTTTTCCCAGGCGACCGCCATGCCGAGTTCCACCATGACGCCCTCATCGGGCGGGCAGCCGTTCACCACGCCGAAAAAGCCCGCCGCCTCGCGCACGTCGCGCTTGTCGTCCTGGCCGACGCGGTAGGCCCAGCCGGGGCGGGCGAGCATCTCGGGCTGGTTGTTGCGCGTGAACGGCTCCCATACCTCCGCGCCCGCGGCTTCGAGCGCCGCCACGAGCGCTCTCAAGGGTCCCTCGCGCTGCTGTAAGGAAAAACCATAGGGACTCGCCAGATACAGGGTCTTTTTCGCCACGCTTACTCTCTCTCCTCTCCCGTTCGCCTCGCGCCGTCGATAAGGGAGCGCGCGCCATACTCCCACACGAGGAGAGGGGCCGTCCAGCACGGGCGCTCCCGGCGGAGGCAATGTCTTTCTTCCAAAAAGATTACAGATGACAGAGCCGATTAAACTTTTCCTGATTTCATTTTCGGAAAGTATTCACTAAAAGCAGCGTGAACATCCCGCCACCGCTTTTTATCCAATTCTTTTCGGCAGTGCACGGTATTGAGTATCTGGTATCCAGCTTCAGAGAGGCTATCACGTAGTCGTTTTTCAAGCGCTGCTACAATATCCCTTGGCCGCTTGTGCGCTTCAAAGTTGCTTTTTTCAGGAAAGAGCGGCCCGTGTGAAATCAATTCGAAAGAATCACAATCTTCAGGTTTAACACCTACTTTCAAGAGTTGGCGACGAAGAGCGTTTTGCTTTTCGTTATTCCCAAGATGCTGGCCCATACGCAAATAAGGTGGATTAGCATTAGGTGATGAACTATCGCCAGTTCGTCCTACATACAACATCACTCCTTTTGGAGTCTTGATTCGCCAAACGTAGAGCCAAAAACCACGTTTCAGCATTTCACCGGGCATTTTAAGTACTAGGGTTTCCGCTTTCATTTCCACTCAACCTCCATCTAATTCCTGTCCATCCCTGTATCAACAAAAAGAGGCGCGCGGCCTCACTCCACGTTTTCTCCCAAAACGGCGAAGGCCAGCCCGGCGCACAGCGCCACCCCGGCGGCGACGTGGAGCAGCGCCACGAACCCCCATATCGGGAGCAGCCAGCCCGCCAGCAGCGCGCCGATTGTGGAGCCAGCCCCCCAGGTGGCGGCGCTGTAGAGGGACTGCGCGGTGTTCTTGGTCGCCGGGCCGCTCAGGCGGTCGACGTACTGGATCGCGCCCGCGTGGAATACGCCGAAGGCGACGCCGTGCAGGAGCTGGATGAGGATGAGCAGAAGAGCGTCCGTCGTGAGGGCGACGAACTCCCACCTGAGTCCTGCGGCTATCATGCCGGCGGCTATCATCCACTTGAGGCCGAACCTTTTCTGGATGGCCTGCGCGTAGACGAGAAAAACGATTTCGCTCACCACGCCCACCGTCCACGCCAGGGCGATCAGGTCCGCCGAAAGCCCGAGTTCCTTGAGCCTGATGCTGAAGTAAATCCCGAACGGCCCCGCGGACACCGAGGCGAACGTGGTGGTGAGGAGGAAGACGGCCAACGGGCCGTTCCCGAGCAGGAGACGCAGGTCGGCCCGGAAGCGGGGTCTTGCCGCGCCCGTCTCCTTCGGCAGGTGAAAGATGACGAAAACGAGCGCGAGTCCCACGCACGCCACGAACGGAAAGATGGAGGCGACCCCGGTGGTCTCCACAAGGCGGCCCGCGCCCATCGCCGCGACGATGAAGCCCAGCGAACCCCACAGGCGCACCCGGCCGTACTGCGCGCCCGTGGCCTCTATCTCGCGCAGGCAGAGGTTCTCGGCTATCGGCACGAGGGGGGCTCTGAGCGCGGAGAAGAGCATGATCAATGTGAGGAGCGCCAAAAAACCGCTCGCCCCCCACAGGAGGAGCGCGAGCAAAGAACTCGCGACGGCGCACGTGAAGGCCACGCTTCGGCCCAGGCGGAACTTGTCCGCGAGCGCTCCGAACAGAGGCGGCGCCAGCGCGCTCGAGAGACGCGGCGCCGCGTTCAGCAGGCCGAGCTGGAACCCGCTCACGCCGACTGAATGATAAAAGATGTTCAGAAACGGGAGCATGACGCCGACTGCGAAAAAATGCAGGAAATAAAACGCGGGCATCCGCCAGAAGGGGATCGCGCCTGGGGCTTGCGCGCTCATGGACGCGCCCGGAAAAAACGAGACACCGGATACCTCTCCTCCGGGGGTTGTTGAAAAGTCCCTCCTCGCTCGGAGTTGACCACCGTTGGCGTGGCTGCGGACTTCACCTTTGTACAGCATTGACAGCCAACGAGAGAGAAGAGAATAACTCCCCCCTTGAGGGGCTGTTGAAAAAGTCCTTCTGAGGAGAGGGTGTAGGGGACGCATATATGCGTCCCGGCCTTTTTTCGCCCACTACACGGGCCGCATGTATGCGGCCCCTACACTCCGCCCTCGTTCTTTCGGGCCATTCGGGCGGACACACAGGTCCGCCCCTACAACCCCATCTCGTTTTGCGTAGGGGCGGACCTGTGTGTCCGCCCGCTCGTGAAACAGGCTTTTTCAACAACCCGTTGAGGGTCGGGCTTCCCGAGGGGAAAGCCCGACGAAGAGGCCGAGCGAATTGTGCGAAGGCCGATTCGGTGGGGGGACATTCCACTGAAAAAGCTCCCCACCACCAACTCGCCTGCGGGCTACGCCCTTGCCTCGTTGACTCCCCCTCAAGGGGGGAGTGTTTTTCTTGTTCTCGTCGGTCGCGTTGAACCCTAATTTACCGGGACTTATTCAACAACCACCCGGGCGGGAGAACCCATTCGACCACGACGGGAAAATGATTTCCACCCGAGCGGCGGTTTCCTAATTCGGCATGGTTTTGCTATTCTTCACGCGCGATGGATTGTCCTGTTCCGAACCGGACGATCGAACGGCGAGCGGGCCGCTTCGGAGCCGAAACCCGAAACCCCGTCGACGCATCCAAAAGCGAAAAGCGACGGCGTGCGGGAACCCCCCGGACGGGGAATTCCCCTTGAATTTTCCACCTCACCGGCAATTCTTGCAGGAGCAAAATCATGAGCACGAACGACCTGGCGGCAATCGCGGAGCAGATGGTGGCGCCCGGCAAAGGCATCCTCGCGGCGGACGAGAGTTCGGGCACGATCCAAAAGCGCCTCGACGGCATAAACGTCGAATCCACCGAGGAGAACCGGCGCGCCTATCGCGAACTTCTCTTCACGACGGCGGGAATCGAGGAATACATCAGCGGCGTCATCCTCTTCGACGAGACGCTGCGCCAGAGCGCGGCGGACGGGACGAACTTCGGCGCGCTGCTCGCCTCGCGCGGCATCCTCCCCGGCATCAAGGTCGACAAGGGCGCCAGGGACCTCGCCTTCGCTCCGGGCGAGAAGGTCACCGAGGGCCTCGACGGCCTGCGCGAACGGCTTAGCGAGTACGTCACGCTCGGCGCCAAGTTCACGAAGTGGCGCGCCGTCATCACCATCGGCGAGGGAATCCCGTCTTCGTATTGCATGGACGCCAACGCGCACGGCCTCGCGCGCTACGCCGCGCTCTCCCAGGAGGCGGGCCTCGTGCCCATCGTGGAGCCCGAGGTGCTCATGGACGCGGACAACACCATCGAGGTCTGCGAGGCGGTGACGAACGATACGCTCGAGAGCGTCTTCCACGCCCTGCACCAACACCGCGTCTCGCTCGAGGGCATGATCCTGAAAC
The DNA here is from genome assembly GCA_963692865.2 of bacterium. Lineage (GTDB taxonomy): Bacteria > UBA8248 > UBA8248 > UBA8248 > UBA8248 > Bin107. Next base: position 873,872 of record OY843592.1, on the reverse strand, counting down.
CCAACATGGTGATCTCGGGCAAGAAATGCCCGGCCCAGGCGGGCGTGGTGGAAGTGGCCGAGGCCACCGTCCGCTCTCTCACGAGAAACGTGCCCGCCGCCGTGCCCGGCATCTGCTTCCTCTCGGGCGGGCAGAGCGACGCCGTCGCCACCGCGCACTTAAACGCCATGAACGCGATGGGGCCCCACCCCTGGGAGCTCAGCTTCTCCTACGGCCGCGCGCTGCAGGCGCCCGCGCTCAAGAGCTGGGGCGGGGATGCGGCGAACGTACCCCTCGCCCAGAGGCTCTTCCTCCATCGGTGCAAGTGCAACGGCGCCGCGCGCACGGGAGCGTACGAGGACGCGATGGAAGGAGAAGTCGCCGCCGCGTAGCCGGACGTGCAACCGCCCGCCAGGGAACAGGAGTAAGGATGCAACAGGAAGCCGCCGCCATCGGCGCCGCGAACTTCAAGGGCATGACGCTCGAGCGCCACATCCGCGAGGAGGAGCGGAACCACCCGGGCGCGCGGGGGCTCTTCACCCGCCTCGTCACGCAGATCACCCTGGCCGCCAAGATCATCAACGCCGAGGTCAACAAGGCGGGCCTCGTGGACATTCTCGGCCTGACCGGCGAACTCAACGTGCAGGGCGAGGAAGTCCAGAAACTCGACGAATACGCCAACGACGTGATGCGAAAGGCCCTCGACCACACGGGTTCGGTGGCCGCCCTGGCGAGCGAGGAGATGGAGGAGGTCTACGCCGTCCCCGGCAAATACATCGAGGGGGGCGAGTACGTGGTGCTCTACGACCCGCTGGACGGCTCCTCGAACATCGACGTGAACGTGAGCATCGGCTCGATTTTCTCCATCCTGCGCCGCAAGAGCGGGAGCGGACCCACGGAAATCGGCGACTTCCTCCAGCCGGGCGCGGCGCAGGTCTGCGCGGGCTACGTCATCTACGGCTCATCCACCATGCTGGTCTACACCACGGGCAACGGCGTCGACGGCTTCACGCTCGACCCCTCGGTGGGCGAGTTCTTTCTCTCCCATCCCGACATCCGTATTCCCGAGCGGGGCAGGATATACAGCATCAACGAGGGCAACTCCTCGAAATGGGACGAATCCACCTCCCGGTACATCACATACTTAAAAGAGGAGGACGCCGAATCGGGCCGCCCCTATTCGGGGCGCTACATCGGCTCGCTGGTGGCCGACTTCCACAGAAACCTCTTGAAGGGCGGCATCTTCCTCTACCCGGGCGACAGGAAAAACCCCAGCGGCAAGCTACGCCTACTGTATGAGTGCAACCCCATGTCCTTCATCGCGGAACAAGCGGGGGGCGCTGCGAGCGACGGCCGCCGACGGGTGATGGATATCCAGCCCGAAAAGCTGCACCAGCGCGTTCCCTTTATCGTCGGAAGCAAGCGCGACGTCGCCGACGCCACCCGCTTCATGTCCAGAGGAGAGGATTAAATGCAGACGCAGCGCCTCGCTTTATTTTTCCTCGCCGCCGCCCTGCTCACCGGCTGCGTGGGCATCGAAGACTATGAGCGAAAAACGGATGAAGCCGCAGACCTCAGGAAGGAACTCTCGGAATCCCAGAGGCGGATCGACGAACTGAACGGGAAGATAGACGAACTCCAAGGGCAAATCAGACAAAAAGACCTCGATAATCAGGAACTCAGCCAGTCCCTCACCATGGCCAGGCGCCACGGCCAGCAGATAGAGACGCGCGTGGCCGACCTGCGCGCGCGCATGACCTCCCAGCAAACGCAGCAAACCGAAAGCGCAAAGAAGGCCAGACGCTTCGAGCGCGCGTACGAAAACGCCCTCAAGCGGGTCCGCGAACTTCAGAAAAACCTCGTCGGCCTGCAAAAGAAGCTCCTTCGCTTCGAGGACCGGATTCGCTTTCAGATCCAGCTCGAAAAGGACATGAAGGCGCAACTCGCGAGAGAACGCCGCCGCGGAATCGTGGAGGTGCGCCGCGTGGGCGACCGGGTGTCGATCAGCATCGCGAGCGCCATCCTCTTCAAGTCGGGAAGCGCCAAAATCCGCTCCGAAAGCAAGGCCCTGCTCGTGAAATTCGCCGGCCTTCTGCGCCGCTACGCGAACCGCGAGGTGCAGGTGCAGGGCCACACCGACAACGTGCAGATATCCGACCGTCTGGCGGAGCGGTGGGAGACGAACTGGGAGCTTTCCGCGGCGCGCGCCACGCGGGTGCTACGCTACTTCGTCGAGGTGGGAAACCTCGACCCGCGCCGTGTCTCGGCTACGGGAATGGGCGAGTTCCGCCCGATAGCCAGCAACGACACGCGCGAGGGGCGCCGGACGAACCGCAGGATCGAAATCGTCATCTTCGCCTCCGATTCCTAGTGGGCGCGCGCTTCGGCGAAGCATACCGAGAAAGGACGTTTTCTTGATCCTCGAGCGGATACCCGTCGGCCCCTTCCAGATGAACAGCTACGTCGTGGGCTGCGAGGAGACCAAAGAGGCCGCCTACGTCGACCCGGGCGCGGAGGTGGACCGCGTGGTCGCGGCGGCGCGCGCGCACGGCCTCACCCTCACCAAACTCATCGGCACCCACGCGCATCTCGACCACGCAGAAGGCGTCGCGGAGGCCAAGGAAAAGCTCGGTATCCCCTACCTGCTCCACGAGGCGGAACTCTTCAACCTGCGCAACATGCCGAACGCGGCGCGCGGCTACGGCTTTCCCGAACCGCCGGTTCCCGAGATGGACGCGCACCTCGTGCCGGGCGAGACGATCCTTGTGGGAAACCTCGAATTCGAGATCAGGCTCACCGACGGGCACGCGCCGGGCAACGTGACGCTCTATCGGCCGGGGAGCGGAGGCGAGCCGGGGCACGCCATCGTCGGCGACGCGCTCTTCGCGGGTTCCGTCGGGCGAACCGACCTCTACATGGGCGACGGAAGCGTATTGTTGAACAGCATCCGGACGCAACTGCTCACCCTGCCGGACGACACCGTCGTGCATCCGGGCCACGGGCCGGAGACCACCATCGGCCACGAGCGAGCCACCAACCCCTTCTGCCGGCCCGGAGCCGAACAATTTCTGACCTGAGCACCGACGCCCCCCAGGCCCACCCCCATCTGGGAGGCGGGGTGAAATTCTGCGTCTCCTGCGGGAGCGCGCTCGTCTACCGCCCCTGGACGGAAGGGGACGGCACCATGCAGCTTTGCTGCAGCGCGGACTCCTGCAGCCACGTCCACTTCCTGGACCCCAAGGTGGCGGCGGGCGTTGTCGCGACGGTAGGTGACGAGGCCGTGCTCGTGCGGCGCGCTCACAACCCCGGCAAGGGGCTATGGACGTTCCCGGGCGGCTTCGTGAACCGGGGCGAGGTGGTATCCGAAGCCGCCGCTCGCGAGGCGATGGAAGAGGCGGGGGTCGAGGTGGCGGTGGACGCTCTCCTGGGGGTGTACTCCTTCGAGGGAAACGCCACCGTGCTCATCGTCTACACGGGCGCCGTGACGGGGGGCGTCCCCCGCGCGCTCGCCGAGACCACCGAGGTCAAGCTCGTCGCGCCCGACGCTATCGACTTCGACGAGCTCGCCTTCGACACCACCCGCGCCGCCATGCGCGACTGGCGGGAGAGCGTGATGGGGTAGGGGGGGTCGCGACCTGTCCGAACAGGGACAACCGCAGAAGGTTTTCCCCATCGACGAATCCGTCCACAATGCCGTCATTCCGGCGTTATTGCCGCTCCTTTTGTAGGGGCCGCATACCATGCGGCCCCGCCTTTTCGCTTTCACAATACGGGTCGCATGATATGCGACCCCTACACGCGCATTGACATCCAAACAATGGGGGGAGTGAATTTCTTCTTCGATGGTATCCCGCAGGCGCCTCGGCCTCTTACGACGCTCCCACATAAACAAGCGCGCCGGGTTTGAGAGGGGCGTTCTTCTTCGGTTTCTTGACCCGCAACTCCACCGTCATGCCCAGCTTGACCATGTAGTCGATCAGCCGCTCGCGGGATAAGCGCGAGAGCTTCCCGTTCATGAGATAGGACGCCTCGGATTGCTTGATGTCGAGAATCCGCATCACGTCTTTCTGCGTCAGCTTTCTCGACTCAATCGTATTCGATACCTCTCTCAGGAGTTCCGCCCTCAGCTGTATCTCATCCGCGTTCGGAAGCCCGAGGTCTTTGAAGACGTTGTCGCTGCCCTTGTAAATTTCAAATTCGCCCATCTATAGACCTCCTCATTCCGCACTTTCTTGATTTTTAATATATTCAATCAATCCCCTGAGATTGGCCTCGATAATCCGCATCTCCCGCCGAGGCGTTTGGATTCCTCTTTTCGATTTCTTTTGAAAGGCGTGCAGAACACAGACGGCTTCTTTGAATCTCACCGTGTAGATCGCCCGATACGCGTCACCGTCGTGATTTTCAACAATTTCTAATACCCCGGCGCCCCTGAAACCCTTCAGCGGCTTGGCGGAGAAGGCTTTACCTCCCCATCGCGCTTCTTCCAAGGCGTAGAGCACATCCTCCTGCACCTCATGGGGAATTGCTCAAACGCATCCTTGCTCCTGCCTACCCACCATATCGGTCTGGGCGTCTTCGGCCCGTTGCGCTGCACGGAAATAATGCATCCCTTCTCCTCGTGATTCGGCGGCGAGCGTTCGCAGGAATACCGGGTGGGCCCTCGTCAATTGAATATAACATAATTGTTATGCCAGTCAACGCCGGGCCGATCCAGTCGGAGTTCAGAAGTCGGGATTGCTGAAAAACTCCTCGGTCGGTCGATTCCTCCCTCATCCGGGGCTGTTGAAAAAGTCCACAGAAGGAACACGCCGAATTTCACTCCCCCCATGAGGGGGCTGTTGAAAAAGCCGGAGAGAGACGATTTGTTTGTATGTCAGACATATATGTCTGGCATATTATGCGACCCTGATTTTCGCCTCCACAAGGCGGGCCGCATGATATGCGGCCCCTACAAAAACCTTTCCTCCTCGGGAAGGCCGACAACGAGGCAAGGGCGAAGCCCGCAGGCGAGTTGGTGGGGGGACATGCCACAGAAAAAGCTCCCCCCACCGAATCGGCCTTCGCGCAAACCGGTCGGAATCGACCACCGCGCGACATCGGGCTTCGCGGAACGCTTGACGCCCTCATCCCGGGCAAGCGCCCCGAACCCTCATCCTGAGTAGGCGCGTAAGCGCCGTATCGAAGGATGGGGGCATCCCTCCGGCGAGCGCGAATTTCGCCCTTCGGTACAAACGCTCCTTTCTCAGTCGCGTTTTACCTTCGGCGGCTACTCAGGGTGAGGAAGGTGGGGAGACAGCGGAGCCTGTCCTGGGCCTGTCGAAGGGCCGCTACTCAGGGTGAGGCGGAGCGGCGGCTGCACAAGACGAGGAGGAGGATCGCGCCCCATCGGGCGTTACCAACAGTCTCAAATCCCCTCCCCCTACTCTCCTCGCGCTCCCGATCATATAATCAGGCCACCCGTTACGATCTTCCCGGTTCACGAGAGGCGCGCGCGGCGCGGCCTCTTATCCAATAAGGAGACGACAGATGACGCTATCAGACGAAACGCTCGCGAAGCTGAAAGCGATCGACACGCCCACGGTCTCGAACGCGGTGGAATCGTTCGGCGTGCGCCCGAGGACGCTCGGCCACACCGACGCGAGCATCGAGTGCATGTTCCCCGAGATGGGCGTGGCGCTCGGCTACGCCGTTACGTTCACGACAAGCGAATACGCCCCCGGCGAGGAGCGAACCCACGCATCGCGCATCGCGCTCTACGAAGCCGTGGCCGCCGCGCCCAAGCCCTGCGTCCTCGTGCAGCAGGACGTCGGCCCCAAGCCCCGCTCGGCGTGCCTCTGGGGGGAGATCATGTCGAACCTCTTCTCGCGCCTGGGGGCGGAGGGCGTGGTGACGGACGGGGTGGTGCGCGATCTGGAAGAGATGCGCGCGGCGGGCTTCAAGACCTGGTGCGCGGGCACCACGGTCTCGCGCGGCGACGTGCGCGTGGTGGCCGTGAACACGCCCGTCTCGGTCGGCGGGATGGCCGTGGTTCCGGGCGACCTGATCCACGCGGACTCGGGCGGCGCGCTCGTGGTGCCCACCGAAATCGCGGCGGAGGCGCCCGAAGCCGCCGAGCGCGTTCTCGCCAAAGAAGCCGACCTCCTCGACGCCATCCGCGCGGATGACTTCAGCCTGGATGAGCTGGTGCGGCGGTTTTATTCGTGAGGGAAGGGGGGGAGTCATAGGGGTGAACCCCGTATCCACCCTCATGGATAGGGACTGTTGATAAAGCCCCAAAACGGGTTTTTGACCCCCCGGTCGAGAGTGTTCACCGTCATTCCGGCGAAAGCCGGAATCCATTTTACGCCTTTTGCCTTTCGTCAGGGCTTCCGCGCATCGGCGGGGAATGAAACGCCGCCGTGTATTCACCCGCATCCGCAAATGGATTCCGGCTTTCGCCGGAATGACGTCAAAACCGCCAAACCCTACCGGACAAGTAAGAGTGATTGACCCCCATACGGATCGCCTCTGCCCCTACCCGCCGGCCAGCCAACGCTCGGCCGCCTCGCGCACTTCGGCTTCCTTCTCGGACCTTGCGATGGTGATTCCCTCGGGAGGCGTCTGTCCGGTCCGCGCGTTGCGCCAGCAGTGGTAGCGGATGTTCAGGGGATACTGCTCCAGGTTCATGTCCTCGTAGAAAGAATCCGGAATTTCCCTCGGATTGTGCGCGTCCATGCGGTCCTTCTCGTAGATGGCCGTGCGGTTGAATATCCGCCATCTATCGGCGCGCTTTTCCACCTGGTCGAGGTAGCAGCTCCAGGTGTGGAAATCGAAGGCGTACCCGTCGAGGATGCGGCGGTTGTGCAGGATGACGTCGTACTCGATGATCGCGCGCTCCCCGTTCAACCGCACCCTCGGGTTCGCGTTGACGTGTTTGGTGAACTCCTGCGGGTCTCGGGACGCCATCATCTTCACGGAGCGTTCGATAAACTCGTCCACCGGGCCGGAGTGCCAGCTCACCGTCACGCATCCATCCGGGTGATAGCAGTCCCGAAGCGTCTGCCAATCGCCCTTGTCCCGCGAGTAACACGCGGCGGCGACCACTTCCTGAATCTCGAACTTGTCGAGCATGTTCTGGAGTCTTTCGGAGTCCGGCATGGAGGTTCTCCCTTTCCGAGTTGTTTCACCAGGAGGTGCTTACGGGCGCGCAAAGAAAAGCAGCCTCCCGCCCTCGGTTCGGACAGGAGGCTGCCTGTAACGGATCCGCGGCTATTTTTCCAGATACGCCTTGCGCCAGTAAATCCGCTCGCCGGGGTGGACGATCACGCCCTTGAGTTTCTTGGATTTCCCGACCAGCATGACTTCCTGCTTGAAGAAGACCCAGGGCGGATCGGCCAGCAGCATTTTCGCCGCCTTCTTGTAGAGCGCCTTGCGCTCTTTGTCGTCGTTGATCTGCCGCGCCCTGTCGATGATCTTCTCATACGCGGGGTTCTTGTAGCGGGTATAGTTGCCCGAACGCCCGTGGGTGGCCGAGTGGAACTTGTTGTACATCACCATGTCGGGGTCGCCCGTGGATACGCCCCAGCCGTAGAGGAACATGGGCGCCTTGCCCTTCCGGACGGAGGGAGCGACGAGTCCCCAGGAGCCGGTGCGGAGCTTGGCCTTGATTCCCACTTTCGACAACTGGGCCTGGATGGCCTCGGCGGCCACCTTGTCGGCCGTGTACCTGCCCGTGGGATGCCAGAACTCGGTGCTGAACCCGTTGGGATACCCGGCCTTCTTCAGGAGCTCCTTCGCCTTGGCGGGATTGTAGGAGTAGCCCATCTTCTCGAACTCGGGGTCGTAGCCCCAAACGGTCGGCCCGTAGGGACCCCGAATCGGACGCCCCACGCCGAGCATCACCTTCTCGATGATGGTCTTCGTGTCGATGGCGTAGTTCATCGCCTGGCGGACGACCGGGTTGTCGAAAGGCTTGTGGAGCATGCTCATCCCGATGAAGATCACGCGGAACAGGGGCGCTTTCACCAGGTCGAGCTTGGGGTCCTTGTCCACTTCGCCGAGTTGGGCGGGCGGAAGGAACATGGCCAGTTGGGCCTGGCCGGAGCGAAGCTGCAATACCCGCGTCGTGGCTTCGGGGACCAGACGGAATTCGAGAACGTCGATCTTGGGTTTCCCGTCCCAGTAATTCGGGTTGGCCCGGAAGCGGATGTATTCTCCCGCCACCCATTTCTCGAAAATGAACGGGCCGGTTCCGACCGGATTGCGCCTGAAATTCTTGCCGTGCTTCTTGATGGCGGTCGGGCTGCCGATGGCGGCGACCGGCGTCCCCAGGTTCAGCAGGATGGGGGCGAAGGGATACTTGAGCCCGATCTCGACCGTGTGGTCGTCGATCACGCTGACGTTCTTGATCATGGCGATCCACTTCCTCAGACGGGCGCGCTTGTGGCCTCGCGTCCTGTCGAGATTGAACTTCACGGCCGCGGCGTTGAAGGGCGTTCCGTCGTGGAACTTCACGCCCTTGCGCAGCTTGAAGACGAGCGTGGTGGGGTTCTTGAACTTCCAGGAGGTGGCGAGACGCCCCTCGATCTTGCCGTCGAGGCGGTGATAGGTCAGTGAATCGTAGAGGCTCGTCTGGACGTTCAGGTCGGCGGAGCCCGCCGGGTGCAGGGCGTTGTCGAGACTCTTCGGCTCCGCCCCGTGGATGAAGACGACCTTGGACTGCGCCCATGAAAGCCCCCACGTCAGGGCGATGGCGGCAATGAATACTACTCCGGTGCAAATCAATTTCCTGGGACTTGTTCGCAGCATATACATCCCTCCTCGAATGGAAACAAAAGCGCGCTATCCGGCGGCTCGGGTCGCCGGCCTCGGCGGCAAAGCGCCTGCATCGTCCGGAACAACGCCTGATCTGTAAGGCTTGAACCGCATTGTAGGATTTACACGGCGAACTTGCAATACGATACGGCATCTTCGCAGAGCGCCGATCAACCCCACATTGATCCGTAGGGGCGGTTCGCGAACCGCCCGCCTTATCGGACAAGGACCGTTCTCGAACGTGGGCCGTTTTCGAACGGCCCACTACAATCGAGATTACACACCGTCATTCCGGCGAATGCCGGAATCCAGAGCCGATGAGAGCAATCACAAGGTGGCATTTTCTTCCCTTTCATTCATAAGGGGCAAGGAGAAAAACCAAAGGCAGAAAACCAAAGTCCCCGGATTCCGGCATGCGCCGGAATGACGAACGAAACCGCATTCACCCGTAGGGGCGGCCCCCCGTCGATCATATTCACCCCGGTATAGGACAGGCACGGGGGACTGTCCCTGCTCGTCCTCCCCCCGCCTTGAAAACCACCCCCCTGACAGGGGGGTAAGATCAAAGCCCTCCTGACAAGGGGCTTGTTGAAAAACCCTGTTTCACGAGCGGGCGGACACACAGGTCCGCCCCTACAACCCCATCGCGTATTGCGTAGGGGAGGACCTGCGTGTCCTCCCATCCCTTCGGGAGGGCCGCATATATCAACCCCCCTTGACAGGGGTCAATTTCGAGCGATGCGCGAGAAATTGCGGGCCGATGCATTTCTCATCGATGGCTTATGCAAACGCTCGTTCCTCACTCGCGTTTGACCCCTGACAAGGGGGGGTAGGGGGGGGTGCCTTTATGGGGTTTCCCCCTCAAGGAGGTTGTCTTTACTCCGTCAGGAAAGCTTTTCAACATCCCCTTCAATGGGAAGTCGTTCCTTCCCTCTCGTCGGGCGAGTCAAACCCTCATTCATCCAGACTTTTCAACAACCCGGGAAAGGCTGATCGGATCGTGCATTCGGCCCGGTTATGATAGCATCGAATCCTCTTTCATCGTGATTCGGCTCTCTTTCGGGCGGGAAGGCGCGCTCATGTTCGAATACCTGTTGCGGAGAGTGTTCCTTCTCATCCCGGTTCTCATCGGCGTCTCCCTCGTCATCTTCCTCTCCATCCGCCTCGTGCCGGGAGACCCGGCGGAAGCCCTGGCGGGCGAGTTCGCGGACGACGAGTACATTGCGGAAATACGCCGGATATACGGACTGGACCAGCCCCTCCACGTCCAGTACGGCATGTTCATGAAGCGGGCCCTCCAGGGGGACCTGGGCCGCTCGATCCTCTCCGACAGGCCCGTGCTGGGCGAAGTCTGGACCCGCTTCCTGAACACGCTTCAACTCGCTTTCTGGGCCGTGCTTCTCGCCACCATTGTGGGTCTGCTGGCAGGCGTGTTGTCTGCGACACACCCCTATTCGAAGTTCGACTACGGGAGCATGACGGGCGCATTGCTCGGCATATCCATGCCCTCGTTCTGGTTCGGCCTGATACTCATGGGGTTCTTCTCCGTCTATCTCGGATGGCTCCCGGCGGGGGGCAAGGGCACGGCGGCCCACCTCATCATGCCGGTGGTCACGCTCGGCCTGACCGGCGCGGGCCTCATCGCGCGCATGACGCGCAACACGATGCTCGAGATCACGGGCAGCGAATACATCACCACGGCGCGCTCGAAGGGTCTGGCGAGCGGAAAGGTCCATTACGTCCACGCGCTCAAGAACGCCCTGCTTCCCGTCATCACCGTCGTCGGGCTTCAGTCGGGGTACCTGCTGGGCGGCTCCGTGATCACGGAATCGGTGTTCGCCTGGCCGGGCCTGGGACGCTACATCGTCGAGGCCATCAAGCTGCGCGACTACGCCGCGGTGCAGGGCTCGCTGCTGTTCTTCGCGCTCACGTTCGCCGTGGTGAACCTGACGGTCGACCTCCTCTACGCGGTCTTCAACCCGCGCATCCGCTACGGGGGGTCGAGGGAATGAGCCCGGCCGCCGAAGTCGAACCCGTTTCCCATGAAATGGAAAGCGAGCCGATTTACGGCATGTGGACGGACACCTGGCGCCGCCTGCTCAAGCACCGCATCGCGGTCGTGGGGTGCGTATTCGTCTCGATCTTCGTCGCCGCCTCCCTGCTGGCGCCGCTCATAAGCCCATACAATCCCGTAGAGGCGAACTTTCAGGCGGCGCTCAAGTTTCCTTCCCTCGCGCATCCTTTCGGGACGGACCATTTCGGCCGCGACGTGTTCAGCCGCATCATCTACGGGGCGCGCACCTCGCTGCTCATCGGGGTGTTCTCCGTGCTCATCGCCGCGTTCGGGGGCGTGCTGCTGGGGCTCGTCGGCGGATACCTGGGGGGATGGATCGACAACCTCATCATGCGGACGGTGGACATCATGCTCACCTTCCCGCGCATCCTGCTCTCCATTCTCCTCATCGCCATCATCGGCACGGGGATGGAGAACATCATGCTGGCGGTGGGCATCTTCGCCATCCCGACCTACGCCCGGCTGGTGCGCAGTTCGGTCCTCGTCCTGAAGGAGACCGAATTCGTGGAGGCGGCCCAAGCCATGGGCGCCTCGAGCCGCCGCGTCCTGTTCCTCCACATCTTTCCGGGGACGCTCGGCCCCATCGTCGTGCAGTCCACCTTCCTCATCGCGACCTCCATCCGCGTGGCGGCGGGCCTGAGCTTCCTGGGCATCGGCGTGCCGCCGCCCACGCCCGAATGGGGCACCATGCTCGCCGACGCGCGCTCCTACATGGCGCTGGCGCCGCACCTGCTCGCCATCCCCGGCTTCGCCCTCATGGGGGTGGTGCTCTCCTTCAACCTGCTGGGCGACGGCCTGCGCGACGCGCTCGATCCGAAGTTGAGGCGGTAGGGGGGGAAACCTTCTCGCCCGGAGTTCGCCGCCCGCCGGAATGACGAACAAAACCGCATTCGCCCGTAGGGGCGGACCCATGTGTCCGCCCGAAACGCGAAAATCGCAAATCGAGCGAACCGCAAGGGGCGAGATCAACGACGGGGAGAACGTCAACCGCACAAAAACCAGGGCGGACACGCGGGTCCGCCCCTACAGGAGGCCATCAATGGTTCGAGACCATGACCACGGGGAGAATATGTCGGGATTATGGGTTTGAGCGAAAGACGGCGGAAACCGAACCGGTTGAAGGGGTACGATTATTCGCGGGCGAGGCACTACTTCGTGACGGTTTGCGCGCAGGGCAGGCAGTGCTTGTTCGGTGAAATCGACGCGGGCCGGATGGTTCTGAACCGGGCGGGGCAAATGGGCGACCGTTGGTGGCGCAAGACGGAAAGCAAATTTCCGCATGTCGAATTGGGTGCGTATGTCCTCATGCCGAATCACATTCACGGCGTCGTTGCCATCGTAGTGACAGCCCCTCCTCGGGGCTGTCCCACAGACCCATGTGTCCGCCCGAAAGGCGAAGATCGTGAATCGGATGAACCTCAACGATATGCAGAAAATCAACAACACCAAAACCAGGGCGGACACATGGGTCCGCCCCTACGGTGAAACCCGACACCCCTACGCAAAAATCGAAACGGATTTACACCCTACCGATGCGACTGTGGGCTTCGCCCCAGAACGGCATTGCCGACCGACAAGAGAGAAGAGCACCACTCCCCCCTTGAGGGGGTTGTTGAAAAAGGCCATGTATCCCCTCGGTCGGCGACGTGATGATCCCGTAGGGACAGGTCTCCGTGCCTGTCCTGCTACGCAAAACGCGATGGCATTGTAGGTCAGACATATATGTCTGACAGATCATGCGGCCCCTACAAACAAATTGCCTCTCTCCGGCTTTTTCAACAGCCCCTCTGCGGTCGCGTCAATCACTCCTTCATCGGTCGCGATTGCTCCTCAAAGGAGAGTGGTTTCTCTCTTCTCGCCCGGCGGCGGTTTTGACACGCTTGAGCCGGGATGTGGTAAGATTCGCGCTTCCCGGCCGGGGACGTAAAGGCCGAATCAAACCATAGGAGGCGCGACGCCATGAAGGTGATGAACTACAAGGACGCGGAACTGAAGGCGGAGAAGGCGGCCAGGGGCGCGGGCATCCGCTGGCTGCTCAGCGAGCGCGACGGCGAGACCGGAATGGCGATGCGGGTCATCGAGATTGAGGCGGGCGGGCAGACGCCCGACCACGCCCATCCCTGGGAGCATCAGGTGTTCATGCTCAAGGGCGAGGGGCGGGTGATAGTCGAGGGCGAGACCGAGGCCATCGCGCCGGGCGCGGCCGTATTCGTGGCGCCGGGCGAGAACCACACCTTCCACAACGATTCGGACGAGACCATGGAGTTCGTCTGCATGATCCCCGTGAGCGCCACCAAGGCGTATGAGCGCTAGGGCGGGAAACCCTCTCGCCGCCCCCGAAAGAATATCTGAAAATATGTATAAAATTGGATAAATTAAGGGGGTTTTTCGATAAATTTCCGCGCCGCCCGGAGGCGCAACTCCCCCTCCGGCGAAGGGAACACGGCGAGGATACCACGACGCCCCAGGCGGGCGCGCAACGGCAAATGCGGGGAATTGCGGGGGTGAAATCCCGTGCGGGCGCCCGGCCCGGCGTCCGCGGACACCACAACATGTAGTTCCACAAAAAGATTTCCCACACAACAGGTGGGCTTTCCTCGCCGCAACGAGGCGGAAACCAATTCGCGAGTCAATTTCATAATAGTAATCCGTTAAATATCAATAGTTTATAAAAATTATTGCAGAAACCACTTTAATTCCGTTCAGGGGGCTCATTTTTTTAATTCTCATAAAATCAATAAATACAATCAGATACGAATGCTAATGAAAAAACTACTTGAAATATATTTCCCGGCCTTGGTATATTCCGCAACGTCCCAATCCGTCCCATTGGGTGCCGGCAATGACGAATCTGGAAAGAGACCTTTTCTCCCTCATCACGCTCGTCAGCAACGTGACGGAAGCCTACTCCGCCTGCCTGTTCCTTGAAAACAAACGCCGCAAGACCTACCAGCTCACCACATACCACAGCCTCAGCCCCTACATACTCACGGACGCCTCGGTCGACGTGGGACAGGGCTTCATGGGCTGGGTTCTGGAGAACAACGAACCCTTAAGCGTCAACCAGTTCGACAAAGACACCCTGGTTCTCGGCTATTACAGCAGAAACGAGGATATCAAGTCCTTCATGGCGACTCCCCTGCCCTCATCGATCAATAAAGGGGCGCTCGCCATCGACAGCAAGAAAAGCTGGTGTTTCACGTCCAGAGACCAAAAAATTCTCGCGGGGTTCGCCCAGCAATTCGCCTATCTTGCAGACGGCGCCTTGAGGAGCGTTCAAACGGAGCGGCGCTCCATGAGCGTTCCCGCCTTCGGCAGATACCTGACTTCGCTTCGCGCAAGCGAAAACGAAGATCAATTGTTGAATGCGGTATGTCAGGTGCCGCGCGAATTGCTTCCCTTCGACGCCTGCTTCCTCGTTCTCATCGACGAGGAAGCAGGCGTCCCCCGCCTCGTTCGAACCTCGGGGTTCGGGGAGCTCTTCCTGGGCGAAGTCGTCATCAGCGAACGCTCGAGTCTGGCGGGATACGTATTAAGCAAAAAAGAAAGCTTAAGGCTCACGGACCTGAAAGGGAAAAAAGGAACCCGGCCTCTCTTCCATCAGGACGAGCCTCGGTTCGAAGCGCGTTCCGCAGCATGCATTCCCCTCGCTTCAAGAGGTGAAATTCTCGGTTGTCTGGGATTTACAAGCAAACGCCGGGCCCAATTTGACGCTTCTTCCATCCAGCGCGGAGAAATCATCGCGGCTCTGGTGGCGGATGCCGTTGCAAACCGGAAAAACGAGTTGCGATGGCAAGCGCGTTTAGAAATCGATCCTCTTACCGGCGAGCAAAATGCACAATATCTATATTCTCGCCTTCATGAAATCATCTGCGAGGCGGACGCAAAAGGACGCCAACTCGCCTTGCTGAGCATCGCCCCCGACGCTTCATCGGAATTCAAGAATACGTCCGAAGAAGAAGTCATTCTTCAGCTCTCGAATTCGCTTAAACAATTCGCTGCCGGAGATGATATTTTGGTGCGGCATGAGGGGCCGCGTTTTCTCTTGTTATTGCGAGATTCCTCCCAGGAATATGCGGAAGCCGTTGCGCAACGAATAATCAACGTCGTTCATCACACTCCCTTCCATCTCGGCGGAAAAGAGTTCGAAATCACAATTTCAATAGGCGCTGCATGTTTCCCCGAAACTGCTCGAAGCCCAAAAAGCCTTATCAGGTTATCTCTTGAAGCACTAGGGTTCGCCCAAAAGGGGAGCGCGATAAATCAACTTTGCTTTGTGGGGGGAGATGAATCATGAAATTTCATTTTTTGAAGCGCCTCAGATCCTGGATGGGGCCCAATATCGCTATGGACCTCGGGACGGCGAACACTCTGGTTTACACAAAAAATGCCGGAATCGTTCTTGATGAACCCTCTGTTGTCGCCTTGAACTCAAAAAACGGGGGAGGCGTTCTCGCGGTGGGGAAAAAAGCCAAGGAAATGTACGGTCGGACTTCAGGCTCGATTCGGACGATTCGCCCCATGAAAGACGGGGTAATCGCCGATTTCGACGTTACCAAAGCCATGATTCGCCATTTCGTTCGAGCAATCGTGCCCAAAAGGTCTTTCAGCCGACCTACAATGATGGTCTGCGTTCCCTCGGGAATTACCAGTGTCGAAATGAAAGCCGTGATCGATTCAGCTACCCAATGCGGGGCCGGCAAGGTCCATCTAATTGAAGAACCCATGGCGGCGGCCATTGGAAGCAAACTTCCGATTCATGAAATCGCAGGCTCCATGATAGTCGATATCGGGGGAGGAACAACCGAAATGGCCGTCATCTCCCAGTACGTCATTGCATATTCGGAATCTCTGCGCATGGCGGGAGACGCCATGGACGAATGCATCCAACGCTATATCAAAAGACACCACGGTCTATCGATCGGCTCATTCGAGGCCGAACGCGTCAAAATGGAGATTGGATCAGCAGCCCCGCTTTCCGAGCCGCTTCAAATGGAAGTTTCAGGCGCAGACGTTTCCACTGGCTTGCCCCGCACCATCAAGCTGACCGATGAATCGGTGCGAGAAGCTCTCGACGGTCCCATAAAAGCCATGGTTGAATCCATCAAAAAAGCTCTGGCCAAAACGAGTCCCGAGATCGCTTCGGATATTTACCGACGAGGAATCGTGTTAGCGGGCGGGGGTTCACTCTTAAAAGGACTCGGAACGAGGCTCCATGATGAGACCGGCCTTCCAATTTATAGAGTAAAAGACCCACTGACCACAGTCGTCCGTGGAACTGGCCACGTACTAGACCACTTAAAAGATTTCAAGCAAGTGTGTCTGAACTGATCTTCACGAGCACCACCCCCCAGCCGGGGGCCCGGCCCCATGCGCAATACCGGGCTCCCGGCCCTCCCCGCATAGAATCACTGTAGCGAGATTTTATTATCAACAATAATCAGTTAAAATGGGATAGGTTTATCCGCCCCATTTCAAAATCCTTTATTTCACAGGAAAAAAATGGCTTTCTCAGAACAAGGCGAGTCGTATTCATTCGAGACATCAGTAGAGGATATGAAACTAATATATAGAGTACTGCATCGCCATATTGGAGAACATCTTGAGCTTATGGATAGCGAGTTCATGGATGAATTGCAAATCGCTCTACAACAAAAAGCTCAAAGAGAAGGCGTGGATATCGGCCATCACGGCGCATGGGACTTGTGGCTGGGCAACGATGCGGCGACACCATGTGAAGAACGTGTAAAAAAGCGACAAACATTCGACGGCTAATCTTCGCCACTTAGGCGTGATTCCAAAGCTTCGTGTAGAACTTCCATCACTATATCCGTAGGCATATCCACTCCCGTCCATATTTTCCAAGCAGCCGCTGCTTGATACACCAACCAGCCCGTTCCGCGAACAATTTGAGCCCCAGACCGTCCGGCTGCTTTTAGAAATTCCGTATCAGGTGGAATATAAACTGCATCCGAACAGATACAACCTTTCGGGATAGCGTCTTCGGGAATAGGGTTTGTAGCCATACGTTCCGTGTCTCCCCACATCCCGAGGCTTGTTGTATTCACGATTATCCCACAACCATCAGCCGCCGAATAAAGCTCGTTCAAGCCACCGCCGGTCGCTATAGAAGAAGGAATGCTTTTCTCCACAAAGCGCGCTAACTCCAAAGCTTTCTCAGGCGTCCGATTTCTGATTTCGAGATGAGTCGCTCCACATTGAGCTATTTTGACCGCAATGGCTCTCGCGGCCCCTCCCGCACCCAAAACAAGACATTTTTTTCCCTTGGGATGTTCTCCTGTTGTTTCCTCCAAAAATCGGAGCCAACCGACACCATCCGTGTTGTGACCAATCAGGCGTCCGTCTTCTTCAAAAACTATCGTGTTCACAGCGCCCATCAACCGGGCGTCCTCGCTGAGTTCATCCATCAACTTGGCGGCAGCCACCTTGTGCGGAATCGTAATTGTGAGTCCGCGAAATCCCATCGCCCGTGCTCCCCACACAGCTTCTTCTAAATAATCCGGGTGTACTTCATAGGAAAGATAGTGATAATTCACGCCTAAAACTTCAGCCGCTTTATTATGTAATACAGGTGACAAAATATGGCCTGCCGGATACCCAAGAACACCCAGTGGGATCGGATTAGGCATAAGTGTTCTCCTTAAAGGCATTTCCTCTGGTCATATGTCCTTGGCGTGCACAACCTGTCGCTATTCCGATATATACGATAAACTAGGGTTTTCGGCACCCATTCGCAATCGGGATATGATCGCATCTCTTTAGGGGTTGAAATCCCACAAGACTCAACATTGTCAACACGAAATACGAAGCGCTCATATACACTATACATTTTGAGGGCTCCATGAGTGAACTGAAAGTAGCCGGCAAAAGTATCCCCAGATATGATCTGCCAGATAAAGCTGTAGGCACGGCCAAATTCGCGGCAGACGTTACCACCGTCCAACCCCTGGTTAGTTTGGTACTCAGAAGCCCACACCCACATGCCAATATAATTTCCATAAACACGCAGAAAGCCAGAAAAATACCCGGCGTGCGGACCGTGTTAATCGGTAATGATTGTCCCCCACACCATTTCGGGCTTGAGGTCAAAGATATCTGTTGGCTAGCCCGTGATGGTTACGTCCGATATATCGGAGACCCTGTTGCAGCGGTTGCGGCGGAATCAATGGATGCCGCCCAAGCGGCGCTAGACTCCATAGAAGTACGTTACAAAGTACTTGAGCCCGTGGTGGACCTTTTAGCGGCGCGCGATGGCAATGGCCCACTTGTTCACGAAGACTGGGAAAAAATAGGCTTAGGTCCCAATGGAGAAGGAAATGTGATTGGTCGCTATGAAAAATCCATGGGCGATGTGGATGCCGCAATGAAAAAGGCGGATCATATATTTGAACACACATTTCATACTCCATACGCGCACTCTGGATATATCGAACCCCATGCTTGCATGGCGGAACCAGGTGCCGATGGAAAAATCACCATTTCGACAACAACGCAAGCGCCTTTCGCTATCCGAGAACAAGTCGCCGAGGCGCTAGGCGTTCCGCTCTCGCAAGTCAGAGTCATCCCCACAGAAATCGGTGGTGGATTCGGAGGGAAAATTCATTCGTTTATCGAACACATCATTGCATTGCTTGCTCTCAAAAGCGGGCGAGCCGTGCGCCACGAGATGACGCGTGAAGACGACCATAATGGCATCAGCCCCAGACAAGGATTGCGAATAAAATTAAAAACAGGGGTAACCTCTGATGGCACTATAATAGCGCGCGAAGCGGACATCATTGTCGACCATGGCGCATATGGCCCCGGCGCTCCGACTCAGGCGAGTTCTCGCATTCCGATGTTCACTAGCTGCTACAATATCCCTCATTCTTCCGTGAAAATGGTGAGCGTCTACACCAACGGGCCCATATGCGGCTCGGTAAGAGGACCATGTGGCCCTCAGTGTTTCTTCGCAACGGAAGTGCATCTCGACATCATTGCGCGCGAGTTAGGTATCGACCCTCTTGAAATCAGGCGAAAAAACGCCATCCGCAAAGGCGACGTCGGATTATTCGGGATGCAAAAAGACGACGGTATGATCAAAGTTTTGGAAAGCATCGCCAAAGAAGGAAACTGGGGCGACACCATCAAGACGAACGTGAATTTAGAAGGCTCCGGCTGGAAATTCGGTCGAGGCCTTGCCGTTAGCTTTTGGCGCGGAAACGGCGGAGCTTCTGCATGTACAGCACGTCTGAACGCGGACGGAAGCGTCCAACTCCTCAGTGGCTCCGTGAACCTCACGGGAGCAACAACCTCAATGCGCCAAATTGCTGCGGAAGAAATGGATATCGACATCGAGCGAGTGTCTTTCGACAGCGGCGATACCGACACCGCGCCTGAATCGGTTCGCGCGGCAGGCAGTATGGTAACCCGCTCGATGGGTGCCGCCGTTATCGTTGCCATAAACAACTTGAAAGAAAAAATTCGAGTTATCGCCGCTGAGAAACTTGAAGCCGATCCAGCTGATCTGACGATTGAAGGAGGGCGCGTTTTCTCGCAATCCACACCCGAACGAACCATTTCACTAAACGAAATAGCGAAAGCGGCCCCTGGGATTTCAGGTTATATCATGGGCCAAGGGGAAACACAGGCGCCGGAGCCTTGCCCCATCTACACGGCGCAGATAGCGGAAGTGGCCGTAAACATGGATTCGGGCGAGGTAAAAGTTTTGAGGCTGACTTGTTCGCAGGATGTGGGTTTTGCGATGAATCCAATCTCGGTGATCGGCCAAATGGAAGGCGGGATGCTTCAGGGAATCGGTTTGGTGCTAATGGAAGAACAACCTCGTGACCGGACTGGCAATATCCATGGCGGAACTCTCCATGAATACCTTTTACCCACCAGCATGGATGTTCCTGAACTGAAAACTGTAATGATTGAGAACAAAGCGGATGATACGCCTTATGGCATGAGGGGCGTCGGTGAACCACCCATACTCGCTGCTCCCGCGGCCATCATGAATGCCATCGCCGATGCGGTGGGAATTCGATTTTTCGAGATCCCGGTGGGTCCGCACCACATATGCAAGGCGCTCGGAAAAATTACTGAAAACAAATAATAATGCCTACCGTTTGGATAGGGATGGTTGAAAAATCCAGAGAGGTCGGACGGCGCAATATAAATCTTGGTTACGCAACAGAGATGAGTGCTTTTGGTTGCTCAACCACTTGGTTTGAAGACTTCTGTTGTCCCGACGCGAAGTTTCAAGATTCAAGAAGCTTGGGGCGCTTCGGTATGAATAGCGCGCAAAAGATGTCCATCCAAATACCATTTCATTGCTTTTATGTTCGAATTATCACTTAAAACCGTGACGGCGCCGCATTTTAGCCATTCGTTTCTTCTTGTTCGCCACGTCCAGATCAGAACGCCCCGACAACCGTTAAACCAAACAGGGCTGAATGTCAGCTTTTCCCCCATCTGGCCGAGCAACTCCGTGCAAGCCACAGCCACAAAATCGTCACCCGTTCTCCGCTCATCTCGGACGATAAGCTCTACATCCGGCGCCATTAGTCCTTGCAACAACACTTTGTCTCGAAAACCAAGCGCCTCCACGAATCGCTCGAACACTCGCGCTGCCTGGGTCTGATTCTTGGTGGAGGCGAAAAAAACATTTCTCTCCCAGTATTTTTGAATTTGAGCTCGTTTTTTATCCGCACTGTCGGCAATTTTGAAAACCTCTTGAATTTTGATTTCCATTGCGGATGCCGCAATCCGGTCACCATCCTCTACCCCATCCCTGAGCACGACAACAACGCGCTGTTCGGGCGTCATGTATTGGAGGGGGAATAAAAACTCGATCGCAACGCTTGGCCATGCAGAGCTAGCCTCTATGGATTGGATCTCTCCGTTCGTGCTTGAGTCTGCAGTCTGGACCAAATCAGGAAGGTCGAATTCATTCAACTGCAAAGGTTTTCTCTCTCGTAATCGAGAAAGCGCCTCTTCTGTACATGCGGAATAGAGCCACTCATGGTGATCATCGATATTCTCGAGAGCCGAGCCCATTTCAATCGCTCGCAACATTGTATCTTGCACGATATCATCTGCATCCAAAACGTTGCCTGTGAGTCGATAGGCGTGTTGGCGCATCAATCCCCGGTATTCTCGAGTGTATTGTTCAAGATCAACCATTATGGAAACTCAAACATTCGCAAACATTTCACACAAGTTCGAAGCCGCACGTAAAGGCGTAGCGGTTTTTTCCCGCACCTCACTCTCATTCACGCCAGGAGCGAGTTCACGCAGCAAGAGTCCGCCAGTCTCTACCGTAATAACCGCTAGATCGGTAATGATGACATCCACCACGCCTTTGCCGGTCAAGGGCAGTGTGCACGCTTCTACGATCTTAGGCGCCCCTCTCCTTGAAACATGTTCCATGGTGAGGATAACTTTTCGGGCGCCCACGACGAGATCCATAGCACCGCCCATGCCAGATATCATCTTGCCTGGTATCGCCCAATTCGCCAGGTCGCCATTACCAGCGACTTCCATTGCACCGAGTATGGTGACGTCTATATGCCCGCCCCTGACCATGGAAAATGACGTAGCGCTGTCAAAATACGAACCTCCAGGCATAAGCGTCACGGTTTCTTTGCTGGCATTCAGCAAATCGGGGTCTTCATCTCCTTCGTATGGAAATGGGCCCACACCCAAGACACCGTTTTCCGAGTGGATGGTGACACCGTATTCTTCCGGTATGTAATTGCTCACCAGCGTGGGTATGCCGAGCCCGAGATTTACATAACCCCCCCGGGGCACTTCCATGGCTGCACGCCTGGCAATATCGTGTCTACTTAAAGGCAATTCAACTCCCCCTAGGATTACTTCGGGGTCGATTCGTCATAATTTCAATAGGTTTCTCCAAGTCTTCGCCCAAAACCAACCGTTGCACAAAAATCCCTGGCGTATGTATATTTTCTGGCGCAATTTCACCTACGGAAACAATTTCTTCTACTTCAGCGATAGTCACCTCGGCGGCAGTGGCCATGATGGGATTAAAATTCCGCGCGCTCATTCTGTATATCAGATTCCCTCTCTCGTCTCCCCTCCAAGCCTTGATGAAAGCATAATCCGCCCGAATAGGTTCTTCAAAAATGTGTTCTCGTCCTTCAATGATTCTCGTTTCTTTTCCTTCTGCTACGACGGTCCCTGCTCCCGTTGGTGTAAAGAAACCACCGATGCCGGCTCCACCTGCCCGAATTCGTTCAGTGAATGTTCCTTGAGGCGAGAGTTCAACTTCGATTTTCCCTTCCAAGGCTTGCTCTTCATAGGCCTTACACGCCGGACCCACACGGCTGGCGATAATGGAGCGGATCTGACGGTTTTCAAACATCAGGCCCACGCCCCAACCGTCCATTCCACCCGCATTCGATATCAAATGGAAATCGCCGACACCTTTTCGTTTGCTCAGTGCTTTACACAAATTATGCGCCATTCCACATATGCCAAACCCGCCGATAAGAATCGATGCGCCTCTGGGAATATCCGAAACGGCTTCCATGGAACTCGATACCATTTTAGACAAATGAACCACCTCAACGACAAAAATTTTAATTGCTCTTACTCGAAATGCTCATGCATTTGCATGTCAATACACCGGTGTGATTTGGTCAGCTTTCCATCACTCGTCCCACCAACGCTTTCACTGGAGAATATTGTTTATACACGATTACGGTTTTGTCCGTGTGTTTCGCAACGTTTTCAGGAATAGAACCAAAAAGAATCTGTTTATAGAAACTCTCGCCAGCTGCACCCATGGCAATGGCGTCATATTCTTCTGACGCTTGGATAATTCCCACGGAAACAGATTTGTGCGTGATGATTCGGCTCTCCACATGAACGCTGCTCTCATCGTTGATTCTCCCTACCGCCTCACTGAGTCCTTGTTCGATAGAATGTTTATGAGTTGTTCCAGCTTCTGGAGAAACAACGGTCGATACAACAAGTCTGGCATTGTAAGCGCTTGCGATCGGGGCCGTGTATCGCTCCGCCAAACGCGCATGAATTCCCCCGGTTGTCGGTAAAAGAATATTTTTTAGTTTCATCTCACCTACAAGTTTCACCAACATGATGTCCGCTCGCGCAAGATTCACGACATCATCCACTACTTCACCCAAAATTCGATTTGCGGTAGAAGTATAACCTTTCCAGCCAAGCACAATCAGATCGCAATAGCGCTCTCTCGCCGTCTCCAGGATGGCGCGCGCCGGATTACGCCCAATTGTTACTAAAGAACTAATTTTGACACCATTCGTTTTGGCGCGAACATGGGCCTGCTCCAAAATTCTTCTTTCTCGTTCAACGTATGAAGTCTCGCGACTCGTCGGTGCCTGCTCAGGCAAAGATACAACCCGCATGGCGATGATTTCACCGTCATTTTCTTTGGCAATCGCCGAAGCCATATCTATCAGGGGGGCGACGTTTGTCGGGTTTGCAATGGGAACCAATACGCGGAAATCACTCTCCTGCCCCTCAGTGTTGACCTGCGCTACGCGAGATGGTTCACCCGGCAGAAATTCCTCCTCGGCCTGAGAGCCTTTCCAGGCCAAGAAACCGAGCATCCCCACGATCAGCCATAGAGCGGCCATGACAACCGGCTCAGGGTGCCGAAATATCAGTGAGAGTAAATATATATTTGCGGTAATTCCCATAAGCGGCAACAACGGCACGAAGGGAACACGGAAAGGTCTCGGCAGGTTTGGAAATTTCCTCCGGTGATAGATGAGCGCCAGATTCACCAAAATCAGCGCTAACAAAAGAATAGTGTCCGCGAAGTGCGCTAGTTTCTCCAAATGAAAACTTTGTGCAAAAAGAACTATGGCTCCTCCTACTAAAATAAGTGAAATAATGGGTGTGCGCGTTTCGGAATTGATCGCGGCGATTCCAGAGGGCAAGTGTCCCAGTTGCGCCATAGACAAAACAACCCGCGAACCCGCCAAAATCGATGCGTTAGATGCGGAAATCATTGAGAAAAGCGCGCCTACGACGATCACCATGCCGCCGATAGGACCCAGGAAAAGACGCGCCGCGTTACCCATCGCCGCTTCCGTATATTCCGTGAGGTTGGCGGTAATGATTACGAAGACCACCAAAGTATATAAAATAGTCACAATTGCCATAGATAGAAATATCGCGCGAGGAATTGTCTTCGTGGGATTCACGACTTCTCCTGCCGATGCCGCAATTGCCGAAAATCCGAAAAAAGTAATGAAGACCAAACCAGCCGTCGCGCCAATTCTTGGAATGTCCGTGGTCATTCTCTCGACAAGGGCTTTTGTATCCAAATTCCCCAACCCACCATAAACAAACCAAAACAAAAGGATGACCTTTCCGGCGGTAATGAGAACTTGAAAACGAGCCGATTCTTTCGTTCCCTTGATATTAAGCAATACGAGACAGATGAGTCCCACGGTTCCCGATATTTGCTCATAAGGCGAATGCCAGATAAATTCATTGAAATAAGAAGAAAGGCTGCTGATGTAGAAGGCGCATGAAGAAGTGTAGCCGAGCACCAACGTCCACCCTACAAGGTAGGCAAGTGGCGGAGGAAACGTTCTTCTCGCATAGAGATATCCTTCTCCGGACTCCGGATACAGAGATGAGAATTCGCAATAGGTGAGCGCAGTAAACCCGGCGACAAGCGCGGCAAGGAGAAAAGCGATGACGGCCGATGACCCGACGTCCCTGACGGCAAGGCCGGATAACGTAAAAATACCCGCCGCAATCATCGTGCCGACGCCGATAGATAGTGCTGATGCGAGCCCTAAATCCCGGCTGAGCTCGGTCTCAATATGCAGATTGTCGCCGTTTCGTTTGTTCATTTCAGATCTGCCAAAAACGCCTTGAGTTCTCGCTGCACGATGGTTGGCTCCGAAACGCTCGGGAAATGACCGGCTTTCGCACACACGACCACTCTTGATTTCGCGGATAGCGCATTCACCAGTAATTTTTCCGACTTCTCGCTGAATCGCTTGCTTTCTCCTCCACGAAACACCAGAGAAGGGCACTTTGTCCTCTCGGCCCAAGAAACGGGGTCGTAATCGTTCTCGGCGGAGGCCTGAAATTCCCGCAGCCTCAGAAATCTATCTTTCTCATAAGGAACCCTGCAAACGCCATTTGATCCATCGCACGCCAAAACATCGCTTAAGAACCGCCTCGTCCGGGCAGGCGGCCAATGTCCTTCTTCATTCTCCGTGAGAAATTTCTGCGCCTGCGCGAGATTCTTGAACTCCATCGGCCGATTCCGCGCCGCTTCCAGGTTCGCATCGGCGTCCGAGTCAACGCCAACCGCCGGATCCATCAACACGGTCGCGGCGACGCGCTCCGGACGTTTCGCCGCGACGGCCAGGGCGATTGAACCGGCGAAGGAATGCCCCATCACCACGAAACGGTCCAGCAAAAGCGCGTCGGCGAGGCCAATCACGTCCCTGGCGAAATCCGCAGCGGCATCACTTCCACCCGGGTCATCCGTTCTCCCGTATCCTCTTTGATCCGGACATACCATGCGTATCGAAACCGCGCCTTCCGCCACAGCGTTCCACATGCCGCTCTGGCTCAGCGAGCCATGCAATGCGATAACGGGCAAAAACACGCCTTTCCCGGCCGGCCTCCAGTCCCGAAAGAACATTTGAAAATTCGATACAGCCTCGAAACCAGCATACCAGCCGCCTTTGCCGCGCATATAAACCTCTTTGGATGAGAAGTGGATTTATGCAAGGAATCTTGTCAATCCGGGAAAACGATGTTTCATTCTCCTGCTGAAGGATTGGCCGATAAGCCGCACCCCGCCCGCTCGGCAAACCACCGGACTTGAGACCTCGCAAAGCGCGAGCAAAGAAACCCCGTTTCTCGATTTTCCACCTGATTCTATGGCTTTTTGGTCGTAGTTCGGAAATCGCTCAGGAAGACTCGCCCGTGTAGGAAATCGAGACGCGGCGCGCGCGGAAGCGATTTTCTCCACCGGCCATGGGTTCGAAGAAATGACACGCTTCCAAATCGCGCGGATACACGTGAATGGAAACCGCCACGTCGCCGCGCCGGTTGCGCACCGTATGGATGTCCGCGCAGCCGCAAACCGAATCCCGTGCGCCTGCCGAAGGGTTGTGGGGCGCATCGCTCCTGAGCGTGACTTCACCCTCGGCAATCTCCGCATCCGCAAAATAATTAACGACTTCCAGACCGCCCTCCACCATGCCGAGCATTCCCCAGGCGCCGTCATGATCGTGAATCGGCGTGCCCTGGCCGGGCTTCCACACCATGGCCGCCACGACGAAGCGCTCCCCGGGGTCGCGGTACAACAGATGACGCGCATATCCTTCATCGGAGGGTTCGAGCGCCTCGGGCGGGAGAAAGGAACCCGCGCCCAGCAAGCGCTTGAGAGCGGGTTCGGCGGCGCGGATGAACTCCCGGCCGCGGGCGCCGTGATCGTAGACGCCCGCAAGGTCTTCCGCGAGGCGGGTGATGGGGGTTGCAACTGTGTCCATGGCGGCCTCCTGATCGCTGAAATCGGGATAACGCCTTCATATTCAATAAGATAAATTGCCCGTTTTTTATCGAAAAACCCCGTGAATTTATCCAATTTTATACATATTTTCAGAAATTGCTATTTTCATGATATCGATAATTTTTATTATTCCCGGGCGCTTCCCTCGGTCTCCATGAGGCTCGTCCGGGCGTCTCCGTCCCGGGCGCCTTCCCCGCGACCGGAACCGCATGAACCCGCCCCGAAACACAAGCGCCGTCCCGGACAATCCGGCGCCGATGGTTCCGGCTGAAGATGACTCGCCGCCTTCAGTCTCCGTGAGGCTCGTCCGGGCATCTCCGTCCCGGACGATTCCGCGAGGCCCGGTCCGGCGCCGACGCTTCGGCCCGAAGCTGACTCCTCCCCTTGGGCAGGCTCAAGGGCGGCTTCGCTCCCCCCGATTCGCCTATTCAAGGTCCCCGAAAACTCACCAGGGATGGTTCCGCTCGACCAGCGCGCCGGGCGCCTCGGCCGTCTCAAGCAACGCGATCATATCATACAGCACGGCGCGCTGCTGTTCAAGATTTCCCGCTTTGCCGAAGGGATGGCCCAGCGGCCAGGGCACGAACACCGCCCGCGGCGGCGCAAGCGCAGCCGTTATCTCCTTCACGATGCTCACCGAGGCGGTGGATATGCCCTCCCGCTCCACCGCGTTCTGAATCAGCCCGACCGAGCGGTTGCACAGCCCTCACGCGGGCGCGAGCAGCGCGGCCTCCGCCCCCGCCTCGCGCAGCCGCCGCGCCGCGGCCGGGGCCGTCTCCTCCACGAGCCGCTCGACGAGATCCTTATCGATGTGGCCCATGAAGCTCAGGTGGACGGGCGAGACCCCGCCTATCGCGCCCTCGGCCGCCATCTCGGCGAGCCGCTCGTGCGGGAAGACGACGTTCAAATCCGCATCCGCCCCGCGGTGGTCGTAGTAGTCGTGCGTTATCGTGAGCGCCCCGCGCGCGGCGCCGCCCGGAATCTCGCGGAACGTCGGGTCGCCGTCGGGGTTTTCCATGTCGAAAGGCGTTTGCGTCCTGAGATGCACCCCGCCGGTCGTCACCAGCGCGACCTTGCACTCGCGCACGGGCTTCACGAGCGGCGTCCAGGGCGTGAACGCGGGCCCCGCGCGCAGGCCGGCCATCTCGGCGGAGAAGTCCCTGCCGCCCGCCCATCGTTTCACCAGCCCCGGATAGCGCGTCAAAAGGCGCGCCGCCATCCTGTCCTTCCACCTGCGCAAGCTCATCGAATCGTCCTGTCGGTCGGGAGATCGTGATTCGGCGGCGTCCATCCCATGAACCAGCGCAGAACTCTATCGCAACGGGGCGTTGCATGCACTCGGGGGAGGGGATGTTGGCGATTTTGGATGCTCTTTGTAGGGGCGGACCCATGTGTCCGCCCGAGGTCGCGGCCTGTCCTTACGAACCCGTAACCGCAGATTGCCGTCATTCCGGCAATTAATGCCGACCGAGGAGGGAGGGTCAAACCCTTCGATGCAAACGCTCCTTTCTCGGGGCTGTTGAAAAAGCCGGAGAGAGACAATTTGTTCGTAGGGGCCGCATAGTATGCGGCCCGCTTTGTGGAGGCGAAAATCAGGGCCGCATACTATACGGCCCCTACAATACCATCACGTTTTGCGTAGCAGGACAGGCGCGGGGGCCTGTCCCTACTGGATCATCACATCGCCGACCGAGGGGATACATGGCCTTTTTCAACAATCCTGAAAAAGGGGGGTAGGGGGGGTTGCTTTTCCAGCCGAGGGGGGCATCTCTTCTACCTACTGAAAAGTGGACTTTTTCAACAATCCAATGAAAGCAGGAATCGTTCAGCCAGCAATACCGCTTCCGCCTCACCCGATTCCCCGGATGACAACCACCGCCCCGGTTTGTAAACTGCGCGGGGGCGAATTGCATATCTATTGACGACGCTTGGCAAAAGGGATGAAGGAACCATGGCGCGAAAAGCATCGAAAAAGACCCAGGAACCCGGCAGCGGAGCCGTAACGGGCTATGAGCACGAACTCTGGCAAATGGCTAACAACTTACGCGGCTCAATGGATGCCGCCGAATACAAGCACGTCGTCCTGGGCCTCATCTTTTTAAAATACATTTCCGACGCTTTCGAGGGACGCCGCGCGGAGATTCTCGCTGAATGGGGTGAAAACGCCGCAGAGGATCGTGACGAATACATCGCCGAGAACATCTTCTGGGTTCCGCCAGAGGCGCGCTGGGCGAATCTCAAGGCCCAGGCGCGGCAGCCCACCATCGGCCAAATCGTCGATGGCGCAATGGCGGCGATCGAGCGTGAGAACCCCGCTGTCAAGGACGTGCTGCCCAAGGACTACGCCCGCCCCGCGCTCGACAAGGAACGTCTCGGCCAGTTGATTGATCGCATCAGTAACATCCAAGCCAATGATGCAGACGCTCAATCCAAGGATGTGCTTGGTCGTGTCTACGAGTATTTTCTGTCACAATTTGCTAGCGCGGAGGGCAAGAAGGGTGGGGAATTCTACACTCCGCGCTGCGTCGTAAAGCTCCTGGTCGAAATGCTCGAGCCCTACAAAGGCCGGGTCTACGACCCTTGCTGTGGCTCCTCGGGCATGTTCGTTCAGTCGGTCGAGTTCATCGATGCGCACGCCAGCGGCAACGGCAATGGAGGCAGAGCAAGCGGCGACATCAGCATCTACGGCCAGGAGTCGAACTACACGACCTGGCGACTCGCGAAGATGAACCTCGCCATTCGCGGCATCGAGGGGCAGATCACTCATGGGGATAGCTTTCACAACGATCGCCATCCCGACTTAAAGGCGGATTTCATACTCGCCAATCCCCCTTTCAACGTCTCCGACTGGGGCGGCGAGCGGCTCACGGATGATAAGCGCTGGCGGTACGGTGTCCCGCCCAGGGGCAATGCCAACTTCGCCTGGGTGCAGCACATGGTTCATCATCTGGCGCCGGGCGGCGCCGCGGGTTTCGTCCTGGCCAACGGTTCGATGTCCTCGAACCAGTCGGGCGAAGGCGGGATTCGCAAGAATCTGATCGAGGCGGGACTCGTGGACTGCATGGTCGCCCTGCCGGGGCAGCTTTTCTATTCGACGCAGATTCCCGCCTGCCTGTGGTTCCTAGCGCGGGAGAGGAAGCGAGGCGGCGAAATCCTCTTCATCGACGCGCGCAAGCTGGGCCGCATGGTCGACCGCACCCACCGCGAGTTGACGGAAGAAGACATCACGCGTATCGCCGATACCTATCATGCCTGGCGCGGCGGCGAGGAATACGCCGACGTTCCGGGCTTCTGCAAGAGCGCGAGCATTGACGAGGTGCGAAAGCACGGCTGCGTGCTGACGCCCGGCCGCTACGTGGGCGCGGAGGCGCAGGAAGAAGATACCGAGCCGTTCGATGAAAAAATGAAGCGCCTCGCCGCCGAGCTTCGCGAGCAACAGAAAGAGGGCGCGAAACTGGACGCCGCCATCGCCGGGAACCTGAAGATGTTGGGATACCCGATGTGAGGAGAGCATACATGTTGGTCAGCGAGTTGATCGAAACGCTTCGGCGATACCCCGCAGACCTGCGCGTCGTGGTGAACGGCTACGAAGAAGGCTACGACGATCTGACGCCGGATCGGATATCCACGATGAAGATCAGTCTGAACACGGGGAAGCACGAGTGGGAGGGTCGGCACGGAGACCCGCCCTATCCGGCGGAAGATACCCCGGAGGGCGCCGAGGTCGTCGAGGCGCTGGTTCTCCGCCGCACGTCCAACTGAAGAAACGTGGGGGAGGAACGATGATTCCCGCCGTCGAGGAAAGAATGGACGATCTGAAGCGTCTGTGCATCCGACATGGCGTGCAGCGGCTCGACCTGTTCGGGTCGGCCTCGACGGATCGGTACGACGCGGGCGAGAGCGACCTGGACTTCGTGGTCGAGTTCGGGCCGGAGGTTCTTCCAACCTATGCGGATGCTTATTTCGGTTTGCTGGAGTCCCTGGAGCGGCTCTTCGGAAAACCGGTCGATTTGGTGATCGGCTCGGCCATCAGGAATCCGTATTTCCTGGAGTCGGTAGAGAAGACGAGGACCCCCGTCTATGCGTCTTGAAGCCGGGAAATACTTCTACGGCATTCGGCGCTATGACGTCATATTCGAACGCAAGAAGCCGAAAGGTTGATGTCGTGGACTAGGTGAGCGCGTCCGAGAGTTTTTCGGAAGGGGATAGAGAGGAATTATGTGTTGCTGACAAGAAAGGACAAATCGTCCGCTAAGTGGGATTCGGGGTTGATGAGCAATTGGCGTGAGGTAAAACTTGGAGAGTTGGGAGAAGTAAATCGAGGTCGATCGAGACATCGCCCTAGAAATGCTCCCAAGCTTTATGGTGGTCCGTACCCCTTCGTTCAGACGGGTGATATCAAATCTTCTGGGGGTAGAATCACCTCTCATAAACAAACTTACAACGAAGTTGGACTGGCGCAGAGTCGTCTATGGCCCATCAACACGATGGTTATTACCATTGCAGCTAACATTGCCGAGACGGCTATTCTTACTTACCCAGCTTGTTTTCCTGATAGTGTAATTGGGTTCATTGCCAATGAATCCATTTGCGATGTCCGGTTTGTAGAGTACACATTTCGTCTCCTCCGAAATAAGATTCAGCAGGAGAATGTTGGGACTGGCAGTGTACAAGACAACATAAACCTACAAACCCTCGACGAATTGCGATTCCTCCTTCCTCCCCTCTCCGAACAGCGTGCCATCGCGCATGTCCTCGGAACGCTGGACGACAAAATAGAACTTAATCACCAGATAAATGAGACCCTAGAGTCGACGGCGCGCGCGCTGTTCAAGTCGTGGTTCGTGGATTTCGACCCAGTCCGCGCCAAAATGGCAGGCCTTGACACCGGACTGCCCAGGCACATCGCCGACCTCTTCCCCGATCAGCTGGTGGATTCCGAATTGGGTAAGATACCGGAGGGATGGGAGGTGAAAGTCGTGTCGGATTTTGCTTCGATAAAAGGAGGTAAGCAGCTTCCAAAAGATAAGTTCGTTGACAATGGATCAGTGCCGGTATTCGGCGGTGCTGGTCTAATGGGGTACACAGATGACTACAACGCCGATGGGGATGTCATAACAGTTGGCAGGGTTGGGGCCTATTGTGGACAGTTTTTCTCATACCAAGGACGAGCATGGATCAACAACAATGCTTCAATTATTGCGCAAAATGAAGGTATTTCGGGAGAATGGTTATTACTTTCTCTTAGAAACTTGGATATAGATTTGATCAAGAAGGGAGCAGCTCAACCCTTTATCTCGAACTCTGATTTGGGTGCGATGAATTTAATCGCACCAGTTGATTCAATCCTTGAAACATTTCGCAAGTTTTTGGAATCTTTGTTCCGACGTTTAGCGCAGGCTCAGAACGAGACGAAAATACTAACCAGCCTTCATGATGCGTTACTTCCGAAGCTGGTGTCGGGCGAATTGCAGATTAAAGATGCCGAGGCGTTTCTCGCTAGGGTGGTCTGATGATCAAACCCGTGTTTACGCTACTTTAACAATAAATTTTGAGTATATTACAATGAGTACTATTCATCCGTGGGCCCAAGGGCCATTCGAACTGCTGCTTCATGCAGAAGGCCATCTGCAAAATGGTGACGACTTTGATCGTCGCATTGCGCTAATCTCTTTTGACAATGCTATTGAAGTAGCGATCTCAACTTATCTTTCATTGCATCCTATTCAGAGAAGCAATCGTGAATATCAACGCGCCCAAGTTGACCAATGGTTGAAAACCTATCATACCAAGCTCGATTTCATAGAACATGAATGCCAAAGTCGCTCAGTTCAGTTAGGGATAGATCGAGCATCTGTCATTTGGGCACATGAACATAGGAACGAGCAATATCACGGAGGTCATAAGGGTACACCTGAAATCCAAGTATTGCAGATTATTCGCAAGAGTTCGCTCTGGATTTTTGGTTTTTTATTCGATGTGCCAAACGCGGAAGAAGAACTTGAGAAAGAAATACTCGCAAGGTTGCAGTCTGCATCTCCAAATCCCGAACGACGCTTCGACATCGCAATCGATGGCATATATGGATTAATTCAAGTTTGCGAAGAAGAATACTACGCAAGTGAACTTCTATTCTCTATCGATCCGGTCGCATATCGAGATTTAGGCATCCGGCTTTTGGGAAATCACGCTGGAGGCATTGGAGAAGATGAATGAATAGCGGAAGTATCACTGAATCCATCGTTGAGGAGGCCGCCCTCGCCTGGCTTGCGGCCATGGGCTGGAATACCGCCCACGGCCCGGACATCGCGCCCGATACACCGGGTGCGGAGCGCGCCGACTACGGCGATGTCGTTCTGGAGGGGCGGATGCGCGATGCGCTCCTCCGCCTCAACCCCGCTCTTCCCGCCGAGGCTCTTGAGGACGCTTTTCGCAAGCTCACCCGGCCCGAGGGAGCGACGCTCGAAGCCCGAAACCGCAGCCTTCACCGCCTGCTCGTGAACGGCGCGGCGGTGGAATACCGCGATTCCGGGGGCGCCATCCGGGGCGCGCAGGCGCGGGTGCTGGACTTCGATGAGGCCGGGAACAACGACTGGCTCGCCGTCAACCAGTTCACCGTCGTCGAGAACAGGCGCGAACGCCGCCCGGACATCGTGCTGTTCGTGAACGGCCTGCCGCTCGGCGCGCTCGAACTCAAGAATCCCGCCGATGAGAACGCGACCATCTGGACCGCCTGGCGGCAGTTCCAGACCTACAAGGCCGAAATCCCCTCGCTCTTCGCCTACAACGCGGCGCTGATGATATCGGACGGCGTCGAGGCGCGCGTCGGTTCGCTCACCGCCGGGCGGGAGTGGTTCAAATCCTGGCGCACGACATCGGGCGAAGCATTGGCCGATTCGCATTTGCCCCAGTTGCAGGTGATGCTGGAGGGCGTCTGCGAGCGGCGGCGGTTCCTCTCGCTCGTTCGCGATTACATCGTCTTCGAGGACGAGGGCGGCGGCGCGCTGGCGAAGAAGATGGCGGGCTACCACCAGTTCCACGCGGTCGAAGCGGCAGTCGAGGAGACACTTCGCGCCGCAGCGTTGCGCGACGCCGCCGGTGAGGACGGCCGTCCCGAGTCGGACCGCAAAGCGGGCGGCGAGCCGGGGGACCGGCGGATCGGCGTCGTCTGGCACACGCAAGGGTCGGGCAAGAGCCTGACCATGGCTTTCTACGCGGGGCGCATCGTCCGCGAGCCCGCGATGGAAAACCCCACCATCGTGGTGCTCACCGACCGAAACGACTTAGACGACCAGCTATTCGGCACCTTCTCGCGCTGCGCGGATCTCTTGCGCCAGCCCCCGGAACAGGCGGCGAGCCGCGCGGACCTGCGCGCCAAGCTCGCGGTGGAATCGGGCGGCGTGGTGTTCACCACCATCCAGAAGTTCTTCCCCGAAGAGAAGGGCGACCGGCACCCCATGCTGTCTGAGCGGCGCAACGTCGTCGTCATCGCGGACGAGGCGCACCGCAGCCAGTACGACTTCATCGACGGATTCGCGCGCCACATGCGCGACGCCCTGCCGAACGCCTCTTTCATCGGCTTCACCGGAACGCCGATTGAACTCAAAGACGCCAACACACGCGCCGTGTTCGGCGATTACATCAGCGTCTACGACATACAGCGCGCGGTCGAGGATAAGGCGACGGTGCCCATTTATTATGAGAGCAGGCTCGCCAGGCTCGCCATCGAGGAGAGCGAGCGCCCCAAGATAGACCCCGATTTCGAGGAGGCGACCGAGGGCGAAGAAGTCTCGCGCAAGGAGAGGCTCAAGACCAAATGGGCGCAACTCGAAGCCGTCGTCGGGGCGGACGAGCGCCTGGGACTCGTTGCGGAGGACATCGTCGCGCATTACGAGAACCGCCTGGAAGCCATGGACGGCAAGGCGATGGTCGTCTGCATGAGCCGCCGCATCTGCATCGACCTCTACCGCGAACTCGCCCGCCTGCGTCCCGAATGGCATCACGAAGACGACGACAAGGGAAGCCTCAAGGTCGTGATGACGGGCGACGCCACCGACCCGACAGACTGGCAACCCCACATCCGCAACAAGCCCCGGCGCGAGGCGCTGGCGAAGCGTTTCCGCGACCCGGCGGACTCTCTGCGCGTGGCGCTCGTGCGCGATATGTGGCTCACCGGCTTCGACGCGCCGAGCCTGCACACCATGTACGTGGACAAGCCGATGCGCGGCCACGGGCTGATGCAGGCGATAGCGCGCGTCAACCGCGTTTTCCGGGACAAGCCGGGCGGCCTCGTCGTCGATTACCTGGGTCTTGCGCATGAACTCAAGCAGGCGCTTGCGACTTACACCGATAGCGGCGGCAAGGGCCAGACCGCCATCGACCAGGAAGAAGCGGTGAAAGCGATGCTCGAAAGATACGAGGTATGCTGCGCCCTGTTCCACGGCTTCGACCGGTCGGCGTGGATCAGCGGCGCATCACAGGAGCGTCTCGGTCTGTTGCCGGCCGCCCAGGAACACGTCCTCGCGCAGGAAAACGGAAAGGACCGCTGCATGGAGGCTGTGCGCGAACTCTCCCAGGCGTTCGCCCTGGCCGTTCCGCATGAAGAGGCGATCCGCATCCGCGACGACGTGGGGTTCTTCCAGGCGGTTCGCTCCGTGCTGGCCAAGCGCGCCGAAGCCGAAGCTCGTCCCG
Organism: bacterium; assembly: GCA_963692865.2. Lineage (GTDB taxonomy): Bacteria > UBA8248 > UBA8248 > UBA8248 > UBA8248 > Bin107. Next base: position 838,773 of record OY843592.1, on the reverse strand, counting down.
AAGAGGAACTGGACCACGCCGTTCGCCAGATCATCTCCCGGGCGGTGGCGTCGGAAGGAGTCATCGACATCTTCGCCGCCGCAGGCCTGGAGAAACCCGACATCTCGATCCTCTCGGACGATTTCATGGACGAGGTGCGGGGCATGAAGCAACGCAATCTCGCCGTCGAGCTGCTGCAGAAACTCCTGAGGGGCGAAATTGCCGCCCGTCGGCGGAAGAACGTCGTCCAGGCGCGCTCGTTCGCCGAGATGCTGGAGCAGACCATCCGGCGCTATCAGAACCGGGCCGTCGAGGCCGCGCAGGTGATCGAGGAGTTGATCGAACTCGCCAGGGAGATGCGCGCCGCGTCCGAACGCGGCGAAAATCTCGATTTGTCGGAAGACGAACTCGCCTTCTACGACGCGCTTGAGACGAACGACAGCGCGGTCCGGGTGCTTGGCGACGAAACCCTGCGCGACATCGCCCGTGAACTGGTCGAGACCGTGCGTAATAACGTGACCATCGACTGGACGATTCGCGAGAACGTGCGGGCGAAACTTCGTGTTTTGGTCAAGCGCATCCTCCGGAAATACGGATACCCGCCGGACAAGCAGGAAGACGCAACGCGGACGGTGATCGAACAGGCGGAGGCGCTGTCCGCCGGTTGGGCCGTGTGAAATGCCGCCAGGGCCGCCTTCCCGCCCCGAATCGATGTCCCTCGAAAGTTTCATCGGTGATGTGAGACTTCTGAACTTAGGGTAGTTTCCTACTCCCCCATACGCATTCTGCTTCTCGCGCCGGCGTCGAGGGAGAGGGGGCCGCTTCCGAGGAAGAGCGCCGCGACCGTGGCGAGAAGAAGGAAGAGGGCGTATTCGTATCCCCCGGCGGCGGCGGCGCCGGTCTTCGGGTTCGTGACGATCCCGCGCATGAAAAAACCCTGGTCGAAATGCACCAGCAAGGCCGCGCCCGCCATGATGAGAGCGTTCATCAAGGCGCCGAGACGGGCGTAGAACCCGATGATCAGCAGCGCTCCGCCGACCAGATGACCCAGCACGACGGCCCACGCGCCGAAGGCCGGCAGAGGAACGCCCATCGACGCGTTGAGGGCGGCTAAGCGCTCCACGCCGACCACCAGAAAACCGTAATAGGCGTGGAGAACGTAGTAGACGCCCAGAGAAACGCGAAGCAGGGTGATTCCGTATGTCTGATACGGCCTCAGTCTCGGGTTCACCGATTCGCTCCCAATCGACGTAAAAGGTCATTTTCTCGCAATCGCGCGGATATCGCCACCCCTGGCACAAGGGGTTGTTGAAAAACCCTTCGCCGCCTCATCCTGAGTAGCGGCCCTTCGACAGGCTCAGGGCAGGCTTCGCCGTCCCCCCACCTGCCTCATCCTGAGTAGGCGCGTAAGCGCCGTATCGAAGGATGCCCTCTCGACCGAGGAGGGATGGTGGTTTTGCTCCTCGCTTTTGATCGTCATTCCGGCAAATGCCGGAATCCAGGGACTTTTCTTTTGTATTTGTCTTTTCGCTTTATCGTTTTTAGGGGTCGTCCTGCGATTCGGTGTCCCCGTCTGCTCTGGATTCCGACATTTGCCGGAATGACGGTGGTGGTCAATTACAAGCGAGGAGAGGCTTTTTCGACAACCCTCAAAAACGCGGGGCGATTTCACCCGCGCGCGAAATGTGATAGAAGCGAAGCGCGGTTCGGACGCCATGCGTCGGATCGGGAACCATTCGAGGCAGCCGCCTCCTCTCGCGCCACAACCCCAAACCTGGAAAGCAACCGGCCGAAAATGAGCGAATCCGAAAGAAAATTATCGTATAAAAACTTCATCATCCCGCTGATTCTGGTCCTCGTGATCGTCGCCTTCTTCTACTCGGGCCTGGGGCGCTACCTCTCCTTCGAAACCCTGCGGGAAAACCAGGAGGCATTGAAGACATGGGTGCGCGCCAACGGCGCGCTCGCCGTGGTCGCCTACATGCTCGTCTACGCGGCGGTGACGATATTCTCCCTTCCCGGCGGGGCGGTGATGAGCATCACGGGCGGTTTTCTGTTCGGGACCGTCTGGGGCGCGCTCTACATCGTCGTGGGCGCGACGGCGGGGGCGACGATTCTCTTCATCGCGGCCAAGACCTCGCTCGGCGACCCCCTGCGGGCGAAGGCCGGCCCCTGGCTCCAGAAGATGGAGGAAGGCTTTCAGGAAAACGCGCTGAGCTACCTGCTGGTTTTAAGGCTCGTGCCCCTGTTCCCCTTTTTCGTGGTGAACCTCGTGCCCGCCTTTCTGGGGGTGTCCCCGAGCGTCTACGTTATCGGCACGTTGTTGGGCATCATTCCCGGATCGTTCGTCTTCGCCTCGGTGGGCGCGGGCCTCGGCAGCATATTCGAGGCGGGAGGCGAGTTCTCCGCCAAGGGGATCCTGACGCCCCAGGTCATGATCGCCCTGGTGGGTCTCGCGGTTCTCTCGCTCATCCCCGTGGTCTACAAGAAGTTTAAGCCGAAAGAGAGTTGATTCAGCGCGGCTTATCGGCTGAGAACAGATATCTCGTCTGCGAGAAAAAATATGCGCCCCTCTCGTCCAGGCCGCGCAATTCACTCGCCCATGCGTCTACTTCCTCTTGCGTCAGGTCCGTCCTGGCGGGGACGACGCCCTGAACCTGACGAATGAATTGAAAACTGAAGCTCTCGGGTTCGCAGGCGGTGTTGAGAACGGGGATCGCGCGGGCGGAAACATCGGCGAAGCCCGCCGCCTCGATCCCGGGCTTGAGCGTGAGCGGCAGCCTCAGGTGGGCGAAGCCCGCAAGCCAGCTGGCCATCACCCGCTCGCAGAGCGCCGCATCCTCACAGCGCCACGACGTGGCGCCCCAGTCGGCGTCGCTCACCGCGAGTCGTCCACCGGGCTTCAATACGCGGTGCATCTCGCGCAAGGCCGCATCCAAGTCAGCCACGAACTCGAGCGTCTGCACGCTCACGCAGGCGTCGAAATACTCATCTTCGAAGGGAAGTGATACGGCGTCGGCGATTTGAAAGTCGACCCAGGGCTTATCGGCGCATCGCGCCCGGGCGAGCCCGATCATCGACTCGCTGATATCCACCCCGCGCACGCAACCCGTCGGGCCGACCGTCTGCGCTATCTCGTCGGCGAAGAGGCCGGGGCCGGAACCCACGTCCAGGACGCGCGCGCCGGAGGTGAGACCGAGCGCCTCTATCGTCCGGCGTCTCACCTCGGTCAAGTCCGGCGTCAGGTACATGACCTCGGCCTGGCGCGAGGCGCGCTCATCGAAATCCATCGTATCGCTCACGGGCGCACTCCGGGTGGGGGGCCGAACCCGACCGAGTAGAGAAGAAATTCACTCCCCCCTTGAGGGTTCTTGCCTTCCGACGAGAGTGGAAATCACTCCCCCCTTGAGGGTCGGCCTTCTCTAATCGGGTAGGGCAAGTCAAGTTCCTCTCCCCTGGTTCTGTCAGACCTGTTCCGCCTTTGGCTGCAGATGACGCTCCATGGGGGTCTCGCTTCTCTTCGTGATCGACTCCCGAGCCGGGGGCCGTCAACAGGATGGGATCGGAGAACGAAGTGGAACAATCTTTCCTGCGCCCTCGCATCGTCACCGACGCAGCGGGGCTAGGCCGACAGCGTACTCACTTCGTCCCTCGTCCCCACGGGAGCATCCCCCGCCGAGGCGGAAGCTACAGGGTTTGTCTGTGGTCCTCCTTCTTCAGTGTCTCGACCTCAGGCAGCCGAAGCATCCGCGCCGTCGCGCTTCCAGCGGAACTCACTGCCATCCATCCACATGCGGTGCATGATGACGCCGAGCCGGCGGGCGAGCGCAACCTTCGCGCGCGACTTGCCGCGACGCTTCGCCACACCCATCGCCCAGGCTTTCAGCCATGACCACCGCGTCGTGCGCCCGAGCAAGACGTTGGCGGCTTCGTAGAGCGCCGCGCGCATCATCGCGTCGCCGCATTTGGAGATGCTTCCCGTGCGGTCGACCTCTCCGGATTGCCATTTGCGAGGCACAAGCCCGAAGTGCGCGCCCACCGAGCGCGAGCGCGCAAAACGCGATGGCACGTCGACGCTCGCCCGGAAGGTGAGCGCCGTCACCGGACCCACGCCGGGAACCGTCATCAGGCGCCGGCAGACCGGATCGGCTCGCGCCGCCTCCAGCATCATCCTGTGCAGCCGGACGTATTCCGCCAGCAGCGCAGAGCGAGCCCGCAGCATCGGCGCCACCAGGCGCGCCAACTCCGGGCGCTCCGCGACCAGACACCCTACACGCGCCTCCAAACCGCGACGGGTGACCTTGCCCATCTTCAGCCCGAAGTTGCGCAGCGTGCCCCGGATGTGGGCCTCGGCGTCGCACAACTGCTTCAGCATGAACCTGCGGTTGGCGAGGAGCATGCGTTTTTCCTGGCTCGACACCGTCTTCACGTGCACCGGGCGAATCAGGTTCGCGCGAACCAACTGGGCGATGCCGCGCGCGTCGTCGCGGTCGCTCTTGTTCACCGTCGCCGAGAGCACCGCCTTCAGTTGCCGCGTCTCGGCGCAAACCACCGGGAACCCGGCCTCGGCCAGACCGTCATGGAGCCACTGTGACAGCGGCCCCGCCTCCAGGCAGATGCGCGTTACGCCGAAGGCCAGTCCGGTGAAGAACGCCACGAGGGCCGCGGGTTCGCTCGCGACCTTCGCCTCCCGGACGATCCCGCCCTCCGCGTCCACCACGCACACACTCGTCCACTCCAACGACACGTCGAGTCCTGCAAAGTAGTTCATGACTGCTCCTCCTGCGGGCGCGTAGAGACCGGACCATCCCGGCCTCGCCTCGAATCATAAGGCAGAGGAACATCCGCCACACGCGGTAGTTCGCAGACCAACCCGATTACCCCATCTTTCCTCCTCGGGAAGGCCGACAGTGAGCTGAAGGCGTAAGCCCGAAAGCGAACTGGTGGGGGGAGATTTTACCCTGTGGTATGTCCCCCACCACATCGGCCTTCGCACAAACCGCTCGGCCTCTGTCGGGCTTTCCCCTCGGGAAGCCCGACCCCCTCAAGGGGGGAATGATTCTTCCTTCTTCATCAGTTGCCGGCAACCCTCAAGGAACTGTTGAAAACCCTGGATTGCCAGGATTGCCGTCATTCCGGCCTTGAGCCGGAATCCATTTTATGTCTTTTGCCTTTCGTCAGGATTCCCGCACATCGGCGGGAATTGAAACGCCGTCGTTCATTCACCCGCACCCGCAAATCGATTCCGGCTCAAGGCCGGAATGACGATCAAGACCTTCTCTCGTTTGTAGGGACAGGCCCCCGTGCCTGTCCGATGGTGCGTTCTGCAAGGGACAACCACGGGGGCAGGACAACCCCGAGGAGGGGTTGTCCCTACTCCGCGCGCATATCGGCAATTGGTAGGGTTTGCGGGTTTTGCAGGGACCGTTCTCGAACCGCCCCTTCGATTCATGGACGCCTACTCGCCCTTGAAATACTCTTCGTCCTCGGGCCTGGCCTTCCAGTTCGGGTTGGTGGGCCATTCCTTGTGGCGCGAGACCTTGTCTCCCCCGTAGCGCACCCGGTAGAGGAGCGTGCGCTCCGAGCCGTTCGTGTACTCATGGAGCTCGCCCGGGGGATGGACGATGAAGGAACCGGGGATCACGTCGACCTCGCCGGTGGGGGTCTTCATCCTGCCGCCGCCCTTGTAGCAGAAATAGATCTCCGTCGCGTAGGGATGGCAGTGGTAGGGGCTCACCTGGCCGGGCTCCCAGCAGGCCACCGTCACGTCGCCCTCCTCGTAGCGGCCCAGAATCTTCTCCACGTGCTTTTCGGTGCTGAATTCCTTTTCCTTTTCCAGATCGAAAACGTGCATCTTCTTCTCCTGTGTGCGTGGTTCCACAATTCCAGAAACGGGCGCGCAGACGCGGCCCCCATGAACTCACTCTATAACCGGCTGAACTCCTCGCAGATGGCGGCCATCCACTTGGCCCCGTCGATCAGGTCCGCGACTTTCAGGTTCTCGTTCGCGCTGTGCGTGCGCGAGGTGATGCGGCCCACGCCGGTGGAGGAAAGCGGAACCCCCAGATGCTTCAAGACGATATACGTCGGCGTGCTGCCGTTGCCGAAGGGGTTGATGATGGCGTCTTCCCCGTAGAGTCTGTGCGACGCCGCGTTGCACGCCTTCACGATGTCGGCCTCGGGGTCGCTCTTCGCCGGGTAGGAGGTGAACAGGAGCTCCACGCCGATGTCCTCGAAGCCGTGCCTGTCCAGGTGCGCGCGCACGCAGTCCCTTATCTTGTAAGGGTCCTGGTTCGGCACGAGGCGGCAGTCTATCTTGGCCCGCGCGCGCGCGGAGACGATGGTCTTCACCCCATCGCCGGTGTAGCCGCCGTCGAAACCGGCGATGTTGAAGGTCGGGTTCGCGAGGTGGCGGCGGGGGAGGTCCTCGTCCTTCATGTCGAGGAGAAATTTTCGCAACTCGAACTTCTCGACCCGTTCCGCCCCGTTGTAGGGCAGCACGCGGCGGATGAGCTCGTCCTCGATCTCGGTGATCGGCAGCACGTCGTCATAAAACCCCTCGACGAGCACGTTCTCGTCCTGGTCCTTCATGGTCGAGAGCGCCCACGTCATCCGCCAGGCCGCGTTCTCGTATATCTGGGCGTTCGAGCTGTGGAAATCCACGTTCGCCGTCCGGCAGGTGAGCTCCATGTAGCAAAGCCCCTTGTTGCCGAGCGAAAGCACGGGGGTGTCAACGCGCGTGGTGTTGTCCTCCCAGACGCAGCCGTCCGCCGCGAGCAGGTCGGCGTTTTCCTTGACGAAGGGTTCGAGCGAGGGGCTTCCCACCTCCTCCTCGCCCTCGATGATGTACTTGACCGAACACGGCAACTCGCCGCGCACCGCGAGAAACGCCTCGAACGCCGCCAGTCGGCTCATGATGTTGCCCTTGTTGTCCGTCGCGCCCCGCGCGATCACGGCGCCGTCCACGATATGCGCCTCGAACGGCGGCGTGTCCCACTCGGAAAGCGGCTCCGCGGGCTGCACGTCGTAGTGGTTGTAGAAGAGGAGCGTCTTGTCTCCCCCGCCTCCCAAGCGCGCCGTGAGAATCGGGTTGCCGCCCGTCTCATGGAGCGTCGTCTCGAGTCCCGAGCGCGCCACGCGGGCCTCGAGCAGGGCCGCCATCTCCCTGATGCCCACGTTGGTCGTCGAGATGCTCGGCTGGCGGCAGAGTTCCTGCAGATCGGCCACGGTGCGCTCCGCGTTCTGATCGATGTAGTCCAGCACTTTCTGGAAGTCGCTTCCTTCGCTCATCACACACTCCTCCTTGAGACGCCCGCGGTCGGCTCATCGGTTTGATTATCAGCGTGGAACAAAGATATGATCCCGCACGCTTACATTCAACCCGAAAACCCGCATCCGCGCGACTTAGACCCGGGCGTCCATGCGCGCCTGCGCGGCCCGGATGCGGCCCAAAGGAGGCCATCCATGCCCGAAGCACCCGCGAACACGAACTGGTTCACCTACTTTCCCGAGGACTACCGCTGGTCGGCCGCCATCTGCGGCATGGTCTCGAGCGCGCAGTGGGGCGGGACAGAGATCGGCGAGGTCGACAAGGTCTGCCGCCGCCTCTACAAGAAGCTCGGCGACGACAACCTGTGGTTCCGCGAGTGGGACCGCATGGGCGACACCGTGAGGGACCTGGGCCGCGCCGCCGAGCGCAAGAAGCGCAACCTCTCCGCCGCCTCCCACTACAAGCGCGCCACCTGCTACTACCAGATGGGCGAGCGCTTCCGGACGCCCAAGGACAAGCGCGCCCTCAGTACGTTCAAGAAATCGCTCGACACCTTCCGCCGCTTCGTGCGCCTGACGGACAGGCCCCGAATCGAGGCCGTGGAAGTTCCCTTCGAGGGCAGGAAGAAACTCCCCGGCTATCTCGTGCATGCCGAGAACACGCGGAAGAGAAAACCCCCCGTCGTGGTCTTCTTCGACGGGCTCGACGTCACCAAGGAGCTCCAGTTCACGCGCGGCGTGGAGGACCTGGTGCGCCGGGGCATGAGCTGTCTGGTGATGGACGGCCCCGGCACGGGCGAGGCCATCCGCCTGCGCAACATCTACCTGCGCCCCGACTATGAGGTGGCGGGCTCGGCGGCGCTCGATTACCTCGAAACCAGAAACGACGTGGACGCCAAGAACGCCGGCGTCATGGCCATCAGCCTGGGCGGCTACTACGCGCCGCGCATTGCCAGCATGGAGCCGCGCTACAAGGCGTGCCTGGCCTGGGGGGCGATCTGGGACTACTACGCCACCTGGAAAAAGCGCATCGACGCATCGTTCAAGGCGGAACTCTCCGTACCGGGCCATCACATCCAGTGGATCCTGAACGCCGACTCGCTCGACGACGCCCTGGTCAAGCTCGAGGGCTTCCGGCTCGACGGCGTCGTGCAGAACATGCGGTGCCCCTTCCTCGTCACGCACGGGGCGGACGACAAACAGATTCCGCTCAGAGACGCCAAGGCGCTCTATAACGCCGTGGGCTCGAAGGACAAGACGCTCAAGGTCTTCACCGTGAAGGAAGGCGGCGCCCAGCACTGCCAGCGCGACAACTACGCCATCGGGGCGACCTACATGTTCGACTGGATGCAGGAGAAACTCTGCGGGTAGGGATGAGACTCGCCCGACGCAGAATTTCTTGTAGGGACAGGCCTCCGTGCCTGTCCTTGCCCCGCAATCGTTTCTGTAGGGACAGGTCGCGACCTTGAGCCGTTCACAAGAACGGCCCACTACGGGGCGGGGCGGTTTTATTCGTCATTCCGGCGAATGCCGGAATCCATTTGCGGGTGCGGGAGAACGAACGGCCCTTAAAGTCGGCAGGCCAGCGCAGGTGTTGGACAGGCACGGAGGCCTGTCCCTACACTCTGTACATACGATAGGTGAATCAAATTCCCTGCTCCAGTAATTCCCAAAATTAAAACATGAATTTCTCTTTTTCTGCTACGGTTTCAAACCAAGCATCCAACCCTCAATAGTTTCGCATTCTAGGTTATCCTTCGGATACAACAGAATATTTTCGCGACCTTTGTCCATCTCTTGCAAAATATAATAGGCAGTTGTGAACATGTCGAAACTGTGATCAGAAGAAGCGGCATCATTCCATGTCTTGTTTGTAACCTCACATCTTGCCCTGTTGTTAGCACGTAAATGACTCAACGCTTTTTCTCGCTCAGTTTTGTTTCCCTTGTTGGAAATTCTAGACCCGTATACTGGCTTAACATACAAAGCAGGGTAACATTCGGCGACAACAATATCCCCGTTTCGAAGCGACTCAAACGGCCATACCACCAAGCGATTCTGAAATCGCTCTCGTAGGGGCTGGAGAACCTCAAACCAAAATTGTAGAGCCGCTTTCCCAACCTGTTTACTCCCCAGTAAGAAATAAACACTTTCGCCATTACTTTCTTCATCACATTTACGCCGTCCGTAGATTTCCTTTTTTTCTTCTCCTTTTCTGTGCTCTACAAAAGGCTTTGATTTTGATCGGTCCCCGATTCCCTTGGCAATTAGCCTATCTCTCCAAGCTTCCTCATTCGGAAGTCGTCGAGCCGTTGATTCGAGCCATTCCAGGAATGTTTGATTCCCACTGTGTACGTCTCGAGGTTGTACAGGCAATCCGATGGGACAATCAACGACGACCAATATCGGCTTGGGAACTGACATACCCTTAATCTGACGAGTGAAGAAACTCAACCCGGATTCCTCATTATTTTCGCGCGTTATTTTTCTCCTTTTTACATCGAGTCGGTAAATGGGTCGTTTAACTTTTGCTCTTTCTTGATTTTTCTCACCACTCCCGTCAATGCAAAATACGGTCTCAAATCTCATTAGCAGGCCTTTTTGAAATTATATGGAAGTTTCATGTGTTGATATTTGAGCCCCAAAGCCTCGTCATTGGATACAACAATGAGTTTGGAAACACTTCTGTTCAAGGAATTCAGAGGGAATTATATGGGACTAATTAAGCAAAGTTGACAAAGAAATTTTTTAATTACTGTCGACTGGTCGGCGCACTCGACGCCGATCCCCCAACTTCCGACTAAAGACGCCATCTGGTAGGCCGTCGCCAGAAACAGCGTCGTGGAAGAACCCATCTACTCAACGTATGGGCGGTTCGCGCATCGACTCGCGCGGCGGCAACTCCAGCTCGACGCCGCCGAAGGGCTTGAACAACTCATGGATCGCCGTACCCAAACCCTTTGCAGGCACGTCCTCACGTCCGACGGCCTCGCGCAGGATCACCCGCGCTTCTTCCTCCATGGAGCGACCGTTCTCCGCCGCCCTTACGCGAAGGCGTGTTTTCACGTCGTCGTCGAGATTGCGGATCGTGATGCTCGCCATGGTGAAGCCCTCCTTGTGTTCCAGTTTCTACCCTGCCCAATAATCACAATGCAATCATTCGATAGGCGACTCAACTAGATTGTCCTCCTCCAAGATTGTCTTTGTAAGGACAGGTCGCGACCTTGAGCCGTTCACAAGAACGGCCCACTACGGGGCGGAGCGGTTTTATTCGTCATTCCGGCGAATGCCGGAATCCAGAACCAACGGGAATACCTGTATCGCAGGACAACCCCAAAAACAATAAAAACGAAAAGACAAAAACAGAGACAAAGTCACTGGATTCCGGCATTCGCCGGAATGACGGCATGGTGGATGAATCCAATCGTCAAGGAGTAACACGTTTGTGTTGTCTGCCTCCGAATTTCTTCCTCCTCAAGATGAATACGGAACGGACAGGTCGCGACCTGTCCCTACTAAACACCCACCGCCCATGACGGGCGGAACGACCCTGTGATATAACTCCCGCCATTGGAACAACGATACGAGGAAGCCTGAATTTCGAAGAACTGCCGGATTCAAGAATCCGTTTTTCTCGATTTTCCCGCGCCACCCCTCAACAGATACGTACACGATATTCTTCTACTTCTTTAAGGAGAACGCCTCATGGCAAAAGCAGCAAAAGCCGTCCGCAAGGAACCGTGGTTCGCGTATTTCCCGAATGACTACCGCTGGTCCGCAGGCGTGGGGATCGCCTATTCCACGTCCTTCTGGGGTTCGTCCACGATGGGCGAGGTCGACAGGGTCTGCCGCAAGTTAAAGGGCAAGATAGGCGACGACGACGCCTGGTTCGCCGAATGGGTGAGCGAGGCCGACAGGATGCGCGCCCTCGGGATGGCCGCGGCGCGGAAGAAGAACGACCTCTCCGCCGCCGCTTTCTTCAAGCGCGCGTGTTTCTACTACCAGCTCGGCGAGCGGTTCCGCACGCCCAAGGACAAGGCGGCGAACGCCGCGTACCGCAAATCGCTGGATTCCTTCAAGCGCTTCGCCGCGCTCACGGACGCGCCGCGCATCGAGCACGTGGAAATCCCCTTCGAGGGCAAAAAGACGCTGCCCGGAATCCTCATTCACGCGCAGAACACGAGGAAGCGGAAACCGCCCGTTGTGGTCTCCTTCGACGGCTTCGACGTCTCGAAGGAGATTCAATACATCCTGGGCGCGGAAGACCTCGTACGCCGCGGGATGAGCGTGCTCGCCGTGGACGCGCCCGGAAACGGGGAAGCCATCCGCTTCCGGAAGCTCTTCCTGCGCCACGATCACGAGGTCGCGGGAGGGGCGGCCCTCGACTATCTCGAAGGCAGAAACGACGTGGACGCGAAGCGCGCCGGCGTCATGGCGATAAGCCTCGGCGGCTACTACGCGCCCCGAAACGCCAGCATGGAGCACCGCTTCAAGGCGTGCGTGGCCTGGGGGGCGATCTGGGACTACCAGCGGGTGTGGCAGGACCGTATCGCCGCCGCCTACAAGACCGCCCTCTCGGTTCCCGGCCATCACCTGGAGTGGATTTTCAACTCCGACTCCACCGAGGAGTGCCTCGACCTGCTCGCCGATTTCAAGCTCGACGGCGTGGTGCAGAACATGCGCTGCCCGTTTCTGCTGATCCACGGGGAAGGCGACCAGCAGATCCCCCTCGCCGACGCAAAAAATCTTTTTGGCGCCTCGGGATCGAAGGACAAGACCTTCCGGGTCGTCAAGGGGACCGAAACGGGCGCCCAGCACTGCCAGATGGACAACGTGCCCCCCTACGCGCACGAGATTTTCGACTGGCTGAAGTTGAAGCTGGGCGCATAGCGGGACCGAACGCATACTTTCCTTCACAGCCCGCCCCGGCGTCCCGGCTCTCTCGCAGGAGGGCCGGGACGCCGGGGTGAACGCTTTTTTCGTCCGGCGTTTTTCACGGACACACTGCGCATTCGCGAAACCGTCCAAACGCCGGTTGACTTGAGCCGCGCGGATGGTGATTACAATGGGAGCGTGGGCGCGCGTCGATGCGGACGACGCCTGCGTCGATGAGAAAACCCATGACAGGGGGGCGGAGCCGACATGAACTACGAGAACGTGCGCACCGAAATGGACGGCGAGTTGCTGATAGTCACGCTGCACCGGCCCGAGAAGCGAAACGCCATGACGCACCAGATGCGGGTCGACCTGCTCGACTGCGCCCGCCGCGCCGAGACCGACGAGGCGGTGAAGGCCATCGTCTTCACCGGGCACGGGGAGAAGTCGTTTTGCGCCGGCGCCAACATTCCCGAACTGGAGCAGCGCACGCTGGTCTCGGAGATGGGCCCCTCGGCGACGCTGCGCAAGGAGCTGCCGACCGCCATCGAGCGCCTCGGCAAGCCGAGCGTCGCCGCGATTAACGGCTACTGCTTCGGTGCGGGGCTGGAATTCTCGATGGGCTGCACGGTCCGCATCGCGAGCGAGAACGCCCTGCTCGGGCTGCCGGAGATAAACCTGGGCCAGATTCCCGGCTCAGGCGGCACGCAGCGCCTCTACCGGTTCGTGGGGCTGGGCTGGGCCATGCAGATGATCCTGACGGGGCAGCGCGTCGACGCCGAGACCGCATGCGCTATCGGCCTGGTCACCGAGGTCCTGCCGCCGGCCGACCTGATGCCCCGCGCGAAGGAGCTGGCCCGTCTTCTCGGAGCGCAGGCCCCCATGGCGTTCGTCGCCGGGCGCGACGCCGTATTGCGCTCCACGGAAACCGAGCTTCTGGCGGGCATCGACTTCGAGCGCAAGCTCTACGCCATCTGCATGGCGACCGAGGACAGCCGCGAGGCCTTGAAAGCCTATGCCGAAAAACGCGCGCCTGAGTACAAGGGCCGCTGATTCCGGAACAAAACATGAAACCTACTTTTCTTGACCAGGAAAAAATAGAAGCCTACCTCGCCGCCGGATACTGGACGCGCGAGACGATGGTGGAGCGCTACGCCGCCTATGCGCGGGACTTTCCCGATAAAATCGCCTGCCGAGACGCGCAAGAGGAGATCACCTGGCGGGGGCTGGATGAACGCACCGACCGCATCTCCGCAAACCTGATCGCCAGAGGAATCGAGCGCGACGCCCGCGCCCTGGTGCAGATGGCGTCCTCGAACCGCGAGATGGTGCTTCGCATCGCATTCAAGAAAGCGGGAATCATCGGCTGCTTCGCACCCATGCAGTGGCGAAGCAAGGAACTCGGCTACGCGCATCAGGAACTGGCGCCGGGCGTCATCTTCTCCTCGCCAGGAGCGGGCCGCGATGAGCCGAATGCCTGGCCGGATGAGGCGGCAGGCGTCACCGCGCGCACGCTTCGCGTCGATCTCTCCGAAGAATCTCCCGAGGGTTGGCTGCCCTGGGCCGAGCTGACCCGGCCGCCCGAGAACGCGGGAGCGATGGAGGAAATCGCCTCCCGGGCTTTCCGCTTCGATGAGATCTCCATGATCACGGTCTCGAGCGGCTCCAGCGGCTTTTCGAAGCTGTGCGAATGGCCCGAAGGGGCGCAGATGTGTCTCGCCCGCGCAAACGGCGCGCGATTGCGCATCAGCGAGCAAGACAACGTCGGCGTTTTCGCGCCGATGGCGGGGGGCGCGGGCCTGCTGGTCTGGGTGACGTCGGGCATGACGCCGTGCGCCTTCACGTTCCCCGAATCCTATAACGCGCGGGCTTTGCTGACGCTCATCGAGAGCGAGAAGATCACCGTGGCGACGACCGTGCCCGTCATCCTGAACCGTCTGGCGCAGGAAGACACGGGTTCCTTCGACCTGCGCTCGCTGCGCGCCATCAGAATCGGCACGGCGGCGGCGGATCTCGATGCGGCGCGCCGCTTCGAGCGCCTCACCGGCGCTCGCGTCGTCCTCGCGGCGGGCAGCATGGAAACCCCCGGCTTCGCGCACGCGGACGTGAACGATCCCGCCGCGCTCAGGCTCAACGGCAGCATCGGCCCCCCGCACCGGGGATGCCGCTGGCGAATCGAGGATGAGGAGGGAAACGCGCTGCCCCGGGGGAGCGTCGGCCACTTCAAACTCTCGGCCCCTTACGCGTCTTCGGGCTACTGGAAGGACGAGGATGCGACGATGGCGGTCTGGTCGGAGGGCTGGAACGCGACCGGCGACATCGCGGCGATAGACGAGGACGGCCGCTTGAGGTTGCTCGGCCGCAGCAAGGAGGTCATCAACCGCAGCGGCCAGAAGATTCTGCCGGTCGAGGTCGAGCGCGAGATCGCCAAGCACCCCGACGTCTTCGAGTGCGCCGTGGTCGCGGCGCCCGACCCCGAATACGGCGAGGCGCCCTGGGCGTTCGTCCAGCCCCATGCGGGCAGAAGCCTCGACGCGGAAGCTCTCGCCGAGGCGCTCCGAACGAGCGGCCTCGCCACCTACAAGATACCGGCGCGGTTCATCGAACTCGGCGAATTCCCCCGCGTCGCGAGCGACAAGATCGACAAGAAGGCGCTGCTGCAAATGGCGCCAGCTGAATAGAAACGAAAATCCGAGACGAAGGAGAATCTTGACGATGGGACACGGCGAAGACCTGCACGGCGCCAGTTTCGACGGCTTCACGGTCGAAGTGGACGCGGAAGGGCAGCGCGGCGACATCATCCTCGACCGCGGCGAGATGAACACGATCAGCATGGGCCAGCGCGAGGAGCTGCGCGCCGCGTTCGAGAACCTGGACCTCGACGATCGCGTGCGCGTGATCGTGCTGCGCGCTCTGGGACCCAACTTCTCCTCGGGGGGATTCATCCGCGGCTTCATGGAGGCCTCGCCCGAGCACGTCTCGAAACTGGCGGACAACATCGCGGCGCCGGCGCGCTGCGAAAAACCGACCATCGCAGCCAACCGCGGCTACTGCTTCGGCGTCGGCTTCGAGATTTCGCTCGCGTGTGATTTCCGCATCGCGTCGGAGTCGGCGCTCTACGCCCTGCCCGAACAGCGCCTGGGGCAGATTCCGGGTTCGGGCGGCTCGGCGCGCCTGCAGAAGATGATCGGCATCACGCGGACGAAGCACATCGTCATGCGCTCGAAGCGCATCGGCGGCAGACAGGCGCATGAGTGGGGAGTCGTCACCGAGGTCGTGCCGGACGAGGAACTGGAAAAAGCCACAGACGCCCTGGTGGCCGAGCTCCGCCAGTTCGCCCCGCTCGCGCAGCGAACGGCCAAGCGT
Organism: bacterium; assembly: GCA_963692865.2. Taxonomy (GTDB): domain Bacteria; phylum UBA8248; class UBA8248; order UBA8248; family UBA8248; genus Bin107. The sequence continues at coordinate 823,284 of OY843592.1, read as the reverse complement.
CTGCTCAACGAAACCGAAGACACCTTCTTGTCGTTAGGAATCCAGCTCGAAGGGCATTGCTATTCGCGGCTTCGCCAGTCGGATGATTTCAAAGAGGGCGTGGAGGCCTTTCACGAAAAACGCAAACCGAACTTCAGGGGGAGTTGAGAAGCGTTCGGCAATTTAGTGGAAGCCCGACGGCAACCGAGTAGTGGAAAATCACTCCCCCCTTGCAGAACGCCAACCAACCACTCCCCCCTTGAGGGGGAGTCGACGAGGTAAGGGCGTAAGCCCGCAAGCGATTCGGTGGGGGGAGCTTTCCCGTGACATGTCCCCCCACCGAATCGGCCTTCGCCCAAGGGCTCGGCCTCATCGTCTGGCTTTCCCCTCGGGAAGCCAGACCCTCAAGGGGGGAGTGAACTTCAAAGGCATGCGCGAAAAGCAATATCGCTTTCCGGGGCTTTTTCAACAGCCCTTTGCATAGAGCGTTTTGTGCTCCTCAAAAAGATTTGTGCTACACTTCATCCACATCTCGTACATGAAGTTTCCGGTACGGGCACCATCCCGAAAGACGGTAGGCCCGCAAGGTTTTCTCAAGACCAATGGGGGGAGATCGTCATGATAGGTCCCATGCACCATTCCAGCAGAACGGTTTCGGACATCGAAAGGTCCATCGCGTTTTACCGCGACACCCTGGGCTTCGAGGTGGTGGAGGACATCTCCTCCGACGAGGAGGGGATCCAGTACGCCTCGACCACGCCCGAGAGCCGGCTTCGGATCGTCATGCTCCAGGCGGGAGGCGCGGTCGTGGAGCTCATCCAGTTCCTGAAAGCGGAGGGGAAGCCCTACGACAATCCGCCGGCCCTGAACGACGTGGGCAGCAGCCACATCGCCTTCGAGCCCGAAGACATGGACGCCGCCTACGAGGAGTTGGTGGCCAAGGGCGTGCGGTTCGCCACCCCGCCCCAGGTGACGTGGCGCGGCCCGGGCCGCTACTGGCGGGCCGCCATCTTCTACGATCCGGACGGCTTCGATCTGGCCCTGTTCAAAATGTATGAGGGAGAACCCGCCGAGGCCGTCTCCGGCTGAGTCCGAAACTATATGGAGGGAACGACGCCATGATGCTGAGCGATCTGACCTGGATGGAAATCCGCGACCTGATTCCCGAGAACCCCGTCATCATCCAACCCGTGGGCTCGACCGAACAGCACGGCCCGCACCTGCCGGTTCAGGTGGACATATCGAGCGCGTTCGAAGTCGCGAAGGCCGTCGGCGACCGCACGGGCTGCCTCGTCGCCCCGCCGCTTCCCTACGGCTACTCGGAGGTGTGGGAGAATTTTCCCGGCACCATCAGCTTCACGGCCGATACCTTCATGACCTGTGTCGGCGAGATCACCGAGAGCCTCATTCGCAACGGCTTCAAGCGGATTTTCTTCCTGAACGGCCACAACCCCAACCTGCCCCTGCTCCAGACCATGATGTTCAGGCTCATGGACCGCTACGGCAGGGACGGAGACAAACTCATCGTCGCCGGGAGCTACTTCATGGTGGACAAGGAGGCGTGCGACGCCATCGGCGACAACTTCCGCGAGGGCACCCACGCGAACGAGTTCGAGACGGCCTTCATGATGCACATCCGCCCGGACATGGTGCGCGTGGACAGGCTGGGCGACTGGGAGTACAAGCCCGAACTCGTTCTCTCCTACCAGCACGGGGTGACCTCGGTCGTCCGCCTGCCGGACAGCCGGGTGCACAACGGCGTCTACGGCGACCCGCGCCGGGCCACGCCGGAGAAGGGCCGCCGGTATTTCGAGGCCTGCGTGAACAAGGTGGTCGAGATAGTGGAGAACTTCAACCCGGACTATTTTGGTATTCAGGAGGTTTACACGTAAAGGGGTTATTAAAAAGCCTGTTTCGAGACTGGGCGGACACATAGGTCCCCGGACAGGCCCCTGCGCCTGTCCGGCTACGCGAGACACGATGGTTTTGTAGGGGAGGACCTGTGTGTCCTCCCCCGCACGTCGTTTTGGTCGCAAGCCTAGTGTAGGGGCCGCATATATGCGGCCCATGTCTGTGAAGACGCGAATAATGCAGGGTCGCATATATGCGACCCCTACACGACCAATCACACGCGCTCGCACCGGGCGAGAGGGCATCCTTCGATACGCGGCTTCGCCGCTACTCAGGATGAGGCAAAGAGGACTTTTTCAACAGCCCCGTGAGAGTCGGGCTTCCCGAGGGGAAAGCCCGACAGAGGCCAAGCGGTTTGTGCGAAGGCCGATTCAGGATCAGATGGCCAGTTGGGTCTCGGCGTCGAAGAAGAAGAGGTTGTCCCCGCGCATTCCCACCCGGGCCTCGTCCCCCATGTCGACTCTCAAGGTGGAGGGGGTGCGCGCCATGATCGATACGTCCTCGAAGGCGAGTTCGAGCACCTGATCCGCCCCGTAAGGCTCCAGCAGCAGCACCTTGCTCAGGTGGCCGTCCCCGTCGCCGCCTGCGGCTTCCACGGTGACGTCCTCGGGGCGAATCCCCAGGATCACCTTATCCCTCGCCTTCTCTTCCAATCGCTCGCGTAGCGCCGGCGAAGGCTCCACGGCGAAATTCCCGTAGCGGAAGCGCAGCCTCCCGTTCTCCTGCTCCAGGGCGCCGGGAATGAGGTTCATCGGCGGCGTGCCCACGAACTGCGCCACGAAGGTGTTGGCCGGTTCGTGGTAGACGGCGTAGGGGGAGGCGTACTGCTGGAGCACGCCGTCTTTTAAGAGCGCGATCTCGTCCGCCATGTTGAGCGCCTCCACCTGATCGTGGGTAACGTAGATCATGGTGGTCTCGAGACGCCGGTGGAGCTTTTTGAGTTCCGCGCGCATCTCGACCCGGAGCGCGGCGTCGAGGTTCGAGAGCGGCTCGTCCATCAGGAACGCCCAGGGTTCGCGGACGATGGCCCGGCCCAGCGCCACCCGCTGGCGCTGTCCGCCCGAGAGTTCGCGCGGCCTTCGCGCCAGAAGCTCCTCGATGTTCAGCGCCTCGGCCGCCCAGCGGACTTTCTCCTCGACTTCCGCCCTGGACATCTTCATCATCCGGAGCGGGAAGGCCAGGTTGTCCCGCACCCGGAGGTGGGGATACAGGGCGTAGCTCTGGAACACCATGGCCATGTTGCGCTTGTGGGCCGGAATGTGGCGAACGTCCACCCCGTCGATGAGTATCGCCCCCTCGGTCGGCTCCAGCAGGCCCGCCACCACGTTCAGGATGGTGGTCTTCCCGCACCCCGAAGGACCCAGGAGGACGACGAATCTGCCGTCTTCGATCTCCAGGTCCACGTTGTCGACCGCGACCACCTCGCCGTAATTCTTGCTCAAGTTCTCCAAAACGACCTTCGCCATTCTCATGCGCTCCTATGGAAAACCGGCTAGCCCTTCACCGCGCCCGCCGTCAGCCCGCGCACGAAGTAGCGCTGGAACATGAGGGCCAGGGCGACGGGAATGATGACGCAGGCGACGCCCGCGGCGTTCATCCGCGCGTAGCTCACCGAGAACTCGGAGACGAAATCGAGCAGCGTCACCGTGATGGGCCGGGTGTTCATCGTCTGGGTCAGGACGAGCGGGAAGAGGAACTCGTTCCAGCTCGTGAGGAATACGAACACCCCCGCCGTGACGATGGCGGGCGCCGAGAGCGGCAGGATCACCCGCCAGAGCGTCTGGAAGCGGTTGCAGCCGTCCACGCGGGCGGCACTCTCGATCTCCTGCGGAACGGTCTCGAAATAGGCGACCAGCACGAAGATCGCCAGGGGAAGCGATATCGGAATGTAGGCCACGATGAGGCCCATGTAGGTGTCCAGCAGCCCCAGCCCGCGGATCATCAGGTAGAACGGGACGATCAACGACACCTCGGGCACGATGCGCGACGCCAGCACGACGTAGAAAAGGGACTGCTTCCCCTTGAAGTAAAGACGCGCGAAGCCGTACGCCGCCAGACATCCCAGGATGACGTTGATGATGGTGACGCCCAGCGCCACGACGAAGCTGTTCCACATCGAGGGCAGCACGTCAGCCGTGGGGAACGTGGAGTATCCGGCCATCTTCTTGTCGAACGCGACGCTCGTATCCGCGGGTTTTCTTAAGATTATCTCCTCGAAATTGCCGACGTTGAGCTTGGGCGGAACCCAGTTGGGCGGAACCGACACAACGTCCTTTTCGAACTGCAGGCTCGAGTTCAACATCCAGTAGAAGGGCGATATCGCATAGAAGAGCATGGCGGCGACGATGAGGTAGAGGGCGACCCGCCCCAGGACGGCGGCCTGGCGGTATCTCTGAATTTCCTTGATGTCGGGAACGCTCGGGGCAGCCATGATCAATTCTCCTGCGGCCTGTAGAGGATCTTGATGTAGCCGATCGCCAGGATGAAGGTGGCGATGGCGATCACATAGGAAATCGACGCGCCGGAGCCGAACTGCAGGTTCCGGAAGGTCTCCACGTAGGTGTACCAGGAGACGAGCGCCGTCGCGTCGCCCGGTCCTCCCTCTGTGAGGATGTATACGAGATCAAAGGTCTTGATGGAGATGATCGACGTGTAGACCAGAACGAGCAGAAACGCCAGCTTGAGCGCGGGCAGGGTGATGTGCCAGAACCGCCTCGACGCGCCCGCCTGATCGATCTTGGCCGCGCTGTAGAGGTCCTCGGGAATCGCCTGGAGCGCCGTCAGGAACAGGACGGTGGCCAGGGGCACCTCCTTCCAGACGAAGGCGTTCACGAGGGCATAAAGCGCGCGGTCCGGGTTGCTGAGCCACGTCTGGTACTTGTCGATGACGCCAAGGGCAACCAGAAGCCCGTTCAGCACCCCGTAGTCCGAATGGTAGATCCACTCCCAGATCAGGCCGTTCGCCACGTAGGGCACCGCCCAGGGAACGAGGATGAGCGGCACCACCCACCTGCGCACACCTGCTCCCAGTTCGTTCAGCGCCAGGGAGAAGATGAGGCCGAGAATGGCCACGGCGATCACCGACACCACGACGAAGATGACCGTGTTGATGAGCGCGTTGTAGAAATCCTCGCTCTCCAGGAACATGACGTAGTTCTCGAAACCCACGAAGGGGTTTCTGTGGGGCCGCTTGAGGTTATAGACGTGGACGCTGACGTAGAACGAATGCAGGATGGGATAGATGTTGAGCAGCACCATGAGGAGCAGCGCAGGCCCCACGAAGAACGCCGCGATGCCGCCTTCGGTCTGCATGCGCCGGGCGAACCAGCCCCTCGCGCCCGCCTGCGCGGCCGGCTCTACCCCTTCGGCGGACAGGATATTCGCCAAGGATAACCTCCATCGCGCCTCCCCCGGCAGGGCATCGCCGGGGGAGGCGACTCTTTACGTCTAACCGTAACGACGTTTCAGCCTGTTCCACTGCTTGGTCAGGGTCTTGAGCGTGCCCACGATGTCGGCCTGGCCCAGGATCGCCTTGTGGACGCGCGGACGCATGAACTGATCCCACTCCGCGTACCAGACGGCCTTCTGCCCGTCCTTGGGCTTGCTGAGCGCCATCTGGCTCTCGAACAGCTTCGCCTCGCCCCAACTGTTCGCAGCCTTGATGATATCGGGGTCCTTGAACAGCGGCGCGTGGCCGAAGCCCAGACCGAACTCGGTGAACCACTTCTTCGCGGTGCGGTAGGTGCCGGATTTGTCCTTGCCGCCCAGGAAGTCCACCATCTTCCAGGACATCGCCTTGCGCGCGGGGTCCTTCGCGGCCTGGGCGGTCATGCTGTAGCACCTCGTCCAGCCGCACACGTTGGGCTTGGCGTTGTTGGCGGTGGGTATGAGCGCCATCTTGACCTTGCCGGCCACCTTGGAGGATTTGGGCTCGTTCGCCGCCCGCAGCCGGTAGTTCGGCAGGATGGCGAAACTGCCCGTGCCGCTGCTGAAGGCCTTGAGCGCGGCGACCTCGTTGAGCTCCAGGAAGCCGGGCTGCGTGATCTTGTGCTTCTTGGCCGCGTCGATGATCCACTGGATGGCCTGCGCCGCCGCGGAGCCCTCCTTGTCGTAGTTCATCACGTTGTATTTCTCGTCAACGAACCTCCCGCCCCGGCTGTACATCATGGTGAAGAGCAACTCGCCCATCCAGAAGTCGGCTTTCAGGAACTGGAGGAAGGGATACTCCTGAATCCCCTTGCTCTTGATCTGGAGGCTCTGCTGGACCACCTCGTCCCAGGTCTTGGGAGGAGCGCCGATGCCCGCCTTCTCCAGATGCTCCTCGTTGTAGAGGAACGCCATGTGGCCCACGTAGTAGGGCAGGCCGTAGAGCTTGCCTTCGTAGGTGAGCGCGTCGGCGGTCGGGCCGATGAACTCCTTGCGGTACTCATCCACCCGGGGAAATTCATCGATGGGAGCCAGCCAGCCCGCCTCGACGAACTCGGCGAGGTGCCCGTCGATCATGTAGATGACGTCCAGGGGGGCTCCGCCCGTGAACTTGACGACCAGCGTGTCGTGGTACTTGCTGCCCGGCGTGTTGCCGTAGTTGATCTTGACCTTGGCGAGTTTCTCGAATTCGGCGATGCGCTGCTTCACGAAGCTGATGCCGTAGGTCCAGCTGTAGAAGTTGAGCTTTTTCACCGCCGCCGCCGAGGGCGCCGCCCGCGAGACGGGCAAGGCCAGGGCGGCCGTTCCAAGTGCGGCATTGCGAAGGAGTTTCCGACGACTCAATCCGAGTTCTTTCATGGTCAACCCTCCATCGTCGCCCAAGGAGAACTTGCGCTCCCCGTGGCACGGGCGATCCGCCATCGGGGGCAGAACCAAACCACAACGCCAATCGAGAAGCCCTGGGCCGGGCCTCTCGGTTCACCCGAATTTCAGACGAAGAAATGGGAAGCGTTCTCACGGCGGGAGGCGAAACGGGGCGCGATGGCCCTGGAGGCGACGATACCACCGGTTCGCGATTCCCACTCTCCGGCGTTCGAAAAATCCTCAACCAACCTCGACTGGTTCCGTAACTATGGAAAAACGCTAGCAGGATTTCCTTCATCTGTCAATTTTGCGCTTTTCGGGAGACCCTGATGAGATGAGGGAGGGTTCGCCGGGGCGCGCGGCGTTCGACTTTCCCCGCCCTTCGACAAGCTCGGGACGGGCCTCCGCGTCTGTCCGGCTACGGTCGCCGTTTTGTCGTTTCTGTTGTAGGTCGGACATATATGTCCGACATACACCGCCACTCGAACGACGTGTGTAGGAACAGGCCCCAGGAGGGAGGGTTCGCCGGGGCGCGTGGCGTTCGACTTTCCCCGCCCTTCGACAAGCTCGGGACAGGCCTCCGCGTCTGTCCGGCTACGGTCGCCGTTTTGTCGTTTCTGTTGTAGGGGTCGCATATCATGCGACCCGCATCGTGAAGGAAAGGCAGGGCCGCATGATATGCGGCCCCTACACCGCCACTCGAACGAAGTGTGTAGGAACAACCCCGATGAGGGAGGGTTCGCCGGGGCGCGCGGCGTTCGACTTCCCCGCCCTTCGACAAGCTCGGGACGGGCCTCCGCGTCTGTCCGGCTACGGTCGCCGTTTTGTCGTTTCTGTTGTAGGGGTCGCATACCATGCGACCCGCATCGTGAAGGCGGAAAGGCCGGGCCGCATGATATGCGGCCCCTACACCGGCCCCTACACCGCCACTCGAACGACGTGTGTAGGAACAGGCCCCAGGAGGGGCTGTCACTACGGGATCATCACCTCACCGACAGGGGCCATAAACGGATTTTTCTCCAACAGCCCCTTTTCGGCAGGTTTCAGGGAAACCTCGCCCGGCTTGGCATTATCCCAAGGCCGAGGCTCATGCCTTAGCCGCGCGAGACGAGCTCGATGCTGATGTCGTCCGGCCCTCTGATGAAGGCGATCTTCGTGCCCGGGCCGATCTCCCACGGGTCGCAGATGAAGTCGGCCCCCTTCGCGCGCAGGTCGGCCTCGGCCGCATCCATGTCGTCGACGACGAGGCCGAAATGGTCCAGCCCGTAGCGCGGGTCGCTCGTCGTGCGCACGGGGTTCTCGCCCTCCGCACGGCCCGAGACCAGGAAACGCATCCCGTTCAGATCGAAGCTGAAAATCGGCGAGCCGCCCAGGTCGCCCTCGTCCACCACCTTCGCGCCGAACATCTCCTCCCAGAACTTTGCGGCGGCGCGGGGGTCCTCGCTTCGAAAGTGTAAGTGATCGTATCCGTAGGCGGGCATGGACATCGTTTCCCCTCCAGATTGCGCCTTTAGATAATTTCCTTCTCTTAACCGGGTCTTTATCGGCTCGCAAGTATTTCAGTATCAGTATTCATTGATATCCGAATCAACATGGCGACGTTGCAACATCAATCGTATAAGAATTGTTGAACCAATCGACAGACCGGCAAACCAAAAAGCGATATCACGCCAAGTCTGGAATAACATGATATCACCCAGCCAAAGATTTCTTTCCATGAACAAAAGGCCAGCAAGAATTAGGGCAGCAATACCTATTGACAATACGAAGAAATCAAAGGCAAGCAAAATATCGGCGCAAATCAGAACAAGCGCGAGAAGCACCCAAGTTTCAGGCAAAAATACCCAATATGTTATGGCGCTAAGTATTCCCATTTGTCGGCCTTTGAAAGTTTTCTGCAAGTAATTGCAGAGAACCGATGACACCCGTGATATCGGTTGGCACCACAACAGTCTTGGCGTTTGGTGAGGAAGCGAGTTGGCCAAGAGCATCGACTTGACGCTTTAACACTTCAAAATTGATGGCTGGCTGACCGTTTTCAGCAATTGCTAAGGCGATAAGTCGGGTTTGTTCAGCATCTGCCTCTGCCTTTACACGTACCGAGTAGGCTTCGGCATCGGCAGTCAGGCGAAGCGCTTCTGCCTCTTTCTGCGCTTCGAACAGTTTGGCTTCTGCTGCCAACTCAACAGCGCGCCTGTCTCCTTCCGCACGAGCGATCGCGGCGCGTCGTTCACGCTCGGCATTCAACTGCTGACGCTGTGCATCTTTAGTCTGATTGTCGACCACAACATCAATTATCGCCGTCGAAGTAATTTCGAGGCCCCATTCGTCTGATTTGGCTTGGAGGTTCTCGCCAATTTCTTGGTTCATTGATTCGCGCGACGATTGCAACTCATCTAGTTCAAGACGGCCAGCCGCCGAGCGCACAATCGACGATGCCTCAGTGTGAAGGGCCGAATCAACATCTCGAATTCGGTACACAGAACGAGCGGCGTCGACAATTCGATAAAAAACTGTGGATTCAAGACTAACTTCGACGTTGTCTCGTGTAATCACACTAATCGAGAATTCTGGAAGCTGGCGTTCGAGTATTGATATCCGACGGGATATCTTGTCAAGGAAAGGTACGACAAGGTTCAGCCCTGCTGTCAGTGTCCGTGTGTATTTACCAAACCTTTCTACTATGAAGACCTCCGACTGCGGAACAATTTTTACGCCTTTCTTGATAATCAACAAAGCGAACAAGACCACAATAATTACAACACCATTTGCCAGACCAAATTCAAGGACATCCATTTTCTATATCCCTCCTGCGGAGATTCGTTTCTGAATTATTCAACAAAATGAAATTTTAAGGGAAATCATACAAAAACATGTATAACATTTAACATTAACTGGCTAGTTCAGCCCCCCTCACCCTCCAGGCAGGAGGACGTAGAGGTCCTCCCCGTCGACTTCCACGGGAAAGCGCCGGACTTTCCGCTGGCGGTCGGCGAGGCACTCCCCCGTCCTGATCTCGAACTCCCAGCCGTGCATGGGGCACGCGACCACGTCCGCCTCATCACGCGCGTAGCGCTCGCGCACCCTGCCGTCATCGCCAACGTAAGCCGTGATCTCGCGGAAGACGTTCCCGGAACAGACGGGGCCCTGCTGGTGGGGGCATTTGTCCTCCAGCGCGAAAAAGCCGTCGATCAGCCGGAAAATGCCGAGCTTGAGGCCGCCGAGTTCCAGGCGAATCCGCTCGCCGGGGCCGATTTCGGAGGCGCGCGCCGCCCAGAGCCGCCTCGCCATCTAGGCGCCCACCTCCAGGTTCACCGTCTTTTCCGTGAAGCGAAAGACGCCCAGCGCGTTCTCGCCCATGATCTTGCGGCGGCCCGACTCGCTCAGGAACGGGAGGTCGGCGACCGCCGATGGCTCGTCGTAATCGAAATGGGGCCAGTCGCTCGCGTAGATGAAGGCGTTCTCACCGTCCAGCAGGTCGAAGAACATCTTCAAGTGCTTCCTCGGCATCTCCTCCATCGGCTGGGTGCCGAAATAGAAATCCCTGACGTATTCGCTCGGCAGCTTCCTGAGCAGAGGCGCCTCGGCGCGGCGGCGCATGTATTCGGTGTCGAGGCGGTACATGAGGCCCGCCACCCAGGTGATGCCGCTTTCCTGAAAGACGATCTTGAGATCCGGGAAGCGCTCGGGCACGCCCTCCATCACCATGCTCACGAGCTGCACCTGGTTGCACCAGGTCATGTCCAGCGCGTGGCTCTCGACGAAGGTGGGAAACTTGGCGAAGCTGGACAGATCCGGCCCCAGGAAGTTCGCGTGCAGGACGATAGGGAGTCCGTGGTGCTGGGCCGCCTCGTAGATGGGGTTGTACGCCTCCGCCCCCAGGGGAAGCTCGGCGCTTCCGAGCATCTCCACCCCGCACACGGCCGGGTGGCCCGCCACGCGGTCTATCATCTTCGCGGCGCGCTCGGGGTCGCGGCCCGCGGCCACCACCAGCGTGTAGATTCCCTCCTCGGGGGCGCACACGCCGTCCAGCATGTAGTCGATGTAGCCGTTGCAGATGTCCATCGCGTGGTTCGCGTTTCGCACGAACTCGACCATGAGCATGTAGGTGGGGATCATGACGATGGTGTCGACCCCGAAGCGCTCCATCACGACGGGGATGTCGGCGGGACTCGACATGCCGAGCATCTCGTCCTGATCGCCCTTGCCCGCCTCAGCGCCCCGCACGGTGCGCCCATGCAGCATGACGTCGTACTGATCCCCCACCAGGGCGGGCATGTGGTACCGCCCGCTCCAGTCGGCGAAGCGCTCGACGGAAGGGCCATCGAGATACCTGGCGAAATCGCGGATTTCCTCGAGATAGTGCGCGTCGGCGTCCACGACGTGCATTCCCCGGTAGCCCATGTTTCCTCCCCGCAAGGCGTTCGGTTGATTCCAAAAGGCTTCGCCGGATGATAGCATTCCCCCCGTTTCCTGAACACGCGGGCGAAGGCTTTCTCGTGAGGACAACCCATGGACGATGAGCAAACCGCGCGCATGCCTCTCGCGGGCGTGCGGGTCGTGGACATGTCGAACTACCTGGCGGGGCCGCTCTGCGCCATGTATCTCGCCGACTACGGGGCGGAGGTCGTCAAGATCGAAAACCCCAGGGGCGGCGACCCCATGCGCCTCTGGGGCCACAACAAGAACGGCGTGGGCCTCTACTACAAGATGATCAACCGCAACAAGAAGAGCGTGACGCTCGACTTGAGAACCCCCTTCGGCGTCGAGGCGGTGAAAAAACTCGTGGCCGAGGCCGACGTCGTCGTCGAGAACTACCGCACCGGCGTGCTCGAAAAATGGGGACTCGACTACGACGCGCTCAAAGAGGTGAACCCCGCCGTCATCATGCTCTCCATCACGGGGTTCGGCAGGACGGGGCCTTACAGGAACCGCCCCGGCTTCGGCTCGCTGGCGGAGGCCTTCGCGGGATTCAGCCACATCAACGGCTACCCCGACGGCCCGCCCCTGAGCCCCTCCTGGGGCCTGGGGGATTGCTCCACGGGCATCGGCGCGGCGTTCCTGGTGATGGTCGCGCTCCACGAGCGCGACCGGAGGGGCGGCGCGGGCCAGCAGATAGACCTCGCGATCTACGAGCAGCTGCTCACCATGCTGGGACCCCAGGTTATCTATTACGACCAGCTCGGCTTCATCCAGGGCAGGAGCGGCTCGCGCTTGGAGTTCGCGGTGCCCCGGAACAACTTCGAGACCAAAGACGGCCATTGGGTGCTCATCGCGGGCTCGAACCAGTCCATCTTCGAGAACATCTGCAAGGGACTGGGGCGCGAGGACTTGATCGCGGATCCGAGGTTCGCCGACAACCGCGAGCGCATGAAGAACGCCGACGCCATCGAGGACGAACTCCAGAAGACTTTAATCACCTTGACCCTCGGTGAGGTGATGGAGCGCTTGACCCAATTCGAGGGCGCGGCCACCCCCATCAACAGCGTGAAGATGGTGGTGGAGAACGAACAGGTCGTCGCGCGCGGGAACATCGCCGAGGTGGAGGATGCCGAACTCGGCGGCCCGGTGCGGATGCAGGAGGCCTTCGGCAAACTCTCGCGCACGCCCGGCAAGGTGCGCCACGCGGGCGAGCCGTTAGGGAGCAGCAACCGGGAGGTCTTGATCGAGCGCCTCGGCTACGCGGAAAAAAAACTCGAGCAAGAGGGAATCGACCTGGGTTGAGGGCGGATCAATCGCGACCGGGAAGGGGCTGTTGAAAAACCTGTCCCTCTCGGATCAACCGCGTTTTACCCGTAGGGGGCTGTTGAAAAACCCGTTCCTCTCGCGTCAACCACGTTCTGCCCGCAGGCCGGACGAATATGTCCGGCCCGCAAAACCATCGCCTCACCCGTTAGGGGGCGTTCGCGAACGGCCCTGCCCGGCGGAGAAACGGGCGCTTCTTTGCAGGGGTCGTAGGGGCCGCATACCATGCGGCCCGGCCTTTCCCTCACGATGCGGGTCGCATGATATGCGACCCCTACAACAGAAACGACAAAACGGCGACCGTAGCCAGCGTATCGAAGGGGCCTGTCCCGAGCTTGTCGAAGGGCGGGGAAAGTCGAACGCCGCACGCCCCGGCGAACCCTCCCTCCTCGGGGCCGTTGAAAAACCTGTCCCTCTCGGATCAGCCGCGTTTTACCCGTAGGGGGCTGTTGAAAAACCCGTTCCTCTCGCGTCAACCACGTTCTGCCCGCAGGCCGGACGTATATGTCCGACCCGCAAAACCATCGCCTCACCCGTAGGGGCCGTTCGCGAACGGCCCTTCCCGGAGAAAAAACGGGCGCTTCACGAAGCGCCCCTACGGTCGCATTCGGAGCGTAGGGGCCGCATACCATGCGGCCCGGCCTTTTTCGCCGCCTGACGCGGGCCGCACCGATGCGGTATGGAAACACTCCCCCCTTGAGGGGGAGTAGCAGAAGCCGAGCGGTTTACGCGAAGGCTGATGCGTGGGGGGTCGAACGCGAGTGAGGAACGAGCGTTTGCATAAGCCGCGGCCCGGCCTTTCCCTCACGATGCGGGTCGCATGGTATGCGACCCCTACAACAGAAACGACAAAACGGCGACCGTAGCCGGCGTATCGAAGGGGCCTGTCCCGAGCTTGTCGAAGGGCGGGGAAAGTCGAACGCCGCACGCCCCGGCGAACCCTCCCTCCTCGGGGCCGTTGAAAAACCTGTCCCTCTCGGATCAACCGCGTTTTACCCGTAGGGGCCGTTCGAGAACGGCCCTGCCCGGCGGAAAAACGGGCGCTTCACGAAGCGCCCCTACAAAACCCTCGTCCCGCCCGCCTAGAACCGCACGGCCAGCTCGTCCACCGCCTGGGTGGTGCGGGCGTCCTCGTCCACCAGGAGCCATTCGGGCGTCGGCGTCTTGGCGAAGCTCTTGCCCGCCCTGAGCACCGCGCCGTGCAGGGGAGCCTCCATGGCGTCGGCCAGCTTTTCCGCGAGGCGGATCAAGGCGTCCACGTCGACCCCCGTTTCCACCTCCATGAGCCAGAGCATGTGGGCCAGGTCCTCGGTCGAAATGTTGCCCGAGGCGTTCGGCGCGAAGGGGCAGCCCCCGATGCCGCCCAGAGAGCCGTCCAGCACCGTGGCGCCCGCCTGCATCGAGGCCAGGGCGTTGGCGAGGCCCATGCCGCGCGTGTTGTGCAGGTGGACGACGAGGCCCTTCTCCGGCCAGCGGCGGCGCAGTTCGCTCACCATGCGCGTCATCCGCGCGGGATCGCCCATGCCCATCGAGTCGCACAGGAAAAACTCGTCCACGCCCAGACCGTCGTATTTTTCCGCGATGTCGTAGACCACCTCTTCCGCCACGCGCCCGGTGTAGGGGCACCCCGTCGAGAGGCTGATCGCCCCGCTGAAGGGAACCCCCGCGCCCTTCACGATCTTGGAGATTTTGGCCATCTCCCCCAGGCTCTGCTTCACGGAGCGGTTCACGTTCGCGCGGTTGTGCACGTCCGTGATGGAGATGACCTGCTGCACGCCGTCGCTCCCTGCGTCCACCGCCCGGCGCGCGCCGCGCTCGTTGGCGACGAGGCACTCATACAGCACGCCCGGCTTTCTCTTGACGCGGCGCATCACCTCGTCCGCGTCCGCCGTGGCGGGCACCGCCTTGGGGTTCATGAAGCTCGTGGCCTCGATGCGGCGGACCCCTGCGTCCGCCAGGCCTTCGATGATCTCGACCTTGAGTTCGGTGGGCAGCACCTGTTTCAGGTTCTGGATGCCGTCGCGCATGACGACGTCGCGCACCAGAACGCTCGGGGGAAGTTCGGGGTTCGACATGGAAGGTATCCTCCCGCCGGGGGCGCTAGTCGGCCAGGCGCTTCATCCTCGGATCGAGCACGTCGCGCAGCCAGTCGCCCAGAAGGTTCACGCTCAGGACCGTGAGCATGAGGATGAGGCCCGGGAAGAGCGCTATCCACCAGGCCGTGTCGAGGAAGCTCCTGCCGTCGGCGAGCATTCCGCCCCACGTCGGCGTGGGAGGCGGCACGCCCAGCCCGAGGAAGGAGAGCGCGGATTCGATGATGATCATCCGGCCCAGGTACAGGGTGGCGATGACGATGGTCGTGGAAGCCACGTTCGGGAAGAGGTAGAGGAACAGTATCCGCAGCGTGCCGCAGCCGGTCGCCTTCGCCCCGGTGACGAACTCGTGCTCCTTGATGGAGAGGACCTCCGCGCGCACCACCCGCGCGTAGACGAGCCAGGTCCTGAGCGCGATGACCAGGACGATGTTCTGAAGGCTCGGCCCCAGTATCGCCACCAGGCTGATGGCCAGCAGGATGAAGGGAACGGCGAGGGCCGTATCGATGATGCGGCTGATGATGGTGTCCACCCAGCCGCCGAAATAGCCCGCGAAGATGCCGACCGTGATGCCGATGAGTCCGCTCACGATGACGGCGGCGATGCCGACGATGAGCGAAATGCGCGAGCCCCAGATGATGCGGCTCAGAATGTCGCGGCCCTGCTGGTCGGTGCCGAGCCAGTAGGTGTCTCCCGCCTTGTCCACGTAGCCGGGCGCCTTGAGGTAGCGCCCCAGGTCCTGGGAGAGCGGGTCCAGCGGGGAGAACAACTCGGGAATGAGGGCGAAGATGATGACGAGAGATACGAAAATCGCGCCGAAGATCGCCGGCGGCCTTCTCTTGAGTTCCTGCATGGCCAACTGGAAATCGCTCGGCCCGCGTTCCATTTCCTCATCGATTTCGATGTCGAGCGTCGCCGCCCTGTCGTCGACAACCATCGTGCGCCTTACCCCTTAGCTATAGGAAATCCTCGGATCGAGCCATGCATAGAGAATGTCGACCACGAGATTCACGAAAACGAACACGAACGCCAACAGGGCCACCGCCGCCTGGACGATGGGGTAGTCCTGGTTGTTGATGGCGTCCACCACCAGAAAACCCACCCCCGGCCACGCGAAGACGGCTTCCGTCACCACCGTGCCGCCGAGCAGAATGCCCAGTTCGAAGCCCACCAGGGTGACGACCGGGATGGATGCGTTCTTGAGCGCGTGGCGCACCACCACGATCCACTCCACGATTCCCTTCGAGCGCGCCGTGCGCACGTAGTCCATCCCCAGCACGTCGAGCATCTGGGAGCGCACGAGGCGCGTGATGCGCGCGGTGGCGTACAGCCCCGCCGTAATCGCCGGCAGGATGATGTAATACCAGGCGTCGTAACCCGAAGTGGGCAGCCAGCCGAGATACACGGCGAAGAATATGATGAGCAAAAGACCGAGCCAGAAGTTCGGCATCGACTGGCCGAACATCGCCCCGACCGAACTCGTGTAGTCGATCCACGTATTGCGGAAAGTCGCCGACAAGACCCCGGCGGGTATGGAGATCACCACGGCTATCAGGACCGCCGCCAAAGCGAGGAGAACCGTGTTCGGGAAATGCTCGAGCACGAGGCCCATCGCCGGAATCTCGTGGCGGTAGGAAAAGCCGAAATCCCCTCGAATCACGCCCTTGGTCCTCACGATCTTGGGCGCATCGGGGTCGCGTTCGAGTTCATCGACCTTTTCTTTCTCTCGTTCGGCGCCGAGCAGGTCGTCCACCAGATCCGAGCCCAGCATGAACTTGGCGAACTGGATCGGTATGGGCTGATCGAAGCCCATCTCCTTGCTGAAGGCCTGGATGTCCTCTTCGGTGGAATCGAGCGGCATCAGGACAGCGGCTGGGTTCCCCGTGATCTGCAGCATCGAGAACACGATGATCAGGATCGCCCCGAACACGATGAAGCTTTGCAGACAGCGTCTGATGATATAAGTGCGCATGGCGAAACCTTGACTGAAAACGGTTGAAAACAAACATGCCGCGTGTACGTGAGAGGTTATTTATCCCCTTCTTTCGGCGGCTCGTCAAGAGCCACAACACTTGCGAATAGCCTAAAACATTTCAAATCTTCATGCGCCGGACGGCTCTCCGCTTCATGGACAATGTGCGCTTTCGTTCTGTAGGATGCGGAAATTGCGATGCGCTTCCATCCAACATGCGCGATTATTCGTCTTTCATGACCGAAAGGAGACGTCCATGAAACTCGCCACCTACCAGAACCTCTCGCCGGGCGCCACCGGAGACCGCCTGGGCGCCGTCCTGAAAGACGGGAGGATGCTCGACTTAAGACTCGCCTACGCGAGCTATCTCGCAGATAATGAGGGTGAAGGACGCCCCTACGCCATGGCGAACGCGCGGATTCCCCGGGACATGCGCGAATTTCTCTGCGGCGGAGAACCGGCCATGGCGGCGGCGGGCGCGGCGCTCGGTCACGCGGAGGCGATAATCGTCTCAGGCGGAGAGCCTGCGGGGCCGGACGGAGAGTTCGCCGCCTTGAAAGACAGGCACGTTCGCCTGAGAGCGCCGATCCCCCACCCGGGCAAGTTCTTCCACACAGGCCTCAACTCGAACAAGCACGTCGCGAACACGGGTCATTCGGTTCCCGAAAATGTGCCCGGCGCGCCGCGCTTCGACTCCTCGCTCGTCGGCCACGAGGAGCCGGTGCTCTATCCCAGGCAGACCAAAATGCTGGATTACGAGGTGGAGGTCGGCTTCATCATCGGCAAACACTGCAAGGACGTGAAGCCCGAGAACGCCTTCGACGTCATCATGGGCTACACGGTCTACAATGACATCACGGCGCGCGAAGTGCAGCGCTCCGCCGCTCTTGGCGGCGTGTTCCTGGGCAAGAACTTCGACACCACCAACCCCATCGGCCCCTACATCGTCACGGCGGACGAGGTGCCGAACCCCGAATCGCTGCGGGTGCAATGCCGGGTGAACGGCGAGACGCGCCAGGACGAGCTTCTGACCGACATGATCTTCAAGATCCCAGAACTCATCGCCTTCTACAGCCAGATGTCGCTGGAGCCGGGCGACATCATCTCATCGGGCACGTTCTGCGGCGTGGCCCTGGAGCAGGAAGACCCGGAACCTTACTTGCTTAAGCCGGGAGACGTGGTGGAGTGTGAGGTCGAGCACGTGGGGGTGTTGAGAAACCCCATCGTCGCCCAGGACTGAGGATCAGGCGGAGACGCCCAGCGTCTTGCGGACCGCCGCGATGACTTTCTCCGTGCTCGGGAGCACGAACTTCTCGAGCTTCGTCTGAACGGGAATCGGCGCCATGAGCGCGGCCACGCGGCCGATGGGCGCGTCCAGGTATTCGAACACCGACTCCTGTATGGCGGCTGATATCTCGGCGCCCACGCCGCTCCTCAGGTGCCCCTCCTCCACGATGACGCAGCGGCTCGTCTTGCGCACGGAGGCCGTGATGGTCTCCACGTCCAGAGGCGAGAGCGAACGCGGGTCGATGACCTCGCACTCGATTCCCTCTCCCGCAAGCGCTTCCGCCGCCTCCAGGCAATGGCCCATCTGATAGCCGATTCCCACGATGGTGGCGTCCGCGCCCGCCCGCTTCACGTCGGCCACCCCGATGGGCGTGGTGTGATCGCCTTCGGGCACGGCCTGTTTCGTCTTTTGCGCATAGAGCAGCCTGTGCTCGATGAACATGACCGGGTTGTCGTCCCGGACGGCGGCCTTGAGCAACCCCTTGGCGTCGGGCGCGCAACTCGGGTAGAGGACCTTCAGGCCCGGCACCTGCATGAACCACGCCTCGAGCGACTGCCCGTGCGTCGCGCCGTACTGAAGCCCCGCGCCGCTGGGTATCCGCGCCACCATGGGAACCGAAAGCTGCCCGCCCAGCATGTAGCGGAGCTTCGCCGCCTGGTTCACGATGGGGTCGAGCGCGTAGGTGGTGAAGTCCATGAAGCGCAAATCCACGATGGGCCGAAAGCCCGCCATCGCCGCGCCCACGCCCGCGCCCGTGAAGCCGAGTTCGCAGATGGGCGTGTCGCGCACCCGGTCGCGGCCGAAGCGGTCGGCCAGCCCCGAGCACACGCCGAAATAATCGAACGCCACGTCCTCGCCCATGAGGAACACCTTCTCGTCGCGCGCCATCTCCTCATGGAGCGCCTCGTTCAGGGCTTCGACGTATGTGAGTTCAGGCATACCGGATTCCCTCAGGCGAAGATGTCCTCGAGCGCCACGCTTTCCTCGGGCTCGGGGCTGTTCTCCGCAAACTCGATCGCCTCTCGTATCTCCGCCTCCACCGCGTCGGCATGCGCCTTCTTTTGCTTCACGGTCATCTTGAGCATCTTCTCGCACACGATGAGCGGGTCTCTCTCCTTCCAGCCCTCCCACTCCTCTTTCGTCCGGTACATGCCGTAGTGCGGGTCGCCGCGCGAGTGGCCGAAAAAGCGGTAGGTCTTCGCCTCGACGAGGCTCGGCCCTGCGCCGCGGCGCGCGTGGGCCACGGCCTCACGGCTCGCCTCGTACACCGCCGCCACGTCCATGCCGTCCACCGTCAGGCCGGGGGCGTCGTACCCCTTCGAGCGCACGCTGATGTCGTCCACCGAGGTGGAATACTCCGCCGGCACGCTGACGGCGTACTGGTTGTTCTCACAGAAGAAGACCACAGGCAGTTTCCAGATGGCGCACAGGTTCATGGCCTCGTGAAACGCGCCGTTGTTCGAAGCCCCGTCGCCGAAGAAGACGACAGCCACGCGGTCTTTCCCCTCGAGTTGATACGCGAGTCCGATGCCCGCCGCCATCGGCATGTTCGCGCCCACGATGGAGTGCGCGCCGTAGTGGCCCTTCGATACGTCGGCGATGTGCATGGAGCCGCCCTTGGAGCGGCAAAGGCCGGTCACCTTGCCCATCAGTTCGGCCAGCATCTCGGGCAGGCGCGTTCCCTTGGCGATGGAGTGTCCGTGCCCCCGGTGGGTGGTGAGCACGGCGTCGTCCTCCCGCAAGGCCGCGCACACGCCAGCGGAGCACGCCTCCTGGCCGATGCTCACGTGCACGCCGCCCACCACCTTGCCCGCCATGTAGAGATCATCCGCCGTCTCCTCGAAGCGGCGGATCCGGAGCATCGCGCGGTACATCTCGCCCATACGTTTTCGGGTCAATCGTGAAGTCGCCCTGGCCAAAAGAGGTCCTCTATGAAAGCAGCTTTTTCGCCGCCGCGACGATTTTCTCCGTGCTGGGGAGGACGATGGCTTCGAGTTTCGTGTGGACGGGGACGGGCACGTCGAGGGCCGCCACGCGGCTGACGGGCGCTTCGAGCGCGCCGAAGGCCGCTTCCTGAATCGAGGCGGCGATCTCCGCCCCCACGCCGCCGCTCCTGTGCCCTTCTTCGGCGACGACGCAAAGGCCCGTCTTTCGGACCGACGCCGCAAGCCCCTCCACGTCGAGGGGATTGATGGTCCTGGGGTCCACCACCTCGGCGTCCACGCCCTCGTCTGCGAGCAAATCCGCCGCTTCCAGACAACTTCGCGCCTGGCTTCCGATGCCGATGAGGGTGATGTCGCTTCCCTCTCTTTTCACCGCCGCTCTTCCGATGGGCTCGGTATGATCGCCCTCAGGCACGGGGCCCTCCAGAGAGTAAAGAGCCCGGTATTCCACGAAGAGCACGGGGTTGTCCTCCCTGATGGCGGACTTTAGGAGCCCCTTCGCGTCCGCCGGGTCGCTCGGCACGATGACGCGCAGGCCCGGCACCTGAATGAACCAGGCCTCGAGACACTGGCTGTGCGTGGGACCGTTCTGGGAGCCGCCGCCCTCGGGCGCCCGGATGACCAGGGGCACGCTCACCTGGCCGCCGAGCATGTAGCGCAGCTTGGCCGCCTGGTTCGCGATGGGGTCGATGGCCAGCATCATGAAATCGATGCGCCGCATGTCGAGCACGGGCCGGTAACCGGCCATCGCGGCGCCTACGGCCGCTCCGGTGAAGCCCAATTCACTGATGGGCGTGTTGCGCACCCGTTCGTGGCCGAACCTGTCACCCAGACCCGCCGTGGCGGGCGAGATGGAGGAAAGCGCCACGTCCTCTCCCATCAGGAAGACCTTCTCGTCGCGCGCCATCTCCTCGTGGAGAGCCTCGTTTATCGCCGTTGCATACGAAATGGTGCGCATCTTCGTCTCAGGCATAGAGGTCCTCATACACTTCTTCGGGTGCGGGTTCGGGGCTTTGCCGCGCGAAGGCGAGCGCATCTCTCAATTCGCTCTCGACAGCTTCTGTGTGCGCTTTTTTCTGCGACCCGCTCACGCCGAGTATCCGCTCGGCCACGAGGAGGGGGTCTTTCGCCTTCCACTCGCTCCATTCCTCCTCCGTCCGGTACGGCCCGAACCGGGGGTCTTTTCTCGAGTGGCCGAAATAGCGGTATGTCTTCGCCTCGACCAGGCTGGGCCCCAGACCTTTCCTCGCGCGGGAGACGGCTTCTACCATCACCTCATGGACCGCCAGCACGTCCATGCCATCCACCGTCACGCCGGGGATGTCGTATCCCGCCGCCCGCGCGCTGATGTCCGCCACCGAAGTGGCGTACTGCACCCGCGTGCTCGAGGCGAAATGGTTGTTCTCGCAAAAGAAAATGACCGGCAGCTTCCATATCGACGCCAGGTTCACCGACTCGTGAAAGCTGCCCTCGTTCGCCGCGCCGTCTCCGAAGAAGACGACCGCCACCTGGCCCTTGCCCTCGAAATGAAAGGCGAGGCCGATGCCCACCGCCATCGGCATGTTCGAACCCACGATGGAGTGCGCCCCGTAGTGGCCCTTCGACACGTCGGCGATGTGCATCGAACCGCCCTTGGCGTGGCAAAGCCCCGTCGCCTTGCCCAGAAGCTCCGCCATCATCTCGGGCAGGCGCGTCCCCTTGGCGATGGAGTGGCCGTGGCCCCGGTGGGTGGTGAGAATCGCATCGTCTTCCCGGAGCGTGCTGCACGCGCCGACCGAGCATCCCTCCTGGCCGATGCTCACGTGGATGCCGCCCACCACCTCGCCTTGCTCGAACAGCTCGAACGCCGTCTCCTCGAAGCGGCGTATGCGCAGCATGTCGCGGTACATCGCCTGCATGCGCTCGTCGCTCAGAGGCGCTTTTTCTTCGGACAAGAGAAGTTCTCCTCAAACGCGGGAGGATGGATTTTCTGGTTCGGAGATTTCAAGACTCTCACAAATCGCCGCCTTAGGCCAGCGATCAGGAGGAATTCGCGCGCTCTTCCTCGGCCTGCTCGTCGGCGATGCGCTTGAGCGCGTAGAGGCCTTCCATCAGCACGGGCGCGCCGCCTCCGATGCTGGCCACCTCGAAGGCCTCGAGCGCTTCCTCCATCGTCGCGCCGAGGCGGAGGGCCTTTTTCGTGTGGGTGTAGACCTCGTGCTTCATGCCCTTGAAGGCGAGGAGGCCGATTTCGATGAGCTCGCGCGTCTTGGGGTCGAGATGGCGCGGCTTCTCCTTGAAAAACCCCCAGTGCATCTGCGAGTAGACCTCGAAATAATCCGGGTCCAGTTGCGCGCCGAAGCCGAGCACGTCGTAAACGAAACCGCGGTCGCCGTGAATCTTCTCCGTAATGCGCCTTACTTTTTCCTCTCTTGTTTCTTCCGTCATTTTCTTCTCCTTAAGCGAACAAGATAAAGGCGGGGACCTCGCAAGCGCGAAGTCCCCGCCGAAAGAAGCCGGTCTAAGCCGTCTGGAACCTGTCCATCCACCAGTCCGCGATCCATTCCCCGCACATCGGCAGGTTGTCGAAGGCGCAGTGCTGGCTGCCGCCGTCCTCGACGGTGAAAATCTTGAGTTCCTTCTCCTCGGAACCGCACGCCTCATAGAGCCTGTGGGCCATCTCGACCGGCACGATGTTGTCGTCCTGGCCATGGGTGATGCAAATCGGCATGCGTATCCTCTCGGCGACGCCAGCCAGGGTGTAGGCCTTGCACTTTTCCATCGCGGAATCCATGTCCGGCGCGCCCAGCACCCAGGGCAGCTGCCAGATGGCCGAAGAGGAGATGGTGCCGCCGCTTTCCAAAACCTTTCTCCGATGCACCCAGACCTCGTGATAGTCGAAATGCGCTCCCCAGGTGAGGCAGGCCGCGTAGCGGTGCTCGAAAGCGGCGATGCGCGGCGCGTAGTAGCCGCCCATGCTCATGGCCATCAAGCCGACCCGTTCAGAATCCACCTCGGGACGCGCGTCCAGAAAATCGAACGCCGCCGTTCCCGCCACCTCGTAATCGAAACGGCTCGGTATCTTCCTGAGCCTGAGCGTCTCCCCCTGGCCGGGCCCGTCTACGCAGAGCACTCCGACGCCGCGCTCTATCAGCGCAAGCGCGCCCCACAAGACGGTGATTTCCTTGGAGCCATCCAGCCCATCGAAGAACGCAACGTAGGGATCGTTGCCCGTCGGATTTTTCGGCGGAAGCAGATACGCCGCCAGCGGACCTTCCTCGTAGGGAACGTCCACGCGCTCGAAGCCGGGTACGCGGAATTTCATCCCTTTCTCGTAGTGGGGCAGGAGTTCGCTATAGGATTCGGATTTTCTCGGGTCGTCGGGATGCACGAAGCGCTCGCTCGCGTAGCGGTAAATCGCGCTTCGCACAAAGGCCGCCATGGCGGTTCGCTCGTGACCCTTTCGCTCCTCATCCTCCGCTCGGGCCAGCGTTTTGTCCGACATCCAGGACCACGCGTCGCGCCACGCTTCGGCGTCGCCCGCTCGCCCGCTCAACCGCTTGCCTATCTGGTCGATTTCGTGGAAGTTCGATCCCCCCATCGGGGCGATGTTGATCTGCCCGCTCATCAACTGCGACCACAGGTAGTGCTCGGGAAAATACCTGAACCACGAGCCGATGATGTTCTCAGCCGCCATGAAAAGCCTCCCCTCAATTAAACCATTTAACAAATTCATTCATTTCGCGATGCGGGGAACATACACGCAACGCCCTCGCGTTCACAAGGAAACTTCATGGCGGATCACCCGCCCCAAGCTTTGACGCTGTATTCGCAACCATGATAAATTCCGCCATATAAGGGCATAAAATCGGAATACCATAAAAGTTTTCAGTGATTGAGAAGGTGATTTTCATCTTCACCGGAGTAGGTTTTTGAAACCTGTTCTATTCCCTAAAGGAGGAAATCCCATGCGGAAGTTTTTCGTAATCCTGGCCGTCTTCGCCATACTGGCGATGGGCGCGCCCCTGACGGCTCATGCGAAGAGCACCGTCACCATCGCCCTCTCTGGCGAACCCCCGACGATGGACCCGCACCGCGTCTCGAACTTCGTCGGCGCCATGGTCTGGCGTTGGAGCTACGACACCCTTCTTCACGCCGAGACCGGAACGGGCGCGAAAAAGCCCTGGCTCGCCACGAAGTGGACCCAACTCACTCCCCTGAAGTGGAAGTTCCAGCTGAGAAAGGGCGTGAAATTCTCCGACGGCTCACCCTTCACGGCGGAGAGCTTCAAGTACACCATCAGCCGCATCATGAAGTCCGCGCGGCAGAGACAGTACTTCAAGAACATCGATAAAATCGAAGTCATCGACGATCACACCTTCATCTATCACAACAGAGAACCCGACGGCGGCATGTGGAACCGCCTGACCCGCTGGGCCGGCCCCATCAGCCTGAAGACCAAGGGCATGGAACTCGCACACATCTCGCGCAACACTTACGGCACGGGTCCCTACGTCCTCAAGTCCTGGACCAAGGGCCAGAAGATGGTGTTCGAGGCGAACCCGAACTGGTGGAACAACAAGAACTTCCCGAAGCGGCCGCAGCGCGTCGTCCTCCGCCGCATCCGCGAGAGCGCCACGCGCGCCAAGGCGCTTCAGGCGGGCGAAATCGGCGTGGCCTGGGGCATCATGCCGCAGTTCATCCCCCAGCTCGAGAAAAACCCGAAGACGAAAGTCGCCGTCGTCCCCGCCGTGCGCATCATGCACATGGGCTTCTTCACGAGACACGGCGGCCCGATGGCCAACGTGAAGGTGCGCAAGGCAATCAACTACGCCATCGACGCGGAAGCGATTCGCACGACCATCCTGGGCGGACGCGCGGACCTGTTCGGCCAGATGCTCCACCCCTGGAACTACTCGGGCTACAACCCCAAAAAGAAATGGTACGGCTACGACCCGGCCAAGGCGAAGGCCCTCTTGAAGGAAGCCGGCCACGAGAAGGGCTTCAAGATGGAACTCATCGCCACGAACGGCCGCTACCCGGGCGACAAGGCCACGTGTGAGGCCATCGCAGGCATGGTCAAGAAAGTCGGCGTGGACGCAACGTGCAACTCCCAGCGCTTCCCGCTCTTCAAGAAGCTGCACCGCGCCTACAAGGCCGGCAAGAAAAAAGGCGCCGCCGCCTACTACATGGGCTTCGGCAACGGCCAGGGCGACTCCACCTCCGTGCTTCGCGGAACGTCGAGCTGCAAAGGCCCCTGGAGCGGCATGTGCTTCCCGGAGCTGGACAAGGCCATCGACGCGGCCACGGCCACCGTCGATCCGAAAAAACAGCAGATGGCTTTCGAGGGCGTAACCGACTTGATGAAAAATCTGGTCACGCACAAGATCGTCGTAAAGATCCACGACGTGCTCGGCCATGGCTCGAATCTGAAATGGACCCCGCGCCACGATGAGACGCTTCTCCCCTGGGAGATCGAAGTGCTCGGCATGAACTAAGCGGGTGTTTTTCGCTGCACCACGCCGCGGGGGGCGGCACGACGCCCCCCGCGGTTTTTTTACACCTTCACGAACATCACTTTTTTTCTGAGGTTCAAATATGAAATTCGGCATCTTTCTGTCCGCTCATCCACTGCGGCCAAAGATAGTGCTCGCCGAAAATACCAAAACCACGAACCGGTTCTACTCTCCACCATGAAGCCTGATCCTCGTTGAAACGTCGGACGCATTCATACATTTCGCGACGCGGGGAACATCCATACGATGCCCCGGCCTGCACAACTTAAGCACCCCACGTCCATCAGGAATCCAGGCGGCGACAGGTCGTTTTCCTGCTTTGACGCTTGATTCGTATCCATGATAAATTCAGATATACATCTATAGAGAATAGAACATCGCCAGCAGTTTCGGTGATTGATGAAAGAAGATGGATAGCCCATCTTCGAAACAGTAACATTTTGGAACGGCACATTTCTTTTTCAGGAGGAAGAATCATGCGGAAGTTTCTCGTAATCCTGGCCGTCTTCGCCATACTGGCGATGGGCGCGCCCGTGACGGCTGACGCGAAAAGCACCGTCACCATCGCCCTGACGGGCGAACCCCCGACGATGGACCCGCACCGAGTCTCGAACTTCATCGGCGCGATGGTCTGGCGTTGGAGCTACGACACCCTGATTCACGCCGAGACCGGAACGGGCGCGAAAAAGCCCTGGCTCGCCACGAAGTGGGTGAAGGTATCCCCAAAGAGCGCGAAGTTCCATCTGAGAAAGGGCGTCAAGTTCTCGGACGGCACGCGCCTGACGGCGGAAAACTTCAAGTACACGATGACCCGTGTCTTGAAATCCGCTCGCCAGAGAACCTACTTCAAGAACTTCGATAAAATCGAAATTCTCGACGACAACACCTTCATCTACCATAACAAACAGCCCGACAGCGGCATGTGGAACCGTCTGACCCGCTGGGCCGGCTCCATCAGCCTGAAGACCAAGGGCATGGAACTCGCCCATATCTCGCGCAACACCTACGGCACGGGACCCTATGTCCTCAAGTCCTGGACCAAGGGCCAGAAGATGGTGTTCGACGCGAACCCGAACTGGTGGAACAACAAGAACTTCCCGAAACGTCCGCAGCGCATCGTCCTCCGCCGCATCCGCGAGAGCGCCACGCGCGCCAAGGCGCTTCAGGCGGGCGAGATCGACGTGGCCTGGGGCATCATGCCGCAGTTCATCCCCCAGCTCGAGAAAAACCCGAAGACGAAAGTCGCCGTCGTCCCGGCCGTGCGCATCATGCACATGGGCTTCTTCACGAGACATGGCGGTCCGATGGCCAACGTGAAGGTGCGCCAGGCGATCAACTACGCCATCGACGCAGAAGCCATTCGCACAACCATCCTGGGCGGGCGCGCCGACCTCTTCGGCCAGATGCTCCACCCCTGGAACTACTCGGGCTACAACCCGAAGAAAAAATGGTACGGCTACGACCCGGCCAAGGCGAAGGCCCTCTTGAAGGAAGCTGGCTACGAAAAGGGCTTCAAGATGGAACTCGTCGCCACGAACGGCCGCTACCCGGGCGACAAGCCCACGTGTGAGGCCATCGCCGGCATGGTCAAGAAAGTCGGCGTGAACGCCACGTGCAACTCCCAGCGCTTCCCGCTCTTCAAGAAGCTGCACCGCGCCTACAAGGCGGGCAAAAAGAAGGGCGCCGCCGCCTATTACATGGGCTTCGGCAACGGCGGGGGTGATTCCTCCGGCGTGCTTCGCGGAACGTCGAGCTGCAAAGGCGCCTGGAGCGGCATGTGCTTCAAGGAACTGGATGCGATGATCGACAAGGCCAACGCCACCGTTGACGAAAAAGAACAGCAGATGGCGTTCGAGGCCGTGACCGACAAGATGAAAGCGTTGGCAACGCACAAAATCGTCGTGAAGATCCACGACGTGCTCGGCCACCGGGCGAACCTCAGGTGGACCCCGCGCCACGACGAGACGCTTCTCCCCTGGGAGATCGAAGTGCTCGGCATGAACTAAGCGGGCGTTTTCGCTGCACCAAGCCGCGGGGGGTGCTCAACGCCCCCCGCGGTTTTTTTACACCTTCACGGATAAACCGCCTTTTCTGAGGTTCAGACATGAAATTCGGCATCTTTCTGTCCGCGCAACAGACCCTGGACGCCAATCTGGTCGAAGCCTTTCACTCTCAAATAGATCTTGTTCGCCTTACACGGGACAAGGGCTGGGATTCTTTCTTCACCGGCCAGCACTACTTGAGCGAGGGGAACGTACAGCATCTTCAGAACCTGCCCTTTCTCGCGCGCTTGAAGGCGGAGGCGGGCGACATGACGCTCGGCATCGGCGTCTTGCTCATCAACCTGCACAACCCGGTCTACGTAGCGGAGACAGTCGCCACCATGGACGTCATCGCCGAGGGCAACATGGTGTTCGGCGTCGGCCTCGGCTACCGAGACGTGGAGTTCGACGCCTTCGGCGTCAGGCGCGGCGAGCGGGTGAAGCGCTTCGTGGACTGCCTCGAACTGGTGAAACGCCTCTGGACGGAAGAGTCCGTCTCGTTCGAGAGCGAATACTGCTCGCTCGAAGACGTGCGCATGAACATGCGCCCCGTGCAGAAGCCCCATCCGCCCATCTGGTTCGCGGCGAACAACGACCCGGCCGTGAAGCGCGCGGCGCACATGGGCGACACGCTCTTCATCAACCCCCACGCCACCACGCAGACCATCGCACGCCAGATGGACGTCTACCGCGAGGGGCTGGACGAGGCGGGAAAATCCATGCCTGAGGAGCTCCCCTGCATGAAGGAGGTCTTCTGCGCCAGGGACAGGAAAACGGCGCTCGAACTCGCAGGTCCCTACCTCGGGCAGAAATACAGGGACTACGCCCGCTGGGGGCAGGACAAGGCTCTTCCCGAGGATGAGACCTTCGATCAGCCCTTCGAGGATTTGCTCAAGGATCGCTTCGTCATCGGCTCGCCGGAGGATTGCTACGAGCAACTAAAACCCTACAAGGACATGGGCGTGAACCACCTCATCATCCGAACGCACTGGATCGGCATGCCCGCCTCCTCGGCGATGGAGAGCGCGCGGCTCATATCCGACGAACTCATGCCCGCACTGAAGGCATAGGACTTTCGAACCTCCAAGGAGACACCAACATGGCCTCGACCAGAGACTTCCCCCGCTACCCGAAAGCCGAATACGCGCGCCGCTACCGCGAGATCAGAAAAAGGATGCGCGCGCGGGGCATCGACGTCCTCATCTTCTACGGGGATTCGGGAATGCAGGGCGGCAACCAGGCCAACCTCAAATACGTCACGAACTACAAGGACCCGGTGAGCAGCTTCTTCGTCTTTCCGCTCAGGGGCGCGCCCGCTCTTTTCATATCGAACAGGCTCTACCTGCCCTACGCCAAAAGGATGAGCATCATCGCGAAGACCGAAGCCGTGGACTACGAGCCGGGACCCAAGGTCGAAGGACGCATTCGCGAACTGGGGCTTGAGAAAGGAACCATCGGCCTGGTCGGCTTTCGCGGCATTCTGCCCGTCTCCCTGCCGTTCAGCGTGGTGGACTACTGGCGCGAGGCTCTCAAGGGCGCGAATTTCACCGACGCATCGGACATCCTGGCCGAAGTGCGGCTCATCAAGAGCAAAGAGGAACTCAAGTGGTTCCGGCGCGGGGCGGCGCTCACGGACATGGCCTTCGAGGCGCTGGATAAAAAAGCAAAGATTGGGATGAGCGAGTTCGAACTCGCCGCCACCATCTCCGGCGCATACGTGCCCAGGGGCGGGAGCCCGCAGCTCATCTTCGTGGGTTCGACCTCCATGGCGAGGCCGCAGCTGATCTTCCCCAACCAGTTTCCGTCCCACCGCAAGATCAGAAAAGGCGACATCGTGCTCACGGAGCTATCCGCCGACTACGAGATGCACCCCGGCCAGGCGCACCGGCCCATCTCCGTCGGCGTGGCGCCGACCCCCATCTACCGGAAGCTCTACGAAGTGGGCGTGGAGGCCTACGAGCGCATCCTCAAGGCATTGAAGCCGGGCAACACGCATGAGGACATTCGGAGCGCGGGTTCCATCATCGAGGAGGAAGGCTTCACGACCTTCGACACCACCTTCCACGGCTGGGGGCTGCTCATCGAAAATCCCCGCGTCGACGTGGCCGCCACCATCCTCAAGCGTCCCCAGAACGAGATCACCTTCAAGGAGGGGATGCTCATGGTGATTCAGCCCAACGTCTGCACGGCGGACGGCAAGCGCGGTCTCCAGGTGGGAAACCTCGTGGAGGTCACCAAAACGGGCGCGCGCGCACTCCAGAAGTTCCCCATGAAGTTCATGCGCATATAAAAACCGCCCCGCGGGGAGAACCTGCGGGGCGGCTATAATGACAGAGCAAATCAGTTGGCCGGCATGGCCGCTATCGCCTTGCCCAAGTCTTCGGCAAGCGGAGAACCCAGGCTCTTGAGCTTTTGCAGATCCGCCAGTGCGGCCGCCTTGTTCCCGGCCATCACGTGGGCGACGCCTCGATATTCCAGGGCGGGAGCATAATCGGGCTTGATGGAGAGCGCCTTGTCGTAGGCGGCGATGGCCTCATTCGCCTTGCCCATTTTCCTCAGGGAATAACCCAGCATGTTCCAGGCCTTGTAGTGCCCGCCGTCTTCTTCGATGACTTTACGAAACAACTCCGCCGCTTCGGCCCATTTTCCCTCCCGCGCCTTTGCCTCTCCTTGCGCATAATTTTCTCCGGCCATTTGGGGCTTGGGGTCGCCCGCCGGATAAGAGGGCGCCGCCAGAAGGAGCGATATCACGAACGCGAACACGGCCAAGGATACGATTTTCATGGCGTCATCTCCTGAAAACGAAACTTTCACTCAAGGCGGCGTATCTGGAAATGGGCGCACGCCCGAGCGGACGAACGCGGCTTTCAGGCTCATGTATACGACAAAAAAAGAAGGCCGTCATTCACCCCATGGGGTAAGCGACGGCCCTCGTGCGAAAAATCCGCTAGTTGCTGAGGCCGCTCTGGTTCGCCACGGAAATGCGGGTGATGGCGCGCTTGAGGGCCAACTCGGCCCGATCGAAATCAAGCTCTTCTTCGCTCTTCTGGCCCGCCATGCGCTCCTGCGCGCGCCGGCGGGAATCCTGCGCGCGCTCGGCGTCGATGTCCTCGGCCCGTTCGGCGTGCTCCGCCAGTATGGTTATCTTGTCGGGTCCCACCTCGGCGTACCCCTCGATGATGGAGACGAAATACCGCGCGCTCCCCGTGCGATAGCTGAGCACGCCGACGCCCAGTTGGCACAGGTAGGGCGTGTGCTGGGGCAACACGCCGAACTCCCCGTAAAACCCCGGGGCCGTCACCTCGTCCACCTCGGCGGAGACGAGCTTTCTCTCGGGCGTTACGATGTCGAGCATCATCTTGCCTTCAACCATTCTCTTATACCTCGACGCCCAGGCTCTTGGCCTTCTCTTTGGCGGTTTCGAGATTGCCCACCATGTAGAACGCCTGTTCGGGCAGGTGATCCACGTTGCCGTCGGCGAGCTCCTTGAAACCCTGAATGGTATCCTCGAGCCGCACGTACACGCCCGGCGTGCCCGTGAACTGCTCGGCCACGTGGAAGGGCTGGCTCAGGAAGCGCTGAATCTTGCGCGCACGCGCCACGATGATCTTGTCGTCTTCCGAGAGTTCGTCCATGCCCAGAATCGCGATGATGTCCTGGAGGTCCTTGTAGCGCTGGAGAATCTGCTGCACCTGCCGCGCCACGCCGTAGTGCTCCTCACCCAGTATCCTCGGGTCGAGTATCCGGCTCGTGGAATCGAGCGGGTCCACCGCCGGGTAGATGCCGAGCTCGGCGATCTGGCGCGAGAGAACCGTCGTGGCGTCCAGATGAGCGAACGCGGTGGCGGGCGCGGGGTCGGTCAGGTCGTCCGCAGGCACGTAGATGGCCTGCACCGAGGTGATGGAGCCTTTTTTCGTCGAGGTGATGCGCTCCTGGAGGTCGCCCATCTCCGTCGCGAGGTTCGGCTGATAGCCCACCGCGCTGGGCATGCGGCCCAGCAGAGCGGACACCTCGGAGCCCGCCTGCGTGAAGCGGAAGATGTTGTCGATGAACAAGAGCACGTCCTGGCCTTCCACGTCGCGGAAGTATTCCGCCAGCGTCAGGCCAGAGAGGCCCACGCGCAGGCGCGCGCCGGGAGGCTCCGTCATCTGGCCATACACCAACCCCACGCTTTCGAGAACGCCCGATTCCTCCATCTCGAGATAGAGGTCGTTGCCCTCGCGGGTGCGTTCGCCCACGCCTGAGAACACAGACGTGCCCGAGTGCTCCGTGGAGATGTTGTGGATGAGCTCCATGATGAGAACCGTCTTGCCCACGCCGGCGCCGCCGAATAGGCCCGTCTTCCCGCCCCGGGTGTAGGGCTCCAGGAGGTCGACGACCTTGAGGCCCGTCTCGAGCATCTCCGTGGACGTGCTCTGATCTTCCAGGGTGGGTGCGGGGCGATGGATCGGCAAGCGCTCCGTCGTCTCCACGGGCCCTTTTCCGTCCACCGGCTCGCCGATGACGTTCAGGATGCGTCCCAGCGACGCCTTGCCCACGGGCATGGAGATCGGCGCGCCCGTATCCACGGCGGTCAATCCGCGGATCAGGCCCTCGGTCGGCTCCATCGAGACGGTGCGCACGGTGGATTCACCCAGATGGAGCGCCACCTCCACGACGACCTCGTCCTTTTCTCCTTCGGCTACGAGGGAGGGATCTTTCTTGACGACGAGCGCATTCCTGAGCTCGGGCAGGCTGCCTGCGTCAAACTCGACATCGATTACGGGTCCGATAACCTGTGTTACGCGTCCTTCGTTCATCCTGGGCTCCTTCGTCATCAAATTCCCCGCCCGGTCGAGTCATCGAGCGGCTCTGTTCGGAAATGTTTTCTCTTTCTCGAAACCTCTATGCCAGCGCATCTGCGCCGGCCACCACTTCGAGCAACTCCGTGGTGATCGAAGCCTGGCGCACGCGGTTCATCTGCAGGGTCAGCGTCCCGATCATCTCCTCGGCGTTTCTGGACGCGTTGTCCATCGCCGTCATGCGGGCGCCGAACTCGCTCGCCTCCGCGTCGAGAAGCGCCCTGTAGATCTGCACCCGCACGTGCCTCGGCAGGATGCTGTCCAGCACGCCCTCCATCGAAGGCTCGTAAATGTATTCCGCCGCCACGGGCTCGCCTTGCGCGTCGATAGACTCAGGCACCGGAGGCGCCAGAGGCAGAAGCCGCGAGAGCCTCGGGCTCTGGCTCAGAATCGTTCGAAACTCCGTGGTGATGATGTGGACCTCATCGAAGCTTTCTTCGAGATACGCCCTGGTCATCATCTCGGCCAGTCGGGTGGCGAGGTCGAAGTCTATCTTTCCGTATACTTCGGTGAACTGCTCCTTGAAGGAAAATTCCCGGCGGGCCAGGAAATCGCGGCCCTTGCGGCCTACGACGATGATTTCCGTCTCCTTGCCTTGCTCCTCACGCGTCCTCAAAAACTGAAGCGCCTGGCGGAGCAGGTTGGTGTTGTAGCCGCCGCAAAGGCCCTTGTCCGAGGTGATGACGAGCAAAAGAACCCTATCGTCCTTCATATCGTCGCGGAGAAGGGGGTGCGTGTCCGCCGAGACTTTCGCGGCCAGCGAGTTCACCAGCTCTTCTATCTTCTCGCTGTAGGGCCGGGCGCTCTCGATGCGCTCCTGCGCTCTGCGCACCTTCGAAGCCGCCACGAGCTTCATCGCCCGCGTGATCTGCTGGGTGTTCTTAACGCTGCGTATTCGGCGCTTGTAATCTCTGGTAGAGGCCATTTTCCACCTATTCCGCCGCCGCGGCCGCCGTCTCGGGCTCCGCCGCCTGAAGCGTCTTCACGAACTCTTCGCACGCAGCCCGCAATCCCTCGGTGATCTCGTCGGTCAACTCGCGTTTTTCCGCCAAGTCGCTCACCAACTGCGCGTGGCTCGTCTCCATGTAGGTCAGGAAGTCGTTGTTCACCTTCTGGATGTCGTTGATGTCCACGCTGTCGAGATAGCCTTGCGTACCCAGGAATATCGACATGATCTGGCGATGAACTATCTCGGGCGCATACTGGGGCTGCTTGAGCAGTTCCGTCAGACGCGAACCCCGGGACAACTGCGCCTGCGTGGCCGCGTCGAGTTCGGAACCGAACTGCGCAAAAGCCGCCATTTCGCGGTACTGCGCCAGATCGAGGCGCAAGGTGCCGGCCACCTTCTTCATGGCCTTGTTCTGTGCGGCGCCGCCCACGCGGGAGACGGAAAGCCCCACGTTGATGGCCGGCCGGATGCCCGAGTGGAACAGGGCGGATTCGAGATAAATCTGCCCGTCGGTGATGGAGATCACGTTCGTCGGGATGTAGGCCGACACGTCGCCCGCCTGCGTTTCGATGATGGGCAGGGCCGTCAGCGAACCGCCGCCCAAGTCGTCGCTCAGCTTCGCCGCTCGCTCCAGCAGGCGCGAGTGGAGGTAGAAAACGTCTCCGGGATAGGCTTCGCGGCCCGGCGGACGCCTGAGCATCAAGGAAAGTTGACGATAGGCTGCCGCCTGTTTCGACAGGTCGTCGTAGATGATCAGCGCGTGCATGCCGTTGTCTCGGAAATACTCGCCGATGGCGCAACCGGCATAGGGCGAGATGTACTGCAAAGGCGCGGGGTCGGAGGCCGTAGCCGCCACGACGACGGTGTAGTCCATCGCGCCGTATTCCTCGAGCGTGCTCACCACCTGCGCGAGCGTGGAGCGCTTCTGGCCGGTGCAGACGTAGATGCAGTACACGTCGGTGTTTTTCTGGTTGATGATGGCGTCGACCGCGATGGCGGTCTTGCCGGTCTGGCGGTCGCCGATGATGAGTTCACGCTGTCCTCGGCCGATGGGAACCATGCCGTCGATGGCCTTGATTCCGGTCTGCAAGGGCTCCTTCACGGGCTGTCGATCCACCACGCCGGGGGCGATGACTTCCAGGTTTTGGGTGTCATCGGTCTCGATGGGGCCTTTTCCGTCGATGGGTTGGCCCAGCGCGTTCACGACGCGGCCGGCCAGCGCTTTGCCGACGGGCACCTGCACGATGCGCCCTGTTCGCCGGACCTCGTCGCCTTCCTTG
This sequence comes from bacterium, assembly GCA_963692865.2. Taxonomy (GTDB): domain Bacteria; phylum UBA8248; class UBA8248; order UBA8248; family UBA8248; genus Bin107. The sequence goes on along the minus strand of OY843592.1, from coordinate 788,955 downwards.
ATGGCGCGGTCATCGCCCAGAAGCACGGCGCCGACGTTGTCGGTTTCGAGGTTGAGCGCCATTCCGTATAAATCGCCCGGGAAGGCCAATAATTCACCTGCCATGCACTTCTCAAGACCATAGACGCGGGCGATGCCGTCGCCCACCGAGATGACGCTGCCGGTCTCCGCGAGTTCGACCGAGGCGTCGAATCCCTCGATTTGTTTCTGGATGATCTGGCTGATTTCTTCGGCGCGAATCTGCATGGATTGCCCCCTCGATGCTTCAACTTGTTCAGAGAGTATCAATTCGTAATCAACGTATTCCTTAAATTGCGTAGCTGGTTCTTGATGCTGCCGTCCATCACGACGCCGCCCACGCGGCAGACCAGCCCGCCAATCAGCGTCTCGTCCGTCTCTACCTCCATGAGCACCTCGCTTCCGGTGATCTTGGAGAGTTTTTCGCGCAACCCTTCGATGGCCTCTGCGTCCAGATCATAGGCCGACTTGACCTGGGCGCGAACCCGCCCGCGCCTCTCGTCCGCAAGCCGTTGGTAGCTGTGCGCCATGTCGGAGAGTTCGCCGATGCGGTCTTTCTCGGCCACCACGCGCACGAAACTGCGCAACAACTCGTTCGCGCCCGATGCGGCCATTATCTCATCGAGTATTTTCACCCGTTCGGCGCGCGCGAAACGCGGGTTCAGCAAAACGCGCCGCAACTCCCGGTTTCCCTGAAATTCGCCCGCTATCTCCGTCAGCGCCTCTCCGGTTTCGTCCAGAACGCCGCGGCTCTCGGCGATGTCCACCAATGCCCGCGCATAGCGGCGCGCAGCTTCGCCACCAATCACAGCGAACCTCCGTTTCTATCCTCGAGCCTGGCGAGATAGTTCTCGACGAATCTTTCCTGATCCGCCTCGCCCAACTCCTTGTTGAGCATCTCCTCGGCGAGGTTCAACGCCAGGCTCGCCGCCTGGTTCTGAAGGTCCGCGCGCGCCTTGGAAGCTTCGAGCTCGATAGTCGTTCTTGTCTGAGCGAGCAGGCGCTGCGCCTGATTCTCCTGTTCTTCTTTAAGTCTTTCGCGCATAGCGGCGCGCTCTTTCTCGCCTTGCTCGCGAACGCGCACGAGTTCGGCTTCGAGATCGGCCACCTTCGAGCGCTGCTCGGCAAGCTGTTTTTCCGCCTCCTCGCGGGCGGCCCGGGATTCTTCGAGCGCCTTGCGAATGCCCTCCCGCCTGTCCTTGAGGAAGTTCCTGATGGGGTGATACGCGACCTTGTAGAGAATGCCCACGACGATGAGCGTGTTGACGAGCTTGAAGAGCTCCTCGGTAAAGCTGAACGCTTTTGCATGCGCCCCGGCTTCCGCGGCCAAGGCCCATTCCGCGCCTGGCAGGGCCGCCGCCAGAACCAGGAGGCCCGAAAGGCTGATGAATTTTTTCTCTGAAAGCACGGCTATTCGGATCCTCTATGCGATGCTGCGGCCCGCCAGCCTCGTGGCGATTTCACCCGCCAGCCGACCGGCCCCGCTCTCGAGTTCGGAAGCCGCCTGTTTCGCCTGCGCCGCGATGGACTGGCGCGTCTCCTCGATCTCGCGGCTCGTTCTCTCGCGAACCTCATCGAGGCGCTTGCGGGTCGCCTCGGTCATCTCCTGCTGGAGCGCGATGAGGGCCTCGGTGTTCTCGCGCTGAATTTCCGCCAGCGCGTCCTCGTACTGGCTGATGTAGCCGGCCGCCTCGCCCCTGTCGCGCTCGGCGGTTTGGAGGTCGCCGGTGATCTGCGCGTCGCGCGATTCCATGTGGCCCAGCAGGGGTTTGATCAGAATCTTGTTGAGGACGATCAGCAGGATCAGAAAGTTGACCCACTGAATCAGGATGACGACCGGGTTGATGACCAGGGCGCCGCTTCCCACGTTGAAGCCCGCGAGCCAGGCGCCGAAACCGCTCGTGGGAGCGCTCGCCGCCCAGGAGATGGACGGCGCGGCCAGCAGCATCAGTATCGGCGTCACACCGAAAGCGAATCGTTTCAAATGGAAAAGGCGGACCATCGTTTCCTCTGCATCCTGCCCCCGCAGGGCGCAAACTCATCCCCAAGGGGTTCAGGCGCTTCCACGAAAACCGTCGGGGAATGGCGTATGAATTCCTATGGTTTTCAAGGGCATGGCTTGATCTCCTGCCCCGAAAAACGCTTAAAACTACCCACAGCCATGGCCGAAGTCAAGCCCCGGAGGGATTTTTTGCAACTTCTCGGATTCGGGGCGTTCGATCTCACGTCTTCGGCGCGCCTTGCCTCCTCGCGCACGGGGATTTGTGCTATTTTCCGGACAATCCGAAAACGCTCGTATCGCCTGCCTCGTTCATGGAGAGCGCAATGAAATTCGTCACGTTCGAAGTCGCCACCCTCCTCGGAAACGTCTCGCGCGTCGGCGCTCTGGCGGAAGGCGTAGGCGGACCCATCGCCCTGGACCTCGCCCACGGCTACGCCGCGCTCCTTCAGGAGGAAGGCCGGGAGCCGCGTTTTCGCGAATACGCCGATTTCAGGCTGCCCCAGGATATGTGCGAACTCATGGCGGGCGGAGAACCCTCGCTCGAAGCCGCCCGGGCGGCGCAGGAATTCATCCTGGCGAACCCGGACAGGCGCGGGCCGGACGGGGAGCGACTCGTCTTCTCCCTGGAGGAGGCGCGTTTGCGCCCCCCTGTGCCCCGGCCCGTCACGTTTCGCGACTTTCTGATCCACGAGGGCCACAAGGCCGCCGGCGCGCGGCGCCGGAACACCGCCATCGACCCCGTCTGGTACGAGCTCCCCTCCTGCTACAAGGGAAACCGCCTGACCATCATCGGCCCGGATGACGACCTCGAATGGCCGCGCTACACCGAAAAGCTCGACTATGAGCTCGAACTCGCCATGTTCATCGGCAAGCGCGGCAAGGACATCTCGCAGGAAAACGCGATGGATCACGTTTTCGGCTTCAGCGTGCTGAACGACTTCAGCGCCCGCGACATCCAGATTGAGGAGATGAAAAACTGGCTGGGGCCCCACAAGGGCAAGGATTTCGGAACGGCGATAGGCCCGTGCGTCGTCACGGCGGATGAATTCGACCCGGCCGATGCGGTGATGATCGCCCGCGTCAACGGCGAGGAATGGAGCCGGGGCAACGCGGGCGACGCCTACTACTCCTGGGAGAGGATGATCGAGTACGCCTCGATGGAGGAAGAACTCGTTCCGGGCGAGATGTTCGGCTCGGGCACCGTGGCCACGGGATGCGGGGCGGATCTTGATAAATGGATCAAGCCCGGCGACGTGGTCGAACTCGAAATCGAGGGAATCGGCGTTCTCAAGAACAAGATAGTCAGAGAGGCTTAAGACGCGAACCGCCACTCGCGCGGCTTGAGCGCCCCGTTCCACATGAGGCCGTGCCGGGGATGCCCCAGCCGGGTCGGAGGCCCCAGGGCGCGGACGCGGACTCCTTTCAGCAGGCGCGAGACCTCGGTGATTCTTCTCTCGTATTTCTCGGGATCGACGCCGTTCGGGTTCCCCCAGGCGGCCAGCACCACGTCCGCGCCGGTCAGGCTTCTTTCTATCCAGGCATCGTTCTCTCTCCCCACCATCACCCGGCAGGAATGGGCGTTCAACACCTCGGGATAAGGCGAGCGCAGCGCGAAGAGGTTCACGTACCGGATGCGCCCGAAACCCCTCTTTCGCGCCCAGGCTTCCACTTTCCCCACGGTGGGGTCGCTCCTCTCGGCGGACGCCGTGGAGGGGTTCTTGAGGATAACGGTGAGCGTCCGCGCGTGTTCTTCGGCGATCCGCACCTCCAGAAAATAGCGGTACCGCCCGTATTTCCGGGGCGCGCACCCTGTCACTTCCCGCACCTTTTGAGGCGGCATGATTTTCCTTCCCCCGAAAAGAGAAATACAATGGCCTCCAGGTCACTCACGAGAAAGGACGATCATGCCATACGAAAACGTGCTCTATGAAGTCGAGGGGCCCCTCGCCCTGATCACCATCAACCGCCCCGAGCGGCATAATGCCATATCCCTGGCCACGCTGGACGATCTGCACGCCGCCATCGCCGAGGCGGCGGGGGACGAGGCCGTGCGCGCCATCGCCGTCACCGGGGCGGGGGAGAAGGCGTTCGCCTCGGGCTCGGACCTCGAGGAAGTCGAGCGCAGGAACCTCGCGGTCGCGCTCACCCCGCTGGTGCAGGGCGTGGCGGAGCGGCTGGAGAGAACGCCCAAGGCGACGATAGCCGCCATCAACGGCTATTGCATGGGCGGCGGGCTGGAGGTGGCGCTCGGCTGTGATCTGAGAGTCGCGACGCCGCAGTCCAGGTTCGCCACGCCGGAGGGGAGAATCGGCATCATCCCCGGCGGGGGCGCCACCCAGCGCCTGCCCCGCCTCGTCGGACGCGCCTGGGCGATGGAGATGCTCCTGATGGGGGAGACCATCGACGCGGCGCGCGCGCTGGAGATCGGCCTCATCACCCGGCTGGTCGAGGCCGGCGAACTCATGCCCGCCGTCAGGGAGATGGCCGAAAAACTCGCGGCCTACGCGCCTTTCGTGCCCCAGTTCATGAAGGCCATGGTGCACTACGGCATGGAGGGGAGCATGACGGCGGGCCTGGCGCTCGAGAAGTTCGCCCAGGGCGCGCTCTGCGAGACCGAGGACAAGGCGGAGGGCCTGCGCGCCTTTCTGGAGAAGAGAAAGCCCGAATGGAAGGGCAGATGAGTTGAGCCTCGAAGTCGCAGGCGTCCTGGAAACGTGCGTCTACGCCGATGATCTCGAAGCGGCCGAGGCGTTCTACCGCTCCGTGCTGGGCCTCGAAGCCTTTCAGAAAGCGCCGGGCCGCCACGTGTTCTTTCGCTGCGGGCCGCGCGCGGTCTTCCTCGTCTTCAACCCCGAGGCGACGGCCAGGCCCGACGCGAAGCTCGGCGTGCCGACGCACGGCGCGGCGGGGCCGGGGCACGTGACGTTCGCCGTCCGGGAGGCCGAGACGGCCGCCTGGCGGGAGCGGCTGGCCGAGCGGGGCGTCGCCGTCGAGAAGGAGATCGAATGGCCCGGCGGGGGGCGCTCCGTCTACTTCCGGGACCCGGCGGGGAACAGCGTGGAACTCGCCTCGCCGCGCATCTGGCGACTTCCCGAGCCGTCGCCCGCCGGCCCCCCGATTGGGCCTTGATATCCCGTAACTCCATATAAATCAATATGATAAATTTTCCGTTTTTTGTCGAAAAACGTCGTGAATTTATCCGAATTTATCCATATTTTCACGAATTCCCCCGGCGGCGGAAAGGGCGGCCCCGGGCGGGGCGCGCGGGCTTTGGGGGTTGTTGAAAAAGCCCTCTCCGCCTCATCCTGAACAGCGGCGAAGCCGCGTATCGAAGGCGCGAACCCGACCGATGCGGGAGGTCGATTCCGGCCAATGAGGGAGGTCGATCCCGACCGATGCGGACCTGTTGAAAAACCCCCGGGAAGTGATTTTGGGTTGTGCGCACGCTTTTGAAGTTCACTCCCCCCTTGAGGGGGTTGTTGAAAAACTTATCCCTCTCGCATCAACCACGTTTTACCCGCAGGCCAGACATATATGTCCGACATATCATGCGGCCCGCCTTGTGGAGGCGAAAAGGCAGGGCCGCATGATATGCGTGGGACAACCCCTCCTCGGGGTTGTCACCGACAAACAAATCGTCTCTCTCCGGCTTTTTCAACAGCCCCTTCTCAGCCGCGTTTGACCTCCGGCGGCTGCTCAGGGTGAGGAAAAAGGCGTCGGCGGTTTGCGGGGGTCGAAGACGGGACTTTTTCAACAGCCCCTCCTGGGTCGCGTTCTACCCCCAATCACCCTTGTCGGGGGGGGGGCTTTTTCAAGGGCCCCGCTCACGCAGGCTTCACGGCCGGGAACTTCGCGACCGATGGTCTTTTCGCTCATGCGGGAATGTCCGTATGAAGTTGCGGCGATTTTGAGAAACGTGGTATTCTCTGGCATTATCATCATCATAAAATCATCCAATGCTCTTTCGGTATTACTGTGTTTCCGATGCAGAGGAATCGAAGGAGAATCATATATTCCCGATACACTGAGTGCGCCCCGCCTCGGGGCGTTGAATGAGTCCATGACGCAAGCCGCGAATCCTGCGGCCCAGAGGGGAGGCTGAAATCGTGGATACGAGAACGAACCTAAGGGGTTTCATCATCAAGTCGGTTCTGGCGGTCATCCTGGGAGTGGCGCTCGTCTTCACCGCCGCCACGCCTTCGGAGTCGGCCGTCAAACGGGTCGTCATCACCCAGGCGGTCGAGAGTCTCGCCTTCGTCAGCAACTACGTGGCGCGCGCGAACGGCTACTTCGCCGAGGAGGGACTGGCCGCCGAGGTCATCTCCACGCGGGGCGGCGGGCCGGACATCAAGGCCAACCTCGCGGGCCAGGCGGATTTCTCCATCGCCGCGGGCACCTACCAGATCAACGCCGTCAAGGCGGGCGGCGCCCTCGTGGCGGTGATGAGTTGTCTCAACCGCAGCATCGTCAACTCCGCCATCCGCAAGGACGTCGCCAAGAAGCTCGGCATCACCGCCAAGACGCCCTACAAGGAAAAGATCAAGAAGATGAAGGGCCTGACCGTGGGCGCCACGCGTCCCGGCGCGCTCACCTACAACCAGGGTGAATACTGGATCCGCCAGGCCGGCTACACGCCCAACAAAGAGGTGAAGCTCATCGGCGCGGGCGCGGGGCCTGTGCTCGTCGCCGCGCTGCAGCGCAACAAGATTCAAATCGCGATCCAGACGATTCCCGTACCGGAGACGGCCATATTCAAGGGCATCGGCATTCCCTTCGTTACGAACTCCGCGGGCGACGACCCGGAGATGGACCAGTTCATGATGGAGGTCCTGCTCGTGCGGCCCGAATATGCGAAGAAAAACCCCGAGACCGTCCGCAAGGTGGTCCGGGCGCTTCTCAAGGCCAACAACTGGATCGCCAAGCACAGCGCGGAGGATATTCGCAAGAAGATCCAGCTATACTTCGCCAAGACCGACAAGAACCTGCTGCGCGTGAGCATCGAGGCGGTGAAGACGGCCGTCTCGCTCGACGGGAAAATCACGCAGCGCGCGGTGGACATTACGCAGAACCTGCTCATCGCTGCCGGCAAGCTCAAGAAGGCGTTCCCCAGGAGCACCCTGGTGACGGACGAATATCTGCCCGGCAAGATGTGAGCGGAAACTACTGACTCTGTAAAACCGCCGGGGAGAGGCCGTCAGAAGCCCCTCCCCGGCGGCGGAGATTCATGCCCGGTGCCTCCAATTCTCTCGATCAAGAACCTGCAAAAGGAATTCTTCTCGCGGGGAAACCGCGTTCTCGCCGTCGAGGATTTGAGCCTCGATATCGAAGACGGCGAGTTCATCACCATCGTGGGGCCAAGCGGCTGCGGGAAGTCCACGCTCCTGAACTGCATTATCGGGCTCGTGCACCCCACCTCGGGAACCATCACTTACAAGGATAAAAAGCTGCACGGCATCAACACCGATATCGGCTACGTGCCGCAGTCGGACTATCTCTACGCTTGGCGCACGCTCATCAACAACGTCGCCTTTCCGCTGGAGATGCGGGGCGTCGACCAGAAGACCAGACACGACAAGGCGCGTGAACTCATCCAGCGCGTCGGCCTCGCGGGGTTCGAGGATCACTACCCCCACGAACTCTCGGGCGGGATGCGCCAGCGGGCCAACATCATCCGCACTCTTATCTACGATCCGGATGTCATCCTGATGGACGAGCCGTTTGGGCCGCTCGACGCGCAGACGCGCATCATCCTTCAGGATCAACTATTGAAACTCTGGCGCGAGGCGCGTAAGACGGTCATCTTCATCACGCACGATCTCGTCGAGGCCATCGCCCTGGCCGATCGAGTGGTCGTCATGACGAGCCGGCCCGGAAACTTGAGGAGCGTCGCCGAAGTGGACATTCCGCGTCCGCGCGACGTTTTCACCATCCACAGCGAGGAGGCGTTTCGCAAGACCTACGATCAGCTGTGGCAGGAATTGCGCGAGGAGGTCCAGCGCAGCGAGGACTGGATGAAAAACGGGTCCGCGGGTTCAGAGAGCGGATGAGGGGGTTGTTGAAAAAGGTCCTGACGAAGAGTGTTTTACGTGACCGGGGAGGAATGGTTTTTGTAGGGGCCGCATATCATGCGGCCCGCCTTGTGGAGGCGAAAATCAGGGTCGCATGATATGCGACCCCTACAAACAAATTGTTTCTCTCCGGTTTTACCAACAACCCCCTCAAGGGGGGAGTGAATTTCCTCTCTCGTTGATTGTGCCTTATCCTCAACAAGAGGGGAGTGGTTCTCTTCTCTCTCGTCGGTCGGCGATGCTGCTCATGAGCGCAGTCCGCAGCCGAGCCGGTGGAGGGTGAGTTCCGGGTGAACAGGGCTTTTTCAACAGCCCCATGAGAGGGGAATTGACATGGCCGACATGATCGATAAAGAGGCGAGCGGGGAGAAGGGAACGAACGATGCGGAGCAGGCCGCGCAGGCGGCTGCCGCCCGCGTCAGGCTGCCCAAGTGGGGCGAGTTTCTCCTGACGATCCCCCTTCCTGGCGTTCCGCAGCTCTGGCGGGGCGATTACCTGATAGGCGCGCTCCTGCTGGGCCTCGCCGCGGCGGGCTACATGATGTGCTCCGTGACGGGCATGTTCTTCCACGCCATCGCGTTCGTGGACGTATCCATCACGCGCACCGGGCGCATCATCAAGAACCAGAAGATGCGCATGTTCGCCTACCGGGCCTCATTCGCCGTCGGCTTTCTCGCCATGTGGGAACTCAGCGCCCTGGAGATCGGCCCCAAGCAGTGGCTCTGCGTCGATCCGTTCTGGTTCGGCTCCCCCCTGCGCGTCCTGAGCTACCTGGTGGAGATAACCCTCTCGGGCAGCCTCTTCATCGACACGTGGACGACGATGTACGAGGCGTTCCTGGGCTACGTCCTGGGCGCGGCGTTGGGGATAGCCTTAGGTTTCATACTGGCGCGGCTCGAGACCCTGGCCGAGATTCTCGACCCCTTCATCGTCGCGGTGAACGGCATCCCGCGCGTGGCGATGGCGCCGATCCTCATCATCTGGTTCGGCATCGGGGTGGAGTCGAAGATCGTGCTGGCGGTGAGCCTGGTGTTGTTCCTCACCTTCATGAACACCTACTCGGGCCTCAGGGGCGTGGACCCGAACCTCAAGAACCTCGCCCAGGTGATGGGCGCGAACGAGATGCAGGTTCTCTGGAAGGTAACCCTGCCCGCCGCGATGCCCTGGATACTGACGGGCCTCAAGATCGGCGTTCCCTTCGCCATCATCGGGGCCATCCTGGGCGAGTTCATGGCGGCGAGCAAGGGTCTGGGCTTCATGATCCAGCACACGAGCAACCTCTTCAACATCGCGGGCTCGTTCGCGGGACTCATCCTGCTCATGTTCATTGTCTTGATCGCCAACGCGGCGGTGAACTGGCTGGAGCGCTACCTCCTGCGCTGGCGTCCCAAGCAGCAGGCCGTCGGCGAGAGCACGACGGACGTGTATTAGGGTTTCGGGGTTCGTATTCTCTCTGATCGATCAGTTCGGCTTGTAGGGGCGGACCGATGTGTCCGCCCGGTTTTTTTGCGGATGGCAACCGCAGGGACAGGCCTCCGCGCCTGTCCTGCTACGCAAAACGCGAGGATGGCGCGGGTCGGACATATATGTCTGACATATCATGCGGCCCATCGCCGTTCGATATGCGTGGGACAACCCCGAGGAGGGGTTGTCACCTGCAAACAAATTGTCTCTCTCCGGCTTTTTCAACAGCCCCCTCAAGGGGGGAGCGTATCTTCTCTCTCGTCTGTCGATTACATGCGCCGAATCACGCAAACAGGGTTTTTCAACAGGCCCGACAAAGGGGTTTTTTCTCGCCTCCCCGTCAAGGAGGGCGTTGTTTTTTTACCCCCCTGACAAGGGGCTGTTGAAAAACCCCCCTCTTCGACCCCCCGCGAACCGCCGACGCCTCTTTCCTCATCCTGAGCAGGCGCGCAAGCGCCGTATCGAAGGATGGGGGAACGCATCCAACCGGCGGGACGCGAATTTCGCCCTTCGATACGCGGCTTCGCCGCTACTCGGGATGAGGCGGAGAAGAGTTGTTCAACGCCTCCTCATTATCCCCGCTTGACAACTCGAATCGAATCGCCCAAAATTATACTTGGCATATAATCCATGCAAGGTTGTTTCACGGATTTCCGCTGATCGCGAGGCGGCTCCTGCGGGGGCCGAAAAAGCGGAAGCCCCCCTTCCATTCCCCGTCATGGACTGTGCGCCGAACGGCCTGAAATGCGTCCGGGAGTTTCGAGGACGCCGTTTCGTGCGGTGATTCGGGGGATTGCGCCTTCAAGGCGTCCGATTCCCCGGCGAAACGCGCAAGGCGCCGGATCCGGCGGCGGCGCTTTCCGGTATGCAAGGGCGGGGAGCGAAAACGGCTGGGCGACGACGAGGGGCCGAAATTTAATTGAATAGTCATTTATAAGTGTGTCCGCTTCCGAACCGGGAGTCGAAAAAAATAAAAAATTCCTGGAACGACGAAAGGAGAAACATCTTGACATCGAACGGTTGCACCGCCAAACCCCGAATCCCGACGCTTGTTCGTCTCCCGGCCCTCGCGCTCGCTTCGCTCCTCGCCCTGATCCTGCTGCCGGCCGGGGACCTGCTCGCCCCGCCGGACGCCCGCGCCGCCACTGTCGTCAGCAACATGAGCGAGAGCGAGAACGCCACCTCCATGCGCGTCGGCAAGAATCTCGTAGGCCACGTGATCAAAGTCGTCGACTTGCGGAAACACGCCACGTCCTTCACGACCGGCCCCGCCGCCGTCGGCCACACGCTGAACAGCATCACGACCAAGTTCGCGAACAAGGTGGGAAGCCCGGCAGGGTTCAAAGCCGGCATCTTCACGGATTCCGCGGGCAGCCCGGGGTCGGAGGTCGTGACGCTGAGCGGCAACGCCCCCGACACCCGGGGGGATTATACCTACACCTGCTCGGGTTCGGGATGCGACCTGAAGGGGAGCACGACCTATTGGCTGGTGTTCGCGGCGCCGGACGGCGCGGATGGGACCAACCACTACGCCTGGAGGAATACGACGTCCGACGCTCAGACGCAGACGCCGGCGAACAACGGCTGGTCGATCGGAAACGACGACAAATACCAGCGCACCCCGCCCCAATGGTACAGCGACAACTCCATGGGCTCCGGCCTGTTCAGCGTCGATGCCACGGAGATAGTCGCGCTGACCGTCGACGCGGTCACCGGGACCACGGCGAGGCTGACGATCTCCGGTCATACGGACGAGTGGTGGTACAAGCACGCCTCCGGCACCTGTTCCTCGAAGGTAAGCGCCGGGAACTCGACGGCGAACGTGTCGACCCTGACGCCGGGGACGGAATACACCTTCACGGCCTACAGCGACAGCTGCGTGACCGAGCTGGCCACCGCGGCGGCGTTCACCACACCGACCGCGCCCCCCGCGCCGTCGAAGCCGGGGGTGGACTACGATGACCAGAGCGTGACGCTGTCGTGGACTTCGGGCGGCGACGGCGGCTCGGCGATCACCAAGTGGCAATACGCCATATCGGCGGACAATTTCATCACCTGGAAGGACCTGACCACGAGCGGGACCAACCCGATCACGGCGACGGTGAGCGGCCTGACCAACGGGACGCCCTACATCTTCAAGGTGCGCGCCGTGAACGCGGTGGGCAACGGCGCGGCCTCGCCCGCGTCGGACGTGGTGACGCCGGCGGCGGCGAAGCTGACCGCGACCAACGTCAAGGCGAAGTCGGCGACGCTGACGCTCACGGGCCATACGGGGGATTGGTGGTACATAAAGAAGAAACCGACGCCCGAGGGTCCCTGCACGAAGGCGTCGGGGACGACGATGAACCTCACCAATCTCACGCCGAGCACGACGTACGAATACTCCGGGTACAGCGCTTCGGGTTGCCCGACCACGCTCACAATCGAAGGCGCGGATGAGGCCTTCACGACGGCGGCGGTTTCCGCGCCTCCCGCGCCGACGAAACCGGGGGTGACGGCGGGCGCCGCAAGTGCCGCGCTGTCGTGGGCTTCGAGCGGCGACGGCGGCTCGGCGATCACCAAGTGGCAATACGCCGAATCGACGGACAATTACGGCAGCTGGACCGACATCTGCACGACCACGAACGATTCGAACTGCCCGAGCAAGATCGGCTACACCGTCTCCGGCCTGACCAACGGGACGGCCTACAAGTTCAAGGTGCGCGCCGTGAACGCGATTGGAAACGGCGCGGCCTCGCCTGAGTCTGATTCGATAACGCCGGCGACGACGCCGCCTGCGCCGACGAAACCGGGGATGACCGCCGAGAACCAAAGCGCAGCGTTGTCGTGGACTTCGGGCGGCGACGGCGGCTCGGCGATCACCAAGTGGCAGTACGTGAAGAAAGAGGGGAGCAGCCCCTTCGAGACGACCTGGAAGGACCTGACCGTCCAGGGGACCGGCCCGATTACGGCGACGGTGAGCGGCCTGACCAACGGGACGAAATACAAGTTCAAGATCCGCGCCGTGAACGCGAAAGGCGACGGCGCGGCCTCGCCCGAGTCGAATGAGGGGACGCCGGCGGCGACGCGGTCGTTGACGTCCGGCGCCGTGAACATAACGAGCGCGACGCTGACGATCTCGGGCCAGCCGGGGGATTGGTGGTATAGCCAAGATTTGCCGACAACAACAAACCCACTCTGCGTCAAGGTCGTTTCTCCGGCGACGACGGCGACGCTAACCACTCTGAAGCCGAGCACGTCATACAGATTCATCGCCTACAGCAGTCCGAGTTGCAACTCCTCGGAGCTCATCCCAGGCGCAACCGCAAACTTCACGACGAAGGCGCCAACCGCGCCGCCCGCGCCGGGCAAGCCGGGGGCGACCTCCGGGAACCAAAGCGTCGAGTTGTCATGGACCTCGGGCGGCGACGGCGGATCGGCAATCACGAAGTGGCAGTACGTGAAGAAAGAGGGGAACAGCCCCTTCGAGACGACCTGGAAGGACCTGACCACGAACGGGACGAATCCGATCGCGGCGACGGTGAGCGGCCTGACCAACGGGACGGCCTACAAGTTCAAGGTGCGCGCCGTAAACGCGATTGGCGACGGCGCGGCCTCGCCCGAGTCCGGTTTGATAACGCCGGCCACGACGCCGCCCGCGCCGGGCAAACCGGGGGTGACCGCCGGGAGCCAGAGCGTCGCGCTGTCGTGGACCTCGGGCGGCGACGGCGGATCGGCAATCACGAAGTGGCAGTACGTGAAGAAAGAGGGGAACAACCCCTTCGAGGCGACCTGGAAGGGCCTGACCACGAGCGGGACCGGCCCGATCACGGCGACGGTAAGCGGCCTGACCAACGGGACGGCCTACAAGTTCAAGGTGCGCGCCGTAAACGCGAAAGGCGACGGCGCGGCCTCGCCGGAGTCGGATGGGGTGACGCCGTCGGACGAGACGCTGACGGTCTCGGGCATAACGAAGAACGGGGCCACGCTCACCATCGGCAACCACCTGGGCGGCTGGTGGTACAAGCACGCCTCCGGGACCTGCTCCGTTGAGCAGACCGGGAAGGCGGCGAGCGTGACGAACCTGGCGGCGAACACCTCCTACGCCTTCACGGCCTACAGCGACAGTTGCGCGACAGCGGTGGCGACGGCGGCGGCGTTCACGACCCTCCCGCCGAAGCCGGCTACGCCGACGGCGGCGTCGGGTGCGGGCAGCGGCAAGCTCATCCTCGCCTCCTCGGTGACGGGCAACGCCGACCTGAGCAGATGGGAGTACAAGAAGAAAGAGGCGGGCGGCAACTTCGATCAGGACTGGACCGGCGTCGCCGCCACATCGCGGACGCTGAACCACGTCGTCTCCGGCCTCACGGACGGGACGGACTACGTCTTCAAGGTGCGCGCCGTGAACGCCTCGGGCGACGGCGAGGAGTCCGACGAGTCGGTTGCGGCGGCGCCGGCGGACGAGACGCTGACGGTCTCGAACGTCACGAAGAACGGGGCGACCCTCACCATCGGCAACTATCCGGGCAATTGGCACTACAAGCACGCCTCCGGGACCTGCTCCACCGAGCAGACCGGGACGACGGCGAGCGTGACGAACCTGGCGGCGAACACCAGCTACACCTTCACGGCCTACAGCGACAGTTGCGCGACAGCGGTGGCTACGGCTGTGGCGTTCCCGACCCTCCCGCCGAAGCCGGCCAAACCGACGGCGATGCCGGGCGCGGGCAACGGCAAGCTCACCCTCGCCTCCTCGGTGACGGGCAACGCCGACCTGAGGAGGTGGGAGTACAAGAAGAAGCCCGAGAACGGAAACTTCGACCCGGATTGGACCGGCGTCGACGCCACGTCGCGGACGCTGAACCATGTCGTCTCCGGCCTCACGGACGGGACGGACTACGTCTTCAAGGTGCGCGCCGTGAACGCCTCGGGCGACGGCGAGGAATCGGACGAGTCGGCCTCCGTGATGCCGGTGGCATCGACCCTGACCGCAAATTCAATCGAGGCGGCGACGGCGACGCTCACCATCGCCAACCACGCGGGCGACTGGTGGTACCGATACGTCTCGCCGGCGGGCGGGGCCTGTTCCTCGAAGATCGACATCGGAACCTTGACGGCGAGCCTTGTGAACCTGACGCCGGGGACGGACTACGCCTTCAAGGCCTACGGCGACAAGGACTGCCTCGTGGAACTTGCGAGCGCGCCACCGTTCCTCACGAAGCCGGGCAAGACGACCGGCGTCGTGATCGTCGCCGCCCTCAACGAGCAACTCAGGGTGTCGTGGACGGACGTCCGGAGCGCGACGAGCTACAAGGTGCAGTGGAAGTCGGGGAACGAGAGCTGGGACGCGACGAGCCGCCAGGCGGGCGCCACGGGCGCGGAGCACACGATTACCGGCCTGACGAACGCGACGGAATACACGTTGCGGGTGGCGGCCGTGAACGCAACCGGCGACGGGGCGTGGTCGAACGAGGCGGGGGGTGCGCCGGAGGCAGGTCCGACGACCACGGCGCCCCTCGCGCCCTCGATGCCGGGAGTGGCGGCGGGCGACGCGCGCGTCGCGCTGTCGTGGACCCCGGGCGGCGACGGCGGTTCTGCGATCACGAAGTGGCAGTACGTCAGGAAGGAGGGCGGCAAACCCTTCGAGACGATCTGGAGAGACGTCCCGGACAGCGGGGCGTCCACGAGGAGCCACACCGTCACGGGCCTGACGAACGGCGTGGCCTACCGCTTCAAGGTGCGCGCGGTGAACGCGGTGGGCGCGGGCGCGGCCTCGCCCGAATCCGCCGCCGCGACGCCTGCCGCGCCCGCGGCGCCGCCCACCGGCTGGCTGGCGCGCTTCGGCCGGGCGGCGGGGAGCGGGGCGGTGGAGATGATCACCGGCCGCATGAACGCCCCCGCGCCCGAGGGGGCGAAGATGACTATCGGCGGGCATGGCGTGGACCTGAACGAGGATATAGAGCGTCTCCTGGCGAAACAAGGCGGGGCTTCCGGCGGCCTCGCGCGGCGGGGAACCGCCGGCGGACCTGGATACCGCGAGACGACGGTGAGCGAACTCCTCCGTGGCGGCTCGTTCCACCTGGCCTCGGCGAAGGAGGCCGAGGCCGTCCCGGGCGGACGCTGGTCGATGTGGGGACGCGGCGCGCAAACCTCGTTCGAGGGCGGCGGCGCCCAAGGCGACGTGACGACGGCCATGCTGGGGATGGACTACGAGAAGGACGGCGTCCTCCTGGGCGTGGCGCTCTCCCACGCCAGGGGCAAGGGCGGCTTCGGGAGCGCGGGACGCAGCGGGGTGGAGGCGAAGCTCGTGAGCGCGCACCCCTACCTGCGCTTCGCGCTGAACGAGCGGATATCGGTATGGGGCGTCCTCGGCATGGGCCGGGGCGAGATGACGCTGGAGGAGAAGGGACGGAAGATCGAGACGGATCTCGAGACGCGCATGGGCGCGTTCGGGGTCCGGGGCGAATTGGCCAAGGTGGGCGGGTTCGATCTGGCGCTCAAGTCCGACGCCCTACTCGCGCAGACGGACGCGGACGCGGCCGGCGGCCTCGCGGCGGTCTCGGCGGAGGCGACGCGGCTTCGGTTGATGCTGGAGGCCTCGCGCGAGGTGGCGATGGAGAATGGCGGCGCGTTCACGCCCTCGGTGGAGGCGGGCCTCCGCCACGACGGGGGCGACGCGGACGAGGGCGTCGGCGTGGAGGTGGGGGGAAGTCTCCACTTCGCGAACCCCGCCTGGGGCCTCACGCTGGAGCTCAGGGCGCGCGGGCTGATAACGCATGAAGGGGAAGACGCGGCGGACTGGGGCGCGGGCGGCATGATCCGCATCGACCCGGGCGAGGCGGGCCGGGGGCTCGCCCTCACCGTGGAGCCCGCCGTGGGCGAGACGGCGGGCGGCGCCGGGCGGCTGTGGGGCGTCGAGGACGCCTCGCGCCTGGCGCGCGAGGAGGCCGGGGACACGGACCCCCGCGTCCGCGCGGAGGTGGGCTACGGGCTCGCCGCCTGGGGCGGTCTGCTCACGCCTTACGCGGGGCTTTCGGCCTCTGAGGACGGCGGCGCCTACCGCCTGGGCGGCCGCTTCAGGGTGGGCGAACGCCTCAGCATGAGCGTCGAGGGCGGCGTGCGCGAACGCCAGGACGACGACCCCGTCCACGGCGTGGCGCTGCGCGGCTCCCTGCGCTGGTAGGATAACTCTGTAGGGGCCGTTCACAAGAACGGCCTCTTCGCAGCAAAACAACGAACATTTGTAGGGGCGGCCTCCAACGGGGGTCGCCCCTGTTTTTCTGGCAGAGGGATTGTGCCAGTCAATGCAAAAGGGCTTACGGTTTTTTCCCGTCATTCCGGCGAAAGCCGGAATCCATGTGGATCAGAGACACATCGATTCTGTATTCCGAGCTTGAACCGGGATATCGCTTTCAAGATTTAGCAAGGTTGGTGGAACGCCAGGTTTTTTGACACAATAGCATCAAAACAGTGGTGCTCATGATGAGCAAAAACTCTTAACTCGAAGGCAGTTTGGGTATGGTCGAGCGAATAAGAGCTTCCAATATCGGGCCGGTCAAAGAAGCGGACATCCGCTTTGGTGACATAACAATATTCGTAGGCCCGCAGGCGACCGGAAAAAGTATCTTCTTGCAACTCCTGAAACTGCTTGTAGACAAATCTGCAATACACAAGACCATGAAGCACTTTAGTTTGGCGCAGAGTAGCGATTCGAAAACCTTTTTCGATCTGTATTTCGGTGAAGGGATGGCGTCGATCTGGTCGGAAGAGAACAGCAGATTGTTCTTGGGCCAGAAAAGCAAGCCTTCTGATCTCAAGCCTACCGATCTAATGGGCTACACACGCCGTAGTCGATCCAAAGCTTCGGAAAAATTGTTTTATATACCCGCTCAACGAGTCATGAGCCTGCGAGACGGAATGACCCGACCGTTTAATGATTACCGGGCTGGAGATCCCTTCGTTCTTCGGGATTTCAGTGAAAAGCTCCACAACATCGTACAAAATGAAATCGGTCTCGATCAAAATATCTTCCCACGTTCGCAACGTTTGGCGGCGACCCTGCGGAAGCCTTTGGAAAAACATATTTTTGGAGATTTCGGGCTGCGCACGGATACGTCGGGTCACCAGGGGCGTCTGGTTCTGAATCAGAGTTCCGGTAACTCTTTGCCTTATCTCGTATGGTCGGCCGGGCAACGTGAATTCGTGCCGCTGTTGCTCGGGCTGTACTGGCTTCTACCGCCGTCCAAAGTACCGACCCGCAACGATATAGAATGGGTCGTAATCGAAGAACCGGAAATGGGACTGCATCCGAACGGAATCGGAGCGGTACTAAATCTCATCATGGAATTGCAGTTGCGCGGATACCGCGTTTGCATCTCCACGCACTCGCCCCATGTCCTCGACGTCGTATGGGCGCTGCGCTTCTTTCAGGAAAACGGCGGAGAAATCGGAGATGTCCTGAAGCTTCTCGGTCTTGCCCGCAATAACAAAACGAAGGAATTGGCTGATACTGCTCTAAAGAGCGAATTCAGAACATACTATTTCAAACGGGACGGCGTTGTTCATGACATATCCGACCTCGACCCCGGCTCGGATGATATCGCGGAAGGAGGCTGGGGCGGCCTCACCGAATTCTCCGGCAATGTAGGGGATATTGTCGCTGAAGTCGTTAACCGCCTGCCGACCGATGCGTCATGACCTTCAAGAAGGCGGTCGAGGCCGCGCCGTCCCCGGTGAATCGCGCGTATTGTCAAGGAAAACAGGCATTGGAGAACAGGCATCGCAGACTCGTGACATGCGCCGATTCACGACGGCTGACCGGGAGCATCTTTCTGGACTCGGCCTTGGCGCAAGAGCCGGGTTACGCCGATAAACCGCGCTGGGATTACGGTCTCGGCTATAAACCGGAAAACGGACGGGAATGCGCAGTTTGGGTAGAAGTGCACTCGGCGACGACAAGGGAAGTTTCTGGGGTTGTCAACAAACTGCAGTGGTTGCGGGACTGGCTGAATAGCGAAGCCGAGCAACTCAAGAAAATGACAATTTTCGCCAAAGACGACTTTCGTTTCGTGTGGATTGCCAGTTCTGGTGTCAATATTCTAAAGAATTCCCGTCAAGCCCGGCAACTCAGCCAAAGCGGTATTTCAAGTGTGCGGAAGAATCTTTCGTTGCCTTGATTTGTCACCGCCCATCGGATTGAGTTTGCCATTGGACGGGGAGATGAAAAGCCGGAGTATTGTCATTCCACTTGAAAATGGATTCCGCAGCCCCTCCTTCCTCAGTCGGGACTGACACCGGAATGACGGCAATTTAGATAGAACGTCATCATTCGCTGCTCATCAACCCATAGGGGACACATAAATGCGTTCCTTTGCCGGGTCCGACGAAAAAAAGCCGGGTCGCATGTATACAACCTCTACCAAGGCTTCTCACCCCTTTATTTTCCTGTTGCAATTCCCCGCCCCGCCTTCTAGGATATTTCCCGCTTGGGCGCACTCGCGCCGCGAACCCGTCAACTACCCAAAAACGCGAGGACAAAAGCGTGAAAACCGCACTGGCTCTCATCGCCGCCCTTGGTGTTTTCCTCACCGCGCAGGCCGCCCATGCCGCGCGCGGGGCCGACGGGCATCTGCGCATCATCTACTGGCAGGCGCCCTCCACCATGAACCCGTACCTCTCGGGCGGCACCAAGGAGGTTGAGGCCGCGTCGCTGGTTCTGGAGCCCCTCGCGCGCTACGACCAGAACGGGAACATGACGCCCTGGCTCGCCGAGCGGGTCCCCACGCTGGAAAACGGCGGCGTCTCGAAGGATTTGCGCGCCATCACCTGGAAGCTCAGGAGCGGCCTCAAGTGGGCGGACGGAACGCCCCTCACGGCGCGCGACGCGGTGTTCACCTGGAAATACTGCACCCATCCCCGGGGGGGCTGCTCCCAGAGCGAGAAATACAACGACGTGAAGAACGTGGAGGCCCTGGACGCGCGAACGGTGCGCGTGACCTTCGGCGTCGCGAAACCCTTTCCCTACGGGCCGTTCGTCGGCGCGCAGGCGCCGATCATCCAGGCGGCGCAGTTCTCCGATTGCCTGGGCGCCAAGGCGCCGCGCTGCACCGACGCCAACTTCAAGCCCATCGGAACGGGCCCCTTCTCCGTGGCCGCGTTCCGCCCGAACGACGTCATCTCCTTCGTCGCCAATCCCAACTACCGCGAGCCGGCCAAGCCGGCCTTCGCCCGGGTGACCTTCAAGGGAGGGGGCGACGCGGCGGCGGCGGCCCGCGCGGTCCTGGAGACCGGCGAGTTCGACTACGCCTGGAACCTGCAACTCGCACCCGACGTGCTCGCGAACATGAAAAAGGCGGGCAAGGGAGTGGTCATCTCCTCGTTCGGCACGCTCGTCGAGCGCATCGTCGTGAACCTGACGAACCCGGCTCCCGGACTCGGCAAGGAGCGCTCCACCGCCAAACACCCCCACCCGTTCCTCTCGGACGTCCGCGTGCGCAAGGCGCTCTCGATGGCGATAGACCGCAAGCTGCTCGTCGAGATCGGCTACGGCCCGGCGGGCAGGCCGACCTGCAACGTCCTCCCCGCCCCCGCCGTCTACAAGTCCACGGCGAACGATACGTGCCTCAAGCAGGACATCCCCGGCGCGAACAGGCTGCTTGATGCGGCGGGCTGGAAGCGCGGGCCGGACGGCGTGCGCATGAAGAACGGGGTCAAGCTCTCGATCCTCTACCAGACCTCCACCAACGCCGTGCGCCAGGATTTCCAGGCGCTGATAAAACAATGGTGGTCGAAGATCGGGGTGGAGACCGAGCTTCGCAACATCAGCGCCTCGGTGTTCTTCGGCGGCGACCCGGCGAGCGGCGACACGTTCCAGAAATTCCAGGCCGACGTGCAGATGTACGCCAACAACTTCGACGGCACGGACCCGGAATCCTACATGGCGAACTGGGCGTGCAAGGAAGCGCCGCGTCCCGAAACGCAGTGGCAGGGCAACAACGTGCCGCGCTTCTGCGACCCCGCCTACGACGCGCTCATCGCCAAAATGGCGCGCGCCGGCGCGCTGAAAGAACGGGCCCGCCTCGCCAAGGCCATGAACGACATGGTGGTGCAGGCCTACGTGCTCATCCCGCTGGTCGACCGGGGGCGCGTATCGGCCCACGCGAAATCGCTGGGCGGCGTGGTTCTGAACACCTGGGATTCGGAGCTTTGGAACATCGCCGACTGGCGCCGCGTCAAATAGGCCCGCGCGCCGCTTAAGGCCCAGGCGAGCGAGGCATACGGGCGATGGGAACCTACACGATCAGGCGGCTGCTCTTCGCCGTTCCCACGCTGCTCTTCATCAGCCTCGTCATATTCCTGCTCTTGGACCTCGCGCCCAGCGACCCCACGGCGAACCTGCCCCTCACGATTCCGCCCGAGGTGCGCCAGAAAATCCGCGAGTCCCTGGGGCTGGGCCAGCCCATCCACGTCCGCTACCTGCTGTGGTGCAAGCAGTTTTTCATCAACGAGCCGCTGAACGTGCTCGACGCCCTGCTCGGCTACGCGGGCGATTCGGAGCGGCTCCGCGTGCTGAGCTGGCAGACGCGCTCCCCGGTCGTGGACCTCATCGTCGAGCGCCTGCCGCAGACCCTGTGGGTCGTGGGGCTCTCCTACGTCATCGGCGTGCTGATCGCGATACCCATCGGCATCTTCTCCGCCTACCGGCAATACGGCTGGTTCGACCAGATCGGCGCCTTCGTCTCCACCGTGGGGTTTTCGGTGCCGACGTTCTTCACCGGCGTTTTGCTGATCGTGGTGTTCTCGGTGGGACTCGGCTGGTTCCCCTCCATCTACGACACCACGCACCGCGTGACGGACTGGAGCAGCTTCCTCGTCCAGGCGCGCCAGATGGCCATGCCGGTCTTCGTCCTCGCCCTCTACAACGCGGCGCAGATCGCCCGCTTCATGCGCGCCTCCATGCTCGAGAACCTGGGCCACGACTACGTGCGCACAGCCCGGGGCAAGGGCTTCCACGAACGGCGGATCCTCTTCGTCCACGTGCTGCGCAACTCGATGATCCCCGTCGTCACCATCATCGCGCTGGGCGCGCCGCAGGTTTTCGGCGGCGCGATCATCACCGAACAGATTTTCAAGGTGAACGGGCTGGGGCAGTTGCTCATCGTCGCCATCCAGGGGGGAGATTTGCCGACCGTACAGACGCTGACCTTCATCTTCGCGGGGCTGATCGTGGCGTTCAACCTCGCCGCCGACATCCTCTACGGGGTTCTGGACCCCACCATCCGCTATGACCAGCGCTAGGCGCGGGACATGGGCGCAGTTCCGCACCCACCGGGGGGCGGTGATAGGGGCGGGGATCCTGCTCGCAGCGGCGCTCGCCGTGGTGTTCGGCCCGCTCCTTTGGACAACCGACCCGCACCTCATCGACATCCGCGCGCGCAACCAGGGCATCAGCCTCGCCCATCCGCTCGGCGCCGACCGCCTGGGCCGCGACACCCTGGCGCGCATGCTGGCGGGCGGGCGCGTCTCGCTCGCGGTGGCGGGCGCCGCCATGGGCCTGGCCCTCTCTTTGGGCGCAGTTGTAGGCGTGGCTTCGGGCTACTTCCGGCGTCTCGACGGCCCGCTCATGCGGCTCACGGATCTCTTCCTGGCGCTTCCGCTCCTGCCCCTTCTGCTCGTGATCATCGCGCTCTTCCGCGACGCGCTGCGCGCCGCCTTCGGGCCCGAGACGGGCATCTTCATCCTCATCGCCTCGGTCATCGGCTTGACCTCCTGGATGAAGACCGCCCGCATCGTGCGCGGAGAGGTGCTCGCTCTCAAAGAGCGCGAGTTCGTGCTCGCCTCGGGCGCGCTCGGAGCGCCCACGGGGCGCATCATCTTCCGCCACGTCCTGCCGGGCGTCGTCTCGCCCATCATGATCTCGGCGGCGCTGGGCGTGGGCGACGCCATCATCACCGAATCCGCGCTCTCGTTCCTGGGGCTGGGCTTTCCGCCGGATTTCCCCACGTGGGGGAGGCTGCTCTACGATTCGACCGACTACCTCCAGCAATACCCCGGGCGCGTCTTGTGGCCCGGCCTCGCGATTTCACTCACCGTGCTGAGCATCAACTACGTGGGCGACGGGCTGCGCGACGCGCTCGACCCCCGGGCGCGGGGCTGAGCGCCACCGACATTGCGTCCACGCTTTCACGAGCCGGAATGCGCTTTCATCCTTGCGCCGGAGATTGACCTCTGGCACGATTCGATATCGTCGGAATACTCTAAATACATGACACCGCGCCGGCCCGGAGGATTTTCCGGGCGCCCCTTGCACAGGAACACCGACATGGCTGAAAACCAAAACGTCTTCTTCATCTGCCCTGCATGCGGAATAACCGAACTGCCCCTCGATGGAATAGATGATCCGAACGAAATCCCCTACATCCAGCTCGCGGAGATGGACACCTGCGACGAGGCGGCCAACGCGCAATTCGTGTACGGCGATTCGTTCACCAAGGGCTTCGGCGGCTTTGTGCGCGACGTGGACGCGGAAGGCGAGGAGCGCGTGCGGTGGGTGCCCCCGAGGGCGGTGGTGGCGTATTATTTCGCGAGTAACGAGGAGCGCATCGGCCATGCGGAGCCGATGAACGACTTCTACCCCCAGCCGCTCTACCGCAACCTCTCGAAGGGGGACGGAACCGAGAACATATACGTCGCCATGGCGTTCCTGCCCCACAACGAGTCCATGACGCCCGAGATGCGCGCGCAGGGAGAAGCCCTCGCCAAGTCTTTGGGGTAGGGGGTGTTGAGAAAAGTCGTGCTCGCTCAGAATTCATCCCCCAACGACATTCCAGCGTCATTGCCATTTCTGTTGTAGGGGTCGCATACATGCGACCCGGCTTTTTTCGTCGCCCTTCATGGGCCGCATCTACGGGATTATTGAAAAAGCCCACAGAAGGAGCGTGCTAATTTTCACTCCCCCCTTGAGGGTCGGTCTCCCTCGGGGGAGACCGACGATGAGCTGAGGGCGTAAGCCCGAAAGCGAATCGGTGGGGGGTATAATTCGGAATGGCAATGAAACGCGTTTTACCCCCCACCGAATCGGCCTTCGCCCAAGGGCTTGGCCTCTTCGACTCCCCCTCAAGGCGGGAGTGATTGGTTGGCGCTCTACGGAGTCAGGGCGGCCACAGGGGGCCGCCCCTACGGACCCATCCTCACCGGTCGGCTTCATACGCCGAATCACGAAGTCAGGCTTTTCCAACAACCCCGCCAGGATCCGCTACTCCTCCCCCAGCAGGCGGTTGTAGATCCACGCCAGAACCGTGAAGAAGAGAAAACCTATCGCGAACCCCCAGGCCGCGCCGATGATCGCGCCCGGATAAGTGGGGGAAACGCCCGGGTAGAAATCGCCTATCACCCTCAGCATCTCTCCGCCCACGCCGAACAGCGCGCCCAAGAGGGCGTAGAGAAAAAACATGGCCCCGTAGATGATGCCGGCGGCCAGGCCGAATTTCACGGCGTCCAGTTTCACGTCGAATCTCCCTGATGGCGTGGAAATGCGCATCCACATACGCTATTCAATATAAGCCCACAGAAGCATCCCGGCAAAACCACCCGCGAGCCCCCGGTGGGGGGCCGCCCGTTTTCATTCCGGATGGGCTTTTTCGCCCGTCCCAAGACAGGAGGTCGGTTAGATGAGTGAAGAAACACGCCTCGAGAGAGGACTGAAAACCCGCGCGAGAATCTTCGGCGAAGAAGGCGAGGAGAGGCGCCAGGCGTTCGCGGAGGCGAGCCCCGCGTTCGCGCAGTTCGTCACCGAATCCGTGTACGGCGATCTCTACGCGCGAGACGGCATCGACGACAAGACCCGCGAAACCGTGATCCTCTCCGTCCTGTGCGCCCAGGGCCGGGACAGGGAATTCGGCTACCACGCCAAGGCGGCGCTCCGCATCGGCATGACGAAAGAGGAAATCCAGGAGATCATCCTGATATGCGCGATCTACGCGGGCGCTCCCAACGCCGTGGGCGCGACGGACGAGTCGCTTCGCGTGTTCAAGGAGTTCGGCGTCTAGGCGCCCTGGTCGGGGCCGAGGACGTCGCGTATCTTCTCGGCGAGCGCGGCGCTGACGAGCCGCGCCGCCTCTTCGAGCGGGGGCCGCATGCGCGCGCCCGCGGCGAAGGCGTGGCCGCCGCCGCCGAAGGTGCGCGCCACGTCGTGAATCTCCACCCGGCCCTTCGAGCGCATGCTCACGCGGATTCGCCCGTTCTCGAGTTCGGACAAAAAGGCGATGACCTCGACGGACTCTATGGAGCGGGGAACCGAAATGTATTCCTCCGTCTCGGAGCGCGAGACCCCGAAGCGGTCCAGTTCCTGCGCGCTCAGGGTGAACCAGGCGAGGCGCCCCCCGCAGTCGAGCGCCATGCGGCTCATCAGCGCGCCGAGCAGCTTCACCGAGCCAGCGCCGTTCGATTCCCAGAAGATCGAGTAGGCTTCCCCGGGACTCGCGCCGAGCGCGACGAAGCGCGACGCCCAGCCAAGCGTGCGCCTGGTCGTGTTCGTGAAGCGGAACTGGCCCGTGTCGTAGACGAGGCACGCCATGAGCGCGCGGGTGATGAGCAAGTCATCGAACGGGTGGCCCTCCTCATCCAGGTAATCCGCGATCATCTCGCCCACCGCGGCGGCCTTCGGGTCGATGACGGAGGGGCAATCGATGTTGTCCTCCTCGCGGATGTGGTGATCCACCACGGCCAGGGGCAGCCCACCGGCCTTGAGCGGCTCCTCCAGCCTGCCCAGGCGGCTCGCCTTGCCGGTGTCCAGGATGAGGCACGCATCGAAGCGCTCCGCCCAGTCCTCCAGCGCGAGAATATCTTTCCGCGAGCGCACGAGGCCCTCCGGATCGAAGGGCGCGGCGAAGGCGGGCACCCT
The DNA here is from genome assembly GCA_963692865.2 of bacterium. Classification (GTDB taxonomy): domain Bacteria; phylum UBA8248; class UBA8248; order UBA8248; family UBA8248; genus Bin107. The sequence continues at coordinate 763,524 of OY843592.1, read as the reverse complement.
GTCCTCGGTGACGACGGTGGCGTGTTTGCCGATCCCGCGGAGGTAGCGGCTGAGCGCAACGCACGCGAGGAGGCCGTCGCCGTCGGGTCCGATGTGGGTGAGAAGCAGGAAGCGTTGGTGTTTTGCGAGGAAATCTCTTAAGGGCTGAAAGCGGCTCGGGCTTTCTTCCGTCTCCGCGCTCATGCTGTTTCTTTGCTCATGCGGATGAATCCAGGCTCACGCGGTGTATCTGGCGCAAGACGTAGCTTCTGATCTCCTTCGCGGAAGGCGCGGAGTCCGTGCGCTCGCCGCCTTTCATCACTTCGGCGAGGAGCTGCTCCACCACGCCGCCGCAGGATGCGCAATCCCCGTAGGGTTTGTCCATCGGGATGACGCGCTCCGCCCCGCAGTCGCGGCAGCGCAGCAGGTGCTTGCCGCCGGAGCGCTTGCCGCGCTTGGCGATTGCCTCGCCGTCCACCTCGACGATGTCCATCGAGAAATCGATCGTGGCCGCCGCGCTCACGGAAGTGCCCACGCCGTAGCCGCCGTCCACCACGGGGTTCAGTTCCAGAATCTTCTCCTCGCTCAACCCCCCGCTCACGAAGAGCTTCACGTGCGGGAATCCCGCGCGGTCGAGCTCCCAGCGGATTTCCTCGAGAATCTGGCGCATATCCCCCCGCCTGGACGCAGGCGTATCCACCCGCACGGCCGAGAGGCGATCCGTCAGCGCGCGCGCCGCCTCCAGCGCCTCGAACCGCTCATCGGCGAACGTGTCCACAAGCGCGACGCGGCCCACTTCCGGCTCGATGACCTCATCGAACGCCTTGGCCGCAGGGACGAGGCCGCCCATGAGAATCACCAGCGCGTGGGGCATCGTGCCCGCCGCCGGTATCTCCAGAAGCTCGGCGCCCTTGACGAGGGCGACGCCGTCGCAGCCGCCGACGTAGGCCGCGCGCTCGACCATCGGCGCGATGGCGGGATGAATCCTGCGCGCGCCGAAGCTCACGAGTTGCCTGCCCTCGGCCGCGATGCGGCACCGCGCCGCCTTGGTGGCGACCCCGCTCGCCTGGCACATCAGCCCCAGGACGGGGGTCTCCAGCCTGCAGAAATCGTTGTAGGTTCCCGAAATTTCCAGAACGGGCTGGGAGGACCGGAAAACCGTTCCCTCGGGAACGGCGCGAACGTCCACGGGGAACCCTTCGAGAAGGCGCAGGATTTCCTCGAGACCCGTGAACACGCCCCAGCCCGACGGAAGCGACTTGACCGCGAATTCCGCGCGCACGTTCTTTCGGACGCCTTTTGCTTCGAGAATCTTGAGGGTGCGCTCGAAGTAGACGTCCGCCACCTTGCCCGAACGGATGTCGTCGAAATCGGCGGTAAAAAGATTCAAGGGGATTCCGCCAGGGAAGCCCGCTATTCGGCGGGCGCCGTCTCGGCGGGGGTTTCGGGCCGCGTGTCCGCCTCCTGGTTCCTCAGGCCGAACAGCTTGCCCCACGGCCTGGGGCCGGTGTAGTTCACCTCTTTCTCCCAGACGTCGTAGAGGCGCTCTTTCTCGTAGACGAGATCGTCGCGGAAATAGCCGGGCGTCTCGTACTGGTGGGTGTGAACGATGGATTTGGGCGTCGTGGGGCACGCCTCGGTGCAGAGCCCGCAGTACATGCAGCGCATGTAGTCGATGTAGAACTCCTTGGCGTACATCTCGCGGCCCTTGCCCGCCGTGACGATGGTGATGCAGTCGACCGGGCAGGCCTTCTCGCAGTTCAGGCAGCCGATGCAGAGTTCCTCGCCCGTCTTGAAGTCGCGCGTCAGACCCAAGAATCCGCGGAAGCGCTCGGGCGGCTCCCACCGCTCGGTCGGGTATTGCAGCGTGACGGGTTTCTTGAACATGTGCCGCAGCGTGGCGGACATGCCCTTCACGATGTCCCAGAGAAAGAACTTCTGAATCCCTCTGGTGAACTCCATTTCCCTCTCCTCGCCTTGAACGCTAGGAAGCCGCCGCGGCCTGTTTCCTGGCCTCTTCCTGGGCTTCGAGATATTTCTCCGCCGCCACCGCCGCCGTCGTCGCGTCGCCCGACGCGTTGGTGATCTGGCGAATCAACTGGCTTCTGCAATCACCGGCCACGAACAGGCCCGGAACGTTGGTCTCCATGTTCTGGTCCGTGAGGATGAAACCGGCATCGTCCTTTTCCACGTGATCTTTTATCAAATCCGTGTTCGGAATAAAACCGATGAAGACGAAAAGGCCCGTCGCGTCGATCTCTTTCGTCTCGTCGGTCTTGACGTTCCGGATGCGCAGTTTCTTCATCTCCCGGTCGTCGCCGACGACTTCTTCGGCCACGTAGTCGGTGATGATCTCGACTTTCGGGTTCTCGCGGATCTTGTCCACCAGGACCGCATGGGCGCGGAACTGGTCGCGGCGGTGGATGATGTAGACCTTCGTGCCGTACTTCGTGAGGAACTGGCCCTCTTCCACGGCGCTGTTCCCGCCGCCGATTACGGTGATGACCTCGTCCTGGAAGAACGCGCCGTCGCAGAGCGCGCAGTAGCTCACGCCCTTGCCGGCGTATTGCTCCTCGCCCGGAATGCCGAGCTTCTTCGGATGCCCGCCTGGCGTGTAGATCACCGCGCCGCAGCGGCGCACGCCCATGTCGGTCGTGACGATGAAATCGTCCCCGTCCTTTCTGACCTCGGTGACTTCCTCCATCTCGATCTTGAGGCCGAACTTCATGGCGTGATCGGCGAATTTGGCCGCCAGCTCCTGGCCGCCGACCAGCTCGAAGCCCGGGTAGTCCTCCACGTGCTCGGTGTTGAGAATCTCGCCGCCGGGCGCGAGTTTTTCATAGCAGACCACGTTCAGCTTCGAGCGCGCCGTATACAGCCCCGCCGTCAGCCCGGCCGGCCCCGCCCCGATGATGATGATTTCAAAATCGCGTTCAGCCACTATGAATCTCCAAAATTAAGGAAAAGGGATTATATACAATGTTGCTCCGAATGACTAACCGGTTGCGCCCTCATACGCCTCATCGAGGGTGACCCTGTTTTGAAGAAGCGGCAAAAGGAAACCACGCGCATCGCGCGCATACGCCTTGCCTTTTTGAGGCGCGGCAAAATAGATGCTCGCATGTCCGGGATTGTCTTCCGTGGCCGTATCGATAACGACAAACGCCCTTTCGTTGTCCAGGAGAATCTGACGAACCGCCAGAGTCTTTAGTCTGGACACGCCTTCACTCGTCCAGGGCTCTTTCCTTTTTCTCGACAATCTCGCCTGTATGGATTTTTCCACGAATTCCTTCGAAACATGTCGTATTCTATGAACGGAAAAACCGTCTGCAAGCAGTTCATTCACGGAAATGGCTCTTTCGATTACTTCCCCTTCTTCGTTGATATGTTGCGGATTGAACATTTCGCGAATCAGATGTTCTTCGTCTTCAACGATTCCGGGAGAAATTTCCGGCGCGGCGCTCTTCGACTCATCGAGGTGTAATACTGGGAGCGGCAACGTATTGTCAGTTTTTGAACAATGCTAGAATTTCACCGGGAAAATCATCCGATACGAGAGCATCCTCTTCATAAATTTTGTTCCCCGATTTCCCGCGCGCAAAATAGGAGTAGGCGCCCGTCCCGTAAAATCCCAGATCAACGTGAACCCCGTCTTTTTTCCACAGAAAATTGACTTCTCCGTCATCGGCCAGCCCTATATCGGGCATGGGAACCGAATCCAGCGGCAGCTTACGAACGAACGCCTCCGCGTCCCGAAACGCCTGAGGCGTAGGCCACGTTGCGCCCGGCCAGCGCTCCTCCTCGGGAGTATTTTCGAACTCCTTCAATTGCGCGAGCAAATCCCGGTTCAATTTGCCAATCCGGGCTGGTCGGACAGCGGCCTGCGGTTGAGAAGCCATCGCTTGCTCCCTTGCGCTTCATCGCCCTGAATGCGCTCTCCACGAGCGCAAAGACACTCTATCAAAGAATCCATTGCGAAGAAAATAACCCCCATTGCTTGCCCTGCGCTTGTGTTCCCGCACAAACCGCCTCTACTCCGCAGGCGTGAGGATGAACGCGCCGAACTCTTTTTCGAGTCGCAGCTTCTTTCCGTCGTGCTCCACGACGGCGCCTGGCGGGGTATCCTCATCCACCGGAACGTACTCACCGCAAAGGGGGCATGAGACCATCTGCGCGACGGTGAGCGCTTCCGCCCCCTCCGCCCGGCCCAGGCGGAACCTGACGCCCGCTCAGTTCTCGCAATCGATCAGATCGCGCGGCTTCGCGCCCCACGGGACGGGTATGCGCTGCCCTCAGCCGGGGCAGGGAAGCGTCTTCCGCCTCCCGTTCACGCGGCGAGCCCCAAAAGCGCCTGGAGCTTCGCCCGGTCGAAACCGACCACTTTCTCCTCGCCGATGAATATGACGGGCGTGGCCCGCATGTTCGCCCGCCGGAAGAGTTCCTCCAGGGCTTCCTCGTCCTGATCAACGAGTTTTTCCGTATACGCCACGCCGTGATGGGAAAGAAACTCTTTCACCGCCTTGCACGGCGCTCAGAACGTGGACGAATAGACCGTCACTTCTGCGTCCGACATCGGCAAATCTCCCTTAAAAACCACAAGAACCGCCCGGCGGCAGGACGCGCTTCATTTTCAATATCGCTCCGGGCGTGAATCTCCGCTACCCGGGGTTGTTGAAAAACCCCTCATCGGTCGGAATCGACCACTGCCGTCATTCCGGCGAAAGCCGGAATCCATTTGCGGGTGCGGGTGAATAAACGGCGGCGTTTCATTCCCCGCCGATGCGCCGGCGGACTTCACTGGCACTACGTCCCCCGTTACGCTCTATCCCATTCCACATGAACGGTGCAGGCAGAAAGTTGAACTCGCCGGACTGTAATCTTTGCATCGGACCGGTCGATGGCCACAACTGCCACCACGCGATCTCCAACGGTACATTCGATTACTGGCGCATCCCGTTCAAAGACTCTCAGCGGTACCTCCTGAATGGAATCAAAGATGCGGACTGGAACCTCAACGAGCTGATACTTATACGGTATCTTGCCAATGTCTTCCCGAAACGCACGGAGCATGACTATCTGCTTAACGGCCCTCTGGTATTCCCTGAATAACTCAAGTGTACGGGCTCGTCGATCTCTGGCGGTACGTGCGTCCTGAACCCATGCTGCCTCCGTCAGTTTGGAAATATGCAACGTTGTCCTGGATAAGTTCTTGGCGGCAGTGGACTTTAGAGACAATCGCCGACGGTTGCCTGACTTAGGCCGAACGACCATATCAACGAATCGCCGGGTTCGTGAGCCCGGAGGATCAATCGGCCAGCCAAGGTGCTCACAAGCGTTTCTGAACACCGCCTCAAACGACGAGAGCCCCAGCGGCTCAGTAGTAGCTCCATGGTGAACCGATAAAGCAAGCCCGAAGTATTCAATCCAGTCCGGCTCGCTTGTCAGCCATGTTCCTCTGGATCGAATGTTAGCACTCGGAGGATTCGCCAAAGATTCCATAACCCTTGCAACGAATTCGATCTTGACCGGTGAGAACGAATCGAGAGTCGCCTTGAGTTCATCGAGCGTCATGACACGCACAACCGCCGTTCAATCAGGTCCACGAAAGCGGGCTTGATTTCAATCCCAACCCACCTTCGCCCGAGTTCACGCGCCGCCAGAAGCGTTGTTCCCGAACCCGCATACGGGTCGAGTACGATACTGTCATCGCGGCTTGTAATGGCTACACAGCATCGAGCAAGCGTGAGAGGCATCATCGCGGGATGGTCATCTGCTTTCCCATTCACGCGCTTCACCGGTTCAGTGGGAATCTCCCAAACCGTTCGCAGGCGACGGTCGCGCGGCCCCTTGACGATTTCGTGGTCGTAGTAATAGCCCTTGTCCTTTGACAAGAGGAAAACCGTCTCATGAGCTTTGGTCGGTCGGTCTCGAACGGACTCCGGATGGGCATTCGGCTTGTGCCATATGACTTCACTTCGTACCCACCAACCCGCATCTTGCAGAGCGAACGCCAATCTCCAAGGAACACCTATCAAGTCTTTTGGTTTCAGTCCTTCTGGCGTAGGCGGTCGCACTGACATGGCGCGTGCACGGTTTTTCCGATCTGGCGCACGATATCTCCGGTTGCCGGATGTGTAGGAATCACCAACGTTCAGCCAAACAGTGCCATCGTCGCGCAAGACGCGCCTTATCTGCTCGAAGGTGCAAACGATGCTCTTGACATAGCTCCGCAGACTGTCGTCCCGCCCAATCTGTTCCTCAACCCCGTAATCGCGCAATGACCAATAGGGCGGTGACGTGACAACCGTTTGAATGGACTTTTCAGGGAGAAGCTTCAGAGCTTGCGTGGCATCGCCACAAATCACCATTGGGCGAGAAATAGCCTCGAATGGCGCTCTGTTCAACGAGTCAACTCGAACATGAGGTTCTTGCGATTCGTTCCCTACTTGTGGAGACGGTTGTCCGGAACGCCCGACAAGCGCAATCTGACGACTTGCAGATGATATCGCTTGCAGGTTCTTGTCGCTCACATTCCACCCACTTTTGGAAGGTTCGAAGGCTTTTTGCTCATCTGAGCATTTCCCTCGGGATGCCCGACCCTCAAGGGGGAGTATCGTCTCCTGTCTCGTCGGCCACCTGCATACACCAAATCACGAAACCAGGACTTATTCAACAGCCGCCTACTTCGGCGTGTTCACCCGCTCGAGCAGGGCCGTCAGCTCCTTGATCCGTATCGAATCGAGCCTCGATACGGCGTCCACGATCTCCCCGCGCAACGAGGCGTCCGCGTGCGCCTCGCTCAATGCCTCGAACTTCTCGTTCACCGTCGCCCAGCTCATCGGGGTCGAGAAATGCCCCTCCCAGGCGGGCTTGTCCAGCTTGTGGACGCTCCCGTCCTTGAGCGTGATGGTGATGAGTACGGGCGATTGGGCGGGATACCTGGCCGTCATCTCATCGGAGTTGGTGGTGCGCACTTTTTTGAGCAGCGCCTGCACGTCGTCCGCGCGGATTCTCGCCTCCTCGTACTGGGCGGGCAGCACCTGCTCGTCGATGATGGCGGCTGCGAGCACGTAGGGGAGGCTGTGGTCCGCCGTCTCCTTGTTCAGCACGTGCTCGCGCGCGCCCGCCTTGCCCCCGCCCATGATGAAGTAGGCGCGCTCGTAGATCCCGATCTCGACGTCCTCGACCTCCTCGGGACGGAAGCCGTGCGCGCGCTTCATGCCGATGACGCCCTCGATGGCCGTCTGGGAGTGAAGGCCCGCGTTGTAGCGCTTCACGCTGATCTCGAGCATCTTGCTCAAGGAAGTGTCCGACCAGTCGACCTCGAACTCTCCCGTCACGGACTCGAAAACGCCCAGGGGGCCTTCCATCAGCAGGAGCTGCCCCGTCACCCCGCGCATGGCGAGAAACGTCGAGTGCACCCCGGTGTGGCAGCCCGCCGCATAGGCGAAGCCCTTCCAGTGGGAGAGCTCGCCCGTGCGCGTGATGAGCAGGGGGTTCTGGCGCACGCCGCTGATCGCGACGGCGTTGGCCGTCTTCTCCGCGTCCAGCCCCAGGGCGCGCGAGGCGCCCGCCGCCACGGCGTAGGCGCCGGCCATGGGCTGGTCGAAGCCTCTTTTCTCATAGGGGGCGCTGTCGCAGAGACGGCACTGCACCTCATACGAGAGGGCGAGCGCCGTCATGAAGTCCGCTCCGCTCGCGTCGGCGTATTCGGCCGCCGCCATCACGGCGCCCGTGTTGTCACTCGGATGCGAGGTGGCGAGCTTGCCCATGAAGCCGTCGTTGAAATCGAGATAGCGGATGAGCGAGGTGTTGTAGAAGGCCGCGGCGTCGGGCGCGCTCTTGCCGCCGCCGATGAGCGTGCAATGCGGCGCGCCGCCGAAATCATCCGCCTGCTCGCGCAGGTAGCGGACGGGGCCTTCGCCCAGCGAGCCGATGGCGCACCCGATGGTGTCGACCATGAGGGTCTTCATCTGGGTGCGCATCTCGTCGGTGAGGTCATCGAAACTGCTGTTCGCGGCAAACGCCGCCATTTGCTCCACAATCGTCATGTCGTCTTTCCTTCTTCGAACCGGATTGTAAGGGAATTCACTCGCCCGGCATGCACCGAATCCCCGCGAGAGAGGATGCGCGCGGGCTAGCCGCCGTTCAGCTTTCTGTATGCTCGCTGCATGATGAGCGCGTCGTATTCGAGCGCCGGACTCTCGCACACCACCCTGCCTTCGGCGCCGAAATCGATGAGCGCGCGGAACAAGTCCTTGTAATTCATGTCCGACTCGTCGAGCTCCAAATGATGCGCCTCGCCCTTGTCCGAATACGCGATGCCCGAGAGGTGAATGTGCATGGTCTTGAGAACGTCGTCGCCCATCTTGTTCTTGAGGAGTTCCAATTGCGCGCCGAACTCATCGTACGTGTTGTGCGCCCCCGCCGAGCGCGCATGGATGTGCGCAAAATCTATCGTGAAGCCGACGTTCTTATCCTTGAGCGTGCCGCCCATATCGGCGATTTCCTCGAGCGAACCGAACTGGGTGCCCTTGCCCGTCGTCTCCGGATCAAGGCGAACCGGACAACCCTCATCCTCCAGGATGTCGGCGAGTTCTCCTATCTGGTTGCAGATGAAGTCGTAGACCTCCCTGGGGTCTCGTTTCTGGTAAAAACCCGGGTGAAAGCACGCGCCGTCGCCCCCGCATTTCGCCAGGGCGCGCGCGGTGTCGAGCACGCGCTTTCGGCTCGCCGCCACCTTTTCTTCTTCCAGCGAATAAAGGTTCACGTAATAGGGGCCGTGCGCGGTGACCTGAACGCCCGTCTCCGCCTGGGCGGCCCTCACCTCATCGCAGGTCTCCTCCCTGATGCGTACGCCGTGGACGAACTCCATCTCGTAGACGCCGAGGCCCAACTCATGAAGCCTGCGCACCGCCGCCGGGTGGGTCTGCGGCTTGGCCGAATGCGGGACGCCGCCCGTGCCGAAGAAAATCCTGTCCGCCCGCCTGGGCTTCGCGTTCACGTTCAGGGGGCCGTCATAGGTCCTGCCCTTCGGTTTTTCTTGCGGAACCCCCGGCGCCCAGCCGCGCACGTCAGCTTTTGGCTTCGCCGCTTTCTTTTTCGCGGTTGCCCTGGGAGCCGCTTTTTTCTTCTCCGGCACGCTCGTCCTCTTTAGATTCGTTGCGCAAGGGCGCTGTTTTTTTGTCGGAACGCTCTTTCAGGCGGTCGATTGCCCACTCTAGCAGATATGCGCGCATGCTGCGAGAAACCTCCCCTCAGAACTCAGGCGGCGGGCGCGTCGCGGGGCGGCTCGCTCAGCCACTCGGCCATCTGGGCAAGAATCTCCCGCTTGCCGAGCCCCGTGTTCGCGCTGCAAAGAATCGGGCCGGACCAGTGGCCGTACAGCCCTCCCCCGTCAACCATGGTTTTGACGAGCGCGTCCAGAACGCCTCTGCGCTCGTTCTGTTTCAGCTTGTCCGCCTTCGTGAGCGCCAGACAGGCCGGCAGGTTCACCGCCGCGAGCCATTCGAGCAGGTGCAAATCCATCTCCCGCGCCCCCCGGCGCGAATCGATGAGCACCACCACGCCCTGGAGCGTCTCCCGGTGTTCGAGATAGGTCTCGATCATGGGCCGCCAGCGGGCCCTTTCGGCAAGCGGCACCCGCGCGTAGCCGTAGCCCGGCAAGTCCACGAGGTTGAAGCGATCATCGACGCCGAAAAAATTGACGAGTTGCGTCTTGCCCGGCGTGGCGCTCGTTTTGGCGAGACTCTTGCGGTTGGTCAGAAAATTGATGAGCGAGGATTTGCCCACGTTGCTCCTTCCCGCGAAGGCGACCTCGGGCAGATCCGCCCTCGGCCAGCCCGCCCGCTCGGCGGCGCTTTTGATGAACCGTGCGTTCTGGATTCTCATGCCGCGGGCGTCAGGCCGAATCCCCCGCCGGGGGAGCGAATGCGTGAACGACGAGGCCGGTGCGTATCTTGGGATAGAAATAGGTGGACTTGTGCGGCATCTTGCCGCCCGCCTTGGCGATATTGCATACCGATTCGAGGGGCGTGGGGTTCAGCAAAATGGCCGCCGCGCACTCCCCGCTCCTGGCGCAGGAGAGCGCAAACTCCGGATCGGGCGTGAAAGCGATGTCTCCTTCCTCGTGAGACGCGCCGTACGCGCCGTCCACGATATCTTTATGCAAGCGGCTCACGTCGAGCGCCGCGACAGCCTCATCCACGGAGGCGGCATCGCCGCTATGCCTGCCGATGAGATAGCGGACGCTCGCTCCGCCGTCATAGAGACAAAACACGCTTGCTCCCCCGTTTTCTCCGGATAACGCCGCCAGACGCTCCGCTACCCGACTGCCGGCGCCCGCCTCGGGCGCGGCCTCTTCCACGATGTCGTATTTCCCGGCGAGGGCCGCGAGGGCTTCTTCGGTCGTTGCGGAAACTTTCTTGAGGAGTCTGTAGGTGGGCAGAATCACCATGCCCGGGTCCGCGACGTTGGCGAGGCACATGAGCGTGTAATCCGCCTCAGCGCCTTCGGGAGCGCCCCCCAAGCGGGCGGCGTCCCGCAAGTCCAGGGAGGTTTCGTAGCGGTGGTGGCCGTCGGCGATGAACACCTCCTTGTCCTGGAGCGATTCCTGCGCGAGCGCGATGACTTGCGCGTCATCGCACCGCCACAGCGTGTGGCGCACGCCGTCGTCCTCGAAATCGGCGATGGGCGCGCCCTTGTCCGCGCTCTTGAGGGCCCTGTTCGCCGTTTCCCGGGATTCGTCGTAGAAGCCGAAGATCGGCCCCAGGTGCGCGCCGCTCCGCCCCCACAGGTCGAACAGGTAGCCCTTGGGCTTGGGGAAGGTCTGCTCATGGGGGTGGATTTCGCCCGCGCCGTAGGGTTCGAGCTTCACCACTGCGAAAAACGCGTTCCGCTCCAGGCGCGTTCCATCGGGAAGATAGAAGCGCTGGCGGTAGGGGTAGAGCGCGGGCGTATCGTCCAGCGCCATCGCTCCGCTCGCGCGCCAGTTTTCGAGATGCTCGACCGCGCGGCCCACGCGGCCCGCGTCCCCGTCCTCGCCATCCAGGATCTCGCCCTGAATCAGCCGCACGATGTTCAGGGGGTGTCGCTCGTAAAACGCGCGTCTCATATCGGGCGTAAAGACGTCATAAGGCGGGGAGGAGACCTCTCCCATCTCTTCGGGTGCGACGTTCGAATACCTCAGCGCGCGAAACGCCCTTACCTCGACCACGGAAAACCCCTTTCAGGAAAACGACACGAAACGATGAGAACAGCGGCGAGGGGGATATTAAGGTCGCGCATCGAGGCTGTCAAAACAAAACCGGAACAATAAACAATTTGCGAAGCCCCCGCTCGCGCGTTTCGGCGATTCGGGCGGGTTAGCTTGCCGGGGAGGCAGGAGACGGCATTCCCCTCTTCCGGAGCGCAAAATAATCACTCACCCCTTGAGGGGGTTGTTGAAAAAGCCCTTAAGGGGAGCCTGCAAGTAGGTGGTTTCTAGGGACAGGTCGCGACCTGTCCTTACAAGAGTTGGCGGGGTTTTGTTCGTCATTCCGGCGAAAGCCGGAATCCATTTTGACTTTGCCTTTGTTTTTTCTAATTGGTTCTCACCAATGACGGGGAGATGAAAAGCCGGAGCATTGTCATTCTGCTTGAAAATGGATTCCGGCTTTCGCCGGAATGACGGCGGTGGCCAATTCCGAGCGAGGAGAACTTTTTCAACAACCCCCTCAAGGGGGAAGTGGTTCTTGCTCTCACGTTGGTCGCCGTAGCAGTAGTGGCGGTTCGCGACCCCCCCCTACTGGTGGATGTCGTATTAAATATTCACTCCCGCTCCGGCTTTTCGGGCGGGTGAGTTGACCGGGGCGGGCGGGTGCTCTAGTTTCCACAGCATTATTCACGGGGCCGTATGGGCTGCGATCAATCTCAGGAACGAGGAAGCCAGGGATGAAGACGAAATTCGGCGTCAGCTTCGGCATGCACCCCGAGCGCATCTACACGCCCGAGGAAACGTATGCGTTCGCCGAATCCGCCGAAGCGCTGGGATATGATTCCCTGTGGATAGGCGATCACGTCTCCTTCTACGGCCACTACACCGAGAGCCTCACCACGCTGGCCGCCTTCGCGGCCCGCACCGGCCGCATCACACTGGGGACGGGCGTCTACCTCCTGCCGCTGAGACGCCCCGCCATCGCCGCCAAGACCGCGGCCACGGTGGACTATCTGACGGGCGGCGGGCGCTTCGTCTTCGGCGTCGGCGTGGGGGGCGAGGGAAAGACCGAGTTCGAGCTTTGCGGCGTGCCCGTCAATGAGCGCGGCGCGCGGACGGACGAGTCCATCGAAATCGTGCGAAAACTCTGGAGCGGCGAGGCCGTGAGCCACGAGGGTCGCTTCTGGCGTTTCGAGGACGCGCGCCAGACGCCCGCCCCGCTGACGCCCGGCGGGCCGCCCATCTGGGTGGGGGGCCGCAGCGACGCCGCCCGCAAAAGAGCGGCGCTCACGTGCGAGGGCTACCTCTCCTACATGTTCTCGGCGCCGCGCTTCGCCAAGGGGCTGGAAGACATGAAACGATGGGCGGAGGCGGCGGGCAGGCCTCTCGACATCGAAGGCGGCGCGTGGACGCCCGCGCACCACGCGTTCATCTACGTTCATGAAGATGAGGAACACGCCCTGCGCGAGGGCATCAGGAATCTCTCGAGGCGCTACAACATGGATTTTGACGGCATCGCCCAAAAGTATTTATTCTATGGGCCGCGCGAGCGCTGCCTGGAGCAGATAGCGGCGTTTCAGGAGGCGGGCGCAACGCACTTCATCTTCAAGCACGCGGGTCCCGCGGATGAGGAGATGGATCAGATGGCGCTTCTGGCGGAAGAGGTGATACCCGAGGTGAGAAATTGAGCGAGACGAAAAAAGCCGGCCTCAAATGGCCCGTATGCACCATCCTGATTCTCGCGCTCCTGGGCGGGATGATCTATTGGGGCTACACGGCGTTCCAGGCCGAACAGGCCATGACGCAGGCGAAGGCCCCCGCGCCGAAAGCGCCCGCCGCCGCGCCGGGCGCAAACGCTCCGCCCTACACCTATCGCTCCCTGTTGCCCCCGTATTTCGTGGCGGGTTTCGCCTTGGTCATGGCGGCCATCATGGGCAGCATCATCTACTTCTGGTGGTCGCTCAAGGATCTGGAAGGCGGGAGGCGCTACGGCGAGGAGGAGGAAGAAGCTTCCTCCCCCGATGAGGAGGAGGTCTCCGCGCCTTAGGATTTTCCCGGATTCACGCCTGCTCGATGGCGGAGAGGAACCACTGGTTCGGCCCCTCGGGCCGCGCCCACGTCCAGTGCTCCGCGAAATTCACGCGCTGCGTGCGGCTGCCCTCGATTAGATCCCCGCTCCGCTCGTCCACCACGTAGTCGCAAAGGCTCGCCTCGTAGCGCACGGTGATGAACTCGAAGCCCTCCTCGCTCCAGGCCTCGACGATCTCGGCGCTCTTGACGTCCACGTCGTCGAGCTTGTTGATCTTCCCCTCGCTCCTCAAGCCCTCGATGTCGCGCTGGACCTCGCCGTAAATCTCCTTGTCCATCAGGTCGCGCAGGGGGGAGAGATCGCGCGCCGTCCAGGCGTTCTGGAAGCGGATGAAGTTCTCCTTCGCCAGACCGATGAATGCCTGCTCCGAGAAAGAAGCGTCGCCTTCGGCCATCTGCCGCAGCGCGGCATCGCTCGCCGAATCGCGGCGCGGGCTATCGCCGGAGCCGCTTGCCGAACGGGTCGCGCCGCCCGCCGCGCCGATGTCCGGGCCGCGGTACACGCCGCCCGACCTCTCTTGTCTGCCGGGCGCTTCGTGCGTGTCGCGCGGCTCCTCCTCGTAGCCCCCCACGCCGTAGGGGTCGGCCTCGGCGTAGCGGTCCCCCGAATAGCGGGGCTCCTGGTAGGAGGCGGCGGCGCGGTTTCGCATCATCCGGAAGATGAAGAAGATGACCCCGCCGATCAGGAGAATCTCGAGAATCCCGAAACCTCCCCCCATTCCCATCCCGCCCATGCCGCCGAACATCATGCGCCCCAGCATTCCGCCCAGCAGGAACCCGCCGATGCCCGCGAACAGGCCCGAGCCGAATCCGCCGCCCAGGAACGAGGACCTCTGGAGCGGCCTGCGTGAGAAGCTGCGCGCCCGGGGGCGAGCGCCGAACGAGCGCCTCGAGAAACCCCTGCGCCCGAAGCTGCCGAACCCGCGCGAGCCGCGGAAGCCAAAGGAGCGAAAGCCGCCGAAGCGCCTCGCCTCGGCGTCCTGTGTCGCCAGAACCAGACCGTCCGAGGTGCGCGCGGGCGCGCCGAGGTGCGCGGGGGCCAGAAACAGAAACGCGAACATTACGGCGATGAGAATAGACTTCATGCGAAACCTCCGAATGCGGCAAGGCCCGGAAAGGAGCCTCTCGACTCTCCCGATTATCCCAATATCGGAAGCCCAAGTCCATTGCCAACAAACGACAAGGACGTTGATGAGAATCCCCGCAAATCGTTGCCGGGGCATCCGCGCTTTGCTACCATCGGGGCGTCCCGCGAAACGCGTTTCGTGAACCCGTCCGGGGCCGTAAGGCGTCGGCCCCCGAACCCAAGGAAGCGCCGATTCCATGAACGAAACCAAAAAAATGCCGCTCGAGGGCGTGCGGGTCATCGACATCGGAACCCTCTTCGCCGGCCCCTGGATTGCCACCTACATGGCGGATTTCGGCGCCGAGGTGATCAAGATCGAGCACCCGCGCGGCGATTCCTTGAGAAACTTCGCCTCCCAGAAAGACGGCGTCTCGCTCTGGTGGAAGCTCGCGAGCCGCAACAAGAAGTCCATCACCTGCAACATCTCCTCGCCCGAGGGGCAGGATATCCTCCGCAGGCTGTGCGAGAGCGCGGACGTCCTGGTGGAGAACTTCCGCCCCGGCACGATGGAAAGATGGGGCCTTTCCTGGGAGAGCCTCCATGCCTTGAACCCCAAGCTCATCCTCGCGCGGACGAGCGGTTTCGGGCAAAAGGGCCCCTACGCGCAAAGGCCCGGCTTCGGCACGCTGGCGGAGGCGATGAGCGGCTTCGCGCACATCACGGGTTTTCCCGACGGGCCGCCCACGCTGCCGCCCTTCGCCCTGGCCGACGGCATCAGCGCGCTGTGCGGCACCTACGCCGTGATGATGGCGCTCTACCACCGAGACGTGCACGACGCGCCCGGCCAGGAGATCGACATCGCCATCTACGAGCCCATCACCATGGTGCTGGGCCCCCAGCCGCTCGAATACGACCAGCTCGGCTACGTCCAGACCCGCACCGGAAACGCCATTCCCTTCGCCGCGCCCAGAAACGCCTACCGCTGCAAGGACGGGCGCTACGTCGTGATATCGGCGAGTGCGGAGAACATCTTCAAGCGCGTCATGCGCGCCGTGGGGCGCGAGGACCTGGGCGACGACCCCCGGATGATCACCCAGGCGGGCCGGGTGGAGCACATGAATGAGCTCGACGACGCCATCCAGGGCTGGATAGGCGAGCGCACGCTCGATGAGACGATCGCCCACTTCGAGGCGCACGAATGCGCGCTGGGTCCCATCTACGACGTGGCCCAGTTCATGGCGGACCCCCAAGTGCAGGCGCGCGAGACCATCACCACCGTGGAGGATGAGGAGCTCGGCCCCATCAGGATGCAGAACGTCATCCCCAGGCTGAACGGCTCGCCGGGCACGATCCGCTGGGCGGGGCCGCCGATGGGCAAGCACACCGACGAGGTGCTGGAGGGAATCGGCTACGACGCCTCGGCCATCGCCGGCTTAAGAGACAAGGGCGTCATCTAGCCCCGCGATGAGAGCGCCTCCCGAGCACTGCGTTTTCATCTTTCACGAAGGCTATTACGCCTACATCGGCCGGCACGTCCTGCAGGCCGGGAAATACCAGAAAACCCACGCCAAACTCAGAGAGGCCGGGCTGCCCGAGAGCGCCTTTCTCGCGCCGCGCATGGCGGGCGAAGAGGAACTGGCCCTCGTCCACACGCAGGAATATCTGGCGGACCTGCGCTCGGGCGTCCATACCGCGCGCACGGCGCCGAGCGAACTCCCCATCAGCAAGCAGATCGTGGACGCGAGCTTTCTCGCGACGGGCGGCACGGTTCTCGCCGCGCGCGAGGCGCTCGAAAGGGGCCGCGCGCTCAACCTCACCGGGGGCTTCCACCACGCCTTCGCCGATCAGGCCGAGGGGTTCTGCTACGTGAACGACCTTGCGGTCGCCGTGCGCGTCCTCATGAAAGAGGGCGTCATCGAGCGAGCTGCCATTATCGACTGCGACCTGCACCAGGGAAACGGCACCGCCGTCATCTTCAGGCGCGAGGAGGCGGTGTTCACGTTCTCCATCCACCAGGAGAACATCTACCCGCAAAAGAAAAGAAGCGATCTGGACATCGGCCTCTACGACCTCGCGACGGAAGACGAATACCTGCCGCATCTCGAAAAGCACATCCCGAAGGTTCTCGATGAACACAAGCCCGACTTGGTGATGTACCAGGCGGGGGCGGACCCCTATGCCGGGGATCAGCTCGGAACGCTCAAGCTCTCGAAAGAAGGCCTCAAGCGGCGCGACGCTTACATACTCGCAGAATGCCGTGCGCGCGGGATTCCGGTCGCGGGAACGCTCGGCGGGGGCTACTCCGTGAACCCCGCGGACACCGTGGACATCCACGTCCAGACGGCGATGTGCTTTGGGGAGGTTTGAGACATCGCTTCTCCCGAAGCGCGGGCGGCGTGTATACTCCCCCCGTTTTTCGGGATACGACCACGAACGTGATTCATCAGAGCAAGGATGCGCATGTCCAAACCCCCAGGAAGCGGCTCCGCCAATAAGCCCGGATTCTATTACGGCTGGCTCATCGTCTGGTTCTCTTTCGCCACGCTGGCGTTTCACGTCGTCACGCGGTTTTCCTTCGGCATCTTCCAGGTTCCGCTGCTGGAGGAATTCGGCTGGAGCCGGGGCCTTCTGAGCGGGGCGTTCTCGCTCTCGATGGCCACCTACGCCTTCGGCGCGCCGTTCGCGGGCTCGCTTCTCGAGAAAAAAGGCCCGCGCGCCATCATGCCCTGGGGTTCGGTGATACTCGGCCTCACGTTCATGGCGTGTTTCTTCGTCTCCTCGCTCTGGCACCTCTACGTCCTGTTCGGGCTTTTCGCTGGCTACGGCCTCTCGCTGAGCGGCTTCTCCACGCACAGCGCCATCATGCCGCGCTGGTTCGTGAGGAAGAGAGGCCGCGCCACGGGCATCGCGCTCTCCGGCATCGGGATCGGCATTCTCATACTGGCACCGCTGATCGAGCGGCTCATCGCGTCCGTCGGCTGGCGCTACACGTACGTGATTTACGGCCTGGTCTTGTTGTGCGTCGTAGCGCCTGCCGCATTTCTGCTCCTGCGCGACGTACCCGAAGACGTCGGCCAGGGGCCGGACGGCGGTCCGCCGCGCACGCCCGAGGAATTGGCGAGAGCGGGCGTCGGCCACGGCGGCGAGGGCAAGGGCGTGTGGGAAGTCTTCTCCGTCGTGAGGCACGACATCCGCTTCTGGTGCCTCATCCTCATGGTCTTCGCCATCGGGCTCAACAACAACACCATCATGAGCCAGTTGCAGCTCTATCTCGTCGACGTGGGATACGGCACCGCCCTTGCGGCGGTCATCTTCGGCTCCGTCGGCTTCATCCGGACGTTCGGCAGCATCGGCGGCGGATGGGTGGGCGACATCATCGGGCGCGGGCGCGGGGTGGCGCTCGCAGCCGTGGTGGTGGCGGCGGGCCTGACGCTCCTCATTCTCATCCCCTACTTCGGCGGGGGCATCCTGCCGGGCTACGCCTTTGCGCTCGTGTACGGGATCGGCATCGGCGCCATGAGCGCGTGCTATTCCGCCCTGGCGGGGGATTGCTTCGGGGGCCGCACCTACGGCGTCATCATCGGCTTCATGGAGATCTGCTACGGGCTGGGAGGCGTCATCGGCGCTCCGTTCGCGGGCTTCATGTTCGATTACACGAAAAGCTACCTCATTCCCTTCCTGACGATCATCGCCTTCATGTTCGTCTCGTTAGCCCTGGCGCTCTGGCTGCAGGCCTACATGAAAAAACACGGCCTCGAGCCGAGGTAGGAGGGGTTATTTCAGGTTTTCGTAATACCTCTTCACCTTGTAGCGCCCGGTGAGTTCCAGAAACTTCTTCTGCATCGCATCCCGCCTGTACCGCTCGCCCATCTCCTTGGTGATTTTCTCTTTGACGTCGTCGAAGCCGAGTTGTCTTCCCCCCTCCTTTTTGGAGGTTTTCACGACGTGCCAGCCGTAGACGCTGCGCACCACGCCGCTGTGCGCGCCCGGCCCCAGCGAAAACGCCGTCTGCTCGATGATCTCGGGCAGGCCCGTCCTCTTGCTGTGGCCCCGGCTCATCTCGCCCAGGCTCCCGCCGAGCGCGCGTTCGGGCGCCAGGGAATACTGCTTCGCGAGTTCGGCGAAATCCTCTCCTTTCGCAATCTTCGCAAGCAAATCCTTCGCATCTTTTTCCGTCGCCACCATGATGTGCGACGCGGTTACCTTGCCCCCTTCCGTGTATTTCGCCTTGTTTTGCTCATACTCCGCGCGAATCTCGGACGCCTTGGGTTTCGCGCCCTCCTCGATTCTGCGAAGCGCCTCGCCGATGAGAATCTCGCGCCGCGCGCGCTCGATCTGCATCTTCACCCGCTCGGTGGCGAGGAAACCGCTCTCATCCGCATGGCGGAGCATGAGCATGCGCTGAATGAGGGCTTCCAGGAACGCCGGCTTGTTCGCTTGCGCCTGCGCCTGCATGTTGGCGGGCAACTGGCGGATGAAGGCGTTAAATGCCCCGAGCGTTATCGGCATGTCTCCGACACGCGCGACGACGGTCTCTCCGGCCTTCTTCGAGCCGCTCTTGGGCGCGGCGAATGCGGCGGCGATGAAAGCAAGAAAAATCGTGAGGGCGATCGCGGCGATGGGCGGGCGCGTCATGAGGTGTCTCCTGAAGGCGTGGCGGGTCATTCGGGAAACGGCGATCATACATCAAATCGCTCAGGGCTGCCTTGCCCCATCAATCCTCCGTCTTCTCCATCCGCTTCGGGCCGATGAGCAGGACGCATTCGCCCTTTATCTTTTTGTCTTTGAGTTTCTCGCCCAGTTCACGCGCCGCGCCTCTCAGGATCTCCTCGTGGAGTTTCGTGATCTCGCGCGCAAGGGCCAGGGGCCGCGCGGGCGCCAGGTCGGCGATTTCGCCAACCAGCCTTGGCGTTCTATGGGGCGATTCGAACACGACGACCGTGCGCTCCTCATCGAGCAGCGCCTCGATTTTTTGAAGCCTCTTCCGGCCCTTGGGGGGAAGGAACCCCTCGAAGACGAAGCTGTCGGTGGGGAGACCCGAGGCGGTGAGCGCGGCCAGAACCGAAGACGCCCCCGGTACGGGGACGACGGCGACGCCCGCCTCGATGGCGGCGCGAACCACCCGGTATGCGGGGTCTGAGACGCCCGGCGTGCCCGCATCCGACACGACGGCGATGCGCTCGCCGCCCAACGCGCGCCCGGCCAATTCGCCCGCGCGCCTCGCCTCGTTGTGTTCGTGATAGCTAACGAGCGGTTTCTTTATGCCTAAGCGCGAGAGCAGCCTGCCCGTGTGGCGCGTGTCCTCGCACGCGATGAGATCGCATTCGCGCAAGACTCTCAAGGCGCGCTGCGTGATGTCTTCGAGATTTCCAATCGGCGTGGCGACGAGGTAGACGCCGGGGGAGAGGGGCGGCGGCGGTTTGCCCATGCGCTCAGGCCACGACGCCCGCAGCCCGCAGGTTCTTTATTTCATCCTCGCTCGTTCCGAACTCGCGCAGCACCTCGTCGGTATGCTCTCCCAATAGGGGCGCGGGCGTCCTCACGCCGACGCGCGTCGCAGAGAGCTTGGGCGGGAAGCCCAGAACCCGCAATCGGCCCGCCGCGGGGTGCTCCATCTCGACGCTCATCTCCCTGGCCTGAATCTGGGGATGCGCGAAGGTCTCCGCCATGTTGAGAATCGGCCCGCAGGGGATTCCGCCCGAATCCAGAAGCGCCACCCATTCATCCCGCGTCTTCCCGATGAACACCTCTTCGAGCTCCCCCGCGAGCGCGAGATAGTTCTCGCGCCTTAAGCCGTCGGTGGCGTATTCCTCACGCTCCAGTAAATCTTCTCGCCCGATGGTCGCGCAGAAAAGCTCCCAGTTCCTCTGGTTGGCGGCGCCTAGGGCCATGTAGCCGTCTTTGCACTGAAAGGCCTGGTAGGGCGCCGTCATCTCGTGCGCGGAGCCTAGGGGTTCCGGCGGCTCGCCGGAGGGGAAAAACTGGGACGCCTGCCAGAAGGTGTAGCCCAGCCCTGCGTCGGTCAGCGCCATGTCGATGCGCTGACCCTGGCCGGTGCGCTGCTTGTGGATGTAGGCGGAGAGAATCGAGAGCGCCGTGTACATCCCTGCGTTCAGATCGCAGATCGGAACGGGAATCTTCGCGGGCGCGCCGCCCGGCTCGCCCGTGAAGCTCATGAGGCTCGAAAGCCCCTGTGAGACGAGGTCGAACCCGCCCTTGCCCGCGAATGGCCCCGTATCGCCGTAGCCCGAGATGGAGGCGTAGACGAGGCCCGGGTTGATTTCTTTCAGGTCCTCATAACCCAGGCCGAGCCTGGTCATGATGCCGGGCCGTATGTTCTCGACGAACACGTCGACCCCTCGCGCCAGTTCTTTCATGAGCGCGGCGCCTTCGGGCGATTTCATGTTCACCGCCACGCTGCGCTTGTTGCGGTTCAGGTTCATGAAGCCGTGCGCCTCGCCGCCTTCGAAATAGCGGCCCAGATGACGCGCGCTGTCGCCGCCGTCGGGGTTTTCGATCTTGATGACGTCAGCACCCATATCCGCCAGCAGGCAACCGCAGAACGGGCCGGCCATCACCTGGCAGACCTCCAGCACGCGAACGCCCTCGAGCGGCCCGCCGGTCTTCCGGCTCATCTGTTCTATTTTCCCCGGAACTCGGGCGCGCGCTTGTTCAGAAACGCTTCCACGCCCTCTCTGAAGTCTTCGGTGTCGAAGCAGGCGAACTCGCGCGCCTTCTCCTCTTCGGTGAGCGTGGAGAGGCCCGGGTCGAGCAGCACCTTCTTCACGAAACCCTTGTGCCACTTGTGAACGAGGGGCGCCAGGGAAACGATGCGCTCCGCCATCTCATACGCCGCCGCTTCCACTTCCTCGTCCGGCACGACGCGCGCCAGAAAACCGGCGTCGAGCATCTCCCGGGCCGTGAAGAGCTTGGCGGTGAGCAGCATGTCCAGCGTGCGCGCGGGGCCGATGGAATACACGAAGCGCCTGAGTTCGGAATAACCCGCCACGAGGCCGAGTTTGGCCACCGGTATGCCGAAGCGAGAACTCTCGCCCGCGACCCGCAGATCCGTCGCGGCGGCGAGCTCCACGCCCCCGCCCACGCAGGCGCCGCGAATGAGGCAGATGACGGGCTTGGAAAACGCATCGACGGCATCGAGGCCGCGCAGGAAGCCCGTTTCCGAGAAATGTTTCGCTTGCGCTGAACTGTAGCGCTCCTGCTTGAAGCGCGAGATGTCCGCCCCGGCCGAGAAGGCGCGCTCGCCGGCGCCCCTGAAGACGACGGCGCGCACCGAATCGTCCGCATCGAGTTCGGGCATGAGGCTTCCGATTTCCACCCACATCTCGTACTCGATGGCGTTCAGACGCTCGGGCGCGTTGAAGGTGATGGTCGCCACCGCGTCCTTGCGGGAGAGCAGTATTTTTCCGTCCGCGCGTCGTTCTTCGCTCACGTCAATCGCCCCGAATCAATCTCTACAGGTTCGACCCGCCTCATGGCGTAGCCGGAAGATCGCACCGTCGCTCTATAAAAGGGAAATGTGCTTACGCTTCCTGCGCATCCTTGTATTCTTCGAGCCACGCCATCTGGATGGCCTCGAGCTTGCCCTCCGTCGAGGACATCGGCTCGTCTTCGAACTCCTCGAGTCCGCACACCCACTCGTGCAGATCGGTAAAACGGACGGAGAGCGGGTCGATCTTCGGAAATTTCTCATACAGCGCGATGCCGATGTCCTCGGCGTCTTCCCAGCCAAACGTGTCCACCGGTTTTTCTCCTGAACCGAATTTGCTAATGGGCGTGCTGCTCCCGGGCGGCGTCCGGGCCTTCCTGCACGAGGTTCACGTTCCAGAACGGCACCTCGATTTCGATGACCTCGTCCGTGTCGGTCTCCAGCGTCGCCTGGCAGGCCAGGCGGCTGTCGAGGTCCACGTCGCGCGCGTCGTCGAGCTGATCTTCCTCATCCTCGGTGGATTCGTTGAAACAATCCGCTCCGGTCCGGATCTTCACGTGGCACGTCGAGCAGGCGCACACGCCGCCGCAGGCATGATCCAGGTCGAAGCCGTTTTCAAGCGCCACTTCGAGAATGTTCTCGCCCTCATGGATCTCTATCGTCTGTTTCTCTTCCTTGAAATAAAGTTTCGCCATTTTCTTCCCCTGCACTCCGCTCGAGTCGCCCCGCGGTTTCTAGTCTTTGAGGGCTTCGCTCACCCTCTTGTTCTCCAGGGCAGATTTTAAAACATTATCCATCATCCGCTCCGCGAGCGGCATCGTGACTTCGTTGAGTGCGTCGACCATATCGCGAATCCGGCCTGCGTCCTCGCCCCGGCAGGACTCTTCCAGTGCGCTCACCGCCTCATGAATCTTCGCGCGCTCCTCGGGAGAGACAACGTCTTCTCCATAATCGTTCATCGCGCGGGCCGCCGCCATGAGGATGGTCTCCGCCTCCGTTCTGGCGTCCAGAACCTGTCGGGAGCGGATGTCCTGCTCGGCGTGTTCGAACGATTCGATGAGCATGCGCTCGACCTGCTCATCCGTCAGCCCGTAGGAAGGCTGCACCTCCACCGAGGCCGCCTTGCCGCTTCTGAGGTCGCGGGCGGTAACGTTCAGGATGCCGTTGGCGTCGAGCAGAAACGTCACTTCCACCCGGGCGAGGCCTGCGGGCGCCGGATCGACCGCGAGGCGGAAACGCGCGAGCGAGCGGTTGTCCCTCACGAGTTCACGCTCGCCCTGGAGTACGTGGATGTCCACGCCCGTCTGGTTGTCCTTGAATGTGGTGTAGGTCTCCCTGGCGCTCGTGGGGATGGTGGTGTTGCGCGGAATGATCCACCCCATCACGCCGCCCATGGTCTCGATGCCCAAAGAAAGCGGCGTCACGTCGAGAAGCAGCATGTCCTTCCTGCCGCCCGAGAGGATGTCCGCCTGCACGGCGGCGCCCAGGGCCACTACCTCATCGGGGTCCAGGTCCGCGTGCGGCTTTTTCTGGAACAACTCCTCCACCATGCGGCGGATGAGGGGCATGCGGGTGGAACCGCCCACCAGAACGACCTCATCCACTTCCCCGGGCGTGAGGCCCGCGTCCGAGAGCGCGCGCCTGCAAGGCGCCAGCGTGCGCCGGGCGATGGGCCAGAGGAGCGCTTCCGTCTCCTCGCGGGTGAGACTCCCCTTGTGAGAGAGCGGGACGCCGCCGGGGTTTTCGAGGATATATTCCGTAGATTCGCTGTCCGAGAGCGTCTTCTTGACGTTTTCGGCCACCAGAGCGAGTTCGGCCAGCGCCCCGGGCGTTTCGCTCAAATCCACGCCGCGTTCTTTCAGGACTTCTTCCTGAATGCGGCGGGAGATCGCCCGATCGAAATCGTCTCCGCCCAGGCGGGTATCCCCACCCGTGGAGAGCACCTCGAACACGCCGTCCTTGATCCTGAGCAGCGAGATGTCGAACGTGCCGCCGCCCAGGTCGTAGACCGCGACGACGCCGCGGTTTCGCTCATGGAGGCCGTAGGCGAGCGAGGCCGCCGTGGGTTCGTTGATGATGCGGAGCACTTCCAGGCCCGCGAGCTTTCCAGCGTCTTTCGTCGCCTGGCGCTGCGCGTCGTTGAAATACGCCGGAACCGTCACCACCGCCCGGAGAACGGGCCTGCCGAGCGTTTTCTCCGCGCGGGATTTCAGGCGCCTCAGCACCAGGGCGCTGACTTCGGGCGCGCTGTAGGAGCGCCCCTGCGCCAGCACGTGGGCGACTTCCGGCTCATCGGGGTCCGCGTCGAAGGGCAGGTGGCGCATATCATCCTTCACGTCTTCATAGCCCCTGCCCATGAATCGCTTGATGGAAAAAATGGTGTTCCGGCTGTTGGAGACGCGCTCGTCCTGCGCCTCATCGCCGGTGAGCACGCGGTCGGAGCGAAAGCTCACCACGGAGGGCACGATGCCGCGCTCGCCCTCGGGCGCGAGTATCGCCGGCTCGCCCTCCGACACGGAAGCGACCAGGCTGTTCGTCGTGCCCAGGTCGATCCCGACGATCCCGCTCATTCGCTCTCCTCCAAGGCGCGCTTGAGGCTCGCGAGGGTGTTCTCGATGTAGTTCCTCAGTCCGAGAATAGAGCGCATCCTCCTTATCACTTCAGAAGGGGCGGGTTCGTCTTTTTCGATCGCTTCGTCCCAGTCGGCGCCCAGCATTTCGAGTGCCATGAGTTGTCCGTCCCGAAGTGTCGAAAAGCACTCCATGGCCGCGTTGAGTCGCTCGCGCAGATTCTCGGCTTCTTCCTCGTCCGCGCAGCACTGAAACTCCTCCGCCGCCTCCTGGGCCTCGAATATCTCCTCGAACAATTCCGGCGGGGGCGTCCGCTCGTTCTCCTCGAGCCTTCCGCTTTCGAGCTGCACGAGGTAGACGACGCGCGCAACAGGATCCTTGAGCGTCTGGTACGCTTCGTTGATGCGCGCGGTAGCGTCGAGACTCCTGATCCGCACCGCGACGGGCGCATCCATGAAAAAATCGGGGTGAAGCTTCCGGTTCAGTTCGTAGAATTTCGATTCGAGCGCACCGGCGTCGATGCCGAACCTGCGCTCCAGTCCCAGCAGGGCGAAATGATCCACCCCGGCGGGAATCGCCTCAATTTCGCCATCCTCATTGAAAACGGAAAAAGGCTTTTCTTTCGTCGCTTCGCTCATCTCGCGATTCCAGGCCCGCATGAACCGCCGGGCGATTTGAACTCAAAAGAAAAACGCGTCGCTATCCCATGCGGTATGGGCGCGGCGCGTTCGGGTTCGGTCCCGTTACGCGGAAAAACTTTCCCCGCAACCACAGGACTGGCGCGCGTTGGGATTCTTGAACACAAACCCCTTGCCCATCAGCCCGTCTTCGAAATCGAGCGTCGTGCCCGCCAGGAAAAAGAGGCTCTTCTTGTCCACGACCACACGGACGCCCTCTTTCTCGAACACCTCATCCATGAGCGGATTGATGCGCTCCTCTCCCTCGAACTGGAGGACGTAGGAAAGTCCGGAGCAACCACCCCCCTTCACGCCGACGCGGAGAACGCGGCCCTGCGCTCCTTCTTGTTCCATGAAGCGGTTCACGTGCTCCACCGCCTTGTCGGTAATCTCGATGCTCAGTCTTTTCGCAGCGGTTTCCATATCCTGCCTCTTACAGGTGAATCGCCCGCTTCTAGTGGTGGCCCTTGCGCTCGACGACCGGCATCCCGTTTTTCTCGCGAAAATCGTTCAGCGCGGTCTTGATGGCGTCTTCGGCCAGCACCGAGCAGTGGATCTTCACCGGCGGGAGGTTCAGCTCCTCGACGATCTGCGTGTTCTTGATCTCCTCGGCCTCGTCCACCGACTTGCCCTTGAGCCACTCGGTGGCCAGGGAACTCGACGCGATGGCGCTTCCGCAGCCGAAGGTCTTGAACTTCGCATCCTCGATGAGGCCGCCGTCGTCCACCTTGATCTGGAGCTTCATCACGTCGCCGCATTCGGGCGCGCCCACGATGCCCGTGCCCACCGTCTGGTCGTTCTTGTCGAGCGAGCCGACGTTGCGCGGGTTGTTGTAGTGATCGACCACCTTGTCGCTGTAAGCCATTTTCCCGTTCTCCTTTTTCCAATCGCTGCGATTCCAGATTGCCCTGAGCCGCAGGCTCTATATCAAAATAAGCTTAACGCTTCTTTAATGCGACTGCCATTCCACCTTGGAGAGGTCCACGCCCTCTTTCACCATCTCGTAAAGCGGACTCATCTCGCGAAGCCGGTTCACGATGTCCGTCGTTTTTTCGGCCACGTAGTCTATCTCCTCCTCGGTGGTGAAACGCCCGAAGCCGTAGCGAATCGACGAATGCGCCAGTTCGTCGCCCCGGCCCATGGATTTGAGCACGTAGCTCGGCTCCAAGCTCGCCGAGGTGCAGGCCGAACCCGAAGATACGGCCACGTCGCTCAGCCCCATGATGAGCGATTCACCCTCCACGTACGGGAAACTCAAATTCAGGTTGCCCGAGAGGCGCTTGGTCTCATGGCCGTTCACGTACACCTCTTCGAGGCTCTCGAACATGGTGGCCTTGAACTTGTCGCGCAGGTTCGTCAGGCGGATGTTCTCCTCTTCCATCTCCTCCATGCACAACTCGGCCGCCTTGCCGAAGCCGACGATGCCAGAGACGTTCAGCGTGCCCGAGCGCATTCCACGCTCGTGGCCGCCGCCGTCAATGATGGCGGAAAGGCGAACGCGCGGCCTGCGCCTGCGAACGTATATCAGCCCCACGCCCTTCGGTCCGTAGAGCTTGTGGGCGGTGGCCGAGAGGAGATCGATGTTCATCTCGTCCACGTCGATGGGAATCTTGCCGTAGCCCTGCGTGGCGTCGGTGTGAAAGAGGATGCCGCGGCCCCGGCAAAGCGCGCCGATTTCGGCGATGGGGTTCAGCACGCCGACCTCGTTGTTCGCCGCCATGATGGAGACGAGTATGGTGTCGTCGCGCAGGGCGTTCTCGACCATCTCCGCCGTCGTGATGCCGTCCTCGGGAGGCTCGATGTAGGTGACGTCGAAGCCCCACGTCTCCAGGCGCTTGGCGGAGTCGATGATGGCCTTGTGCTCGATCGCCGAGGTGACGACGTGGTTGCCCTTTTTCTTGTACATCTCGGCGACGCCCTTGAGCGCCATGTTGTCCGACTCCGTGGCCCCGCTCGTGAAGATGATCTCGCGCGGGTCTGCGCCTATGACGGCGGCGAGTTTCTCCCGGGCGTCGTCCACGGCCTTTTCCGCCTCCCAGCCGAAGCTGTGGTTGCGGCTCGCGGCGTTGCCGAACTTGTCGTCGAAGTAGGGATTCATTTCCTCGAGGACGCGCGGGTCCATGGGCGTCGTCGCCTGGTAATCCATGTAAATAGGGAACTTCAAGCTCATCTGATCTCTCCTGCCGGCGTACCCACCATGTCCTGAAGGGTCATTCCCTCAAGCACGTCGGTCACCTTTTTCTGGATCCTCTCCATGGGATAAAAAATCGTGCATTTCTCGTATTGTTCACAACCCGCGGCGTCGCCGATCTGGCACGTCGCCATGGCGATGGGCCCCTCGATGGCCCGGATGACCTCGGCCACCGAGATGCTCTCGGGCCTGCGGGAGAGCACGTAGCCGCCCTTGGGGCCGTTTCTCGATTCCACGAGGCCGTTTTTGGCCAGAAGCTGCATTGTCTTCGCGAGCAGTTCGGCGGGAATGTGGAACCTCTGCGCGATGGCGCGCGAGGTAATCGCCTCGTCCTCTTCCTGCTCCGCGAGGAAGGAGAGCGCCATCAGGCCGTAATCCGTGCGCTTCGCAATCGTGAACATTCCGCACACCGCCTTGAATTATACAGGATTATCGGTCAAATCCGACCATTTGGAAGCTGACGGCGTCTTTCCCCCACTAAATGCGACCCAAATGGTCGCCGACCCATCCAGTCGCATATATACGCCCCAAACGGGCTTCTGTCAAGGGTTTGGAACATAAAATCAACGCTATTAAACGACACCGAATGCGCTCCCTCCGGCCAGGCAAACCACAGCGCACCTCCCCCCTACTTCCCCTTCACCAGTTCCCACTTGCTCTTTCTCACGCGCACCAGGGCGAGAGAGGCGGCGTCCAGGGCGTTGTGATTGTCTTGGGAAAAGCCGTAGATCCCGTTCAGTCCAATGAAATAGCGCGCCTCCTCCACGCCCGCGGGGATTCTCTCCCGGTTCGCGCCCACGCCCCGCGCCGCCCAAGCCAGAAGGCGCAGCGCGTCGGCGGCGGCGGCGGCCGTCTCGCCCGGCGCGCTCTTGTATTTCTTGCGGTATGCGGCCCGGAACGCCATGAGGTCTCCCCTGGCGGGATGCGATTCGTCCAGAAGGCGGGTCGCCGCGATCCACGAGGCGGGAAACACCACGCCCTCGGCGGCCCGGCCCCCGCTCTTGGGGCCAAACAGCCCCGGAGACGCAAGAGAAACGTAGAGCGGCATCTTGAGGTCGAGCGCCGCGCGAGCGCGCACCAGATCCACGCGCGACCCCCCGCGCGCCCAGTGCACGAAACCCCCGACGCCGCGCCGAGACGCGCGCTTCAGGAAGGGCAGGAAATTATGCTCGCCAGGCTTGAAGGATTCGTTCAGGAGGATGGATACGCCGAAATCGGGCGCCAGCGCGGTGATCTGCTCGCGCCCCTCGGTGCCGTAACCCAGGGACGAACCCAGCACCGCCGCGCGCTTGATCCCCCTGCTCTTCAGGTGCCCCAGTATCAGCCGGACGGGCAGCGACGCCGGTATCGCGGTGGAAAACACCCACTTGCGCGCCGGGACGAGAATCTCCTCTGGAGCGGTCAGGGAGAAAAGCGTCAGCCGTTCTTCCTGCGCCGCCTTGGCGGCGGCGATGGCGGCGTAATGCTCGGCGGGTCCTATCACGGCGACGGCTTTGTGCTCGCGCGCGAGACTGCGGACGGCGGCGGCGGCCGCTTGGGGGCTTCCTTTGGTGTCGAGGGTGAGAAGGAACATGTGCGCGCCGGCGACGCCCCTGCGGTTGATCCGCTCGATTTCAAGCAAAAGCGCGTTGCGGGCTTCCCGGCCCGCAGTCCCGGCCGCTCTCGACAGATTCGACGCCAGCCCGACGACGATTCTGCCCGGCGAAACCGCCTCCGCAACGCCGGCGCAGGCGCAACAAAAAACCGCCAGCGCCGCCACCCGTTTCATGCGCCATCCGTTTTTGATCGCCACGCTCATGCTCTATCATTACTCCGAAACCTGGAGCGGCGTCTCTGGAAACCACGTACTCGCTTGATAACGGCTGGCCCTGCGCATGTCAAACAACGCGAAAAACAGACCGAAAAGCCTCCGGTTCGCTCCCCCCGGGCGGAGGCGGTTCAGAAGGCGCATCCTGAGCTGGTACGAGAAGGAGAAAAGAGAATTCCCCTGGCGCGGCGAGAAAGACCCCTACCGGATCTGGGTTTCGGAAGCCATGCTCCAGCAAACCCGGGCGGAGACCGTCCGGCTTCGCTATCCCGCCTTCATCGAGCGGTTTCCCACCCTGGCCTCTCTGGCCGACGCGCCCCTGGACGCCGTGCTGGCCGAATGGCAGGGTCTCGGCTATTACGGCCGCGCGAGAAATCTTCACCGCGCCGCGCAGCAGGTGGCGAGAGACGGCGGAGGCGCAATGCCCGAAACGAGCGCCGCGCTGCTGGCTTTGCCGGGGGTCGGTCCCTACATGGCGGGGGCGATCGCCAGCATCGCCTTCGGAGAGCGGTGCGCGGCCATAGACGGGAACGTCCTGCGGGTCATGAGCCGCATCATGAACTTCTCGCTCCCGGTTGATTCCCCACCCGCTCAAAAAGCCATCCGAGAGGAGACGCAAGCGCTCGTTCCGCGCGCAAGGCCCGGCGACTTCAACGAGGCGCTGATGGACTTGGGATCCCGAGTCTGCCTGCCCAAAAACCCCGGTTGCGCAGGGTGTCCCGTGCGCGATCTGTGCGCGGGACACGAAGCCGGAACCCAGGACGCCCTCCCGGTGAAAACCGCCAAAAAACCGCCCGCGCCGGTCACCGTTTTCCAGTTCCGGGCGGAACAGGGCGGGCGGGTTCTTCTCACCCAAAGGGAGAAAACGGGCCTTTTCGGCGGCATGTGGGAGTTGCCCGGCTTCATGGTGGATGGCCACCGCGAGAGAGCCGACCCCCGCCGGCTGAGAGCGCAGTGCGCAAAACTCCTCGGGCCGGGCTGGCGGCCAGGACGCGAACTCGCCAGAATCCAGAGAACGCTCACTCACAGGAAGATTCTGTTCGTCGTGTACCTGGGGGAAAATCTCGGGAAGATCGCGCCGGCGGCCAACCAGAGCGGATTGCTGTGGGCGTCCGAGGAAGACTTCCGCACGCTCCCCGTCTCCACCGCCCAGCGGGCCGCATGGCGCGCGGCCAAAAACGCGCTCTGCAACACGGATGGAAAAAAGAACGGACGATGAGGCGCGGGCGAGTCTCCCGCCTTTTAATCTGCCTCTCGGGCCTACCTGCCGAAGTGATCGGCCAGATAATTCTCCAGCGTCCGAGGCGTGAGGCCGAAAGCCTCTTTCATCGGCGCCGGATCGCACACGTTGTCCTCGCCCAGCATCGTTATCTGATCCTCGGTAAAGGGGGGCTTCATGGGGAGCAGGTTGAACAGCCTGGCCTGCAGGCGCGCGATGGGCGTGGGCAGGTTCACGAGCAGTCTTCTTTTCCCCATCGCCTTCACCAGCATGGAGAGGATATCCCTGATCGAATAGGCGGCGTCTCCGCCCATGTCGTAAGTCTGTCCGACGGTCTCGGGCATGGCGAGGCATTGCGCGAAGCATCGGCACACGTCCTCCACCCAGATGGGCTGGAGCTTTCCCTCTCCTCCGCCGATGAGGGGAAGAGCGGGCGCCATGCGCGCGATGCCCGCGAAGGTGTTCAGGAACTCGTCGTTCTCGCCGAAGATGATGGAGGGCCGGAAAATCGTCCAGTCCAGATCGCTCTCGCGGACGAACTGTTCGGCGGCGAACTTGGATTTATGATAGCGGGCGACGGCGTTCTCCCTGGTGCCCAGGGCGCTCATGTGCACGAAACGCTTCACCCCCGCCTGCTCGGCGGCGGCCACCATGCGGCGCGTGCCCTCGGTGTGGACCGCCTCGAAACCGGGCGTTCCCTTCTCGATGATGATGCCCACCAGGTGGATCACGGCGTCTTGTTTCTTCATCAACTCGGCAAGTTGGTCGACCGAGTATTCAGTGATGTCACCGCGTACGGGAAAGGCCCCGCTCGTCGAGGTGAGGCGCTGCCTCGCCGGTTCGGGGTCGCGTGAGAGCATCCTGATCTCATGGCCCGCCAGCGACAGAAGGGAAAGCAGCGCGCCTCCGACATATCCTGTTCCGCCCGTCAAAAAAACCTTCATGATTCACTACCTCCCCCACGAAGCGGCCAGATCCGCTCAGCGCCCGCCCCCGATGCGCGTGACGGCGCCCACCGGAGGTTCGTTTTTCGTCAACTCCCGCAACACCTCGCTCGCATACGCCCCCGGCGGCAGGGTGAACCCGAGGCGCAGGCCTTCTTTTTCCGGCCTCAGGCTCATCTCTTTTATTTGCGCGCGATACGGGCGTCTGGAGCCATAAAGTTTCAGCTTTTCGAGTCCATCGAGAATATCCGGCCCCTCGACGCCGAGGGATTCTAGCACGCTTCTCTCGAGTTTTCCCGCCTCCCCGCGGGCTTCGATGAGTTTCCGGCCAATCAGGGGCCCCGCCGGGCTAATCTCGAAGCGCGCAAGCGAGCGCGCCTCCGTCTCCGGCGCGCCCACCCTCCTGGTCTTGCCCGTTTCGTGGTGCAAAATCACCTCGCCCGTCCAGATGCGATCGTGCGCGCCCGCTTCGAGCCTTCCCGCCAGACACGAGTTGAACACGGCGGCCTGAAGCGCGCCGCCATACAAGACCCGCTCCCTCAAGGGAATCGAAGCCGCCGCCTGCCGGGGCGAGGCCCCTGCCGCCAGGCCGGCGAGCGAGCGCCTCTCCGCTTCCCAGGAAGGGGGATAGAGTTCCCTCGCCCCCCTGAACCCGCCCGCCTCATACCTGTGCGCGGCTTCCACAAGGCGGGCGTCGACATGTCCCGGCGCAAGGGAAAATCGGGAAAGGCCAAGGAGCACATCCAGCACGCCACGCCAGTCTCCTCTCGCGAGCTCGAAACCGACCCGCGCCGTATGGCCGTGAACCCCGAACCTCTGATCGCCGAACGCATTGGGCAGCCCCCGCGCGGCGAGGCAGTCCAAAATTTCTCGGGCTTTCTGCCCGGCCTCAGGGCCGACGTCTCGAACCAATATCTCGAAGCGATTGCCCGCGAGCAAGCCCTGTCTTATGCGGTTCCCGGAGCGCGTCGCCTCGAGAACCCGGATTCCCTTTTGCTCCAGCCTCGAGACGGCGCCGGGAGGTTTTCGTGTTTTCGTCCTGAAAGAAAACCATTGCCTCGTCACTGCATTGGCGTCTTTCAGGCCCGCGTAGCCCGCCTCCGCCTCGGGGACATCCAGCGCCCGGCGCAAGGCCCGAAACGCATCGATGGTCGAAACCCCTCGCTTTTCCACCCACAAATGGAGATGCTCCCCGTCGCCGCTCGGGCGCGCGAGCGGAATCTCCTCCACCCGGAAATCCTCTGGTCTAGCCCGCAGCCGCCCGCCCGTTCCGGCGAGGGAAGCGGTGAGATACGCTCCCGCCAATTTCCTCTCCCTGAAAGCCGATGAAGCGCCCTCTTTCCCGCCTCGCCAAAATCCGCCGGATCGGTTCACCCGGGGCGCCCCCTGGGGCTATACTCGCTGTTCCCGCCGAACGGGTTCCACCGGCGTTTTTACGGCTCCCTTTCCAAGAGGAACGAACATGTCCGGCATTTTCGACAAGACCTCTCTTTTTCTCGCGGGCATCGCGCTGCTCCTGGCGTTTCTGGCGTATCAGAAATCAGGCGAATTGCCCTGGGCTCCCGCGGGCCGCGCGGGAAGCCTCATCGTGACCATTCTTCCCAAGCTCATTCTCGGCATGTTCATCGGCGCGCTCGTGGCCGAGGTCCTGCCGAAGGAGATTCTACAGAACTGGCTCTCCGATCGATCCGGCTGGCGCGGCATCTTCATCGGCTGGCTGGCGGGGTTCATGTTCCCCATGGGCGCGCCCTTCGTGCTCTACCCGCTCGTGGCCGGGCTGATCCAGGGAGGCGCGGGCTTCGGGCCGATGATTACGATGCTTACCGCATCGGCCCTGATCGGCCCGGTGCGCGCGTTCGCGTATGAGATCCCCATCCTCGGATCGGAGTTCTTTATGTTCCGCGTAATGGCCGTGTTCTGGATTCCGCCCGTGGCCGGCGTCGTCGCCCAAACGCTCGTGCGCGTCCTGAAGGGCGGCTGAGCCGCGCCGAGTCCGATCCGGTGATTAAGCGCTTCGCCTGGGGACTTCAATGGGCAGGTCTTTTCTGTCGCCCCACTCTTTCCAGGAGCCGAGATAGTTCCTGATCCTCGGGTAGCCGAGCAGCCGGTAGACGAGATAGGCGTGGGCGGAGCGGTAACCGCCCTGGCAGAGCGGCGCCATTTCCCTGTCGGGCGTCAGGCCCCTCGGTTCGAGCAGCGCCTTCAATTCGGGGGCGGGCTTGAGCGATCCGTCCGCCGCGACGGCCTCGCTCCATTCGAGGTGGATCGAGCCCGGAACCGCGCCGCCGCGCGCGGCCCGGACGTTCTCGGCGAAATACTCGCCCTCCGAGCGCGTGTCGTGAATCGCAACGTCCGGATCGCCCAGATGGTTCAGTATATAGTCCGCCGTGGCGATGCGGCCCTCCTCGAACGGTTCGAGCCGGCTCGCGAACGAGGTTCTCAGGATGCGCCTGTGGCCCTCGACGCCCGCCTCGTAGGGGCCACCCGCCATCGGCCAGGCGTCGCGCGTCACGGGCAGCCCCGCGGCTTTCCAGGCGTCGATGCCGCCGTCCAGAACATGGACGTCCTCATGGCCGAGATACTCCAGGAACCAGAACCCGCGCGCCGAACGAAAGCCCGCGTTCTCCTGATAGAAGACCACCGTCTTGTCGTAGTCGACGCCCCGTATCTCCATGAGATAGGCGAGCATCCAGGTAAAGGCGGCCAGCGCCTGCGGGCGGGTGTCGTTCAGCGAAATTCCGTAGAGATCCAGATGCGCGGCGCCCTCGATGTGGCCCGCGCAAAACTCGGGCGCCTGCCGCGTGTCGATGATGACGAGGTCGTCTCCCTTGCGCTCGCCGATGCGCTCTGCGAGCCGCGCGGGCGTCAAGGCGAGGTCCGGGTTCGCGTAGCCCTTGTCGCTCATCGGCGAAACGCCCTACCTGAACTCGCGGGGGCTGAGCGGCTCGAGCCTGTCCGTGAGGTCCCTCGTCGTCGGTGAAGTCTGCAGCGGGCGCACGTACACCTTCGCCTTCCCCTCGGGGGTGACGAAGCGATAACTCAGCTTGGCGACCTGGCCGTAGTTGTACCAGACGTGCGTGTTGCGCTCCCCGCCCGTGACCAGAAGCAGATGGATCATCTCGACCGCGCCGCCGGCTCCGGTGATGATTTCGAGCCGGTCGATCTCGCGCGCGAAAGTTTCCGCTCTTCCCGTCGCCAGCGTGATGGTGACGATGATGTCCAGAGGACGCTGCGGCTCTGCCGGAGTTAGAGGAGCCTGCTGGGGCATCGCCGGCGCAGGCGGCGCGAGGGTCGGGGCCGCGGAAGGCGACTGGCCCGGAACGGGCTGCGCCTCGGGCGGGGTCAGCGGCGGCGTCAGGCTCTGCGCCTCGGCGCCCGCCGCCCAAAGGAGCGCCCCAAGAACTGCGGGCAACAGCAATAGAAACCGTCCATTTCTCGAACGCATGATACTCTCCTTTTCCGGGGAGTCGTGTTCCATCGTTTATTTTATTAAAGACGTATGGGAAATTATACTCGCATATCTCATTTCGGCGCATCCGCCGCGCAACGAAACCCGTATGCGGGCAATCTGTGCTCGGGGACGTCGCCCGTTCTGTGGGAGGAGGCAAGCGCCCACCACCCGTTCACCCACGAACCGCCCTTGAGCGTTCGGAGCGGCCGGCCGTTTCGCGTAATTGGCCGGGCGTCTTCGGGCTTCGTCCTGAATTCATCCTCCACCCACTCCCAGACGTTTCCGGCCAGATCCTCCACCCCGTAAACGCTGGCGCCATCGGGCCGCCTTCCCACGGCCTTGGGGCCGCCCGCGTCGGGACTCAAGCCGAAAACGGCGTTCCTGTCGCGCCGCGCGTTGCCCCACGGATACCGCCTGCCCTTCCCCGCGCCCCGAGCGGCGTACTCCCATTCGGCCTCCGTGGGCAACCGCTTTCCGGCCCACGCGCAGTACGCGCGCGCCTCCTCCCAGGTAATCCCGACCACGGGCAGATGAGGCCCCGCGAAATGGACTTTGCGCCAAAAGGGGGGCTCCGGCCCCCTCGTCGCACGCACGAAATCCGCGTAGAGAGAATTCGTCACCTCGAACTTGTCCAGTCGAAAGGATGCGACATCGACGGGCCTGCCGCCCGTTGCTTTCAGGGCCGCGCGCCTGCGCCGCCGTCTGCCGCGCGCCCTTTTCGGATAAGCGAACTCGACGCCCATCATGAAGCGCCCGCCGGGAATGTTCACCATCCCCTTGAGAGAAGGCCTTCGGGCGGGCGGCGGCGCAATGTTCTCGGCAGGCGGGCGCGGCGGTTTCAACACCTCGCGCGCGAGTTTCGCGGTTTCGTTCTCGGGCTCCGTTTTCGGCGCTGATTGCGGCTTGGCCGCTCGTTGCAACGCAGGCTCGGTCGGCTCGGGAAACGCGGCCGCGGTTGGCGGCTCAGCGCTCTTCTCCTCGTCCTTTCCCCCCGGGAGCCGAGGGGCGGGCGATCCCTTGATCGAGCGAGCCTTGAGTTCATACTCGATGTTGGCGAGTTCAGGCCATATCGCCTTGTCGAGCGAGCCGAGAAGCGCCGTCGCCTCCTTCAGCCGCCCGTAGCGATACAACAGGTAGGCGAGTCCACGCCGCGCGCTCCCGCTGTTCGGGTAGAGTTTTTTCGCCCGCTCGAAATAGAGGAAAGCCTCATCGGGGCGTTCCGAATCGTAAAGGGCCCAGCCGAGGCCCGTGAGGGCATGGAGGAGCGCCGGATCATGGACAAGCGCCTCGCGAAACCTCTTTTCGGCAAGCCGGTAGTCCTCTTGCCGATAAGCCGCCTCTCCTTTTTCGCTCAAAACCGTGGCGCGGCTCGGTGGGGACGGCTCGGCCTCCGGCGGCGTCTCTGATTCCGGTGAGGGCGCAGGCCGGGCGGGAGAAGGCGCTCGCTTGAGCACCCGGGCGGACAGGGAAACGGCCTCTCTCGTCTTTTGCTCCGGCGCCGCAGGCTCACGGGAGGGCGGCTCCGCGCCGCCGCATCCAAAACACAAAAAAGCCAGCGCAAGCAAACACGCCGGGGCCGAGAGGAGAGCCGGACGCCCCGCCCTTTCATTCTTGTTCCGCATCTTCCACCCAGTGTTTACGGAGAGCCGTTTCCGTTCTCCTCGATGCGGGCCAGGGCCGCGACGCGGTCTCCCTCTTTGACCCCGATGAGGCGAACGCCCTGCGTGGCGCGTCCGATGACGGAAACGTCCCGAACCCGGGAGCGGATGAGTTGCCCCCCGGTGGTGATGAGCATGAATTCATCGTCCTCGGTCACGCGCCGGATGCCGACGACCGGCCCGTTCTTTTCGGTCACCTTGATGTTGATCACGCCCTTGCCGCCACGGTTCGTGAGACGGTAGTCGTCCACGCGGCTGCGCTTGCCGAAGCCGAACTCGGTGGCGGTGAGAATGATGTCTCCCGGCGAGACGACTTCCATTCCGACTACGTAATCGTCTTTCGCCAGATCGATTCCGCGCACGCCGCGCGCGCTCCGGCCCATCGCGCGAACCTTCTCCTCCGGGAAGCGAATGGCCTTGCCGCCTCTCGTTCCGAGGAACACGTCGAGGTTGCCGTCGGTCTGGCCGACGCCGATGAGCTCGTCTCCCTCGTCGAGGTTGAGCGCGATGATGCCGCCCACCCTCGGGTTGCTGAACGCCGTGAGTTGCGTTTTCTTGAGCACGCCCTGTCTGGTCGCCATGAGGATGTAGCGATCCGGCTCGAACCTGCGCACCGGCATGACGGCGGAGACGAACTCGTCCGCCGTCAGTTGAAGCACGTTCACGATGGCCTTGCCGCGCGCCGCCCGGCCTCCCTGGGGAATCTCGTGCACCTTCAGCCAATGGCAACGC
Source organism: bacterium (assembly GCA_963692865.2). Lineage (GTDB taxonomy): Bacteria > UBA8248 > UBA8248 > UBA8248 > UBA8248 > Bin107. The sequence goes on along the minus strand of OY843592.1, from coordinate 726,501 downwards.
CCGCGCGAAGTGAAGAACATCATATAGTCGTGGGTGGAGGCGATGAAGAGTTGCTCGACGAAATCCTCCTGTTTCGTCCCCATGCCCATCACGCCCTTGCCGCCCCGGCGCTGGGAGCGGTACAGGCTGATGGCGTTTCGCTTGATGTAGCCCGAATTCGAGATGGTGACCGCCATGTCCTCTTCGACGATCATGTCCTCGATGGATATCTCGCTCGTCTCGTCCACTATCTCGGTGCGCCGCTCGTCTGCGAATTTTTCCCGAACCTCCAGAAGCTCTTCTTTGATGATGGAGGTCTGAATCTTTTCGTCCACGAGCACCTCGCGGAGATGGGCGATGGTCTTCTGGAGTTCTTCGTATTCCGCCTCTATCTTGTCGCGCTCCAGGCCCGTGAGGCGCTGGAGCCTCATCTCCAGAATGGCCTGGGCCTGGGCCCGGGTGAGGCCAAAATTCCGCATGAGGCCCGCGCGCGCCTCTTCGGGCGTCTGGCTCGCGCGGATGAGCGCGATGACGGCTTCGATATCGTCGAGCGCGATGCGGTAGCCCTCGAGAATGTGCGCCCTGTCCTCGGCCTTTTTCAATTCGAAGCGGCTGCGCCGGAGAATGACCTCGCGGCGGTAGCGCAGGAAGTGGGAGAGCATCTCCTTCAGACCCATCACGCGCGGCTGGTTGTTGACGAGCGCCAGGAGGATGACGCCGAAGGTCGTCTGCATCTGGGTGTGCTTGTAGAGCTGGTTCAGGACCGCGCCGCCCACGGCGTCCCGTTTGAGGTCGATGACGATGCGCATGCCGCTCCTGTCGCTCTCGTCCCGGATGTCGGAGATGTCGCGGATTTTCTGCTCACGCACCAGGTCCGCTATCTTCTCGATCAGCCTCGCCTTGTTGAGCGCGTAGGGAATCTCCGTCACCACGATGGCCTGGCGGTTCGTGCGCCCGTTGATCTCCACCATCGCCTTGGCGCGCAACTGCAGCGAGCCGCGGCCCCTCTCGTAATAGCTCCTGATTCCCGAACGCCCGTAGATGACGCCCGCCGTGGGGAAGTCCGGCCCCGGCATTCTCTCGAGAATCTCCTCGACCGTGGCGTCTTCTTTCTCGAGCACGTGAACGAGCGCGTCGCAAAGCTCGCCGAGGTTATGGGGCGGGATGTTCGTGGCCATGCCCACGGCGATGCCCGTCGAGCCGTTCAGCAGCAGGTTGGGCACGCGGGCGGGGAGCACGGAGGGCTCCGTCCGCGTGTTGTCGTAGTTCGGCGCGAAATCGACGGTGTCCTTGTCGATGTCGGCGAGCATGTTCTCGGCGAGCAGCGTCATCCGCGCCTCGGTGTAGCGCATGGCCGCGGGCGGGTCGCCGTCCACGGAGCCGAAGTTGCCCTGCCCGTCCACCAGGAGGCCCCGCAGGGAGAAGTCCTGCGCCATGCGCGCCAGCGCCGGGTAGACCACCGCCTCGCCGTGGGGGTGGTAGTTGCCGCTCACGTCGCCCGCTATCTTCGCGCATTTGCGAAACGGCCTGTTGTGGGAGAGGCCCAGATCGTTGAGCGTGGTGAGGATGCGCCTCTGCACGGGCTTGAGCCCGTCGCGCACGTCGGGAAGCGCGCGGGCGATGATGACGCTCATCGCGTAGTCCATGAAGGACGCGCTCATCTCCTGCTCTATGCTGACCTCGTTCAGGTTCTCCATGCTCTCGAAACTCTCCTGCCGACGGCGCGAACAAAGGCCGTCTCAATGGCTCCAAAAAACCGGATAGGGGCGACCCAGGCGGGGGGAAACGCAAACACCGTCTTATACCATAAAAACGGTTGCGATGGAAAACGAAAACAACAACTTGCGCCGCTTTTGGGGAGGCCGCAAGCCCCCTTGTTTCAAAGGTTTGAAGGTCCGCGCTTTTATTCGTCCGCCTGATTGCCCAAGAGCCTCCGTTTGTGGACAATAGGAGCGCAAAACCCGAACCAATCCCCGGCTACTCCCTCTTGCCCCGGAGGAAAACCATGCGGCCTTCCGAGAAATTCAAGCCGTTCGCTCGCCTCGTTGCGGCCATCGTCTTTCTGCCGGCGCTCCTCGCTTCCTCGGGAATGGTCGAGAGCCACAAGGGCGGAAAGGACGGAGCCCACTCCCATGAGGTGGGGGCTTTGATGGAGGCGCTCGATGCGGACTTCGGCGCGCTGGTAAAGGCCGTCCTCGTCACCTCGGTTCAGGAGCTCGTGAGCGAGACGCCCTATGCAACCATCCAAAAGCATGCGAAGGCCATCGCCGCCACGGCGAAAATCCTTCCCGGCGCTGAGGAGTTCCGGGGGGACAGCTCGATGCTCGCTTTCTCGCGGCGGCTCGAAGGCGCCGCGTCGGGCCTCGCCAAAGCGGCGGGGAGCAAGAAAATCGACGACGCCGCCAAAGCGCTCTTGGGGGTGCACGCCGCCTGCGTGCGCTGCCACGAGGAGGCGCGCTTCTAGTCTCGGAGAAATTGCGGGCAGAGCGGGCCTCCCGCGCTACACGTCGAGGTTCTGCACCTCGGTCGCGTGCCTTTCGATGTGCTCGCGCCTCGGTTCGACGGCGTCTCCCATGAGGGTGGAGAAAATATCGTTGGCCTCGAAGGCGTCTGATACGACGACCTTGCGGAAGGTCCTGCGCTGCGGATCCATGGTCGTCTCCCAGAGTTGCTCGGGGTTCATCTCGCCCAGTCCCTTGTAGCGCTGGACGCTGACGCCCTTCTGGCCGAGTGAACGGAACTGATCGAGTATCTCCCCGGCCCGGGTCACGGAAAGCTCGGCGTCACCCGACTTGATGACATAGGGAGGCTTGCCGAACGCGGCGAGCATATCCGTGGAACGGCGGAGCTTTTTGAAGCCGGCGGATTCGAAAAGGCCCGCATCCACTCGGGTTGTGAGATCGCGATCCGACATGCGGGAACGAACGGTCAGGCCCCTCGGTGTCTTGCCGTCTTCTTCCATTCGCGGCGTTACAGCCGGCTCGCCATCCGCCGGATGATATTCCCTGAACTCGCGCTTCACCATTTTTTCGATTTCCTCAAGCCTTTTCCGATCCTTCAGGTGAGCGGCCTCAAGACCCGGCTCGTCGGCGAGGAGCCTGATGACGCGCGGGTCCATGCCCCGGCGGGTGAAGCGCTGAACCGCGGCTTCGGCCTCGGAAATTAACAGCATCAGCTTGCGCAGCTTTTCGCCTTTGGGGAAATTCCCGTTTGTCGCGGTCGCCGGCGTTCCGTTGGCCTCGCCGTGGATCTCCGCGTCCTTGACGGCGGAGGAGATGATGTAGTCCTCGAACGACTGATCGTCCTTGAGGTACATCTCGGCCTTGCCCTTTTTCACCTTGTAGAGCGGCGGCTGCGCGATGTAGAGGTGTTGTCCGGTAATAAGTTCGGGCATGTGGCGGTAGAAGAACGTGAGCAAGAGCGTCCTGATGTGCGAACCGTCCACGTCGGCGTCCGTCATGATGACGATCTTGTGGTAGCGGAGTTTGCCCAGATCGAAATCCTCCCCGATGCCCGTGCCGATGGCGGTGATCATGGTGCGGATTTCCTCATGGTTCAGCATCTTGTCGAGACGCGCCTTTTCCACGTTCAGGATCTTCCCCTTGAGCGGGAGAATCGCCTGAAACGCCCTGTCCCTGCCCTGCTTGGCCGAGCCTCCCGCCGACTCTCCCTCCACCAGATAAAGCTCGCAAAGGGCGGGGTCCTTCTCCGAGCAGTCGGCGAGCTTGCCCGGCAGGGAACCGCTGTCGAGCGCGCTCTTTCTCCTCGTGAGGTCGCGCGCCTTGCGCGCCGCCTCCCTCGCCTGGGAGGCCTGAACAGCCTTGTCCACGATTTTTCTGGCGACCGAGGGGTTTTCCTCGAAAAAATTGGCGAGGTTCTCGTTCACGATCTGCTCCACGAGGCCCTTCATCTCCGAGTTCCCCAGCTTGGCCTTGGTCTGGCCCTCGAACTGGGGGTCGGGGAGTTTCACGCTCAGGACGGCGGTGAGTCCCTCGCGCACGTCCTCTCCCGAGGGCGCGGGGTTGTTCTTCAGGAGCTTGTTCGCCGCAGCGTAGCGGTTGATGGTTCTCGTGAGCGCGCTCCTGAAGCCCACGAGGTGCGTTCCGCCGTCGGTGGTGTTGATGTTGTTGGCGAAGGTGAGGAGCGTCTCGTTGTAGGCGTCGTTGTACTGAATGGACGCCTCGACGATGTTCCCTTCGCGCTCGCCCTTGATGAAGATGGGCTTCCTGTGGATGGCGTTCCTCGAGCGGTTCAGGTGCTCGACGAAGGAGACGATGCCGCCCTTGTAAAAATACTCCTGCTTCCTGTCGTCTTCCCTTTTGTCTTCGAGCACAATCTTGAGGCCGCTGTTCAGATAGGCCAGCTCCCTCAGCCGTCCCGCGAGGACGTCGAAGGCGAACTCCGTGGTCTCGAATATCTCCTCGTCCGGCATGAAGGTGATGGTCGTGCCCGTGATCTTGGCCCGCTGTCCTTTTTTGAGCCTGGCCTTCGGAACGCCTCTGTCGAACTCTATCGTGTGGACATACCCGTCTCTCCTGATCTCGGCCACCAGCCGAGAGGAAAGCGCGTTCACACAGGAGACGCCTACGCCGTGCAGTCCACCCGAAACCTTGTACGCGCTGTTCTCGAACTTCCCGCCCGCATGGAGCTTCGTCAGGACCACCTCTGCCGCGGAGACCTTCTCCGTCGGGTGCCTGTCCACGGGAATGCCGCGCCCGTTGTCCGAAACCCGCACCGAGCCGTCTTCGTTGATCACCACGCTCACCCTGTCGCAGTGACCGGCCATCGCCTCGTCTACGCTGTTGTCCACTACCTCGTAGACGAGGTGGTGCAACCCGCCGGGGCCCGTGCTCCCGATGTACATGGCGGGTCTTTTCCGCACCGCCTCCAAACCTTCGAGGATACGGATGTCCTTCGCCTTGTAGCTCGTCTCCGGCTTCTTCTTGGTGGTCCTTGCCATTTCCTTGTTGCCGCCTCTCCGGGCTGGAGGAATTCAGTCCATGCTTTTAACAGCCGCGTCTCGAACCAGAAACTTCTTTCCCTCGACCTCACTCAACCGGGAATCCTCGGTCGACGTGATGAAGGTCTGCGCTCCCAGGGAGCCGAGGAACAGCAAGACCTTCTTCTCCCTGTCCGCGTCGAGTTCGGAACCCAAATCATCAAGCAACACGACGGGGGTCTCTTTTCTTCTGCTCTTGTATTCCTCGGCGTTCGCCGACACCAGCAGTATCGTGATGAGCCGCTGTTCGCCCTGGGAAGCGACGTCCTTCGCGCGGCGCTCCTTCCAGGACAAGTGGAAATCATCAAGCTGCGGCCCCCAGAGCGTCGTCTTCCTCGTCGTCTCCTCTTTGGCGAGCCTCCGCGCCGTCGCCAGCAAACCCTCTCGTATGTCCCCTTCGGTTCCTTCGTCTCCTCCGGGGAGTCCTTTGGCTTCATACGCCACCGAAATCCTGGATTCCCGTGTTTCTCCAAACAGACTCTCCAGGTGATTCAGCCGGTTTTTCAATGAATGTATATATCTTTTCCTGCGGACGATGATGCGGGCGGCCGTTTCAACCAGTCGCTCCTGCCACACCAGAATCATAGCAGAATCGGCTCCTTTTCTCAAAAGATGATTCCTCTCCGAGAGCAGTTTCGCATAGGCCCTGGAATCATCGAGATGGGCCGGCTCGACGGCCGCTATCGCCCGATCGAAAAAACGCCGCCTTGCTCCCGGTCCCTCCCTGACGATTTGGGGCGTCTCGGGAAAAAAAACGATGACGTGCGAGCTGTCGAGGTAGGGCATCAGCCCCCGCAGTTCCCGTCCGTTTTTCTTGTACCTTCGCTCCAACCCGTAAAACGCGGCCTCGAGCCGCGTCTCCCCGCCGCTCCCGTCCTCGGCGAACACGCCGGACGCATACATCCCCTCGCTGCCATGGAGCACCATCTTCTCCCTGGAGATCGGGCGAAAAGAGCGCAGGTGCGAAAGGTAATAAACAGCTTCCAGCAGGTTCGTTTTACCCGCTCCATTATCGCCGAAAATGTAGTTGAATCCCGGGTGAGGCCTGAATTCGAGCCTTGGATAGTTTCTGAAGTTTTTCAGGGTTAGTTCGGCGAGGCGCAAGGGATATCCCCGGATACTGTTTCTCTCATATCCATATATAACATTAATTGGTAGTAGTAGAAGGGGCGGTGGAATTGTGGACAACCGCGCAAGGCGCTCAAAGGAAAGCTTTTATCCGACAGGCAAGGCGTGGAATTGTCTGTGGGAAAAGGTGCGGGGCCGGGCGTTTTTTCTTTCCGCGTGATGAGAACGGGGGTTTCGGTGTGGTTGTCCACAACTCTTTCCACGGGTGTTTTCAGGGCAGATCTATCTTTTGTTCGAGCGCTTGGATGGTGGCGGAGAGGGACTGGTCCGTTTTGAGCAGGGCCTCGATTTTTTGGGTGGAGTGGATCACCGTGGAGTGATCCTTGCCGCCGAAGCGCCGGCCGATTTCGGTGGTCGAGGCGCGCGTGAGTTTCCGCGCGAGGAACATGGCGATCTGGCGGGGGACGGCGAAAGAGCGTGAGCGGTTTTTTGATTTCAAGTCGCCGACTCGAACCTGGAAATGTTCGGCGACGATTTTTTGGATGCTGTCCACCGAGGAACTGCGGGAGGGGTCGCGAATGATGCCGCGCAGCACTTCCTGCGCGACGGGAAGATCGATTTCCATGTCGTGCAAGGAAGCGTGAATGCCGAGCCTGATGAGGCAGCCCTCGAGTTCCCGGACATTGGAGCGAACCTTCTCCGCGATGTAGTGGGCGACCTCCCTGTCGAGAAGGAACTCTTGTTCGTCCGCCTTTTTCTGCAGGATGGCGACCTTGGTCTCGAAATCCGGCGCGCCGATGTCCGCTATCATCCCCGAGACGAAGCGCGATCTGAGGCGCTCCTCCAGCCCCGGCGTATCCTTGGGCATTTTATCTCCCGTGATGACGATCTGTTTTCTCGCTTCCTGCAAGGCGTTGAAAGTGAAGAAGAACTCCTCCTGCGTGCGCTCCTTCCCGGCGATGAACTGGATATCGTCTATCATCAGGATGTCCACTTTCCGGTATTTGCTTCTGAAGGCGGCCATCTGGTTCTGCCTGATCGAGGCGATGAGCTCGTTGATGAAGTTCTCCGACGAGGTGTAGAAGATGCGCGTCTTCGGTTGTCGATCGAGAACGTGGTGGGCAATGGCGTGCATCAGGTGGGTTTTTCCGAGCCCGACGCCGCCGTAAATGAAGAGCGGGGAGAGCACCGCCCCCTTGCCGTCCGCCAGGCGGAGGCTGCATGCGTGGGCGAAGCGGTTGGAGTTGCCCACCACGAAATTCTCGAAGTGGTGCTTGGGGTTGAGGAAATCCGGTTTCGCGGGAGGGGCCTGGGGCTTCTTCCGGGGCGTTTCCACTCCTTCCGCCGGGGGGGCTGCGGCCGGCCCGGATGACGGGCTCGCTCCGTTGGTCGGCGCATCGTTCACCGAAAGGCTAAGCACGACGCCGGGACCGGCTTCTTGTTTGAGTATGTCGGCGACGATTCCCCAGTAGCGTGAGCGCAAGGTGTTCGCAGTGAACGGGTCGGGCGCCTGGATTGCGAGAGAGGACTCGCTCGAGTCGAGTTCCTCGATGCCCGCGAACCAACGATCGAACGTCTGGGGGGAGACTTCCTGTTTGATTTTTTCCGAGCAGCGTTGCCAAAGATCCGTCATTCTGTGAGCCAATCCACGGGGGCCGTTGGGTGAGAGGGTTTCCGGGGCCACTCAACGGGCGCGTTTTCCACAGGGCGGTACAACAGAGCAAGAGAACGGGCATTTTTCCACAAACGCCCGGCGAAGGCAAGCCGCTTTTCCACAAAAAGGCTTGAAGTCTTCGCTTTTTGTCTTTTTTGAGCGGTAACGCGGCTTCTTCGATGGAAAAGCAAAGGGGCCTCCGAGAAGCCCCCGGCTCGGCCAGGTCCGGCGAGTTCGGAAGCGCCCCGGCGAGAGGTTCTTGACAATCGGGGTTTGGGTGGCTACCTTACGCTCGGCTTCTTCGGGAAGCTCCCCTTCGTTGCTATATGGCGGGTTGAACGAACGGCCCCGGGGCCGTCGATGGAGTCTTTGATGAAACGAACTTATCAGCCGAACAGAAGAAAACGCACGAAAACGCACGGGTTTCGCCGCCGGATGAAGACCACCGGCGGACGCGCGATCATAAGGCGCCGCCGGGCCAAGGGCCGCAAGCGGCTCGGCGTTTCCGCCTAGGCGGCGCGCCGGGCCTCCGACCCGATTGGGAGGGCGCGGGCGTGGACGAGAGCTTCCCGCCGGAGCGCCGGATTCGCAAGGGAAGCGAGTTCGCCGCCGTTCTCGGAAAAGGACGCAAGCGCAGGTGTCCGTATTTCACGCTGCATATCCTGCCCGACCCTTCTCGGGACCGCGCGCGGCTCGGAATCATCGCGTCGCGGCGCGTGGGCGCCGCCGTTCAGAGGAATCGCGCCAAGCGGCTTCTCCGCGAAGCGTTTCGCCGATCCGGCTCTCGAATCCCTGCGGGGATGGACCTTGTGGCCGTGGCGAGAAACCCGATCGCCAAGGCGAGGCTAGAGGATGTTGAAAGGGCGTTCCGCGACACTTTCCCAGGAAAAAAAGAGCCTTAGAACAGAGATTGGCCCCATCTCCCGGGCCGTGTGCGTCCTGGCGACGGTTTTGATTCGGGGGTATCAGCTCATCCTGTCTCCCGTGATGCCGGGCAGTTGCCGATTTTCGCCCTCTTGTTCTCAATACGCGCTCGAAGCGTTCCGGCGCCATGCGCCCGCGCGGGCCCTGTGGCTCGCCGTGCGCCGCATCGGGCGCTGCCATCCATTTCACCCAGGGGGAAACGACCCGGTTCCCTGACGGATCCGGCGGAGGCGCTTTACACCATGGAAAGAAACGCGATTCTCGCCGCCGTCTTGTCGATGGCGATACTGATCGGCTGGCAATACCTCGTCGTGAAGCCGATGGAGGACGAGCAGGCCCAGAAACAGAAGGCGGCCAAGGCGCGGGCGGCGGCCCGGAACGAGGAGCGGACGAGCGCCGCGAGCGCGCCGCTCAAGGCGCCGCCCTCCGTCGCCGGACAGCCTGCCGCGCCCGCCGCCCCTACCGCGCCCACGCAGGCCGCTCCGGGGCGGCGCATCCGGGTGGACGTGGGCGACGCGGTGTATGAACTGACCAACCGGGGCGCGGGCTTTTTGTCCGCGCGCCTTCTCAAGTACAAACAGGGCGAGAAGAACTTCGTCCAGCTCGTGCCCCCGGGCCGCCCGGACGTGCGGCCCCTTTTCTTCTGGGGCGGAAAGACCGCGCAGCGGCTCAACGAGGCCTCCTACCAGGTCGAGGGCGGCGACCTCTCGCTCTCGAAAGACAGGCCCGAAGGAACGGTCCGCTTCGTCTACCGGGGGGCGGACGGCCTCTCGGCGGAGAAGGCGCTCACTTTCCGCCACAACGAATTCAACATCCAGACGAGGATTCGCGTCACGAGGCCCACGGGCGATGAGGCGATGGGAATCGTCTGGGGCCCGCGCGTGGGAGGCAGCGACGGCAACACCTACGGCGGCGTCATCGAGGGGCCGATGAGCTTCGTGGGAGGGGAGCTCGAATACGACTATCCCGAGGAAGCGAAGCCGGTCAACCACGGCGAGAGCCTCAAGTGGACCTCGCTCCAGTCGAAACACTTCATCGCGGCGCTCGTCCCCCGGGGCGGCGCGGGCGGCGCGGAGATCCGCCTGCTCTCCCAGACGGACGACTTGAGCGAATACGCCGCCATCGTCCCCTTCGCGCGGGGGAAGGACGTGGATGCGGCCTTCGACGTCTACGTGGGGCCGAAGGCGGTGGATCACCTCGAAAGGCTCAAGGTCAGCCTCGAGGATTCCCTGGACTACGGGATGTTCTCCTTCATCGCGAAGCCGCTCATGTCGATACTGCGCTTTTTCCACGGGTTCGTGGGCAACTGGGGCGTGGCGATCATATTGCTGACCATCCTGGTGAAGATCATCTTCTATCCCCTCACCCACGTCAGCATGCGCAACATGAAGGAGATGCAGAAACTCCAGCCGCGCATCACGCAACTGCGCGAGATCTACAAGGACGACAAGAACAGGCTGAACGAGCAGACCATGGCCTTGTACAAGGAGCACAAGGTCAACCCGATGATGGGCTGCCTGCCCATGCTGATACAGATTCCCGTCTTCTTCGGGTTGTACGAGGCGCTTCTGGTGTCGATAGAGCTGCGCAACGCGCCGTTTTTCGGCTGGGTGCAGGACCTCTCGGTGCAGGACCCCTACCACGTGTATACGATACTCATGGGCGCCTCGATGTTCCTGCAGCAGAAGATGACGCCCACCGCGGGCGACCCCACCCAGGCGAAGATGATGATGTTCATGCCCGTCGTCTTCACGGGCATGTTCATCTTCTATCCCGTGCCCGTGGGCCTGGTGATCTACTGGCTGGTGAACAACCTGCTCTCCATCGCCCAGCAGTTCTACGTGAACCGCTCCGTGCAGCCGCCCAAGCTGGCCGAGGAGAACTGACGCGGAAAATGCGCGGGCGGCCCCCAGGAACGATCGGGCCCGCCCGGCGCGGCGCTCCCCAAAGCCCAGGAGATGAGAAATGAGTCTTGACGGCGGTGGCTGGATCGACGGCGGAATGGAAGGCCCGGGGCATCGGTTTTTCTCCCCGGGCGAGAACCCCGACCTGACGCCCTTCGCGGAGATGTCGGGCCGCGCGCTCAGGCGCGTCATCGAGCGGGTGGACCCGGAAATTCTCGCGCTCGCGCTCCGCGACGCCGAGGCGCGCGTTGTCGAGCGGGTGCTCAGAAACGTCTCCTCCAGGAACGCGGCCCGCATTCGCGAGGAGATCAGGCGCCCGGGTTCCGGTGAGAGCGAGCGGAGCGTCGAGGCGCGCCAGATGCTGATGGAGACCGCCTACGCCATGAAGAACCACGGCGACATTACCTTCGAGGGTCCCGCCGACGATGCCATTCCTCCGCCGGACCGGGCGCTCGAAGCGGCGCTCGCCGCGTTTCATTCCCCGGACAGCAAGGCCGAACACGCCGTGTCGCTCATCGTCGCCCTGGCGGCGCGGGCGGAGCGGCACGGACAACTCTCCCTCGAACCGGCCCTGGAGCGGATTCCGGACGGTATTTTCTCCACCGGCCTTCGGATGCTGGTCGATCAGGCGCCCTGGAACGAGGCCGAGATGATTCTCGCCCGGCAAATCGAGTCCTTCCTCGGCGCGATGGAGAGGAACAAGGAGATCGCCATCGAGGGCGCGCTGGCGGTTCTCGAGGGCGTGAGCGAGGGTCGCGCGCGGGCGAGGCTCGTCGCCTTTTTGCCCGAGGGCGAGGCGGATTACGAGCGCCTGCCCGGCGTCCGGTTTTCTCCCTCGGCCCAGGCGGCGGCCGACATCATCCGCCTGTGCGTGGAGCTCGCGGGCCTCGCCTACCGCGACGAGGGCGGCGCGATTGCGGAGCGCCTCGAACGGGTTCAGGAGCCCCTTCTCAAGACGGGGCTCAAGTGGGCGCTCGAGGGCGCCTCGATGGAAGACGTCGAGAGGCTGCTCAGCCGCAAGGGACAGACGCGCCTCGACAGGGAGCGCCGGAAGCTCGAGTGCCTGGCGGAGGGTTTCATGCTCATCCGGGAGGGACACCCCGAGGACTTCATCCGCGAGGCGCTCGGCGGCTATCTCGAGGACGAGGCTTGAGCAAGGCGGCCTCACGGAGGCGGTGGTCGCTTCCCGTCCGCAACCGCCACCTCCTGCTCACCAGGGGAAGACGGCGGGCCATGCCGCCCGTCAAGACGCTGCGCGCTTTGGGCCTCGAGCGCGGCATGAGCTTCCTGGACATCGGCTGCGGCCCCGGGTATTTCGCGATACCCGCCTGCGGGGTCGTGGGGAAATACGGCCGCGTACTCGCGTGCGACATCTCTCCCGTGATGATCGCCGAACTCCGGGCGGCCGCGAAAACGCGCGGCTGCGCCCAACTGATCACGAAGCGAAGCCGGGGTTCCCGGATTCCCTTTCCGGACGCGAGCGCGGACTTCGCCCTCATCGCGTTCGTGCTTCATGCGCTGGCCGACGCCCGGCCCCTGCTCGCCGAATCGCGCCGCGCGATGAAGGGGGGCGCCGCCATCACGCTGATCGACTGGCACAAAAAGCCCATGGACGTGGGTCCGCCTCTTGAAGCGCGCTTCGAGCCGGAAGAACTCGTGAGCGAATTGCGCGCGGCGGGCTTTCAAGATGCCGGCTGGCGGGATTTTGACGGCAACACCTATTTCGCCACCGCGCATGCGCCCTAGCGGCTGCCAGGGTTGGGGCGATGCGCTATAATCCGGCCCCCATGGAGGAGGTGAGCGAGATGGAAGGCAAATCCTCGATTCAAGGGCACGTGGCGCTCGTGACGGCGGGCGCGGTGGGCATCGGCGAGGCGATAGCCGAGCGTCTGGCGGACGAGGGCGCGCGCGTCGCGCTGCTGGATCTGGACGAGGCGCTGGGCGAGGCGACCGCGCGGCGGATTGGCGACGGGGGCGGAGATGTCCGCTTCATGGATACCGACGCCACTTCGGCGAACGAAGTCAAGGCGGCCGCGGAGGAGGCGCTCCTCGCCTGGGGCCGCATCGACATTCTGGTGAACTGCGCGGGCGGCTTCGTGGAGAACCCCGCCATCGAGGAGCTCGACGAGGCGCAGTGGCGCCGGGTCGTGGACCTGAACCTGAAGAGCGCCTACCTGTGTTCGCGCGCCGTCATGCCCTTTATGAAGAAGGCGGGTTACGGCCGCATCGTGAACATCGCCTCCCAGTCGGGCCGCGACGCCGTCATCGAGACGGGTCTCGCCTACAGCGCGGCCAAGGCGGGCCTGTTCGGCTTTTGCAGGCGGCTGGCGGTCGAGGCGGCGCCTCACGGCGTCACGGTGAACACGGTGGCGCCGGGCGTCGTGCTCACCCCGAGGACGGGCGTCCTCCACAAGGACAGGTTGCCCGAGATACTCTCGAAGATTCCGGCGGGCCGCCTGGCGGACGCCGCGGATATCGCGGATGTCGTGTGGTATCTCGCCAGGCCCGAGGCGCGCTACGTTACGGGCGTGACGCTCGACGTGAACGGCGGCAGGTACGTCCACTAGAGAGGGCATTCGCGTGCACGAGCGATCTTCCATCAAGAGCCACGTCGCCATCGTCACCGGCGCGACCGACGGCATCGGTCTGGCAACGGCGATGCGCTTCGCGGACGAGGGCGCGAAGGTGGCCATCATGGGGCGCGACCCCGGGCGCGGCTCGGCGGCGCTCGCCCAGGTGAGCGCGCGCGGCGACGCAATATACGTCCAGGGCGACGCCGCGCGGAAAGAGGACGTCGACCTTCTTTTCTCCCGTACGCTCGGCACGTGGGGCCGTCTCGACGCTCTCGTGAACTGCGCGGGCGGTTTCGTGGAGGTCTCGGACATCGACGGCCTCGACGAGTCGGAGTGGGAGAAGATCGTGGAGTGGAACCTCACGAGCTGCTATCTCGCCAGCCGTGCGGCGGCGGCCCCCATGAAAGAGCGCGGCTACGGCCGCATCGTGAACGTCTCCTCCATCTCCGCGCGCGACGCCCTGGCGAACGTGTCTCTGGTCTACAGCGCCGCGAAATCCGCGATGCAGGGATTCACGAGAAGGCTCGCGGTGGAGCTCGCCCCGCACGGCATCACGGTGAACGCCGTGGCCCCGGGCGTGACGCTCACCAAGCGGTTCCGCCTCGTGCACGGAGAGCGCGTGCCGCAGATAGTGGCGAACCTGCCCGTGGGCTTCGGCGGGGAGCCCGAGGACATCGCCGACGCGATATGGTATTTCTCCACCCCCGGTTCGGGCTACGTCACGGGCGCGACCATCGACGTGAACGGCGGTCAATACGTGCACTAGCGGGCCGGAAAATCTCCGCCGGCGCGCGCCGAAGCCGCCGCAATCGGGGTGGTTGAAAAAGTCCCCGTCAAGGGCAGCGAACGCTCCCTCCCCGGTCGCGTCGAACCCGATTGAGGAGGGGCTGTTGAAAAACCCGGAGAGAGACAATTTGTTTGTAGGGGCCGCATATCATGCGGCCCGCCTTGTGGAGGCGAAAATCAGGGCCGCATGATATGCGGCCCCTACAATGCCATCGCGTTTTGCGTAGCAGGACAGACACGGAGACCTGTCCCTACGGGATCATCACGTCGGCGACCGAGGGGATACATGGCCTTTTTCAACAACCCCGAGGAATGAGGGTTCGGCCCCCGCAAACCGCCAACGCCTCTTTACCTCACCCTGAGTAGCCGCCGAAGGCGGCGTATCGAAGGGCGAGGGAAGTCGAGCGCCTCGCGCCGGGCGAGAGGGCAATCGCTCCCGCATTGGTTGCGATTGACCTTCGATACGCGGCTCCGCCGCTACTCAGGATGAGGCGGAGAGGGGTTTTTCAACAACCCCCAATCTCGCGGATTCGTGATATCATCTTCCGGCGCGAAGCTCTTGAAGCCGCCTGAGCATCAGAGGAGCCATGCAAATGCGACGCCCCGGATACCTCATCGCCCTGGTTTTGCTCGCCGCCGCCCTCATCCTCCCGCAAGGCGCGCTCGCCGAGGGCCGGTGGAAGCCCTACGACGCCAAGACGTTCGCTCGGGCGCAGAAGGACGGAAAGACGATTTTCGTATCCGTTCACGCGGACTGGTGAGGGACGTGCAGGCAGCAGGTTCCGCTGCTTCAGTCCCTCATGAAGGAGAAGAAGTTCGAGAACGCGACGGCGTTCGTGGTGCAGTTCGACTCGCCGGGAGACTTTCTCAAGAAACACAAGGTTCGTTTCCAGTCGACGATCATCGCCTTCAAGGGCGGGCAGGAGAGGGGCCGCTCGACGGGCGACGTGGACCTGGCGAGCATCCGAGGCCTCATGGAGCGCGCGCTTTAAGGCGGGACAACCCGGCGCATGAGGGCCCGCTGCGGCGGGCCTTTTGCGTTTTTAAGCAAGCGGCGAGACGGCGACCTCCCCGTCCCTGACGGCGATCTCCGTTCCGTAGGGGGCGGAGAGGTTTTGCATCATGTTCACGATCTCGCGGCCCTCGCCGCGCCTCGGCGAAAGGAGCCGGGGCGCGCGCCCCACGCCGCAATGGCAGGGGATGAGGTGAAGGTCGCTCACCCCTTCCTTGTCCATCCGCCCGCCCAGCAGGAACGTCTGGCTCGTCGCCTCGGTGAAGAAAGGCTCGATTTCTTCGAAGATCAGATTTCCGGTGCAGTGGACGATGGGCCGGCCATGATAGAACTCGACGGCGGAGAGCACGTGCTGGTGTCCGCCGAAAACGGCGCACGCGCCCGCGTCGATCGCCGCGTGTCCGATTTGCCTTTGATGCTCGTGCACCTCGTGGCGCAGGCTCGCTCCCCAGTGCTGGTAGACGAAGACCAGGTCGACTTGGGTCCTGAGCCGCTCGATGTCCCCTTTCATCCGCGCAAGGTCCCCCGCCTCCGCCCAGGAGTGGATGACGGGTTCGGAGGCCGGGTATTCATCCAGGTTCCTGAGCGGCGTGTAAGAGGTTTTGACGCGCAGCGGGTTCACGCCGGGCTCATCCGGGCCCGCCGCATGGCCCTGAGGGAGCACGGACGAATAGGCGAGGAGGCCGATTGCAAGTCCGCCGCGTTCGAGCACGACGGGCGCGCGCGCTTCGTCCAGGCCCATGCCCGCGCCCGTGAAGGGAATTCCCGCGCGGCGCAGCGTCATCATCGTTTCCTCCAAAGAGGGAACCCCGAAGTCGAGCACGTGGTTGTTGGCGATTCCCACGGCATCGAAGCCCGCGTCCACCAGCCCCGCCGCGAGCGAGGGATGCCCCCGGTGGCGCGTCGGCTTTCCCTTCATCAGCTCGCCGCGCGTGGAAAGCGCATTCTCCAGGTTCGCGAAGGAAAAATCGGCCTCGCGGAAGAGCTTCCCCAGGCGGCCGAACATTCCCCTGGCCGAAGCCCTGTCGGGCGCCAGATCTCCGCCGGTGAGAAAAGAGACGGATTTTTGCGGGCTCTTTTTATTATTCATTTTCGGATCCTCTGCAAGAATACAATGAAGGCGATGCGGCGCATTCCCCCAAGCCGACGCCTCGCAGTTCGTCGGCGGCGCGCTCGGGAGCCACCTCGTTGATGTGCGCGCCCAGCCCCGTCTCGAGAGCAGCCTGCGGCGTGAGGCGCGGGAAGAGCTCGATGTGCCAGCGATGCCCCTCCGGATTTTCCTCCACACCCGCCGCGGCAAGCAGAAACCAAAGATTGACGGGCGGGTCGCGGAGAAGCTCCTTGTAGCGCCTCAAGGTTCGCGCCAGCGCGGCTCCGGCTGCGGCGATCGTATCGGGCGCGCTCTCGATGAAGGAGCCTTCCGTCGGCCAGGGGGTGATGCAGGCGAGATAGGGGAATCGCGAGGCCCAGGGACAAAACACGGCGGCGCCCTCTTCGCCCGCTTCCACCATCCGCGCTGCGCCCTTGCGCTCCGCCCCGACCATGTAGTCCAAAAGCGGGATTTTCCGCTCTCGATAGAAGGCGGCTTCTTTTTCCAGCTTCTTCTCGATGCCGCCGGCCCCGACCGGGAGGCCGAGTATCTGGAAATGCGAGTGGAGAATCGATGCGCCCGCCTGTGCGCCGTGGTTCTTGAAGGCGTAGACGCAGCGAACGCCGGGGGCTTCCATGAGCTTCCGCGCCCTCTCCTGCAGCAAGCCCAGGACGCCGGCCGCATGGGCCTCGCCCAGATCGGCCAGGCCCTTCGTGTGGCGGGGCGAATCGACGAGCACCTCGTGGCGCCCCCCGCCCCGCAGGGACGAGAAGACGCCCTCTCCTTCGCGCGCGAGACCTCCGCTCCCGACGGCGGGGTATTTGTTCGCCACGCAGCGCGCGCGCCAGCCGGGCGCGTTCGCTTCTCCCCCCTCCCTGAGAACCGCGACCTCGGGCGGCGTCGCGCGCTCGTTGCCCGGGCAGAAGGGGCATGCCGGGTCGTCCTGCGCGGGCGTGGCGTTTGCGTAGTGCGCGGGCCGGGGACGCGCGCGCCTGCCCGGCGCAAGGAGCGTCCATTCCCCTCGATGCGGGTCGTATCTCAACTCGGGCATGAGCGCCTCGCTTGTCGAACGATGCCGGTATTGAGACGATGTTAGCATGAAAGGCAGTTTTCGGGAGATAAATTTAAGTTGCATTTTCGCGCTGATCCGCATTAGAATTTTGAGTGTCTTGAAAATCAGACTCGGCGGCTTTCGCCGAAACCCTTGCCCACGAGCGATTTTGCGGGGTAGTGGCGCAGCCGCCTTATCCCCGCGATGCGGCGGTTGGATGTATCCATTCATCGCCGTTTCGCCTGACGCCAAAACCGACGAAGGAGGCTCGCCATGGGACGTAAACTTCTTGTCCTCGTCTTCACCATCGCCATTGCAGGAACGGCGCTCGTTTCCCTCCCCGTCCGGGCGGATGCCGCCTGCCGGGTCCACATCGGCGACCTGAACTGGGACAGCGCGAACTTTCACGATCAGGTGGCCGCCTACATCCTCCAACACGGCTACGGCTGCCGGGTGCGGCTCACTTACGGCGGCACGCTGCCGATCATGACGGCCCACTACGAGGGAAAGAACGATCTGGTCATGGAGCTCTGGTATTACAACATCAAGGACCAGTATGACGCCGCCATGAAAAGCGGCAAGGTCAAGATGTTGAGCGTCAACACGCCGGACGCCGAGCAGGGCTGGTACATACCGCGCTTCGTCCAGAAGGCGAACCCCGGCCTCAAGTCGGTCTACGACCTGCCCAAGTACAAGCACCTCTTCAAGGATCCCGAAGAGCCCTCCAAGGGGCGGTTCGTGAACTGCATCCCCGGCTGGTCGTGCGAGCTCATCAACACCGTGAAGCTGCGCGTCTACGGGCTGGAGAAGCACTTCACCAACTTCCGGCCGGGTTCCGGCGGCGCGCTCGCGGCGGCCATCAAGGGCGCGTATCTCAAGAAAAAGCCGGTGCTCGCCTATTACTGGTCGCCGACGCCGCTCATCGGCCAGCTCGACCTCGCGCGGCTCGAGGAGCCCAAGTGGAACGGGGCCGACTGGGGCGAGATGATGAAGGCCGTGACCGCGCTCAAAAAGGGCGGCGAGGGGGCCCTGGGGAATCCGAAGAAAGCGACCGCCTACCGCACGATGGAGTTGCCGAAATCGGTCACCGCGAAGTTCGCGGCCAAGCATCCCGAAATCGTCGCCTTCATCGAGAAGTACACTCTCCCCTCGGCGGTCGTCTCTAAGGCGCTCTCCTATCTGGAGAAAGAAGCCGGCGGAGACGCGAAGGCCACCGCGATCCATTTCCTCAAGACCGACAAGGTCTGGAAGAAGTGGGTTCCGGCCGACGTCGCGAAAAAGGTCGAGGCGGCGCTCAAATCGAGTTAAGCCGCGCCCGCGCGATGCTTTTCTCTCATGGAGTCGCATCGTAATCCCGGGGAGGGCCGCAGTTGATGAAGTTTATCCGCGGACTGTTCCCCGACTGGGCGGTCGAGTGGCCCAAGGGCCTGAACCTGCCGCTCAACAAATGGACCAACGATTTCGTCGAGTGGCTGGTCTCCGATTACGGGGTTATTTTCGAGACCACCTCGGACGCGGTTCTCGTGCTGCTGGTCGGCCTCGAGCGCTTCTTGCGCGATCTCCCCTGGCTCGTCGTGTTCGCGGGCGTGGGAGCGCTCACCTACTTCGCGGGCGGGCGCAAATGGAGCCTGACCGCGCTCGTGGTCGCCTGCATGTTCTTCATCGGCCTCACCGATCCCAGGCTATGGGATTTGTCGATGATGACTTTCTCGGTGATGCTCGTCTCCACCGTCATCTGCATCGGCCTGGGCGTCCCGATCGGCATCGTGATTTCGAGAAACAACCGGATGCGCGACATGGTGCTGCCCGCGCTCGACCTCATGCAGACCATGCCGAGTTTCGTCTATCTCATTCCGGCGATCATGCTCTTCGGCCTGGGCGCCGTGCCCGCCGTCTTCGCCACGGTGATCTACGCCATCCCGCCGGTGATCCGCCTGACCGACTTGGGCATCCGCCTGGTGGATGAAGACCTGGTCGAGGCTTCCGACGCCATGGGCGCGAGCCGGAGGCAGAAGCTCCTTCGCGTGCAGATGCCGATGGCGCTGCCCAACATCATGCAGGGGGTCAACCAGACCACGATGATGGCGCTCTCGATGGTGGTGATCGCCTCGATGATCGGAACCCGGGGGCTCGGCACCGAAGTGCTCATCGGCCTCCAGCAGCTCAACGTCGGGCGCGCGCTGGAAGCCGGCGTGGCGATCGTGCTGCTCGCCATCGTCATGGACCGGGTGACCCAGGCCTACGGCGGGCGGTTCATCCGCGCGGGCGGGAGGCGCTGAACAGGTGGCGCTGATCGAGATACGGAACGTCTACAAGATATTCGGAACGGGACGCGCGCAAGAGGCGGCGCTCGCTCTGGCGCGCGCGGGAGTCGAGAAGAAAAACGTGCTGGCCGAGACCGGATGCACGCTGGGCCTCAAAGACGTGGGCCTCTCCGTCGAGCGCGGCGAGACGTTCGTGGTCATGGGACTTTCGGGTTCGGGCAAATCGACCCTGATCCGCCACGTCAACCGGCTGATCGACCCGACCGCGGGCCGGGTGCTCGTCGACGGCCAGGACGTTCTCGAGTTCTCGCCCGAGGAACTGCTCGCGTTCCGCCGCGGCATGGTGAGCATGGTCTTTCAGCGGTTCGCGCTCTTTCCCCACATGACGGTCATGGAGAACGTGGGCTACGGCCTCGAGGTGCAGGGCGTGGATATCCCCCGGCGCCGGCGGCGCGCGATGCGGTGGATAGAGGACGTGGGGCTCCTCGGCTACGAGAGCGCCTACCCGGCCCAGCTCTCGGGCGGCATGCAGCAGCGGGTGGGCCTGGCGCGCGCGCTTTGCACGGATCCCGAAATTCTGCTCATGGACGAGCCCTTCAGCGCCCTGGACCCGCTGATCCGCAAACAGATGCAGGAACATCTCGTCGCGCTCCAGCGCGACCTCAAGAAGACCATCGTGTTCATCACCCACGATCTGGACGAGGCCCTCAAGCTGGGCGACCACGTCGCGATTCTGAAAGACGGCGTGGTCGATCAGATAGGCGGACCGGAGGAGATTCTGCTCAACCCGGCCACCGACTACGTGCGCGAGTTCGTGCGCGAGGTGAAACGCGGGCGCGTGGTGACGGCGGGCGCCATCATGACGCCGCCGGGCGGCGACGCGACCGGACCCCTCGTCTCGCGCGACACCGTGCTTCAGGACATGCTGCCCAAGTGCGTCGAGAGCGACGCGCCGCTGCGGGTGGTGGACGATGCGGGCGCCGTCGTGGGCGCCGTCTCCCGGGAGACCCTCCTGCGCGGGCTGGCGGATCGTACCGGGAAGGCGTAGGGGCGGCGTCGCAGGTTAGCCACGCATTCACGACCCCCGCAACGGGCACCCTTTTTCTCTGATTGGTTTTGTCTCCCCATGCCGGCGCATGCCGGAATCCACAGTCTCTCTCCTCAATGTGTTTTTCGGCCGCCCGGATTCCGTCGAACCCTGTTCTCATCGAGCGAAAATGACGCCGCTGGCGCGGACCCGCAAGCGACCCCACTCCGTTCCGGGTAGCACCCTCCTGTCCGCTTCGCCCTGAGCAGCCGCCGAAGGTCAAACGCGACTGAGAAGGGGCTGTTGAAAAAGACCTGATGAACGAGTGTTTTACGTGACCGGGGAGGAAAGGTTTTTGTAGGGGCCGCATATCATGCGGCCCGCCTTGTGGAGGCGAAAATCAGGGTCGCCTGATATGTCAGACATATATGTCTGACCTACAAACAAATGGTCTCTCTCCGACTTTTTCAACAGCCCCGAGAAGGGAGCGTTTGTATCGAAGGGTGAAGGGAGTCGGGAGGCCGCTGCGCAGGGTGGGAAGAGGCTTCGTTTTGGGATGATGCGCTCGACATTTGAACCCCCCTGGAAGGAGGGGCGATGGGTGGCGGTCTATCGTAGAGGACAACCCTTGTGGGTCGCCCTGCCCTCCGTGGTCGTCCTTGTGTCAGGCGGATACGATCAGGGCAGGCACGGAGGTCTGTCCCTCCGGGTGAAGGAACGGACTTTCCCCTCGTCTCGCGGGGACGGAGGGCCCCTGCCGCGGCTCGCATACCGCAAATATGAGGCGCCTGCGCCAAAGCCGTGGGTGGCGATGGCTCCATGGGAGCGCTTCGTGAAGCGCCCGCCTCCTTCGGCTAGGACCGTTTGCGAGCGGCCCCTGCGAGATTCCGCCTCGCGAATCGAAACGAATTCGCGGGGAAGGAGCTTGCGCCTCCGCCCGCCCGGTCTTGCAATGAAGGCGCAAATCCGCTTCATTACGGACGAACGCGGCGCGCAATCGGGCGGGCGCATCCTCGAACGATGGAGAAATGAGGCGGATGAGTGATTTTGAGAGGGAAACCATCGTCGCGCTGTCCACGGCGCCGGGGCGCGGGGCCATCGCTATCGTCCGCCTGAGCGGGGCGGAATCTCTCCCGATTCTCGAGGGGATATTCAAGCCGAGAAAAGAGAGGAGCGCCTTTCCCAGGGGGCGGCCCGTGCTGGGGCGTTTCATGGATGGGACCCAGGCGTTTGATGAGGGTCTCGCGCTCTATCATCAGGCGCCCGATTCGGTCACCGGCGAGGACGTGGTCGAGATGCACTGCCACGGCGGCCCGGCCATCGTGGGGACCATCCTGCGCCTCGCCCGCGAGATGGGCGCGAGGCCGGCCGCAGAGGGCGAGTTCACCCGCCGCGCCTTCCTGGAGGGGAAGATCGATCTGCTCCAGGCCGAAGCGGTGGCCGATCTAGTAAGCGCGCAGACCGAAAAAGCGGCGAAAGCGGCGCTCCATCACCTGGAAGGACGCCTCTCCAAGGCCTTGGAGGAGGTGTGGGGGAAGATCGTGGAGGCGGGCGCGCACATCGAGGCGGCGATTGATTTTCCCGACGAGTTCGAGCCGGGCGCGGGGCCTTCCGTTTCGGGCGCGCCGATGGGAAGCGCGGAACTCGCCGATCTGTTCGCGGAGATAGAAAATGCGCTCGGGAGGCTCATCGAAAGCTACCGCTCCGGCAGAATCCTGAGAGAGGGCGCGCGCGCCGCCATTCTCGGCAGGCCCAACGCGGGGAAATCCACGTTGTTGAACGCGCTCCTGGGGGCGGATCGCGCCATCACGAGCGAGATTCCCGGCACCACGCGCGACACCGTGGAAGAAGTTTGCGACTTCGGCGGCGCGCCGGTGCGTCTCATCGACACGGCGGGCCTGCGCGATACGGGGGATCCGGTGGAGCTCGAAGGCGCCGAACGCGCGCGTAAGGCGGCGGAAGGAGCGGACATCGGCCTGATGGTGACGGACCTGACCGCGGGCGACGCCGAGATCCGTTGGGCGGCGCGGGAGGCGGGCGCGCTTGACTGCGAAAACCTGTTTGTTTTCAACAAGATGGACAAGGCCACGCTTCAAGAGCAAGAGCGCGCCCGCGCGGTTTTGGGCGCGCGCGCGCCGGAAGCCCGTGAGCCGCTCTTCATCTCCGCGCTGACGGGCGAGGGAATCCCTGAGTTGCGCGAAGAGGTGGCGCGTGTTTTGATGGATGAAGATGGCCTCTCGGGCGCGGAGTCCATGCTCACCCGCGAGCGCCACCGCGGCCAGATAGCGAAATGCTTAAGAGCCGTGAGAAATGCAAGGGCGGGGGCGGAGGGCGAACTGTCCCCCGAGTTGGTGGCGGTTCACCTGAACGAGGCGCAGACCGCGCTGTCCGAGCTCCTGGGCCGGGATTACGGAGAGGCGCTACTGGACAGGATTTTCTCCACGTTCTGCATCGGGAAATGAAAATAATCTAATGACGACACAAAAGACGATAAATTTAGATATATAGCAGAGAGTTTTTTGTAATTATATGAATATCTGGGAGGTTTTCGCTTGAAGATTCCGTATGACGTCATCGTCGTGGGCGGCGGACACGCCGGATGCGAGGCGGCCCTGGCCGCGGCGCGCATGGGCGCGCGCGCGATGATGCTCACGATGAACCTCGACACCGTGGGCCTCATGTCGTGCAATCCGGCCATCGGCGGGCTGGCGAAGGGCGTCCTCGTGCGCGAGGTGGACGCGCTGGGCGGCGAGATGGCGCGCGCCATCGACGCCACGGGTATCCAGTTCCGGATGCTCAACACGAAGAAAGGCCCCGCCGTGCAGGCCCTGCGCGCCCAGGCGGACAAGCAGCGCTACCGCGCGTATATGAAGAACGCCGTCGAAAGCCAGGCGGGACTCGACCTCAAGCAGGGTATGGTGCGGAGGCTCCTCGTGAAGGACGGCGTCGTGGCGGGGCTTCAGGATCATTTCGGAGAGACCTGGGAGGCCGGGGCGGTCGTTCTGACGCCGGGCACCTTCACGCGCGGTCTTCTGCACTACGGCGACAGGCAGGTCGAGGGCGGGCGCGCGGGCGAGGGTTCGGCGAACGAGCTCACGAAGCAACTCGCCTCGTTCGGCTTCGCCATCGGGCGCATGAAGACGGGAACGCCGCCGCGCGTGGACGCGAAATCCATTGATTTTCAAATACTTGACTTACAGCCCGGCGACGACCCGCCGCTCCCGTTCTCATACCGCACCAAGGCGGTCGAACAAGAGCAGATGCCGTGCTGGATCACCTATACGAACCCGGCGACGCACGAGGTCATCCGGCAAAACATCGAGCGCGCGCCCATGTACAACGGGCAGATAGACGCCATCGGCGTGCGCTACTGCCCGAGCATCGAGGACAAGATCATGCGCTTCGAGGGCAAGGGGGAGCACCAGATTTTCCTGGAGCCCGAAGGGCGCGAGACTTGCGAGATATACGTGAACGGGCTTTCCACCAGCCTGCCGGTGGACGTGCAAATCCGTATGCTCCGAACAATCAAGGGCCTGGAGCGGGCCGAGATGATGCGCCCGGGCTACGCCGTCGAGTACGACCACGTGGAGCCGACCGAGCTGGGGCCGAGCCTGATGACGAAGAAGGTGCCGGGGCTCTTCCACGCCGGCCAGATCAACGGGACGACGGGGTATGAGGAGGCCGCCGCCCAGGGGATCATGGCGGGGATCAACGCCACACGCTACGTGCGCGGCGAGGAACCCGTCGTCCTGAGCAGGGAAGAAGCCTATATCGGCGTTCTGATTGACGATCTCATCACCAAGGGAACGGCCGAGCCCTACCGGATGTTCACCAGCCGGGCCGAGCACAGGCTCCTGCTCCGCCACGACAACGCGGATTTCAGGCTGATGGCGCTCGGCCACAGGGTCGGTTCGCTGGATGAGGCTGTCTGGCGCGCCTTTGAGAAGAAGGCGAAAGGAGCGGGAGAGGCCATCTCTTATCTCGAAACCACTTCCGTGACGCCCAGGCCCGACGTGCGAGACGCCATGGAGGCGGCGGGTTCGAAACCGCTCAAGAAACCCGCCACGCTGGGAGACATCCTGAGACGCCCGGAAGCGGGGCCGGAGCTGGCTGTCCGCGTCGATTCCGTCGGCGGGGGGCGTTTCGGGGCGATTTGGGAGGCGCTGGACGGAGAATCGCGCCGATACGTGATGGCGGAAGTGAAGTACAAGGAGTATTTCGAGAGGGAATACCGGCAGGTGCATCATCTGAGGATGGCCGACAGGGTGAGGATACCCGAGAGCATCTCCTACGCCGATGTGAGCCACCTGACAGCGGAGGTGCGCCAGCGGCTCGAGCAGATACGCCCCAAGACCCTCGGGCAGGCGAGCCGCATATCGGGCGTGACGCCCGCCGCCGTCGCCGTGCTGGAGGTCTACATCCGCAAACAGGGCGGAAATGCGCGGGAGGGGGCCGCCTCGACGGTTTCGTGATGCCACCCTTGGGAGTTTTCTTCCGAAAACCATATTTTACCCGTAGGGGCGGACCTGTGTGTCCGCCCTGTTTGTTTGAGGAACGTATCTGCAGATTGTGGGACGGGTGAATAAGAAAAGCGGGCGGACACACAGGTCCGCCCCTGCCGCCTCCCGCCAGGGTTTGTAGGGACAACCCTTTTGGGTTGTCCTGCCCTCCGTGGTTGTCCTTTTTCAAGAGCTTCGGACAGGCACGGGGGCCTGTCCCTACGGAGCCTGCTCAAAGAAGGGTTGCGGAATCCCGTAGGGGCGGTTCGCGAACCGCCCCTACTTTCTCCTGAGCAACGCACCGCTCTGCTTCACCCTGAGTAGCCGCCGAAGGCGGCGTATCGAAGGGCGAAGTTCGCTCCTGCGGGGTCAAACGTGATTGATGAATGAGCGTTTGCGCCTCCCATCCTTCGATACGGCGCTTGCGCGCCTACTCAGGATGAGGTTGATACAGCGGCCATACAAGACGAGCATCATACGTGCTCGATCCCAGGGTCGGCTTTTTCGGCAACCCCTACAATCTGGCGTATTTCCAAACAAGCCTGCAGGGACAGGCCACGACCTGTCCCTACCAAATAACACCCGTCTCATCGTCAAAATCCCCACCGTTCCACGTGGAACATATCCCTAGCCGAATTATCGAGAAATTTTGTTCCACGTGAAACATCCGGTTGAATTTTCGGGGGCGGTGTGAGAACCTTTGATCATCGCACCCGTTTTCATCCGCCTTGAAGCAAGAATATGGAAACCACACCCGGAGCGACGATCCACCCGAGCGCTCCCGAGGCCGAAGCAAACGAGGCCCCCTGCACGGTCGTGGCCGTCGTGAACCAGAAAGGCGGCGTCGGCAAGACGACGACGGCCGTCAACCTCGCGGCCTGCCTCGCGGTGGCGGACCAGCCGACGCTGCTGGTCGACATGGACCCGCAATCGAACGCGACGAGCAATTTCGGTTTGTTTTCGCCATCTTCTTCGCTCTACCGGGCGCTCGTGCTTGGCGAGCCGATAGGCGATGAATCATTGCATGCTACTGATATTAAAGGGCTTGACATCCTTCCCTCCTCCATCGACCTGGCGGGCGCGGAGGTGGAGATTGCCGATTTGCCGCAAAGGGAGAGCCGCTTGCTGGGCGTCATAGAGCCGCTCAGAAGCCGGTACCGCTGTATCCTCATCGACTGCCCGCCCTCACTGGGTTTTCTGACGCTGAACGGCCTGCGGGCGGCGGACGAGGTGCTCATCCCCATCCAGGCGGAGTATTTCGCGCTCGAGGGTCTGGCGCGGCTGATGAAGACGGTGGAGCGGATACGCGGGAGCGTTCATCCGGGCTTGAGGATAGGCGGGATCCTGCTGACGATGTATGATTCGAGGACGAACCTTTCGCGTCAGGTGAACGAGGATTTGCGCTCCCACCTGCCGGAGTTGACCTACCGGGCCGTGATTCCCAGGAACGTGCGCCTCGCCGAGGCGCCCAGCCACGGGAAGCCGGTGATCACGTACGACATCTCCTCGCCGGGCGCGCAGGCGTATCTCGCGCTGGCGGGCGAGTTCATCGTGCGCTCGAAGGAAAGGATGAAAAACCGGACATGACGACCATGAGGAAAAAAGTGCTCGGACGCGGCCTGGACGCGCTCCTGGCCTCCCAGGAAACGCAAGAACCCACACCAGCGGTACTGGATACTCCTGGAGGCGCCGCCGAGGATGCGGGAATTCTGCTGCGGCTTTCTCCCGACCGCCTCGCACCGGGCGTTCACCAGCCGCGCGTCGATTTCGACGAGGAGGACCTGGCCGAGCTCGCCGAATCCGTTCGGCGCCACGGGGTGATCCAGCCCCTTCTGGTGCGCCGCGCCGCGGGCGGGGGGTATGAGATCGTGGCCGGGGAGCGGCGATGGCGCGCCGCCCGGCTGGCGGAAGTCGATGAGGTTCCCGCCGTCCTGCTCGACGCGGGCGGAGACGAGGCCTTGGAGCTCGCCATCGTCGAGAACGTGCAGCGCGCGGACCTGAACCCCATGGAGGAGGCGGCCGCATACGCGGGCATGATGGAGCGCCTGGGTCTCACGCAGGAAGAAGTCGCCGCGCGCGTGGGGAAGGATCGCTCCACGGTCGCGAACTACGTCCGCCTCCTCAATCTGCCCGCCTCGGTTCAGGAGAGCGTGGCCGCCGGCCTTCTCTCCATGGGGCACGCCAGGGCGCTCCTGTCCCTGCGCACGGAAGAGGAGATGGCGAGCCACGCCGAGGCCGCCACCCAGAAGAGGCTCTCCGTGCGCGGGCTCGAAGCGCGCGTGAGGCGCGCGCTCGAAGGCGGAAGCGGGAAGAGGGAAGCCTCCCCGCGGTCCGCTCCCCCGAACGGGCCGACGGGGCCGCAGGCGATTTATCTGCGCGAGGCGGCCGGGCGGCTCCGAAGCGCGCTGGGTACGAAAGTCGCAATTTCAGGAGACGGGGAGAGCGGAAAGATAGAAATAGAGTATTATACGAGGGAGACGCTCGAGGGATTGCTCCAGCGGCTTAGTTAGCTTCGGTTTTTCTATCGGGAATCAGGCGAGGGTCGATGGATGGCGAAAAACTACGAGAAGAGCATTCGCGCCTTCCTGGGGGAGGGCACCGAGTTCAAGGGCGTCATCACCTTCGAGGGCACCGTGCGCGTGGACGGCGTCCTCGAGGGCGAGGTCATCACGGACGACACCTTCATCGTCGGGAACGCGGCGAAGGTGAAGGCCCAGGTCAAGGCCGGCGTCGTGATTGTGATGGGCCGGATGGACGGCAGCATAGAGGCCAGGGAAAAATGCGAGATCAGGGTCGGCGCCCACGTGATCGGCGAAATTTTCACGCCGAGCATCTACATCGAAGAGGGCGCCGTGTTCGAGGGCGCCTGCCACATGGCGAGCGATGGAACGGGCGCGGCGGCGAGCGCGGGGGAAGCGGAGGAAGACCCCGGAACGGCGGAGGCGGATACCGGGGAGAGTGCGTCCGCGACGCCCGCTTCCGAGACGGACTGAGCGCGCGCTTGCGGGCGGTTCGAAGAAGGCGGCTGGCGATGGAGAACAACCGATCGGCTCTGGGCATATTCGCCGGGTTCGTTTTCTGGCTGGGCATCGCGTACTACTTCTATCAACGCGACTTCACGGGAGCGCTCTGGTTCGTCGCGGCCTTCGGCCTGATCTACGGCCTCTATCGTTTGATCGTCCACCTTCTGGCCTCGCAGCCGAGGCCTCGCCACATGCAGGACGAGGGCGTCGACCCGCCGCCCCGATCGGACCTGCCCGACTATGACTTCGAGAACGTAAAGCCGAAAGATTTCGAGTGATGCGGTTGGGGAATCGGGTTTCCGCGGTCGGGTGTTTCGGGCATTTGAAAAATTCTTCGAGCATCGTAAGAAAAGTTGCCTATGAAACCATTCCCTCCTTGAGGGGGCTGTTGAAAAATTGCGATGGGGAAGACACACAGGTCTTCCCCGACAGAACCAATTTTCCTCATCCTGAGTAGGCGCGTAAGCGCCGTATCGAAGGATGGGGAGCGTATCTCTGTGGTGGGCGTAAATTTCGCCCTTCGATACGCGGCTTCGCCGCTACTCAGGGTGAGGCGGAGCGGCGGGCTGCGCAGGACGAGGAGGGGGATTGCGTAAGCCCTCCCCAATTCCACCCGCATAACCATTAAGGCCCACATGTCCCAGTTCGTCATATACGCCCACAGCGGCGACGCCGAGCGCATCCATCAGGTAGCCGCGCTTGCGGCGAGCGCCGCCGCGAACGGGGACGAGGCGCATGTCATCCTGTTCTTCGGCGCGCTCAAGCGATTCGTCGATGATGATCTCGATGCCGCGCTTCCCGCAGCGGAGGGCGCGCGCGGGGCGCATTCGGCGGAGGAACTCATCGAGTCCGCGAGGAGGCTCGGGAAACTGAAACTATACGCCTGCGCCGCACAGCCCAAGCTCCTGGGACTCGCGCCCGAGGAGGTGGCGGACGTCGTGGACGAGGTAATCAGCCTGCCCGAGTTCATGCGGAAAACCAGGGGCGCGGAGACCAAGCTCTTCATCTGAGCCGCTTTTCCCGCGCCGGTTTCCTAGGATCGCCGATAATGTGCTAGACAAGGATGGGCGCGCGGCGTCTTGACGCCAAGCGCAGGACGTTTTGAATTTTTATTCGATCTCGACGGGAAGAGGACATGAAATTTCTGGCGGCGGCGGCGCAGATAGGCCCCAGGCTCGGGAACCTCGACGCGAACCGCGAATTGCTGGTGGATGCGGTGAGAAAGGCCGAGGCGGGAGGCGTCGATCTCCTCGTGTTTCCCGAACTCTCCCTCACGGGCTATTTCCTCAAGGACATGGTTCCCGAGGTGGCCATCCGGCGCAACACCTCGGCGATGAAGGAAATCGCCGCCCTGAGCGAGAAACTCTCCCTCGTGGTGGGGTTCGTGGAGGAATCGGGCAGGCACGGGTTTTTCAACTCCGCCGCCTATTTCGAGGGCGGCGAGCTTCTCCACGTGCACCGAAAGGTGTACCTGCCGACCTACGGGCTGTTCGACGAGAACCGCTACGTGGGCCGGGGGGACAAGGTGCGCGCCTTCGACACGCGGTTCGGGCGCGCGGCCATCTTGATATGCGAGGACGCCTGGCACCCGAGCCTGGCGGGGGTCGCCTCGCTCGACGGCGCGGACCTGCTCATCGTCCCCTCGGCGAGTCCCGCGCGCGGCGTGAGCAAGGCGAACGGCGAGGGCGGCCTCGCCATCCAGCGCGTCTGGCAGTCGCTCACGAGAACATACGCCGCGGCCTACAACCAGCACGTCGTCTTCAGCAACCGAGTGGGATACGAGGACGGCATCAACTTCTGGGGCGGGTCCGAAATTCTCGCGCCGAGCGGGGAGCCGCTCGCCCAGGCGGAGCGCGGAGGCGAAGAATTGCTCGCGGCGGAAGTGGACACGGCGAACGTGCGCCGCGCGCGCATCGCATCCCCCACGCTCCGGGACGAGGATCTGCACCTCACCCTGCGCGAACTCCGCCGCATCCAGCGCTCGCGGGCGGGGTAAAACCCAAGCGGGGAGGGGTTGTTGAAAAACTCTGATTTCGTGTTTCGGAAGATGTAACCGACCGGGATCCGTAGGGACAGGCCCCCGTGCCTGACCTGTCAGGAAAAACGCGATGGCATTGTAGGGGACGCATACATGCGTCCCTGTTTTTTCGCCGTTAAACCGCGGGTCGCATGTATGCGACCCCTACAATACACTTTGCCCCGTTGTTGTCTCTCACCGTAGTGGGCTGTTCTTTTGAACAGCCCAAGGCCGCGACCTGTTCCTACCAAACCGGATTCCTTCGGGATTGTTGAAAAATCCCACAAAGGGAGTGCGCTGAATTTCACTCCCCCCTTGAGGGGGAGTCAGTGAGTTGAGGGCGTAAGCCCGAAAGCGAACTGGTGGGGGGTATAATTCGGAATGCGTAAAAACGCGATTTACCCCCCACCGAATCGGCCTTCGCCGGAGGCTCGGCCTCTTCGACTCCCCCTCAAGGGGGAGTGAAGTTTCCTTCTTCCCCGGTCGGGTTTGACGCCGGAATGACGATCAAAACGACATCGCAGGAAGGGTTCGTTTCCAAGGATTCAAGAATTGATTAAACCGTAGGGACAACCCTTCAGGGTTGTCCTGCCCCCTGTGGTTGTCCCTCTTGAGGACAGGCGCGGAGGCCTGTCCCTACAAGAGCCTTGCGGATCGAGACGGGCCGACACACGGGTCCGCCCCTACGGGCGGTCTCTCTCTACGCATCGCGCCATTCGGTTCTGGAGGGCAGCGCGCCGCCTCTGAAGTTGAAGAGCACGGCGGGCGCATCGCTCGCGTTGTGCACGGTGTGCCACGCCCCGCCGGGGGTGTGCACCAGATCGCCGACTGACGCTTCGATGGTTTCGTCTTCGATGATGAAGTTCATGCGTCCCTCCAGAACGAGCGTCGCCTCGTCCATCGTGTTCAGGTGCCGGTGGACGTGCGGCCTCCCGCCCGGCGGGAACGAGACGATCTGGCATTCGAGGTATTCGGTGGAGATGGCGCGCGAGAGGCCCTTCTCTTTCACGGAGCTTGCGTCGAACGGCCCCGTGAGTCCGGCGACGTCGCCCTTGACGTAGGGCACGGGCGGGGCGAGGGGGTTTTCCACCGATTCGGGATCGGGACTGGGCGGCGGGTCGCCCGGCGGCAACAGAAAGCCCGAGGGCATCCGCCCGCCCCTGAAGTTGAACTCTATCAACTCGCCATCGCCTGTGTTCTTCATGTTGTGCATCGCCCCGCGCGGGTTCAGGAGCACGTCGCCCTTTGCGACTTCGAACGTGGCGCCGTCGTTGAGGATGAGTCCGCGCCCGTTGTAGATGAGGTAGCCCTCGTCCATCTCCTCGTGATGCGCGTGATAGGGAGGGTACATGCCCGGCTGAAGGACGATGACCCGAACCTCCAGGTTCGGCGTGTCGATGAGGATGGGCGAGCCTTGGCGCATCGCTTCTTCGGGGTCGTACACCCATTTCAGGTCTTCGATGTTTCCCACGTATGGCATAAGGACTCCATGAGAGAGGTCGTTGAATAAGTCCCCCTGACAGGGTAAAGGCAACTTCCTTGAAAGGGAAACCCCATAAAGGCAACCCCCCTTGTCAGGGGTCAAACGCGAGTGAAGAGGGGCTGTTGAAAAACCCTGTTCCGGGGTCGGGCGGACACATATGTCCGCCCCTGCGTTTCGTTTCGCAGAGGTTGGCAGGTCGGACATATATGTCTGACATATCATGCGATCCGTATTGTGAAGGCGATAAGGCAGGGCCGCATAATATGCGGCCCCTACGGTGATATCCCGACCGGCCCGCAAGGGGTTTTTCAACACCCCCTCCCCGGTCGGGATTGATTGCCGGAATGACGGTGCGTAATCTCGATTGTAGGGGCCGTTCGCGAACGGCCCTTGCCAGGGGGGGTAGAGGGGGTTGCTTTCGACGATGAGGGCGGGGGGTTCGCGCGGAAGCGGTCTTCCCGCTGAAGGCGACCTCCCCCGGCGAGAGGCAAGAGAACCACTTCCCCCTTGGTCGGGATGTCAATACTCGTGTAGGGGTCGCATAGTATGCGACCCGCATTGTAAAGGCGAAAAAGCCGGGCCGCATAATATGTCAGACATATATGTCTGACCTGCAAAAACCGCCTCCTCCCCGGTCGCGTTAAACCCTCGTTCATCGGGGCAGCAACCCCCAGCCTCCCTCGTCAGGGGACTTTTTCAACAGCTATATAATCGGTAGATGGATGATAGAAGGGCGCCCCCCGCGCCGCGCGCGGTCAATGGCCCGGCGGCGTTGCAGGCCGAGCGGGCGGGAGGCATGATAGTAGGCGAATCGCCGCGAAATCTATTAGTGGAGGCATGGCACTTGCTGGACGAAGAGCTTATTGAAGGCGCGATGGCGGAACTGGAGCTCGACGGCGACCTCGCCGCCGGCCTGCTGGCGGGCTTCATTCGCGATGAGGTCTCGAAAGTGGGCGTCGGGAAACTCGTCCTGGGACTTTCGGGCGGGATAGACAGCGCGCTCTCCGCCTTCCTGGCGGCGCGCGCCATGGGCCCCGAGAACGTGACCGGCGTCATCATGCCCTACCGCCTCTCGAACCCCCAGAGCGAGGCGGACGCGCGCGCGGTGGCCGAGAAAAGCAACATCCGAATCGAAGTAGTGGACATCTCGCCCCAGGTGGACGCGTATTTCGAGCGTTTCCCGGGCGCGGACAACCTGCGCCGGGGCAACAAGATGGCGCGCGAGCGGATGACGATTCTCTACGACCATTCGGCCATGCTCGGCGCGCTGGTCGTGGGCACGAGCAACAAGACCGAACTCCTGCTCGGCTACGGGACGCTCTTCGGCGACATGGCCAGCGCGGTGAACCCCATCGGCGATCTGTTCAAGACGCAGGTGCGCCAGCTCTCGCGCCACGTCGGCGTGCCCGCGCAGGTGGTGGAGAAGGCCCCGAGCGCGGACCTGTGGGTGGGCCAGACCGACGAGCAGGAACTCGGCTACACCTACGAGGTGGCCGACGCCGTTCTCTACCGGATGATCGACCGCCGCTACACGCGCGAGGAACTCCTCGGCGAGGGCTTCCCGCCGGAACTCGTGGACGGCATCCAGCGCCTCGTGCAGCGCAGCCAGTACAAGCGGCGCCTTCCGCTCATCGCCAAGCTCAGCCAGCGCACGATAGACCGCGATTTCCGCTACGCCCGCGACTGGGGGCTGTAACTCCGACGACGCTTGAAGTCTCTTCTCATCTATGGCATTATAATCACCCGAACGTCGATTATTCCTGCAATATCCCAAACATGCGTAATCAGGCGCGTGGTTTTTTTGATTCCAGGACTGCAACGACAGGGGGGCGAAATGGCAGCGCTGAAAGAAGGAGTGAAAGCCCCCGCCTTCGCCTTGAGGGATGAAAACGGCAAGGTGCACCGGCTCTCGAAATACAAGGGCCAGAAGGTGGTGCTCTACTTCTACCCGAAGGACAACACGCCCGGATGCACGGCGGAGGCGCGGGACTTCAACAAGCAACTGCAGAAGATCCAGAAGAAGAACGCGACCGTAATCGGCGTCAGTCCCGACAACGAGGTCAGCCACAAGAAGTTCTCCGAGCAACTGGAGCTCGACTTCACCCTGTTGGCGGACCCCGACGGATTGATCTCCTCGAAATACGGGGCGTACGGGGAGAAGACGCTGTTCGGCGAGAAGTTCAACGGCATCTTCCGCACCACCTACATCATCGACGAGACCGGCGTCATCGAGAAGGTGTTCAAGGACGTCAAGGTGGCCGGGCACACGAAGGACGTGCTGAAAGCGCTTTAGGCGAGTTTTTCAAATCCTCATCGCCTCGTTCCCTCCGGGGAGCGGGGCGGTTTTTTTGTGCGAGCGCCGCCCCTGCATGAGATGCAGTTGGCCTGTCGCTGGAGGGGTGGGCCGCGGCCTCGGACAGGCGCGGGGGCCTGTTTCTGCCCCTCCGCTCCCTCCCGGGAGAAGAAGGGGGTGTTTTCTCCTCGTCCCGAGCAGGCCCCGTAAGGGGCCGTATCAAGGGAGCGCCACTTCGACAGACTCGGAACAGGCCCTTCGATACGCCGCTGCGCGGCTGCTCAGGGTGGGGGGAAGAGTATCTGGCGGCCGCGGCGCTACTCGGGGCGAGGTCGATACGGCGGCGATGCAAGACGAGAATTTGACCATTTCCAGAATCCCCTGCTACAAGACGCGGACGATTGAGCCTCGCGTATGCAACGGTAGTCTTCAAGGGCGACCCGCGCGGTGTCGTCGCCGGTAAGGAATTTTCATTTCTCATCATCAGAAGGAGCGCAAATCATGGCGATTCGGCCGAAGGAACTGCCGGAAACCACGGAGAACTGGGCGGAAGCCGACTTCAAGGGGCGCTCGAAGAGCATCATGACTCTCATGCGCGGGTATACCCTGGTGATGGACGAGCCCGGGCATCTGGGCGGCTCGGGCGAGGCTCCCTCACCCATGGACTATCTCGTCAATTCGCTCGCCGGGTGTACGGCGGTGATTCTGGAGAGATGCGCCAAGGACGCGAAGCTCGAAATCGACTCCCTCAAGGTGAAGTCCACTATCGTCTACAGCCCCAGGGGCATCGCCGGCCGGGAGGGCTACCAGTCGAACCCCAGCGAGGCGCGCAGCGAGATATGGCTCGATATCGACGCGACGGAAGAGCAGGTGGAGGCGCTCAAGGCGGATTATTTCCGCAGGTGCCCGGTCTACAACCTCTTCAAGGCCGGCGGCTGCGCCATGCGCGAAGTCTGGCACGTGAACGGGTAGCGCCGTCGTTCCGGATTCAGTCGCGGAGGGAAAGCCCCGGGTTCATTGAAAGATCGGGACGCATTTCCCCGCATTTGGCGTCATTGGGTTTTTGCCGGCGCGCGCAATAATCCCGCGCGGGAAATCGACCCCGGCGGAAAGGGCGGGCCGCGATTGGCGCTCCCGTCCATTGGAGGAGGAAAGAAAATGGAGCGGACGATTCGGCTTCGGGCGGCAGGATATTCGCCTCCCCGGCCGGCAATCGAATCCCCCGCCCTTCGATACAAACGCTTCTTTCTCAGTCGCGTTTGACCTTCGGCGGCTACTCAGGGTGAGGCGGATGGGGAGGCTGCCGCGCGGGGTGAGGAGGCCGTCCGCTCGTCAATTCCTCCCGCGCCGGCCGGAATCGACCCGCCTCTTCGGGCGGAATCGACCCGCGCGGCCCGCCCGGAACGGGCCTCTTCGGGGCCCCAAGGGAATTCCTGAAAAATTGGATAAAATTGTATAAATTCACGACGTTTTTCGATAAATTCCTGAAAATTTATCCGATTGTTTTTTAACGGGTTATGCCCGTTCGGGGCTATTCGGGGCGCAAAAGGCTCCTGGCCCGCTCGCCTTCGGGCGTCACCGCGAGCGCCTCGAGGCTCGGCCTCGCCGGAGACCTCGTGAGCAGAAGCTCCACGGGCTCGTCGAGCGCCATGATCTCGTGCACCTCCCCGGGCGCGAACTGCACCAGATCCCCGGGCGCGGCTTCGAGAATCTCTCCTTCCACGGCGATGCGAAGCCCGCCCTTGAGGAGATACAAGAACTGCTCGTCGTGGTGATAGTGCGGGCTGGAATGGCCTCCCGCCTCCATGCGGAAATAACCGATGGTGGCGTGGGCGCCGTCCACCCAGGCGGCGTTTGCGGTGACGTAGTCGGCCGCCTTTCCCTGGCTCCGGGCGGCGAGGTTTCTGTAAATCGGCATGGAACGGCTCCTGTAGATTGGCGGTGGTTGCGACATGTAACCTCGGGCGTATTCTAACGGCATGGACTCGCAATCCGTCCGGCGCCCGTGTATATTTGCTCGACATGTTCGACGGCAAGCGTATACCATCCGGCGAAGGTTTCGCCAGGTCATGGCTTCCAATCCACTCTGGTTTCGGGAGGAACGTAGACGTGAAAATCACCGCACTCATTCTCGCCCTGCTTCTCGGCTCCGCTTTTTCCGCCGTCGCGTACGACCCGGCGAAACAGCCGTTGCCCGCGGATCCGGGCACTGCGTATGAACTGGGCCGCGTCCACATTCACAACGGAGACATGGAAAGGGCGTTTTTGCATTTCCGCCTCGCGGTCGCCGAGGACCCCGAAGACTTCAGGGCGCATACCCTGATGGGCTACAGCCTTCGTCACCTCGGCCGCCTCGATGAGGCCATTTCGGCGTACAACAGGGCCTTGGCCGTGAATCCGGTACACGCCGAAGCCGTCGAATACCGGGGCGTCGCCCATCTGCTGCGGGGGAACCGGGTCGCCGCCATGCGGGATTACCAAAAGCTGGTTGCTCTGCGCTCGCCGTTGGCGGAGGACCTGAAAAAGCTGATCGACGAAAGCGAAAAATAGACCGGGTATCTTACTTG
The DNA here is from genome assembly GCA_963692865.2 of bacterium. Classification (GTDB taxonomy): domain Bacteria; phylum UBA8248; class UBA8248; order UBA8248; family UBA8248; genus Bin107. The sequence continues at coordinate 690,288 of OY843592.1, read as the reverse complement.
GCGTCGAATCATTTTTCATTTCGTGAAAATTTCTCCGGAGGCATTTCGTGAGCGCCCCTCCCGTGGATGAGTACGAGTATTTCTTTGAACAAGCCTGGTCCGACGGCCTGCCTGTCATCCCTCCGACGGAAGAGCGCCTGGGACTCATGCTGGCGGGAACGAGCCGCGATCCGGATGAAGTCCTCGGAGACGTGCCCCCGCTTCTGGCGCAAGCGGACGTTCGGACCATCGCCGTTCACGCCGTCATGGCCGGATGCAAGCCGGCGTATATGCCGGTTCTCGTCGGGGCCGTGGAGGCGATTCTGGAGGAAAAATTCAACGTGGGCGGCGTTCAGGCGACGCTCTCCTGCGCGGCCCCCCTTTTGATCGTGAACGGCCCCTACGCCAGGGAAATCGGCCTGCATGGGGGGCTCGGCTGTTTCGGCCCCGGGAATCGCGCCAACGCGACGATCGGCCGCGCCATCAGGCTTCTGCTGCTCAACATTGGCGGCGGAATTCCGGGCATCACCTCGATGAGCACGTTCTCCCAACCGGGGAGGTTCACGTACTGCATCGCCGAGAATGAAGCGGAAAGCCCCTGGGAGTCTCTCGCTCAGACGCATGGTTTTGAAGTTGAGGAGAACGTCGTCACCGCCGTGCACGTGGAAGGCCCCGTCATGTCCTGGGATGACGTGAGCGACGACCCCGAGCGCATGCTCCCCTCCATCGCGGACACCATGTCGCATTTGGGTTCGTGGAACTGTTGGGCCAACACGGATCTGGTGGTGGCGATGAGCCCGCAGCAGGCCGCGATATGCGCAAAGAGGGGGTATTCAAAGGCGGATGTCCACGGGCGCCTTTGCGAAATCGCGGGCCGCACGGTGGGCGAACTCAAAACGGGAGGGCATTTCAGGGAAAATCGCATCAGGGATTTTCCGTTCCCCGTCGATCTGGACGATGACGGCGCGTTCGTTCCGACGATAAAAGAGGCCGGGAGGCTGATCTTGATCGTGGCGGGCGGGATTCCGGGCCCGATTACGGCCGTGATGCACGGCTGGAACGGGAGCAGCCGTTCCGTCTCCCGCGCATTTGCGTCGTCATGATGTCCATATACTTCAAAAGGTGAAAGGGCTTGAACGCTCCTCAAGATGAATTCGAGTTTTTCCTGGAAAAACCCTGGTCGGACGGCCTTCCCGTCGTCACCCCGACGGAAGAGCGCATCGAGCGCATGCTCTCGGGCACGAAGAGAAATCCTGCCGAATTCATAGGTCAGGTTCCTCCCGCCATGGGCGAGGCCACGGTCCATAGCGTGGCGGTTCATGCGGTAATGGCGGGCTGCAAACCCGAGTACCTGCCGGTCGTACTCGGCGCCACCACGCTTATGCTTCGCGATGAGTTCAACATGAACGGCGTACAGGGCACGATGCACGGCGTAGCGCCCCTGATGATTGTAAACGGCCCGTATTCCGAGAAAATCGGCATTCACGGGGGCAACGGCTGTTTCGGCCCGGGGTTCAGGGCCAACGCTTCCATCGGCCGCGCCATTCGCCTGATTTTGATGAACCTGGGCGGGGGCATCCCGGGCGTTTCTTCCATGACGATTTTCGGCACGCCGCTGCGCTATACCGCGTGCGTCACGGAGAACCTTCAGTTTCACCCCTGGGAGACGCTCGCTGAATCCAGGGGATACGGGGCGGATGAAAACGTTATCACCATGGCCATGGTGGAAAGCCCGCGACTGACCTTCGATGACGTCAGCGAGGAGCCCGAGAGGCTGCTCCGGGGAATCGCCGATGCGATGACGGGCTTGGGCTCCTGGAACATGCACGCGCCAAGAACCGATATGCTCGTCGCGATGAATCCCCAGCATGCGAAAATTTGTTCCGAGGGCGGTCTTGCGCGCGCGGATGTGCATCGGCGGCTTTGTGAGCTGGCAGGCCACAAAGTGAAGGAGTTGAAACGAGGCGGCAACTGGCGGCGCGAACGCGCGCTGGATATGTTTATTCACGTGGACCCCGATGATGATGAGTTTTTCGTTCCCGTCATCAAGGACCCCCGTGACCTGCACTTGATCGTCGCGGGCGGCTGGGGATCGGGCAGCGCGGTATGCCATGGCTGGAGCGGCGGCAGCCGCGCCGTTCATGGGGTCTATGAGGCGTAGCGCCGGAGTCGCCCCGATGGATAAAGTGGTGTCATATTTCCATGGATGAATTCGAATTTTTCTTTCAAAAATCCTGGTCGGACGGCCTGCCGATTATTCCCCCAACCCAAGAACGAATGGCCTCCATGCTCTCAGGCACAAGACTTGGGGCTTCAGAAGTCATCGGTTTGGTGCCGCCCCTCATGGGGGAAGCAAAAGTTGAAGCGATTGCCGCTCACGCCGTGATGGCGGGGTGCGAGCCTTCGTACTTGCCCGTCGTCATTGCAGGACTTGGAGCGCTACTCACGCCGAAACTCAACTTGAACGGCGTTCAGGGAACCATGCACAGCGCGGCCCCTCTAATGATCGTGAATGGGCCTTACGCGAAAAAAATCGGTCTGCACGGCGGCACGGGGTGCTTTGGGCCGGGTTTTCGGGCGAATGCGACGATTGGCCGCGCCATCCGGCTCATTCTCATGAACCTGGGTGGGGGTGTTCCGGTTTTCGCCTCGATGAGCACCTTCGGCTCTCCCGCCAGATATACATTCTGTATTGCCGAGAACGAAGAGGAAAGTCCATGGGAGTCGTTGTCCGTCACGAGAGGATTTCATCTGGATGACGATGTTGTAACCGCCGTGATGACCGAAGCGCCCCAAGGATATATCGATGATTATTCCAAGGAGCCGGAATCTTTTTTCGTAGGATTAGCAGATAAAATATCCACATTGGGTTCGCTGAACATCTGGCTGAAGACCCAAATTGTCGTTGCCCTGGGGCCGGACCACGCGCGGATGTGCGCGGAGGCTGGTTTGAGCAAAAAAGATGTTCATCACAGAATTATGGGCCTTGCGCGCAGACCCCTTGGCGAGTTGAAAAGATCGGGCTATTGGCGTGATGAGATGGCAGCCAAGTGGCCATTTGATGTGAACCTGCAGGATGATTCGTTTCTGGTGCCGGCGATTAAAGATGAAGATAACCTGGTACTTCTCGTCGCAGGCGGTACGCCCGGGCCGGTGACGGCCGTCATGCCCGGCTGGGTGGATGGCAGCGAAGCGGTCTCGACTGACTACCAACCATAAGCCTTTCCGCCAGCCTTGCTTTTGAGGATGAGCACATGGATGAGTTTGAGTTTTTCTTTGACAAAGAATGGTCGGACGGCCTGCCTGTCGTGACTCCGACGGAAGAGAGAATCGCTTTGATGCTCTCGGGAACCAAAAGGGAGCCGGGTGAAGTACTTGGCCAAGTAGCTCCGGCTGGGGGAGAACTCAGCATCCAGAGTCTGGCGGCCCATGCCGTGATGGCGGGTTGTAGGCCCGAGTACATACCTGTGCTGATAGCTGGACTGGAAGCGCTTCTTGATGAGCGTTTCAACGTAAATCTGATTCAGGCCACGACGAGTGCGGGCGCGCCTTTTCTGTTGGTGAATGGCCCCTACGCCAGGGAGATCGGTCTGCACGGCGGCGTGGGCTGCATGGGACCCGGCTTTCGGGCGAATCTGACCATCGGCCGCGCCGTGCGGCTCATCATGATGAATGTGGGTGGAGGCATCCCCGGAATCACCTGTCTCGGCGGTTTTGGCGGCCCCTGGCGAAACACCTTTTGCATCCGGGAGAACGAGGAGGAATCGCCCTGGGAGTCGTATGCGGAATCGAAAGGGTTTTCGAAGAGCGATAATGTGGTGACCATGATTCCTCTCGAAGGGCCAGTGCAGGTGTGGGACGATGCGAGCCTGACTCCCGACCGGCTTCTTGCGACGGTTGCCGATATGATGTCCGCACTGGGCGGACCCAATATGTATCGGCAAGCGGATATGGCGGTTGTCCTGGGTGCGCAACATGCGCATCTTTGCGCTGACGCCGGAATGACTCGTAGTGATGTCCATCAAAAATTACTGGAAATGGGTGGGCGCACTATAGGGGATATCAAGCGCGGCGGTATCTGGCGGGGCGAGAAAGGCGCGGATCGTTGGCCGTTTCCCGTGGATGTGAAAGATGATGATTTTTTTGTGCCTGCGGTTGGCGATCCCGAAGATCTTCATTTAATCGTCGCAGGAAGCAGGGGTTCGCCTTCCAGCATGGTCATGCACGGAATTACGGTGGCGTGTCGGGCGGTGACAAAAAATTTTGACTTATGATAAGTTTTCTTTCCAAGAAATGATGATCAGAAGACCGGATTTTCAGCAACACATCTCAAAATCTCGAAAAGGACTCTTTTCGGTCTACTCTTTGAGTTAACAGCAATGTTTTGTGCATTTCTTTAGAAAAGAGCCCCGACAAAATTGCCGGGGCTCTTTTGTGATCGAAGCCTGTTAATGACCGTTGCTTTTACCGTTTTTCTTTGTTACCGCCCAGCAGACTCGCTCGGGCGTGATGGGGAGGTCGTAGACTTCTGTGCCTATCGCATCGTTGATGGCGAGGGCGACGGCGGCCGGTGCGTTATTGCACGGAGGTTCTCCGACGCCGCGTGCGCCATATGGGCCTGCCCCTTCCCCGCATTCGAGGACGACGGACTCAAATTCGCCTATATCCGATGAGGTGGGAATCAGGTATTCGTGAAAGCTTTGTGATCGGCAGTCTCCTTCCACCATGGTGATTTCCTCGTGCAGCGCATAGCCAATTCCCATTACCGCACCGCCTTCGAATTGCCCCTCCACGCTTTGAGGATTCAGCGCTCGTCCGACATCGTGGGAAGCGATGTGCTTCAAGAGATTCACTTCGCCGGTTTCGATGTCGACTTCCACTTCACTTGCATGAACGCCAAAAGTGTAGTCCGACCATCCGCCCATACCGTTCATGTATCGCTCCGGATTCTCATAATCATGTCCCGGCATGTTGTAGCCATGAGTGCAATGTAGCGATTCACCCATTTTTTTGGCTTCGCCAGCCGCAGCACCGATGCCAACTATTCTCTCGGGAGCGGAGGCCACCCATGCCTCGCCGCCTCCAAGGCGAATGTCCTCTTCTGCAGCCTCGAGCAACGAAGCGGCGCCTTTGGTAACGGCTTTTCGAACTTCGTCTGCGGCAAGTTGAACGGCGTGCCCAGCCATGAGTGTTTGGCGAGAACCTGCAGTGATGCCCGAGAGCGGCGTAGTAGCAGAATCGGACAGACGGGTTGAAACCTGATCTAGCCTGAGTCCGAGGGTTTCCGCCGTGATGCTTTGGAGAGTAGCGCCCTGGCCGGCGCCTATGTCCGGCGCGCTTACGCGGACAACGGCGCTGCCATCCGGCTCAAGGTGAACCGCCGCATTCGCGTCGTCATTCGGCCTTCCGTAGCCGGTGATGTTCGCCGCCGCCGCCCTGCCAATGCGTTTGCCCGGCCCTGGTTCTGTAGGTTCGCCCAATGCCTGAAGCGCGCCGTCGAGGCATCCTTCCAGGTTCGGTTCGTAAGGAATTACCTGCCCGGTCGGCAGTTCCTGGCCTTTCTGGATGAAATTCTTGCGCCTGAATTCGTATTTATCTATCCCGATGGCGTCTGCAACCAGATTCATTTGGGTCTCATATGCGAAGCAGACTTGATTTGATCCGACACCGCGCATCGCGTTGGTGATGGGATTGTTGGTGAGATAGCCGTGCGCGCGTATTTTTACGTTGGGGACATCGTAAGGACCCGCGGCGATGCACATCGCGCCCAGGAGGAATAGATTGGACTTATACGGATAGGCGCCTGCATCGCCCACGATATCCGCTTCTACGGCAAGGATTTTCCCGTCCTTGGTCGCTCCTGTTTTGTATTTCATATAGAAAGGATGTTTTTTCGAGGTATTTCTGATGCCGTGCTCGCGACCCAGTACCATTACCGCTGGCCTTTGTGTATGCCATGTAAGCAGCGCCAGGTAAGGCTCTACGGTCAACATACCCTTGGCGCCGAATCCGCCGCCGACGTAAGTGCCGAGGTGGCGGACGCGGCTATGCGAGATTCCCAAAATCGCCGCAATGGCTCGATAGTATTCAATAAGCTGTGTGCCGACGCGGATTGTGATAACGCCGTCTTCCTCCATCCAGGAGGTACCGGAAGCGGGTTCCAGAAAGGCGTGCTCGGCAAGTTGCGTGGTGTATGTTTTCTCAACCACCACGTCGGCTTCATCGAACGCGGTTTTGATGTCACCGCGGGTGGCCTCGAAATCACACGCCTGGCGTTTCTCGGCGCTCGTTTCATCGTGACGCGTTGTCCACACGCCTTCTTCCGCCTCGATTTCCACCTCGATGGCCGCGATGGCGGCGTCAAGCGCTTCTCTGTTTTCGGCGCCTACGATGGCGAGAGCGTCTCCCGTAAATTCGATTTTATCTTCCACCAGAACCGGTTGATGGGGCAGGCCCGGTGTTCCGGAGCCGAATCGCGCGTTTGTGCCCGGAATATCTTTTGCAGTTAGAATGGCGGCTACGCCCGGGATTTTTTCGGCTTTAGAAGTGTCGAGTTTTTTCAGGCGGCCTACGGGGATGGGCGTAAACAGTACGCCGCACTGTAAGGCGCCTGCGGGTATCGCGTCCTCTCCATAGGGCATGGAGCCATCCGCTTTCGGAATAGCGTCGTATCGAACATTCGACTTGCCGATGATATCGTAATCGGCCATTTGTCTGCTCCTTAAGGTTAAGAGGATTGCTGTAAATTAGACTTGATTTTGCCAAAAATCCGCGAAACTGAGAAGCGGAAAAAACATCATTCGCATTTTCATGAAAAGAACGAAAAGGCTGATATCGTAGACAAGGAATGAATTGCGGGATATGATTTAGCCTCGGTTGAATTCACATATCATATGGAGAAAACCATGGCGAACGGAATGGGATTCATTGATCCGACGGCGGGAGGATCGGCCGCGCGAATCGAGCTTGCGCAACGGCCCGGCGATCTTTCGGGAAAGGTGGTGGGGCTCCTCGATAACACGAAAGAACAAGCGGATATCATTTTGGAAACTCTTGGTAATGCCCTGCGTGAGCAGTTCGACGTGGCCAGAGTCATCTCGCGGCGCAAAGAGCATTACTCGAAGCCTGCCACTGATGAAATGATTGAAGAAATGGCCCAGGAGGTGGATGTGGCGATAGCCGCATTGGGGGGCTGAGGCTCCTGCACGTTGTGCAGTGTGCACGACACGGTTGAATTTGAAAAACGGGGCGTTCCTTCGACGACCATTATCACCGAGGCGTTCAAGAATGCGGCGGACTTTCAGTTCCGCGGAAAGGGTATGGAAGGCCATCCCTATATTCAGTTGCCTCACCCGGTCAGCAATTTACAGCCTGATGAAATGAGAGACACGACACTCAAGTTTGTCGAAGAAGTGGCCAGCCATCTGAAAAGCTGATCCGAATCGAGTTGAAAAGATATTTTCCAGGAGGGGACGCGTGCGCGAATTTGAAACGTTATCCTATACGGAAGAAGATGGATTGTCGGTAGTGAAGTTCAACCGTCCGGAGAGCCTGAACGCGATCAGCTTCAAGATGGCGGAAGAATTCGTGGAATTGACGCGAACCTTGGCCGATGCACAAAACGTGCGCGTGGTCATCCTCACCGGCGAGGGACGTGGTTTCAGCACGGGCCGCGACCTGAAAGAAAGCACAACGCATACGAAGGAGATGGCCGATCAATACCAGCGCTACGTGATGACGGCGACGTCGCTATGGGAACGCTTGCCCATGCCCACCATCGCCGCTATCAACGGTCATACGTTCGGCTGGGGCGTGGAAATCACCTTGGTATGCGATATCAGACTGGCCGCGGAAAAAGCTACTCTTTGTTTTCCGGAATGCAGCCTGGGAATCTTCCCCGGGGCAGGTGGCGTAGTCTGGCTCCAAAGAATCATGCCGGCCGGACAGGCGAAAGAATTGGTTTACACGAGCAAGAGAATCGATGGAAAAGAAGCGGAGCGTATTGGTTTGGTGAACAAAGCGCATCCACTGGACAGGCTGATGGATGAAGCGACCGCCATAGCGGAGAAGATAAGAGATAATGGCCCCTTGGGGGTTCGTAGCGCGAAAAAAGTGATCGATCAAACGCTCGATATGCCGCTCGCTCAGGCCGTCGAGTTTTCCAACGCTCACAGATTGCCTTTGAATCACACCAAGGATTTCGCCGAGGCGCTGGCGGCGTTCAGAGAAAAGAGAAAACCTGTGTTTACCGGAGAATAAAGACTTTCCAATTTCCATGATACATCGAGCCTGTCCCTCAGGGGACGGGCTTTTTTTTTCATTGTGGCGAAACATGGATAAAGGCCTGATCATCACACATATCGAATCCCATGTTGCGATCATCACCGTGAATCGTCCGGAAACGCGAAACGCATTCAACACGCCATTGATGGAAGCCATGTGCAGGGAGATGGATGAAATTAAAAGGACACCAGATATTAAAGTCCTTATTGTAATCGGCTCAGGAACGTCTTTTTCTTCAGGACGCGACCTTAAGGAAAGCGCTACCCATACGAAAGAACAAGCGAAACGCTTCATGATGTTGGGCGAGAGGTGGAGTACGGCCCTTCGTGAACTGCCCATCCCGACCATAGCAGCGGTAAACGGGCCCGCTTTCGGGTGGGGGATGGTGTTGATGCTCTCATGCGATATTCGTGTTGCGGTGGAGGGCGCCGTTTTGGGATATCCGGAGACTGCGATGGGCGTATTTCCTGGAGGAGACGCCACCGTTCGTCTGACGCGGCAGATTTTTATTCCATCAGCAAAGGATTTGGTGCTCACCGGCAGAAGATTTGATGCGCGAGAGGGATATCGCTTAGGATTGGTGAATCGCCTCACATCGAAAATAGACCTGATGAGGGTAACATGTGATCTGGCCAGTGAAATCGCCCAACATCCACCGGAAAGACTAAAAGCGATGAAATCAACGTTTTTGAAAATTGAAGCAATGCCGCGCTTTGGTTTTCTGTCGGTGGCCGAGAAAATCGCTCGATGAAGGTTCGGGAGTGTTTTTTGCAGGCGGTAGCGATTGTTGGGGTGGAGGAGGACGCCAGAGAAGCTTGGACGGCCATGAACAGGATAAACTCGCCTTGGGCGGCTGTTTTTGATGAAAATCGCTTGGTTGGCGTTGTAAGCAAAAAAGACCTGGATGAGTTTCTTCGTGTGCCCGAGGTTTTTCAAAAGGTGGGAGAGGTCGCAAAAACAGACATGCCTTCGAGGCGAGGCATATCGCTATCACCAAATGCAGATTTGAACGAATCTGTTCTTCAGCTAGAAATGGCGGGAGCGGATGCCGCTTTTGTCGCAGGCGTCGGCAGACCGCCCGGCGTCATGGAGATGGCTGCGGCCAATCGCGCATTGTCTTGTTCTTCATGATGCGCTTTTGTTTTCCTTAAAGAGAATCGTATCATTTGCCTCGCTTTCAGGGGATGATTGACGGGAGGAGTGTGCATGGAATTCACATTGAATGAAGAACAAATACAAATTCAGACAATAGCCAGAAAATTTGCTGGTGAAGAACTGGCTCCGGTGGCTCCCGAGCGTGACCGGATTCAGAACTGGGAAGAGCGGATGCCGTGGGATTTGACCGAAAAAGCAAGCGCTTTGGGTTTAAGGCAGCTTCCCTATCCCAAAGAATATGGCGGAATGGATGCCGACGTGCTTTCTTGTTGTCTGGCGGGGGAGGAGCTTGCCGTGGGAGATCTGGGTTTTGCGGTGAACCTGGATCAGACATGGAAGCTGTCCCATATATTCGAAAAGGTAGAGCCTGAAGTCAGAGATCCCTGGATAAAACGCCTGTGTGAAGACCCCAGATTCCTGGCTGCGATTTCCATGACGGAAGAGGGAGCGGGAACCGACCATCAGGGATATTACGACGATCCCTCCATTGCGCTTTATACGCGCGCGGAGAAAGAGGGCGGCAAATGGATCATCAATGGGGAAAAGCGCTATGTCAGCAATGGCCCTGTCGCGTCGTTGTACGTTTTGGCGGCGAGAACCGACCTCAGCAAAAGCTTGAGAGAAGGCTTGACCGGCTTTCTGGTGCCTAGAGAGACACCCGGCGTATCGATAGGCGAAGTGCATGAAAAAATTGGCCAGCGACTTTCGATGAATTCAGAAATTTTCTATGAAGACGTCGAGATCCCCGAGAACCACATTATCCTGGGCGAAGGGAATATGTTCGAAATCAGAGGCAATCTGCTGGCGATGGGAAAACCCGAAGCAGCCGCCACGGCCTTGGGTGTCGGACGCGCCGCTTTCGAGAAAGCGCTCGCCTACAGCCGCGAACGCGTCCAGGGCGGCAAGCCCATCGGGCAACACCAGGCGATAGAAACTATTCTCGCCGATATGGCGATGAATCTGGACATTGCGCGCACGTACATCTGGCGCACCGCCTGGGCGGTGGATCATCAAAAGCCCTATGATTTCACGCAAGGATGGAAGTGCAAAGTTTTCGCTTCGGAGGTCGCCTTTGATTGCGCGCGCCTGGGCATGGAGGTATTCGGTGGCGCAGGCATTATGCACGATGCGCCCATGGAGAAATATCTTCGTGATGCCAGCACGTTCTTGCATTCGGATGGAACGAATCAGATCTTGCGCTTAAGAACGGGACAGGCCTATGTAAGAGGAGTGGCCACGGCGTTTTAGCGGCATGAACAGGAGAATTTGAGATGGCGCGCCGGGTAGATGGATGGCAACAGGGTGAGTTGTTCCGGCAAGATGGAGAATCGCTGGAAAATCATGTAGCCGAGTGGCTTCAGAAAGTGCGTGCGGAATTCTCCGTGTTTGTATCGGATAAGGGCATTGCAGAAATAAGAATGTTGAATGGAGTGGAAAAACTTCTCGCGGCGAATCATGCAAAGGAGCAATCAACACCGTTGAGTCGTCGAGCTTCAAAAGAGATAGAAGAATATCTTGAAGGCGCCCGAAAAAATTTCAAGTTGAAGACAGATATCTCCTCTCTCACGCCATTTATGACCAAGGTGCTCAAGGAGACGGAAAAAATTCCTTATGGCGAGACGCGCTCCTACGGCTGGGTGGCGAATCAGATTGGAAACCCAAATGCTTCACGCGCCGTCGGCCAGGCGCTTCATAGAAATCCCGTTCCGCTTATAATACCATGACATCGAGTCACCGCGGGCTCGGGCGAGCTCGGTGGATTCGCAAGCAGCGTATCTTTGAAGTTGGCTCTCTTGGTCCATGAGATGAATCATAAAATGTAGGACGTACGAATTTCGCTTGGACGCATCCTAAAACTTGGGGGATGAAAGATGTCTAAAAAGATGAAGGATTTTATCGACCAAGTACGTGAAATTGTACAGACTGGCGGTACCGAAGAAGAAGTGACGGCTCATGTTGTGACGGCCCTTGAGCCAATTTTGGATGAGCCGAACCTCTTGAATGCCGATCAGCTGTTAGTGAAAAAAGAAGGTTTTACGCTCAACCGGATTCATGTCGAGCCGGATGAGAGCTTTTCTGTTGGCGCCGGTATATGGGATGTGGGTCAGACCACCCCGATTCATGATCACGGCACCTGGGGAGTGATAGGCATTTACCGGGGAACGGAAAACGAAGAGAGTTTTTTGCGTGAAGGTCCCCGCGAGAGCGGCGCCCGCGTAAAACTCACGCCTCTAGGCAAACGCCTGGCCGGGCCCGGAGATGTTTTCGTCTGCTGTACGAAAGATAAAGATGCGCATCGCGTAAGTTGTGCTTCAACTGAGCCTGTGGTGGGTATTCATGTCTATGGTGATGATCTCGCCAAGTTAACTCGCTATAAATATGAGGAATCAACCGGCGAGGTGAAATTGTTTGTTACGGGATGGGATTATGCAAAAACATCGGCTTGATTTATAAAAGCCGACTAAATCGATAATTAACGCCTCTCAATATTTTTTCATCGAAGCAATCACCAGACACCTGCCTACCGAACACCAGCTACGTGATGAAATAAACACGCCTTCTACCAAGGCATGGGCTTTCTGTCCTGGAAATACCCTCCGGTAGGCCCATTTTTTGGCAACAAAGCGAGCCATACAGGCGTATCCGCTCCTTCGTCTATTGATTTAGAGGCGCCCCGACCGCCCATGTCGGTTCTCACCCATCCTGGATGACAACAATTCACTAATACGCCAGATCCTCGGAATTCACTCGCCAGCACTTTCGTCATCGCATTCAGAGCGGTTTTGGTGATTCTGTATGCGGGAGAGCCTCCTCCCATGCTGGCGAGAGAGCCCATGCCGCTTGAGAGGTTCACGATTCTGCCTGCTGCGCTTTTTTTCAGAAGAGGAGCCAATGTCTGGCACATCATGAGCGGCCCGTAGAGGTTGGTTTCCATCATTTCTCGGAAGATCTCGATGGGAACGTCCAACCCCATCATCCCGGCATCTTTTCTGATGGCCGCGTTGTTGATTAAAATGTCTAGTTTTCCAAATTCTTTGGCCAAAAAGCGGGCTAGAGAATCGATGCTATTCCCGTCGGTGACATCCAGGGGATGGAATATGATTTCCAGCCCCTCTTGTTTTAACTGCTCTTTAGCGATTTCACCTTTGGATACGTCTCGCGCCGTGAGGATGGTTCTTATCCCTTGTTTTGCAAGCGATCGGCAGATCCCGAAACCGATACCTTTGTTCCCGCCCGTTACGACGGCGATTTTCTCATCTGGCAACTTTCATCTCCTTTATCTGTGTGCTTTGCTGGATAATTTTCACTGAATTCATGTGTTTCACCAGCACGAACAGGAATGATTCTGGAATCAATTCGACTCCCTGTTATAACATAGAGGGGAATCGTCTCTCGCTCAGAGTATTTCCAAGTATATACATTGGAAGAAACCATTGAACTCAATTCACCTAATCCTGTTCGATGTGGATGGAACGCTGCTTTTGAGTGGGGGAGCCGGAGCAGGAGCCTTGAGTCTCGCTTTTGAGCGAATTTACGGGATACCGAACGCTATGCGTCATGTTCACCCGCATGGGAAAACGGATGAACTTATCGTGCAAGAGATGTTCAGTTCTCATCTTGGTCGTTACGGGAACGAGTCTGAGGTAAAGGTTCTTTTAGAGAAGTATGTGGAAATCCTACCCACCACGGTAAGGGATTCCAAAAACTTTCATTTGATGCCGGGAATCCCAGAATTGCTTTCGTGTCTAGAGAGTCGGAAAGACGTGTTCATGGGATTGGGCACGGGCAACATCGAAGATGGTGCGCGAATCAAACTCTCGCGCGGCGGGTTGAACCGGTTTTTTTCGTTCGGAGGGTTTGGCTCCGATTCTGGCGACAGGGCGAAGTTGCTGGAAATGGGGTTTCAGCGAGGCGAAGCGATTATTCAAAAGGAATTCCCCGATAAATCCATTTCCCGTTGGGTGATTGGCGATACGTGGCGTGACGTTGAAGCGGGCCGCGCATGTTGTGCCAAGACGGTAGCAGTGGCTACAGAAGGGGATTCACTTTACGAGTTGGCGAGTGCTTCTCCGGATTTTCTTTTCGCTACCCTGGAGGACAAGGAGGCGATTTGTGAAATCCTGAAAAGGGGCGTTAGGGAATGAGTGAATCTTCTTATCCGGTTTCGCCAAGCGAAATCGCCTATGTCTACCGGCAAATCCCCGCATGGACGATAGGCGAACTCGCCGATTTATCCGAGGCGCAATTGGATAGAACGGGGACAGAAGATTGGGCGCGTTGGTCCCCAAGAAGGCAACTCAGCCATATGGCTTACATTACGACGAGATGGTTCATGGTTCTTTACGGCGCCACTCGCCTGCATTGGCCGGTCGTGGACATGAGTCAGTTCGGCACGTTCATCAACACGCGGGAGGATGACCGTCGTTTTTCTTCTGAGCGGTATGCGGACCCCAAATGGCTGCATTTACGTTTTTCCGAAGCATGCGAAGCAGCGGCTACAGAAGTTGAAAAGTTTGAGCACGAAGGCTCGACACAGAAAAGGCTCTTGTTTGTTTTTACAGATAGCTCGATTGTGGGCGTGAGCGAGGAGCGTTCCATAGATTTGTGGAACCGTTGTATGAAGTGTCACCCGGATGGATTTACATTGGATACTGAACACCCACATGGATTTCGAATTACTCCCCTGGTAACTTTGCGTCACGTGCTTTGGGACGATTTGATTCACTTGCGCTCCATCAGGCTTCATCGTGAAGCCCTGGGCTTGTCTCCCGTTTATCCTGATGCCCCTGTCGGCGGCTATGCCTCCGCCTATCCCGTTTCTTGATGAGAACCTGGAAACCTTCAGGGGTGAATTTTCTGTTTTGGTTTTTATTCATCTCATTTGCATCTATAGCGGGCGCGCTATTGTTTTTCTCGAAGCCACTATTTCTTTCCAAAACAGGCATAAAAGCATCTTTGGTAGCAGAAGCAAAGAAATGGGGAGGAATGCCTCCGGGGGACATCACAAAAAACGTAGGCCAAATTCTCAAGAAATATCTGGATGCCTCAAAGCACACCAGCCGTGCGGAAATTCGCGTTTCCGAGATGAGTCCTGACAGGTTGTCTCTTGATATCCTGTTGCCTTGGTCGGAGGTGAGCGCAAAAAAGAGAAGGCAAAGAGCAGAGTTAATCTGCCGCCTGGGAAGAGACATGCTAGAGAACGCGGGAGCAAAAGATGCCATTTTATTTGTGAATATCCTGCGCATGGCGAGAGACTCAACAGTAAGCGAGCCTGTGGGTGTGATGGTGTATTCTCCCAAAGACAAAAAATGTATCTGGAATAAATAGGTCTTTCAGAAAGCTGTTCATATCAGAATGCAAATTCATCTAATGTCAACGCTCTTTCTCTGAAGAGCTTCATTTCTGCTAGACTCGGCATATATTGTTTGTTTCTAGTTACGGGCAAGAGGAGGTGCTCACATGGCACTTAAAACCGTTGCCATCATCAGCCCGGGAGATATGGGACATGCGGTGGGGAGAATGCTGGGATTGCATGGTTTTGAGGTGATAACTTGTCTCGCGAACAGAAGCGAACGGACGAAACGCTTGGCCTCTAAAGGAGGCATTCGGGATTATCCGACGATAACAGAAATACTGGAGCGAGCAGACATTGTTTTGTCCATCGTGCCTCCTGGTTTGGCAGCCCAGGCGGCGGACGAAGTGGCGGAATCCATGTCAGCCTCTGGTTTTTGTCCCCCATATGCCGACTGCAACGCCGTATCGCCGGAAACGGCAAAAGCTATCGCAAAGAAAATTTCAGATGCCGGAGCGGATTTTATCGATGGGGGGATATTGGGTCCCCCACCGAATGAGACACGGAACAACACAAGGTTTTACTTCAGCGGCGAGCGGGCGGAGTTGCTGTCAGAATTGGACGGAAAAGGGATCATGGTACGCTTATTAGGGCCAGAGATTGGTCGGGCTTCCGGAATCAAGATGTGTTACGCCGCCCTCACGAAGGGGACCCATGCTCTTCAAACTGCCGTTATAACCTTGGCGGAAGCCCTCGGTCTCAGCGAGGAAGTGAGCCATGAGTTTCAAACGAGTCAGCAGGCTTATTATCAACAGATGACCTCGAGCGCGCCTCGCCTTCCCGTCGTGGCATGGCGTTATATTGATGAGATGAAACAAATTGCGCAGACCTTCGAGGCCGCCGGCGTTACCCCGAAGTTTCATCAAGGAGCGGCGGCCGTTTATTCTCATCTAGCGAAAACGCCTTTGGCGGAGCAAACTCTGGAGGCGAGAAACAAAAGCTTGACGCCGCAGCAAGCGGCGGAAGTGTATGCGGAGCACTTGCCGATGAAAATGGACGAAAATTGATGACTTGAGGAAGCGATATGCCAGAAGGCTTAACCACTCCGGGACTGGACGTATTTCCGGAATATAAGAATTTGGCGGATTTGTTCCGCAAAGAAACGAATGGGCTTCCACGGGAATTATTGGAATTGAAGTTGACCGAGAAAAGTTGGGGAGCATGGTCCATCAAGGAACAAATCAGCCACACCGCATGGATACCTTATCTGTTTTTTCTGGAATTCTGGCCCCCCGTTTTGTATCCGGATTCGTTGCCGCGAGATAAATCTCTGGCAAATCAAGGTGGAGCAGACAGGATGCTCGATCCCTTCCGGTTTTCTGAAATGTCTGATGTCCTAGATGCGCTTGATGATGCCTGCGCTTTGTGCCGCGAGATTTTATCGAAAGAAACGCTTGCCACGCTAAGAGAAAAGGAATTGCCACGGAAGTACTCTCCGGATAGAACATGGGCAAACGGTGAGCGAGTGATAGATTATTTTCAAAATCTTGTTCTGCCTGCGCACGAAAGCGGTTTTCGCAAAGACGAAAGCGATCCTTATCTGTACTATCAAACACTCGAGTGCTCGTTCCGCCACATATTGTGGGAATCGGATGTGCATCTGATCACGATCCAGGCATTTAAGCGCCACGAGGGATTTCCGATTCAAGTGAACGTACCGAGGGATGGATATGCCGCAATGCTCACGTGGGAATAGATGCGTTCATTTTCTCGCTTTGATTTTGTTTTCATGATTGTTGAATTTTCCAAATCGCTGGTCGGCCTGAAACAGGAGATTGTTCATGGGAACCCCTCGCCGGGGTATAGGCGCGCTGCGAGAGCATTTTTTTGGTGAAGATTTGGGCCGAGCGAACATAGAGCCCGAAGGCCCGATTACGGCAGGCAGATTAGGCAGATGGCGCATTACCTACACAGTCGGTCCGCGAGGAATCGAGCGTGATGGTGGTCTTCGCTTCACGCCGCCGAATGGATTCAACAAGCCTCAATTAGAAGATGTGGCGGCTCCTGGATATTGCAAGTTCCGATGCTCGAACGAGAATGTTTCTTTGGTTCCCTCATTGATAGAACCCGTACTCGGCTATACTTTCCTGCCCGCCAGCCTTGAATTGACGGTTCAAGACTCTGCTTTGGCGGAAGGCGATTTTGTTGAGCTCGACTATGGCTGGACGCCATCCGGAATCCCCGGCGTGCAGGCGCAAATATTGGCCATGCCCGTGGAATTCACTCTATCCGTAGATTCGAAGGGTCAGGGAGATTGGGAGCTTCTCTCGGATTCGCCGAGATTCGAAGTGACACCCGAGGAACCATCTTTTCTTTGGGTGACGACCCCGGCGCAGACAGTTGCAGGGCAAGCATTTTCCGTCCGGGCCGTTGCGCGAGATTGTTTTCATAACGTAGCGACAACAGGTGCATCCACTCCTAAACTTCAGTTGCCTGATGAAAGCATAGTCCCTTTTCGCCAGGAATCGCCCGGAATTTTTGTTTGTGAAAATCTGGCGTTAAGGGCGCGGGGAGTTCATCGACTGCAGGTTTCGGCGGATGGTTTGCCGACAACTCATACACCGCCAATTCAGGTGTTGGATCAAGCCCCTGCGCGCGCGCTTCTTTTTGGAGACCCGCATTGCATGAGCGGGTTGTGCGTGGGGGAGTACCCGAGGCCATCGACCGCTCGTGAAATCGTGGCGTATGTCCATACCTATGCGCGGGATTGCGCAGGGGTGGATTTCGCCGCATGCACCTCCTTGGCCATGCGAATGGATGAGGCGCAGTGGGGAGAGGTTGTCGAGGCGGCGAATCGTTATTCTGAGACGGGGAGATACGTGGCCCTTCCCGCTTATGAATGGTTTGGCATGCTCGAGCAAGACGGGAACAAAAACGTCTATTTTCTGGATGACGAGAACATCCCGAAACTGGATTCTCGCAGCCCGGATTCCGATCATCCGGAAAAACTCTGGGAACAACTCGAAAGATTCGAAGGTCGAGCACTCACGATTCCCCATCATTCGGTGAGCGCCGTGATTGGCACACGCTGGCGCTGGCACGACCCCAGGTTTCAGCGCTTGGTCGAAATCTATTCCTGTTGGGGCAACTCCGAATCAAAAGGTTGCGAAAGGCCTTTGGTCAATCCGGCGCGCTACGAAGGGCAAAGCGTGCAGGCTGCGCTGGAGAAAGGATACCGCCTGGGCATCATCGCCGGTTCGGATACGCATACTTCTCAGCCAGGCTTTTCGAATCGTTTGCGCCTCAAGAATGCCTGGCGAGGTGGACTGGCCTGTGTATGGGCGGAGACATTTGATCGGGAAGGGATATTCAAGGCCCTTTGGGAGCGGCGTTGTTATGGCACGACGGGCGCGCGCATCATTCTTGAATTTTTCTTGAACGACGCCCCGATGGGTTCAGAAGTTCGGTTGGAAGCGTCGAGGGAAAGAAAACTCAAAGTATACGCCGAAGCCTGCTCCTTGGTTCAGAGGGTTGTGATCATCAAAAATTCAAAAGAAGTTCATGCGGCAGAACCGAATCAGGAGTCTGTATCTCTTGAGTGGATCGATTCGAAAGGAAAAGAACGCGAGTCGGATTATTATTACGTTCGCCTGATCCAGGACGATGGAGAAATGGCTTGGTCGAGTCCCGTTTGGGTGGATGTCTGAGAAGTGGTCATGGCGCACGAAACGGCGGATGCCTCCTTTCGTGATGGTGTAAGAAAAAACGTGGAACTTGCGCAATTCCTCGGGGTGGAGACTCGCTGGATAGAAAGGGAGGAGATTTTTCGTACGCCCCATGGGCTAGGCTGGATGATGTCGTGGGCGCGGCTTACGAACCGAGGAGCGGGTATGCGGATCCTCATGGAGTAACGGCTGGATTTGCGGAAGGCGCCAAGAAATACGGCGCGTTGATTCGACAAAATTGTCCCGTCATCGGGTTGAGCATTAACGGCCGGGGACTGCACCGGGTAAAGACTTCACGAGACGTCATCAAGAGTCCCATAGTTGTGAACGCTTCTGGAGCTTGGGTGAACAAGGTGGCTGCACTTAGCGGGCACCGATTTCCGGCGGAGGCCATCAGAGAGCAAGACACGATTTTTGATGCCGTGGGCGGAAATGGCGAGAGGATTGAGATCGTCATCCTGAGGTGTCAGGCTACTACATTTGTACGGACATGAGCGGCCATGGTTTCAAACTGGCGCCCGCCGTGGGGGAGATGATGGCGGAATTCATCATGACGGGAAGTTGCGAGGAGCCTGATATCAACGACTATCGACTCGCTCGTTTCGATGAAGGGGATTTGATGCAAAGCGTTTTCGGAACCGGGTTTCAGCGGTGAAGGCTAGGAAGTCGGCCTGGGGTACACTTCGATGTGAGGGAATACTTTTTCCGCATTTTTTCTTAAGCCGAAAAATACGGGACCTTCGGCTTTTTCGCCATTCGCGAGCTTTTGGAGATTAAGGACGCGTCCATCGGGGTGATATCCGTTTCCGCCTACTTCTCTCAAAACGGCCAGAGGACCCAGGATATCCCAGATTTGGGGCCTGTCTACCAAAGCGGCAATGGCGCCTCCCGTAGCCGCATACGCCACATGTGCGGAAGCGCTTCCATAGGCGACGGATTTCCCCGGATAATCCAGCTTGTAAAAACGCTTTCGAGACGATGGTCCCAGCATAACGGTTTGGTTGTTGATTTCCATGTCCTGTAAGTTTGGAAGAGCCTTGCCGTTTCTGGTGGCGCCTTTCCCTTTTAGAGCGAGAAATATCTCATCGACGACGGGCATGTGGAATCCCCCGGCGATGGGTTCTCCGTCTTCCATAACGCCGATGGATACGCCCCAGGTGGGCAGGCCGTTCAGAAAAGGATTCGTGCCGTCGATGGGATCAACCGCCCAGAGTCGTGAGCGTTTACGGGATGTCGATTCTCCGCCGCCGAGTTCTTCACCGATAACATTGTCGTTCGGGAATGATGTCTTCAGGCGGGAAATGATGAACCTTTCCACCTCGAAGTCCGCCTCGCTCACCAGGCTCCGATCTTGTTTTTGCTCGCCTCTGGCGTTGCTCATGAACGACAAGGCCAATTCGCCCGCGTCTTTCAGGGTTCTTTCTATGAATTGCATCATGGATGCACCAGCCTCTCCGGTTACATCGAGATCGGATACGCGTTTTGGAGATAAACCTATCTTGTGGAGAGAAAACTTACCAGCCCCGAGAGAAAATTCGCTGAATAGGCCGAACCAGAACCCTTTTGGAATTGATTAGGATAAGATTTGCGCATGTCACGCTTGGGAACGGACACAAAAAGATATGACTATACATCAGGCCCAATCGGTTTCGGGCTTTTTCGCCTGGCTGTTCCCTCATGCCTGGAACCGATAGCCTGGAACGCCGATATACTTGTCGAGATCTTTTGGGTGGGGCGTTTAGGTCCCGAATATCTGGCAGCGGTTTCTTTGAGCTTCATGATCATTTTCTTTTTTCGCGCGGTCGGCTTCGGCATCAGGATCGCGGGCAGCGCTTTGGTGGCCCAGAGAATCGGAGCAAAAGAACCCGAACACGCTAGCCATGCGGCGGGTCAGGCGTTTTTGCTGGCAGGCATATATTACGTCACCATCAGTGTTATCGGGTTTGCGTTTTCATCGCGATTGCTCGGTCTTTTGACTTCCGACGCTGATGTAATGCGGGTCGGTGTTTCGTATTTGCAGGCATCGTTTCTCACCATCGCGTTCGTCGACGGTATTTTTACGGTTTCACATATGCTGAAATCGGCCGGTGAGCCTGGAAAATCCCTGATTGGCCTTGGAATTTCGACGCTTTTATCCATCACGTTCATTCCTATCCTTGTTTTTGGTATTGGTCCGTTCGCGGGATTTGGACTTACAGGTTCAGCCATAGCAATTGGGTTGGGGCGTATCATAGGGATTATGGTTGTCCTGTGGTTTTTGACATCGGGGCGTTCTCGCCTTCGCGTCGGGTTGATTCATCTCAAACCCCATGCGGAAAGCATGCGCCGCATCGTTTTGTTGGGCTGGCCGGCGGCGGCGCAGAACATGCTTGAACGCGGCGCTCTCCTTATCCTGCTCAAGATTTTGGCGTTGTTCGGGCCGGTGGTTTTGGCCGCATGGTCGATTGGAAATCGGCTCGGGACGTTTTCGCGATTGCCCGGTTTTGGGATCCAATCCGCCGTTCGCACGATGGTGGGTCAAAACGTAGGCGCCAGTCGGCCGGATCGGGCGCTGAAAAGCGTCTATATGTCCATGGCCGGTTTATTCGTCATGATGTGTGTCGTGACGTTCATTTTGTACTTTTATGCAACGGAAATCGTCTTGATCTTCGGAATGAAGGGAAAGGGAGTCGACGTTGGAGTCGCTTGCGTTCGAATACTCACCATCGGAACCTTGTTCGAGGCCATCCGGCGCATGTTGGCGGGTGCTTTCCAGGGAGCGGCGAATACGAAGCCGCCGATGGTCGTGGAAGCTTTTGTCCGATGGGGTTTTCAGATACCACTCGCATATTTTGCCGCTTTGCCGTTGGGATTCGGAGCAGCCGGCGTATGGGGCGCAATGACGGCAAGTCATTTTGTGGGAGGAGTGTGTCTGTTTGTTTGGTTTTTTATTTGGAGTCGTAAAAGAGGGATAGGTTCGCATGCTGAATCCAGGTTTTCATGACGTTTAGAATGGATTGCTTTGAATGCTCAACTTAGAACCCCGATCAAGAGAGCCTGCGGCGATGGGGCGAGGTGGGGTCAGGAAACGTTCACAATCCCATAGATTCTGGTTCTTCCGTCACCTGATGTTTCGCACACCGTTGCTTATTGCGAAATCGGCGGAACTCTCCCCGCTCGGGATGGAAAAATTGTATTATATATAGTGAAAATGTTTGATGCCGAACCCTTCGACTTGAAAACAAGCTGGCAAAAGAAATCTTGAATGCGAGAGATTTATGAAGCGACGGATTTTTGAACTCTTTTTCTTTTTGGCGATTTCGCTTCTCGTTTTTCCGCACGCGCATGCGGAAGAGGTTAATTTAGACGAAACTACAGAGGCGCGGGATTGGGCAATCGTTTTGCGGGAGGCGGCGCTATATCTGAAAGGCGACGAAAAACCCCCGGCTCTTACCCAGGGGTATTTGTCCTTGTTGCGTCAAGTCCTCTCTCGCGCGGGTGAAACCAAAACAAGATACCGGAATGAACTCCGGCAGTCTGAAAAATTACTCAACGCGATCGGACCTCCTCCCGGAAAGGACAACCCGCCCGAGGCGAAAGAGATAGCCGACAGAAGAGTTCGGTACAATCGTGAAATCACGGCTGCTCGCGCGCGTATCGCCGAGGCGGAGTTGGCTATCGTTCGTGCTTCGGAGTTGGAAGAGTCCATTTCCAGGTTGAGGTTCGAGCGGCTATTGGAAAAGGCGTATCGACGTACTCCGATACCCGTCTCGTCTGGCGTGCTCATCAAAGGCGTTCCAGAAATTGCGGCCGAAATTCGGCGCATTCTCTTGTCTCCACTTGATTGGCTCAAAAAACTCCCCCCCGGCACTGGCGTTCATGCCGTCTTGCTGCCGGGGGCAGTGGTTTTGGTTCTCGGCGCGTTCTTGGGTTGGGGAATTCGGCGGAGCGTTTTGGGTATTTTCGTCCATGACCCAGGGATGTTGGAACCCTCCTATGCGCGTCGGTTTGGAGTCGCCATCGCAGGAGGTGTCGGTAGCAGTGTCTTCCCGGTGATCGTTCTGACGGTTCTTTATTTATGGCTGACCCGACCGGGAGCCTTGATAGGCGGGTTGTTTGCCGACGCCCTCACGACTTTTCTGTGGGTCGTGCCGTTCTTCTATCTGGTGGTATCATTCGCAAAGTCGGTTCTCTCTCCCGATCAACAGGCTTGGCGGCTCACGGAGCAGTCTTCTGAAAACGCGCGCAGCGCGTATCGCTTGATATTCATGCTGGCGGCCGTTTTTTCGCTCGACGTGTTTTTCTCGAACCTCAGGAATGAGGAGGCGAGATCCGCCGAGGCGATAGCGATTTACGCTGCTTTGTTTGGCGCCCTGGAGGGTTGGTTCTTCGTCAAACTCGCGGCAGGGAAACTATGGCTGGCCGAAAAGGCCCAGGAAGGCGGAACCGAACGAGAGGGACAGACGTGGAGGGTGATTCGCAGCACCGCAAGAGTACTTGCAGGAATTGGCATTGCAGCGTTGTTTGTCGGTTATGGCGTTTTAGGCGAATGGCTTCTCACTAACCTGATCTTTACGGGCCTTCTGCTTTGGATGGTGGTTCTGGCGCGTGGATTAATGCTTGACCTGGTATCCTGGTCGACCAAATCCGAGTCCATAGAAGAAAAGTTCCACATACCGTCCCGCATGGTCGAGAGATTCGGTGCATGGGGACGAGTCATTGTCGATCCAATCGTTTTCCTTTGCGGCATCCTTGTCATCGTGCCCATCTGGGGAGTGCCCCCCGATGATCTCGCTCGCTGGACTTTACGGACAATGTCCGGTTTCCACGTGGGCAGCATTCGCATATCCATCGTCGATATCGTCATGGCCGTTTTCGTGTTTTTCCTCGCCATGGCGAGTGTGAGGTTTTTGCAAAGACAATTGTCGGAGCGGTTTCTGGAGAGGACGAATTTACCCGCCAGTCTGCGCCACTCGTTGAATTCCGGAATTGGCTATGCGGGCGTGATCTTTGCGGCTTTGTTGAGCATCTCGGTGACCGGGATCGATCTCTCGAATCTGGCTCTGGTCGCAAGCGCGCTCTCGGTGGGGATCGGATTCGGGCTGCAAAACGTGGTGAACAATTTTATTTCAGGATTGATACTTTTGGTGGAAAGGCCCATCAAAGTTGGAGATTGGGTGCGCGTGGGAAGCGATGAGGGAATCGTGAAAAGAATTCAGTTTCGCGCAACGGAGCTCGAAACCTGGCAGCGCGCTTCGGTTATTATTCCGAATGCGGAGATTATCTCGACATCGGTTACCAACCTGACGCATCGGGATCAATATGGTCGCGTGGAAGTCGGGGTTGGTGTAGCGTATGGCTCTGATGTGTCGAGAGTTCGAGAGATTTTACTGGATGTAGCCGATGAGAACGAACAGGTAAGCCAACAGCCTGCACCCATGGTCGTATTTCGTGATTTTGGCGCAAGCAGCCTGGATTTCGAATTGCGGTGCTTTACTTCGAACGTCATGAATCGGTTGGGAGTCGCGAGCGAATTGAGATTCGCGATTGACCGAAAGCTTCGAGAAGAAGATATTGAAATACCCTTCCCGCAGAGAGTCGTTCACTTCATGAACCCACAAGCAAACGACAAAGACAAGGAATCGTAAGGTTATTTGTACGTGTAGGGTTTGGATTCCGGCTTTTGGCCGATCTTGTTTCTCATGACTCCTAACGGCCCCATATCGATTTCCACGATATCCCCTGGTTGAATCCAGCGGTCGATTTCCATGCCGCATCCCCCGGGAACGGTGCCTGAGCCCATCAGGTCTCCCGTGAGGAGATTCTCGTCCCTGGCGGTGTAGGCGATGATTTGAGAGAAAGTCCAGTACATCTCTCCGGGCGTGGTTTCCACCCAGGTTTCTCCATTGACCCTGGCGGCCATGGGGATGTTTTTCGGGTCGCCGACTTCATCGGGCGTGGCTATCCAGGGACCGAAGCTCCAGCACCAGTCCTTGCTCTTGTATGGCCCTGTTCCCATCGCCATTTCGCCCCCTTGAGCGTCCCGGGCGCTCCAGTCGTTCAATATCGCATAACCGAAGATGTGCTCATGCGCATCTTCTTCTGAAATGTCTCGGCCCGGCACACCGACGACACAGCAAAATTCTAGTTCGAAATCCATTTTTTCGGTGAAGCTGGGCCAAGGGACTTCCTCTTCGGGCCCGGCCATGTGGGCGCAACTCGCCTTGAAGGCCAGGGGGCGCTCGTACCAGGTTTTTGGGATTTCAAGGTTCATCACTTCAAATGTTTTTTTGAGATGGCGCTCGAATCCGGCGAATCCGCGAATTAGCGGAGGTTGCTTTATTGGCGCGAGCAGGCGGATTTCACCTGGCGCATAGATGATTTGCTCTCCTCGAGGGCCTATGGCGTCTTCGTGTTCGAGTGCGTATTCGAGCGTTTCTTGGGCGGCTTCGATTCCTCCCTTGCCCGAAGCCGCGATGGCCAGCATGTCGGATGGAATGAGGGCGTCCGCCATGGCTTGGGGTCGTAAGGAGCCACGCTGTTTGAACTCCGCCGCCGCTGCGAAATTGAGGTCGACGTATCGGAGGTCGTCGCCTTCGGATACGGCGGCGCCCAACCGCTCGAATGGCCCAACGGGTGTTCGCACTTCAAAGGTGCAGAATTTCATGGCGTCTCTCCGGGTAGGCTGGTTTGAAAGTTGTTCATATCTGCTTATTTCAAATCGACTTTGTCCCGTTCGTCCGTTTCGGGGAAAGGACCTTCCTTGATTTCGATTACCTTTGAATCATCTTCCAAAAACTCGACTTCGTGTCCCTCGTACATCAATATGAGATCGTCGCGATGCAGAATCGCATCGCCCAAGTTATCTCCTTCCTTGGTGAATACGCCGACTCGAACCTTCCCACGCTGGCACAAAAGAATTTGGTGCCGAGTCGTATTCGTGGTCCTTTCTTCCACTACGTGATAATGCGCTTTGGTGACCGCGCCTTTGGGTCTGTTCAAGACGATGATTTGAAGGGGCACCTCATCATCCGTCATGTGGGCTTTGGTGTTGCGCTCCGCTTCAATGTCCTGGCCGGCGTATGCGGTTCGGATGTGTTCTTTCGCTTCATCGGTATCCAGATAGGGAGGAAACTTGGCGTAATCATCGAAATCTCCTCGGATGTGGATGGCAATAGTGCGCCCGTCAGGCGCTTTGTAATAGTCCACGCTTTTGGAATCGACTTCTAAAGACATAGTTTTCCTCTGAGGTGAGTAAAGTCAGAGACACAGTATTTCAACACGGATCACAAAAGCGATTTTACAAGAATATCATAAATCCACTTTTGTGATCTTCATGTGAAAGTCAAGCGGAGGGGCGGAGCGGACGAGCGAGCTGGTGGAAATATAGTCCACCCCCGTCTCCGCGATGTTCTTGATGTCGGCGTCGGCGATGCCGGAGGCCTCTAGTTCATAGGGTTTTTGCGTTTTCAAGGCGATGCCGACTTTCCGGGTGCGGAAAACGGCTTTTCGGAGTGTTTCGATGTCCATGTTGTCGAGCAGGATCATGTGCACTCGTCCGTCTTCGATGACTTCTTCCAGTTGAGTCAGATTCTGCACTTCGATTTGAGTTTCCGTCATGTAGCGGTTGCCGAATTGCCTGTTGATTGCGGCGCGGATGGAACCGGCGACGGCGATGTCGTTGTCCTTGATCATTTCCCCGTCGAAAAAACCGAGGCGGTGATTCCGCCCGCCACCTGCGCGAACCGCGTACTTTTCAAAATAACGCAAGCCTGGCCGATTTTTCCTTGTATCGATGATCCCCTTGAGAGTTTCGGGGAAATCCCCGAAGCGAGTCAAAGTATTCGCCGTATGCGTGGCGATTTCCGAGATGTGGGAAAGGAGATTGAGAGCGGTGCGCTCCGCTTTCAAGATTGTCTGGGTATGGCCGGATACATATGCCAATAATTCGCCTTTGTAAATTTCGGCTCCTTCATCCTTTCGCCAGTCGATTTCAGGGGGGCTGGATTTTCCGAGGGCCAGAAGACTTTGGGTTTCCTCCAATGCGGGAAGTAAAAACGGGGAGCCTGCAAGAATGGCATCGCTTTTCGAGCGCAATTCCGCGGTGCATGAGGGTTCTTTTGCCGCGTCGTAGTGGAGGGGAGCGTCCCCAAAATCCTCGAGGAGCCATTCGCGGATTTTAGAACGAATGTCCATGTCGAATGGTATTTGATGTTATACGATTTCGAGCATGCGCTCGATGGGTATTCGCGCGCGCCGCGCCAGTTCCGGATCCACCGTGATTTCATGTTTCAGATCCCGCAGGCATTCATACAGGTTTTGCAGCGTGTTTTGTTTCATGTAGGCGCAAAGCGCTTCGCGGCTGGCGGGGATCAAAGTTTTTTCCGGAACTGCCTTGGACATAGGGTGGAGATTTCCGACCTCGGTGGCCACAATGACTTCCGAGTGAGGAACTTCCTCCACCAGTTTGATCATGCCTTGAGTCGAGCGGAACTGGAGCATGTCCTCGGGCACGATGCCGTCGTTCACTTGACGCATGCAGGCGCTGGTGCATCCGCACTCGGGGTGAACCACGGTTATGGCTTCAGGGTGTAGTTGTTGCTGCTCCAGAACGTGATGCGGACGAATCCTTTCATGCACATGGCATGCGCCCATCATGAGATGAAGGCGGTCTAAAGAATGTCCTTTATTCTCCAGTAGTTTAGCCGCGTAAAACCCCAGGAAGACATCGGGCAAAAACAGAATGGGTTGCTCGGGCCTCGAGTTTTCGAGGATGTGGAGCGTAACCTTGCCAGCGTTGGCGGATGCGCAACAGTAATCGCTCTCTGCCTTTACTTCGAGATACGTGTTTACATAGCTGATGACAATCCCGTCAGGATGCTCTTTTTTCCAATCTCGAATTTTATCGACGTCAGCATGGGCGGCCAAAGAGCAGAGCGCCTCGAGGCTTGGGGCCAAAACAGTTTGATGGGGTTTTTTGAGAGCGGCCAAAATCTGGTTCATGAACAAGACGGATGGTTCGACGAGAAAATCCGCGCTTGAGGCGGCGCCTTGCTGGGCCAGGAACAATGAATCCCCGATGACATCGGATACGTCCTGAATGTCTCGGGGCACGTAGTTATGCGCCAGGATGAGAGCGTTTCTCTCTTTCTTGAGACGCCGAACCTCACCCTGCAGGAATTCTCTTTCCTCTTCCGTGATGTTCTCGGGATGAGCGTTTTGGGGGATTTCAGGAACGTCGATGGAAGGACCTAGGTCTGTTTGATCCATTAAAGCGATGGCATCTTTTGCTGGGAGGATGTCACCGGCTTCTATATCCAAAATCATCTCAAGCTCCATCTATGTTGTGTCACGAATCTATGGTTCTTGGTTTTTGAGAATCGGGCCGTCATTTGCTTGCGCAAAAAATCACAAGCAAAAGCAAAAAATAATAACTCCAACTAGATCAAAAATTCCATTCCTGACGAATAAAGTGTAATGGAGTACATGAACTCTTCAACCCCTCTCACTTCTATTATCCCAGCCTAAAGAAGATATGTAAAATGGAAATAGAGAAAAAAGTGGTTTAACCTTGTCGCTCTGTATGGTTTTTGTTAGGTTTCGTTCTTGTGATTTCTGAATGGGATTATTGTAGATGCAGGAGAGAGGAGCATCTCTCTGCGAAGTGGATCGAATCGCGGGTCGCCGAGCGAGACGACTCGTTTTTTATTTCTTAACTTAAATTCGACGCGCTTCCCTCACCTGTATTCGTTTTGCTTAGAAGCTGGGCGTTTCGGGGAATCCATCATGACGCGTGGTGTGATTTGGTTGTTGGGCGCATTGCTTTTGTCGGGGCTTTTCATTTTTGCGCTAACGGGGATTTGTTCGAATACGTTGATTTTTCCGACATTAACCGGATATTTTTGTCCTGAGCCCCGGATGAAACTGATAACGGTTCCGCCGAATCCTGCGTCCGATGGGGTGGAGCGACAAAAGAATTGATCCATTGCCGAGGATTCTTCAGAAAGGTGAGGTTATGAGCGATTCAGATTCTCTCATCACAGATGCCATCGTCGAATTTGTCTTGCAGACGGAATACGAAGACATTCCTGAAGATGTGCGAGTAATCATGCGCCGCTGTTTCGTGGATGGTATCGGTCTGATGGTTGCGGGTTCCACGGAAGAAAGTGGTCATATTATCCAAAACTATCTCAGGGAAATTGGAGGAGAACCCGAGGCGCGGGTAATCGGAACCAGCATGACGGTCCCTGCGCATCTCGCCGCTTTGGCCAATGGCGTCGCCGGCCATGCAATGGATTATGACGATACGCAGTTGAGCAGCTACCCGGATCGTGTATATGGATTGTTGACTCACCCCACATGTCCGGTGATGCCCGCTGCTCTGGCCCTTGCAGAGGCGATCGGCGCAACGGGGCAGGAATTGCTAACCGCATTTGCGCTGGGTTTCGAAGTCGAGTGCAAGGTGGCGGAGGCGATTCGGCCGGATCATTACGTAAAAGGATTTCACTCTACGGGTACGATCGGCGCCATCGGAGCGGCGACAGCCGCGGCGAAGTTGATGGGATTGGACGAACACCAATTGCGAATGTGTTACGGAATCGTTTGTTCGGAAAGCGCCGGCCTTCGTGCGAATTTTGGAACGATGACGAAGCCTTACCACTGCGGTCGCGCGGCGGAGAACGGCGTTGTTGCGGCGAGACTGGCGGCAGGTGGCTACACTTCGGACCCCACGATATTCGATGGGCAGTGGGGATTTTTCCAGATCATGGGTGGCGGCTGCGATAGAGATTATATCGTCGGGAAACTCGGCAACGCCTGGTCGGCGGTGGACCCTGGCGTGTCGATTAAACCCTATCCTTGCGGCTCCCTTGCGCACCCCGCGATGGATGCCGCCAGAGACCTGATTCTGGAAAACGACATTAAACCCGACCAGGTAAAAGAGTTGCGTTTCGGGACCACCTCGCGTGTACTGGAGCCTTTGCGTTACAAAGAACCACAAAATGAACTGGAGGCGAAGTTCTCTTTACAGTTCGGTTTCGGCATCTTGCTGCTGGAGCGCGCTGCCGGCATCGCTCAATACAAAGACGAAGTCGTAACGCGGCCCGATGTCGTGGAGGTGATGAAAAAGATAAATCCCTTCATGGACGATGAGATCGAAGCCCAGGGTTACGCTCTCATTCGCGGCAAGGTGGCGATAGAGCTTGAAGACGGGACAGTGTACGAGAAAATGTCGGAAATCTCCCGCGGCACCCCTCAGCGTCCCATGGATCGTGAGGAGCTTTACGAGAAATTCACGGAATGTACTGGTTTGGTGTACGAGAGCAATCAGATCGCCTTGATTGAGGCGATGCTCTATAAAATCGATACGCTCGAAAATATCCATGAGCTTATCGATCTCTTGGGCGAGAAAATGGAAGTCTAACAATATTCCCTCATCAGTTGTGTAGTTGTCGTCCAGGGAACCGACATACGACAGACAAGGAAGAAGGGATTGGGTTTTCATCGCTGGGAAGACATTCCGCAAACACAAAATCTACGCAAGGGAACCATGCGCCGCGCAGCCGCGTTGGATGGGTTGACGATGCAGCGCGGCGAGATAGCCCCCGATACGCTGTTCGATGAGAGCACGATTCATCGCCACCCCGAAGATCAGTTTATCGTCGTGCTTGAGGGTAAACTTAGAATGCACATCGATGGGGTTGAGGAGTGGCTCGAGCCCGGTGGTTTCGCCTCGATACCAGGAGGTGTGTTCCATAGCGCAACGGGCGTGGGGCCCGATGGGGCGAAATACATTGAAGTATTGTCCTCGGGACGCATCGACTACTTGCCCGGCTATTTGGGTGAGCCCCAAAACGAATTCCTACATGAGAAGAAAGACAGTTCATGATGACAGAAGAGCCGAAAAGGGTTTTTGTCATTTGCTCAGATTTGATTTTTTCCGCCGGCATTCGGGAAGCAGGAATAGCCCGGGGAGTCGCATTGGAGTTCATCGATTCAGAGGAGAAATTTGACGAGGCCATCGAAAAATTTCGCGCCGCATTATTCATGTCCGATTTGCACCACCATAAACTAGGTGGCGAAAGAGCGTGTAAGCTCGTCAAAAAGCTAAAAACCAGTCAAAAAAACAAAGACACCTACGCCATTGCCTGGGGCAGGCATACCGAGCCGGAGTTGCTTAAATCGGCGACGCGAGCGGGCTTTGACAAGGTGGTGCCCCGTTCTTTGTTTGTGAAAGAAATGCCAGAATACATTCGACAAGCGGAAAGTCGAATTCAAATGAGCGCATGACCTCCCATCTCAAAGAAAAGAAACTCAACCCAGTATCATACTTCGGTTCCCTCATCTGGTGGTTGCATGTGCCGACATCCCGGCAAAATTACTTGCAAGCGATATTGGAAGGTTATGATGCTTTAGGGTACTACCAAACTTTTCATGCTTGTGCCGAGAAAAACGAACATGGCGAACCCATGTCTCTTGCACGGCTGACTTCAACCATTGACGCGGAAGTCGAGACAAGAACACTTCTTGAGGCGCTCTCTCAGGAAATCAATCTCAAAATCCTGGATAGTGCGCCTTCGATCAAACCTGCAGAACAACCAAGAGTATGAAGGCATCCCAATGACGCTGTGTTTTATCTCGCGCTTCATCCTGGCCCTTTTGTTGGTTTTGGGATTTTGGACCCACTCTCTTGCGCTGGACCGCCTGAAACTTGCGACAACGACGAGTACGGAGAATTCGGGTTTGCTCAAGCAATTGCATCCGGTATTTGAGAAAAGATATGGCGTATTCGTGCACACCATATCCGTAGGTACGGGTAAAGCTCTGCGACTGGGGCAGAACGGCGATGTGGACGTTGTGCTCGTCCATGCGAGGAAAGCGGAAGATTTGTTCATGGCTCGGGGCTACGGTACTCACAGAAGATCCGTTATGTATAACGATTTTGTGATCGTCGGCCCGGCATCGGACCCTGCCGGGGTATTCAAGACATTCGATGTGTCCGAGGCGTTGCTCCAAATCAAGAATTCGAAAAGCTTTTGGTTCAGCAGGGGTGATGATTCCGGGACACACAAGAAGGAAATGGAGCTTTGGAGCGATGCCGGAGTTGATGTGTTTGGTTCCTGGTATCGCGCTTTGGGCCAAGGAATGGGTAGAACACTGATGGCTGCGGATGAGAAAAGCGGATACGCGCTTACGGACAGAGGCACGTATATCGCTCTCTTTGCGAAGGGAAAAATATCCCTCAAGATTCAAGGACCAAGAGGAAAGCGTTTGCACAACCCCTATAGCGTGATTGCCGTGAACCCCGAGCGACATCCCCACGTGAAGTTTGAATTGGCGGTGAATTATATCGATTTTCTTACATCCGGCGAGGGGCAAGGCATCATCCGTAATTTTCGGCTCTTGGGAAAGCAACTCTTTTATCCAGACGCAAAAGCCCCCCGTTGATAGGCTTGGAGGATAGGCGTTTTGGAATACTTGCTTGATGGGTTTGCCGATGGACTGATGCGGGTGCTCAGGGCTGACCCTCAGGTAATGCTCGCCGCCTGGGTGACCGTCAAAGTAGGTTTTTGGGCAACAATTCTGGCGTCTCTCATCGGATTGCCGATTGGTTTCTTGCTGGCAATGGGTCGCTTTAGAGGGCGCGGGTTCTCTATTACGCTGCTCCAGACATCACTGGGTTTACCGACCGTCGTTATCGGGTTGCTCGCATATGGTTTTCTCTCCAGGCGAGGTCCTTTGGGATTCGCCGACTTGTTGTTTACTCCTTCGGCTATTGTTGTTGGATTGGTTGTCCTGGCGATTCCGCTCGTTGCGGTATTCTCCATGACGTCTGTCGCATCCGTTGATGAAAGGGTGCGTGAAACGGCTCTTACTTTGGGCGCGTCGAATGGGCTTGTGGCATGGACGGTGCTGCGCGAAGCCCGCTTCGGGATGATGGCCGCAGTGTTGGCGGCATTCGGCCGCGTATCCTCGGAAGTGGGAATCGCCATGATGCTCGGAGGGAATATTGAAGGGTATACACGAACCTTGACCACAGCCATTGCGCTTGAAAGCATGAAGGGAGAATTCGGTTTCGGAATCGCATTGGGCGTTGTGCTCTTGGCGATTATTTTCGTGACAAATTTACTTTCTCGCTACATTCAAAGGTCTTGATATGGAAGTGTTTTTTCTGGAAAGCGTGAAATTTCGATATGAGGCCGAATTGGTTCTGGATATCGAGAAGGTGATGGTTTCGTCTGGAGAGGTGGTGCTGCTTACAGGAGCAAATGGTTCCGGGAAAACCACGCTCTTGCGAGTGATGGCGGGTTTGCTCATGCCTGAGGATGGCATCATCCAATATAAGAGTGAGCACATCAGTTTCGGCAAAGCAGGACTCGAACACAGAAGAAGGGTCACCCTCCTTGCCCAGGAGCCGTATCTTTTTCGGGGAAACGTGTTGCTGAATGTTTCTTATGGGCTCCGTGCGCGCGGGATGAGCATGTTGCAAGCGAAAGAAAAGGCTGAAGAAGCAATTCTCAAAACGCGATGTGAAGGTTTGATTCACAGAGATGCTGCAAAACTCTCCGGGGGGGAGAAGAAGCGCGTAGCCCTTGCCAGGGCGTTAGCGGCAGGAGCGGAAACCCTTCTCCTGGATGAGCCCATTTCTCATTTGGATGAGGAAAACAGCAAACTTATTGTCGAAATAATCAAAGAGTTAGCTGCCTCAGGAATCACTTTGGTCGTGAGCACGCACATACCGGAATGGGCAAGTTCTCTTTCAGTGAGAAATGTGCGGTTAGCGTATGGAAGGGTGGTGTAATTCAGGGCAATTCGGTTTCATCGGCATGGTAAGAATCCCCGAACAGATCGGCCTCGAGCGGACCATCGCACCAAACGGGGTACTGCCTGACATAATAATCCACCAGCCCTGCCTCGAACACTCTTGGTTGCGTGTAATCCGTGGCTTGTTTTTGGGAGCGGTGGCATGCATGCGCTGTTAACCTCGCATTCGGAAAGTTTCTCCCATCGACAATGGTTGTGTAATCGTCCCGATATACGAGGTCGGAGCGATTGTATAAAGCGCGTCTTTTCACAGGTGATATTCGATGGTACAGGCGCTTGGGAGCAGTTTTTGGATATTTCCTCACAAGCCGATGGAAGGTCTTCGTGGCCCAGCCGCCAACAGTGATGTGGTCGGGATGGCCGGTAACGCCGTCTTCTCCATACGTCACGACCACGTCGGGAGAAAAGTTTCGGATAAACCCTTCGATACGGGACAGGATTTCCGAGTCATCAATAGATTTCAGTCCGCCATCCGGGTAATTCCAGAGCGTCATATCTTCGATGCCAAGCACACGGCAGGCGTTTTCCAACTCTTTTTCCCGGACATCGCCTAATTCATCGGGCTGACATACGTCGTTTGTGAGACCGGCTTCTCCTCGTGTGAGGGTAAGGAGACCCATTCGCACACCCTGGTTTGCGTAGAACGCGAATGTGGCAGGGTTTCCAAAGGATTCATCATCCGGATGTGCGTAAACGTGCAGTATAGAACGCTGGGAAGTCGGTTTATTCATGACAAAAAGATGGGTTGGAGAACCTTCGCATTAACAAGGCGATCATCTTACCATTTCAAATAAATGATTCAAGAATTGCGCCCTTCCCTTTTTCTTTTCGTGACTTGACTCTCATGGCACTGTTTTCTGCATCTCTCCTCTTCCCGGAGGTCTATTGGTGAAATGACGTTTTGTGTCCGAAATTCATGGAATCAAGTTTCATCGAGCGACAAAAAGTTTTTTCAAGAAATCCGTCCCCTTGCCCTGTGTCCATCTTTGGTTTATATGAAACTTATGCCCAAGAGACCTTATAATTGTTATTATCGAACCAGCACTCGAGTTGATGCTGATCAATGATTTGTAAAACCCTGTTCCATTACAAGGAGTCGGTACCGTGGAGTTAGCCATTTCAAGGGATACGTTGCTCAGAGCCCTTCAAACGATACAAGGTGTCGTCGAAAACAGAAGCAGCGCAATGCCAATATTGCAAAATGTGCTTGTCGAGACCGAAGGCAACAAGAACATACGCTTGTTGGGCACGAATCTTGATATCAGTATGCGGGGAATGTTCGAGGCCGAAGTAGAAAAAGCGGGCCAAGTTACGCTGAATGCAAGGAAATTGTTTGACATTGTTCGAGAGCTTCCCGAGGCGGAGGTTCACTTTGCAGAAGAAGATGGACAATGGATTGAAATGCGTTGCGAGCGCTCGAAATTCCGTTTTCCGGGGCTGCCGCCTTCAGAGTTTCCCGCGCTTCCTGAATCGAAAGAATCAAAAGCGCATACGATTTCCGCCTCGGTTTTATCGGAAATGATTCGAAAGACGATGTTTGCGATATCTCAGGATGAAACGCGCTATACCTACAATGGCGTTTTCATGGAAACCGAAGCCGATACCCTGCGTCTTGTCGCTACGGATGGCCACCGGTTGGCGATGATCGAGCGGCCGAGCGAAGGGTTGGTACTTGACGAAGGGGTAATTGTTCACAAAAAAGCTTTGGGAGAACTCGTAAAGCTCTTGCAGGGGGTCGAGGGTGACGTATCTATTTCTCTTACCCATGTCCCGAGCGGGCAGGGTTTGTCTCTTTCAGGAGAAGAAGCGGCTGCCTCTCTCACGCCAAACCACATCATTTTTCAAATGGAAAACATTGCTTTATCGGCCCGGTTGATAGATGGTGAATTTCCGAAATACAGGCAGGTGATTCCAGATAACAATGAGCATTCCATTTTGATAAACCGAGAAAGTCTAACGCAGGCGCTCAGGCGGGTTTCCCTTTTTACTAATGAAACACGCATGGTGAAGTTTGAGTTCACTCCGGGCCAGTTGAGGTTGACAACGAACGGCTCGGAGGCAGGAGAAGCCGAGGAAATCATAGAATCGAGCGCGCAGACTGACATCACGATTGGGTTTAATTCAAGGTATTGTCTGGATGCGCTCTCCATATTGGATGAAGAGCAAATCAGCATGGAGTTAAAGGATTCGCTGAGCCCTGGAGTGCTCTCTCCCGAGGACTCGGATGGTTATACGTATGTTGTAATGCCGATGCGTGTCTGATCCTCCATTTTGCTTGCCCAAGGGCTTCATTTTATGTAGCAGGTTTTCCCAAAACGAAAATTTTGGGGAACCATGATTTCTTAGGCGCCTCTTTGGTGGGGCGCCTGTATTTTTTCTGTCGCGGATTCAGCGAAATGAACTTCTATTTTTCAGAAAAAGCGAGTGAGAATTCAAGCCGCTATTTTGGCTGGGCGATAGTGGGCCTCACCTTTTTCACCATGGCTGTCGGTGGCTCCATTGTTGGAACGTTTCCCGT
Source organism: bacterium (assembly GCA_963692865.2). Taxonomy (GTDB): domain Bacteria; phylum UBA8248; class UBA8248; order UBA8248; family UBA8248; genus Bin107. The sequence goes on along the minus strand of OY843592.1, from coordinate 654,533 downwards.
TTTTTACGTGGCGTTTCTCAGTGAATTCGGGTGGTCCAGGGCGGACACCGCCCTGGCGTTTTCTTTCTCGATGGCCACGTTTGCGATTTCCGCCGGCTTTATCGGGGCTATGGTAGACCGGTGGGGTCCGAGAGTAATCATTCCTACGGGCATCACGATTCTAGGCGTCGGTCTTGCATTGATGTCACAGGTTTCCAGTTTGCCCACCTTGTATTTCTTCTATGGAGGCGTCGTTGCACTAGGCGTTACCATGTTTGGGTTTATTCCTACGAGTACTGTTGTTAGTCAATGGTTTACACAACGCCGCTCCGTGGCGATGGGGATATCGTTATCGGGGAGGAGTTGCGGCGGCATCGTCATGGTTCCGTTTTCCGCTTTTCTAATCGCAGTTTTCGGATGGCGCGCGGCGTATGTTTTGCTGGGGATTGGCATCATCGTTTTGTTGGTTCCCTTGAATGTGTTTTTACATCGCAGCCGCGCCGACATAACGGAAAGAAAAGCAGGAGACGACATCGGATCGAGCTGGACCTTGAAAGAAGCCCTGTCCGATTCTGTTTTTTGGCTGTTGTTTCTGGCGGGGATATTTAATGGCGTTGGTTTCAGCGTGGTCGGTGTGCACCAGGCCGCTCACATGGTTGATGTGGGAATGAGCACCATGAAAGCCGCCTCTCTGATAGGAGGTCTGGCCGTAGTCAGAGCCTTGGGAGGTATTTTGGGCGGATGGGCAGGAGACAAAATTGGCCGAACCCGAACTTTTTATCTGCTCAGCTTGGTTGCCATGTCGGGTGTTTTTCTGTTGATGAATTTATCTGAGCAGCGTGCTTGGCTGGGATATACCTATGTTTTGGTGTACGGCATTGGTGCCGGGGCCCGGGGCGCGATTTTCGTATCGATCAAGGCGGATATTTTCGCCGGCAAGAGTTTTGGCCGAATCCTGGGTTTCAGCCAAACGGGAGGGGGACTGGCCTCGGCCGTCGGGCCTTGGGTCGCGGGATATATTTTTGACTTGTGGGAAAGCTATTACTGGGCGTTTATTCTGGTTTTGGTTGTTCAGATGTTATCGCTTATTGCAGTGGCGGCGGCGTCCTCGCAAGCAAAGAGAAGAAAAGGATGATTTTTCATGGCAGTTTTTACGAAGCCGGCGCCGCCTCTCTTCTGGTTGGATGGAGGTGAATATACCTTTCCGTGGAGGTATTTTGGGAGACATAGAAGTTCAAAACCTACCGGATAGAATATGATATGGAAATCGGGTTTTGGTTTCTGTTCATGAAGCCGTTCTTTCTTTTTCTGCAATCATCGATTCGATAAAAGAAATCATGCTTTCGGACGAGGTTTGTTCGATGTTAAATGTGCCGTGATAGAGAGTTGAGTCGGCGAAATCGACATTGAAAAAGTATTGGGAAAACAAACCTTGATCCCGGTCGGATCTCTTGATGGTTTCTTCTGCGGCCGTTCTGGTTACGCCTGAGGATTCCATGAAATGTCGGATGCGGGCTTCCATGCTGCCGACGATTCGAAGATGAAGGGCATCGGGTCGATCCTTCAAAAGCACTTGACCTCCCCACCCGCCGATAACGACGTTTCCTTTATCCGCCGCTTCGTTCATGCATTCAGCCAAAACGCCTCGCAAGCTGTCGCGCCTCACGCCGAAAGTACGCTCCAGGATTGTTGGAGCGCGCCCTTCTATTTTCTCTAAGTCCAGGGTCAGGCCGCGTTGTTCGCAAACTTCGACGAGTTCATCGCGTCCCAGAAACGCATGGTTCAATTTGTCCGCAAGCTTGCGCGCAATGAAAATTCCACCGGTCCCGTATTGGCGTGAAATGGTGACGACGGCCATGTGAAATCTCCTTTTTCTAGAACATCCATTTTTAACAATGCTTGTTCCACCAATTTTATCAAAAATAATCATAACGCACGAGCTTGATGAACAGCGCGCTGCTCCATCCCGCTTGGCGGGAAAGAGATGAAAGGCATTTTCTATATAGGGTATGCTATGGCTGAATGTTTATGTTCGGTTTGTAACGATGATCGCGGATGAAGAGGTAGATTCTGTGACGATTCCACCCGACGAGCTTCTTGAACGCCTTGGAGTGCATACTTCGTTGTATGCTTCGGATGAAAAGGGAATTTTCGCCGTTCTGAACGATCAGGAAAAGGGGCATTTTTTTGCAGTCGATCGCGAGAGCGGCAATTTCCGTTGGCGGGTGGAGAACACGGCTGGTTGGGTGATAGCGCCCCCTCTCATCTGGGGGGATTTGTATATCGTAGGCACGAGCAGGGTAGCGATGAAGAGAGAAGAAAAGGGAGGTCCTTTTGCAGCCGTAGACTGGAAACGAGAAGGCGCTGTCTATGCTTTCGATGCAAACGATGGGGCCGTGCAGTTTTGGGATGAAAAATCAGGCGTAGTGAGAAATACTCCCAAGGTGGAGGATGGCGTCTTGATTGTGGAAGGAGAAATTCGGGTGGGCGGTTTTCAGTCTGAAGAGCCGTGGTCTTCGTCGGCCGAAGTGGAAAGCCGTTTTTCTTTGACGAGAAAGCGTTTGATTGCCCGTCGCGTCCGAGGGGATGTTCCCCCTGGATATTTCCGGGGAGAAGCACCGCCAACGGAGTGGGCGTGAAGTTCTCACCTTCTTTTTCTTAATTCCTTTGCCATTAACGTCGCGTTTTGTGGAACGAGGTTTGCTCTAAACCAATTGCGGTATTCAGCCATGTGAACGCTCGGAATCGCTTTTGCGAGAGTCCGATGTTTTTTCAGGGCAGCGGCGGTGCGCGAGCGCAATTTCGTCATGTAGCCTCTGAACTCATCCCATACTTTTGAGGCGGGCTGAGTGGGAATGGGCCCATGACCGGGGACGAGGAACTTGGCGGGGAGTTTCTTTAATTTTGGAATCGCATCTATCCAGTTACCGAAATTCCCTAGCCTTGCCACCGGGTGAGTCCGATAGTCGAGCAGATCCCCCGTGAAGAGAACTCTCTCCTCCGGCATCCAGACAACGGTGTCTCCTTTTGTGTGACAATGACCAACATGAACCATCTCGAACAATCGCCCGCCGTAACGGACGGAAATTTCGCCCCCGAACGTCACCATGGGTGGTGCGATGTGGAGTTTGCCGATCAAGTGTTCCACTTTTTGCGGCCTGCCTGCCATTTGCTTCACCCAAATGCCCTCGTTCTCTTCGCGTTCCATCTCCAAGCGCACGTTTTCCTCACCAACGGAAACGGCTCCTCGTTTGTGGTAATAACCGTTATCGGAGGTGTGGTCGAAATTGTGGTGGGTATTAAGCACCAGCCCGGGCGATTTTCGAGTGATTTCTTTCATTCCGGATACAAAGGCTTTTCGTATCCGGATGTCGTTATCAACGATGACGGGTTTTTCGTCTGTAAGAACAAGGCCGAAATTCGTGTTGCCGTCTCCGCCAATGAAAATATGTACGCCCTCTGCGATTTCAACGAATCCTTGGGTTTTTGCCGGGCCCGGCAATGCCTTAACTTTGCGTGCCATTGGTTTCTCCTTGCGGGGGCAGCGATGATGACGATATCGTTATGGGAATCAATGAAAAGGTAGCAAAGTGTTTTTGATGCAACAATATCGAGAACGAAAACTTCAAACATGAGACTCCAAGATGAATTCTTTCTCTGCATTCATAGGACTAGAGTGTTCAAAAACCGAAGAACAATTCGAACCCGGCGGCTTGATGAGTCTCAGCCCCGGTGGTGCTCCGTTGCTGGCGCGGTATGACACCGGAGTCGCCGCGCGGACTTTGGACATCAGGAATATGGCGGGTCGCGCTTATTCTATATGGCGCTATCATGAAATGCTCCCGGCCCCCGATGAAAGCGCCATCGTTACACTCGGCGAAGGTATGACGCCTTTGTTGAGAGCGCCTCATCTCGGAGAGGCTTTGGGGTTTTCGAATCTGTTCGTGAAAGATGAGGGCCTGAATCCGACGGGGAGTTTCAAGGCCAGAGGATTGTCTGTAGCCATCACGATGGCGCGGCATCTGGGCGCAAAAAAAATCGCCATTCCCACGGCCGGAAACGCAGGCGGCGCGGCGGCGGCTTACGCTTCTCGAGCGGGAATCGAGGCGTCTGTGTTTGTACCGGAAGAAGCGCCTGGCGTACATAAGGTGGAATGCGCGCTGGCGGGGGCCGATGTGACTGTCGTTCGCGGCTACATCCATCATTGCGCGGAAATCGTAGCACAAAGAGCGCCGACAGAAGGTTGGTTCGAACTGTCCACGTTCAAGGAGCCCTATCGGGCCGAAGGCAAGAAAACGATGGCCTATGAACTCGTCGAGCAACTCAATGGCGATGTTCCTGATGTGATTCTTTATCCGACCGGCGGCGGGACGGGGTTGGTGGCGATGTGGCGCGCCTTTGGCGAGCTTGAGGCATTGGGATGGATAGGCGAGAAAAGGCCGCGCATGATTTGCGTTCAGGCCGAGGGCTGCGCCCCGCTTGTGCGGGCGTACGAGAACCGCGACGACGTCTCGTCCCTATGGGAGAATCCTACGACAGTGGTATCCGGCTTGCGCGCGCCGAAGGTTCTGGCGGATTTTTTATGCCTCCAGGCGATCCGGGAAAGCGGGGGGACGGCGATTGCCGTTTCCGATGAGATGATGTTCGAGGCGCAAGGAAAAGTGGGGGTTTCCGAAGGGATCCTCATTTGTCCGGAAGGCGGGGCCTGTATCGCGGCCCTGGATGTTTTGGTTGAGCGGGGCGACATCGGGCGCGATGAGCGCATCGTGACGTTTAATACGGCCACAGGCTTAAAATATGCGGATATGGTAGAAACGGATGTTTCTGTGATTGACCCGATTTCAACTTAGGACTCAAAGGCGGATGATAGAAATAACGAGGCAAGAAGAATTCTCCGCGGCGCATCGGTTGTTTCGACCCGATTGGAGCGATGAGCGCAATGAGGCCGTGTACGGAAAATGCGCCAATCCGCATTACCATGGGCACAATTATGTTTTTGAAGTAACCCTGCGAAGCCCCGTGAGTCCTGAAACGGGGATGGCTTATAATCTGGCTGACCTGAAAAAGCTCATGAGGCGGGAAGTCGTAGAGGCGCTCGATCACAAGAATTTGAATGAAGACGCTGCGGGTTTCATGAAAAGCCGGATCCCGACGGCGGAGAACATAGCGATTTCGATTTGGGAGTGTTTGGTTGAGCACATAGACACGGAGATTCTTTTTCGTGTTCGCCTGTATGAAAACGAGCGAAATTTCGTGGATTATTATGGAGAAAGCCCCGATGGCGTTCGGTGAACCGAGAAATCTGGAAAAAAGGCGAATCGTTCTCACTGGGGCTTCTCGAGGAATCGGTCGTGCGAGCGCGCTTCGCCTCGCAAAAGCGGGCGCGAAAGTGCTCGCCGTTGCGAGGGATATCGATGCCCTGGCGAGACTGGCTTTTGATTCAAAAGGCTGCGTGGGGCAGATTTTTCCGCACAGTTGTGACGTGACGAGAGCCGATGAAGTCGAAGCGCTCAGCGAGATGGCTGAAAAAAGACTCGAGGGCGTGGATGCGCTGATAAACAACGCGGGTTCGGGTGTTTTCAAGGATATCGAGAATCTCTCGCTGGATGAGTTCAATGCGACGGTATCGGTGTGTCTTACCGCTCCTTTTATGCTGACGCGGGCGCTTTGTCCCATGCTTGAAGCGGCGAATGGCGATGTCATCAACATCTCTTCGATTAGCGCCGTGTCTGGTTTTCCGGACGCGTCGGCTTATTGCGCCGCGAAAGCCGGTCTTGAGGGACTCTCCAGAGCACTGGTGGAGGAGTTGAGACCCAGGGGGATACGCCTTGCCGTTCTCCGGCTTGGCGCCTGCGCGACGGATATGTGGGAATCCATTCCAGGGGAGTTCGATTTCGAGGCGATGATCCCGCCTGAACTGGTGGCGGAAGCCATCGAGTTTTTGCTTTCTCAGTCTCGAAAGGCTTGGACGGAATCGATGGTGGTTCTTCCCCCGAAAGGCACGGTCTAGCGTATCCTCCGCACTCCGGTAATCTGGATATTCGCGCTCGTCATCGTTAGGGATTGTAGCTTCAAAAGTGTGGAACGCACCCGTTAAAGGGGGCAAGGAAAGATAATAGATTTGGGCCTTGATGAAAGAGATTTCGTAAAATTCTCATATCCGTATAGAGCGTTCCACGGATGGAAACCTCGGAACGTTGGTTCACCATTTCTTCGGGAGGTAGGTTGTTGGGCGCCATTCGATATGAAAACCTGGATGTCGAATACGAAATAGAGATTGGAGATTCCATTCTGGATGCGGATTTGGAGAATGGCGTCGATCATACCTGCGATTGCGGCGGCAATTGCGCCTGTTCGACTTGTAAGGTGATCGTGATTTCAGGAACCGAGTTTCTCTCTCCACAGCGGGAAGACGAGAAAGATACGCTGGATGCCTATGGCTGGAATCCGGGTGAATACCGACTGGCCTGTCAGTGTATCGTCGAAGGGGAGGGCCGGGTCGTCTTGAACATGCCTGAGCCCGAATAGAATCCGGCCGCGTTTTCTCAGGCCTTGTTCCAGGCGCGAACCACCAAATCGAAATCGACCATGCCCTCGCGCAGAAGCCTTGGTTGCTCCCCCCTCGCGTCTACGACGGTGGATGGCCGGGTGTTTTCCGTTTTCCCGCCGTCCAGGATCAACCCTACCTTGTTTTGGAACCGGGATGAAATCGCTTGGGCGCTTTGGAGCGGGTGTTCGCCGGATGGGTTCGCGCTCGTCGCCACGAACGGGCCGACCCGCATGGCCAGGATGCGGCAAAGCGCTTGAGGGGGCATGCGAACGGCGACGCTCGTACCGCCTTCGGCCAGCAGGGGAGACAGGCAGGGAGAAGCCGGCAGAACCAGCGTCAGGCCCGAAGGCCATAGAGAGTCCATCAGGCTTACGGCGCGCGGAGAGATGTGGCCGGCGAGTCTTATCAACTGATTGCGGTAGCCGATGAGAACGGGCGCGCCTTTCCCGTCTTTTCTCCCCTTGGCTTCATAGAGTTTCTCGACGGCTTCATGGTCGAAAGCGTAAGCGCACAGCCCATAAATCGTATCCGTGGGCAGGGCGACGATGTTTCCGGAAGACAATTCCTCACCGGCCTGCCGGAGCACTTCTTCTTCTGGTGAGTCGGGATTCACCGGGAGGATTCCGCCCACCGTCTATTTTTTCCGGTACGTTCTTTTGGCGCGGCTTCGTTTGGGCCTGGGTTTTTTTCTCGCGTCGTCTTTGGGTTGTTTCGAGTTGTCTTTTTGCGCCTGGGCGGGCGGCGGGGCGATTTCCTGCTGGAGCGCGGCGTCGGCGGCCAGAACCTTCTCGGTCTGCTGTTGCGCGAAGCGCCGGTATTCCTTCGCCAGTTTCGGGTCGGTCAAGGCGAGTATCCGGGTGGCGTGAAGGGCCGCGTTCCTGGCGCCGGGACCGCCGATTCCCATCGTCGCCACGGGGATGCCGGGGGGCATCTGCACCGTCGAGAGGAGCGAATCGAGGCCGCCGAGCGAGGAGCTGTCGAGCGGAACGCCTATCACGGGCAGATCCGTCGCGGCGCCGACGACGCCCGCCAGGTGCGCCGACATGCCCGCGCCGGCGATCAGGACGCGGATTCCGCGCTCCGGCGCCGTTTTGACGTATTCGTGCACGGCGTCGGGCGTGCGGTGGGCCGATAAGATCCTCATCTCCGAGGGAATGTGGAAGGCGTCGAGCGCCTTCGCGGCTTCTTCCATCGCCGGTTTGTCCGACGCGCTTCCCATCAGTATCCCGACTTGAGGTGCTCTCGTAGCCAAAGGGTTCTCCTATTCTTGCTGGGGGATGAACGCCAGCAGTTCGATTTCGAGTTTCGCGCCCGCGATGATTTTCGCCGCCTGGAAAGTCGTTCGCGCCGGGGGGTCTTCCGTTCCGAAATACGCCTCGAACACGGCGTTCATTTCCCCCAGATCCGCCAGATCTTCCATGAAAATGGTTACTTTTACGGCGTTTTCGAGCGACGTTCCGCCCGCCTCGCACACCGCCTTCAAGTTCTCGATGACCCGGCGGGTCTGTTCGGCCACGCCGCCCGGAACCAGCTCTCCCGTCGCGGGGTCCAGTGGCAACTGCCCCGAGCAGTGGAGCCACTCTCCCGCCCGGATGGCCTGGGAGAGCGGCACCTTGCCCGATGCGGCCTTCTCCGTATGGATGACCTTCTTTTCCATATATATCTCCCCGATGTCGCCAATGCGACGCCCCATAAAACCACAAAACGAGGCCCGTGGGTATCTTTCGCGGCGTCTTTCGGCGTCTTCGTCATAACACAATTTTTATCAAACGGTTGCAATGGCCTCCCCGGCGCTTTCGGCGCGCGGCGCCCCGCAATTCCCCGCATTTGCCGTCATCGCGCGGCGCTCGGGCCGTGGCAGAATACTCCCTGCGCCGCGCTGTTTCGGCGTCTTTTCCCGAGGGAAAACGGCTCGTTTTATTTATCGAATAACCCCGTTAATTTATCGGAAAACATCGTGAATTTATCCAATTTTGTCGAAAATATGATTATTTGCATTATCCTGAATCCCTGCGCTCCTCACGCGCTCTCTCCGGGAGCGCGCCCCTTCCGGAGAAACGCCCCCCGGAACCCGCCCGAGACGGCCCGCTCCCGGCGCGGCGCGGATGGGCGAAAAGCGCGCCCGGCTCCGGGCGGGGTTCGACACCGCCCGCCGCGCATCCCCCGATGCGGCGCGCGCGCCTGCCCGGGATGAGGCGGTGGCGGCGCTTTCGGGGTTGTTGAAAAACCTCTGATTTCGAGATTTGGCGAATGCAAATAACCGGGGAGGGCGCGCGCAGCGGACAGGCCCTTTAGCCTGTCCGAGGTCGCGGCCTGTCCTTTCGGGCCGGTTCGGTTTTATTCGTCATTCCGGCGAAAGCCGGAATCCATTTTCAAGCGGAATGACAATACTCCGGCTTTTCATCTCTCCGTCATTGACGGGAACCAATCAGAAAACAAAAAAGCAAAGGCAAAGCAAATGGATTCCGGCTTTCGCCGGAATGACGGTGAACACTCTCGATTGGAGGACTTTTTCAACAACCCTGTAAAGGCAACCTCCCTACCCCCCCCTCGTCAGGGGTCAAACGCGAGTGAGGAGCGAGCGTTTGCATAAGCCATTGATGAGAAACGCATCGGCGCGCAATTTCTCGCTCATCGCTCGAAATTGACCCCTGACAAGGGAGAGTTGCCTGTACCCCGTCAGGAAAGTTTTCAACAGCCCTTGGGAGAGAGGGGTTGCGCTGTCCGGCGGAAGGGAAGCTCGTGGTTCGTCGCTCCGGCGCATGACGGCGGCGGGAGCGTCCGGATGACGAACCGGCTCCGTCTTCGGTAGCAGGCCGAAGCCGCGCGCTCGGCTCCGGGCGTCATTTTGCTGTTTCGATTGTAGGGGCCGCATATCATGCGGCCCGGCCTTTTCGCCTTTCCGGCGGCGGGCCGCATGATATGCGGCCCCTACATACCCTCTTGAAAGACGACCGTAGGGGCGCTTCGTGAAGCGCCCGTTTCTTCTCCGGGGAGGGCCGTTCGCGAACGGCCCCTACGGATAAAACGTGGTTGATCCGAGAGGGACAGGTTTTTCAACAGCCCCGAGGAAGGAGCGTTTGTATCGAAGGGCTTGCCCGAGTCTATCGAGGGGAGCGCTCCCCTTTTTGGTCGGCAATCGCTCCCGCATTGGTCGCGATTGACCTTCGATACGCGGCTCGGCGGCTACTCAGGGTGAGGAAAGAGGCGTTGGCGGTTTGCGGGGGTCGCATATGGGCTTGTTGAAAAAGCCCTGGTTTCGTGATTCAGCGTGTGCAATCGACAGTCAAGAGGGGAGTCAACTCCAAAAGCCCGCGCAACTCCGGCGCGCCCGCCGGCCGCTTGCGCCTAACGGGGTTTGCGGGCCAGGAAGCAGTACAGCGGCGTGAAGATGCCCGTCTTGCCGCCCGCGACGTAGGCGTCCGCGGTCCGGTCCAGGAGGCGGACGACTTCCGCGGACCCCTTCGGGAACAGCCGGACGACTTCGGCCAGCTTCGATCCCGCGAGGACCGCCCTGCGGCCCTGCGGAAGCCTGCGCAGGGCGTTGCCCAGCGTCCCGTGCCGGCTCTCCATGGGTTGGTACCACGGCGTGGATGGCCCCTCCCGGACTTCCCGGTCCATCCCCTCCACGACCTCGAAACCCGCCGCTTCGAGCGCGCGGTTCACTTCCGCGAACGTCGCGACCTCCTTGAGCGCGATGCCGAGCATGAGGTCGCGCTTGAGGGCCCGGTGCCGGTCGTCGCCGGGGTCGAACTTCTCCGTCAGGCACATCTCCTGCCCCCAGAACAGGGCGCCGGGCTTCAGCACGCGGAATATCTCCTCGAACGCGCGCCGCTTGTCCGGCGCATGGCACGTCGACTCGATGGCGTAGCCCCGGTCGAACGTCTCGTCTTCGACGGCGCTCATGTCCATGAAGCTGCACGCCTCGTAATCGATCATGTGGTCGAGCCCCGCCTCGGCGTTCAGCCTCTTCGCCTTTTCCAGCTGGATTTTGTTGATGTTGATCCCGACGACCCGGACGCCCGCCTCACGGACGACGCGGCGCATCGGGCCGCCGATTCCGCAACCGACGTCGACCACCGCCATGCCCTGCTGCAGCTCCAGCTTGGAGATCATCAGCCGCTGATGCCGGACCTTGGATTCCTCCAGGCTCTCCTCGGGCGAGAGGGGCGCGAAGTGCAGGGATTCGCCCCAGCCCCACACCATGAACCCGCTGCAGAGGTCGTAGTAGTCCTTCACCGTCTGGGTGTGGTCGTACCCGCCCGCGCCGTCGGCCTCCGCGCGCTCGATCCAGTCCTCGAAGTCCTGCACGCGGCGGGCGACGTCCTCTCCCCCGTACGCGTCCTTCAACTCGTTCGATAGTTTGCCGATTTCCATGGCGTCGCGTGTCCCTCTTCCTGTCTCTCTACGGCGAAACCCGCCTCCCGGCGGCCTTTTTTACAACCCCCCTTCGGTCGGGTTTGGTCTGTAGGGGCCGCATATCATGCGGCCCTGCCTTTTACGCCTGCCGACCATGGGCCGCATGATATGCGGCCCCTACGCTAACAATCACGCCTGCTCGCGCCGGGCCGGCTTCACCTCCACCGCTGCGTGAGACTCCATACCGCCCGCTCCCAAGCCCGGGTTTTTTCGACTCCCCCTCAAGGGGGGAGTGATTCTCTTTCTTCCCGTCGGTCGCGCCGAACCCTCGTTCATAGACGCTTTTTCAACAACCCTCCTTCGGTCGGGTTTGGTCCGTAGGTCGGACATATATGTCCGACATATCATGCGGCCCTCCCCGTTCGATATGCGGGTCGCATGATATGCGACCCCTACATCAGGCTCACGACCAGAACGGCGCTCAGGGGAGGACACACGGGTCCTCCCCTACAGAACCATTGCGTCTCGCGTAGCCGGACAGGCGCAGGAGCCTGTCCGGGGACCTGAGTGTCCGCCCTGTTTCGAAGCAGGCCTTTTTCAACACCCCCGCTCCGGGTAGAACTGCTCGCAATAACGCCGGAAGGCTCCGATCTCCCCGTCCGAGCCGCACAGGCGGGGGCGGGGCACGTAATGTTTCCTGTCCCATATGACGACGTCCAGCAAAACGTCGCGCTTCTGGGCCGTGATGAGGATTTTGTTCATGATTCTGGTGCGAAGACCCGCCGGCAGGAAGCGCATTCCGATGATCGCCCGCTTCGGTCTGCGTATTCGCTTCACCTGGCTGAACAGCGTCATTTCGACGGTTTCGGCGTCGATGGGCGTCGCGAGCACCCACAGGCGGGTATCCATGCCGATGCCGTCCTCGTGGACCTCGACGAACGAATAGCCCAGCCCGTGCACGTGGGTGATGGCGGAAACGTCGTACGTGTAGATGTTGATCCCGGCGACGGCCTGGGTTTTCCTGAAGTCGAAACAGCTCCTGAGGTAGGCGCCGTCCACCTCTATCGTTCCGACCCGGTTCACGCTGCCGAAGCCGTGCACGTAGCGCAGGTGTCCGTCGTCCACCGAGTTCTCGGTCGTCTCCTGGGGATGCCCCGTGAACCGGACGCTCCAGGTCTCCAGCCCGCTCCAGTCGTCTCCGGCGGGCTCCTCCGGCAGGCGCCATTGCGGCGGGCGTCCATCGACCCCCCACCAGGCGAAGACGATGCCCAGGATTTCGCGCGTCTCGAAAGTTTTAAGCCTGGCGGTCCTGGGCGCCGGCGCGTAGGGCGTCTTGACGCATTGTCCGGAAACGTCGAACTCGAACCCGTGGAAGGGGCAGACGAGGCAGCCGCCCCGCACCATGCCGCCGACTTCGGGGCCGAGCTCCGAACCCAGATGCGGACACAAGTCCTCCGCCACGCAGATGCGGCCCTCATCGTCGCACCAGACGACGATTCGCTCGCCCATCCAGGTTCTCTGGATCAGTTTCTTCTTCTCTATCGTCTTTCGGCCGGCGACGAAGTACCAGCCTTCCGGAAACGGATAAAGCGAGGATGCGTCGTCGCGCTCGATTCGGCCGGCTTTCATCGACATCCGCCATCCCCTGGTTCGAAGGTTGCGGCTTCGCCTGCGAGTTCGGCCGGCCTCACGCCCGGCCGACGACCGATCGAAGCGCGCGCCATGCCACCTTTCCTCCCGCCGGGGCGTTCGGGGTTCACGCGACGCCTAGAATCGATAGCGTATGCCCAACTCGAAGAGATGAACCTGCATGTCCGTGGTCGCCGTGGCCGTCGCCATGGTCATGGTGTTCTTGCCGCTGAACTCCAGATCGCCGGACCTCGACAGGCGGTAGCCCACCTGAAAGGTAATGGCGTCGGAATACTCGTAGGCCAGCCCCAGGCCGAGTTGATAGGCGAGCACCGTATCCGTGTCGGAGAGTTCGGGCACGGTCCCCGGGGGCAGTTTGGCAGCCCCTGCTTGAACCCCTTGTAGACACTGATCCTGCTGGACGCCAGGGGGAAGGGCTTTGCATTGTAAGCGCGCAATCTGGTCGGCAGCTCCTTGCGCGACCTCGTTGCGGTCATACTTCACGTCGCCCCAATCGACCCGGAGGAAGCCGAGGCCGAAGCCGACGTATGGCGTCCATTTGGAGCCGGTATTGAAATCGTACCAGACGTTCACCATGGCGCCCATCTGGCTTGCCGAGCCGGACACGGGGATGGAACTCTCGCCCGGTACATCTATAGTCATTGGTCCCTGTTGAGTAGGGAAGGTCGTCGTGCGTCCCTTGTAGATCAGCTTGTCGACCTTGGCGCTGGCGAGGAACACCTCGCCGTCGACGCGCAGGCCGTTGCCGAATTCACGGCCCAGCGCGCCGCTCACCCTGTACCCCGTAGCGTATTCCGTGAGGGCTTTCGCCGTGTAGTCAGTTTTGCCAGCGGGACTCGGCACGGCGCCCTTCTCGACGCTGTCCGAGTCGTCGATGAACATGACCGGCACGCTCAGGCTGAAATACCATTTCGGGTCCTGGGCTTTCGCGCCCGAATCCGCGGCGCGCGCGTCGGGCGCGAACGCTATGAGAAGAAACGCGGCGGCGGCGGCCGCAAAGATCGTTTGAATAGGAGGGTTTTTCCGGTGTGAAATCGATCTCATGACGGCTCCTTGTTTTCGGGTCGATGCGGCCCGGACTGATAATCGTTCGACGAAGCAATTCATTCGAGTCTCTTCCCCGAATCGGAATACGGGTTACGACATCTCGATAAGCCTTATCCTGACATACTCGCCAACGCTCCTTGCGTTGTCAAGAAATTTTGATGCGGTAAAGAACGGCGAATCCGCCGGTTTGCGCGGTGTTTCGGCCGCCGCGCGGGCCCCGCGAGTCAGGAATGCAGGGCGACCTCCCGATCGTCGGAGGCGACCGCCCGATCGCTCGGGAAGAGCGGCCGCTTCGACTTGATTCGTAGCTTGAGGCTCTTGCGCGGGGTGCAGGTCGGGAACGGATTGACTTTCACCGGGTAGCAGGAGGGCATCGCTTCCAGCTCGAAATAGTAGGCGATCATCAAAAGGTTGATCGTCATCTGATATTCCGCCACTCTCGGGCCGAGGCAGGTGTGGGTGCCGAAACCCCATGTCCCGAAAGCCCCGTGTTTCTTGTGCTCCTCTCGCCCGGGAAGATACCGGTCGATGTCGAACGTCCGCGGATCGGGATAGTTCTCCTCCATGTAATGAACGGCGGTGGACGCCAGCACGACGCGGGCATCGAGGGGCAGTTCGTAGCCCTCCACGATGCAGCTGTTCATGACGGTTCTCATTTGCAGGGGGACGCTGGGGTAGAGCCGGAGGGTTTCGAGAATCAGCCGGTGGGCGGTGTCCATGGCCTCCGGCGTCAAGTCCTCCGGCCGGGGGTCTCCGTTCGCGAACAGCGCCTCGGCTTCCCTGCGCACGCGCTGGTAGATGTCCGGATGGGAGGCCATCAGAAAGAGCCCGAACCCGACGGCGGTGCCCATATACATGGCCGCGACGAAGGGTATGATCATCATGAACCTGGTATCGGTATCCGGAAAGTACTGCGGGTCGCTGGCATGCAGGCTGAGCAGGTCGTCGATCAGGTCGCGGGGCTGGTTTTCGCGCTGCGCCGGGGTGTGCGAATTCCTGATCATGGAATAGACGTGGTCGATGCGCCGCCGGATGGCTTTCATGCGCGGCGTTCGCATGAAGGACTTCGGCAAAATCTTCTGCGCGTAGGTGATCAGCATGCGGTTCTTGTATTTGTGGATGTCGTCTACGTATTCTGAAAAATCCATGCTGAACAGGAGCCGGGACACCTGGCCGGACATAAGAGTCCGGCTTGCGTCCTTGGCGACGAGCACGTCGCCCGCGCTCCACGAATCAAGCGACAGCCGTATCTCTTCGAACAGATCTCCGAGCCGTCCGTTCAGGCGGTTCCGGGAGGAGGCCATCTGGAACGCCTTGCGCATGCGGAAGTGTTCGGCCCCGTCCATGCCCGGCAGGCTTCTCGATGCGCCGAGCACGTGCTCCATGCCCTCCATGGTTTCTTTCGAGCGCATGTGCATCCGGCTTTGCCGGTTGAACCAGATGTTGGCCTCGTTTCCCGCGAGGATGAAAACCCTCTTTTTGGAGAAGGGAGCCTTGAGCGCGAAGACCGGGCCGTAGTCGCGGTAAAGGTCGGCCAGCAGCCTGGCCACGTTTCCTTCCCAAAGCGCGTCTTTGCGGAGCAATTTCAGCAGGCTGATGTCGGGAACGGGTTTTGTCGCTATCGCAATGGAGCGATGGATCGACGTCTCTACGACGGCGGCGGCGACGGAGCGGCTGATGCGGTCCAGTATGCTCAGCAGTTCGATGCGCTCGCGTGAAGCCTCGTAGTCTTCCGGCTGCAAGAGAAACCGGAACGCGCCGCAGGAATTGGCGAGGCCGATGATGATGGCGTCGCGGGGGTCGGGTATTTCGTCCCCCAGGATCGTATCGACGATTCGCCGGCGCGCCGTCGCCCGCAACCGGCTGCTGGACGTGGTGGAGTCCCCGTTCGTCACGTTTCGCGAGAGAGACCAGAAGCCGCCGATCGCATGGTCCAGGATTTTATTTCTCACCAACCGCTCGAAAACGTGATCCAGGAGCTCGTTCGACTCGCCGCCGATCTTCTCGATCCAGTAACCGACGGTGCGCGGTTCGGGGTCGCGGGCGATGGTCTCCAGCACGGGGTCGAGGAGGTCGTCTCCCAAAGGGGACGCATCCTCCACCGAAAGCAACTCCTGGCCGGTGTCGATACGGGATTCGAGGTCGAGGTCCGCCAGCACGGCGCCTGCCAGAACGCACGAGAGATTCCAGCCCGCCACCTGTTCGAGATATCCGCTCTCTTCGTTCAGCAGGAGAAGCACAATCTCTTCTATCAGTCTCATCGGACGATGCGCCTCAAGAATCGGTGGGGGAGCATTTTGCTCCACGCGGCTTGTGCAGTGGAAGTCCATGAGGCTCGGGCCGCCACGCAGGAAGCCAACCGGGGCCATTATGGCCCAGCAAAACGATTGATTTCAAGTATTTCGTTCCGTACCGGGCGCTCCGGCCCGCCGAAGGCCGCGTGGGGACGCGGTTGTGGGGTTGTTGAAAACTTTCCTGGCGGGATAAAGGCAACCCCCCCTACCCTCCCCTTGTCGGGGTTGTTGAAAAAGTCCTTGCAGGTCAGTCGGTAATCCCGCCGTAGGTCAGACATATATGTCTGACATATCATGCGGCCCTGCCTTTTCGCCTTCACAATACGGGTCGCATGATATGCGACCCCTACAGCGCCTCTCGCGTTTGACCTTCGGCGGCTACTCAGGGTGAGGAAAGAGGCGTTGGCGGTTTGTGGGGGGGGGGAAGACGGGACTTTTCAACAATCCCCTCAAGGAGGGAGTGAGGATTGCTTTCCGTAGGTCAGACATATATGTCCGACATATCATGCGGCCCATGATCGGGGGACGGCGAAGCGGGCCGCATGATATGCGGCCCCTACGGGGCATCTCGCGTTTGCGGAGGGGAGGAGAGACAGCCCTTCGGTACCTCCTTCGACGGGCTCAGGACTACTCGGGGCGAGGTCGAGATGGCACCCGATTGTCCATGTCCATAAGCGACCCTGTTTGCAGCGCAAGTGTAGGGGTCGCATACCATGCGACCCTGATTTTCGCCTCCACAGGGCGGGCCGCATGGTGCCGCGGTTGTGGGGTTGTTGAAAACTTTCCTGGCGGGATAAAGGCAACCCCCCCTACCCCCCCCTTGTCGGGGTTGTTGAAAAAGTCCTTGCAGGTCAGTCGGTAATCCCGCCGTAGGTCAGACATATATGTCTGACATATCATGCGGCCCTGCCTTTTCGCCTTCACAATACGGGTCGCATGATATGCGACCCCTACAGCGCCTCTCGCGTTTGACCTTCGGCGGCTACTCAGGGTGAGGAAAGAGGCGTTGGCGGTTTGTGGGGGGGGGGAAGACGGGACTTTTCAACAATCCCCTCAAGGAGGGAGTGAGGATTGCTTTCCGTAGGTCAGACATATATGTCCGACATATAATGCGGCCCATGATCGGGGGGCGGCGAAGCGGGCCGCATGATATGCGGCCCCTACGGGGCATCTCGCGTTTGCGGAGGGGAGGAGAGACAGCCCTTCGGTACCTCCTTCGACGGGCTCAGGACTACTCGGGGCGAGGTCGAGATGGCACCCGATTGTCCATGTCCATAAGCGACCCTGTTTGCAGCGCAAGTGTAGGGGTCGCATACCATGCGACCCTGATTTTCGCCTCCACAAGGCGGGCCGCATGATATGCGGCCCCTACCATAGAATCTCGACCGATCCGCAAGGCCTTTCTCGCCGACCCCCTATCCATCGCCGAGAGCCGCCAGCCGCGCGACCGCCCTTTGGTGAACGAGCCGCTCGAAGGCGTCTTTCGGCGGTATCCCAATCGCGCGCTCCAGCAGATCGCGCGCCCTCGCGCGGTTCTCCCCGGCGTCCAGGCTCAGGAGGCCGGTGGCGTACTCGAACAGCGCCGTCTTGTCCCGCGGCGTCAGTTCGAGCGCCCGCTCGAAATGGGCGAGCGCCTTCTCTTCGCTCGCCCCGTAGAGCAGGGCGGCGAAGAATCCGCCCGCGCCGACGGCGCCCGCGTGCCAGGCGGCCAGGCTGACGTGCGCGGCCGCCATTTTCGGGTCCAGCCGAAGCGCCTCCTCTATCGCGTCGCGCACTTTGGCGGCGTAGCCCTCCTTGAGCGCCTTGAGCGGCCCGGCCGCCTGCGCCTGGCGGCCCATGGCGTGGGCCAACTGGAGATGGGCCTCGGGGTTGGCCGCGTCGAGCCTGACGGCCTCCCGCGCGAGTTTCTCGGCCCGCCGGAACAAGTCCGCCTTTTCGCCCGCGGGCGCGACGTAGTAGCCGTGAATCGCCAGGGAATCGGCGGCCAGCGCATGGCCTTCGGAGGCGCCGAGCGACCGGGCGAGCTCCGCGGCCTCGGTGAAGCGGCCCTCGGCGTATGCGGCGCGCGCCTCTTCCAGCGACTGCGCTCGGGCGGTCCCCGCCGACGCGAACATGCAGGCGATGATCAAGCAGGCGTGGAACGTCATCTTGTTCATTGCGCGCTTCCCGCGGCCCTCGCTACGGCCCTTGCGGGCCGGGCCAAATCACTCCCCCTTTGAGGGGGAGTAGCAGAAGCCGAGCGCCTTGTGCGAAGGCTGATGCGTGGGGGTATGGTTCTAAAATAAAAACTCCCCCCACCGACTCCCCCTCAAGGGGTCAATCCCGCCCAAGGCGGGGTTGTTGAAAAACCTTTTCTCGATCGGAATTGATCACCGCCGTCATTCCGGCATCGTTGCCGCTCCCTGTGTAGGGGCGGTTCGCGAACCGCCCGCTTTCGCGGACAGGAACCGTTCTCGAACGACCCCTGCAATCGAGATTGCACGCCGTCATTCCGGCGAAAGCCGGAATCCAGGGACTTTGCTTTTGAATTTGTCTTTTCGCATGATTGTTTTTCATGGTCGTCCTGCGGTTCGAAATTCACATCGGCTCTGGATTCCGGCTTTCGCCGGAATGACGATCAAAACCCCGCCCCGCTCGTCCTCCCCCTGCCTCGAAAACCAACCCCCCCCTACCCCCCCCCTTGTCAGGGCTGTTGAAAAAGCTATCCCCCTCGCATCAACCACGTTTTACCCGTAGGGGTCGCATATTATGCGACCCGGCCTTTTTTCGCTTCTCCGGCGGCGGGCCGCATAATATGCGGCCCCTACACACCTCCGGCAAGGTGGTATCCCGTCGCCCCCATACCGGCATTCCAGACTTTTTCAACAGCCCCTTGTCAGGGGGGTATAAAAAAGCGACACCTCTCGCCGGGTAGAGGGGGCTTTGGTTTTTCTTACCCCCCTGACAAGGGGGGGTAGGGGGGGTTGCCTTTATGGGATTTCCCCTTCAAGGGGGTTGCCTTTACCCCGTCAGGGGACTTTTTCAGCAACTCCACATGCGGCCCCTACAGGCGCAGCCCGATTGATGCGAGAGGATCCGCTCTTCCCCGTCGCCCGGCGAACCCGACCGCCGTGGACTTCCCCAACCGCCCCTCCCTGTTCCGGCTTGCGGGCGAGGATGAAATACATCGGAGTGAAGATGCCGAAGCGACCGGCTTCGACGCCGCCGGATTTCGCGTCTTTGAGGATGTCGGTGAGCCTGTACTTCACCGATACGCCCTGCGGTCAATGGCCATGAGCAGGGGCGGCAGGAGCAGCAAATCGCAGAACAGCGCGAAGCTGAGCGTGAGCGCGAACAGGAGGCCGAGCATCCAGCTGATGGCGAACCCCGACGTGGCGAACACCAGGAAGCCGAGCACCAGGACCATGGTCGTGGCGAACAGCGCGCTGCCCACCGCGCGGAACGTGGCGCGCACCGCATCGCTCGCGGAAAGACCCTCGCGGCGCGACTTGAGGTAGTTGCTCATGAAGTGGATCGTGTCGTCGACGACGGTGCCGAAGGCGATGGCGGTCACGAGAGAGCCGGCGGGCCCCACCTCGACGTACAGATAGCCCCAGACGCCGAAGGCCATGGCCGAGGGGATGAGGTTGGGCACGAGGCTGATGAGGCCCAGGCGCAGGCTTTTGAAAATCCCGATCAGGATCAGCGAAATGAGGAGCATGCCCGTGAGCGTGCCGTACAACATGCTCTCGGTGTTCCGTATGGCCAGGTGGGCGAAGATGAGGCTGTAGCCCGACGCCTCTTTCGCGAGGCCGGGCGCGTTGGCGGTGAGCCAGGCCTGCCCGCGCGCCTCGATCGCGCGCAGCTCCTCGGACTTGAGCCTTTTGAGCGTGACGGTCATGCGCGTGGCGGATTTGGCGACGTTGATGCGGTTGTTGAGGTCCATCCCCATGGGCACCGAAAACTCGTAGAGCAGCAGGTACTGCGCGGCGAGCCTGGGGTCTTCGGGCAGCCGGTGGAAGGCCGGGTCGTCGCCGTGCATGTTCTTGTTGAGGCGCTTCATGATGTCCGTAAACGTCTGGACGTGCGCCACTTCCGGCTGGGCGCGGAACCACCGGGCGAAGGCTTCGGCCTTTCGCAGGTAGGCGGGGTCGGTGATGCCGGCTTCGCGCCCGGAGTCCAGGGAATACTCCAGGGTTTCCACGCCGGAGAGATTCTCGATGACGAAGTCCGTGTCGCGCCGGAACTCGTAGCGCTCATCCAGATGCTGCGTCCAGTTGTCCGTCAGCTCGATGCGCGGAATGCCCGCCACCAGGAAGACGGCGAAGGCGGCCACGGACCACAGCAGGAGCGTGCGGCGCTCGACGACGAAGGCCCCGAGGCGGTCGAAGATATTGGAATGCCCCCCGCGCGAAGGGCGCGCGCGCATCGGCAGCACCAGCAGCAGCGCGGGCAGAAGCGTCATCGAATAGACGTAGGCGCACAGCATGCCGAACGCCACCAGGTTGCCGAGGAGCCGAAACGGCGGAGAGTCCGAGGCGTTCATGCTGAGGAACCCGATTATCGTCGTGGCCGTCGTGAGGAACACCGGCCAGGCGTTCTCGCGCAGCGACTCGGCGATCGCGGCGTCTCTCTCCAGGCCTCTCCTCATGCCGGTCATGATCGCCTCGACGACGTGGACCGAGTGCGCGATGGCGAGCGTCATGATGATGAGGGGAACGCCGGAGTTGGCGGCGTTGAGCGTCAGGCCGGTCCAGCCGATGAAGCCCATGGTCGAAACGACGGTGAAGATGATCACGATGACGAGGGACATCGTTCCGAACAGGGAGCGCAGGAGGATGGCGGCGACGGTCACGATGACGAGGAACGCGGCGGGCGCGAGAATCCCCATGTCGTCCTGGGCCGCGGCCGTCAGCACCTGGTTCACGAAGACGTTGCCGGTCACGTGGTAGGCGATGTCGGGGTGTTTCTTCCGGGCCTCCGCCAGGAGGCCGCGGAGGTGGTTCAGAATCTGGATCTCCGCGGCGTCCGAACGCCTGGGCAGGGCGAAAGTGACGACCAGCCCGGCGACGCGCCCGTCGCGCGAGACGAGACGGCCCCTGATGCTGCTCTCGCCCAGCGCAATCTTCTTGATCCGCGCGAGGTCTTCGTCGCCGAGCTTCCCCGCGTCGTCCACGAGGCGCTCCACGATCAAGTCGTCCCCTTCCGCCTCGGTGTGGTTGTAGTTGGTCAGGGAGTCGACGCGGACGGACTTGGGCACGCGCCACAAGGCGTCGGTCAGCTCCTCGATGGCGCCGAGCGCCTCGCGGGTGAATATCGTCCCCCCCTTGGGCGCCAGGGCGATCAACGCCGCGTTGGTCGCCGAATAGGTGGCCTCCATGGCGTCGAATGCGACGAGTTGCGGGTTGCCCGCATCGAGCATGTCGCGCCAGTCGTTGGAAATGTTGATGAAGCGCAGACCGGCCGCCATGAGCAGCATTACGCCCAGGGCGGAGGCGAGAACCAGCCACCTGCGGCGCAGCATGAACGCGATGTATCGCTCGAGGGATGCGGAATTCATGGATTCACTGTCCGGCGGCGCCTGGCCGCGTCAAAACCGCCGGCTCCCGGGGCGGTTGTTTACCGGAAACGGCTCCCAATCGTCGCAAGGCGGCTTGCGCAGTGGGAGGACATAACCCGCAGGCCGCCGCAACAGTTAAGCCAGATGAAGCCATTATGTCCCAGCGGATCGATGGATTTCAAGTTTTATGTCCCGCGTGGTCAGGCGCGGGTGGTGTTCGCCTTCGCGGCGGCCGCGTATCGACGGCGCGCCCTGTAAGGCGCGCACGGGGGGTTGTTGAAAAGGCCCGGCGGCGGCGCCATCGGGCGCAGGGGCGGAAAAACCCCCTTTAGAAGTTGTACGTCACGTTCAGGGCCACGAAGCTGTCCCGCCTCGTGTCGTAGATGATGTCCTCTCGGTCGACGTCCATGAGAACGATGGCTTCGAGCTTCATGGACCACTGATCCGAGAGGCGCCGCCTCAGTTCGACGCTCAGGGTGCGCGTGGCGTGGTCCGAGTCCGCGAGAACGCCCGCGATGATTTCCGTGCTCTGGGCGTCGTTGAGCCCGATCCGAACGGCGAAGAAGAGGTCGTTCTGGAACTCGGAGTTCGAGCGTTCTTCCCGCTCGTCGTAATTCCATTCGGCGAGCAGGCCGAGGTCGGCGGCCGAGCCCCAGATGGAGTTGAAGGTGTATTCCCCCCCGACGACGAAAGCGGCGAAGTCCTCCTTCACGCCCCGGAGGTTGCGCGCGCCCTCGCGGTGAACGGCTTCCAGCTTGAGGAGCCACGACTCCACGGTGTACTGGGCGTCCACGCTGAACTGGCGAATCTTGTCGTAGTGATGCCGCAGGCTCACCCCACCGCGCGGGTCGAAATGCGGCCTGACGTAGGGCTCCCGGCTCGTGCCGTCGAATACGCTGAGCCCCAGGTCCAAGGGCCCCATGCTGCGGGTGAAGCGGGCCGCCAGGTCCACGCGCCACTCCCCGGCGGCGCTTTCGTATGAGACGTGCTCATCGTCGATGACGAGCGCGGAGCGCAGGCGGCCGTGGCGGCCCGGGTATGTGCGCGCGCGGTGATAGGTGAGGGCGAACAACTCCAGGATGCCCCACTCCGCCGACCAGGTGAGGTGCGCCATCGGCTGGCCCAGTTTGGTTTCCTTGTTCGGGTGGGCGACGAGGTCGGTCTGGTTGATGATGTCGACGAGGTGCTGCGATTCGGTGACGCCCCAGAACACGCGGTCCACGCCCAGGCGGAGTTCCCATTCACCGTCGCCGATTTCGCCGTACGTCAGAAAATAGGCTTCGCGCAGGTCGGCGTAAGTGCGGCGCGAGTCCGCCCCGTCGTAACGGGCGAACGGCGCGATGGTGACGCTCCACTCGCCCTCGCCCTTGAGATGGAGTTTCGGATCGACGGCGAAGCCGCTCGCGTGCGCGCGCTGCTCCGGGTGCGCGCCTTTTTGGGGATACCAGCGGCTCTCGACCTCCAGGCTCCCGGAGAACTCGTGCTCGATGCTTTCGGCCCCGTGGCTCGCCCCCGCGAAGAGGAGGGCGGCCCATATCGAGACGGCGGCGGGCGCCGCGCGGCGGAAGGCGGCGCGCAGCGGCATCAGCGCACCCGTCTCAGGCCGGTTCGCGTGAATTCGCTCTCCTTGAGGTTGGTGCGGAACTTGTAGTCCTTCCAGCGCAGCACGGTGCTCTTGCCCGTCAGGTGGTTCACCATCTTCATTTCGCCCGCCTGCCAGTACCTGTCCAGGTACCGTTTGTATTTATCCACGGTGAGCGTCTTCAAGTGCGCGTTCTTGCGGTCGTAGTACTGGACCTTCCAGGCGCGAAGCTCGCCCTTGTCCTGCCAGACGATCTGGCGCGTGTAGCCCGAGCGCTTGTTCGTCGGGAAGCGCTCGACGACCGTGCACGTCAGCTTGCCGCAAGGCTCGTCGCGCAGGTAGCGGTAGGTGAATTTCTCGACCTCCTGGGTGCCCATGTCCTCGTAGGCGAATTCGCTGCCCATGAACGAACCGGACTGGTTGGACGAACTGATGCGCTTGACCCGCTTGAGGGCGGGCAGGAAGAGCCACTGGTCGTCGTTCTTCTTCTTGTGGGAGTGGACGAGCAGCGCCGTGCCCTTCACGTCGCGCGGACGGTCGAAGACGAACAGGCTCTTGTTGCCGCCGCCGTCCGTCTCGAGAACCTTCACGCGGAGCCGGCGGCGGCTCTCCTGTCCGTGCCTGTTGCGCAGCACCATGCTCTGCTCGGCCGTGAAGTTTCCGAAGCCTCTCCCTCTCTCGCGGGTCTCGCGAGCGATCCGTATCCCTTTTTCCTCGGGCGTCGCGCCCTCGGCGCGCGGCGGCGCGGGCGGGTGGATCAGGAGATACGCGCAGATTACGAGAAACGATAGCGTGGCGCGGGTGAGGCGATCTGGCATCATCAATTCCTCCGGTCGAGAGCCGTCGGCGGAAGCGGGAAGTCCGCCAAAAGCGCGAAACTGATCGTGATCGCCACCATCAGACCGAGCGCCCGACTGACCTCGAATCCCGATGCGGCGAAAGCCGTGAAACCCGGGGCGGATACGACGGTTGTCGCGCATAACGAATGACCTGTGGCGCGAAAAACCTCGGGCGGCGAAAGCTCCTCTTTCCGGGCGTCCTTCGCGAAGGCCGGTCCGCGTCGTTGTCGGAGTTCATCCCATCGCCCCGTGCAAGATTCAGTTTAGCGGGGTAGAATTTGGCGGTCAATACAATGGCCCGGACGATCCTGCCTCCCTGTTTCCCGATCCGGCCGCGCGCAATCGCCGGCCGGCCCGGCCGATGAAATCGTCCACCATCGCGTATTCGCGGTCCTTGCCGATACCGCCTTCGCAACGCGCCTGACGGGCGAGGTGGTCATAACCCTCGGCGCCCGGGCGAAAGACGATGCCGGTCTGCGCGATGACCCGAGGACACGGCGGGACGCGCAGGCGTTTCAGTGAATCCGTATTCGTTTTGATTGCATGTTTTGAAAGGCGGATACCAGGCAAAATTGATCAAAGCAGTCGTTTGAAATAATATCGATAAGTTGAAAAGTTTTCCTTTGTTTGAATGAGCGCCAGGTATCCAGGAAGGTGAAAAACGGGTGTTTCGATAGGTCGTTTTGTTGAAAAGGAGAGCGCCTTGGAGAGAAGCCTGTTCGGGCAGACGGAAGGCGGCGCAGGTGAGACGCAGACGCCCCGGGTCGATCCGGGGGCGCCCCTGGCCGAGCGCATGCGGCCCCGTACGCTCGACGAGGTCCTGGGCCAGGAGCGCCTGATCGGGCCGGGCCGCGTGTTGAGGCGCGCCGTGGAGGAAGACAGCTTACGCCCGCTCATTTTCTGGGGGCCGCCCGGCACGGGCAAGACGACGCTCGCGCGCATCATCGCCGGGAGGACGAACGCGCACTTCATCACGCTGAGCGCGGTGCTCCACGGGGTGAAGGAGTTGCGCGCCGCCGTGGACGAGGCGAAGCGCATGCGGCAAAGAAAGATGCGCACGATTCTGTTCATCGACGAGATTCACCGTTTCAACAAGGCCCAGCAGGACGGCCTCCTGCCCCACGTCGAAAACGGAACGCTGACGCTCATCGGAGCGACGACGGAAAACCCCTCCTTCGAGGTCATCGCGCCCCTGCTCTCCCGCGCGCGCGTGTTCGTGCTGGAAGGCTTGAAGGAAGAGCATATCGTCGCGCTTCTGCGCCGCGCCCTGGAAGACGCCGAGCGGGGTCTGGGCGCCATGAAGCTCGAAGCCGAAGACGCCGCCCTGCGCCGCGTCGCGGTCTTGAGCAGCGGGGACGCACGCTCGGCCTTGAACATCCTCGAAGCCGCCGCCGCCCTCGCCCGCGAAGATCGCCGCATCGACTCAAAGTTGGTGAGCGAGGCCGCCCAGCGCAAGACGCTTCTCTACGACAAGTCGGGCGAGGAGCACTACAACCTCATCTCGGCCCTCCACAAGACCC
This sequence comes from bacterium, assembly GCA_963692865.2. Classification (GTDB taxonomy): domain Bacteria; phylum UBA8248; class UBA8248; order UBA8248; family UBA8248; genus Bin107. Next base: position 629,174 of record OY843592.1, on the reverse strand, counting down.
TGCGGGCTTCCGACCCCGACGCCGCCCTCTACTGGCTCGCGCGCATGCTGGAGGGGGGCGAAGACCCCATGTACATCCTGCGGCGTCTCGTGCGCTTCGCGTCGGAAGACATCGGCATGGCGGACCCGAACGCGCTCGCCGTGGCGACCGCCGCGCAGGGGGCGTTTCATTTCATCGGCCTCCCCGAGGGGAAGCTCGCCATCGCCCAGGCGGTGGTCTATCTCGCCCAGGCGCCAAAGAGCGATGCGGTCTACCGGGGCTTCGGGGCCGCCGAGCGCGCCGTGCGCGAGCAAGACGCCGCGCCCGTCCCGCATCATTTGAGGAACGCGCCCACCGGCCTCATGCGCGACCTCGGCTACGGCGAGGGCTACCGCCACGCGCACGAGTTCGACGACGCGGTCGTGGAGATGGAGGGCATGCCCGAGGGCCTGCAGGGGACGCGGTTTTACCATCCCACCTCGCGCGGGTTCGAGGCGGAGGTCCGGAAAAGGCTCGCCACCCGCGAGGAGATACTGAACGAACGCCTGGGCGAGCGCCTGAACCTGCCCGACGAGAAGTCCATGGACGACCGCCGCCCCACCGACCCCGCCATGCCGGGCAGAAGGGCGAGAAGGAAGGATAAGTGAGGGGGTGGAGTTGCGCGCATAACTCGGCGCGCGAAAACGGCAAGACGACAAACCAAATAATCGGGGCAGGCGATACCTTGTAGGGACAGGTCGCGACCTGTCCCTACAAGGTGGTGCGGTTTTGTTCGTCATTCCGGCGCATGCCGGAATCCAGGGACTTTGCCTTTGTTTTTTATTTCTTCTGTATTCCCGCCGATAAGTGGGGGATAAAAAACCGGAGCGTCGCCATTTTCCTCGACTCTGGATTCCGGCATGCGCCGGAATGACGACAATCTGCGGTTACGGGCGAATACACGGCGGCGTTTCATTCCCGGCCGATGCGAGGGAGCCCGGCCGAAAGGCAAAAGCGAGGAAGATATGAAACCGCCTCATCCCGGCGCCCCAAACCCTCATCCTGAGTAGGCGCGTAAGCGCCGTATCGAAGGATGGGGAGTGCATTTCGCCCTTCGATACGCGGCTTCGCCGCTACTCAGGGTGAGGCGGAGCGGCGGGCGGTGCAGAACAAGGAGGGGGTTTGCGCTGCAATGGGCTTTTTCAACAACCCCGATGAGGGAGGGTTCGCTGGGACGCATCAGGAGTGATTGCGGGTGAGGAAGAAGCAATTCGCAAACGCTCATTCATCAATCGCGTTTGACCTTCGATACGCGGCTTCGCCGCTACTCAGGATGAGACGGAAAGGGGTTTTTCAACAACCCCTCAAGGGGGGGAGCGACCTCGGACAGGCACGGGGGCCTATCCCTACGAAAACAACCTCCTCATCGATTTCGAAAAGCATTTCCATCCATGAAGTTTCCGCTTTGACATTTCCGCTGCGTCGGGAGATATTTTTTCCGTCGCTTATATGAAATGTGAGAGAGAACGGGAAGTGACGAAATTCCAGATAGCGACGCTCGAATTGCAATGGTGGAGCATTTACGTCGCTGCTGGAGTGGGGATTGTGAAGTGCGCTTTGATAGGATTTTGGATATACATCTTGCACATGGCGTCGAGGCGTAGCAAGAGGATATTAGCCAATCAAGCGAAGGTACTAGATACCCCATTGATCGAACGCACGGAAGACAGCGCCAGGGCGCTTAGGAAATTACTGGAGAAAACCCCATAAAAGCGCTTGCCGGGAGGTTTTCCCGGAAAGGATTTAGCGGCGCGAAAACCTACCCCGCCGCGGCGACGGGATTCCTGGATTCGAGCGCTTCGTCCATCTCGTCGATGATCGCCTTCGCCGCGCGATGCGGGTCGCCGCTTTTCGTGATGGGCCTGCCCACGACGAGATAGTCCGAACCCATGCGGATGGCGTCCGCCGGCGTCGTGATACGTTTGTGATCGTCCGAGGCGGCCCACGCCGGCCGGATTCCGGGGCTTACGATGTCGGCGTTCGGGAATCTCTCACGGCAGGCCCCGATGGCGTCGCCTGAAACGATCAGACCGTCACAGCCTTCCGCGAGAAGCTTCTCTCCCCGCTCCAGTATGTATTGCGTTGAATCCGCTCCCGTAATTCCCTCGCTTCGCAAGTCATCATCGCTCAGGCTCGAAAGAAGCGGCACCATCAGGAGTTTGGGGTGCTCCGCTTTTCCGCGGGTTTTGAGCGCGGTTTCTATCGTCCTGGTCGTCATCACGTAAGGCATGGACTCGGTGAGCGTGACGAACCTGACGCTCAGGGCCATGCAGCCCTCGATGAACCCGGCGATCGTGTTGCCGATGTCACCGGAGAGCTTCAAGTCCACGAACACCCCGCCACGGCCTGCGCGCCGCTCCTGAAGCTCCTTGATGAACCCGAGCAGGTTCCCCGCCAGAAAGAGTTCCAGGCCGACCTTGAAGAAAGAGACGTTTTCGAGTTTTTCGACCAGCGTGAGCGCTTCGGCGTGCGTCGGCGCGTCAAGCGCGACGATGAGGCGGTCCTTGCCGCTCAGGTTCGCCGCGGGCCTCTCCCCCATCGACGCTCCTCCTGTTTCCACGGGCAGGTGATTCCGGTGGTTTTTGGGCGAAAACGCAAAGACCTTATCTTATATTTCGCATGGGAAATCAAACGCCCGTTACCGGCGCCGAGGAACGAGGCAAAGGCCATCATCAGGGGGTTGCTCCGTGGGCGGGATTGCCTGAAAATCGAGAAAACGATCCCTGAAACGTTGCCAGAACAACGTGGCGCGCCACCGTATTATTTAGGAGCGCACTTGAAAATCGACCGCTTCGACCACATGGTGTTCACCGTGCGCGACGTAGAATGCACCTGTGCGTTCTACGCACGAGTTCTCGGCATGGAGGTTATCACTTTCGAGGGGGGCCGCCGCGCGCTGAGGTTCGGTGAGCAGAAGATAAATCTCCATCAGGCGGGAGCGGAGTTCGAGCCCAAGGCCGACCCGCCCGTTCCGGGTTCCGAGGACGTGTGCCTCGTCACCAAAACGGATTTGGACGAGGCAATGGCGCACGTCGAAAGCTGCGGCGTGGAGATCATCGAAGGCCCGAGCGAGAAAAGCGGCGCGACGGGGCCGATCCGCTCGTTTTATTTTCGCGATCCCGACGGGAACCTGATCGAAGTGTCCAACTACCCGGATGAGACGGAATAGCCCGCCGTATTCCTCGCCTGAAGGGGGTTGTTGTCGCCCCAACCGAGAGTGTTCACCGTAGGGACAGGCCTCCGTGCCTGTCCTGACAAAGGACAACCACGGAGGGTAGGACAGGCACGGAGGCCTGTCCCTACAAAACCATCTCGCCCACCTGCCGATCTTGTAGGGGCGGTTTGCGATCCGCCCCTACGTGTCGTCCCGATACGCGAGGTTTCCGTAGGGGCGGACCTGCGTGTCCGCCCGATTGGCCAGAAAGAACGGGGGAGGAGTGTAGGGTCGGACATATATGTCCGACATACCATGCGACCCGTCCGGTGCTCGGTATGTGGGCCGCATATATGCGGCCCCTACACGCCTGTTCGCAACCCGGCCCAATAGGGACTTTTCCAACAACCCCCTAGCGGAAGAGTTCGATATCCGCCTCCGTCTCTCCGTGATAGACGGCCTTCGCCTTGAGCAGGTCTTCGAGCACCACCTTCTTGTCGCGCGGGTTCCTCAAGAGATATGCCGGGTGATACGTCGAGAGGCAGGGGATTCCCTGGTAGCGGCCGAACTTGCCCCTCAGCCTGCCGATGGGCGTCTTCGTCTGGAGCAGCCACTGCGCGGCGAATTTACCCAAAGCCAGGATGAGCCGGGGCTGTATGACGGCGAGTTGCTTGTGGAGATAAGGCTCGCAGCAGTCGATCTCATCCGGTTCCGGGTTGCGGTTGCCTGGCGGGCGGCACTTGAGGATGTTGCAGATGTAGACCTCCTGGCGCGGGACTTCGATGACGTTTTCGATCATCTTGGTCAGCATCTGGCCCGCACGGCCCACGAAGGGAATCCCCTCCGCGTCTTCGTTCGCTCCCGGAGCCTCGCCGACGATGACGAGGTTCGCCGCCGGGTTCCCCACACCGAACACGAGGTTCGTCCGGCCCGGCCCCAGCTTGCAGCGCAGGCAGCCGTCCACGGCGGCTTCGAGTTCTACGAGCGACATCTCCGCGTCCGGGTCGAAGGGCAAGGACGGCGGTTCGGGACCGGGATCCCTGCGCTTCGCCATCGGGGCCAGGGTGGGTGCGGGCGCGGGTGCTGCTTGCGGGATCAGGGCCTGCTGTTCGGGGTTGGGCGCGGTTTCAGGTTCTGGCGCGCGTGCGGGTGGAGCCGTCATGGGGTGCGCCGCCTCGGCAACCGCCTCTGGGGGAGGGCCAAGGCTCACATAAGAAATGCCGGCGGCGTGCTGGCTTCTCAGATGCCCGAGTATTTCTCTGGCCAGTTGTGCGCGGTGGTTCATCGTCTTGACCGGCGGGCGCATCGTAAAGTGGACTTAAGACGAAGTATTCTGCCATATTTTGGCGAGTCGGTCGAGGATGCGCCCCGCCAGAACCCCTTTATCGAGTACGGGGAGCGCTTCTGTCGCGTTTGAGTCGACGATCCAGGCGCGCGAGGTGTTCGCGCCCATCGCGTCCTCATCGCCCGAGACCCTGTTCGCCACGATGAAGTCCAGTCCCTTTCGCGCGAGTTTCTCCTTCGCGCGCTCGATCACCTCGTCGGTTTCGGCGGCGAAGCCGACCAGTATCCTGCCTCCCTTGTCCTTTCCGAGCTCGGCGAGTATGTCCGTCGTTCGTTCGAGTTCGACAGTGAGGGGCCCGTCCCCTTTTTTGCGTTTTCGGCTCGACGGATCGACCGGGCGGTAGTCCGCCACGGCGGCGGCCATGACGAGGGCGTGGGCGTCCGCCCATTCGTTCTTCACCGCCTCATACATCCCGGCGGCCGATTCCACGCGGACGACGCGCAAGCCCGGCGGGTCTGCGAGAGTGGCGGGGCCGCTCACGAGAACGGCGTCCGCTCCGCGCCTTGCGGCCTCTCCCGCCAGGGCGAAGCCCATCTTGCCGCTCGATCGGTTCGAGAGATAACGCACGGCGTCCCACCTCTCCCGCGTGGGTCCCGCTGTGACCACGAGCTTCATGCCCGAAAGGTCCGCCTCGGGCAGCAGAATCCGGCGCGCGGCCAGAAGAATTTCCCCCGGCTCGGGCATGCGCCCCCGGCCGGTTCCCTCCTCTGCGCGGGCCATTCGGCCGACGCCCGGCTCCATGACGACGTGGCCTCTCCCGCGCAGGGCGGCGACGTTCTCCCGAACGGCGGGCGACGTCCACATGCGCGGGTTCATGGCGGGGGCGATGAGGACGGGCGGTTTGGCGGACAACAAGAGCGTGGAGAGGAAGTCGTCTCCCACCCCTTGCGCGAATTTTCCGATGATGTTCGCCGTGGCCGGCGCGATGATGATGAGGTCTGCACTGTCCGAAAGGGAGATGTGCGGCATGTCGCCCGTGAATCCGCCCCCCTCGACCGGAAACATCCTCTGGATGGGCGGCACCCCCGTGAGCACCTCGAAAGGGAGCGGCTGAACGAAAGAGGCGGCGCTTTGCGTCAGGACCGTCCGCACCTCGGCTCCGTCGAGTGCGAGCAGGCGCGCCAGATCGATGGATTTATACGAGGCGATGCCGCCCGATACGCCGAGGACGGTTTTCTTGGCCGTCAGGGGGGCCTGCGCGTGTTCGCTCATCGCGAATCAACCTCCCCGCGGTGTTGCAGGATGATTCTTCTCAACTCCTGAGAAGCGACGTCGAGGTCGTCGTTGATGATGACGTGGTCGTACCGATAGCTTTGCGCCATCTCTTCTTGCGCTTTTGAGAGCCGGTATTCGGCGTCCTCGCCGGCTTCCGTCGCCCGGAGCTTCAAGCGATTGGACAACTCCTCCAATGAGGGCGGCATGATGAAGACGAGACTCGCCTCCGTTCGTTTTCGCTTGACCTGAAGGGCGCCCTGGACGTCCAGGTCCATGATGACGTCGTTTCCCCTGGCCAGATGCGCGTCGACCGCCTCGGCGGGCGTTCCGTAGCATTCCTCGAAAACGCGCGCCCATTCGAGGAATTCGTTTCCGGCGATCATCTCGTCGAACTGCGGCTGCTCCATGAAATAATAATGAACCCCGTCCTGTTCATAGTCGCGTCTTGGCCGCGTCGTCGCGCTTATCGAGTGCCAGATGTTGGGGAGCTCCCGGCAGGAGCGGTCGATGAGCGTGGACTTGCCCGCTCCCGAAGGAGCGGAGAGTACGAAGAGATGGCCTCGGCTTTGCATCATTCCACGTTTTGCACTTGTTCGCGGATTTTCTCGATGGCGCTCTTCAAATCGACCGCGCTCTGGGTGAGAGTCAGATCGATGGATTTGGACGAAATCGTGTTGGCTTCGCGGTTCATCTCCTGGGTGAGGAAATCGAGCTTGCGTCCGATGGGCCCCTCGCCCTCGATCATCTCGCGGAACTGGACGACGTGGCTGTCGAGGCGGCTGAGCTCCTCGCTGATGTCTCCGCGCTCTGCGGCGTAGATCATCTCCTGCTCCAGACGCCCCTCGTCCATATCGACGCCGCCCGCGATTTCGAGAATCCGTTCGCGCATCCGCACGGTGAGCAGCCTGCGCGCCTCGGGCAGGCGTTCGCGTATTTCCTGGCACCCCTTCTTCACCGAGATGAGGTGGTCGCGAATGTCTTTCGCGAGCGCCCCGCCTTCTTTTTCGCGCATGAGGCCCAGGGCATCGAGCGCGTCGCCGAGCGATTCCATCAGGACGGCCCGAAGGTCGTCCTTATCGGGTTCGGGCTCGGCGCTTTTGAGCAGGTCCCTGAAACCGGTGAGTATCGAAAGATCGACCTCACCGGCAACTCCCAGTTCACTTTTCAGGGACTTCAGGGTGGCGAGAAGGGATTTTGCGGCTTCCGCGTCGATGGGAGATGCGTGGTTCCCCTCCTCGCTCGATCGGATATAGATGTCGAAACGGCCGCGGGAGAAGCGCTTTTTCACCGCTTCGCGCACTTCGCCCTCCAGAGCGAGCGACCAGCGCGGCCCCCGGCAGGTGACCTCCAGGTAGCGGTGGTTCACCGAGCGCGCCTCCACGCCGATGGAAGCCTCGCCGAGCGGCCTCTCCCCCGCGCCGTAACCCGTCATGCTGTCTATCATGTCCGCCTCGTGATGCGTCGTTAACAGCCCACCTGAAAGAGTCTACAATAATTTTCCGCTCGGGGCGTGTCAATTTGCGCGCTTCGAGGAGATGTTCTCGGATTGGAGTGGCTCATGGATACTTTCGTCCTTCAGGCGATTTCGGCGGAATTGAGCGAGAATCTTCTCGGCGCGCGCCTGGAGAGGGTCTCCCAGACCGACGCGCATACAATCGTCCTCTTTTTCTCGGGCGCGAGAAGAGAAAAACGCGCCCTCCTGATGAGCGCGGACCCCGCGCACCCGCGCGTTCACATGTGCGAAGACCCTCCCCCGAGCCTGCCGGAGGCGCCCACGTTTTGCCGCGCGCTCAGAAAACGCCTGAGCGGCTTGCGCCTCACCCGCGCGGCGGCGGGAGAGTGGGAGCGCGTGCTCCAGTTCTCTTTCGAGCGGGGGGGCGGCTCCGGGCGCGGCGATTCCTTCGCGCTCATGGCGGAGGTGATGGGACGGTGGAGCAACCTCGTGCTCCTGGGCGGCGCGACGGGCGAGATACTGGAAGCCAAGAGATTCGTTCCGCCCGGCCCCCACACGCCGCGCCCTCTGGAGAGAGGCGGCAGCTACCGGTTGCCGCCCGAGCAGAAAAAGGCGAATCCGGGGGGCCTCACGAGAGAGGCGCTCCGGGAGATGATTCGCGAGGCGGATATCGGCTCCGCCGATCAGGAGGAGTTCGCGCGCTGGCTGGTTCGCTCGGTCGCGGGCGTGAGCCCCGCACTTGCGCGGGAGCTGGCGGGCGCCTCTTGCGCCGATGAGGGGTGGACGGGCGCGGCGGACGCTCTGATGGGCGCGGTCGAGAGCTACCGGCGAAGGGAGTTCGCCCCCGCCTGGCTTCTGGGAGCGGACGGCGAGCCTCATGCGTTGAACGCGGCCCGAATCGCAGGTGTGGATGTGGCCTCATACCGCGCTTTCGACTCCATGAATGAGGCGGCGGATGCGTTTTATGGACGTATCGTCCATGACACTCGGCTAGATGAACGAAAAAAAGGAGTCTCCAAAATGCTCCGCCGCGCGGGGGAGCGGGTGCGCTCCTCCATCGAGGCGGTGCGAAGGGACTTGGCCTCCGCCGGGGAGGCGGAAGACGTTATGAGAAAAGGAGAGCTTCTGCTCGCGCATCTGGGCGAGGTGGAGGAGAAGGCGAGCGCCGTGTCCTTCTCCGCGGAGGAGGAGCAAATCGATATTGCGCTCGACCCCAGGCTCACGCCGTCTGAGAACGCGCAGAAGTATTTCCGCCGCTACAAGAAGCTCAAGCGCCGCGCCTCGACCGGGCTGGCGCGCTTACAGGAGATGGCGGAAGAGGAGAGGTTCATCGGCGCTCTGGCGTTCGATCTCGAAACGGCGGAAGAGGTCGAGGATGTCGCCGGCGTAGAGGAAGCGCTGGCCCGGGTGGGCTACGCCGGGCGGGGGAGAGAGAGAAAATCAGAGAGAGACGCTCGTCCGAAGGGCAGGCAGGCGGCGCGCGTCAGGCCCTACAGGCGGTTCGTCTCCCCTGCGGGCTGGGAGGTGGTCGTCGGGAAGAACGCGATGGGAAACGACGAGATGCTCAAAAGCGTGGGCCGGGCGAGCGATACATGGCTTCACGCGCGAGGCGTCCCGGGCAGCCACGTTCTCCTGCGCCGCGGGGGCGATGGGCCGCCTGCGGAGCCGGATAGGGAAACGCTCGCCCAGGCGGCGGCGTTCGCGGCCTATTTCAGCCGGGGCCGGACGGACTCCAGGCTCACCGTCGCCTACCTTCCCTTTTCACGCTTGAGAAAACCCAGGGGGCGGCGTCCCGGCCAGGTGCTGCTCGGGGCGCACGAGACGATTCTCGTCGACCCGGATATGGGGAAACGCCTTAGCGAGGAATGGGAGGAGGTTTCGTGAGAGGATAATTTGATATTTCATGGTTTTAAGGACTTCAAATCGTTAATTGAATCATCACGATGTTTCCGTTACATTTGCAATGTGTGTGTATGATGTGTAGCGAAATCATGTAAATTCGCTATATATGAGGCAAACAACCTCGCCTTGAAAGTTGGCAACAAACTATTCCCCGAACTTGTGGGGCATCCTCATGTTTAATGATCGAAAAGTCGCGCAAATGGCCGCATATTTTGTTCAATGTGAAGATGGCCGCATTGCGCTACTCAAACTGATGAAACTTTTGTATCTCGCCGAGCGAGAGTCATTGAAGCGTTACGGGATGCCGATGACAGGCGACCGTATGGTCTCGATGGATTATGGGCCGGTTTTGTCGAATACGCTAAACCTTGCCAATGGCGCGGCTATCGCCTCCGTCGAAGGTGGTTGGGATTCGTGGATATCCCCTAGACAGGGATATGACATTCTTCTAGCAAGAAAGATTTGCGATGAAAATTTCGATGAGCTGAGCAAAGCCGACAGGGAAATTCTTGAGCATGTTTGGGAAGAATTCGGTGATCTTGACGAGTGGAAAATAAGCGATTTCACCCACACCTTTCCAGAGTGGAAAGACCCGCAAGGAACATCACTGCCAATTGCATACAAAGACGTTTTTTTGGCTCTTGGACATGAAGAGCAAGAGGCATGTCGACTATCCGAAGTGATTGATGATGAAATAAAGATCGATAGAATCTTTCAGTCTATCTAAGTATGTTCCTGCCATATCCAGGCGCTACCCTCCTCATACCATCCGGGCCCGATCATGACCCTGATCGGTTTCACCTGTTCGTTGTTCTTACGAATCCATTCGACGAGATGGGCGATGATGTTCAGAAGGTGCTGCTTGTCAGTCTTTCCACCGTTTACGACGATAAATATCATGATCCCGCCTGCGTTCTGGAAGCCGGCGATCATAGGTTCGTGAAAAATAAAAGTTTCGTCGTTTACGCAAAGGCCCGAATCGAGGAGGCGAACAAGCTTACGGAAGGAGTCCGTAAGAATTTACTTCAGCCCCACGAGCGAGTAAGCGACGCGGTATTAGTGAAAATTCGCCAAGGGCTTGAATCATCGGAACATACAACGCCACGAGTTCTGAGATTCTACGAGTCATCTCCCAAGGAGCTATAATCTCAGAGATCTACCCCCCCTCCAGAATCCTCTTCAAATTCGCGAGTTCGCGGATGTTTCGGAGCGTGCCGTCGCGGTGCCTGGCCTGGTTCTCGTATTCGTCGCACTCGACCGTGTGTAGGATGTGGGTGTAGGGGCCTTCTTCCTCGAAGTAGTAGCTGATGATCATCACGGGCGTTTTCGAGTCGCCCTCGAAGTTGTGCCAGACGATTTTTTTATACGGCTCCCATACCATCATCTCCGAGACGTGCTCGGCCCCGTTCGTGTAGACTTGGTGGAATCGGGCGCCTACGCCGGTTTTCCGCTCGGAGATGATTTTGACGCTCTGGCTGAAGTCCGCGATTCGAGGGTGCGTTTCCACGTGGCCGATGAAGCCGAACACTTCTTCGGCGGGAGCGCGTATTTTTTCGATGACCGCCACGGGAGGCATGGGCATTCTCCTCTATAGAAATTTCGCCAGGACCCGGTTGGCCAGCAGGGTTCCCTCCTCCGAAAGACGGAGGCTTCCGTTCTCCCTCGCCACCAGGCCGGAACTCTCCAACTCTTCAAACAACTCCCCGAACGCGACTTCCGGGTCCGCGCCGCATTCTCGCGCGATTCGTTCGAGCGAAACGCCCTCCCTCATGCGCAGGCCGAGCATCAAGGCCTCGCCGAGCGCTTTTTCCGGTTCATCCACGCGCTCGAAGTTCGCGGTGGGATCGCTCGCGTTCTGCGCATAGACGTCGGGCCTGGCGTGGTTCCAGAAACGCCGCCCCTCCAGAAGCGAATGCGCTCCCGCTCCGATTCCCAGATAGTCCCCCCGCCGCCAGTAGTTCAGGTTGTGCATGCAGGCGAAACCGGGCCTTGCGAAGTTGCTGATCTCGTAGCGCTCGTAACCGGACTCGGCGAGGACGGAATCCCTGAGTTCCCACATGCGGAGCGCCGTCTCCTCGTCCGGGAGGCCGTTCAACTCCCCCCGCGCCTGCCGCGCGTGGAACGCCGTGCCGGGTTCTATGGTCAGTTCGTAGGCGGAGAGGTGCTCGGGGCCGAGGGCGATGGCGCGCTCGATGTCTCGCGCCGCCATGGGGATCGTTTGATACGGGATGCCGAACATGAGATCGAGCGAGACGTTGGCGAAGCCCGCCTCGCGCGCGGAGCGGAAGGCGCGCTCCGCGTCGTCGCCCGTGTGGACCCGGTCGAGTCTATTGAGCGCCGCATCATCGAACGTCTGGACGCCGATGCTGATGCGGTTGACGCCCGCCTCGCGCAACGCGCCGAAGCGCTCCGCCTCCGCGGCTCCGGGATTCGCCTCCAGGGTGATCTCACAATCAGGCGCGAGATCGAACGATTCGGTGAGAAGATTCAGAACGCGCCTCGTTTCTTCCGCCGGGAACAGCGAGGGCGTGCCCCCGCCGAAGAAGATGGTGTTCACCCGCCGGTCTTCCAGGGAAAACCCTTGGAGGCGGCCTTTCGTTTCTTCTATCAGCGCATCCGCATAGCGGCGCGTCCAGTCCTCGCCCGCGCGGCCTTTTTCCAGCAGGGTGTCCAGGGCGTAGGAGTTGAAATCGCAATAGCCGCACTTTGCGATGCAGAAGGGGATATGGACGTAGAGCGATAGCGGTTTCATGTCATGGTCTTTTTTTCGGTGAAATAATAAGCCCCGGATATCTTTTGATATGATACCCTTCCTTTTCATCATTTGGGAGAGCAGGAGGGGCGGAGGTGGTCGTTCACACGCTATCCACCGAGGAGAGGCTGCGCGTCATCCAGCGGGTGGGGCATGTGCTCAATTCGAGCCTGGACATGGAGATCGTCCTGAGCCGCGTGGCGCATGAGTCGAAGGCGATTTTCCCGCTGGATCATTTCGTGCTCTACCTCGTCAACCCGGACAGGAAAACCTACACCATCCGGGCGCTCGTATCGAGCGACGAGATACTCGAAGCGCCTCATGAGGACATACCGATCGAGGGCGGCACGCTGGGGTGGCTCATCGAGCATCGCGAAGCGCCTTACGTCATCTACAAGGACTTGGACAGGGAGCGCCCCTTCGCGGAGGACGAGAGCGTTTTCCGGCGGGGACTCAGGAGCGGCATTCGCGCCCCGCTCGTCATCGGCGACGACGTTTTCGGGGAGGTCGCCGTCGCCAGCACCATGCCCGACCAGTTCACCGAGGAGATGGCGGAGTTTCTGTGCGAACTCACGCCCGCCATCGCCACGGCGGTGGCGAACGCGCAGGCGTACGCCGAGCTGGAGGACATCAAGGATGGTTTTCACCAGGAGACGCTTCATCTTCGGGATCAGCTCAAGGAGATACACAGCTCCGACCAACTCATCGGTTCGAGCCGGGTGGTGGAAGACGTCCGGGAACTGATCGCCCAGGTCGCGCCGACGGAGGCCACGGTGCTCATCCTGGGCGAGACGGGAACCGGCAAGGAACTGGTCGCGCGCGGCATCCACCATCTGAGCGAACGGCGAAACCGCGTGCTGGTGAGGGTGAACTGCGCTGCGCTGCAGGAAACGCTGCTCCTGAGCGAGTTGTTCGGCTACGAGAAGGGCGCGTTCACCGGAGCCGTGGGCAGAAAGCAGGGTCGCTTCGAGATCGCGGACAAGGGCACGATTTTTCTCGATGAGATAGGCGAAATCTCCCCCGAGGCGCAGGTGAAGATATTGCGCGTCATGCAGGAGCGGGAATTCGAGAGAGTGGGCGGCAACCAGACGCTCAAGGTGGACGTAAGAATCGTCGCCGCCACGAACAGGGATCTGGAAGAAGAGGTTCGCCAGGGCCGGTTCCGCGACGATCTCTACTTTCGCCTGAACGTCATACCCGTCCACACGCCGCCGCTCAGGGAGCGCAAGGAGGACATCCCCGAACTGGTCGATTACTTCGTGAGAAAACACGGGCCGCGCATGAACCGGCGCATTGAATCGGTGGACCCACGGGCGCTCGATCGGCTCATGCGGTACGACTGGCCCGGCAACATCCGCGAACTCGAGAACGTGGTGGAGCGCGGCCTCGTCCTGGGACGCGGCCGGGTTCTCCGGTTCGACAGGCAGCTTCTCGGCGAGGCGCCCCCAATGGCGAGAGAGAGCGAGTTCACCTCGCTCGAGGAGTATGAAAGGCGCTATATACTCCGGGTGCTGGAGCATGCGGGAGGCCGCGTATCCGGAGAGCGGGGGGCCGCCCGCATCCTGGGGATGAAGCCAACGACGCTTCAGAGCCGGATGAAGAAACTGGGCATCGAACCACGCCGCGTGTTCAGGAGAACGAACGGCAAGGCGGGATGAATCCAAAAGGCGCAAGGAGGGATTTGATGGACAGGGCGATTTGGGCGACGTGGTACGACCTGCCCGAGGATGGGGCGAACGAGTACATCGCATGGCTGCACGAGGTGCATCTGCCCGAGATGCTCGAACGCTCGGGTTATCTGTGGGCGGCGCACGTGGACAACGACAAGAGCGAAGAACGCAAAAAGAACGTGAACCGGCGCCTCACGCACACGGACGACCCTTCCGTTCCGGCCGGCAACGGGTATCTGGTGCTTTTCGGCGCCGAGGGCGTCCATACCTTCCTGAATCCCTCTCCTGCGCAGTTGGCCGAAAACCGGGGGCCGGATGAGCGCGAGATGCTGGGGATGCGCATGGGCGCGCGCGAGTGCGTCTTCGTAGAGACGGGGCGGATCGACGGCCCGGCGATAGCGCAGCGCGGCCCGGGCATCACGCCGGGCCCCAGGATTCAGATGGGGAGCTTCAACAGCAACGCGCTCGAGAACGAGGAGGGCATGGGCGCATGGTACGTGCAGCTCCGCTTTCCGCGCATGCAGACCCTGGAGGGCTGTGTGGGCATGCGCAAACTGGTCTCGATCTGCGGATGGGCCAAGCACGCCGTGCTCTATGAGTTCGATCTCGACACTTCCGTCGAGCATTATTTCCAGAAAGAACTGGAGAGCGAGGAGTGGTCGCGCGAGATGGTGGGCAGCCTCGTGCATGCGCCCGGATCCCCGAGCACCGGAAAGCGCATCTGGCCGCCGGTAGATTCGCCTTGAGGGCGCGGCCGCCTTCCTCGCCCTGCGTCGTCTTGACGTTCCCCCTTTCCCCTCATCCCGAGTAGGCGCTCTGAACCCTCATCCTGAGTAGGCGCGTAAGCGCCGTATCGAAGGCACGAACACGACCGGATGAGGGAGGGTTCGCCGGGGCGCATCAGGAACGATTGGGGGTGAGGGAAAAACAATTCGCAAACGCTCATTCATCAATCGCGTTTTAGCGCCATTCCGAATTATACCCCCCACCAACTCGCCTGCGGGCTTCGCCCTTGCCTCGTTGACTCCCCCTCAAGGGGGGAGTGAAATTCAAAAGCGTGCGCGAAACTCAAAATCGCCGCCCGGGGCTTTTTCAACAGCCCCTCGTGAGCGGCCTACATTCGCGAATGGACCCTGAACCCGCGTATCGAAGGGCGTCACGGCGAGACCGCCGGGGCCTCGCGCGAGACCCCGGCGGTTTTTGCTGGTGAAGCCTATTTCTTCTTCACGCCGATGCTGGCGAAAATCTTTCCGAAACGATTATATTCGTCCGCGAGGTCTTTCTTGAGCGCATCGCCGTAGAGTGGCGTGGGCGTCTCGCCCATTTTGCTGATGAGTCTCAGGTAGGACTTGTTCTTGAGCAGCTTCTTGAAACCTTCCACCAGAAAGTCGACGCGGTCCTGCGGGATACCCTTGGGCGCGATGTAGAAGCGTTTCGAAGCCAGTATGAAGTCCACGCCGTTTTCCTTCATGGTCGGGACCTTGGGGAACAGCTTCACGCGCTTCTCCGAGCAGACGCCCAGGATGTTCAGCTGCCCGCGCCTGTAGCGTCCCAGCGTGCCGCCCGTGGCGGGAAGCGCGCCGGCGCTGTCCACGTGGCCGCCGAGCATGGCGCGGAAGGCGGGGCCGCCGCCCTTGAAGGGAATGTGGTTCAGCTTGATGCCCGTGTCGGCCATGATCTTGAGGATCATGAGATGCCCCGTCCCGTAGATGCCCGAGGAGCCGTAGCTCACCTTGCCGGGGTTCTTTTTGGCCGCCGCTTCGAATTCCTTGAAATTCTTCCAGGGCTTCGACGCCGGGGAGACCATCATGTAGTCCGCCTTGTTGATCATGAAAATGGGAACGAAGTCCTTGAGCGGGTCGTAGCCCATGTTGCGCACGTGCGGGCCGATGGTGAGATGCGATGCGGAAGCCAGCATGATGGTGTGGCCGTCGGGCTTCGCGCGCTTGAGCGCCGTCATCCCGATCTTGCCGCCGCCGCCCGGCATGAGCTGGACGATCATCGGCTGGCCGAAGTAATCGTTGGCCACGCTCGCCACGGCGCGGGAGTTCATGTCATGCGAGCCGCCCGCGCCAAGGGCCACGATGACGCGGATGGGCTTCCAGGGGAACTTTCTGGCGGCGTCCGTCGGCGTCGCGCTCGTCAGGAATACGAGTGCGAGCGCAAGCGCGAGTCCCGCCGGGAGTATTTTCGTGATTTTCATGTACGGTCTCCTTTTAGGGTAGGCATCTATTCGCCCCCGGGCGTCGCCCAGGGCCGCTTCCAGATGCTCATGAAAAGAATCAGTGCGGCCAAGAGAATGAAGAACAGCGAAATCGGACGGGTGAAGAACACCGAGTAATCGCCTTGCGAGAGCAGAAGCGCCTGTTTGAAGGAACGCTCCGCCATCGGCGTGATGATGTAGGCGATCACGAGCGGCGCGAGCGGGTAGTTCATCTTCCTGAGCAGATAGCCGAACACGCCAGCGATGAGGGAAAGCTCCACGTCGCCCAAATTGTTCTGGAAGATGTATCCCCCCACCACGCAGAACATGATGATGCAGGGCAGCAGCAGCGACTGCCGGATGGTGACCACCCAGGCGAATATGCCGGTGAGCAGCCAGCCCTGGACGAGCATGATGGGGTTCCCGATCAGGAGCAGGGCGAATATGGCGTACATCGTCGTGGCGTTTTCCTCGAACAGCGAGGGCCCGGGCCGCAGTCCCTGCGCGATGAACGCCCCCATCAGGATGGCCGCCGTCCCCCCGCCGGGGATGCCCAGCGTGAGGGTGGGAATGAGGTCCGCCCCCGCCACGGCGCTGTTGGCGGCTTCGGCCGCCGCCACCCCCTCGTAGCTGCCTTTGCCGAATTCCTCGGGTTTCTTGGAAGCCCGCTTCGCCGCGCCGTAGCCGATGAACGTCGCGATGGAAGAACCCGTTCCGGGAATCGCGCCCACGATGGTTCCGATGATCGAGGAGCGGAAGATCGTCCTGCCGGACGCCGTGAACTCCTCCATCTTGAGCGAGCGTCCGCCCCTCAAGTGCGAGGTCGGCGGCTTTTCGGCGAGTTGGGTTATCTTCTTCTCCGCCTGGATGAGCACTTCGCTCACCGCGAACAGGCCGATGAGCAGGGGCACGAGGCCGATGCCCCCCTCGAGCGTGGGCAGGCTGAAGGTGAACCGCTCCGCCCCCGAGATGGCGTCGAGTCCCACCAGGCCGAACATCAGTCCGATGAGGGCGGAGAGGATGCCCTTCGACACCGAAGCGCCCGTGACGCTCGATATGACGGTGAGGCCCATGACGAGCAGGCCGAAGAAATCCGCCGGCCCGAACTTGAGCGCCATCGCCGCGAGCGGGATGGCCGCGACGATGAGCGCGATGTCGCTGAACGTATCGCCCAGGGTGGAGGAGTAGAGTGACATCTGGATCGCGCTTTTCGCCTCGCCCTTCTGGGCGAGGGGGTAACCGTCGAGACAGGTGGCCGCCGCGGGCGGGGTACCGGGCGTGTTCACGAGGATCGCCGGAATCGAGCCGCCGAAGAGCGCGCCCTTGTGAACGCCCAGCAGAAAGGGGATGCCAAGCGTGGGCGCCATGAAGAAGGAAAAGGGCACGAGAATCGCCGTCGCCATCACGCCGGTCAAGCCGGGAATCGCGCCCACGGTGATCCCTGCGAAAACGCCGATCGCCACCATGCCCAGCGCCTCGAACGTGAGCGCGATCGAGATGCCCTCGAGGATTTGCTCGATCAAGGGAACAAGCTCCCTTCGGGCAGGATGACCTGGAAGCTGAACCAGAAGAAATACGTCAGGAACAGCGGGAACAGGATGGCGGTCGAGACGAGCAGACGCCAGTCCCTGATTCCGAGGAGATAGATGATGGCGGCCATGAAGAATGGAGAAGTGTAAGCGAATCCAAGGAGCTTGAGCGCCTGCACGTAGAGGAGCGTGAGGACGAGGACGGAGCAGACCCGGGTGAGCGAACCTTTCGCGTCGTCCCATAATCGCTCGCCCGAGAAGTTCTTGAGCGCGGCGCCCATCATCAGCACGCAGGTGACAGCGAAGAGCGCCATGGTGAGTTGCGGGAAGAACTCGGGCCGCAGGACGGCGGGGGTCGATTCGTCGATGGGAATCGAGGAGACGATCTGGTAGGGGATGAGATACGCGAATGAGACGATGGTGAAGGCGAGAAAAGCGACGCCCGTTATCAGATCGGCCTTGCGCATACCTGGTCCCGTTCTCCACGCGCCATTGGCGTCAGAACCGCCCGGCGCTGCGCGCGACCGCTCATGGGTCGATCACGTTCGAGCGGCGCCCGCCTTCCCGTAGATTTTCTCTTTATGGGAAATAATGTATCTTCATTGCTCGTTTCGCGCAATCGAGTTGAGGGGGTCGGCTCCTTTTCGGTTTGCGCCACTCAGGAGGCAGGTATGTTCGAGACGACGCGCGGCGGCGTGGACGTGGGGCTTTCCACGAGGAACATCGACGCGATGAAGAAGTTCTACACCGAGGTGCTGGGCCTCGAAGAGGCGGCGGTTATCGACGTGCCGGGCGATTTCGTGCGCGCGGCGGGTTTCGCCAAAGGCGGCGTGAAGCTCCACGCCCTGAAATCGGGCGAGGTGCTCATCAAGCTGCTCGAATTCCCGGATGCGCCGGGC
The DNA here is from genome assembly GCA_963692865.2 of bacterium. GTDB lineage: Bacteria > UBA8248 > UBA8248 > UBA8248 > UBA8248 > Bin107. The sequence continues at coordinate 611,034 of OY843592.1, read as the reverse complement.
GCCGCGGATGCGCTCGCGGATTCGGCGGCCGGGTTTCGCTACCTCACCTTCTGGGTGAAGGACATGGAGGCCGCCGTGGCGCACCTGCAAGACGCGGGCGTGGAATTGTTGTCCGGCATACTATCCCGCGTGCCCGAGAGAAAGACGATCTTCTTCAAGGACCCCGACGGCAACCTGCTCGAACTCAACTGGGTGGACCCGGCGGTTTGAGGTAAAACGAAACGCACAGGCTTTTTCAATCCATACCAACGGGAGAAGAGAAAAAATGAAACTGACGTTCGATCATATTCATTGCGTGCACACGGACGTGGACGAGGCGGTGGCCTTCTACGTGAACGTCTTCGGGGCGACCGAGACCAACCGCATCGACCGAGGCGGCGCGCCGCAGGTCTATCTCGACGTTCAGGGCGCGAGCATCATCATTCGCGGCAAGCGCGACGGCGAGGAACTGGCGGACGGGCCGGGCGGCTGGCCGCGCTACAGCATCGATCACTATGCGTACTGCGTGGAGGGCAAACTCGCCGATGCGGTCGCCGAGGTCCGCGCGAACGGCGGAAACGTCATCGCTGAAGGCGAGGCGGATGAGCTCTGGTTCGCCTACGTGGAAGGCCCCGACGGCGTCGTGGTCGAGATGATGGAGATGAAGTAGAAAGGCCGAAGGCCGCACCCTGCTTTTGACGGACAATTTGGGGAACAGGCATGTTCCAGAGAATCTTTTTCGCGGCCGTCGTCTCGGGCGTGATCGCGGGGCTATTCGCCACCGCCGTTCAGTCGGTTCAAGTCATTCCCCTGATATACGAGGCGGAAAAATACGAGCGGCGAGAACCCGTCCCCCTCCCCCAGACCCATGAGGACCACTCGGGTGGGAAGGGGGACGCCTCGCGCCTGGCCCTCACCCTGGTCTCGAACGTCGTCTCGGGCGTCGGCTTCGCGCTTTTGCTCGTCGGCTGTTTCGCCATACGCGGCGAGGTGGACTGGCGGCGGGGAATTCTGTGGGGAGTGGGCGGCTTCATCGTCTTCTCCCTCGCGCCCGCGGTGGGCTTGCCGCCCGAACTCCCCGGAGTCCCTGCGGCCTCCCTGCCGCACAGACAGCTCTGGTGGATTCTGACAGTCGCGGCCACGGCGGCGGGCCTTGCTCTCCTGGCTTTCAAGCCGGGGGCGGTTTTCAAGGCGCTGGGCGTCGTCCTCATGGTTCTCCCGCACGTCATCGGCGCCCCCCACCCCGAAGCGGACGGCGGACTGGTTCCCCGGGCGCTTCTCGAGAGATTCATCCTCACGGCGCTCATGGCCTCGGCCGCCTTCTGGGTCGTTCTGGGCCTTTGCGCGGGCTATTTTTTCAGCCGCCTGCAGGACTGAGAACCGGTTCCCAGACCGTGAAAGGGACGATGGGGCAGGTTCAGCCGGTCTTTCCTCCTCGGGAAGACCGACCCTCAAGGGGCTGTTGAAAAACCCCTTGCGGGCCGGTCGGTATCTCACCGTAGGGGCCGCATATCATGCGGCCCTGCCTTTTCGCCTTCACAATACGGGTCGCATGATATGCGACCCCTACGGGTAAAACGTGGTTGATGCGAGAGGGATAGGTTTTTCAACAACCCCCTCAAGGGGGGAGTGGTTGGTTGGCGCTCTGCAATGGAGCCGTAGGGACAGGTCGCGACCTGTGGGACAGCCCCGAGGAGGGGCTGTCACTACAACAATCATGGGGTCTTCGTAGGGGAGGACCCGCGTGTCCTCCCGTATCGAATATGTCCACCCCCGTGGTTGCGCTTCGCATGGACAGGCACGGGGGCCTGTCCCTACGCCTCGTTTCGAGTCCGGGGTCCCGTAGGGGCGGCCCCCCGTGGCCGCCCTTGGCGGGGGGAAGCGACACCCCCGGCGAGGATTTTTTCAACAACCCCCGAAGGACACGGTTTCAGGGTAGATTTGCCGTATCGTTTGCGACGAATAGCACGACAAAAAGTCGGCGGCAAATCGTATAATTATGAAATATCGTTAAGTTTTTCATCCCGCTGGCTCCTTTCCACCGCGCATATCACGTCATAAAGCCTTGTAAATTTGATGGTTTGTGAGATACCCATGTTTTGGCATGAATTTTGCTTATAATATAGACAAGTGAGTTTCCTGAGTACCGCAGTATGAGGGAAAGGAGGCGTGAGATGGAATTTCTCAAGATGTACGTGGTGGCGGGGCTTCCGGCTTTGTTCGCATTCGCCGCGATTTGGTGGTTCATGACCTCCAGCATCATCCATCGGCCTCGGGCGAAAGCAGCGCAGACGAACGACGCCAGGATAGCCCTGGTCGAAACGAAACTGCTGGACGCCATCAACCCCCAATCGGAATTGCGGAAAGCCGCCTAGAAGCATGGCTCAGGAATTCGGGAAACGGAGAGAAACAATGTATGAGCGAATACTGATTCCCCTGGACGGTTCGGAAGAGGCGGAAGCCGCCGTACATGAGGTGGTTCACCTCTCGATGAACCCGCAAGTCGTTCATCTGCAACTGGTGGAAAACGGCGTCATGCAGTCGAGGCAACTGGAAGGCTACACGACCTACGCCGATCAGATTCACGATGCGCGCAAGCGCTCGGGCGAAGCGTATCTGCAGCCCTTGCGCCGCAAGCTGGAAGCCCGGGGTCTGCGCGTCGAGGTTTCCGTGACGAACGGCGCTCCGCTGCATGAGGTGGTCGAGGCGGCGGAGAAGCTGGACGCCGACCTCGTTCTCTTGGGCGCCGGAGAGGGCGGATGGCTGAGGCGGCGCTTCGGGTTGGCGCACATCGCCCCGCGTCTCGCGAAAAAAGTGAAAGCCCACGTCCTGCTGGTTCAGGGAGTGGCGAAACAGCAAGAGGCTCTCCAGAGAGCCGCATAGAAAATCCTGCCGTGGCCCAACCACTGGGCCGCGCCCCACATACCTCCCCCTCGGTGGCCCACGCCATCCGGCAAGGGGCCGCCGGGAGGGGAATCCTCACTTTACGTCCTTATAGTCGTTCCGAAGCCAGGGCCCGGATGCTAGAATCCCGCCTCATCCATGAATTGCGCAAGGAGTGAGGGGTGAGAATCGGAATCCTTTGCCGCGATGCGACCTTGCACGGCGTGCGCAGAATCTCGGAGGCCGCCAGGCGGAGAAAGCACCGGGTGCGCGTGCTCGATCCGTACCGCTTCCTGCTGAAGCTCAGCGCGGGGGAGATATCGCTCGAATTCAGGGAGAAGCCCTTCGCGGGGGCGGACGTATATCTTCCGCGCCTGGGGGCGAACATCTCCGAGCATTCCCTGGCCCTCATCCGTCATCTGGAAGCCTCCGGCGCGCTGGTCGTCAACAACTCGCGCGCGATAGAGACGGCGCGGGACAAGCTGCGCACTCTTCAGCTTCTGGCGCAAAACGGACTCCCGGTGCCGAAAACGGCGTTCGCGCCCGATCCGGCGTATCTGCGGGCGGCGCTCGACAGCGTGGGCGGCGCGCCAGTCGTCATGAAGCTGCCTCGCGGCACGCAGGGCAAGGGCGTCATGCGCGCCCACGATGCTGAAGAAGCGCAGGCCATCTCCGAGGTGATGTGGAATCTGCAGCGCGACGCCATCGTCCAGGAATACGTCGAGGAAGCCAGGAAGGGGGATTTGCGGATCATCGTCGTGGGCGGCGAAGTAGCGGCCGCCGTGAGAAGGCGCGCCTCCGGGGATGAGTTTCGCACGAACCTGCACCAAGGAGGTTCGGTGAAAAAAACCATCCCCACAAAGAGAGCGGCGGGACTCGCCATAAGCGCCGCGAAGTTGTGCGGGCTTGAAATCGCGGGCGTCGACCTGCTGGAGACGAAAAAGGGCCCGCTGGTTCTGGAGGTGAACGCCGCACCCGGCTTCGAGGGCGTGGAGCGCGCCGGCGGCCCCGAGGTGGCGCCCGTTATCCTCGATTACGTCGAGCGGCGCTGCGAGGAATGGAAGAAGAGAAAAACCTGAATCGTTTGCCGGTCGTTTCGCCCCGGCCTATAATCCACAGCCGGTCTTTTAGAATTGATGAGGGAGCCTCGATTTGAGCGACATCAACGCCATATGCCTTGCGGCGAGGAGCGCCGCGCTCGCGCTGGCGCCCCTGACGAACGAGGCGCGGAATCGCGCCCTGGCCGCCATGGCGGACGCGATTGACGGGAACGCGGTGCGGATTCTCGAAGCAAACGCGGAAGACGCCGCCGCGGCGGAGCCGCTCGTCGCGAGCGGGGAGATGTCCGAGCCTTTGCTGAGACGCCTGGAACTGAGCGAGCGCAAGGTGGCGCAGATCGCGGACGGCGTGCGCGCGGTGGCCGCCCTGCCCGACCCCCTGGGCGTGGCGCGCATGGCGACGCTGCTCGATGAGGAGTTGACGCTCAGGCGGGTCACGTGCCCCTTGGGCGTGGTCGCCGCCGTGTTCGAATCCCGGCCCGACGCGCTCGTGCAGATCGCCTCGCTTTGCATCAAATCCGGCAACGCCGCCATCCTGAAAGGGGGCCGCGAGGCCGCGCGCACGAACCGACTCGTCTCGGAACTTTTGAGGGATGCGGCGTCATCGACGGGCGAGGTTCCCGCCGACGCGCTCCAACTCGTCGAGGCGCGAGAAGACGTGCAGGCGCTCCTGTCGCGCGACGATGCGGTCGACCTGCTCATACCGCGCGGGAGCAACGAGTTCGTCCGCTACATCAAGGAGCACTCGAACATACCGGTGCTCGGCCACGCGGACGGCATCTGTCACCTCTACGTGGACGAGGCGGCCGACACCGGGATGGCCGTGCGTCTGACGTTCGACGCCAAGACGCAGTACCCCGCCGTCTGCAACGCCATCGAGACGCTCCTGGTGCATGAGAAAAAAGCGGGCGAGTTCCTCCCGCGGGCCGCCGAGGCGCTTGCGGAGAAGGGGGTCGCCATCCGGGGCTGCGACGCCACGCGGGCGATTCTTGCGAGCGCGGGCGCGGTTTCGGAAGAGGACTGGGAGACGGAATATCTGGACTTGATCCTATCCGTCCGGGTGGTGGAATCACTCGAAGAGGCCGTCGATCACATCAACCGCTACGGCTCGCGCCACACCGACGCCATCGTCACGGCGGATGAAGCGGCGGCGCGGACGTTTCTCTCCAGAGTCGACGCCGCCAGCGTCATGTGGAACGCGTCCACGCGCCTGGCGGACGGCTTCCGTTACGGCTTCGGCGCGGAGGTGGGAATCGCCACGGACAAGATTCACGCGCGCGGCCCGGTCGGCCTCGAGGGCCTGGTGACGTACAAGTACCAGCTAGAGGGAAACGGCCACCTGGTATCGGACTATGAGGGTGCCGATGCGCGGATGTTCCTTCACAGGCCGCTCCCATTGAACGAATAAAGCGTAGGGACATTCTGAGTTTGGACAAGTGGGTCGCCGCCTCGTTCGTCCTCCTTGGCGGCGCGCTCGTCGTTTTTCTGCTCATCTTCCAGAACCCGCCGCAGGAAGAAACGATCCTCACCACCGGAGACGGCGCGGCGCTCTTCGCGCAGACCTGCGCCGCCTGCCACGGAGCGCGCGGCGAGGGGAAAGGAGGGTTGGGAAATCCCCTGCGCGGCCGCGCGCTGCCTCCCGCCTATATCAAAGAGGTCGTCCGCCGGGGCCGGAACAAGATGCCCGCCCTGCCCTATATCCGGGGAGAGGCGATCGAGAACGTGGCGAGGTACGTGAACGAACTGCGCTGAGGGTTTAGCCGGGGATGATCCCGCGTCGATGATGATGCGGCGCCTTCGGGGTTGTCGAAATACCTCGATGTGGGAGGGGTTGCCGTCATTCCGGCGAAAGCCGGAATCCATTTTACGCCTTTCGTCAGGGTTCCTGCGCATCGGCGGGGAGTGAAACGCCGTCTTTCATTCATCCACACCCGCAAATGGATTCCGGCTTTCGCCGGAATGACGAACGAAAACCAAATTCGTCGTGGGTCCCAAGAAGTCGGTTCCGACCGCGGAGGGAGGAGCCGCCGCCTACCGTAGTGGGCCGTTCTTGTGAACGGCCCAAGGTCGCGACCTGCCCCTACGATCGTCATTCGGAGGGTTGTGTAGGTGGCGGCCCCTCCTCAGGGCCGCCCCACACATATATGCGTCCCCTACAACAGAAACGACAATGACGGCGGTGGTCAACTCCGAGCGAGGAGGACTTTTCAACAACCCCCCTCTCCGTTCCCAACCTCTTCAGCCGGAGTTCACCCCTCGCTTCGCTCGGCGGTCCGCACCGCGAGAGAGAAGCAGACGCCGCCGAAGGCGATCATGATGATAAGGGATATCCAGAGCCCCGGCAGGTTGGCCACGGCGTCGGGCGCGCTCAGGTAGAGTGTTCTCCTCAAAGCCGCCACGCCGTAGGTGAGCGGGTTCACCTGCATGATGAGGCCGATGAGCGGGTGCGCGCCCGCGACCGGGAACACCGCGCCCGAGAGCAGCCACAAGGGGATGAGCAGGAGATTCATGATGGAGTGGAACCCCTGGGTGGATTCGATCCGCCAGGCGAGAAGCAGGCCGAGCGCGGTCAGGGCGAAGCCGATCAGGCCCATCACCAGAACCGAGGCGAGGGCGGCTTGGAGCGTGAGCGGAACGCCCGCCAGCGGCGTGGCGACGAGCAGGAGGACGCCTTGCAGCAGCGCGAGCGTCGCCCCGCCCAGGACTTGTCCCAGTACGATGGCCGAGCGCGGAACGGGGGCAGCGAGCACGCCTTGTAAAAAGCGGGCCTTTCTGTCGTCCACCACGGCGAAGGTCGAGAATATGGCCGTGAATAGCACCACCATGGCGATGATGCCCGGGTAGAAGTATTCCAGGTAGCCCTCCCCGCCGCCGCCCGCGTAGCGGAAGTTCCGCCCGAAGCCGCTGCCCAGCAACAGCCAGAACAGGACGGGCTGGCCGAACGCGCCGATGATGCGGCTGCGCTGGCGCACGAAGCGCACGATCTCGCGCTGCCATATCGTGCCCGCGCAAAGCAGATACGGCGTCATGACTTCCGCGCCTCGGGGAGGTCCGCATCCGCGTCGATGAAGCGCTTTCCCGTCTTGTTGATGAACACGTCCTCGAGCGTGGGCTTGCCCAGCGTGATGGAGCGCACCTCGCCGGGGAAGGCTTCTGCGATCTTGGGGATGGCCGCGTGGGCGTCGTTTATCTCGGCGCGCAGGGAGCCGTCCACGCTCCTGACCTCACACGAGAACATCGCTTCGAGTTTCACGCGCAGGGATTCGGGATCTCCCGCCTCGATGCTCAGCACCTCCCCGCCCACTTCTTTTTTGAGCGCGTCGGGCGCGCCGATGGCGACGAGGTCCCCCTCGTGGATGACGCCCACCCGGTCCGCGTGATCGGCCTCCCCGATGAAGTGCGTGGTGAGAACGACCGTGGTATTCGTCTCGTTTCGCAATCGCTTGAGTTCGTTTCTGAAGTCGATTCTGGCCCCGGGGTCGAGGCCGGTGCTGGGCTCGTCGAGAAACAATATCTCGGGCCGGGGCAGGAGCGCCTTGGCGAGCTCCACCCTGCGCTGAAGACCGCCGGAAAGCGTCTCGACGTAATCCTTTTTCCTGTCGATAAGACCGAATTGCGCGAGGAGCGCGTCGGCCGCCTCCTGCAGCGTGCTCCCGAGCAGGCCGTGGAGCCTCCCGTGGTGGATCATGTTCTCAAATACGGTGAGCTTGGGGTCCAGGCCGGGTTGCTGAAAGACGACCCCGATTTTCCTGCGCACCGCGTGGGGCGCGTCGCGCACCGAGTGGCCGAAGACTCGCGCGTCGCCCGAGGTGGGGCGCATGAGGGTGGTGATGATGCGGAAGAGAGTCGTCTTGCCGCCGCCGTTCGGGCCCAGGAGCGCAAATATCTCTCCCGCTGAAACCTCGAAGCGAACGTCCTTGAGCGCTGTGCGGCTGCCGTAGCGGTGGGTAACGCCCTGGACGGCGAGAGCGGGGCCGAGGTCTGAGTTCACTTCGGTAGGTCCCCATCATCTTCGGGTGAGAGTTTCCGGCTGAAAAAATAATCCGCGTTCAGCCAGATGGCGCGGGAGTAGCGGAACGAGAATAGCGGAATCAGGATGCAAAGCCCACCCCAGACGACGAGCTGCGTCGCGAGACCGGGCGCGATGAAGATTTCGGTGAGCAGATAGCCTCCCAAGCAGATGATGACCGTGATGGCGTAGTTGACGTAGATGGCGCCGACGAAATAGCCCTGCTCGCGCTCAATGAGGTAGCCGCAGCCCGGGCATCTCTCGTGCATGCGGAACGGGCCCGTGAAGAGGGGTTCGGGGCATCTCGGGCACATCAGGGCGCACCCGCGTCTCAGGGCGCGCAGGAATTCTCTCATGCCCTCGGGTAGAGAACGTAGAGGAGCAGATAGACCGCGACTCCGGTGAACGAGACGTAGAGCCAGATGGGGTACGTCCAGCGGGCGATGCGGCGGTGCCGCTCGAAATCCCCCCGCCACGCCCTGTAGAGGGTGATGATCGCCATGGGCGGCACCAGGACGGCCAGGGTCGAATGCGTGATGAGGATGAAGAAATACACCTTGCGAACCCAGCCCGTACCGGTGAAGCCCACCGAGCCCACGTTGAAGTGATAGACGAGATAGGAGACGAGAAACAAGGTGGAGACGATGAACGCGCTCACCATGAAGCGCTTGTGGGCTTCCACGTTTTTCACGTAGATGCGCCTTACCCCCGCCATGAGCAGGAATGCGCTGGTGGCGTTCAACAAGGCGTTCAGGGTGGGCAGATCTCGAAGCGACATGAATGATTTATATTTTGAAACGTCCGGCGGCTAGCGGGAGCGGCCTAGAAATCCGGCAGCACCATCAGCACGACGAACACGCACAGGATGAGCGGTATCATGGCGATGAAGCCCAGCGTCAGTTTCTCGAACCTCAGGTGCATGAAGTAAAGCCCCACGAGCGCCGCCTTGGCCACGGCCATGATGACGAGAAGCGCCCCCTTCAGAAGCTGCGGATAGGCGGGACTCGCCTGGGGTATGCCCGCCAGGACTTCGAGTATCGTGAGCGCCAGGAGCCACCAGAAGATGGCCATGTAGTTCACGTGGTGATCGTCGTGTTGCGCGTGGCTGTCGCTCGCCATGATGTATGTGCTCTCCCTCGAACGAACGGCGCGCGCCCTGGGCGCGCGCCGGATGGTTACAGCAGATAGATGAACGTGAAGACGAGAATCCAGACGAGGTCCACGAAGTGCCAGTAGAGGCCCGCGATTTCCACCTCGTTCCAGTTCGTCGCCGAATAAACGCCCTTTTTGCCGCGCATCGCGATGACGGCCAGATAGATGACGCCGCCGGTCACGTGCATTCCGTGGAAGCCCGTAATGATGTAGAAGGTCGTGCCGAAGAGGCTGTCGCCCCACTTGTTGCCGGCAAGGCCCAACCCCAAGTTAATCAGGTGGGTCCACTCATAGGCCTGCAGAGCCAGGAAGATGAGGCCGCCGCCCACGGTGAGCCACATATACTTGACCAGCCCCTCCTGATCGCCTCTCTTGATGGCGTCCAGGCCCTTCACCATCGTCACGCTGCTGCATATGAGCAGGAACGTCATGAAGGCGGTGAGCGAGATGCCCAGCACGTCCACGGGCACAGGCCAGTTCGCGCTGTTGCCCCGCATGATGGCGTAGCCCGCCAACAAGGTTCCGAACGACATGGCGTCGCCCGCCAGAAATACCCACATCCCCAGCTTGCCCCAGCTTTCGGGGGTAAGCGGCGTTTCCGCTGGTTCCACTCCGTGGGCGTGATCCACGGCGGCGGCATCAGTCACTGCGCCTTCTCCTTCTTATTCGGAAAAAATGCCTTTGTTCGCCGGCTCTCGCTTCGCGCGCCGGGAATTGTATACGAAATATCCGCCCGTAACCGTGGCGATCACGAACGGCATGCTGATCAGAAATCCCATGCTCCAGAGGAAACCCGGCTCCGAGTCCACGCCGCACACCGCGCAGGCGAAGGCGTAGTCCCGGCTTGCGAGGACGACGCCCGATATTGTGGCGATGAGCATGGCAGCGACTGGTTTCACCTGAATCTCCTTGAGGCGAGTATGCCACCCGCTTCTGGAAAGTGTCAACGTTTTCAGCGGTTCCTGCGCCGCTACAGCAGGTAGACCAGATAGAACAGAATCGGCCAAAGCCCCACCACCAGATGCCAGTACATCGCGCATGCGACGACGCCGTTCGGATTGCGGGCGGAGTACCTCCCCATATGCGCGCGGACGAGCACCGCGACCAGCCAGACGACCGCGCTCAGCACGTGAAACCCGTGCGTTCCGATGATGGTGTAGAAGAGCGAGCCGTAGACGTTCGCCGATGCGGAGAGCCCGAAGTTGACGAGGCGAACCCACTCATAACCTTGTATGGTCAGAAAGACCACCCCTAGAGCGCCCGTGATGGTGAGCAGTCGCGGCAGGGCCTTCGCGTCGCCTCTTTTGAGCGCAAGCTGCGCTCGTACCATCGTGTAGCTGCTCAGCAGAAGGAAGGCTGTGTTGAGGGCGGTGACTTCCACCGGCAGGCGCGGCTGAAAGGGCGGCGGCCAGGGCTTTCCGCTGAAACGAAAGACCAGGAAGGCGCCTATCAGGCCCGAGAAGAACATAACTTCTGCCGCAATCAGGACCAGCATGGCGAGCTGGGTGTTTCCGAGCACGGGTTTTCCGGCGGGAGACGAACCCTGGGATTCGTCACCTCCGCCATTTCCGTTACCCCCGTTGCCATCGGGCGGTTCCGGCGGAGGCGGCGCGCCTTCCCAGCGCTCGAGTTTTTCTTTCGGAGGCGCTTCGAGTACCGGATTCAACGAAACCCCTCCTCTCTAATTCCTGATGATGGCCACGGTCCACGCGAACGCGGCCAGGCACACGATGAAGAGAAAAAGAAGCACCCCGGTGAGCCGGATCCTGCTCCTGGTTTGCGGCTTGTCCATCGGCAGCCTCAACCGAAAATCATCGCCAGTAGGAGCGCCGGCAGATAAATCAGCGAGTAGTAGAACAGACGCCTCGCGGACCTAAGCCCTTTTTCTCTGGCCATGTTAACGCCGTAGCCGAGATAGACGAGGCCCAGCACCGTGGAGACCGCGAAGTAGACGGGACCCGCCATGCCGATGAGAGCCGGCGCCATGCCCGCGGGAACGAGCGCCATGCAGTAGGATATGACCTGCCTGCCGGTGCTGGCTCCTCCGGGGTCCTCGATGGGCAAGAGCTTGATGTCCGCCCGCGCGAAATCCTCTCGGTACATCACGGCGATCGCCAGCGCGTGGGGTATCTGCCAGAGGAACATGATGCAGAACACCACGAACGCCTCGATTGAGAGCGCGCCAGTCGCCGCCGCCCAGCCGATGACCGGCGGCATGGCGCCCGGAACCGCGCCCACCACGCTGTTGAGAGAGGTCGTGCGCTTGAGCGGCGTGTAGATGAACAGATACAGTCCGCCGGTGGCCGCGATGAGGAGCGCCGTAAAGGGGTTTACGAAAACGGCCAGATAGGCCACGCCCAGGAGCATGACGGCGGAGCCGAAAAGGAGCGCGTCGAACTTCAGAAGGCGCCCATCGGGCAGCGGGCGTTTTTGCGTGCGGGTCATCCGCGCGTCGAGGTCTTCTTCCGATGCCTGGTTCAGGGCGAGCGCGCCGCCCGTCGCCAGGGCCGAGCCGATGAGCGTGTGGATGAGCAAGATGATTTCAAGCCCTGCGCCCGAGGCGAGGTAGAAGCCAGCGGCGGTGACGACCAGCACCATCGGCAGGATGCGCGGCTTGGTGAGTTCGAGATAATCCACCGCCCTTCTCTTGGCGGCGTCGAGATTCATCGCCTCGGTGCGGAAATCCGTCATGCGCGCGCGCCTCCCGCCGCTACGGGCGCTTCGGGGGTCTTGAGAGCGAACAGCGCGCCCTTGTTCAGGCGAAGGGCCACGACGAGCGAGGCCGCGAAGAGCATCGCCCCCACCACGACGTGGGCGGAGGTGATCGCGATGATGAGTCCGGGAGAGAAGGCCTCGCCCATGGCGGCGTATTTCCCGACCCAGGACGCCCCGCCGAGCGCAAGCTGGACGATCAACAGAACCCAGAGGCAGTTCGCCTCTTTCGCGAGCGCGCCCGGGTTGGGCAGCTTCAGTATCTTGTAAGAGACCATGATGACGTGGATGCCGCTCAGCGCCGCGAAGAGCAAATGGGCGTCGAGCCTGTTGCCGGTATGGCGCAGCACGGCGCCGAAGATGATCTGCACGTAGAGCAGCAGCACCGTGATGAGGCCCAGTCTCGCCAGCCCTCTGTCGTTTCCTCCTCCGGCATCCTCTCGCCAACCTTTGGAAGTCAGAAGCGCCATACTTACCATGAGGCCGAAGAAAACTTGCGCGACGCAGGCGTGGACGATGGCCAGGTTGAGTTTGATGAGCACCACCCGCATGCCGCCGAGTACGCCCTGTAAAATCACCAGGCCGACCGCGAACGCGCCCAGCCGACGCATCCATTTGCGCTCGTCGGTTTTCCAGATGGCGGCGGCCGTCAGGATGGTGAGAATTCCCACCAGCGAGCCGAACAGGCGGTGTGAGTGTTCGATGAAAACGCCGCCCACCATCTTCGACCACGGGAAGAGGAACATGTTGTAGCCGAACGTGGTGGGCCAGTCGGGAACCGCGAGGCCCGAACCCGTGCTCGTCACCAGACCGCCTGCGAGGATGAGCACGACGGTGAAGACGCAGGTGAGGACGGCGAAACGATGGGGCCAGCCTCCCCCTTTCGCGGCGGGAAGGCCGGCACGGCTGTCAGGCGCCATGCGCGTTCTCTCCCGGGATGGTTTGCTGCGGCGCGCTAGTGTCCGGCTTCGGCCAGCGCAGGGTCGATGGCTTCGGTCTGCGGTGCCCAGTCCGCTTCCTCGCCGGGAACGCTGTATTCATAGGGCCCGCGCCGGACCACCGGCAGCGTGGGGCCGAAGTTCCCGTGCGGCGCCGGCGTGGGCGCCACCCATTCGAGCGTGTTGGCGTCCCAGGGATTCTGGGGCGCGTCGGCGCCCAGCGGAGCCATGTTCTTCTCCAGATAGCGGTAGATCCACACCGCAAGCGCGATGGCGACGATAGTTCCCGCGATGCGCCCGCCCGTCGAGGCTTCGGGCTCCATCAGGCCCTCGAACATCACCGCCACGCTCTTGTAGCCGATGAAGCCGACTATTATGGCCGAGACCACTTGGGTGAGCACGCGGAACCACTTCGTGTTCCAGCGGAAGACGGTGGCGAAGAAGTTGAACACGAAGGGAATCTGCGAGAGTCCCAGCGCAAGCGCCGAAAGGGTGATCATCACGTTGATCGGCTGCATCCCCTGCAGGAACTCGTACTGCATGGGGTTGTAGATGCGCCGCATGTGGCCGCCCACGCCGAGAATGTGCATCGGGAAGAACACCAGGTTGAAGAAGATGAACGTGAGCCAGAAGTGCACCTTGCCCAGGGCCTCGTCCATCGAGCGTCCGAACATTTTCGGGAACCAGTGCTGTATGCCGCCGAAGAGCGCGAATACGCTTCCGCCGAAGATGACGTAGTGGAAATGCGCCACGATGAAGTAGGTGTCGTGGATGTAGATGTCCACCACGTTCGAGGCCATGAAGATGCCGCTCAGCCCGCCGATGACGAACAGGATGACGAAGGCCAGGGCGTGGAGCATCGGCACGGTGAAGCGGATCGAACCGCCCCACAGGGTGCCCAGCCAGTTGAAGGTCTTGATCGCCGATGGTATCGCGATGACGAGCGTCGTCATCATGAAGGCCGAACCAAGCGCCGGGTTCATGCCGGACTGGAACATGTGGTGGCCCCAGACGATCCACGACAGGAAGGCGATGGCGAGCATGGCGTACACCATGGCCCGGTAGCCGAAGATCGGTTTTCTGCAGAAAACGGGCAGCAACTCCGAAGCGATGCCCATGCCCGGAAGGATGAGGATGTAGACTTCCGGGTGGCCGAAGTACCAGAACAGGTGCTGCCAAAGGAGGGGTTCTCCCCCCTTCGCGGGGTTGAAGAAGCTGGTCTCGAACACGCGGTCGAAGATCATCATGGCGGCGGCGGATCCCAGGACGGGCAGCGCCAGCAGGCCCAGGATGGCGGTGACGAACAAAGACCAGACGACGAGCGGCACCCGGAACCAGGTCATGCCCTCGGTGCGCATGTTGATGAGCGTGGTGATGTAGTTGATCGAGCCCATGAGCGAAGAGAAACTGAGCACGAACAGACTTAACGCCCATAGCGTCTGTCCCATGAAGACGCCGGTGTATTCCGGCACGGTGGATAACGGCGCGTAGCCGGTCCAGCCGGAAGCGGCGTGTCCTCCCTCGACCAGGAATCCGGCGGTCATGATGACGGCGCCCAGAACGGCGACCCAGAAGGAGAGCATGTTCAGCACCGGGAACGCCATGTCGCGCGCCCCGATCATCAGCGGGATGAGGAAGTTCCCGAAACAGCCCACGAGAATCGGCATCACGACCAGGAACACCATGATCGTCGCGTGCATGGTGACCGCCATGTTGTAGAAGTTCGGCGTGACGTAGCCCTCGGGCATCCCTTCGCTCTCGTCCGATATCCACTCGAAGCCCCAGACCTGTGTTTCCGGCCAGGCGAGCTGCCAGCGGAAGATCAGGGCGAGAATTCCGCCCACGACCATCATGATGAGGCCGAGCCAGAGGAACTGCCTGGCGATCATCTTGTGGTCCAGCGAGAAGACGTATGTGCTCCAGAACCCACCTTCGTGGTGGTCGTGGGCGCCGTGCGCGTCTGCCGTGGTTTCGCTCATGGTTTCCTGAATCCTTCGTGAGTTTGGTTTATCGGAGAAATGCTTCCGCCGACGCGTTCAAGATATAAAGAGGGCGCGCGCCCTCGTGAATACGGCCGCTTATTTGTCTTTCTCCGCCCAGGCCTTCTTGCGCCACTTCGCGTAGTCCGCCTCGGAGTGGACGATGAACTCACCGTTCATGCCGGAGTGGCCGAAGCCGCAAAGCTCGGCGCAGGGGATTTCGTATTTGCCCACCTTGGTCGGCGTGAACCACAGCGGAATCGTCCGGCCCGGAACCACGTCCTGCTTCATGCGGGCCTGGGGGATGAAGAAGCTGTGAATGACGTCCGCCCCCTTGAGCGCGATGAACACTTGCTTGTTCACGGGCACGTTCAACTGATTGTCGAGCACCAGATCGTCCTTGGTGCCGAATTTCCTGTCGTCTCCCGGGTAGCGGACGATCCAGTTGAACTGTTTGCCGGTCACTTCCACGCGCACGTGGGGGTTCTGGGGGATCGCCAGCTTGAGCTTCGCCCAGGAGGTCTGCGTCATCAGGACGAACACGAGCAGAATGAAGGTGGGGATCACCGTCCAGAGGATTTCCAGCACATTGTTGCCGTGCGTGTATTTCGCCTTCACGCCCGGCCTGGCGCGGTATTTGATGATGAAATACCCCATGGCGACGGCGACGAGGATGAAGACGACCACCGTCAGGTAGTAGGAGATGTAGAAGAGAAAATCGATTTCCTCTCCTTCGACAGAGATGTTTTCCGGGAGCCAACTCATCATGATGAAGCGTATCCTCCGGGAACTCGATGCGTACTTGGCGGATCAGGAAGGCGAGCCCCCCACGAAGCCGCGAAAAATAGGTGGTTTTCTCCAACGCAAGCCTGAGTCTAAAGGATAAGCGAGAGAATTTTCAAGCGCGCGCGGGAAAATTATTTGTATTAAAGGGGGCTGTTGAAAAACCCTCGTCTTCGATCCCCGCAACCCGCCGACGCCTCTTTCCTCATCCTGAGCAGGCGCGTAAGCGCCGTATCGAAGGATGGGGGAACGCATCTGACCAGCGGGACGCGAATTTCGCCCTTCGATACGCGGCTTCGCCGCTACTCAGGGTGAGGCGGAGCGGCGGGCTGCGCAGGGCGAGGAGGGGATTGCGCCGCATCGGACTTTTTCAACAACCCCGGTGAAGGAGGAATCGACCGAGCGAGCAGGGGTTTTTCAACAACCCCAAAGGCGGGAGAGGTTTCCCCGTTTTGTTTGCAAGATACGGACTTTAAGGGCTATAAAGAAATAGCGCGCCAGTAGCTCAGCTGGATAGAGCGTCTGACTACGGATCAGAAGGTCGGGAGTTCGAATCTTCCCTGGCGCACCACCGGACACGAGAGGCCGGGGCCGTAAGGCCCCGGCTTTTTGGATTTTGGGTATTCCCTTTCTACCTGTGGAATCCTCTACCCCCTTTGCCTCTCATGGCGGAACGCCTCTATAATACCCATAATCTTTCGTGTTCTTCTGCGTGAACCTCCTTGTTCCGCGTATTGCCCTCGCCCCCATGCAAGGATTTTCGCCAAATCCACCCGGGAAACGGAAACCGCTCCCCGGGAAATCTTCCACCGGCCACCTCCTCGCGAGAGGATTGTTTTTGCTGGAAATAACGCTATATGGAGGGTTCCGCAGAAACGCCCCGTTTTTTTGCGTTTTGCATTTTGTTACGAAAAGGTTACAATACGGGACATATTTGAATACGCATTTATATTTGCGCCAATAAAAATTTCGCCCTGTGGATGTTCGGTGTTTTCATCAAGAGGGAGGAATCTTTATAGGAGGATTCTCAGTTTGCGGCGCGGGACGTGAAGCCTGCCTCCCGCGTTAAGAATGTGCGGCATAATTGGGTTGGTTCCTATTAAAAGGAGGCGCTTGTATGAATGCCAAGATTTTCTGGCTGTTCGCCTTCGTCGTGCTCTACTGGGCCTACTGTATTTTCTGGGGCATCAAGTGCGCGAGGATGGCGAGAACGGCCGGCGACTACTTTATCGCGGGTCGCCAGCTATCGATGTGGGTGTTCGTCCTGGCGGCGACGGCGACGTCGTTTTCGGGGTGGACGTTCATGGGACACCCGGGACTCATCTATCGAGACGGGTTCCAGTACGCCTACGCTTCGTTCTACACCATCACCATCCCCTTTACCGGGGTGATATTCCTGAAGCGCCAGTGGATGCTGGGCAAACGCTACGGATATGTCACGCCCGGTGAAATGTTCGCCGACTATTTCCAGGGCGACGCCATCCGCATCCTCACGGTGATCGTGGCCATGTTGTTCTCGATTCCCTACCTCGGCGTTCAGCTCGGGGCTTCGGGCTTCTTGTTCAACGTGCTGACCGATGGAGCTTTCAGCATCAACGTGGGCATGTGGCTGCTCTCCGCAGTCGTGCTCATCTATGTGGCAGCCGGGGGTCTGCGCGCCGTTGCCTACGTGGATACGCTCCAGTGCATTCTGCTTGCGCTGGGCATCGTCATCACGGGCTTCATCGCGCTGAGCATCGCCGGCGGATGGGGTGCGCTGAACGAGGGCCTCGCCAAGCTGGCCGCTTCCCCGGTGGGCAAGTGGGGGACGACGAAAGGGTACGGCGGCGGCGACTACAACGCCTATTTCGCCATTCCGGGCGTCATCCAGTTCACGGCCGGCCTGGGCAAGCAGACGCCCGTGGGAGGTTTGTGGACGGGCATCATGTGCCTGACCTACATGTTCGCGCTCATGGGGATTCAGTCTTCCCCGGCGTTTTCCATGTGGGCGTTCTCGAACAACAACCCGCGCCCCTTCGCGCCCCAGCAGGTCTGGGCGTCTTCGGCGGGCATCGGGTTCATCCTGTTCTTCTTCACCGCGTCCCAGGGTATGGGCGCGCACCTGCTCGGCGCGAACCCGGCGGTGACCAAAGCGGGACTTGCGATCTCGGACGTGCTAGCCGCGTCCATTGCGAAGAAGCCCGACTCTCTGGTGCCGTACTATTTCAACTACATTGCGGATGCGGCGCCGTGGCTGGTCGGACTTCTGGCCGTCTGCGCACTGGCCGCCATGCAGTCTACGGGCGCGGCGTACATGTCCACGGCGGGCGGCATGCTTACCCGCGACCTCTACAAGAGGTATCTGAACCCCGGCGCCTCGCATGAAACCCAGAAGGTGGCGGGCCGGATAGGCGTTCTGATCATCGTGGTCTCTGCGCTCCTTGTGGCGACGTTCTCGAGAGACGCGCTCGTGTTGCTTGGAGGACTCGCCGTCGCCTTCGGCTTCCAGATGTGGCCGGCGCTGGCGGCGGTGTGCTGGATGCCGAAGATTACGAGGCAAGGCGCCACGTGGGGTCTGGCGGCGGGTCTGCTGGCCGTCATCTTCACGGAGAACTTCGGCCTCACCATTCTCAAGGGAATCGGCATCGACATCTGGGGCCGCTGGCCGTGGACGATCCACTCCGCCGGCTGGGGCATCATCTTCAACGTGGCGATCTGCTGGATCGTCTCCGCGCAAACGCAGGATGCGGCATCGTCGGCTCACCGGCAGAAGTACCACGACTTCCTGGCGGAGCACGCTTCGCTCTCGCCGGAGAAACAGGGCCTCGTCCCCATGGCGTGGGGCGTTACGCTGGCCTGGATGTTCTTCGGCATCGGTCCGGGCGCCGTTATCGGCAACTGGATTTTCGGCGCCCCGAACGCGGGTTATGCAGGATGGACTTTCGGCATACCCTCCATTTGGGCCTGGCAGATTCTTTTCTGGGCCCTTGGCGTCGGCATGATGTGGCTGCTCGCTTACAAGATGGAGATGTCCACGGTGCCAGAGACGGAGATCGAGGCGCTCGTGGAGGACATCGGCGACGTGGCTCCGCAGCAGGCGGGGTCGTCCTAGACGAGACCACGATGATTTAGGTTTCGCCATGCGGGGGAGGGGTGTGAGTCCCTCCCCCGCGCTGTTTTTCGCCGCCCTGATGGCTGAACGACCCGATGGCTGATTTGTTCACCGCAAAATACATGCTGCTATGGGTTCTCGCGCTGGCAGGCGCGCTGTTCCTTCCGGTGCGCCAACTCATCTGGGTGCTGTACGTCAGGCGCGCGGAGAGAGATGGTTCCGAAACCTCGGACGAGGAACGCCTCGCTCTTAGAAAGCGCGCCGGAATTACGGCGTTGCTGCTCTGCTTCGTGTTCTCCTATTTCTATATGAACCACCTTTTCCGGTGACCCTGATGAACCAGGAGCTTCATCAAGAACAAGGCGATCCTCGTTCGCGCGTGCTCAAGCGCTTCATCAAGAACATGGCGATCCTCATCTTCGTCATGTTCTCCGCGTGGGCGCTGTGGGAGATGTACGCCAAGGAAGCGCCGGGGGATTACGCCACCCGCGAGGGCGACATCCGGCTGAGCGAGGGGAATTTCGATGAAGCTTTGGCGAGCTTCAACCGGGCGCTGCGCGAGCGGCCCGACCACCGGGGCGCGCTGATGGGCCGCGCGCTGGTGTTCATCCGGACGGAGCAATACGAGGAGGCCTCGTCCGAACTTACCTATCTCATCGACTATCTCAGGAAAAATCTCGAATCCGACGACCCGACGGGCGTCGGCCTCATGGCGGCGGCCTATGCCAACCGGGGCATCGTCCACGACAGGCGGGGCCGCTACAAGGAGGCGCTCGCCGATTACATCGAGGCGCTCAGGACCGACCAGGGGGTGCTGGACGGGCCCGGAATCATCGACAAGGTGATTTATGGCACGCCGAACCCGTCCACGGTGCGCAAGCGCGCGATATACCTGAAAGAGCAACTCGCCCTCCCGCCGGAAAAACGCCTGTTGCGCGTGCAGGAGATCGACGCGGCGCAGCGCATGCACAAACCCTGAGAAGTCTATGCGGAAACGATTTGGCGATTCAGCGGGCGTGACGCTCTAAAAACGCACGATGCCGAGCACGTCCTGGAACAGGACCAGAAAGAAGAATACCGCAGCGATGCAGCCGAAGAGAAGGTGCACGAAATCCGCCCCGCCGTCGGGATTTTTCGTGCGGATGGCCTTGATGGCGATGAAGCCCGTGACGAACAAGAAGATGAAGTTTACCGCATTCTGATGCTCGCCTGCGAAATCGAACATGACCAACCTCGGCTTGGAAGTTTAATCCACGCTATCTATTGTAGCGCCCCGGCGCCAGGGACGTATCCTGGATATTGCGCTCCTTCGACATGGCCTTCATTTCTTTTTTCTCGAAGTAGGGCGGCAGGAAAGACGTGCTCTCACCGGCGACGAGGTGACTCAGCCAGACGATGCCGGTCATGATCGACACCATGAGGGTGGCGGTCACGATGAAGCGCTTGACGTCTCTGGGTCTTATCTTCCCGTAATCCTTGTCGTATCTGTGGTAGGCGGGATCCCTGTCGTTCAACTCGCCGCGCCTGTCCAGTTCCAGTATCTGGTGAGCGTGGTGGCGCGCCCAGTAGGGCACCTGATCGTAGAGCATATAGGACATGAACATGCTGTTGATGAGTTCTTCGGACATCTCCTTCCCGTGCCATTCGCTGTAGGCGAGCTGGAGGAACTGGAATTCGCCCACCTGCAGCAGGTTCGCCGCCTTGGCGACTTCGGCGCGCTGGGCGCTTTCCTCCCGGTCGGGGCGGATGAGCGTTTGAAAGAAAGTCGTCATGGCGAGCCCTCGTGCGAAAAGTGTCCCCGGCGGCTCGTGCGGCGAAATGATGCGCCCACTCTAAGGCGTTTGACGGTCTGCGTCAATTTTGAGTTTGAGACGGGATTTTCTCACGGAAAAACAAGGCGGACAACCTCGCCGGCATTCTCTTTTTTATGTGATGTCCACCCAGGTTCTACCTGAAATTCGTATTTTTTGGGTACTATGGATTTTGTGCTATATTTTTTCATCACCGCGTGAAATTGATTTTTAGAGACTTGTTTTTCGTCCAACCGTTTTTCTCCCGGCAGAGGAAAGGGGTTGTCTTTTTCTTTATTCCCAAGGAGGTCATTCGATGAAACGCACATGCTTCAGCATCGCAGTCGCGGTTTCGGCCGTATTCTTTTTCGCCGCCGCCGCATTTGCGCAGTCGGTCACTATTCTGGGCGGCGGACTCAAGGGTCAGCCCTATCAGTTCGCCGTCGGGCTGAGCAAGATTCTCAAGTCGAAGGCGGGCATCAACGCTACGCCGCAATCGGCCAAGGGCATGGTGGCGCAGGCGCGCATCATCGCCAAGGGCCAGGCGCAGTTCGCGTGGGGTCTCGGCGGCCCGGTGGGCGCATGGGCCTACAAGGGCGAGCGGCGCTTCAAGAAAGAAGGCCCCAAGAAGAACCTGCGCGCCGTTCTGGCGTATCCCTTCGGGCAGTTTCAGTGGCTGGCACTGGCCGATTCGGGCGTTATGAACTTAAAGGACGTGAAGGGCAAGAAGGTCTCGGTGGGTTCCGCCGCCAGCACCACCCAGACGTATGCGCGCTACTTCCTGCCCGCCCACGGCCTCAAGAAGGGCGACTACAAGGAAACCACCCCCGGCTTCCGGGGCGGGTTCGGCCAGTTGCGAAACGGCAACGTCGCCGCCCACCTCACGATGGGCATGGCGCCGATGGGACTGGTGCAGGAATTGGCGGCGCTCAAGAAGATCCGCCTGGTGGACATGGACGAGGCGGCCGTGAAACACGTGGTCGACACTTACGGACCAGGCCTCACGGCGACCACCATCGCGCCGGGCGCCTACGGCAAGAACCAAGTGAACAAAAAGCCGGTGCGCACCATCTTCATCAACTTCGGGTTCTCCACCAGCACCCACGTGAGCGCCGACGTTGTATATAAGGTGACGAAAACCCTGTTCGGCAACCTCAAGGAATTCTACGGCACGGCCAAGGCGGCGAAGAACGTCACGCTCGAAGGGGCGTGTGAGGGTCTTTCCTTCCCGCTGCATGACGGCGCCAAGCGCTACTACAAGGAGGTGGGCGCCAAGGGCTGCTAGGGCATCCCCGCCGGTTTTGAAAATCAAGGAATCTCCCCCCTTCGCGGAAGTGAAAATCCACGGAGGGGGGTCTTTGTTCGTTCCGAGGGGTCAGTCGCCTTGAACGCCTACCGCAGGCTCAACGCCAAGATCGTAACGGTGCTCGCGCTGGGTTTTTCCCTGTTCGAACTCTACACCGTCGGCTTCGGGATTCTCTCGCCCTTCGCACAGCGCGCGACCATGCTCACCTTCGCGAGCGTGCTGGTATTTCTCACGAGGCCCATGCTGGACTGGCGCAAGCGCGAGAAGATGGCTCCGCCCGCCCGCGCGTTCGCGGTCGGGTGGGACGCGCTTTTCATCGGCCTCGCGCTCTACGCCTGCATCTACCTCGTGGTCGAGGAAGAAGCCCTGGCGGACAGAAGCGGAGCCGAGACGACGCTCGACCTCATCGTCGCGGGGCTGGGACCCGTCATGCTGCTCGAGATGGTGCGCCGCGCGGTGGGCATTCCCCTGTTCGTGGTGACGCTTTGCATCGTGGTCTACTCCTATCTGGGCGACGTGACGCTCATCATCTTCTCCTGCCTTCTCGTATTCGTCGCGCTCAAGCGATACGCCGGAATCAAGATTGCGCTGGGCTTCGCCGCGCTCGCCCTCTTGTTCTTCCTCTGGCCGGGGCGCGGCTTTCTGGACTCGGGCCTATATCCATTCAAGGGCGAGGAGCACAGCCGCCTCGCCGCCTACCTGTGGCTCACCTCAGAAGGCACGTTCGGAACCATCTCGGCCATCATGAGCGAGTTCATCTTTATCTTCATTCTGTTCTCCGCCCTTCTGGAGGCGACGGGCACCGGGCAGATACTCATCAACCTCGCCTTCGCGCTCACGGGGCGTTTCCGGGGCGGACCCGCCCAGGCGGCCGTCGTCGCCAGTTCGATGTTCGGCATGGTTTCGGGCTCGACCATGGCCAACGTGGTGAGTACTGGCACGTTTACGATACCGCTGATGATCCGCACCGGGTTCTCGCGCCTGTTCGCGGGGGCGGTGGAGGCCGTGGCCTCGTGCGGCGGGCAAATCGTGCCGCCCATCATGGGCGCGAGCGTCTTCATCATGTCCGAGATCATCGAGGTGCCTTACGTCTATTTGATGCTCTACGGGCTGATTCCGGCCTTTCTGTATTACTTCAGTCTTTCCACGTCGATCTATTTCGAAGCGCGCAGGCTCGGGCTGGAACGAATGGACAAATCGGAAATACCAGACGCGCGCGAGCAGGTGAGACAGGGGGGCTACCTGCTGATTCCCGTTTTGATCCTGCTGGCCAGCATCGTGAGCGGCGAGACGCCGGGCCTTGCGGGGTACAAGGCGGTTGTCTCGCTTCTCGTGATGGTGGATATGGTGCGCTCGCTGAGGTTCATCCGGGCAAGCTGGGGGAATCCGGGGGTCTGTCTGACGGGCGCACTGATCCTGGCGGCTATCTTCTTCGCTTTTGGGCCGGTGGACGCGCCCGGCTTGGTTTCTCAGAAAATCAACCTGCCTCTCTGGGGTGAGGTTCAACTTCACAGGCTGGCGTTGGTTTTGCTCGGGTTATGTTTTGCTGCGGTTCCGGGGTGGCGGGGGCTTCCCATCGTCTTTCCCGTCGCGCTGGGTCTGGCGCGCTGGAAGATCCCCACCGAACTCGCGTGGGTCGGGCAGATTCCCTTTGTCGGGATTCTGCTGCCCATCGCGTTGTGTTGCATGGTGGTCTATCTGATCACTCTGCCGGTGTTCAGGGCGGGTGAGACGCCCGAGGCGAAGGCGAGCGCGCGCGATCTGGGCGGCGCCGTCTGGAGGAGCCTGGAGGCAGGGGCGAAAAACTCGCTTGGCCTGGTCGCGGCCACGTCCGCCATCGGCCTCATCGTCGGCCTTTTGGTGCTCGCCGCGGTCGGCGTGCGCATATCGATCCTGGTGACGGAGATGGCGGCCACGTCCCTGTTCCTCGCGTTTTTCCTGGTGATGATCGCCTCGCTCGTCATGGGCATGGGGCTGCCGACCATCGCCGCCTATCTGCTTCTGGTCATCGTGGTGGCGCCCTCGGTCACGAGTCTCGGCGCGCCGCTGGTGGCCGCGCATTTCTTCATCTTCTACTTCGGGGTCATCAGTTCCATCACGCCGCCGGTGGCGCTCGCCGCCTACGGCGCGTCGGGCATATCGGGCGCGAACCCGATGCAGACGGGCTTCACCGCCTGCAGGCTGGCGGTCACCGCCTTCATCGTGCCCTACTTGTTCGTCTACTACCCCGAACTCCTTTTGCTCGAAGGGACGTTCTGGACGGTGGCCTACCGCCTGGCCGTCAGTTGCGCAGGCATCGCGCTTCTATCGATGGCGACGATGGGATTCGGCAGGGCGCCCATGGGGGGCGCCCTGCGCACGGTGATGATTGGCGCGTCCCTGCTTCTGTTCCTGGGACCCCCCTGGCTGCACGTCCTGGGACTGGCGGCGGGAGTCGCCGTCCTGTTCCGGCAGAAGGCGGGTGGTGGAACCGCTACTTGACGGTCTCTTTTTGGGCTTCCTCGACTTCCTGCGGGAAGAGCGCCGCGTGGGTTTCCTCGAAGAGATGTTTCCCCACCGCCAGTTGCATGGTGGCCGGCATGACCTTCTTCGCGAGTCTTATCATCTGCGTGGACTTGTCGCGGATGTCCCACTGGGCGTGGGGGTCTTCCCGGAGCCTCGACACGTGGTAGAGTTCGCGCGCGTTCGCTGCGAACAGCACGCGGCGTTTGTGCGCGTTCGTGAGCACGTAGGGGGCGGCCAGCGGCGCTTGCGCGGCGATCTTCTCGTACGCGGCGTTGGTCTCGTCCACGGCGGCCTGAAACTCGAGATTAGCGCCCGCTTCGGCGATCGACGAGGGGGTGGTAACGCCCAGGGAGATGTCGTAGGGCTGGGTGTTCAGGGTGGACATGCGGTGGCGCTTGAGTTGTCCGAAACACGCGGCGGAGAGCGTCACCTCGAAAACGCAGCGCACGTTCTCGAACTCGCGGAGCACGGCGTCGTGCCCGCGCATGAGCCGGAAGGTGGAGGCGATGAAGCGCGCGCGCTCCTCCGGGTCCATATCCCGGGCCGCCGCCTTACAATGCGCCATCGTTTTCCCTGAGGATGAATGGAGGAGCGCGGCGGCGACGAGCGCGTCCGCGTCCGGGGTGACGTCGATGAGGGCGACGTCTTTCTCCTCGGCGATGGGCGGAGCCGGCTCGGTCTCCTCCTCCATTCTCCCGATGATATCCGAAGCCGTTTCCCGCAGCGCCGCCCGGGTGTGGGCGTTGTATTCGGTGGGGTCGGTGTATTTCACGAGGGAGGGCGCCACGCCCTCGACGCATTCATAGAGACGCCGCGCGTATTCCCTGATTTCCGCGAGGGGATGCGAGGCGCAGCGGCAAATGACGTGCTCGAGGCTCCTCGCGCTGAGCGTCATGCCGATTTGCGATTCGGTGGCGAAAGAGACGATGTAGCGCGCGTCCTCCTTGGCCCAGCCCTCCAGCGTCTTGTGGTTTCTCTTCTTCGCGGCGAGTTCCGAGTTCCGGTCGAACACCCAGGGTCTGAGCTTCTCGTACAGGGCGTGATAACAGGCGTTCTGGGCCTTTATCGTCCGCACGAAGAGATTCTTGAGACCGGCGTTTTCGATTTCCTCAGGAATCACGAAGTCGTCTTCGAGCAGGATGTAGCGCTGGCTTTTTTCCGTATAGGCCAGGAGCCTGAACTTCTGGATCTCCTCCACCGCGTAGCGGCTCACGCCGATGACGTCGATGTTGAAGCTCGCGTGCTCGGCCACGGAGCTGTGCCCGTAGCCGAAGATGATGGTCTCGTTGCTTTTTCTCGCCTTTTCCACCTCTTCGCGCGCGGTGGCGCGAAGCTCGTCGATGGGCCGAGGGTCGCGGCTGATGCGCGCGTAGGACGCGCTGATGGGCTCGGGCGTCAGGTTGTCGCGTTCGAGGAAATCGGCGGCCCTGCGCTGGAGCTCCGCCGCCTGCGCGCGCAGTTCGGCCTCGCTCATGGCGTCGAGGCGGTTCTCCTCCCAGCCGCGGGCGGCTGGCTCGATAATTTCTTTTTTCATCTGGCGGAGTACGTCGACGTCGACGTTGTGACCGGCGAGAACGATGCGCATGTGAAAGGCCGTTTCCCGAGCGGCGGGCGTTGCTTCCGTTCATTCAATGTCTGGAGTCGGCATTATGAACCTTGGGTTCCGAAAGAACAAGCCGCAAGTTCCGACGGCGCGCCCAGGCGGTGCCTCCACTCGGTGATTTAGCTCGTTAGTTGCGATTTTTCAAAGGCTTTGGGATGATGTTCGCCTTGATTGCCGTTGAAAAGCCAGCGCGCATGGCGCGACCCTTATGAGAAAAGAGAAGATACGTGAACTCTTTCATCGCCCGAGCCATTTCCGTTCTCATCATTCTTGCGCCTTTCGGTTGGAACATCCCCGCCTCCGAAGCCGGGCGTCCGCGCAAGCGGCCCCCGCCGCTGGTGTCCGTGGCGAAGGTGGTGGAGCGCCAGGTGAGGAACCGCCTCACCGCCGTGGGCAGCGTGGCGCCCTATCGCCGTTCGGTCGTAAGCAGCGAACTCGAAGGCCGGGTGCGGTCGGCCCCGATCAAGGTGGGCGATTTCGTCCGCGCGAACAAGACGGTGCTCGCCACGGTGGGGCGTTCGGGGCTTCAGATTGATCTGCGCATCCTGCGGGCGGAACTGGAAAAGGCGCGCCAGGACCTTCTGCGCCTGGAGCGCGGAAAGCGCCCCGAGGAGATCGCGGCGCTTCAGGCCAAGGTGCGCGAGCGCGAGGCGCAGATGAGGAACAACGAACTGGAACTCAACCGCGCGCGGGATCTGTATGAGAAGAAAATTCTGGACAAGGCCAGCCTGGACCGCGCCGAGGCCGCCTATGAAGCCAGTTGGCAGTTGTTCGAGGAGGCCTCCCGCAATCTGGAGATAGCCAGGCTCGGCCCCCGGAGGGAGGAGAAGGCCCGCGCCAAGGCGGAAGTGGACAGGGTGCGGGCGCGCGTCGCCCGGGTGCGCGACGATCTGGCCAAGACGAAGATTCGCTCCCCGCTCACGGGTTTCATCACCCGGGAATGGGTGGAGGTCGGTCAGTGGCTCACCAAGGGGGGCCGCGTAGCCGAAGTCATCGAACTCGACAAGGTGCTGGTGCAGGCCCCTATTGCGGAGCGGCGCATATCGCTGGTTCGCGTGGGCGATGAGGCGCGCGTCGTCATCGACGCTCTGGGGGGCCGGACGTTCAGGGGCCGGGTGCGCGGCGTCATCCCCAAGGCGGACCCCAAGAGTCGGACCTTTCCGGTGGAAGTGGAGATAACGAACACCGAGTCCTACGACCTGAAGGCCGGCATGTTCGCCCGCCTGAGCCTCGAATACGGAAAGGCGGCCAGAATGGTTCTGGTGCCCAAGGACGCCCTGATCTTGAGAGCGCGCGGGCCTTCGGTCTTCGTCTTCGAGAAAGGGCGCGTCCGCGAGGTTTCCTTTGCGCAGGGCAGAAGCGTGGATTCTTTCATGGAAGTTCCGGGCGGCGCGCTCAGGGTCGGGGTGCAGGTGGTGGTGAAGGGAAACGAGAATTTGAGATCCGGCATGCCCGTTCGCGTACAGGGCCGGGGCGGCAGGCCCGGCGGGGGGCGCGGCGGCCCCCCCAGACGCGGCGCTCCTCGCGGAGGCAGTCCCAGAAGAGGTGGAAAGCCCGCGGCTGATTCCCGGCGCGGCGCCGGTGGATGATGCGCGAGAGGCTAAAGCCGGTACGTTTGTTGAAGGCATGATCGCGGCGCAAGATTCTGCACGCCGCCGCACGCATGAGCGATTCGCAGCAGAGCCGCCAATGAGGGAGAGGGGATGAATCTGCCCCGCGCGAGCGTCAAATACCCCGTGACGACCACCGTCGGGGTCATCCTGGCGGTGCTCTTCGGCGCCATCAGCCTCTACCGGATACCGGTGCAGATGACGCCCACGGTCGACAGACCCGTCATCACGGTGGAAACCGAATACAGGGGCGCTGCGCCTCTGGAAGTGGAAGAAGAGGTGTCGAAGCCCATCGAGGAGAAGCTCACCTCGGTGGAGGGCTTGAACCGGATGACCTCGCGCAGCGAGGAAGGCAAATCGCGCGTCTTTCTCGAATTCGACTGGGACGTGAACAAGGACGTGGCCCGGCTCGACGTTTCGGAAAAGCTGGGGCTCGTGCGCAACCTGCCCGATGATTCGGACCGCTCCACCGTCAACGCGCTCAACTCCGATGCGGAAAACCCCATCGCCTGGATGGTCGTCGAGACGAAACTGCCCATCAACGAGGTTCGCATGGAGGCGGAAAACGTCATCCGCCCCAAGCTCGAACGCGTCGAAGGCGTGGGTCAGGTGTGGATGTTCGGCGGGCAGGAGAGGGAGGTGCGCGTCACGCTCGATTACGCGGCCATGAGCGCTCGCGGCATCACGGTATCCGCCCTGAGGACGGCCTTGCAGCGCGAGAACAAGAACACGAAGGCGGGGAAGATTGACGAGGGCAAGCGCCGCTACTCGGTTCGCACGGTGGGCAACTTCACTCGTCTCGATCAGTTGCGCAATACGATCATCGCGCAAAACGCGAACGGGGCCGTCTACCTTCGCGACGTCGCGAAGGTTTCTTTCGATTACGGCGATCTCCAGCGGCGGATCCGCCTTCGGCAAGTGCCTACCATGGCTTTCGGAGCCTTGAGAAAAACCGGCGCCAACACCATCGAGGTGATGGCGGGGGTCAAAAAGGCTATTGCCGAAATCAACGACATCTACGCGGGCCGCGGCATCAGGCTCAGACAGGTCTATGACGAGACCGTCTACATCGACCAGTCCCGCTCCCTGGTGATCAACAACATATTCATAGGAGGCGCGCTGGCGATAGGCGTGCTGCTCCTGTTCCTGGGCAGTCTTTCGAGCGTGATGATCATCGGGGTCGCCATACCGGTTACCGTGGTCTCCACGTTCATCTTCATCTTCGTTCTGGGCCGTTCCATCAACATCATCTCGCTTGCGGGCATGGCGTTCGCCGTCGGCATGGTCGTGGACAACTCCGTCGTGGTGCTGGAGAACATCTTCCGCCACCGCGAGATGGGCAAGAGCAAATGGGACGCCGCCGTGGACGGCGCGCACGAAGTGTGGGGGGCGGTGCTGGCCTCGACGCTGACCACGCTGGCCGTCTTCGTGCCGGTGGTGTTCGTTCAGGACGAATCTGGTCAGCTCTTCCGAGACATCGCCATCGCCATCAGCGTGGCCGTGGCGCTATCCCTGATCGTATCCATCTCCGTGGTGCCCATGCTGAGTTCGCGCATCCTGAGCGGCGCGGGGAAGATCTCACCGCTGACCCACTTTTTTCGCATCCTGGGGGTGTACGCGCTGGGCAGGCTTTGCCGGCGGGTCTACGTAGCCACCCTGGGCTGGCTCCTTCGCGGGGTGGTGAGGCGCGTATTCGTGGCCGCGCTCATCACGGCGGGCGCCATCGCCGTGGCGGTCTTGTCCTTTCCCCCCATCGACTATCTGCCGAAAGGCAACCGCAACCTCCTGTTCGTGATCGTACGCACGCCCGCGGGCCTGAACTTGGATGAGGTGGACAAGGTCGCGCGAACCCTGGAGGCGAAGCTCGATCACGTCAAGGAAATCGACCGGTTTTTCGCCGTGGTGCGAACGCAAAACCCCATCATCGGCATCATCGCCAAGAAGGAATACGCCGATCTCGACTCGATGCGCGGTCTCGTGCGGAAGTTGTTCAGAGACCTCCAGGGGACGCCCGGGGTGCGCACGTTCGTCACCCAGGCGCCCTTGTTCCGGCGGCGCGGCGCGGGCTTCATCGGCGGAATCAATCTCAAGGTCGACATCACGGGAGACAGCTTGAGCGAGATTCAGCGCATCGCCGCCGACGTGGGGGCCCGCGCGCGCGGGCTCGGGGGCGTGCGCTTCGTGAATTCGAGCTTCGACCTGGGAAACCCCGAGCTTCAGGTGCACGTGGATCGGCAGAGAGCGTCTGATTTCGGCCTGTCGGTCGCAGAACTCGGGAGCGTCGTGGAGACCCTCGTGAACGGAACCAAGGCGGGAATTTTCCGCGACCGCGGAGAGGAACTCGACATTATCCTGCGCGGGCCGCTTTCCGATTTCACCATGACGCAGCGGATCGAGGAACTTAAAGTCCATACGCCCGAGGGACAGGTCGTCTCGCTCGGCGACATCGCCCGGGTGCGGGCGGCGCTCGGGCCGACGAAGGTCGAGCATATCGACCGCGACCGCTCCGTGACGCTCACGGTGAACATCGGGAGCGAACTGCCGCTGCAGGTGGCGATCGACAGGATAAAGAAAGAGGTCATCGAACCGATGCGCCAGACGCTTCCGCTCGGCTATTCGCTGGGCGTGAGCGGACGGGCGAAGGATCTGGAACGGACCTGGTCGTCGCTCAAGTGGTCGCTGCTGCTGGCGCTCCTGATCACCTATCTGCTGATGGCGGCCCTGTTCGAGGCGTGGAGCTATCCGCTCATCATCATGTTCAGCGTGCCCTTCGCCGCCACGGGCGGGGTGCTGATGGTGAGCCTCATGAACACGATTGAACCCTCGGTGAAGATGGACACGCTCACCATGCTGGGCTTCATCATCCTGACGGGCATCGTGGTGAACAACGCGATTCTGCTCGTCCACCAGGCGCTGAACCACTTCCGCGCGGGCCTGCCCATGCGCGAGGCGATTCTGGAGAGCGCGCGCGACAGGATGCGCCCCATCTTCATGACGACCACGACGACCGTGCTCGGCATGCTGCCTCTCGTGATCTCATCGGGTGCTGGCAGCGAACTCTACCGGGGGCTGGGCTCGGCCGTCCTGGGCGGACTGGCCATGTCCACGATATTCACCCTGCTGCTGATACCGGTCGTGTTCTCGTTGTGGGTGGATTTCCTGGCGCTCATCCGGCCGGCCAGCTTCGCCGCCGGGGCGGCGGTCGCTTCACCCAGCGGCGCAAGCGGCGCGCCGTCCGGGCGCGTGCGGTCGCGCAAGGCCGTCAACTTGATCGAAGACGAGGAAGAAGCCTAAGGGGGGTTGAGAAAGTCCTTCAGGAGAGTGATACCCCCAAAAGCGCCGCCCAATGCGGGAAGGTGGTTTTGCTCCTCGCTTTTGATCGTCATTCCGGCGAAGGCCGGAATCCATTTGCGGATGCGAGTGAATGAGAGACGGTGTTTCATTCCTCGCCGATACGCGGGAACCCTGACGAAAGGCAAAAAACGTAAAAATGGATTCCGGCTTTCGCCGGAATGACGGGAATCATGTCTTTCCTAGGGGCCGTTCGCGAACGGCCCCTACGTTTACAAATCACTCCCCCTCAAGAGGCTTTTTCAACAACCCCTAACCACCCGCTTCGGCCAGGAACGCATCCACCGCCGCGTTCCATTCCGTGTGGGAGCGGCGGTAGCTGTAGTGGCCCCCCTCTTCGAGAGTCACGAGCTTCGAACCCGCTATCGCCTTTTGCAGGTCTTGGGCGAAATAGGGCGGGGTCAGGGCGTCGTCCTTCGCGGCGATGATGAGCGAGGGCTTGTCGATCTTGTGAATCTCGGACGTCCTGTCGTGGGTGAGCGTCATGTCCAGGCGCGCGGTGATGACATCGACTGGCGCGATGGTCTCCTTCTGGCGCGCTTCGAGGTCGAGCAGGTTCTCGTACATGTTCCGGAATTGCGTCCAACCGCACGTCCAGAGCGAACTGAACTTGATGTATTCCTCCAGCCCGTAGGCTTCGGCGATCTGCTTGCGCGAAGTCTGGAGGCGCGTCATGTAGGGGTCCGCCGTCGTCCAAGTGTTGGTGAAAACGCAGCAATTGATCCGGTCCGGATAATCGAGTGCGAGATTCTGCAGTATGCAGCCCCCCGTCGACGTGCCCGCCACGTGGGCCTTCTCGATTCCCAGCGTGTCGAGAAGGGCGACCGCGTCCTGCGCGATGAAGTCCGTGGAATAGGCGTCCCTGGGCTTGTCGCTTTCGCCCGTGCCCCGGTGGTCGAAGGTGATGCAGCGGTAGCGATCCGAGAAATGAGGCATCTGGAAATCCCAGGCGTCTAAAAGGCCCATGAGGCCGGGGATGAACAGGAACGCGTCTCCCTCTCCCCGTTCGGCGTAGTTGAGCTGTATTTCACCTGCTTGAATGCGTGGCATGGTTTCTCCTTGAATGGCTATTCGTTCTCGTCTTCGAGGATTTCGGACACCTCCACCCGGCGTCCCTCTTTGGCCGAGCGAACGCCCGCGCGGATGACGGCGAGTGAGGACGCGGCGGCGTCTCCTTCCATCTCGGGCGCAGCGCCTCCGCGAACGGCGTCCGCGAATTCCTCGAGTTCTTCCTTGATGGTGTCGTTCTTCTCACAGGCCACCGCCTGCGGGGCTTTCTCTCCCCGGTAGAGGACGCGCAGGCCGTCGAATAGCGTGTAATAGGCCGTGGCCGTCTTCCCGTAGATGTTCATGAGGTAATACTCCGACGCCGAGGCGTAGCTCGCCGTCAGGTTCGAGATGGCGCCCGATTCGTGCTCGAGGATGAGGTTCGCCACGTCGGGGTTGTCGCCGGGGAGTACGAGTTGGGCCGTGCGGCCCGATACGGCGGCGACCGGCCCCATGAGGTAGGTCAGCACGTCGGTGTAGTGGATGCCTATCTGGAGCATGACGCCGCCCGGCATCGCGTCCGCCTGGTAGCGCCAGTGGCCGAGCTCGAACTGGCCCTCCCGGTCCCTGCTGATGTTGCACTCCGCCTGCACGAGCCTGCCGAATTCGCCCGCGTCGATCTTGTTCCTGATCCAGCGGAAGTGGTTCTCCCGCCGCCGCTGATAGCCGATGGCGAGCACCACGCCCGCCTCCGCGCACGCGCGCGTGAGCGCCTTGCCGTCCGAGACCGTGTGGGCGATGGGTTTGTCGAGAAAAACGTGCTTGCCCGCTTCCGCCGCCGCCTTGGTGGTTTCCAGGTGGACGTGGTTGGGCGTGGTGTTGATGACGGCCTCCACCGAATCGTCCGCCAAGATTTCCTCGTAGCTCCCCGCCGCCTCGCAGCCGTATTTCTCGGCGAAGGCCGCGCGTTTGTCTTCCGAGCGCGTGAAGCAGGCGGCGATCTCGATTTTGTCGGTTCTGCCGATGGCGTCGGCCAGGACGTCCGACCACCAGCCCATGCCGAGTGCGGCCACCTTCAGGGGTTTTGAACTCATTTTGGTATGACTCCTTCATCTGGTGACGGTATGAGGGATGAGAGATGTTCTTGCGGGTTCTCGCGGAGACGCTGCGCGCCATGAGCCGCCTGAACCGCACCGCCGAATCAGAAAGAAGCGCCCACCGCCTCGACAGCCACGCGCGCGATGGCCTCGTCCTGCTCCCAGTCGCCCCCGCTCACGCCGATGCCGCCCAGGCATTCTCCTTCGTAAAGAATCGGGAAGCCGCCCTCCATCGCCGTCCATCGCTCGGGGCCTGCGGCGAGGGCCAGACCCAGGGCGTGGGCGGTGTCGAGGTGCTGCGCCTGTGCGCCCTGCGTGGTGGTGGGCCGCTTGTTCGACGCCGAGCAGACCGCCTTGGTGGTGGACGAGTGAACGGTGTGGAAGCGCCCGCCGTCCATGCGCTCGAGCAGGACGAGGTGTCCGCCCGCGTCGGCGATGGCCACGGTGACGGGGATGCCGAACTCCTCCGCCTTGGCGATGGCGGCGGCCATCATCTGCTTGGCCCCCCTGGTGGTGAGTCGATGGGTACGGGCGAATGGCATGGACAAGTCTCCTGTATCTTTGGGCTTCTCTGGAAGCGAGCGAAAATTTCCCTCTTTTAACAATTCATCCGTCTTTTGTCGATGATTCAGGCCTCGCGCCCGTCCGTCCTTGTCATGGAGCATAGGCTCCTCCATCATGCGCGTACTCGCAACTTTGAGAGATGGGAGAATCCCGGTGTCAGGCGTCGTTTCGTTCATCGAAGAGACCGCTCGCAAGGCGGGCGCGCGCGCGATGGAGTTGAAAGGCCGCGTAGAGGCCGAACCCAAAGGGCGCAGCATCGTCTCGCGCGCCGACAGGGAGGTCGAACGCATCATCATCGAGGAGATCCGAAAGACGTATCCAGGCGACCCCATACTCGCGGAAGAAAGCGGCGCGAGCGGCGCGGGCGGTATCGGCCCCGATACGCGCTGGTGGGCGATAGACCCCATCGACGGCACCGGCCCCTATCTGAAAGGACTCCCCTTCTGGGCGGTCTCTATTGCTTGTTTAGCGGGCAGTCGCGTGGAGGCGGGCGTCGTCCACATGCCGGCGCTGGGTGAGACCTTCACAGCCGGAACTTCAGGCCCCGCGATGAGGAACGGCTTGCCGCTGCCGCAAGTCGGTCAGGAGACTCCCACCGGGCACGATTATCTCTTCGTTCCGTGCGGCGAAGTAGCGGGGCTCTCGCATCGCTATCCCGGACGCTTTCTCGCGTTGGCCTCCGCCGCCTGCCACGTCTGCCTGACGGCGGCGGGTTCGGCCTTCGGGACGCTGATGGAGCCGATACGCGCGTATGACTTCGCCGCCGCCGCACTCGTCTATGAGCGCGCGGGGGGAAGCGTACGCTACTTTTCAGGAGCGGAAATCGACTACGCCGCCCTCGCCGACGGACGCCGCGCGACCGAGCCCGTCCTCGCCGCTCCGGCAGCGCAGATCGACTGGCTGAGGGAGAGGGTTAGCTGGGGGTAGTAAACGGAGTGTTGAGGAAGTCCTCTACAGATTAGCTTCCTTGAAAATATCCTTGTTGACTAGAAATCACTCCCCCTCAATGGGGGAGTGTTTCTGCTTTCTTCATCAGTTGCCGAGCACCTTCAAGGAGGGAGCCATTTCATCAGCGTATGCCGACTGAGAAATCCATTTTTGCGGGATCTTCTTCAACAACCCCTTGCGCCAAGCCTACATCCACATGCCCGCGCGCTGCATCATCTGGTCGAGCTGGAAGCTCACGCGATCCGCGCACTCGAACGGAGTCGTGTGGCCGGCGCCTTCGACCAGCTCGATGACGGAATCGCTCAGCCCTTCGTGCAGGGCGGTCATCTGCGCGTGCGGCACCAGCGCGTCGCCCGTGCCGCCGAACACGACGCAGGGGACGGCGATTTCGCCGAGGCGCGGCGTCAGCTCCTCGCGCCTCCTGAGCGCGTCGATGAGCGAAGCGATGGAATCCGGGATCTGGGAGAGCACGACCTTCTGCGTGGCCTCGATTTCGAGCGGATGGGAGGCGATGTAGGCGGGCGCGAACAGGCTTTCGATGAAGTGCCCGGCAAAGCCCGCCATCCCCTCGTCGATGACGGTCTGCATGTGCTGCAGCCGCACCTTCTTTCCTTCTTCGGTATCCGCCGTCGCCCGGGTGCTGATGAAACCGCACGCGCGCACCTTGAGCGGGTGGCGGAGCACCATCTCCAGGAGGATGTAGCCGCCCAGCGAAAACCCCGCCACGGCGGCGGCGTTTATGTCGAGCGCGCCCAGGAACGCCGCCATGTCGTCGGCCATCATCGCGACCGATATGGGGCCGCCCGAATGCGGCGTGCGCCCCATGCCGCGCAGGTCGGGGACCAGGAGCCGGTAGCTTCTTTGCAGCGTCTCGACCTGCGGCGCCCAGATGGTGTGATCCAGCGAAAAGCCGTGCAGGAGCAGGAGCGGCGGCCCGCTCCCCGATTCCTGGTAGGCGATATCGATTCCGTTCACGGATACGGTTTTCATGGCGCGCTCCCATCGTGTCTGAACCGGTTTGCAACTGCCGAGTTGTCGTTAGAGGCCCAAGATTCTAGCACACGAGCGAGAACGCCGGAACGTTGGGAGGGGTGGAGAGGGAAGAAATCCGGCCGGCCGTTCGAGATTTCGACAACAGCGCATCGCGCCAAACGGAGAAGTCGAGAGAAGGGACCAGACCGAGGAGAGTTTTTACAAGCGGACTTGCTTGTTCCTCACTCCTCCCATCCCACTATTGGCAGCGAGAGCAATGAGCATTCGCCGAGGGCCAGTTCGATCTCCTCGCGCACCCAGGCGTCTCTTTCGACTTCCAGCCTGGCTTCGAGGGCCAGGCGCGGGCGTTCGTCGCGTATTCTTTTGCCGACCCGGGCGAGCGCCCAGGCGGCGTGGCCGCGGGCCAGGGGTTCTCGGTGCTCGAGGGCGCGCGAGAGGATTTCGATGCTCTCGTCACCGCCCGTGTTGCCGATGGCGACGATGACGTTTCTCAAAAACCCCCCGTAGCGCGCGCGCATGACGGGCGTGCCGCGAAACGCCTTCTGGAACCGCCTCTCGTCCATTGCGGCGAACTCGTGCAGATTGGGCTCCAGCGCCGCCGGGCGGGGGTCGAACCTCGGCTCGCGCGCATGGGGCGCGTCGTCGTTCCAAGGGCAGACCTCCTGGCAGATGTCGCAGCCGAAAATGTGCGCGCCTATGAGAGCGCGGAGCTCTCTGGGAATCGGGCCTCTGAGTTCGATGGTGAGATAGGAGATGCAGCGGCGCGCGTCCACCACGCCGGGCGCGACGATGGCGTCCGTCGGACAATCGTCGATGCAGCGCGTGCACGTGCCGCAGTGCTCCTCATAAAAGGGCGCATCCGCTTCCAGCGCCCTGTTCAGGAGAAGGCAGCCCAGGAAGAAATAACTCCCGAGCCGGCGCGAGAGGAGCAGCGAGTTCTTCCCTTTCCAGCCCAGGCCCGCCAGGACGGCGAGGTCGCGCTCGAGCAGGGGGCCGGTGTCCACGTAGCTTCTGCCCTCAACCCCCGGATCGATCTCCTTCAGGTCGCGCAGGACGCGGATGAGCCTTTTCTTCATGAACTTGTGGTAATCCCCGCCGTGGGCGTAGCGCGCGATTTTTCCCCCTCCCTCCATATGAGGCGTCTCGCGCTCGGGCTTGTACTGCATGGCGACGACCAGTACCGCGCGGGTCTCCGGCCAGAGGCGGCGCAAGTCGCCGCGCACGTAGGGGTTTCTGCTCAGATAGCTCATCTCGCCCGCATAGCCGCGTTCGATCCATTCGAGATACCGTCCGTGCGCCTCGCCCAGGCCGGGCGGGGCGACGGCGGCCAAGTCGAAGCCGTGCGCGAGAGCGCGTTCCTTGGCGGCGCTCGTAAGCTCCATCGCGCTCATGCGAAGCTCCACCGGGTGCGCGGAGTCTGTGCCCCTGTTCTCGTTATGCGCGTTCGGGCGGGCATCTGCCATCTTTTCTCCAATCATTCCAAGCATGTCTCGTGAACCACCGATCTTGGGACGCGAGCGGTTCTCTTGTCAACAATTGCAATGATAGGAGATTTTTTGTTACTCATGCGGAGGATTTGGTGGTATGTATTGATTCGCGTCGATTTAAGTATTTGATCGCCCTCAAAAGGGAAGCCTCAGTTGAACGGCAACGGGAAAATCCTGTGGGCGGCGGCGCTGTGCCTGCTGGCGGCGGCGTTGCTCGCCTACCTCTTCTGGGGGCAGATAGACGACGCCTGGGCGTATCTTCTGCAGCTCCACCACCAGAAGGAAAAATTCAGGGACTGGATTTACTCCTTCGGCCCATGGGGTCCGGCCGTGTTCATCGGCGTGCAGGTGTTCCAGGTGGTCTTCTCGCCCATACCGGGGGAGTTGACGGGCTTTCTGGGTGGCTACGTCTACGGCGCGCTCACGGCGACGATCTTGAGCACCATCGGCCTGACGATAGGCAGCTTCCTCGCGTTCTGCATCGGGCGGAAGCTCGGGCGTCCCTTCGTGGAAAAGCTCATCCCGCCCAGGATTCTGGACAAGTTCGATTTCCTCATCACGAACAGGGGCGCGTTTCTCGCCTTCGTCTTCTTCTCGATACCCGGCTTTCCCAAGGACTACATGTGCTACCTCTTGGGACTGAGCCCCCTCAAGACCCTGACGTTCGTGATCATCGCGTGTCTGGGGAGAATTCCCGGTACCATCATGCTCGGCATCCAGGGGGCGGGGATGTACGAGGAGCAATACGGCATGGTGGTCGCGCTTCTGGTGATCATGGTGATCATCGGGGCGGCGGCGGTCTATTTTCAGGATCCCTTGAGGCTTTGGCTCAAGGAAAAGGCCGGCCGGGGGGTCGAACGCGATTGATGATTGAGTGTTCGACGCGACTGATGAGGGGTTGTTGCAAAACTCTCTGCATGAATTTTCGAGATCGTTCGTTGTAGGGACAGGCCTCCGTGCCTGTCCTATTCCGGGGTGAATATGTCCGACGGGCGGGCACGGAGGCCCGCCCCTACAGTCGTCATTCGGGGGGCGCACAGGGACCGCATACGGGGCTTTTTCAACAACCCCCTAACGGCTGCATGACTGTGGTTCGTCAACAATCCCTGCCCTTATTACACCCCCAGATAGAGCAGAAGCAGGGGTATGAAGATGAGGCTCAGCGCCGTGCCCGTGAACACGATGGAGGCGGCCAGCGAGCCTTCATCGCAATAGCGCTCGGCGAAAATGTAGTTCAGCACGGCGGGCGGGCTGCACGACATCAGGAAGAGCGACGCGCGGAACGCGCCGGTGAGCGCGAAGGCCTCGGAGAGCGACCAGGCGAGCGCGAACCCGAGCCCGAACCTGAGCGCCGCCACGAGGAGGCTGATTCTGAAATCAGACGCCCGGATGGTGCGGAGCCGGTAGCCCAGCGTGAAGAGCTCCACCGGGAACATGCCGCGCCCGGTCAGGTGCGAGAAGCGCAGGATGAATTTGGGCACGGGAATCGCCGCCAGCGCCACGACGATGCCCGCAACCGCCGCGTAGAGGGCGGGCATCTTGAGCGGCTCCCTGACGTCGGCGCTCCCGCCGTAGGCCATGATCCCCAGCGTGAAGGAGATGAAGACGTTCGGTATGGAGAGCAGCACCGTCTGGGCGAGGCCCTCTTCGCCGAAGGCAAGGAGCGCCAGGGGATAGGGCAGCGAGACGGAGTTCATGAGCATCACGCTGGGCACGAAGGATCGGTTCGTCATGCCCGCCGCGCGCTTGACGGCAAGGGCGACCCCGCCCGGGATGACCTGGATGAGCGTGGAGAAGACGCCCGCCTTCATCAACTCGCCCCACACGATATGCTGGCGCGCGAGGGCGTCGAACATCACGGCGGGGGCGAGCAGGAACAGGACGAGCTCGGCCAGCACTTTGGGGTCGAACTGTTTCCACCGCCCGTAGAAGTAGCCGATGCCGATCACCGCCATGACCGGAAAGACGATGTTCAAAAGCGGTGTGATGGTGGACATACGCTTCTTGAGAATCCTCTTTGTTGCGCAAAAGAGGCAGAGTATACAGACCGCTCCTCCAGGTGGCCACCCCGAAGGGGTTGTTGAAAAAGTCCTGATTCCGTGATTCGGCGAATGTAAACAACCGGGGAGGGGGTGCGTAGCGGAGAGGCCCTTTGGCCTGTCCGAGGTAGCGACCTGTCCTTTGGAGGCGGTTCGGTTTTGCTCGTCATTCCGGCGAAAGCCGGAATCCATTGTTTTGCTTTTGTTTTTTTGTTTTCTGATTGATCCCCGCGGGTGATGGGGAGATGAAATGCCGGGGTATCGTTATTCTGCTTGAAAATGGATTCCGTCAAACCCTCATTCATCAATCGGGTCTGACACCAGAATGACGGCGGTGGTCGGTTCCGACCGATGAGGGAGGAATCGACCGAGCGAGGAGGGGTTTTTCAACAACCCTCCGATGGGGCGGCTGCTCCGCCGGGCGGGCGCGAGGCGCATTGTTCGCGGGGGTGAACGCTTCTCGCGCCGGACGCGCCGCCTGCGCCCTGGTAAATTTGCGCGCGGGCGCGGGGACGCGGTAGCCTGCGAGCGGTTTTTTGCATATGCGGTTCCATACATATTCGAAGGAGCGAAACATGCCGAAAGTGGATCACCTGGGCTACGCCGTGCGCAATCTCGACGAGAAGAAAAACATGATGGAGGACTTGCTGGGTTTTCAGTATCTGGAGAGAAGGGTGTATGAGCGGCCTGGCAACACCGCGCGGCTCGATTTCTACGAGGCCGAGGGCGCGGTGATGGAACTCGTGGAGATGAGCGACCCCGAGGCGCCGCTAAATCAATTTATCGCCTCGCGCGGCGAGGGTCTGCACCACATCTGTTTCGTCGTCGACGACCTGAGGGCCACGATGGCCGAGTGGGAGGCCAAGGGGGTCGAGTTCGTCCTGGCGCCCACCTACGGGTCGCGCGGCGGCGTCATCACCTTCACGAACGCGGCCACCACGGGCGGCCTCGCGATAGAGCTGGTGCAGTACGTCCCCGAGGGCGAGGAGATTCCCGACTGGGCGCAGAAATAGGGGAGCGCTTTTGAGGAACCCGGGCCCTGCGCGCAATGGGCGGCCGGACGCAGGCCGCTCGAATACGGAAACGATGCGGGACATTCGGTGAGTCGGGCCGAGGGCTTTTGTCGGCTCCGCGCCTCCCCGGGCGATACCCGGTTTTTTCTCGAAAAACGGAAAAGGTTGCGCGAAAGTCTCAATTTCTTTCTTGACAAGTCAGGTTGTATCCTCCACTATTTTACCCGGCATACAATCCGCGTATGGTAGATTCTCGGGCTGCCCGCTGAATACAAAACGACTCTTCTGAGAGTTGGAATAGGCGGGAACCCACTTTTCTTCCAAAACGTGGATTGTATGCCAACCAGCCCGGACTTCGTCCGCCGGATCGAGTGAATCAATCCGAGAGTGGATTGGGGACGATTGTATGGGTCGAACGGCTTTGCCATGTGTGCGTCAATCTAAAATTATGGGAGCGGCTTTTTTTGTGAAACCGTTTTCAAGGATGCATTATAGGAGAAAATGACTATTTGGTCAAATGGGGAAACCGGATACCTCGCCGAAGGCGAAGAAACGGCGCCTGCCCAGGGAATGGCGCCGGGGCCGGTTTCGAGAGCGCGCCCGGAACCCGCTGGAGCGGATGAAGCATCGGGGGCTACTCATTAACCGCTTACCTCTACCTTAAGGGATGCGTCGCGTCTCGTTTCCTGTCGACCGGCCATCGACATGAAACGGGAAGTAATGAGTAGCCCCCTCCCCGTTTCGGCGTCCCGGCGGCGGGTATGGGGGATTTGCAGGGCGCGTCCGAGGCGCGGAGGCGCGCGCGAGTGGATGAAGAATTTGGGGGTTACTCATTAGCTACTCATCCTCGTGGAGTAGCCAGTACCGTTTCGGGTTCGAGTTGGGTCCTCAGATCCGCTTCCGGGAATAATGAGTAACCCCCTCCTTCTTCGGACGATGCGCGCCCGGGAGCGGATGCGGGCGTGAGCAAGGCTCGCGTTGGCTCTCCGGGGTCACGGTGAACCCGTCTCCAAGCGCCGGCTTCATTTTCTTTTTCACCGGCCGTGCATTTCGATCCTGCGATGTTAGCCGCTTTTTGGATGGTCGGCAACAAATTTTTTCGGTTTTCGGGCGGCCCGCCGAGAGGGGGGAGCGGGCGGCATTCCGAGATGATGGTATAATGAATTTTGCTCTCTTCCGTGTTTTTGGCCAATCGGCTGAAATCGAGAGTTCCTCAGGAGGCGCGCCATGGAAAATGGATTGAACGATGAATTTGAATACTATTTGGAAAACCGGACCGATCTCGCCGAGAAGTATGACGGCAGGCATATCGTAATCAAAAATCGCAATGTGATCGGAGACTACGACACCAGGAGAGTTGCAATCGAAACGACGATGAAAACGCATACGCTGGGCACTTTTCTGGTGCAGAAGTGCAGCAGTGGCCCCGACAGCATCAAACAAAGGTTTCTGTCGCGGGCCTATTTTTCGTAATGCTCGAAAAGAAAAGTTCCGCTTTCACGACATATTGCAGAAGATATCCTTTCGCTATCCCTCACAAGAAGAGATCAGTTTTTCCAGGCAAGGCTAAACTCCGGCACACGCTACCGGAAACATGGCGCAATGATTCGATTCCCGTTCCTCTAAGACGCCCCCCATCATCCCCGCCGGGGGGATGGACGGCCGGGTCAGGAGGACGAATGCGCGGGTTTTTCATCCCGATGGGCGTCACGCCCGGATCTCTGCAAATCTTTTTACAGAGGTAGTTGCTGATTTCGGTGTGACGGGGAATGGTGGAGCACTTTTTAAGCGCCGGGTTGTGCCAAAGGGTATGTTATTTGCCTTCCCTGAGTTCTTCGCATCCGTTCTCGGAGAGATATTTCAAAAGTTCCCGGCGCTTCATATGGTGATGGGTTCTCTTTCGAAATTCTCCCCGGGCGATTTGGCGGGATCGATTTCCGGCATTTCCCGGAGGGTGATGGTCAGGGAATCCAGCAATTACTCCCTCGAAGCCTCCTGGCAGTT
This sequence comes from bacterium, assembly GCA_963692865.2. Classification (GTDB taxonomy): domain Bacteria; phylum UBA8248; class UBA8248; order UBA8248; family UBA8248; genus Bin107. Next base: position 569,153 of record OY843592.1, on the reverse strand, counting down.
GACGCCGGGAACCTCTTCAATCCATCCGATCCAACACGGACCGTCTTTACCGATGGTGGCCGTGTAAGTGGTTTTTTTCTTCATGGCGATTCTCCCTGCTCCTTCAACGCCGATACTGTCACCCCTTCGATGTTAGCCGCTTTCGGGATGCCCGGCAACAGGCCTGAAATTCGGTGGGTTTTTGAAAAAGTCCTAAAAGCAGCTGAATGGATTCCTCAATCGACATACGCTAATGAAATGAATCCCCCTTGAGGGTCGTTGCCAATTAACGAGAGTGAAAAGAACCACTCCCCTTGAGGGGGGGTGTTGAAAAAGCCGGAGAGAGACAATTTGTTTGTAGGTCAGACATATATGTCTGACATATCATGCGACCCTGATTTTCGCCTCCACAAGGCGGGCCGCATGATATGCGGCCCCTACAAAAACCTTTCCTCCCCGGTCGCGTAAAACACTCGTTCATCAGGACTTTTTCAACATCCCCTTGAGGGTCGGTCTCCCTCGGGGAAGACCGACGAGGAAGCCGAACCGACAGGTGAAGGCTGACTCGGTGGGGGGAGCTTTTATTCTAGTGAGAATCGTCCCCCCACCACATCGGCCTTCGCACAAACCAATCGGCCTCTGTCGGGTTTTCTTCTCGGGAAGCCCGACCCCCTCAAGGGGGGAGTGACTGTTGAGTACTCTAGAAGGGGGGAGTGCTGCCTTACCCGCGCTATGACTTCCCGCCCCCTTCTCCTGCGAAGAACGCGGCGATCTTGCCCAGCGACGCCGGGATGTCCACGTCCCACTGGCGGTTCGAGCCGCCGCCGGTGTGTGGCAGAAGCACGGCGCCCGGCAGCCCGATAAGGGGGCTGTCGTAGGGCAGGGGTTCATAGCGGTAAACATCGAGCCCCGCCATGGCGATCTCGCCTTGCTCAAGCGCTCGGGCAAGCGCCGCTTCATCGACGAGCGCGCCCCGGCCCACGTTGATGAGGGCCGCCGTCTTCTTCATGCGCGCGAGTTGTTCGGCGCCTATCATCCCCTCGCTATCCTCGGTGTGCGGCAGGACGAGCACGAGATAGTCGACGCGCTCGAGCAGGTCGTCGAAGGGCAGATACGCGGCCCGGTACTCCGCCTCGACCTGGGCTAAGTGCCGCGTTCGCTGGTAGTAGAATATCTCCATGCCGAAGGCGAGACAGCGTCTGGCGATGTCCATGCCGATGTCGCCCATGCCGATGACCCCGGCGCTCTTGCCATATAGCTCCGCGACGCCCTCGATCTCCGGCCAGTTGGGCCGGATGTTCCACTGGCTGGTGGCGACGGGTTCCAGCCCCATCTCGCGGTAGACGCCCGCCTCGACCGCCTTCTGGCCCGGGATCGTCTTGCGCTCGCAGCAGAGCATGAGGGTGAGGGCCTGCTCGGCCACCGTGGCGTTCCGCATGAGCGACTGCGTGCCGACGGGGATGCCCCGCTCGCGCGCCGCCTCGACGGCGATGTTCTTGCAGTTGAGACCGTGCTTCTGGATGTAGCGGAGCTTGCCCGCCGCGCGAATGACGGAAGCCGGCAGCGCCGCCTTGTAGCAGAGGGTCGCCTCGGCCTCGGGCGCGAGGACCAGGAGCGCTTCTTCTTCCGTGCTGTCGGGTGCGATGATCTCAAAAGGCGCTGCGGCGGGATTCGCCTTGACCCTCGCCAGAAAACGGCCCGACGCCCCGTCCGTGACGAGCAGGCGTATCTTGTCGCTCATGGATTCTCCAAGTGCTGGGTGTGAAACGAAAGAACGAGGGGTTTTCTTACCACAGGAGGGGGCGGGGGTGCTACGGGGAGGAGGCGGGTCTCCTCGCGTAATCTGGCTTTCACCTGTAGGGGTCGCATATATGCGACCCCTGTCCCAGTGGCGAAAAAGCCGGGACGCATGTATGCGTCCCCTACAGAACCCCCCAACCTCCCTTGTCGGGGGGGGGGTTGCTTTTCCGGCTGTAGGGACAGGCCCCCGTGCCTGTCCGACACCTGCGCCGGCCCGCCGGATTTTGTAGGGGCCGTTCGCGAACGGCCCCTGCGGTCTCCCGCGCGGAGAAGGACGCCGTGAAATCGGGCGGCCACAGGGGGCCGCCCCTACGGTTTTGTTTTTTCAGGGTTCCGTAGGGACAGGCCTCCGCGCCTGTCCTGATTGCAACCATCCTGTAAAAGGACAACCACGGAGGGCAGGACAACCCCGAGGAGGGGTTGTCCCTACGATTGCAGGAAATCGCTGTTACGAGCCGCAACGGATTTTTTCAACAATCCCATAAGGCCGCCCGTGTTCCAATACCTGTAGGGACAGGCCCCTGCGCCTGTCCGAGGCCGCGACCTGTCCCTACTTCCCCCCGGCTCCCCCGCAGGGGAGCGCGAGAGGGTTCCTACCCTACTTGAATACCTTGAGCCATTCGCCGCGCACTTTCTTGAAGCTGCGCTGGGCGGCGACCCAGTCCTTGAGACCGAGCAGCTTCACCTTGCTCAGGTCCATCAGGAACGGACGCACGTTCTCGGGCGGCGTGTAGTTCTCACGGAAGGAGTAGATGGCCTCGTTGCCGACGTAGATGTCGGTGCCTTCCTTGCTCATGAGGAACTCGATCAGGAGCTTGCCCGCGTTGGGGTGCGGCGAGCCCTTGATCACGCCCACCTGGTTGCCGAGCATGACCTGGCCTTCCTTGAAGTGGCTGGCCTTGATGATCTTGGCGAGAGAGGGTTTCTTGAGGACGTTCTGGTAGATGCGGCCCGTGAGGTTGAACATGTCCACCGGACGCTCGCAGTTGATCACCGTCTGGATGCGCGGCTCGGTGCGGAACATGACGATGGGCTTGGTGGCCTTCATCCGCTTCCAGAAATCGCTCATGTCCACGCCCGCCTCGGTCAGGCCGATAACGGTGTTGGTGGTCGTGAAGCTCTTGGTGATGTCGGTCACGATGGTCTTGCCCGTGAGCGAGGGGTGGACCACGTCGAACAGCGAGGTGACCTTGAAGTCCTTGAGACCCGGGCAGGAGCTGTTCCAAACGGGCTGGAAGCTGTAGGCCAGAGGCGTCACGATGTAGGGGTAGTTGTGGTACTGGCCGGCCTTCTCCACGACTTTTACGAGTTCTTTCCACTTGCCGCTGTCGAGTTTCAAGAACGCGCCGCGCTTCACCGCCGCGTGGAAAAACCCCGGCGCGCTCACCAGGTGGACGTCCACCGTGAACTTGCCCGCCTTGATCTCCTGGCGCACCTGCGCGACGGTGGAACCCGTTCCCTTTCGCACGTTACGGAACTTGAAGCCGTCGCCCAGGCCGTAGCGCTTGACGAAGGCGGGGCCCATCACCTTGGAGGTGCGGTCGCTGAACAGCGGGTTGATGATGACCACGCCGCCCTCTTTCTTCGCCGCGCGGATGAGCTTCTTCTCCTGGTCGGTGATCCTGGCGGCCTCCGCCAGCGAAGCGCCCGCGACGCACGCCGCGGCCAGCCCCGCGATGCCGAATACGAAAAGTTTCTTTCTCATGCTCTTCCTCCTTGGGGTGGTTGTTGGTCCATCAATGGGTCGGCGCGGGAGAGACGAAATATCCGCCCCCGCTTGAGGCGGCCTCCCGCCCGCCGTACCTCTCCGCCAGGGCCGTCCGATCGGCCCCGGCCTTTTCGTCTGCGGCTTCGGGATTTTGCATACCCCGGATTATGAACCCGAATGCGCGGAAAGGGAAAGCGCGATCGCAAAACTCGCTTGAATGGGATAGGGGGAAATATGCCCCCGGAGAGGCCAGGACGTAAGTGGGTTGTTGAAAAAGCCTGTTTGCGTGATTCGGCGCATGTAATCGACAGACGAGAGAGAAGATATACTCCCCCCTTGAGGGGATTGTTGAAAAAGTCCGATGCGGCGCAATCCCCTCCTCGCCCTGCGCAGCCCGCCGCTCCGCCTCACCCTGAGTAGCGGCGAAGCCGCGTATCGAAGGGCGAAATTCGCGTCCCGCTGGTCAGATGCGTTCCCCCATCCTTCGATACGGCGCTTACGCGCCTACTCAGGATGAGGAAAGAGGCGTCGGCGGTTTGCGGGGGGCGAAGACCGGGGCTTTTCAACAGCCCCTTGAGGGTCGGGCTTCCCGAGGGGAAAGCCCGACGAAGAGGCCGATTCGGTGGGGGGACATACTACAGAAAAAGCTCCCCCCACCAACTCGCTTGCGGGCTTACGCCCTTACCTCGTCGTCGGCCTTCCCGAGGAGGTAAGGCCGACCCTCGAGGGGGAGTGAAATTCAGCGCGCTCCTCCTGTGGACTTTTTCAACAGCCTCGCATTGGTCGGCTCCGACGCCGGAATGACGAATAAAACCGCATCGCCTCGTCGCGGCCTCGGACAGGCCCGAGGAGGGCCTGTCCTTACAGACTCTCCGCCAGCCTTTTCAGGTTCGCCAGTTCCACGATGTTCTCTTCCGTTCCGCCCCGGTGCAGGGTCTGGTCCTCATAGGCGTCGTTGTCCACGGTGTGCATCACGTGGGTGACGTCGCCGACCTGCTCGAAGCGGTAGGTGATGACCTGGGCGGGCTTATCGCTCCCGCCGACGTAGTTCTCCCAGACGATTTTCGAATGCGGCTCCCAGACGGTGATCACCGAGTCGCACTCGGGCCTGTCGTGAAAGACCTGGTGAAAGCGCGTTCCCGCCCCCTGGTGGCCGCCGGGAGAGGTGATCGTCACCTCCTTTGAGAAGGGCGCTATCTGCGGGTGCGTCTCCACGTTCCCGACGAACTCGAAGACCTTATCGACGGGAGCGCGGACTTGTTCCAGGACGACGACTTGCGGCATCGGTTCTTACCTCCGTTTATGGACCGGCCCGCGCTTCAATTGGGCCGGGGCGGCGTTTAACCCGGAATGACGGTTTCCTGCCCCATCCGGCTCGTCGGCCGCCAGCGCAGGGCGCGCCCCTCGGCCCAGTTCAGCACCTGGTTCACCAGGATGACCAGGATCATGAGCAGGAAGATGATGAGGATCAGGCCCGTGGTGTAATACTCGTTGTTGTAGCGCTGGAGCAGGTACCCGAGACCCTTGTCGGCGATGATGTATTCGCCGACGATCGCGCCCACCATGCCGAACGGGATGCTGATCTTGAGGCCGTTGAAGATCCACGGCGAGGCGGAGGGAATCACGATCTTGCGCAGAATGGCGATCTTGCTTCCGCCCAGTACGCGCGACACGTTGATGAGGTCACGGCTCACGCCGCGGATGCCCGCGAACGTGCTCACGAAAGTCAGGAAGAAGACGATGGTCATCACCAGGATGATCTTGGGCTGCCGCTCGATCCCGAACCACGCGATGAACAGGGGCGCGTACGCGATGCGCGGGACCCCGTTGAAAGCCATGATGAACGGCTCGATGACCAGGGCCACCACCTCGATCTCCGCCAGCAGGAAGCCGAAGAGGATCCCGGCCAGGGCGCCGAAGAGATAGCCCCAGAAGGTGTTCTCCACCGTGTAGGAGAAGTGCACCCACAGGGAGCCGTCCGGGTTGGCCGGATCCGAGATCTCGAAGAAAGACGTCACGAGCAGGCTCGGGCTGGAGATAGTCCGGTGGTCGATCAGGCGGCCCGAAACAAATTCCCACAACACGATCATGACGACCCCGAAGATAACGCGCAGGGCCGCCACGCGCACCCAGCGGAGCTCCTCCGCGTTGCGCACCCGCCACCACAGCAGGCGCAGCCCCGTTACTTCCGGAGGCAGAAGCAGATCCAGATCTTCTGGCGGCGTGGATTTCACTTCGTCGGTTTGGGCCATCACATCACCTTCGCCACTTCGTCTCTGAGTTCTTCCCAGAGCTTGTCGTAGATCTCGCGGTAGGCCTGCGAGTCGTGGATGTGGTAGACGTCGCGTGGCCGGGGGATCGTCACCGGGGAGACGCTCTTGATGGTCCCGGGGCGGCCCGTCATCACGACCACGCGGTCGGCCAGCGTGATGGCTTCGCCCAGGTCGTGCGTGATGAAGATGATGGTCTTTCGCTCCTCGCGCCAGAGTTCCAGGAGCTGGTTCTGGAGCGTCAGGCGGGTCTGGGCGTCCAGGGGGCCGAAGGGCTCGTCCATCAGGATGACGCGGGGGTCGCAAATCAGCGTGCGGATGATGTTCACCCGCTGGCGCATGCCGCCGGAGAGTTCGTGTGGGTAGTGGTTCTCGAAGCCCGAAAGCCCCACCTTGTCGATCAGGGTCTGCACGCGCTCGGCGACGCCGTTCGAGACGGACACCCCCCGGAACTCCAGGGGAAGTAATACGTTCTTGCGCAGGGTCCGCCAGGGGAGCAGGTTGTCCTGCTGGGTCACGTAGCCGATCTCGGGGTTCAGGCCCCGGGTGCGCTTTCCGCGGAAATGCACCTCCCCGCTGCTGGGGGGAAAGAGCCCGGCCAGGATGTTCAACAAGGTGCTCTTGCCGCACCCGCTCGGCCCGACGATGGTCACGAACTCCCCCTCGCCCACGTCGAGGTTCACGTCGGACATCGCATGGACGATGGTCCCCCGCGAGAGGAACCGCTTGCCGACCTGCCGGATGGACAAAGACGCCGTCACGTAATCATGCTCCCTGAGCTCCTCCGGCCGGAGCGTACACGCCCCGGCGGGTTTGGTGGAAAAGTCCTATTTCACGAGCGGGCGGACACACAGGTCCGCCCCTACAATTCCATCTCGTTTTGCGTAGGGGCGACCCCCTGTGGTCGCCCTTTACCGGACAGGCACGGGGGCCCCGGTCAATCCTTTTGGGTTGTCCGGCTACGGTCGCAATTTGGAGGATATTCGAATTGTAGGGGCCGCATATATGCGGCCCCTACAAAAACCGCCCCCTCCCCGGTCGTGTCATATCCTCGTTAATCATCACTTTTTCAACAGCCCCCCTAACTTCCGGGGGCTGTTCCATACACGATAAAAACCCCGCCTACTTCAAAAACTCGTCCGTCCAGACGTCGCTGCGCTTGACGCTCTTGAGGTTCTTGAGCTTGCCGCCGCTCTTCATGATGTTGAACGTGGTCTGGACGGCCTCGTCCGTCATCCTGCCGGTCGGGTTGACCGCGCCCTTCACCGTGGCGACCGAGATGCGAAGCGCCTCGGGCGTGACGCGCTTGCCGAAAAACGGCGTCATGTCCTTGGTGAGCTGCTCGACGGAGGTCTTCTGGATGTATTTCTGCGACTTCATGACCGCCCGCGCCATCCGCTTGACGAGCTTGGGGCGCTCCTTCATGAGCTTGGGCGTGGCCATGACGGCCGTCATCATGAACTCCTTGATGGCCTTGTCCTCGCCGGCCGCCCAGTTCACGAACCAGATGCCGAGCCCCTGGCTGAGCATGCGCTCGGGGTGCGGGGTCGAGATGGTGAAGATGTCAATTTTTCGGTTCTTGAACGCCGGCAGCATGGTGCCGCCGCCGCCCACGGCGAGGATGCGCACGTCCGCGGGAACCTTCATCCCGGCGCGGCCCAGCAGGTTGCGGGCGAGCACGTCGGTCAACGCGCCCGGCCGCGTCACGCCTACTTTAAGGCCCTTGGCGCGTTTTACCTTATCCATGAGCGGCATGCCGTCTTTGATGCCCGCCTTCTTGGCGGCGTCCTTGTGGATGACCATCCCGATGATGTTGCGCCTGAGAAGGTCCACGAAGCCGATGGCCCGCTTGCCGGAGTTGAGCGCGTTCAGCTGGTAGGTGCCCGGGCTGGCGGTGAACTCCGCTTTACCCGCCAGGACGGCCGTCAGGTGCGGCCCGCCGCCCGCGGTGGCCTTCACGTCCAGGGTGAGGCCCTCTTCCTTGAAGAACCCTTTTATCCGCCCCACGTAGATGGGGAAGAAGCTCAGGCTGTCCACCGGCTGGGTGAGAATGACCTTTTCAGCGGCGGGCGCTGCGCTCGTGAGCGTGAGCGAAAGCGCTAGCGCTGCGATTACCGGGAGAATCCGTATCCATTTACGCCACATAACAGTGCTCCTTTTTCCCGTGATGGAAGATGAACTCCAGGGACGTTCGCATCCCTGCAATACTGGTCTTCTGAATCTGTTTTGTGCGGCGATTATGGCATGGTCGACCCCTGCGCGCAATTCAGAACCCGCCCTCGCGGGCTCGCGCCGGAGGCGAAGGTTTCGCGCGAGCAATGAGGGAAGGCGTGCTGAACGCGCTTTTGCTCGTCATTCCGGCATTGCAGGGTTTTTCAACAACCCCCTCAAGGGGGGAGTGGTTCCCGGTTGACAAGGGGGGGTAGGGGGGGTGCCTTTACTCCCCGGCAAGGGGATTTTTTCGACTGCCGGGATTGTTCCTTTTCTCAGTTGGATTTGAACCTGCAAGGACAGGTCGCGACCTGTCCCTGCTTCATGCGCCCGTGAACGCCCGCCTTACTTCTTCCTTGCCGAGATGAGCCGCGCCTGCATGGGCACCGCGATGGCTCCCTCGCTCTCGTATTCGCGCAGCATATCGACCAGCGCTTTGCGTATCTTCTCCCTCGCTTCCGCCGTCTGGGAGGCGAGGCGCGAGGCCGTGCGCACGGTGGATTTCTCGAACACCTCGATGATGCGGGCGGGCTCTTCCGCCTCCATGTAGAGGGTGACCTCCACGATCTCGGGCGCGGTGAAGCCAGCCGCCTCCATGGCGCGCGCGCATCTTCCATCGTCTTCCAGGAAAGGCTCGGGCGGGCCGGCCACGACGGGGACGTCCGGGTCGCCGTGCTCCTGGATGGCCCGCGTCATCAGGGCGCGGTGGCCCGCGTCGTGCGTCCAGGCGGTGAAGGCGAGTTTTCCGCCGGACTTGAGCACGCGCGCCGCCTCGGCCAGCGCGACTTCCGGGTACGGGAAGTGGAGGAAACCGAAGTTGCTCACCACGGCGTCGAAGCGCGCATCCTCGAAGGGCATGTCCTCCGCGTCGCAGAGCCGGAACTCCGCCCCCGGCCAGCGGCGGGCGGCCTCGGCCAGCATGTCGTCGGCGAAATCCGCTCCCACCACAGTGCAGCCGCGCATGAGCGCCCCCGCCGAGACGACGCCCGTCCCGCAGGCCAGGTCGAGCAGGCGCGTTCCGAAGCGCGCGTCCGCCGCGTCCAGCAGGGTGGGAACCGCCTGCGCGGTGATGACGCCGAACAGATCGGCGTATTCGCCCGCCGCGCCGTTCCAGCCCGTGCGCTCGAATTCCCTGAAGGCTTCGGGGTCGTAGCCGGATGTCTCGTTCATGTACTCTCCTTGGTCTTCTTTCAGCCCGCCGCGACGCCGCGCGCGATAAGGTCGACGCCGTCGGTGCCGATGATCTCACACGTGATGATCTCCCCGGGCTCCGCTTCGGTCTCATGCAGGAATACCTCGCCGTCGACTTCCGGGGCCTGGAGCCGCGTTCGCCCGCGCAGGAGTCCCTCGCCCGTCAGACCCTCGACGAGCACCTGCGTCTCCCCGCCCAGGAGCGCCTCGTTGTCCTCGGCCATGATGCGCTCCTGGAGCGCGAGCAGGCGCGCCATGCGCTCGCTCGCGACTTCGGCGGGCACCTGATCGGGCAGCCTGGCCGCGATGGAGCGATCCTCGGGCGAGAAGACGAAGCCGCCCAGCCGGGCGAAGCGCGTCTCTTTCGCGAACTCAAGCAGGCGTTCGAAATCCGCGTCCGTCTCCCCAGGAAAGCCGACGAGCATGGTGGTCCTGAGCGCGCAGCCGGGCACGCGCTCCTTGATGCGCGCTACGAGTTCGCGCGTGCCCGCCTCGTCGATCCCCCTCCGCATGGCGGCGAGCACGGGCGTGGCGACGTGCTGGAGCGGCATGTCGATGTATTCGCATACCCTGGGCAGGTCGCGGTAGGCGTCGAGCAGCTCGTCCGTCACCCCGCGCGGATAGTTGTAGAGCACGCGGATCCACCTCAAGCCGTCCACGCCGTTCAATTCCTCCAGCAGCCGCGCGAGGGAGAAGCCGAGGCCCAAATCCACGCCGTAGCTCGTGATCTCCTGCGCGAGCAGGTTCACCTCGCGCACGTCCGCTTCCGCCAGCGCGCGCGCCTCTTCCACCACCAGGTCGAGCGGGCGGGAGCGGAACCTGCCCCGGAACCTCGGGATGACGCAGAAGGTGCAGGGCCGCGAGCAGCCCTCGGCTACTTTCAGATAGGCGCTGGGGCCCGGTTCGGCGAGGATGCGCGGCAGCCTCCTGCCGTAGTCCATGAGCGTGTCCGAGAACGCCTCGCGCGCGCCGCCGCGTCCGCCGCTCAAGAGCTCCGGCAGGCGGTCGTACTCGCGCGTCCCGATGAAGAGATCCACCTCGGGCAGGCCCTGCGCGAGTTCTCCCCGGTAGCGCTCGGCCAGACAGCCCGCCACCACCAGGGTTTCAAGACCGCCCGCCTCTTTGAGTTGAGCGACTTCCAGGATCGTATCGATGGATTCGCGCTTCGCGTCCTCGATGAAGCCGCACGTGTTGACGATGGCGACCTGCGCGTTTTCCGCGTCGCTCACGAGCCGGTAGCCCGCCCCCGCGAGCGCGGCGAGCATGATCTCGGAATCCACGGTGTTCTTGGCGCAGCCGAGCGATATGAGCGCGGCCCGGGGCGCTTCCGGCCCCATCGGTACGGGCGCATCGCGCCGCACGAGGGGCATCTCGGAAATGGGCTTGATTTGCAGGAGATTCTCGCTCATCGCACGGCCCCGGCCTTCGAGCCTTCGGGGTCGATGTGCCATTCCTCCCGGGGCCGGTTGAAGTAGCGGACCGCCACGTCGGGCAACTCCTCCCGGTAGACGGCAAGAATCCGCGCCATGCCCATCGCCTCGCCCACCTCGCTTAAGTCGGGCAGGGTGTCGAGGTAGAGAGCCGGGTCGATGCAGAGGTTCTTCATCTGAATGACGTGCAGGCCCGTGCGTCCGGCGAAATCGAGCATGGCCTCGACCTCGGCTTCCAGATCCGTGACGCCGGGGAAGACCAGGTAGTTGATCTGAGTGTAGAGGCCTGCGTCCACGGCGGCCTTCACGCAGTCTTCCACGTCGGTGAAGTCATACGTCTCGGGCCGGTAATAGGCGCGGTGCCACTCGGGCGTCGCGCTGTTCGTGCTGATTCGGATGCTTTCGAGGCCCGCACTGCTAAGACGCTGCATCCACTCGGGCCGGCTGCCGTTCGTGTTCATGTGCAGGGTGCCGCGCCCCGTCTGCTCGCGGATGAGGCGGCAGGCGCGCTCGATCACGCCCGCCTGGAGCAGCGGCTCGCCCTCGCAGCCCTGGCCGAAACTCGCGACGGTCATCTCCGCCTCTTCGAGATGAGGGAGGGCGATCTCGCAAAGCTCCTCAGCTGTGGGGACGATCTCGATGCGCCGGTGGCTCGCCGGGAAGAGGTCGTCCGTCTGGAGCGAGATGCACCCCCGGCAGTCCGCGTTGCAAAGCGGGGCGATGGGGAGGCCCATCTCCCAGCGGCGGGCGAAGAAGTTTTTCGCCGCGAAGCAGTGGAACTCGCTCGCGCAGCGCGCGAGGTGGGGGATCATCCGGTTTCCGGGGTGGGCGTCGCGCATCCGCTCGATCCGCCCGGGCAGGCCGGTGTCGTCGTATTCCTCGGGCTCCCAGCGCGGGCAGTCGTCCACGCGCACGGCGGCGCAGACGAACCCGCCGCTCTCCTCATCGAACCCCAATGCGGTGTAGGCCCAAAGCGGAAGGACGGGCGCGCTTGAGTCTCTCTCGGCGAAGGGGAGCAGGGTGCGCATCCACCCGGGCGCGGGAAACGTGCAGGCGGCCTGCAACGCGGCCGGCCCGTCGCCCCAGTCCGCTTCCTCGACGCTCACGAGCGCGTCCTCTTCGGGGTCGCCGCCCACGGGCGTGCTGTCCGGGAGGGTGAAGAACCTGCTCCCCTCCGGCAGGGGGGAGAGTTCCTCGGGCTCGGGCGCCACGGGTTCGGCCCCCTGCGCGCCCACCATCTCGAACTCGGGGTGTTCGAACAGGTTGCCCTCGGCGTCCGCGACCACCATCAACGGGGACATGGGTTTTCGTCTCCTGAAAAGAGAAGCGCTTTCGTGAGGTTCCGCCTCGCCTCGCTCCTCGACACGAGGCCATAACCTAGCAGAACTCCCCCCCGCCCCGCCAGCTTGCGGCCCTTGCGGGGTTGTTGAAAAAGTCCTCCGGGGGAATGATGTCCCAAAGAGCGCCATCCGATGCGGGAAAGTGGTTTTGCTCTTTGCTTTTGATCGTCATTCCGGCGAAAGCCGGAATCCATTTTCATCCACCGATGTAGTCGACCACGCACCGTCATTCCCTCTGCGCGGATACCGCATTCAGGCGTTGCGCGGCAACGAAGTCGTGGCCGCTCCGCCCGGTGAAAAGTCAAAATGGATTCCGGCTTTCGCCGGAATGACGACGGTGGTCGATTCCGACCGGTGAGGAAGGTCGAATCAGATTGGTGAATGAGGGTTCGACCAAGCGGGGCCGGGTTTTTCAACAGCCCTGACAAGGGGGGTAGGGGGGTTGCCTTTATGAGGTCTTCCCCTCAAGGGGGTTGCCTTTGCCCTGCCACGAAGCTTTTTCAACGGCCCCTTGCAGGCGGCCCCCGGTTTCGCAATACTTGAAGCCTCTCCCCGTTCATGAGATGGGGCTTTCTTTTTCAAAGACGAATCGCGAACCCGCGAGACGGAGGACGCCCACGTGAGTCCTGAAGAACAACTTTCCCGAGTCGCCCTGGTGAAAACCGAAACCGAACGCCTCTCGGCCTGCTGGCGCGCCTTTTCGGACGCGCGCTGGGAGGTGGACACCTACTGTCCCGGCTGGCGGGCGCGGCACGCCGTCTCCCACTTGGCGACGGGGGCCGATTTTTACACGAACTCGATCCGCCGCGCCCTGGAAGGCCTGCCGCCGGAACCCCCCTACGGGAGCAACACGAAGGAGTTTTTCGCCATCCGCGCCGCCAGGGGCGAGGAACTCATGGCCCTGCCGAGGGAAGAGATGATGGACGCGTTCGACGCCACGGCCTCCCAGGTGAACGACGCGCTCGCGGACATCGCCACGGACGATCTCGGCAAGCTCGGCTTTCATCCCCGCGGGCTGACGCGGCTCGACGCCTGGATCGGGCTCAGGCTCGTCGAACTCGTGGCGCACGATTGGGACGTCCGCTACGGCGAGGACGCGGAGGCCTGCGTCTCCGAAGAGGGCGTGGAGGGCGTCATGAGTTTTCTCCCCGCGAGCCAGAGCCGCCTGTTCGGCGTCCGCGAGAACCCGCCCTTCGCCGGCCGTTTCCTGTTCCGCTCCACGACGCCCGATCGTGCGTGGACGCTCGCCGTCGCCGGCGAGAAGGCGGAGGAGTCCGCCCACACGTCCGGCACGCACGACGCCGTGATCACTGCGGACGGCGAGGCGCACTTCCTCTTGCTCTACGGGCGCGCGAAGCGCAGCGCCATGGAGGCCGCCGGCCGCCTTACGATCGAAGGCGACGCGAAGCTGGCGAATGAACTCCTGTGCGTTCTGTTTACGAATTATTGATTCAGTAAAGGAGCAAGACCCCATGTCACCGATCACGGAAGTAGACGGATACGTCTATTACCCCGGCAGCAAAACGCGCATCGACGCCATGCGGCCCGCCGACCCGGCGAAAACGCCCTGGACGCCGCTGGGAAAACCACTTTCAGAATGCAAGGTCACCCTCGTCTCCACGGCGGGCATATTCATGAAAGGAGACGTCTCCTTCGACTATGAGCGCGAATGGCGCGAGCCGCACTGGGGCGACCCCACCCACCGCGAGATTCCGAAAACAGCCGCCCAGGACGATTGCGAATACTCGCACCTGCACATCAACACCGAGTACTTGAAGCGCGACCGGAACGTCTCGTTCCCGGTGGATATCTTCCTGGACTACGAGCGCGAGGGGAAGATCGGCGCGCTCGCCGACACCCTCTACTCCACCATGGGCTATACGCCCAACTTCCACCCCCTGATGAAGAAGACGGCCCCCCTCATGGCCGAGAAGATGCGCGCGGAGGGCGTGGACGCGGCCTTTCTCATCCCCGTCTGACCGCTTTGCATGCGGTCCGTGAGCCTGCTGCAAAGAAGATTGGAAGAGTTGGGAATCGCCACCGTCTCGATATGTAACCAGCCGGAAGTATCGGAGAAGGTCTGCGTGCCGAGGGCGGTCTTCATCCAGTATCCCTTCGGGCGCATGCTCGGAGACGTGGGCGATAGAATCGGCCAGCGCGCGGTGTGCGACGACGTATGCGCGCATCTGGAGGAAGCCCAAGGCCCGAACGCCTACCGCCATCTCCCGCACGAGTGGCCCGAACCCCCCGAGGAGACCCAGTGGAAGCCCCTCACGCCCGCGCCCATGCACGTCCTGCGCAACAACGGCACGGCGCCCAAGGGACTCGCGCACTACCAGGACGAGGAGCGGCCCGATTTGAGTTAAGCGTCACGCCATATAAACGAAAATCACGAGGTGCGTTCTATAAATAGAGGAGCGTAAACACATATCGACGGAGGGCCGTCAAGCCCTCTGCTGAGGACCCGAACATGAGAAAATTCTGTTTTTCCGCCGCCATATTGGCGGCGGCGGTGATGGTTTGCGCGCCGCCGGTTCAATCCGCATCCCTGACCGTCATGACTTGGAATGCAAATAAACTTAAAGGAACAGATCTCGCCGGTTTCGGTGAATATCTACGGAAAGTGAACCCCAAAGTTTTGGTTCTTCAGGAAGTCCTCCGCGAAAAACAGGTGCGAAGATTGATGCGGGAGGCGGGCATTTCGCATTGGAATATGAGACTCTCGGATTTTTCTAGGGGAGGATCGCTTCAGGTTGCGATTCTCTCCCCTCGCAAGATCGGCAATGCGCGCGTGTTCGATCCCTATAAGGACGCCGACGCGAAAGATATGTCCTCGTTCGCTTCGGGGGATCAACGATGCCGCAAGCCCGCGCGTGGCTGGCTGTGGGCTGAGATTCGCGCGCTCAGGCTCGCCGTCGCGGCCGTGCATCTCAAATCCTCGGTGGGAAAGATGGGAAGCTGTGATGAGGAGAACTCCTGCAAGCGTGAGAACGTGGCCGCCGCCCTTGCCAAGAAGATTGTGAAAGACAGACGGAAGCGCAGCGACTACTCCTACCTGGTGGCAGGCGATTTCAACGTAGCTCCGGGTGACGTCCAGAAGGTCGGCGTGGACATCGATCATCGCTGCCCGAAGCAAGGCCGATGTGTTCAATACGATCAAACCCACGCCATCTTGAGCAGCGGCCTCGTGCGAGGTCTCGCCATGCGGAACCTGACCGTCGGGCTGGGAAGGAGCTATACGGAAAAGGGCAAGAGTCGTTGCGGGAAGGTTAAGGCCAAATACGCCGCCAGTCCGATTGACAACATCTACGCGGCGGGACCGTTTTTCGACGAGGCGAGCAAGTTGATCGCCGAGAGACGCGGCCCATTCGGTTCGGATCATTATGCGATCCGCGTCACGGTCGTAACGGAAACCCCGGCGCGGTCGGATGCGACAGCCCTCCGCCGGGCCGGGAAATAATCGTTGAAGGAGGGATGAGGGTTTTGCGGCCCCGAGTAGTAATCCTCTATAAGGACAGGCGCAGGGACCTGTCCCTGCGCGAACCCTTTTTCATCGGAATTGTTGAAAAAGTCCTGATGAACGAGTGTTTTACGCGACCGGGGAGGAACGGTTTTTGTAGGGGCCGCATATCATGCGGCCCGCCTTGTAAAGGCGAAAATCAGGGTCGCATGATATGCGACCCCTACGGGTAAAACGTGGTTGATGCGAGAGGGATGGGTTTTTCAACAGCCCCCTCAAGGGGGGAGTAATTTTAAGAGCGCACTTTTTCCGATTCGACCTAAAACAACCGTCCGCCGAGCACGGCGCCCTTCTCATCCGGCGCGATGAGCACTACCTCGCCCTCTGCGTCGGGCACGCCGAGCGTCAGGACTTCGGACATGAAGGGGCCGATCTGCCTCGGGGGGAAATTCACCACGGCGAGCACGAGTTTTCCCTGGAGTTCTTCCTTGGAATAGAGCGCCGTGAGCTGGGCGGAGGATTTCCTGACCCCCAGCGCCTCGCCGAAATCGATCCATAGCTTGTAGGCCGGTTTCCTCGCCTCGGGGAAATCCGCCGCTTCGACCACCCGCCCCAGGCGGATGTCCAGCCCCTCGAAATCCTCCATCGTCGCCACTTGTCTATTTCTCCTCTTTCATGGGTTGTTGAAAAGCCCCCGTCTGTGCCCTCTGCAAACCGACGACGCTTCTTTCCTCACCCTGAGTAGCCGCCGAAGGTCAAACGCGACTGAGAAAGGAGCGTTTCTATCGAAGGGCGGTACCCCTTCCGCAAAGGCGAGGGGCGTGTAGGGGTCGCATACAATCAAAACAACAAAATGGCGACCGTAGGGGCGGGCCCCCGTGCCCGCCCGGCGATCATATTCACCCCGATGAGGACAGGCACGGAGGCCTGTCCCTACACCCCCAACCCTCCGACGGGACTTTTTCAACCGGGCCCCGGGGCGGTTTGCCCCCTCGGCGGAACGGGGACGCGCGTTTCAGTCTATCGGCTCGCCCTGCGTTCTCTCCATTTCCAGGATATCGGCGCGCAGCCGGTTCGTAATCGGCCCGGGCGCCGGGATGGGCCGTCCGTCCACCTCGGCCACGGCGTGCACGCGGCTGAATGAAGAGGTGAGAAAACACTCGTCCGCCGTGTAGAGGTCATAGAGCGTGAGGTCCGCCTCTTCCGCCGGAATTCCTGCCCCGGCGGCGAGTTCGAGTACGACTTTTCGCGTGATGCCGTCGAGCACGTTGTGCGCCCTGGGCGTTTTCAAGCCGCCGTCTTTCACGACGAAGACGTTCTCTCCGGGCGCTTCCGCCACGAAGCCGCGCGTGTCCAGCAGGATGGCCTCATCGAACCCTGCTTCCACGGCCTCGATCCTCGCCATCACGTTGTTCAAGTAATTGAGCGATTTCACGCGCGCCTCGAAGGATTCGGACGGAACCTTGCGCACCCCCGCCGTCTTGAGCCGAAGGCCCGCTCCCTTCGCCTTGTAGCTCGAACCCGTCTCGGGCGGAGGCGCCGGGTCGTGCAGGAGCACGGCGAGCGTCGCCTTATCCACCACCCTGTGGTCCAGCAGGGGATAGCCCGCGCCGCGCGATATGACGACGCGGAGATACACGTCGCTCACATCCGACCTTCGGACGCACTCCTTGACGATCTCGGCAATCCGCTCCCGCGATTCGGGCAGTTCGAGCTTGAGCGCGCGCGCGGAGCGCTCCATGCGGTCGAGATGGTCCTGAAACCGGAAGATGCGCCGGCTCACGACCGTCATGGACTCGAACAGGCCGTCCCCGTAGAGAAACCCGTGATCGAAGGCGGAGACCTTCGCTTCTTCGGCCTTCACGTATTCGCCGTTCACGTAGCAGACGTAAGCCACGACGCTATCCATCCCTTTTCAGGACTTCGAGAATCGCGGCGGCGAAGTCTTCCGGCTTCTCGCGCTGGGCGAAATGCCCCGCGCCTTCCACCAGAATTCTCCGGTAGCCGCCCGTGAAATGCCGCTCCTTGCCCTCGGAACTCTCGGGCCGCGACGCCCCGTCCTCTGCGCCCTGCACGAGAACGGTCGGGGCGGAGATGTCCGGCAGGCCCGCCATGAAGCTCTCCGCGTCCTGATACTTTGGGTCGGGCTTCTCATATCCCCACCGGTAGCGGTAGGAGTGCATGACGATATCCACGAAATCGGGGTTCTCGAAAGACCGCGCCGTCGCCTCGAATTCAGGGTCCGAAAAGTCCCAGTTCGGCGACCACGTCCGCCAGAGCTCGCGGCAGAAACCGGCGGCGTCCTCCTTCAGAGCATCGCGTCCGCGGTCGGTGCAGAAAAACCACTGGTACCAGTACGCGCGCACCTGATCGACCGACATCCGCTGTTGGGGGCGTCCCGTGCCGTAGCCCGCGGGGCTGACGATGAGCGCGTTCAGGCGCTTTGGCCGCATGGCCGCGACGCAATAGGAAGCCCGCGCGCCCCAGTCGTGCCCCACGAGGGTGAAGCGCTCGAGCTCCAGGGCGTCGGCGAAGGCCGTGATGTCTGAAGCCAAAGCCGTGTACTGGGCGCTTCGGGGGGTCTCAGGATTGAGGAAACGCGTGGGGCCGTAGCCGCGCACGTAGGGGCAAAGCGTCCGGAAGCCCGCATCGTTCAGGATGGGGACGACCCTGTCCCACGTTCGCGCGTCGTCCGGGAAGCCGTGGACCAGGATGACGGGCGGGGCCGCCTCCTCGCCCGTCTCCAGATAGCCGATTTCGAGCGCGGGGGTCGTGATGGATTTGAGCGCGCCGGGCATATCGGTTTTTCAGTCCGCGCTTAAATGGCGCACCAGCCGTCGTCCACGATGAGGTCGAGGCCGTGCACCGCGCTCGCGTCGTCGGACGCCAGGAACACCGCAGCGCCCGCCATCTCCGCCGTGGTGATGTAGGCCCGGCCCGTGGGCGTGTAGCTCGCCATGAGCTTCACGAACTCGGGGTCGTCCTGTAAGTGCTGGTTGAGCGGCGTAGCCGTGTTGCCCGGCGAGATGCAGTTCACGTTGATGCCGCACTTGGATATCTCCGCCGCCAGCGCGCGCGTGATCATATACACCCCGCCCTTGCTCGCGCAGTAGGGCACCGCGTTGGGGAAGGCGTGCGTGGCGGCGATGGAGGCCATGAAGACGATCTTGCCGTAGCTCTTCTCTTTCATGATGGGCACGATGGCCTGTGAGAGCAGGAAGTTGCCCTTGAGGTTGATGTCGATGATGTCGTCCCACTCTTGCTCACTGTAGGCTTCGAGCTCCTTGTTGATCATGATGCCGTGGTTGCCGACGAGGATGTCCACCGTGCCGAACGCCCCCACCACGTCGGCCACCATGGCGTCCACCGCCGACTTCTTGGATACGTCGCACGGAAACGCGCGGGCCGCGTCTCCGATCTCCGCCGCGAGCGCCTCTCCCGTTTCCGCCGTGCGGTTCACGACCGCGACCTTCGCGCCTTCTTCCGCGAAGCGGCGGCAGATGGCCTCGCCGATGCCCTGCGAGCCGCCCGTGACGATGGCGACCTTGTCTTTTAATTTCATGGGTGTTTCCTCCCTGCGGCGCTCCCGGGTCGTACCGGAAGCGAAAAGTCCCTGATAAGGATTGCGTCTCGATTTTTGCGGGCATGATACCGCCCTTTGGTGCGATGGGGAAGGGGGCAATCGCAACCAATGCGGGCGCGATTGCTGACTGATGAGGAGGGGCTGCGGTTTCCCGATCGGTGCGGGAGCGATTGTCGACAGATGAAGGAGAAACTGCCGGTTCGCTCCCCGCCTTGAACCGGGTGCCTTTCCCTCGTCCTAATAAGCCGCCCTGCCGGCCTCACCCTGAGTAGCCGCCGAAGGCGGCGTATCGAAGGGCGTCCTTCCCTCGACGGGCTCGGGGTGAGTCGCTGGCTCTCCCTCGATACGGCGCGCAAGCGCGCCTACTCGGGATGAGGAAAAGAGGTCATTCGCGAACGACCCCTACGTCACAACCGGAGATGATGACCGTAGGGGCGGACCCGTGTGTCCGCCCGAATGATGCGGGAATTCCTTATAGAGTGGCCGTAGGGACAGGTCGAGACCTGTCCCTACAGGCTCAAGACCTCGATATCGCCCGTCATTCCGGCGTATGCCGGAATCCAGAGCGGACGGGAATGAATAATGATGTGGACTTGGCAGTCTGCTTCGGATGGCGGATTTGTCCCCAAAGTGTCGGGGGCGTGCGCGGTTTTGGAGGGTGTCAGCCAAGTTGCTCCCGAGAAAGTACGTTTCGGGGACACTGATCTGCTTGAACTTCATAAAATGACATTTATATTTAATGTCATTACATTTAAGATGGGGGTTTATTTCTCCAATATTTGATGTAACAATCAGGGGTGCGTAGGTTATGGGTTTCTCTACCATGGAGGCAAAGCTATGAAGGTACACAAAGACACACTACGAAATTTAAGAAAGAAGATGGGGCTCAGTCAAGAGGCATTAAAAGAAGTATCTGGCGTTTCAAAGAAGACGATAGCACGTATAGAACTTGGCGAAGGAGAACCTAGGGGCGAGACGGTAAGGTTGCTCGCCAAAGCCTTGGACGTCAAACCAGAAATCCTATTCGAAGCTCCCGACTCCGAAGCGGTGCGAGAGGAAGAACTCCAAAAGCATGGATTGCGACCAATTAAACTGGTTCTCGATAGTGAAACAATCCTCGCATACGATTTAGTAGCGGAGCAATACGGCGTTGAAACGAGGCAGATCATCAAAGCGGCGCCGATGCTCTTGACCCTGCTTGCTGAGATGAGCCTGGCTGCCCGCCACCGCCACGCCAAGGAAGCAAAAGCGGCTTTGGAAGCCTTCGAGCCGAGGATGGTGGACTTCTATACGAACACTGATGACTATCTTGAGGCGGACATTACTGATTACGATTGTAGCAGTTTCGATATCGGCATGGGGGTGCTTCTCTATGGCTTAGATAGTAGCTATGGCCGCCGAAATCTGTTTACGAAATATTGGGGTGAAATGTTTGAAGAAAGTGTTGAGGGCAACTCTTTTTCTGACTTTCTAAAACAGTTGGCGAGGGAATTAGGTCCAGACAACGACGTTATCGATCCCGAAAAAATCCATTTCGGTTCCGATACATTTTTCGACCAAGGCCCTCTTTTCAAAACATACCGAAAAAGCCTCACGGGCGGCTCCACTCGCGCCGACTACGCCCTGTCGCACGGATATACGAGCATTGGCAAAATCCCTAAAGAGCTTCGCGGCGAAGATGAAGATGTAACTTCCAAGCGCGTGAAGTGGCTGGAATCGGAAGTGCCCGATGAAGACTGGGAGAATAGCTTTCCCTTTCACCTTACTACCCTTGCCAATGAATTGTCTGAGAAAGGGGACGAAAATGCCTGATTACAAACTCACCCACCACGCCATAACACGCATGAGCCAGCGAGGAGTTCGGGACGAAGACGCAGAAAAGGTTCTAACATGCGGGACGCAGATCGGCCCCGACGAGTGGTTTATGAGGGACTCCGACGCGGATCGTGAGATTGACGATTTGAAAGATCAAATCAAGTGGATCGAGCGCATGAGGAAACTTAATGTCATGAACGGCGCGGACGCGAACCGGGAGATTTCCGCGCTCAAGCATGGAGTCCGGCGATTCGAGCGCTTGAGGGGCCTCAAGGTCGTCATGGAGGGCGGCGAAATTATTACCTGCTATTGGCCGAGCGTTGCGTATCAGAAACGGGCGCGACGCAGAGGCAAGGCCGCGTGATGATTCACCAGACCCGCTTCCCGCCTGTCATTCCTGCGAAGAAGAAAATCACTCCCCCCTTGAGGGTCGAGCTTTCCGAGGGGAAAGCCCGACGATGAAGCCGAGCATTTTATGCGAAGGCTGAATCGGTGGGGGGAGTTTTTTCTGTGGCATGTCCCCCCACCACATCGGCCTTCGTCCAAAGGACTCGGCCTCTGTGACTCCCCCTCAAGGGGGGAGTGAATTTGTATGCTACATCAAGAGGGAATGGAACTTCACATGAGTGACGGCCAAAAGCGAAGGGACGCATGTATGCGTCCCCTACAGTGAAAATGGAGAGTTTTGGTAGGGGCGGACCTGCGTGTCCGCCCGATTTCATGACGACCGACTCTGCACGGGAGAACACACAGGTCAGACATATATGTCTGACCCTGCAAAACCATGCGCCGTCTCAATTCCTTACTTCGCGCTCAACCGCTTCCTTCTCCGCTTCGTCCTGGCCATGTCCACTTCGCCCGCGTCGTCGACCGCGACGCCGTAGACCTTCCAGGCGCGCTCTTTGGTGATCCACTTCTCCTCCACGTCCTCGCGCACCTTCTCGACGGGCCTCTCGTGCGGCGGGCCGTAGCCGCCCCCGCCCGTGCAGTAGGACGCCACGTTCTCGCCGGGTTTGAGGATGATGTCCGCGCAGGCGGGCAGGTCCTCAAGCGTTCCGTCCTCGCGCATGAGGAAGTTCCGGCAGACCGCTCCGTTCAACCCGCCGAGCGTTCCCTTCGAGGCGTTTATCGCGCCGTCCGACACGTAGACGACCTCCAGGTCCCCCCCGCCCACGGGGCCGTATTCGCAATAGCCCGAAGGCGCGCCAATCGTCCGGCCCGCGCCCTCGGTGTCGGGCATGAGCCTGCGTGTCTTGATGTAGATGGGGAAGTGGAGTTCGTCCAGTTCGATGCTGTCCACGAAGCACATGCCGGCGTTGCCCGCGTGTAAGATGGTGAGCCAGGCGTCGGTTTTCCCTGCGCCCGCGCCGCCCGTGACCATCAGGAACAAGTGGTTCACGAAGGGTTCGTTGTCGTTTCTCGGATCGAAGCCCGAGATGACGCCCATCGACGCCGGGAAAATCGGCCCGCACTCCGCCAGCCCGATGCCGTCCTGGATCTTCGAGAACGCGCGCTGCACCGGGCTCGTCACGCGGTCGGCCAGGTTGGTGGTGGCGACCGACATCGAAGTGGGGTGCTTGCCGCCGCCGGCGACGGAGCCGTCTCGAATCAGCACGTTGATCCGGCGGAAGCTGCCCGCGTTCGTGGGCACGATGTCGTCGATGCTGTTGAACACGCCGATCATCGCGCCCGTGCGCGCGCAGGCCTCGCTCAGGTTCAGCCCGCAGGGCATGGCGTCTGGATTGTCGCGCAAATCCACCTCGATGGTGGCTTTTTTATTGTCAATCCGCACGTGCGCGGTGATGGGGATGCCTTCTTCCGGCGTGCCGGGCACGGGGTCGTGCGTGCTGTGGGTGGTGGCCTCGCCGGTGGGGAGTTTCCGGATGGCGGAGACCATGAGCTTCTCGCTGTAGTCGAACCACTCTTTGGAGAAATCGTGCAGCGTCTCCCAGCCGTATTCATCCCCCATGGCGAGCACCTCGCGCTCTCCGATTCTGGCTGCGCCGATCATGGCGAGGTAGTCGCCGTACCACTGCTCGGGCACGCGGATCCTCATCCGGCAGAAGTTGATGAAGTCCTCGTTGTCCTCATAGTTCTCCTGCACCTTGGTGGGCGGGAAGATGAGCGCGCCCTCCTCGTACACGTCGCGCGCGTGGCCCATGTACGTGGTGGGCTGGCTGCATCCGCAATCCGCCTGGTGGGCCTTCACCCACACGGTGAACCGGTGCTCGCCCCGCTTGTCGATGACGGGCACGAGGATGGTGTGGTCCGCCGGGTGCGAGCAGCCGTGGTAGGGTGAGTTGTGCAGATACGCGTCGCCGCGTTTCAAGTTCGGATGCAAATCCATCATGGAGCGGGCCATCAGGTCCGCCCCGCTCAGGTGGTGGATGGGCAGCGATTCCGCGCCCGTGAGCAGTTCGCACTCGCGCGTCACCACGGAGGTCGAGAAATCACGCGCGAGGTTCAGGACGCCCGAACGGCCCGTCCTGAGCAGCGTGTTCGCCATCTTGGTGGTCACGGCGTCGAAGCGCTTGTGCAGCACCGCCAGGGTGATGGGGTCCAGCTTCGTCTTTCGCTTCGCGCGTCTCGTATTTGCTCTCGCCATGTTCTACTCCTGGAGCGTGATGAACAGACTGCCGCTTCTCGTGCGCTCGGCCCTGGCGCCGGGGTCGATGACCACCGTCGTGAACGGCGATTCGATGATGGCCGGCCCGCGCATCGCCTCGCCCGGCTTCATGGAATCGAACGCCGCCACGCGCGCGTTCACGAGGCCCTTGCCCGCGAAATAGGCCTCACGCCGCCTGGGAAGCGTCGTCTCGTGGATCGACTCGCGGACGAGCCTGCCGAAGCGGCCCTTTCTCAGCTTGCACCGCGCCACGGCGCGCCAGCCGACGAATTCGACCTCTGACGATGGGTCGCGGAAGGCGAATACCTCCTCGTGCACCTCGTCAAACGCCGCCCGCGTGCGCGCCACGTCTTTTTTCGAGCGGAAGCGGTTGATGGGCAATCCCAGATCGATCTCCCATATCTGGTGCTTGTAGCGCGCCTCGACGTAGAATTCCGTCGCGCTCTCCACCGCCCCCTTGCCGGGGCCCTTGATGAAGGCGCGACAGCGGTCTCCAAGAGTTTTCAAGGTCTCGTTCGCACCCTTGAAGTCGAAGCGGTCTGTGACGGTGAAGAACATCGAGCGGTAATCGGCGTGTAAGTCGCTCATCATCGCGCCCGCGGCGGAGAGCGCAGCGCCGACTTCCGGAATCACCAGACCCTGGCAGCCCAGCCGCTTGGCGATGGCGACCGAGTTCAGGCCCGCCGCCCCGCCGCCGCCGATCAGCACCGCGCCCCTGGGGTCGATGCCCTGGTGGATGGTGATCTCCTCGATCGCGCCCACCATGTTCTCCGTCGCGAGGCGCAGGATGGCCGAGGCCGCCTCCTGAAGAGAGAGGCCAAGCGGTTCGGCCACGTCTTTCAATATGGCTTTCTCGGCTTCAGCGGGCTTAAGCGTCATTGCGCCGCCCAGGAAGTAGTCCGGGTCGATGTGGCCCAGCACGAGCGAGGCGTCCGTCAAGGTGGGACGTGTTCCGCCCCGGCCGTAGCAGGCCGGTCCCGGTTCCGCGCCCGCGCTCTGCGGCCCCACGTGCAGGAGTCCGCCCTCATCCACCCAGGCGATGCTCCCCCCGCCCGCGCCGATGCTCTTCACATCCACCGAGGGGAAGCCCAGAATGTGCCCCCGGTAACGCTGGCCGAGCCAGGTTTCGGGCGACATGGGTATCTCGCCCCGGCGCACGAGGCTCACGTCGTAGGTGGTGCCGCCGGTGTCGGCCACTATCGCCGTGGCCGCCCTGGCGTCGGCGCGCGAAAAATGCCTGCCCGCGATGGGGGCCATCGACGGCCCCGAACCCACCGAGTGGATGGGCGCCTCGGAGAGTTCGTCCGCGTCCATCACGCCGCCCTTCGACGTCAGCATCAAGAGCCGCCCGCCGAAGCCCGCCGCCTTGAGCCTTTCTTGCAGCCCGCCGATGTAGCGCGACATCAGGGGCTTGAGAGAGGCGTCGATGCAGGTGGAAGATGCCCTGCGGTATTCGCGCAGGATCGGGTTGAGAACATGGGACAGGGTGAAGGGCACGCCCTTCAAGTGTTTTTTCAGCAAACGCCCCACGCCGATCTCGTGCGCGGGATTCACGGTGGACCACAGCAGGGAGACGGCCACCGCCTCCACCTCTTTTTCTTTTAACTCCTCGATGATCCCGATGACGCCCGCCTCATCGAGCGGCTCGTACACGCTGCCGTCAGCACCCATGCGCTCGGGCGCCTCGTAGGTGAGCGCGCGCGGGATGTAGGGCTTGGGAAACGGCACCAGGAAGTTGAACGGCTCCATGCGCCCGCCCTCGCGCAGCACGAGGATGTCGGGGTGGCCTTTCGTGGTGAGGAAGGCGGTCCTGGCGGTGCCTCCCGTCACGATGGCGTTGGTGGCGTGGGTGGTGCCGTGGATGAAGAGCTCGCCCTGGGCGAGGAGATCCTCGGTGTTCGTCGAGAGGGCAACGGCTGCCGACTCGATTGCCGCGAGAATGCCCTCCACCGGGTCCCGGGGCGTCGTGGGGGCCTTGAACATGTGGAGGCGGCCCCGGTTGTCTTCCAGCACCAGATCGGTGAACGTCCCGCCCGTATCGACCGCGAATCGCATTCCTCGCCTCCCGCCGTCAGCCGCGCCATGACCCGCGCGGATGAGGCTTTTGAACCGCTATCTGCGAATGGGTGATGAATTCAGGCGCAATATATCACTTCCTGGGCGGTGGGGCGCAAGGAGTTTCGCTGAAAATGCGCGCATCAAGCGTCGCGCACATGCGCGTAATACCGGGCGAGGCGCTCGGCGGATACGCCCAGCGCGTAGAGGATGCTCAGCCCCCACCAGATGAGGAGGCATTTGGGCTTGCCCCATACGTCGATGCGCCGCCCGCTGGTGACGACGGGCGTCTCGATGACGGCCACGCGCCCGAGCGCGCGCATCCTTCGGCTCAAATCCCAGTCCTCGAACAGGGGCATGTCGGCGTAGCCGCCCATACGCTCGAAGGCCTCGCGCCGGATGAAGATGCACTGATCGCCGAAGAAGAGTTTCGCGATTTTCGCGCGCGTGTTGGCGCTGAAGCTGATGAAGCGGCTGAAGCGATCCTGGCGATCAAAACTGTGGAGAAAGCCGCCGCCCGCCACGTCGCCCGCGCCCATGACGTCCTCGATATCCCTTACGGCCCCCGGCGGAAGTCTCGTGTCGCAGTGAAGAAACAGGATCGTCTCGCCCGTCGCATGGGCCGCGCCCGCGTTCATCTGGCGCGCGCGGCCGGGTTCGGACTCGACGATCATGGCGCGCCCTTCCGCCGCGGCGCGCGTGTCGTCCTCGCTTCCCCCGTCGGCGAGGATGATCTGCTTCTCTCCCGGCTGGGCGTCGAGCATGTCGAACATGGCGGACAGCCTGGGCGCTTCGTTCAGTACGGGCACGACGATGGAGATCATCACGGATTCCTCCTTCGGAACCGGTCTCTCTCTAAAATGCGCCGGGGCGGCGCATTCCGCCGGGCTGTGGTATGATGTCCCATGCGAAGCCATCCGGTGAACCCTAGCCGTTGGGACGACCCATGTCGATGAGACGCAACCGCTTTTCTCACCTTTTCCGCACCCGCGCAGGCGGCGTCGGGCGCGCGAAGCATCTTGCGATATGCCTCGTCCTTTTGGCTGCGGTGCTCTCCGCGAGCCTCGTCTTTTCGCTTTCGCGCGATCAGGAAGACGCCATCGCCCTTTTGTACCAGGCCGTGCAGATCGTAGACGATAATTATGCGCGCACGCCCGATTTCAGGAAAATGTACGTCGCGGGCCTGGAAGGCCTCAAGAAAGGCGCGGGCGAGGGAAGCTTCGATTTCGAGGAGAAAGGAGGGGACGAGGTTCTCCTCAAGTCGGGGGAGAAGGAACTGCTCGTTCGCCTCGGTGGAGGCGCCGACGGCGGGCTGGGCGGGTTCGAGCGCGCCTACCGGTTCGCGATGGAGAACATCGGGGATTCGGCGAAGAAGGAGAAGAAGGAAAAAGAGGGCCTGCGCGTCATGTACGCCGCGCTTTCTTCCATGCTGCGTTCCCTGGACCCTTTCAGCACGTTCGTATCGCCCGAGTCCTACAGGCAAATGCAGGTGGAGCACACGGGCCGCTACGGCGGGGTGGGCGTCATCATCACGGTGCGGGAGAAGAAACTCACCGTCATATCGCCCATCGACGACACGCCCGCCTATCGCGCGGGCCTCAAGTCCGAGGACGTGATTCTGGAGATCGACGGCGCGGCCACGGCGGACATGCCGCTGTTCGAGGTGGTGCGCCGCATGCGCGGCCCCGCGGGCAAGACGGTCGATTTGCTGATCTCGCGCGCCGCTTGGCCCGAGCCCCGCAAGGTGACGCTGCGCCGCGCCATCATCAGCATCCGCAGCGTGAAGACGGAGGTGAAAGAGGGCGGGATCGGGTATCTGCGGGTCACGGCCTTTCATGGCCGCACGACGCGGGAACTGGACGTAGGACTCAACGATTTGATCCGCAAGAAGGTGCGCGGGATCGTGCTGGACCTTCGCGACAACCCGGGCGGTTTTCTCCGCCAGTCCGTCCAGGTCTCCGAACGTTTTCTGCCCGATGGGAGCATGGTCGTCTTCACCCGGGGGCGGAGGCGCAAGGAGACGGTGTATTTCCGCTCTCGCGGCGCCGGCGTCTGGGTGGGTAAGCCCCTGGTCGTACTGATCAACAAGGGAAGCGCGAGCGCGTCCGAGATCGTGGCCGGCGCCCTGCAGGATCTGGATCGCGCCCTGATCATCGGCAGAACGAGCTTCGGCAAAGGCTCCGTTCAGGCCATCATCCCCACCGATGGCAAGGCGGCGGTCAGACTCACGACGGCGAAGTACTACACGCCGCTGGGCCGCCTGATCCACGAGAAGGGCATACAGCCCGACGTAGAGGCGGGTCCTCGGGCGCTCACCAAAAAAGAGATCAGCGAGCGAAGAAAGGAGATGAAGACTTCGCTCTACAAGAAAGAGGAAAAGACGCAGGAGAAGAAAGAAGACCCCGTCCTCGAACTGGCGCTCGCCGTCTTGAAGGACGCCCAGAGCGCGGACGTGGAGACGCTTCGCCGGGCGGCGCTCCTCGCGCAGCGCGGGATGCGAAGCGCCGGGGCGGTATCGTCCGCAACATCCCCCTAGCATCGAGCGCGCGCGGCGCTTCCCTCTCCCCCGCCGGGAGGGCGGCTTCTTCGGTTCTTCTCGTTACTGCGTGAAGGCGACGATGGTTCCCACCGCGGCGGCCAGCCCCAGTAATTTTCTCAAGGTCATTTTCTCGG
Source organism: bacterium (assembly GCA_963692865.2). Lineage (GTDB taxonomy): Bacteria > UBA8248 > UBA8248 > UBA8248 > UBA8248 > Bin107. Next base: position 541,012 of record OY843592.1, on the reverse strand, counting down.
ACAGCCGCCAGGTGGCCAGGATCGTGGTCGTGATGAAACTCAATTGCACGATAGGTGAGATGATGGTGGCCTCACCATCTCTGAATGCGGCCAGCAGCGAGGTGTTCCCGAATATGAAGCAGATGGCGGTCGCGAGTCCGTGCGCCCAGCCTTTTTTCGAAAACTGCGGTCCCCCCTGCACGGCGAACGAGTAGATGTACGCGGTGGTGATAAAGAAAACCGCCTGGCTGTGCAAAAACATGATCGGCGACACGCCGCCGGAGACGCCGAGCTTGTAGATGAAGTTTACGAGGCCGACGGCCACCATCGCTGCGACGGCCCACAGGACGGAGGCGAGCTTGTCGGCAGAGAAACTCCCCCGGTGAAAATCGGAGAACAGGAAAATGGCGCAGCCGGTGAGAACGAGCCCTAAGATTTTTGAGAGCGTGATGGATTCACTCAGAAACCAGACCGCGAGCATGGCGGTGACGACGAAACTCATCCGGTAGATGGGCGTGCTGGCGCTCGCCTCTCCGAGCTCCACGCTTCTCATGAAGCTCCAAAAGCCGATGAATGTAAAAAAAGCGGCGCCGATACCCAGGAAAGCGGGGGGCGTCCAGGCGTAGCTGCCCTCGTAATACGCCCAGAGCCATGTGACGGGAACGACGATGCTCGACTGCGAGGCCGTAATCGTGCCCGGCAGTATCTTGTTTCTGACCGCGCGTCCGTACACGTAGTCCGCCACGCCGATCAGGAACGATGCGAACAGCGCGAGCAGGATGAACCTGGGAAGCAAGCCGAATCTCTCCAAAGAAAAAGCGCCGCAGCCTAAAGCCTTGCAGGCGTCATGTCCGTTTTCTGCGGGCGCGTTTTGTCGGCGCATGAAGGGTACGCCAAAACAGCCCTCGATTCATACCACATCCGCCCGATTGCGGCGCGCCCCTACGCATCCTCTATCGGGGTGCGCCAGGGCGCGTTTTCGCTTGTTGTGCGGATGAAGGCCTTCCTGTATATTGCGAATATACATCTCGCCATACTGCTTGCGTGAACCGCACCGGAGCTATTCCGGGGGAAGGGTTCAATCTTTCTTCTCTTGTACGTGCGGAAACGGGCAAGACCCTGCGTCCGCACTCTGAGTCCACGGAATCGGAAGACAGGGAGGAACAGGTAATGGCAACGAGATCGGCGTATTCCCAAAAGAGATGGCTCAGCGTTTCTCGTCCGGCGGTGATGGCTGCGGCGCTGTCTTTCGCGCTCGTTGCCGCCTTCGGCTCCCCCGCATTCGCCGCGAAGAAAGACCCCATCAAAATCGGGGTGCTGTCTTTTCTGAGCGGAAAACTCAAGCCCATCGGGGATGAAATCACCACGGGCATCCAGACGGCCGTGAAGATGCACGGACCCGTCATGGGCCGTTCCATCGAGTTGATCCTGGAAGACAGCCTGGTGAACGCGCAGGTGGCGGTCACCAAGGCGACCAAGCTCGTCCAGAAGAACCAAGTAACGGCGATTCTGGGAACGAGCACATTGGAAGCGTTGGCGTTGCTGCCCGTGGCGAACCGCCTCCGCGTACCCATCATCACATCGAACAGCGGCTCGGCCGTCATCACGGGCGAGAAGTGCAACTACTGGGTGTTCCAGACGAACCCCACACCCCAGATGGCCGTCGTGGCGATGGACTCGCTCATCAAAGACAACCCGAAGTTCAAGACCGCGAAGTGGTTCACCATGGGCCACGATTACCCCTGGAGCCGCCGGGTGGCGCGCTCTGTCAAGATCGTCAAGGGCGTGAATTACGTCGGCGAAGCCTATGCGCCGCTGGATACAACGGACTGGGCGCCGTTCATCGCCAAGGTCCGCGCATCGGGCGCGACGGCGGTGGTCATCCCCGTAACGCTGGGCACGCCGCTCGTGCAGTTCATCCAGCAGGCCAACGAGTTCGGCCTCACGAAACAGGCGACCCTGGTGGCGCCCATCGGACTGCCGGACTGGCTCATCGCCAAGCTGGGGGAATTGTCGACCCACATCGTCTCGGCGGGCGCGTGGAGCGCGTGGCGTCTCGAGGACACGATACCCACGACTAAAAAATTCAACGAGCTCTACTACAAGATGCACGGCCGCGTAGCGGGGATGCAGGCCATCCAGGCGGGCACGGCGGCCCAGCTTCTGTTCAACGCCATCGAGAAGGCGGGTTCTACGGACGGCAAGGCCATCGTCGCGGCGCTCGAGAAACTCGACGTGGAGGCTCCCGCGGGAAGAATGCGATTCCAGAAGGACGGCCGCATGGCGGAGGTTGCGTTGATTCTCGGGAGGATCGAGAAGCTCAAGAAGCCCAAGTACGGCGCCATGTACGCGCAGTCGGTTACGGCGCTTCCTGCGTCCAAGACGCTCGAGCCGGCGAAGAAGCTCGGCTGTAATTTGAAGAAATAGCGGTTGGGATGGACTGGAATTTCTTGTTCGTCAATTCACTGAACGGGATTATCTACGGCTCGTTCCTCGCGTTGACGAGTCTCGGCCTGAGCCTGGTGTTCGGCTTGGGCCGGGTCGTCAATTTCGCCCACGGCGTGCTCTACGCTCTGGGGGGATATTTCTTCATCATCATCCTGCCCTCGATGGGGTGGTGGGCGATGGTGTTCGCCCCCCTCGTGGTCGTGCCCCTGGCCATCGCGATGGAATGGCTCACGATTGCCCCCATTCGCAACCGGGATGAAATCTACACCCTGCTCGTGACCTTCGGACTCTCGTTCATGATCACGGGCGCGATAGAGTATCTATGGGGCACCGAGACCACCCTCATCAAGCCGCCCGTCATCTTCCAGGGCACGGTGGACATCCTCGGCAACCAGTTCCCCGTCTACAGGCTCTTTGCGTCGGCGCTATCGCTGGTGGTGACGGGGCTGGTCTTCGCCTTCATCCAGTTCACGCCGGTGGGCCTCCAGATTCGCGCCATCACGGATGACGGCGAGATGGCCGAGGCGCTCGGCATCAACACGCGGTGGCTGCTCACGAGCATTTTCGGCGGCGCCGCCGGGTTCGCGGCGTTCGCGGGCGCGCTGGGCGCTCCCATTTTCTCCGTCGAGCCGGAAATGGGGATGGGCATCATCATCGACTCGTTCCTGGCGGTGATCCTGGGCGGTCTCGGCCATCTGCCCGGCACGGCCGTCGGGGCGTTCATCGTGGCGCTGGCGAAATCCATCGGCGGGGGCTACATCGCGGAGTGGGCCATCGCGGTGCTTTTCCTGGTCGTGGCCGCGATCATGGTTCTGCGGCCCAGAGGAGTCTTCGGACGTGGCCGAATCGCCTGATGCGGCAAACGGGACGCAAGAAGGCTCCATGAGCCGATCGAGGGTGGTCGCGGCGCAAGCGATGCTCGCGGGCTTCGCGCTCCTGCTCCTCGCGGTTCCGTTCCTGAACGCGAGTCCTTTTTTCATCACCCTGCTCACCGAGGCGCTGATCTTCGGCATCTGGGCGATGAGCCTCGATTTGCTGGTGGGCTACACGGGCCTCGTCTCGTTCGGCCACGCCGCGAGTTTCGGCTTCGCGACCTACGCCGCGGGGATTTTCGCCATGAACGTGTCCGCGGACTTTTTTCTCTCGACCCTCGTGGCCGTAATCGCCGCGGCAGGCGTGGCGTTTCTCACCGGCCTCGTCGTAACGCGCCTCTCGGGCATCGCCTTCGCCATACTCACCCTGTGTATCTGCCAGGTCTTGTTCCAGATATCCGTGGTGTGGCGCTCGTTCACCGGCGGGCTGGACGGCCTCATCGGCGTTCCGCTGCCCACGCTCTTCGGCCGGGAGGTGGAGCCGGGCGAGGAGTTCTACCTCTTGACCGCCGCCACGCTCATCGTCTGCTATCTCCTCCTGAGAAGGCTGGTGGAGTCTCCCTTCGGGAAGACCCTCCTGGCGATTCGCGCGAACGAGGACAGGGCGGCGGCCATCGGCATCGACGTGAGGCGCCACAAGCTGGTGATTCTCATCCTCTCGTGGATGACGGGCGGCGTGGCGGGGACGCTCTTCGTATTCCTGAAGGCGGGCGCGAACCCGATGACGCTCTACTGGATCGAGTCGGGCAACATACTGGCCATCACGATTCTGGGCGGCATCGGCACGCTGTTCGGTCCGATTATCGGCTCAATCGGCTTCATTTTCGTACGCGATCAGGTGACGACGATGTACCGGGCGTGGCAGTTCTCCTTCGGGCTCGCCTTCGTGCTCGCCGTCTTGTTCATGCCCTCGGGGATTGCGGGGGTCGCCGAGAGAATCTGGAGAAGGTTGTGGCCGGCGCGTTCGTAGTGGAGGGTCTCCACAAGTCCTTCGGAGCCCTGCACGCCGTGAACGACGTGTCTCTCGACATCGAAACCGGGCAGGTGCATGCGCTCATCGGACCGAACGGCGCGGGCAAGACGACGCTGTTCAACTGCATCACCGGCTTCCTCCGTCCCGACGCAGGCAAGGTGCTGCTCAACGGAAGCGACGTCACCCAACTGCCGTCCCACAAGCTGGTGAAGGAGGGTATCGTCCGCACGTTCCAGATTACCCAGGTCTTCGGCGAGTTGAGCGCGCGCGAAAACGTCGAGCTCGCGGCGCGCTCGCGCGAGGGGCTGAATTTCGACTTCTTCCGAAAGGCGAGCGCCTGCCGGGAAGCCCGTGAGGACGCGGAGGAATCGCTGGAGGTGGTCGGGCTGATCGAGAAGGCCCACTTGCGGCCCGAGGAACTGGGCCACGGGGACAAGCGCGTGCTCGAAGTGGCCATCGGGCTCGCGCTCAACCCCGAGGTCTTGCTGCTCGATGAGCCGACGGCGGGCATGTCCCGAACGGAGACCGAGCGCATCGCCCGCCTCGTGCGCCGGATTGCGGACCGCATGAGCGTCCTCCTCGTCGAGCACGATACGGAGGTGGTTCTTTCGATTTCGGACAAGATCACCGTGATGACGCAGGGCCGGGTGATCGCCCAGGGGCCACCCGAGCGGATCAGCAAGGACCGCCAGGTGCAGGACGCCTATCTGGGCGCCGTCGAAGTGGAGGGAGATTGATGCTCAAGGTCTCCTCGCTCCACGTTCACTACGGGACCGCCCACGTACTCCACGGCGTGAACCTGGAGGTGGACGCCGGTAAAATCGTCTGCCTCATCGGGCGCAACGGCGCGGGCAAGAGCACGACGCTCAAGGCCATCATGGGGCTTGCGCCGGCCACCTCGGGCGAAATCCACTTCGAGGAGCAGCGCATCGACGCCATGGCGGCCCACCGTGTCGCCCGCATGGGGGTGGCCTACGTGCCCGAGGACAGACGGCCTTTCGGTTCCTTGAGCGTGGAGGAGAACATTCGCGTCGCCGCACAGGCCAGCCCGCGCTCGGACGCAAACGGCGTCCGCGAGGCGTTGGCGTTTTTTCCCGTCCTCGAGGAGCGCGCCGGACAACTGGCGGGAAGCCTGAGCGGCGGCGAGCAGCAGATGCTCGTGATCGCGCGCGCCCTGGTGGCGCGGCCGCGGTTGATTCTTCTCGATGAGCCGACCGAGGGACTCGCCCCCGGACTCGTCGGCTCCATCAGAGACGGAATCCTGAAGACCCGCACGCACGGCCTCTCCATTTTGCTCGTGGAGCAGAACCTCTCTCTCGCGCTGGAGGTGGGAGATTATTTCTACGTGCTGAGCCGCGGTTTCGTCGCCTTCGAGGGCGCGAGCGAAGAGCTTCTTGCGCGAGAAGACGTAATCGCCGAACATCTGGGAGTCGGCCGCGTCAAGGAGGCCCTGAGGTCGCGCAAGTGAGCCGCCGAGCGCCCATGCTCCGGGCCGCGATGAAAACCGAACCGCCCCGAGCCATCTGAAGCGGAAGAGATCACCCATTGCTTGCCTACGTGCTGGAGGAGAACGGCCCCTCGTTGAAAGAAATGGCGCGCCCTGAGCCTTCCGGGGGTGAAGCCCTCATTCGGGTGCGGCTCGCGGGCATTTGCGCCACCGACTTGGAGTTGATTCGCGGGTACATGAATTTCCGGGGCGTGCTGGGCCATGAGTTCGTGGGCGAGGTGGCGGGGCCGGAGGCGCATCCGCTCATCGGGCGCAGGGTCGTGGGCGAGATCAACTGCGGTTGCGGGAATTGCGTCTGGTGCGCGCGCGGCATGGAGCGGCATTGCCCCGGGAGAAGCGTCCTCGGCATTCTGGATCGTCCCGGCGTCTTTGCGGAATACGCCTGTCTGCCGAGCCGGAATCTGCACCCCCTTCCCGATGGAATAGAAGACGAGGCGGCCGTTTTCTGCGAGCCTCTGGCCGCCTGTTTCGAAGTGATCGAGCAATTCCCGGAGGTCGTGGACCGGGAGGTACTGGTGATCGGGGACGGGCGGCTGGGCCTCTTGCAGGCTCAGGTGCTGCGCGCCGCCGGGGCGAGGGTGGGCCTGCTGGGCCGCCATCCGGAAAAAATGGCGCTGCTCGCTCCTGATGAGATTCCCGCCTGGATCGAGCCTGCGGAGGCCCTGTGCTCCGAGGGAGAGAGATGGCCGGTCGTGGTCGAGGCCACGGGCGCTGCGGAGGGGTTCTCACTCGCCGTCTCGAAAACGAGGCCACGAGGCGTGCTGGTGCTCAAGAGCACGGTAGCTTCGGAGGCTCGCCTGAACCTGTCTTCCGTCGTGGTGGATGAAATCACCGTTATGGGTTCGCGCTGCGGGCCTTTTCCGCCTGCGATTCGCGCGCTCGAGACGGGCGCGCTCCGCACGTCCCCGATGATTCATGGCCGCTTCGCCCTGCGAAACGCGCCGGAGGCGTTTGAAAAAGCGCGCAAACAGGGCATAATCAAGGTGTTGCTCCGGTCCTGATGTTGTTTTTCGCGGTTTTATTGTAAGATTGCTGGCTGATGTTGCTGCATAGGGTGGCGCCCTGTAAGGAGCATGCGATGAAAGGCCTCATGTGGATGGCCTTGATTTTGTGTCTTCTTGCCTCGGCCTGGAGATTGGAGGCGTCTGCGGCCGCGCCGGAGACGCCCGAAGCGATAGAGCAAAGACGCATCTCCCGTCTCGTCTCTCATCTCAAGCGGCTGGAGAGGCCCGAGGATTGGTTGCTGGTGCGCAAGTTTTTCTCCTCCGATTCGAACGTGCAGCTCAACGCCCTGTCGAATTGCCCGCTGCCGGAAAACGAATGGCCCTGGTATCTCTCTTCCGATCACCTGAAGAATTACGCCTTTTCCGTGGATTTCATCCCGATCAACATGGACGCGGACAAGCGCCTCGAAACCCTGATGGTCATCCAGTCGGATCACGCCAAGGACCATTACATCACCTTTTGTCTGATGGATGACGACAAGAGCGCCCGAAAACCGCTCGTCTCCTATAGCGACTTGAGCCGGGGGCGGGAGATCACATACCAGATAGCCGATCTGACGGGGGACGGCTCGTATGAGTTGATAGTCAACGTTCGCGAGGGTTCGAACGGCCGCTTTTCGGACGCCGTGCGGGTAATCAAGCCGACCCGCAAGCGCCGATTCGAACTGGTGTGGTTCGCGCGCCTGCGAGAGAAGTTGCAATGGCCGAGGGCGCAACTGGGCGATGCGGGAACCCAGTCCGTTCAAAGAAGCGCGGATCTCAGCGCCAAGATTCGTTTTCGCTTTAACGGGCCGGGCAATCCGGCCACTCTCATCCTTAAGGGGGAGAGAGAATACAAAGAGCGGGTTTTCAGCCTCAGCGGCGGAGAAGAGAAGAGCGCGTTCCTGGTCGATCGGTTCCCGTTCGAGGAATTCTGGCGGTGGGACAAGAAGAAGTTGCAATTCGTCCGCGTCTTCGACTCGAGATAGAACGAGCGTCTCGGTTTTTCCGGAAAGGTCGTTGTGAAGCCCTCCCCTCGCCCCGTCATGCTCATCGTTCTGGATGGATGGGGATTATCGGACGAGCGCGCCCATAACGCCGTCGCACTGGCCGATACCCCGACGATGGACGCCCTGCTCGCTGACAGTCCCCACACCCGCCTCCTCACCTCGGGGCGCGCCGTGGGGCTTCCCGACGGGCAAATGGGCAATTCCGAGGTGGGGCACCTGAACCTCGGGGCGGGCCGTGTGGTGGATCAGGACATCGTCCGCATCGACCGCTCCATCGAAAGCGGCGATTTTTTCGAGCTCCCCCCACTCGTCGAGTGCATTCAACGGGCCAAAGATCAAGGCGGCGCCCTGCACATTCTGGGTCTGGTCTCGGACGGCGGCGTGCACAGCCTCCAGTACCACGGGGTCGCGCTGGCGCGGCTGGGGAGAAAAATCGGGATAGGGCGCATCTTCGCGCACGCCTTCACCGACGGGCGGGATACGCCGCCCCGCTCGGGGCTGGAATTCGTCGGCCGCTACGCGGAGAACCTGCGGCGCGAGGCGGGGGCCGAACTCGCCACCGTCATCGGGCGCTACTACGCGATGGACCGAGACGAGCGATGGGAGAGAAGCGCGCGCGCCTACCGCGCCATGGCGGCGGGAGAAGGCGTTCACGCGCGGAGCGCGGCAGAGGCGATAAGGAACTCTTATGCGCAGGGTGTGACGGATGAGTTCATCGAGCCGGTCGTTCTCGTTGAAAACGGGCGTCCGGCGGGGCTGATCCGGGACGGCGACGCCGTGATCTGCATGAACTTCCGCGCGGACAGGGTGCGGCAGATCACCCGCGCCTTCACGGACGAGGGTTTTGGCGGCTTCGACGTCTCGGGCAGGCCTTCGGTTCATTACGCCTGCATGACGGAGTACGACGAGCGCTTCGCGCTGCCCGTCGCGTTTCCGCCCCTGAGGATGGGGGGCCTGTTCCGCCACGCCCTGGCGGATGCGGGAAAGACTTGCCTGAGGGTCGCCGAGACGGAGAAGTATCCCCACGTCACATATTTCTTCAACGGCGGCGAGGAGGCGCCGCTCCCCGGCGAGAGGCGCCGCATGGTTCCCTCGCCCAAGGTGGCCACGTATGACTTAAAGCCCGAGATGAGCGCGAGCGAAGTAACCGAGGTGGTACTGGACGCCATCGCACGAGGCGATGAAGACGCCATCGTCTTGAACTATGCCAACCCGGACATGGTCGGGCACACGGGGGTGGAGAGCGCCGCCGTCCGGGCCGCCGGCTTCGTGGACGCCTGTCTCGGGCGCGTTCTCGAAGCGCTGGAGCGAGCGGGCGGGGCGGCGGTGGTGACGGCGGATCACGGCAATTGCGAGACGATGTGGGATGCGGAGAACGACTGTCCGCACACGGCGCACACGCTGAACGATACGCCCTGCATCATCGCCGCGCCCGGCTTCGACGGCCCGCTCAGAACAGGCGGCGCGCTTTGCGACGTGGCCCCCACCCTGTTGGGGTTGATGGGCATCTCTCCGCCGCCCGAGATGACGGGAGAGGATTTGAGGGTTCTCTAGCGCCCGGGCGTTGCCCTTCTCGCCCGGTTCGGCGAGTATCGGTTGGCGGTGGGGAATTCGGCGGTTTCATGATATGGGAGCATTCATTCGGGAGGAGACGGGCGTGAGCGGGGGAGTCCCTGATTTTCAGGCGTTGCGCGCGATGTATCACCAGGAAGTGGAAGGGCTGACCGACGCCCAGCTTGACTGGGAGGGCCCATCCGAGGAGTGGTCGCGCTGGAGCATCAGGCGGCAGATAAGCCACGTGGCGCTCGCCTATTTCTTCTGGTGGGTGAAGATGTGGGGCAAGACCCTCTGGCCGGAGAACCCGCCCGAAGACCCGGTGGATTTCAGGAAGGCTGCTCCCAGCCAATACGACCGCAGGCTGGATGAGGAGAAATACTGGAAACTCGATGATTTGCTGGCCAAGTTCGACGAGGCGATTCATTTCGCCGAACGCGCGGCGGAGGGAAAGAGCACGGATGATTTGAAGGCGATTTCCATCACCCGCACGTTCAAGCCCGAATTGCTGATGGGCGATACGGACCTTCCCGTGTACCGGTTCTGGATGCACGTCTCCACGTTTCACGACGAGGGCCTCTCGCAAGACCCCGAGGATGAGACGGAATTCACCTATACCCTGGCGGGTATGCTCCGGCAGATGTACTGGGAGGCGCTCGTGCACTTGCGGACCATTCATCGCCTGAAGCTCAAACAAGGCCTCGCGCCCGTCGCGCAGATACCGCGCGAGGGCTTGCTGCTCGATCCGTACTTCTGGGGACCCGAGGATGAACCGAAAATGTGAGGGCGCGCCGCCCCCGCTATTTTGAGGATGACTGAATGCCGTTCGTAACGCTGCGCTCAGGCGTGGAGATTTTCTATGAGACCTTTGGTGAGGGGCATCCCCTTCTGCTGGTGAGCGGGACGGGCCATGACCACACCTTCTGGTCGGCGCAGCTTCCCCTGCTGAGCGCGGATTACCGCTGCATCGTCTTCGACAACCGGGGGGTGGGCAGGAGTACGGCGCCGGCGCCGGGGTATTCCCTGGCGGACATGGCGGATGACGCCTCGGGCGTTCTGGACGCCGCGGGCGTGGAGCGCGCCCACGTGATGGGTTTTTCGATGGGGGGGCACATTTCCACCGAGCTCGCGCTTCGCCACCCGGGGCGCGTCGTCAGCCTGGGGCTGCACCACACCTGGGCGAGAAACTGCGCGCGGCTGGGTTCCTTTCAGCGCGCCCGCATGCGCTTCGCCGCGCGCGGCGAACGGGAGGCTTTGGTGGAACTGAGCCTCCTGGGGCTTTATTCCCACGCGTTCTACGATGCGAACGCCGATGTAATGGAGCAGAAAAGGCAGTGGCTCACCGAGCAATCCGGCGTCGACCTGGGCTGGGAGGGGCAACTGCGCGCCTGCCTGGAGGGAGACACGCTCGATCGGCTTCACCGGATACAGGTTCCCACGCTCATCACCTGTTCGGACCGCGACCTCATCGTCGACCCCCACCACGCGAAGGAAATCCACGAGCGCATCGAGGGTTCCCAACTCATCGTCATGGAGGGTACGGGCCACGTGGCGCTCATCGAGCGGCCCGACGCCTTCTCGCGCATCTGCCATGAGTTTCTGGTTTCCCTTCCGAGGGAATGAGCGACAAAACCGCATCGCCTTAACGAGCGGGCGAACCCCGGCTCCCCGAAAGTGTTTGAAGCCGCCGCCGGTTTGACAAAAGGCCGGGGCTTGAGGCAAGAAAAACCCGGTTTCATCCTCTTCGGTCATAAAGCCGTACGGCGTCGAAATTCGGAAAGCGAGGTGCGCCATCCTCAAGAAGATTTTCGGCTGGTTCACGCAAAAGAACGACTCTCCGCCCGTGGGCGGACCGCCCGCTTCGGGCGGCGGCTTCGGCCTGCCCATGGCGCCGGAGCAGGCGGAGCAGGAGGCGCTTTTCGCCGAAAAAATCGAAGCCCACGGCAAGTGGCTCCAGAGTTCGGGAGCGAGAGGGGAGCGCGCGGACTTTTCGGGCGCGAATCTCGAAACCGTCAGCCTGTTCATGGCGAACCTCTCCAAGGCGGATTTGCGCGAAGCGCGCCTCTTCCGCGCCAACGCGCAATGGGCGAACCTGGATGGCGCGGACCTCGCCGGCGCCAGTCTCGAAGGAGCCGACTTGTTCCAGTCGAGCCTCGAGGGGGCGAACCTCACCAATGCGCGGATGGCCGGGGCGAACATGATGTCCGCCGCTCTCAAGTTCGCGGATTTGACGGGCGCGGACCTCGGCGGCGCCGACCTGCGCGGCGCCTCGCTCCAGCGGACGAAACTCGGGGGCGCGAACCTCTCGGGCGCGCTCGTCGACGACGCCGATCTGGAACTCGCCGACCTGCGCGGCGTCGACCTCTCGGGCGTGAAGGGCCTCACCCCCGAGCAGGCCGAAGGCGCGCTCAAGGACGCGGAAACGCTCTTTCCGGATGTGTGAGAACACGTGATTCCAAAGAGGTATTGTTACCTCCTTTCCATTCCCCCGTCTTTTTCTTTGGCGGGATTCGGTTTATGATGGATTTTTGGAAAACGACGAGCAGGGGTGATTCGGCATGCCGCAGACGACGCAGATAGTCGACCAGGAAGTCGATCTGGTGGAGTACTACTACGAGCAGGGATTCTCGGACGGGCTTCCCGTCGTCCCGCCCACGCCCGAGAAGATAGACGCCGCCGTCGCGGCCCTGGGGGGCGATAAAGACCTCATCGAGTGCCGCGTGCCCCCGCGCTGGGGCAACCTCACGAGGGAGGTTCTGGCGATCAACATGGTGATGGCGGGCTGCAAGGCGGAATACGCGCCCGTCGTCCGCGCGGCGATGTTGGCGCTTTGCGACCCGCACTTCAACCTGAACGGCGTGCAGGCCACCACCCACATGGCGAGTCCGCTCATCGTGGTGAACGGGCCGGTTCGCGGCGAGATCGGCATGAACGCGGGCTGCAACGTATTCGGCTCGGGCAACCGCGCGAACGCGACGATAGGCCGCGCGGTGCGGATGATGCTCTTGAACGCCGGCGGCGCTTGGCCCGGCGACTTGGACAAGAGCACGCTGGGCTGCCCCACGAAATACACCTACTGCATCGCGGAGAACGAAGAGGCGAGCCCCTGGGCGCCCTATCACGTGGAACAGGGCTACGCGCCCGAGGACTCCACCGTCTTCGCCATCGCGGCCGAAGCCCCCCACAGCGTGACGAACCACATCGCGGACGACCCCGAGGGCATCCTCGACAGCATCTGCTCGGCGATGAGCACGATCGCGCACAACAATTCGGTGAGCAGCGGCTCGTGCGCCGTCGTCATCAGCCCGGAGCACGGGGCGACCATCAGCGCGAAGAACTGGACGCGGAACGACGTGAAGAGTTACCTCTGGATGCACACCAGGAACACGTTCGCCGATATCTCGTTCAACCACCGCTACGGGAAGGTCTACAACCGCAACATCCCCAAGTGGTACAGGCGCGAGCCGGACGAGAGGATCCCCATCGTGCCGGGTCCCGAGAACATCCACCTGTTCGTCGCGGGCGGGGAGGCGGGCCGTTTTTCGGCCTTCATACCCGGCTGGGGCCACATGACGAATCCGGTTCTGCGGGCAATCGACGGAAGAACGCTCGAAGGCGGCCCCGTCTGCGTGGACGGCACCTGTCTGCTTTAGCGTTTGGGAGAGAAAACAGGAGGAAACCAATGAGCGACGTCATCACGGGCCAGATCGTCTACGACCCACGGGGGGTGGTCGAGGCCGAAGCCCAGCCAACCGCGCGGCGCGTCCGGAACTTGAAGGGCTTGAAACTCGGGGTTCTGGACAACACGAAGTGGAACGGGCGCAGGCTGCTCGAAAAAACCACGGCGCTGATGGAGGCGGAAGGCCCCTTCGCCGAGGTGCGCTACTACAAGAAAGAGAGCTTTTCCAAGAACGCGGCGCCCGAGTTGATCGCGCAGATCGTGGAGGAGAACGACGTCGTCCTGACGGCGATCGGGGACTGAGGCTCCTGCACCTCGTGCTGTATGCACGATGCGGTCTCCCTGGAAGAAAAAGGCGTGCCCACCGCCGTGGTCGTGACGGAGGTTTTCCTGCACGAAGCCCACGTGCAAAGGGCGGCGTTGGGCATGAACGACCTCAATCCTGTGGTCATCGAACACCCCCTGAGCACGCTCTCGGATGAGGAAATCTCCGCGCGCGCGGGCGATGCGGCCCGCCAGGCGGTGAAGATTCTGATCGAAGGCTAGTTCGGCTCTTCATGACGAAGCCACTCGAAGGCATTCGCGTCCTGGACCTGACGCAGTTTCTCTCGGGTCCGCAGGCCACGCTGTTCCTGGCGGGACTGGGGGCCGAGGTGATCCGGATCGATAATCCGGCCACGGGCGACCCGGTGGCCTACTCCCCTCCCTTCATCGGCGAGAAGGGCGTCTCCTACCATCCCCAGACGGACGAGGACATGGGGATGGCCTACCTGAAGCGCACGCGCGCGAAGAAGGCGATCACCCTGAACATCAAGGACCCCCGCGGTCTCGATATGTTCTACGGGCTCGTGGATCGCTCGGACATCCTGGTGGAGAATTTCTCCGTCGGCGTCACCAACAGGCTCAAGATCGACTACGAGACGCTCCATGCCCGCAAGCCCTCCCTGGTGTATTGCTCCATCACGGGCTACGGCCAAACGGGGCCGGACGCAGAGCTAAAGGGCTACGACGCCGTCTCCCAGGCGGCCTCAGGCCTCATGAACCTCACGGGGTTTCCAGACGGCCCGCCCACCAAGGCCGGCTCCGCCCTGGGCGACAGCATGGGCGGCACGTTCGCCTTCGGCGCCGTCATGACGGCGCTCTTTCACCGCGAGCGCACGGGCATGGGCCAGCATATCGACATTTCGATGATCGACTGCATCTTCTCGCTGATCTTCGATGAGCCGATGGATTGCTACGAAAGGCTCGGCCTCCCGCCGCGCATCGGCAACCGCATCATGCGGCTCGCGCCGTTCAACGCCTATGAGACGAAAGACGGCTGGGTCATCATCGCCTCGGGCACCAACCCGCATTGGCGCAACATTCTGCGCGGCATCGAGCGCACCGACCTGATAGGCGATGAACGGTACGAGGACATGAGCCGCCGCGTGAGCAGGGTCGCGGAGGTCGACGCCGTCATCACCGAATGGACGAAGCGGCGCGAAACGAAAGAGGCGGTCTCCTCCCTGCGGGCGCACGACGTCATCTGCGGGCCTGTGAATAGCATCGACGACATCCTCGCCTGGCCCCACATGCAGGAGCGCGGGATGATAGTCGACATCGAACATCCCACCCTCGGGAGGCTGGAGGGCGCCAAAGCCCCGGGCTTTCCCTTCAAGTTCAGCGAGATGGAAGGCGGCTACGAGGCCTCCGCTCCGCTCGTGGGCCAGCACAACGCGGAAATTTTGGGCGGCCTGCTCGGCGTGTCGGATGCGGAGTTGCAAGAGTTGACGGATGAGGGTGTAGTCTAGGGGTTCATGAGTAGAGAAAGCGCTGGTTTTTCAATCATGCGACAATCCGTTTTCCTGTTGGTGATTTGTTTTTTTCTCTCAGGCTGTGTCGGAGGGGTCGACCCCAAAACGCTCGATCTGGCCGATGAGGCGAGGCGCACATTCGATTCCGCATATTTCATGATTCAACTGAAAGATGAATTCATCGAAGGCAGGATGAGCGACGGATTCGTTCAGGCGAAACTATCGGGCCTTAAGAACAAACGCCCGACCGTCGTATTCGCGCACGGCTGCTCGGGGCTCGGCCGGGGGAACTTGCGCTATATGCGCCTTCTGGCGCGGGCGGGATACGCCGTCATCGCGCCCGACAGCTTCGCGCGCCGCTACCGGCCCGAGACCTGCATTCCCTCCCTGCGCCAGGCCGTCAAGGGCGCGCCGTTCAGGCGGGTGGGCCGGATGCGCCAGGAAGAGATCCGCCACGCGGCCTATCGGCTGTTGAGAACCCCCTGGGCGGACCGGAAAAACCTCTTCCTGATGGGCCACAGCCAAGGCGGAACCGCGGCCGCCTCCTATGAGGGGGATGAGTTCGGCGCCCGCGTCATCTCGGGCTCCACGTGCGGGCGCGGGGTGCGCCTGCCGCGCGATACGCCCGCCCTCGCGTTTTACTCCAAAGACGACCCTTGGCGGCGCGGCCGGCCCGCCGACCGGTGTCTGCGCAGGGCCAAAGAGCGGGGCGTGAACATGGAGTTTCACCTCTTCGAGGGCCGGGCGCACAATCTCTCGCGCGACGAGACGGCGCGGCGGCTGATTCTCGATTTTTTGAAGCGACACCACAGGACGGAATAAAAGCGGTCATGGCGGGCGTCAGATCCTTTGTTGTTCCCGCAAGTTCCATTTCCAAGGGCGGTGCGGCAAGGTCCACCCTGCTGTGGTAGGATTCCCCTCATCGCGGGCTTGAAACCTGGAGGCTCATCCTCATGCGAATCTGTACGTTCAGCCTGGCGGGCGAGGCGCGCATCGGCGTCTTGTTCGGGGAGAAAATCGCCGATCTCAAGCTGGCCTACGCCTTGTCGCTGGAGGAGGAGTCGGCGGCGGAGGCCATGGATCGCGTCGAGGCCGAGGTTCCCGGTGATTGCGAGGAGTTCATCGAGGACCTGGAGTTGAACCGCCCTCTCGCCGAGGAGGCTCTCGAAGCGCTCGAAGCGAACGAGAGCCAAAAAGACCCGGTTCGCTTCGACGGGATGCAGGTGGTCTATGAACCCGAAGAAGTCGAGATTCTTCCTCCCGTCGTCCCGGACACGCTGTTCTGCATGGCGAGGAACTACGTGGCCCACGCCGCCGAGATGGCGCGCACCGAGGTGGATGACTTCAAGGAGGAACTCCCGCTCTATTGTTTCCTGAAGCCCGCCACCTGCGTGAGCGGCCCGTATGACGATGTGCCGGTCTATCCCTCGATGGAAAAGCTCGACTACGAGCTCGAACTCGGCGTGCTCATCGGACAGGGCGGCAAAAACATCCCCGTGGAGCGCGCCATGGGCCACGTGGGCGGCTATACCCTGTTCAACGACATGAGCGATCGCACGACGCTCAACATGGGCAAGTTCATCGACTGGTACGCCATGAAGGCGCCCGACGGCTTCGCGCCCATCGGCCCCTATATCCTCCTGCCCGAAGAGGGACTCGACCCCCACGATCTGAGGCTCAAGCTCCGGGTGAACGGCGAACTGAGGCAGGACGCCACCACGGGCGACATGGTCTGGCGGGTCGCCGAGCAGGTATCGTATCTGTCGGGAATCGCCACGCTGCGGACGGGCGACATCATCGGCACCGGCTCGCCGGCCGGTAACGCCGCCTCCTGGGGGAAATACCTGGAGCCGGGCGACCTGATAGAGGGCGAAATCGAGAGGGTCGGACGCCAGGCCTTTCGGATCAGGAGCGAAAACCCGGAGTACGCGCCGGGCTAGCCTGTCCACCGGTTGATCCGCATCTGCTTGGAGATTAAGATTTCCGCATCGAATCGATGGCATCCCGAATCGCTGAAACCCGAGAGGGGACTCCCATGAATCCAGCCATAGCCGAAGCCGAATCCTTGCGGACGATGGACAAGGAACACGTCTGGCATCCGCTCATGAACCATTCCGGGATGGAGGAGAATCCCCTCGACGTCGTGGTCAAGGCCAGTGGCTCGACCATCCAGGACGCCTCCGGCAGGGAATACATCGACGCCATGGCGGGGCTTTGGTGCGTGAACATCGGCTACGGGCGCGACGAGGTCGCCAAGGCGGCTTACGAGCAGATGCTCGAGTTGGCCTACTATCCGCTGACGCAGGTGAACCCGCCCGCGGCCAGGCTCGCCGAACGGCTCGCGTCCCTGTTGCCCGAGGGCGTCGAGCGCGTCTGGTTCGTCAATTCCGGCTCCGAGGCGGTGGACACGGCCATCAAGCTGGCCCGCGCCTACGGGCGACTGAACGGCGGGAGGCGGTACAAGATCATCGCCCGCCACCAGGGCTATCACGGGGCGACCATCGGCGGGGCGAGCCTCACCGGCCAGACGCTGAGGCGCGCGATGTTCGAGCCGCTCCTGCCGGGCGTGATCCACGTGAGCGCGCCCTATTTCTACCGCAGCAACGCGGACACCGAGGAAGAACTCGCCGCCAGATGCGCGGACGAGCTGGACGAGGTCATCCGCTACGAGGATCCCGAGACCGTGGCGGCTTTCATCGCGGAGCCCGTCATCGGCGGCGGCGGGGTGATACCGCCGCCCGCGGATTACCTGAAGCGCATGCGCGAAGTGTGCCGGAACCACGGCGTCTTGTTCATCGCCGATGAGGTCATCACCGGCTTCGGTCGCACGGGGCAGCTCTTCGCTTCCGATCTGTACGAGGTCGAGCCGGACATCATGACGATGGCCAAGGGACTGAGCAGCGCCTATCTGCCCATCGGGGCGACGGCGACCACGAACGAGATATTCGAAGCCCTGAACGCCGAGGGCGACTCGGGGTTCCTGCAGATAAACACCTACGGCGGACACCCCGTCGCCTGCGCGGCTTCGCTCAAGAACCTCGAGATCATGATGGACGAGGAATTGCCCGCGCGCGGCGCCAAGGTGGGCGCTTATCTCGGCGGGCTTTTGGGCAAACTCTCCGACATCCCCTGCGTGGGCGACGTGCGGGGCGTGGGCCTCATCTGGGGCGTCGAGTTGGTAGAAGAAGACGGCGCGCCGCTGTCCACGGCGGCCACGGCGAAGGTGCTGGCCTACGCGAAGGAGCAAGGCGTGATCTTCGGCAAGAACGCCGGCATCGCGGCGGGTCCCTCGAACACCGTCACCATCAGCCCGCCGCTGGTCTTGACGGAGGAAGAAGCAGAGCGCGCCGCCTCCGCTCTCGACACCGCCCTGCGCCGCGTCCAGGCGGAGAGCGGCGCCTGAGGGAGATTGTTGAGAAAGCCGCCCGAGGAGGGGTGGATTGCTTTTTGTAGGGACCGATTGTAGGGGCCGCATAATATGCGGCCCGTTCGCGGGAGACGCGAAAAATCAGGGTCGCATGTATGCGACCCCTACAAACTCCCTCGAATGGCGACCGTCGCAATCGCTCGCTCTTCGCTCGTGTCAAGCCATCGTTCATCGGGGCTTTTTCAGCGGCGCCTGAGGCGTTAGCCGATAATACGGTTTTATTCGTCATCCTGTAAGGAGATTGTCCATATGTCCAACATCACCATGCTCGACATCGAGGACCTGAAGAAGACGAAACTCGCTCCTTTCCTCAACAAGGCGCTCAAGCACCGCGCGCCCGACCCCGCCTTTCACGCCATGCAGGGCCACAACGAGGATCTGGCGAAGTCGATGTACCTCGCCTGGGGAACGGTGTTCAACACCGGCGTCATCGACCACAAGCTCAAGGAGATCATCCGCGTCCAGCTCTCCCGCCGCGCCTTTTGCAACTACTGAGGGAACGTGCGTTCTGCTTCGGCGAAGCAGGCGGGCCTGACGGAAGAGATGATAGACGAGGGCATCGACAACTGGCGCGAGAGCGAGCTTTTCACCGAAGCCGAGAAACTCGCTCTCGAATACAGCGAACTCATGGATTCCGAGCCCGAGAAGATTGACGAAGCCTTCTACGCGAGGCTGCGCGGGCACTACTCGGATGAGGAAATCGTGGAACTCGGCTCCTTCATCGGCTTCAACGTGGGCTACCATACCTTTTTCCGGACGCTCGATTTCTACCCCATGTTCTCCCCCGACGGCAGGCTCGTGAGCCAGGAGGAATCGCGGCGCATCTACGGCGATTGCCCCGTCTCGCACATGAGCGGCCCGCTGGCGCGAGCGCTCGAAGAGGGCGAGGCGCAAGGGGCCGACGGAAGCCGGGAGGGGTAGCCATGCCGATCATCAATCCGCTCGAACCCGAAGCCATCGAGGAGAAGGACTGGAAGCGCGTCATGGGGCGCACCGCCGAGACCCAGGCGCCCGATGAACTCTTCTCGCGCATCATGGCCCATGCGCCCGGCTACGCCGGCGCCCTGCACGAAGCCATGCACCGCTCCCACGCCATGGGCGGGGTGGACCACAAGCTCAAGGAGATGGTCCGCATCCAGCTCGCCAGAACCGCGCAGGACACCTACTTCGCGAACCTGCGCTCCGAGCAGGCGAAAAAAGAGGGCTTGACGGAGGAGCGCATCGAGGCCGCCTGCGGGGATTTCGAGAACGACCCGCAGTTCACCGACGCCGAGAAGTGGGCGCTTCGGTTTTCCTACTGGATGTACCGCGACGCCGCGAGGCTCGACAAGGAATTCTACGACGAGGGCAAGAAGCACTTCACCGAAGCCCAGATCATGGAGATCGGCGCGATGGTGGCGCTTCACTACGGCCTTCAGGTCTTCATGCGCACGCTCAAGGCCTATCCCTTGCACGATCCGGAGGGAAACCCCGTCACGCAGGCGCAGTCCGAGCAAATCTACGGAAAAGACGTGCCCCTGCCGTCCTGAGTTTCGCCGCCGAAGCGAAAGCGCCCGTCTGCCGTCGGGCGCTTTTTTACTGAATGATTGTTGAACCGGAAGCCGATACCTCGGAGCATGCATAGCGATACCGACAACCAGGAAAGATATCGAAAGCATGACTATACTTTTGAAAGATATATGGTCAATAAATCACCCTGAAGACTTCAAAGTTCATTTCGCCAGATGGAACGGCGTATCCCAGCCGTTGGAGGTTTGGCTGAGCGACAGGCGTGCTTGGCGAGGTTGGCAGGAGTATCGGCCAAAGAATAACGATTTCAACCGGCCCTACATTTTTTCCTTGATGCAGTTTTACCACGAAACCGATATGTGGCTTTTCGGCGGCGTATTCGAGGTCGTGGAGCGTCATGCCGATCGATACGAAGTTGCACTGACCGATCAAGGAAAGGAATTCATCGGACGACTCAAGTTGCGATCCCCCTTTAGAGGCCGGGGAACGCGTCTCAAATTCGAGAAGCATTTTGAAAATTTCGAGGTTCAGGAAATCCTCCGGGAGACTTATTCGGGCCGTTCTTTTCCCGGCTATGAGGACGTAGACCTGTCGTTCGCAGAGTTGGAGACAATGGTGCGAAACGACAGGCCGGACTGGAAAGGGGCGCTTGAGAGCGTCAAAGGCGTGTATTTGATCACCGACACGAAAGCGGAGAAACGGTACGTCGGCTCCGCCTATGGCGATCATGGAGTGTGGTCCCGTTGGTGTGAATACGTCGAGAGTGGCCATGGCGGAAATGTCAAACTGAGCGCGTGGCTCGACGCCCAAGGAGGAATGGATTATTGCCGTGTTCATTTTCGGTTCACTCTATTGGAGCATCGAGCCGGCCGAACGTCGGATGAGCTTATCCTTGAGCGCGAGGAATTCTGGAAGCGCATACTCATGACGCGCGGCAAGCAGGGGCTCAATCGCAATTGATGCAGGCATTTCGCGCCGAGTTCCGGGCGGCGCGTGTGAAAAAACTTCTTGAATCACCCCCTCGCTCCATGTTCTAATGAATTTGTAATCACTACGAAAGCGAATGCCCATGCCCGGAGGCGCGTATGCAGACCCTCATTCCGCCTCGAACCGATCGCCATCTCACGCGTCATGTTCCGCCGGCCTCTGTTGCGGCCCTTCCGCCTCGGCGCCATAGAGCATGTCTTCGTGAAACAAGCGAATTTCAAGCGGATTCTACTCAAACGGGAGCGAACTCATGAAAGACAACCATCGTTCTTCTCTTCCATGGCCCGCTGTGTGGGGGATGTTTCTCGCCTTCGTCGTTCTATTGCTCACCGCGGGCGGGGCGGAGGCGGCAGCGCCCGTCGATACCCGGGTCGCAAACGACAAATACATATTCAATACCTTCTTTTTGCTGATCTGCGGCGC
The DNA here is from genome assembly GCA_963692865.2 of bacterium. Taxonomy (GTDB): domain Bacteria; phylum UBA8248; class UBA8248; order UBA8248; family UBA8248; genus Bin107. The sequence goes on along the minus strand of OY843592.1, from coordinate 519,868 downwards.
GCTCATCATGTGGATGTGCGCGGGCTTCACGATGCTCGAATCGGGTTCGGTGCGCACCAAGAACGCCTCGGTGATTTGTCTCAAGAACATCGGCCTCTACGCCATCGCCGGGCTCATGTTCTACGTCATCGGCTACAACCTGATGTTCGTGGACGTTGGGGGCTGGATAGGCGCGGTCAAGCCCTTGTTCCGGCCCTCGGGAGACGAGATCGCCCTCCTCGCCGGGAACGAAAAGGCCGGCGCCGCCGTGATCGGGACCGACTACGCCAGCATATCCTTCTGGTTTTTCCAGATGACGTTCGTGGCGACCACCGCCTCCATCGTCTCCGGCGCCCTCGCCGAGCGCGTCAAGCTGTGGACGTTCTTCGTCTTCATCGCCGTCCTCACCGGCGTCATCTACCCGGTGGTGGGCGCCTGGACGTGGGGCGGGGGCTGGCTCACAAAACTGGGCTTCAGTGATTTCGCGGGCTCTACCATCGTCCACTCGACGGGAGGATGGGCGGCGCTCGCGGGCGTGATCGTGGTGGGCGCGCGGCGCGGCAAGTTCCGCGAAGACGGCAGCGTCAAATCCACGCCGCCCTCGAACGTCCCGCTGGTCACTCTAGGCGTCTTCATCCTGTGGTTCGGCTGGTTCGGGTTCAACGGCGGCTCGATGCTCGTGCTCAAAGGCTCGGTCGATGCGGTGACGATGAGCAACGTGATGGTCAGCACCAACCTCGCGGCGGGGGCGGGATGCGTCGCCGTCCTGTTCACCGCGAAGTCCATCTTCGGGCGCGTTGACCTGCTCGCGGTGCTGAACGGCGCCATCGGCGGCCTCGTCGCCATCACGGCCGGGCCGAACATCGTCGAATACCACTGGGCGGTCGTCATCGGCGCGGTCGGCGGTTTGGTGTGCGCGTACGGCCTGAAGATACTGGAGAATCTGAAGATCGACGACGTCGTGGGCGCGATTCCCGCGCACCTGTTCGCCGGCGTCTGGGGGACGCTCGCGGTCTGCATCGCGGCGGGCGGCAGCCTCTTCGCGCAGATCGTGGGAATCGTGGCGATTGGCGTGTTCGTGTTCGCCGTCTCCTACGTCGTCTGGCTGGTTCTGGATAAGACGATGGGCGTGCGGGTCTCGGAATCCACTGAGGACCATGGTCAGGATACGGCGGAACTCGGCATCGAGGCCTATCCCGAGTTCGTGCTCATGCCCGATGAGGACGACGCGCGCATCGTGCGAGGAGCGCAATAGTCGGAAGGCTGCGCAAGAGTGATGGATTCGTAGACGTGTCCCACGCCGGTGTTTTTGAGAAAGTCGAGAGCGCCCGCCATACGGCGGGCGCTTTTCATGCGTGCGAATACAGGGTGAAATCCCTGTCGAGCCACAGAACGTAGAATGTGGTTCTGTCTCTATAACCCACCATGGGGCGTCTGCCGAAAAAAACGGAAAGCGAGGAGGTTCACCTCATCCGTGATGTGTGGCGGTATCGGCGCTTTGATTTGATCTCGCGGTATCTTTCCATATCCGCTTGCGTGTCTATTTGAGCTCGAAATCTGATTCCAGGTGAGTCGGCTTAATTTGTCCAGGGTATCGGCGAAGGCGGCTTTTTCGTCTCTTTGGCAATTTTTCAGGGAATGTTCCCTTTGGCTCAAATAGCGAAGCGAAAACTTGGGCGGGAGCGTTTGCGGGGAAATGCCGCGAGAAGAACCGGGTTTTATTCTCTCCCCTTTGTTCCTCCTGTCTTTGGGCCTAATCCTCCGCTTCGCCATTTTTCATCTGGGCCTTGAAATACGCTTTCATGGATCGATTCGAGATGGCCTCCTGGTTTTCGGAAGCGACTCGCCAGGGGCCGTCTTCATGCGTCATGTTTTTCAGCTTCCAGGCCGAGAATTGTCCGTAAACGTGATAGACCTCATCCAGAAATTCCCTTTCTTCATCATCGAATTTACTGCAGTCCGTATCTCCCGGGTTCGGGATCGGGGCTGCCCCGTATGTTTTGTATTCACGGTAAAGGCTCGGAACGACGGGGCCATGCAGCCATGCTTCGATACGATCCTCAAAAAGCGGCTCATCATAAAGCGCCAGATGGCATCCCTGCGCATAGTAAACGAGTTTTTGTAATTTCAGGTTGGAGATCAAATCCCCCGCGTCTTCATCCTGAAGCGAGAGGAAGTATTCGGCTACGTCTTTGCAGGTAAGCAACGGGATGACCTCAATTTATTAAGCTCGAATTTTAGCAGGCGCAATCTTGATGGCGCAAATATCTCGAAAGTGAATATAGGCCGAAAAAATTCCTTGTCAACCGGAAAGACAGGCTTGTTTTCTCGAACGGTAGCGACGGTGAGCGCAGTTTCCCAAATGCCGCCGCCCATGGCGCCGGGGGAAACAACCCTATGCAGTGAGGGATGAACCCGGACAGGGCTCCGGTTTACGCCAACCCGAAATAGGCCTTGATGCGCCGGGCCGCCTCGGCTGAGACGCCGTTCATCACCTCGGCCACGCGCTCGGGAGAGGTGTCCTCTATCACGCCGTACCAGCCGGTTTCGTACATGTCGCGCACGTCCCTGGGAATGTAGTAGACCGCCGGGTCGCGCCGGGCGGCGTCGCTCTTGGCGCCGCGGTCCATGGGGGATGCGTCCGTGGCGAGCTCCAGGCGCGCGAGTTCGGGCCTGTCGGCGAGAACGGGGAGGACTTCGAGTTCCCCGCCGTGGGTCAGGCCCACTTCTTGGCCGTAGAGGTTCTTGGCGATGAAGTGCGCGTGCACGATGAGGATTCGCAAACCCTCGTGCGCGTTCTGGGCGTCCTCGGCGGCGATTTCCATCGCGGGCAGGTTGCGTTCGTGCCAGTTCAGGAACACCATCTTCCGCGCCCCGTGCTGGTGAAGGCTGCCGACGACGTCGCGCATCAGATGAATCATTGTTTCCGAGCGCAGCGACACCGTGCCGCCGAAGCCCATGTGCAGGGGCGTGACGCCGAAGGGGCAGAAATCCACGAGCAATCCGCCGGTGATGGCCGCGACCCGCCTCGCGAACGATTCCGCCGCGTAGTAGTCCGTGCCCATCGGCAGGTGGGCGCCGTGCTGCTCCACGCTGCCCAGGGGAATGATGGCGAGGCCGGTTTCTTCCAGGGTCTTCTCGGCTTCGGGGTTCGTCATCTCCATCAGCGTGCGCGCTTTTTCCATCGTTTTATGACTCCTCGTCTTGATCCTGAACCGATGCGGGAATCGGCCCCTTGGTTTCCATGAGTTCGATCACCACGCCGTCGGGCCCCTCGAAGTAGAGGTATTTGAGGTGCGGCATGTCGTTTTCCTCGATGATGGGGACGCCGCGTTCGGTGAGGGCCGCGCGGGCGGCCTCGAGTTCTCCCTCCCCCACGTAGAAGCCGATGTGGTCGACGCCCATGCGCGGCGTGCGGCCCGGGGGGGCGGGGTTTTCTCCGGGCCGGACGCCCCGCACGATGAGCATGCCGCCTCCGGCCATGAGCTTGGTCTGGGGCGCGCCTTTGCGCTCGCGCGAATCGACGACGCGCGCCCCCAGGGTTTCGCGGTAGAAGCGCACCGCCTCGTCGTGGTCCGTGTGAAGGATGTGCGCGTGCTCGTAGACGAGTTTCATGGCGGTTCTTCTTTCATGCGCGCCGACATGGGGTGCGCTCGATAAAATTCTCCCATGCGCGACTGAAGTCGAACGACCTGCATTCTGGCGCAAAAGGCCCTTTTTTTGAAGAGAGCCGTGAGTTTCGCTTCCCCCGGAGGCGGCGAAGCCCTTGAAGCAAGGCCCGCGGGATGGGGGTTGTTGAAAAAGCCGACCCTGGGAGCGAGCGCCGTGTTCCATCATCCCGTATTCGGAGTGTAGGTCGGACATATATGTCTGACATATCATGCGACCCGTATTGTGAAGGCGACAAGGCCGGGCCGCATGATATGCGGCCCCTGCAACGCCATCGCGTTTTGCGTAGCAGGACAGGCGCGGAGGCCTGTGGGACAGCCCCGAGGGGGGGCCGGCGCTACGGGAGCATCACGTCGCAGACAGGGGATACATGGACTTTTTCAACACCCCCCTCAAGGGGGGAGTGAAGCCTCCTGCCTCCCCGCCCGGTTGGATATACAAGCCGAATCACGAAATCAGGACTTTTTCAACAGACCCGGTTGCCGCCGTGCGCCAAGGGCCGCCCTGCGCTTTGCGAATCGGGGCGAATCGTTGTATACACACTTCTTCCAACCCAACCCGGCCGCCGACGCGGGACGGCTCGACGAGGAGCCGGGCGGAGGGGTTTGGATGATCAACATCCCGCTGGAGGCAATTCCTGTGGCGCAAGCAGTGTGCAACGGAGTCCAGATTTCCTACGACGACAACGGCATGAACACCCCGACACCCCCCATCGTCTTCATACACGGGCACGGGCTGAACCGCTCGATGTGGGAGCGCCAGAAGCTCGCGCTCCGGGGCACGCACCGGGTCGTGACGTATGACCTGAGAGGGCATGGCCGATCGGAGAAGCCCCCCACGGGCTACGGCCGGGACGAAGAGGTGGCGGACCTCCTCGATTTGCTCGAACACACCCGCATCCCCAAGGCCCACCTCGTGGGCTTGAGCCGCGGCGCAGGGGTCGCGCTCGGCTTCGCCGCGGCGCATCCGGACAAGGCGGCGTCCGTCATCGCGATGGGGGCGGGCTACGACTACCCCCGCCTGATGCCCGATTTCGCCGACCAGAGGCTCCAGACCATGGCCACCCTGAGAGCCGAGGGGTTGCGGGCGGCCAAGGATTACTGGGCGGATCTTCCCATCTTCGCCTCCGTGCGGGAAAACGAGGACGCCGCCGACTGGGCCGAGGACATGCTCCTCACCTACACGGGCGCGCATTGGCTCGACCAGGATCCTCCGCAGGACGCGTCGCTCGCGAACATCGCCGCCAAGATCACGGCGCCGACTCTCCTCATGGTGGGCGAGAAGGATTTGTCCGGCTTCCACGCCTGCGCGGATGAGCTGGCCGTGAAGATTGAGGGCGCCGAGAAGATGGTGGTTCCGGGCGTGGGGCACCTGATGGCGATCGAGGACACCGATGCGGTGACCGAGCACATCTCCGCGTTCTTGGCGAAACAGTAAGGAGAGATTCCGAATCGCGCGCGTCCGGCGCCTTTCGGCTTCATACCGGAGCCGCGCGTGATTGTCCGGGAACGGAGCGCGGCGGAGGCCGGGGTTGAGCCCATTTTCCGAAGTCAGAAAAATAGAGACCGACGTGCTCATCATCGGCGGCGGCGTCGCCGGGATGATGGCGGCGGTGGGCTGCGTCCGTTCGGGCGTCAAGCCCGTCCTCATCACGAAGGCCACGTTTCCCTCCGGCAGTTCATCCATGGCGCGCGGCGGCTACACCGCGGCGATGGGCCACTCCGAGCCCACCGACAGGCCCGAATTCCTGTATGAGGATTCCATCGAGGCGAGTTACGGAGTCTGCAACCACCGCCTGATGCGGATCATGAGCGAGGAGGCAATCGACAGGACCATAGAGCTCGACGCCTGGGGGCTGGGCCTCGTGAGGATGGAAGACGGCAGATACCACCAGAAGAAAAGCGCCTCGCACCGCTTCCCGCGCCTTCTGCACTGCGGGAAGCTGATGGGCAAGCCGCTCATGCAGTCTCTGGCGAAGAAGATGCGCGAATGGGGCGTCGAGACGATACAGCACGCCATCTTCGTGGACCTCATGAAAGAGGGCGAGCGCGTCGTCGGGGCGTGGGGGTTCTTGTACCGCGAGGGAGTTCCCATCGTGGCGCACGCGCGCTCGACCATCATGGCCACGGGCGGCGCCCCGCAGTTGCATGAGGTGAACGACTCGCCGCCCTACATCTCGGGCGACGGCTACGCCATGGCGCTGCGCGCAGGGGCCGAACTCATCGACATGGAGTTCATCGACTATCAACTCCTGGCCGCGGCGCCGCTCAAGATCCGGGGCTATCCGCCCCACACGAGCGGCTTCATCAACGCGGGCGCCTACCTCTACAACAACGACGGCGAGCGCTTCATGTGGAACTACGACCCCGAGCGCGGCGAGCGCGCCACGCGCGCCGTGGTGAACCGGGGGGTGGGCATGGAGATTTACGAGGGGCGCGGCACGGAGAACCACGGCGTCTACCTCGACGCGCGCCACGTGATCGAGGAGGTGAACGACGGCGCCACCGCGGACATCATCCGCGTCTTCAAGACCCAGGGCGTGGACATGGCGGATTCCCCCATCGAGGTGGCGAGCGGCCCGCACACCTATCTGGGCGGCATCCGCATCGACGAGTGGGGCCGCACGAATCTCACGGGCTTCTACGCGGGAGGCGAGGCGGCGGGCGGCGTCCACGGGGCGAACCGCACGGGCGGCGCGGCCCTGGCGGACAGCTACGTCTTCGGGCTTCGCTCCGGCATCGGCGCGGCCTGCGAGGGAGCGCGGCTCGAAAAACCCGACCCCGAGAGCGGCGGCTGGCGGGAGGGAATCGAGAAGCTGCGCGAGAGCGAGACGAGGACGAGCGGGCCGGACGACAAGCGCCTGCGCCTGGAGGTGCAGCGCGTGGGGGTGGAGGGAATCGGGCAGATTCGCGAGGAGGCGAGGCTTGAGAAAGCCCTCGCGCGGCTCGATGAGCTCGAAGCCGGGAACGCTCTGGCCGCCGTGGCCGGCGACGCGCCCCGCAAGCGTTTTGACTGCATGAGGAGAATCCAGGAGACGCACAACCTCATCGGCGTGGCGCGCATGCTCGCCGTGGCGGCCCTCGCGCGAAAGGAGAGCCGGGGCGGGCATTTCCGCATCGACCATCCCGAGATCAGGGAGGAGTGGCGCTGCAACCTCGTGCTCTCGCTCGAGGACGGGAAGGTGACGCCGAGGCGCCGGGAAGTGGTTGGTGAGGGGAGCGCCGCGCCCTCGCCCGAGGAAAGGCCCACCACGGCCGCGTTCGCCGAACAAGGCGGGAGCGTCTAGAAAAATTTTCGCGCGGCCCCGGTCTCTTCTCGGGTTGCCGGTCTTCGGTTCGGACGGAAAAACCCAATCAAAACAAACGGGCGCATGATTTTTCGGATTCCCAAAAAAAAGCGGAAAAATCCGGTTTTTTTCTTTGACAAAGCGATTTCAAACCACTATATTTCGCCAGCCTTGAATGGCCAACAAGAAACGACATGCGGTATGCGCGGTTGAGAGCGAGCGGTTCGGGAGCTCACCCCTCGCGGGAGAAGGTTTTTCTCGGTTGTATTTTCGCGCATTTGCAGGCATTTGCGGGTTGACATGAAACGTCAATCGTTGGTAATCTGAATTTTCCTTCTTGTTTCAAGAAGAAATGCTCTTTGAAAAAAGAATAGGATATGTGACGGACCTGAACGGGCTCAGTAGCACAATTCCCGATTGAACCCAGAGGGATGGGAGGCCCCCCGGGAAACCGGCGGGGTGTTATTTCCCTTTGGAAACGAAATATCAATTGGAGAGTTTGATCCTGGCTCAGAGCGAACGCTGGCGGCGTGCCTAACACATGCAAGTCGTACGAGAAAGCCTTCGGGCGAGTAGAGTGGCGAACGGGTGAGTAACACGTGAGCAACCTGCCTTTGGATTCGGGATAACTCCTCGAAAGGGGGGCTAATACCGGGTATGACCACGGAGTCGAATGGCTCAGAGGTAAAAGATGGCCTCTTCATGAAAGCTATCGTCCAAAGATGGGCTCGCGGTCCATTAGCTTGTTGGTGGGGTAACGGCTCACCAAGGCGACGATGGATAGCCGACCTGAGAGGGTGATCGGCCACACTGGGACTGAGATACGGCCCAGACTCCTACGGGAGGCAGCAGTGGGGAATTTTGCGCAATGGGGGAAACCCTGACGCAGCGACGCCGCGTGGAGGATGAAGGCCCTTGGGTTGTAAACTCCTGTCAGGAAGGACGAACGGCAGGGTAGCTAATACCTGCTCTGTTTGACGGTACTTCCAGAGGAAGCTCCGGCTAACTCCGTGCCAGCAGCCGCGGTAAGACGGAGGGAGCAAGCGTTGCTCGGAATCACTGGGCGTAAAGGGCGTGTAGGCGGGATGGTCAGTCGGATGTGAAAGCCCCGGGCTCAACTCGGGAAGTGCATTCGATACTGCCGTTCTTGAGTGTGGTAGAGGAGAGCGGAATTCCTGGTGTAGCGGTGAAATGCGTAGATATCAGGAAGAACACCTGTGGCGAAGGCGGCTCTCTGGACCAATACTGACGCTGAGGCGCGAAAGCTAGGGGAGCGAACGGGATTAGATACCCCGGTAGTCCTAGCCGTAAACGATGGGCACTAGGTGCGGGAGGCGTTGACCCCTTCTGTGCCGGAGCTAACGCATTAAGTGCCCCGCCTGGGGAGTACGGCCGCAAGGCTAAAACTCAAAGGAATTGACGGGGGCCCGCACAAGCGGTGGAGCATGTGGTTTAATTCGACGCAACGCGAAGAACCTTACCTGGGTTTAAATTGCTTGGGACAGCTATGGAAACATAGTCTCCCTTCGGGGTCCTTGCAAAGGTGCTGCATGGCTGTCGTCAGCTCGTGTCGTGAGATGTTGGGTTAAGTCCCGCAACGAGCGCAACCCCTGCCCTTAGTTGCCAGCGGTTCGGCCGGGAACTCTAAGGGGACTGTCGGTGATAAACCGGAGGAAGGTGGGGATGACGTCAAGTCCTCATGGCCCCTACGTCCAGGGCTACACACGTGCTACAATGGCGCATACAAAGGGCTGCGAACTCGCGAGAGGGAGCCAATCCCAAAAAGTGCGCCTCAGTTCGGATCGGAGTCTGCAACTCGACTCTGTGAAGCCGGAATCGCTAGTAATCGCGGATCAGCATGCCGCGGTGAATACGTTCCCGGGCCTTGTACACACCGCCCGTCACACCACGAGAGTCGACGGTACCAGAAGTCGTTGAGCCAACCTTCGGGAGGCAGGCGCCGACGGTATGGCCGGTGATTGGGGTGAAGTCGTAACAAGGTAGCCGTAGGGGAACCTGCGGCTGGATCACCTCCTTTCTAAGGAGTGCTGAAAGATTCGTTTTCAAAAAGCACGGGAGGGGAGAGAGGGCGTTTTCGCCGTCCGGTGAGAACAAGCCGCTCACTTGCCTGAAGATCGTGCGACGCCGCCTTGCGCCCTTGGCGTATGGCAGGATGGTTGCAGAACGAATCGGCGCTTCAAGGTCGATGGCCCGTCTCGGGCCGTCCATATCCTGTTCTTGAGAATAACGCCACAGCGGGTATGCGAATTGTCCCGGATTCGATTGCATTTGAATTTGGGCCGAATGCCTGGGTGAGTCCCGACGCGGTAGTTGGATTCAAGATCGCGCGGGCGAGGTCGCGGGCCTATAGCTCAGTTGGTCAGAGCGCGCGCCTGATAAGCGCGAGGTCCCTGGTTCAAATCCAGGTAGGCCCACCATATCGGGATGGTCGGGGACGAGGCGCATGACATGAAACGCCTGGGAGCGATGGCGTGGATGGACCGTTGAGCGGAGCCGAGCAGGCTCATCGTCGCGGGCCGTTCCCTGAAGCGGAATCTGAGATGGGGATGTAGCTCAGTCGGGAGAGCGCCTGGTTTGCAACCAGGAGGTCGGCGGTTCGAGCCCGCTCATCTCCACCATCTGAACCGGCGGCTGTGGACGATGAATTTGAATTCTTCAGCAATCCGGGCGGGAGTTTCTTCCGCCTTTTGCTCTTTGACAATCGAATCGCGTGAATTGGCATAATCATTGAAGGCTCTCAGTATTGGCTGAGGATCTGAAATCTCAAGATTCGGTCAAGCTACTAAGGGCGTACGGTGGATGCCTTGGCGCTAGAAGGCGATGAAGGACGTGGTCAGCTGCGAAAAGCCTCGGGGAGCCGCTAGCAGGCTTTGATCCGGGGATGTCCGAATGGGGAAACCCTCTGGGAGTAAT